>NZ_JAOPFX010000005.1 GCF_025515205.1 Microbacterium fluvii | reverse complement strand
GGCGGTCTCAAGGGGTCAGTGCAACACCCTGATGTGAGGGGTGTCGATGCTGTTGGTGTTGAGGTCGGTGAAGCGGGGGTTTTGGCGGGGGATCGCGGCGGGGTTGAGTACTGCGGATGCTGCGGCGGCGGTGGGCGCGTCGCGTCAGGGCGCGGAGACATGGTTCCGGGATGCTGGCGGCATGCCGCCGTTGTCTTTGTTCGAGCCTTCTGACCGGTTCCTGACGATCGCGGAGCGGGAACGGATCGCGGTCGGGGTGGGGCGGGGAGAGTCGATCCGGCAGATCGCGGGGGCGATCGGACGGGCGCCGTCAACCGTGCAGCGGGAGTTGAGTCGGAACCGGGGCTCGTCGCCTCGTTACCGGCCGAAGCGGGTGACACGGCCGCCGTCGCAGCCAGTGGTTTACTCACCATCGACCGCGCAGGGACGTGCGGACCGGCGACTGTCGCGGCCGAAGCCATCGAAGCTGTCCACTAACGACCGGTTACGGGCAGAGGTTGAACGGCAGTTGCTGTTGCGACTGTCGCCTCAGCAGATCTCCCACCGGCTCCAGGTCGACTTCCCGGAGGATGAGAGCATGCGGATCTCTCACGAAGCGATCTACCGGTCGCTGTTCGTTCAAGGGCGCGGTGAGCTGCGACGCGAACTCACTCAGGCGCTGCGCTCCGGCCGCGCAGTTCGCAAGCCACGAGCCCGGGCACGACGCGACCCCGCCGGGGGCAGCAAGATCCGGGACATGGTGCTGATCTCCGAACGGCCCGCCGAAGTCGATGACCGTGCCGTCCCGGGACATTGGGAAGGCGACCTCATCATCGGCAAGGACGGGAAGTCGCAGATCGGCACCCTCGTGGAACGGACCACCCGGTTCGTCATCCTGCTGCACCTGCCCCAACAACGCGACGCGCAGACCGTCGCCGACCAGATGATCACCCAGATGCGCCGACTCCCCGACCTGCTGCGACGCTCAGTGACCTGGGACCAGGGCATCGAGATGGCCGCGCACGCCCGGATCACCATCGAAGCAGACCTCCGCGACGGGATCTTCTTCTGCGACCCGCACTCACCCTGGCAACGCGGCAGCAACGAGAACACCAACGGCCTGCTCCGCCAGTACTTCCCGAAAGGCACCGACCTCGCCGGCTACACCGCCGACTACCTCGACTACGTCGCCACCCAACTCAACAACCGGCCACGCATGACCCTCGACTGGAAAACCCCGACCGAAGCCCTCGAACA
>NZ_JAOPFX010000004.1 GCF_025515205.1 Microbacterium fluvii | reverse complement strand
TACGTCGCCACCCAACTCAACAACCGGCCACGCATGACCCTCGACTGGAAAACCCCGACCGAAGCCCTCGAACAACTACTCTCAAACCCACCAGAAACCGGTGTTGCACTGACCGCCTGAATCCGCCATGCTGAACGACCTGCCTCGGCGAGATCTCCTGATCTCGCCCAGAGGCGAAGGGGCGACGCAAGCCCCGACTCAGGCGTCGAGCGCCCTGAGCACCTCGACGGGCTCGGCCTGCATCGGATGCGGCCCCGCGATGTCGAAGAAGACCGTCGTGATCTTGTCGCCGTGCACGCTGAGAAACGCGCGCAGCGCGGCGGGCGACTGCAGCGCGACGGCCGGCGGCAGCGTCGCCGGCTTGTGCGCCGCGTCGCTGAACAGCAGCAGGGCGACCCGGCCCTCGTCGTCGCGGTAGGTCCAGACCTCGCCCACGTCGAGCGGGTTGTCGCGGTCGCCGGGCTTCATGAGGGGCACGACGGTCGGCCCGTGGCGCAGTGCGAAGGCGACGGCCGCCATGTCCTGCGTCTGCAGCGCATCGGCCAGCTGTGTGTTGCGGAACTCCAGCGGGGCTGCCTTGCGCTTCTTGGCCATCGCTCCAGCGTAATCGGCTCGTCAGGAGAGGAACCCGTGCAGCAGCGCCTCCGACGCCTCGAGGTGTTCGAGCACGGCCTGCTCGGCAGCATCCGCTCTCGCCGCGAGGATCGCCGTGACGATCTTCTCGTGCTGCGCGTTGGAGTGCTCGATCGTGCGCGGCAGTAGGGGAAAGGCGTCGAGCCAGCCGTTCACGCGGGCGCGGTTCTCGGCCACGAGCGGCACGAGCGAGGGGATGCCGGCGAGCTCGGCGATCGTCAGATGCAGCAGCGAGTCGAGCCGCCGGTAGTCGGGTTCGGATGCGGCGGCCGCCGCCTCGTGCCGCGCCCACAGCTCCTGCCGCGCCTCCGGCGGCAGCGCACGGCCGGCCGCGGCGCGGGCCGCACCCGCCTCGAGCACCGCCCGCAGCCCCAGCACGTCGTCGAGGTCGACGAGGTCGGCCGGATCGGGCTGCGGCGGCTGCGGCAGCGGGTCGGCGACGAACGTGCCGCCGTAACGGCCGCGGCGCGGCACGAGGTAGCCGGTGTCGGCGAGCTCGCGGATCGCCTCGCGCAGGGTGTCGCGGCTCACGGCGAACCGCGCAGCGAGCTCCCGCTCGGGCGGCAGCGACTCGCCGGGGGCGACGACGCCGAGGCGGATCGTCTGGGCCAGCCGCGCGACGGTGTCTTCGAGCGCGTTGCCCTCCCGCACCGGGCGGTACATCGCCCGGTGCAGTTCGGGCAGCGGCTGCTCGCTCGTCATCGCGGCCTACAGCGGCGTCACGTAGGCGTTGCTGATGCCGCCGTCGACCACGAACGTCGACGCCGTGATGAACGACGCGTCGTCGGAGGCGAGGAAGGCGACGGCCGCGGCGAGCTCTTCGGGCTCGGCGAACCGTCCCATCGGCACGTGAACGAGGCGGCGCTGCGCGCGCTCGGGGTCTTTCGCGAACAGCTCCTGCAGGAGCGGCGTGTTCACGGGTCCAGGGCACAGCGCGTTGACTCGGATGCCCTGCCGCGCGAACTGCACGCCGAGCTCGCGGGTCATCGCCAGCACGCCGCCCTTCGACGCCGTGTACGAGATCTGCGAGGTCGCCGACCCCAGCAGCGCCACGAACGAGGCCGTGTTGATGATCGACCCCTTGCCGGCCGGCACCATGTGCCGAAGAGCTGCCCGCGAGCACAGATACACGCTCTTGAGGTTGACGTCTTGCACGCGGTCCCACGCGGGCAGCTCGGTCGTCTCGATCGAGTCGTCGTCGGCGGGTGAGATGCCGGCGTTGTTGAACGCGATGTCGATGCCGCCGAGGTCGCCGGCGACCGAGTCGAAGAGCATGTTGACGGATGCTTCGTCTGCCACGTCGACCGGGCGGAACAGGCCATCGACTTCGAGCGCCGCCTTCTCGCCGGAAGCCGGGTCGAGGTCGGCGATCACGACGCGGGCGCCCTCGGCGGCGAACCGGCGGGCGGTGGCCAGGCCGATGCCCGAGGCACCACCGGTGATGATCGCGACGCGATCTTTGAGTCGGGCGGTCAGATCCATCTTTGGTGCTCCTCGATGTGTCGGTTACGGACGATTGGCGCCGCTGCGGGCGCACTGCGTACGGCGCGTCGCGACCGTAAGCGGTGGGGGACGAGGGGCGGCGTCATGGTGCATCCGTTGCGTAGAAGACGTTCTTGGTCTCGGTGAAGTGCTCTGCCGCGTCGGGGCCGAGCTCGCGGCCCAACCCGGAGGCCTTCATGCCGCCGAAGGGCGTCCAGTACCGCACCGACGAGTGCGAGTTGACCGACAGCACGCCGCTGCGCACGGCCCGCGAGACCCGCACGGCGCGGCCGAGGTTCTCGGTCCACAGCGACCCGGCCAGGCCGTAGATCGTGTCGTTCGCGAGGCGGATGGCATCGGCTTCGTCGTCGAACGGCAGCACCGCCACGACCGGTCCGAACACCTCGTCCTGCGCGATGCGGTCGCCCGGTGCGGCCAGCACGACGGCGGGGGCGAACCAGAAGCCGTCGCCCGCGGGCGCCGACCCGCGGAACGCGACGTCGGCCCCATCGAGGAAGTCCGCGACCGACGAGCGGTGCGCCGCCGAGATCAGCGGGCCCATCTCGGTCGCCGCATCCGACGGATCGCCGACCCGCCACGCCGCGACGGCCGGCTCGAGCAGCTCGACAAAGCGGTCGTACACCGAGCGCTGCACGAGCAGCCGCGACCGGGCGCAGCAGTCCTGCCCGGCGTTGTCGAACACCGAGCCCGGAACGGCGGCCGCCGCCTTCTCGAGGTCGGCGTCGGCGAAGACGATGTTGGCGCTCTTGCCGCCGAGTTCGAGAGTCACCGGCTTGAGCCCGCGCGCGCAGCCCGCCGCGACGTCGACGCCGACCTCGGTCGACCCGGTGAACACGACTTTGCGCACGTCGGGGTGGCTGACGAACCGCTGCCCGACCACCGAGCCCGACCCGACGATGACCTGGAACAGGCCCTCGGGCAGCCCGGCCTGAAGCGCGAGCTCGCCCAGCCGCACGGCGGTCAGGGGCGTGAGCTCGGCGGGCTTGAGCACAACGGCGTTGCCGGCGGCGAGCGCCGGCGCGAAGCCCCACGACGCGATCGTCATGGGGAAGTTCCACGGCACGATGATGCCGACGACGCCGTACGGCTCGTGGAAGGTGACATCGATGCCGCCGGGCACCGGGATCTGCGCCCCGAGCAGCCGCTCGGGCGCGCCCGCGTAGTAGTTCAGCACCTGCGCGACGTGCCCGGCCTCCCACCTGGCAGACGACACCGGGTGCCCCGAATTGCGCACCTCGAGCTGTGCGAGCTCTTCGACGTGCTCCTCGACGACGCGCGCGAACGCCCGCAGCGCGTCGGCGCGGGCACCCGGAGCAAGCGCGGCCCACGCGCGCTGTGCGACGACGGCGCGTGCGACGGCGGCATCCACCTCTTCGATCGACGCCCGCTCGAGCGTGACGATCGGCTGCGCGGTCGAGGGGTCGACGACGGTGAACGCGCTCATGCGAGCGCCTCGACGCGGCGGTCGCGATAGACGGATGCCGCCGCCACGAGCCCCGTGAACAGCCTCCGGTCGGCCGAGTTCTCCTCAGGGTGCCACTGCACCGCGACGAGGTACTCGTCGCCGGGCGCCTCGAACGCCTGCACGAGGCCGTCGTCGGTGCGGGCCGTGACGGTCAGCCCCTCGCCCAGCTCGTCGATGCCCTGGTGGTGGTAGCTGTGCACGTCGAAGGGGCCGGCCCCCAGCATCCCGGCAAGCCGCGTGCGGTCGTCGACGACGACGGTGTTCTCGGCGAAGACGCCGCCGCCGATGCGGTAGCGCTCGGTGCCCAGGGCCTCGGGCAGATGCTGGTGCAGCGTGCCGCCGAAGGCGACATTGATCAACTGCAGCCCACGGCAGATGCCGAACACCGGCAGCCCCCGGCGCAGGGCGCCGCGCAGAAGAGCCAGCTCCCACGCGTCGCGGTCGGGGCGGGCGGGGTCGGTGAGCGGGTGGCGCTCGGCGCCGTAGAGCTCGGGCTGCACGTCGAGCCCGCCGGTGAGGATGAGCCCATCGAGTCCCGCGAGCACCGCCTCGGCGGCGGCCTCGGGCTGCGGCTGCGGCGGCAGCAGCACGGCGGCGGCGCCCGATCCGGTGACCGAGTCGAAGTACTGCTGCGGCAGGAAGGCCGCCCGCACGTCCCACACGCCCTGTTTGGCCTGCTCGAGGTAGGTCGTGAGGCCGATGACGGGCGTTTCGTCTCGCTGCGCTCGCTCAACGACCGGGTCGGAAGTGAGCTCAGAGTCGTTCGAAGCCACGCGTGCGCTCCCAGTCGGTGACGGCGGCGTCGTAGGCCTCGACCTCGATGCGCGCCTGGTTCAGGTAGTGCTCCACCACGTCGTCGCCGAAGGCGGCACGGGCGATGGAGGATTGTGAGAACAGCTGCGCCGCCTCACGCAGAGTGGTCGGCAGCGTCTCGACGGAAGAATCGTACGCGTTGCCGCTGAGCGGCTCCGGCAGCTCCAGCTCGTTCTCGATGCCGTAGAGACCGCCCGCGATGATCGCCGAGATGCCGAGGTAGGGGTTGACGTCGCCGCCGGGCACCCGGTTCTCGACCCGCAGCCCCGATCCGTGCCCCACGACCCGCAGCGCGCACGTGCGGTTGTCGACGCCCCACGCGACCCCGGTCGGGGCGAACGAGCCCTTGGCGTAGCGCTTGTACGAGTTGATGGTCGGCGCGTAGAGCAGCGTGAACTCGCGGAGGGTCGCGAGGATGCCGGCGATCCAGTGCCCCATCAGCGGGCTGAAGCCGTGCTCGCCGTCGCCCGCCATCACGGCCTCGCCCGACGACGAGCGCACCGACAGGTGGATGTGGCAGCTGTTGCCCTCGCGCTCGTTGAACTTGGCCATGAAGGTGAGCGACTTGCCGTGCAAGTCGGCGATCTCCTTCGCGCCGTTCTTGTAGATCGTGTGCTGGTCGGCGGTGGTGAGCACCTCGTCGTAGCGGAACGCGATCTCCTGCTGGCCGTCGTTGCACTCGCCCTTGACGCCCTCGCAGTACATGCCGGCGGCCTCCATGCCGTTGCGGATGTCGCGCAGCAGCGGCTCGAGGCGGGTCGTCGCCAGCAGGTTGTAGTCGACGTTGTAGTCGGTCGACGGCTGCAGATCGCGATAGCCCTTGCGCCACGCGTCGCGGAACGAGTCGTCGAACACGATGAACTCCAGCTCGGTTCCCGAGTAGGCGACGAGGTCGCGCTCGGCGAGGCGCTCGCGCTGGCGATTCAGGATGCTGCGCGGCGACTGCACGACGGGATCGCCGCTCTCCCACTCGAGCTCCGCCATCACCAGCGCACTGCCGGGGATCCACGGCACTCGCCGCAGCGTCGCCGGATCGGGGCGCAGCACCATGTCGCCGTAGCCCTGCTCCCAACTCGACATCGCGTAGCCGTCGACGGTGTTGAGGTCGACGTCGACCGACAGCAGGTAGTTGCACGCCTCCGCGCCGTGCGGCAGCACGACGTCGCGCCACATGCGGCCCGATACGCGCTTTCCGACCAGGCGCCCCTGCGCGTCGGGGAAGGCCACGATCACGGTGTCGATCTCTCCGGCGTCGATGGCCGCCGACAGCTCGTCGACGGTGAGGTTTCCCGGCATCCGACGTCCTTCCGCTCCCCGAACGATGTCCGGCTCATCCAACCTTTGCAGATCGCGATACCGCGACCTGCAGCATCCCGTAACGAGAAACTTACATTCAAAGGTAGACACAGCGAACCAATAACCTCCACAATCGGTCGCAATACGCCATGCGCTTCGTCGCGCGTGCGACAAGGCACCCGAAGCCCCACGGAGGATCGATGTCCCAGAGCGGTGAATCGCGCAAGGTCGCCGGAGCGACCTACACGCGCGCAGGTAACGAGTACTTCGAGAAGCGCGGCCTGAAGCGGTCGGCCGGCGTCTGGGGGCTGTGGGGCCTCGCGGTCGCCGCCGTCATCTCGGGCGACTTCTCGGGGTGGAACTTCGGCATCGACTTCGCCGGCTTCGGAGGCATGTGCATCGCCTTCGTGATCCTGGTGGCGATGTACTACGGCATGATCTTCTCGATCGGCGAGATGGCCGCCGCGATGCCGCACACCGGCGGCGCCTACTCCTTCGCCCGCTCGGCGATGGGCCCGTGGGGAGGCCTCATCACCGGTGCGGCCGAGACGATCGAATACGTCGCGACGACCGCGGTGATCGTCTACTTCTCGGCCTCGTACGCCGACGCCATCACGAGCGAGCTGCTGAACGTGTCGCTGCCGGGCTGGGTGTGGTGGATCATCCTCTACGCCGTGTTCATCCTGCTCAACGCCTCGGGCGCGCACATCTCCTTCAAGTTCGCGATCGTCGTCTCGATCATCTCGATCGGCATCATCCTGGTCTTCTCGGCGATGGCGATCTTCTCGGGAGCCTTCAGCTGGGACGCGCTGTGGAACATCGAACCCGACCCGGGCCAGTCGACCTTCCTGCCATTCGGCCCGCTGCCGATCCTGTTCGCTCTGCCCTTCGCGATGTGGTTCTTCCTCGGCATCGAAGAGCTGCCGCTGGCGGCCGAGGAGTCGCACAACCCGGTGCGCGACATCCCGCGCGCCGGCTTCTGGGCCCGCGGCACCCTCATCGTCACGGGCCTGCTCGTGCTGTTCCTCAACACCGGCGTCATCGGCGCCGAGGCCACCCGCACGGCGGGCGAGCCCCTGCTCGACGGCTTCCGCGCGATCGTCGGCGACGGCCTCGCCGCCGTGCTGGCCCTCTTCGCCCTCGTGGGCCTTCTCGCCTCGCTCCAGGGCATCATGTTCGCCTACGGCCGCAACATGTACTCGCTCTCGCGCGCCGGCTACTACCCGCAGTTCCTCTCCCTCACCGGCAAGCGGCAGACGCCGTGGGTGGCGCTCCTGGTCGGCGCGGTCATCGGCTTCATCGCCCTGGTCGTGCTCGACGTGCTCAGCCACATCGACGAAGAAGGCGCGGGAGCGGTCGCCGGCGCGATCGTGCTCAACATCGCCGTGTGGGGCGCAGTGCTGGCCTACCTGCTGCAGATGGTGTCGTTCATCATCCTGCGCAAGAAGCTGCCGAACGTCGAGCGCCCCTACGTGAGCCCGTGGGGCGTTCCGGGAGCTGCGATCGCGGCGATCATCGCGGCGCTCATCTTCGTCGGGTTCCTCTTGAACCCCACGTTCCTGCCCGCCATCATCGCGATCGCGATCGTCTACGCGATCATCCTGATCGGCTTCGCCTTCCACTACCGGCACCGCCTCGTGCTCTCGCCTGAGGAGGAGTACGCACTCTCCGGCGGAACGCACGGCGACCCGCAGGCGGAGGGCTACGACGCCATGGAGACCGAGGTCTTCGGCGACAAGTGAGCAGTCGGGGCGGCGGCCTTCTGCCGGGAGCGCGACGTGCTCAGTACAGGAAGAAGGTCGTCGCCTCCTGCGACACGATGCCGCCGATCTCGACCGAGAGGTTGTAGGTCGCGCCGCCGCCCGACGCTGTCGGGCGGTTGCCGCTGTCGCACGAGTCGACCGACGAGCGGGTGCGGTCCCACTCGATCGGGGATGCGCTCGAGACGGTCTGGCCCTCTTCGAGCAGCACGATCATGTCGCTCGGCTGGTCCTGGCAGTCGGTGGAGCGCCACCACACGTCGTCGCCGCTCGAGATCGTGAACACCTGCGTCGAGGTGCCGACGTTCATCGTGCAGGCGGGTCCGTTGTTGGTGAGCTCGATCGACAGTTGCGGGTTCTGCCCGCTCGCATAGCTCTCTTTGTCGGTGGTCGCCACGACATCGAGGTCGGTCGCGACGCAGGGAGCGGCATCCGTCGCAGCGCCCGAAGCGGATGCTGCCGGCGTCGCGCTCGGCGACGCGCTGGGCGACGCGGCTGCGGCCTTGGTCGATCCAGGCACCGGCAGCTCGTCGGTCGTCGCCTGCGCGGCGACCGAATCGGCCGGCGCAGCAGCGTCATCGCTCCCGGCCGCCACGCCCTTCCACGGCTGGGCGATCACGAGCCACACGACGCCGGCGACCACCAGCAGCAGCGCCAGCAGCACGACCAGCCGGCGACGGCGGTAGACCGCCGGTGAGTGGCGCCTGCGCGGGGTGGTGCCGGTCATGCCCCCCAGGGTAAGCGCGCCCGCGCGCGGATCGCGGAGGGCGCGCGCGTCAGAGCTGCTTCAGCATCCGCGTGTTGCCGAGCGTGTTCGGCTTGACGTGGGCGAGATCGAGGAACTCGGCGACGCCCTCGTCGGGGCTTCGCAGCAGCTGCGAGTACACATCGGGGTCGACGACCTGCTCGCCGATCGGGTGGAAGCCGCGGCGGGTGAAGAAGTCGACCTCGAAGGTGAGGCAGAACAGCCGCGCGATGCCCAGCGCCCTCGCGTGCTCTTCGAGGCGCTCGACGATCACGCGGCCGACGCCGTGGTGCAGCCAGTCGTCGGCGACGATGAGGGTGCGGATCTCGCCGAGGTCCTCCCACATGACGTGCAGGGCGCCGCAGCCGACCAGCGTGCCGTCGGCGTCTTCTGCCACGACGAACTGCTGCACCGACTCATAGAGCACGACGATGTCTTTGCCGAGCAGGATGCGACGCTGCACGTAGGGCTCGAGCAGCGCCAGGATGCCGCGGATGTCGCCGGTGCGCGCCGGCCGCACGCTGAACTCGCTCACCCCGCCAGCCTATGCCCGCTCAGTCGGCGGCGACCGCGCGCACGCCCGCCAGCACGATGCGCAGCTGGCGCTCGAACCGCTCGTCGGCGCTGCCGCGGTCGTGGCCCGCTTCGACGACCAGCGGGGCGCCCTCCAGCGCCGCGTCGCGCGCCTCGACGGCGTAGCGGGTGGGGTCGGATGCCGCCGACTGCGCCCGCTCCTGCTCCTCGATGACCGCCCCCACCACGAACGCGGTGACCGTCTCGGCCGCATCCAGCACGTCGGCGAGGGCCATGCCCTGCGCCGTCCACTGCTCGAGCCACGGCTCCTGCGCTCGCAGGATCGCCGGGTCGGTGAGCCGAGTGCCGCTGAACGTGCGCGCGCCGTCGCGGTGCCGCAGGTATTCGGCGCGCAGCGCCCTGGCGTAGCCGGCGAGGCCGTCGGCCCAGTCCTGCGCGTGCTCTACGGTGACCACCGCCTGCACGCGCCGCTGGATCTCGGTGCCCATCTCGTCGAGCAGCTCCTGCTTGCCGGCGACGTGCCAGTACAGCGCGGGAGCCTTGACCCCGAGCCTCGTCGCGACGGCACGTACCGTGACCGCGTCGATGCCGCCGTCGTCGAGCACGTCGAGCGCGGCGGCGACGATGAGTTCGCGCGTGATCCCCTTCGGCATGCTTGACAGCTTAACAACGTTAAGGCACCATGGAGGTGCAATTGAACTTAGTTAAGGAGTCATCATGCGCGCAGTCGTCCTCACTGCTCCCGACGCCGCCCCCGAGGCCGCCGAGTTCCCCGAGCCCGCCCCGGTCCCCGGCCACGAACCGCTGCGGCTGGTCGGAGCGGGCCTCCACCAGGTCGTGCGCTCGCTCGCCGCCGGCCGTCACTACGGCAGCGGCGCGCAGTATCCGCTCGTGCCGGGTGTCGACGCCGTCGCCCGCACGGCCGACGGGCGCCTCGTCTACACCGGCTGGCCGCGAGCCCCCTGGGGAACGATGGCCGAGACCCTCGCGACGCCGGTCGGGCTCGAACTGCCCTCCGGCGCCGATCCGTTCGCGATCGCCGCCGGCATGAACCCCGCGATGTCGGGCTGGATGCCGCTCTCGCAGCACCTCGAGGCCCGCGGCGCGCTCGGCACGGTGCTCGTGCTCGGCGCCACCGGAATGTCGGGCGGCATGGCCGTGCGCGAGGCCTTCGCCCTCGGCGCCGAGCGCGTCATCGCCGCGGGGCGCGACGCGGGCGCCCTCGAGGCCTTGCGCGCCACCGGGGCCGAGCCGGTGTCGATCGCCGACGGCCCCGACGAGCTGGCGGCGGCAGTCTCGGCCCACACCCCCTCGCTCGTGCTCGACTACCTGTGGGGGCCGGTCGCCGAGACGGCGTTCGCCGCCCTCGGCCGCCGCGGCCTCGACGACGACACCGCCGACATCTCCTACGTGCAGATCGGCGGGCTCGCCGGCCTCGATGCGCGCGTGCCTGCGGCGCTCCTGCGCAGCCGCAGCATCCGCATCTCGGGCAGCGGCGCCGGCTCGGTGTCGACCGAGCGCATGCTCGCCGAGCTCCCCCGCATCATGGGGCTCATCGCCGACGGCACCCTGCCGGTGCCCTACACGGCCTACCCGTTCTCGCGCGCGGCCGAGGCGTGGGGGCACACGGGCCGCAGCCGCGCGGTGATCGTGCCCGACTGACCTGCAACGAAGGAGGGGGCGGATGCTGTCAGCATCCGCCCCCTCATTTATGCGTCTTTACGCGCCCGCCGCCAGATCGGGCGTCGCGGTGATCTCGCCACCCGAGACGACGCCGACGGCGACCTTCTCGCCCCGCGGGCCGTGCTCGAAGACGAACTGCCCGTTCTCGGCATCGACCTTCACGTGGTCGCCGGGGTTGAGTTCGCCGTGCAGGATCTTCTCGCTGAGCTGGTCTTCGACCTCGCGCTGCATGGCGCGGCGCAGCGGTCGGGCGCCCAGCGTCGGGTCGAAGCCGATCTCGATCAGCTTGTCTTTGGCCGCATCGGTGAGCTCCACCGTCATGTCGCGGTCGAGCAGACGCTCGCCGAGGCGCTTGACGAACAGGCCTACGATCTGCCGAAGCTCCTGCTTGTTCAGCTGCGGGAAGACGATGATGTCGTCGACGCGGTTGAGGAACTCGGGCTTGAAGTGGCGCTTGAGCTCTTCGTCGACCTTGCCCTTCATCCGCTCGTACGTCGTCTGGTCGTTGCCCTCGACCTGGAACCCCACCGGGCCGCCGGCGATCGCCTGCGAGCCGAGGTTGGTCGTCATGATGATGACGGTGTTCTTGAAGTCGATGACGCGGCCCTGACCGTCGGTCAGGCGACCCTCTTCGAGGATCTGCAGCAGCGAGTTGAAGATGTCGGGGTGCGCCTTCTCGATCTCGTCGAACAGCACGACCGAGAACGGCTTGCGGCGCACCTTCTCGGTGAGCTGGCCACCCTCTTCGAAGCCGACGAATCCGGGAGGGGCGCCGAACAGGCGCGACACCGTGTGCTTCTCGCCGAACTCGCTCATGTCGAGCGAGATCAGCGCGCCCTCGTCGTCGAAGAGGAACTCGGCCAGGGCCTTGGCCAGCTCGGTCTTTCCGACGCCGGTCGGGCCGGCGAAGATGAACGAGCCCGACGGGCGCTTGGGGTCTTTCAGACCCGCACGCTGACGACGGATCGTGCGCGAGAGCGCGGCGATCGCCTCGTCCTGGCCGATGACGCGCTGGTGCAGCGCCTTCTCCATGAAGACGAGTCGGCTCGACTCCTCTTCGGTGAGCTTGAAGACCGGAATGCCGGTGGCCTGAGCGAGCACCTCGGCGATCAGGCCCTCGTCGACCACCGCGTGGGTGGCGACGTCGCCCGACTTCCACTGCTTCTCGAGACGCAGGCGCTCGGCCAGCAGCGACTTCTCCTCGTCGCGCAGGGCCGCGGCCTTCTCGAAGTCCTGCTCCTCGCTGGCGACCTCCTTCTGGCGGCGCACCTCGGCGATCTTCTCGTCGAACTCGCGCAGCTCGGGAGGGCTGGAGAGGATGCTGAGGCGCAGGCGCGCGCCCGCCTCGTCGATCAGGTCGATCGCCTTGTCCGGCAGGAACCGGTCGCTCACGTACCGGTCGGCGAGATTCGCGGCAGCCACGATCGCGCCGTCGGTGATCTGCACCTTGTGGTGCGCCTCGTAGCGGTCGCGCAGACCCTTCAGGATGTTGATCGCGTGCGGAAGGCTCGGCTCGGCGACCTGGATCGGCTGGAAACGGCGCTCCAGCGCAGCATCCTTCTCGAAGTGCTTGCGGTACTCGTCGAGCGTCGTCGCACCGATCGTCTGCAGCTCGCCGCGGGCGAGGAGCGGCTTGAGGATGCTTGCCGCGTCGATCGCGCCCTCGGCGGCGCCCGCACCCACGAGGGTGTGGATCTCGTCGATGAAGACGATGATGTCGCCGCGGGTGCGGATCTCTTTCGTGACCTTCTTGAGGCGCTCTTCGAAGTCGCCGCGGTAGCGGGAGCCGGCGATGAGCGAGCCGAGGTCGAGCGAGTAGAGCTGCTTGTCCTTGAGCGTCTCGGGCACGTCGCCCTTGACGATCGCCTGCGCTAGGCCCTCGACGACGGCGGTCTTGCCGACGCCGGGCTCGCCGATCAGCACGGGGTTGTTCTTGGAGCGCCGAGAGAGGATCTGCATGACCCGCTCGATCTCCTTCTCGCGGCCGATCACGGGGTCGAGCTTGTTGTCGCGGGCGGCCTGCGTGAGGTTGCGGCCGAACTGGTCGAGCACCTGCGAGCCGCCCTGCGTCGTGCCCTGGGTCTGCTCGCCGGCGCCGCTGGCAACACCCGCGGGCTCCTTGCCCTGGTAGCCGCTGAGCAGCTGGATGACCTGCTGGCGCACCTTGTTGAGGTCGGCGCCGAGCTTGACCAGCACCTGGGCGGCGACGCCCTCGCCCTCGCGGATGAGGCCCAGCAGGATGTGCTCGGTGCCGATGTAGTTGTGGCCGAGCTGCAGCGCTTCTCGGAGGCTCAGCTCGAGCACCTTCTTGGCCCGAGGCGTGAAGGGGATGTGGCCGGTCGGCTGCTGCTGACCCTGGCCGATGATGTCCTGCACCTGTTCACGCACCGCGTCGAGCGAGATGCCCAGGCTCTCCAGAGCCTTGGCGGCGACGCCCTCGCCCTCGTGGATCAGACCGAGCAGGATGTGCTCGGTGCCGATGTAGTTGTGGTTGAGCATCTTCGCCTCTTCCTGGGCGAGCACAACCACACGACGGGCACGGTCCGTGAATCTCTCGAACATCTCGTTCACTCCTCGAGGCGCGGAGGTCTCGCGCCATACAAAGAGGGTAACGAGCAGGCGGATGCCGTATGCCCGTGTTCGCCAGGGGCATACCCGCGCCCCGGGGAGGCATTGCCCCGCTGCATCCGCACTCGAGCCTCTCGCCTTCCTTCCCCGTTCAGTCGTCGTAAACGGCGGCCTCCTGGCCGTGCCCAGTCGCCATCTGTGACGACTGAATACTCGACCCCTCTGTTCAGTCGTCGTAAACGGCGGCTTGACGGGCCGATCCGGTCGCCATCTGTGACGACTGAAGCAAGGGACGGGTGGCGGGGTCTTGACGCCGCGCCACCGCGTCCATATCGTTTTTCGATAACAACGATGATCGATATGGAGGATGCGGTGAGCATCGGAGCGGAAGACCTCGGCGGCGCCCTGCTGTGGGTCGCGATCGGGCTCGGCGTGCTGCTCGGCATCGCCGCGCTCGCGGTATGGGCGGCGCGCCGGCGCGGCAGCACCACCATCGTGCTCGACGCGACCGCGGCGGTCGCGAGAGTGTGGATCGCATTCGTCGGCCTCGCCGCCGTCTTCGTGATGTGGCGGTGGCTCGGCGGCGGGACGACCTGGATCCCCGAACTGCCCGTCACGATGGCATGGCCCACCGCTCTGCCGTGCGAGCAGCCCGTGCCACCCGAGAGCGTCGGGACGACGCTCGAATGCGCGAGCGTGCAGGTCGTAGACGCGACGATCGCGAACCTCCCCGTCGCCACCCGCGCCGTGCTCGCCCTCGGCGACCTGCTCAGCCTCGCCCTGGCCGCCATGCCCGCCGTCGCGGTCGCCGTGATCTGCCATCAGGCGCTCAAGGGACTGCCGTTCGGTCGGGCGGCGGGGCGGATGCTGATGCTCACCGCCGTCGTGGTGCTTGTGGCCGGCATGGGCACCGAGCTGGCGACCTCGATCGGCCGCAGCCTCGCCGCCGGCGCTGTGCTGCCCGGCCCTGAGAGCGGGGCGGACGTCACGACGACGGGGATCTTCCGCCTGACCGTGCCGCTCTGGCCGATCGGCGCCGCACTCGCCCTGGCGGCGCTCGGCACCGTCTTCCGCCACGGCGCCGTGCTGCAGCGCGAAACGGAAGGACTCGTGTGATGACGGGATTCAGCTGGATCAACCTGCTCGCCGTGCTGCTGGTCGTCGCCCTGATCCTCGGGGTGATCGTGGTGTTCGCGCGTGCGGGAGCACGTGGCCGCCGCGAAGGCGAGCCGTCATCGGTCGTGCGCACCACCCTGGTCGTCGCGGCCGTGTGGGCGGGATTCTCTGTCATCGGGGCGACGATCAGCTTCTTCGTCATCCTGCTGCAGCCGCAGGTGTCGATCACGGTTCCTGTGCAGGACTACTGGCCCGCGCTCCCGGAGGGAACCGTCGTCGAGGGCATGGCGGCGACCCTGCAGACCGGCAGCTTCACGTCGGCGCAGCTGCTCGTCGAGGGCCTGAGCACCGGCGCCCGGGTCGGCTGGGCGATCAGCCAGGCCCTGTGGTGGCTGCTGCCCGCCGCGATCGCCGGGATGATCGCGGTCGCCTGCTTCCAACTGCTCGCAGGTCGGCCGTTCGCACCCGTCGTCGCCCGCACCGCGATGTTCACCGGGGTCGTGGTCGCGGTCGGCGGCGTCGCGGCGGAGATGCTCGGCGACGTCGCCGGAAGCATCGCCGGAGAAGAGGCCCTGCGGTGGTCGAGCGCCGAATACGGCGAGGTCGCCGGCATCGAGGATGTTCTGGCCGCCTGGTGGCCCTCTCCCGCGTTCGACGTCACCCTCCCGTTCTGGCCGATCGCCGCGGGGCTCGCCTTCGCCGCCCTGAGCGCGATCTTCCGCTACGGCGCCGTGCTGCAGCGCGACAGCGAGGGGCTCGTGTGACACCCGCCGAAGAAGAGGAGGCGGCCGGCATCCACTGCCGCCTCGACGAGCTTCTGGCCGAACGTGGCATGACCCTCGCGCGGCTGTCGGAGCTCGTCGGCGTCTCGGTCGTGAACCTCTCGGTGCTCAAGAACGACCGTGCCCGCGCGATCCGCTACTCGACGCTCTCGGCGATCTGCCGGGCTCTCGACTGCGAGGTCGGCGAGCTGCTCGTGCGCGCCGACCCGTAGTCGTCCGCCGCCGGCTGCCGCAGCATCCGCGGCTCACCCCAGCCCCGTTCAGTCGTCGTAAACGGCGACCTCCTGACCGCTCCCGGTCGCCATACGTGACGACTGAACATTCGGCCACTTTGTTCAGTCGTCACAGATGGCGAGCGGAGTGGCGAACGGGTCGCCATACGTGACGACCGAGCGATCACGCGCAGGACGGATGCTGCCCGGTCGGGCTTCTCGGCGGCCACCGCACCGCCGCCGCATCGCCGCCGTGGCCGCGTCAGCGCGAGCGCTCGGCGAGCACGGCGCCCACGCGCGACACCAGCTGCCGCGGAGTGACGAACAGCATCCGCTTCGTCACCCGCACGATGCGCCAGCCCGCCGCTTCGAGCGCTGCGTACCGATCGATGTCGCTCTCCCACTGCCCGGCCGACGCGTGGTGCGCGCCCTCGTACTCGACCGCGGTCTTCAGGGCGGGGTAGGCCATGTCGACGCACGCGATGAACGTGCCGTACTCGTTGTACACATCGAAGTCGAGCGCCGGTTCGGGCAGGCCGGCATCGATCAGGGTCAGGCGCGTCCAGGTCTCGGTGCGCGACACCGCGCCCACGCGCACCCGGGGCAGCGCCTCGCGCAACGCCGCACCGCCGACCCGGCGACCGGCCTCGACAGCGGCCGTCAGCTGCGCGAGGGTCGCGAGACCCGGGCGGACGACCTCCCGCGTGACGGGGTCACGGTGCACGCGCACGAAGTGGTCGGCGACCGCGATGAGGTCATACGGATGCGGCAGCATCCTGCCGAGCATCGCCCAGGTCGAGGCGGGGCTCGCCAACCGGAGACCCGATTCGGGATGCGTGACCTTGTGCGCGAATCCCGACCGCACGGCATGGCCGCTCACACCTCTCCCCCGCGGCGCCCGCCCCGGCCACAGTCGCGCCACGTGCAGCACCTCGGGATCGAAGATCGGGTAGGTCGGCGGCGGATTGCGGGCGAGCGCGGCGACGTCGAAGATGCGATCGGGCACCGGAGCGCCCCACAGCACCGCCGCGGTGATGTGGCTGAAGAAGCAGTCTGAGGGCATCACGGGCACATACTGCGCAGCGAGTTCATGGATCCGCCGCACCGCCGTGCTCCTCGGATAGGCAATAGGCACCACAGACTCGCGGTCCTCGGCGGGCGCCTCGGCGCCCGCTGCTCTGCTCCTCGACCCGTGGAACGGGCTGGAGAGGTCGCTCGCCCTGAGCCGCGAGCGAGTCACACCGGCGTGCCTCGCGGCGGTGACACCGAAATCGTCTGGCAGCTCTTCGGGAAGGTCCGCACGCACCATGCCGTCACTGTCGCAGGATGCTGGGCTCTGCCGCCGCGAGTTTCCACAGCCCGTGGCCGCCGAGCGCGCCGTGGCGACAGCATCCGCCCTCCGGTCTCCCTGCTTCAGTCGTCACATACGGCGACCTCCGCGCGAGATCGGTCACCATACGTGACGACTGAACGCAGCCCCCACCCGTTCAGTCGTCGTAAACGGCGGCCATATGGGGCACAGAGGTCGCCATATGTGACGACTGAGCATCGGGGAGAGCGGGAGGAGAAGCGGCCGAACCCGGCGCGACCGGCGGCCCGCCCGATCGCCTGACCGGCAGACCGAGACCCCCTACGGCTGGCCGAGCACGGGCACGGCGACCGAGTCGAACTCGGCACCCACCAGCAGCACGGTCCAGTCGACGTCGTCGTCGGCCTGCTCCTCGAGCTGGGCGAGGGCGGTGCGCGGGGCCATGTCCATCGTGCAGACCTGGTCGGGCGCCGCCTCGGCGAAGGCCACCGTGATCTCGGCGGGCGCCGACACCGTCGCCGACTGGATCGCCGGGGCGCACGACGACGAGCCCCACGTCAGCAGCACGAGCAGGTCGTCGTCGGCCCACCCGGCGCTCGGCTGGTAGTCGGTCGCGGCGCTGTCGACGGTGAGCCCCGGCACGCCGTCGAGGTCGCCGCGCGCCTCCACGGCGCCCGTGGTCACCAGCTCGACGTCCGCCGACGGGTCGACCCCCTCCGGGAGCGGCACGAGCGTCACCCGCGGCGCGTAGTCGGCGGTGCAGGCGGCATCCTCCGGGTCGAGCAGCTCGACCGTGACGGTCTGGCCGTCGGCCGAGACCCCGTCGGCCGAGGGCACGCACGACGACGACCCCCACGTGACGAGTCCGATCATGCGGCCGCCGTCGAGCCATGCCCCCTCGAACTCGGCTCCGTCGACCACCGCCGTCGCGCTGGCAGACCCCGACGCGCCGCCCGCAGAGTCCGCGCCCGTCGCGCACCCCGCCAGCACGGCGGCGGTCAGAAGAAGAACGGATGCTGTCACCAGGCGCCTCATACTTCGATCCTCCCCCGGCTGCCAGGCAGAATCCTCGGAACCCGGTCACGACCCCATAACGTCCGCCCCCTCCCGGTCACGACCCCATAACGAACGCGGACGAACGCGAGCGAACGCGCACGAAACGCGCCTACTGCAGCGCCGAGGTGAGCCGCGCGAGGTTGTCGAGCACCGTCGAGCCGAGCGACTGCTGCTTCCACTCCTCGGCCGTGAGCTCGCGCGACAGCGACCGGTAGGTGTCTTCGACCTGGCGCATCTCGGCGATGAACTCCTCGCCTCGAACGAGCATCGAGATCTCCAGGTTGAGACCGAACGAGCGCATGTCCATGTTGCTCGAGCCGATGATGGCCACCTCGTCGTCGATCGTCATCGACTTGGAGTGCAGGATGTAGGGCTTCTGGTACATCCAGATCTTCACGCCTGCGCGCAGCAGCGCCTCGTAGTACGACCGCTGAGCGTGATAGACGAGCGCCTGGTCGCCCTCCTCCGAGACGAACAGTTCGACGTGGATGCCCCGCTGGCACGCCGTCGTGATCGCCAGCAGCATCGCCTCGTCCGGCACGAAGTAGGGGCTGACGATGATGATGCGCTCCTGCGCGGCATAGAGCAGCCCCGCGAACAGCTTGAGGTTGTTCTGGAACTCGAAGCCGGGGCCAGACGGCACGATCTGGCAGTCGAGGTCGCCGGGGCCCGTGCGGATGTCTTCGAGGTAGGCCTCGTCGGTGAGGGCCTCGTCGGTCTCGCTGTACCAGTCCGAGAGGAACACGGCGTTGATCGAGGGCACGACGGGTCCCTCGATGCGGGCCATGAGATCGACCCAGTGCAGCCCGCGCTTGATGTTCTTGGGCAGGTTGTATGTCGAATCGGTGATGTTCTGCGACCCCGTGAAGGCGACGCGCCCGTCGACGACGAGGAGCTTGCGGTGATTGCGCAGATCGGGCCGCTGGTACTTGCCCTTCAGCGGCTGCACCGGCAGCATCAGGTGCCACGCCGCGCCCATCGCGTCGAGCCGGGCGAGGGTCTTCTTGTAGAACGGCTTCGAGCGGTTTGCCCAGTGGTCCAGCAGCACGCGCACCGTGACGCCGCGGGCCGCAGCATCCTCGAGCGCACGGAAGAAGCCGTCGGTCGACGCATCCGATTGGAAGATGTAGAACTCGACGTGCACGTAGCGCTTGGCTCCGCGGATCGCCTCGGCCATCGCATCGAGGCTCCCCTGGTAGTCGGGGATGAGGTGCACGGCGTTGTCGCCGGCCAGCGGCATGGCGCCGAGGTTGCGGTTGAGGGTCACCAGCGAGCGGAACCACGCCGGTGCGTTCGGGCGCAGCGTGCCGAAGTCGAGGCTGCCCGCCGTCTCGCGCAGATAGTCGTTGAGCTGCTGCTGCTTCTTGCGGCGCGTGCGCGGCAGCCGCGGGTTGCCGATCAGCAGGAACAGCAGCACCCCGACGAACGGGATGAAGTAGATCGCCAGCAGCCACGCCATCGCCGCGGTCGGGCGACGGTTGCGCGGCACCACGATGATCGCCACGATGCGGATGATGAGGTCGACGATGAAGACGCCGATCACCCACCACGACGCGTCGATGGTGATGTTGATCACGCGATCTCCCCTCTTGCCGCGTGAAGCCAGCGTAGTGGGAGCGGTGACTCAGCTATCGGATGCCGCCGCCTCCGCGGGCGGAAGACCACGGCGCTTGCGCTCCTCGGCCTCGTACCTGGCGTACTCGCGGCGCTCGGTGCGGTCGGCGCGGATGATGCCGCGCAGCACGAAGAAGAAGATGGTCGCGACGACGACGGTGGGAAGCAGCGACCAGAGCACTGCGGCCCAGTAATCGTCCATGCCCTCCATCGTACGCGGAGCGGCAACGGGCTACTTGACGAGCGGGAAGAGGATCGTCTCGCGGATGCCGAGCCCGGTGATCGCCATGAGCAGGCGGTCGATGCCCATGCCCATGCCGCCCGTCGGCGGCATGCCGTGCTCGAGAGCTCGCAGGAACTCCTCGTCGATGCGCATGGCCTCGACGTCGCCCCGAGCGGCGAGCTTCGCCTGCTCGACGAACCGCTCGCGCTGAATGACGGGGTCGACGAGCTCGGAGTAGCCGGTGGCCAGCTCGAATCCGCGCACGTAGAGGTCCCACTTCTCCACGACGCCGGCGATCGAGCGGTGCTCGCGGACGAGCGGAGACGTGTCGACGGGGAAGTCCATGACGAACGTCGGCCGCGTGAGGTCGACCTTGACGAAGTGCTCCCACAGCTCCTCGACGTACTTGCCGTGCGTCGGATGCGGCGGCTCGTCGACGCCGACCTCGGCGGCGAAAGCGGCCAGCTCGTCAAGCGAGGTCTCGGGCGTGATCGTGCGACCGGATGCGGCGGACAGCGACTCGTACATCGAGATGCGGTCCCACTGACCGCCCAGGTCGTACACGGTGCCGTCGGCCCACGTCACCGTGGTGGTTCCTGCGACCGCGATGGCCGCGTTCTGGATGAGCTCCTGGGTGAGGTCGGCGATGCCGTTGTAGTCGCTGTAAGCCTGGTAGGCCTCGAGCATCGCGAACTCCGGGCTGTGCGTGGAGTCGGCGCCCTCGTTGCGGAAGTTGCGGTTGATCTCGAACACCCGGTCGATGCCGCCGACGACGGCGCGCTTGAGGAAGAGCTCGGGGGCGATGCGCAGGTAGAGGTCGGCGTCGAAGGCGTTGGAGTGCGTGATGAACGGACGCGCGGAGGCGCCGCCGTGCTGCACCTGCAGCATCGGCGTCTCGACCTCGAGGAAGCCGTGGCCGGCGAAGGTCTGCCGAAGCGACGCGTTCACCTTGGCGCGGGCCACCACGGTCTCGCGCGCGCGGTCGCGGGCGATGAGATCGAGGAAGCGACTGCGCACGCGCGTCTCCTCGCTGAGCTCGGAGTAGAGGTTGGGCAGCGGCAGCACGGCCTTCGAGGCGATGGCCCAGTCCGAGACCATGATCGACAGCTCGCCGCGGCGGCTCGAGATCACCTCACCGGTGACCGACACGTGGTCGCCCAGGTCCACGAGCTCCTTCCACGCGGCCAGCGACTCGTCGCCGACGGCGGCGAGCGAGACCATCGCCTGGATGCGGCTGCCGTCGCCCGCCTGGAGGGAGGCGAAGCAGAGCTTGCCGGTGTTGCGGCTGAACACGACCCGGCCCGCGACCGATGCGGTGACGCCGGTCTCGGCGCCCGCCTCGAGGTCGGCGTAGCGCTCGCGGAGGGCCGGGATCGTATCGGTGACCGGCACGCTCACCGGATACGCGCCGCCGGCGGCATCCGCGCGCTCGGCGATGAGTCGCTCGCGCTTGGCCAGGCGAACGGCCTTCTGCTCGAAGATCTCCTCGTCGGAGACTTCGGCGGGGGCGGCGGAGGCGGTGGGCTCGGTCATCGGTTGCGGGGCTCCTCGAAAAGCAGACCCTCAAGTCTACCGACCGGCACCGCGAGTCTACCGACCGGCACCGCGCCGGTTGAGCGCTCACAGCGGGGGCGCGCCGACCACCCGCATGGGATCGAATGCCTCACCGGCGGCGTAGTACCCCCCGAAGGCAGCGGCGCCGCCCTCCGTCAGTGCGACCACCGGCAGCTCCGTGACGCCGGCCGCCTCGGGTGCCGGGGCCCCGGTGCGCCATGCGACGATCGGCCCGTCGGCACCGGGGGGTGTGTACGACACGGCCCATCCGAGGGCGCCCGGCGTCAACTGAAGGTGGCTCAGCGTCGTGATGAACGCCCCGTGGTGCGCGAAGAAGGCCACCGAGCCCCCGAATCGCAGCGACCCGTCTGCGCCGACCTCCTCGAGCGGGAAGCGGAACGTGCCGCGTTCGGAGGTCACACCGTCGACCTCGAGCCGCCCGCCGGGAGCGCTGGTGACGTACATCAGGAGGCTGAGCTTGACGCTCCACTCGAGGTGGCACCTCATGGCAGGCGATGTCCCTTCCTGCGGCGAGGCCGCCCGCCGGCGGATAGAGTGACCGCGTGCCGGACCCCGCCCCCGTCTCGCGTGAAGAGCAGAAGCGCCGCACGCGAGATGCCATCACCTTCGCCGCGCGCGGGCTCTTCGTCGCGCAGGGGTACACCGAGACGAGCGTCAACACGATCGCGCGTGCGGCCGGCGTGTCGCGCCAAGGGTTCTACCTGCACTTCAGCGGCAAGGCACAGATCGTCGTCGAGCTGATGCGTCGGATCGGACCCGAGATCCTCGCGATGTACGGCGACCTCGACGAGGTCGAAGACCCCGACGTGCCCGCCGTGAGGGCGTGGCTCGAACAGCACGCGCACGTCTGGCATCGCTACAGCATGGAGTTCGCCGCTATGGAGCAGGCACTCGCCGAAGACGCCGACGTCGCGGCGGAGTGGTTCGCCTTCACGAGGGAGATCGTGAGCCGGCTCCCCCGCGCGCTGAACGCGCAGCGGCGCTCGGGGGCCACGGAGGCGCTTGCGCGTGCACGACTCCACGCGGCGGTCATGGCGGTCGATCGATCGTTCCATTTCCTGTTCCTTCGCGGTCACACCGAAGATCAGGACGCCGAGCTCACCGCCCTCGCCGAGATCCTGTCCAGACAACTCGCTCACTAGACACTTGTCAAGTCAAATGATCTTGTGCATACTTGCCGGATGAGCGGCGAAGGCGCCGCCTGAGACAACCCGCGAGGACAACGATGACTCGACTCGACGCTTCACCCGACCCGACCCGCACCCGCGGTCCATTCACCGCCGGCATCCGCACCGCACCCGGTGCCGTCGTCGACTGGCGCCGCGGCGGCGTCGCCATGGCGGTGACCTTCTCGCTGCTGCAGATGCTCAACGAGATCGGCACGATGATGGCCATCCCGCTCTACGGCTCGATGGGGGCGATCCTCCAGCTCGGGCCCGCCGAGACGGCATGGGCACTGCTGGCCACGACGCTGTTCGGCGCGGCGACGATCCCGCTGCTGTCGAAGGCCGGCGACCTGTTCGGCCACCGGCGGCTGATGATGGTGAGCCTCGTGGGCATCACCATCGGCTATGTCCTCTCGGCCATCGCGCAGGACTTCACGATCCTCATCATCGGCCGAGCACTCACGGGCATCATGGCCGGTCAAGCGCTGTGCATCGGCATCATGGGCGATCGGCTCATCCCCGGGGCTCGCAAGAAGGCGGTCGCCATCATCGCGGCAGGGCAGGCCGTGGGCGTGTTCTTCGGCTTCGCGCTCGGCGGCGTCCTGCTCCAGCTCGGGGGAACCTTCCGTGAGGCGTTCTGGGCCGGCGCGGTACTCACGCTCATCAGCGCCGTCGCCTTCCTGCTGTGGGGGTCGGACTCCGACGCCCTGCACCGTCACCGACAGAACCGCGCCGCGGGAGTCACCCCTCGACTGGACGTGGGCGGCGTGATCCTGCTCGGGGTCGGTCTCACGGCGCTGTGCCTCGGGATCTCACAGTCGACCACGTGGGGCGCGTCGTCACCGCAGACGCTGCTCACCGTCGTGGGCGGGATCGTCCTGCTCGCAGTGGCGCTGCTGTGGGAGTCGCGTTCGAAGAGCCCGCTCCTGCCCGTGCGCGAGATCTTCGGCCGACGACTGGGCCCGGCATACGCCGTGTTCCTCACGTTGGGCATCTGCGGGATGCTGTTCTTCAACTTCACGATGGGATGGGCGCAGACCCCGCCCGAGGTCGCGGGCTACGGATTCGGTCTGAGCCCGCTGGTCGCCGCGTGCCTGTTCCTGGCCATGTCGGCCGCCGGCCTCATCGCCGCACGGCTGGCAACCCGCGCGCTGCGAAGCGTCTCGCCCAAGCTGGTCCTGGTCGCCGCGGCCCTCGTGATGGCGGGCGCATTCGTCTGGCTCGCCTTCGGCCGCGATTCGCTGTGGGCGCTCGTGGCGGGGATCTTCGTCTACGGGGCCGCCTACACGACACTGCTCACGACGGCGATGTCGATCATCGCCACGGAGGCCGCCGCAGGGAAAGGCGCGGGCACCGCTTCGGTCTACGTGGCCGTCGCCCTGGCCGCCTCCTCGATCGGCACGGCCGTCTATGCGGCGATCGTCGCAGCGCACACCGCCCAGGGCGCGCCGATTCCCGACTCCTCCGCCTACACGACCGGCTACCTGACCGCCGCCGCCGCGACCGTGTTCGCACTCGGCGCAGGGATCGCGCTGTCGCGCACGATCACACTGCGCGAGGTCGTCACCCACTAGAGCGAATGCCCCGCACCGCGGTGCGGGGCATTCGCTTCGTTTCTTCACTTGACATATGTAAAGCAAAGGAGTTCAGCAATGAGATTCGCCGACACCATCGCCTTCGTCACGGGGGCAGCATCCGGCATGGGGCTGGCGACCGCCAGGGCTTTCGCTGCCGAGGGGGCCGTGGTCTACGGCGCCGACATCTCGACCGAGGCGCTGGATCGCGAGTTCTCGGGTCTTCCCGGCGCAGTGCCTCTCCCCCTCGACATCGCCGACAGCGCAGCAGTGGATGCGGCCATGGCGCGCGTCGCGGCCGACCACGGAAGATTGGGCGTCCTCGTCAACGCCGCAGGAGTCAACGCCCCGCACCGCGCCGCCCTCGAGATGCTCAACGCAGAGAACGAGAAATCGTTCCAGGCGATGAAGACGGGCGTGCCGCACCATTCGGTCTTCATCGAGTCGGTCTCCGACGACGACTTCGATCGCGTCATGAAGATCAACGCCTACGGCGTCTTCTACACGACGCGAGCAGCCACTCCGCTGCTCAAGGCGAACGGACGCGGTGCGGTCGTCAACTTCTCGTCGGCGGCCGCCCTCATGGGCGTGACGATGCCCCCGTACTATCCGGCCTCCAAGGCTGCCGTGCTCGGCATGACGCGCGAGGCCGCCGCCGAGCTCGCACCCTTCGGCATCACGGTGAACGCGCTGGCACCCGGGGCTGTCGACACGCCGCTGTTCCGCCAGAGCGACGACGACTTCATCGACTTCTTGATCGGGATGCAGCCGATCAGACGCACGGCCTCGCCCGACGAGATCGCGCGGACCGTGCTGTTCCTGGCCAGCGAGGACGGCGCCTACTACACCGGACAGACCATCTCGCCCTCGGGCGGGCTGGTCATGCACTGATCGGAGCACCACTCGTGACCACCATCGCAGATCCCTCCCTGGCCGCCGTCACCCGTCGCGACGTCGACGTCGACGCGCTCGCTCGCCTGACCGACGAGATCGAGGCAGACATCGCGCGGCTCGCCTATGACGGCGCGCATGTCATCCTCGCCCGCGGCGGCGACATCGTGCTGGATCACGTCACCGGCTTCGCCGAGCGGTCGACCGCTCGTCCGCTCGCGCGGGATGCGGTGTTTCGCGTGCTCTCGCTGACCAAGGCATTCACCAACGTCATGGT
Source organism: Microbacterium fluvii (assembly GCF_025515205.1). Classification (GTDB taxonomy): domain Bacteria; phylum Actinomycetota; class Actinomycetes; order Actinomycetales; family Microbacteriaceae; genus Microbacterium; species Microbacterium fluvii. Next base: position 344,962 of record NZ_JAOPFX010000004.1, on the reverse strand, counting down.
GCTGCGGGCCCTCACCGAGGGCAGGCTCGCGCTGTCGACCCGCGTCGTCGACATCATCCCCGAGTTCCTCGGCACCGATCCGTTCCACATGCTGCGCAAGGACAGGATCAACGTTCTGCACCTGCTCACGCACCGCTCCGGGATGCCGCCGACACCCAACCCCGGTCTCGGCCCCGATCGCTTCGGGGTGCTCGCCGACGTCATCTCGGCCCTCGCGGGGGTCGATGTGCTCTTCGAGCCGGGCACCAACGTCAACTACGCGCCGGCGATCAATCACGCCCTGCTGGGCGAGATGGTGCGACGTGCGTACGGCGCCGCTTCGTTCGCGACGCTCGCCCGCGATCTGGTGTTCGACCCGGTCGGCATGCCAGACACCGCCTTCGGGCTCCCCGCTCGATCGGCCGAGCGCGCCGTGCCCCTGAAGGCCTACTTGCCGGAGGGCGGGTTCTTGGCACCCTCCGACATCGAGAGCCTGAACGACGTCATCACTGAGCACGCCGAGATGCCGTGGGTCGGGTCGGTCTCCACGGCGGCCGACATCTTCACCTTCGCGGAGTTCGTCCGCCGACGCGGAGAGGTCGGCGGACGCCGGCTCGTCTCGACGGCGGTGATGGACCAGGCGACCCGTTCGCACACCGGCGACGTTCCGAACGACCTGTACGCGCAAATGGCGGTGGCCAGGGGGTGGGAGATCCCTGCGGCCAACTTCGGGCTCGGGTTCTCGCTGTCGGGCGAGGGCACATATCCCAACTTCTTCGGCCCGTTCACGAGCCCCCGCACCCATGGCAACTACGGCGCAGGCTCGTCGCTGTTCTGGGTCGATCCCGAGCGCGACCTCACCTTCGTCTTCCTGTCCGCGGGAGTCATGGAGGAGAGCGAGAACGTCGCGCGCTTCCAGAAGCTTTCCACGATGGCCGTCTCCGCGGCCGTCTGACACGTCACGAACAGGACCACAGACCATGACGACGATCGATCCGATGCCGCACCGACCCCTCGCCCCGGCGTTCGACGCGATGAGCGACGACTACTACCGCGACCCCGCGGTGCACTTCGCGGCCGTGCGCGACGACCATCCCGTCTTCTTCTACCCCTGGCTGAACGCGTGGATCGTCACGGGCAGAGAGGACGTGCTGACGGTGCTCGGGGACTGGACCGAGTTCTCGAGCAGCGGCAACACCGCGACCATCGATGTTCCGCCGAAGTGGCGGCATGTCGTGCCGCAGGATCTCATGGAGAAGATGATCGTCGGCACGGATCCCGACCTCCACACGCTGCATCGCAACATCGCTCTCAGCGGGTTCACGAAGGCCCGCATGGAGGCGCTGCGCCCCGAGATCGAGCGGCGCGCCCACCGCATCATCGACGCCTTCGAGGCGAGCGGTCGGGGTGACCTCATGGAGGGATACTGCCTGGAGTTGACGACTCAGACGCTGCTCGCGCACCTCGGGCTCGGCTGGGAGCACGACGCGATGATGCGCGAACTGCGGGGGCTGACCGCTCGCATCCTCTCGAGCGCTCAGGAGGAGATGCCCGCCGAGGTCTTCGACGACGTGTGGGAGCGCTTCGCGAGCGCGTTCTCCATCCTCGTGACGCTCGTGGTGGAGCGACGCGCTGCACCCGGCAGCGACTTCATCAGCGAGATGGCCGCGGCACGCTCCCGCGACGGCGAGTACGCGCTCACCGTCGAGGAGGTGGCGCTCCACGTCACCGAGTTCGCCCTCGCGGGCGCCGACACCACGGCGCAGGCGATGGCCAACGCCGTGCTCTTCCTCGACAAGGCCCCCGAAGCGCTGACAGAGGCGATCGCCGACACCGCCCTGTGGATCAACGTGTTCGAAGAGACGCTGCGTCGTCGGCCCTCGTCGCCCTTCGCCTCCCGCAAGGCGATGCGCGACCTTGAGTTGTCGGGCGTTCGGATCAGCGCAGGCGACATGATCTGGGTCTCTCTGGCCAGCGCCAACACCGACCCCGGCTGGGTGGAGCGACCGTTCGAGTTCGACATCCACCGGTCAGACCCCGCCGACCACCTCGCCTTCACGCACGGCCGCCACACCTGCCTCGGGCAGAACCTCGCGCGTGTGCAGGGATCGACGGGACTCAAGGTGCTGTTCGAGCGCCTTCCGTCGCTGCGCCCCGTGCCCGACCCTGCGCTGGACTTCGTGCGCATGGCACTGCTCCCAGTCCGCGCGTCTCTGGAGGTGACGTGGGACACCCGTGACATCGAACGCCAGAAGAAGCGGGTCAAGCGCGAAATGGAGTTGACGGTCGTCGCAAAGAATGCTGCCGCCGACGGCGTCGTGGCCATCGAGCTCGCACACCCCGACGGAGGCGACCTCCCCGAATGGTCGGCCGGCGCACACATCGAGGTCCATGTGCCCGCCGCGACCGGCGGCGTGCTGCTGCGGCAGTATTCGCTCTGCTCGTCAGCCGAGCGCGCCGACCGCTGGCGCATCGGCGTGCTCCGTGAGCCCGCTTCGCGCGGCGGCTCGCGCGGCATCCACGACGGCCTGACGGTGGGCTCGACCGTCACCGTGGGATGGCCACGCAACAACTTCGCGCTCGAGAGCTCGCCGCGCTACGTGTTCGTGGCGGGAGGAATCGGCATCACCCCGGTCCTGGCGATGATCGAGCGGGCCGAGGCTGCAGGCGCCGAATGGGAGCTGCACTACGGCGGTCGCACGCGCGCCTCGATGGCCTTCGTCGGCGAGCTGGAGCGGCACGCTGGACGCGTTCACCTCGTACCGCAGGACGAGCGCGGCCACCTCCCCCTGACGCAGATCTTCGCTGACGTCGCCCCGGACACCCTCGTCTACGCGTGCGGGCCCGAGCCGCTGCTGAACGCCCTCGACGCGGCTCTCGCGCACTGGCCGGAGGGCACACTGCACACCGAGCGGTTCGCGCCGAAGAAGGTCGTGCGCAGCGAACCCGACACCGCCTTCGAGGTCGAGTTCGCCCTCTCGGGCGAGACGCTCACGGTGCCGATCGGCGCGTCGATCCTCGACGTCGCTGAAGAGCGCGGGCTCACGACGCTCTCGTCCTGTCGTGAGGGCACCTGCGGCACCTGCGAGACCAAGATCCTGCTCGGCCGGGCCGACCACCGCGACTCGATTCTCACCCCCAGGGAGCAGAACGCCCAACGCAGCATGATGATCTGCGTCTCTCGCGCCGAGCGCGGCTGCGACCGACTCGTGCTCGACGCGTGAGGGCGTGCACCGCGTCGGGCAGGTTCGTCGCCGTCAGCCCAGGTAGATCTCGGCGTTGTCGATGAACCGGTGGCCCGCGACGGTGGCCGCGATCAGCGCCAGAGCAGGCCCGCCGTGGCCCTCGTCGACCGGGAGGAAGGTCTTGGGGTCGACGACGCTGAGGTAGTCCAGGCTGATGCGCGGCTCGCCCATCAGCGCGGACTGCGCGGCGGCGATGCAGGCATCGACTCCGCGATCGGCGTTGGATGCCGCCGCCTCCAGCGCCAGCGGGAGCTTGGTCGCCGCGGCGAGGTCGGCGGGCTCCAGCATCCCCACGCGCGTAGAGACCGGCAGACCGTCGTCGCCGCGGACGGTCTCGACCGTCTCGACCTCCGCACGGAAGAACAGATCGCGGATCATGCGGCGCACGAGAAACGCGCGCTGCCGGTCGCGCTGCCCGTACACGACGGCATCGGGCTCGACGAGGTTCAGCAGCTTCGCCTCGACCGTGAGCAGCCCGTCGAAGTAGAACGGGCGGCTGCGGCCCTCGTAGCGCAGGCCCAGGTCGCCGGCGCTCACCTTGGTCGTCGCCGTGCCGTCGGGGAGCAGCTCCGCCGTGTCGGGGGCGAAGACGACGTCGACGCCGAGCGACTCCAGCAGCGCCTCGTCGTCGTCGGGCGTGCGGGGGTAGGCCTCGAACTCGGCCGTCGTGCGGAACCGCAGCGGATTGACGAAGATCGACACGACCACGATGTCGGCGATCTCTTTCGCGGTGTGGATGAGGTCGATGTGCCCGTCGTGCAGCGAGCCGATCGTGGAGACGAGGGCGACGCGCGCGGGGCTGCCGTCGGCCTTGGCGGCTGCGGCTCTGGCCTCGGCCAGTCGGGTGCGCAGCGCCGCGGTGGTGCGGATCATTCGTCGATCGTATCGGCGGGCAGGGTCGGGGCTTCGCCACCGGCCCATGTCAGCGCGTCGTCGACCGTCGAGTGCACGAGCCTGGCCAGATACGAACCGGGATTCCCGACGCCTGCGGCCCGCAGCAGATCGGCCGACTGCTGCACGATCGAGCGCGAGAACTCGGTGGCCGTCGCGATGCCCTCGGCGTAGGCGGCTCGATCGGCCTCGGCGACGACGACGGGCTCGCACCCGAGCTCCACCGCCAGCGCCTGCGCGATCGGCAGCACCGGGCCCGGCGCGGTCACGGCGGCATACGCGTGGGTGAGCGAGCGCAGGTCCATCGAGGTGCCGGTGAAGGCGATCGCCGGGTGCACCGCAAGCGGGATCGCGCCCTGCGCCATCGCCGGCGCGAGCACCGCGGTGCCGTACGCAGGGTCGGTGTGCAGCACGAGCTGCCCCGGCTGCCAGGCGCCCACCTCGGCGAGCCCCGACACGAGCCCCGGCAGCTGATCGTGCGGCACCGCCACGACCACGAGCTCGCTGCGCCGGGCCACCTCGACGGCGTCGAGCAGTTCGACCCCGGGCAGCAGCGCCTCGACGCGCGCGTCGTCGGAGCCGCGGGTGACCCCGATAAGGGCGTGTCCCGCGTCGGCGAGCGCCAGGGCGATCACCGGTCCGACGCGGCCGGCCCCGATGACCCCGACTCCGAGCCGTCCGTCGCGGGTCATGCCTCCGTCTCCCCCGCGGTGATCGGCGCAGCGACGGCGATCGGCGGATGCTGCGGCGCCCCCGCCCAGCGGTGGCTGCGGTCACCGGCCGCAGCCCGCACGGCGGCGGCCTCCGCATCGGCGAACAGCTCCAGCGCCGCGGCGCGGTCGATGATGCCGAGCGACCCGTCGACGGGCCCCAGGATCGTGTGCGCGCGCACGTTCGCCACCGACAGCATCCGATCCACCGGCCCCTGCGTGATGCCGACGCTCTGCACGCGCGCCAGCGGGAAGATCGCGAGCTTGCGCCACACGAACCCGCGGCGCAGCAGCAGGGCGCCCTCGGCGAGCACGAACCCGTTGCGTCGCCACGACAGCGGTCGCAGCAGCCGCGCCCGGCGCGGCGTGTTCGTGAAGGGGTCGGCCTCGACGGGGCCGAGCAGCCCGTGCGCGAACACGGCCGGCCAGTCGGCCTCGTCGAACCCCGGCAGCAGCAGCCGCAGCACCCGCTCGACGTCGTCGAGGGTGCCCACGGGCAGCACGGTGGCGAACTGGTCGGCCTGACCGTCGGTCGCGCTGCGACCCGACAGCCGGTTGACGCGGATCGCCCACCAGCCCTTCGCGCGCCACAGCAGCGGCTGGCTCACCTCGACGCCGTGCACGCGACCGGGCGGCAGGGTCTCGGTGATGGTCGTGAACAGCCCGAACGTGATGCGCACGCCGCTTGCCGTCGGCGCGATCGAGTAGCGCAGCGACTTGGTGATCGAGCGCACCCAGACCGCGGCGAAGGTGATCGCGGTCGGGATCATGGCGAAAAGCAGCCAGGGCGTGCCGACGATCGCGCCGACCACGATCACGGCGATCGTGACGAGGAGCGACACCGTCGTGCCGCTGAGCACGTGCGAGCCGATGAGTCTGCCGACCGGGATGTGCACGACCGACTCCGGCTCGGCGGCCGGGTCTTCTGCCCCGACGATGAGCCCCGTGATGCCGGCGCTGACCACCGACGCGGCAGAGGCATGCCGACCGGGGGCGGCCGCATCCGCCTCCGCCAGCTGCACGCCCGAGGCCAGGCGCAGGATGTCGGCGCGCACCGTCTCGGCGTTCGCGGTCGAGAGGTACTCGAGCTTGACGTTGGCGTCGAGACCCGCCCCGACGACCTCGAGCTTGGCCATGCCGAACAGTCGCGCGATCATCGGGCGGGTGAGGTTGACGCCCTGCACCCGGTCGAGCGGGGCGCGACGGTGACTGCGGAAGAGCACGCCCTGGCGCACCTCGACGTCGTCGCCGGTGATGCGGAACGTGTGGAAGCGCCACATCAGGTAGAAGATGCCGATGAGCACGAGCACGACCACGAGGAGGGCCAGCAGCGCCCACAGCAGGAGGTTGTTGGCGAGGATGAAGTCGATCGGATCGCCGGAGTTCTGCTCGAAGTCCTCGACGTCGTCGGGATCGAGCCCAGGCACGACGCTCGGCAGGAAGAACTCCACGAGCCGATCGCGCAGGTTCGAGATCACGACGCCGGCGACGATCACGAGCACGAGTCCGCCGCGGAAGAGCGGCGTGAGCGGATGCAGGCGGTGCCACTGCCCGTCGCTCAGCGGCGATCGCACCTCCGCGGGGCGGGGCGCGGGCGCGTCGTCGGTGCCGGCGGGGATGCTGCTCACAGCCCCGTCCGGCGAGACTCGGCGACGGCGATCAGGGTGTCGCGCAGCTGCTCGGCCGCGCCCTGGGTGAGTCCGGGGATCGTGACCCCGGTGGAGGCCGCGGCGGTGACGAGCTTGAGCTGGGCGATGCCGAAGCCGCGGTCGAGCGGCCCGTGGGTGATGTCGACCAGCTGCATGCGCCCGTAGGGCACGGCGACGATCCGCTGCCAGAGGATGCCCTTGCGGAAGACGAGGTCGTTCTCGCGCAGGCGGTAGCCGATGGCCCGCACCTGCCTCGGCAGGATCGCGAGGGTCCAGATCAGGATCACGAGCAGGATGCCGCCCGGGATGAGCGGCCACAGCCATCCGAACGCGAGCACCATCACGACGACGGCCGCCGCCACGACCAGGATCAGCAGTCCCTGGCTGATCACCTGAACCCACAGGTAGTTCCGCGAGATCTGGTGCCACGTGCCGTCGAGCTCGAGTCGCTGCGGCGAGCGCGGCTCGATGAGCGCCTCGTAGGTACCCTCGTCGAGCACCGCCGGTGGTGCCGCGGCGGGCTGCTCAGTGGTGAGAGGGGGTGACGCCGGGGTCGGGGAGTCCGGGGTCGACGCCTCCGGGCTGTTCGTCATCGTCGTCCTTCCGGATGGTGCACAGGAACTCGGCGATCAGTCCGGCCGCCACCAGCACGGCGCCGGCGACGACCGTCGCGATGGTCGGTGCCATCGAGCCTACCGACGGCACGACGGGGCGGGTCAGGAGGAACGCGAGCAGCCCCAGCGCGAAGCCGGCGAGACCGGCACCCACGATGCTGGAGGCCTTCGCGAGCATCGCCACGCGCAGCGCGCGGAACGGATTGACCGCCGAGGTGGCCTTGCCCGTCGTCGCCTGGCGGATCGGCCAGGCCAGAGCCAGATCGAACGCGCCGAGCACGATCAGCAGCACCGGCAGCGTCCACGCGGGAGTGAAGGTGGCTCGGCCGACCACGGTGAGGGCATGGTCGATCAAGAAGCCGGCGACAAGGCCGATGACGGCGGCGATCAGCAGCGCCAGAGAACCGGTGCGCTTCACGAGCCGGTCTCCAGCCTGGCCAGCAGCTCGGCCACCCGACCGGCACCGGGCAGCACCGCGTCGGGGTCGACTGAGAGCCACGGCCGCAGCACGAAGTCGCGCTCGGCGGCTCGCGGATGCGGCAGGGTCAGGGTCTCGGTGTCGCTGCGGGCGTCGCCGTAGGCGATGAGATCGAGATCGAGCGTGCGGTCACCCCAGCGCTCGGTGCGCACCCGCCCATGGCGGTCTTCGATGGCGTGCAGATACGCCAGCAGCACGGTGGGGGCGAGCCTGGTCGTCACGAGCGCCACCGTGTTGAGGTAGGCGGGGGCGTCGGCATCCGGCCCCTCCGGCTTGACGGCGACCGACTCCATCGGCTCCGCCGCCCGCACGCCGTCGACCAATGGCAGACGCGCGAGCTCGTCGAGGGCCGCCGCGAGGGTTGCGGCGCGGTCTCCCAGGTTGGCGCCCAGCGCCACGACGGCTTCGACCGGAGCGCCCTCGCCGCTGCGGTCGGCGCCGGTGAAGCCCTGCGCGAGACGGCGGCTCACACCTCAGCCCTCGCGCGGGTGATCGTGACGGCGACATCGGCGAACTCGTGCGCGATCGGGGCCTGTGGCTTGTGCACCGTGACCTGCACGCGCGAGACGCCGTCGAAGGCGAGCACCGCCGTCGCGATGCGGGCTGCGAGCGCCTCGATGAGGGCCACCGGCTCGCCGCCCACGATCTCGGCGACCGCATCGGCCACCTCGCCGTAGTGCACCGTGTCGGTGACCTCGTCGGTGCGCGCCGCCTCGTGCGTGTCGACGGTCAGCACGAGGTCGATGACGAAGTGCTGACCGTTCTCGCGCTCGTGGGCGAACACGCCGTGCCGGCCGAACACGCGCAGCCCCGTCAGAGTGATCTGGTCCATCACCTCTCACCCTCCCACGCGGCGACGACACGCAGCGCGTCGCGGGTCGCGGCCACGTCGTGCACGCGCACCGCCCACGCCCCGGCCTGGGCGGCCAGCACGCTCGTCACGGCTGTCGCGAGGTCGCGGCGGCGGGTGTCGGCATCCGCCTCCGAGAGAAGGTCGCCCAGGAACCGCTTGCGGCTCGTGCCGATGAGCACCCGGGAACCCAGCGCCACGAGCTGCGGCGTCGCGCGCAGCGCCGCCCAGTTCTGCTCGCCGCGCTTGCCGAAGCCGATGCCGGGGTCGAGGATGACGCGCTCGAGGCGGATTCCGGCGGATGCCGCTGCCTCGCGGCGAGCGAGCAGCTCGGCGGCGACCTCGGCGGCGACGTCGTCGTAGGCCGCGTTCGCGTACATGTCGGCGGAAGGCCCCCGCCAGTGCTGCAGCACGATGTCGGCGTCGGTGCCGGCGACGGCGGGCAGCAGGTCGGGGTCGGCCATGCCGCCCGACACGTCGTTGACGATGCGCGCGCCCGCCTCGACGGCGGCGAGCGCCGTCTGCGCGTTCATCGTGTCGATGCTCACCGTCGCACCGGCCGCGGTGAGCTCCCGGATGACCGGCACGACCCGCTGCTGCTCTTCGGCCGCGGTGACCCTGGCCGCCCCCGGTCGGGTGGACTCGCCGCCGATGTCGAGGATGTCGGCACCGTCGGCGATCAGGGCCAATCCGTGCGCGATGGCGGCATCGTGCGACAGGTAGCGGCCGCCGTCGCTGAACGAATCGGGCGTCACGTTGACGATGCCCATGATCAGAGCGGTCATCGGCCGGCGGTCCCCGCGGCGCCCGGGGTGCCCAGCAGGGCGATCAGCTCGGCGCGCGCCGCGGGCGCTGCGAGCTCGCCGCGAGCCGCGATCGTCACGGTCGACGAGTCGGACTGCTGCGCACCGCGCATCGTGACGCATTCGTGGGTGGCCTCGAGCACGACCAGCACGCCGCGGGCGTCGAGCGACCCCGCGATCGTGTCGGCGATCTGCTCGCCCAGTCGCTCCTGCACCTGCGGGCGCGACGAGAGGATGTCGACGACCTTGGGAAGCGCCCCCAGCCCTACGACCTGCTCGCCCGGCAGATAGGCCAGATGTGCATGCCCGCGGAAGGGCAGCAGGTGGTGCTCGCACACCGAGCGGAAGCGGATGCCCCGGAGCATCACGGCACCCGAGGGAAGGGTCTCGGGAGCTGGGCCCCTGCTCACCGAGATCGTGTTGGCGAGCGGGGCGGCGGCATCCTCTCCCACACCCGCGAAGAACTCCGCGTACGCGTCTGCGACCCGCTGCGGGGTCTGACGCAGGCCGGGCCGGTCTGGGTCTTCACCGATCGCCTCGAGCAGCTCGCGCACGAGCCGGGCGACGCGCTCTGAATCGACGGCCACGACCAGAGCCTACGCGGTCGCGGGTCGGGCCTGTCCGCTGGGGCGACGCACCGGGCCGGTCGCGGCGGGAGCCGTCTCGGCCTCCACGCTCGCGGCGTGCGCGGCCGGTGCAGGCTGCCGAGGAACCTCCACGGGCGGCTGCAGCGACACGGGGCGGTCGTCGCTCGAGAGCCACTGCGGCCGAGGGGGCAGCCGCTTGACGTCCTTGAAGAGCTCGGCCAGTTCGAGGTGGTCGAGCGTCTCTTTCTCGAGCAGTGCGAGGGCCAGCTTGTCGAGCACGTCGCGGTTGGCGTTGATGACCTCGTAAGCCTCGTTGTGGGCCTGCTCGATGAGCTGGCGCACCTGCACGTCGACGCGCTCGGCGACGGTCTCGGAGTACTCGCGGCCGTGGCCCATGTCACGGCCCATGAACACCTCGCCCGAGCTCTGGCCGAGCTTGACGGGGCCGACATCGGTGGTCATGCCGTACTCGGTGACCATCTTGCGGGCGATGCCGGTGGCCTTCTCGATGTCGTTGCTGGCCCCGGTGGTGGGGTCGTGGAAGACGATCTCTTCGGCGACGCGGCCGCCCATCGCGTAGGTGAGCTGATCCTGCAGCTCGTTGCGGGTGACCGAGTACTTGTCGTCGACCGGCAGCACCATCGTGTAGCCGAGGGCGCGGCCTCGGGGCAGGATCGTGACCTTCGTGACGGGGTCGGTGTGGTTCATCGCCGCGGCAGCCAGCGCGTGGCCGCCCTCGTGGTAGGCGGTGATGAGCTTCTCTTTGTCCTTCATGACGCGCGTGCGGCGCTGCGGGCCGGCGATGACGCGATCGATCGCCTCGTCGAGCGCGCGGTTGTCGATCAGCTGCGCGTTGCTGCGGGCGGTGAGCAGGGCAGCCTCGTTGAGCACGTTGGCGAGGTCGGCACCGGTGAAGCCGGGGGTCTTGCGCGCGACGACCTCGAGGTCGACGCCGTCGGCGAGCGGCTTGCCTCGACCGTGCACCTCGAGGATGCGCTGGCGGCCCTTGAGGTCGGGGGCGTCGACGCCGATCTGGCGGTCGAATCGGCCGGGGCGCAGCAGCGCCGGGTCGAGGATGTCGGGGCGGTTGGTCGCCGCGATGACGATCACATTGGCCTTGGGGTCGAAGCCGTCCATCTCGACGAGCATCTGGTTCAGCGTCTGCTCGCGCTCGTCGTGACCGCCGCCCATGCCGGCGCCGCGGTGGCGGCCGACGGCGTCGATCTCGTCGATGAAGATGATGGCGGGGGCGCTCTCTTTGGCCTGGTTGAAGAGGTCTCGCACGCGGCTCGCACCCACGCCGACGAACATCTCGACGAAGTCGGAGCCCGAGATCGAATAGAACGGCACGCCCGCCTCGCCCGCGACGGCGCGGGCCAGCAGCGTCTTGCCCGTTCCAGGGGGGCCGTACAGCAGCACACCCTTCGGGATGCGGGCGCCAACGGCCTGGAACTTCGCGGGATCCTTGAGGAAGTCCTTGATCTCTTCGAGCTCTTCGATCGCCTCGTCGGCGCCGGCGACGTCGGCGAAGGTGACCGTGGGGCTCTCCTTCGTGACGAGCTTGGCGCGCGACTTGCCGAACTGCATCACCTTGCTGCCGCCGCCCTGGGCGGATGAGAGCAGGAACCAGAACAGCAGGCCCAGCAGCAGCACCGGCAGCAGGATCGAGAACAGGCTGGCGAACCAGCTGGTCTGCGGCACCGCGTCGTCGAACCCGTCCTTGGGATCGGCCGCCGTGACCGCCTCGACGACCTCGTCGCCGCGGGCTGCGACGTAGTAGAACTGCACGTCGGTGGCGCCCTCGAACTCCTTCGAGAGGGTCATGTCGACACGCTGATCACCGTCGGTGATCGTCGCCTCGGTCACGGTGTCACCCGCCAGCAGCTCGAGCCCCTGCTGGGTCGTGATCTGCTTCGTACCGCCCAACGACGAGATCAGCGAGAACCCCACGATGAGGAACAGACCGATGATCAGGACGTAGAAGAGCGGGTTGCGGGTGATCTTCTTGAAATCCATGGTGCGATCAGGGTATCGCGGGCCGCCTATGCCGACTCTGTGGATTCGCCCACGGCGTACGCCGCCGGCTACGCGTAGACGTGGGGCGCGAGCACCGCGACGTCGCGCAGGTTGCGGTACTTCTCCGCATAGTCGAGGCCGTAGCCCACGACGAACTCGTTCGAGATGTCGAACCCGATGTAGCGGCAGTCGACCTCGACCTTGGCGGCATCCGGCTTGCGCAGCAGGGCGAACACCTCGACAGACGCGGCTCCGCGCGAGGCGAAGTTCTCCAGCAGCCAGCTCAGGGTCAGCCCGGAGTCGATGATGTCTTCGACGATGAGCACGTGCTTGCCGGTCAGGTCGCTGTCGAGGTCTTTGCGGATCTGCACGACGCCGCTCGACTTGGTGCCCGTGCCGTACGACGACACCGCCATCCAGTCCATCGTGATCTCGCGCGGCAGCGACCTGGCGAAGTCGGCCATCACCATGACGGCACCCTTGAGCACACCCACCAGCAGCAGATCGCGCCCTTCGTAGTCGGCGACGACACGCGCCGCGATGTCATCGAGCTTGGCCCGGATCTGCTCCTCGGTGACGAGGACTTTCGTGATCTCACTCTGAACGTCGGCGGCGCGCATGGGCCGATTCTACGTGCGGGCGCACCCCCTGCTGCAGGGGTCGAGCCGTCTCTATGCTGAGCGCGACGGGCGATGGTGCCCGGCGCGACGGAAGGACTCCCTATGGCAGGGCTCGACGACATCCTCTCGAAACTCCCGATCGATCAGATCGCCGCGCAACTGGGCGTCGACCCGGCCACGGCGCAGAAGGCGGTGAAAGAGGGCGGCGCCACGATCCTCAGCGGACTGCAGCACAACGCGTCGACTCCCGACGGAGCCGCCGCACTCGAGAAGGCGCTGGGCAGCCACGCCGGCACGACCGGCGCGGTCGACCTGAACGCGGTCGACACCGCCGACGGCGAGAAGATCCTCGGTCACGTCTTCGGCGGGCGCCAGGGCGAAGTCGCCCAGAAGCTCACCGATGAGCCGAAGACAGCCGGCATCGACTTCGGCCAGCTCCTGCCGATGCTCGCGCCGATCGTGATGGGCATGCTCGCGGGCAAGCAGACGGGCACGACCCAGAGCGCGGCGGGCGCCTCGACGGGAGAGTCCGGCGGCGGCATCGGCGACCTCATCGGGGGCCTGCTCGGAGGCGGGTCGGGCGCGAAGTCGGGCGGCGGCATCGACATCGGCGGCATGCTGGGCGGCCTGTTCGGCGGCGGCAAGTAGCCGCGCGCGCGACGCGGATGCCGGGGCCCCGGCATCCGCTCAGTCTGCGTCGCCGCGGACCGTCTCGGGGCTCACGACGGTCAGCTCGATCGTCTCGGCCATCTCGGGCGCGGTGGTCACCCACGTGACCTCGATGTACCACTGGCCGTCGTCGGTGTCTTTGCGGAAGCCGTCGGCGATGCGCCGCCCCTCCTCGGTCTCGCGCACCCGCTCCTCGGTCCACCCGTCGGCGGCGAGGTGGTCCGAGATCGCCGAGGCGGCGGTCGCCGAGGCGTCGGGCTCGCTCACGAGGTTGATGGTGCGGTAGACCTGCCACCACGCGGGATCGGTCGGCTTCTGCTCGGCGGAGTTCGTGTCGCCGTAGCGGGCCTGCGACTCGGTGCCGACGATCTCGTCGATCGCGTCGGCGGCGATCTGGGCGGTCAGGTCGTCGGTGAGGCGCTCGGCCTCGACCCGGAAGTCGTCGAGCTTGCTGTCGGTCTGCATCGTGCAGCCTCCCAGGGTGAGTGCGAGCAGGGCGGCGACCGCGGTCGCGACGATTCGGCGCATGGTGTCCATCGTGTCGGTCATCCGCCGGAGACGGTGATGTAGGTGGGGGTGTAGTCGTCGCGGTCGAGCCCGTCGATGACGACCGGCCCGCTCACGGTGACGATCGTCTGGCTCTCGGCGTAGACCTCGGCCTGGCCGCCGGTGATGACGGCGACCATGTTGTCGAACGCGGTCGAGCCCACCGTGTAGAGCGACGAGTGGCTGTCGATCGACGACGGGGTGCCGTTGCCCGGCACGTTGTAATCCTCGATGTGGGCGCTGTCCATGTCGGAGTCGACGATGCGGCCGGTCTCGAGCCGCGTGACGCCGTCGGCGTGCAGCGTCGTCTGCCCGTGCAGGGCGATGGGGTCGCTCTCGTTCGCCTGGATGAGCCCGACCACGAGGTCGTTGCGGCTCATCATCGCGTAGTGGGGCACATCGGAGGTGTTCGGGAAGTCGGCCACCCCCTGCACGCCGTCGCCCATGCCGGCCGCCGCGACGTACAGCACGCGGTCGGCCGACAGCCCCGCCTTCTCGGCGAGGCCGACCACGGCGCCGCCGTAGCTGTGGCCGAGCACCGTGAGCGTGGCAGGAGTCGACACCTGCACCCCGGCCGCGAAGTCGCGCAGCCGCGGCCCCAGGTCGTGCGAATACGACGTGCTCATCGCCTCGGGGATGCTCTGCGGGAACTCGCCGCCCGCCCACTGGAACACGGCCGTCGACGCGCCCGCGGCGCGGGCGAGGTCGGCTGCGCGCGCATCGCCGAAGTCGGTGATGTTCGAGCCGGTGCCCGGCACCGAGATCGCGACGTTCACCACCCACGACGGGATGTCGCCGGTGGCCGGGTCGAGCGCGCCGTGGTAGGTCGCGATGGCCCCGCGCGACGGGTCGAAGACCACGACGCGCGCCCCCGTGTCGAGGCGCTGCGTGCCGTCGCGATCGGTCCAGTACACCTTCTGGTCGAGCAGCCCGCGGTAGTAGTCGATGAGCGTCTGCTGCTCGGCGACGAGGTCGTCGTAGACGCGGTCGATGCCGGACTCGGAGTGGTAGGCCGACGCGTGCGCCTGATCTCTGAGTCCCTCGAGCCGGTCGATCTCGGCCTGCCGCGCGGCGATCTCGCGCTCGATCGAGATGCGGTTGGCGGCCACCCTCGCGGCGATCGGCAGCCCGTCGAGGTTACCGATGATCTGCGGATCGGCCTCGGTGAGCCGGCGCCGGTCGCCCTCGTCGAGGCTGTCCCATACGCGCCGCACGAGCGCGGGGTCGCCGAGCCCTGCGATCTGGGCGGCGGTGAGCGCATCGGTGTCACCTGCCCACAGGGCGGCGGATGCGGCGACTCCGCCGAGCCCGACGGCACCGTCGTGCGTGAGCTCGGCCACCAGCGAGATGCCCGAGAGCCGGTCGGCCGTGCGGCGATCGAGCTCTTCGCGCTCGTCGTGCAGGGCGTTGTAGTGGGCTCGAGACGAGCGGTACTCGTCGATGGCGCCCTGCCAGCGCCGCAGGTAGGAGGCATCGTCGAGATACAGCCACGAGGGCAGCACGTCGTCCCAGCCGAGCGACCAGCCCACGAGTCCCTCGGAGGTCGCGTTGAGCGCCTCCGCCCGTCGCGACCAGATCGCGGCGTAGTCGTCCTGCGCCCGCGTGAGCGCGAGGTCGGCGCGCAGCGCCAGGTCGGCGAGCGCGTCGGCGTAGTCGTCGAGGATGCCGGCGGCGGTGTCTGCCGCATCCGCGGTGCGGGTGAGGCGGTCGCTGAGCAGCGTGATCCGAGGGCGCAGCGCATCGACGCTCTGCGCCGTCACCGGGTTGAGGGCGGTCAGCGCGCGCACGGCGCTCGTGCTGCGGACGCGCTCCGACTCGGCCCGCGAGCGGAAGAAGGCGGCCAATCCGCGCGCCGACTCGACGCTGCCGCCAGCGGGGTCTGCGGCGATGCCGGGCAGACTCACCCGTCGCTCCCCGCGAGCGCGGCATCGGTGCGGCGCAGCTCGTCATGCACCGTGGTGGTGTCGGTGGCGAGCTCGGTCGCCGCGCCCGCGAGCGATGTCATCGCCGCCTTCACGACGGCGTCGACGCCCACGAGCGCCGATTCGACCACCGACGAGCCGAGCACCGAGAAGGCAGGGCAGAACGCCTCGAACACCGACTCCCCGGCCTGCGTGAGACACGTGACAGCGGCGTCGAAGTCTGCGTTGGCATATTCGATGTCGGCCATGATCCTGCCCCCACCCTAGGGGGCGCGCACGTCTCAGCGGGCGGTGAACACGATCTGCCCACCGCTGCGTGCCGCGGTGCACGCGGGAAGGTCGATCGGGCCCTGGCCCGACCATTCCGTCACCAGGCGGGCGACTTCGAGGGTCTGGGTGCGGGTGAGGCTCTGCCCGAACTCGGCGTCGACGACGTGCCGGATGATGCGATGCCGGAGGGCTGCGGGATTGGCCGCGAGCGCCGCGACCGACACCGAGATTCCCGCTTCGGCGTGCTCGACGATGTCTTCGATCGTCTCGTCGATCATCTCGGCGAACGCCTCGGCGTCTTCTCTCGACTGCGCCGCCGTGCGCGCCAGCGCCTCGGCGACGCCGGGGCCGAGCTCGGCCTCCAGCACCGGCAGCACGCGCTCGCGCACCCGCACGCGGGCGAAGCGCTCATCGACGTTGTGCGGGTCGTCCCACGGGTCGAGGCCCTCGGCCACGCAGGCTGCGCGGGTCGTCGCGCGGCGCACGTCGAGCAGGGGCCGCAGCAGCGTCGCGTCGTGCACGGATGCCGTCGGCGCCATGCCCTGCAGGCTACCGGATCCCGAGCCACGAGCGAGGCCCAGCAGCACCGTCTCGGCCTGGTCGTCGAGGGTGTGGCCGAGCAGCACCGCGTGAGCGTTCAGCCGGGTCGCCGCCGCCGCCAGCGCACCGTAGCGCGCGGCGCGCGCGGCCGCCTCCGGGCCGCCCTCCTCGGCGACCTCGACGGCGACCACCTCGGCCCCGAGCCCCAGGGCGCGGGCCCGGTCGGCGGCGGTGGCGGCCGCATCCGCCGATCCCGGCTGCAGACCGTGGTCGATCGTCAGCGCGACCGCCCGCACGCCCCGCTTGGGCGCCTCGAACGCGGTCGCGGCCGCGAGGGCGAGCGAGTCGGCTCCGCCCGAGAGCGCCACCACGACGGTTGCGCCGGTCGGCACCGTGTCGAGCGCGGTCCGCACGGCACGGCGCACCTCGGCGACGGCGGGGTCGAGGCCTGGTCTGCGGTCGGGCATGCCCCCACGGTATCCGGCCCGCGACTAGGCTTTACTGCGGCCATTCACAGACTCTCCGAAGGAGCACCACCATGGGCGCGTACGACGCCGTCATCGAGATCCCGCGCGGCAGCCGCGTCAAGTACGAGGTCGACCACGGCACCGGTCGCGTGTTCCTCGATCGCGTGCTGTTCACCCCGATGGGATACCCCGCCAACTACGGCTTCTTCGAAGACACCCTCGGCGAAGACGGCGACCCGCTCGACGTGCTGCTGCTGCTCGACCGCGACCTCTACCCCGGCGTCATGGCCAAGGTGCGTCCCGTCGCCGTGCTCAAGATGAGCGACGAGGCCGGCGGTGACGACAAGGTCGTCGCCGTGCTGGCGAAGGACCCCCGCTGGGCCCACATCCAGGACGTCGACGACATCGACGAGTGGACCCGCGGCGAGATCGGCCACTTCTTCGAGCACTACAAGGACCTCGAGCCCGGCAAGTGGGTCAAGGTCGACGAGTGGGCGAACGCCGCAGAGGCCGAGCGCCTCGTGGCGGAGGCCTTCGACCGCTTCCAGGCAGAGGGCGCGCAGACCGCCACGCAGGGCGAGGGGCACGCCCCCAAGACCATCTGACGCGTCGTGCGCGAAAGAGGCGGATGCTGACGGCATCCGCCTCTTTCGCTTTTCAGACCGAGATGCCCCGCTTGGCCATGAAGGTGATGGGGTTGACCGGCGAGCCGTTGACGTAGGTCTCGAAGTGGCAGTGGCAGCCGAAGGAGTTGCCGGTGTTGCCCTCTGCGGCGATCAGCTGGCCCGCCTTGACCGTCTGGCCGTAGCGCACGTAGATGCCGCCGTTGCGGATGTGGCCATAGCCGGTGCCGATGCCGTTGCCGTGGTCGATCTTGATGTAGTTGCCGTAGCCGCCGTTGTAGCCCGCGTAGACGACCGTGCCGGAGTGGGCCGCATAGATGCCCGCACCGCACCCGGCGGCGAGGTCGACGCCGTAGTGGAAGCCGCTGGAGCAGTAGCTGTTGCCGCACTGCACGGTGCGGGGGCCGTAGCCGGAGGTGCGCCAGCCCGACGAGGGGCGCGCCCAGCCGGAGCTGGTCGTGGAGCCGCCCTTGCCGCCGCTCGAGCCGCCGGAGCTGCCGCCCTTCTCCGCGGCCTCTCTCGCCTTGCGCTCTGCTTCTTCCTTCGCCTTGCGCTCGGCCTCCGCCTTCGCCTTGCGGCGCGCCTCGACACCCTCCTTGTATTCGGAGATCGTCTTCGCCGTGCTGTCTTTGAGGGCGGCCAGCTGCGCCTCGAGGGTCGCGAGGTTCGCCTGCTGCGCGTCGAGCGCCGCCTGGGCGGCGTCGGCGGCCTGCTGCGAGGCGACCATCTTCTGCTCCGCGACCTGCTGCAGGCGGTCGCGCTCGTCGCGGGCGACCTTCGCCTGGTCGCTCAGGCTCTGCGCCGAATCACGCGCCGTGACAGCCTCGGCGTAGACCGACTGATTGCGCGAGATGAGCTTGTCCATCGTGCCCAGGCGCGCGAGCAGGTCGTCGGCAGAGGCCGCCGATCCGGCGAAGAACAGCTCGAGCGAGGCATCGTCGCCGCCCGAGCGGTAGAGCTGCGAGGCGACCTGGCCCGCCTTGTTGGCAGCATCCACCGCCTTCTGGGCCTGCTCGTCGGCCTGCTCCTGCAGGGTTTCGGCGCGCTGCGCGGCGTCGAAATAGGCCTGCTGGGCGTCGTAGAACTCGTCGGCCGCCTGCTCGGCGAGCGCCTGGGTGCGGGCCACCTCGGACTGGAGCCCCGAGATCAGACCTTCGATGCGGGAGACCTCGGCGGCCTTCGCACTCTCGCTCTTCTTGGCCTTCTGCACGTCGTCCCAGCTGGGGTAGTCGACGGCCCACGCGTTCGAGACGAACGGCGTGGCCACGGCGCCGAGGGCCACGAGGCCGAATGCACCCAGCCCAAGAGCGCCGCGACGGCTCAGCGTCGGCCAGAGCGCGCGGCGCTCCTGCGCCGAGGGCGCGCAGCCGCACTCGTCGTAGCTCTGCTCAGGATCCACCGGGCTCTCCATCCCGTAGGCAACATCGTTCACATTAGCAACATGAGTCACACGGGTGAAAGGTTCTTCTCGACTCAATAGTGCGCCCGCTCGCGCAGAACCGCATCGGGTCATTCCACCCTGGTTCTGCCGCATCGCAGGGTGGGCGCGCCCTCGATTCGCGAATCCGTTCTGGATCGCATATGCTTGACCCTCGGTAAGCGTGAGCCCCAGGGTTCGCTCGGCCCCATCGTTTAGCGGCCTAGGACGCCGCCCTTTCACGGCGGTAGCACGGGTTCGAATCCCGTTGGGGTCACTTTCCACACAACTCAATAAGCATGGCCCTGTAGCGCAGTTGGTTAGCGTGCCGCCCTGTCACGGCGGAGGTCGCGGGTTCAAGTCCCGTCAGGGTCGCTCTGAGCGACGGGCCCTTTTCTGAAGGGCCTTTCGTTTAGCAATGCGGCATCGCGTCGATCCGTCGATACGGATGCTGCATGGCTCTGTAGCTCAGTTGGTAGAGCGCACGACTGAAAATCGTGAGGTCACGGGATCGACGCCCGTCGGAGCCACAAGGATGACCGTTACAGTCATCCCAGAAACCCTCGCCTAGCTTCTACATGGCGGGGGTTTTGCTTTCCCCGGTGAGGGCCGGTCCTTTCCTCTTCTTTCCCCCGGCGCCTGGATCTCTGCCCCGTCGATGCCGGAATGCGAAACGCATCTGTGCACACGTCGGTCTGCGACGCGATTCGTCGACCCGGTGCGGCACCCGCGCACGCGCGCGGTCCTGGAAGGAGCGCACCCGAGCGCCGAGGAAACAGCCGGGAAACACGCGCGACGCCCGACGCGACATCGCGAGCCCCTCGGGACGCGCACGCCCGTTGCGATTCGCGCACAAATGAAACACGCGGGCGGTGCGATTCGAAGTGCAACCGTGTTCCGCTCCCCGATCGGCGACTTCAGGATGGACATCACCCGAAGCAGCAAGGAGGTGGATGACGAGTGACTCAAGCAATCACGACGACGAACAGCCTGTCGCGCCGATCGCGGCGCGACACGATGTGGGCGGGGCTGCTGCTCCTGCCGGGCGCGCTGTTCGTGCTGCTCTTCGCGATCATCCCGATTCTCGTCGTCGCCAGGAACAGCTTCGCGGAGGTCGATGTCTACGGAGCCGTGCAGGGCGGCTGGACGCTCGAGAACTACCTCGCGCTGACCGACCCCGTGTACTCCAAGACGCTGTGGTACAGCCTCGGGATGGCCGCGCTCAACACGATCGTCTGCCTGATCGTCGGCTACATCGTGTCGTACTACATCGTCTCCCAGCCGGCCCGGAGGCAGCCTGTTCTGCTGCTGCTGGTGATCATCCCGTTCTGGACCGACTTCCTGGTGCGCACGTTCGCATGGATCACGCTGCTCGGGTCGGGAGGTCCGATCGTCGGCTTCCTGGATCTGATCGGACTCGACGTCGGCACACTCGTCCCGAGCCAGGGCGCCGTCGTCATGTCGCTGCTGTACGCCTTCCTGCCGGTCGCGGTGTTCCCGATCTACGCGTCGATGCGCGGAATCGATCCGTCACTGAAGGAGGCCGCCGCCGACCTCGGCGCCGGATGGTGGCAGACGCAGGGGCGGGTGTTCGTTCCGCTCAGCGCCCCCGGGATCCTCGGAGCGTCTCTGCTGACCTTCGTGCCGACGCTCGGTGTCTTCGTGATCCCCGTGCTGCTCGGCGGGGGCAAGGAGCTGCTGGTCGGGAACCTGATCGTGACCCTGTACACGGAGTTCCGCAATCAGCCGATGGGGGCAGCGGTGTCGATGGTCGTCCTCGTTCTGATGATCATCTCGATCGCGATCGTGGGCGGCCTGCTCGGGCTGCGCAGAAGGAAGGCATGATGGACCGCCTCGTCGGATGGATCGCCAAGCTCGTCTTCGTCTTCCTCTACGTGCCGATCTTCACGGTGATCGTGTACTCGTTCAACGCCGCCAACTCGTCACGCGCGTGGGGTGGATTCAGTCTGCGCTGGTATGCCGAGCTGTTCCAGGACCGCGGCCTGATGCAGGCACTGCAGGTGAGCCTCATCGTCGGCGTGCTGACCGGCATCATCTCGACCGCGATCGGCTTCCTGTCGGCGCTCGGGCTCACGCGCTATCGCGTACGGGGACGCATCTTCTTCCTCGGCGTCGTGCTCGTGCCGCTGATCCTGCCCGAGATCGTGCTCGGCGCCGCCCTGCTGACCGTCTTCTCGACCGTCGAGCTGCCGCTGGGAATCCCCACCGTCGTGCTCGGCCACATCGTGGTGTGCCTGCCGCTGACGACCCTCATCCTGATGGGCGCCCTCGGAACCCTCGACCCGAGCCTGCCCGAGGCCGCCGCCGACCTGGGCTGCACCCCGTGGACGACGTTCACTCGCGTGCTGTTCCCCCTCATGCGCTCGTCGGTGATCGCCGCATTCCTGCTCGCGTTCACCACCTCGTTCAGCAACATCGTGATCTCGACCTTCACGAGCGGTGTCGGCTCGACCACCATGCCGCTGCGCATCTACTCGATGCTCAAGACCGGCATCACCCCCGAGATCAACGCACTCGGAACCCTGCTGATCGTCGCGACCGTCGCCCTCATCTTCATCGTCGGGGTGGCGCAGATGCGCCGCATCCTCGCCGGCGGAGCGAAGACGTCGTGACCACCCGCGCCTGCACCACCCACCCGAAAGGAAGCACCATGAGGAAGTCCGCAGCCATTGCACTCGGGGTCGTCCCGCTGCTCGCGCTCACCGCATGCGCGGGAGGCACCGACAGCGCCGACGGCGCTTCGACCGAGCTCAACATCTACGCGTGGGCGGGCGAGATCCCCGACAGCGTCGTCGCGGCATTCGAAGACGAGACGGGCATCTCGGTGACCGTCGACACGTTCGATTCGAACGAGACGATGATCTCGAAGCTGGCCGCCGGCAACTCCGGCTACGACATCGTCGAGCCGAGCCAGTACGCCGTGCAGCTGCTGGTGGGCCAGGAGCTCATCGCGCCGATCGACTACGACCAGATCGAGGGCGCCGAGAACATCCAGACCAAGTTCGTCGACCCCGCCTACGACCCGGGCAACGAGCACGCCGTCCCGTGGATCTGGGGCTCGACCGGCCTGCTCTACAACATCGACTGCACGGGCGAGGAGCTCACCAGCTGGAAGTCGATGTTCGACGAGAAGTACGCGGGCAAGATCTACATGCTCGACAACATGCTCGCGTCGTACATCGTCGGCCTGCAGGTCAACGGCTTCGGCGCCGACTCGACCGACCCCGACGAGATCGAGACCGCCACGCAGACCCTCATCGATCAGAAGCCGCTGCTGGCCGGGTACAACTCGACCAACTACTACGACCTGGTCTCCGCCGGCGACGCCTGCATGTCGCTCGCGTGGGGCGGCTCGTCGGTCGCCGGCGCCCTCGCCGACAACCCCAGCCTGCGCTACATCCTGCCCGAAGAGGGCGGGACGCTGTGGACCGACAGCTTCTCGGTCGTCGCCGACGCGCCGCACAGCGACGCCGCATACGAGTGGCTGAACTTCACGCTGCGTCCCGAGATCGCTGCGATGGCCACCAACGACGGATCGCTGGCGACCACCAACGAGGCGGCGCTGGAGTTCGTGACCGACGAGAGCCTCCTCGACAACCCCGCGATCTTCGCGCCGGCAGACCAGCTCGACGCGGCCGACTTCATCGTCGACCCGGGCGAGGCCATGAGCTACTTCCAGGACGGCTGGACGCGCGTCAAGGCCTCCTGACCGCTCTCCCGCGTCCTTCGACACCCAGCCAGGAGCCCCTCATGACCTCCGCACCAGCGATCCGCCTGACCGGCGTCACCAAGTCCTTCGGCGATGCCGTGGCCGTCAATCCCCTCGACCTGGAGATCGGCACGAACGAGTTCTTCTCGATCCTCGGCCCGTCGGGATGCGGCAAGACGACCCTCATGCGCATGATCGCCGGATTCGAGACGCCAACCGACGGTGTGATCGAGCTCGACGGGGCTCCTGTGCAGGATGTGCCGGTCAGAAAGCGCGACCTGAACATGCTCTTCCAGAGCTACGCACTGTTCCCGCACCTGACCGTGTTCGACAACGTCGCGTTCGAGCTGCGCTCGCATCGCGTCGCCAAGGCGGAGCTGCACACCCGTGTGACCGAGGCGCTCGAGCTCGTGCGCCTCGGTCACCTGGGCGACCGCAAGCCCTCCGAATTGTCAGGCGGTCAGCGCCAGCGGGTCGCACTCGCACGAGCGGTCGTCGGGCGCCCCGCTGTGGTGCTCCTCGACGAGCCGCTGGGCGCCCTCGACCTGCAGCTGCGCAAAGAGATGCAGATCGAGCTGAAGCGGATGCAGCGCGAGGTCGGCATCACCTTCATCTACGTCACCCACGATCAGGAGGAGGCGCTGACGATGTCGGACCGCATCGCGGTCATGTCGGCCGGCTCGGTGCTGCAGGTCGGCACGCCCCGCGACATCTACGAGCACCCCGCCTCGCGCTTCGTCGCCGGCTTCATCGGCAGCTGCAACGTCTTCGATGCGGTCGCGACCGTCGGACAGGCAGCGGTGCCCGGCCTCGGTCCCGTGCCGGCGACCCTCATCGGCGACATCCCCGACGGCACGCCCATCGGCGTCGCGATCCGCCCCGAGCGCATCCGCATCACCGCCGGCGCCGAGCCCGGCGCCCTGGCCGGCACCATCACCGAGATGGTCTACACCGGAGACGTCTGGCGATTCGGCGTCGACCTGGGTGGGGCTGCCCACGTCGTCGTCGCGGTGCCCGCCGTCGATCTGGACTCCACTCTCACCGCGCTGTCTGCGGGCTCACCGGCGTGGGTCTCGTGGCGGGCGGAGCACGCCCGCGGCCTGGCCGCCTGAGCCGGGCGATCCGGCATCCCTCTTCCCCCCTCTTCCCCCCCCCCCCCGCATCACCCCGAGAGGAATCCTCGTGCGCATCGCTGTCGCCCAATTCGGACCCACAAAGGACCACACCGCCAACGCGCTCACCATCGCGCAGCTGACCGCCGACGCCGCACGCGACGGCGCGCAGCTGGTCGTCTTCCCTGAAGAGGCCATGATGCTCACCGACGGGCACGACCTGCCGCTTCACGAGGTCGTCGCCGAGGTCTGGCCGCAGTTCATCGGTCTGCTGGCCCGCCTCGCGGTCGAACACGGCATCGCCGTCATCGCCGGCGGTTACGAACCCAACGGCACCTCACGCCCGCACAACACTCTCGTCTGCGTCGACCATGCCGGCGCCGTCATCGCGGAGTATCGAAAACTGCACCTGTACGACGCCTTCGCCTACCAGGAGTCGGGCTACGTCACCGCCGGCGCGGAGCTGCCGCCGGTCGTGGAGATCGACGGCGTGCGCGTCGGCCTCATCAACTGCTACGACATCCGATTCCCCGAGCTCGCGCGTCATCTGGTCGACAGCGGAGCCGACGTGCTCTCGGTGTCGGCGGCATGGGTCGACGGCCCTCACAAAGAGGACCACTGGACGACCCTGCTGCGCGCCCGCGCGATCGAGAACACGGTGTGGCTCGCCGCGGCCGGCACCATCACCGACGAGTGCATCGGGCGCAGCTCCCTCATCGATCCGCTGGGTCTGGTCGTCGCCGACCTGGGCAAAGACGCTGCCGCCGTCGCCGTGGCCGACATCGACACCGCTCGCACCTCGGCGGTGCGTCAGACCCTGCCGGCCCTCGCCAACCGCCGCATCCGCCTCACCTACGAAGTCACGGAGGCCTCGTGAACGTCACCCTCAATCCACTGCCCTCGGCGCTCGACGACGCCCTGCGTGCCAAGATCGCGGACCTCTCGTTCCCGACGCTCGGCCACTACCTCGAAGAGGGCTTCGCCGACCCGACGCTGCGTCGCGAGGTCGGGACCGCGAAGGTCGTCGGCCCCGCCGTCACGGTTCGCACTCTGCCGACCGACTCCACACTGCTGCACCACGCCGTCAGCGACCTGCGCCCCGGTGATGTGCTCGTCGTCGAGACCGGCGGAGACCGCCGCCATGCACCCGTCGGCTTCGTCGTCGCTGCGGCCGCCGCGGCCGCGGGGGCCGCCGGCATCATCGTGGACGGCGTCATCACCGACTGCGAAGAGATCGCAGAGCTCGGCATCCCCGTCTACGCCTATGGGCGCAGCGTGCTGACGACCAAGCTTCAGGGGTTGGACGGCGGCGGGGTCAACGTTCCGATCGTCGCCGGTGGTGTCGGGGTGCGCCCGGGAGACATCGTCCTGGGCGACGCGAACGGGCTGCTGTTCGCCCCGGAATCCGTGCTGCAGAACATCATCGAGATCGCTCTGGCCGACGACGCGGAGGAACCCGAACTCGTCGCCGCCATCCGTCAGGGCGCCCGCCTGGGCGACGAGACCGGAGCGACCGCCACGGCGCGCGCCCTCGCCGCCGCTGACTGACCTTACCGACGACAGCGAAAGAGATTCCAACGATGTTCCTCAAAGCCGCCATCAACGGCGGGCGCACCCGCGACGAGGCGCCCACCGTCCCGCTGACCCCTGAGGAGATCGCGCGTGCCTCCGCGGCGGCCGTGGCCGCCGGGGCAGACATCGTGCACGCCCATGCGCGCCGCCCCGACGGCTCGCAGACGATCGACCCCGAAGACATCGGCGCGATGATCCGCGCCATCCGAGCGCACGACTCCTCGATCATCGTCGGCACCACCACGGGCCTGTGGACGTGCGATGGGCATGACGACCGGATGCGGCTGCTCGCGGCCTGGCCGGAGGACGCGCTTCCCGACTTCGCGTCGGTCGCGTTCTCGGAGGAGGGCGCCGCCGAGGCGGCCCGCCTGGTGCTGAGCAAGGGCATGGTGCTCGAGAGCGCCGTCTGGTCGCGCGAGGATGTGCCTGCCCTCCTCGCAGCCGACACTCTGCACGAGAATGTGCGCATCCTCATCGAGCCCGAAGTGGAGGATCCCGACGTCGCCGTCGAAGAGTGCCGCGCCATCGCCGCCATGCTGCGCGGCGCCGGCGTCACGTGCTCGATCCTCTACCACGGGGCCGACCAGACCGCGTGGCCGGTGATCGCCGCCGCCATCGAGGACGGCGTGCAGACGCGCGTCGGGCTCGAGGATGTGCTGGTGCTCCCCGACGGCGCAGCCGACGGGAATGTGCCGATGATCCGCACGGCCCGCGCGATGGCCACGGCGTACACTTCCTGAGGGGAGCAGCACGAGGGCGCGGATGACAGACGAGATCGATCGCAGGATCATCGAGGCGCTCAATCGCGACGGGCGCCGCGCATACACGTCGATCGCCGCGCAGCTCGAGGTCAGCGAGGCGACCGTGCGGGGTCGCGTGGCGCGGATGCAGCGCGCCGACGTCATGAAGATCGTCGCGCTGTGCAACCCGCTCACGATGGGCCACCAGCCGTTGCGGCTGATGATCGATGTGCGCGAGCACACGCCCCGGTCGGTTGCCAGGGATCTCGTGCAGATCGGCGCCGTCAACCACGTCTCGCTGTGCGCGGGCGCGCACGACATCTACGTCGAGGCGACGTGCCGGGATCTGCCGGCCGTGCGCTCACTCGTCGACGAAGTCCGCCGCGTGCCGGGGGTCGCCGAGGTGCACACGCATCTGCTCACCGAGCTCTACAAGGACTACTCGTGGATCGGGCTGCGCGGCGCCGCAGGTCAGGTCGAGTCGCCCGAGCAGACGGGGCGATAGCCGTCGCCCTCTGCCGCCTCAGTCGCCGGCTTCGCCCGGCGGGCGCCGGCCCACTCGCTCCCGGAACCCCTCCCACAGATAGCTGTCCTTGAGGTTCTCCAGGACCACCGACGTCTCGACACGATCGATCCCGCGGATGCGGCGCAGCTCGGTGTGCAGGAACTGCGAGAGCGCCTCGTTCGTCTCGAAGCGCACATCGACGACCAGGTCGAACTCGCCGAGCGTCGCCGCGATGAACTTGACCTCGGGGTGCTTGGCGAGGTGGTTCGCGACCACTTCGACACCCACGTCCCGCACGCGGATCAGGAGGTGGCACTCGACCTGCTGCATGCGGATCGGGTCGGGCATCGCCACCACCTGCACGACACCCAGATCGCGCAGGCGGTTGTATCGCGAGCGCACCGACACCTCGCTGAGTCCGACGTTGCGTGCGATCTCGCCGAACGAACGGCGCCCGTCGACGCGAAGCTGATCGATGATGCGGCGATCGATGTCGTCGGCGAGTAGCGGGTCCACAAGACCAGTCTCGCGCGCCGGGGAGCCCGACGACACCCGACCCTCCCGGATGCCGCCGCCTCAGGCCACCGAGACGTCCACCTGGATCTCGGCGGCGAGCTCTTCGAGCACCGCCTGCAGCACGGTGAGGTCGGCGCCCGCGGGCACGCGTGCCAGCACCGTCGCCTCGAAGAGGCGCCCGCCCGACATGGCGGCATCCTTCGTGCGTGTCTCGAGATGATCGATGCTCACGTCGTGGGCGCCGAGGGCCGCCGAGATGTCGCGCACGATGCCGGGGTGGTCGTTGCCGAGCACCGTCAGCGTCACCTGGCGCCGCGGCTCGTCGACCTCGCCGAGGCCCGTGCGCACCGACACCGTCAGGGTGCCCTCGAGGGCGCCGAGAGCCTCCTGCAATTCGGCCGAGCGCGCCTCCGGCACGGCGACCTCGATCACCCCCGCGAAGGTTCCCGCGAGCTCGGCCAGCTGGCTGCGCTCCCAGTTGCCGCCGTGCGTGTCGACGATCTGCGCGACGGCCGCGACGAGACCCGCGCGGTCGTCTCCGATGACGGTCAGGATGAGGGTGCTCACGGTCCGAGCGTACCCAGGGGGCGCGTCGCCGCCTACAGCTCTCCGGGTGCCGTCGCCTGCGCGTCGAGCTCTTCGACGAGGTGCCGAGCGGTGCTGACCTCCTGGCCCGGCCCCCGCGGCGCGTACACGACGAGCGAGTGGAAGACGAAGCGCACGACGAAGGCCACGACGAGCGTGAGGGCGGTGGCCACGACCGCCGAGAAGTGCCAGCTCTCGACCATCACCGCGATGATCGGGATGCGGATCGCAGCCTCGGCGTTGTTGAACGTGAACGACTTCGCGAACCGCGCCCACACCCCCGACGCCTCACCGCGCATGTCGGCGAAGACGAACCGCTCCTGCAGCACGAAGTTGCCGATGATGGTGGCCTCGGCGGCGATGATCGCCGCGACGATGTAGTCCACACCCCAGTGGGTGAGCGCCCACACGATCGCGACGTTCGCGAGCGCGCCGACGCCGCCGATCACGGCGAAAAGCGACATCTTGCCGAACCGCAGCGCCGTCAGCTGCGTCATGAAGTGCAGTCCCTGCCGCAGCGAGGCCTTCGACTCGCCGGCATGCCGATCGGCGAAGTCGAACGGCACCTCGGCGACCGAGAGGTTCTGGCGAGCGAGCATCTCGAGCAGGATCTTGAACCCGCGTGGCTTGAGGGTCGCGAGGTCCAGGCGGCGCCGGTCCACGAGGAAGAACCCGGTCATCGGATCGGTGACCGTCCGAAGCCGGATCGGGAACATCGCCCTGGTCAGAGCCGTCGACACCTTCGACACGAACACCCGCGTGCGATCGGCGAGGCCATGCGCCGTGCCGCCGCCCGCGTAGCGCGAGGCGACGACGACGTCGACGTCGCCTCGTTCGAAGCGCTCCAGCATCTCGGGGATCTTCTCCGGCGGATGCTGCAGATCGCCGTCCATCACCAGGCACAGGTCGGCCGCGGCCGCGGCGAACCCCTCGAGGACGGCCCCGCCGAGCCCGCCGCGGGGCGCGTCGCGGTGGATCACCCGCACGGGAAGCGGAGCCGCCCCGGATGCGGTGCGCACCGCATCCGCCGTCCCATCGGTGCTGTCGTCGACGAAGAGGATCTCGGCATCGATGCCGGCCAACGCGGCCGACGTGCGGCGCACGAGCTCCGGCACGTTGGGGGCCTCGTTGAAGGTGGGGACGATGATGGTCAGGCGCATCGTGCTCCATCGTCCCACGGGAATCTTTCCGTTTACCGTGCAGACACTAGACCGACACCGCTGTTTCGCAATACAGTGGCCTTGATCTTCTGGTCGCGGTTCGGAGACGCAGAAGCTCGTGGGGGAAAACGCGGGCGCGTCTGGCGACCAGTGATCTCCGCAATGGGGGATATTGCGGAAGTTCGTCACTGGGGAAACGATGCTGCGCACGCCGCGGGCTTCGTCGTTCGTTGAACGGCGGCGCCGATGACTACTTTTGCAGATCCGGGGGGGATCTCGGCAACGGTCGCGCCTGCGCGCCTGGCCGGCGTTCCCGCCACGTTCGTCACGCCGCGCACCGCGCCGGCGATCGAGCGCAGAAAAGCGTGGCAGCGCAGTTACCGCCACCGGCTGGTGCTCTCTGACACCGTCACGGTGCTGCTCGCCTCGGCGTCGGCCGCCTGGCTGCAGCTGATCGGTGGCCAGGTCGTGCGCACCGATGCAGCGCTGGTCTATGGCCATGCCTTCGTGGCGACGGTCGTCATCTGGATGCTGATGCTCTGGGTGTTCCAGACGCGCGACCCGCGTCTGCACGGGCACGGCGCTGCGGAGTACCGCCGTGTGGTGCACGCCACAGGCATGGCGTTCGGGATCGCCGCGATCGGGTTCGTGCTGCTGCAGTCGCAGGGGCTGCGGATGCAGCTGCTGGTGGCGCTGCCGGCCGGAATGGGCGGTCTGGTGTTCGGCCGCTGGCTTCAGCGGCGCTGGCTGCTGCGGCAGCGGACTTCGGGCCGGTTCGTCTCGCGCGCCGTCGTGGTCGGCCGCAGGCGCGACGTCGAGTACGTCATCCGCACGCTGCACGAGAACACGCTGCTGGGCTACAAGGTCGTCGGCGTCGCACTCGATGACGACGCGCACGGAGCGATTCCGCTCGACGGCGAGCTCTTCCCCGTTCTCGCGGGGTCCGACCGCGCACACCTGGTCGCCTCTCAGCTGAGCGCCGACGCCGTGATCGTCGCGAGCACTCCTGACGGCGACTCCGACTATCTCAAGCGGCTGGCCTGGCGACTGGAGGGAACAGCGGCCGAGCTCGTGCTCTCGAGCCCGCTGGCCGACGTCGCCGGCCCGCGGATGACCCTGCGCCCTGTCGAGGGTCTGCCGCTCGTCCAGGTGGAGATCCCGACGTTCGAGGGGTCGTCGTACGCCTTCAAGCGGGCCCTCGACCTCGTGGTGGGCCTGGCCGGAATGGCGGTGGTGGCGCTCGTGCTGCCGTTCGTGGCGATCGCCGTCGCCCTCGACGACCGCGGCCCCGTCTTCTTCCGCCAGCGCCGTATCGGCCGCGACGGCCGCGCCTTCGACATCCTGAAGTTCCGCTCCATGTCGGTCGATGCCGAACAGCGCCTCGCCGAGCTCGGCGACAACGATGGTGCCGGCCCCCTGTTCAAGCTCAAGCAGGATCCGCGCGTGACCAGGGTCGGCCGCATCCTCCGTCGATTCTCGCTCGATGAGCTGCCGCAGTTCTGGAACGTGCTGGTGGGCGAGATGAGCGTCGTGGGGCCGCGGCCTCCCCTGCCGCAGGAGGTGACGACCTACGACGGCACCCTCTTCCGGCGGCTGTACCTCAAGCCCGGGATCACCGGCGCCTGGCAGATCGGCGGGCGCAGCGACCTCAACTGGGAAGAGAGCGTGCGACTGGATCTGCGCTACGTCGAGAACTGGTCGGTGACGGGGGATCTCATCATCATGTGGCGCACCGCCAAGGCCATGGTCAAGCCGGAGGGGGCGTACTGATGCGCGCGACGCGACGCGACCACGCAGCCTCGGTCCTGTTCGTCGGCGTGAACTACGCTCCCGAGCCCACCGGCATCGGCCCCTACACCGCCGGCATGGCGGAGGGGCTCGCCGAACGCGGGTGGGATGTGTCGGTCGTCACGAGCTATCCGCACTACCCCTGGTGGCGAGTGCCCGATGAGCACCGTGACACGCCACCCCGATCGCGCATGCGCGGGGTGAGCGTGCATCGGCTCCACCACTACCTGCCGAGCAGGCACAACACGATCACCCGCGCCCTGCACGAGGTGACCTTCGGCCTGCGCGCCGTGCTCACGCCGTGGGAGCAGGCCGACGTCGTCGTGCTCGTCAGTCCCGCGCTGCTCGCCTCACGCCTGGCGTGGATCAAGGCACGCCTGAAGGGCGTGCCCGTGGTCACGTGGGTGCAGGACATCTACACGCTCGGGGTCAAAGAGGCCGGAGCGGGCAGGGGTGCCGGTCTCATCGCGCGCTGCGAGCGCCAACTGGCCGACGGCTCGAATCGCGTCGTCGTGATCCACGACCGCTTCCGTCGCATGTTCGCCGAGCAGCTCGGCGTGCGTGCCCCGATCGACGTCGTGCGCAACTGGTCGCACGTGCCGGACATGAGTGACAGCCGCAGCGAGCAGACGCGCGCCGCCATGGGCTGGGCGCCCGACGACGTCGTCGTGCTGCACGCGGGCAACATGGGCGCCAAGCAGGGCCTCGAGTCGGTCGTGCGCGCGTCGCAGCTGGCCGCCGAGCGCGGATCGCGCGTGCGATTCGTACTGCTCGGAGACGGCAACCGCCGGGCCGCGCTGGAGCAGATGGGCGCGAACCCGCGCCTGCAGTTCATCGATCCGCTCGGCGACGACGACTTCCACTCCGTGCTCGCCTCGGCCGACATGCTGCTGGTCAACGAGCGCCCTGGGCTGACCGAGATGTCGGTGCCGAGCAAGATGACGACCTACTTCGCGACCGGTCTGCCGGTGATCGCGGCCGTCGACGAGCGCAGCACCACCTACGACGAGATGATCGCCGCCGACGCAGGTCCCTGCATCCGCGCAGACGACGCCGAGGCGCTGCTCAACGCCGCCGAGGCCCTCGCCCTCGACCCGGAAGCGGCGCGCACGCATGGACGCTCCGCTCGCGCCTACCGCGAGCGCCTGCTGACGCAGCGCGCGGCGATCGACGAGTTCACCCGTGTGCTGAACGCGGCGCGCGTGCCGGTGCCCGACTGGGCTCCGGTACCGGTCACGCTCGCCAGGGCGTAGTCCGCAGCGCCCCCTCAACGCGACTACGCCGGCGCGCGGGGACCCTTCGTGGGTCCCCGCGCGTTCGCCTTTGCTCGGCCCGTGTCAGAAGCAGGTCAGGGAGCATGAACGAGGGGCCCGGAGCGCTGCGCGCCCCGGGCCCCTCGTTCGTCCGCGCTCAGGGAGCGCTGTAGGTGAGCACCAGCGTCGGACGGTAGGCGGTCTGCGTCGTGTCCTTCGACCAGAACCGCAGGTTGTCGGAGCCGGTGTCGGTGATCACGAACGAGACGTTCGTGCCGACCAGCGATGCCAGCGGCGCCGCGTTGAGCGTCGACGAGTACGCCGTGTTCGCGTTCACGAGGCCGCTGAGGTTGCCCAGCGAGGCTCCCGTCGCGGTGGGGCGGTTCGCCCAGGTCAGGGTCGACTCCGTCCAACTCGACGAGACCAGGGCGACCGCGTGCTGATCGGCCGATCCGGATGCCGCATCCGTGGTCGTCCTCAACTGCAGCACGGCGGAGGTCAGCACCGTCCCTGCCGGCGCCGCCGGCAGGTCGAACGAGACGAAGCTCTGCAGCTGCCCCGACGTGCCGCCTCGGGTCGACAGATAGTTGACCGTGCCGTAATTGGTCCCGCTGGCGGATTGCGCCACCATCGCGTCCTTCGACGCGACCACCGAGACGGTCACCGGTTCGGTGGCCGGCTCCGGCACGACGACCTCTGCGGAGGACGACGGATCGCTCACGTTGCCGGCTGCGTCGACGGCGGCCACGCGGTAGTACCACGTGCCGACGGCGACCCCGCTCTGCGAGAACGACGTGCTCGTCGAGGTGCCGACCTGGCTCGCCGCGTTCGCGGTGAACCCGGACGTCGTGCCGCGGTAGACGCGGTACCCGGTGACGGCGACGTTGTCGGTGGAGGCCGACCAGTCGACCGTCACCGCCCCCGCGGCCGTCGCCGTGCCCGAGACCGAGCCGGGGGTCGACGGTGCGACCGTGTCGGGCTCGGGGTCGGGGTCGGGCGTGGAGGTCGGCGTGTACTCGAGCGTCAGGATCGGGCGCCGGGTGGTTCCGGTGCCTTCCTTCGACACGAGCCGCACGTTGTCGGTGGAGGTGCTGCGCAGCGCCAGCGACACCTCGGTGCCGGTGAGCGATGCCAGCGCATCCGCGTCGAGGGTGACCGTGTACGTCGTGTTCAGCGCCGTCGCACCGCTCAGCGTGCCGATCGTCGATCCGAATCCGGTCGTCGGGCGGTTGGTCCACGTCGTGGTCGCCTCCGCCCAGCTGCCGGTCATGACCGACACCTGGTGCGAACCGGTGGAGTTGGCCGTCGAGTCGGTCGAGGTGGTCAGGCGCAGGGTCGCACCCGTCAACTCAAGACCGTCCGGCGCCGCCGGGATGGCGAACCTGAGGTACGACTCGATGCCCGAGCCCCCCGAGCTGCTGCGCGCGGAGATCTGGTTGCTCGTGCCGTACACGGTGTTCGCCGCGGCCTGCGCGACCATCGTGTCCGCGAGGACATTGGCCGTGAGGGTCACCGGCTCCACCGGCTCGGATGTGTCGATCGTCGCCGAGGCCGACGTGCTCGCGGAGCTCGCGTTGCCTGCGGCGTCGACGGCCACCACGCGGTAGTGCCACGTGCCGTCGGCCAGTCCCGAATCGGTGTAGGTCGTCGCCGTGGGCTCCGCGATCGGCGTGAGACCGCTGATCGAGAAGCCGGCCGACGTGCCCCGGTAGACCGCGTAGTGGTCGACCGCGATGTTGTCGGTGCTTGCCTGCCACTGCAGGGCGATGTCGGTGCCCGCCGCGGTCGCCGTGAGCGATCCAGGAGTCGAGGGCGCCGTCGTGTCCGCCACCGTCACCCCCACCGAATCGGTGGGCGTGCTGACGTTGCCCGCCAGGTCGTATGCGGCGACCCGGTAGTAGCGGGTGCCCGTCGAGCTGGTGGTGTCGGTCCACTCGGTGGCCGTCACCCCGTCGGCGACCAGGCTGGCGGCATTCGCCGTGAAGCCCGCCGTCGATCCGCGGTAGACCCGGTACCCGACCACCCCGACATCGTCGGTGGACGCCGACCAGGTGAGGTCGACGGTGCCATCGGATGCCGCGGTGCCCTCGAGGCCTCCCGGCGTCGACGGTGCCTCGTCGTCGATGTTGACGATCGCCTGCGCCGAAGCCCCCGGTCCGCTCTTGTTGCCCGCGGCGTCGACGGCGACCACGCGGTAGTACCACGTGCCCTCCGCGACGTCGACGTCGGTGTAGGCCGCCGATCCCGTGTTGGCGATCGGGGTCAGCCCGCTGATCGAGAAGTTCTCGGTCGTGCCGCGATAGACCTCGTAGTGGTCGACTGCCACGTCGTCGGTGCTGGCGTTCCAGGTGAGGGCGACGTCGTCGCCCGCGACGGATGCTGCCAGGCCGCTGACTCCGCTCGGCGCGGTCACGTCGGCGATCGTCACCCCGAGGCTTCCACTGGCCGCGCTCTCGTTGCCCGCGGCGTCGTATGCCGTGACCTTGTAGTAGCGCGTGTTCGGCGTCGTGTTCGGGTCGGTCCATGCCGGCGATGCGACATCGCCGACGAGGGCGCTCGGGCTGACCGTGAAGTCGGCCGTCGTGCCCCGGTAGACCCGGTAGCCCGCCACCCCGTTGGCATCGGTCGAGGCCGTCCAGCTCAGCTGTGCAGACGTCGTGCCGTTCTGGGTGAGCCCGGTCGGGATCGTCGGAGCGATGCTGTCCTGCAGCGCGAGCACGTAGTGGTTCGCGATGGAGGTGCTCGTCAGCGCCGCCGGATAGATGGCGACCTCATCGAACTGCGCGGCGATGTAGTCGCTGGAGGGCCGGTCGGGCCATCCGCTGAGGTTGCCGCCGCCGATGCGCCAGTAGCCGTCGCCGGTCTCGCTGTTGGTCACCGAGTTCTGCGCCCGCAGGAGGTTGTCGACGTACAGCTTGATGCCGGTCGAGTCCTGCGTCACCACGATGTGGTGCCATGCGCCGTCGTTGTACGACGCCGACGACGTCACGGCCTGCACGCTGCCCGTGTAGACGCCGTAGGTGAGGCGGCCGTTGTTGAGCATGTAGAGCTGCTTGTCGTAGGAGCTGCCACTGCCGGTCGGGGTGTTCTCGAAGCCGATGATCTTGCCACCCG
The DNA here is from genome assembly GCF_025515205.1 of Microbacterium fluvii. Classification (GTDB taxonomy): domain Bacteria; phylum Actinomycetota; class Actinomycetes; order Actinomycetales; family Microbacteriaceae; genus Microbacterium; species Microbacterium fluvii. Next base: position 309,991 of record NZ_JAOPFX010000004.1, on the reverse strand, counting down.
AGGTGGTCGTGGTCTTCAGCCAGAGCTCCAGCGAGTACGACGACGGTGCCGAGACCTGCCCGGTCGTCACCACTCCGGTGCCGTTGTTGTTCGAGCCGGGAGTCTGCAGCGCGCCGCCCGGGAACTTCAGGTTCGCCGTGATGCGGCTGACCCCGCTGCCGATGACGCCGTCGCGTGCGCCGATGTAGGAGGAGTCCTCCGCCACCGAGCCGCTCGACTCGTCGAAGCGCCAGTACGAGTTCGGGTTGTCGCTGTAGACCGAAGCCCCGTAGGCGTCGGCGGGCGCGTCGTTGACGTCCACTTCGCCGCCACCGGCGACGTAGTGCGCGATCGCCTGGTTCTGCGTCAGGGCGTATCCGTAGACGGCGGTCTCGTCGAGCTGACCGTCGTAGAAGCGGGTCGCGGTGCTGCCGGATCCGTTCTCGGGCCACGAGTTGAGGTTGTCGCCGCCGACGTGCCACGTGCCGTAGTACTGCTGGTTCGTGGTGACGTTGTTGCGACCGACCTCGGTGCCGTCGATGTAGAGGCGCATGCCCGAGCTGCCCTGCGACGCCACCAGGTGGTGCCACACGCCGTCGTTGTAGGCCTTGTCGGTGCGCAGCGTCCGCACGGCGCCGTCGTAGATGCCGAACCGCACGCGGCCCGTGCCGTTCTCCATGTAGACCATGCGGTCGTAATTGGAGCTGATCGTGTCGTTGCCGTTGTCGGTGCGCGGACGCCCGTTGCCGTAGTTGACGAGCACGCCGCCGGTCGTCGAGGTGGTCTTGAACCACGTCTCGATCGAATAGGTGGTGGGGCCGTACGAGATCTGGTCGTTCCAGATGTACTGGCTCGCCCCGTCGAACACGGCGCTGCTGCTGGAGTCACCCGGCAGCGCTCCGGCGTCGTAGGTGACGCCGTTCTGCGCGATGCCGTTCTTGCCGTTGCCGGTCTGACCCGAGTTGTCGATCACCCAGGTGCCGGAGTCGTCATAGCGCCAGTAGAGAGTCGGATTGTCCGAGATCACCTCGTCGGCGTAGGGCGACGCCGTCGCCGAGGCCACGCCTGTTCGCGAGGCCGACAGCGCACTCTGGTTGCCGGCGGCATCGACCGCCCTCACCCGGTAGGTGTAGGTCGTCCCCGGTGTCGCCGTCGAGTCGACGAACGTCACCTGCGGACGCGTCCACCAGTTCGACGTCGCCGTGATCGGGTCGCCGAGCTGGACGTTGTTGCGATACAGGATGTAGCTCAGCGGGCCGTCGTCGGGGTCGACCACCGACCGGGCGCTGATCTGGAGGGCGCCCGGAGTCACCGCGCGCACGTTCACCACGGGAGTGGCGGGCACCCCGGTGTCGGTCGTGCTGAAACGCGTCAGACCCTGCTGCGCCGCGCTGTTGACGTTGGTGAACTCGCCGCCGACCCAGAGGTACTCGGCGCCGCCGACGTTCGCGACGGTCAGCGCTCGGCCGCCGATGCCTTCGCCCGTGCCGTCGTTGAGGGTCGGGAACCAGCCCACCATCTTCTGGGTGGCGTCATCGGTGTTCGTCGCGCTGAGATAGATGCGGCGTCCGTCGGGGAAGCCGCCCATCGACGAGCAGTCGTGGTGGTGGTGCGCCTGGTAGAGCTGACCGTTCTTGACCAGCAGCGCCTGCACGGCGCCGAGGCAGGTGTCGCGCCAGACCTGGTCACCCGTCGACCAGCTGAACTTCGCCGTGCCGTCGAAGACGCCGCCACCGCTGCCCTCGTTGCCGATGTAGAAGTAGGTGCCGTCGGTCTCGATGGCCTTGGTGAACGAGCAGGGGTGGATGAAGTTGGTGGATGCCCCCCAGTTGGCGGGGTTGCTCTGGTACGCCTTCACGACGGCGCCGGTCGAAGCGTCGACCATCGCGATGCTGTGCGTGTTGGTTCCGTTGACGGTGTAGAAGGCACCGCCGAGCACCAGCTTCGTGCCGTCGGGCGAGATCTCGATGGCGCGTCCCTGCGAGGTGGCGTCGGCCGTCGTGCGGCACTCGATGCCCGGCTCGGGCCGTGTCTCCATGTTGCCGACGGCGTCGGCGATCCAGTTCTGATCGAGCACGCCTGCCCGGTTCACCTTCGCGAAGCTGCGCCGGTCCTGTCCGGCGACGGTCTGGAAGAGGCCGCCGAAGTACACGGCATCCGAGGTGACCTCGAGCGAGTAGACGAACGACGAGATTCCGCTGACGCTGAAGCTCGTGACGCTGCAGGTGTTCACGTTGATCTCGGCCAGTCGGGTGCGCCCCACGCCCCCGATGCTGTTGAAGTTTCCGCCGACGAACACCGTCTGGCCGTCGGGCGACGCTTCGGCCGTGTACAGCCGCGCCGTGCCGCCGGTGAGGGCCGCGGGCAGCTGGCACGTCGCCGGCTGCCCGGTCGCGGCGTCGAAGATGGCCAGGCCGGCGACGTTCTGCGCAGATCCGCTCTGGCCGCTCCCCGGCCTGATCTGCGTGAACTCGCCGACAGCGACGACCTTGCCCTGCGACGAGGCCAGGGCGCGCACGACGCCGTTGGTCTGCCAGGTCGGCAAGTTGTCTGCGCTGAATGTCAGCCCCGGACTCAGCGCCTGTGCCGATGTGGCCGGAAGTGCGGCGAATGCCCCCACCACCAGAGCCAAGACAGCCACAACGCTTGCAGCAATGCGTGTACGCACGGTTCCCCCCAGTTCCCCAAACCGCGCAGTGTTCCCTTGCACTGACACGGGTAGACCGAATGCGCCCTGTCTCCCCAGACGGGCGCACCACGGTACGCGGCAGAAACTAGCACACTCCTGACCAACCGCATAGGAGAATCTGCGCGGCAGGGCGGCCGCGGATGCCGACCGCAGAGGGATCCCCCGGTCCGGCGGCGATTTTCTCCTCGCTTTCTCATGCGTCTGGGTTTGACCTGGCGACCTCGCGACTCGCAGAATGGTCAAATCGATTCGCCGCGGACTGCTATGATCCGCCGCCATCGACCCACCCGATGCTCCACCCCCGACTCAAGCTGCCCCCGCGCCGCGTCGAAGGATGTAAGAAACGTATGACCGCACCCAACGGCCACACCCCTGCCCTCCCCCTCCCCTACGCCACGCCGGTTCGAGTTCTGCTCGCCGTCTTCGCTGCGATCGCCCTGGTGCTGGCCGGACTCGCCGGCGGCTCCGTCGCGTCCGCGGCCACCACGACTCAGACCCGCACCGTCACGCTCACCGCCTCGGATGCGGGCTGGACGACGACCAGGCAGCCGACGACCGCCAAGAGCAACTCGACCTACATCAGCGTGACCAAGGGCGCCGATGCCGGCTACCTGAAGTTCTCGACGGCGTCCCTGCCCGATGATGCGACCATCACGGCGGCGACCCTCGCGCTGAACGTGCGATCGACCAAGGCCACGAGCGGTGGCGTGCTGGTGCACCCTGCGTCGTCGTCGTGGGCGTCGGCGACGCTCACCAACGCCAAGCGCCCCGCGCATCAGGACGCGCAGCTGAACTCCTCGCTCGTCAAGGCCGTCGCGGGAAAGACGATCAGCATCCCGTTCGGCTCCGTCTCATCGATCTCGAAGACCGCCACGACCTCGTTCGAGCTGCGCTACTCGCAGGGCGCCGTCGGCACCCTGTTCAACCTCAAGTCGTCGGCGCCGACCCTGACGATCAGCTACACCGTTCCCGCGAGCGCCGCGGCTCCCGCAGACCCCGAAGAGCCCGCGACCCCCACGACGCCGACCACACCGACGGTCTCGACCTCTGAGCTGCCCTTCACGGTTCCCGCCGTCGGCTCGAGTTCGCGTGACGTGTTCGCGCACTACTTCCCGCCGTATCCCGTCTCGTTCGACAACGCGGATCCCGATTCGGACTACTACGCCCGCAACTACCTGACGGTCGACGGCGAGAACGGCAAGCACGCCGCCTACAGCGGCCTGCTGCGCGACCGCCCGGAGGGCCGCTCGCCCCTGTCGGGCGACTGGGAGCAGAAGGACTTCACCAGCGAGATCGATGCGGCCGCCGCATCCGGTGTCGACGGTTTCATGGTCGACGTGCTCTCGCTCTCCGGCGGCAACTGGGATCGCACCCTCGGCCTGACCGAGGCCGCAGCAGCGCGCAAGGACGGCTTCTCGGTGATCCCGAACATCGATGCCACCTCGAACGTCGTCTCGTCGACGCCGGCGGCCATCGCGACCGCGATCGCCCCGATGCTCACCTCCAAGGCCGCTTACAAGCTGCCCGACGGTCGCGTCCTGCTGTCGTCGTTCAAGGCGGAGGGAAAAAGCGCCGCATGGTGGAAGCAGCTGATCTCGGCGCTGTCCGCCAAGGGCATCTCGGTCGCCTTCGTCGCCGTGTTCCTCGATTCGAGTGAGGCGAACCTGCGGGAGTTCGCCCCGTTCACCTACGCGGCGAGCAACTGGGGCAAGCGCTCCCCCGACTCGGTGCGCGCTGCGACCGACCGCACCGATCTCGCGCACGATCTGGGCATGAAGTGGATCGAGCCGATCGCCGTGCAGGATGTGCGCCACAAGTCGGGGGTCTACGCCGAGGCCGGCAACACCGAGACCATCCGCGCGACGTGGAAGCGCGCCATCGACAACGGCGCGGACTTCGCTCAGCTGATCACGTGGAACGACTACAGCGAGGCGACCTCGTTCGCTCCGTCGATGATGCACGGCGACGCGTTCCTCGATCTGAGCGCGTACTACGCCACGTGGTTCAAGACCGGGAGTGCGCCCAAGCTGGCCGGTGACGAGCTGATCCTCACGCACCGGTCGCAGCGGGCCTCGGCCGTCGCCCAGCTCGCCCCGACGACCCTCTCCGCCACGCTCGGCGGAAACCTCACCGAGCCGCGCGACACGGTCGAGGTGGTCTCGATGCTGACCTCCGCCGCGACGCTCACGGTGAAGGTGGGTTCGGCCAGCTACACGATCTCCGCTCCCGCAGGCCTCAGCGCCCACACGGTGCCGCTGCAGACCGGCAAGGTCTCGGTCACGGCGACCCGATCGGGCGCGACGGTCGCCTCGGCGGCGACGTCGACGACCGTGGTGTCGACCCCGAAGGTGACGAACCTGCTCTACTGGGCGGCGACCAGCCGCGGGTGACCTGCGACCAGGGCGTCCGCCAGCGCCGCCGTCGCCCGAGCGATGGCGGCACCGGCGCGCTCGTAGTCGGCCAGCGGACCGCCGGCAGGGTCGGCGATGTCATCGTCGTCCGACGACGGCACGCCCGCACCGCGCGCGGCGGCCAATCGGGCGGCGAGCGCGACCACGATGTCGGGGTCGCCGACGGCGACATCCTGGTGGATGTCGGGAATGAGCCGCTCCGCCTGCAGGATCGTGAAGGTGCGCCGGTGCGCACGGGGCACGAGACGCACGACGTCGGGTCGGTGAGCACGTTCGGCGCACAGCACCAGCCCCGCGTTCTCGATCAGTTCCGCGGTCAGCGGTCGCGAGCGGAAGGCCGCCGCCTGTTCCGCGGTCTGCTCGCCGAGAACCTCGATGGCGTGCCTCATCGGCGGCGTGCCGTGCACCGCCCACGTTCCCGCAGACTCCACCGCGATCGAGTCCACCCCGCGCACCCGCAGCGCCTCGCGCAGTGCGAACTCGGCCAGCACCGACCGTGCACGGTTGGCCGTGCACACGATGAGGATGCCGTGAGGCTCAGCTCTCTGCCGTGACACGCGGAGCCTCCGCACCCTCCCTGGCCTCGTGCGACGCGGTCGACCCGTAGCCGTACTCGTAGGCACGCGTGTGCTCGCTCGCGGCCATGTTCAGAACCGTGCCGAGCACCGGCGTATGCGAGACCGTGAGCGCTTCGATCGTGCCGGCGAGTTCGCGCTCGCGGACCTTGCCGAGGCCGATCACGAGGATGACCCCGCCGAGGAGGTTGCCGATGATCGCGCCGTCGGTGACCGGGAGGATCGGCGGGGTGTCGACGATGATGATCTCGAATCGCGCTCGAAGTGTGGCAATGAGATCGGCGGCGGCCGGCGAACTGAGCAGCTCGCTCGGGTTGGGCGGCACCTCCCCCGCGAGCAGCACCTGCAGGCCGGAGTACCCCCAGGTCTGCAGAGCGTCGTCCAAGTCGGCGTCGCCCGAGAGCACCGTGGTCAGGCCGATGCTGCTCTCGAGGTCGAGGTAGCCGCCGAGCGACGGCTTGCGCAGGTCCGCCTCGATGAGGCACACCGAGCGCCCGATCGAGGCGAGGCTGGCCGCGAGGTTCGCCGACGTCGTGCTCTTGCCCTCGCCGGGAACCGAGGAGGTGATCGCGAAGGCCTTGTGGGCGTTGCCCATCTGCAGGAAACCGACGTTGGTTCGCACCTGGCGGTACTCCTCCGCGCGCACCGACCTGCTGCTGATGTCGGCCATCGCCGCGCGCTCGCGAACGTCGCTCTCGAATCGGATGGTCCCCAGCACCGGCGCATTGGTGAGTCGTCGCGCCTCGGCGGCGGTGCGCACCCGCGACGAGATGCGCCTGGCGATGATCACGTAGGCGACGCCGGCGACGAGGCCGCCGACCGCCCCGGCGAACAGGGCGATCAGTGCGTTCGGCGACGAGGGGCGAGAGGGCACCGTCGCCCGCTGCACGATGTCGACGCCGACCAGCGAACGCCCGTCGGCATCGGTCGGCACGAGCGACCCGACCGTGTTGACCAGGCTGGTCGTCACAGAGTTGGCGATCGCGGCGGCTCGCACGGGAGACGAGTCGGTGACCTCGATCTGGATCACCGAGGTGTTCAAGGGGATGGTCGACGACACCTTGCGCCCGAGCGCCGTCACCGTCAGCTGCAGGTCGAGCGCGTCGATCACGGGCTGCAGCACGATCTCGCTCGTCGCGATGTTGCTGTAATTGCGCGCCTGCTGCTGAGAGAACGTGCCGCCCTGCGCGAGGTCCGAGCCGTTGGTGCCGGTCGAGGCGCTCACCAGCAGTCGTGTGCTCGCACTGTACTCACGCGGTGCGAACATCACGTACAGCGACGCGAGCAGCACCCCGAGCAGCACGAAGACCAGAATCGTGAGCCAGCGCGCCTTGAGAGTCGCGAACGTCTCGGAGCGAATCACGTCGATGCCCTTCCGCGGTCTCACCGGGCAGAATTGCGGCGCCCCCCGCCGCATCGCCGTGTGAGAGCTATGTCAGGATAGTGCGCATGTCGCCGATCGCACGCAAGGGCCGCACCCGCTGGTGGCGCTATGCCCTCGTCGCAGTGCTGGCTGCGGTGACCGCCGCGTGCGCCGCCTACGCGGTGTACTCGGTCTCGCCGAGCAGCAGCGCGGACGGCGCGGGCGAAGCTCCCAACGCCGTGAGCGCGGAGCCGGGTGCGGCGATCGTGGCCTTCCTCGGCGATGAGCACACGGCATCCGGCAGCGACGAAGACGACACGACGTGGCCCGCTCAGGTCGCCAAGGCGAACGGCTGGACACTGGTCGATCTGTCGACCGCGCACGCCGGCTACGCGACGAGGCCCGACGGCGACGACTGCTCATCGGACTTCTGCCCCAGCATCCTCGATCGCGTCCCAGAGGCGGTCGCCTCCGGCGCCTCGGTCGTGATCATCGCGGCGGGGACGGCCGACGCCGATGCCGACCCCGATGTCGTGCGCGACGACATGACCGCGACCTATGCCGCGCTGGCGGCCGGGCTCCCCGGTGTGACCATCGTGGCCGTCGGCCCCGCGGGAACCGACCAGGCAGACCCCGTCGCACTGGCGGCGGACGGCGTCCTGCGCGCCGCCGCCGATGCCGCCGACGTCGAGTACGTCAGCCTTCTGGCCCCTCCCGCGCTCGAGTCCGACCAGATCGACAAGTCCGGAACGCTGAACAAGACGGGGCAGGATGCGATCGCCCAGGCGGTGCTGAAGGCACTCGCGCCCTGAGCCACGCCGCCGCCCAGGGGTGCGCGGTCGGGTGGGGTTCTGTAGAAAAGAGTCATGTCGGACATCCGCGTGATCGATCTGTCCCGTGCCCCCGGCGCGCCGGAACGACTCCGCAGGCCCGCGTGGCTGACGATGAGCTGGTCTCTGGTCGAGCTGCTGCTGGTGTCGAATCGCCTGCAGATCAGCTCCCGGCTGAGGGTGTGGGCACTGCGTCGGTTCGGCGCCAGGATCGGCGACGGGGTGATCATGCGCCCCCGCACGCGGGTGAAGTCCCCCTGGAACCTCGAGATCGGCGATCGCTGCTGGATCGGCGACGGCGTCTGGTTCCACAATCGCGACCTGATCACGGTGGGAAGCGACGTCTCGATCTCGCAGGAGACGTACCTGACGACCGGCGCCCATGCCTTCCGCACCGACATGGCCCTCATCACGAAGCCCATCGTCATCGAGGACGGCGTGTGGCTGACTTCCCGGTGCGTGGTGCTGGGCGGCGCGCACATCGGCAGGTCGGCCGTCATCTCGCCCATGACGGTGGTGCGCGGCGACATCCCGGCCGGAGTGATCGTGTCGAGCCCTCCCCCCACGATCGTCGGACAGAGATTCCCCGACGCGGCCGTACGGGACGCGTCTGCCGGAGCCGACGACGAAGCCGGCCGTCTGGGATGAGGATCGCGCACGTCCTGACCTATCTGAGTGCCGACGGCGCGTTCGGTGGCCCGGTCGCGGTGATGACCGAACAGGTGACCGAGCTCGCGCGACGCGGTCACCACGTCGAGGTGTTCGCCGGCTGGGACGGGCGCGCGTCCTTCGCGCCGCCGCACGTGGTCACCCACCTGTTCCGCACGCGCACGCTGGTGCCCGGCGCCGGGTTCAGCGGGCTGATCGCCCCAGGGCTGGTCAGGGCACTGCGCTCCCGGCGAGCGGAGTTCGACGTCGTGCACGTGCACCTCGCCCGCGATCTCATCACCACTCCCGCCGCGGCCGCGCTGGTCGGGGCGGGATCACCGCGCGTGTTCGTGCAGCCGCACGGAATGGTCAAGCCCGACGCGCGGCTGCGCGCGAAACTCTTCGACCGGCGCACCCGCCGCATCCTCTCCGCCGCCGACGGCGCCTTCGCGCTGACCGACGTCGACGCGGCCAGACTCGCCGCGGTCGAGCCTTCGGTGCGGCTGCGCGGGCTGCCCAACGGCGTGACGGTGCCGCCCGCCGGCGAGGAGCGTGGCGGTCATCCGCCCGAGGTGCTCTTCCTGGCGCGGCTGCAGGCCCGCAAGCGCGTGCTGCTGTTCGCAGAGGCCGCGCACCGACTCCTCGATGACGGTGTGGATGCGGTGTTCCGCGTCGTCGGCCCCGACGAGGGTGACCTCGACGCCCTGCTCGCGATGACCGCCGCGCACCCCGACCGACTGGTCTACGAGGGGCCGGTCCCCCCGGGCGCCGGCCCCGGCCGCATCGCCCGGGCAGACCTCTACGTGCTGCCGAGCCTCAACGAGCCGTTCCCCATGTCGGTTCTCGAGGCACTGGCGGCGGGCACCCCCACGGTGATCTCGGAGACGTGTCACATCGCCGATCGACTGGGCTCCGCCGTGGCGACCTTCGCCGACGACGACCCCGCCGGGGCACTGACCGAGACGCTGCGCGGACTCCTTGCCGACGATGCCGAACGCGACCGACTCGGGCGCCGAGGACGCGACTCGGTCATCGAGCGCTTCTCGATCGCGCACGTCGCCGACCTGCTGGAGGGTTACTATTCCAGCGAGCCGCTCGAGCAGCGGTGAGACGCCAGTCGAGCGCAGAGGGGAGCGCTGGATGACGGATACACAGACCACGACATTCCGCACGAGGTTCGGGGAACTGCGTGCGGCGCAGAAGCGCCGCACCGGCGTGCCGCTCTACACGCTCGCCATCAACAGGCCCGTCGGCCGCGTGCTGGCGGCGGCCGCCCCGCCGTGGGCGACGCCCAACGTGCTGACCGCGGTCGGGGCCGTCTTCACCTTCGCCGCCATCCTCGCGCTCATGCTGTGGGCCGACGGTGCGGCGTGGAACGCCGTGATCGGTCTCGCCCTCGTCATCGGGTTCTTCTTCGACTCCGCCGACGGTCAGCTCGCGCGGCTGCGCGGAGGCGGCTCGGCGCTGGGCGAGTGGCTCGACCACGTGATCGACGGCATCCGCATGGTGCTGCTGCACCTGGCGACGCTCGCCTACCTGGTGCGCGTGGATGTGATCCCGGATGCTGCCGCCTACGCACTGTGCCTCGTGTTCACGGTCGCGGCGTCGTCGACCTTCTTCGCGGGCGAGCTGTTCACCAAGCTCACCTCGGTCACCGCCACCACGACCGTGACGGCACGCTCCCGCGCGCGCTCGGCGCTGATGCTCCCCGTCGACTACGGGGTGCTCTGCTGGGTCTACCTGCTGCTGCCGCTGCCGGTGGCCTTCACGACCGTGTACGCGCTCATCGCGCTCGCCAAAGTGCTCACCAGCACCGCCCTGCTGACCAAGTGGTACCGCACCCTGCGGCGTGAGGACGCCGCGCGGGCTGCGACCAGGGTCTGATGGCGGGGCGCGCGCACTCGCGCTTCGTCACGATCGGCGATCAGCTCGTCTCGAGCCTGTCGAACTTCGCCCTGGTCGCCTTCGTCGCGAACGTGTCATCGCCGGCAGACTTCGGACGCTTCAGCCTCGGCTACGTGGTGCTGATCTTCTTCCTCGGCTTCCAGCGGGCCCTCGTGGGCGAAGTCCTGCTGGTCCGGTTCTCCGGCGGTGGCGAGCAGCGCTCGACCGAGGGCGACGACGCCGCCGCGGGGGTCTCCGCCGCGCTGGGCGCGGTCTCCGCCCTCGCCCTCGCCGTCTGCGGCGTGGTCTCCGGAGGAGACGCCGCGGTGTGGATCGCCCTCGCGGTGGCCGGCCCGATCGTGTTCGTCCAGGACATCGCCCGCTACATCCTCATCGCCAGGGGCCGATCGGGGCACGCTCTGGCCTCCGACACGGTGTGGGCGGCGCTCTCGCTTCCGCTCATGTTCTGGCTCGTCGTCTCGGGCGCCCCGGCCTGGACGGTCGTGGCGACCTGGGTCGCCACCGGAGCGGTGGCCGCGATCATCGCGGTGATCGCCGCGCGACTGCGCCCGAAGCCCGTGCGAGGAGCGACCTGGCTCTCGCGCAATCGCGACATCGCGGTGCGGTTCTCGGGCGAGTACGCGAGCCTGAACGCCTCGAACACCGTCGTCTGGTTTCTGCTGGCCGCTCCCCTCGGGGTGGCAGGGGTCGCGGCGCTGCGCGGGGCGTCGCTGCTGTTCTCTCCGCTGAACACCGCCTTCAACGCGGTGCGGATCGCGGTCGTCCCCGAGCTCGTGCGCGCCGCCGACCCCGGGCGATACCGTTCGCGGATGCGCGAGACCGCGATCGTGCTGACCGCGCTCGCGGTGATCTGGAGCGTCGCGGTGCTGGTGCTGCCTGCCGAATGGGGGCGCCTGCTGCTGGGTGAGACATGGGATTCGGCTGCCCCGCTGCGGGTCGCCTATGCGCTGCAGTCGCTCGCGATGGTGGTCTACACCGTGCTGCTCGCGCACTTCCGCGCGCGAGCCCTGCACCGCCAGTCGACGCTCATGAGATCGACACTGGCCGTGGCGACGCTCGTGGCGCCGCTGCTGCTCGGCCTGGCGCTGGCGGCTCAGGGAGCGGCGTGGGGTTTCGCGCTCGCCGTGGCAGCCTCGGCCGTCGTCGGGGCGGCGGCTCTGCGCAGGGCCGGACGTGACGGCGATCGACCGCGAAGGGCAGACTGAGCCCATGTCGCAGCAGATCGTCGCCACGGAGCGGCGCGAGGGGACCATCCTGATCTCCCTCGGGTTCGCGACCTTCGGCGCGCTCGGCATCGTGGTGCCCACGATCGTGCTGCTCAATCCCGACTCCGGTCGGAGCTCCGCGTGGATGCTGACCTTCGCGATCCTGATCGTGGCGTCCGTTCGACTGTCGTGGCTCATCGCCCGGGGGAGGCGGCGACTGTTCGAGTTCGTCTTCTGGCTGTTCTGCTACGTCTTCTTCGGGTTGGCCCCCACCGTGCAGCTGCGCGCCGACGCGCTGTCGACGACGACGGCCGGACTCGACCCTGAGCTCGATGCCCCGACCGCGGCGACGGCGGCGGTCGGCATCGTCGGGTTCGCTGTGGGGTTCTGGCTCGCCCGCCGCGCGCACGGCAGGACGACCAGTGCACGATTCGAACTCGCCGTCAGCCGCCGCCGACTGATCGTGCTCACGGTTGTGGCGGTCGCCTGCTCGACGTACTACGTCTCGCGACTCGGCGTCGGGGTGCTCTTCTCCAGCCGGGCGGAGTTCTCGCTCGTCGAGAATCTGCTGTGGCCCGACCCGACGACCAACGCGATGATCGCGGCGATCTCGAGCTTTCCGATCCTCATCGCCGCACACGGCTGGTGGTCGACGGCGCACACCGACTCCTCGCGCGGTGCGGCCCGCGTGGGTGCCGTGATGACGGCGATCGCGATGCTGGTGACGAACCCGATCTCGAGTGCGAGGTATCACTTCGGCGTCGTATGGGGGAGCTTTCTCGGCCCGCTCGGCGCGTACCGCACGCGACTGCGCACGTCGCTGACCATGGTCGGGATCGTCTTCGGTCTGCTGTTCGTCTTTCCGATCGCCGACCTGTTCCGACGCCTCGACTCCGTCAACGCCGACCGCTCGGGCTTCCTCGGCGAGTACGAGGGCAACGGCGACTACGACGCGTTCGGGCAGCTCTCCAACGCGATCCTCTACGACGCGACGATGCCCTTCCGCTTCGCGAGGCAGTTCCTCGGGATCCTGTTCTTCTGGCTGCCGCGGTCGATCTGGTCCGACAAGCCCACCGGCTCGGGGGTGCTGCTGGCGGAGTTCCGTGAGTACAGCTTCACCAACCTCTCCGCGCCGATCTGGGCGGAGCTGCTGCTGAGCTTCGGCTTCATCGGCGTCGTGATCGGCTCGGTGCTCCTGGCCTATCTGCTCGGGCGTCTCGACAGCAGGTTCATGACGCCGGAGCCGTCGCCCATCGCGGCGATCGCGGGCGCCGTTTTCCCGTTCTACCTGCTGATCCTGCTCCGAGGGTCGCTGCTGCAGGCCACCGGCATCCTGGTCGTGCTGATCCTCTCGCTGCTGTTCATCTCGCAGCCTCGGCCGGCGCCGGGCGCCGCCCCACCCACCCCGTGAGAACACCCCGGCGCGACGCACCGTGCGCGATGGGGCTAGGATCACCCGCAAGGGCCACGTGACCGGTGCCGCGCTGGGGGAAACACGCGCACGCGTCGACGGGGGCTCCGACCAGATTGCTTCGGAGGGGGATCAATCGTGACCAAGCGCGCGTTCATCACAGGCATCACCGGCCAGGACGGCTCCTATCTGGCAGAGCTGCTGCTCGGCAAGGGCTACGAGGTGCACGGCCTCATCCGCCGCGCCTCGACGTTCAACACCTCGCGCATCGACCACCTGTACGTCGACCCGCACGAGGCGGAAGCGAGGCTGTTCCTGCACTACGGCGACCTCGGCGACGGCGCTCGCCTGACGACGCTGCTGGCCTCGATCAACCCCGATGAGGTCTACAACCTCGCCGCGCAGTCGCACGTGCGGGTGTCGTTCGACGAGCCGGAGCACACCGCCGACACCACCGGCACCGGATCGGTGCGTCTGCTCGAGGCGGTGCGCATGTCGGGCATCGAGACGCGGTTCTATCAGGCGTCGTCGTCGGAGCTGTACGGCGCGACCCCGCCCCCGCAGTCAGAGACCACCCCGTTCTACCCGCGCTCGCCCTACGCGGCGGCCAAGCTCTACAGCTTCTGGATCACCAAGAACTACCGCGAGGCGTACGGACTGTTCGCCACCAACGGCATCCTGTTCAACCACGAATCGCCTCGCCGCGGCGAGACCTTCGTCACCCGCAAGATCACCCGCGCCGTCGCCGCGATCAAGGCGGGCCGGCAGGACCACGTCTACATGGGCAACCTCGACGCGGTGCGCGACTGGGGCTACGCGGCGGAGTACGTCGAGGGAATGTGGCGGATGCTGCAGGCCGACGAGCCCGACGACTACGTGCTCGCGACGGGCGTCGGCATCACCGTGCGCGAGTTCCTCGAGACCGCGTTCTCGCACGCGGGGCTGCAGTGGCAGGATCACGTGCGCTTCGACGAGCGCTACCTGCGCCCGACCGAGGTGGACGCGCTCATCGGCGACCCGTCGAAGGCAGAGCAGAAGCTCGGCTGGAAGGCCACGGTGGGGCCGCTGGAGCTCGCGCGGCTGATGGTCGACGCCGACATCGCGGCGCTCGAATGCGCCGGCACGCCCTGGATCGACCGCGTGCCGCTGAGCGGGTGGCCGGTCGCGTGAGCGGCGTCGACGGGTTCACCCCGGGCCCGCTGGAGCGCGACGCGACGTTCTACGTCGCGGGGCACGCCGGTCTCGCCGGCTCGGCGATGTGGCGGGCCCTCGCGCGCGAGGGCTTCTCCGACCTGGTCGGACGCCGCTCGGCAGAGCTCGACCTCAAGGACCGCGATGCGGTGTTCGCCTTCTTCCGCGAGACCGAGCCCCGCTACGTCGTGCTCGCCGCGGCGAAGGTCGGCGGCATCCTCGCCAACAGCACGTACCCCGTCGACTTCCTCAGCGACAACCTGCGCATCCAGACGAATGTGATGGATGCCGCACGCGAGGTCGGCGTGGAGCGGCTGCTGTTCCTGGGGTCGTCGTGCATCTACCCGAAGTTCGCGCCGCAGCCGATCCGCGAAGAGGCCCTCCTGACCGGTCATCTGGAGCCGACGAACGACGCCTACGCGATCGCGAAGATCGCCGGCATCCTGCAGGTGCAGGCGGTGCGGCGGCAGGACGGTCTGCCGTGGATCTCTGCGATGCCCACCAACCTCTACGGGCCGAACGACAACTTCTCTCCGCTCGGGTCGCACGTGCTGCCTGCCCTCATCCGCCGGTACGACGAAGCAGCAGCATCCGCAGCGCCGTCGGTGACCAACTGGGGCACCGGCACGCCGCGGCGCGAGTTCCTGCATGCCGACGACCTCGCCGACGCCCTCCTGCACCTGCTCGAGCACTATGACGGACCCGAGCACGTCAACGTCGGCACCGGCTCCGACGCGACGATCCGCGAGATCGCCGAGGCGGTGGCCGAGGTGGTCGGGTTCGAGGGCGAGACGCAGTGGGACACGTCGAAGCCCGACGGCACGCCGCAGAAGCTGCTCGACGTCTCCAAGCTCGCCGATTCGGGCTGGCGGTCGACGATCGACCTGCGTGAAGGGCTTGATCGCACCGTGGCGTGGTACCGCGACAACGCCGGCTCGATGCGCGGGTGACGCGGCGCGTCTGCTTCGATACACTGAACGAGGGGACAGCAGGCTGGGGAGTCTGCTTCTGGTCACACTGGGGGGTGCGATGGCCACACGAATCGGCTATGCCGCGGGAGCGTTCGACCTGTTTCACGTCGGACACCTGAACATCCTGCGCCACGCGAAAGAGCACTGCGATTATCTGATCGCGGGCGTCGTCAGCGACGAGATGCTGCGCCTGACCAAGGGCGTCGATCCCGTGATCCCCACGCTCGAACGCGCAGAGATCGTGCGCCACGTGCGCTACGTCGACGCCGTGCACATCGAGACGGTGCCCGACAAGATCGAGACCTGGCGCGAAGTCGGGTTCACCCACTTCTTCAAGGGCGACGACTGGCGCGGCACCGAGAAGGGCCGCAAACTCGAGCGCGAGTTCGCCGAGGTCGGGGTCGAGGTCGTCTACTTCCCCTACACCGCCCATACGTCCAGCACTCGGCTGCGTACGGCGCTGGAGCTTCTGGGCGACACGGGCGCGGCCGTCAACGGCTGACAGCATCCACTCACCGTCGATCGGCGAGAATGGAGGCATGACCTCCCCGGATCAGAGCACCATCACCATGTTCGGCGCCGACTGGTGCCGCGACTGCATCCGCACCAAGGCGCAGCTCGACGGCCTCGGCATCGCCTACACCTACATCGACCTCGTCGTGCAGCCCGATGCCGCCGAGGTGGCGCGCGAGATCTCCGGCCGCACGAACATCCCGGTGGTCGTGTACCCCGACGCGTCGCACCACGTCGAGCCGTCGAACGCCGACGTCGAGGCGAAGCTGCGCGAGCTCTCGCTCATCTGACGGCGGTAAATCTCTTCTCTGGCCCCGGTCGACCGGCCACGGCTAGCGTGAGCGGCACATGCCGGTGGCGACATGCGAACCGGTGACGAT
This sequence comes from Microbacterium fluvii, assembly GCF_025515205.1. Taxonomy (GTDB): domain Bacteria; phylum Actinomycetota; class Actinomycetes; order Actinomycetales; family Microbacteriaceae; genus Microbacterium; species Microbacterium fluvii. The sequence continues at coordinate 293,920 of NZ_JAOPFX010000004.1, read as the reverse complement.
TCACGATCGGAACAGGGGAGACAGATGGACCACCACGTCAGTGGCGCCGCCTCGACCAGGCCGGGCGCCCCGCGGATCATCCGCCTGATCATCACGGCGATGCTCGTCGCCGCGATGATCACCGCATTCGGACAGGTCGGTCGCGCCGACGCCGCCACAATCAGCGGCACGGGATGGACCAAGCCGATCTCGAGCTACGACGGCACCAACAAGAACTACATGTCCAACGGGTGCAAGGGCGAGTACGTGAACTCGCGCACGCACGCCGGCGCGGACTACGGGGCGAGCGTCGGCACGGCCGTCTACGCGTTGGGCTCCGGCACCGCCATCAAGGTCGTCGACCCCAACTCGCAGGACTCGGCCCTCATGGTCAGGCACAAGGCGGCCGACGGCACCGTGTTCATCGCGATCTACGGGCACCTGATCATCTCGTCGAAGTTCGGCGGCGCCGGCACCAAGTCGATCTCGGTCGCGGCGGGCGAGAAGCTCGGAACGGTGCGCTCGTACAGCAGCGGGTCGCACCTGCACCTGGGCATCTACCTCGGCTCGACTCCGCCGAGCCGCTGGGGAACCCTCGACTGCGGCGCGGGGCAGGGCAAGTTCCGCGCACCCGCGTCGTTCCTCAAGGAGCACCCGCGGGTGAAGAGCACCGACACCCGCACGACCGTCACGATCGACGAACCCACCCGCTCCGGCGCGTCGAAGTGGTGGATCTCGCGCACCGGCACGAGCGCGGGCTACGGCAGCGACTACTGGCTGAGCGAGTCGGCGGGCACCAAGTACACCTCGGACGTCACCTACGCGACCTGGCAGACCACGGCGACGCTCACGGGCAAGTACACCGTGCAGTGCCACGTGCCCACGAAAGAGGCGGTCGCGCACGCGAAGTACAAGGTCACCCACAGCGGCGGCACGAGCACCGTGATCAAGCACCAGAAGGCGATCTACGGCTGGACGACGCTGGGCACCTACACCTTCAGCGCCAAGGGCAAGATCCGCCTCGGCGACGCGACCGGGTACGACGACTACGGTCAGTACCTCGGGTTCGACGCCTGCCGCTGGGTGCCCGCGTAAGCACGATGCGTGCGGGGCTCCGTCGACGCGCGGCGCCCCGCACGCGCGGGGCAGCATCCGCCCCGGCTAGGCTCGCCGCGATGACCACCGACTTCGCCCACCGCGCCGCCCTGCTCGACGCCGCCGACCCGCTCGCCGACCGCCGCGACCTGTTCGTGGGGAGCGACACCGACCTCGTCTACTTCGACGGCAACTCGCTCGGGCGGCCGCTGCGCGCGACCGCCGACCGGCTCGCGGCCTTCGCGACCGACGCGTGGGGCGGCCGGCTCATCCGCGGCTGGGACGAGGAGTGGATGCTGCTGCCCTTCACCCTCGGCGACGCCATCGGCCGAGCGGTCATCGGCGCGGCGCCGGGGCAGACGGTCGTGGGCGATTCGACGACGGTGCTGCTCTACAAGCTCGTGCGCGCGGCATTCGACGCGCAGCGGGAGGCCGACCCGGCGCGGGTGGAGATCGTGGTCGACCGCGACAACTTCCCCACGGACCGCTTTCTCGCGGAGGGCATCGCCGCGGAGCGCGGGGGCCGCGTGCGCTGGATCGACGTCGACACGTCGACCGGCGTCGGCGCCGATGCGCTGCGCACCGCCGTCGGGCCCGAGACCGCCGTCGTACTGCTCTCGCACGTCGCCTATCGGTCGGGATACCTCGCCGACGGCGTCGAGCTGACCCGAATCGCGCACGAGGCCGGCGCCCTCATCGTGTGGGACCTCTGCCACTCCGCAGGCTCGGTGCCCGTCGACCTCGACGCATGGGGAGCCGACCTGGCCGTCGGCTGCACCTACAAGTACCTGAACGGCGGGCCGGGTTCGCCCGCGTTCGCCTACGTGGCGACACCGCACCAGCAGAGGCTGACGCAGCCGATCCAGGGGTGGATGGGCACCTCAGACGTTTTCGCGATGGGCCCGGCCTACGAGCCCGCCGCCGGCATGCGCCGGTTCCTCTCCGGCACCCCGCCGATCGTCGGCATGCTCGCGCTGCGCGACACCGTCGCGCTCGTCGACGAGGTGGGCATCGAGGCGATCCGCGCGAAGTCGGTCGCACTCACCTCCTTCGCGCTCGAGGTGGCCGACGAGCTGCTCGCCCCGCTCGGGGTGCAGGTCGCCTCGCCCCGCGACCCCGCCCGCCGGGGCGGACACCTCACCCTCACCCACCCCGCGATGCGGCAGGTCACCGCAGAACTGTGGACCCAGGACGTGATCCCCGACTACCGCGATCCGGGAGGGCTGCGCGTCGGCCTCTCGCCGCTGTCGACGAGCTTCGCCGAGACGCTCGCCGGGCTGCTCGCGGTCGAGCGCGCGCTGCCTCGCTAGGGTGAGCGCATGAGCTCCGACGCCGCAGCGCACACGGCACCCGAACCGACCGCATCCGCCCCGTCTCGCCTGCCCGCGAGCACGGTGTGGCGCTACGCCGCGGGGTCGCTGGGCACCGGCGGATTCGCGACGCTGCCCGGGCTCGTGCTGACCTACTACCTCACCGACTCGCTCGGCGTCGCGGCCCTCGCGGCGGGTGCCGTGATCACGGTCGCCAAGATCTGGGATGTCGTCATCGACCCGGTGATCGGCGCGCTCACCGACCGCGACCTCGCCCGTCACGGGTCGCGGCGCCGCCTCATGCTCGTGGGCGCCCTCGCGCTTCCGGTGCTGTTCGCTCTGACCTTCGCCGTGCCCCCGGCGCTCGGCCCCGTGATCGGGGCGCTCTGGGTGCTGATCGCCTTCACGGCGACGGCGACCGCGTTCTCGCTGTTCCAGGTGCCCTACATCGCCCTGCCGGCCGAGCTCACTCCCGACTACGACGAGCGCACCCGCCTGCTCACGTGGCGCGTCGTGGTGCTGACGTTCGCGATCCTGCTGTTCGGCGCCGGCGGGCCGGCCCTGCGCCGCACGACGGGCGACCCGGTCACGGGGTACCTCGTGATGGGCGTCGTGGCGGGGGTCGTCATCGCGCTCGGGATGCTGGTGGCCACCACCATCGCGCGGCGTGCGGCATCCGCCGCCACCGCCCGTCCCACACCCACCTCCGCCGAGACTGCAACGGGGGGCGGGGCGGCCGGCGTGCGGGCGCACTACGCGGCGGGGATCGCGGCGCTGCGGCGCAGCATCCCGTTCCGGGCGCTGCTGGGGACCTTCGTGCTGCAGGCCCTCGCGACCGGGCTCATGCTCGCCGGCGCGCAGTACGTCGCGACGTGGGTGCTGCGCTCCGAGGCTGCGGTGGAGCTGCTGTTCGTCGCGCTGATCGCGCCCGCCCTGCTGGCGGCCCCGGCGTGGGGTGCCCTCGCCAGAAGGATCGGCAAGGAGCGCGCCTTCGCGATCTCGAGCACGGTGTTCGCGCTCGCCGCCCTGTCGATCGTCGCGGCGCTGTGGGCGCCCGGGGAATGGGTGTACGTGCCGGTCGGCGTCGCCGGCATCGCCTACGCCGGCATGCAGTCGCTGCCGATGGCGATGCTGCCCGATGTCATCTCGCACGACGAGCGCGCGCACGGCGCCGGCACCGCCGGCACCTTCAGCGGGGTGTGGACGGCCGGTGAGACGATCGGCTTCGCCTTCGGGGCGACGACACTGTCGATCGTGCTCGCCGTCACCGGCTACATCTCGTCGACGGCGGCCGACACCGTCGTGCAGCCGCAGGCCGCGGTCGACGGGATCGTTCTGAGCTTCAGCGTCGTGCCGGCGGTGCTGGTGACGCTGAGCCTCGTGGTGCTCTCGCGCTACCGCCTGCGCCGCGAGCACCTGTCGGCCTGAACTCCGCCAGGCGACATAGGCTGGACCCGCACCTGCCCGAAGGAGCCGTCGTGACCGACACCAGCACTTCCGCGCCCGGCACCGACGCCGCCGCACCGAAGACCCGCGCGCCGCGCAAGGCCGCCGCATCCGCCACGAAGGCGCCCGAGACGCCCGGCCTCGCCGCCGAGATCCGCGCCGGACTCGACGCCGCGATCTCCGACCTCGCCGACGGCGGCCGCACGTGGGCCCGGCTCACCGTCGGCCAGCGCGCGCGGCTCATGGCGCGCCTGCACACGACCGTCGGCGCCGTCGCTCCCGAGTGGGCAGACGTCGCGGCCGACTCGAAGGGGCTGCCCGCCGGGCATCCGCTGCGGGGCGAGGAATGGCTGGCCGGCCCGTATGCGGTGCTCGTGGGGCTCTCGGCCTACCGCGACAGCCTGCAGGCGCTCGACGCGGGGCGCAGCCCAGCGGCGACAGTGAAGGCGGATGCCGCCCCCGGCGGCCGCACGAAGCTGCACGTCTTTCCGCTGAGCCCCGTCGACGGCGTGCTGCTCAGCGGCTTCACCGGCGAGCTCTGGCTCGAGCCGGGGGTCACCGCCGAGGCGGCACGTCGCGAGGCGGGCCTCGCCCAGCTCACCCCGACCGAGCCCGGCGGGGTCGGACTCGTGCTCGGGGCCGGCAACGTCACCTCGATCCCCGTGCTCGATGTGCTCTACGAGCTGCTCGCGCACAACCGGGTGGCCCTCCTGAAGGTCAACCCCACGCAGGACGCGCTGGTGCCGGTGTTCACCCGTGCCCTCGCGCCGTTGATCGAGCTCGGCCTGCTGCGGATCGTGACGGGGGCCGGCGACGTCGGGGCGTATCTGACGCAGCATCCGGAGATCGCCCACGTGCACATCACGGGCGCGGCCACGACGTTCGACGCGATCGTGTGGGGCACCGGCGCCGACGCCGAGACCCGCCGCGCGGCCGGCGCTCCGCAGCTCGACAAGCCCATCACCTCCGAGCTGGGCGGCGTCTCGCCGATCATCGTCGTGCCGGGGCAGTGGACCGACGCCGACCTGGCCTACCAGGCCGAGCACGTCGCCACGATGCGCCTGCAGAACAGCGGCCACAACTGCATCGCCGGGCAGGTCGTGATCCTGAGCGCCGAGTGGCCGCAGCGCGACGCGTTCCTTCGCGCCCTCGAGAAGGCCTATGGCGCAGCCCCCGCCCGCCCGGTCTGGTACCCGCGCAGCGATGAGAAGCTCGAGGCCGCCGCATCCGCCTACCCCGACGCGATCCGCTGCGGCGACGGCACGCGCCTGCTCGTCGAGGTCGGCCCCGACCGCGCCGAGACCCTCGAGACGACCGAGTACTTCTCGCCCGTGCTGGGGGTGGTCGAGCTCCCAGGCACCGGCCAGGCGTTCCTCGATGCCGCCGTCGCGCACGCCAACGACCGGCTCGCCGGAACCCTCGGGGCCAACGTGCTGATCGACCCGGCGACGCAGCGCTCGCTCGGCGACCGGTTCGAGCAGGCGATGGCCGAGCTGCGATACGGCACGATCGCGATCAACGCGTGGACGGCCTTCGGCTTTCTCACCCCGACCCTCACGTGGGGCGGGTTCCCCGGGGCGAGCCTCGACGACGTGCAGAGCGGCATCGGCGTCGTGCACAACGCCCTCCTGATCGACCGCGTCGAGCGCTCGGTGGTGCGGGGGCCCTTCCGCCCCTTCCCGCGGTCGCTCACGGTGCTGCCGCAGCGCGGCCGGTTCTCGGTGCTGCCCAAGCCCCCGTGGTTCGTGACCTCGCGCACCGGCGACGTCGTGAGCGAAGGGTTCGCACGCTTCCGCATGACCGGCAACTGGTTCGCCCTCGTCGGCACCCTGCTGCAGGCCTTCCGCGCCTAGCGCGCCGACCCCTCCCCCCTCCCGCGACTTGGCACCTTCGGTCGCGTGAACCCGGGACTGAGCGGCAACAGATGCCAAGTCGCGGGGAGGAGAGGGGAAGAGCGGATGCTGCCGGCTCAGCGCGAGGCGAAGCCGTCGGTCGCGGCGCGCAGCGCCCGGGCGATGCCCGGCTCGCTGGCGGCATGCCCGGCGTCGTCGACGATCACGAGCTCGGCCTCCGGCCACGCGCGATGCAGGTCCCACGCCGTCATGATCGGCGTGCAGACGTCGTAGCGGCCCTGCACGATCACTCCGGGGATCTCGCTCAGGCGCCCCGCGTCGGCGATGAGCTGCCCCTCGCGGAACCAGCCGCCGTGCACGAAGTAGTGGTTCTCGATGCGGGCGAAGGCGGTCGCGGCGGCGGGCTCCGCCATCGAGGCCTCCCGATCGGGGTCGGGCAGCACCGAGAGGGTCGCGGCCTCCCAGGACGACCACGCGACGCCGGCCGGGATGTGCACGTCGGGGTCGGGGTCGAACAGCCGCCGGTGGTACGCCTCGATCAGATGCCCGCGCTCGAGCACCGGGATCTGCGCGATGAAGTTCTCCCACAGATCGGGGAAGATCGCCGAGGCCCCGCCCTCGTAGAACCACTCCAGCTCGTGCGCGCGCAGCGTGAAGATGCCGCGCAGCACGATCTCGCTGACCGCGTCGGGGTGGGTCTGCGCGTAGGCCAGGGCGAGCGCCGACCCCCACGAACCCCCGAAGACCTGCCACTGCGAGATGCCGAGGTTCTTGCGCAGCAGCTCGATATCGGCCACCGAGTGCCAGGTCGTGTTGTGCCGGAGGTCGGCGTTCGGCGCACTCGCGTGCGGCGTGGAGCGACCGCATCCGCGCTGGTCGAACAGCACGATGCGGTACCGCGAAGGATCGAAGAAGCGCCGCTGCCATGGCGAGGTGCCGGCACCCGGCCCGCCGTGCAGGAAGACGACGGGCTTGCCGTCGGGGTCACCGCTCTGCTCCCAGTAGAGGCGGTGGCCGTCGCCCACCAGCAGCTCGCCGGTCTCGTAGGGCTCGATGGGCGGATACAGGATCTCGTCGAGGTGCGCCGGGCCGCTCACAGGTCGCTCCCCGAGACGGCGAAGGTGTCGCACGCGGCAGGGCCGCCCTCGTAGCCCTTCGTGAACCAGCGCTGGCGCTGCTCGCTCGAGCCGTGCGTCCACGAGTCGGAGTTCACGCCAGAGCCGGACTGCTGCTGGATGTGGTCGTCGCCGACGGCCGCGGCGGCATCCAGCGCATCGCGGATCTGGTCCTGGGTCGGCGCCTGCAGATAGGCGACGCCGTTCTCGTCGACCTGCTCGGTCATGTCGCCGACCCACGCGCCGGCGAAGCAGTCGGCCTGCAGCTCGGTGCGCACGCTGTTGCTGTCGGCCCCGGTGCCGTTGCTGGGGTACTTGTCCATGACGCCGATGAGGTTCTGCACGTGGTGGCCGTATTCGTGCGCGAGCACGTAGAGCTGCGCGAGCGACCCGGCGCTGGCTCCGTAGTTCTCGCGCAGGATGCCGAAGAACGTCGGGTCGATGTAGACCGTCTGCTCGGGCGGGCAGTAGAAGGGGCCGGTCGCATTGGATGCTGTGCCGCACTGCGTCGAGGTCGAGCCGTCGACGATGATCAGCTGCGGCTGGGTGTAGCCGTTCATCTGCGTCGCCCAGTACTGGTCGATCGCCTTGGACCCCGCCGCCAGCCGGCAGTCGTCGTTCGTATTGGCGTCGGCGCCGGTGAGGCAGCCCGAGATCTCGGAGCTCTCGGTCGACGAGTCGGTGCCGCTGCCCAGCCCCACGAGCCCCGAGAAGTCCTGCCCCGTGAACAGCTGCAGCAGCAGCACGGCGATCGCTCCGAGGCCGGCGACGCCGCCGCCGATCGCGAGCCCTCCGCCGCCGCCCCGCCGCCGGGCGGTGCTTCCCCCGACGTTCGCGTTGTCGTTGAACGTCATGCCGCCACCGTACCGGTCAGGCGGCGCCCGCGGCAGGTGAACCCGCCCGCCGTGCGGGCGAAGCAGGCGGGCCTACACTCGACCCATGGCGCCTCAAGCGACGACCGTGACCGTGACCGGAGCAGGCGGGCAGATCGGCTACGGCCTCCTCTTCCGCATCGCCGCGGGCGACATGCTCGGCCCCGACCGCCCGGTCCGGCTGCGGCTGCTCGAGATCCCGCAGGGCCTGAAGGCGGCCGAGGGCGCCGCACTCGAGCTGCAGGACGGCGCGTTCTCGCTGCTGGAGCACGTCGAGGTGACCGACGACCCGCGCGTCGCGTTCGACGGATGCAGCATCGCCCTGCTCGTGGGAGCCCGCCCCCGCAGCGCCGGCATGGAGCGGGCCGACCTGCTGCAGGCCAATGCGGGCATCTTCGGACCGCAGGGCGCGGCACTGAGCGAGGTCGCCGCCGACGACATCCGCGCGCTCGTGGTGGGAAACCCCGCCAACACCAACGCGCTGATCGCCGCGGCGAGCGCCCCCGGCATCCCCGCCGACCGCTTCAGCGCCCTCACGCGCCTCGACCACAACCGCGCGGTCGGTCAGCTGGTCGCCGAGCTCGACGCACGCCCCGACGACATCGACGGAGTCGCGATCTGGGGCAATCACTCCTCGACGCAGTTCCCCGACGTCTCGCATGCGGTCTTCGGACCGGTAAAGACCGGCCCCGACGTCACGATGGTCTTCGACGCCCTCGCCGCCAAGCTCGGCTCGTCCGAGGCCGCCCTGGCCTGGCTCGACGATGTGTTCGTGCCGCGGGTCGCCCAGCGCGGCGCCGAGATCATCCGCGTGCGCGGCTCGTCGTCGGCGGCCTCGGCCGCCAACGCGGCGATCGAGCACGTGCGCGACGAGCAGGGCGGCGTCGCGTGGACCTCGGCGGCCGTCGTCTCGCACGGCGAATACGGCGTGCCCGAGGGACTGGTGTGCTCGTTCCCCGTGCGCTCCGACGGCGACGGATACCGCGTCATCGAGGGTCTCGACCTCGATGATCGTGCGCGGGCGCGGCTGGCGGCATCCGTCGACGAGCTGGTCGCCGAGCGGGATGCGGTGCGGGCGCTCGGCGTCATCTGATGGATCTGCTGCTGGTCGTCCTCGTCGGCGTCGTCGCGATCGCGGTGACGACGGCGCTCGCCCAGCGCCTCGGCGTCGCCGGCCCGCTGCTGCTGACCGCGCTCGGCATCGTCGTCTCGGTGCTGCCGTTCGTGCCGGGGTTCGAGATCGAGCCCGAGATCATCCTCGTGGGGGTGCTGCCGCCGCTGCTGTACTCGTCGGCCGTCAACCTGCCGGCGATCGAGTTCCGCCGCGACTTCTGGCCGATCTCGGGGCTCGCCGTCGTGCTCGTGCTGGGCACCTCGCTCGCGCTCGGGCTGTTCTTCTTTCTCGCCATCCCCGAGGTCGGCTTTCCGCTCGGCGTCGCGATCGGCGCCATCCTCTCTCCGACGGATGCCGTCGCCACCTCGATCGTGAAGCGATTGGGCATCGCCCCCAGGGTCGTCACGATGCTCGAGGGCGAGAGTCTGCTCAACGACGCCACGGCCCTTGTGCTGCTGCGCACCGCCATCGCCGCGATCGCAGCGGGCTTCGCCGTCGGCGGCGCGATCGGCGCCTTCGCGTGGGGCGTGCTGGTGGCCCTGGTGGTGGGCGCGATCGTGGGCTGGCTGGCCCTGCGGCTGCGCGCATGGGTGCGCAACTCGGCCGCCAACACGGCGATCGGGTTCACCGTGCCGTTCCTGGCCTACCTCCCCACCGAGCACTTCGGCGGTTCGGGTCTCGTGGCCGCGGTCGTGGCCGGCATCGTCACCGGGCAGGGGGCGGCCCGCTGGTTCACGCCGGAGCAGCGCCTGTCAGATCAGCTCAACTGGCACACCGTCGAACTCGTGCTCGAGGGCGGCGTCTTCCTGCTGATGGGCCTCGAGCTCAAAGAGCTGGTGGAGCAGAACGACGAGAACGGCTACACCGTGTTCGACGCGGGCATGCTGGCGCTGGCGGCGTTCGGCATCCTCATGGTGATCCGCGCCGCCTACGTGTCGGTGCTCATCTGGATCCAGAGCAGAAACGCCCGCAATGTGCAGCGCGAGCGGCTCGAACTGCTGAGCGAGCGCATCGACGAGTTCGAAGCGGCGGGGGGCATCACCCGCGCGCCCTCGCGCCGACGCCGGCGGGGCGGGCGGCAGCCGAGCGCGCAGAGCGCCCAGCGGCGCGTCGATTCGCTGCGCAGCCGCATCAGCCGCTCGATCGCCGACCTCGACTACTACCAGGCGACTCCACTGGGCTGGAAGCACGGCACGATCATCGTCTGGGCGGGCATGCGCGGCGTCGTGACTCTGGCCGCGGCGCAGACGCTGCCGCACACCCTCGAAGGCGTGCGGGAGCTGCTGGTGCTCGTCGCCTTTCTCGTGGCGGTCGGCTCGCTGCTGCTGCAGGGCTTCACGCTGCCCTGGCTCGTGCGCAGCCTGCAGATCCCCCGTGCCGACGCCGACGGTGCGAGCCGCGACGAGCAGGATCGACTCGACGGCGAGCTGCGCGAGGCCGCGGTCGCCGCCCTCGGCTCTCCCGCGCTGCGCCGGCCGGGCGGCGAGCCCTTCGCGCTCGACCCAGAGATGATGGCGCGCATGGTGCGGCGCTTCAGCGAGCCTCCCGACGACGATGTCGCGACCACGTATCGCGAGGTGCTCGAGCTGCAGCTGGTGCTCATCGACGTGCAGCGCAAGCGCCTGAACGAGCTCAGCCACGGCGGCACCTATTCGACGACCGCCCTTCGGCGCGCGCTGGCCGACCTCGACGCAGACCAGCTGAGCCTCGAGCGCCGCCTGGATGACGACGAGTGAGCCCCGGATGACCGACAATGTCTTCATGAGCGACGCGACGAGCCCCCTCCACCTGCCGCACGCGGCCGCCCAGTGCCCGAAGTGCTTCACCGAACTCCAGCAGGATCGGGACTGGTGGCAGGCCCGCCCCACCGGCGCACGCCTGGTCGGGCTCGTCATCGCCCGCGACGACATGCCGTCGGTCGTGCAGCAGCGGGTCGACCTGGCCCGCTTCGGCGTGCCGATCGAGGGGTTCCGTCACCCCGCCCCCGAGACGCTGGAGAGCTGGGAGGAACGGCTCGTGCGCCTCTTCGGCCGCCTCAGCCGCGGCGATGTGCTGGTCGTGGCCAACGTGCACGCCCTCGGCCGCAACACCGACGAAGAGACCCGCACCCTCGCGGAGCTGCGTTGCCGCGGCATCATCGTGAAGGTGCTCGAGCACGGCGAGCGCCACCTGCACGACGCCGCCGTCTGACCAGCCCTCCCCCCCCCCCCCCGTCCCCTCCCCTTCCCATCCCCGCGAGTTGGCAGATATCGACGCATTCGAGCGGATGCGGCGGCCACAGGTGCCAAGTTGCGGAAGGAAAAGGGGTCAGGCGGCGGGGGCCTCGACCCCCGACAGGGGGAAGTTGTCGCGGAAAAGACCGGTCGGGTCCACCCGGCGCTTGACCTCGAGGAGGCGCGCGAGGGTCGCCGGCGGGAACGCCTCGCCGATGCGCTCCGGGCGCTCGGAGCTCTCGAAGCTCAGGTACAGCCCCCGCGACTCCTGCGCGATCGCATCCCAGGCCGCGTCGAGCGCAGCGCCCTGCTGCCCGAACGCGACCACCGAGAAGTTCGCGGCACGATGCGCGTAGGCCGTCGCATCCTCGGCGACATCGGCCACCGCCCCGCCCACCGATCGGATCTGGAAGAAGTAGGTCGCGCCCGAGTCCAGCATCCGCTCCACTCCCGACGCGAAGGAGGGCGTGACGGTGTCGACCAGGCCAGAGCGCGAGACCGGCTCGCCCACGCCGTGCTGCGGCCCGATGTCGGCGTTCGCCATGATGCGCGGGTAGGTCGTCAGCTGCACCGACTGGCCGACCAGCGGCGCGAGCTGCGCGAAGGGCTGCAGCCGCTCGATGATCGTGTCGGGGTCGGGTGAGTCGACGACGGCGAGCACGTACGCGACGCGCGGCTGCCCCGCCCGGCGCCCGCCGAGGATGAGGAAGCTCGTGAGGTCGCGCGGCGCCGCCTCCATCGCGGCGCCCCACCCGGTGAGGAACCCCTCGAGGTCGCTCGCGTCGAACGCGAGCTGGGCGAAGCCGACCTCGCCCACCTCATCGACCTCGAACTCGAAGCTCGTCACGATGCCCATGCTCGCGCCCGCCCCGCGGATCGCCCAGAAGAGGTCGGGATCGGATGCCGCGTCCACCCGCCTGGTCGAACCGTCGGCCAGCACGATCTCGGCCGCGCGCAGGTGGTCGATCGTGAGCCCGTGCTCGCGTGCGAGCCAGCCGATGCCGCCGGCGGTCGCGAGCCCGCCGACCCCGACGGCGCCGTAGTCGCCCGAGCTCAGCGCCCACCCGTGCTCGCCGAGCACGGCGGCGACCTCCATCCAGCGGGCGCCAGGACCGATCCTCACGAGCCGACGCTCGGGGTCGATCACCTCGATGCCGCTGAGTCGGCGCAGGTCGATCACGAGACCTCCGTCGTTGGTGCTGCGCCCCGAGATGCCGTGGCCGCCGCTGCGCACCGACAGCGGGCGGGCGCGGTGCCGGGCGGCGTAGTGCACCGCCGCGGCGACCTCGTCGGCCGACTCGGGCTGAAGCACGATGCCCGGGCTGCCGCCGCGCATGTACGTGGAGCTCACATCGGCGTAGTCGAAGTCGCCCGGCTCGATCGTGCGCATGCCCGCCGGCACGTCGTCGTATGCGATGCCCTCGTGGCGCAGCGACAGCGCCTGCGCCGAGCGCGCCGTCGCGACGACGGTGCCCTGCGCGCGCCGCTCGCGCGCGACCTGCTCGCGCACGGCCGGTGCGATCTCTTCGCCGAACCGCTGCAGCAGCTGCGGGTCGTCGGTCGCGACGATGAAGGTGCCGATGCCGTCGTCGAGCGCCAGCTGCGCGAGCTGCTCCACCCAGCCGTCCTGCACGGGGCCGACGTTGAGCAGTCGGCGGATCTCGCGCACATCGCGGCCGACAGACAGGGCGGCCGCGTCGATCGCGGCGTTGCCCTTCGCGAGGTCGCCGGGCTTCAGGTAGCCGAGCGAGGGCAGCCACCCGTCGCCCTTGCGGCCGGTGAGCGCCAGCATCCGCGGCTTGTAGGCGCCGATGTGGATCGGGATGCGGTGGGCAGGGCGCGGCCCGCGCTTCGCGCCGTGCACGTGATGGAACGCGCCGTCGGTGGTCGCGCCGCCGCGGGTCGAGGTGTCCCACAGCTCTCGGATGACGTCGATCGCCTCTTCGAGCGCCGTCACCGCTTCGCCTGGGGTGAGCCGGGGCTCGCCCATCGCCTCGATCGCGTCCCAGAAGCCGCCGGCCCCGAGGCCCAGTTCGAACCTGCCCGCAGACAGCAGGTCGAGGCTCGCCGCGGCGCGCGCCGTGACGGCGGGAGGTCGCAGCGGCACGTTGAGCACGTTGGGGGCGATGCGGATGCGGTCGGTGCGGGCCGCGACGAACGACATGAGCGTCCAGGTGTCGAGGAACGCCGGCTGGTAGGGGTGGTCCTGATAGGTGACGAGGTCGAGACCGGCCTGCTCGGCGACCTCGGCCAGCAGCACCGGGTCCTGGGGCCTTGCGGCCGCGGGTGTGATGAACGCGCCGAACTCGAGCGGATGACCGTAATCCATGGGGGAACCTCCCTGTCGTCCAACCGATCGCCGGGCGGGTTCATTCCTGGTCGGCGATGGCCTCGAGCTCTTCGGGCGTCAGGAACAGGAAGGCGTTGCCGCCCGCATCGACCCCGAGCGCCTCGCCGACCTCCGGCATCACGTGCACGGCCGCTGCGGCGGCATCAGCATCATCGGCATCGGCCGTCGCGGACCGCGCATCGACGACCGCGATCGCCACCTCGTGCCCGCTCAGCTCGGGGTCGGCGACGATCATGGGCGCCGCCTCGCGCACGATCGTGGTCACACTCTCGACCGTCGGCTCGGCCACGGCGAACACGATGTCGACGCGGGTGTTCCAGGGGGCGTTCGGGTGCGACACCGACAGGGCGACCCCTTCGACTCCGGGGATCATCGCCAACTCGTCTTCGAGAGCGGTCGTCGACGGCTCGGAGGCGCAGCCGACGAGCACCAGCAGCAGAGCGAGAGCAGCGGCCGCCGGCATCCTCTTCGATGCGCGCCTCACCGGGTCACCCCCTGCGGGTGTACTCCGCGATGTAGACGTCTTCGGTGCCGGCGCTTCCCTCGGCCGCGAAGAAGATCTCGTCTCCCGACCGCGGCGCGGGCAGGTAGTCGTCGGCGGCGGCGGCGTACATGCCGGCGTCGTGCATCGTCGACGAGATGGGCCGGTAGGTCTGCCACTGCGTGCCCGCGGAGCCGGTGTAGTCCGACCCCGACAGACCGACGAACTCGAGCGTGTGCACGGGATCGACGGCGTTGTTGAACTGGGTCACCCGCACGTCGTCGTCGATGACGTCCCGGTACTTGTCGATCGCCGCCCCCGCCGTCACGACCGACTGCACCCGCCCGTCGAGGCGCGGATCGGCGGCCATCTTTGCGGCCACCATCCCTCCGAGCGACCACCCCGTCAGCATGATCGGGGCGTCGGAGTCGAGCGCCCCCGACGCCTCCATCGCCGCCCACGCGGCGCGCTCGAACTGTGTCTGCACGGCGGGGAACAGCGACACGGTCAGATCGGAGCGCGCGTCGTTGAGCGCGCCCGAGGTGTTGCCGAGGCTCCAGTTCTGGGTGCTGGGCAGCTGCACCCGCCACGAGACGACGGCGCCCTGCTCGTCGCGGATCGCGACCACCCTGATCTGCGTGCTCTCTTCTGCCCCGAATGCGTCCTGATCGGCGATGGCGCGCAGCACATCGCCGTAGTCTCTGGCCTCGGCGGCATCGCTCGTGATCGTCAGTACGGTCTCGCCCACGGCGTCGGTCATCACTCTCGTCGACGAGATGAGGGCGGGGGCGTCGGCGGATTCGCTCGTAGCGACCCCGACCAGGCCCGGCGCGACCGCCGCGCCGAGCACCAGAACGACGATCGGGCCGATGGTGGCGCTGACCAGGCTCATCACGAGAGCGCCGGCGGCGCCCACCAGCAGCATCGCCGCGATGATGAGGAAAGAGAGGGCCGTGCTCAGGGTCTCGTGGGCAGGCAGGACGGAGAGCGCACCCATTCGACCCTCCCCGCGAACTCGTCCTACGGACGATCCTAGCGGCGCCAGCACCCCTCGACATGATCGTCGACCATGCCCGCCGACTGCATGAGGGCGTACATCGTGGTCGGGCCGACGAAGCGGAAGCCCCGGCGACGCAGTTCTCTGCTCATCGCGGTCGACTCCGACGTCACCGCCGGCACCTCGGCGAACGACGACGGACGCTCGTGGACGGCGGGGGCGAACGACCACATCAGCGCGTCGAGCTCACCCTCGGCGAGGTCGAGCGCGAGCCGCGCGTTCGAGATCGTCGCCTCGATCTTGGCCCGATTGCGGATGATGCCGGCATCCGTCATGAGCCGCTCGACGTCGCCGGAGTCGAACGCCGCGACCTGCTCGGGCTCGAATCCGGCGAACACCTCGCGGAACCGCGGGCGCTTGCGCAGGATCGTGATCCAACTGAGCCCGGCCTGGAAGCCCTCCAGGCTCAGCTTCTCGAAGAGGGCGCGGTCGCCGTGCAGCGGCACCCCCCACTCCTGGTCGTGGTACCGCTGATACTCGGGGTCGTCGCCCGCCCATGCGCAGCGCGCGACACCGTCGGGGCCGGTCACGATGTCCATCGGACCAAACTAACGCGGGGCTCCGACGCCCTACTTCTTCTTGAGCGACTTCTCCGAGACGGGTGCGGATCCGGATGCGGCGAGCTGCGCATAGTGGGCGCGCGCCTCGTCCTGTCGCTCGGCCTCGGCGCCCGAGGCGATGGGGGCGCGCACGTGCTCGGGCTCGAAGCCGAACGCGTCCACGAGGTCCTGCGCGTGCGGGCGCAGGCGAGCGCTCAGGCGGTCGATGTAGCGCGAGACCGACGACGCGCGCTGCGTCGAGAGGCGCCCGTTGATCAGGTACCAGGCCAGGTGCTTCTCGATGAGGCTGAGGCCGAAGAGGTCGCGCAGCCACGTGAGCACATGCGCCGTGCCCTCGTCGTCGAAGCGGGCGATGCCGTCGGTGAAGGCCTCCCACTGCAGCAGCTCGGCGTGCGCCCTGGCCGCCTCGATGAGCTCGGCCTGGTGCTCGTTGAACACGGCGGCCGCCTGCGCGGGGGTGAGCTTGGCGGCCGGCCGCAGCGCGGCGGCGATGTCGGCGACCATCTGCTGCACGCGGCCCTTGAGCAGCTCGTGCTGCTGGTCGGCGCGCAGGCCGAACTCGACCGAGCGGGCGGTCGAGCCGAAGTCGGCCACGGTCTGACCCAGCTGGCGCAGCCCTGCCCCGTGGAAGAGCTTGCCTGCGGTCTGCCCGACGGCGAACTTGGCGAGGGTCGCCGCATCCGCGCCCTTGAACTGCTTCGCGTAGTCGCCGAGCAGACGCTTGCCGACCAGCTGCAGCAGGATGTTGTTGTCGCCTTCGAACGTGACGTAGACGTCGAGGTCCTGGTGCAGACCCACGAAGCGGTTCTCGGCGAGGAAGCCAGAGCCGCCGCAGGCCTCACGGCACTCCTGGATCGTGTCGAGGGCGTTCCAGGTGCTCAGCGGCTTCAGCGCGGCCGCGAGCGTCTCGAGGTCTTCGCGCTCGGCGGCGGTGTCGGTGCGGCCCGAGAACACGCCGTCGAACTTCTGCAGCAACTCGTCGTTGGCGAAGAACTGCGCGTAGGTCTGCGCGAGGCGCGGCAGCAGGCGCCGCTGGTGCTTGCCGTAGTCGAGCAGCACGACCTCGTCGGTGCCGGCGCCGGAGTCGAACTGGCGGCGCTGGTTCGCGTAGGTGATCGCGATGTATTCGGCGAGCGCCGCACCCGTCGTCGCGGCGCCGTCGAGCGATACCCGGCCCTGCACGAGCGCGCCGAGCATCGTGAAGAAGCGGCGGCCGGGGCTCGGGATGTCGCTCGTGTAGCTGCCGTCGGCGGCGACCTGGCCGTAGCGGTCGAGCAGGTTGAACCGAGGCACACGCACCTGATCGAAGTGCAGGCGCCCGTTGTCGATGCCGTTGAGGCCGCCCTTGACGCCGTCGTCCTCCCCGCCGACGCCCGGGAGGAACCGGCCGTCCTCGTCGCGGATGGGCACATAGAAGCAGTGCACGCCGTAATTGACGCCGCCGGTGATCAGCTGCGCGAACACGGTCGCCGCGATGCCATGCAGCGCCGCGTTGCCGAGGTAGTCCTTCCAGGCGCCGCGGAACGGCGTGTGGATCACGAACTCCTCGGTCTCGGGGTCGTAGGTCGCCGTCGTGCCGATGGCGGCGACGTCGGAGCCGTGCCCCGTCTCGGTCATGGCGAACGCGCCGGGGATCGAGAGGTCGATGATGCCGGGCAGCCACTGGTCCCAGTGCTTCTTGGTGCCGAGCTGATACACGGCCGAGCCGAACAGACCCCACTGCACACCCGATTTGATCTGCAGGCTCGGATCGGCGAGCACGAGCTCCATGAATCCGGCGAGGTTGGCGCCGTTGTTCTCGAGGCCTCCGTACTCCTTGGGGAACGAGCGGCGCGAGCCTCCCGCATCGACCAGGAGCCTGAGCTGCTCGAGCACGCGCTCGCGGTGCTCGGGCACCGGCATGCCGTCGACGCGCCAGAACGCGGGGTTCTTGATCATCTCGCGGGCTTCGAGGCGGGTGTCGGCCCAGGTGCCGAGCAGGGCGCGGGTGACGGCGGAGACGTCGATGCGCGGCTCGTGCGCCTCTTCCGCGGTGTGCGGGGCGGTCGGGGCGCCGCCGGCGGGCGTGCGCTTGCTCGTGGCGGGCTTGTTCGGGCGGACGGCGGCGTCGACCATGGACACACCTTTCGGGGTGGTGAAGGCTGAAGAGTCACTTTCGACCGTAGGACTCCTCCAAACCCGCGCCAACCAGATTGGCGCATGCCGACAAGCCCGATCCGCGCCGCGGCTCGACGGGCTTGTAGCGACCCCACACCTCTGGGGGTGTTTCGGTGTGGAGTGGGGCGCGATCGGTGCGTGGGGGCGCCATACCTGCGCCCCAACGGGCGGATGCCGCCCCCGAACGTCGTGGGGCGGCATCCGTCCGCGAGCGCAGCGCAGCGGCTGCGTCGCGAGACCTACAGGGTCAGGCCGTGGCCGAAGCGGAACAGCGGGTCGGCGGTGTCGAACGGCACGTCGGGGCGGGAGGCCTCGACCGCCGCCATCGACGACGGGATGTCGAAGGGCAGCCGCCCACCGGCAGGTGCCGCGCCGCTCAGCACATCCAGCAGCGCCGCAGCGCTCGCACCCCAGTTGCCGGCGACCGCGCTTGCCGCCTCGACGACGGGCCCGAGGATCGCGGGGCGGTCGAGGAACACGTCGACCACGGTCGGCACCGCCGCCGCCACCTCGGCGACGTGCGCGACGACGTCGCCGGAGAACTCCAGCGATCCGGCGTGGAAGAAGTTCTCGAACATCGTGGCGCGCTGCTCGAAGGGCGCCTGCAGCCGCAGCACCGCGAGGTCGGCGTCTGCGGGCGAGTCGACGACCTCGCCGTAGGCGGCCGCGACCTCGGGCGCGATGCCCTCGACGTAGAGCTTCACCCCCGGCGTGAACGGCAGAACGGCGTCGCGGTTGCTCAGCACCGCGATCGAGGCGCGCTGGGCGGCGTCACCCGCAGCGCGGAACTCGGCCGAGCCGACGATGGCGTCCGCCGCCTCGGCGTCGACGAACGGGTTCTCGAAGAGGCCCAGCGCGAACTTCTCGCGCAGCAGGCGCCGCACCGAGACGTCGAGGCGCTGCTCGTCGACCCGCCCCTGCGCGACGAGCTCGAGCACGAGCTCGGGGCACGCCTCGCCGCCGAACTGGTCGGCTCCGGCATCGAGGATCTTCTCGACGCGCTCCAGCGGCGTGAGGTGCTCGACGCCCCACGCGCGCGCGGGGAACGGCTGCCCGAAGATCGCCGCGTCGTTGACGAGACCCCAGTCGGTGCAGACGATGCCGTCGAACTCGAAGCGCTCGCGCAGGAGCCCCGTCAGCACCGACTTGTTGAAGCCGAACCCGACCTCTTCGTACTCGGTGTCCACCGGCATGCCGTAGTACGGCATGACCTGGCGCACGCCCGCGTCGAAGGCCGCTGCGAAGGGCTTCAGGTGCAGCTCGAACTGCCCGCCGGGGTAGACCTGTTCGCGACCGTAGGCGAAGTGCGGGTCTTCGCCGTCTTTCTGCGGACCGCCACCGGGGAAGTGCTTGACCATCGTCGAGACCGACTCGGCGCCGAACGCGTCGCCGTTCTGGAAGCCGCGGATATAGGCCGCGCCCAGCTCACCCGACAGCTCGGCGTCTTCGCCGAAAGTCTGCAGGACCCGCGACCAGCGGGGCTCGGTGGCGAGGTCGACCTGCGGGTGCAGGGCGACGCGGATGCCGACCGCCGTGTACTCCTGCCGGGCGATGTCGCCGAACCGCTCGACCAGCGCGGCGTCGCGTGTCGCGGCGAGTCCCAGCGCATCGGGCCACTGCGAGAAGGGCCCCGCGAGCATCGCCGCCCCCGGGTTCTCGGTGAACGAGTGCCGCGGGTCGGTCGAGATCGTCACCGGAATGCCGAGCCGGGTGGATGCCGCCAGCTCCTGCAGCTTGTTGTGCCAGCGTGCGATGGCACCGGCGGTGGGAGCCACCCCGAGCAGGTTGAAGTGGGTCATGCCCTTCTCGAGCACGAACTCACGGTTGGAGGGGAGGCCGAAGACGGGGTCGGCTTCGGCGAGCTCGCCGTCTTCGCCCATCGTGATCATGGTCTGGAAGAGCAGGCCCGCCTTCTCCTCGACCGTCATCTCGGCCAGCAGCAGCTCGACGCGCTCGGCGACGGGCAGGCTCGCGTCGAGCCAGGGCCGGGCGGCCGTCTCTGCCTCGGCCGTGGTGGTGGTGGCATCCGTCATCACTTGACTCCCTTGATCCGGTAGACGAGCACGGCGCCGGCGAGGGCCACCAGCGCGCCGAAGAGGTAGTAGACCGTGTAGCCGCCGAGCGCCGTCGTGGCGCCGAACGCGATGATCGCGGGGGCGATCGCCGGGGCGATCGACTGCGGCAGCGCGTTGGCGATGTTGAGCACGCCGAGGTCCTTCGCGGTGTCGGCGGGGTTCGGCAGCACCTGGGTGGCGAGGGCGAGGTCGACCGAGAAGAACGAGCCGGCGCCGAGGCCGATGATCGCCTGCGCGACGAGCACCACCGGGACGCTCGGGGCGAAGGCGAGCACGACCAGGCCCACGACCATGATCACGCCGGCGATCGACACGAACGGGCGGCGCTTGCCGATCCTGTCGGAGAGGATGCCGCCCACGGGGCCCGAGATCGCCATGGCGACCATCGAGGCGAGGTTGGCGACGAGGATCGTCGCGATCGCGGCCTGCTCATCGAGCCCGAACTTCTCGGTGAGGTAGAACGGCAGGAAGGTGGCGATGCCGGCGTAGCCGAACATGACGAGGAACTTCGTGAGCCACGTCCAGCCGAAGTCGGGGTGCTTGCGCGGGTTGAAGACGAACGAGCCGAAGAACTGGCCGATGGTGAACCGCTGCGCGGGCTTCTCGTCGAGGCGGCGGTCCTTCAGCACGAGCACGAACAGCACCGCCAGCACCGTCGCGATGAGTGCAGGCACGAAGAAGCGCGAGAAGTCGTCGGAGAGGAAGTTGACCAGGAACGATCCGCCGAGGATGCCGAGGGGCGTCGTGAGGCCCACGATGCCCGACACCTTGCCGCGGCCGCTGACCGGCACCTGGTCGGGCAGCGTCGCGTTGGCGGCGGCGAGCACGGCGTTCATCGCGGTCTGCACGAGGCACCACGCGATCAGCACGACCCAGATCGAGGTGGCCGCGCCGATGAGGGCGAAGCCGCCGAGAGCGACGAGCGAGCCGCCGAGGACCCACGGCCGACGCATGCCCCAGCGCGAGGTCGTGCGGTCGGAGAGGCGCCCGGCGAGCGGGTTGGCGATGAGCGCGAAGAGGGCGCCCACACCCATCACGAGACCGAGCTGCGCCGTGGCCTCTGCCGCCGACGAGGTGATGTGCTGCACCTTGAAGGCCATCGACACCAGCACGGGGGTCAGCAGGGCCAGGAAGACGCCGAAGTTGACGGCGGCGAGGCCGGGCAGGTAGCCGCGAGGGGCCTTGTCGGGAGTGGTGCCGGGCGTCTTGATGCCGGTCGTGCCGATCGCGGCGGCGGTGGCCGCGGGTGACAGCTCTGTCATGGGGTTCCTTTCACGACGGTGTGAGGGGGGCACGGACGGCCCGCGAGACAGAGTACACGAAACCCGACCGCGTGGTAACTCAATCTCGACCGGATGGCAACTCGCGGCGATAGAGTGGTCGCGGAGGTGTCCATGGCTGCGCACGACGGGCTCTCGCGCGCCGAGCGCGCCGAGCAGACGCGCTCCCGCATCGTCGAGGCCGCCCGCGATGTGTTCATCGAGCGCGGCTACCGTGCCGCCTCGCTGCGCGATGTCGCCGCCGCCGCCGGCATCAGCCACCCTGGGCTCCTCAAGCACTTCGGCTCGAAAGAGCTGCTGCTGGAGGCGGTGGTCGCGGCGTTCGAGTCGGCGAACGAGGCCGACTTGCTCGGTTCACCCGAGTTCGCCGACCCGGCAGACGAACTGCCCTACATGAAGGTGGCTCGGCGCAACGCGACGCTGCCGGGCTATCTGCCCCTCTTCGCCGCGCTCGCCGGCGAGGCCTCGGCACACGGCCACCCCTCCCACGAGCGGATGCGGCAGCGTTACGCGCGGCTGCGCGAGATGTCGTCCGACCTCCTCGAAGAGGCGGTGGCGCACGGCCTCGTCGCGGCCGACCGTGATCCCCTCGGCGAGTCGATCCGGCTCGCCGCAGCCTGGGATGGCCTGCAGATGCTCCAGCAGTACCTGCCGGAGCGGGTCGACCTCGTCGGGCTGCTCGATGGCCACCAGCACGCTCTCGCGCGGCCGCTCGGATGGCGCGACGAGGCTTCGCTGCCGGCGGCGGCGGACGCCGCATCCGTCCCCCCGGTTCCTGCCCTCGGCAGCACGTTCCTGCCGGTCGAGAGCGGATACCGGGTGGGGCGCGAGCGCCGGGCGCAGATCCTGGCCGACGCGACCGCGCTGTTCGCCCGCGAGGGCTACGGCGACACGAGCCTGCGCGAGATCGCCGAAGCGGTCGGCATCTCGAAGTCGACGCTGCTGCACCACTTCGCCACGAAGGACGAGCTGCTGCGAGCCGTGCTCGCGGTGCGCGACCAGTCAGTGTCGGGTCGCGCCGAGAGCGCGAGAGCGGATGCTGCCGCCGATGTGCTGCGCGACCTCCCGCTCGGCGCGCAGAGCAACACCGACGACCAGCCCGGTCTCGTCGAGGTCTATGCCGTGCTCTCGTGCGAAGCCGTGCCCATCGACCACCCCGCGCACGAGTACTTCCGGCAGCGCTTCGATGAGGCCGTCGACTACTTCGCCGCGATGCTGCGCGGTGCGCAGGCCGCGGGCGACCTGCCGGCGCACCGCGACCCCGAGAGCGAGGCCGTCTGGCTCATCGCGCTGTGGGACGGCCTGCAGTACCAGTGGCTGTACGACCGCGACGCCGTCGACGTGGCGGCGCAGCTCGCCGCGCACCTGGCCGACGTGCTGCCGGCGCGGGTGCCGGTCGGCACCTCGCCCACCGGTCAGCTCGCGGCGATGACCTCGAGCACGGCTTCGCCGTAGGCCTCGCGCTTCTTGGCGCCGATGCCGGTGATGCCGTCGAGGTGCGAGATGCTGCGCGGACGCGCCTCGGCGAGGGCCCGCAGCGTCGCGTCGTTGAAGACGACGTAGGGCGGCACCCCCTGCTCGCGCGCGACCTCGAGTCGCCACGCGCGCAGCTGCTCGAACAGGTCGCGGTTCTCGGGGGCGACCGTCTCGGAGACGGTGCTGCGGCGCGTCGAGCCGCCCGAGCCCTTGCGGCCCATGACGTCGCGCCGCAGCGGCACCGGCTGTTCGCCCCGCAGCACGGCGGCCGCCGGCTCTCCGAGATCGAGCGTGCCGTATTCGCCGCGGGCGACGAGGATGCCGCGGGCCAGCAGCTGGCGCACGACGCTGCGCCAGTCCTGATCGGACAGGTCTGAGCCGACGCCGAAGGTCGCGAGCGACTCGTGGCCGAGCTGGCGCACCCGCTCGGTGGCGTTGCCGCGGAGGATGTCGATGAGCTGCCCGGCGCCGTAGGCCTGCTTGCGCTCGCGCTGCAGGCGCACGATCGTCGACAGCAGCTTCTGCGCCGCGACGAGGCCGTCGAAGGTCTCGGGCGGGGTCAGACACGTGTCGCAGTTGCCGCAGGGTTCGGCGTCTTGGCCGAAGTAGCCGAGCAGGTTCTGCCGCCGGCATCCGACGGTCTCGCACAGGGCGAGCATGGCGTCGAGGTGCTGGCCGAGGCGCTGCTTGAAGGCGCGGTCGCCCGGCGAGGCATCGATGAGGCGGCGCTGCTGCACGACGTCGCCGAGGCCGTAGGCCATCCAGGCGACCGACGGCTCGCCGTCGCGGCCGGCGCGGCCCGTCTCCTGGTAGTACCCCTCAACCGACTTGGGCAGGTCGATGTGCGCGACGAAGCGCACGTCGGGCTTGTCGATGCCCATGCCGAAGGCGATCGTCGCGACCATCACGACGCCGTCTTCCCGGAGGAACCGCGACTGGTTGCGGGCGCGCACCGACGCGTCGAGCCCCGCGTGGTAAGGCAGGGCGTCGATGCCCTGGCCGGCGAGGTACTCGGCGGTCTGCTCGACGCTCTTGCGGCTGAGCGCATAGACGATGCCGGCGGGCGCCTCGTCGGATGCCGCCGCCATCGACCTGATGAACTGCACGAGCTGGCGCCGTGGGTCGACCTTGGGCTCGATGCGGTACTGGATGTTGGGGCGGTCGAAGCTCGCGACGAAGTGCTGCGCCCGTGGCAGGTCGAGCCGCTCGGTGATCTCACGGTGGGTGGCGCGCGTGGCGGTGGCGGTGAGCGCCATGCGAGGGACGCCGGGGAAGCGCACGGCGAGATCGCCGAGCGCGAGGTAGTCGGGGCGGAAGTCGTGGCCCCACTGGCTCACACAGTGGGCCTCGTCGATCGCGATGACGCTGAGGGTGCCGCGCTGCAGCAGGGCCGTGGTCTGCGGGCTCGACAAGCGCTCGGGCGCGACGTAGAGCAGGTCGAGGCGACCGGCCAGGTAGTCCTGCTCGACCGCCTGGCGCTCGGCGAGCTGCTGCGTGGAGTTGAGGTACGCGGCCCGCACGCCGTTGGCCACGAGCGCGTCGACCTGGTCGTGCATGAGCGCGATGAGCGGGCTCACGACGAGCCCCGTGCCTGGGCGCACGAGCGCGGGCACCTGGTAGGTGATCGACTTGCCGCCGCCGGTGGGCATGAGCACGACGGCGTCGCCCCCGCCGACCACCTGTGCGACGATCTGCTGCTGGTCGCCGCGGAAGTCGTCGTAGCCGAAGACCTCTTTGAGCACGGCGCGGGGATCGGCGCCGGTGAAGTCGCGGCGGTCGGGGGCGGATGCCTGCGGCGTCGCGGATGCGGCCGGCCTCGCGGATGCGGCGGGCTGCGGCATCCGCTCGTCCGCCGTCGCGGCGCCGCCGCGCGCGGCACGGGCGACCGCCGCGCCGTAGCCGTCGAAGCGCGGGTCGGGCGGAGGCGGCGCGTCGAGGTCGTCGGGCGGCGCGAGCTCGTCGGGATCCCAGACGAGATCGGCGTACGGGTCGGAGGTCACCCCTCCAGGCTAACCGCGGCCGCCGACACCGCCGACGTCTGTCCACAGGCCCGCATGCCGGACTCGGCGCGGCTCAGCACCACTTGCGGGCGAGCGTCGTCACGACGTCGACGTTGCGGCTGGTGGCGACGCCGAGCAGGTTCGCCGCCCCCAGCGGGTCGACCTTTCCCGCCTGGTAGCCCGGCGCGAGCAGCGCGTGGGCGGCGCGGCCCGCGACCAGCATGCGCCCCTCGTCGGTCGAGGTCGCCTCCACCGCGTTCTTCGCCGACGCCCCGAGCTCGTCTTTGAGCAGGTACACATAATGCCGGGCGACACCGGGGTGGGCCTCGTGGATCTGCTGGGCCCTGTCGGCGAGGTCGGCGAACTCGGCGGCGGAGAACGCCACCGTCGGCACATCGAACCCGCGGTCGGCGCGGAACTGCCTCTCGAGGGCCTCCTCGATGCGTGCCCGCGAGCGCATCCGCGTGTCGAAGCGCACGTTGCCGCTGGCGGTGTGGGTCTCGACGCCCTCGAAGCCGGCGGCCTCGATGGCCCCGCGCAGGTCGTCTTTGGGGAACTTGCGGGTCGGCCCGAGATTGATCGCGCGCAGGAACGCCAGGTAGGTCGCCACGACTGCCATTGTGCTCCGCCGGCGCCGGCGGCGCAGGCCCCGGCTACAGCCGTACGACCTCGACGATGCGCACGACGGCGGTGCCGGCCTCCTCCGACGCGGCCAGGTCGACCTCGCCGCGGATGCGCCAGTCGTGGTCGCCTGCGGGGTCGTCGATCGTCTGCTCGAGTCGCCAGAGACCGGATGCTGCTGCATCCGCCTCGTCGATCTGCAGCAGCCGCGGCGACCGCGCCGGCCCGCCGGTCAGCATCGACGCGTGCTCGTCGTAGTAGCGGTCGAGGGCGCCCGACCAGTCGACGTCGGGGTCGAGAGCGGCCAGCGCATCGTCGTCCTGCAGGGCGGCCAGCTGCACGCGCCGGAACATCTCGTTGCGCACGAGCACCGTGAACGCGCGGCGGTTGGTGAGCACCGACGGCGGCGCGGGCGGCACGACCGGGGTGTCGGGGTCGACCGCGGGGTCGATCAGCGCCTCCCACTCGTCGACGAGGCTCGAATCCACCTGCCGCACGAGCTCGCCGAGCCACTCGATCACGTCGAGCAGCTCATCGGTGCGGGCTTCGGCGGGCACAGTCTGACGGATCGCGCGGAAGGCGTCGCTGAGGTACCGCAGCACGAGCCCCTCGCTGCGGCCGAGCTGGTAGAACGAGACGAACTCGCCGAACGACATCGCCCGTTCGAACATGTCGCGCACGACCGACTTGGGGCTGAGGGCGTAGTCGCGCACCCACGGCTGGCTCGACGCGAACACCTCGAACGACTGGGCGAGGAGCTCTGCGAGGGGCTTCGGATAGGTCACTTCCTCGAGCAGCGCCATGCGCTCCTCGTATTCGATGCCGTCGCGCTTCATGGCCGCGACCGCCTCGCCGCGGGCCGTGAACTCCTGCTGGCTGAGGATCGCACGAGGGTCGTCGAGGGTCGCCTCGATGACGCTGACGACGTCGAGGGCGTAGTGCCCCGTGCCCGTCGATGCCGCCGGCGCATCGGCGCCCCCTCGGCCCACCTCGACGTCGGGGTCGAGCAGCGAGATCGCGGCGAGCGCGAACGGCGACAGCGGCTGGTTGAGGGCGAAGTTGGGCTGCAGATCGACGGTGAGGCGGATGCTGCCGCCCTCCGCCACGACGATGCCCGCGTCGACGAGCGTGCGGAAGACCGCAAGCGCCCGCCGGGCCAGCGCGTACTGCTGCGCGCGCGGCTGGTGGTTGTCGAACACGAGCGAGCGGACGTTCGCGAACACGTCGCCGCCCCGTCCGATGACGTTGATGAGCATCGCGGCCGTCAGCTGCAGCTGCGGCACGAGCGGCTCGGGCACGGCCTCGATCAGCCGCTCGTACGAGCCCTCGCCCCAGTTCACCGCGCCGGCGGGCGCCTTCTTGCGCACGATCTTCTTGCGCTTGGCGGCGTCGTCCCCGGCCTTCGCGAGGGCGACGGCGTTCTCGATCTCCCACTCCGGGGCCATCACGACGACGTTGCCGTACGTGTCGTAGCCCGCCCGGCCCGCGCGCCCCGCGACCTGGTGGAACTCGCGGGCGTTGAGCTGCCGCATCCGCGTGCCGTCGTACTTGGTCAGCGCGGTCACGACGACCGTGCGGATCGGCACGTTGATGCCGACCCCGAGCGTGTCGGTGCCGCAGATGACGCGCAGCAGGCCCCGCTGGGCAAGGGTCTCGACGAGCCGCCGATACCGCGGCAGCATGCCGGCGTGGTGCACGCCGATGCCCGCGCGCACGAGGCGCGACAGGGTCTTGCCGAAGGCGGTCGTGAAGCGGAACCCGCCGATCTCCTCTGCGATGAGGTCGCGCTGCGCGCGCGTGGCGACGTTGACGGATGCCAGGGCCTGCGCCCGCTCCATCGCCGCGGCCTGCGAGAAGTGCACGATGTAGACAGGGGCTTCGCCCTCGTCGAGCAGCATCGTCAGCACCTCGTGCACGGGTCGCCGCTCGTACGAGAAGTGCAGCGGCACGGGACGCTCGACGCCGGTCACGAGCGCCGTCGGACGCCCGGTGCGCCGCGTGAGGTCGTCGGCGATGTCGGTGACGTCGCCGAGGGTGGCCGACATGAGCAGGAACTGCGCGCGGTTCAGCAGCAGCAGCGGCAACTGCCACGCCCAGCCCCGCTCGGGGTCGCCGTAGAAGTGGAACTCGTCCATGACGACCTGGTCGACCTGCGCGCCCTCGCCCTGACGCAGGGCGAGGTTCGCGAGGATCTCGGCGGTGCAGCAGACGATCGGCGCATCGGGGTTGACCGACGAGTCGCCGGTGACCATGCCGACCCGCTCGGCGCCGAAGATCTCGACGAGGGCGAAGAACTTCTCGCTCACGAGCGCTTTGATCGGCGCCGTGTAATAGGTGCGACCGCCGCGGGCCAGGCACGCCGCGTGCGCGGCGACCGCCACGAGCGACTTGCCGGTGCCGGTGGGCGTCGACAGCACGACGTTCGCGCCCGAGACGAGCTCGATGACCGCTTCGTCCTGCGCGGGATAGAGCGTCAGCCCTCGACCCTCGGCCCACCCCACGAAGGCGTCGTACACGTCGTCGGGCTCGGCGCCTGAGGCCACAGCATCCAGAAGTTCCATCGTGTCCACTCTGCCCGACGCTCAGGGCAGCGGCGTCTGCTTCGCCCGCAGCACGCGGCGGGCGGCGTCGTCGACCTTGTCGGCGAACCCCGGATCGTCTTCGGCCTTCGTGACGACCGCGTCGTACATCTCGGGCAGCAGTTTCGGGTCTGCCGAGACCAGCACGATGTCGACGCCCGCCGCGACCGCCCGCACGGCGCGCTTCGCAGGGTCGATCGAGCGCACCTGAGCCGTGGCCGACAGGTCGTCGGTGATCACGACCCCGTCGAAGCCGATCTCGTCGCGCAGCAGGTCGGTCACGATCGCGTGCGAGAACGCGGCCGGCACGCCGGGGTCGAGCTTCTCGTAGGCGGCGGTGCCCACCATCACGACCGACGGACCGGACGCTGTCAGTTCGCGGTACACCTGCACGTCGGGCGAGCGCGGCCCCACCCGTGTGTCGATCACGTCAGCCGAATAGTCGGTGTTGCCCTCCACACGGCCGAGCCCCGGGAAGTGCTTGAACGTCGGCACGACGCCTGCCTCGCGCATGCCCTCGGCGAAGGCGCCGGCGCGGGCGGCGACCGTCTCGCGGTCGTAGCCGTATTCGCGCCAGAGCTCGCCGATCGGGGCGTTGCGTCGCGCCTCTTCTGGCGAGGTGACGATGTCGGCGACCGGGGCGAGGTTCATCGTGACCCCCGCCTTGCGCAGCTGCGCGCCCCACCGAGCCGCGTCGGCGCGCACGGCATCGGCATCGCCCTGCTCGCGTGCGGCGGGGATGCGGTCGAACCCTCGGCCCTGCAGCACCTGCACCGCGCCGCCTTCCTGGTCGGTCGCGATCCACAGCGGCACGGCGGCCTTCGCGGCGGCTCGCTCGAACCTCGCGGTGACCTTCGCGATCGCCGTCACTCCGGCATCCGAGCGTCCGTGCAGGAACACCCCGCCGACATGCCGCTTCTGCACGGCGGCGAGCGTGCGCTTCGCGGCGCGGTCGACGGGGGTGCCCACCATGAACAGCTGCCCGACCTTCTGCTCGAGCGACAGACCCGCGATCGGGTCAGGGGTCGGCGAGGGGCCGAGGGCGGCCGGCAGCGACGGCGCCGCGGACGAATGCACAGCATCCGGCGAGGACGTCGGGGCCGGCGCGGCCACGCACCCCGACATGCCGAACGTCATCGCCGCGAGGGCGGCGAGCACGACCGACCGCAAGCGCATCGTCCCATTGTGCCCGCTGACCCTGGACGCACCCAGGGCGATGGCGGAACACCGCGCCGCCGCCCTACGTTGGATCAACAGAAGCGTGAAGGAGACACCGTGAGCGACAGCATCCCGTCCGAGATCACCGCCGAGCCCGTCGTGACCCGCGACGATCGCCAGGAGCGCTACGAGATCCACCTGGGCGACGTGCTGGCCGGCTTCACCGAGTTCGTCGTCGACGAGCGCGGCAGGCTCGTCTTTCCGCACACCGAAGTCGACCCTGCCTTCCGCGGCCGCGGCTACGCGACGACGCTCATCGCGGGGGCGATGGCCGATGTCGCCGCGCGCGGCGAGACGGTCGTGCCGCGGTGCCCCTCCGTCGTGCGCTACCTGAAGCAGCACGACGTGACTGGGCTGACCGTGGACTGGCCGACCCTCGACGGCGAGCGCGTGGGATGACCAGGCTCGACGCGGGCGCCCCGGAGCTCGAGTCGCCCGCCGAGTGCGACGGGCCCCGCGCGCTGCTGCTGGCCTCGCGCGAAGTGCCCCTCGGCGGCATCCGCGCGATGGAGGTGCACCGGGCCCTCCCTCAGCGCGACCTGCCGCTGATCGGCGCATGGTGCTTTCTCGACCGCTTCGGGCCGCAGGTGACCACGATGCGGGTCGAGCCGCATCCGCACATCGGCCTGCAGACGGTGACGTGGCCGCTCGTCGGAGAGGTGCGCCACCGAGACACCCTCGGCAGCGACGTGCTCGTGCAGCGCGGGGCCCTCAACCTCATGACCAGCGGCGCGGGCATCGCACACTCCGAGTACTCCATGGGCGAGGGCGATGTGCCCCTCGACGCCCTGCAGCTGTGGGTCGCCCTGCCCGAGTCGCGGCGGCACGGGCCGCCGGCGTTCGAGCAGCACCGCACGCTGCCCGAGCTGTCGCTGCCGGCGCTGGCGGGGGCGGATGCCGAAGCCACCGTCGTGCTCGGCGAGTTCGCCGGCGTGCACTCGCCCGCCGGCGTCTACACGCCGATCGTCGGCGCGGAGGTGCGGATTCCCGCCGGTTCCCGCGTGCGGCTGCCGCTGCATCCGCAGTGGGAGTACGGCATCGTCGGCGTCGAAGGTGTCGCGCATGTGCACGCGGATGCCGCCCCCACCGCGGTCGCCGGCCTGCAGCTTCTGTACCTCGGCGTCGCACGCGAGGCGATCGAGATCAGCGCCGATCAGCCGGCGACGGTGTTGGTGCTGGGCGGCGAGCCCTTCGAAGACGACATCGTGATGTGGTGGAACTTCGTCGCCCGCACCCACGAAGAGATCGTCGAGGCCCGCGAGGCGTGGGAGGCCGACGCCCCGCGGTTCGGGCACGTCGTGGGGCACGGCGCCGAGCGCATCCCTGCCCCGCCGATGCCCGCCGTGCGCCTCACACGGCGCCGCCGCCGCATCTGAGGTCGGCGGCTCTGCGCACAAGTGGGTGAGGTTCTCGCCGACACGCGGGCGTGCAGCATCCGTCACCGGCGCGCCGCCCACAATGTCAGTGAGCCGTGCGCGGACCGGGATATGCACGGGCCGACCGCGACGCGCGGGGGCGAGCACGCGGTCTACGCTGGTGCCGTGGCCCGAACCCTGTCGACGAGCGTGCTGCTCACGTGCGCCGCGATCGGCGTCGGAACCGGTGCCCTGTCGGCTGCGGCCGGTGCCGTGAGCGCGCCGGTCTCTGCCGCCGTGCCGATCCTCTACGGCCTTGTGCTCGGCGTGCACGTGCTGCCGGGCGTCATCGCGCAGGCGCTGCTGCGGCTGCCGTGGGTCGCGCTCATCACGCACGTGCTCGCGGCCCTGGTCGCCAGCGCCGTCGCGCCGGTGTGGATCGGCCGCTACATCGGCACGGCCCTCCTCATCGGCGGCCTGCAGGAGCTCATCGCCGCGATCGGCCGCTACCGCGTCTGGGATGCCTGGCGCTTCTTCGTCTCGGCCGTCATCGTGGGCGCGATCATCGCCGTGCCGATCTGGTTCGCCGCCGACCTCGACCGCTTCGCGGTGTGGGCGCGCGTCGTCTACCTCGCGATGTTCATCGTGGGCCCGGTGGTGTGGACGGCCGCGGGCCTGGCGATCGCGGCAGGACTGAAGCGCGCGGGGGTGGGGCGAGCCGCCCGTCGCGGCGCCAAGTAAGGGTCGGCTAAGTTGGGGAGCGACCGTTTCCGCTCCCCGTCTGGACGAACCCGTGACCTCTCCCGAGCGCGAGCCGTCTGCCGCACTCGCGGCGAGCGGCCCCGTCGCACCGCTGCTGCGCGTGCGCGACGTCGCGATCACGCATGACGAAGCGGATGCCGCCACCCCGTCCCGCGTGAGCTTCGAGGTCGCCCCCGGCGAGGTCGTGCTGCTGCTGGGTCCGAGCGGCTCGGGAAAGTCGACGCTCGCCCTCGCTCTCAACGGGCTCATTCCGCACGCGGTTCCCGCGGCCCTCTCCGGCACCGTCGAGGTCGACGGCCTCGACACGGCGACGACGACGGTGGCCGAGCTGTCGACGCGCGTGGGCATGGTGTTCCAGGATCCCGATGCCCAGCTGGTCACCGGCACGCTGCTCGACGAGGTGGCCTTCGGGCCCGAGAACCTGCGGGTGCCGGTCGACGAGGTGCTGACGCGCGCCGAGGCGGCACTGCGCCGCGTCGGCCTGTGGGAGCGACGGCACGACAACCCCGATCGCCTGTCGGGCGGCGGCCGCCAGCGGCTCGCGATCGCGTGCGCCCTCGCGATGGGCTCGCCGCTGCTGGTGCTCGACGAGCCGACCGCGAACCTCGACCCGGCCGGCATCGAAGAGGTCTATGCGGCGCTGGCCGATCTCGTCGCCGCGGGCGACCGCGCCATCGTGCTCGTCGAGCACAACCTCGACGCCGCCGTCGGGTTCGTCGATCGCGTCGTCGTGCTCGACCAGGCAGGGTCGGTCGTCGCCGACGGGCCGGTCGACGCCGTGCTGCGCGAGCGTGCCGACGAACTGCACGCCTTGGGTGTGTGGCTGCCGGTGTCGGCGATCGCCGCGCTGCGGCTGCGGGCGGCCGGGTACGCGCTCGACCCGCTGCCGCTGACGCCGGAGGAGTTGCGGGCGGGGCTGGAGGCCTCGGAGGGTACGGGGCGTTTCGTCTCGCCTTCGGCTCGCGAGGCGACCGGAATCCAAGGGACGGGTCACGAGGCGCCCGGAACTCGACGGACGGGGCGCGAAGCGGAGGCGCTCATCCGGGTGCGCGGGCTCTCGCTGCGCCGAGGGCGCGCCGAGGTGCTGCACGAGGTCGACCTCGAGGTGCACCCGGGCGAGTTCGTCGCCGTCGTTGGTGCCAACGGCGCGGGCAAGACGAGCCTGATCCAGGCGATCGCCGGAGTCGTGACGCCCCCGAAGGCCACCGTCACGATCGACGGCCTCGACGTCGCACGCGCCGACTCCCGCACGCTGTCGCAGCGCATCGGCTTCGTCTTCCAGAACCCCGAGCACCAGTTCATCGCGCACACGGTCTTCGACGAGCTCGCCCACGGCCTGCGTCGTCAGCACATCTCCGACGACGAGGTCACCGCGCGCACCGAGGAGGTGCTCGAGCGATTCGGCCTGGCAGAGAAGGCACGCACGCACCCCTTCCTGCTCTCGGGCGGGCAGAAGCGTCGCCTGTCGGTGGGCACCGCGCTCGTGGCCGGGGCGCCCGTGCTCGCCCTCGACGAGCCGACGTTCGGCCAAGACCGGGCCCGCGCCGAAGAGCTGCTCGAGCTGCTGCGAGAGCTGAACGGCGAGGGCACGACCATCATCGTGGTGACCCACGACATGCAGCTGGTCACCGAGTACGCCGACCGCACCGTCGTCATGGCCGACGGCCGCGCGATCGCCCACGCCTCGACGCCGGAGATCTTCGCGGATGCCGAGCTCATCGCCGGGGCGGGCCTGCGGCTGCCGCCCCTGAGTCGCGCGCTGCGCGGGCTCGAGCGCCACCCCGACCTCGCCCGCGTCTCGCGCCTGGCCGACCTCCCGGGGGCGACCGCATGACGACCGACACGCAGGCGGCAGCATCCGTCGATCCCTACGCCGAGGCGGCCTCCACCGCCCCCGTGCACTTCTTGTACGGACTCAACCCGCTCGCCAAGCTCGCCGCGCCCGCCCCGGCGATGCTGCTGCTGGTGTTCGTGCGCGACCTCGCGACACCGGCCGCGTTCCTGCTGCTCGCCTACGCCGTCATCGTGGTCGGCGCACGCTTCACGCGGCGCCTCGCGCTGATCCTGCTCGTCGCAGTGCCGCTGGGGATCGCCGCCATCGGATTCGGGTTCGCCCTGTGGACCGATCAGTCGCAGGTCGCCGACACCCCCGTCGTGTGGCAGCTGGGCGGCTGGACGATGCACGTCGGCGCCTTCGCGATCGGTCTCGCGACGGGCCTTCGGCTCGGCGCGATCCTCGCCCTCGCCCTGCCGGCGGGCCTCACCACGACGGGTCCCGATCTCGCACGGTCGCTCGTGCAGCAGCTGCGGGTGCCCTACCGAATCGGCTACACCGCGATCGCGGCCTTCCGGTTCGTCCCCCGCTTCGGCCACGAACTCGAGGTGATCCGCCAGGCCCATCGCGTGCGCGGCGCCCACGGCGGCCGCGGGCCGTTCGCCGCCGCCGCCCGATGGGCGGGCTATGTCGTGCCGCTGCTGGCGGGGGCGATCCGGCACGCCGAGCGGGTCGCCCTCGCGATGGACGCCCGCGCCTTCGGCGCCCACCCCGACCGCACCGAGCGGCACCTCGTGCGGTGGCGCGTGCGCGACACCGTGTTCGTGCTGGCCTTCTGGGCGGCATCCGCCGCCGTCTTCTGGTCCACCTACCCCTGGGCGCTCGCCCTCATCTGATCGGAGTACACATGGTCTCGTTCAGCCGGCTGGTCAAGCCCGAATCGCAGGAGCTGCTGCACGTCACCGTGCTGCGCCGAGAGCGGCTGTCGCCGCACTGGATGCGGGTGACCCTCGGCGGCGGCGACATCGAGCGGTTCCGACCGATGGGCTACGACCAGTGGTTCCGCATCTTCCTGCCGCTGGGCGGCGAGGAGGGCATGGAGCGCATCCCGGCGAAGGCCAACCGGATGCTGGGCTACCTCAAGTACCTGCGCATCCCCGACGGCGTGCGGCCGGTGATGCGCAACTACTCGGTGCGGGCCTTTCGCCCCGCCGCGGGCGAGCGCGGGGCCGAGATCGACGTCGACTTCGTGCTGCACGGCTCCGTCGAAGACGGCACCGCCGGCCCGGCCTCGCGCTGGGCAGAGACCGTCGAGCCGGGCACCAGCGTGGGGCTCATCGACGAGGGGCTCGCCTTCAACCCCGACCGAGGCACCGAGCACGTGCTGCTCGTCGTCGACGAGACGGCACTGCCTGCGGTCTCGTCGATCTGCGCGACGCTGCCGGCGAGCGCGAGCGGCCGCGCGATCATCGAGGTGCCCTCGCTCGACGACGCGCTGGAGTTCCCCCACCCCGCCGGCATCGAGGTCGAGTGGATCGTCCGAGACCACGACGACAAGCCCGGCACGCTCGCACTGGCGCGCTTGGAGGCGCTGACCGACGCCGAGTATCCGGCCGCCGACTTCCACGCCTACCTCGCCGGCGAGCAGGCGCTGCCGACTTCGGCCCGTCGCCATCTCGTCGCACGCGGCGTCGACAAAGACCTCATCAGCTTCTGCGGCTACTGGCGCGTGGGCGCCGCCTCGCCCACCCCGAAGTCGCAGCGTGCGGAGGCCGCCGCGTGAGCGGCACCACCCGCGGGCGTGTCACGACCGCGTATCTCATGACCTGCGCCGCCATCGGCGTGGCCGGTGGCGTGATGCTCTGGGGCGCGGGCTGGGCCTCGTCGGTGCTCACCCCCATCGCGCCCGTCGCTGCGATGGCGTTCGCCGGCCTCTGGCTGCTGCCGGCCACGATCGGCCTGCGACTGCTGCAGCGACCCTTCGCGGGTCTGCTGGTCGGGCTGCTCTCGGGCCTGGTCGTCTTCCCGTTCCTCGGCGCCGCGGTCTGGTGGGCGTTCTTCGCCGAGGTCGGGTTCCTCATCGTGCTCTATCGCTGGTGGACGCTCTGGCAGCACTACGCCGGTGCTGTGGCGGTCGGCATCGCCTACCCCCTGCTGTCGGCGACCTACTTCGACCTGTGGGCGATGCCCGTGTGGGCGCAGATCGCGTTCTTCGCCGTGACGCTCGCCTCGTGCCTCGTGGGCACGTGGCTCGGCATCGTCATCGCCGACCGGCTGCGGCAGGCGGGCGTCGCCCGACTCGCCCGCCGGCGCCCCGCCGAGCCCGCGGTCGCAGGGGCCGCAGCCGCAGAGCCGAGCGCCTGAGCCGGCTCAGCCCTCCGGGCCGAGAGCGGTGGTCATCGCGACCGCGGCATCGCCCTTGAGCTCGACGAAGATCGCGTGCGTCGGGGTGTCGCCGATGTTCTCGCCGACGTGCTCCTGCGCTGCCACCCAGCGCGCCTGCTCGGCCGCGAGTTCGAGTTCGACCGACCGGTCGCCAGAAGAGATGCGACGCCGGAACGCACTCAGCGTGACCATGACGCTGTCGGGATGCCGGTGGCGGTTCGTGCGATCGCCGGGAACGTCACGATACTCGAGCACCCGCACACGGTCGTTCTCGAACACGACCGTGTAGTGGTCGCCGTCGGTGATCGTGGGGTCGTCTGCCTCGTCCACGGCATGAACGGTACTCCGCGGCCTCCCTCGACACACCCCCATCGCCGAGGCGGGCGCGAGAACGAGAGAGCGGATGCTGCGTACCTGTGAAGGTGGCAGCATCCGCTCCCGGACCGATGACCGTGCGGTCGACCTACTTCTTGCCGACGATCTGGCGCGACACGAGGTCGCGCATGATCTCGTTGGTTCCGCCGTAGATGCGGTGCACGCGGGCGTCGAGGTAGGCGCGTGCGATCGGGTACTCGGTGATGTAGCCGTAGCCGCCGTGCAGCTGCACGCCCACGTCGAGCAGCTCGGCCTCGCGGTCGGTCGCCCAGAACTTGACCTTGGCGGCCTCTTCGGCGGTGAGCTTCTTGTCGGCGTAGAGCTCCATCGCGCGGTCGATGTAGGCCCACATCACGTCGACCGTGGTCGCCATGTCGGCGAGCTTGAAGCGGGTGTTCTGGAAGTCGGCGATGCGCTCTCCGAACGCCTCGCGGCTGATGACGTAGTCGCGGGTCCAGGCGAACGCGGCCTCGCCGGCGGCCGCGGCGGCCACGCCGATCGAGAGGCGCTCGAGGGGCAGGTTCATCATGAGCTGGATGAAGCCGAGGCCCTCCTTGCCGCCGATGAGGTTCTCTTCGGGCACGAAGACGTCGGTGAAGCTGAGCTCGGCGGTGTCCCAGCCGTGGAAGCCCATCTTCTCGAGCTTCTTGCCGTGCTCGAAGCCCTCCATGCCGTCTTCGAGGATCAGCAGGCTGAAGGCGTCGGGGCGGTTGCCCTCGCCGGTCTTGACGAAGGTCACGACCATGTCGGCGGTCTTGCCGCTCGAGATGAAGGTCTTCGCGCCGTTGACCAGGTAGCCGCCGTCGACCTTCTTCGCGGTCGTCTTGATGCCGCGCAGGTCGCTGCCCGCGCCGGGCTCGGTCATCGCGAGGGCGCCGAGGATCTCGCCGGTGGCCATGCCGGGCAGCCACTTCTGCTTCTGCTCCTGCGTGCCCATGTGCACGATGTAGGGCACGGCCAGGTCGTCCTGGATGCCGAGCGCGCCGGCGAGTGACCCCTGGCCGGCGCCGATGACCTCTTCGAGCACGATCGCCCGGAAGCGGTAGTCCTGCAGCATGCCCGCGCCGCCGAACTCCTCGGGCACGCTCAGGCCGATGATGCCGGCCTCGCCGGCGGCGAGCATCGTGGCGCGGTCGACTTCGCCGTCGGCCTCCCACTGCTTGCGCTTCTCTTCGGTCGCGTAGCGCTTCACGAACTCCTTGACGACCTCGCGGAAGGCCTCGTGGTCTTCGTCATAGATGTCGCGTTCCATCGCGGCTCCTTCTCCTCATCGAGTGCTTCGAATACGTCGGGATTGGCATTGCATCCCACAGAACATGGTACTCAGTTTCAGGATGCCGTGGGCCCGTCACTCCGAGTAGTCGGGCGCCGCCGGCAGCCCGAAGAACTCCTCCAGGGTGTGCCATCCGCCCTCGTGGTAGGCCGCCGCGAGCTCTCGGCCGATGTAGCGCACGTGCCACGGTTCGGGGAGGTAGCCGGTGACGTCGGTGCAGTCGGTCTCGTAGCGCACGATCCAGCCGTACTCCCAGGCGTGCGCGGCGATCCAGTCGCCCTGCGCAGAGCCGGCGAGGTCGTCGAGGGTGGCGCACCGGCCGCCGCTGCAGGGGACGAGGTCGGCCGTGAGTCCCGACTGGTGCTCGCTATAGCCCGGCCGTGCGCTGACGAGGTCGGCCTTCTCCACGCCCCGGGCGGCGACCTGTCCGTTGTAGGTCGAGGTCTGGGTCGCGAACGAGCGGTAGCCGCTCTCCATGGCGACCTCGCCCGCCGATGCCGCGGCGGCGACCATCGTCGAGAGGGCGGCCGCGGCATCGGCCCGCAGCGATCCCCCCGAGAGGCTGCGCACCCCACTGACGGTATGCAGATCGTCGGGGCGATAGTCGGCGGGGTCGTAAGGGTGGGTCTTGTTGACGACGACCCACGCCCTGGTCGGGTCGTCGAGACGGATGCAGTCGGCCCGACCGTCGGCGACTGCCGCACGGAAGGCAGCACCGCCGCCCGCTGCCGCGATCACCACGTCGTCGTCGCCCTTCTTCAGGGCCTTGCGCACGGCGGGCAGGTCGCAGATCTCGGCGCCGGGTTCCGCCTCCCCCGCCTGCGGCGCCGCCTCGATGCGGGGGGCAGGCAGCACCTTGATCGACACGGGCTGCACGACCTCGGCGGTCACCGCGTCGGCCGCTCCAAGCGCGAGACCCGCGGCGACGGGGCCACCCGTGAGCGCAGCAGTGACCGCGACGGTCGCCCCGACCACCAAGACGGCGCCACCCGTCAGGGCGAGGGCGCGCAGCATCCGCGCCCCGCGGCGCAGGCGTCGATGCCGCGGGGGGAGTGCGCGTCGCGTGGATTCCACCACTCGGCCATTGTCACCCCCGGGGGCCGCATTATGGCGGAACCCGGCGGGCACCCGCGGTGCCGTTCGATTCTCACCTTCGGATAGCTTGACTCATATTCGTATCTCTGTTCTACTGTTCGCATGCGGTGGCAGGGTCAGCAGGTTAGCGCGGCGGATGCCGCCGCGCTGCCGGGCCTGGAGACCTACGGCGGCTTCGTGCGCTCGGTGCGCACTCCGGAGTTCGCCGGCATGGTCTTCCACGAGGTCATGGCCCGCAGCGCCCTCAACCACGTGCCCGCGCAGTCGGCGATGCCGTTCGACTGGACGATCAACCCCTACCGGGGCTGCTCTCATGCATGCTCCTACTGCGTGGCGCCCGACACTCTCGTGCTCCGCGCCGACGGGAGGCAGGTGCCGATCGGGTCGCTCCTGGTGGGCGACGAGATCATCGGCACCGAGCAGCGCGGCGCATATCGCCGCTATGTGCGCACGACGGTGAGGGCGGCGTGGCGCACCGTGAAGCGCGCGCACCGCGTGACGCTCGCCGACGGCACCGAACTCACCGCAAGCGGAGACCACCGCTTTCTCACCGAACGCGGGTGGAAATATGTGACCGGCAAGATGACCGGACCCGAGCAGCGCGCCTACCTCACCGTGAACAACCGGCTGATGGGGTTCGGGATCTCCGGTGCTCCCGCCGCCCCTGATCGCACCGATCCCGAGTTCCGACGCGGGTATCTGTGCGGGATGATCCGTGGCGACGGAATGATCTTCCACAAGGCCTACCCCGACGAGCGCCGCGTCCGTGAGATCCACATGTTCCGGCTGGCGCTGGCGGATGTCGAGGCGCTGGACCGCAGTCGTGAGTACCTGCTCGCGGAAGGCGTGGCGACCCACACGCGACCCTTCGCCCCTGCGTCGAGTACCCGCCGAGAGATGACCGCATTGCACACCGGATCACGGTCGTCGGTCGCCGCGATCGAACAGATCATCGAGGTGCCACTGAACCGCAGCCACGCGTGGCGCACGGGCTTCCTGTCCGGGATCTTCGACGCCGAGGGTTCCTGCTCGCAGGGCGCTCTGCGCATCTCGAACAAGGATCCCGAGCTCATCGACCTCATGTGCGAAGCACTGGCACAACTCGGCGTTCCCCACGTCGTGGAGCCGGCAAGAGCCAACGGCGTTCGCGCGGTCCGCGTAGTCGGTGGACTGCCGGTCCGGCAACGGGTCTTCGACGCGTGTGAACCGGCGATCACTCGAAAGCTCGACATCGTCGGGACCGCG
This sequence comes from Microbacterium fluvii, assembly GCF_025515205.1. Taxonomy (GTDB): domain Bacteria; phylum Actinomycetota; class Actinomycetes; order Actinomycetales; family Microbacteriaceae; genus Microbacterium; species Microbacterium fluvii. The sequence goes on along the minus strand of NZ_JAOPFX010000004.1, from coordinate 254,805 downwards.
GTCAAGACGGTGGCGGACCTGCGCGTCGTCTCGATAGAAGACCTCGGCGCCGAGATCGAGATGGTGGATATCACCACCGGCACCGGCGACTTCATCGCGAACGGCGTCATCAGCCACAACTGCTTCGCGCGGGGCACGCACGAGTACCTCGAGCTCGACGCAGGGCACGACTTCGACAGCCAGATCGTCGTGAAGGTCAACGTCGCCGATGTGCTGCGGCGCGAGCTGGCCAAGCCGGCATGGCAGCGCGAGCCCGTGGCGCTGGGCACCAACACCGATCCGTATCAGCGCGCCGAAGGCCGCTACCGACTCATGCCCGAGATCATCGGCACCCTCGCCGACGCCGGCACACCGTTCTCGATCCTCACGAAGGGCACGCTGCTACGGCGCGATCTGCCGCTGCTGGTGGATGCCGCATCCGCCGTCGACGTCACGCTCGCCATGTCGATCGCGGTGTTCGACGATCACCTGCAGAAGCTCGTCGAGCCCGGCACGCCGAGCGCCGCGGCGCGGCTCGAGACGGTGCGCGCGGCGACCGAAGCCGGATTCAGGGTCACGGTGTTCCTCATGCCGATCCTCCCCCACCTCACCGACTCGATCGCCGCGATCGACCACGCCCTGGCGCGCATCAAGGCCGCCGGAGCCGTTCGGGTCGTCTACGGTGCGCTGCACCTGCGACCGGGCGCCAAGCAGTGGTACCTGCAATGGCTCGAGCGCGAGCACCCCGAACTCGTCTCGTCGTATCGGGGGCTCTACCCGGGGGTCACGGCGACCGCCCCCAAGGCGTATCGCTCGTGGCTGGCCAAGCGCGTGCGCCCGCTGCTGCGGGTGCACGGCCTCGACGGCAGCGACGAAGAAGAGGGACCGCGGCGCGCGCCGATCTCGGGGCTGGCCGCGCGAGCCGCCGTGCGCACGACGGGCAGGGCGCCCGTGGCGTTCGGCGAGGCGCCGGCGCGACTGTTCTGACGACCCTCAGCCGCCGACGGCCGCACTTACCTGCGCGCCGAGTGTGCGCATGCTCTCGAGCACGGCGTCGCGCTCGGGGTCGCCCGCACTCGGCTGCCAATGCGCCAGCGACGCATAGGCGACGACGCCCCTCGGCCCCCGCACGAGGCCGAGGTCGACGCGCACCCCCTCGTCGGTGCCCGTCTTGTTGACCAGCGCCATGCCGCGATCGGGCGCCGTGTGGGCGAGCGGGTCGAGCCCGAACGCGGCGGCGACCATGCTCAGGTCGGTGCCGGCGGCGAGCCACCCGACCACGCGATCGGCGACGGCCGGGCGGATGCCGTCGGCCATCGCAAGCCGGCTCATCAGCGTCGCGTAGCCCCGGGCGGTGCCGGTGCTGAGGGCGGGCGGATGCTGCGGCATCCGCCCGTCGCGCACGATGTCGTGCAGGTGCACACCCTCGATGCCCATCTCGACCGCGACCGCCTCGACCGCGTCGACCCCGCCGAGGCGATCGATCAGCACGTTCGTGGCGAGGTTGTCCGAGACGGCGCCGACCAGGGTCGCGGCATCGCCGAGCGGCAGCGCATCGGACGCGAGATGCTGCCAGAGTCCCGAGTCGCCGACCGGGGCGACGCGTCGGCGGTCGAGCGGCTCGTCGATCCGCAGCTGCGCATCCTCGACGCCGGCCGAGGCCGCCAGCAGCACCAGGATCTTGGCGGCACTCGCCGAAGGCAGCTCCGCATCGGCATCAAGCTCGGCGATCACCTGCGGCCGCTCGCCGAGGGTCGTCGCGAACACACTCCAGCGCACGGAATCACTCACCGGGCCACTGTACGCGGCAGCATCCGCCCGCCGTCACACCCGTGGAACACGGTTCATCCGTCGGATGCCGGGGGCTCGAGTGCCCCAGCGGGGCCAGTGTGGCGGTCGGCCGGGGCCGGTCCGACGCCTGAGCATGCCGGCGCCCGCACGCGAAAGCGGCACCGACTCGGAGGAATCGGTGCCGCTCGGGCGCTGAGCTCGGACTCAGACGGGGTTGACCTGACGGCCGCTGAGCTCTTCGAGCAGGTCGTCGCCGATGCGCACCTCGTCGTAGGGCGCATCGATCTCGGCACGCTCCAGCATCTCGGTCATGCGGCGGCGGCGCTGACGCGTGATGAGGGTCACGACCGTGCCGCTGCGGCCCGCGCGGCCGGTGCGGCCGGAGCGGTGCAGGTAGGTCTTGTACTCGTCGGGCGCGTCGGCCTGGATCACGAGATCGATGTCGTCGACGTGGATGCCGCGGGCTGCGACGTCCGTGGCGACGAGCACGTTCACACGGCCCGAGGTGAGCTTCTCGAGGTTGCGCGTGCGCTTTGCCTGGTTGAGATCACCGTGCAGCGCGACCGCGCGGATGCCGACGTCGTCGAACTGCTCGGCGAGCATCTCGGCGTAGGCGCGGGTGCGGGCGAACACCAGGGTCTTGCCCTCGCGGTCGACGAGCGACGTCAGGATCTCGGCCTTGTCGCGGTGGTCGATCACCAGCACGCGGTGGTCGATCGTGCCCGAGTCCTGGTCTTCGCCGGCGACCTCGTAGACAGCGGGCTCGACGAGGAACTCGTCGACGAGAGCGGCGACCTCGCGGTCGAGGGTCGCCGAGAACAGCAGCTTCTGCGCACCGTCCTGAACGAGACGCAGCAGGCGCTGCATCGGCTCGAGGAAGCCGAGCTCGCTCATGTGGTCGGCCTCGTCGAGCACGACGATGCGCACCTGGGAGAGGTCGAGCTTGCCCTGTGCCTGGAGGTCTTCGATGCGGCCGGGCGTGCCGATCACGATGTCGACGCCCTTCTTCAGCGCACCGACCTGGCGTCCCTGCGGCACGCCGCCGTAGACCTGGGTGGTGAACAGGCCCACACTGCGGGCGATCGGCTGCACCGTGCGGTCGATCTGCAGTGCGAGCTCGCGCGTCGGAGCGAGGATCAGTGCCTTCGGGCTGCGGCCGAACTCGCGGCGCTGGCCGGCCTGCGCGCGCAGGATCGACTCGACCAGCGGCGCGCCGAACGCGATCGTCTTGCCCGAGCCGGTGCGGCCGCGGGCCAGCACGTCTTTGCCCTCGAGGATCGGACCGATCGTGGCCGCCTGGATCGGGAACGGGGATGCGGCGCCCAGCTCACTCAGAGTGCGCACGATGTTGTCGCCGAGCCCCAGGTCGGCGAAGGTCGTCTCGGACACCTCTTCGGCCTGCACGGCCTCGGCCTGCAGACGCTCGTGCACGACGTCGACGTGATCTTCGAACGCCTTGCTCTTGGCGTCGGCCGTCCAATCCGACCGGTTCGGGCGCTCGCCCCGGCGGGGGCGGTCGTCGAACGAGCGCGGCTTGCGGTCATCGAACGACCGAGCGGGACGGTCATCGCGACGGGGGCGGTCATCGAACGAGCGCGGCTTGCGGTCGTCGAACGACCGAGCGGGGCGGTCGTCGCGGCGGGGCCGGTCGTCGAACGACCGAGCGGGACGGTCATCGCGACGAGGACGGTCATCGAACGAACGCGGCTTGCGGTCGTCGAACGACCGAGCGGGACGGTCATCGCGACGGGGACGGTCGTCGAACGAGCGCGGCTTGCGGTCATCGAACTGACGGGCAGGGCGATCGCCGTACTCGCGGCGCGGGCGGTCGTCGTAGGAGCGGGGCTTGCGGTCGTCGAACGACCGAGACGGACGGTCATCCCGACGAGGACGGTCATCGAACGAACGCGGCTTGCGGTCGTCGAACTGACGAGCAGGGCGATCGCCGTACTCGCGACGCGGGCGGTCATCGAACGAGCGCGGCGTGCGGTCGGCGTACGAGCGACCCGCGCGGTCGTCGCGCGCCGGGCGGTCGTCGTACGACCGAGCGGGACGGTCGCTGCGACCCTGCGAACGGATGCTGCGAGCCTCGTCCCGGCCGGCGCGCTCCTGTGCGGTCCAGCGCTTCTTGGGCGCAGCATCCGCCTCTTCCGGGCGATAGCCTCGGTGCTTGGGGCTCTTGCTGCCGGCCTTGGGGGCCGCCTGGCGGAAGCGGTCGGTGCTGCTCTTCTTGGCGTAGCGCGGCTCGAAGCTCTGAGCTCGGCTGCCTGCGGGCTTTTTGGGCATGGTGGTGTCTTCCTGGGTTTTCTCGCGTGAGAACAGCACTCCTCGAACGCGCGCCAGCGCGGCCGCGCATGCGGCATGGAGTAACCCGGACTACCGTCGGCCGGGGGCCATTCAGTGATGGTTCATGTGCGTCGATCGACGCTCACCATCGGCCCCTTGGACTCACAAACCCATCCGCACCGTGGTGCGGTGTCCAGAGCCGACCCGTCGAGTCTACCGGAACCCCCTGTGAGGCCGCCGCTAAGGTCGGGGCATGCACCGCCGCATCCGTATCGCCGTCGTCGTCGCGATGATCGGGATGCTGTCGGCCTGCAGCCCCGCCCCGCGCTTCGACCCCGCGCCGGCTCCGGTGCCGACGCCGGCGGCGACCGAGATCAGCGGCGACGTCTCGTCGGCGCCCGAGAGCTTCGTCGTGCGCACCGCCGACACCGAGGTGCGGCTGGCCCCGAGCGAGTGGTCGGTCGACGACGACAGCGGGACCGACGAGGTCGAGCCGCCCGGCCTCGGCAGCCCCGACGAGATCTTCGTGTTCGTGCCGATCGCCGGCTGGTACCTCAGCGCCACGCAGTACGGCGGCGAGGTCGCCCACGACTGCCTCGGACCCACCGTCGAGCCCGAGATCGAAGACCTCGGGTCGGGGTGGACGGCGATCCGACCCACGGGCCCGGCCGGCGACTACGCGATCGAGCTGAGTGCCTCGTCCGGCCCAGGCACCGGGCCGTTCTCGCCGCTCGGCACCATGACGGCGACCGTGCAGCTGACCACGACCGAAGACGCCGAACAGCTCCCGGAGGCGACGGCGTGGATGAGCCTGGTCTCCGAGACCGACACGGGGCTCGAGGCGGGCGACCTCTCGATCGAGCTGCGCAGCCTGTACCCGATGCCCGCCGAGGTGTCGGCGGCCGTGACGATCACCGCGGCCGGCGGCGCCGTCGCGACCTTCGAGCCCGAGCCGACCGGCGGCTGCCTCGACCTGTCGTTCTTCCTGGTCGTGCCCTTCACCGAGACCGCAGCGGTCGCCGAGCTCGGCGACCTCCCCTACGCCTACGACGTCGAGCTGGTGATCGACGGCGAGACCTACACCGGCACGGCGCAGTACTCCGGCGGCGATCCCCTGGTTCAGTTCGAGTTCGACCGGCCTCTGCCCTGAGACGAACCCGCCGGCCGCGACACCCTCAGATGAGAGCGCCCCGAGGAGAGCCCATGCGCCGACCCGCCGCCATCGCCATCGCGATCGCGATGATCGGGATGCTGTGCGCCTGCGCGTCCGCCAGGCCGCTCGTCGATCCGCCCGGCGCCGCGCCCACTCCGACCGAGACGATCGTCGGGGGCGAGCGCTACGAGGATGCACCGCCGGGGCCCGGCGCCTTCGTCGTCCGCTACGGCCAGACCGAGCTGCACCTCGACCCGGTGACCTATTGCGCTGCGGGCGGCTGCGTCGACGGCGTCGACCCCGACCCGCCCTCGGTCGGCTCTCCCGACGAGCTGCTCGTGTTCGTGCCGGTGGCGAGCTTCGACACGCTGAGCGTGAGCCAGTTCAGCGGCGGCGGCGACTACTGCTCCGGCCGCTGGGTGCAGGCCGTGACGACCGAGCTCGGCGACGGCTGGTGGCAGGTCACGCCGCGCGGACCTGCCGGCGACTATCGCATCGAGCTGTTCGCCGGCGGCAGCGGCACAGGCGACATGGCGGCGACGCTGCGGTGGACCACCCCTATCGACGAGCCGCTGCCGTCCGTCGAGGCGAGCCTCGCTCTCATCGCCGATCACGACGGAGCGCCCGACTCCTACGGCCTCGAACTCGCCGTCTCGAACCTCGCCGAGACCCCGACCGACGCGGCGGCGACCATCACCGTCACCGCGGCGAACGGAGCGTCCATGACCTTCGAGGCGCAGCGCTCGTCGAATGAGTGCGAGGCAGAAGGGGCCGTCTTCTTCGACGGCCCCGACGGGCCGGCGAAAGACGCCGCAGCCCTCGGCGGCTTCCCGTTCGCCTACGACGTCGAGCTCGTGCTCGACGGGGGCCGCCACACCGCGCACGCCGTGTTCCCCGACGACCTCATCGAAGAGCACGGCGTCGCCGTGGCGCTGGAGTTCGAGCCCGCCCTGCCCTGACCGGCGCGTCGCGCGGATGCTGCCGCATCCGCCCCAGGATGCAGCCCTACACTCGGCGCCATGACCAGCCCCACCGCACCGATCGCCTCGGTTCCCGCAGCCGCCCCGACACTGCGCGTCGTCAACGAGTCGCTCGGCGGAGCCGGGGGTGCCGCCCTGATCGGAGCGCTGCTCGGACTCGTCTCGGCCTACGTCTGGCCGAGCCTGCCGATCTCCGGGGCGTGGTCGTTCGGCGATCTGGCGGCGATCGCCGCAGGACTCGTCGCCGCCGTCGCCGCCGGCACCGGCTATTGGCGCTCCCGCCGAGCGCCGGGCCAGGAGTGGCGCCTGGGCCTTGCCCCATGGAAGTTCACCGTCAACACGATCTCGGTCGTGCTCGTGCACGTCGTGCTCGCGACGCTCGGCGCGCTCGCGCTGTTCATCGTGCTGGGCCTGGCCTTCGTCGGGCTCACGATGGTGCCGTTCTGGTCGGCGGTGCTGATGGCGGTGACCCTGCTGCTGGCCTTCCACCTCACCTACGTGTCGGTGTCGCGCATGACGACGCAGCGGATGTCGTCGCTGCTCATGGCCTTCATCCTCATCGGCGCGCTCACGGCGATGGTCACGACGCCCGATCCCGAGTGGTGGACGGTGCACTTCAGCCACCTGGGCACCTTCGATGCGATCTCGAGTTACGTCTTCAACGCCACCCTGATCATCGGCGGCCTCCTTGTCACGACGTTCGCGGTGTACGTCTCGAACGACCTGCGCGGACTCGTGGGCCGTGGCCTGCTCTCACGCGAAGACAGCCCCAAGATCGTCTCGACGATGTTCGTGATCATGGGCGTGCTGCTGGCGGGCGTCGGCATCGTGCCGGTCGACGTCAACCTGCTGATCCACAATCTGTCTGCCACGGGCACCGCGATCGTGTTCCTCGTGCTGCTGGTGTGGGCGCAGCGGCTGCTGCGCGGCATGCCCGCCGCGTTCTTCGCCGCGAGCTGGGGCTTCTTCGGCGCCGTCGTCGTGTCGGCGGTGCTGTTCGTGGTCGGCTACTTCGGCCTGACCGCGTTCGAGATCATCGTGTTCGGGCTGATCTTCGCGTGGATCTCGGTGTTCATCCGGTTCGTCGGCGTCACCGCCAACGAGAAGGGGGCGGATGCTGTCGCACCCGCCCCCTGAGACTCACTGATCGCGGTGGTCGCCGTCGGCCCACTCGTCGGGGGAGTATTCGTCGGCTGAGTCTTCGGCGGGCTCGTCCTCGGTCGGCTCACCCTCGGTCGGCTCACCTTCAGCCGGCTCGTTCTCGACGGACTCGTCCTCGGCCGGCTCGCCCTCGGTCGGCGCTTCCTCGATCGGCGCTTCCTCGACCGGCTCGTCGTCAGACGACGGCGCGTTCTCGGCCGACTCCTGGTCGGCGGCGACATCCTCGGCGGACTCTTCGAGCGCCTCATCGGCAGGCTCGTCGTGCGCGGCCGGCTCCGATTCGGCGGCCTCTTCGTCGGAAGCCTCGTCGCGGGAAGGCGCCCCCTCCGAGGGCTCTTCATCGGAGTGCGCTTCATCGGAAGCCTCCTCCTCGACGACCGGCTCCTCCACAGGAGCATCATCGACCGAAGTCTCCTCGGTCACGGCCTCCTCGGGCTCCAGGGGCATCTCGATGTCGGGGCCCTCGTCGATCATCTCGACCTGTGACGGCTCTTCGAACGACTCTGCGGCGACCGACTCCTCGGCCACCGCCGCATCCGCGGCCGGCTGCTGGTCGACGCCGTCGGCCGCGCCCTCGGGCGCCTCCGCCTCGAGCGGGACCTCGATGTCGGGACCCTCCTCGATCACGGGCCCGTCGACCACCGGCCCGTCGACCACCGGCGCGGCGGCGACGATCGGCACACCGCCGGTCGCGGCCGCCTCGAGCATCCGTCGCTCGCGGCGCGTCGCGGGCATACCGCCGGCGGCGGCGGCCGCACCCGCACCCGCCAGCGCGAGCTCCGGCTCGAGCGCGGGCGCCGACTCGGCGACGGCGCCCGACTTCGCGGCGCGACGCGCGGCGCGACGCTCCTTGGCGCCCTCGACGAGGTTGTAGAGCGTCGGCAGCACGAGCAGCGTCAGCACGGTCGACGAGATGAGGCCGCCGATCACGACGATCGCGAGCGGCTGCGAGATGAAGCCGCCGTGACCGGTGATGCCCATCGCCATCGGCGTCAGGGCGAAGATCGTCGCGAGCGCCGTCATGAGGATGGGGCGAAGTCGTCGCGCGCCACCGGCGAGGGTCGCGTCGTGAGCCGACAGCCCCTTCTCGCGGTACTGGTTGACGAGGTCGACGAGCACGATCGCGTTCGTCACCACGATGCCGATGAGCATGAGCACGCCGATGAGCGATGCGACGCCGAGGGGCACGCCGGTGGCGATCTGCAGCAGGATCGCTCCGGTGGCCGCGAACGGCACCGACACGAGCAGCAGCAGCGGCTGGCGCAGCGACTTGAAGGTCGCGACCATCACGATGTAGACGATGAGGATCGCCGCGAGCATCGCAAGGCCGAGCTGCGAGAACGCGTCCTGCTGCTGCGACACCACACCGCCGACCTCGGCATCGGCTCCGGTCGGCAAGTCGATGTCGGCCAGTGCGGTCGACACCGTCGACGAGGCGGTCGTGAGGTCGTCGGTCGACGGCGTCACCGTGACGGTGGCGGTGCGCTGACCGCGCTGCGTCGTGATCGACGTGGGGCCCTCGCTCTGCTCGACGGTGGCGACCTCGTCGAGGTGGATCATGCCGGTGGCGCTGGCGATCTCGAGGTCTTTGAGCTCGTCGATCGTCTGCGGCACATCGTCGGCCTGCAGGTAGACGGTCAGGCCCGTGCCGTCGATCTCGACCGTGCCGATCTCACGCGGCTGCATCGTGTTCGACACGAGGGCGCCCACGGCCACCTCCGACAGCCCGAGCGACGCGGCCTCGTCGCGGTCCACGGTCACCGAGACGAACGGCAGCGACTCCGACAGGTTCGACGAGACCTGGCCCACGCCCTCCTGGTCTTCGATGCCCGCCACGACCGCATCGGTCGCATCGGTGAGGGTGTCGGCGTCGGGGGCGGTCACGTCGATCTCGATGTCGCTCGAGGCGAAGCCGCCCTGGCCGGCCGAGACCGTGATCGTGCCGACGTCATCGAGGTCGGCGACCGCCGTCTGCACGTCTTCGCGCACCTGCACCTGGTCGGCCTCGGGGTCGGTAGTGATCGAGTAAGTGATGCCCGCGCTGCCTCCGGCGAACGCGTCGCGGATCGCCGAGCCGCTCGAGCCGATCGAGGTCTGCACGGTGTCGATGCCGTCGACGCCCATGATCGCCTCTTCGACGATCGCGGCCGCGGCGTCCTGCGCGTCGAGACTCGGGGCGGCCCCGAGGTCCTGCGTGACGGTGAAGGTGTTCTGCCCCGAGTCACCCAGGAAGTTGGTCTTCATGTAGGGCGCCGCGGCGACGGTGCCGGCCAGTACGAGCACGGCCAGGATCAGCGTCACCCACGAGTGCTTGAGCGTCCAGCGCAGGATGGGCAGATACCCCTTCTGCAGGCGCGACGGCGCCGCGGCAGCATCCTCCGGGTCGACCTGGCGGCCTTCGTCGTCGAGCAGCGGCTTGCCGGGCTTGAGGAACCAGTACGCCAGCACGGGCACGATCGTGAGGGCCACGAACAGCGACGCGGTCATGGCGATCGTCACCGTGAGGGCGAACGGCCGGAACAGCTCACCGGTCATGTCGCCGACGAAGGCGATCGGGAGGAACACCGCGACGGTCGTGATGGTCGACGCGGTGATCGCGGCGGCGACCTCGCGCACCGCGAGCAGGATCGCGGTCTTCTTGTCGGCATCGCCGACGTAGTGCCTCTTGATGTTCTCGATGACCACGATGGAGTCGTCGACGACGCGCCCGATCGCGATCGTGAGGGCACCGAGAGTCAGGATGTTCAGCGAGTAGCCGAACGCCTGGATGCCGATGAAGGTGATGAGCACGCTGGTCGGGATCGAGATCGCCGCGACCAGCGTGGAGCGCACCGACAGCAGGAAGACGAAGATCACGAGCACGGCGAAGGCGAGGCCGAGAAGACCCTCCTGCGCGAGCGCCTCGATCGACTGCTCGATATAGGGCGCCTGGTCGAAGACGACGGTGAACTCGGCGTCTTCGCCGATCGCATCCTGCAGGTCGGGCAACAGTGCCTCGACGCCCTGCGACACCTCGACGGTGTTGGCGGCGGGGAGCTTCGTGATCGAGAGGGTCAGGGCGGGCTCGCCGTTGACGCGAGAGATCGACGTGATCGGGTCTTCATCGAGGCTGACCTCGGCGACGTCGCCGATCGTCACCTCTCCGCCGGCGAGCTGCGCGGCAGAGCTCGGCACGAGGGGCAGGTTCGCGACCTCGTCGACCGAGGTGAGCTTGGTGCCGGTCTGCACAGTGAGGGTCTGGTCGCCTTCGGTGACGGTGCCGCCGGGAAAGAGCACGCCGTTCTGGTCGAGGGCGTCGGTGATGGCGGCCTGGGTGTACCCGGCCTTGGCGAGCTCGGCCTGGTCGGGCACGATCGTGACCCGCTGACCCTGACCGCCGACGATCGCGACGGCGCTGACGCCGTCGACGTCTTCGAGGTCGGGCACGACGCTCGCCTCGAGCTGCGCCTGGATGGTCTGGGCGTCGTCGTAGCCCGTGACGGCGAGCGCGATCACCGGCAGGTCGTCGATCGAGAACGACACGACGTTCGGGTCGACGCTGTCGGGCAGCGTCGACGAGATGCGGTTGATGGCCTGCGTGATCTTCTGCTCGGCCGTGGCCAGATCGGTGCCGTAGGTGAACGACGCCGTGATGATCGACGCGTTGGTCGTGCTCGTTGCGGTGGTCGATTCCAGCCCCGGAATGCCCTGGATCGCCGTCTCGATCGGCGTCGACACGTCGTTGTTCACGACGTCGGGCGACGCGCCAGGGTAGGTCGTGAGGATCGACAGCTGCGGGAACTCGATCGAGGGGATGAGCTCCTGCTTGAGGTTGGTCAGCGCGAGGCCGCCGAACACGGCGGCGACGATCGTGATGAGCGCGATGAGCGCGCGGTTCTTCAGGCTCAGGACGGCGAGGTTCGACACGGGTGCCTTCGAGGAGTGGGCAGGGATGCTGCGGGACCGACCGATACGCGAATGTATCGGGGTCTCAGTATCCCACGGTGATGAGCAGGCCCAGGAGGACTCCGAGACCCACGGCCGCGACCGTCGCCGCGAGCGTGCCCACCGCGTTGAGCAGCGCCCGCCGGCGCCGGCGCCGCTGGATCAGGAGCACCGTCTCGACCGAGACCGCGCTGAAGGTCGTGTACCCGCCCAGTAGTCCGACGCCGATCACCGAGTTCCACACCGGTTGGAGCTCCAGCCCCAGCAGCAGGCTGAGCGCGAACGAGCCGGTGACGTTGACGAGGAAGATGCCGAGGGGGAACCTGTCTGGGCGTCCGCGCATGACGAGCGCGTCGACGACGTACCGCAGGCCGGCACCGGCGCCGCCGGCCAATACCGTCGCCACGAAGGTCAGGTCGATCACCGGGCATCCTCCGGGGGTTCGATCTCACCCGGCACATCGGCAAGCCGCCGCCCGACCCAGACTCCGGTGGCCGCCGCGAGCAGTCCGCCGATCACGGTGAGCGCGGCCAGTCCGAGCCCGAGGAGAACGGCCGGAGGCTCCGGTGGTCCGTCGATCCGGATCGCGGTGCCGACGACCACGGTCTGCAGGGCGAATGCGCTGTAGGTCGTGAATCCCCCCAGCACCCCGGTGCCGAGGAAGGCCCGCACCAGCGGCCTGCGATCGTCGAGTCGGCCGACGACGACGCCGAGCAGTCCCGAGCCCACGATGTTCACGATCATCGTCGCCACGACCGCCACCTCGAAATCGTCGCCCATCGACGGCACGATCGCCGCGCGGACGGCGACGCCCAGCATCCCTCCCAGCACGACGACTCCGAGCGTGGCGGGCGAGATCGGCGTCGTGGTCACGGCTCAGACTCTACGGCGCCGATCTAGTGCTCCCCCAGCAGCGCGCGGATCGCCGACTCGGGCGAGACGCCGAGTTCGAGCAGCCTGCCCTTGCGATAGGCCGCGAACACTCTCGGGTCGATGTAGCTGCCGCGCGCGACGGCGATCGTGTTGCCCAGCGCTTCGGCGGTCGCGCGCACGGCGAGCTGCTCGGCACGCTTGAGGTCTGTCTTGGTGTCGACGGTGCCGATGCGCGCCAGGGCATCGGCGGCGAGGATCGTGCCGCGGAGGGTGCGGAAGTCCTTCGCCGTGAAGCGTCCGCCGGTCAGCGCCCGCACGTGCGCATTCACCTCGGCGGGCGTCAGGGCCACGTTGCGCCGCCCACGGCGATACGCGAGCAGTCGTGAGCGAGGCCGCCCGGCACCGAGAAGCTCGATCGTCGCGGCGAGGTCGCCGTCGTCGATCTCGATGAACGCCCGCCGGCCGCTCTTCGCCGGGAACGAGAGCGTCACGACCGAGGCCGCCACCTGCGCATCGCGCCGCTGCAGCGTCGTGAGGCCTCGGCTGCCGTACCGCTCGAGGTAGCGGGCCGACCCCACGCGGGGAGCGGCGAGGTCGAGCATGCGGAACGCCGCCGCGAGCACGCGCTCCCGGTCGAGCTCGGGCCGGCGCAGCGCCGTCGTCACCCGGCCGCGGGCGTGCGGGAGCGCCTCGGCGAGCGCGAGGGCCCGCGCGTACTTGCCGGTGTCTTGCTTCTGCCTCCAGCGCGGGTGATAGAGGTATTGGCGCCGGCCCGCCTCGTCGGTGCCGACGGCCTGGATGTGCCCGAGCGGGTCGACACTGATCCACACGTCGTCCCATGCGGGCGGAATGACGAGATCTCGGATGCGGTCGGCATCGGCCGTCGCCGGTGCGGCACCATCGGCGTCGAGGTAGCGGAACCCTGTGCCGGCGCGCACGCGTCGGAATCCGGGGTCTTCGTCGGGGTGCACCCGCCGCAGTCGCGGCATCAGTGGGTGCGCAGCATGTCGATGAGCTGCGCCTTGCGCTTTCCGGAGTACCCGCTCAGGCCGAGCTCGCGCGCACGGCTGCGTAGCTGGTCGACCGTCCAGTCTTCGTAGTCGCCCGCTTTGCCGCCTCTGCGGCCGACCGCCGACGCCCCTTCGTTCGCGATGGCGTTGGAGATGCGGGCGGCCTTCTCTTTCGATGCGCCTTCGTTGCGCAGCTCCTCGTACAGCTCGGGGTTCTTGAGGCTCCCGGATCCACGTCCTCGAGGCATGTTTCCCCTCCTTCGCTCGACGTTCCGGACGTTACCGGCGCCTGGCGCACCGGCCGAGGGGGTTGACAGGCTCGGAGGCCACCGATAGCCCGCGCTGCTAGCACCGCGGCCGAGAGGATTCAACCCCCTGCTCAGGCGCGACCGGACATGTCAATGTCGGAGCATGAACCTTGCTCTGATCATCATCATCGTCGTCGCGGTCGTCATCGCCATCGTCAGCGGCCTGAACGCATCCCTGCAGTGGCTGCTCTGGGTCGCCCTGATCGTCGGTGTGATCGCGCTGATCGCGTTCCTGTTCCGCTTGATCAGCGGACGCAATCGCGCCTGACCCCCAGCAGGCGCCCCGATCGGCCCCCAAGCGATCGGAAAGCGCTCCCCCAGAGCGCGGATGCCGCGGAGTCCGGATTTCGGACCCGCGGCATCCCTCTGTCGGGGCGGATGCAACGCCTCGACAGGCTCGGCGACCTGGGTGCTCACAGGTGCGCGTCGGCGTAGGCGGCCAGGACGTCCCGCACGAATGCGGCTCCCTCCACCCCGCCGTAGTTCGCCGCGAACCGCGGGTCGGCGACGTACATCTCGCCCAGCCCCCGCACGTATGCGGCGACGTCGCTCGGCGTGCCGGCGGCGGCGGGCGTGCCGGGGATCCCGGTCAGCCACTCCACGTGCCGGCGCGCGATCGCCTGCGCCTCGTCGCTCGTGGGTTCGATGCCGCGTGCGACGGCGTCGGTCCAGTCGCGGTTCAGCTCGGCCGTGCGGGCCTTCCAATCCGCCTTCGCCGCAGCATCCATTCCGCGCCACCACGCATCGCTGCGTTCGTAGGCCTCTGCACCCCAGCGCTCGGTCACCTCGTCGCGGTGCTGCGTGTGGTCGAAGCCGTTCAGCATGTCTTCTGCCATCAGTCGTTCACCTCCTCTCACTGCCTCGATGGTCCGTTCGACCGACGCGATCTGCCGCGTCAGCCGCTCCTGCTCCTGGCGCAGCCACGCCAGGTGGGTCTCCAGGGCACTCGCCTCCGAGCTCTCGCGCTCGAGCACCTCGCCGATCTGCGGCAGGCCGAGCCCGAGTTCGCGCAGCAGCAGGATGCGCTGCAAGCGCACGAGGCTCGTCTGGTCGTAGTAGCGATAGCCGTTGTGGCCGACGCGGGACGGATGCAGCAGCCCGAGCGCGCCGTAATGCCGCAGCGTTCTGCTCGTCGTGCCGGCCAGTCGCGCGATGTGCTGGATCGACCACTCGTCGGTCATGTCGTCTCCCTTCGAGATCGACCCTAGAACTTGACGTCACGTCAAGGTCAACCCGATCCTGACGGATTTCTTGACGAAGACGCGATATATCGTGTTAGTCTTCCTTCAACGCGATATATCGTGTTTCACCAGAACCCAGGAGAACTCATGACTCTCGAGAAGTGGATCATCCACCCCGGCGAGACGCGCGTCATCGACATCGAGACGGCACGCAAGCTCAAGATCAGCCTCGTCGGCGGGCAGGTCGATGTGATCGCCCACGACGAGCCCGGCATCCGCATCGAGGTGCACGGCGTCACCATCAAAGACCTCCGCGTCGAGGCGACCGGAGACGTCGTCGAGATCGACCACCCGCAGCTGCGGTGGGACAACTTCCTCGAGGTGTTCCGCAACTTCGGCTCAGGCGGCCCCAAGGCCGAGGTCAGCGTCGCCGTGCCCCGCTCCATCGCCCTCACCCTCGGCGTCGTCACCGCGAGCGCGCTCGTCGCCGGCCTCGACAACGACGCCAAGCTCAACACCGTCTCGGGCGACATCATCGTCGACGGCCTCACCGGCGACCTCAGCGTCAACGCCGTCTCCGGCGATGTGCAGGCGCGCGGCGTCGTCGGCGCGGCCGGCGCCAACTCGGTCTCGGGCGACGTGGCTCTCGCGGGTCGCCTGCGCAGCGCCTCGATCGACACCGTCTCGGGCGACATGATGATCGACACGAGCGGACCGATCAACACGATCAACCTCAACACCGTGTCGGGCGGCACCACGATCCGCCTCGACGAGGGCCTGCCGGCCAACTACGTCGTGCGCAGCGTGAGCGGCCGGGTGCAGATCGACGGGGTCAAGCGGTCGACCTCGACCCCCACCAACTACGCCGACTCGGTGGGCGAGCTCAGCGGATCGTTCGTCGACGTGCGGGCCAACTCGGTGTCGGGCGACGTGACCGTGCTGCGGCGCGCGGTGGAGGCGGCATCCGAGCCGACCCCCGTCGAGGGCGCACCCGTCGAGGGCTCGTCCGACACGGCCGGCGACGAAGGGCAGGCCTGGTGATGGCCCCCGTCTTCTCCCACGGCGACCTGCGCCTCTATCTGCTGAACCTGCTCGACGAGGGTCCGCGGCACGGGTACGACATCATGCAGGCCCTGTCGGATCGCACCGGCGGCACGTACACTCCCAGCGCCGGCACCATCTACCCGCGGCTCGCGAAGCTCGAAGAAGAGGCCATGGTCACCAAGACCGTCGACGGTCGCAAGACGATCTATGAGATCACCGACGCCGGCCGCGCCGAGGTGGCGGCCCGCTCGGGAGAGCTCGAAGGCATCGAAGCGGGTCTGGCCGACAGTGTGCGGCTCATCGCCGACGGCGTGCGTGCGGGCGTGCAGGAGGCCATGAAGAGCCTTCGCGCCGACCTCGCCGCCGCCGCGAAGGCCGACCGTGCGGCTCCGCAGCCGCAGCCGGCGGCATCCGACGACTCCCGCACGCGCTCGCGCGAGCAGGTGCATCGGGTCGACGCCGTGGTCAACGAATTCCGGGCGCGGCTGCGCAGCGATGTGCGCACGCACGTCGCCCGCGGCGGTCAGCTGGCCGCCGAGACGGTCGACGACCTGGCCCGGCGCCTCGATGAGGCCGCGCGCGAGGTCACGAGGGCACTGCGCGGCTGAGGCCTGCGGCATCCGCTCGTCCCGACGGCGGGCGGATGCGGCGTCTCACGCCTCCGGCCAGATGTCCTGATCGTCGGCGACGGGCTCGCCCAGCGGCACGACCAGGATCGGCCGGTGCTGGCGGTGCGCGAGGCGCGCGGCCACGGAGCCGGTGAAGAACTCGCGGATCGACTCGCCGAAGCCGCGCTTGCGGGTGCCGATGACCAGCAGCTTCGCGTCGGTCTGGTCGGCGAGGTGCTTGATCGCGAGAGCGGGGTCGCCGACCAGCTGGCGCACCGTCCACTCGACGCCCGACCCTTCGAGGGTCGCGGCGGCCTCGGCGCGCACGCGCTGCAGGTCGCTCTCGCCGCCTCCGACGCTGATGTCGATCGGCGCCGTGTGCACATAGCCGTCGGGGTCTTCGTAGGTCACGAACCGGGTCACGTCGACATGGACGAGCAGAAGCGGAGCCCCGAGCAGCTTCGCGTAGCGCGCACCTTCTCTGACCACGCGGGTCGGAAGACCCGGCACCACGCCCACCAGCACCGATCCGCGGGGGGCGTCAGCGAGTTCCGCCGCCTTGTCGTATGCCTCGTCGCTCATATCGGCGGAACACTCCCTCTCCGGTGTGGCGATCGGCCCACCCAAGCCGGGCCGGGAGACCGCCGTGTTATCCTGAATGCTACTCTTACCGGCCTCGAAGCCGGATCGACGTCAGCGGGCTCGCACGAAAGCCCGCATCTCAGAAATGAGGGGGTCTCGCATGGGGCGTGGCCGTCAGAAGGCGAAGCACACCAAGATCGCTCGCGAACTGAAGTACGACACGTACAACGTGAACTACTCAGCGCTGGAGCGCGAACTGGGGCACCCGGAAAACGCCGAGAACGAGTACGTCGACAAGTGGGCAGATCAGTACGCCGACGAGTACGAAGACGAGAAGGCCTGACCCCACCGGTCACGTCGTTCGCACTGCCCGGTCTCTGGGCAGGCGGCTCGACACGTGCCATGCGCCTCGGCGCACGATCTTCTCCAGATCGTGCGCGCGGGAGCGGAAGTCGTCGGCCGTCGTCGACAGCGACACCGCTCCGATCGTTCGCCCACTCGCCGAACGCACGGGAGCTGCGATGCAGGCGAGCTTCGGCATGTACTCCTCCACCTCCACGGCGATCTGCAGCGCCCGCACCTCGTCGAGCTGGTCGAGCAGCGCCCGCTCGGAGGTGACCGAGCCGAACGCGACGGCCGGCGCGCCATGGCGCTCGAGGTAGCGACGCACCCCGTCGTCGTCGCGGGCGGCGAGCATGAGCTTGCCGAACGCCGTGACGTGCGCGGCCTCGGCGAAGCCCACGTGCAGCTGGCCGATGCGCGGATGGGCGGCTGAGTCGGCGACGTGCGCGATCGCGATGTCGTCGCCGCGGAACACCGTGAGGTAGGCGGGAGCGCGGGCATCGTCGCGCATCACCTCGAGCACGCCGCGCACGGCAGGGGTCGCCACGATCTGCGACCTCACGGCGCGCCCGAGCCCGTCGGCGGCACGCCCCAGCACGAACCTCGCCCCCTCGGCCCGCACGATGAAGTCGTGCGCCTGCAGTGTGCCGATGAGGCGATACGTCGTCGCGGGCGACAGGTCGAGCAGGCGCGCGAGCTCGGCGGCGGTGAGTCCGTCTGCCGCTCTGCCCACGGCATCCAGAATCCGCAGCACGCGGTCGGCCGACCGGATCCCCGCGCCCTCGCGAGACGACTCTGCGCCCATGCCGCCAGTGTAGATCCGGGCGCGTTTCGCGCTGAGTGAGAATCTCAGTGCGCGGATGCCGTCGCCCGCGCGCAGGATCGGGTCACCTGTTCAGAGAGGAACGACCCATGACCGAGAAGATCCTGATCCTCACCGGCGACGCCGCCGAGACCCTCGAGGTGTTCTACCCGTATCACCGGCTGCAGGAGGCCGGGTACGAGGTGCACATCGGCGCCCCGGAGAAGCGCAAGCTGCAGTTCGTGGTGCACGACTTCGTCGACGGCTTCGACACGTACACCGAGAAGCTCGGGCACACATGGAACGCCGATGTCGCCTTCGCCGACGTCGACCCGGCCGCCTACGTCGCGATCGTGGTGCCCGGCGGCCGCGCACCCGAGTACATCCGCAACGACGTCGACGCCCAGCGCATCGTGCGGCACTTCTTCGAGAGCAATGAGCCGGTCGCGGCGACCTGCCACGGCCCGCTGCTGCTGGCCGCGGCCGGCGTGCTCGCGGGGCGCACGTCGTCGGCGTACCCCGAGCTGGCGATCGACGTGACGACCGCCGGCGGCGTCTTCGAAGACGGCGGCGGAGTCGTCGACGGCAACCTCGTGACCGCGCGGGCCTGGCCCGACAACGGCACGTGGATGAAGGCCTTCCTCGAGGTGCTCGAGGGCGCGAAGGTCAGCGCCTGACGGTCGCCGGCTGCGCTCGGCGCGCCGCCGCCCGGCGCGCGCGCCGGGCGTGCCACCACGCCCAGAACCGGTCGAGCATGCGCTTGAGCCAGCTCGACAGGCGGTGCGCCCAGTGGAACTCGGTGCCCAGCACCGCGAGGCCGAGGAACACCACGAGCCACCCTGGCCCCGGCAGCGGCACCAGCACGAGGCCGCCGAGCACCATCACGGTGCCGACGATCGCAACAGCGACGCGATAGGCGTGCTGCAGGCGCGGATGCCGGGCGATCCACGCGCGGCAGCGGCGCAGCATCCGCCGGATCGGCCGATCGGGCCGCTCCGCCTCGACGATCTCTGCGCGCACGGTGCGCTCGAGGGCCGAGGCGGTTTCAGACGACATGACCCGACGCTAGCGCCCGACCCGGGGAACGGGCTGGGAGCCGGCGCGCTTCGGCCGCGACGTTTCGTCTCGGTCGCTGCGCTCCCTCGCTCAACGCCCGGGGTTGTTCGTTCCGGGCGTTGAGCGAGCGCAGCGAGACGGGGACGACCCCCGGGCGTTGAGCGAGCGCAGCGAGACGGGGACAACCCCCGGGCGTTGAGCGAGCGCAGCGAGACGAAACGAGGTGGGGTGGGTCTCGATACGGCCGCTGCGCGGCCTACGGTTCCTGAGTAGCGCCGCGCAGTGGCGCGTATCGAAGGGCGACCTTGACCCGGGTCAAGACTCCTGGGTGCCCTCGACCCAGGCGAGGTACTCCTCGGAGACGGTGCCGGTCACGTAGCGGCCGTCGAAGCAGCTCATATCGAGGTCTTCGACATCGGGCGAACCCTCGAGGATCGCGGCCTTCAGGTCGTCGATCTCCTGGTAGACCATGTAGTCGGCGCCGAGCTCCTGCGCGATCTCGGGGATCGTGCGCCCGTGGGCGACGAGCTCGTGCCGCGAGGGCATGTTGATGCCGTAGACGTGCGGGTACCGCACCGGCGGCGCGGCAGAGGCGAACGTGACCGTCTTGGCGCCGGCATCCCTCGCCATCTGGATGATCTCCTTCGAGGTCGTGCCTCGGACGATCGAGTCGTCGATCAGCAGCACGTTCTTGCCCTTGAACTCGCTCGACATAGCGTTGAGCTTCTGCCGCACGCTCTTCTTGCGCACCGCCTGCCCGGGCATGATGAAGGTTCGGCCGACGTAGCGGTTCTTGTAGAAGCCCTCGCGGTACTCGATGCCGAGCTTGCGGGCCACCTGCATCGCCGCCGGCCGCGACGAGTCGGGGATCGGCATGACCACGTCGATGGCGCCGGCCGGGGTGTACTTCGCGATCGTGTCGGCCAGGCGCTCGCCCATGCGCAGCCGCGCCTCGTAGACCGAGATGCCGTTCATCTCGCTGTCGGGGCGGGCGAGGTAGACGTACTCGAACGAGCACGGCATGAGCTTGGCGTCTTTCGCGCACTGCTTGGTGTGCAGCTTGCCGTCGATGCTGATGAACACGGCCTCGCCGGGCTCGACGTCGCGCACGATCTCGAAGCCGGCGTTCTCGAGCACGAGCGATTCGCTCGCGACGATCCACTCGTAGCCCTCGCCGTCGAGCGCGGGGCGCGTGCCGAGGATCAGGGGACGGATGCCGAACGGATCGCGGAAGGCGAGGAGGCCGTAGCCGGCGACGAGCGCGATCGTCGCGTACGAGCCCTCGACGCGCTCGTGCACGCGCGAGACGGCGGTGAAGATCTGCTCGGGGTCGAGCTGCAGCCCCGAGATCGAGCCCTGCAGCTCGTTGGCGAGCACGTTGACCAGCAGCTCGGTGTCGGAGCTCGTGTTCAGGTGCCGGCGGTCCTTGTGGAACAGCTCGTCGGTGAGCTCACGCGTGTTGGTGAGGTTGCCGTTGTGCACGAGCACGATGCCGTAGGGCGCGTTGACGTAGAAGGGCTGCGCCTCTTCTTCACTCGAGGCCGTGCCCTTGGTCGCGTAGCGCACGTGCCCCAGGCCGATGTTGCCCAGCAGCCCCCGCATGTCGCGGGTGCGGAAGGCCTCTCGGACCTGCCCGCGCTGCTTGTTGAGGTGGAAGACCCCATTGGGCTCGGCCGTCGCGATGCCGGTCGAATCCTGCCCGCGGTGCTGCAGCAGCAGCAGGGCGTCGTAGATCTCCTGGTTGACGGGGCCGTTGCCGACCATTCCGACGATGCCGCACATGGGGTGTTACTTCGCTCCGTTGTCTGCGTAGGTGCCGACCAGGCGCACCGCGCCGCCGTCGACGCCCTTGGCGCCCTGCTCATACTCTCCCGCGGGCGTCTCGCCCGTGTTCACGACGCCGACCTGCCACGCGGCGATGCCGTCGTGCGCGAGAGCGGATGCGGCAGCATCCGCCTTGTCGGCCGCGACGACCGCGAGGAAGCCGATGCCGAGGTTCCAGGTGCCCTCGGTCTGCTCGAGTGCGAGCCCGCCGAGGTCGGCGAGCACGCGGAAGACCGGGGGCGGCGACCAGGTCGTGCGGTCGACGTCGACCCACGAGCCTCGGGGCAGCACGCGGGCGAGGTTGGCCGCGATGCCGCCGCCGGTCACGTGACTGAGGGCGTGCACGCCGTCGCGGTCGCCGTCGGCGAGCTCGGTGATCAGCCGCAGCAGCGGCGCGGTGTAGAGGCGCGTGGGCTCGAGCAGCGCCTCACCCCACGTCGTGCCGAAGTCGGCGGCGTTGTCGCCGTAGGACACGCCGGCGCCCGAGACGATGTGGCGCACGAGCGAGTAGCCGTTGGAGTGCAGGCCGCTCGAGGACAGGGCCAGCACGACGTCGCCGGTCTGCACGCGCTCGGCGCCCAGCACGCGACCGGCTTCGACGACGCCCGTCGCCGCCCCCGCGACGTCGTAGTCGTTGATTCCGAGAAGACCGGGGTGCTCCGCCGTCTCGCCGCCGACGAGGGCCGTGCCCGTCTCGGCGCAGCCGTCGGCGATGCCGCGCACGATGTCGGCGATGCGCTCGGGGAAGACCTTGCCGCACGCGATGTAGTCGGTCATGAACAGCGGCTTGGCGCCGACCACGACGATGTCGTCGACGACCATGCCCACCAGGTCGCGCCCGATCGAGTCGTGCTTGTCGATCGCCTGGGCGATGGCGACCTTGGTGCCTACGCCGTCGGTGCTGGTGGCCAACAGCGGGTGCGCGTAGGCACGCAGGGCGGAGGCGTCGAACAGCCCCGCGAATCCACCCACTCCGCCGAGGACCTCGGGGCCGTGGGTGCGCCGAACGGCCGACTTCATGAGTTCGACGGCCAGGTCGCCGGCGGCGGTGTCGACGCCGGCCTCCGTGTAGGGGTTCGCCGAGGCGTCGCGGGAGGATGCTGCCACGCTGACAGCCTACCGGGCCTGAGCGACCCGATCCCCGTGCGGGGCGTCGCCCCTACAATGGCCGCATGGGTGGGGCGGCCTCTCCGGAGTGGCTCATTCGCGAGGATGCGGGCGAGCCCGTTCTCGTCGCCCTCTATCTGCGCCAGGTGCTCGGCATCCGCACCCCAGACGAACTGCCGCACCTGCGCGGTGTGCCCACCGCGACCGAGCTGCGCGACGACGATGCGCAGGCCGAGCTCGAGCGCCAGTGGCGCTCGTATTGGGAGATGACGGTCGAGCCGCAGGCGCACCCGTCTCCGATACCGCTCATGCTCGTCGACGGCTTCGACACCCTCGTCGCCGTCGCCTCGGAGGGCTGCGAGCAGCTGGTGGCCGCTGCGGCGCCGCACGCGGCGGCATCCATCGCCTTCGCCCGCTCGGCGCACGATCGCTACCGTCGCGATGTCGGGGCGCGCTCGGGCGGGCACTCGTATCGCGCCTACGCCAGCGCGATCGCCGAGCACGAGCGGCAGGTGGGCCGGCGCGCGCACTCGTTCGAGCTGAACGTGCAGGTGCTGCCGCTCACACAGCGCGGCGTCTGGTGGATCGGCGCTCTCACGATCGCCGTGACCGACGGACTGCGCGGCGACGTCGCGGCTTTCGACACCGCGATCAACCCGATCATCGCCGAACTGGCGTAGGGGTCAGGCCTCGGGGTCGTCCGTCACCTGGATGCGCTCGTGGTCGACGAGCACCTCGCGCGCGCGGCGCGCGGCCCGGCGGTCGAGCCAGACGGCGATCAGGCCGAACACCGCCAGGCCGATGGGCACGCAGTACAGCGCGAGGAAGCCGAACACCTGCAGCGGCGTGTAGGTGACGCCGCTCGTGGTGACCACCTCGCCGCCGCCGAAGGCGAACGTCAGGATCATCGCGACGACGACGCCGACGGCCGCCCCGAGCAGCAGGAACACCGAGAGCTTGGGCGCACGGCGCACCGATACCTTCTCGATGTGCGGGCGGGAGTTCGGCTGATCGGCCATGGGTCCATTGTCCCACTGCCGGGCCGTGCCCCCGCCCGCGAGCTGACGCGCCGCCCGAAACCGCGCGTACCCGCTGAAACCCTGGTCTGCGTGGGTGAAACCCGCCGTGCACGCCGAAACCCACCCCCAGCCCGAGGGTTTCGGACCGAGAGGTGGGTTTCGGTGTCAGCGCGCGGCGGCGGCGGATGCCGTGGGCTCAGGCGCCCGTGTGCTCCTCCGCTCCGGCGGCCTTGCGGCGGCGGGCGACGTTCACCGCGACCACGGCGGCGACCGCGGCGACCAGCACGAGTCCGCCCAGGGCCCAGGGCCAGATCGGCGCGCCCTCGTCGGAGGTGGCGACGGCATCCGTCTGCTCGGGGGCGGCCTCGACGCCGTCTTCGGCGGGAGCGGCGACGACGACCTCGCAGTCGGCGGGCACCGGGATCTCGGCCGAGACCGGGTCGAGCTGCTCGCCGGCGGCGTAGGTGCCGAAGGCGGCCGCGCCGGCGTCGGTCAGGGTCGAGGGCAGGTCGACCAGCTCGACCACACCGTCGGCCACGGTCAGCTCGCCCAGCTCGAACTGCGCGAACCGCACGTCTTCGGCGGTGACGTCTTCGCCCTCCTGCGTCGTGCCCGAGACGTCGACCACGATGTAGCCGGTGTCGCCGGCCAGTTCGAGGCGGAAGTCCGACAGCGTCGTGTCGAGGGCGCCGTCGTGGCCGGTGAACTCGATCGCGCCGCCGTAGGTCACAAGCCCCGTGCTGGCCTCGAGGTCGAGCGATCCGGTGCCGCCGGTCCAGACGTACTCGGGGTACTCGTAGGCGACGTCGGTGAGCTCCCAGCCACCGGCGGCGATGCCCTCGATGTAGGTGCGGAACGACTCCTTGAAGCCCCAGTTCAGCGTCGCGTCGTCGACGGTGCAGGCACCCAGTGCCGCGGCGCCGGCGCGGTCGAGCGTGAACACGATGCCACGGTCGATCGACCCCTGGAAGGTGAGCGTGTGCTCGCCGTCTTCGAGGGTCGCCGGCAGCGTGCCGGTCCAGGTGGCGACGCCGTCGGCATCGGCCGTGACCGTGCCGAGCAGGATCGGCGTCGAGTAGACGACGATCTTGATGTCCTCCTCGTTCGGCTCGAAGCCGGGCACGCTGATCGTGACCTGCTCGCCCGACTGCAGCGCGGCCAGCGTCTCGTCGTCGGCCTCGATGCCCTCGGTCGCCGGCGGGGTGGCCGGCAACTCGTCGGAATCGTCATCGGCGGATGCCGCCGCCACCGTTCCGGTGGAGCCGGAAGGCGCCGCGGCCGCCGCGCCGATGGTGAAGGTCACCGGGTTGAGGCTCGTCGAGTAACCGCTGAACACCTGGCTGAGACCCGCGCTCGTGAGCGAGGCGGGGGCCGCCGTGTAGGTGACCGCGCCGTTGGAGGTGGTCTTGGCCGCCTGGGCGAGGTTCAGCGTCGCGAACGCGACCTGCGAGCCGCCGCTCGTGACGTACAGCGTCGCCGAGGTCGCCGAGGTGATGCGGACCTGCGGGTTCGCGACGGTGACGTCGAGCACGCCGCTGTGGCCGGTGAAGCGCACGGCGCCGACATAAGACACGGTGCCCAGGCCCGTCTTCGCGTCGTAGGTGCTGCCCGTGGCCTGCCCGAACTGGAATTGGCCGCCGGAGCGGGTCGCCCCGCCCGACACCGTGATGGCGCCCTTGGCGATGGGTCCCGTGACGTAGTTCACGAACGACGACGAGATGGCCCAGCGCAGCGACCCGTCGGCCACCGTCTCGGTCTTCGTTCCGGCACCGGTCGACGGCGTCGACGGGGTGCTCGGCTTCGACGGAGTGGTCGGCGTGGAGGGCACCTCCGGGGTCACGATGACGCTCGCGACGCCGATGGTGAAGGTGACGGCATCCAGTCCGCTCGTGGGAGCAGTGCCGCCGAACACCTTCTCGAGGCCCTCGGCCGTGAGCGTGGCGGGGGCCGCGGTGAAGGTCACCGCGTCGCCTGCCGTCGTGCGGGTCGCCTTGCTCAGGTCGAGGGTCGCCACGACGACGCTCGCGCCGCCGCTCGTCACCGACAGGTCGGCCCTGCTCGCCGAGACGACGGTCACCTTCGGGTTCGCGATCGTGACATCGAGAGCCCCGCCGTGACCGGTGAAGCGCACCGCGCCGGCGTACGCGACGTCACCGGTGCCCTTCTGCGCGTCATACGTGGTGCCCTCGACGGCCTGCGCGAAGGTGAACAGGTTCGCGCTCTTGGTGGCTCCGTTCGACACGGTCGCCGTGCCGTTCGCGATCGGGCCCGTGATGTAGTTCACGAACGAGGTCGACACGCCCCACGTCAGCGATCCCTGGGTCGTCGGCTCGGGCGTGGTGGGCTCCTCGGCGAACGAGATCGCCACCGACTTCTCGTTGACGGCCTGCACGACGCCGCCGGCGCCGACGGTGAACACCGACAGGGTGCCGCCCTCGAGCTTCTTGGCCGCAAGAGTCGCCTCATCGATCGTGACGGTCCACGTGAAGTCGGCCGTGCCGTCGCCGTTGTCGGTCCACTTCAGGTACGGCGACGCCGTCTGCGTGCCCTGCACCCACGCCGAGTAGGCGTTCGTGCGCGCGCTCGAGGCCGCGCCCTTCGACGGCTGCCACGTCTCGGCCAGCCACCCGATCTGCGCGTACACGCCCGCCGGCTGACCGGCGGTCGGGCCGTAGAGGCCCTTGCCTGCGGTGCTGTAGCCCGTGCCGGTCACGGTGATCGTGGCGCTGTCGGGGTTGAGCCCGCTGGTCTTCGACACCGTCAGCTTCGGCTCGACGAACGAGATCTCGACCGAGGTCTCGTTGATCGCCTGCACGACGCCGCCGGCGCCGACCGTGAACACCGACAGGGTCGAGCCATCGAGCTTCTTGGCCTCGAGGGTCGCCTTGTCGATCGTCACGGTCCAGGTGAAGTCGGCCGTGCCGTCGCCGTTGTCGACCCACTTCGTGGGGGCCGCGGTGTTCGCCGCATCCGCCACCCACGTGCTGTAGGCGTTGGAGCGGGCGCTGGAGGCCGCGCCCTCGGAGGGGCGCCAGGCGTCGGTCAGCCAGCCGACCTGGATGTAGACGCCGGCCTTGCCTGCCGTGTACTTCGAGGCGGCGGTGGCCTCGAAGCCAGTGCCGGTCACGGTGATCTCGGCCGACGCGGGGTCGAGACCCTCGGTCTGCGACACCGTCAGCTCGGGAGTGACGAACGAGATCGCCACGGCCTGCTCGCTCGCGGCGCTGACGACGCCGCCGGCGCCGACGGTGAACACCGACAGGGTGCCGCCGGCGAGCTTCTTCGCCTCGAGGGTCGCGCGGTCGATCGTGATCGTCCAGGTGGCGTCGGCCGTGCCGTCGCCGTTGTCGACCCACTTCGTGGGAGCCGCGGTGTTGACAGCATCCGCCACCCACGTGCTGTACGCGTTGGAACGCGCGCTCGAGGCCGCACCCTCGGACGGGCGCCAGGCGTCGGCGAGCCAGCCGACCTGGATGTAGAAGCCGGCCTTGCCGCCGGTGTACTTCGAGGCCGCGGTCGCCGGGTAGTTCTCGGCGGTCACCGTGATGGTGTCACCCGCGGGCGAGAGCGCCTCGGTCTGCGATACCGACAGGCGAGCCGTGTCGGCGAAGTCGATCGCGGCCGACAGCTCGTTGACCGCCTGCACGACGCCGCCGGCACCCACCGTGAAGACCGCGAGGGTCGCACCCTCGAGCTTCTTGGCCTGCAGCGTCTTCTTGTCGATCGTGACGGTCCAGGTGAAGTCGGCCGTGCCGTCGCCGTTGTCGGTCCACTTCGTGGGGGCCGCGGTGTTGGCGGTGTCTGCCACCCACGTGCTGTAGGCGTTGGAGCGGGCGCTCGAGGCGGCACCCGCAGAGGGACGCCAGTTCTCGGTCAGCCAGCCGACTTGGATGTAGACGCCGGCCTTGCCCGCCGTGTACTTCGACGCGGCCGCAGCGAGATAGTCGGAGCCCGTGATCGTGAGCGACTGCTCATAGGGGTCGAGGTCTGCGGTCTGCGACACGGTCAGCGTCGGCGAGACCCAGCTCAGCTCGGCCGACTGCTCGTTCGCAGCCTGGATGACGCCGCCGGCACCCACCGTGAAGACGGCGAGGGTGGCGCCCTCGAGCTTCTTGGCCTCGAGGGTCGCCTTGTCGATCGTGACGGTCCAGGTGAAGTCGGCCGTGCCGTCGCCGTTGTCGGTCCACTTCGTGGGAGCCGCGGTGTTCGCCGCATCGGCCACCCACGTGCTGTACGCGTTGGAGCGAGCGCTCGAGGCGGCGCCCGCGGATGGACGCCAGTTCTCGGTCAGCCAGCCGACCTGGATGTAGACGCCGGCCTTGCCAGCCGTGTACTTCGACGCGGCCGCAGCGACGTAGTCGGTGCCGGTGACGGTGAGGGTGGTGCCGTTCGGGTCGAGGTTCTGCTGCTGCGAGACCTCGAGGGTCGGCTCTGCCCACGTGAGTGCGACGGAGTGCTCGCTGTCGGCGCTGACGACGCCTCCGGCGCCGACGGTGAACACCGACAGGGTGCCGCCGGCGAGCTTCTTGGCGTCGAGCGCCGTCTTGTCGACCGTGATCGTCCAGGTGGCGTCGGCCGTGCCATCGCCGTTGTCGACCCAGGTCGTCGGGGCCGCAGTGTTGGCACTGTCGGCCACCCACGTGCTGAACGCGTTCGTGCGAGAGCTCGAGGCGGCGCCCTCGGACGGGCGCCAGTTGTCGGCCAGCCAGCCGACCTGGATGTAGAAGCCCGCCTTTCCGGCGGTGTACTTCGAGGTCGCGGTCGCGGGGTAGTCGTCGGCGGTGATCGTGAGGGTCGCACCTGCGGGGTCGAGCCCGGCGGTCTGCGAGACGGTCAGCGACGACTCCGGCGCGGCGGGCGTGGTCTCGGTCGGCTCGGGCGACGCGGTCTCGGTCGGCTCCGGGCTCGACGTCTCGGTCGGCTCCGGCGAGGAGGTCTCGGTCGGCTCCGGGCTCGACGTCTCGGTCGGCTCCGGCGACGACGTCTCGGTCGGCTCGGGCTCCGGCTCGGCCTGCCACGACAGCACCGTCGTCGTGTTCTGGCTGGTGTCGCTGAACCCTCCACCGTGCGCCTTGGAGGTGTAGAGCGCGTACTCGGCGCCATCGACGTAGGCGGGCACCGTGACGGTGACGGTGAACGATCCGTCGTCGGCCAGCGGGGCCGTGCGGCCCGACGAGGTCGTGCCGTCGGTGTTGCCGACCGCGATCCACACGGTGTCGGTCAGCTGCGCGGCGCCGACGTAGAACCCGGCGAGACCGGCCGGGCCGACGCCCAGGTAGATGCCGGTGGTGTTCGCCGCGAACCCTTGGCCGGTCACCGTGACGGCGCCGCCGTCGCGCGACACGACGGGCGCGCTGACCGAGGGCCCTGCGGCCATCGCGGGGGTCGCGGTGATCGCACCGGCGATCACGAGGAGGAAGCTGATCAGCGTCGCGATCGCCGCCTTCAGGCGGGTGGGCGCGGGCGCAGGTGTGCTGGTGCTGCTGGCGTTCACGTATCTCTCCGTGGGCAGCCGGTCGTGCGCGAGCGCACGGTTCCGGTGCGTCAGTGCATTCGGGTGAATTGAGTGGGAAATTGGTTAGGCTTAGCTAACAGCCACTCCCGGGTGACGCTATCCGAGTCACTCAGGCTTCGTCAAGTTTTAGGTTAGCCTCTCCTAATGCGCCGTTTTTCTGCCCTGCCCTTCGCTGCGCTGATCGCGGTCGTGCTCGCCGGATGCGCGGGCACGACGGCCGCCGGCGAACCGCAGCAGACGACGGTCGACAGCTGCCCGGCAGCATCCGCCGCGCTCACCGAGCTCGACCTCGTCGACGACGTGCGCACGACGACCGGCCAGTCGACGGCATGCCTGCCCGACCACACGATCGACGTCGTGGCCGACGACACCGCGCCGGCGCTGCCGGTGACCGTCACCGACGCGGAGGGGCGAGAGGTCGAGATCACCGATGTGAGCCGCATCCTGCCGGTCGACATCTCGGGCACGATCGCCTCGACCGTGTTCGCGCTGGGCCTGGGCGACAACGTCGTCGGGCGTGACGCGTCGACCGATTTCACCGGCACCGAAGACCTGCCCGTCGTCACCAAGACCGGCCACACGCTCAACCCCGAGGCGATCCTCGAGGTCGCCCCGACCGTCATGCTCACCGACACCACCATCGGCCCGAAAGAGGTGCGCGAACAGCTGCGTGAGGCCGGAGTCGCGGTCGTCGTGATCTCGAGCGATCGGCGCCTCGACACCACCGGCGACCTCGTGACCGAGATCGCCGCCGCCCTGGGCGTCGCCTCACGCGGCGAAGCGCTCATCGCGCAGCTCGACGACGAGGTCGATGCGGCGGTCGCCGAGATCGCCGAGGTCACCCCGACAGAGGTCGAAGACCGCGCGCGGATGCTGTTCCTCTATGTGCGAGGGAGCGCCAACGTCTACTACATCTTCGGCGCCGACTCGGGAGCGGACTCGCTGATCGACGCGGTCGGAGGGGTCGACGTCGCCGGTGAGATCGGCTGGGAGGGCATGAAGCCGATGACCGCCGAGGCGCTCGTGGCGGCGCAGCCCGACGTGCTCGTGATGATGACCGACGGCCTGGCGTCGGTGGACGGAGTGGACGGGCTCGTCGAGCGCATTCCGGCCATCGCGCAGACCCCCGCCGGCGAGAACGGCCGGGTCATCGACATGGCCGACACCGAGATCCTGAGCTTCGGCCCCCGCACGGCCGAGATCATCCGCGCCCTCGCCGGTGCGCTGTACGCTCCCGCCGACTACCCCGCGGTGCTGCCGACGCCCGAGCCCAGCGCATGACCGGCGAAGTGGTCACGCCCACCCCGGTGCGGCATCGCGGTTCGCGGTTCGCGCTCGTGATGGTGGGCCTCGTGTGCGCCCTCGTCGTGACCTGTGTGCTGTCGCTGGGCATGGGTCAGTACGCGCTGTCGCCGACCGAGGTCATCGGCATCCTGCTGAAAGAGATCGGCATCGACAACGCGTGGGCGCCCGCCGCCTCCACCGCCGCGGGCGTGATCACCGACATCCGGCTGCCGCGCATCGTGCTGGGCCTGCTCGTGGGCGCGGCACTCGCGGTGTCGGGCGTGCTCATGCAGGCGATCTTCGGCAACCCGCTCGCGGATGCCGGGGTCGTGGGCGTCTCGTCGGGTGCGGCGTTCGGGGCGGCCGCGTCGCTCACCTTCGGCCTCGCGACGTTCGGCATGTGGACGACCCCCGCATTCGCCTTCATCGGCGGCCTCGTCGCGGTGCTCTCGGTGTATTTCATCAGCCGGTCGGGCGGTCGCACCGAGGTCGTCACTCTGCTGCTGACCGGCATCGCGATCAATGCGATCGCCGGTGCGGGCCTGGCCCTGTTCACCTTTCTGGGCACCACCGCGACGCGCGAGCAGATCGTGTTCTGGCAGCTCGGCTCGCTCAACGGAGCCCTCTGGCCGCAGATCGCCGTCGTCGCGCCGCTCGTCGCGATCGGCACCCTGGTGGCCCTGTTCGTCGCCCGCCGGCTCGACCTCTTCGCCCTCGGCGAGCGCACCGCTCGGCACCTCGGCGTGCGGGTGGAGCTGCTGCGCATGGTCGTGATCGTGACCGTCGCGCTGCTGGTGTGCGCGGCCGTCGCCTTCGCGGGCATCATCGCCTTCGTGGGGCTCGTGATCCCGCACCTGCTGCGCATGGCGATCGGGCCGGCGCACCTGCCGCTGGTGATCTCGTCGGCCTTCGGCGGCGCGCTGCTGATCGCCGTCGCCGACCTCGTCGCGCGCACGGCCGTGCCCCTGGCCGACATGCCGATCGGCATGATCACCTCGCTCGTCGGCGGGCCGTTCTTCCTGTGGCTGCTCGTGCGCACGCGCCGGCGGTCGGGGGGCTGGGCATGAGCGCGCGCCTGGTCGCCACCGGCGTCACGGTGCGCCCAGAAGCCGGCGGCCGCGCGATCCTCGAAGACGCCTCGATCGAGGTGCACGCGGGTGAGGTGCATGCCCTGGTCGGCCCCAACGGCGCCGGGAAGTCGACGCTGTTCGGCGTGCTGGCCGGCGACGTGACAGCCGAGTCGGGCACGGTCGAACTCGATTCGGCGGCGTTGCGCAGCATCCCTCCCCGAGAGCTCGCCCGCCGCCGAGCCGTGCTGCTGCAGCAGAACTCGGTGTCGTTCCCCTTCACCGTCGAGCAGGTCGTGCGCATGGGCAGGGCCCCGTGGGCGCGCACGCCCGCCGAAGCCGACGACGACGCGGCGGTCGCCGCCGCGATGACCGCGACCGAGGTGACCCGCCTGGCGGCGCGCTCGGTGTCGTCGCTGTCGGGCGGAGAGCGGGCGCGCGTCGCCCTGGCCCGCGTGCTCGCGCAGGGCGTCGACCTGCTCCTGCTCGACGAGCCCACCGCGGCCCTCGACCTCAAGCACCAGGAGGACGTGCTGCGCCTGGCCCGCTCGCGCGCCCGCGAGGGCGCCGCCGTGGCGATCGTGCTGCACGACCTGGGTGCGGCCCTCGCCTACGCCGACCGCGTGACCCTGCTGTCGAAGGGCAGAGTCGTTCGCTCCGGCGCACCCGCCGAGGTGCTCACCGCCGCGGCCATCGAAGAGGTCTACGGGCAGCAGGTCGACGTCTTCCCGCATCCGGTCACGGGTGTGCCCCTCGTGGTCCCCCGACGCTGACGGGCGTCAGGGCCGCAGCGGCAGCAGCGGCGACAGGTCGGCGCGCGTGCCCGAGGCGACGACTCGGCCGGAGCCCACGGCATCCGGCCACTGCTCCGCGCCGGTCGCGAGCGCGATCCACGTCTGCGGGTCGGTCTCGATGACATTCGGCGGCGTGCCGCGGGTGTGCCGCGGACCCTCGATCACCTGCACGGCGCCGAACGGCGGCACCCGCACCTCGACGGTGTGGCCTGGGGCCTTCTCTTCGAGCAGCTGCAGCAGGTAGCGCACCGCCGTGGCGAGGTCGAGGCGGGCGGCGGATGCGGCGGCCACCGCCGCCAGGGCCGCGCGGCCGTCGTCGGTCGAGATCTTGCGGGGCATGGCCCCACGCTACGCGTCGAGCCCGGCGGATAGGCTGGCGGGGTGAGAATCCTGGTCCTCGGCTCGGGCGCGCGCGAGCACGCCATCATCCTCGCTCTGCGCTCCGAGCAGGAGCAGCACACGATCTTCGCCGCCCCCGGCAACGCCGGCATCGCACGCGACGCCGACGTCGTCACGCTCGACGCGAACGACCCCGCGGCGGTCACCGGGTTCGCCCAGACCGAAGCCGTCGACCTCGTCGTGATCGGTCCAGAGGCGCCCTTGGTCGCCGGCGTCGCCGACGCCCTGCGCGACCGCGGCATCCCGGTGTTCGGCCCCGGCAGAGCCGCCGCGCAGCTCGAGGGCTCGAAGGCGTTCGCCAAGCGCATCATGGATGCCGCGGGCGTGCCCACCGGCCGTGCCGTGCGCGCCGCGACCCGCGCCGAGGTCGAGGCCGCGCTCGACGAGCTGGGCGCGCCGCACGTGGTCAAGGCCGACGGCCTGGCCGCGGGCAAGGGCGTCATCGTGACGCCCGACCGCGAGGCCGCGCTCGCGCACGCCGATCAGTACCTGCCCACCGGCCCCGTGCTCGTCGAGGAGTTCCTCGCCGGGCCCGAGGTGTCGCTCTTCTTCCTCAGCGACGGCGACCACGTGCTGCCGCTGAGCCCCGCGCAGGACTTCAAGCGCCTGCGCGACGGCGACGAGGGCCCCAACACGGGTGGCATGGGGGCTTACTCGCCCCTCCCCTGGCTGCTGGAGCGCTTCGGCGGCGAAGAGGAGTTCGTCGCAGAGGTCACCGCCACGGTCGCCGAGCCCGTCATCCGCCGGCTCGACGCCGAGGGCACCCCCTTCATCGGTCTGCTCTACGCCGGGCTCATCCTCACCGAGCAGGGCGTCAAGGTCATCGAGTTCAACGCCCGCTTCGGCGACCCCGAGACCCAGGTCGTGCTGCCGCGTCTGGTCGACCCGCTGTCGGCGCTGCTGCTGGCGGCTGCATCCGGCAATCTCGAGGACTTCGCCACCCCGGCGTTCGCCGACGCGGTCGCGGTGACCGTCGTGCTCGCGAGCGAGGGCTACCCCGAGGCCCCGGTCACGGGGCGCACGATCGGCGGGCTGGATGCCGCGGCCGCCGTCGAGGGTGTGCACCTCGCCCACGCCGCGACCGCAGAGAGCCCCGACGGACTCGTCGCGACGGGCGGACGCGTGCTCAACGTCGTGGGCCTCGGCACGACCTTCGCCGAGGCGCGCGACCGCGCCTACCGCGCCCTCACGCACGTCGAGCTCGAGGGCGCGCAGTACCGCTCCGACATCGCCGCGGGCGTCGTCGAGCGCTGAATCCAGGCACTTCTCTCCACAGGCTGAGCGCTCGGCAACCTACGGTTGCAGCATCCGTGCCCCCTGCGGATTGCCCGCACCCGACCAGGCCGACGAAGCTGGAGGGGGCCGGGACGCGCGTTGGCGCGCGGGCCGAGAAGGAGCCACCGTGAGCATCACCGTCGAAGCCAACCTCGTGGGCGGGCGGTTCACCGCCGACGCCGCGGGAGACCCCATCGAGGTGCGCGACCCCGCCACCGACGCCGTCATCGGCCACGTGCCGGCGATGGGCGCCGCCGACGTCGACGCCGTCATTTCGGCTGCCGTCGAGGCCGCACCGGGATGGAAGAAGACCGGTCCGCTCGCCCGCGGCCGAGTTCTGCTCGACGCCGCCGCACTCATCCGCGCAGAGGCCGCGAGCCTGGTCGAGGTCATCGTGTCGGAGATGGGCAAGACCCGCGCCGAGGCGACCGGCGAGGTCGGCAAGACCGCCGAGTTCTTCGAGTACTACGGCGCCCTCGGGCGCTTGCCCTTCGGCGAACTCGTGCCCGACGCGCGCCCCGGCACCTTCGCGATGCAGCGCCGCGAGCCGGTGGGCGTCGTGCTGCTGGTGACGCCGTGGAACGACCCCCTGCTCACGCCGGCGCGCAAGATGGCGCCCGCCCTCATCGCGGGCAACGCCGTGGTCATCAAGCCGGCGACCGAGACGCCGATCATCACGCTGCGCCTGGCCGACATCCTGAACCGCGCGGGGCTTCCCGCCGGCGTTCTGGGCACCGTCACCGGCCGCGGGTCCGAGATCGGCGACCTGCTCACGACCGACCCGCGCTTCGCCGCCGTGTCGTTCACGGGCTCGACCGCCGTCGGGCTCAACCTGCAGCGGCTGCTCGCCGGCAGCGGGGTGCGCGTGCAGACCGAGATGGGCGGCAAGAACGCCGCCGTCATCCTCGCCGACGCCGACCTCGACCTCGCGCTGCCGGTCATCACGGCCGCCGCCTTCGGGCAGGCCGGCCAGCGCTGCACCGCGACCAGCCGCCTCATCGTCGAGCGCTCGATCGCCGGAGAGGTCACGCAGCGCATCGCGGATGCCGTCGCCGCCCTCCGGGTGGGCCCGGGCTCGCACGACGGCATCGACCTCGGCCCCGTCGTCAGCCGCGCCCAGCAGCGCGACATCGCCGCGAGGGTCGAGGCGGGGATCGCCGCAGGAGCCGAGGTCGTCGCCAGGGCGACCGTCGATGCGGCGCTGCTCGAGGGCGGAGCATTCGTCGAGCCGGTGCTGCTGACCGTCGACGAGGCCAATCCGCTGTGGCGCGAAGAGGTGTTCGGCCCCGTGCTCGGCATGCGCGTCGTCGACTCGATCGACGAGGCGATCGCCGCCGTCAACGACTCGGCCTACGGCCTCTCGAGCGCCGTCTACACGCGCTCGCTCGATGCCGCCTTCCGCTTCATCGACGACGTCGACACCGGCCAGGTGTCGGTCAACCAGCCCACGAGCGGCTGGGACATCCACCAACCCTTCGGCGGCTTCAAGGAGTCGGGTTCGGCCTTCAAAGAGCAGGGCCAGGAGGCGCTGCACTTCTACACGCGCGTGAAGACCGCCGCGGTGAGGACGCACTGATGGCCACCGGCGCACCCCGCACCGGCATCATCGGCGGCGGCATCGTCGGCGTCGCGCTCGCGCGGCGCCTGGCCGACGACGGCGTGGAGGTCACCGTCTTCGAGAAAGAGGCGCGGCTCTCGCAGCACCAGACCGGCCACAACTCCGGCGTCGTGCACGCGGGCCTGTACTACGCACCCGGCTCGCTGAAGGCGACGCTCTGCGCGGCCGGTCGCGTGCAGATCCGCGAGTTCTGCCAAGAGAAGGGCCTGCCCTACCGCGAGATCGGCAAGCTCGTCGTCGCCGTCGACGAATCGGAGCTCGGCGCCCTCGCCGAGATCGAGCGCCGCTCGATCGCCAACGGCGTGCCCGACCTCGTTCGGATCGACGACGTCGAGCGCCTGCGCGAGATCGAGCCGCACGTCGCCGGCGTCGCGGCCGTGCACTCGCCGCACACCGCGGTGGTCGACTATGCGAGCATCACCGAGGCGATGGCGCAGGATGTGCGGGCCCTGGGCGGCAGCATCCGCCTCGGTCACGAAGTGACCGCGATGCAGCAGGAGAACGGGCGCGTTCGGGTGATCACGCCGGTCTCCGACGACCTGTTCGACCGCGTGATCGTGTGCGCGGGCCTGCAATCCGACGTCGTGGCGAAGCTGATCGGGGCCGACGCCTCGCCCAAGATCCTGCCGTTCCGCGGCGAGTACTGGGAGCTCGCGCCCGAGCGCACCGACCTCGTGAACGGCATGATCTATCCCGTGCCCGACCCGCGGTTCCCGTTCCTCGGGGTGCACTTCACCCGCGGCGTCTACGACAACGTGCACGTCGGGCCCAACGCCGTGCCCGCCCTCGCGCGCGAGGGCTACAACTGGCTGCAGTGGTCGGTGAAGGACACGTGGGAGTCGCTGCGCTGGCCTGGCGCGTGGCCGCTGGCCAAGCAGCACTGGCGGATGGGGGTCGACGAGATCAGCGGGTCGCTCATCAAGCCCCTCTGGTTTCAGAAGGCGCGGCGGTTCGTCCCCGAGCTGAAGATGGGCGACCTCACCCACAAGAGCGCCGCCGGTGTGCGCGCGCAGGCGTGGGGCCGAGGCGGAGAGCTGCTCGACGACTTCGCGGTCGATCAGGTGGGCCCGGTCACCCTCATCCGCAACGCGCCGTCGCCGGCGGCGACGAGCTCGATGGCGATCGCCGACCACATCGTCGCGCACTTCCTGACTCCGGCGCGCGCCTAGGCTCTCACCGTGAGGATCGTCGCGCTCTACGGCACCGAGTCCGGTCGCGCCGAGGCGGTCGCCCTCGGGGTCGCCACGGCCTTCCCCGAGCGCGGCATCGAGGTCGTCAACATGGCGGATGCCGCGCCCGACGTGTTCGAGCCGGGCACGCTGTACCTGATCTCGTGCGCGACGCACGGCGGCGGCGAGCTGCCCGGCTTCGCCCAGTTCCTCCACGACGACCTCGAAGACCTCGCCCCCGACCTCGCCGGGGTGACCTACGCGATGTTCGGCCTGGGCGACACGTCGTACGAAGAGAAGTACAACCGCGGCTCGCGCCTGTTCTCGGAGCTGCTCGAGCGCCTCGGTGCCGTGCGGGTGGGGCCGTTCGGCGCCCACGACGAGATCTCGCACGACGACCCCGTCGCCCTCGGCGTCGAGTGGGCGCGCGCCGTCTTCGACGCCGTGCCGGCATGACGCGGGGCGCCGGCGCCGACGTCTCGACGGGGCGGATGCTGTGGCGCTTCGCGCCGATGATCTACGGCCCGACCGCCCTGTTCGGCCTCGGCGAGGGCGCCCTGCTGCCGCTGCTGCCGGTGATCGCGACCTCGCTGGGCGCCGACGTGCCGCAGGCGGCGCTGGTGGCCTCGGTGATCGTGGTGGCGCGCCTGATCGGCAACCTGCCGGCCGGGTGGCTCGTCGACCGCATCGGCGAGCGCCACACGATGGCGATCGCGGGAGCGCTGGCTCTGCTCGGCGCGCTCGGGGTGATCTTCGCGCCGAACATGGCTGTGCTGTGCATCGCGGTGTTCGGCATCGGCCTGTGCGCGTCGGCCTTCGGGCTGGCGCGGCACGCGTTCATGACGACACGGGTGCCCCTGGCCTATCGCGCCCGCGCGCTGTCGGTGCTCGGCGGCTCGTTCCGGGCGGGCATGCTCACCGGCCCGTTCGTGGCGGCGGCGTTCCTGGCCCTCTGGCCCGACGAGCGCTCGGTCGCGTGGTTCTTCGTCGGCAGCATGGTCGCCCTGATCGTCCTCGTGCTGGTCGGCCGCGATCCAGAAGAGGTGCTCGCCGCCGAAGGGCACGGCGCCCGCCCGGCCGCCGCATCGGCGCCGAAGCAGGGCGTGTTCCGCACGGCGTGGTTGCACCGCGGCGTGCTCGCCCGCCTGGGCATCACCTCGGCGACCCTTTCGGCGATGCGTCAGGCCCGGGTCTACCTGCTGCCGCTGTGGGGCGTCTCGCTCGGCCTCGACGCGCAGACGATCGCCCTCGTCGTCGGCATCACGGGCGCCCTCGAGTTCGCGCTGTTCTACTCCAGCGGCCAGATCATGGACCGGTGGGGGCGCCTGTGGGCATGCCTGCCGTCGATGGTGCTGATGGGCGGCGCCTTCTTCGGGCTCGCCTTCACCCACGACCTCGACAGCGCGATGGCGTGGTTCGTCGCGGCGGCGGTCGTCGTGGGCATCGGCAACGGCCTGTCGAGCGGCATCCTGATGACCCTCGGCGCCGATGTGGCCCCGGCATCCGACCCGGCGCCGTTCCTGGGATCGTGGCGGATGCTGACCGACGCGGGAGCCGCGGCGGCGCCGCTGCTCATCGCCGGCGTGAGCGCGGCGGCTTCGCTGCCGGTCGCGACCGGCGTGATCGGGGTGATCGGGCTGGTGGGGGCGCTGGGGTTCTGGCGCTACGTGCCGCGCTTCGTGCCCCACCGCCGCTGAGGCGGGTTGCGACGTTTCGTCTCGTCGCTGCGCTCCTCGCTCAACGCCCGAGGGCCAGGGGTTCCGGGCGTTGAGCGAGCGCAGCGAGACGAAACGCGGGTGGCTACGCCTCGTTGCCCCAGATCATCGTCGCGAAGGTCTCGACGTGCTCGAGCTTGCGGCGCTGCTCCTCGATCGTGAGCGCGGCCGGCACGTAGTGGATCGGCTGGAAGCCGCGGTGCGGGAGCAGGCCGATGCGGTCGTATTCGTGCTGCTCGATCGCGAGATCGAGGCGCGCCATGACCGTGTCGACGTCTTCGAGTGCCGGGTCGAACGCGTCGACGATGCCGAGGGCGATCTGCTTCTCGTTCGGCACCAGCAGCGGCAGGTTCTGCGCGACGGCCGCGTCGGTGTGGAACGGGAAGATGAACTTGTCGTAGTCGCTCGCGAACAGCTTCTCGGCGCGCGCCGTGTCGACGGCGGCGTCGAGGTGCTCGCCCCAGCCGATCGTCAGGGCGATCTTCTGGTGCTCCTCCTTGTCGAGGCCCGCCACGACCGCGTTGTCGATGCCGAGCGCGTCGTCGAACGAGAGCTCGGGGTCGCCGGCACCGGCGAGATAGGCCGCATAGTCGGGGTTGTCGAGCTGGATGTAGCTCACACCGATCTCGAGCAGCAGCTCGATCTCGTCGCGCAGCAGCTCGGCGATCGCGTCGCCCAGCGCCGCGGCTCCCGGGTAGGCGCGCACGCTCTGGTCGGAATAGGTCTGCGCCGCGATGTGCGCCGCCGAGGGCAGCTTCACCTTGACGGGGAAGCCGGTGTTCTCGAGCAGGAACCGGGCGGCATCCGTCGCGATGGGCTTGCGCTGCTTGAGCGGGCCCTCCACCGTCCACACGCCGAGCCCGTCGGCGAACTTCGCGTCGGGCACCCGCACGAAGCCGGCGACCGACTGCAGCACGGCGCTGCGGTAGTCGCCGTCGCGGAAGTTGCCGTCCGACAGCGACGACAGCGTCAGGTGGCGCTGGTAGGTGAGGAACTCGCCGATCGCGGCGTCTTCGATCTCGCGCAGCTCGTCTGCGTCGATCTCGCCGGCGCGCCGGCGCGCTCGCGCCTGCTGGATGGCCTCGGGGCGCACGTTGTCGCCGTGGTTGTCGATGCGATAGCCGAACAGATTGGCCATGGTTCAGTCCTTCGTCTCTGCGGCCGCTTCGCGCGCGCCCGCCCACTCCGAGAAGTCGGTCTCGTAGCCGAGTTCTGACAGGATCAGCTGCGCGATCGCCTCGTCTTCGCCCGGCGTGCCGCCCGACACGCCCACGCCGCCGACGAACTCACCCTCGAGCTTGAGGGTCACCCCGCCGCCGGTCGCCACGATCGGGAACTGGCCCAGGTCGCCGACCTTTCCGAAGAACACCGGATCGGACTGCGACCAGCCCTTGAGCATGCCGCTCGGTCGCTGCATGACCGCCGACGTGTAGGCCTTCGACAGCGCGATCAGCGGGGTCATCGGGCGGGCGCCGTCGAACCGACGGATGCTGACGATGAAGCCCCCAGAGTCGACCACCGCGACCGACAGCCCCTTGCCCAGGCGCAGCGCCTCGCGCTCTGCGACGGCGAGGATCTTCTCGGCGTCGTCCTGCATGACGTTCTTCGGCATCTCAGTTTCCCTTCAGCTCGGCAGCGAGCTCGATCACGGCGGCGTTGAACAGATCGGGGCGCTCCCAGTACATGGAGTGCGGCGCCCCGGCGACGACCTTCAGAAGCGAGCCCGCGACGAGCTCGTGCGCCTTGGTCACGGTGGCGGGGCTCAGCACGGCATCCTTCTCGCCCGCGAGGAAGGCGATGCCGAAGCCGGCGGCCGCGACGTCGTCGATCGACGGCCCGTCGCTGGCGAGGTTGCGCAGGTCCTGCATCCGCGCCTTGTTGAAAGTGCCCATCTGAGTGAACAGGAACGTCTTCGCGGCCTCGTCGGCGCGGAACTGCGCCGTCAGCAGCCGGTCGATCACCGGCAGCTTCTCGGCCTCTGCGCGGTCGGCCTTCACGAGCGGAGTGATCTCGTCGTGGTCGATGCCGCCGAGGGAATGCGCCAGGATGACGCCGCGGATGCGGTCGGGCACCCGCAGCGCGGCCTTCAGCGCCGCGGCGGCGCCGATCGACTGGCCGAGCAGCACGGCGTCGCGGAGGTCGGCGTCTTCGATCACGGCGACGATGTCACCGGGGAAGTTCAGGCTGTCGTAGGTCTCGTCCTTATCGGAGTTCCCGAAGCCGCGCAGGTCGAGGGTGACCACGGTGTGGTGGTCGCGCAGCGCCACGACCTGCTGCCACCAGGCGGCGTGATGGCCACCGGAGCCGTGCACGAGCAGCACGGGCGAGCCTTCGCCGTGCACCTCGTAGTAGATGTTCGTGCCGTTGTTCGAAACGATGGGCATGCATGCCTCCTCGGGCATGTTCGGTCAGCGCCGATGTCGCATCGGCGCTGAGAGCGGGGAGGGTCAGGCGGGGCGACGCCCGTGGAAGACGAGCTCGATCATCGTGTGGTCGGGGTCGTGGATGTAGCAGAACTTCGACTGGTTCTCGGGGCGCTCGACCGGACGCGTGTGACGGATGCCGAGGGCGTCGAGGTGCCCCAGGAAGCCGTCCCAGTCCTCCACCTCCATGGCGAAGTGGTACGGCGCCATGCGGTCCATCTCCTCCACCGGCGTGAAGTGCAGGTCGAAGCGGCCCTTGGTCATCAGCACGACGCGGGTGTTGCTCTTGGGCATGACGCGCGTGAGGCCGAAGACCTTCGTGTACCACTCGACGGTGCGGTCGACGTTCGTGGTCGGGAAGTTCACGTGGTGGATGTACTTCGGCTCGACGCTGCGCCCCTGCTCGTCGAACTTCGGCTCGGGCAGCGCAAAGCCCTTCGCGACGTCGCGGGGGCCCTCGGTCGTCTCGGTGATGCTCATGCGGGCATCCTTTCTGTGGTCTCGGTGTCGCGCCTGTCGGCCACGACGCGGTTGGTGAGTGTTCCGATTCCGGAGATTTCGATGTCGATGACATCGCCCACTGCCATGGGAGTGTTGCCGTCCGCCCCCATCCACAGCACGTCGCCGGGGTGGAGGGTGATGTACTTCGTCATCTCGACGATGAAGTCGTAGGGGTCGAAGATCATGTCGCCGGTGGCGAACCTCGCGTCGACCTCGCCGTTGCGGCGCACCGTCGTGGTCGAGGCGAGCGGATCGACGCCGACCGCGATCCACGGCCCCATCGGCTTGAACGTGTCGGCGTTCTTGGCCCGATAGAACGTGCGATCGGCGTGCTGCCATTCGCGGGCGCTCACGTCGTTGCCGATCGTCCAGCCGAACACCGCCTCTCGGGCCTCGTCGCGCGTCGCGTGCTTGAGTGTGCGGCCGATCACCGCGACCACCTCGGCCTCTGTCTCGAAGCGCCCCTCGACGTCGTCTGGCTTGACGATGTCGGCGCCGTGCCCCACCAGCGCGCTCTGCGCGCGGTAGCCGACCTCCGGCCGGTCGCCGACCTTGACGGGGTCGTAGCCGAGGTCTTCGTGATGGCGGTTGTGCGCCTTGTAGTTGAAGCCCGCGGCATAGAAGGTGCCCGGCACGACCGGGGGCAGGAACCGCACCGACGAGAGCGGATGCTGCGCCACGACCTCGTGCGTCGCCACGTCGAACAGCGACCCGGTGATCTCATCGATCACGTCGCCCTCGACGCGCCCGAAGAACTCGCGTCCTTCGCGCTCGACCCTGGCCAGCAGCATCCTCGCTCCTCTTTCTTCCGGTCCCGAAGGGTCAGCGCAGCCTGTGCGACACGCGCTTGGTGACGAGGTAGGCCTGCACGCCCTCGGGGCCTGACTCGCGGCCCAGGCCGCTCTCTTTCACTCCGCCCGACGGCGCCTCTGTGACCGAGCCGCCGCAGTGGTTGATCGAGAGGATGCCGGCCTCGAAGCCTCGGGCGAGGATGTCGGCCGTCGACGCCGACTCGGTGAAGCCGTAGGCGGCCAGGCCGAAGGGCAGCGAGTTGGCGATGCGCAGCGCCTCGTCGAGGTCGGAGAAGGTCGTGATCGG
Source organism: Microbacterium fluvii (assembly GCF_025515205.1). Taxonomy (GTDB): domain Bacteria; phylum Actinomycetota; class Actinomycetes; order Actinomycetales; family Microbacteriaceae; genus Microbacterium; species Microbacterium fluvii. The sequence continues at coordinate 212,917 of NZ_JAOPFX010000004.1, read as the reverse complement.
GGCGATCGGGCCGAAGGGCTCCTCGCTCATGACCTCGGCGTCCAGCGGCACGTCGACGAGCACCGTCGGGGCGTACCAGCTGCCGCGGTCGCCCAGGCGCGTGCCGCCCGTGGCGATGCGGGCGCCGTGGGCGACGGCATCCTGCACGAGCGCGTCGGTCGCCTCGACGCGCTTGTGATTGATGAGCGGGCCCATCGTCGTCGCGTCGTCGAGGGGGTCGCCGATCGCAAGGGCCTCGGCGCACCGCACCATCTCGGCGGTGAACTCCTCGGCGATCGACTCGTGCACGAGGATGCGGCTGGGCGAGGTGCACACCTGGCCCGCGTTGGCCCACTTGGCCGCCGACGTGCGGCGAGCTGCCTGGACGGGGTCGGCGTCGGCGGCGACGATGACGGGCGCATGGCCGCCGAGCTCCATGATGGTCGGCTTCATGAGGCCGCCCGCGCGGGCATTGAGCTCTTTGCCCACCGGCACCGAGCCGGTGAAGGCGATCAGGCGCGTGGTGGGCGAGGAGATGAGGTGCTCGGCGGTCTCGGCGCCGCGGCCGAACACGAGGTTGAGCACACCGGCGGGAAGCCCCGCGTCGTGAAACGCCTCCGCGAGCGCGCAGACGGTGGCCGGCACCTCCTGCGAGGCCTTGATCACGAGGGCGCAGCCGGCGGCGATGGCCGCCGACATCTTGCGCATGGGGGATCCTGCCGGGAAGTTCCACGGCACGATCGCGCCGACGACGCCCACCGGCTCGTAGCGCACCGTCAGGTCGGTGTCGATGTCGGAGGGGATGATGCGGCCGTACAGGCGCCGGGTCTCCTGCGCGCACCACTCCAGCGTGCCCGAGACGCGCATGACCTCCATCGTCGCGTCTTTGACGGGCTTGCCCTGCTCGATCGCCATCAGGCGGCCGATCTCGGGGGCGCGCTCGCGCAGCAGCTGCACCGTCTTCATGAGGATGCGGCTCTTCTCGAACGGCGACGTGTCGCGCCACGCAGGGAACGCGCGCTCGGCTGCGGCGAGGGCGTCGTCGAGGTCGGCCGCCTCGGCGCGGGGAACCTGCCCGATGACCTCGTCGGTCGAGGGGTCGATCACGTCGAACGTGCGCCCCTCGGCGCCGTCGCGCCAGGCGCCGTCGATGTACAGGCCGAGACGTGCCGTGGCGTAGATCTCGGCGGCGCGGCTGCGCTGGGCGGTGTCTGCGATGGTCGTCATGAGAGGGCGGATCCTTCCGACGTGTTGGGCACGGGGGCCTCACGGTTGGTCTCGAGCACCCAGATGTGGTGCGGGGGCGTCTCGGCGTGCACGTTGGGGCCGTAGCTGTCGTCGACGCGGTCCATGTCGGCGGCGAGTTCGACGCGGCCGCCGGCGGGGTTGTGGATGAAGCGGAAGACGTTGGATCCGACGGTGTGGCGGCCCAGCCGCCTGGCCTCGCGCCACCCCTTCTGGATCATGTGGTTGCCGCCCTCGATCACGTCGTCGAAGCCCGACACCTCGTAGGAGGTGTGGTTGGTGCCCGCGCGGTCGGGGCGGTGGCACAGCAGGAAGTTGTGCTGGTCGTCGTCGCCCTCGATCTGCATGAACACGCCCATCGGCTCGACGATGTCGGTGGCGCGGAAGTTCAGCCGGTCGAGGTAGAACGCGACGGCCTCGTCTTTGCCGGTCTTGGGGATGTTCAGCGCCACGTGGCACACCCGGATCGGCACGACGTCGGGGATCGGCCCGTGCGACTGATTCCAGCGCTCGACGCGGCCCGAGCTGTTGTACTTACGAGGGTCGTAATTCAGGTGCACCGGGTCGGTGAGGGCGAGCCCGACCCCGAAGCCGGTCTCGTCGATCGTGTGCGCCGTGCCCTCGGCATCCACCGTCACCTCGCGGTCGCGGCGCAGGTCGGCCACGAGCGCGTCGAGCGCCTGCTGGCTGTCGACGCCCCAGACGACCTCGCGGATGCCCGAGCCGGATTCGACGGATGCCGGCAGCCCGGGGTCGTCGACGGGGCGCAGCACGATGCGCTGGCCGACCTGCGTGGTCAGCACGGAGCGCTCGGGCGTGTGCTCTTGCAGGGCCAGCCCGAAGTCGACGAAGAACCTCGTGCACTCATCGAGGTCTTCGACCCCGTACACAACGGATTCGATGCGTTCGATGGACATGGTTCAGGAGCCTTTCGGGGTCAGCGGATCGAGTCTGCGCCGCCGGCGGCGGATGCGGGAGCCTCTGCCGGGAAGGCTTTCCGTGCAGGTTCTGCAGTGAGGCCGTCGCGGAGGCGCGCGAGGGTAGCCGTGACGGCGGCGAGGTCGTCGGCTCCGCCGGCGGCACCGCTCTCCCAGCCGGCGGCGAGGAGGCCCGCCCAGGCCTCGCGGAGGCGCGCGATGGTCTCGTCCGCACGCTCGGTCGCGTGGATGCGGATGGCCCTGCCGTCTGTCTCGTCACGGTGCGAGATCAGGTAGCCGCGGGTGCGCAGTTCGCGCAGCGCCGTCGAGACGTTGGCCCGCTGCAGCCCGGAGCCGTCGGCGATGTCGGAGGCGCTGCATCCGGGGTGCGTGTGCACGTAGCGCATGATCTGGCTCTGCGTCGGGGTCAGCGGCACGACGGGGGTGGAGTGGGCGCCTCGGACCCGGATCTCGCGGGCGATGTCGTTGACGATGTCGGCCAGTTCGATGAACCGCTCGTCGACGGTGCTCTGCGGCATCCCGACCTCCTCGTCGCACGCCCGCCGGGCGCCCATCGCCCTCCGGTTTGATTATCAAACCATAACTACTACTTGCCGGCAACCGTCGGCTCGATTCCCTGAGACCCACCGTGCGCACCGAAACCCCTCCGCTGGGGGTGGGTTTCGGGTCCAGCGCCGGGTTTCGCGGGCTGAGACCGCGGTTTCGGCGCCAGGGCAGGGTCTCGCGGCTGATGGCGGCTGCGCCGGGCGGGCGGGTCAGGCCGAGGCCGAGGGGCGGGAGCGGAACCAGGTGGTCATGAAGTCGAGGAACACCCGCACCCGCTCGGGGGTCTGGCCGCCGGGGCCGTGCACGGCATAGAGCGCGCGCTGCGGCGGGCGCAGCCCTGGGAGCAGTTCGACGAGGTCGCCGCTGTCGAGCCGGGCCTGCGCGGGCCTGCGGGGGATCAGCGCGATGCCGTCGCCATGCTCGACGAGCTTCTCGATCACGAGGTACGAGTTGGCCGTCACGCGCGGCGACTGCACCTTGAAGTGCACCGTCGACTCCCCCTCGCCCAGCCGCCACACGGGGTCGTTCGGGTGCAGGATGCAGTCGTGCTCGCCGAGCTCCACAGCTGTGGCGGGAAGGCCCCGCCGGCGCACGTAATCGGCGGATGCCGCCAGCACGAACGGCAGCTCGGTCACACGCCGCAGCCGCACGTTCGAGTCGCGCAGGTCGCGCGTGTGGAAGGCGACGTCGTAGCCGCGATCGAGGAAGTCGTAGTTGCGGTCGCTCATTCCGCCCAGCTCGAAGCGCAGGCTGATCTTGGGGTGCTCGCGCACGAACGCCGCGATGGCATCGCCCACCTCGAGGGTGCCGATCCACTTGGGACAGATCACCGAAAGGGTGCCCTCGGCGACGTCCTGCGAGTGCGAGAGCTCGCCGTCTTCTTCATCGATCTCGCGGAGGATCCGGTCGGCGAACTCGGCGTAGCGGATGCCGGCCTCGGTGAGGCTCACCGAGCGCGCCGTGCGGTTGACCAGGCGCACGCCGACCTGTCGCTCGAGGTCGGCGACGTGCCGTGAGACCAGCGAGCCCGAGATGCCGAGCTCGCGCGCCGCCCCGCTGAAGCTCGACGACTTCGCGACGGTGACGAAGGTCTTCATGACGACCAGGCGATCCACAGCGCTCCTTCTCGACACGGCGCCGGACGCGCCGCTGCATCGCCCGTCAGTCTACCCAGAACCGCTTTACGGTCCGTCAAGTCACACGTCGTCGACGAGACCCTCCGCGTGCGCCTGGGCGAACGCCTGACGCACGGCGCGGCGCTCGTCGCGCCCCCGGGGGTGGGCGGCCGGCGTCGCTCCGAGGAGCTTGCGGGTGTACGGATGCTGCGGCGCATCGAACAGCTCCTGCGCCGGGGCGAGCTCGACGATGTGGCCCAGCCGCATCACGGCGATGCGGTCGGAGATGTGCTTGACGATCTCGAGGTTGTGCCCGATGAACAGGTAGCTCACCCCGGTCTCGATCTGCAGGTCGACGAGCAGGTTGATGATCTGGTTCTGCGTCGACAGGTCGAGCGCGCTCAGCGCCTCGTCGCAGACCACGAGGCGCGGGCTCAGCGCCAGCGCCCGCGCGATCGCGACACGCTGCTGCTGCCCGCCCGACAGCTCGCTCGGGTAGCGGTCGAGGTGGGTGCGGGTGAGCCCGACGTGGTCGAAGGCCTCGGCCGCGCGCCGCTCGCGCTCGGCCCGGTCGCCGAGGCCGTGGCGCTTGAGGGCGGCGGTCACCGCCATCGAGACGGGCTGACGGGGGTTGAGCGACATCGACGGGTCCTGGAAGACGGCCTGCACGTCGCGGCGGTACGACAGGGGCGTCCGGCGACCGAGCTCGGTGACCTCGACGCCGTCGAAGCGGATCGAGCCGCCGGTGGGCGTGAGCAGCCGCAGGATGGCGCGGCCCGTCGTCGACTTGCCCGAGCCCGACTCACCGACCAGGCCGAAGGTCTCGCCCGGCTTGATGTCGAAGCTCACGCCGTGCACGACGTTCGTCGGATGCCGGCGGAAGACGCCCGGCGACTCGTAGCTGAGCGACAGATCGGTCACCTCGAGCAGCGGCGCCGTCTCGGCCACCTCGGTGCGCGCGGGGGCGACGGCGCCCTCGACCTCGTCGACGGTCATCGTGCGACCTCCTGGCCCGCGGCCGCGGTGGGGCGCGGGCGACGTTCGCGCGCCGCCAGCAGCGACGCGGTGTACGGATGCTGCGGCGCATCGAACAGCGCCTCGGCGCTGGTGGTGACCTCCACCAGCTCGCCGGAGTACATCACCGCCGCGCGGTCGCAGGCCTCGGCGACCACGCCCATGTCGTGCGTGATCATGAGGATCGCCAGCCCGAACTCGTCACGGAGGTCGAGCAGCAGGTCGAGCACCTGCGCCTGCGTCGTGACGTCGAGGGCGCTGGTGGCCTCGTCGGCGATGATGAGCTTCGGGTTCGAGGCCAGCGCGATGGCGATCGCGACGCGCTGGGCCATGCCGCCGGAGAACTGGTGCGGGTAGTGGTCGAGGCGCGAGGCGGGATCCTTCACCCCGACGCGGTCGAGCAGCTCGACGGCGCGGGCGCGGGCCTCGGACTTCGACAGCTTCCCGTGCGTCCGCAGCGGCTCGCACAGCTGCTTTCCGACCGTGTGCACCGGCGAGAGGGCGGCCATCGGGTCTTGGAAGACGGCGGCGATCGTGCTGCCGCGCAGGCTCCGCAGCTGCTTCTCGGCCTTACCGACGACGTCGATGCCATCGAGCAGGATCGAGCCCTCCGAGACCCCGATGCCCGGAGGCAGCAGCCCCAGCACGGCGCGGGCGAAGGTCGACTTTCCCGAGCCCGACTCCCCGATCAGGCCCAGGATCTCGCCGCGGCGCACCGTGAGCGAGGCGTTCTGCACGAGGTCGACCGTGCCGCGCTCGGTCGACTGCAGTTCGATCGTGAGCCCACGCACCTCGAGGATGTTGTCGGGGTCGGCGGGGGCGTGGTCGACGGTCGATTCGTCGCGCACCACCGGCGCAGGGTCGATGCCGGCAGGCACCCCGACCGCCGCCGGCACGCCGAGGGGGCCTCCGGCCTCGGCCGAGGCGACACCGCCGGCGGCCGGAGCCTCGAGACGGGCCGTTCTGGCGACAGCATCCGATGTCTTCTTCGAACGCCGGAAGGGCTTTCGCCGCCCGACGCCGAGCGCTTCATTGAGCCCGTCGCCGAGGGTATTGAACGCCAGCACCGTGGTGACGATGGCGACACCGGGGGGAATGGCGAGGAAGGGCTGGAGGGCGAGCTTGGCGGCGGCGACGCCGAGGAGCCCACCCCACGACGGCACCGACGACTCGAGCCCGATGCCCAGGAAGCTCAGGGCCGACTCGATGATGATCGCCGTGCCGGTCATGATGGCCGCTTGCACGATGAGGGGCGAAGTCAGGTTGGGGAGCACCTGGCGGAACAGGATGCCGCTCTCGCGCAGCCCCGAGACCCTCGCGGCGTCGACGTAGAGCTTGTGACGCTCTGCGAGCGTGATGGCCCTGGCCATGCGGGCGAAGTTCATGCAGAACATCAGGCCGATCGCCAGCAGCAGCGACGGCAGGCCGCGCCCGAGGATCGCGATGACCGCGAAGGCGACGAGGATGCCGGGGAGGGCATCGAAGACATCGACGAAGCGGGTGCCGATGCGGTCGGTCCAGCCGCCGCGGAAGCCGAGCAGCAGCCCCAGCGGCACGCCGATCAGCATCGCGACGACGACCGCGCCGAATCCGACCGCGAGCGCGATGCGTGCACCGTAGATGATGCGGCTGAGCACATCGCGGCCGTTCTCGTCCGTGCCCAGCGGATGCTCCGGCGTCGGACCCGAGAGCATGTTGTCGAAGTCGTTGGCCAGCGGGTCGTAGGGCGCCAGCAGAGGTGCGAAGATCGCCGCGAACACGACGATGAGCAGCCAGGCGATGGCGATGAGGGTGAGCGGTTGGCGGGCGATGCGGCGCAGCACTCGCCACGAGCGCTTCTCGGGCGCCGTCGCCGTGCGGATCGTGACCGTCTTGCTGCTGTACTGAGCCTCGGTCATGCCGGACGCGCCTTCGGGTTGATGAGTCCGTAGGAGATGTCCAGGACCATGTTGACGATGATGACGATCACTCCGATCACCAGGGCGATGCCTTGCACGACGGGGAAGTCCTTGCTCAGAACGCTGTTGAGCATGAGCGTGCCGAGCCCGGGAAACGAGAACACCCGCTCCATCACCAGGCTCGTGCCGAACAGAACGCCGATCGCGAGCCCCACCGCGGCCAGCGCGGGCACCAGGGAGTTCTTGAACGCATACGTCCAGATGATGCGCGAGCGCGGAACGCCCGCCGCCGTGAGGGTGTCGATGTAGCGCGAGCTGAGCGAGTCGGCGACCGCGGTGCGCATCTGACGGGCGATCAGGGCAGCGGCGCCGACTCCGAGCGCGATGCACGGCAGGATGAGGCCGGTCAGCCACTTGCCGAGGTCTTGGCTCGGCGGGGTCCACGCGAGCACGGGTGCGATGTGGAGCTGGATGACGAAGACGACGAGGAGGATCTGTCCCAGCCAGAACTCGGGGATCGACTGCATGAGGGCGGTGAACCCTGTGACGGCGCGGTCCCGCGGCCGTCCCGCCTTCAGACCGGCGAACAGCCCCAAGCCGATGCCGAGAACGGTTGCGACGACGAGCCCGCCGACGACGAGCGAGAGGGTGGCCGGAAGACGCTGAGCGATCATGTCGGTCACCGGCTGGCCGTAGAGCAGCGAGGTGCCCAGATCTCCGTGCAGTGCGGCGGCGTACCACTCGCCGAGCCGCACCAGGAAGGGACGGTCCAGCCCGAGCTGCGACTCGATCCGGGCGATCTCCTCCGGGGAGGCGGCGGCGTCTCCGAGGATGACGGCCGCCGCGCTCCCTGGGATGAGGTAGACCAGCGAGAACACGAGCAGCGACACGATGGCCAGCTGCGGCACCGCGAGGGCGAGTCGATAGCCGATCAGTTTGAGCATGGCTGCTCTTCTCGACTCGTCGCTCGCGGTGCCATCTGGTCTACCTCCGTCGGTACTGGTCGTGCGGTCTGGGGGAACTCAGCCCGCGGGCGTGAGATCCCGGTAATTGATCAGGTTCTGTTCCCAGGCCTCGGTCGGCTGCGCCGCACCGCTCACGGTGTCGGTGTTCCAGGCGACGATCTCGGACTGCACGGTGAACCCGCAGGCCAGTGCCTCTTCATCGATGATGATGTGCATGACCTCCTGCCAGAGCGCATCCGCCTCGTCGGACGTGCCGGCCGCGATCGCCGCATCCGCGGCCGCCTTGAGCGCATCGCTCTCGGTGCCGGCGGGGTTGGAGAAGGCTCGCGCGGAGAAGAACGTCGCGTACCAGTCGTACGGAGTGATCTGCGGGTTGTTGCCCACACCCAGTTCGTACTTTCCCGTGTTCCACTCGCTGATGAACTGCGGCACGGCCAATTCCTGAACGGTCACGTTGACGCCGGGGAGCTTGTTCATGCCGTCGACGAAGAACTCGAGCTGCTGCTTGTTGAACGGCGCCGCGGGGAAGGTGGCCTCGACCGCGGGGCTGCCGGCGGCCTCGAACGCAGCCTCGGCCTTGCTCGGGTCTGCGTAGCCGACGATGTCGGGGTTGTAGCCGAACTCGCCGTCGATGAAGTGCTGCTGCGGAGCGTCCAGCACGGCGGCGTCGATGTTCTTGTACGCCGTGTTGTCGGCGGCGTAGCACAGCGCCTTTCGAAGGTTCACGTCTTCGAAGACGCCGCCCTCACCGCGATCGAAGAAGACGATGTTGTTGCGGATCGCGGGGAAGCTGAGCATGTCGACGTTCGCCGCACCCTCCAGAGTCGGCAGCTGGTCCTCCTCGGTGTCGGTGACATCGATCTCGCCCGACAGCAGCGCGGCGGTGGCGGCGGTGTCGTCGGCGATCCCGTACAGCTCGATGTTCGCGAAGCCCGGGGCCTCGCCCCAGTAGTCGTCGGTGAGGGCGAAGGCCATCTTGGTGCCTTCGACCGATGCGGACGCGTCGTATGCCCAGGGGCTCGTGCCGACGGGGGTCGTCACGATCGATCCGTCCGCAATGGCCGCCGGGCTCGCGATCGGCACGTTGCGCTGGGTCAGCATCGTGAGGAACGTCGGCGCCGGACGCGAGAAGTTGATCTTCACATGCGTGTCGTCGATGACGTCGATCGACTCGACGCCGCTGAGGGCGCCCGAGAACTGACCGCCGTTGTCGCGCACATACTCGATGTTGGTCTTCACCGCATCGGCGTTGAAGGGGGTGCCGTCGTGGAAGACGACGTCGTCGCGCAGAGTCAGCGTCAGGTCCATCGCCGTCTGCTCCCATTCGGTCGCCAGCCACGGCTCGACGGTGTGGCCGTCTTCGCCGAGCACCGTCAGGGTCTCGTAGGGCACTCGAAGGTAGCCGGGCTCGATCGACTGTCCGGGCGCCCAGCTCTGCGGGAAGCCGCCCCAGTTCACCTTCAGCGTGCCGGACGGGCCCGAGGCGACACTCGAACCGGTCGGCTCAGGGTCGGCCTCTCCGGCGCTGCAGCCGGCCAGGAGAACGCCGGCCAGGGTGAGGGGGATGACTGTTCTCAATAGTGCTGTCTTCATTGGCATATCGACGCCTCCTCGCGTCAGAACACTCGATGCTCACCCGTGCATGCGGCCATCGGGAGTCCGCCGGGTGTCCTCCCGACGCTAATCGGACGGCGGCGGGCCGGGGATGCCCGCGAGCGCAACCTAACCGTGCACATCAGGAGAGGTACGACACCCGCCCGGTGATGCGGATGACGCCCTCGATCGGATGGCACCGGCCACCTTCCAAACTAGTCATTCCCGATGAGAGCGCAGACCGCGCAGAAGCACCTCGAGAGCGGCTTCGGCCGCGGGCACGTCGTCGCTCGCCGGAGCCCCCGCATCCCACGCCTCCTGCAGCACCTCGGACCATGCCGATCTCAACAGCGCGACGGTGGATTCCGCCAGCGCGGTGGCCGTGATCCGCAGGGCTCGCCCGTCGCGTGCGTCGCGTGCCACGACGAGATAGCCGAGGTCGCGCAGCTCCTGCACGGCGCTGCTCACGTTGGTGCGCTTGATGCCGGCATCCCGCGCGATCTCGGATGCGAGGCATCCGGGGTTGGCGTGCACGTAGCGCATGACCTGACTCTGCGTCTGATTGAGCGGCACTCCCGGAGCGTCGATGCCGCTGCGCAGCCGCACCTCGCGCGCGACGTCGACGATGAGGTCGGCGAGATTCGCGAACCTGCGTGCACGCTCAGCCTGCGAATCGCTCATCCTGATCCCTCTTGTCGGAAATTAGATATGCCTGCATCATTATCCCTACATTCGAAGCACACGATATCGAACAGGAGAGTGCGATGGCGCACATCGAGACCGAAGTCCTCGTCGTCGGAGCGGGACTCGCCGGAGCGACAGCGGGAGTCCTCCTCGGCCGGCACGGCATCCGCACCATGATGGTCAGCCGAGCGCCCTGGGTGGCGAACTCGCCGCGCGCACACATCGTCAATCAGCGGACGATGGAGGTCATGCGTTCGATCGGACTCGAACAGGCATGTGTCGAGGCGGCGACGCCGGGTGAGCTCATGGCCAACCACGTGATGATGACCGCCGTCAACGGAGTCGAGTTCGGACGGCTGTGGACATGGGGCAACGACCCGGCGCGAGCAGGCGAGTACGCCCACAGCCCGGGCAAGGGGTGCGACCTGCCGCAGGATCGCTTCGAGCCGATCCTCGTCGGCGAGGCGATGCGGCGGGGAGTCACGACCCGCTACAGCACCGAGTTCGTCTCGCTCGCTCAAGACGACGAGGGCGTCACGACGACCCTGCGCGACCGCCTCACCGGCGAGGAGTTCACGGTGCGCTCTCGGTACGTGATCGGCGCCGACGGCGGGCAGAGCCCCGTCGCCACCGCCATCGGTCTGCCCCTCACCGGCACTTCCGGGCTGGCTCCCGCTCTGAACGTGCACTTCAAGGCCGACCTGTCCGCCTACTTCGCCGACCGACCAGGGTCGATCTTCTGGATCATGCAGCCGGGCCGCGAGGGCGCCATGGGCAACGCGATGCTGCGCATGGTGCGCCCCTGGAACGAATGGATCATCGGCTTCGTCCACCTCGGCGAATCGGTCACCGAGCTCAGCCACGACGAGCTCGTCGACGCGGTGCGCGAGGTCGTCCAGGACGACTCGATCGAGATCGAGATCCTCGGGATGTATCCGTGGCGCATCAATCACGTCATCGCCGAGCACTACAGCGCCGGCCGCGTGTTCTGCGCCGGCGACGCGGTGCACCGGCATCCGCCGATGAACGGCCTCGGCGGCAACACCTGCATCCAGGACGCCTTCAACCTCGCGTGGAAGCTCGCCGCCGTGCTCCGCTGGGATGCCGACCCGACGCTGCTGGAGACGTACTCGCAGGAGCGCCAGCCGATCGGCAGGCACGTCATCGACCGCGCGCTGGCCGGCTGGCACCAGAATCCCGAGGTCGTTCGGGCCCTCGGGATCGACCCGAGTGCGAGCGCCGAGGTGCGTCAGGCCCAGTTCGAGGTGCTGTTCGAAGACTCCGATGCCGGTGAGGCCCGGCGCGCGGCCTTCGAGGAGGCCAAGCGGTCGAAAGTCTGGTCGTACCATGCCCACGGCACCGAGATGAACCAGGTGTATCGCGCCGGAGCGCTGACCGGCGACGCGCCATCCACGGTTCCGTCCGCCGATGAGCTCGTCTACCACCCGTCGGCACAGCCGGGCGCGCGCGTGCCCCACGCATGGGTGCGATCAGGCGGCAGGACCGTATCGACGCTGGATCTGTGCCCGCCGGAGCAGTTCACCCTGCTGACGCGCGCGCGGGGAACGGTGTGGGAGCAGGCGGTCGCCGAAGTGGCCGCGCACACCCGTGTGCCCATCGCCGCGGTGCGCATCGGCGCAGGCGCCGATGTGGCCGACCTCTACGGCGCCTGGGCGGAGGCCTCGCAGATCGGTGAGACGGGGTGCGTGCTGGTGCGACCTGATCAGCACATCGCCTGGCGCATCGAGTCGGCGCCCGACGACCCTGCGGGCGCGCTGCGCGATGTGCTGGAGCGTCTCGCACTCACCCGCGTTCAGACCTTCGCATAGCCGCGCACGTCGGGGAACGGCGGCTCGACACCCGGCTGCAGGTCGACCTGGAACGTGTTCAGGCACATCGACAGCAGCGTGAAGTTGCCCAGCAGCCCGACCGCGTCCACAAGCTGCTGATCGGTGAACACGGCGGTCAGTCGCGCGTAGGTCTCGTCGGAGACGAAGTGGGTCGTGAGCAGCTCGACCGCGAAGTCGTGGAAGACCTGGAGCTCGGCGTCGCCGCCGAAGTCGGGCTGCTCATGATTCGCGAGCGCGCGCACCGCGCCTGCGGGCACCCCGCGCTCGATCGCCTGTTCGACGTGCGAGTTCCAGGAGAACTGCGCGTCGAACAGGCGGGCGGCCACGAGCAGCGCGTACTCCCGCACCCGCTCGGGCAGGCTGCAGTCGAAGCGCACGAACGCGCCGAGCGCCTCGACGCGGTCGCACAGCTCGGGGCTGTGCAGCCAGACCTTGAACGGCCCGCCGATCTTGCCTCGCTTGGCGATGATCCGATCGGCCAGCTCGCGCTGCCGCTCGGTCATCTCTTCCCGGTCGATGACGTCCAGTCGCATGGGCCCTCCGATGTATACGGTCCTCGCGACGGTACGGCGCCGCATCCGCGGGCAGGAGTGGGCGATCGGAAGGTTTAGCGTGCACCCCGCGAACCACGCCCCCTCACCCGGCGCTGAGCTCGGCCGCGGCCTGTTCGAGCACGCGGCGGAACGCCGCCACGGCGGGGAAGGTGCCCGCGGCATGCCGGACCGCCGTGAACACGGTGCGCGCCGGCGAGCCGTCGAGTTCGACGACGCGGCAGGTCGGCGCCGCCCCCGCCCAGATGAGGTCGGGCAGCAGCGCGACGGCGTTGCCGGTCTCGACCAGGCGCATGTGCGCCTGCAGATCGGCCGTCTCGAAGCGGATGTCGGGGTCGAAGCCGGCCGCGCGGCACTGCTGCTCGGCGTAGTGCCGAGAGGCCGCGCCCCTGGGCTCCATGACCCACGGCAGGGCGCGCGCGTCGCGCACCGACCGCACCGCGTCGTGCCCCGTCGGGGGCAGGGCGAGGCGGATCGCATCGGTGGTCAGCGCCTGCCGGTCGAGCCCCTCGTGATGCGGGGCGGCGTGGGCGGGATACTGCTCGGCCACGACGATGTCGAACTCCCGCATCCACGTCTCGCGCAGCGCCGTCTCGGGCTCGCGCTGCACGACCTCCACCCGCACCCCTGGCGCGATCTCGCGCAGCCGCTCCAGCGCCGCCGGCAGCAGGGCGAGCATCGCCGACTGGAACACCGCGGCGCGCACCGTGCCGGTCAGGGTGTCGCCACGGTGCAGCTCGGCCTCGGCGCGCTCCATCACCTGCAGCAGCTCGCCCGCCCGCTCGGCCAGTCGCTCCGCGGCCGGGGTGAGTCGCACGTTGCGGCCCGACTTGCGCAGCAGCTCGACGCCCGCGTCGCGCTCGAGCTGCGCCAGCTGCTGCGAGACCGCCGACGGGCTGTAGGCGACCGCCTCCGCGACCGCGGCGATCGTGCCGCGCAGCTGCAGCTCGCGCAACAGGCGCAGCTTCTTGAGATCCAGCATCCGCCGCTCCGAATCATGAAGTGTTCCTTACGAGAATACGTCGCACACCGTTGCTTTTCTTCATGGCAGCCCGGGTCGCACACTGTTTCCCGACCCTCGAGTACCTGGAGCATCCGTGAGCATGACCGCCGCCACCGACACCGCGCCCACCCCCGACCTCGCCGACGAGGCCATCGCCCTCGTGCGCCGCTGGCTCGTCGAGGCTCGAGGCATTCCCGCCAGCGCATCGGCCGAGCGCCTGGCCGGCGTGCTGCGCGACCCGAACGGTCTCGCCTTCACGATGGGCTTCGTCGACGGGGTCGTGCGGCCTGAGGACACCCGCGTCGCCGCACATGCGCTGCGCGAGGTCGCCCCGCTCGTGCCGGGCTTCCTGCCCTGGTACCTTCGCGCAGCCGTGCGTGTCGGTGGCGTCGCCGCGCCGATCGCCCCGGGCGTCGTGGTGCCGATCGCCCGCGCCGTGCTGCGCCGCATGGTCGGCCACCTCATCGTCGACGCGCGCGACGCGCAGCTGGGCAGGGCGATCTCGACGCTGCGGCGCGACGGCGTTCGACTGAACGTGAATCTGCTCGGCGAAGCGGTGCTCGGTCAGCAGGAGGCCCAGCGGCGCCTGGAGGGCACGATGCGGCTTCTGCAGCGCGACGACGTCGACTACGTGTCGATCAAGGTGTCGTCGGTCATCGGCCCGCACTCGGCGTGGGCGTTCGACGAGGCCGTCGAGATGATCGTGGCGCGGCTGCGCCCGCTCTTCCGCCTGGCTGCGACGGCACCGACCCCCAAGTTCATCAATCTCGACATGGAGGAGTACCGCGACCTCGACCTCACGACGGCCGTGTTCACGCGCCTGCTCGACGAGGACGAGTTCACCGGTCTCGAGGCCGGCATCGTGCTGCAGGCCTATCTTCCCGACGCGCTCGGCGCGATGATCGCGCTGCAGGAGTGGTCGGCCACCCGCCGGGCGCGCGGCGGCGCCGCCATCAAGGTGCGCCTGGTCAAGGGCGCGAACCTCTCGATGGAGCAGGTCGACGCCGAGATCCACGGCTGGCCGCTGGCCACGTGGCACACCAAGCAGGACAGCGACACCAACTACAAGCGCGTGCTCGACTACGCCCTGCGCCCCGAGCGCATCGGCAACGTGCGCATCGGCATCGCCGGCCACAACCTCTTCGATGTCGCCCACTCGTGGCTGCTCGCACAGCACCGAGGAGTCACGGCAGGCGTCGAGTACGAGATGCTGCTGGGCATGGCCGAGAGCCTGGCCGAGGTCGTGCGGCGCGACGTCGGCGGACTCCTCCTCTACACGCCGGTCGTGCGTCCGCAGGAGTTCGACGTCGCGATCGCCTACCTCATCCGCCGCCTCGAAGAGGGCGCGTCGAGCGAGAACTTCATGTCGGCCGTGTTCGAGCTCGACTCCGACCCCGTCATGCTGCAGCGCGAGATCGGCCGGTTCCAGGCCTCGCTGGCCGCCCTCGACCCCGTCGTCCCCGGGCCGCACCGCGTGCAGGACCGCACTCTTCCCGCCCCCGCGCACTCCGGTGAGGGCTTCGCGAACACCCCCGACACCGATCCGGCGATCGCCGCGAACAGGGCGTGGGGCTCCGGCATCCTCTCCCGTGTCCCTGCCTCCGAGGCCGGCATCGCCACCATCGAGGCATCGCGACGGGCGGATGCTGCGAGCGTCGACGGCGTTCTGCGCACCGCGTCGATCGCGGCACAGGCGTGGCAGGCGCTCGGCGCCGCCGGACGTGCCGCCGTGCTGCACCGCGCCGGCGACGTGCTCGAAGCCCGCCGGGCCGAGCTGCTCGAGGTGATGGCCGCAGAAGCCGGCAAGACCCTCGACCAGTCCGACCCCGAGGTCAGCGAGGCGATCGACTTCGCGCACTTCTACGCCGAGCGGGCTCGGGAGCTGCCCGGCATCGACGGCGCGCGGTTCCACCCGCACGACGTCACGGTCGTGACCCCGCCGTGGAACTTCCCCGTCGCGATCCCCGCCGGCTCCACCCTCGCGGCGCTCGCGACCGGGTCGTCGGTGGTCATCAAGCCCGCCCGGGCGACGCGCCGCTGCGGCGCCGTCATGGTCGAAGCGCTGTGGGAGGCGGGCGTGCCGCGCGACGTGCTGCAGCTCGTTCAGCTCGACGACCCTGCGCTGGGCGAGCACCTCATCGCCTCACCGGTCGTCGACCACGTGATCCTCACCGGCGGCTACGAGACGGCGGAGCTGTTCCGCTCGTTCCGCCCCGATCTGCCGCTGTCGGGCGAGACGAGCGGCAAGAACGCCATCATCGTCACCCCCAGCGCCGACCTCGACCTGGCCGTCAAAGACGTCGTGAACTCGGCATTCGGACACGCGGGGCAGAAGTGCTCGGCGGCATCCCTCGTGATCCTCGTCGGCTCGGTCGCCGCCTCGCGCCGGTTCCGCGCGCAGCTGGTCGACGCGGTGCGGTCGCTGCACGTGGCCCTTCCCACCGACCCCGAGTCGCAGATGGGCCCGATCATCGCCGCACCCACCGGCAAGCTGCTGTCGGGCCTGACGACGCTCGGCGAGGGGGAGACCTGGCTCGTGAAGCCCGCGGCGCTCCCCGGCAGCGACGCCCTGTGGTCGCCGGGCGTGCGCGACGGCGTGCGCCGCGGCTCGGAGTACCACCTCACGGAGTACTTCGGCCCGATCCTGGGCATCATGACGGCACGCTCGCTGGAGGAGGCGATCGCGATCCAGAACGAGATCGACTACGGGCTCACGTCGGGCCTGCACTCGCTCGACGCCGACGAGATCCGCACGTGGCTGGCGGGTGTCGAGGCGGGCAACCTCTACGTCAACCGCGGCATCACCGGCGCTATCGTGCAGCGCCAGCCCTTCGGCGGCTGGAAGAAGTCGGTCGTGGGCGCGGGATTCAAGGCGGGCGGACCCAACTACCTGCTGGGCCTCGGGCGCTGGACCGACAGCACCGGGGCCGGGTCGGCGCCGCGCGTGCAGCCGCACGCGGACGCCGCCGCACTGATCGCCGCAGCCTCCGCCGAGGTCTCTGCGACCGAGCGCTCGTGGCTCGACCTCGCGATCGCCGCGGACGCCGCCGCCTGGGCCGACGAGTTCGGTACGGTCACCGACCGCTCGGGGCTCGTCGTCGAGCGCAACGTCTTCCGCTACCTGCCCGCCGACACATGGATCCGCGCCGCCGACGGCGCGTCGCTCGCCGAGACGGTGCGGGTCGTCGCCGCGGCCCTGCGGGCCGGTGCGACCGTTCAGCTGTCGGTCGCCGCGGCGCTGCCGGCATCCGTCGCCGCGGCCCTCGCCGGTGCGACCGTCGTGGTCGAAGACGACGGCGTGGCCTATCGCCGGCTGGGCGCGCTGCCCCGCCCTCGTGTGCGGCTGATCGGCGGCGACGCGTCGGACTTCGCGCACGCGGCCGGCGGGCGCCCCGACCTCGCCGTCTTCGACGGTGCGGTCACGCGCGCCGGGCGCCTCGAGCTGCTGCCCTTCCTGCGCGAACAGGCCGTGAGCATCACGGCCCACCGCTTCGGCACCCCGAGCGCCCTCGCCCACGAGGTGATCTGACGCGTTCCCGCCGCCTCCCGGATTGATGACGCAGGATCATCAGTCCGGGAGCACGCAGGAGCACGCGACGCGGTCGGCCGCTTAACGGCCGCCCATGGCGTCTTCTGCGGTCAGGTGCTCGACGGTCTTGCCGGTGTCGGCGAAGGTGCGCGTGACATAGCCGGTGGGGTAGATCCACAGGATGCGCATGGGAACGTCGCCGGTGTTCTGATAGCGGTGGAAGACGTCGCGCTTGACGTAGGCGGTGTCGTCCTTCTTCAGCTGCTCGCGGATGACGCCGTCCGCCTCGTGCACCTCGACGAAGCCCTCGCCCTCGAGGATCAGCACCTGCTCATCGCAGTTGTGCGAATGCAGAGGGGCGCCCGAGCCGACGGGATAGATCGAGATGCCGGTCGCGAGGTCGTTCGTGCCCCCAGAGGTCTCCCCCGTGATGAGCGGCCAGGTCTTGACGGCGCCGCCGCGGTCGAGCACCTCGATCTCGTCGAACTTGATGATCGTGGCCATCGATCACACCTCCGGAACGGTCACGCCGAGGGTGCCGGCGACCTCGACCAGCTCGGTCCAGAGCTTGTCGCCGACGGGGATGCCGGCATCCGCTCGGCGGGCAGCCGTCGCGGCGCTGCGCTCGCCAGGCACGTAGAGCTGATCGACGCCCTCGGCCTTCGGCAGGTCGTGGATCGTCTCGACGGTCGCATCGACGTTCGCGGCGAACTGGGCGACGTCGCCGAAGGCGGCCGGGTCGATGACGATGAGGGTCGCGTTCTGGCGGTGCTTCTTCTGCCCCGCGTGGTACGGCGTGAGGATCGGCGCGGTCACGAGCACCGAGGTGAGCAGCTCGAACATGAGCGAGAGTCCGGAGCCCTTCGGACCGCCCAGGGGCGTGGGCACCTTGGCCAGCTCGGGGTCGGTCGTGGGCGTGCCGTCGGCGGTGGTCGCCGCGCCCTCCGGCAGCGGCAGTCCTTTGCGCCTGTACTCGGCGATCTTGCCCATCGCGATGAGCGAGCTGGCCATGTCGAGAAGGACCGGGGGGTGATCCGTCGACGCGGGAACGGCGATCGCGAGCGGGCTCGTGGCGACCGAGGCGCCGACCGACCCTTCGTACGACATCATCGGCGAGCCCGCGGCGATGCCGATGCCCACCAGGCCCTGATCGGCGATCAGCGACGCGTAATAGCCGATCGCGCCGGTGTGCACGGTGTTGCGCACCGAGACGACGGCCACGCCCTGCGTGCGCGCCTTGTCGACCGCGATGCCGACGGCGCGGGTGAGGGCCACGGGGCCTGGGGCGAAATCGGCGTCGACGACGGCGACGCCGGGGCGCGTGTCGTCGACGGTGATGTGCGGGGTGGGGTTGGCGACCCCGTTCGCGAACATCTCGACGTACCGAGGCACGCGGGTGACGCCGTGCGAATCGACGCCGCGCAGCGACGCCCAGACGAACGAGGGGGCGGCGGCGGCGGCATCCGCTTCGCTGACGCCGACGGCGACGAAGATGTCGCGGATGAAGCGCTCGAAGGGCGCGGGGGCAACGGTGACGGGCATGGTGGTTCCTTTCGCAGCCGGGCGGCTAGCGGGTGACGGCGACGTTGAGCACCGCGGTGGTGCCGGCCTTGACGGCGGCGACGGCCTCGGCGAGCACGCGGTCGAGCTCGGCGGGGTCGTCGACCTCGGCGGCGTACATGTCGAACGGGGCGGCGAAGGCGCTCAGGGCCGGCTGGCTCGACAGGTCGACGCCCAGGTGGTTGTCGTGCTGCACGGCGGCGCCCTGCGGGTAGAAGCGCAGGTGGTTCATCTTCATCGACAGGTACTTCTTGTTGTTGAAGATGACGATGAGCACCGGCAGATCGAGGTCTTTGGCCGCGAGCAGCGACTGCACGATCGGGTTGTAGAGGAAGGCGCCGTCACCCACGGTGAACAGCACGAAGCCGTCGCGCACCGCGAGCTTGACCCCGAGCGCCACCGCGATGCCCTGGCCGAGCCCGCCCTGCACGTAGAAGAACGAGTCGGGGCGCTCCCAGCCGATGTGCCGCTGCACGAGCCGTCCGTGGGTGATCGTCTCGTCGACGACCGTGGCCTGCTCGGCGACGACGACCTCTCGGAGCTTGACGGCGAGCGCCACCGGATCGATGCCCGGGGCGGCGAGCGCCTTCTGCTCGGTCGAGGCGGTCTGCGCGGCCCACGCCTCGTGGCCCTCGCGCCAGCCCGAGGCCCGCGCCGCGAAGTCTCCGCCGCGGGCGAGCGTGGCCGCACGCAGCTGGTCGAGCGTCTCGGGGAGCGCGCCCTCGAGGTAGTGGTCGGCGTTGAGCACCTGGTAGACGATGTGCGGCCGCTGCGGCACCTCGTCGATGACGACGGTGACGGCCTTCGCCGGCTTGCGGCTGGGCGGATAGTACGGCGCGCGGCAGTTGATCAGCAGGATGAGGTCGGCCTCGTCGACGTAGGGCTCGAGCTCTCCGCCCAGGTGCACCGGCGACGACTTCGGCAGGTTCGCGCACACGGCGCTGGTCGGCTCGATCACGCCGATCCCGAGATCCTCGGCGAACGCGCGCAGGGCCTCGAACCCGCCCTCCTCGCGGCCGGCGGTCTCGGTGATGATGATCGGATGCTGCGCCTTCGCGAGCAGCTCGGCGACAGCATCCACGTCCTCAGCCACGCTGGCGCGACGCCCGCGGGCGACGACCTGCTTGCGCACGGGCTGCTCGGCGTCGTCGAGGAGCACCTCGAGCGGCACGTTGAGATAGACGGGGCCCGTGGGCTGGCGGCCGGCGAGCTCGCCCGCGCGCTTGACCAGTTCGTACAGCGTCGAGACCGACGCCGCCTGCTGCGACCACTTGGTCCACGGCTGCGCGACGTGGTGCGTGCCGCCCACGATCGAGAGGTTGCGGTACCACTGGCCGCCAGGATCCTGTCCAGGGCCGTCGCCGTAGGTGAGCGATTCGCTCGAGGTCACGACCATGCCGACGCCCGCCAGCAGCGCGCCGTGCACGGCCATCGACCCCTGCAGGAGTCCGGGGGCCGCGTGCAGCAGCACGGCCTGCACGCGCCTGGTCACGAGACCGTAGCCGGTGGCCATGCCCACGGCCACGGTCTCGTGCATCAGGTCGATGTAGCGGGGCGAGGGCACGCCCTCCGCCTGGCGGCGCGCGAGCGCCTCCCAGGCGGGGGCCCACTCCGACCCCGGTGAAGAGAAGACGACGTCGACTCCGAGATCCTCGAATGCGTCTATCAGCAGCTCGCCGCCGTCATACCCCTGTGTCGTCATCGTCTCTTCCGGCATGTCAGGCGTTCTGGGTCTGCGCCCCGGCGCCGACGGCGGCGGTCTCGGGGATGTCCCAGTCGAGCACCTTGCAGATGCCCTTGCCCATGATCCACTCGAGCTCCTCGGCCGAGAAGCTGAAGTACTTGGTGAACTGCTCGATGGTATCCGTCCAGGTCAGGCCGTGACCGAGCAGACGCGTGATGTCGGTGCCCCAGTGCGCACGCTCCGGACCCATCTTGTCGACGACCTCGCGCACATACTTCTCGATGTTGAGGTTCGGGAACGGCGCCGTCGAGTAACCGGGGATGGCCGAGACCTTGACCGAGATGTTCGGGTAGACGTGCAGGTCGGCCGTCTCCTGCACCCAGTAGCCGATGGCGTCGTCGACGCAGCGGGCCATGATGCCCATGTGGTCGATGATGAGCTTGAGGTCGGGGTGCTTCTCGGCGATCTGGCCGAGCTCGCGCTTCCAGATGGGGGCGTGCACCATCGTGGGGATGCCGAGCTTCTCGGCGATCGGCCAGTACCAGTCGTTGGTGCCGTCGATCATCCAGTTGCGGTCCTGCGGACGGTGGAAGGTCAGGCGCGTGCCCAGGATGTGCGGGTTCTCGGCGTACTCGTGCAGCAGCCGCTCGCCCTCCTCCTGGTCGTTCTGCGGAATGCGGCCCATGATGCCGAAGCGGCCGGGGTTGGCCTCGGCGGCCTCGAGGGCGTAGTCGATGCGGTCGCCCTCCCACGAGGGGGGCAGGATGAGGGCGCGGTTGACGCCGGCCTCGTCCATGAGCCCGATGGCCTCTTCGGCGAGGAAGGCCTCCTCGCGGTGGCCGTTGAGACGGATGCGCTCACGAGCGCCGGGGACCCAGGGGCGGTCCGGCGTCTCTTCCTTCCAGAGGTGGATCTGCGAATCGACGATGAACAAGGTGCTTCCTTACGGTCTCGGGGGCGGTGCGGCGCGGCGACGTCGCCGCCCTGGCCCGCCTGGCTCTGTGCCAGCGAATCGAAGCTAACCCGGGCGCCAGAGCTGATCCAGCCGTACGGGCGCACGATTATGTGAACCGATCGTGCAACGCTCACAGGCCCCGCATGCACGGGCTGTGGTTGGCTGGATGCATGAGCGATGAGATTCCCGTCCGCGCCCGCGAGCGCGCCGAATCGGATGCCGGGCGCTTCGCCCGCGAGGGCGGCCGCAACCGCTTCACGGCCCGGCCCGCCACGGTGCTGCGCACCGAGCGCGTGGCGCCGTCGCTCGTGCGGGTGACGGTCGCGGGGCCCGACTTCGCGGACTTCACGAGCATCGGACCGGCCGACCACGTGCGACTGTTCCTGCCGGACCCCGCCACCGGCGAGCTCGTCGCGCCGACCGCCGTCGGGCCGGGCGAAGACGGCATCGTGCGCCCAGACCGCGCATCGATCGCCCGAGACTTCACGCCGCTTCCCCGCGCCGTGGACGGCGGGGTCGAGCTCGACCTCGACTTCTTCGTGCACCCCGACCCCGGCCCCGCCTCGGGGTGGGCCGAGCGCGCACAGCCCGGCGACGAGATCGTCGTCGTGGGCCCGCGCGGCTCCAAGCGCGCGCCGCAGGACGCCGACGCGCTGCTCCTCCTGTGCGACGAGACCTCGCTGCCCTCGGTGTCGCGGTGGATCCGCGATGTGCCGGCCGGCACCGAAGTCGACGTCATCGCCGCCGTCCCCGGCGACGGCACGTGGGTCGCACCCTACCTGGGGGTCGAGAACGGCGCGCTCGACGGCATCGAGGTGCGCGTGCACGTCGTGGCCTCCGCATCCGACTGGCTGGCATCGCTCGAAGCGCTCGGCCCCATCGGCGAGGGCACGTTCGTGTGGGCCGCTGGTGAGGCATCCGCCCTCGTCGGCGTGCGGCGGCACCTCCGCCGGGGCCTCGGGCTGCCGGCCGCGCAGGCCGTGGTCAGCGGCTACTGGCGCCACGGCGTCGTGGCCTTCGACCACCACGCCCCGATCGACCCGTCCGACCCCGACTGACGGTCCCCTGCGGTTACGGTCACGACGCGCCGTGCGACCCGCGCCGGCACACGGCGCGTCGTGACCGTAAACGGGTCGGGGGTCAGGCGGGGACGACCCGGGCGTACCCGCGGATGTCGGGGTAGGGCGGTTCGCGGTCGGCCTGCAGGTCGACCTCGAACGAGTTCAGCAGCATCCCGAGCATCGTGAAGTTGCCGAGCGACGCGACAGTGTCGACGATGCCCTCAGGGCCGAAGTGCTCGATCATGCGGTCGAACAGCTCCTGCGGCACGAAGTGGTCGGCCAGCAGCCGGTCGCAGTAGTCGTAGAACACCTGGTCTTCGACGCGGTCGAACACCGGCGTCTCGTTGCGCGAGAGCGCGTCGATCGCCGCCTGAGGGATGCCCTCGGCCAGCGCCACATCGACGTGCGCGTTCCAGGAGTACTGCGCATCGAACCGCCGCGCCGCGATCAGCAGCGAGAGCTCGCGCAGCCGCAGCGGCAGGCTCGAGTCCCACCGCAGGTACGAGCCGAGCTTCTCGACGCGGTCGCACAGCTCGGGGCTGCGCAGCCACACCTGGAACGGTGCTCCGAGCTTGCCGCGGGAGCCCGCGATGCGCTCGAACACCTCCTGCTGACGGGGGGACATCTCCTCGGGGGCGATCTTGTCGATGCGCATGCGGCGGCCTTCCTTCTCGGTGCTCCGAGAAGTCAAGCCGCGCGCGGCGCGGGCGGGAAGCATCCGCCCTGCAAGGTAAAGGTGCAGGCCCGGTCAGTGCGCCGAGGCGGCCTCCGCCGACCAGCCCACCCGCGTCGAGGCCGGTCGCTGCAGGAACAGCACCGCGACGACGCCGATGAGCACGACCGCCGCCGGCAGCAGGGTCGCCTGCGCCATCGCGGTCGAGAAGCCGTCGACGACGAAGTCGGGCAGCTGGCCGCCGCTGAAGTCGCCCGTCGATGCTCCGCCGCCGAGGTTCGCCTCGAGCCGGCTCTGCATGAACGACGCGATCGCGGCAGAGCCGAGCACCGAGCCGATCGTGCGGGTCGTGTTGTAGATACCCGAGCCGGCCCCGGCCTGCCGCGGCTGCAGGTTGCGGGTCGCCGTCGTGGCGAGCGGCCCCCACATGCCCGACTGGCCGATGCCCATGAGGGCGGAGGGCAGCAGGAACACCCAGATGGGGGTGTCGGCGTTCATGATCATCGCGTACCAGACCAGCGCGATCGCGACCAGCAGCATGCCGGGCACCAGCAGCACCCGCGGATCCGTGCGGTCGAGGAGGCGCCCGGCGAGGGGGGAGAGGATGCCGGCGGCCACCGCCATCGGGATCATCAGCAGCGCCGACTCGGTCGGGGTGAGCCCGCGGGCGAGCTGCGTGAAGAACATCAGCGGCAGCGACATGCTCGCCGCCATGAATCCGACCGTGGTGATCGCGATGTTCGACACCGAGAAGTTGCGGTCGCGGAAGAGGTCCATCGGCACCAGCGGCTCGCTCTTGGTGCGGAACTGCTGCCAGATGAACAGGCCCATCACCGCGACGCCGGCCGCGATCATTCCCCACACCCACGCCGCCCAGTCGTAGTGCTCGCCCTCCTGCAGTCCGAAGACGATGAGGAACAGGCCCGCGGCGCTCAGGGCGACGCCGAAGAGGTCGAAGCGGTGCTCGTGCGTCTCGAGGTGGGGCACCAGCATCCAGGCGAGGACGAAGCCGATGACGCCGACGGGGAGGTTGATGAAGAAGATCCACTCCCACCCGAAGGCGTCGACGAGCAGGCCTCCGGCGAGCGGACCGACGAGCATCGCGACGCCCGAGGTCGCCCCCCACAGGCCCATCGCCGCGCCGCGGCGGTTGGCGGGGAAGGTGCGCGTGATGACGGCCATCGTCTGCGGCGTCATCATCGAGGCGCCCAGGCCCTGCACGGCGCGGAACACGATGAGCATCTCGAGCGTGCCCGACAGTCCGCAGCCGAGCGAGGCGAGGGTGAAGACGGCGAGGCCGACGAGGTAGACGCGCTTGGGGCCGAAGCGGTCGCCCAGGCGCCCCGTGATCAGCAGCGGCACGGCGTAGGCCAGCAGGTAGGCGCTGGTGACCCACACGACGTTGTCGAGGTTGTTGGTGTCGGGGTCGAGCGCCGCCTTGATGGCGGGGTTGGCCACCGAGACGATCGTCGTGTCGACGAGGATCATGAAGAACCCGATGACCAGGGCCCACAGGGCCGGCCACGGGTTGCGCTCGGGGGTCTCTGCGGGGGCGGATGCTGCTGCCCGCGTGGCGGTCCCTGAGGGTGTCGAAGGGTCGGTCATTGCCGTGCGGCCTCTCTCTGAGCCAGATAGCGGTCGGAGTGCGGGCCGGTGGTCGGCCCCCACTCGAAGTCGTGGCGCTCGAGCCGGGCGATGAGCCCGTCGAGCCAGTGGAGCTCTGCCTCCGCGAGCACGTGCTCGCGCTCGATCTCGAGGAGGTACTGCTCGGGCACCGCCTTCTCGAGCGCCTTCTCGCGCCCCGAGCGGTGGTAACTGTCGCTCGCGGCGAGCGCCGCGCGGCGCTCCATCAGGAGCGCCACGACCTCGTCGCGGGCGATGTTGTGCGCTTCGGCGAGCGCGACGCGGAACTCGGCGGGGCGGTCGATGACCGGCAGCTCGCGGCGCACCCACTCCGGCACCGCCTCGCGGCCGGCGTCGGTGAGCGTGTAGGTGGTGCGCTCTGGACGGTTGCCGTGCCGGTCGACGCCGACCTCGGCGAGCATTCCCTGCCTGAGCAGCCGCGCGACCGTGTGGTAGACGGTGCCGTTCGTGATGGTCACGAGCCGGTCGTCGTGCCGCTGGCGCATCAGCCGCATCATCTCGTAGGGGTGCATGTCGTCTTCGCGCAGCAGCGCAAGCAGCATGAGCCCCAACGGGGTCAGCCGGCCGACGGCATCCTTCATGATTACTCCGTACGCGATTAGTCCATGTGGACTATACACGCGATCGGAGATCGGTTGTGGCGCGTGCCCGTCAGGCGGAGCGGATGCGGCGCCGCGCCATCACCGCCAGTGCGCCGAGCAGCAGCATTCCCCCGCCGAGGGCGACGACACCGACCAGGCTCTGCGACGAGCCTGTCGCCGCGAGCTCCTGAGCCGTCACGGTCAGGTCGGTCCAGCCCACCAGGTTCCCCTCGAGGTCGGTCACGACGATGCGGTGCTCGCCGGCGGGCGCATCGGCGGGGATCGTCACGGCGAAGCGGCCGTCGGCGTCGGCGGTGAGGGTCGCCAGCAGCTGCGGCTCGGAGTGCATCCACACCCGCAGCGTGCGACCCGCCCACGTCGATCCGAGGTCGAACTCGATCCGCTCCCCCGGGTGCGCCGCCGCCGGGCCCGTCAGGCCGCCGCGGTCCGCGTCCGAAAGCAGGCTCTCGTCGACCGGCTGCGGGTCGTCGCCGGTGCCGGGCAGCCCGGTGCCCTCGCCGCCGGTCCCCGCGTCCGAGCCGCCGTCGCTTCCGCCGCCCGAGCCGGAACCGCCGTCCGACCCGCCGTCGGAACCACCATCCGACCCGCCGTCGGACCCGCCGTCGCCTGGCTGCTCGGCCGGCACGGTGCAGTCGATCGATCCGCGGCGCAGCGAGAACCCGTCGGTGTCGGCGTCGTCGGCATAGTACGTCGCCTTGCGGCCGTCGACGCACTGCGCCTGCGGCGCGATCGCGAAGCCCTCGTTGGCGATGTTGCCCATGCCGGAGGGGCGCGCATACAGCGCCGTCGCGGCGAAGGTGCCCGCGGCATCCACGTCGTACGTCGCGATGCGGCCGTCGCACGCTTCGTCGCACGCGACCCACAGCACCGAGCGCTCTGCGTCGAACTGCACATCGGCGACGAGGGCGAAATCGGTGGCGATCGAGGCGATGCGGGCGAAGGTGCCGTCGGCGCTCAGCGCGTAGGCGTACACGGATGCGGTGCCCTCCACGCCCACGAAGAACAGCCCGCCGCCGTGGCCGGGCAGGCCCGAAGGGTCGTAAGCGGTGTTCGTGCGCTGGTCGACGAAGCCGGCCGCGACGAGCCATGCGTCGGGGATCCAGGTGATGCCCTCCAGCCCCTGGTTCGCACCGAGGCCGGGAAAGTCGGGGGCGAGGTTCCACTCTGCCGTCGCGGTGAGCTCGGTCCCCGTGCCCGACACGTCGTACCGAAGCACGGCGGGGCGGCTGATCGAGGATGCGGCGTTGTTGCGCTCGCTCGAGACGTACACGCCGCCGGCGGCGCCGGCATCCGTCACGGTCACGCCCTCCGCGTCGACGGCTCCCGCGTCGTCGGTGTAGCGCAGGGTCTTGCCGCCCGTCCAACCGCTCACCGGCGTGCCGTCGAGGTGCAGTCGGTGCAGCACCCCGGCGCCGTTGTCGACGGCCCACAGCTCGTCGCCGTCGGCGTCGACACCGCTGAGGTCACCCGCGAACTGCGTCTCGCTGTCGAGGGTCTCGACGGTGCTGCCGCCCGGCCACGGCTGCGCGGCCAGCACGCCGTCGCAGAGGTTCGCCGCCCCCGGCGTCGACTGCGACGTCACGGCGAACGCGCCGGTGCCGTCGGGGCAGCGGCCGTAGGTGACCGCGGCGTGCGCGGTCCACGAGTACTCGTCGACGACGCTCTCGCCCGAGAGCACCCGCACGCTGTCGGCGCTGCCCAGTCCGAAGCCGAACTCCGCTTCGTGCAGCACCGCGAAGGCAGCGGGGGCGAGCGTCGTGCCGGCGGGGATCTCGTAGCGATGCGTCGCATCGCTGTCGGTCACGACGAGACCCGTGAGGTCGACCGCGGTGGTGCCGGTGTTGACGAGCTCGATCCAGTCCCCCGGCGTGCCGCCGCTGGACTCGACCTCGTTGATGCGCACCGGCAGCGAGCAGTCGTTGGCCGCGCCCTTGGTCGACGCGGTCGTCACGCGCAGGTCGCCCGTGCCGTCGGGGCATCGGCCGTAGGTGACGGCGGCGTGATCGGACCACCCGTACGACGCGATGACCGTCGTGCCGTCGGCGGCGAAGAGGTTCGCCGCGTCGGGGTTTCCCAGACCGAAGTCGAAGCCCGACTGCGTCGCCGTCTGCTGGTCGATCACGAAGAAGCCGTGCGCGGGCACGATGCTTCCCGTCGGCAGCGCATACGGCGTGCGGGTCGCGTCGTTGTCACGGAAGCGCGCGCCCGACAGGTCGATGTCGGCGCCTGTGGTGTTGAACAGCTCCACCCAGTCGGTGTCGTCGCCGTTGGATTCGACCTCGTTGATGACGACGCCGGTGATCGGCGCGGCGGTGGTCGTGGGGGTCGGCGAGGGGCTCACCGTCGGGGTGGGCGTCGGCGTCGCCGCGCACTGGTTCGCCCCACCCTTGGTCGCGGCCGCCGTCAGGGCGAACGCGCCCGTGCCGTCGGGGCAGCGGCCATAGGTCGTCGGCGCCGGGTGCGCCGTCCACGAGTACTCGTCGACGAGCGTCGCCGCATCCGTCGTGAAGACACGGATGCTGTCGGCCTTGCCGAGCCCGAAGCCTCCGGTCACGTCGACATCGACCGCGACGAATCCGCCCGGGGCCAC
This sequence comes from Microbacterium fluvii, assembly GCF_025515205.1. Lineage (GTDB taxonomy): Bacteria > Actinomycetota > Actinomycetes > Actinomycetales > Microbacteriaceae > Microbacterium > Microbacterium fluvii. The sequence continues at coordinate 185,238 of NZ_JAOPFX010000004.1, read as the reverse complement.
GACCGTGCCCGTGGGCACCGCGAACGCGTGAGCGTCGTCGTTGTCCTTCAGCACATAGCCGCCGACGTCGATCGGCACTGCCGACGTGTTGGTCAGCTCGACCCAGTCGGTGGCGGTGTCGACCTCGTTGACGACGATGCCGCCGGAGGCGGCGGTGGCCGACGCCGCGACGACGGCAGGGGCTGCCAGCGAGGTGCCGAGAGCCAGAGCGAGCAGGAGGGCGAGCGGGCGACACGACGAGCGCGAGTGCGGGGCCATGGGATCCTTCATCGGAGGCGGGGATGCTCAGCACCCTGTCAGCGCGGATCGAACACACGGTGAACGCGAGACGAAATCCTCGGCCGCAGCCCCGGGTGCGAAGATGGGTCGGTGACCTCCGCGATCGAACTGCCCGGCTGGCGCCATGTCTACTCCGGCAAGGTGCGCGACCTCTACGAACCCGAGGGATCCGACGCCCCGCTGCTCGTGGTCGCCAGCGACCGCGTCTCGGCGTTCGACCACGTGCTCAGCCCCGGCATCCCCGACAAGGGCGCGCTGCTGACGGCCCTGAGCCTCTGGTGGTTCGACCGGCTTTCCGGCGCCGACGGCGGACGCAGCATCCCGAATCATCTGGTCGAAGGCGAGATCCCGGATGCTGTCGCCGGCCGCGCGATGCTCGTGCAGCGCCTCGACATGCAGCCCATCGAGTGCGTCGTGCGCGGCTACCTGACCGGTTCGGGCTGGGCGGAGTACACCGCGAGCGGCACGGTTTGCGGCATCGCGCTGCCGGAGGGCCTGGGCAACGGCGACCGCCTGCCCGAGCCGATCTTCACCCCCGCCTACAAGGCGCCCCTCGGCGAGCACGATGAGAACATCTCGTTCGATCAGGCCGTCGAGATCGTCGGCGAAGACACCGCCGTGCAGCTGCGCGACCTGTCGCTGGAGATCTACACGCGCGCCGCCGCGACCGCCGAAGCCAAGGGGCTCATCCTCGCCGACACCAAGTTCGAGTTCGGCTTCGACGGCGAGGGCGTGCTGACCCTGGCCGACGAAGTGCTCACGAGCGACTCGTCGCGGTATTGGGATGCCGAGGCCTGGCGCACCGGCACGACGCCGGCCGAGCGCATGGCGAGCTACGACAAGCAGATCGTGCGGAACTGGCTGTCGGCGCACTGGGACAAGCAGGGCACTCCCCCCGAGCTTCCCGCAGAGATCGCCGAACGCACGGCGGCGCGGTACCGCGAGCTGCTCGGCACCCTCACCGCCTGAGACTCACTCGGCCGCTGCCAGACCCGGATCGGTCGTCAGCTCCACGGTCGCCCAGATCAGCAGATCGAGCCCTTCGAGCCGCTCGGTGATCCCGTGTCTGATCGCGTCTTCGTCGTCGACGCTCCAGACACCGCGATCGACGACGAAATCGACCTCGACGTACAGACGCTGACCGAGCTTGGTGGCGCGGACGATCGCCGGAGGCAGTGTGCGCTCCGCTCCGACGACGCCGCTGGCGGCGACACCCTCGGCGACGGCGAGGTCGATGCGGTCACGGATGTCGGCCGGCGGCGCGGCCTCGAGCAGTTCGCGCACACCGTCGCGCACCAGAGAGATCGCCATCGGAGCGATCAGGGCGCACGCGATGAGCACCAGCACAGGGTCGACATAGTCGGCCGCCGCGGCCCACGGGCCCGCCGACACCAGCAGCGCCGCAGCGCCCCCGATCGCGATGACCGCACTGAGCAGCATGCCCGCGCGCCACGACACGGCTTCTGCGTTGGCCAGCGAAGACACCCGCGCCGCCGGTCGCAGCACCACGAGCACCGCCAGCGAAGCAACCGCCGACACGACGCCGTAGGCGAGCACCGAACCGGCTGCGGCATCGGATCCGCCCGCGAAGATCACCACCACGGCATCGGCGGCGCCGTAGAGGAGCGTGCCCAGCAGCGCGGCACCCTGGAGTGCGACCGCCAGCGGGGTGGCGGCATGGCGCCCGAAGGGATACTGGGCCGATGGGCTCGATCCGGCCGCCCTCGCGGCCATCATCGACACCGCGATCAAGACGATGCCGGCGAGCATGTACACACCGTCGAAGAGGATCACCCGTGCACCGGCCGCGACGCCCCACACCACCGCGCCGCCGCCGAGCACGGCGGTCGCGACGAGGCTGACCGCCAGGGCGCGTGACTCCGACGTGGCCATCCGGCCTCCCTCCGAGCGAGTGTCGTCAGCGTAGCGCCCGGGCACCCAGCATCCTCCCAGGTAATCTTGTCTGTTGGCCGTCAGGCCTCCCGCCCCACCTGAGGAGTACCCCCATGCCCATCTGGACCCTGCACGGAGACGGCCGCCGCGTCGAACCCGGCGCCGTCGTCAAGCCGAACGAGCGCCTGAGCTGGCCCGGCACGATCGCCATCGGTGCCCAGCACGTGGTCGCCATGTTCGGTGCGACCTTCCTGGTGCCGATCCTCACCGGCTTCCCGGTGTCGACGACGCTGCTGTTCTCGGGTGTCGGAACACTGCTGTTCCTGCTCATCACGCAGAACCGCCTGCCCAGCTACCTCGGCTCGTCGTTCGCGTTCATCGCGCCGATCACCGCGCTCAACGGCGGCAACCCGCTCGAGTCCGGCGCCCAGATCACGCAGGCGCTGCTGGGTGTGCTGGTCGCCGGCGTGCTGCTGGCCGCCGTCGGCTTCGTGGTGCAGTGGGCAGGAACGGGCTGGATCGAGAAGCTCATGCCGCCCGTCGTCGCCGGCGCGATCGTCGCGCTGATCGGCTTCAACCTGGCCCCGGCTGCCTGGGGCAACTTCCAGAAGCAGCCGGAGCTCGCCACCATCACCCTCGTCGCGGTCGTGCTGTTCGCGGTGCTCTTCCGCGGGTTCCTCGGCCGCATCTCGATCTTCCTCGGCGTGATCGTCGGCTACATCGTCGCGATCGTCACCAACCAGGTCGACTTCACCGAGGTGGCCAAGGCTCCCTGGATCGGCCTGCCGGAGTTCCACCTGGTCGGCATCGCCGACCCCGGCGCATGGGCGCTCGTGCCCATGTTCCTGCCGGTCGTGCTCGTGCTCATCGCCGAGAACGTCGGCCACGTGCGCGGCGTCGCCACCATGACCGACGATCCGTCGATCAACAAGAGCACGGGCCGCGCCCTCATCGCCGACGGTGTCGCCACGACCCTCGCCGGCGGCTTCGGCGGTTCGGGCACCACGACCTACGGCGAGAACATCGGCGTGATGGCCGCGACCCGCGTCTATTCGACCGCCGCCTATTGGGTGGCCGGCACCGTCGCGGCGCTCCTTGCCTTCTCGCCCAAGGTCGGCGAAGTCTTCAACACGATCCCGCCCGGAGTCCTCGGTGGCGTGACGACGGCGCTGTACGGCCTCATCGGCGTCATCGGCATCAAGATCTGGGTCGACAACCGGGTCGACTTCTCGCGCCCGGTCAACCAGTACACGGTCGCGGTCTCGTTCGTCATCGCGATCGCCCAGTTCAGCATGGGCTGGGGGCAGCTGCAGTTCGGCGCCATCGTGCTCGGCACGGTCGCCGCCCTCGTGATCTACCACGGCGGCAACGCCGTCGCCCGCTGGCGCCGCACCGGCGCCGACGACGGCGGCCCCATCCCCGCGGTGGGCCAGCTAGGCGGCGACCCGCAGGACTGAACTCACCCGAAGGGCCCGACTCACTCGAGCCGGGCCCTTCGTGTCGCCGGGGTCGCCGCATCCGCCCGCCCTCGCCCCACGCGAGGACATCTCGCGAGGCGAGGAGCGGATGCTGCGCAATCGCCCTCTCTTCGCGAGACCTCCTCGCCCGAAGCGAGGAGCGGTGGCGCGTGTCGCGGCGCTCAGGCCGAGTCGCGCACGACCAGTTCGGTCTCGAGGATCGTGATGCGCTCGGCGTCGCGGCCGGCGAGAAGCTCGAGCAGCATGTCGGCCATGCGCTCCCCCTGCGCGAACGAGGGCTGGCGCATCGTGGTGAGCGACGGGAAGACGCTCGTGGCCACCGGCGAGTCGTCGAAGCCGATGATCGCCACGTCTTCCGGCACCCGCAGGCCCGCTGCCGCCAGCACCGAGAGCGCGCCGCGGGCCATGAGATCGCTCGCGACGAAGATCGCATCGGGGCGGTCGCCTGCCGCGAGGATGCGCCGCATCGCGGCGGCACCGCCGTCTGCGGTGAACCCACCGTCTTCGACGGCGCCCTCGGGGAGCCCCGCCGCGGCGAGCGCCTCGTGGTAGCCCTCGAGGCGGTCGACGCCGGCCGGCATGGTGCGCGGGCCCGTGATCGTCGCGATGCGGCGGTGCCCTCGGTCGATCAGGTACTGCGTGGCGGCGCGGCCGCCGGCGAGGTTGTCGACGTCGACGTAGTGGTCGCGTTCGCGCTCGCGCACGGGGCGACCGCCGTAGACCACCGGCACCGCCGCCGCGATGCGCTCGATGAACGTGTCGCTCGTGTGGTGCGACACGACGATCGCTCCGTCGACGGCACCGCTGCGCACATAGCTGGTGGTCTTGTCACCGGCGTCGTCGCTCGCGATGAAGAGGTTGAGCACATAGTCCGACCGGCTGATGCGCGCGTTGATGCCCGACACGATCGCCGCGAAGAACGGATCGCCGAAGAACCGGGTGGTGTCTTCGGGAACCACCAGCGCGATGGCGTGGGTCTGCCTGCTCGCCAGCGACCGCGCCGCGCGGTTGGGCACGTAGTTGAGCCGCTCGATGGCGGAGCGCACGGCATCCAGCGCCGCGGGACTCACCGACGTCGAGCCGTTCACCACGCGCGACACCGTCGACCGCGACACTCCCGCCGCCGCCGCGACCTCTTCGATCGTGGCGGGTGCGGGCGTCGACTCGATCGTCATGCTGCCTCCGCCGTGCCGTTCAGGATGCCGTCGCGTCGAGGGCGCGCGCCGCGATGATGCGCGCGTACTCGTTGCCGCTGTCTTTCACGAGGCGCTCCTGCGTCGGGTAGTCCACCCGAACGATACCGAATCGCTTCTCGTAGCCCCACGCCCACTCGAAGTTGTCGAGCAGCGACCAGTAGAAGTACCCGCGCACGTCGACGCCGGCCTGCTGCGCGTCGAGGATCGCCCCCAGATGCACCCGGAGGAACTCGGTGCGCTCGACGTCGGGCACGGTCGCGTCGGCACCCTCGCCCTCCACGACATCGTCGTAGGCGGCGCCGTTCTCGGTGACATAGATCGGCACGCCGGCGGGCCCAGCGTACTCGTCGCTGACGCGCTGCAGCAGGCGGGTGAGGCCCTCGGGCTGCACCTCCCAGTGCATGTTGGTGCGCGGGAGTCCTCGGTCGTGCCAGTAGATCGCCTCGTGCGAGGGGAACGGGGATGCTGCGCGTCGCGGCGTCGGCGCGTCACCGCCGGTCACGGGCTCGGCCGGCGGCCGACCTCCGACGTACTCGCCGTGGTAGTAGTTGACCCCGAACGTGTCGATGGGGGTAGAGATCACCTCGAGGTCTCCTGGCCGGTTCGCCGCCTCGAGCGCGTCGATGGCCGCCGCATCCACCGCGCGGATGTCGTCGATGACATCGCCGGGGTACGAGCCGCGGAAGACCGGGTCGAGGAACCAGCGGTTGAACTGCCCGTCGATGCGGCGCGCGGCGTCGGCGTCGGCCGGGTCGGCCGGGTCGACAGCATCCGCCACGGTCAGGTTCAGCGTGATGCCGAGCTTGAGGTCGGCGTCGCGCTGCCGCAGCTCGCGCACCACCTGGCCGTGGCCGAGCAGCAGGTGGTGCGCGGCGAGCACGCCCTCCTGCACGCTGTAGTGGCCGGGGGCGTGGATGCCGGCGGTGTAGCTGAGGAACGACGAGCACCACGGCTCGTTCAGCGTCGTCCACACGTTCACGCGGTCGCCGAGGGCGTCGTGCATGTCGAGCGCGTATTCGGTGAAGCGGTCGCTCGTCTCGCGGACGGTCCAGCCGCCCTTCTCCTGCAGCGCCTGGGGGAGATCCCAGTGGTAGAGCGTCAGCCACGGCAGGATGTCGGCGTCGAGCAGCTCGTCGACGAGGCGCTTGTAGAAGTCGAGACCCTCAGGGTTGAGGGCGCCGCCGTCGGGGCGCACGCGCGACCACGAGGTCGAGAAGCGGTAGGTCTGCAGTCCCATGCGCTTCATGAGTGCGACGTCGTCGGGGTAGCGGTGGTAGTGATCGCAGGCGACATCGCCGTTGTCGCCGTTGATGACGGCCCCGGGCACGCGGCAGAACGCGTCCCAGATCGACGCGCGGCGACCGCCTTCGAAGGCAGCGCCCTCGATCTGGAACGCGGCGGTCGCCGCGCCGAACAGGAAATCCTCGGGGAAGGATCGGGTCTCGGCTCCCATGTGCTCGGAGTCCTCTCTCAGCATCGGTCTCATCACCCCTTCACCGCCCCAGCCATGATGCCACTGACCAGCTGCTTGCCCGCGAACACGAACAGCAGCAGGAGCGGAATCGTGGCCAGGATCACGCCTGCCAGCACGATGGAGTAGTCGACGAAGTAGTTCGACTGCAGCAGCGACAGCGCCACCGGCAGTGTCGGGTTCTGGCGGTCCAGCACGATGAACGGCCAGAAGAAGTTGTTCCACGCGGTCACGAAGGTGAACAGGGCCAGCATCGCCGCGGCGGGTCGGGCCGCAGGCAGCCCCACGGTGAGGAAGGTGCGGAACGAGCTCGCACCGTCGACCCTGGCCGCCTCGATGAGCTCGTCGGGAACGGCCTGCTGCAGGTACTGGGTCATCCAGAACACGCCGAACGCCGTCACGAGGCTCGGCACGATGATCGCGCCGACCTGTCCGGTCCAGCCGAGGTCGGCGAACAGCAGGTACAGCGGCACGACGCCGAGCTGGGTCGGCACCGCCATCGTGGCGATGACGAACACGAGCAGCCAGCCCCTGCCCTTGAAGCGCAGCTTCGCGAAGGCCCAGCCGGCGAGCGTCGAGAAGAACACGACCGACATCGCGATGACCGCCGAACTCCAGATGGAGTTCCACAGGGCCAGCCAGAAGTTGACCGCGGGGTCGTTCACGACCTTCGCGGCGTTGTCGAGGAAGTTGCCCCCCGGAAGCCACGACATGTTCGGGTCGCGCAGCGTATAGGCATCGCCCGAGCCGATCAGGAACGACCAGTAGTAGGGGAAGACCGAGGCGATCAGCACGATCGCCAGGCACCCGTAGACGAACCAGCCGGGGCGCGAGCCCTTGACGGCGTGCGATCGGGTGCGCCGCCAGCGGCGCCGGGGGATCTCGGGGTCTTCGACGTGCACCGGAACGGGCGTCATGCTCGTGGTCATCGCTGAGCCTCCTTGTCGGCGACGGCGGCGCTCTGCTCCGAAACCGCCTTGCGTGCCGCGCGCGCCGCGGCTCTGCGCTGCGATCGGGTGAGCTGACCGCGCGAGCCCTCGTCTCTGACGAGCCCGCGGGTGACGAACAGGTTGATGACGCCGATCACCAGGATGATCAGGAACAGGATCCACGCGAGTGCCGCGGCACGGCCGAAGTTCCACTGGTTCCAGCCGATGTCATACAGATACAGCGTGATCGTCAGCCACTGCTTGTTCGAACCGCCGAGGCCGTTGGTGTCGTACATGCGCGGCTCGTCGAAGATCTGGAGGCCGCCGATCGTCGAGGTGATGATGACGAAGATGAGGGTGGGCCGCAGGCTCGGCACGGTGATGGCAAAGAACTGCCGCACCTTGCCGGCCCCGTCGACGGTGGCCGCCTCGTAGTAGTCGTGCGGGATGGCCTGCATCGCGGCGAGCAGGATCAGGGTGTTGTAGCCGGTCCAGCGGAAGTTGACCATGGTGGCGATCGCGAGGTGGCTGGCCACCACGTTGGAGTGCCAGGGAATGGGGGTCAGGCCCCAGTTCTGCAGCGTCGTGTTGACGATGCCGTACTGGTCGCCGAACATGTTGCCGAAGATGAGGGCGACCGCGACGGGGGCCATGACGTAGGGGACGAGCACGCCCATGCGCCAGAAGGTCTTGGCGCGGATGTTCTGGTCGAGCATCGCGGCGATGAAGATCGCGGCGATCAGCTGCGGGAGGCTCGAGAGCAGGAAGATGCTGAACGTGTTGCGCAGGGCGACCCAGAACTGGCGCTGGCCGAGGATGTAGATGTACTGGTCGAACCCGACGAACTCGCCCGAGTTGCGCACGAGGTCCCAGTCCATGAACGAGATCACCGCCGTGTACGCGATCGGGAAGAGCCCGACGACGATGAACAGCAGGAAGAACGGCGAGATGTAGAGGTAGGGCGAGAACTTCAGGTCCCACCGGCTCAGGCGATGACCGAAGCCGATGCGCCGTGGCGCGGCCGGTCCGTTCGGCGCGTCGCCGCCGGAGCGGGTGCGCGCGGGGGCAGGGGAGGTTGTCGCGGTCACGACGTCACTCTTCTCGGGTCGACGATGCTGCGGCAAGGGGGCAGGCACAGCGGGGGTGAGGATGCCCCGGGTCCGGGCGGACCCGGGGCATCCGAAGGGTGTTACTGGATGGCGCCGACTTCAGAGACCCACTGGTCCCACGAGGTCGAGGCGTCCTGGGCTCCCTGGTCGACGCGCAGGAGTGCCTGGTTCATCGCGTCGTTGATCTGGAAGTAGAACTCACCCTTGAACGGCGAGACCGTGACCGCGTTGGCGCGGGCCGAGAAGATCGTGCCCACCTCGGCGTTGTTGAAGAACTCGTTGGTCGAGCTCAGCAGCGTGTCGTCGGTCAGAGCGTCGTTCTGGCTCGGGAAGGTTCCCGCGTTCTCGAACGCCTTGATCTGCGTCTCGGGCGAGGTCAGCCAGTCGGCCAGCTCCTGGGCCGCGGCCACGTTGGCGCCGTTGGCGGGGACGGTCAGGTACGAGCCGCCCCAGTTGCCGCCGCCGTTGGGGAAGACGTCCGCGATGTTCCACGTGGTGACGTCCTTCGCGTTGCCCGAGATGACGCCGAGCATCCAGCCGGGGCAGAGCATCGTGGCGAACGCGCCGTTGGCCATGCCCGCGGCGTAGTCCTCCGACCACTGCTCGAGGTGCGCCGACTGCGTCGGCAGCGCCGCGGTGAGCTGGTCGTAGGCCGACTTCACCTCGGCGTTGTCGGCCGCGATGATCTCGCCCGAGTCGGGGTTCTCGTAGGCGGCCTCGATCTGGTTGACCATGCCCTGCCAGATGCCGGCCGCGCTGTCGAACCACGCGGCGCCGGTGTCGGCCGAGGCGAACTCGTCGCCGACCTTGAAGAAGTTCGCCCAGTCGCCGTCGAGCAGCGTGGCGACCTCGGCCGGGTCGGTGGGAAGGCCCGCCGCCTCGAACAGGTCGGAGCGGTAGCAGATGGCCTCGGGGCCGATGTCGGTGCCGTACCCGATGAGGTTGCCGTCGGCATCCGTCGCCGCCGCTTCCTTCCAGTCCAGCCAGCGACCCTTGAGGTCTTCGGAGACGGGAGCGAGCAGGTCGGAGTACTGCATGACCTCGGGCAGCCAGTCGACCTCGATGGCCTCGATGTCGGCCAGGCCGCTCTTGCCGAGCTTCTGGAAGTAGTTGGCGCGGGCGTCGTTCGAGGTCGCGGCCTTGTTGTGGACGATCGTCACGTTCGGGTGCTCGTCCATGTACTCCTGGAGGAGCTCGTCGGTGTAGCCGAAGTCGTTGAACGTGGCGACGGTGAGGGTGACGGGCTCGTCGGGGTCCGCCGTGGCAGCCGGCTCGTTCGAGCTGCCGGAACAGCCGGCGAGCACGAGCGCGGTCGTGGATGCGGCGGCCATCACGATGGCGGTACGCCGCAGTGCGCGTGATTTCACGTGTCACTCCTTTGTGGTGTGGGTTGGTGCTGCATGAGTGTGTGAGTCGCTTCCCCACCGGGTTGTGGGAGCGCTCTCACCGATCGCCACAGACGCTACGGGAGCGCTCCCATGGATGTCAAGGGAGCGCTCCCACGACTTAGGTCACGAATGCATCACGGACACCCCCGCCTCTTCCCCCTCGACCATGTGGCACACATAGGGGGCTCGACCCCGCGGGACCCCGCCATGTGTGCCACATGGTCGGGAGGGGTGTCCGCGTAGGATGGGGGTGACCCCTTCCCGCGACACCCGGAGCCTCGAATGCCCACCATCGTCGTCGACGTCATGCCCAAGGCCGAGCTGCTGGACCCGCAGGGGAAGGCCGTCACCGGAGCCCTCTCCCGCCTCGGGATCGAGGCCTTCACCGGCGTGCGCATCGGCAAGCGCTTCGAGCTCACCGTCGAGGGCGAGGTCACCGACGAGGTGCTCGCGACGGTGCGCGAGGTCGCCGACGAGATCCTCTCGAACGCGGTGATCGAAGACGTCGTGGGCGTCGAGGTGGTCGAGTGAGCGTTCGCATCGGGGTCATCACCTTCCCCGGGTCGCTCGACGATCTCGACGCGCGCCGCGCCATCGAGATCGCCGGCGCCGAGCCGGTCGCCCTCTGGCACGGCTCGCACGACCTCGACGGGGTCGACGCCCTCGTGCTCCCCGGCGGCTTCAGCTACGGCGACTACCTGCGCGCCGGCGCCATCGCGGCGCACGCGCCGATCATGGCCGAGGTCAAGGACGCGGCGGCGAAGGGGATGCCGATCCTCGGCATCTGCAACGGCTTCCAGATGCTGGTCGAGGCACATCTGCTCCCCGGTGGGCTGATCCGCAACGCCCACCAGCAGTTCATCCGCCGCGACCAGCGCCTCGTCGTCGAGAACGACGACACCGCATGGACGAGCGGGTTCAGCCGAGGGCAGGAGATCATCATCCCGCTCAAGAACGCCGACGGCGGCTACATCGCCGACGAAGACGAGCTCGACCGCCTCGAGGGCGAGGGGCTCGTCGCCTTCCGCTACGCGGGCGTCAACCCCAACGGGTCGCTGCGCGACATCGCCGGCATCGCCAATGAGCGCGGCAACGTCGTGGGCCTCATGCCCCACCCCGAACACGCCACCGAGCCCGGCTTCGGACCCGACACCTCCGCGGCGATGCGCTCGGGTGTCGACGGCCTGCCGTTCTTCACGTCGGCGATCGCCGCCGTCGTGGGCGCCGCAGCCTGACCCCGCGGGCGGAGATGAGCGACAGCATGCGCCCCCTCATCGTCACCGTGCCCACGCAGGAGCTGGCCGACGACCTCGGCACGCTCCCCGACGGTGTCGACCTGCACATCTGGGACCTTGCGTCGCCGCCCCCCGCGCCGACGCTCGACATCGTGGTGCCGCCCTATATGTCGGGAACAGCATGGCTTGAGGTCTTCGCCCAGGTGCCGACGGGGCTCGTGCAGTCGCAGTCGATCGGGTACGACGGCGTGACCGGCGCCCTACCCCCCGGGGTCACCTTCGCCAACGCGGCGAGCGTGCACGAGACCTCCACCGCCGAGCTCGCGGTCGCGCTCGCTCTGGCCGCGCAGCGCGGAATTCCGGGGTTCGTGCGCGCGCAGGACGAGGGCAGCTGGGCTCCGATCTTCGCCGACAGCCTGGCCGACCGCCGCGTGCTGCTGCTCGGCTACGGCGGAGTCGGAAAGGCCATCGCGGAGCGCCTGCGCCCCTTCGAGGTCGATCTCGTCGCCGTCGCCAGCCGCGCTCGCGACGAGGACGGCCTGCACGTGCACGGGGTCGATGAGCTCCCGTCGCTGCTGCCATATGCCGACATCGTCATGGTCTCGCTGCCGGGCGGGGATGCCACGCGCCACATCGTCGACGACGCGTTCCTCTCGGCGCTCCCCGACGGCGCGCTCGTGGTGAACGTGGGACGCGGCCCGCTCGTCGACACCGACGCCCTCGTGGCGCACCTGCAGCGCGGCCGGGTTCGTGCCGCGCTCGATGTGACCGACCCCGAGCCGCTCCCCCGCGACCACCCGCTCTGGAGCGCGCCCGGCGTGCTGATCTCGCCCCATGTCGGCGGCGCGACCAGCGCCATGCGCCCCCGGATCGCCCGCCTCGTGCGCCGTCAGATCGACCGGATGCGGGCGGGCGAGGAACCCCTCAACATCGTGCTTCGATCCTGACCGTTCCGTCATAATCCTGAAACACGCCGGGAATAGGGTTGTGGGCATCCACAGCACCACTTCCTACCCGAAAGGGAGTCCTCCCCCCATGCCCCTGCACAGCATCCTTCGGCGTGGCCGCGCGGTCGCGCTCGCGGCCGGCATCGCCGCATCCGCCCTCGTTCTCGGCGCCTGCGCGTCGGGCGGCACCGCCACCTCGAGCGGCGACGCCTCGGGCGAGGCCGCCTCGTACGGCGAGATCAGCGTCCAGTACTCCTGGATCAAGAACGAGGAGTTCGCCGGCGAGTTCTACGCCTACGAGAACGGCTACTACGACGAGGCCGGCTTCTCGGACGTGATCGGCATCTCGGGCCCCGACACGGGTGTCGCCAAGCTCCTCTCGGGCTCGGTGCAGGTCGCCCTCAGCGACGCCGCCTCCATCGGCGCGGCGATCGCCGAGCAGGATGCTCCGCTGAAGATCATCGGCGCGACGTTCCAGAAGAACCCGTTCACGATCCTGTCGCTCGCCGACGGCGCCGACATCCAGACGCCGCAGGACCTCGTGGGCAAGACGATCGGCGTGCAGGACTCGAACGCCTCGGTGTTCGCCGCGCTGCTGAACGCCAACGGCATCGACCCGGCCGATGTCAACGTCGTTCCCGTCGACTTCGACCCGACGCCCCTCATGAACGGCGACGTCGACGGCTTCATGGCCTACGTCACCAACGAGGCGCTGACCGTCGAGCTGGCCGGCTACGACATCACCAACCTCACCTACGCCGACAACGGCGTGCCCTACGTGGCGGAGACCTTCTCGGTGACCGACCAGTACCTCGCCGAGAACAAGGACCTGCTCAAGGCCTTCCTCACGGCCGAGATCAAGGGCTGGAGCCACATCTTCACCGAGGACAACGCCGACACCGTCGCCCTCATCGAGAAGTACTACAACCAGGCGGCCGAAGAGTCGGCCGATGGCCTGGAGGCCGTCTTCGGCGCCCTCGACCCGGTCAAGACCGAGGCGGGCCTGGATGCCCAGAAGCTGCTGATCTCGACCGAAGAGACCGAGGCCAACGGCCTGTTCACGATCTCGGACGACCTCAAGGCCCAGACCGTCGCCTCGCTGGCTGCCGCCGGCTGGGAGGTCACCGTCGACCAGCTGTTCGACACGACCATCATCGACGAGATCTACGCCGAGAACCCCGAGCTCAAGGCCTACCTGCCGTAAAGACATGAGCGACACTCTCACGCCGGATGCCGGTGCCCTGCGGGGCACCGGCATCCGGATCGACGGCCTCAGCAAGACCTTCCAGACCGGGCGCGGACGCACCGTCACCGCCCTGCAGGACACCCACCTGCACACCGACAAGGGCTCGTTCCTGGCCCTGCTCGGCCCCTCCGGGTGCGGCAAGTCGACGATCCTGCGCATCCTCGCAGATCTCGAGACGCCCACGACCGGCGAGGTGCTCGTCGACGGCAAGAACCCGCACGAGCTTCGCCGAGACAGCGAGCTGGGCATCGCCTTCCAAGACCACGCGCTTCTTCCGTGGCGCAGCGTGCTCTCCAACATCCGTCTGCCCTTCGAGGTCGCCGGCCGCAGCGTCGACAAGGCCTACATCGACGAGCTGATCGGACTCGTGGGCCTGCGCGGCTTCGAGAAGGCCAAGCCCGCGCAGCTGTCGGGCGGCATGCGTCAGCGCGTCTCGATCGCGCGCGCCCTCGCCCTCAAGCCCTCCGTGCTGCTGCTCGACGAGCCCTTCGGCGCCCTCGACGACATGACGCGGCAGAACCTCAACCTCGAGCTGCTGCGCATCTGGACCGAGAAGCCCGCCACGACGCTGCTGGTCACGCACGGCATCAGCGAGGCGATCTTCCTCTCCGACCGCGTCGCCGTGATGAGCCCGCGCCCCGGGCGCATCAAGGAGATCATCGAGGTCGACCTGCCGCGCCCCCGCACGCCCGACATGCAGCGCACCCCCGAGTTCCACGCCCTGGTCGATCGCGCCTCCGAACTGCTGTTCGGCACCGACGGCCGGGCGGCCGCGGAGGCCTGATGCGCCGCGGCAAGCAGATCCCCGGCTGGCTCGCCGGCATCATCGGCGCCGTCGTGCTGATCCTGGTGTGGTGGGTGTTCGCCGTCACGGTGTTCCAGCCGCCGCCCGGCACGACCTTCACCCCGGTGCCGACGCCCTGGACCGTGTTCTCGACGATCTGGAACGACGGCCTGGCCGCCTACTGGAGCGTCTTCCAGGTGACGATCACCGAGGCGGCGATCGGCTTCTTCTGGGGCAACCTCGCCGCCCTGCTGCTGGCGAGCACCGTGCTGCTGCTGCCGCGCCTCGAGGGCATCGTCACCCAGATCGCGGTCGTCAGCTACTGCCTTCCGGTGGTGGCCGTCGGCGGCATCTCGATCATCATCCTCGGCGGTGCGAAGCGTCCGGGCGACCCGAGCGCGACGGCGATCTTCCTCGCCGCTCTCGCCGTGTTCTTCACCACGGTGGTGGGGGCCCTGCTCGGCTTCAAGGCCGCCGACCGCTCGAGCCTCGACGTCGTGCGGGTCTACGGCGGCTCGCGCATGACGCAGCTGCGCAAGGTGCGGCTCATCGCGGCGGCCCCCGCCATCCTCAATGCGCTGCAGATCGCGGTGCCCAGCGCCTTCCTCGGCGCGATCCTCGGTGAGTACATGGGCGGCATCGATCGCGGCGTCGGCATCACCCTCATCAAGCTGCAGGGCGATCTCGACTCGGCGCGCGTGTGGGCGGTGTTCCTGCTGACGGCCGTCGTCGCCCTCATCGGCTACGGCGTGCTGGGCCTGATCTCGCGCTCCGTGACCCCCTGGGTGACCGGGAGGAAGACCGCATGAGAACCCTCTCGTGGATGCCGGTTCTGCGCGCCGCGGCCAACACCCTCATCACCCTCGTGATCGTGCTGCTGCTGTGGCAGGCGCTCATCTCGTTCACGTCGGTCTCGCCGTACGTCGCGAAGGGCCCCGCCGACGTGTGGGCATTCCTCTTCACGGCGGAGGATGCTGCCGACAACCGCGCGACGCTCGCACCGCTTCTGGCCCAGACTCTGCAGGACGCGGCGCTCGGCTTCGTGGTCGGCATGCTCGCCGCCCTCGTGCTGGCGGTGCTGTTCTCGATGTCGAAGGCGATCGAGGCGGGCGTCATGCCCCTCGCGCTGCTGCTGCGCAGCATCCCCCTCGTCGCGATCGCGCCCGTCATCATCCTCATCACCGGCCGCGGCACGCAGGCCTCGGTCGCGGTGATCGGCTCGATCGTGGTGCTCTTCCCGGCGCTCGCGGCGATCATGTTCGGCCTGAGCCGGGCCAGCCGCGAGAGCCTCGACGTCGTGCACGTCTACGGCGGCACCCGCATGACGGCGATGCGCAAGGTCAACGTGCCGGGCGCCCTGCCCTCGCTGTTCGCGGCGGCGCGCGTGTCGGTGCCCGGCGCGGTCACCGGGGCGCTGCTGGCCGAATGGCTCTCGACGGGTCAGGGCATCGGCGGCATGATCCAGAAGTTCAGCGCCTCGGCGAAGTTCGAAGAGCTCTGGGCGTCGGTCGCCGTCATCACGATCCTGACGCTGCTGCTCTACAACCTCGTGCAGATCGTGGAGTCGATCGTGCTGAGCCGCCGGGGCATGGTGGTCTCGCTGACCTGAGTCGCGCTCAGGCGACGGTGCCTTCTGCGCGCTACGCGACGAACACGCTGTGCGTGTCGGGCACGAGGGCCCGGCCGCCCAGGGCCTCGAGCTCCATCAGCACGGCCGTGCCGACGACCTCGCCGCCCAGGTGCGCGACGAGCTCGTGGCCGGCGGCCAGCGTGCCGCCGGTGGCCAGCACGTCGTCGAGCAGCAGCACGCGCATGCCCGCCGTGATGTCGTCGTGCGCCTCGATGGTGGCCGTGCCGTACTCCAGGGCGTACGAGACCGCGGCTGCGGGCCGCGGGAGCTTGCCGGCCTTGCGGATCGGGATGAGCCCGACGCCGGCCACGGTCGCCGCGGCGCCCGCCAGCAGGAACCCGCGCGCCTCGATGCCGGCGACGACGTCGAACGTGCCGGCGAAGGGCTCGATGAGCGCATCGATGCAGTCGCGGAGGGCCGACGCATCCGCCAGCAGCGGAGTGATGTCGCGGAAGAGCACGCCCGGCTCGGGATAGTCGGGAATGGTGCGGATCAGCGACTCGGCGCGGGCGAGGGATTCGGGGGAGGGCACCGCTCGATTCTACGTGTCGAGCTTTGTGCAAGCGCTTGCACTACACTGGCCGGATGAGCACCGTCGCGCAGACCTCCCCCGCTGCCGCCCCCTCGCGCCCTGGGGCCGAGTGGTGGCGTACCGCCGTCATCTACCAGATCTACCCCCGATCGTTCGCGGACTCGAACGGCGACGGCATCGGCGACCTGCCCGGCATCACGGCGCACCTGGGCGACCTCGAGCAGCTCGGCGTCGATGCCATCTGGCTGAGCCCCTTCTACTCGTCGCCGCAGCGCGACGCCGGCTACGACGTCGCCGACTACTGCGACGTCGATCCGCTCTTCGGCACCCTCGACGACTTCGACCGGATGCTGGCGGCCGCCCATGCCCGCAGCATCCGCGTCATCGTGGACCTGGTCCCGAACCACAGTTCAGACCAGCACGTGTGGTTCCAGGCGGCCCTGGCCGCCGCGCCCGGAAGCCCCGAGCGCGGCCGCTACATGTTCCGCGACGGCGCCGGCGAGCACGGCGAGCTGCCGCCGAACAACTGGGAGTCGGTGTTCGGCGGCCCCGCGTGGACGCGCACGACCGAGCCGGACGGAACGCCCGGCCAGTGGTACCTGCACCTGTTCGATTCGAGCCAGCCCGACTTCGACTGGTCGAACCCCGAGGTGCAGGCCGAGTTCCGCGGCATCCTGCGCTTCTGGCTCGACCGCGGCGTCGACGGCTTCCGCGTCGACGTGGCGCACGGCCTCGTCAAGACCGACGGCCTGCCCGACCACCTCCCCGAGGTCGACGCCGACAGCATGGGCGGTCAGGACGAGGCGCCGTATTGGGGCCAGGAGGGCGTGCACGAGATCTACCGCGACTGGAACCGCGTGCTCGCCGAGTACGACGGCGACCGGGCCCTCTGCGCCGAGGCGTGGCTGCCCACCGTCGACCGCACCGCGATGTGGGTGCGCTCCGACGAGATGCACCAGGCCTTCAACTTCCCCTACCTCATGACCCAGTGGCACGCCCCCGAGCTGCGCGAGGTCATCTCCGAGTCGCTGCGCGCCTTTCCCGCCGTCGGCGCGCCCGCCACCTGGGTGCTCTCCAACCACGACGTCGTGCGGCACGCGTCGCGCCTGGCCCTCACCGCCGAGAACCCGCAGGGTCACGGCATCGGGCCGCTCTCGGTCGGCAAGCCGATTCCCGAGGTGGGCCTGCGCCGCGGCCGCGCCGCGACGACGCTCATGCTCGCCCTGCCGGGCAGCGCCTACCTCTACCAGGGCGAGGAGCTGGGTCTTCCCGAGGTCGTCGAGCTCGATGACGACGTGCGGCAGGACCCCACGTGGTTCCGCACCGACGGCGAGCGCTACGGCCGCGACGGCTGCCGCGTGCCGATCCCGTGGACCGCCGACGCCCCCGGCTACGGCTTCAGCCCGACCGGCGCCTCGTGGCTGCCCCAGCCCGACGAGTGGGCGCGACTCGCCCGCGACGTCGAGGCGGCCGACCCCGACTCGACGCTGTCGCTGTACCGCGCGCTGCTGGCCGCGCGCCGCGCGCTCGGTCTCGGCGCCGGAGCCCTGGAGTGGCTCGACGGCTATGGCGACGACGTCATCGCGTTCCGGAACGGCGACGTCGTCGTGATCGCGAACGTCGGCGCGGATGCCGTCGCCCTCCCCTCCGGCGACGTGCTGGTGTCGAGCGCCCCGCTCGACGGAGCGTCGCTGCCGGCCGACACCACCGTATGGCTCTCGCTCCCGAAGTGATGTTCCTGGGACATCAACCCGGGAGCCGCGGAGACCGAGCGCGCGGGGCCGGAGGAGACCGATGACCGGCATCGACGATGTCGCGAGGGCCGCGGGAGTGTCGACGGCCACCGTGTCGCGTGCCCTCAGCGGCCGCGGCGTCGTGTCGGCGGCGACGCGCGAGAAGGTGCTCGCCGTCGCGGGGGAGCTCGGCTACGTCGTCTCGGTCGCGGCCTCGAGCCTCGCCTCGGGCCGTGCGCAGAGCATCGGGGTGCTCGTGCCGCTGCCCGATCTGTGGTTCTTCTCGACCGTCGTCTCGGCGATCTCGGGGCGGCTGCTGCCGCACGGCTACGACATCACGCTGTTCAACCTCACCGAGAACCCCGCCGAGCGACGCGTCCTCTTCGACCGGTCGCTGCGCCGCGGCCGCATCGACGGGCTCATCGTGCTGTCGGCCTGGCTGAGCGCCGCCGAGCAGGCCGAGCTCGCGGCTCTCGACGTGCCGGTGGTGGGCATCGGCCCGAGCCCGGCGCTGCCGACCCTCGTCGTCGACGACGTCGCCGTCGGCCGTGCCGCGACCGCGCACCTGCTCGCGCTCGGCCACCGCGACATCGCCCACATCGGGCAGTCCGACGGCGACGACTTCCACATTCCGACGCTGCGTCGCCGCGGGTGGGAGCAGGCGCTGACGGATGCCGGCATCGCCCCTCGGGACGACCTCTACGCCGCCGGCGACTTCACCCTCGAGGGTGGGCGCGCCGCCGCGCGGCGACTGCTCACGGGGCCCGCTCCCACGGCGATCTTCGCGGCCTCCGACGAGATGGCGGTCGGCGCGCTCGTTGCGGCACGGGATCTCGGCCTCGCGGTGCCAGGCGACGTGTCGATCGTCGGCGTCGACGGGCACGAGCTCAGCCGGTTCTTCGACCTGTCGACCGTCGACCAGTTCCCGCATGCCCAGGGCGAGCGCGTCGCCGACGCGATGCTCGCCGCGCTCGGCGAGCTCGAGGCGCCGGCCGAGGTCGGTCTGCCGTTCGAACTCGTGGTGCGCGGCTCCTCTGCCGCGCCGCCCGCGTAGGCCCCCGCATCCGCCCCGGTTAGGCTCAGGGCCATGACGATCGACCTCGAAGCGCTCTACATCGACCTGCACCGGCATCCCGAGCTGAGCTTCCAGGAGACCCGCACGGCCGGCGTCATCGCGCAGCACCTCACGGACCTCGGCATCGAGTTCGAAGAGGGCATCGGACGCACCGGCATCGCGGCGGTCATCCGCAACGGCGACGGCCCCGTCGTGTGGCTGCGCGCCGACACCGACGCGCTGCCCGTTCCCGAGCAGACGGGGCTCGCCTACGCGAGCACCGCCCGGGGCGTCGACCCGGCCGGCACCGAGGTGCCCGTGATGCACGCGTGCGGCCACGACATGCACATCACCGCGATGCTCGGCGCCCTCGAGCAGCTGCAGGCCGCACGCGAGACGTGGAGCGGCACGATCGTCGCCGTGTTCCAGCCCGCGGAGGAATACGGCGCCGGCGCCCAGGCGATGATCGCCGACGGCGTGCTCGAGCGCTTCCCCGCCCCCGACGTCGTGCTCGGCCAGCACCTCACGCCGCTGCCGGCCGGGCAGATCGGCGTGCGCCCCGGCACCCAGATGGCCGCGAGCGACGGACTCACCGTGACCCTGCACGGCCGCGGCGGCCACGGCTCGCGCCCCCACTCGACGATCGACCCCGTCGTCATGGCCGCCGCCACCGTCATGCGCCTGCAGACCGTCGTCTCGCGCGAGGTCGACCCGCGCGACGTCGCCGTGGTGACGGTCGGCTCGATCCACGCGGGCCTGAAGAACAACATCATCCCCGCCGAGGCCAAGCTCGAGCTGAGCCTGCGCTACCCCGACGACGAGGCCCGCGCGCGGGTGCTCGAGAAGGTGGAGCGCGTCGTGCGGGCGGAGGCCACCGCATCCGGCGCAGAAGAAGAGCCGACGATCGTCGTCGACCACACCCTGCCGCCCACCATCAACGACCACGAGGCCACCGCGCGCCTGGTCGCCGCCTTCACCCGCGCCTACGGCGACGGCGCCGTCGTCGACCCCGGCATGTTCACCGGCAGCGAAGACGTCTCGTGGTTCGCCCGCGAGGCCGGAGTGCCGCTCGTGTACTGGTTCTGGGGCGGAGTCGACCCGCAGCGGTATGCGGATGCCGTCGCCGCCGGCACCGTCGAGCGCGACATCCCGACCAACCACTCGCCGTTCTTCGCGCCCGTGCTCCACCCCACGATCGAGCGCGGCGTCGAGAACCTCGTGATCGCCGCGCGGGAGTTCCTGGCCTGACCTCCCCACCCATGTGGCACACCTGACGGGCTCAGCGAACCTCGACCCCGCCATGTGGCACACGTGGTGTGATCAGCAACCTCGAGTCCCCTCACCATGTGGCACACCTGACGGGCTCAGCTAACCTCGACCCCGCCAGGTGGCACACGTGGCGAGCGGGCGTCGACGAGCTCCTGGCCGGAGAGCACACCGGGAAGCCCGCGGCCCCGGCGGGTGGTCAGCAGCATGACGGCGCCGACGAGCGCGAGAAGCCCCGCCAGACCCGACCACGGGGCCGGCAGCGCAGACAGCACGAGATAGCCGCCGATGCCGCCGAGATAACGCAGCACGCGGGCCGCCCACACGGGCAGCGAGGAGCCCGTGTACCGCAGCTCGACAGCACGGTCGCCGATGGTGCGCCCCGTCGCCAGCACGACCACGAGCCACAGCACGGCCGACGCCGCGGCGCCGGCGAACGAGCCGATCGTGCCGTCTACGGCCAGGTCGCGCCGACCGAGAGCCAGCAGCACCAGCTGCACCCCCACCGCGACCGCCGCCGACACCACGGTGGCGCCGAGGTAGTCGCACACCATCGCCAGCAGCCGCCGCGGCTTGGTGACGGGGTCGGGATCGTCGGCGTCGGCGGTGCGCGCGAAGCCCCGATGGCGGCGGGGCACGAGAAGCGACAAGACGGCGCCGACGGCAGCCCCCGTCGTGTTGGTGATGAGGTCGCCGACGTCGAAGAACCGGTAGGCGCAGGGATAGATGCCCCACACACCGGTGAGCTGGGTCAGTTCCACGAAGAGCGAGACCGCGAACCCGATCAGAACCGTGACGACGAATCCGCGGCCCAGCAGCACCCGCACGAAGAAGCCGAGCGGCACGAACAGCAGCACGTTGAGGGCGAGCTGCAGCACCTGCGGGCTCGTGAGGGGATTGCCGGGACCGCCGAGGGCCGCGACCACCTCGTCGACGGAGACCATCGGGTCGAGAATCGCCCCGACGCACCTGATCGCATCGGGGTCGGGCAGCGGCAGCAGCGTGTAGGTCCAGATGGCGAAGAAGTAGATCAGGAACGCCGCCCACCCGACGAAGCGCCAGAAGCTCAGACCCCCTCGGCGGCGGTAGCTCAGCGCGACGAACGGCACGAACAGCGCGACCCCGACCAGCAGCCCGGCGCCGACGGCCAGCACGCCGAGCAGGATGCGGTCGTCCATCGCAGCAGTCTATGAGGGGCGGCGGCGGCAGCATCCGCCGCGCCCGCGCAGCGCGCCGGATTGCACCGGGCGCCCGACAGGCGTAGTGTCGCGCGCCGTGACCACTGACAGTCGCGAGCCGTCCGAGGAATCGACGCCCATCGCGAAACGCATCCTGATCGGCGAGGCGCTCACCAGCGAGACCCTCGACGACCAGCTCCTGCCGAAGAAGATGGCGCTGCCGATCTTCGCCTCCGACGCGCTCAGCTCGGTGGCCTACGCGCCGCAGGAGCTGCTGATGATCCTGCTCATCGGAGGGTCGGCGTTCCTCGCGTTCGCGCCGCCGGTGGCGGCCGCCGTCGTCGCGCTGCTCGTGGTCGTGGTGCTGAGCTATCGGCAGCTGATCAAGGCCTACCCCTCCGGCGGCGGTGACTACGAGGTCGCCCGCACCAACCTCGGCGAGAAGGCCGGCGTCGTCGTGGCCGCGGCGCTGCTGGTCGACTACGTGCTCACGGTCGCGGTCTCGGTCGCCTCCGGTGTCGACAACATCATCTCGGCGATCCCGGGGCTCGACCCGCTGCGGGTGGAGCTGGCCGTCGGCTTCGTCGTGCTCATCATCGTCGTGAACCTCCGCGGCGTGCGCGAGGCGTCGCAGGCCTTCGCGATCCCCACGTACGTCTTCATCGGCTCGGTGGCGGTCATGATCGTCACGGGTCTCGTGCAGTGGATGCTGGGGGCACCGCCGGTCGCCTCCAGCGCCCAGTACGCCGTGCAGGCCGAAGACCTCACGCAGGCGGCCGTCATCCTGCTCGTGCTGCGGGCGTTCTCAAGCGGCTGCTCGGCGCTGACCGGCGTCGAGGCCGTCTCGAACGGCGTGCCCGCCTTCCGCAAGCCCAAGGTGCGCAACGCCCAGACGACGCTCGTGCTGATGGGATCGATCGCGATCCTGCTGTTCTCGGGACTCACTCTGCTCGCGCTCGTCGCCGGCGTGCACTACGCCGAGAACCCGTGCCACCTCATCGGCTTCGACTGCGAGGCGGCGCCGCAGCCCTCGCTGATGGCGCAGGTGGCGGCGGCGACCTTCGGCATGAACAGCATCCCGTTCTTCATCATCCAGGCCGCGACCGCCTGCGTGCTGCTGCTGGCCGCCAACACGGCGTTCAACGGCTTCCCGCTGCTGGGTTCGGTGCTGGCGCGCGACGGCTACGCGCCGAAAGCCCTCAACACCCGCGGCGACCGGCTCGTCTACTCCAACGGCATGATCATCCTCGGCCTTGCCGCCGCCGTCGTTCTGATCGTGTTCCAAGCGCGGCTGACGACCCTCATCCAGCTCTACATCATCGGCGTGTTCGTCTCGTTCTCGCTGGGGCAGCTCGGCATGGTGCGGCACTGGCGTCGCGAGCTGCGGCTGCTCTCGAAGACCGCGATCGCCGAGCGGCGCGCGGCGGGAGTGGGCCTGGGCATCAACGCCCTCGGGGCCACATTCACCATCGCAGTGCTCGTGATCGTCACCGTGACCAAGTTCACGCACGGCGCGTGGCTCGTCTTCCTCGCGATCCCGGTGCTGTCGTTCCTCATGATCGGCGTGCACCGCTACTACCGCGACGTCGAGCACGAGATCTCGATGGACGACCACGTGCACTTCGGCTCGTCCGGCGACCTGGCGATCGTTCTGGTCAACCGGCTGCAGAAGCCCGTCGCGAAGGCCGTGGACTACGCCCTCGCCGCCAAGCACGAGAAGACGATCGCCGTGCACGTGGCCGTCACCAAAGAGGAGGCGCAGCAGGTGCAGACCGACTGGGAGGTGCACGGCATGCCGGTGCCCCTCGTGGTCATCGAGTCGCCGTACCGGCACTACGCGGCTCCCCTGGCCGAGTTCATCCGCCGGTACCGCGACACCCACGGCTCGTCGGTGGTCACCGTCTACCTGCCGCAGTACATCGTGGGCCACTGGTGGGAGAACCTGCTGCACAACCGCCGCGCCCGCCGCATCGCCCAGCAGCTCATGCTCGTGCACGGGGTGTCGATCACGCTCGTGCCGTGGCTGCTCGACTCGACCGAGCTCATCTACGGCCGCCGCTCGCGCCCCATGGCAGGCGACGACCGCGCCGGCGCCTTCGAGTCGCCCTACGGCCTCGTGCAGCACATGCGCGACCCCGACGACTGACCGCCGAGCGCCCACGGGCCGCCGAACCGCCGTAGCCTGGAAGGGTGAGTGTCTCCACCCTCGATCCCGTCGCGCTGCGCGCGGACTTCCCGATCCTGCGTGAGCAGGTGAACGGGCAGCCGCTCGTCTACCTCGACTCCGGCGCGACCAGCCAGAAGCCGCAGGCCGTCATCGACGCCGAGGTCGAGTTCCTCACCCGCACCAACTCCGCCGTGCACCGCGGCGCGCACACCCTCGCCGCCGAGGCGACGGTGCTGTTCGAAGACGCCCGCGAGACCGTCGCGGCCTTCGTCGGCGCCCCCGCCGAGCAGCTGGTGTGGACCCACGGCGCGACCGAGGGCCTCAACCTCGTCGCCTACGCGATCGGCAACGCCACGGCGGGCCGCGGGGCCCCCGCATCCGCCCGCTTCGCGCTGCGGCCGGGCGACGAGATCGTCGTCACCGAGATCGAGCACCACGCGAACCTCATCCCGTGGCAGGAGCTGGCCTTGCGCACAGGCGCCGTGCTGCGCCACATCCCGGTGCACGACGACGGAACGCTCGACCTGGATGCCGCCGCCGCCCTCATCGGCGAGCGCACGCGGGTCGTCGCCTTCACCCACGTCTCGAACGTGCTCGGCATCGTCAACCCGGTGGCGGAGCTCGTCGCCCGCGCGAAGGCGCAGGGGGCCCTCACGGTGCTCGACGCCTGCCAGTCGGCGCCGCACCTGCCGCTCGACCTGCCGGCGCTCGGCGTCGACCTCGCCGCCTTCAGCGGCCACAAGATGCTCGGGCCCTATGCGATCGGCGGTCTCTACGGACGCGCCGACGTGCTCGAAGACCTGCCGCCGTTCCTCACCGGCGGCTCGATGATCACGACCGTCACCCTCGACGAGGCCGAGTACCTGCCTCCGCCGCAGAAGTTCGAGGCGGGCACGCAGCCCGTGTCGCAGGCCGTCGGCCTCGCCGCCGCGGTGCGCTACCTCGAGGGCATCGGCATGGACGCCGTGCACGACCACGAGCGGATGCTGGAGCAGCGCATGCGCGAGGGCCTGCGGCAGATCCCGGGCATCCGGCTGCTGGGCGACACTCCCGACGGCATCGACCGGGTGGCCTTGGCCGCCTTCGACGTCGAGGGCGTGCACGCGCACGATGTCGGGCAGTTCCTCGACGCGCGCGGCGTCGCGGTGCGCGTCGGCCACCATTGCGCCAAGCCCCTGCACGCGCGATTCGGCCTGACCGCCTCGGTGCGGGCGAGCGCCTCGGTCTACAACACCGTCGACGATGTCGACGTGTTCCTCGACGCCGTCTCGGGCGTGCGCGCGTTCTTCGGAGCAGGCGCATGAGCGGCCTCGACGGGCTCTACCAGGAGCTGATCCTCGACCACTCCAAAGCGCGCGACGGCTACGGCCTCGCCGCAGAAGAGGGCCGCACCGCCAGCAGCCACCAGCACAACCCGATCTGCGGCGACGACATCACGCTGCGCGTGCGGCTCGACGAGGCGGGCGGCAGCATCCGCGACGTCACGTGGGAGGGCGCCGGCTGCTCGATCTCGCAGGCGTCGGCCTCGATGCTCGTTGGTCTGGTCGAGGGCATGGAGACGGATGCCGCCACCACCCTCATCGGGCACTTCCGCGAGGCGCTGCGCTCCCGAGGCAAGATCCTGCTCGATGAGGACGAGTTCGGCGATGCGGCAGCCCTCAGCGGCGTCTCGAAGTTCACGGCGCGCGTGAAGTGCGCGATGCTCGCCTGGGTCGCCCTCGAAGACGCGATGGTCAGGGCCTGAACCCGACCGCTCAGGGCTGCGCGGGGGGCTGACCGCCGCCGGGCCCGCCGCTCGGGGCACCGCTGGGCATGCCGCCCTGGCCGCCGGGCGCCCCGCCGCCGCTCGGTGCGGCGCCCATGCTCGGCTCGGTGGTCGTGTCGACCCCGACCGCGAGCGAGCCCGTGTAGCCCGCGTCGGCGTCGCCGGTGAACGTGCCCAGCTGCAGGTCGTAGCCGTCGCCGAACACGTTGTCGTTGTCGAGACTGCCGACCTCCTGCAGATTGCGCGCCGAGTCGGGGTAGACGTCGAGGGCGTACAGGGTCTCGAGCATGTCCTGGGGGAAGGCCACCTGCGAGGTCGCGATGGCGTTCTGCCCGTTGGTGGCGGAGTCGACGTCGGGGTAGACCTCGAAGTGGATGTGGGTCCAGCGCCCGGTGTAGCAGCCGGGCACGATCGTCTGGAAGGTGACCTGACCCTGTGCATCGGCGACCTGGATGCCGCGCAGGAAGGTCTCGTTCTCGACCCCCTCGGAGTACATCGAGTACCGCCCCTGCGCATCGCACTGCCAGGCGTAGACGGCGACGCCGGCGAAGGGCGCCGAGCCCGACGCCATGTCGGTGACGGTGAAGGTCATCGACAGCGGCACGCCGTCGACCGGGGTCGAGCCGCCGATGCTGGTGGTGATGTCGCTGCGGACGATCCCCGACTCCTCGAGCACGTTCTGCCCGTTGGTGCCGTCGGCCGGGTAGGGCCCGTTGGTCTCGTCGGGGATCTCGCCGTCGGCGGTGCCGGCCGCAGCCGTGCCGGAGGGAGAGGCGGCGGCATCCGTTCCCGTCACGCCGCACGCCGCGAGCGCGACGGTGCCCAGGCCCAGCCCGACGAGGCTCAGCACGCCGCGGCGGCTGACGAGCGTGCGGATGTCGAAGCCCGCACCCTGGTCGACGACCTCGTCGTCGGGGCGCGCGAGAAGCCGCCCTTCGTAGGCGGGTCCGAGCGGGGTCTGCTCGGGCTCGGGGATCCTGGTCATGGCGGCTCCTTTCGCGCGCACGCCCATCCTGGCGCGCGCACCCGCCCGGCCCATCAGCCCCGGCTATGCGATCCCTATGTCCTTGAGTCCCGCAACTTGGCACCTATGGTCGCCCGGGACGGGCCGGAGGCGGCAACAGGTGCCAAGTTGCGGGGAGAGAAGAGGGGATCCGCCGACGTCAGGGGCGCGAGGCGCGGCGGGGACGGCGGGGGTTGCCGGTGCGCGGGGCCGCAGTGTGGCCGCCGTCGGACGACCAGACGGTGCGGGAGCCGGATGCGGGCGCCCCGCGTCCGGTCGAGGCCGGGCGCGAGCGGGCTCCCTGTGCCTTCGGCTGGTCGCTGCGCGCGGCCTGGTCGCGGCCGCCCTGTGAGCGGCCGCCCGAGGACTGCCCACCGGCCGACTGACCGCGGCCCGAGCCCTGCCCGCGGCCCGAACCGCCGCGACCGCCCTGGCGCTGGCCCTGGCCTTCGCGCGGGGCCTGCGCCCCCGAGCGGGGACGACCGCGGCCGCCGCCGTTCTGCGTGGAGGCGGCCACCGGAGCCGGCTGCACGCGCTGTGCCCGCTCGCCGACGAGGTCGGTCACGGCGGCGGATGCGGCATCCACCTGCTCGATCTCGACCGCGATGCCGGCCTTGCGCAGCAGGTCTTTCACGTCACGGCGCTGCGACTCGAGCATGACCGTCACGACGGTGCCCTCGGCGCCGGCGCGCGCCGTGCGGCCCGAGCGGTGCAGGTAGGCCTTGTGCTCGAGCGGCGGGTCGACGTGCACGACGAGCTCGACGCCGTCGACATGCACGCCACGGGCGGCGACGTCGGTCGCGACGAGCACGCGCACACCGCCGGCGGAGGGCTCGGCGCCGAATGCGGCGAGGTTGCGCTCTCGGGCGTTCTGCGACAGGTTGCCGTGCAGATCGACGGCGGGGACGCCTGCGGCCGTCAGCTGCTTGGCGAGCTTCTTGGCCTGGTGCTTGGTGCGGGTGAAGAGGATGCGGCGGCCCATGCCCGAGGCGAGCGTGCGCACGAGCTCGACCTTGGCGTCGTCGGCGACGGCGAACACGCGGTGCTCCATGGCGGCCGCGGGCACCGACGACTCGTCGACCTCGTGGCTGACCTCGTCGCGGAGGAACCGCGAGACGAGCTTGTCGACACCGCGGTCGAGGGTCGCCGAGAACAGCATCCGCTGCCCGCCCTGCGGGGTCGCACCGAGGATGCGGGTGACGCCGGGGAGGAAGCCGAGGTCGGCCATGTGGTCGGCCTCGTCGAGCACCGTGATCTCGACGCGGTCGAGGCGCACGATGCCCTGCTTCATGAGGTCTTCCAGGCGCCCGGGGCACGCGACGATGATGTCGACGCCGCCGCGCATGGCCTGCTCCTGCGGCTTCTGGCTCACGCCGCCGAAGATGGTCGTGACCGTGAGGCCCGCAGCATCCGCCAGCGGACGGATCGTCGCGGCGATCTGGGTCGCGAGCTCGCGGGTGGGGGCGAGTACGAGGCCGCGGGCGGTGCCGGCGCGGCGGGCCGCGGCGTTGGCGCCGGACAGGCGCGCCACCAGCGGCAGCGAGAAGGCGATGGTCTTGCCGCTGCCGGTGCGGCCGCGGCCGAGCACGTCGCGGCCGGCGAGCGAGTCGGGCAGCGTGTCGCGCTGGATGGGGAACGGCTCGGTCTTTCCGTCGGCGGTGAGCACGTCGGCCAGGCGTGCGGGCACGCCGAGGTCTGCGAATGAAGACATGGGTGAAGAAGGTCTTTCGGAAGGGGCGGACACGGTGGTCCGCGAGATGGGGCGACGGCGCGGGTTCGCGCATCGTTTCGCCGCTCGAGTTCGGGCCCAGCGGTCGGAGACCGGGGAAGCGTTCGACGACGCAGGCGCTCTGAAGCGCCGATTAACCCTAGCACGCGGCCGGTGACGGAGCCTGAGCGCCCCTCAGCGCCGATACCCGCGCAGGCTGCCTGCGACCGTGATTCCGGAGGCGCCGACGACGCATGCGACGCCGTGGTCGTCGTCTTCCGCCCAGCTCTTCTTCGTGGGGGCGAAGTAGAAGTACTCCAGCACCGAGTACTGCGAGGGGATGCCGATGAACTCCGCGAACGCCGGATCGCAGTCGTCGAACGCCGCGTCGTCGATGTCGTGCTTGCTCGGGTAGTCGCCCTCCGGCAGCTCGAACGCGGCGAACACCTCGTAGATGTGCACGTCGTCGCACGGCACCACAGCGAGCGAACTCGTGTCGCTCTCGCGGTCGAACTCGCCGAAGCAGTCGCCCACCGCCAGCTGCGCGATCGGCACCGTCGTGCCCGACGGCGCCGGGGTCTGCGCGTGCGTGCTGCCGGCGAACGAGGTGCCCGCGCATCCGCTCAGCACGATCGCCGACAGCATCGCGGATGCTGCCCGCACGCGGCGCCGTCTCGGCACCCGCCGCCGATCCCCCGTCATGGCGCGCCCCCGGCCACAGCATAGGCCGGGGGCGCACCGCGGACCAGGGCCCGCAGCATCCGTCAGACGAGCACGAGCTCCTCGAGGCGCGCGTAGCTGGTCTCCATGCCGTCGGTCATGCCGGTGGCCAGGATCATGTCGCGGGTGTCTTTGTCTGGATACTCGATGAGCAGGGTCAGCAGCGTCGCGCCGTCTTCTTCATAGAGCTGCAGGTCGTTGAGGGTCGACGGGCCGGGCATGCCGATCATCTTCTCGGTCGTCACCGCCCGACGGGGCGATTCGCTCAGCACCGTCTCACCCTCGAATCCGAAGCGGGTCGACTCGTCGTCGCCCTGCTGCCAGACGTAGCGGTAGGTCTCGCCCACCGAGCATTCGATCATCTGCCAGCCGTCGGGGCCCAGCAGCCACTTCTTCAGCAGCTCGGGCTCGTGGTGCGCGCGCCAGACGAGCTCCCGGGGACCCTCGATGAGGCGCGTGATGCGCACGTGCTGGTCGTCGAGCAGCTCGGTGCGCGTGCCCTTGCCCTGCGCGTAGTCGCGGAGGTCCTGCAGCACGGCGTCGAGCTGGTCCATCGCCATGCGGGAGCCCTCGATCGCGCCCATCGCCACGGTCTGCTCGAGCGCCTCGACCGATGTGAAGTAGGTCACGTTGGTCAGTCGCGAGCCGCCGGCGGTCTCGTCGAAGGCGAACACCATGCGCATCGCGGGGAACCCCTCGAGCTTCTCGCCGTCGTCGCCGACGAACGAGTCGTTGACCTCGAAGCTCGCGCCCTCGTCGATGCCCAGCACCTCCCACGAGCCGCGAGACGCCTCGCCCCGCGGACTCG
This sequence comes from Microbacterium fluvii, assembly GCF_025515205.1. Lineage (GTDB taxonomy): Bacteria > Actinomycetota > Actinomycetes > Actinomycetales > Microbacteriaceae > Microbacterium > Microbacterium fluvii. The sequence goes on along the minus strand of NZ_JAOPFX010000004.1, from coordinate 155,719 downwards.
TCATGTGGTAATCGATGCGGCCGCCTGGACGGAAGTCCCACGTCGCGAACGTCGCCGGCCATCCGGGGGGTCCCCAGAAGCGCTCGAGCTGTCGCGGATCGGTGAACACCTGCCAGAGCCGCTCGACGGGAGCGGCGAAGTCGGCCACGAGGGTCATCGTGAGCTTCTCGGGGTCGGTGGTGATGTCGGTGACAGGCATCGTGCTCTCCTTCGAGTGGGTCAGTTGCCCGGCTCGGCCAGCAGTGCGTCGAGTCGGTCGACGCGGGCGCGCCAGAGATCTTCGTAGCGACCGAGCAGCGCGCGGGCCCTGGCGATCATGACCGGGTCCGCCCGCACGAGCCGTTCGCGCCCCTCGGCGCGCTTGACGATGAGGCCTGCCTGCTCGAGCACGCTGACGTGCTTCTGCACCGCCGCGAACGACATGTCGTACTCGGCGGCGAGGGCAGAGACCGACTGCTCTCGCGCGACCGTGCGCCGCAGGATGTCGCGTCGCGTCGCCGCAGCCAGCGCGTGGAACAGCCGGTCGGTCTCGTCATCGCTCAACTCAGTTTCTACAACCATTTGGTTGTACGTTAGAGTAGGCGACCGCATCCGTCAACCCCTCGGGCGACTCAGTCGAACGTCGCGACCAGGCGGCCCCTCACCTCGCCGCGGTGCAGGCGCTCGAGTCCCTCGGGAATCTCGTCGAACCCGATCGTCGTCACCTGCGGCACGAGGTCTCCGGTCTTCATGAACTCGTAGATGCCGGCAATGTCGGCCTTCGAGCCGCCGTTCGACCCGCGCAGGTTGCACTGGTTGAGAATCAGCGACTTCGTGCTGATCGTCGCTTCGAGCCGGCCCATCCCCACGACGACCACGGTGCCGTCGCGGCGGATGATGTCGACCGCCTGCGCCGTCGTCGAGCCGAAACCGGCGAAGTCGACGATGACGTCGAAGACGACACCGGGGAAGTCGGCGATGGATGCAGCGACCCCCGCCGCACCGATCTCTGCGGCGAGCGGCCACACCGCCTCGTTGACCTCGGCGACGTAGACCGTGGCGCCGGCGAGCACCGCGACGCGGGCGCCGATCTGGCCGAGCCCGCCCAGGCCGATGATGCCGACGGTGTCACCCGCCTTCACGCCGCCGTTGGTGATGACCGCCGCATGCGAGGTCATGCCGGCATCCGTCGCGGCTGCGCCGAACACGTCGTCGACGCCGTCGGGAATTGGCACGAGGGCTTCGGCCGCGACCGCCATCTTCGGAGCGAAGCCGCCGTCGAACGAGTAGCCGGGGGCACCTGCGGGAGTCGTCGGGCAGACGCCGAACCGATCGCCCAGGGCGATGCCCTCGACGCCCTCGCCGATCTCGATCACGACGCCGGCGTTCTCGTGGCCGATTGTGATGGGGCGCTTGGCCAGCATCGACAGCCAGCCCTCGTCTTCGAGCAGCCCCACATCGGAGTGACAGAGCCCTGCCGCCGTCATTCTCAGCACGACCTCGCCTGGCCCTGCGACCGGGTCTGCGACCTCGCTCAGCACGAGGGGTTCGTGGGTGTCGGTGAACTGCCAGGCCTTCATCGCCTGCTCCCTTCCTCACGCCCGTGGGGCGCCCACGGGGCGTCTTCGACGCTACGCCGACCGATCCCCGCGCCGCTGGCCGGGGCACCGTGACTATCCGCGGGCGGAGCACGCCGCATCCGCCCCCGTCCATCTGTCGGACCGGTGGGACGGATGCTGCCCCCTGCAGCCCCGAACCCCACTCCAGCCCCGCCGATCCGACGCCTGAGCACGCCCGGCCGGGGCGGCTAGGATTGAGTCCGTCCGGCGACCGCGAATACTGGAGCTCAGCCGCATGACCACCCCCTCCTCGGCGCACGTCGCCGACACTGTCGACAACGCGATCGCGACGCCCGAGAAGGAGCAGCCCTACGGGGCGCTCGGACTCAAGCCCGACGAGTACGACGAGATCAAGACGATCCTCGGCCGCCGCCCCACCTCGGGCGAGCTGGCGATGTACTCGGTGATGTGGAGCGAGCACTGCTCCTACAAGTCGAGCAAGATCTACCTTCGGCAGTTCGGCCAGAAGGTCAGCGACGAGATGCGTGAGAACCTCATGGTGGGCATGGGGCAGAACGCCGGCGTCGTCGACATCGGCGAGGGCTGGGCGGTCACCTTCAAGGTCGAGAGCCACAACCACCCGAGCTACATCGAGCCCTTCCAGGGCGCCGCGACCGGCGTCGGCGGCATCGTGCGCGACATCATCTCGATGGGCGCCCGCCCCGTGGCCGTCATGGACCAGCTGCGCTTCGGTGCCATCGACAACCCCGACACCGCCCGTGTCGTGCACGGCGTCGTCAGCGGCATCTCGTTCTACGGCAACTGCCTGGGCCTTCCCAACATCGGCGGCGAGACGGTGTTCGATGCGGTCTACCAGGGCAACCCCCTCGTCAACGCCCTCGCGGTCGGTGTGCTGCGCCACGAGGACCTCAAGCTCGCCAACGCCTCCGGCGCCGGCAACAAGGTCGTGCTGTTCGGTGCGCGCACCGGTGGTGACGGGATCGGCGGCGCCAGCATCCTCGCCTCCGACACGTTCGCCGACGGCGGCCCCACCAAGCGCCCCGCCGTGCAGGTGGGCGACCCCTTCGCCGAGAAGGTGCTCATCGAGTGCTGCCTCGAGCTCTACCGCGACGAGCTCGTCGAGGCCATTCAGGACCTCGGTGCCGCCGGCATCTCGTGCGCCACCAGCGAGCTGGCCGCCAACGGCGGATCGGGCATGCGCGTCGACCTCGAGAACGTGCTGCTGCGCGACCCCACGCTCACGCCGGAGGAGATCCTCATGAGCGAGAGCCAGGAGCGGATGATGGCGATCGTCGCTCCCGAGAAGCTCGAGGCGTTCCTGGCCGTCACCGGCAAGTGGGACGTCGAGACCAGCGTGCTGGGCGAGGTGACCGGCGACGGGCGTCTGCAGATCTTCTGGCACGGCGAGCAGATCGTCGACGTCGACCCGTCGACCGTCGCCGTCGACGGCCCTGTGTACGAGCGCCCTGTCGCCTACCCGACGTGGATCGACGCGCTGCAGCTCGACTCGGCCGCGGCCCTGCCCCGCACCGACGACCCCGAGGCGCTACGCGAGCAGTTCCTGCAGCTGGTGTCGAGCCCCAACCTCGCCGACACGAGCTGGATCACCAACCAGTACGACTACTACGTCATGGGCAACACCGCCCTGAGCTTCCCCGACGACGCCGGCATGATCCGCGTCGACGAGCACTCCGGCCTCGGCTTCGCGATCGCCACCGACTGCAACGGCCGCTACTGCCAGCTCGACCCCTATCAGGGCGCCAAGCTCGCCCTCGCCGAGGCCTACCGCAACGTCGCCGTCACGGGCGCGAAGCCGGCCGCCGTCACCGACTGCCTCAACTTCGGCAGCCCCGAGAACCCCGAGGTCATGTGGCAGTTCGGCCAGGCCGTCGAGGGCCTCGCCGACGGCTGCCTCGAGATCGGCATCCCGGTCACCGGCGGCAACGTCAGCTTCTACAACCAGACCGGCGACCAGCCGATCTTCCCCACCCCGGTCGTGGGCGTGATGGGCGTGATCGACGACGTCGGCCGCCGCATCCCGAGCGGCTGGCAGGACCCGGGCGAGAACATCTACCTGCTGGGTGTCACCGCCACCGAGCTCAGCGGCTCGCAGTGGGCGGCGACCATCCACGACCACCTGGGCGGACGCCCGCCGGCGGTCGACCTCGCCGCCGAGAAGCGCCTCGCCGAGCTGCTGCACGCCGGCGGCCAGCAGTCGCTCATCTCCAGCGCCCACGACGTCTCGGGCGGCGGCCTCGCACAGACCCTCGCCGAGGGCGTGCTGCGCTTCGGTGTCGGGGCGCGCGTGTGGCTCACCGAGATCATGGAGCGAGACGGGGTGGATGCCGCATCCGCTCTCTTCTCGGAGTCCACCGGCCGCGTCGTGGTCACCGTCCCCCGTGAAGACGACGTGAAGTTCCGCGGGCTGTGCGACGGCCGCGGCTACCCCGTGCTGCGGATCGGCGTGACCGACTCGGCCGCCGACGGCGACCCGGCCGCCCTCGAGGTGCAGGGCGTGTTCACGGTGACCGCCGCCGAGCTGCGCGAGCGCTCGGGCGCGACGCTGCCCGACGCGTTCGGGCCGATCGTGCGCGAAGTCGTCGCCTGAGCCGCCGATAGACTGACGCGCATGGCAGACGACGACTACGAAGACTTCGCGGCGGCACGGCAGAAGCGCGTCAAGGTCGTCGCCTGGGTCGTGATCGTGAGCCTCATCCTCGTCGCCGGCGGCGCGACGGTGCTCGCGCTGCTGTTCGGCTGACCGACTCACTGCCGGTGATCAGCACCGGTGGGTAGCCTGGAGGGGTGGATCCCCTCTGGGTGTGGGCGGCCGAGATGTGGTGGATCGCGCCGGTGGTCGTCGGCGCGGGAACCCTCGGCTGGGTCGGCGTGCGCCACCAGCGCGCAGAGTCGGCCCGTCGCCTCGAGTACGACGCCGCCCGGCACGAGCTGCGCGCCGCGCGCTCGGAGGCGCTGCAGGCCCGCTCGTCGGCGAGCCTCGCCAAGGCAGATCTCGCCCGCCTCGAAGCCGACCGCATCCGCCCCGCTTCGTCCGCCGAACTCGCTGCCGCCCGCCGCGAGCTGCAGCGCCGCCAGCAGGAGGCGAGGGCGACCGCGACCGACGTGCGCGCCCGCCGCGCCTATGTGCGGGCCGCCCGGTCGGCCGTTCCCGTCCCCGGGGCGGACCCGTCGGCGCTGCCGCTGCGACGCGTGATCGCCGAGCACGACGCGATCACGGCGCGCTGGATGGCCTACGAGACCGACCCGGCCAGGCTCATCGCCTTTCCGACGATGAGCGACGGGCGCCAGCCGCTCACGGCCGCCTACCTCGCCGAGCAGTCTCAGGCGCTCGCGCTGCGCCCGTCGCCGACGGCGCGCGTGACCCCCGTGCAGTACGCGGCGTACCGCGACGCCGTGCATCGCGTCGCCCGCGCGTTCGACGCCGCCGAGCAGTCGGCGTGGCGCGCGGCGCGCGCAGCGGGCACCGTGCCGCCCGACACGACTCCCCCGGCGGATGCCGCCGCACCGCCGCACTGGACGGACCTCGCGCAGTCGGTCGCCCAGACGGCCCTCGCCGCCACCGCCGAGGCGATCGCGCGGGCCACCGAGCGGGCCGCGGGAAAGCGCCCGCCCGAGCGCCCGTGACACGGCCTGCCTGACATGATGGGCGCGATGGATCAGTTCTGGATGTTCCTCGGGAGCTACTGGTGGCTCGTGTTCCCGCTGTTCGGCGTGGCCGGCGCCGTCGGCAGGTCGTGGGAGCGCTCGGCCCGCCGCCGCCACACCCGGCGGCTCGAGGTGCTGCACGCGAAGGCGGAGCTGCGGGCGGCGACGGCCGCCGCGAAGGCGCTGCCCGTCACGGGGGCGGTGCCCACGGCATCCGGCCCCGCAGCGACCGGTCGCGTGGCGACCGGCTCCCAGCTGGAGTCGCTGTTCGCCGCGCACGACGCGGTGACCGCTCGCTGGCTCGACTATGAGCTCGACGTCGCCAAGCTCATCGCCTTCCCCGCGATGAGCGACGGGCGCCAGCCGCTGACGGCGGCGTTCCTGCGGGCCAAGAAGGTCGCCGACAACCTGCGGCCGGCCTCGGCGAAGGCCAAGCTCACGAAGGACCAGCTGGCCGAGTACCGCAGCGCCGTCACCGATTTCGAGGTCGCGTTCGACCTCGCCGAGCGCGACGCCCGGCGCGTGCGCGACTCGACGTTCACCGACGGCGAGCGCAAGCGCCTCGACACAGCCAAGCAGCTGCTGACGGTCGCGATCGACCAGGCCGCGACCCCCGCCGAGCGGCAGCTCGCCTACCGGCGCGTGCGGCAGGAGCTCGACGGCCTCATCTCGCTGTCGGACGAGGCGCTCGAGGTGCTCGAAGAGAAGGTCGCCCTCGAGCTGCCCGCAGCCCCGACGAGGCCGGGCACGGCGGCGCCGCAATCGGTTCCGGCTCCTCCGACTCCGGCATCCGCGACCCCGCCCTCGGCGACCTGGCCGGTGCCGGCGCGCGGCTCGGACACGCCACCCGGTCGCGTCACGCGCCCCAAGCCCCACCCCTGAGATCAGGAGATCTCGCCGAGACAGGCCGATCCCGCAGAAATCGACCTGCCTCAGCCGGATCACCTGATCTGGAAAATCCGCCGGCGCGAGATCACCTGATCCGGCCGGCGCCCGACCCGCCTCAGGAGGTCAGCGCGTCGACCCACTCCTGGTTCTGCCCGATCCACTCCTGCACGACCTGGCCGTAGTCGTCGCCGTCGTACTCGTTGAACATCGCGTTCTCGAGCGAATACAGCGTCTCGCTGTCCATCTTGAAGGCGCTCAGCCACGCGAAGACCTCGGGCTGCTCCTGCTCGAACGAGGTCGAGGCGAACGAGTGGATGCCCTCGGCGTCGCCGAGCAGCCCCTTCGGGTCTTCGAGATCCTTGATCGGGAACGCGTCGTAGGCCCAGTGCGGGCGCCAGAGGGTCACGAGCACGTTCTCGCCGGCATCCGTCGCGGTCTTCAGCTCGGTGAGCATGGCGGGAGTCGACGAGGTGAGGTGGTCGAAGGCCTCCAGGCCGTACCCCGGGATCACGGCCTCGTCGGTGACGGTGGCGAGCCCCGACCCCGACTCGATGCCGATGATCGTGCTGTCGAACAGATCGGCGTTCGCCGCCAGCTCGTCGAGCGAGTCGATCGGCGCGTCTTCGTTCACGGCGAAGGTGAGCTGCGCCTCGTCGTTCCAGACGCCGAGGTCGACCATGTCGTCGCCGTACTCGGCGATGTAGTCGGCGTGCGTCAGCGGCAGCCACGTGTCGAGCGTCACGTCGTAGTCGCCCGCCGCGATGCCGTTGTAGACGGCGGCCGGGTCGGCGTACTCGAGCTCGACGGCGTAGCCCTTGTCTTCGAGCACGGCCTTCCACAGTTCGGATGCGGCGATGCCCTCGTCCCAGCCGTTGAACACGGCGATCGTGATGGGTTCGCCCGCCGCCTCTCCGTCGCCCGCGGCGCTGCCGCAGCCGGTCAGCGCGAGCGCCGCCGCCGAGGTGAGGGCGAGCGCGCCCATGGTTGTCTTCCTCTTGGTCATCGTGACTTCCTCTCCGCCCGCGTGCTGTGCGCGGGCCGGTCGTTGTGGTCGGGCGTGAAGGCTCCACGCCCCTCGCGAGTGATGGGCTCGCAAGTCGTAAAGAAGAGCGGATGCCGCCGCTACGCCGCCGCGGCGACCTCGCGCTCGACAGGCGCCTGCGCCGCCGCCCGCACCCTGCGCGGCTCGCGCTTCGCGAGCGCGGCGGTGAGGCGGTCGAGGATCATCGCGATGATGACGACCGACAGGCCCGCCTCGACGCCCAGGGCGATGTCGATCTTGCTGAGGCTCTGCACGACGTCGCCGCCCAGACCCCCCGCGCCGACCATGCCGGCGATGACGACCATCGACAGGCTCAGCATGATCACCTGGTTGACGCCGGCCATGATCGACGGCAGCGCGAGCGGCAGCTGTATCTGGCGCAGGATGCGGCCGGGTGTCGCCCCGAACGCGTTGCCGGCCTCGACGACCTCGCGGTCGACCCCTCGGATGCCGAGCTCGGTCAGCCGCACTGCGGGAGCGAGGGCGAACACGATCGTCGCGACGACGCCGGGCACGACCCCGACGCGGAAGAGCATGAGCGCGGGGATGAGGTAGACGAAGGCGGGCATCGTCTGCAGGAAGTCGAGCACCGGCCGCACGATCTTGGAGACCGTGCTGCTGCGCGCGGCCCAGATGCCCAGTGGCACACCGATCGCCAGCGCGATCACCGAGGCGAACAGCACCAGCGCGAGCGACTCCATGGCGTTCTCCCACTGGTCGACGCCCACGATCACGAAGAGGCCGATCGCCGTCCCGGCGGCCAGCCACGCGCCGCGGGCCCAGAACGCCAGCGCCGCGAACACGGCGATGACGATCCAGAACGGCGGGGTCACCAGCATCCACTCGAGGCCCTCGTAGACGGCGAGGATGAGCGAGCGCAGCCCGTCGAAGAACCAGCCGAGCGTCTCGACGAGAAAGCGCACGACCGCCTCGGCGGCCTCGCCCAGGGGTAGGCGGAACAGATCGTTCATCGGGCACCGCCCTTCGCCGCGAGGGCGCCGTCGACGGGCGCGGCCTCGGTGGGTTCGGCGAGCTCTGCCAGTGACGCGATGATCGCTGCCTGCGGCACGGTGGGCGCCGGTTCGATCACGTCGATCTCGCGCGTGGTGGCCGGCACGTTGCCCAGGGCCGCCAGCAGCGTCACGCGCGGGATCGTGCCCAGGAGCCTGCCGCCTGCGTCGACGACGGCGACCGGCACGGCGGATTCGACCGAGCGCTCCACGACGTCGGTGAGCGGATCGTCGGGCCCGACGGTCGCCACGGCGCGGTCGACGAGCGCGCGCAGGTCGGTCTGCCCGGCCTTGACGGCGCGGATCACGGCGCGATCGGTCACGGCGCCCAGCAGGCGCCGGTTCTCGACGACGAACACCGAACCCACCTGCAGTTCGCGCATGGCGCGCAGGGCTCCGCGCACGCCGGCGGTCACGGGGGTCGTCGCGTGCGCGGGCTCCATGACGGCGCCGGCGGTGAGCACCCTGGCCCGGTCGACGTCCTGCACGAACTGCGCGACGTAGTCGTTGGCGGGGTCGGTGAGGATCTCTTCGGGTGTGCCGTTCTGCACGATGCGCCCGTCGCGCATGACGGCGATGCGGTCGCCGAGGAACATCGCCTCGTTGAGGTCGTGGGTGATGAAGATGATGGTGCGGCCGAGTTCGCGCTGCAGTTCGACCAGCTGCTCCTGCATCTCGCGGCGGATGAGCGGATCGAGCGCCGAGAACGCCTCGTCCATCAGCAGGATGCCGGTGCCGGCCGTCAGCGCGCGGGCAAGGCCCACCCGCTGCTGCATGCCGCCGGAGAGCTCCGAGGGCATCGCCTCGGCGCGGTCGCCCAGGCCCACCCGCTCGAGGATCTCGAGCGCGCGTCGGCGTCGTTCGGTGCGCCCGACGCCCTGGATCTCGAGCGCATAGGCGGCGTTGTCGAGCACCGTGCGGTGCGGCAGCAGCGCGAAGTGCTGGAACACCATCGAGATCGACTCGCGGCGGATCTCGCGCAGCTGGGCGGCGGAGGCGGAGCGGATGCTGCGCCCCTGCACCGTCACGTCGCCGCTGGTCGGCTCGAGCAGACCGTTGAGCATGCGGATGATGGTCGACTTGCCAGAGCCCGACAGGCCCATGATGACGAAGATCTCGCCGGGGTTCACCGTGAAGCTCGCGTCGATCACGGCGGCCGTGCCTGCGTCGGCCACCTCGGCACGCGTCGCGCCGTCTTTCAGCCGCCGCACCGCATCGCGCGGGCTGCGGCCGAAGACCTTGTAGAGATGGGTCGCTTCGAGAGCGTGGGGGATGGTCACTTGCTTCACCTCGTCGGCCCCGCGCAGGGGCCGCTCCGGTTACGCCCGGGTGACGATCATCGGCGCTCGGCGGCACCCCGGCACACGCTCGGTGCGGGGTTCGGGAGCACTCCGGCGACACACATCTGGTCTGTCGCCACAGACCGCCGACCATACGTCCGCCGGGTCTGCGCACGGGGGATGAAGTGCGCTCCGCAGCGGCCGCGGACTGGTCGTCGAAGACTCGCGTCTTCTTCTTCCACGGTAACGAGCGAGCTGAATCGTTGCAAATGCATGCATCGGTTGACACCTCTGTCCGTCGCGTTCTATGGTTAGTTAGTCAACTAGGTAACCAACAGAGCGGAGTCGAGGTGATCGAAGAGGGCAGGGCGCTCTTCCTGCAGATCGCAGAGAGCGTGGAGGACTCGATCGTCGACGGCAGTCTCGCCGAAGAGGCTCAGGCGCCGTCGACCAACGAACTCGCCGCCTTCTACCGCATCAACCCCGCCACCGCCGCGAAGGGAGTGGCCATGCTCACCGACAAGGGAGTGCTCTACAAGCGCCGCGGCATCGGCATGTTCGTCGCCCCCGGTGCACGCGACGTGCTGCTGGCCGAGCGCCGCGCAGCCTTCGCCGACCGCTACCTCGACCCGCTGCTGGTCGAGGCCCGCAAGCTCGGCCTCGACGCCGACGACCTCACCCGTCAGCTGCGCGAGCGCGCAGCATCCACCCAGGAAGGAATCACCCGATGAGCGGCGTGATCGAGGTCTCCGGCCTCACCAAGCGCTATCGCGACACCACCGCTCTCGACGACGTCTCCTTCTCGATCGAGAAGAACGCGATCTACGGTCTGCTGGGTCGCAACGGCGCCGGCAAGACCACCGTCATGTCGATCCTCACGGCGCAGAACTTCGCGACGACCGGCGAGGTGCGCGTGTTCGGCGAAGACCCGTACGAGAACGAGCGCGTGCTCAGCCGCATGTGCTTCGTGCGCGAGAGCCAGAAGTACCCCGACGACGCCACACCGCGCCACGCGTTCCGCATCGCACGGCTGTTCTTCCAGAACTGGGACCAGCCGCTCGCCGAGCGCCTCATCGCCGACTTCCAGCTGCCGGTCGACAAGACGATCAAGAAGCTCTCGCGCGGCCAGCTCAGCGCCGTCGGCGTGGTCATCGGGCTCGCCTCGCGCGCCGAGGTCACGTTCTTCGACGAGCCCTACCTCGGCCTCGACGCCGTCGCCCGCCAGATCTTCTACGACCGTCTGCTCGAGGACTACGCGGAGCACCCCCGCACGATCGTGCTCTCGAGCCACCTGATCGACGAGGTCGCGAACCTGCTCGAGCGGGTGATCGTGATCGATCGGGGGCGCATCCTCATCGACGAGGCCACCGACGCCATCCGCGAGCGCGCTGCGACGATCGTGGGCGACGCGGCGGCCGTGGATGCGTTCACCGCCGGCCGCGAGGTGATCCACCGCGAGAGCCTGGGCCGGGTCGCAAGCATCACGGTGCTGGGAGCCCTCGACGGCGCGGACCGCGCCGCACTCGCGCAGGCGGGGCTCGATGCCGCCCCCGTGTCGCTGCAGCAGCTGATCGTGCGCATGACGCAGCACGCGGCGGCAGCCGTCGACGAAGGAGCACTCCGATGAACCGCACCCTGAATGTCGTGCGCATGCAGCTGGTGAACCGGCAGACCTACATCTGGGTGCCGCTGATCATCATCGGCAGCGCGTGGGTGATCAGCTACCTCATCTACGCGATCATCGGCGCCGGCCTCGGCGCACACCCGGCCCGCGGAGAGGGCTTCAACGGAGCCTCGCAGGCACCGCTGTGGTACTTCCTCGCGATCGGCGTGCAGGCGCTCACGCTCACCTTCCCGTTCTCGCAGGCGATGAGCGTGACGCGGCGCACGTTCTTCCTCGGCACGACCCTCGTCACGGCCGCCGCGGGCGCCGTGCTGGCGACGCTCTACACGCTGCTGAAGCTCCCCGAGCTCGCGACGAACGGGTGGGGCGTGGGCTCGTACATGTTCGCCCTGCCGTGGGTGACCGACGGCCCGTGGTACCACGGCTGGCTGTTCTTCTTCGCCGTGACGGTGCTCTTCTTCATCCTCGGATTCTGGTTCGCCACGATCTACAAGCGCTTCGGCGTGGCCGCGCTCACGAGCGCCCTCGTGGCCCTCGCGCTGCTGCTCGTCGGCGCCGTCGCGCTGATCACCTGGCAGCAGTGGTGGGGCTCGGTGGGTGCGTGGCTCGCGCAGCAGTCGTCAGGCCAGATCGGGGCGTGGATGCTGGCGGTCGCCGTCGTGCTCGGACTCTCGTCGTACCTCACGCTGCGCCGCGCGACCCCCTGAGCGCGCTCAGCTCGCGGCGGCCTCTTCGTGGTGGCGGATGACCTCGGCCACCACGAAGTTGAACCACTTCTCGGCGAAGGCCGGGTCGAGGTCGGCCTCGGCGGCGAGCCGGCGCAGGCGCTGCACCTGCTGCTCCTCGCGGTTCGGATCCGAGGCGGGCATGCCGTGCTCGGCCTTGAGCACGCCCACCTGCTTGGTGGCGCGGAAGCGCTCGGCGAGCATGAAGATCAGCGCGGCGTCGATGTTGTCGATCGTGCCGCGAAGCCGCAGCAGGGTCTGCATCGGGTCGGTATCGGTCATGGCTCCTCCTCGCCCTTCGACACTACCGGGCCGTCTCGGCTCTAAGGTGTGACCATGAGCGACCAGACCGCCTCGCCCGAGCCCACCGCACCCGAGGTGCTGCGCGCCGACGCCGCTGCGGGCACGGATGCGGCAGCATCCGCCCCCGTCAGCCCCGACACGCGCCGGTGGACGTCGCTGAGCAACCCCTTCGCGGTCGGCTTCTCACTGACCCTCGGCGGGCTCGTCGCGATCCTGCTCGGCCTTGCCGTCTCGAACCTGTCGACGATCCTGATCTACATCGCCTTCGCCCTGTTCGCGGCCCTCGGGCTCAACCCGGTGGTGAGCAGGCTCGAGCGGGCGGGGCTGTCGCGGGTGTGGGCGATCGTGCTCGTCTACGCGGCGTTCGCCCTGGTGATCGTCGGGGTGCTGTGGCTCATCATGCCCACGGTCGTCAGCCAGATCGCGCAGTTCATCGGCGACATCCCCTCGATGATCCGCGACTTCGAGCAGACCGACGCCTACGCGTGGATGGTCACCACCTTCGGCGACCAGGTCGACACGATCGTCTCGCAGCTGCAGAGCTTCATCACGAACCCCGCCAACATCGCCGCGATCGGCGGCGGCGTGCTGCAGGTCGGGGTCTCGATCGCCACGACCATCTCGGGCCTGATCATCGTGCTGGTGCTGAGCCTCTACTTCCTCGCGTCGCTGCAGCCGATGAAAGACAGCTTCGTGCGGTTCGCGCCGGCCCGCAGCCGCGCCAAGGTCGCCGGCATGACCGACGAGATCACCGAGTCGGTCGGCGGCTACCTCATGGGCATGGTGGTGCTCGCGTTCTGCAACTCGGTCGTGGCGTTCCTGCTGCACTTCTTCCTCGGGCTGCCGTTCCCGGCGCTGATGGCGGTCGTCGCCTTCTGCATCACGCTCATCCCGCTCATCGGATCGGTGCTGTTCTGGGGCATCGCCACGGTGCTCGCCCTGTTCACCAGCCCGGTGTCGGCGCTCATCTTCGCGATCGTCTATCTCATCTACATGCAGATCGAGGCATACTTCCTCACGCCCCGCGTCATGAGCAAGACGATCTCGGTGCCGGGCGCCCTCGTGATCATCGGCGCGATGGTCGGCGGCACGCTGCTGGGCCTGCTCGGCGCGCTCGTCGCGATCCCGGTGACCGCCAGCATCCTGCTCATCCTCAAGCAGGTCGTGATCCCCAAGCAGGACGCGAAGCTCTGACCCCTCCCTCCTCCATGTGGCACACATGAAGGCCTCAGGCCGACTCGAGCCCGCCAGGTGTGCCACCTGGTGGCGAAGGAGAGCGGCAGGGGCCCCTTAAGCCGGCAGCGGCAGAAGGCACGTCGGCGAGGGCGCAGCCGTGCGATGACGGATGCCGCCGGGCACCCCCGTACGCAGGTCGAGGGTGAGCGAAGCCACCTCGTCGGAGCGCTGTCCGGCCACGAGCAGCGTGTCGCGCACCACGACGTGGTGCCGAGGCCAGTCGACACCCGACTCGACGAGGGCGATGGGCTGGAGGTCTGCTCCGGTGCCGCGCACTCTGAGCGTCGCGAGGGTGTTCGACCCGCGCACCCCGGCGTACACGAACTCCCCGTCGCGCGAGGGCGCGAGTTCGGCGGCGAGGTCGAGGCCGGCCGTCGTCGCCGGTGAGAGCGGGGTTCCGGCCACGACGCTCCACGTGCCGTCGGCGGCCTGGGCCAGCACGAACACCTCGCAGCTGAGCTCTGTCACGACGTAGAGATGCCCACTCGGATGCCACACCATGTGCCGGGGTCCCGTGCCCTGCGGCAGCGCGATGGCCTGCGCGAGCCGCAGCCCGTCCGCCCCCGCGCGCCAGAACCGCACGAGGTCGAGCCCCATGTCGGTCGTGGCGATCAGCCCGCCGGGCAGGAAAACCGAGTGGTGCGACCGCGAGACGCGGTCGGCGACCGGGGCGGCGGCATCCGTGTCGTCGGCGACCGGCTCGTCGCGACCGTAGTCGGGCACGAGGTGCGCGTACTCGTCGCCGGCGGCCTCGCGGAGGGCCCGCGCGGCGGCGGCGAGATCGATGCCGACGGCGGCATCCACCGTGGTGGAGCCGGATTCGCCGGTATGCGGATCGATCGCCGCCGGTGCGATCCACGGCGACGACAGACGCCCCGCACCGTCGAGCTTCATGCGCACGACGCGGCCGTCGCCCCAGCACGCGGCCATGAGCGACCCGCCGTCGGGCGCGACCGCGACATGGCAGACGAGCTCCCCGGCCTCGACCGGGGCCCCGAACGCCGCCCACGACGTCTCGCCGGTGCGGCGGAACGCCTGTACCGCGCCGGTGCCCTCGAGTGCCGCATAGAGCACGTCGAGCGACGGATGCCGAGCCACCCACGACGGCGAGCCTCCCGTCGCGACCGCGTCGCCGGCGAAGCCCAGGGATCCTCCGGCGAGCACCGCGTCGGCGGCGCCGGCGAGCAGCATCCCGATCCCGCTCGCGCTGCCGTCCATCTCGGCCGTGTATCCGCCGACCAGCAGCCTCATCGCCGCACTCCCGCCTCGAGCGTCCGGCCCGCCGCCCCGCTCGGCGAGATCAGGAGATCTCGCTCAGGCAGGTCGATTGCGCGCCCGAACGTCCTGTGTCGGCGAGATCTCCTGATCTCGCCCGCGCCCGCGCCCACGCCGAAGCCCTCACCCACGCCCGCGCCCGCGCCGGCCAGCAGCCTCATCAGTCCACGAGGTCGTGGCGCACGATGACCGCATCGCGGGCGGCGCCCACGCCGATCACCGAGATGCGGGTGCCGCTCATCGCCTCGAGGGCCAGCACGTAGTCCTGAGCCTCCTGCGGAAGCTCTTCGAAGGTGCGTGCGCCCGAGATGTCGTGCTTCCAGCCGGGGAAGTACTCCAGGATCGGCGTCGCGTGGTGGAAGTCGCTCTGGTTCACGGGCACCTCGTCGAAGCGCACGCCGTCGACGTCGTAGGCGACGCACACGGGGATCCGGTCGAGCCCCGTGAGGATGTCGAGCTTGGTCAGCACGAGGTCGGTGATGCCGTTGATGCGCGTCGCGTAGCGGGTGATCGGGGCGTCGTACCAGCCGACCCGG
The DNA here is from genome assembly GCF_025515205.1 of Microbacterium fluvii. GTDB lineage: Bacteria > Actinomycetota > Actinomycetes > Actinomycetales > Microbacteriaceae > Microbacterium > Microbacterium fluvii. The sequence goes on along the minus strand of NZ_JAOPFX010000004.1, from coordinate 140,575 downwards.
CGAGGGCGCCCTGTCGTCGTGCCGAACTCGAACCCGCGCGAGCGCAGCCATTCGCCCGACTCGTCGAACAGCTCGGTCGGGAAGGGGCCCGACCCGACGCGGGTCGTGTAGGCCTTGACGATGCCCACGATGCGGTCGAGGCGGTTGGGGCCGACTCCCGCGCCGGTCGAGGCGCCGCCGGCGGTCGCCGACGACGACGTGACGAACGGATAGGTGCCGTGGTCGACGTCGAGCATGGTCGCCTGACCGCCCTCGAACACGACGACATCGCCCGCGTCGAGCGCCTCGTTCAGCAGCAGGCTCGTGTCGGCGACCATCGGCCGGAGGCGCTCGACGTACGACAGCAGGTCGTCGACGATCTCGTCGGCGGCGATGGCTCGACGGTTGTAGATCTTCAGCAGCAGGTGGTTCTTCTGCTCGAGCGCGCCCTCGACCTTCTGGCGGAGGATGTTCTCGTCGAAGAGGTCCTGGACGCGGATGCCGACGCGGTTGATCTTGTCGGCATACGCGGGGCCGATGCCCCGACCGGTCGTGCCGATCATGCGCTTGCCGAGGAAGCGCTCGGTGACCTTGTCGAGCGTGCGGTGGTACTGCGTGATGATGTGCGCGTTGGCGCTCACCTTGAGGCGCGACGTGTCGACGCCGCGGGCCTGCAGTGCCTCGAGCTCGCCGAACATGACCTCCAGGTCGATCACGACGCCGTTGCCGATGACGGCGTTGACGCCGTCGGAGAGGATGCCGGAGGGCAGCAGGTGCAGGGCGTACTTCTCGTCGCCGATGACGACGGTGTGGCCGGCGTTGTTGCCGCCGTTGAACTTGACGACCCAGTCGGTGCGGTCGCCGAGCAGGTCGGTCGCCTTGCCCTTGCCCTCATCGCCCCACTGGACGCCGACGATCACGATGCCTGGCATGGGTTCACTCCCCCGTTGTCGGACGGTTACACCCCATCGTATCGAGCACCCGACCGACACCCTGCGGGAATACGTCGGCTCCCGCGCGCATTGCGCCCTATGACGGCCCGATTCGGCCACTCCCCCTCTGCGACCGACCATGGAAGAACCATGCCCTCCCCCGAAGACCACGCCCGCTGGCAGGCCGACCGCCGCGCCGCGGTGACCTCGCCCACCGGAAACCTCGCCCTCGTCGAGACCCGCTGGACGGTCGCCGAGCCCGACCTCGACGCCGCGCGCGCAGAGGCCGCGCCCACCGCCACGGTCACCCCCATCCAGCGCAGGAGCATCGACACGGGCGCCGCCGAGCACGGCCTGCGGGTGTGGGATGCCGCATCCCCCGCCATCGCGGCGTTCGAGGCCATCGACACCTACCCCTTCGATCCCGCGTGGGTGCTCGAGGCACGGTTCACCCCCGTGTCGGCGGAGCGCACGGTGCCCTTCGAGCACATCCGCGACAACGGCGGAACGCGCGAGCTCGTCGTGCCCGGCGACATCGAGTTCACCCTCGACGGCACCGACTACCGCCTCGCCGCCTTCGACGACGGCGGCAGGCTCCTGCTGGTGTTCGCCGACCAGACCAACGGCACCGAGACCTACGGCTCCGGCCGGTTCCTCTTCGTCGAGCACCAGGACGACGAAGGCACCGTCGTGCTCGACTTCAACCGCGCCTTCGTGCCGCCCTGCGGCTTCTCGGCCCAGTACAACTGCCCCCTGCCTCCCGCCGCGAACCGGTTCGCACTGCCGATCCGCGCCGGGGAGAAGAACGTCGTGTTCCGCGACGGCTTCGACATCTACGCGGCGTGACCCGCCGCATCCACAGCACCACCCACCGGAGAGACCCCATGAAGAGATCCCTCATCGTCGTGTCGTCGGCGATCGCCGCGGCCCTCGTGCTCGCAGGCTGCTCGTCGAGCGGCACCGACACCGCCGCCGACCCGGCCGACGCCACCGTCTACATCGGCTCGCTCTACGAGCCGCAGAACCTCAGCAACACGCAGGGCGGCGGCCAGGGCGTCACCGAGGCGTTCAACGGCAACGTCTACGAGGGGCTGTACAAGCTCACCGACGACGGTGCGGTCGAGCCGCTGCTCGCCGCGGGCGAAGAGGTCAGCGAAGACGGCCTCACCTACACGATCACGCTGCGCGACGATGTCACCTTCCACTCCGGCAAGGCGCTCACGAGCGCCGACGTCAAGGCCAGCGTCGAGGCGGTCACCGCCGAAGACTCGCAGTCGGCCCGCAAGTCGGCGTTCAGCGTGATCAGCGCGATCGACACCCCCGACGAGAAGACCGTCGTGTTCACCCTGTCGCAGCGCTCGATCTCGTTCCTCTACAACCTGAGCTACATCTGGATCGCGAACGCCGAGGCGGGCGACCTGACCCAGAGCGAGGACGGCACCGGCCCGTACACGCTCGACGAGTGGAAGCAGGGCAGCACCCTGACCCTCACCCGCTTCGACGACTACTGGGGCGAGCAGGCGAAGAACGCCGAGGTCGTCTTCACGTACTTCACCGACGCGACGGCCGAGAACAACGCCCTCCTGACCGGAGAGATCGACATCATCACGAGCGTGCAGAGCCCTGACTCGCTCAGCCAGTTCGCCGGCACCGACGACTACGTCGTGAGCGAGGGCACCTCCACCACCAAGGAGCTGCTCGCCTTCAACGACCGCGTCGCGCCCTTCGACGACGCCCTCGTGCGCAAGGCCGTCTACTCGGCGATCGACACCCAGAAGCTGCTCACGTCGATCTGGGGCGACTACGGCACGCTGATCGGCTCGATGGTTCCGCCGACCGACCCCTGGTACGTCGACCTCACCGGCGTGAACCCCTACGACCCCGACCTCTCGCGCGACCTCCTCGCCCAGGCCGGCCTCGAAGACGGCTTCACGTTCACCCTCGACACCCCCAGCTACGACCCGCACCCGGCCGTCGCCGAGTTCCTGCAGTCGCAGCTGGCCGAGGTGGGGATCACCGTCGAGATCAACACGATCTCGGCCGACGAGTGGTACACGAAGGTCTTCCAGGAGCGCGACTTCGAGGCGACGCTGCAGGAGCACGTCAACGACCGCGACGTCGTCTGGTACGGCAACCCCGACTTCTACTGGGGCTACGACAACGCCGACGTGCAGCAGTGGGTCGCCGAGGCCGAGCAGGCCGCCACGACCGACGAGCAGACCGAGCTGCTGACCAAGGTCAACCAGCAGATCGCCGAAGACGCCGCGAGCGTCTGGCTCTACCTCTACCCGCAGATCGTCGTCGCCTCCAGCGACGTGAGTGGTTACCCTGTCAACGGCTTGAACTCGCAGTTCTTCGCCTACGACATCGTCAAGTCCTGATTCCTCGAGAGCGGATGCCGGGGCTCGCCGAGCCGCCGGCATCCGCTCTCTTCTGCACAACGCATGCTCCGCTATCTCCTTCGCCGCACCGCCTTCCTGGTGGTCTCGCTCGTCGTCGCGATGCTCGCGATCTTCGTGCTGCTGCGGCTGCTGCCTGGCGACCCGGCCAATGCGCTGCTGTCGATCGACGCGACGCCCGAGCAGATCGCGGCCGCCCGCGCACAGGTGGGCTCCGATCAGCCGCTCGCGGTGCAGTTCGCCACGTGGGCGGGGCAGCTGCTCACAGGTGACCTGGGTTCGTCGTACATCAGCTCGCGGCCGGTGGGCGGCGAGCTCGCCTCGCGGTTCGGGGTGACCCTGCCGCTCACGCTCCTGGCGTTCTCGCTCGCGCTCGTGCTGTCGCTCGTGATCGGCATCACGGCGGCGGTGAAGGCCGACCGCTGGTACGGCATCGCGCTGTCGGGCTTCTCGCAGCTGGGCGTCGCGGTGCCGGTGTTCTGGGTGGGCGTCGTGCTGGTGTGGATCTTCGCGCTGCAGCTCGGGCTGCTCCCCTCTGGCGGGTTCCCCCGCGACGACTGGGAAGACCCCGCCGACGCGCTGCGATCGCTGACCCTGCCCGTCATCACGGTCGCGATCGTGATGAGCGCATCGCTCAGCCGCTACGTGCGCTCGGCGACCCTCGATGTGCTCGGCAGCGACTATCTGCGCACGGCGCGCGCAGGCGGGGCAGCCCTGCCCGAGGCGCTGCTGCGCCACGGCGTGCGCAACGGCTCGGTGCCGGTGATCGCGGTGCTCGGCATCGAGCTGTCGACGACGCTACTGGGCGCGGTCGTCGTCGAGAGCGTGTTCACCCTCCCCGGGCTCGGCTCGATGCTGCTCACCGGCATCCAGCAGCACGACTACGCGAACATCCAGGGCGTGCTCATCGTCTCGACCCTGTTCGTGCTGCTCGTCGGCTTCGCCGCCGACATCCTCCAGCGCATCGTCGATCCTCGGCTGCGCGCGACCGTCTCGGGAAACCGATGAGCGCCGCGCCGCAGACCGCCGCCGAACAGGTGGCCACGACATCCGCCCCTCGGCGCCGCGGGCACGCGACCCTCGTCATCGGCATCGTGCTCACCGCGGTCATCGTGCTGGCGGCGCTCGTCTCGCTCGTGTGGCTGCCCTACCCGCTCTCCGATATCAGCGGCGGGCGGCTCGAGGCCCCCGGCGCCACGCACCTGCTCGGCACCGACCGGCTGGGGCGCGACCTGCTCTCCCAGCTCATGGTCGGTGCGCGCATCGCGCTGCTGGTCGGCATCGGCGCGGTGGCGATCGCGGCGGTGCTCGGCACCCTCGTGGGGCTTCTCGCCGCCTTCGCCCGTCCGTGGGTCGACGACGCGATGTCGGCGACGCTCGACGTCGTCATCGCCTTTCCCGTGCTGCTGCTGGCGATGCTCATCGTCGCGATCCAGGGCGCGTCGCTGGGGTCGGCGATCCTCGCGATCGGCCTCGCGATGTCGGCCGTGATCGCGCGGCTCACCCGCATCCTCTCCCGCCGCGTGCTGGCCGAGCAGTACGTCACGGCTGCGCGCACAAGCGGCACCGGAGTGCTCGGCATCGTGCGCCACCACGTGCTGCCCAACATCGCGCCCACCCTCGCGGTGAGCCTCGCGCTGCAGTTCGGCGTCGCGGTGCTCGCCGAGGCGAGCCTGTCGTACCTGGGGCTCGGTGCACCGCCGCCGAACGCCTCATGGGGACGGATGCTGCAAGAGGCGCAGGGCACCGTGCTCACCGCTCCGGTGGGCGCCCTCGCCCCCGGCATCGCGATCGTCGCGCTCGTGCTGGGCGTCAACTTCCTCGCCGACGGCCTGCGCGAGTTCACCGACCCCACCCGGAGGACGCGATGAGTCTGCTGCAGGTCACCGGCCTCACCGTGCGCGCGGGCGATGCCGCCCTCGTGCGCGATCTGTCGTTCTCGCTCGACGCCGGCGAGCGCCTCGGGCTCATCGGCGAGTCGGGCTCGGGCAAGTCGGTCACCTCGCTCGCCGCCCTCGGACTGCTGCCCGACGCCGTCACCGCCGACGGCTCGATCCTGCTCGACGGCCACGAGGTCGTCGGCGCGCCAGACCGCGCGCTGCGGCCGCTCCGGGGCCCCGTCGCCCAGATCGTCTTCCAAGAGCCGCTGACCGCCCTCGACCCGCTCATGCGCGTGGGCAGGCAGATCGCCGAGCCGCTGCGCCGCCACCTCGGGCTGCGCGGTGCCGCGCTGAAGGATGCCGTCGCCTCGGCCCTGAGCGAGGTCGCCCTGCCCGACGCCCGCATCGCGAGGGCCTTTCCGCACGAGCTGTCGGGTGGGCAGCGCCAGCGCGTCGCGATCGCGATCGCCCTGGCCGCGCGGCCCCGGCTGCTCATCGCCGACGAGCCGACGACGGCGCTCGATGTCACGGTGCAGCACGAGGTGCTGGCGCTGCTGGAGCGCCTGGTCGCCGACCGTGGGATGGCGCTGCTGTTCATCAGCCACGACCTCGCGGTCGTGGCTCGGATGACCGAGCGCATCGTCGTGCTGCGCGCGGGCGCCGCGGTCGAGGAGGGACCGGTGCTCGACGTGCTGCGTGCGCCGCATCATCCGTACACGCAGGCGCTCGTGGGCAGCGCCCGCACCCTGGATGCCGCCCTCGACCTGCCGGGGGGTGCCTCATGAGCGTGCTCGAACTGCGGGAGGCCGGCTTCTCGTACGGCGGGCGCTCGGTGCTCGATGACGTGTCGCTCGCGGTGGAGGCCGGAGGGACGCTGGGCCTGGTCGGCGAGTCGGGCGCAGGCAAGTCGACGATCCTGCGGCTGCTGCTGGGGCTCGCGGCACCCCGCGAGGGCGACGTGCTCTTCGACGGCGCGGCACTCGACCTGCGTGACCGCGCGCTCATGCGCCGTTTCCGGGCTGCCGTGCAGCCGGTCTTCCAAGACCCCTACTCGTCGCTCGACCCCCGCCAGCGCGTCGATCGCATCGTCGGCGAGCCGCTGCGGTCGCTGAAGCTCGCCTCCGGCGCCGACGCCGGGGAACGCGTGGCCGAGGCCGTCGCCGCCGTGGGACTGGCCCCCGACGTGCTCACGCGCTACCCGCACCAGTTCTCGGGCGGGCAGCGCCAGCGCATCGCGATCGCGCGTGCGCTCGTCTCGCGCCCTCGCGTGCTGCTGGCCGACGAGCCGGTCAGCGCCCTCGACGTCACCACCCGCGTGCAGGTGATCGAGCTGCTCGAGCGCCTGCGCCGCGAGCAGGGCCTCGCCCTCGTGATGGTCTCGCACGACCTCAGCGCCGTCGCGGCGGTGTGCGAGCGCACGGTCGTGCTGCGGGGCGGCCGCGTCGTCGAAGAGGGGGCGACCGGCGGCATCCTCGCCTCCGCGCAGACCGACTACGCGCGCTCGCTCGTCGCGGCGGTGCCTCGGCTGCCTCGGTGACCACGCGCCGGATGCGCCGGCATCCGCGTCGATAGACTGGGGGAATGTCGAAGGTCCTCCAGTCCCTGCCCGTCGGCGAGCGCGTCGGCATCGCCTTCTCGGGGGGTCTTGACACCTCCGTCGCGGTCGCGTGGATGCGCGACAAGGGCGCCGTGCCCTGCACCTACACGGGCGACCTCGGCCAGCCCGACGAAGACGACATCGACGCGATCCCCGGCCGCGCCCTCGAATACGGCGCCGAGGTCTCTCGGCTGGTCGACTGCAAGTCGGCCCTCGTCGAAGAGGGCTTCGGCGCGCTCGCGTGCGGCGCCTTCCACATCCGCTCGGGCGGGCGCACCTACTTCAACACGACCCCGATCGGCCGCGCCGTCACCGGCACGCTGCTGGTGCGCGCCATGAAGGAGGACGGGGTCGACATCTGGGGCGACGGGTCGACCTACAAGGGCAACGACATCGAGCGGTTCTACCGCTACGGCCTCTTGGCCAACCCCGCGCTGCGCATCTACAAGCCCTGGCTCGACGCCGACTTCGTCACCGAGCTCGGCGGCCGCGCCGAGATGAGCGCCTGGCTCGTCGAGCACGGCTTCCCCTACCGCGACTCGGCCGAGAAGGCCTATTCGACCGACGCCAACATCTGGGGCGCCACCCACGAGGCCAAGACCCTCGAGCACCTCGACGTCTCGCTCGAGACCGTCGAGCCGATCATGGGCGTGCGCTTCTGGGACCCGACGGTCGAGATCCTCACCGAAGACGTCACCGTCACCTTCGAGGCCGGGCGCCCGGTGGCCCTCAACGGCACCGAGTTCGCCGACCCGGTGGCCCTCGTCTTCGAGGCCAACCGCATCGGCGGCCGCCACGGCCTGGGCATGAGCGACCAGATCGAGAACCGCATCATCGAGGCCAAGTCGCGCGGCATCTACGAGGCGCCCGGCATGGCGCTGCTGTTCATCGCCTACGAGCGGCTGGTCAACAGCATCCTCAACGAAGACACCCTCGCGACCTACCACGAGCAGGGCCGGCGCCTGGGCCGCCTCATGTACGAGGGCCGATGGCTCGAGCCGCAGTCGCTCATGCTGCGCGAGTCGATCCAGAAGTGGGTCGGTTCGACCATCTCGGGCTCGGTGACGCTGCGGCTGCGCCGCGGCGAGGACTACACGATCCTCGACACGACCGCCGCGGGCATGTCGTACGCCCCCGAGAAGCTGTCGATGGAGCGCGTCGGCGACGCGGCCTTCGGCCCCACCGACCGCATCGGCCAGCTCACGATGCGCAACCTCGACATCGCCGACTCGCGCGCCCGCCTCGAGCAGTACGCCGCGAAGGGTCTGATCGGCGGTGCGACGGGTGCGCTCGTCGGCCGGCTCGAGCAGGGCGCGGCCGAAGAGATCACCGAGCACGCCGCCGAGCGCTCGGCCGAGCGCGAGCAGCTCGCCGACGCCGTCGACGAGGCCTCCGAGTCGGCCTCGTTCGACTTCGGCGCCGACTGACCCCGCCCCCTTTCTCTCCCCGCAACTTGGCACCTACGGTCGCCTGCGGCCGGGGTCGAGCGGCAGAAGCTGCCAACTTGCGGGGTTTATGTTGCACAAAGGTGTGCAACATCGTAGAATCTGAGGGTGACCACGACCGCGCCGGCGCGTCGACCGCGGAAGGATGCGGCGGCCAACCGGGCCGGCATCCTCGCGGCCGCCGCCACCACCATCGCCTCCGACCCGCACGCCTCGATCGACTCGATCGCCCGCGCCGCGGGGCTCTCGCGTCGCGCCCTGTACGGGCACTTCGACGACCGCGACACCCTGATCCGCGAGCTCGTCGCCTCGGGCGCCGTGCGCTTCAACGCCGTCGCCGCCTCGATCGACGATGCCGACGCCCGCGTCGGGCTCGCCCGCCTCACGGCACGCCTGTGGCGCGAGGCCGCCCACGTGCAGGTCGCCGCGGCGATCGCCCTCGACGAGGCGCACGTCGCACAGACCGCCGAGGCGCTCGCGCCGCTGCGCCGCACCGTGCAGGCGATCGTCGCCGGGGGGCAGGCCGCCGGCACGCTGCGCCAAGACCTCACCGCCGCGACCCTCGCGCGCCTGATCGAAGAGACCGCCCGCACTGTGGTCACCCGGCTCGATGCCGCTTCGCCCGATGCCGGCGCCCTGGCCGTGCGGGCCGTGCTGTCGATCGCCGGCCTCTCCTGGCGCGAGGCCGACGCGCTGCTGGTCGCCCAGCCCGAGCTGCTCGAGGAGCACTGATGCACATCGCACTCACCGCCGTCGCCAAGGGCCGCCGCGACGTCGCCCTGCCGTCCACCACCGTCGCCTTCACCTCGGGCCGCGCGACCCTCGCCGTCGCCGAGACCGAGCAGCGCCCCACCGTGCTCGGTCTCATCGCCTCCGGGCGCATGAGAGCCGACCGCGGCACGGTCACGATCGACCGCGCCGAAGACCCGAGGGCGCTGCGCCGCCGGGTCGCGCTGGTCGACGCCCCCGATGTCTCCGACCCCGCCCCGAACGTGGCGCTGGCGGGCGTCGTCGGCGAAGAGCTCATGTTCGCCGGTCGCCTCGCCGATCCGCTCACCGCCCGCCGCTGGCTCGACGAGCAGGGGATGCGGCCCCTCGCCCGCACCCCCATCGCCGATGTCGCCCCCGCACAGCGCCTGCGGGTGCTCCTCGAGCTCGCGGTGCTGCGTCCAGGGGTCGAGGGCGTCGTGCTCGTCTCGCCCGACCGGCACGGCGGCGATCCGCACGAGTGGTGGGCGCTGGCCGAAGAGTTCGCCGGCCGCGGCTTCGCCGTGCTCGTGATCGCCGGCTCCGCCGCCGCCACCGCGCTCGCGGCGACCCCGCCGGTGTCAGCGCGCACGACCCGGCGCCTCCGCGCCAGCGGCGTGCGCGTGCGCGGCCTCCGGCATCCGGTGCTGCGCGCCGCTGAGGAGGCCTCGCGATGAAGATCCCCGCCATGATCGCCGCCGAGCTGCGCCGCCTCACCTCCACCCGCATGGCGGTCGTCGCCCTCATCGCCCTCATGCTCGTGCCCGTGCTCTACGGCGGGCTCTACCTGTGGGCCAACCAGGACCCCTACGCGAACTTCGCCGAGATCCCGGTCGCCCTCGTGAACGAAGACGAGGGGGTGCCGGCATCCGCCGATCAGGATGCCGCCGACTACGGCTCCGACGTCGTCGACGAGCTCATCGACGGGCAGGCCTTCGACTGGCGGGTGCTCACCGCCGACGAGGCGGCCCAGGCCCTGCACGACGGCGACGTGGACTTCACGGTGACCCTGCCTGCCGACTTCTCCGCGGCGCTGACCAGCGTCTCGGGCGACGGGCCCCGGCAGGCCACGATCGAGCTCGAGACCAACGACGCCAACAACTACCTCGCTTCGACCATCGGCACGCAGGCGGTGGAGAAGATCCGCCGGTCGGTCGCCGAGCTCGTGAACCGCGAGGCGGCTTCGCGGCTGCTCGACGGGCTAGCCGAGATCCGCACACAGCTCGTGACGGCGGCCGACGGGGCATCCCGGCTGGCAGACGGCGCGGCCGAGGCCTCCGACGGTGCCTCGAAGCTCGACGACGGCGCGGCAGAGCTCGCAGACGGCACGCAGCAGCTGGCAGACGGCGCGGCGACCCTCGCCGACGGCGCCGCGCAGACCGCGTCGGGGGCGACGCGGGTCGCCGACGGCGCCGCACAGGTCGCCGACGGCGCCGCACAGGTCGCCGACGGCACCGCGACGCTCGCCGGCTACGCCGATCGCGCCGGCGCCGCCGTGCAGGAGGCCGCCGATGCTCTGCCCGACGTGCGCAGCGACATCGCCGACGCCCTCGCCGCCGAAGGCCTCGACCAGACGCAGATCGACGACGTGCTCGCGCGGCTCGATCCGCTCGGCGACGCGATCGCCGACGGCAACACCCGCGTGCAGTCGGCCGTCGACAAGGTCGACCAGCTCGCCGACGGCGCCGCCCAAGTGTCGTCGGGAGCGACCCAGGTCTCGTCGGGCGCGTCCCAGGTCGCCGACGCCACGGCCCGCCTCGACGACGGCGCCGCGACGCTCGCCGACGGGGCGGATGCCGCCGCCACCGGCGCCGCGCAAGTGCACGAGGGCGCCGCATCCCTCGCCGACGGCCTCGCCACCCTCGACGACGGGGCCGCTCAGCTGCGCGACGGCCTCGACGAGGGCGTCGCCCAGATCCCCTCGTCGACCCAGAAGCTGCGCGACGAGCAGGCAGCGACCATCGCCGACCCCGTCGCCGTCTCGAGCGACAAGGTCGCCTCGGCCGCGGACTACGGCGCCGGTCTCGCGCCCTTCTTCGCGGCCCTCGCCGGCTGGATCGGCATCTACGCGCTGTTCCTCATCGTCAAGCCCATCTCGCGCAGGGCCGTGACGGCGCTGCACTCCCCGATCCGCATCACGGTCGCCGGCTGGCTGACACCTGCCCTCCTCGGCGGCGTCGGCATGGTGGCCCTCTTCGGCGTGCTGGCCCTCGCGCTCGGCTTCGGCTTCGCCAACCCGCTCGGCACCCTCGGCATCATGGTGCTCGCGTCGTTCACGTTCGCCGCGATCATCCTGGCCCTCAACGTCTGGCTCGGCTCGGTCGGGCAGTTCCTCGGCCTCGTGCTCATGGTCGCGCAGCTCGTGACGGCGGGCGGCACGTTCCCGTGGCAGACGCTGCCGGCGCCGCTGGCGGCCCTGCACCACGTGCTGCCGATGGGCTTCGTCGTCGATGCGATGCGCCAGCTGATGTACGGCGGCGACGTCGTGCGTGTCGGCGGCGACGTCGCGGTGCTCCTCACGTGGATGCTGGGCGCCCTGGTCGTCGCGGCGATCGGCGTGACCCGCATGACGCATCGCCGCACGCTGCGCGATCTGCAGCCGAGCCTGATCGGGTAGCCGCCCATCCCCGCGACTTGGCACCTTTCGCCGCCCGAACCCCCTCCGGAACGCCGATAGCTGCCAAGTTGCGGGAAGAGAGCGGGTACGATTCCTGAGGCGCCGACCCGACGGCGCCTCACCTCGAGGAAGAGGCCCATGACCCAGCCCGTGACCGGTCCCCTCACCGACGCCCCGGAGCCGAAGCGCAAGCGCTCCATCGGTCGCATCATCGGCATCAGCGCGTTCAGCATCCTGGCCGGCATCATCGTCATCGCCGTGATCGGCGCCGCCACCGTCGGCTTCACGATCGCCCGATCGTTCCCGCAGACCAGCGGCACCATCCAGACCCCTGGGCTCGAGGCCCAGGTCACGGTGCAGCGCGATGACCTCGGCATCCCGACGATCACCGCCGACTCCACGCACGACCTCTTCTTCGCGCAGGGCTACGTGCACGCGCAGGACCGCTTCTGGGAGATGGACTTCCGCCGGCACGTCACCAGCGGCCGCGTCAGCGAGCTGTTCGGGCAGTCGCAGGTGGGCACCGACGCGTTCCTGCGGACCCTCGGCTGGAACGAGATCGCCGAGCAGGAGGTCGCGGCCCTCGACGAGACCACGCGCGGTTACTACGACGCCTATGCCGAGGGCGTGAACGCCTACCTCGCCGAGCACGACGGCGCCGACGTGTCGTTCGAGTACGCCGTGCTCGGGCTGCAGAACGCCGACTACGAGATCGAGCCGTGGACCCCCGCCGACTCGGTCGCGTGGCTCAAGGCGATGGCATGGGACCTCCGCACCAACATCGAAGACGAGACGGCGCGCGCCCTCGCCGCCCAGACCTACACCCCCGAGCAGGTCGCCGAGCTCTTCCCGGGTTATCCGTTCGACCAGAACCCCGTGATCGTCCCCACCATCACGGCGGCAGACGCCATCCCGGCGGATGCCGCCACCACCGGCACCGACGACGCGACGGTGCAGACGGCATCCGTCGAGTGGTCCGAGGTGGGCAGCGTCGTCGAGGCGGTCAGCGCCCTCGTCGGCGACACCGGCGAGGGCATCGGATCGAACTCATGGGTGGTCTCGGGCGAGCTCACCGAGAGCGGCATGCCGCTGCTGTCGAACGACCCGCACCTGGGGGCGGCGCTGCCGAGCGTGTGGTACCAGGCGCAGCTGAAGTGCTCGACGGTGTCGGCCGCGTGCCCGTTCGATGTCGCAGGCTTCAGCTTCTCCGGCATGCCGGGCATCGTCATCGGCCACAACTCGCAGGTCGCCTGGGGCTTCACCAACCTCACCACCGACGTGACCGATCTCTACCTCGAGAAGGTCGAGGGCGACCAGTACTGGCGCGACGGCGAGCTGGTCGACCTCGACGTGCGCACCGAGACCCTGAAGGTCGCCGGCGCCGACGACGTCGAGCTCGAGATCCGCTCCACGGTGCACGGGCCGATCATCTCCGGCCTGACCGACGACTTCACCGCGATCGCGGCAGACCCCGTCACGGGCACCGACGGCCTGCCGACGGACCCCGCCGACGCACCGACCGGCGACTATGCCGCGAGCCTGCAGTGGACGGCGCTGCAGCCGGGCACGACCGCCGAGGCGATCTTCGCCTTGAACACGGCGAGCGACTTCACCGACTTCCGCACGGCGGCGGCCCTCTTCGACGTGCCCGCGCAGAACCTCATCTACGCCGACGTGCAGGGCAACATCGGCTACCAGACCCCGGGGCGCCTGCCGATCCGCGGCGCCGGCGACGGGTCGCTCCCGCAGCCGGGCTGGGACTCGTCGTACGACTGGACGGGCTGGATCCCGTTCGACGACCTGCCGGTGTCGTACAACCCCGACTCCGGGTACATCGTCACCGCGAACAACGCGATCGTCGGCGAGGACTACGACTACTTCCTCACGAACGACTGGGACTACGGCTGGCGCGCCGCGCGCATCGTCGACCTCATCGAGCGCAAGGCCGCCGCGGGCAAGCTCACCGCCGACGACATGCTCGAGATCCAGGGCGACAACGAGTTCTGGATGGGCAAGCGCCTGACCGTCGCCTACGCAGACCTCGAGACCGGCGACGCGGCCACCGACGCGGCCCTCGACCTGCTCGAGTCGTGGGATGCGCAGAACGACGCCGACTCCGCCGCGGCCGCCTACGCCAATGTGCTGTGGGACGAGCTCGTGCAGAACCTCTTCGTGCGCGGCCGCGACGCCGCCGCACCCACCTCCGGTCAGGGGCGCCTGTTCCTCGTCGTCGACGAGCTGCTGCAGCATCCCGAGTCGCCGTGGTGGGTCAATGAGGGGCTCGACATCGCCGACATGGACGGGATGCTGAAGGCCAGCGCCGAGGGCGCCTACGAGCGGCTGGCCGACCTGCAGGGCGAGAGCACGTCAGAGTGGAACTGGGGGTCGCTGCACGCACTGACCCTCACGCACGGCACCTTCGGGGAGTCGGGCATCGCGCCGATCGAGTGGCTGTTCAACCGCGGTCCGTATGCCGTGGGCGGCGGCTCGTCGATCGCGAACGCGACCGGATGGACGATGGGCGAGGGCTTCGAGACCGTCACGGTGCCCTCGATGCGCATGATCGTCGATCTGTCGGACTTCGACGCGTCGCGCTGGAACCATCTGACGGGGGCCAGCGGTCACGCTTTCAGCCAGCACTACATCGATCAGACCGAGACCTGGCAGCAGGGCCAGGCCACCGGCTGGGCGTTCTCGCCGGAGGCGGTCGACGCGGCCACCGTCGACACGCTCGTGCTCGCCCCGGCGAGCTGACCGGCCGCTGTCAGCCGCCCGATGCGGGCGGCGTGCGCCGCGACTCGGCGAGTTCGTCGACGACGAGCGAGCTCTGCTCGATCGTGCCGTTGCGGTAGGCCTGCCTGCCCACCATGTGCGCCGACAGCGGGGCCGTGGCGAACTGGATGAGCACGACCGGCAGCAGGAAGGCGACGACCTGCCACGAGCGCAGCGCCAGCGCGATCGCGAGGCAGATGAGCACGAGCCCGAGCACCTGGGGCTTGGTCGCCGCGTGCAGGCGGGTGGGAACGTCGCGGAAGCGCAGCAGGCCGATCGCGGCGATGAGGCAGAGGGCGGCGCCGATGACGAGCAGCACGCCGGCCGCGAGATCCATGAGGGTGTCGACGTTCATCGTTCGTTGTCCCTCCTGGCCACGAACCGGGCGATCGAGATCGAGCCGAAGACGCCGACGGCGGCGATGATCAGCAGCACCGGGAGGGTGCGGGTGTGGTGGTTGATCGCCATCTCGGCACCCAGCGCGCACATGACGAGGGTCAGCAGCACATCGGAGGCCACGGCCCGGTCGAGGATCGAGGGGCCCACCACGATCTTGAAGATCGTGAGCAGGGCCGCCGCACCGAACAGCACGACGACGGCAGCGATCAGCCAGCTCATCCGGGTCCTCCCGCCTGTGCGAACTGGGCCAGCTGCGCCCGAGAGCCCACGGCCTTGACGATGCGCCGCTCCCAGTCCTGCACGCTGCGCCGCTGCTTCTCGACGTCGTCGGCGCCGTGCACGCCGATGACGTGCAGGTACAGCACGCGGCGGTCGCGATCGGTGTCGACGATGAGCGAGCCGGGGATGAGGGAAGCGGTGACCGCGACGTGCGTCATGATCAGGTCGTCGTCGGTCACCAGCGGCACCGCGATGATCGCGGTGCCCGGCTGACGCCGCCAGTCGAGCACCTGCCAGGCCACGAGCACCGAGCCGTGCACGAGGGCGACGAGGAACGAGAGCACGAACACCAGCCCGTGCCACAGGTTCACCCGCCCCGACAGCTCCACCGGTGGCAGGCGGAAGATGCGGGTGACGAACACCGCCACGACGATGCCGCTGAGCACCGCGAGCCACGTGAACTGCCCCCACAGCAGCATCCACAGCGCGACGAGCCACACGAAGAACGGCAGCTGCCGCCACGCCTGGGCGGCGAGGCTGCGTGGGGTGTGGCGGAAGTCGGGGCTCACTCTGCCGCCTCCTGCTCGAGCTGCACGAGGGTCACCGGCTGCAGCAGCGCGCTGCCGATGCGCTCGCACACGTCGTACAGCGGACCGGCGAACACGGTGAGGGCGACCGTGACCGCCACCATGCCCGCCGTCGCGGAGGTCATGATGCGGGGGATCACGCGGCGCTCCGACTCGTCGCCGGCGGCGGGGGCTGCGCCCAGGTACGAGATGCGCGCCTCGGTCTCGGCCGAGTCGTCTTCCTCTCGCCAGAACGAGAGGTTCCAGGCCCGCATGAGCGCATAGAGGGTGAGCAGGCTCGTCACGATGCCGGCGACGATCAGCACGATCATGAGGGGCGACCCGTCGCTGGCGGCCGCATCGAACAGCGCGAACTTGCCGATGAAGCCCGAGAAGGGCGGGAGGCCGCCGAGGTTCACGGCCGGGATGAAGTACAGCACCGCGATCACCGGCGCCGCCCGCATGAGTCCCTTGACCCGAAGGATCGAGGTCGACCCCGCGCGGCGCTCGATCAGTCCCACCGCCAGGAACAGGGTCGTCTGCACCACGATGTGGTGGACCATGTAGTAGATCGTCGCCCCGATCGCCTCCTCGGTGGCGATCGCGAGGCCGAACACCATGTAGCCGACGTGGCTGACGAGGGTGAACGACAGGATGCGTTTGAGCTCCGCCTGCGCGACGGCGCCGAGGACGCCGACGATCATGGTCGCCAGCGCCACGATCAGCAGCAGCGTGTTGACGTCGCTGTCGTTGAACAGCTGCGTCTCGGTGCGGATCATCGCGTAGACGCCCACCTTGGTGAGCAGGCCCGCGAACACCGCCGTGACCGGAGCCGGCGCGGTGGGGTACGAGTCGGGCAGCCAGAACGACAGCGGGAACACCGCCGCCTTGATGGCGAAGGCCAGCAGCAGCATGAGGTGCAGCACGAGCTGCACGTCCTGCGGCAGCTCGACCATGCGCTGGGCGATCTGGGCCATGTTGACCGTGCCCAGCGCCCCGTAGATCATCGCGATGGCCGCGAGGAAGAGGATCGACGACACGAGCGACACGACGATGTAGACGACGCCGGTGCGGATGCGGGACTCGGTCGAGCCGAGCGTGATCAGCACATACGAGGCCACCAGCAGGATCTCGAACCCGACGTAGAGGTTGAAGAGATCGCCCGCGATGAAGGCGTTGAAGATGCCCGCCGCGAGGATGAGGTAGGAGGGGTGGAAGATCGAGATCGGCGTCTCGTCGTCGCCGTCGGCCGCGCCCTGGCCGACCGAGAACAGCAGCACCGCGAGCAGCACGATGCTCGAGACCACCACGAGCAGGGCGGCGAGCCGGTCGACGTAGAGCACGATGCCGAACGGCACCGGCCAGCCGCCCACCGAGACCGCGATCGCCTCGTCGCCGGAGTCTACGGCGAACAGCAGCACCGTGGCGATGACGGTCACGAGGGTCAGGGTGACCACCGACACGACCACCTGCGTGCGCCGGTGGCGTCCGGCGATGAGGGCGACGGCGGCGCCGAGGAGGGGCAGGGTGACCAGCAGGGGAACGAGGGCGCTCATCGCGGATCACCTCCCGTCGGCTCATCGGTGGGGGCGTCGTCGCGCACGGCGGACAGGTCGCGGCTCGAGAGCACCGTGATCGGCGCGGTGTCGAGCCCGACGAAGTCGGTCGTGGCCTCGTCGTCTTCTTCTTCGATCTCGGTCTCGTCGTCCATGGCGTCTTCGGTCTCGGCCGAGCGCTCGCGCAGGGCGATGTCGGCCTCGTCGTCTTCGACGGTGTCGGCCTGGCCGAGCTGCCAGGAGCGATAGATCAGGGCGAGCAGGAACGCCGAGACGGCGAACGTGATCACGATGGCGGTGAGGGTGAGCGCCTGCGGCAGCGGGTCGCTCATCTCGTCTTTGTCGCCCGACCCGAAGAACGGCGCGATGCCGGGTTCTCCCATCACGATCAGCAGCAGCAGGTTCGTGGCGTTGCCCAGCAGCAGAAAGCCGATGAGCACCCGGGTGAGGCTGCGCTCGAGCATCGCGTACACGCCGCACGCGAACAGCACGGCCATGATCACGATGAGAACGCCCGAGATCTCCATCAGCTCACCCCCCCTGGTCCCTGAGCCTGTCGAAGGGTCTCCTGCGCCTGCCGGTCGACCTCGGCGCCGAGGCTGCGCAGCACGTCGAGCACGAGCCCGATCACGACGAGGTAGACGCCGATGTCGAACAGCGTCGAGGTGACGAACTCGACGTGCCCGAGCACCGGCAGCTCCGCCTCGAAGAAGGCGCTGGTCAGGGGCGCCGCGCCGAAGAAGATCGGCACGACGGCGGTCGCCACGGCGAGCGACATCCCGGCGCCCAGCAGCCGCCCGGCATCCGTCGGCGCCGCCGCGCCCAGTTCGTAGCGGCCGCCCGCGATGTAGCGCATGACGAGCGCCATGCCGGCGACCAGGCCGCCGGCGAAGCCGCCGCCCGGGAGGTTGTGGCCGGCGAACAGCAGATACAGCGAGACGACGATGATGGTGTGGAAGAGGATCCGCACGATCACCTCGAGCACGATCGAGCGGTTCTCCGGGAGCACCCGCTGCCCGCCGACGAGCCACGCCATGCGCCGGCTGCCGCCGGCCTCGCCGCGGGGGCGGATGCCGTCGGCGGTCTCGACGAGCGGCCGGCGGTCGCGCGGCAGCGATGCGGGCAGCGACGAGAGCGACGACAGGGTGTCGGCGCGGTGGGTGACGAACACGAGCGATGCGACGCCGGTGGCCGCGAGGATCAGCACCGACAGCTCACCCATCGTGTCCCAGCCGCGGAGGTCGACAAGCGCGACGTTGACGACGTTCCTGCCGTGGCCGAGGTCGTAGGCCAGCTCGGCGAACGAGTCGCCGATCGGCACGGCTTCGCGGGCGGCGGTGGCCACGATCGCCACCAGCGCCATCGTGAGGCCGACGGCCCCCGCCAGCACGGCACGCGCGACCGGCCACACCGAGGCGTTGTGCTCGCCCAGGCGCGCGGGGATGCGGCGCAGCACGAGCGCGAACGCCACGAGGGTGACCGTCTCGACGAGGATCTGCGTGAGCGCGAGGTCGGGGGCGCCGCTCGTGGCGAACAGCACCACCATGCCCAGGCCCGTCACCGACACCAGCACGACGCCGGTGTAGCGCTTGCGGGCGCGCACCGCGATGAGGGCGGCGGCGATCATGAGGGGCGCCACGACAAGCTGCACCGGCGTGTGGAAGGCGGCGAGCTCTGCCCGCCACGTGTCGCCCGCCAGCAGCGCCGTTCCCTCGGCGGCGACGAACACGACGAAGATCGTGCCGACGTACACCGGCAGCGAGCCGCGCTGGGTGAGGGTCGTCGTGATCACCGAGAGCCGCGCGATGCCGCGCAGGGCGAGGTTGTAGGCATCGGATGCGGTGAAGGGTAGCATCCGCTTGACGGTTCGACGCGCGGTCAGCCAGAACACGACGGCGCCGAGCACGAGCGAGGCGAGCGAGATCCACAGTGCCGGCTCGAACCCGTGCCACAGCGCCAGGTGCGCCACGTGCTCGGGCGCGGCCACCCCGGCCGAGGCCAGCGGCGCGGTGTCGGCGTAGGGCGCGAGCACCGGGTCGAGCGCCGACGCCGCGAGACCCGCGACCACGCCGAGCCCCGCCAGCAGCACAGGCGCCGCGACGAAGCCGAACGGCGGGTCGGGCCACTCGGTCGCGGGGCGCGCGGCGCCGTCGGCGTCTTTCTTGGTCCAGAACGCGCCCCAGATGAAGCGGATGCCGTAGCCCGCGGTCAGCACCGAGCCCAGGGCGATCGCGACCACCGCCACGATGCCCCACGGAGCACCGCCGGCGGCCTCGTGCAGCAGCGCCGTCAGCGCCCCTTCTTTGGCGACGAAGCCGATCGTGGGGATGACGCCGGCCATCGAGGCCACGGCGAGCATCGAGAAGGTCGCGAGCACCGGCGCCTGCCGGCCGACGCCGCTGAGCTCGCCGATGTCGCGCGTCGACAGCTGGCGGTCGACGATGCCGACCACCAGGAACAGGGCCGACTTGAACAGCGCGTGGCTGATCAGCAGCGCAAGGCCGGCGAGCGCCGCGTCGCGGGTTCCGTAGCCGAGCACGACGGTCAGCAGCCCCAGCTGGCTGACGGTGCCGAAGGCCAGGATGCGCTTGAGGTCGGTCTCGCGCAGCGCCTGGAACCCGCCCAGCAGCAGCGTGAAGGCGCCAAGTCCGATCACGATCGGGCGCCACACGGGGGAGTCGGCGTAATACGGCGCGAACCGCGCGATGAGGTAGATGCCGGCCTTCACCATCGCGGCGGCGTGCAGGTACGCGCTCACCGGCGTCGGCGCCGCCATGGCGCCGGGCAGCCAGAAGTGGAACGGGAAGATCGCCGACTTGCTGAGCGCGCCCACGAGGATCAGCACCAGGGCGGCATCGACCACCGCTCCGGTGGGTGCTTCGGCGAGGATCGTCGACAGGCTCGACGTGCCCGCGTCGACCACCAGCAGCACGACGCCGATGAGCATGACGAGGCCGCCGAGGGTCGTCACCAGCAGCGCCTGGAGGGCCGCGCGGCGGCTGCCGGCGCGGCGGTGGTAATAGCCGATGAGCAGGTACGAGAGCACGCTGGTGAGCTCCCAGAACATCACCAGTACGACCAGGTCGTCGGTGAGCACGAGACCGTACATGGCCCCGGCGAAGGCGAGCAGCACGGCCGAGAACTGGCCGACCCCCTCGACCTTGTCGCGGAAGTAGAACCGGCAGTAGACCATCACCAGCGCGCCGACGCCCGTGA
This sequence comes from Microbacterium fluvii, assembly GCF_025515205.1. GTDB lineage: Bacteria > Actinomycetota > Actinomycetes > Actinomycetales > Microbacteriaceae > Microbacterium > Microbacterium fluvii. Next base: position 120,251 of record NZ_JAOPFX010000004.1, on the reverse strand, counting down.
CGATGAGCGCCATCACCCACGAGAGCGTGTCCATGCGCATCGACAGGTTGATGCCGAGCGCCGGGATCCACTCGAAGGTCTCGAAGGGCACGGCTCCTGCGAGCACGGTCGGTCCGAGAGCTGCGGTGTAGGCGAACGCGGCGATCGGCGCGAGTGCTGCGATGTAGAACGCTCGGGCGCCGATGCGACCGACGAGCCACGGGAGCAGCACCGGGAGGGCCGCGAACACGCCGAGCAGGACGAGCATGCGCGGCCTCCTCGGGGGTCGCGGCCAAGGGCACGGGCGTTCGGGGTGTCAGCCCAGTCTACCGGGCGATGCGGATGCTGCGGCCGCCGCCCTCCGGATCACTCCGGTGCGGGCCCCGTCGTGTTCCCCTTGCGGAATATGCTCTCCAGCTGCTGCGACTCCACGGGACGGTCGTCGAGCATGGCGGCGACCGCCCGCCCGGCGGCGCGGCCCTTCTCCGTCGCCGGCTGCACGAGAGTGGTCAGGGCATAGGGGGCGAGGCCGTCGACGACGATGCCGTCGAAGCCCGTGATGCTCACGTCTTCCGGCACGCGCAGCCCCGCCTCCTCCGCCGCGCGGATGACACCGGCCGCCAGCAGATCGCTCTGCGCGATCACCGCGGTGGGGCGGGTGCCGGGGTCTGCGAAGATCGCACGACCCGCGATCGCGCCCTCGTCGATGAAGCTGCCGGCGGCGGCGAAGGCGGGGGCGTCGGGGAAGACCTCACGGGCCCCGGCGAGTCGGTCGCGGGTGACGTCGACGGTGATCTCGTCGTCGGGTGAGATCCACCCGGGCTCCCAGCCGCTGCGCACGGGGAGGGTCACCAGTGCCACGCGCTCGTGGCCGAGCGCGCGCAGGTGCTCGGCGGCCAGGCGCTGCGCCTCGACGTTGTCGAGCTGGATCTGCGGCACGCCCTCTCCGGCATCGCCCTCGATGACCACGACCGGGATGCCGCGAGCGCGCACCGCCGCGAGCGACTCGCGCAGCATCCCGCTGCAGCCCACGAGCACCGCCGCGTCGATCGGCGCCGTCGTGAGGGTGGGGTCGCCACTGGACTCCGCGCGGTCGCGCAACAGCAGCAGGCCCGCACCCAGCGACGCGACGCCGTCGGTGAGGCCGTCCATCATGAGGATCTTCACCGGGTCTTGGAAGGTGCGTCCGAGGTGCTCCTCGAAGACGACCCCGACGATGCCCGACCGGCCGCGGCGCAGCGACGCGGCGCGCGGATCGGGGCCGGTGTAGCCGAGCTGCTCCGCGGCCGCCAGCACGCGTGCGCGGGTCTCGTCCGAGACCGGCGTCTTGCCGCTGAAGACCACCGACGCCGTCGAGGCCGCCACGCCCGCGGTGCGGGCGACGTCGCTGATGGTGGCGCGGCGGCTCATGGTCTTCCGATCGTAGACCGCCGGGACACGGCGATCACGGTCATCCACCGGCGTCGAATCGATTCGGGTAGACTTCGGCGGTGGATTCCGCTCTCACCCGCCCTCAGCTCGTGCACTGGCGCACGGCGATCTTCACGATCTTCGCCGTGACGGGGCTCGGCTTCGCGTCGTGGGCCTCGCGCCTTCCGGCCGTCAAGCAGGAGCTGGCGACCGACGACTTCGGCATCGGCGTGCTGCTGTTCGTCGCGGGCGCCGCCTCGATCGTGGGTCTGACGCTGGCCAACATCATCGTCGCGCGATGGGGCGCCAGGCGGGGGATGCTGGTGACCCTGCTCTCGTTCGGCATCGGCGTGGCGGTCGCGGGGCTGGGCGTGCAGTTCGCCCATTCCTATGCGCTCACGGCGGTGGGGCTCGCGTTCATGGGTCTGGGCATGAGCGCGACCGACGTCATGATGAACGTCGAGGCCGCCGCGGTCGAGCAGGCGTTCGGGCGCACCCTCATGCCCCTGTTCCACGCCTTCTTCAGCATCGGCACCGTCATCGGCGCCGGCGTCGGCATCGCGATGGCCGCCTGGGGCGTCGGCGTCGCGTGGCACCTGTGGGCCGCGGCCGCGATCGTGCTGCTGGCCGGGCTCGGGGCGCTCGCCTACGTGCCGACCCGCGAGATCACCCACGACGACGACGCACCGGTCGCGACGCGCCGCGAGCGGTTCGCCGAGGCGGTCGCGGTCTGGCGCGACCCGCGCACCTATGCGATCGGCGCGATCATGCTGGGCATGGCGTTCGCCGAGGGCAGCGCCAACGACTGGCTCACGATCGCCGTCGTCGACGGCCACGACCAGACCCAGGCGACCGGAGCCATCGCGCTGACGGTGTTCTCGGTGGCCATGACGCTGTTCCGCATCCTCGGCGGCCCGATGGTCGATCGCATCGGCCGCGTGTGGTCGCTGCGCATCCTCGCCGTCACCGCCGGCGTGGGGCTCGTCATGTTCATCCTCGCCCCGAACCTGCCGATCGCCTTCGTCGGCGTCGCCCTGTGGGGCGCGGGCGCATCGCTCGGCTTCCCGCTGGGCATGTCGGCCGCCGCCGACGATCCGAGCAAGGCGGCGGCATCCGTCTCGGCCGCGGCGACCATCGGCTACCTCGCGTTCCTGTGCGGTCCGCCCGTGCTCGGCTGGATCAGCCACCAGATCGGCATCCTGAACACCCTGTGGATCATCGTCGCCCTCATCGCGATGAGCGGCTTCGCCTCGGGGGCCGCCAAGCCCATCGCCGGCTCCAAGGTCGGCGCCGGCCACCACTGACCGCGGCGGCTAGGCTCGTCGGGTGCGTCTCGTTGTTGCCCGCTGCTCCGTCGACTACACGGGCAGGCTCAATGCCCACCTCGATCTGGCGACGAGGCTGCTGGTGCTCAAGGCCGACGGGTCGGTGCTCATCCACAGCGACTCGCTCTCGTACAAGCCGCTCAACTGGATGAGCCCGCCGTGCACGCTCACGGTCGAAGAGCCCGACGACGAGTCGGCCTCCGCCGGCGTCGTCGAGCACTGGCGGGTCACCCACGCCAAGACCGGCGACGCGCTCCTCGTGCGCATCTACGAGGTGCTGCACGACTCGTCGCACGAGCTCGGCATCGATCCGGGGCTGCAGAAGAGCGGCGTCGAGGCCGACCTGCAGCGCCTTCTCGCCGAGCAGGTCGAGGTGATCGGCGAGGGGCTCACCCTCGTGCGCCGCGAGTTCCCCACCGCGATCGGCCCGGTCGATCTGCTGCTGCGCGACCCCGCGGGCGGCACGGTCGCCGTCGAGGTCAAGCGCCGCGGCGACATCGACGGCGTCGAGCAGCTCACGCGATACCTGGAGCTGCTCAACCGCGACCCGCACCTCGCTCCCGTCGCCGGCGTCTTCGCCGCGCAGGAGATCAAGCCGCAGGCCAAGGTGCTCGCCGCCGACCGCGGCATCCGGTGCGTCACCCTCGACTACGAGGGCATGAAGGGCACCGAGTCCGGCGCCCCCCGCCTGTTCTGACCGCGACCTATCGGGGCGGGGTCTCATAGGCTGAACACATGACGGCCAGATCACCGTGGACCTGTGTGCTGTGGGATGTCGACGGCACCCTCGTCGACGCATCGGAGGGGATCCTGCGCCGCCTCACGATCGCCCTCGAGCACTTCGGCAAGCGCGCGCCGACCCGCGAAGAGCTCGTGCACTGGATCGGTCCGCCGATGTTCGAGTCGTTCCAGGTCAACGTCGGCATGACGCCCGACGAGTCGTCCGATGCCGTCGCCTACTACCGCTCGCTCTCGCGCGGCGACGGATACACGACCGGCGCGAAGCTCTTCCCCGGCGTCGAGCAGATCGTCGCCGACCTCGCCGCCGCGGGCGTGCCGCAGGCGACCGCCAGCTCCAAGCCCGAGAACCAGGTCGTCGCCCTCATGCACCACTTCGGTCTCGCCCCGGCGATGACCGCGATCGTCGGGGCATCGGCCGATGAGCGAACGCTCAGCGCCAAGAGCGACATCGTCGCCGAGGCGCTGCGCCAGCTCGCGGCCGCGGGGGTCGACACGAGCCGGCCCGTGCTGATCGGCGACCGCCACCACGACATCGCAGGGGGCGCCGAACAGGGCGTTCCGGTCGTCTTCGTGCGCTGGGGGTTCAGCTGGCCGCACGAGAGCGAGGGCGCGCAGGCCGTCGCCGAGACGCCGGACCAGCTGCGGGCTCTCCTGCTCATCGAGGATGCGGATGCCTGAGCCCCTCGCCGACGCCCTGCGCTGGCTCGTGCCGGCGCTGGTCGTCTTCGTGTCGGCGGCACTGGCGCTGGCGATCATCGGGTGGGCGATCCGGCGCGCGCGCCGTGGGCCTGCGGCCCGAGCGCGGGCAGAGGAATCCCGCTCCCGAGCGGGCGTCGCCCTCGTGCATCTCGACGACGCGCTGGCCGAGCTCGAGCTCGAGGTGGGCCTGTCGGGTGCGCTGCATGGCGGCGATGCGCCGGCATCCCTCCGCCGCGCGCGCCTCACCGCGCAGCACGCACGCGACGAAGGGTTCGAGACCTACCGCGCGATCTCGGACGAGCGGATGCTGCCGGCCGAGGTGCGCCGGCAGGCAGAGCGCCTCGAGCAGCGCGCCGCTGCCGCCCTGCACGCGATCGCGCGTGCGCGCGACGAGCACCGCTCATGGGTGCGCGCGCACCTCTCCGCCGCCGATCAGGTCGCGGCCGCACAGCGGCGGCTGGCGGATGCCCGGTCGGCGATAGGCGACCCGGCGGCGCTCGTGGCCGAGCTCGCCGCGAGATTCGACGAGTCGGAGTGGCGGGCCGCGTCATCGTCGGCGCACGCGGCGCTGGCGCACGTCGCCGACGCGCAGCGGCAGTTCGACCTCGCCGCCGAGGCGGCGGCCGATCCGACCCGCGACGCCCTCACTCCGCTTGCCGCGGGAGAGCGTGCGGCACAGCAGGCCGAGGCGGAGTCGCACTCCCTCGAAGAGGCGCATCGCCTTGTGCTGCAGGCGGCTCAGGCGCTGCCCGAGGAGTTCGCGTCGGCGCGCGGTGCGCTGACGCAGGCGCAGGGTCTGTTGCCTCGGCTCGAGCCAGACGCCGCGCAGCGTCTGACCGACGAACTGCGCGAGGTCGACGAGCGGCTGACAGCCCTGGAGCCGGAGGGCGCGCGGCGCCCCACGCGCACCGTCGACGCGATCGCACGGCTGCGCGGCCGCCTCGACCTCGCCGTCGGAGACGCGCGCACCGCACAGCAGCGGCTGCGGGGGGCGCGCACGGCGCTCCCCGGAACCCTCGCGGCCGCGCGCCACGCGATCGCGGCTGCCGAAGCATCCGTCTCGAACGCGCACGCGGGCGCCGATGCCCGTGTTCGCCTTGCGGCGGCACAGCGAGAACTCGCCGCGGCGCGCCAGAGCACCGATCCGGTCGATGCGCTGGACGCGGCGCGGCGAGCGTTGCGTGACGCCGAAGACGCGAAGGCCCTCGGCGACTACGCCAAAACCACGCGTTAGAGCGGGCGGATGTTCTCCGCCTGCAGGCCCTTGGGCCCCTGCGCGATGTCGAACTCGACGCGCTGGTTCTCTTCGAGCGAGCGGTAGCCGCTCGACGTGATCGCGGTGTAGTGCGCGAAGACGTCGGCGCCGCCCTCATCGGGGGCGATGAAGCCGAAGCCCTTCTCCGCGTTGAACCACTTGACCGTGCCCTGGGTGCTCATTACTTGCCGTTCTTCAGATGCCCGTCCCGAATGCGACGGGTCGAGACCAACGTAATGCGACAGCGCGCCCCTGCAACAGCCGCGTTGCGTATGGTGACAGAAACGTTGCACAGACACCATCGAACGCCCGGGCTGAGCGATGCTCCAAGCCCGGGCGTCGACGGATCCCCCCGGATACGCCACGCGAAGCGTGACAGCCAAACGATACTGATATATCGGTCGTGGAGCGAGAGCCGCCGAGAGCTCTCGGCGAACTCTCATCGAACCGAGATAATCGGCTTCTGAAGGGCATATCCGGCGGAATACACTTGTCGCGATATGTCCGCCCCGTTCAGCCCTCTGGAGCCCACCGGCACGGTGCTCGGCGACGAGGTGTACGAGCGCATCGCCGCCGCGATCCTCGACGGAACGCTGCCTCCGGGGCAGCGTCTGCGCGACCACGATCTCGCCTCGATGCTGGGGGTCTCCCGCACTCCGGTGCGCGAGGCGCTGCAGCGGCTGGCGCGGTCGGGCCTGGTGGAGGTCGCGCCGCACCGCTACACGCGCGTGCGCGCCCGCAGCGAGAAGTCCCGCACCGACACGCATGACTTCATCGTGCTGTTCATGGGAAATGTCATCGGCCTGGCGCTGGCCCGTGCCAGCGACGAAGAGCTCGACGTGCTGGTCGAGCACGCCGAGGCGATGGTCGAGGCCTCGCGCGAAGGCGAGATCGAGGCGCTGCTGAGCGCGAGTTCCGATTTCCTCTCCGCCGGCACGCGCATCTCTCGCAACCAGGCCTTCCAATTGGTGCTCGACGAGGCCGAGGTGGCGATCCGCCACAACCTCGAGGGCTGGCATCCGTTCATCGAGTGCCCCGTCACGCGCACCGCCGGCTACGTGCAGCTGCGTGACGCGATCGCCGCGCGCGACTGCGCCGCGGCCGAGGCGCGCGTCCGCGAACTGCACGGGTTCTCCTGACGACCCGCTGTCACTAGCGTGTGGTTGTGGGCCACATCGAACTGCGCGACCTGGACGACCACGATCTCGATGCCGTGTTCGAGATGACGACGGATGCCGACGCCGTCGCTCTGGCGGCGTTCACCGCCGACGATCCCACCGACCGCGCCGCGTTCGACGCCTGGATCGCCCGCGAGCGCGCCTCCCGCAGCGTCGCGCTGCACGCGGTCACCGACGACGGCGCCTTCGTCGGCATCGCCGCGACCTTCGCCGTCGGCGACGACCGCGAGGCGACGGTGTGGATCGCCCACGAGGCGTGGGGCCGAGGGGTGGCCACCGAGGCGCTGCGGCTGCTCGTGGCCGGCGAGCCCGAACGTCCGCTGTTCGCCCGCCTCGCCGCCCACGACGCCGCCGCCATCGCCGCGTTCGAGCACAACGGCTTCACCGAGGTCTCGCGCTCGCTCCAGTTCGCGCCGGGGCTCGGGCACGAGGTCGAGGTCGAGGAGATCGTCTTCGCGCTCATGCCCGCCCTCGACGGCGCCTGACCCCGCGCTGTCCGCCCCTTCGTCGTGGCGGATCACCGGGGCGCTCAGAACCCCAATGAAGCACGCCCGAGCGTGATGGCCACGGTCGCGCCGAGGACGGTGAGAGCTACCCCGATCAACGGTGGAATCAGTGAGCGACGATAGGTGTCTCTGAGGAGGAACACCCCTAGACCGGCGCCGAGAAGCAGAACGCCCGCCAGCGCGAAGAACCCATACGTGGCGAACGTGAGAGTGCTGTACTCGCACGAGTCGCCGCAGTGCGGAGACGCCGACCAAAGGAAGGTGATCGACACGGCGAGAGCGACCGCGATGACGAACTGGGCGATCAGAAGGATCATCGCCCAGAAGGTCAGGTCGTCGGCGCGTCGTGATCCCGCTGCATTCATGAAGTCGCGCTCGCAATCACTGGTGTGCCTCCGCCTTGAGCCTCCTCGATTTCTCTATCCGAACGCCCGGAAGCTTCATGCGCATCGACCTTCGCTCGGCTCATCCCCAAGTCGGGCGGGGGATGCTCCTGCCGGTTACGCCCTATTCCGTGTAGAGGCGTGCCAGGTCTGCGCAAACGGGTGTCTCTTCGGCACCCGCACACGCACTTTGGAGGCGCATCTCGAGGCTCTCTCGACTAACGCCCGAAGAGCCAAACGCCGTGGGGTTCTCCGCCATTGTCGTGATCCACGCATCGACGGATTCACACGCAAGCAAAGTCAGGTAGATCTGGTCGGATTTGGCGCTGTCGTCGGGTGCCGCGTCGTTCACTGCGGCCCCCGCTTCTCGGCAGGATAAGTCGGTCGAGCTCGGCTGGTTGACGTAGTTCGTGAGATTCGGCTCCTGGCTGACCGCCTCGGTGGGTTGCGTCGCGCACCCGGCCAGAGCCGCTAGAGGAACGACGACCGTAAGCACCGTGGAGAGGAGACGACAGCGCATGCCTCAGACAATAGTGCCGCGCGCGAGTCCTGCTGATCCTCCCGGCGGCACCGCTCGGCACCACAGATCAGGTGTCACCTATCCGTGCCCTCCCCGCGCTGCTCCGGGCCCCGCATGACGAATGATCAGCTCGCAGCGGCGAGCAGGGAGTTGAGCGCGGCCGCCATCGCCTCGGCTTCAGCTTCTGACACCTTGGCGTAGGCGCCGGTGATGGGCGTCAGCGCCAGCGACTGCGTAGCCGCGCCCCGCCTGACGGTGACCCACAGCGATGGGTAGTTCTGCGCAAGAAGGGTGCCCTTGGGCCGGATGGTGGTGACGCGCATCTGAGCGGATTCGATGTCGGTGAGCGGCACCGACACGATGTCACCGATCTTCTTGTCGCGGATCGACAAGTGGGTGTTATCCACAGTCACGATGGGAACCGTGTACCGGGTGATGCGGGGCGGCGGTGTCGTGTCGCCGACGAACGCGCGAAGCCTCGCCACATCGCTCGGGAATGGGGGCGCCGGCGGGATCCGGATCACCTGGGCAGGGTCCTGGTCGCGCACGACCGCGTCGGTGCTGGATGCAGCGCGGCGGGAGAAGATCAACTTCATGACAACAGCGGCGACGGCCAGCACGGCGGCGAGGATCAGGTAGAACCCGAGGTCGACACCTCCGTCAGTGGTGGCGGTGGCCTGCGCGAGGACACGGGAAACGTTGACCATGGAACTCCGTCTTATGTGCGGAGCACCTCTCCGCCGGCCCATTCTTCCAGAGCCGCTTCATCGACTGTCCACGGCTCGATGACGGGGAGTGCCTCTCGACGAGCAAGACCCCGCCTGAAACGACGAAACCGGCGGGAGAACTGGTCTCCTACCGGTCTCGCTCGCAATAAACGAACACTGGGCCGCTCAAAAAAGAACACGGCCCGCTGTGGCCGTGTTTCGAAATCCCCGATCCCAGTCGGTTCAAGGGCTCGCGCACTACCGTTCCAGGCGTTTTCCACGATAACGCGCAGATTCTTCCAAACCCCAGGTCAGCAGTCACTTCTGTAACGCTTGACTCGGGGGCGCGGCATCCCCCTTCCAGCGGGTCCTGAAGGTCAAGACTGGGGCAATTGGGAGCGCTGGACGCTGTCATGTCGCGTCGAATGGATGGGGCCGCTTCTGTGACAGTGGCGTCGTTGCGTCCGACGTTTTCTCGTCTGACGGGAGAAGGGGTGCCTCCGAGAGGGGGTTGGCGGCGCCCAATCAACGATCGCCTGGATCGGATGAGCCCCGTGCCGTGAGAGGCATGGTGTTCGCTTGACGAAGTCCCGCCCGTTCGGGGCAGGACTTAGTGCCAGGGGTCCAAAGATTGAAGCGGTTCGGAAAGCAAGCCCCTCAGTCCGGATCCTGGTTCTCCAGGGTCCGGAATCATCTCCACGCCACTCACCACGATCAACTCCCGCACATCCTCGGGGCCATCATTGTAGGCCCGACCCCACCACGACATGACCGAGTGCACAACTGTGAACTCGGAGGATTCGTTTTGCACCATCCAGCGCACAATGTCCGACAGCAGGAGGTGTGGGAGAACGACACCGTCGTTATCGTTCAAGTGCTCCTCAAGCAACGGGATAAGAGCCGGGTTTTGGTACACGAGCGCTCCGACTGCTCCAACCGTCCAGGCGCTCATTGAGCGCCACCAAGCGCGTCGCGCAGATCATCGAGCAAGCTTTGCGCAACGAGCCTGTCGGAGTAGCTAGCGTCTGGATTCTTCTTCAACCAGTTCTGGAGCCCGTTTACACTCTCCTGCGCCTTCGTTGAGTGCATCTTTCCCCCAGTAGCGACGCCCGTTGAAAGCTCGCTACGCACCGCATCCATTGTCGTGCCGCTTCCGACCCTATTTGGGTTTGCGGTGCCCTTATAGAGGTTGTCCACGAGGTTCTGAAGCTTACCGCTTGCCACCTTCGGCGTCGAAAGCGCGAGATTCCTGCTGCTGGTTGTCGCCGCGACGCGCGGCAGCGATTTCGCCGTGGTGATCCTTACGGCGCTCCTGACTGCACCCGCGCCGACCTTCGCTGCCGCACTCACCGCGACACGAGCCCCCAGCGCCGCGGCGCCAAGACCTCCGGCACTTACGACGCTCACTGCGACGGTTGAGGCGACCATCCCGACGACGTCTCCTGCCGCGTAGAAGCCCTGGTTCTCCTGGACGAAGCAGTCATACCCGGGGATCACTGCGCTCATGATCAATCCGGAGAGTCCGAAGGTGGCTCCGTTGAGGACGCCGGCGCCGAACGCCGCGAGGTTCGTGCCCAGGTCGCTCCAGAAGTCGAGGCCGGTGTTGTCCGTGTACTGGACGGGGTTATTGCCCGCATAGGTGTACGGCTGCTTCGTCGTGTCCAGTGCTGGGTCGACGTTAATGAACTGCCCCGTGTCGGGATCGTAGTCACGCGCGCGGAGGTGCACGAACCCGGTTTCGGCGTCGGTCCAGTTTCCGGTGAACCCGAACGGTGTGTCGATTGACCCGGCGCTGGAGGTAGGTGTGCCGAACTCCGAAAACGTTTGGCTGCCGAGAACAGTGCCCGTGTTGTCGGTGGAGAGGCGCACGGAGCCGAGGTCGTCTCGCGCCAGGTAGCGCGCCTCGCCGCTGGTCTTGTCAATCTGTGCGATCGGGGTCGATCCTGCCGCGTAGAGGTAGTAGTTGTCGCCGTCCGCAACCATGAGGGGCAGCGAGCCAGTGGTGGACCAGAGGAAGTCTTCGATGGTGCCGGTGCTTCGTGACTGCCGTAGTCCACGCCCATCAGTCTCATACTCGACCGTGGTCCCCCCGGTGGAGACCGAGCTTAGGTACCCGGCGGCGTCATACCCATAGGAGGTGGTCTGGGCTGGTGATCCGGAGACTGTCGTTTGGTTCCGTGCGCCGTTCGTGTTGTAGCTGTACGTTGTGGTGCTCCCGGAGGCGGGGTCACGTTCGACGACTTGCTGCGCGGTGTTGTAGGTCAGTTCCGCACCGTCATCCGTGACGACCAGCTGACCGCCGGGGGTCGCTGTGATCGCGATAGTGGTCGGGGTGCTCGCCCCGTCGTCTGTGGTCGTGGACGAGAGTTGACCGATCGAGTCGTGCTCGAAGTCGACAGTCACTTCTGAGGTACCGAGGGTTGTCGTCTGCTGCGTCAATTGCCCCGCGTCGTCGTACGTGTAGTCGAACGCTGCAAGCTCTGCGGTTCCCCGCTCGGTGCTCACCTCGGTGGTGCGTCCTGCTGCATCGTAGGTCCATGCCTGCACGACTCCGTTTGGAGCGGTCTCAGTGGCAAGTTGACCGTCAGCGTCCCAGGTAAGCTCCGTGACCCGATCTGCCCAGTCGGTGGCTGTTGTCATCTCATCGGCCGCGTTGTAGCCATACTCCACCGCGCCGACGACGGGGTAGTCGACGGAAGTGAGCCTGCCTGCCGCATCGTACGTGTAGCCGAGCTCTTCGCCACCCCCATCTGTTTCGGTGACAATGCGCCCGGCTTTGTCGTACTCGAGCGTGGTTGTCCCGGTTGCATCAGTGATCGAGGTGACGCGTTGCGCGTCGTCGTACTCGTAGGACACGTCCTGTGTAGCGCTGCTTGAGTAGGCGACACCGATGACTTGGCCACCCGCGTTGTAGGTGTATGCAGTCTCTGAACCGTCTGGCAGCGTCTTCACGGAGAGCCGGCCGGCATTGTTGTATTCGAATGCGGTGACCAGATTTCCGGGGTCGGTGCGTGCGGACAGAAGCCCTGTATCGGTGTACTCATAGGACGTCTCGAACCCGTCTGCGTTCGTGAAGCCGGTGACGTTGCCTGCAAGGTCGTACTCATAGGACTGGGTGCTCAGATCGGGGAGGGTGACCTCGTCTACCCGACCCTCCGCGTCATATGTCGTCGTTGTCAGCCTCCCGAGAGGATCCTCGATGCTGGTGACCTGGCCCGCGTCGTTGTAGCCGAACGATGTGGTGTTGCCCAGCGCGTCGGTGACCGCCGTCACTTGCCCGGCGGTGTCGCGTGCGTAGCTCGTCGTGGCACCCGAAGGCGTCTGAGTTTGCAAGAGCCGCCCGGCGAGGTCATATGTCGCCGTCGAGGTGCGGTCTAGCGGGTCCGTGGAAGTGAGGGTATTGCCGTAGCTGTCGTGAGTGAATCTCGTGGTGTGCCCGAGCGGATCGGTGACGCTGGCTACCCGGCCGACGGCGTCGTAGACCATCGCGGTCTGGTCGCCCTCAGGGTCGGTGACGAGAGTGTTCTGACCCGCATCGTCGTAGGCATATGTCGTCGTTTCGGCCTCCGCGTTGGTCACCGAAGTGAGGTTCCCATCGTCGTCGTAGACGTAGGAAGTGACTCTCCCCAGCGGATCCTCGACGGCGATGGTGCGGCCGGCGTCGTCGTAGCTTGTGGTGGTTGCTGCACCACCCGGGGCGATCGTCGAGATCGGCATCCCGAACCCGTTGTAGCTGAAACTCGTCTCCCGCAACTCCGCATCCACGACAGAGGTGTTCCGCCCCGCGGAGTCATAGTCGTATACGGTCGTGGCGCCTGTGGCCGTCTCGTATGTCGCGACGGTCCCGTCCGAGTTGTACGTCCAGGACTGTTCCGCTCCACCGGGCGAGGTGATCGTCAACGGGTGCCCGGCCTCGTTGTACGTCGACGTCGTGGTCCCGCCTTCCGGGTCCGTGAACGTCAAGGGGCTGAGTGCTGTGCCGTAGGTCCAGGTACTTTCCCTACCGAGAGCATCGCTCTGGCTGAGCCGGCGCCCATCCTCGTCATACGTATACGTCGTTAGTCCGTCTTCGGGGCCGAGAACAGACGAGAGGAGGTTCAGTTCGTTGTACGTGTATTGGGTGATCGCCTCCGCGTCGGTGCCCGCCGTGAGTACCTGCTCGATAAGCATCCCGCCGGCGTAGCGATCTATCGTCTGCGACCCGTCTGGCCAGGTGGTGACCGTGCCGCTGTAGTCGTACGTGAACGTGGTGATGCGTTCGAGTGGATCACTCTGGCTGATGACACGATCGACATCGTCGTAGACGTTCTCGGTGCGCCCGCCCCCGGGTTGAACTATCGCGGTGAGGAGGTGTGAGTTGTCGTACTCATACGCCGTCACGACGCCGTCAACTCCGGTGACTGAGACGAGGTCATCGTCGTCATACGTGTAGAGAACTGCGCGGCCGGCGGAGTCCGTGATCTCGCTGATGCGCCCACCGGTCCACTCGATGGAGAGCTCCCGGCCACCACTGGCACGTACTTCGCTGAGCTTGCCTGCCGAGTAGACGAGCGTGGTGGTGTTACCGTCCGGGTCCGCGACGGCAAGCAGGTTGCCTGCCTCACTGAATCGCATGTACTGCGTGCCGTTTCGCACGAGCAGCCACTCCGAATCAGAGTCGTCCCATGTCAACGTCGCGCGCACGCGCTCAGGCGCGGAGAATGTGGACGAGAGCTCGTTGCGTGTGAAGACGAGGATCGAGCCATTCTCCTGTTGCACTTCGATTTGCCGTGGGAGAGGGTTGGCATCGTCCGTGTCGGCGAGAATGCTGAGGTGCGTGTCGAGACCACTCGTCCATCCGTGGCCGAATGCGCCCACGGAACCCGCACCGGTCGTCGAATAAGTCCGCTCGGCGGTCAGAAGCGGGCCCTGCCCGGCCAGACTGATGTCCGACTCAGACAGGTAGAACTCTCCCGTCGCGGTATTTACTGGATCGGCCCGACCGCAGTCACACGAGCCTTGAGCGGGGTTTCCGCCACCGGACATTTCTCCACGTCCGGTGGCCGATGTCAGGTTCGGGTACTGCGGAAGCTGCGGTCCCTCGAGGTGCAGGTAGGTCCAAGCGAGGTAGTTGGCGGGAGTCCCTGATGAAGAGAACTCTGTGTCTTTCCGCGCCAGGAAAGCTTCATAGTGGCCGGGACCGACCGCGGAGGCTGAGAACACGCAGCGTGGCCCGCTGTCACAGGTGTCGGTGAGCACCGGGGAGGCGACGGGCCCGTCGGCGATGTAGTAGAGGTACCACGTGAAGTACCCGTTGGTCTTGCTGACGTCCTGGTTGCTGGTGAGCGTGACCGTGGTACTGGAGGTGCGCTTCATGGTCGCGTCCCAGTGCTTGCGATACATCCAAGTCGGATCGGTGCCGGCGACCCTCATGTTCTGGATACCGGTCTCTCCGTACAGGGTCGTCGCGCCGGGTGAGCCGACGTACGCGATGAAGGTGCCCCAGTCGTCAGTGCCACGGTCCTGTTCGGTGTAGAAGCTGGTTTCGTAGTCGCACGTGTACCCGTCATCGCATGTCTTCACGACCTTGTTGGCGTAGTAGTCGACGATGTAGGTCACATATCGTCCGCCAGTGTCGCCGACGTCTTGATTGGTCGATACGTGAACTTCCATCACGTCACCGGCCGCGAGTTCTTGCACGTCGTCGGGGGTGACCGTGATCTCCCAGTCCGCGGCTCTCACTCCGGTCGAACCCCCGCCGCCGATGATGCCGGTGATCGACTCCCCGGAGCTCACCGGCGCTGAGCTTCTCAGAGCGACATAGGCGACGTAGTAGCGAGAGCTGGGCGCTACGTCATCGAGCTGACTCCAGCTAATCGTGGCGTCGCAGACAGTCCCCGTGTCGCACTGACCGATGACCTGCCCGCCGGGGATCTCGACGATGTACAAGGAGTAGAGCCCGTTCGTGTCCGCCAAATCCTGATCCAGGGTTACGTTGACGTTCGTCGTTTCGCTCGGCCAGAGCACCTCCACACTTACCGCGACGTTGATCGACCACGACTTGCGGGTGACAGTCACAGGGTCCGAGCTCGCCTGAACATCAATCGCTTCGCTTGGGGTCTCCGAAGTCGTGTCGGCCGCAGCCGACACCACAGCTACGTAGTCCGATGCCCAAGTCGGTGCCTCGTATGAGCTCACTTCAACTTCGCAAGACGCACCGCTTGGGCAGGTAGCGATCCGTGTCCCCTCGCTCGCGTTGAAGATGGCGATGGCGTACTCACCAGAGGTGTCTGCAACATCCTGGTTGGCGGTGGCTATAAGCGTGGTGACCTCGCCCGCGCCAATTTCCGTTTCTGATGCTTCGAGAGTCAGCGCCCACGCTGACCGGGCCACCGACACCGATGAAGAGGTCAGAGAACCGACCGTCGCGACATACTCGTGCGGGCCGCCGGAGGTGAAGGCCACGGTGGTCGCACAAACCGTCCCCGTCGTGCACTCCTTCACATCCACACCGTCTGTGACGTCGCGGATAACCACTGGAGCCGCACCATCGACAGGCTGATCTACTGTCGCCGTCAACGTGAATGACTCGCCCGCGAAAAACTCGATCTTGTCCGTCGTGAGTGTGACGAGTGTCGGCGGAAGAGGATCCGCGGCGGCCGGACTCGCCGACTGAGATCCCGCCGTCAGAATCCCGACAAGAACTAGACAAACAGTAGGAATCGCGAGCCACCGCTGCCCAATGGACGACGATCGAGCTGATGCTTCACGGAAGACATTTCGATGCACGACAATTCCTCTGGGTTGGGGGGACCCGACGCGACATCGCGTCATATTCCGGACATTATCGATAGATTCCGCTCGACGTATGTCCCCTCTTTGGAGGACATTGCCCTAGTTGGAGTGCCGCGAGATGCGGGAAATCGGTCAGATGGCGGACACCCGCGCGCATCTCCGAGAGGCACGAATGGTCATGGCAGAGCGACAGCCCAAGACTCACCAAACTCGTTATCCATAGGTAATGGACGGCGGTCGAGAGCGCACCACGCCGGTTCATCTCAGTCGATCATCCGGGCTGTCAGCCAGAGCTTCGAGCTTCTCATTGAGCGCTGCCGGATCGAACTTGAGCGGTTCGGCTTCGGCGTCACCGTCAGCATTTACCCACGCCTCCATGATTGGACCTAGTACAGCGACCGATGTCTCGATGACCGCGTTGAAGTCCGTGCCATTGCTTATTGACGGGATCATTCCCAATCGGATGTCCGGTGAAGGGTCAAGGTGGACGCCTTCGTAGAACGCATGGCCGCCCCCGTCTCGCTTCGTCCCGTGCGCGCGGGCCCACACGACGACCGATCGAGGCCCCACCGAGCCGTCGCTCGTCTGCAGGTGTGCGCGGTGGACCAGCTCAGCCAGCCCGTCTGCAACGGCGCGAGTACCGGTACCGTGCGCCTCCTCATCGCGAATGAGATTCAGGAGCGATCGACCCCACACGTTGCTATCGCGCGCGAGTGAGCGCGCCCCGCTCCCCACAACGCACAATGTCGCAGGCGATCTCATGTCTTCCGGCCGGACAAGCCTGGTGTAGCGGTGCCGAGCACCACCGAAGGAGTCCACGACGCACTCGATGGCGAACATTGCCGCCTGCCGGCCGATAAAGGCGGGGACGAGAAACACGTGTGCCCCGCCCGGCACTTTCGACAAGTGGCGCGGAAACTGCTCGCCGACCTTGTCGGCGACCAGGCCGAGGTAGTCCTCAAGCTTCCCACTTCGACCCCGCAACACATTCCGCAGCCAGGTCGACGGTTGCATGCCGTTGGAGGTAGCACCCAGGCCCGCGTACGCGAACACGGCCTTTCCATCAACGCTGTCCAACACCAGCACCTTCATCGCATCGTCGATGGGCGCCCGGCCCGGCCCGTAGGACAGGCGGCGGTCCGCGGCTACCCAAATGGTCTCTTTGCCCAGCGCAGTCACTACCAGCGTCAACACGCCTCCAGTTGCTGATTGCGTTGGCTGACCCGGCCGGGTCAGCCAACGCAACCCCCGCTAAGAAGTCACGGCGGTGAGATCAACGAACGCACCGAAATGGGGTCCGAGAGCCACGTACAGGACGATTAGCAACAAAGTCGCTGTGCCGTAAAGCCACGCAAACGGGTCTCGCCGCCAAAGGCTCACTGCAAGAGCAGCCACCGTGACGACGGCGAAGTAGATCACACCGTGTATCACGAAGAGGCAGACGAGCCCGAGGGTGAGCCAAGCCGCCAGGAGCAGAGCCCTCGCGGTCCCCCTTGAGGCCTGAGCGTGCTGTGTCACCACGTGCTCCAGTTCGTCACGCCGTTGTACCGCCCCTCTTGGGTGATGCCGATCGACAGATACTCCCCGGTCACCGCAAAGTAGAACTTCGCCGCACGCTGCGACACCGTCTTGCTGTTTGCGACACCGCCAATTGCACCGTACTGATCGGTCGAGAGCACCATACTGTCGAACGACCACCATTCTTGGGTGTAGCTCACAATAACCGCGTCGTGCCAGACCCGAACTCCGTTGTACAGGAAGGTCTTCTTGGAGGTAAGGCTAAACAGCGTCCCAGCGATACCGGTGTACTTGCGTGTCGTCGATATCGTCTTCTGCTGAGTAGCTGCCGCGGCCACGGCCCCGATCTCCTTGGCTAGAGCGGCCCGATCGCTCGCAGCGGGCCGACTGTCGGTCTCGGTCGTCGTCGTGATGACGTCGGTCGGGGTAATCGCCCGGATATCGGGATCTGCCCATGCCGCTTGCGCTTCAGCCTCGGACCAACCCATGATCTCCGAGGCTGACGCGACAAACGAAGCTCTCTCCTCGTCATCCGTCGTCGCGAGAGCGGCCGACGGCGCTACAGTCGTCGCCGTCACTGCCAATGTCAGTCCGACCAGCGTAGATACGCCTACCTGTACGAATCTCTTCATCGAGTCCTCTTTCATTCGTCTGCCGTCATCGAATGTGACGTTCATCTCTAGGTCGTTACAGCTGAGCGACTCCTTACGAACTGCCTCCGAACACCGGGCATTGATGCAGACGTCGGCACGATCCTCGCGACTGGTGCGCGGCAGCCGCTGAGCGACGGAGCTCACTCCCGTCCCCGCTCGTCAACAGTGGAACGTCATGTTCGCTCGTGCCTCACCCGAATGTTCTCCGCTCATCGTTCATCCGATCGTTGGAGTCCCAGACGCGCCAATGGGAACTCGTGGCAGTGCAACCGTCGCGCTGGGCGATAGCCGTGCCGACTAGAAAGGGGCGATGTAGAGTCGGACTAGGAGAGACAAGATGCGCAGACGCATACTCGTAGTCGCGATCACCTTGATCGTTATCGTTCTGTGGGCGGTTGCAATTGCCAGCCAGTCGCCGCTCGCACCCTGGTTCAGTCTCGCGGCATGGGCACTGATCGCGGTCGCCATCGTTGTTCGTGCCGTCCGCGCTCCACGTTCCACCACCAGGACGGTGGCCAAGACTTACGATCAGGTCCAGGACATCTATCTAGGTCGAACTCAGAAGACACCTTTCGAACGTCGCCCCGACGAGAACTCACAAATCGGAAGCTCGTTGCCTTCTGACCCCCTGCAGCTGCCACCCCAACCGAGAGTGGGAGACCGAAGCGACCGCTAGACGGCGCGATGCTATTCCGTCTCGGCCACGGAAGTTGCGCACGGCAGCTTGATGCTCGAACCAAAGCTCGTGATGTCGTAATTGAACGTCTCGGGGGCGCTCCCGATCCCACGCATATCCTCGATAGTCGAGTACACACTAACGGAGATTCCAGGGAATACCTCCTCATGTTGGCTAAGCGCAACCTCATCAATAGGTTCGCCAAACACGACGGCCGATTCGACAAAGGTGACAATCGCCGTTGAGCAAACCCCGATCCCCATCTGCCTGAGTGCCCACTTCGAGCTTTTCTCCGAGCCAGTTCCCGCCGCCAGGATTCGCCGGTTGACTTGAACGCCGTAGCCGTCCACTATGACGGCATGCACCAGCGGCGGGTGCCAGCGTCAGGGGATGGCGTCAGGGGATGGCGCGCTCTCTGGCAACGCCGGGACGCTTGGGGACGGACCGGACCGCTGTTGCTTGGAGCCCTCGCCTTGGTTTTAGATGGCTGCACTCAGCCGGGACCGGGGAGCCTGAGCATCGGAACCGATCCGGTCGAGTTGTGTGCCCCGCTTGAAGTGGGCGGAGAACTCCTTCTAGGGATGCAGGCAACGGTGCCATCGGATACCGAGATCGTCTTCGAGTCATTGGAGTTGAAGGATGGCATCGGAATCGAGGTCGTCGAAGACGTCATCATCCCGGTGCGGACCGGACAATCCGTGATTTGGACCTCCGAGCTACTCTCGAATGATGACCCAGTGTGGTCGACCAGAGTTCCGTTGCCGGGGGCCGCAGCGCCGATTGGGAAGGTGAACGTCGTCGCCAAGGTGAAACGAACCGAAGAGGTCGCCCACACTGATGCGCTCGTAATCACGTACGAGGAAGCCGGAACCTTTCACACGACGACTGGGTCGATCTCGTACGACCTGAAAGATAGTTGCGTGTAATGCACGGATAACGCCGCAATCGCCGCGCTCGGTGAGACGACACTTCGGAACCTTCGACGATACGACGAGCACGACAACCCGATACCGCACCTCTAGCGCGGCGTGCACTCCCCGAACAGAACACGAACCACACAGGCCCACGAGGGCCTGCTCGTGTTGGTCCAGCCAGCCCGGATCCTGAATCGGGCGCCGAAACCGCGCCTGAAACGACGAAACCGGCGGGAGAACTGGTCTCCTGCCGGTTTCGCTCGCAATAAACGAACACTGAGCCGTTCATAAAAGAACACGGCCCGCTGTGGCCGTGTGTCGAAATCCCCGATCCCAACGGGGACAAGGGCTCCGGAGAAGCCTCCCCAGGCGTTTTCCACGACGACCTCGAGATTTTTCCACGGCCCAGGTCAGACGGGAATTCCGTGATGCTGACTTCGGAGTATTCGAAAGCCGGCTCGCGGTGGTTTTCGAGTTCTGGGTCGGGGTAGCTCGGGCTGCTGAACGCTGTCATGCCCACCCCTATGCGGGGTACTCGACGTTGTCGTGCTGTGCCAACGCGTCGATACTCCCGCCGCGGGAGTCGTGCTCACCGAGGTACAACCTGATTCCTCGAGGCCGAAAGGAGGGCATCGCCCGCAAAGGCGGCGCGATTGGCACCCGTCGCTCGGTGTAGAAGAGGCGGGCGGGGGTGCGTACGCCCTCATGACACCGACACTTTTGGCGCCCGCCAGCACTCAGGCCTACCTGGCCGAGGGCGACGCACGACAGCATGTCATGGATCTGGTGCGCCCGAGCTGGGGGTCTCGCTAGGAGATTCGAAGCCGCACCCGGCCGGCGCAGGCCGTCGACCCATGAGCCCGCGCCCGCACTTGAGGGTGGCGACTTCTCCCGCGTGGGGCGCCCTGCAACCGATCCCCGAGTGGCACCCCCACTCCCGGTTCGCGCAGTCCGTTTGACCCCTAACGCTCCGGCCATCGCGGTTGACTCGGTGCGGTGGCTGCTTCTCGGTCGTGGCTATCAAGTCGACGCCAGCCCGGTCGACCCCATGAACGGCGGTGGATACAGCTGGGCGGAGTCAGTGGTCGTCACGACCTCGAAGCACCCGTATCGGGCAGGTTGACGGTCACGATGAGCCGAGGCGTCACGGCTGCGGACGACTCCTCATGCTGCTCCGATAGCCTGCCCACGGCGCAGAGCGACGATCCCTGAACCCCACCGCGCATATATGAGTGTGGGATTCATCCCACACTCATACAAGTGGGATATTTCCCACTTCAGGTATAGTGGGATTTATCCCACTCTTTCAGGTATGGGGTTCATCCCATAGGGAGAAATGATGAGAGTCACTCGAGGAGCCGATCTTGGCGCACTTGTCGCAGAGAGGCGGGAGAAGCTCGGCATGTCCCAGCAGCAGCTCGCTGATGAGTCGGGGGTCACGCGTGACTGGCTCAACCGGTTCGAGCGAGGGAAGAGCACCGTGACCCTGCACCGGGTGCTGTGGGTCCTGAGCGCTCTGAACCTTGAGATGAGCGTCGAAGATGGCCGGTGAACTGAACGCATATCTGGACGGAGTGCATGTGGGCACTTTCGTCCAGACGACGCAGGGGGCGCTCAGTTTCACATATGACGAGGAGTACCGGCAGCAGAGGGGTACGACGCCGATCTCGCTCTCCATGCCGCTCACCCGCGCAACACACAAGAACGCTCCTGCAAGCGCGTACCTCAAGGGTCTGCTGCCCGACAGCGACGGGCGGCTCCGTGAACTCGGTGCGGAGTATCACGTCTCTCACCGGAATCCCTTCGCCATCCTTACTCACATCGGACGCGACGCGGCCGGCGCAGTGCAGCTGCTCCCTGAAGGCGCCGAAAGCACCGATGCGGCAACGCGGACGGGTGACCTCCAACTGCATGATGACCAGGACTTCGGAGAGATCGTCCGAGACCTCATCAGCAATGCAGCCACATGGGGGGTGCGCCGCGCCGGACGATGGTCCCTCCCTGGCGCGCAGCCGAAGACCGCCCTGTTCCGAACAGAACAGGGGCAATGGGCGACACCGCTGGACTCGACACCTACGACGTACATCATCAAGCCAGCTGTCGCGCCCTATACCGAACATCACGTCAACGAGTTCATGACCATGGCTGCGGCCAGGCATCTGGGAATGACGGTCGCGGACAGCGAACTCGCGACCACCGCGCTCGGCGACAACGTCTTCATCTCGAAGCGATACGACCGGGCGAAAAACGACGGGCGCTGGGCGCGACTGCATCAAGAGGACATCTGCCAGGCGCTCGGCATCAACCCGGATCAGAAGTACCAGAGTGACGGCGGCCCTGGAATCGCTCGCATCGCCGAATTGTTCCGGAGTCTGCCCGAGCGTGAGGACCGAGTGAACAACGCGGCACAGTTCTTCGATGCGCTTGTCTTCAACCTCGCCGCAGTGGGAACGGACGCACACGCGAAGAACTACTCACTCATGCTCAATCAGACGCGTGCTTCGCTTGCCCCGCTGTACGACCTCGGCACTCACGCTCCCTATCCGATGCCGGCCGGAACCTCCCCGAAGCTCGCGATGTCTATCGACGGGGAGTACACCATGGATCGCATCGGTGAGGCAGCGCTCCTCATCGCTGCCCGCAAACTGGATCTGGACCAGGACCTGGCACAGGCCCGAGTGCGGGAGATCCTCGGCGGTATCACCGCAGCATTCGACCAGGCAGCAACTGACGCCGCAGCGATCCTCGGCAACGACCCAGCCATCGTGAAGGTCGTTGATGCGATCGCTGCGAACGCTTCGGCCCGCGGTTGGCAAGAACCGGGATTGACCATCCCACTATCCGATGCAACGGTCGGCACGGGCCGGCGAAGCGATACCGGACGAGCAGGAAATCCTGGGAAATTCGACATGCGTCAACACAGCAGCCCCGGGCGCGGTCTCTAGTCCGAGCGCGCTGCGCGCGACTTGTGAACTCGTCAGGCCGAGTTGGCCGCGACCGGAAGGACGCCATTGGCGACGGCAGTCCCAGGAACTCTGCACGGCTCCGGGCGCATCGGCCTCACCAACCCAGCGCCCGGTCTGTGACCTGCCCGCAGGGCCTGTCCGGGAGCGTCTGACGTGGTCCCTATGCTCTCGATGCCTGTTGCCCATCGATGTCGGCGGCCAACTGATCTTCGCGAGCAAGTTGAAAGGTCTCGGACTCTCAGCGTGGGTCTCCTCACTCGAAGTTGCCGGCCGACAAGGGGCCGCCGTGGTCTGATGATTTGGCGCAGCAAAGGCTTGCGAAGGATCTCGGGATCCCGGCCTTCGGGACAGTCACCCTGCTCGAAGGCCGGCGCTTCGTCTCCCCGACGAGACAGCAACCACCGACACTGCGACTCGGGTGTCCGAAGAGCAACACGCCTTCGTTTGACGCTCGCTTGCGTCGGCGCACGTCGCCTGGGCGGTCGCTCCCACCGCGAGCAAGCTGGGCGGACTCGACCCGGTGGAGGTCGCGGAGCAAGTCCTTGCGGCGCTGCAATCGCCTGCGCAATAGGCACCTCCCTAAAGGCGCGCTCGCGCTTGGGTAATGCGCGGCGGACTCCCGACCGCCGTACGACAACAGGTGCCTAACGCCTTCCCCCCGCGCGATGGCATACGTCGCAGTGCGGAGGTCCCCTCGGCCTCGCCTACCCGTCAATCGACCTTCCGGCGATCATCCCAATGAGTGAAACCCGGATGGGGATTTATTCGGGCCCCGGGTAACCGTCTCCCGGGACATGGTGCCACCGACGGCCGAGAACAGAGGGGAGACGCGGCGGCTCGTCGCGATACGGCAGAAGGGCTTGTGTTCTGCAGCGGATGGATGCCCTTGAGCATGCGCGACTCGGGATCTTAGTCTCAGCTCGCCCGGTATCGGGGATCCCGCCCTCTACCACTCAGGAGGTTCGGCAAATGACGAACGATGGTGTTCGAGACGCGCAGGCCCGGCGAAGGTTGGGCGCACGGGTCGTCGTCGCTGCCGCCTTGGTCGCGGCCATGCTGGCGCCCGCCCAGGCGCACGCAACATATCAAGGAAGCCTCTGCGAGGGGCTCGGCTCATGGCCCATCCAATCGTGGAGCAGTTACAACTCCACCTGGGAGACTCCGATGAACACGGCCCGAAATACGTGGAACACTAGTGCGCTCCTGAATATCTACCACAACAGCTCGACGACGAGCAGCGTGACCGCGGCGTCATACTCAGCAACCTGGTATGGGTACTACACCTACACAAGTTCGAGCCGGCGAAAGTTCATCCAGATGAACACACGAACAATCACCGCAGACGCTACGAACTTCGCCAACTTTGTCCGCAGCGTCTTCGCGCACGAGCTCGGCCACGGGTTCTGCCTGAAGGATGACCCGACTACCTCCAGCGCCTCGCTGATGAAGCACAGTCGGAACCGCAACACTCTTGTCGCGCCCACGACCTACGACTGGGCAGACATCAATGCGCATTTCTAAGGGAAAAGGACCGGCAATGCTCCACAGGAACGCCTCGATAGGCGGAACTCTCGCAATCCTTGCCGCCACGGTCACCCTGGCTTCATGCTCGAGCGAGAGCATCGATGCACCAGATACCGCCGTCATTTCAGCTGACTACCCCGCTTACGACAGTGCGGCACGGCTTGTCGAGGCAGCAGATATCGTCGCCGAGGTGACGATCGGTGAACATGAAGAGGCCCTCCTCTACCCGGATTATGGAAGCGACGATCCCCAGATAAACCCATACGCCGGTACAGATGAGACACCCGAACCCGGCGAAGGCGTCGTGCCAATAACCGTCTACGAAGCAATCGTTGGCGAGGTGTTCGCGGGTCCAGTGGAGTCGGGCGAGACAATCCACATTCAGCAACTCGGCGGCACCCTGGACGGTGTCACGTACAGTGAGGACGGTATTAGCCCGCTCATAGTGGGCCAGACGATATTGGTGTTCCTCGCCGAGTATGACGACGCTCCAGCCGCGATCGTCGGTGGCGACGCTGGGGCCTTCGACATTATCGGGACCACGTACGTCTCGCACACAGATCCCGAGCTGACGGTGACTCAGACCGAGTTGCGGGCACTCTTTCAATAGATCGCCCAACGCATGGAAGGCGGGTGGCGCACCTCCTCGAGCCAGGCCGGCGGTGCAACTGGACCCATCAGACCCACAGAGCGGGTCTCGTTCGGGTGGCCCGCGAGAGTCCATCTGCTCGAAAGGACGCGCGCCGTGGGACGTTGCGCTCCGTGATCCTGCCGTTGCGTGCGCGGGACATGACCGCGTGGGGAATCGGCAGGCGGCTGGATCGGTTGAACCATCACGCGACCCACGAGTCGAAGCACAGCGACGGGCTACGCGGAGCGGATCGTCGAAATCTGCACCGTTTCTCCGCCGGGACCGTCGTCGACGGCTTCGACAACGCGATGGCGGAGGCGGTCAACAACCTGTAAGGGACCGAGGTGATCCGTCAGCGCGGCCCTGGCGGACCGTCAAGCTGGTCGAGGTCGAGGACGCTTACCACGCTGACCGCAACTCCGCCCACCCGGCACCCGCCGGCCAAGGTTCCCGGTAAGGGAAAAACGTCGGGGATCCACTCGGAGGCGGCGTGACCACGTTGTTGGGTCAGCGGCTGCCCAGCACCGCCGCTCCGGCCGGTGTCGGGTTGCCGTCCCAGCGGTTCTCTACTCGCCGCGACCGGGAGGCTGCGGAGCCGGTTTGGTCATCCCGACGCCGTGGAAGTTACGCCCGCGGCGTCAGAACTCGCGACGACCTTTCACTCAAACGGATGAGAGGGTCCCGCGATCGCTGTCAGGGGGTTGGTGCCTCGAGACGCGCGCGGAGGTCGCCGAGCTGCTTCGCGTACCGGGTCTGAAGTGCATCCATGGCGTCCATGATCACCTGGGTGCGACGCTCGGGCCACGCGGTGTCATCGCCGTAAATTCGGTTGATGCGAGGGATGAGGTCGAACGCAAGCTCGTAGGACGCGTCAAGCATCAACTCTTCCGAGCTGGAGAAATATGGGTAGGAGATCCCGGACTTGTGGATCTCGAACCCACCGTCCAGGTGGAGCTTGAGCTTGAAAGTGCTCTTCCCGGCTGCTGTCTCGTTACGGAAAGACAGTTCGATGGGGCCGAGGGTGTCGAGCTCCGCGACGGCGGTGAGGAAGTTGGGTCGTTCGAAGTCGACACCGAGGCGAAGATCGGCGGTGCGCTGGGCGGAGTCCGTGTTGCTGATCCCGGTGAGGACGTCGAGTCGGATCTGGTGGTCAATCTGCGGCTGAGTAGACACCTTGTGCGCGAGCCAGAGGAAGATGTCGTCGCTGTCGAGAGCGAGCGCGGAGGTTGAGAAATCGGCGCGGATCGTGTCGTCGCGCTCACGGAACAGCCGTTCGAGAGACCGGATCGCGCCGTCGCGTCGACGAATCAGCACGCTACTGCGACTGGACACGAGGATCGAGACGCGCCCCGAGCCAGCCTGGGTGATCACGACGTCCATCCCGTGCAGCACGCGGAAGTCATCGTTTGCTGTGGTAGCGATGGTGGATACTGCGCTGGGCATCGCGGTCCAGTAGTAGTACCTTGCCCGGATCATCTCGGGGTAGTCGCCGTCGGGGACCAGTTCGGGTTCGGATGCCGGTGGTGTCGCGTTGACGAGACCCATGTTCGACGCATTGTTGTTCGTACTCGCCCAACCGCCTACATAGTCGGCTCGCTTCGGGGGCCGGCTGGCCAACGCGTCACGGATTTCCTTCAGGGTCATATCGGTGCGGCAGGTAACGGGTGTCACCTTGACAGCGTCGTTGCTCAGTACGGGCATTTCACTTTCTTACCATTCGCACAACATCAACGTTTCGCCGCTTTCGGACGCAAGTCCACAGCAGGAGTCGCACCAAGAGCGAGCGATGAACCCACCTGTAGTCGATGTTGTATGTTGTGTCGTCGCGCAATTCGTCACAAGTCCAAATCACCTTCGCCTCGTGCCAGTGTCCGGGACGGCTGAGCGCCGCCCCCAGGTCCACGTCGAAGCCATGCGTGCCGTCGTTGGCGGTAATCGTCGCAGCGTTGTCACGGACGCGAGAGCTTTTCACGTCTGGAGTCATCGGTGCAGTGTCTATCCGAATGGACAGCGTCGGCCGGAAGGCCATCAAAGCACGCAAGATGAGCATTCCGATCACACTCGTGTGTGGAATCTCCACGTCAATCCCGAATACTCCAGTGCTGGGTCGACGCGCAGAGGGGCGAACGAGGATCTCCGTGAGATCCCGGGGGTTCCCCGGCTCGGTCCAGTCGACCTGGATGCGCGGTGGTCCGACGACAAACGCGAGGACGACTTCGAGGATAAGCGCTCCAACGACCGCAGCCAGCGCATAACGGGCAGGGAGCGGCCAGGAGGACAGCACCGCCTCAAGCTGCTCGTCGAGCCCGAGTACACCCCATGTGACGACTGCGACCTTGGCAGCCTCTGTGGCCACGGTGAAGATGCGGCCACCCGGCTCCCATCGCACGCTCACGTCAGATGCAACTTCTGCCACGCCGCGGTCAGGAGGGTGGTCGCTTCGTCTTTGACGGGGGTATCGATGTACCCCTTACGTCGCAGCAGCATGCTGAGGCCCGTTGCATGGGAGCGCAATTCGATGCCCACAACGAAAAGCCCATCGAAGTCGTCGTCCAGGGCTGCGACGACCTCACGGTCACCGTCACGCTGGAAGATCTCAACGAGCTCGTCCGACAGTTCTTCATCCTCACCCGCTGGCAGAGGCTGAAGATAGGCGTCGGCAAGGTAGAAGCGCACAAGGGTGAAGCCGCTGCGAGCCGCGAATCCGGCGACGCGAACGAGGTCTTGGCTGCCGAAGTGGAGACTATGAGCATGGGCGAGGCCACGGCTTTCACCGTCAGTGATCGTGAGTCCGGCGGATGGCCCCACCTCGCTGAGCACGACACGACTCCCCATTCCCTTATTGTGCATGATGCGTCCGACCCTGTCTGTAGGCTGACGCGCCGCCCGGTGCGGGACGATCAGCGACACAATGTGTCGTGTTGACCTATGCGCGGTCTGACTCAGCGGACAGACCACACTCATCGTGTGGATTTGACCGCGGGTTCACGCGGGCGTCTCGATTTGGCTCAGCTTCCGCTTGCCGCCGGCGAACCAGCCGTAACCAGGTTCTGCCCCGTATGCAGGCGAAGGCGTTTGTGCACGGGACAGTCGGCAAGGGTGGATCGGAACCTCCCCGTGGGCGGCAACGAGAGGCAGCTCGGGGAGCTGAGCGAAACTACGCCGCAGGCAACCGTTGCCGGGGTGACACCAGCCAGCGCCATCCTCGGGACCACCCGCGCAGCGGTCATCTTCGGACTCACCCTCTTCATCGCAAAAGTCGTCCAGGTGCTCGCTACCCCCGCATCCACTCTGATCGAAGGGGAAGAGGTGAAACCGTTCGAGGTCTCTGAACTGATTATCTGGGGCCTCCTGGCGGCGGAATGTGCGGCGCAAGCGGGGCCTCGGTGTTCTCAGAGCGGTTCCCGGTCCTGTCGGTCGCGCTCGTCCCTGCGATTACCTGGCGCTCCCGATCGGGCTGGACCATTTCGGCTAATGCCGGATCAACCCGATCGAGGCGTGCGCGAGTGGCCGGTTGTTCTCGAGTCGTCAGTTGCCGCCGAGGCGATGCCGTGCGACCCAGCGACGGCTGAGAGCGCAACGGAGATAGCCCTCCACAGCGCCTTGGAGACGCGCAAAAAGATGGTGCGGAAAGAGCGGGGAGCATCTGATGTCACGTCAAGTTCCCGTCTTTGAGGAGCTCGCCTAGCGAAGCCGCAACGATTACATGTAGTACTTGCATATCATGTCCGTTTTCGCGGCCACGCCTCCGTACGGGCTGAATGTGCAGGACGATTTCGCATTCACTGCTCGTGCGTGAATCATCTGGATCGCCCCGCCGTACCCGCCGGTTGCGGAGTACAGAACCACCCCCGAGGTACTAACGGTGCGGATCTTGGGCGTGTGGTAGTCGCCGGTCACCCAAGCGCGACCTCCGTCAAGGTAGTACTTGTAAGCGGAGGACTGCCAAGTGTTGGAGGCGACCTCCTTTTCGAGCCAAATGGTCCACGTCGCGGCATACGCCGCCGATGGGGCGATCGCGGCCGCAATCGCGATTAGCAAGCTCACAGACCAGACTTGGGTTCGGCGTAGCTTGTCAGCGCGACGGGTGTCCACGCGTCACTCTCCCTCGAGAGGAGTGACGCCGGCGGTGGCGAGCTCGTCGCTCATCGCTGCTCTCTCGGCTTCAGTCGCAGCGGAGTCGACGACAACCAGATTGCCATTGACCATCGTGGTGATCCCATCTACGTCGGCGAAGTCGATCTTGCCGGCAACGGCATCGGGGATCAGATAGCTCTCGAAGGCGATGGTTGGCGTCTCGAGTCGGATGCCGATGCCGTCTTCGTTGAACTGCTGTGGTGTGCTGCACGAGGTTGCAACGGCCCAGTCCTTGCCGCCGACACTTGCGACTAGGCACAGCTCGCCGTCTCGATTCAGTGCCGTGTGAAACTCGGCAGCTTCCGAGGAGGCGAAGCTTTGGAGAGTCGACGGATCGACCTCGCCGCCGTCGAGCATCGCGGGATCCAGGTTCCCTGGCAGCGGCACCTGAGCAGGAGAGGACTTGGCGTTCCCTTGGATGGCGTCCAGATCGTACTCGTCGATACCGTAGGGCGCACTCGCTGACGCTGCGGCCGCAAGTAGCGCACCGGCACCCAACGCCAACCCTACGGTCGCAGCGATCGCATATGACTTGGTTCCCACTGTTCTTCCCCTTCGACTCAACCGCGGTATGACTGGCACTGGAGGCTTGCGGTCCCGCCCGACACCGGCACGCCCTCGATAAAGCGGTTCCAGTAGCACTCGCTCCTTGCATTGCTACGCGCGGAATGCATGATCGTGACCGCATTCCCTGTGGCTTCGGCCTTCACAATTAGTGCGCCCGATGCTTGCTTGCTGGACACGTAGTAGACGTTGTAGGCGCCCGGCGTTGATCCGGAGGATGGGCCAGCCTTCCCGCCGCTCAAGGACGTCCAATGTTGACTGGTCTTGACGGCGTTCTGACTCGTGGACTGGTTGTAGAATGTCCACCAAGTCGGCGCAGCGAATGCGATCTGCGGGGTCATCACCGCAAGCAACACTGCAGTCACTGCCGCGGATATGACTCCGCCTCTCCTCACGCGAGTTGATTCCGCCACCTCGACCCTCCTTGCCCTAGAGACTGGCTGGAGACTATTGGTCAGCTCCGCGGCCGCGTCAGTGGGCAATCGCGAACGCAGCCCGCGAAACCCGTCGAGATCGCGGGGGTCACACCGGCCACCGAGGCACTCGGACCCCGAAGACCGGACGCAGCCCCACTCTGTGGAACCCGCGTGTTTCTGCGGTGACGAGCGAGGATCAAGGAGGCTGCCCTAGCCTCAGGCTGTCCTTCCATAGCCGGCGAGGATGACAGGAAACCGGGCGACGAGGTGCTTACTCGGCGACGTAAGCTCCTAGTCAGATTCAATCAAATGGGTGACGTCGAACTGGGCTTCCGTCTCGACTTCCTGACCATGAAGACGTGCGACGCCGATGTTCTCCGATTGCCAGCACGTGCGGCATGCCTGATCAGTAACGATGCGGAATTTGCCCCTGGGTGAAGAGTGACCCACGCTTTGGGTTCACGTTGGTCGACAACTCCCCACCGTCACAATGAGGGCTGGGCACCTGCCGCCTCCTGGCCTCCACGCCTTATGCTCGCATTCCGGATTCGGGAGGCGCTCGTCTCGAGATCCAGTTGTTCGTAGAAGTCTCGAGCCTTTGTGTTGAACCGCACACACCTTGGCCGCAACGGCCGCGCTTGCGAACGCCCGGCCCTCATCTCGGCGTGATCTGGCACGCCGCTCACCCTGCAGCAGGGAGTGCTTGAGCCCGCCTGGTGCTGCGCTTCAACCCTGGACCCTGAACTCACCGATAACGACGATTCCGTCGGATGAGTACACCGGGATAACGCCGCCGCCGCCCTGCCGTTGCTGCTCTTCTTGCCACGCGAGCGCATCCTCGGGGGACTTGAATGTTCTCATTGCCGCTGTACCGTCGAGGCCTCAAGGTCGTTCCGGTACACGTATCCCTCACGCCCGTTGGTAGCGACCACGAGGATCAGCTTTGGCTGCTGGTCAGGCGCCGGCGCATCAGCTAGGGAGCCATATGTGTCTCCCGAGTTGTTGACCGCGTATGAGGGTGACGGCATTGCCTCCGAGGGAACACCGTCCGCCGCAGTAATCCCCCAGGGCGCCTGGAGAAGGGGTTCACCCGCAATCGCCGCGCCTCCCACTGCGCCGGCCGCGAACGCCCCGACACCCAGCAAACTCAATAAAGCCACACGCCGCAGATTCATTGCTTGCCCCTCAGGTGTTTTGGTTCGGGCTCGGGTCTGTCGGATTCTTTGTGTAAATGGCTCGGCGTGATTGCCGCGATCTGTGGTCGGGGCGGGAAGAGAATCGCGCATGGGTAAGGAATTGCAGCGGGTCACGCAGGTGAACTCGCGGACGGGTGAGATCGTCGAGGCCGGCGTGGACTTGTCCGAGCTGGCTGAGCGGCTGGTCGCGACGGCGACGGCGGAGGGCGTCGAGCTGACCGGCCCGAACGGGTTGTTGACCGGGCTGACGCGGCAGGTGCTGCAGTCGGCGCTCGAGGCCGAGCTCGCGAACCATCTCGGCTACGACCGGTACGCGGTCGATGGTCGCGGGTCGGGGAACAGCAGGAACGGGACCACCCCGAAGACGGTGCGGACGGAGATCGGCGAGGTGACCGTGCAGGTGCCGCGGGATCGGGCCGGGACGTTCGAGCCGCGGATCGTGGCGAAACATCAGCGCCGGCTGGACGGGTTCGACAAGAACGTCCTCTCGCTCTACGCGAAAGGGATGACGACCGGCGATATCGCGGCGCATCTGGCCGAGCTGTACGGCGACGAGGTGTCTCGCGATTTGGTCTCGACGGTGACCGACCGGATCGTTGAAGAGATGGCGGAGTGGCAGGCCCGCCCCCTGGAGCCGGTGTATCCGGTGATCCTGATCGACGCGATCATGATGAAGATCCGTGCCGGGACGGTCGGGAACCGGCCCGTGTACGTGGCGATGGGCATCGATCTGGACGGACACCGCGACGTGCTGGGCATGTGGGTCGGACCCACCGGCGGGGAAGGCGCGAAACAGTGGATGAACATGCTCACCGAGCTGCGCAACCGGGGCGTCCAGGACGTCATCGTGGTCTGCTGCGACGGGCTGAAAGGGCTACCCGAGTCGATCCGGGCGACCTGGCCGCAAACGACCGTGCAGACCTGCGTGGTCCACCTCGTGCGGAACTCGTTGCGGTTCGCGTCGAAGAAGCACTGGAAACGCCTGTCCGGAGAGATCAAAGAGATCTATCACGCGCCCACCGTCGCCGCCGCCGAAACCCGAT
Organism: Microbacterium fluvii; assembly: GCF_025515205.1. Taxonomy (GTDB): domain Bacteria; phylum Actinomycetota; class Actinomycetes; order Actinomycetales; family Microbacteriaceae; genus Microbacterium; species Microbacterium fluvii. The sequence goes on along the minus strand of NZ_JAOPFX010000004.1, from coordinate 88,536 downwards.
TCGCGGAGTTCGCCGACGAGTGGACGCCGATGTATCCGGCGATGGTCGAGATGTGGCGGCGAGCCTGGGGCGAGTTCACCCCGTTCCTCGAGTTCCCCCTCGAGCTACGCAAGATCGTGTACACGACGAACGCGATCGAGTCGCTCAACGCCAGATTCCGGCAGGCCGTGCGCCGGCGCGGACACTTCCCCAACGAGCAGTCCGCAATGAAAGTCCTCTACCTCGTCGCGAAACAACGACAACACAACCGGCAGAATCCCACTGGCGAAACCGCCGGCTGGAAAGGCATCCTGAACGTACTCGCAATGACCTACGGCGACCGCCTAGGACTCAACTGAACACCGAGCCGATGACCATTTACACAGAAACGCGGACAGACCCTCGGGCTCTTGAATGTGTAGAACGCGTTGTAACTAGATCCACTCCAGGCCCAGGTCACGCCGTAGCTATACCATGCGCCCGCCGCGGTGTAGTAGATGAGGTTGGCATGAGAAAGGGCACATCCGGAGTTGTATCTGATATCTGACTGGATGATCAGCGCACCACTGGAGTTGAAGATCCTTGCGCGAGCTCCTGCCCAGCCGGAAGGAATACATGCAGTCTCATTGGTAAGAATGTTCGTTGCACCGGTTATGGAGTTTGTAGATGGCGTTGTCTCAACGACGGCCTGGTTCTTGTAGTTCTGTCCGTTGAGTGAGTAGTAGCCCCAACTCGAGTTCGCCGTTCCGGAGTACGCGCTTGTTGTGCACATAGCCGCAACGAAGCCGAGGACGGCTGTGACCACAATCACGATGACGACAGCCCGCCCGAAGCGTGGCCGCTCGATAACGTCCATCTGAACCTCTCAGCTCCGTTGCCTGATGTTGGCGGTCACGGTGCACCTCTCGCCGCCGGAGGACAGGGGCACCAAGACGCATCCTCGCCTCCCAGACGCCATGGGGTGCGGCGCAGACAACACTCCGGACGTCAAGTAAGGCTTTTATCCCGTCACTCAGTCTTGATTCAATCGAGCTGAGCATCCGCAACGTCTGACTGCAAGTTGCGGGCTCGCGGACCCGCATGGAGCTGCAGGTCGTCGCAGCATGGCTCGCGGCGCACTCCGGGTAGCGGACGCCCTTGGATGTGGAAGGTCTGGCGTAAATCGAGCGGGAGATTTCACTCGTTTGGCTGACGCACGAGTGCCCCTTCGGCCGCGGAGTCACCAGCAGCATGGGCTTTCTCCCGGTATCCGGATCGCTCGCATGTCGCTGCGGTGGGCTCCGACGGATGCGCGACGTGTGCCGCACCGGGCAGGCGAGCACAGATAGTGTCAACTGCACATCATCGGGGCGCCTGCTACGCGGCCGCCGACCTCAGTTCCCAGGCACCCACCTGGATTGGAGCACGACATAGATGCCCACTCAGCCGATCGGACGCTTGGGCGAGACATTCGATGACGCGGGCGTCGCCCCCGGCGCACTGCTGAGGTCACGTCGCTCGGCGTGGGTGTTCGCCAGCGTGGTCTTCCTCACCACCGTCATCCAGGTGTTGGCTGTGCCGATCACCGCCCTTGCCCAGTCGCAAGGGCCTTGGCCGCTCACGGTCTCCATCCCGGCAGGCTTCACGTTGCTCGTGGCGGGCTGCGCGCTCCAGGCAGCGGCTCTCCTGCTCACGCCCCGTTGGCCAGGGCTGGCCGTCAGCAGCGTTACTGCCGTCTACCTGGCCCTTGCTCTCGGGCTTGGCGTTCCGTCGTGGCTCATTGGCATGTACTTGGTGATTGCGCTTTCGGTTTTCTTACTCGCCACGCGTTCCTCGGCGGTCAGCGCCATCGGCTGGGCGGTGGGCGTGGTCGCGATAAGTATGAGCGCGCTACTGTGGTGGGTTCTTGCGATCGGCACCGAAGCAAGTGCCGCACTCGGATACGTGTCGGCTGAGGCCGTGAGATTCGCCGCACCAGTCGTCGGCGGCGCGGCGCTAGGGATCTGGTGGGCGGCGCAAGTCAGACGCGTAACCCTGGCGCGGGAAGAGGCTGAACTCGCACGGCAGGAACATGACCGCCGTGTCGGCGAGGCCGAGGAACGTGAGCGAGCCCGCATCGCACAAGAACTGCACGATGTCGCGGGCCAACACCTCGCTGGCCTCATCACACTCGCTGACGCCGCCCTGAAGATCGCACCCGCCCACCCCGAGGACGCGATCAGTCTCATCGAAGAGGTCCGAGCCGAGGGCCGCTTCGCAGCTGCGGGTCTCACCGGTGCTCTCTCCGATCTCCGCTCGAACAACATTGAACCCCTGGAGACGACAAAGGACATACGGCGAACGCCCGGCCTGGTGGAGTACTGGCAGAAGCGGGGGATGACTGTCCAGCTCGAAGTCACCGGCACGCTCTCCGACCTGCCCGCTGTCGTGTCCACAACCGCTTATCGGTGCATCCAGGAATCACTCACGAACGCAGCGAAGCACGCGCCTGGAGCCACCGTCTCCGTGTCGATCCGGCTGCACCCGACTGCCCTTGAGGTGACCGTAGCGAACGGGGCACCGCGCAATGAGCGCCGAGAGCATCCCTGGCCGGGGCTTGGATGGGGCCTGAGTGGGATGCGCGAGCGACTCGAACTCCTTCAGGGCACACTGGTCGCCCGTGCAACACCAGCGGGCGGCTGGGAGTCGGCCTTCACCATCCCCGTCGCTCCCACGGGACGGGGAGACGACAGACAATGACTGGCAGCACTAGGCGGATTCGAGTCCTCATCGCCGACGACAACCGCACAGTCCGACGCGCGATTCGGTTGCAGCTTGACAGCGTGTGGGACATCCAGGTGATTGGCGAGGCAACCAACGGCGTTGATGCCGTGAAGGTTGCTCTGAACGAACGCGCCGACGTGGTGCTTATGGATATCCAGATGCCGGGATTGAGCGGGGTGGAAGCGACGCGAGAGTTGACTCAGTCGCCTTCAGCCCAAATCGCGGTGATTGTGATGACCAGCTTTGCCTTCGACCAGTACGTCGTTCAGGCACTCGACGCGGGTGCGGTCGGTTATCTCCTGAAGAGCCACGACCTCGACCAACTTGTCGATGCCATCCGAGCGGCCGCGAAGGGGGAGGCTGTGATATCCCCGCGGGTGACCGCACCAATCCTCCGCGAGTTCATCAAGCGTGGCCCCACGCAAGCCGATCAGTCCCAGTTAGCCCTCCTCACCGCCGCCGAGCGTCGCGTGGTGGCTGCGCTCTCCAGCGGCATCACGAGCAACGATGACATCGCCCTTCGACTCCACGTCTCTGTGCACACTGTGAAGTCCCAATTGCAGTCTGCATTGAAGAAGACTGGACTGGCGGATCGCACACAACTCGCGCTCTGGGGCGCGCGGAACGGCCTCGATATTGGTCGTACGTAGTCCTTTCGGATGAAGTTGGGTCGGCCGTGTTCTATCGCGACTTGGCCGTGCTCGGCGCTCGAATCCCCGTTCACACGCCAAAAGTGCTGGCTTGAGGAGCATCGCGTGCGCTCCGGTCACGGCTGAGTTGCCAACCCGCTGCCAGTTCACAATGTGCTGCGCGGTAGTCGCGCCCTTCGCCGGGGGGAGCTTGTGGACCCGATCTACCCGCAGTTCGCGGCGGCCGGCTCGCCGTTCTACGACAAGCCGGGCCGCCACGAACTCGATTCATCACAGGATTACCGGACCGATCGGGCTCTCGCTCGCCTCGGATGGCTATCTCAGCAGGACGACCATTGGATCCACTGGACTGCGCCCGGCATCACCGTTCCGGAGCAAGGTTGGAAGGTCCACGTGTCGGCCACGCTGGGCACGGCGTCCGAGGCCTTGCGTCAGGCGTCCGCCTACTGCCGCCAGCAGCGAGTCGCCTTCAAACACCTCCGCAGTCCTTCCCGGCTCCGCGCGTCGCTCGCGAAGGATGCCGACCGTATCAGCGCCGCGAAGTTCATCACGATCTATCCAACTGACGATCAGGCACTGCAGAACTGCCTGACGACTCTTCAGGAGTTGCTGTCCGGGCATCCGGCCCCACACATCCTCACCGACCTCCGCTGGGACGACGGTCCGCTGTTTGTTCGCTATGGGGCTTTCATCCGACAGTTCGTCGACGTCAACGGGTTCCAAACCCCTGCCATTCGTGACCCCCGCACAGGCCAGCTCGTCCCCGATGTGCGCGGCACCACCTTCACGTGTCCAGCCTGGGTCACCATCCCGGCATTCCTTCAGGCGCAACTCGACGCGCTTGAGCTCGCACCTCCGAAGGGGTTCCCTCACGTGACGGGTGCCCTGCATCACTCGAATGCCGGGGGGATCTACACCGCAACTATGGGTGGCAAGGAAATAGTCCTCAAGGAGGCACGGCCGCACACCGGGCTAACCCCCGATGATCGGGATGCCGTCTCACGGCTTCAGGATGAGGAGACCGTCCTGAAGGCTCTCATCGGCCGAGGCTACGCGCCACGACCGTTGGCGACATTCATCGCGCACGGACACCGATACCTCGCCATGGAACACATCGAGGGAGATACACTCTCGAATCTTGTAGTCGCGCGCCACCCGCTAGCGTCGGGCACAGCCACCCCGTCGGACTATTCGGATTACCGGTCCTGGGTGCTAGGAATCTCCGCTTCGCTTCGCGCGGTGGTGACCGACCTCCATCGCTCCGGGCACACTCACGGAGATCTTCACCCCGGGAACATCCTTGTCACCGCGTCCGGCGATGTCCGGCTCATTGACTTCGAGATGTCTGTGCCGACCGAGCGCGAAACTATTTCGCCCTTTGGTGTTCCCGGCTTTGTCGCGCCCGACGGCCGCAGCGCACGCGATGCAGACCTCTACGCGCTTGCCTGCATCGACCTGCACATGTTTCTCCCACTCACCCCGCTCGCGCAGCAGGCCAACCAGAAATTGCATCAGCTTGTGGAAGTAGCCGCAGAGCAGTTCGACCTCGGTCCTGGGTGGGCAGAGGAAGTCCTTCGAACCCTCTCGCCCCGCACCTCACCGGGGGCTGCGAGGGAACATCGGAAAACTCTCGGTTCCTTGGAGTTCACACGCCCGCGAGGTCTGGACGCGGCAATCACCGGGATCGTTCATGGAATCAGTGTGGACGCCGACCCCACACGGGCTGATCGGCTCTGGCCGGGCGACCCCCGCCAGTTTCGCGAACCAGCGTTCGGGCTAGCCTCTGGTGCGCTCGGCGTTGCGTCGGCCGCCGCGTTGACAGGTCGTCGACTGCGGGACGCAGAATTGCTGTGGATACAGACTGCGTTGCGGGAGACGACGGATCTCAAACGGCCGGGGTTGATGGACGGTATCGCCGGCGCGATTTGGGGCCTGCGGCAGCTCGGTCTGGACTCAGACGCCGCAGAGCTCCTGCAAGTCTTGAGGTCGCGGGGATGGCGTGATGCAGATTGCTCGCTCTACTCCGGCCTTCCGGGGGTCGGGTTGACACTGCTCTCGTTCGCCTCGAGCGATGCCACCGCTGTGTCACAGGCAGCCGAAATCGTTCGGCAGCTCGATGAGAAGTGGAAGACGAAACCGACCAAGTCCCGAGTCGCGACAGACCGCGGTGGCCTACTACGTGGGGCAACTGGCACGGCGCTCCTGGCCCTGGCCGTCTACGAACACACGCGCGACACAAGCCATCTTGAGAGTGCGCGTCGTGCGCTCGACCACGACCTCGCCACGCTCGCGGTCGTGAAAGACGGCTCGCTGCACGTCAATGAAGGGTGGCGTGTGATCCCATACCTCGGGCACGGCTCGGCGGGCGTCGGCGTGGTGCTGGCACGATACATCTCACATACGGGGGACGCGGGGCGGTACAAGCAGACGCTTGATGCGATCGTCCTCGCTGCTTCGACTCCATTCACCGTTCAGGCCGGCCTCCTCCGCGGTCGTGCGGGCCTCATCCACGCTCTGATCCTGCTGGACCGGTTCGGTCTTGCCCCCTCCGACGTTCGGAGCATTGTCGACCACCATGTTTCGCAACTGGCGCTATATGCGTTCCCCGATCAACGGGCTTTGCGCTTCGCCGGCGATGGGCTTCTCCGGATGTCCTGTGATCTTGGCTCCGGCTCGGCGGGAGTGCTCACCGCCCTGCTTGCGTACAGGGAATGGATTGCTGGGGGCTCCCTTCGCTGGTCCGGGTTGCCGTACCTCGCACCCGACTCCCTTATGTCACCGTCGCCACGCGAGTTGGCTCGAGGAGGTGAGATCAATGGGGTACCTCTTGTCGCTACAGGCGCTTGAGCACCGGGGAAAGGAAGCCGTGGACACGCAGTTCGCGAGCACTTTCAGCACGTCGGTGTGCTTGAGCACCTTCTCAACTGTCTGCTGAGGAAGAGGGGGCGGCACCAGCCGCCCCCTCTTCCCTTAGGCGAAGACCCTCTACGTCGTCGAAAGGGCGACTCTCTAGCTCTTGCTTCCCTGTCGAAGCGCAGGTCGAAGACCACGTGAGTTGCCCTACCATGTTTCGCGCGCACGCAGATGTGCGCGGATTGGGGAGAACATGCCTTACTACTGCGTGAACGTGAATGCCCAGCCGGGCAGCGGAGACCACGAAGTCCACGACTCTTCGTCGACAAAGGGGTGCCTGCCTAGCATTTACAGCCGTCGCGACCTTGGTTGGCACAGCAACTGCGCCGACGCCGTCAAGGCCGCGCGACAGTATTACACCGACGTCAACGGATGTTACTACTGCGCGAACGATTGCCACACGACCTGATTGTGATCAGTCCGAGCGAAGCGTGGCGACCGACATCACTGACCACGCGTCATCCATTTGGGTGATGATCCGTACTGCATCTCAGTCACCTACTCCCGCAGCCGAGTCCGCGCGATGTGGGCGGCACGTGCAGCCAACTCGTCTTCGCTGCTGGCTCGGAATTGAACTGTTCCGCGTGCATCGCGTCGAACGCCTGCCGCGCTGCCGCTTCACAGTCAACCTGCGGGGTGAGTGCTGGTCCCACTCGCCCCGCCCTTGTGACCCCGAACCCCTGAGCGAGCATCGCCACGAGGTCGACGACGATGAGTCTCACCTCCGGGTGCCCGGCGTCTTGACCGCCGTCGATGATCTGGTTCGCCCGAACGTCGATATACGCCTCACGACCCTCGCGTACTCCGTCAATTGTTGTACTCAGGCGGGGGGCCGACGGAGATTGCCAGTGCGCGTCACCAGTCCGGCGAGTCGGCCAACATGGCGGATCTTCACCTCGTAAGCCACGAGCTCGCCATCGACGAACGCGAGGATATCCAGGCCTTGCTTGTGACCGCCACGTTCCATGCTCGCGTCGCCGACTCCGGAAAACTCCGCCCCTCGGGCCTCGAGAAGGATACGAGCTGTGTCTTCACCGAGTGCACCTGCGCCCGCGTTGGTCGCGCCGGCCATGGGTCGCATGTCGGTGCGACTCGGTACCGTAACCAAATGAACTGGGGAACTATCCCGGACTGGATCGCAGCAATCAGCACCGGTGGGGCACTCATCCTTGCTCTGGTGCTGTTCGCCAAGGAGCGGTCAGCCCGCAACCGACAGAGCATTGACGATCTCATTACCTGGCAAACGACAGAACACGTTCGCGAGGGTGGATCGGAGGTGGCGCGAGAGCAGATCATCGTGCACGCACGGAACGTCGGCAACCGGCCCGTACGTGCCCCACTGCTGCTGTTCCCCGACCGACGCGGCGGCTATGCGACCCAGATCATCAGTCGTGACGGTGCACCGACGATGATCCCACCTGGCGAAGAGTGCCGAGCGGTTGTTGTCGGGCAGCCACGGAACCCCGACGCGCGGTACGTGCGACTCCGCGCCAGTGACGGGCAACTCTGGTTTCGGCACGTCGATGAGCACCACTATCCGAATATGCTCGGCCAGTCCGTGATCAGCGCGTTCCTCTTCATCTTCGAACGAAGAGATGGTGCAAGCCCTCGTCGACAGCGGCAGAGGGCTGCGAACGGCATCCGTTCGTCGCTCGGCACGGAAGACGAGTCGCTGGTCTCCCTCGATCGCGCCGCAGTCCTCACCGATGAACTCATGTCATGACTGCGCCTCCGACGCCCGGCGACAACCGATGGACTGACGAGCCACTTTCCGACCATAGCGCCGACGAGCTCGGGCGATCCCCGTTCATTGAGACGGTGGCGTCGCGAATTGACCGAGCGACGGTCGCCGACGCGAGCACAGTTTTCGGCCTCGTCGGTGAGTGGGGATCTGGAAAGTCATCCGTTATCGCGCGCGTCAAACTCTCCCTCGCTGAGGACTGGGTGGTGGCGGACTTCACCCCGTGGTCAAGTGGCGACGCTGCGGCCATGTCGATCGAGTTCGTCAGCACGCTGGCGACCGCGCTCGACGTCGAGCCGGCCGGTGAAGGCCGAGCCAAGTTCGCGCGATACGCAGGGTTCGCAGCGCCCCTGCTGGGCGTTGTCCCACTGGCCGGCGCAGTAGTCGCTGACACGGCGAGCAAGGTCCTCTCGGAGATTGCTTCGCGGCCACCATGGCATCAGCAGTTCGAGGAACTGTCGCGGCTCGTGAAAGACCACGGCAAGCGCGTGCTGATCGTCATCGATGACGTGGATCGGCTCGGGGCTGATGAGCTCACCAACCTTCTCCGCATCGTGCGGCTCCTTGGCCGATTCCAGGGCGTTCACTATCTGATGGCCTACGACCAATCCACCGTCGAAGGTCTCCTGGCGGCCAGCGGCGTCGCTGGGAGAGCCACTTCATTCATGGAGAAGATCGTTCAGTACCCGTTCGAGGTGCCGCCGATTCCCCGTGCGAACGCGATGCGACTTGTGCAGGCACTCATGGCGGATCTCGTGCAAGTGACTGGGACGCGTCTCGACGAGGTTGGGCTCCTGCGACAAAGCGAACTCATCGAGGTGCTCGCTTCGATGATCACCACTCCGCGCACCTACGGTCGATATCGCTCTCAGTTACTTGCTTTCGCCGACCATGTCCGCCAGGCGGAACTTGATCTGTTCGACTACGCCGCAGTGACCTGGCTCCGCCTCGAGGCGCACGAGGTCTGGCGACTTCTTCCCAAGTGGAGGTCCGAACTGAACACCGGGTCTCGGACGACCGGCCTACTCCAGCGCGACAAGATCAGCACTGAGGAGTGGAAGCAACGCCTACGCGATGTCGCGGGCGACGCTGATCCCCTGGACCTGCTGCGGGTCTTGGATCTGATGTTCCCGGGAGTCAGTTCGAACTCCATTAGCAACTTCTATGCGCACCCTCGGTCTGTCTCAGAAGATACGTTCATCGGCCGCTACCTTCTTCTCGCGTTGCCAGAAGACGACGTGAGCGACGCGCTCATCGCCGAGGCACTCAATGACATCAACTCGCTTCGGGAGTCGTCGAGCACCAATAGCCTCGGCCAACTCATCGATGGTCCCGAACCCCTTGCGAGCTTGGCCGTGTCACGGGCGATGGATCAGCGGCGACCCGTCACGACTGCGAGCAGACCGCTCATCGACTTCTTGATCGAACGAGTCCAGGCACCGCGGTCGGGTGGCGAACCCGCAGTCGGACCCAGCTCGCTCCTACGCCCCTGGCTGGCACGCGAGCTCGCGATGGGGATCGAGGAGGCCGTTATCACGCCATCAGAAACGCTCGCGAAAATCGGTCACGCTGAGAGCTTCTCCTATGTTTCTCAGTTCTCAAGTGTCCTGGGTGGCGACAACACGAGAGCGAGAAGAACTCTCCAAGGCTTTGCCGATTACTGGGCCGCCGCGATTAAGGAGCGACCCCAAGAACTCATCGAGGATGGGAGTCTCCTTACCGGAGCCGTCGCGTTGGTGAACTATGCGGGCGGATCCGACCGGATAGCGGAGGCACTCGACCCGCTCGCGTCAGACAGTGAGGCATACATCCGTCTCGCGACCGCCTTCGTGCGGTTCCGACGATGGGTGGGCAGCAACTCCGTGACGTACGAGATGACCTTCGAGGCCACCGAATTCCGCACGGTGGTGTCGTCCGAAACTCGGGGCCGGTACGCGGACGGTCTCGCCGCTCAGAAGCAGCACATCCCATACGTCACCGACGACCTCGACGAGCCGGAGGTCGAGGACGTGCAGCTTCGCGAGTTTGTCATCGACTCTCTCCGCGCACTGGACGGCGGCAACTGAGCCGATCAGCGCGCGAACCACTGCATACTCCTCGAGTTCGAAGCTCGGCGCTAGTCGCCTATACGAGTCATCGGCAACTGTGTCAGTCGCGGCGCGCCGAAGGCGTCGATGTAACCGAACACAGCGTTGGCCGCACCAGGCTGTCTCGCCGCCTCCATCTGCTGGGCGTACAAGGCGCCGCCGTAGATCAGATCGAGCCATTCACGCGCACTCTTCGCAAGTTCGCTCATGAAAGTGTCGAGCATCATCAGTCGGGTCTCGTCTCTGACGATGGCGAACTGGGCGTCAAGTCGCGCCCGATAGTCGGGACTCACATTCAACGGACGGGTGTCGGATCGGAGCGTGACGACGATTGCGTCGTCTTTCAGCGCGACTGGGGTCTCGTGAATCTCGTATGAAATCAAGGCTTCGTCGAGGACTTCAATTGGGTCGGTCCCGAAGTCAAGCGCACCCATCAGAATCCTCCTCAAGTGCAACGACGACGAGATGAGCTGCTGATGCTTGTCCGTGATATCGAGTCCGTGGAGCACACCAAGGAGGCTGTCTTCGCGGGGGACACCCGCGACCCAAGGCTGCAGCAGGCGTAGCCGCTCGAGAAGGTCCGGGGGGATCGACTCGAGAGAGGCGACTCGCTTCTCCCACCTTGTCGCGGAGTCGGTAACCGGGAATGTCACCTGAGTCGGCTGTGCGGGCACCGCGCCGTCCAGCGTCGCCAGTGCCCATACGACGTTGTCGAGCATTCCTCTGAAATTGTGGAGCGCATCACCCAGGATGAGCCCCCACTCGTCGACCGGAGGCTCCCGTCGAAGGACGAGCCTCAGTTCCACAGTTCCCTCGTCGACCCTCTTCGGCCGCGCGAGAATCGTTTCGGCCGCCGACCACTCGTCGATGCGACCGCGTAACTCGTTCGCGAGGTGCACTGCGCGCGCGAACTTCAGTTCACCTCGAGTAGTGAAATTCACCCCCGGTTGCAGTAGGCGCTCGCCAATCACGTGCGGCCCGCAGAAGCGATCGGTTGCAGCAGTGGGCTCATGAGGTCTGACGCTAGCGGCATTGCCACCATCGTGCTCGCGCTCGTTTCCTGGGCGATCCGCCGGATGTTTGCTCTGGTCAACATTGCAACTCGCGCGACGCCGTAGTCGTCTCCTGGTCGCGCCGAGGTTCGGACTCGGGCGGGGGCATGTCCGCCTCAATCGGGGCTCCGCGCCTCATCAATGAGTGCCGCGGCAAAGCCAGCGCCGCCCTCGGACGACGCGCTCGGCCCCGGGCGACGTTATTGCCCCACTACTCTGACTCTGGGGCTGCGCCGGCGACGACGAACGTTGTGCTCATCAAGCAGACGCGTGCGAGACCGAGAGCAAGTTCAAGTGGAGGCGTGAACAAATTGAGCGGCTGGCAACCACTTCGAATCGACTCGGCGTTGTATCTGTCCCCACCAAGCCCAACCCCCGCACCAGTGATCGGTCGACTCCAGCAGTTGCCGTTCAGCGATCTTCACTGGCAAGCGTTCGAGTCTCTCCAATGGCGCGTGATGCGCGACGTGCTAGGGCTGCGCAACCCCTACCTTTACGGGAACCCCGGGCAGGCTCAACAAGGAATCGACATCCTTGCCGTCGACGCTCACGGGAGCTGGACGGCGTTGCAGAGTAAGAAATACGTCAAGTTCACGACCACCGACCTGCGCAAGGCTGTGGAGACCTTTCGTGACGCAGATCGCCCATTTCAGGTCGACAGGCTCATCCTCGGAGTCAGCGTGGAACTTCGTGAAACGCGAATGGTCCTAGAATTTGCACGGCTACAGGAGGCGCTTGAGCCGGTCCGGCTCGAGTTGTGGGACGCGCAACGACTCTCGGAACTCCTGCGCGACCGCCCCGAAATCGTCGTGCAGTATTTCGGAGAGCCGACGGCTCGCGGCTTTTGCGGCGATTTCGAGATCTACCGACCGCAAATCGCAGACGCCGACGCGCTCGCTATCAGCGATGCCATCGCCCGCTCCCCAGAAACCGTCACCGGGGCTCGTCCGCTCCTCGACAAGGCAGAGAACACCAGCGACCCTGAAACTGCTATCGGTCTCGTCGAGCTGGCCCAGGCAGCCTTGCGAACCGGAGGGTTCAGCGCCCACGCGAGCCGCCACGAACCCACCCGCGCCGACCTGCTGGTGAAACTGGGGCGCGAGCGCGAGGCCACTCGGCAACTGCTCGACGAGACCTGGGCGGCCCTGGACCGTGGGCGAACGACCAACGCGCAAGTCATCGTCACCCGGCTTGAAACTCTCGTTTCGGCTCTGCCCGATGCGGAAGCCGTGGCTGACCACACCTCGGTGGCCTCTAGAGCCCTTGAAATCTACGTTCACCCACTGGGACTGCTTCCCGACCCGGGTTCCTTGCGAATCGGCGAGGTCGACGACCAGATCAGACTGCTCTTGCTGGCGGGCGAGACGGCCCTCGCCCTGGACGACACCGAATGGCTCGAGTCGGCTTCAACCAGCATTGCGGGGATACGAGAGCGCGGCATAGGCGACCCCTTGCAGGATGTTCGACTACGTCTTCTGCTGGCAGAGTCGACCGGCGACTGGGGGTCACTACTTGAGGAAGCCAGGCGCAGGAAGCTGCGACCCGACGTGGTGTCGCTCGTCTTCGCTCGGAGGGCACGATACTGCGCCATTCGCGAGCAATTCCACGAGGCGGACGCGCACTGGGAAGAAGCGGCCGCGACAGCTTCCCTGGCTCGCAAATGGGATGACGCCGGCGCATGGGTTCTGAGCAAACGAGCCTTCTACTCACACTGGCAACCGTTCAACGGCAGTGAGCTCGTACCGCTAGAGATGGCCCTCGATGAAATGGGCCCGTCTTCGCGCGTCGTCCCCCGGTCGCTTCATGCGTACGAGGACGCACTGGACTCACTTCGCCAAGGAAACCATCGCACCGCAGCCATCGCCGCCAAACGCGCCCTGCGCGACGCCGTGGCCGCAGGCGACTGGGCCGCGGAGAGGAGATCCCATATCGTGTTCGCCGCCGTACTGCAGGCCTCGAATGAGCCAGAGGTCGCTGCCGCACACTTTGCGCGGGCGGGAGCGACGAAGGAGATCGTGGCGCTCAGCGAGGCCTACCAATCGCGCTTCATTGACGCCATCGACGGCCTCCACGGCGGGAACTACTGGACAGTCGGCGCCACCTACCGACTCCTCGCCGCTCAAGAGGACCTGGTTCCAGACGACAAGATCTCCGCCATTGCCAGTCAAATAGTCACCGATCTGCGAGCCGCTGACGAGAGAGCACTGACCGACCTCGCAGTGTTCTCCACATCGCGATATGCCGGCGCGGTGAAAGCCCTCGCAGGTATCGCTGACCGCATCACCGAAAGCGACGCAGATGAGACGCTGAGCCACTTTGAACGCCAGCCTCCCATTCAGGAGAACCACTACCGCACTCACGATGACGACGAAGCTGTCGCCGTTGCGAAGATCGCAATCCGCCACCCGAGTCTTGCGATCCGAGCTGTCCCACACCTTGTCGAACTCCTGGCCCGAGCAGATCGAGCCCGGCAGCCAGCCACCCTGGACGTTCTAGACCGCTATCCCGAACTCGCTCGCGAAGCCCTGAAAGCGACCGACGGTCGCGGGAAGGACTGGGCAACTGAGATGCTTGCGCTCGCGGACCCCGACGAGATTAGTCCGGACGATGCCGCCGCCGCTGTCGCCCGTCTCACGACACCTCTCCTTCACACTCCCGGTATGTACACAGTAGGTACCCGCGCCGTTGGAGACTCGCTCCTCCTCAGCGGACAGCCGCCTGCGGTGCTCAGCGAAGCAGTCACCGAGTTGCTGCGGCGGGCCGGGAGCAGGCACGTCAGCGCATCTGACCGCGGCCAATATCTTGTCGCGGCCGCCAACGTCGCACAGGGCATGGACGAAGTGTCGCGAAGCCGCCTCTTCGCTGAGGCCTCTCGTCTGGTCGAGACAATGTCGCCCTCCGATCCAGACCTGCATGACGCGAAGTACTCACACCCGTTGAGCGCCTTCCGCATCATGGTCGGGCACGCTGACGCACGAGGAGAGGCGGTCTATCTCGCAAGCATCTTGGCCACTGATTCTGACCAGCGCGCAATTGTTCGTCGCCTCGCTTACGCGCTTCTCGGCAGCGGATCCGACGAGTACTACGCAACCCGTGCGCTTCAGCAACTCGGCGCGAGTATGAAGGATGATGTCGCTTTCCTAGCGGGACAGGGATGGGCGATGCGGTGCCTCGCATCCGATTTGTGGGTGAAGCACGGCGGTCCCCAACACGTCGGTGCTCGACTCGCCAGCGATGGAGATGTACGTGTGCGCGAGGCTCTCGCTCGCGCACTCGCTGCGGCCTCGCCGGAACCCAGGCAGGAGGCGATTCGCGAAGTGCTGGCCACAGATCCTTCGTTCCGAGTCAGACGGGCGATCGGCAGCTAGTCCCCTGCACCAATCGGCTCCTCGAATCCCGCATCTGTTCCGCTCACACAGCGATCGGCGGCCAGCGAGACCGCTCCTCACCTCCAGCGGCCGGTCGTAGCACGCAAGCCCTCAGCACTCTATATCTGGCCTGTTATTTACGGCCTGATCCATATACGGTGTTCGCGGGGGGTCGAGATGACGCTGAGCGATTTGGAAACTGCACCGAACTTCGAGCTGCCCGACGAGCGGGTCGTCGTAGCCGGCGACTGGCACGCGAATCGACCGTGGATCGGCCGGGCCATCCCGGCCGCGGCTCGCACGGGCGTGCAGACGATCCTGCACCTCGGCGACTTCGGATTCTGGCCGGGCGGCACCGCTGACCTGCTCGCTGCGGTGGAGTACTGGGTCGGGCAGAGCTGGAAACGGCGGATGACACCGGGGATTGAGCGAGTCCTGGTCACGCCAGGGAATCACGAAGATTGGGCCGAGCTCGACGAACTGTTCGCAGCGGCGCCAGAGCAAGCGGCACGGGTCAGCGAGAGCGTCTGGGTATTGCCGAAGGGTTTCCGCTTCACGATCGCGGGGCGGGAGTTTCTCTCCTTCGGCGGGGCGGCGAGCATCGACTACCGGTACAGGACGCCTTTTCGGTCCTGGTGGCCGTCGGAGTTTCCCAGCCAGAGGGATGTGGAGATCGCGGTCGCGGGCGGGTCGACGGAGGTTCTGCTGACACATGACGCGGGAAGGCTCAGGACCCCGCGGGTGGAGAAGATCATCTCGGACCCGAGTCCGTGGACCGAAGCAGAGCGCGAGTACACGGCCGAGAGTCGGCTCCTGATCGATTATGTGGTCGCGGGCACCCAGCCGCTGCTCCACTTCCATGGCCATTTCCACGTCCGAGACTCGGCCACGATCCCTCGGCCAGGGCTTCCGCCGCTGCAGGTCGAGTCGCTCGGAATGGATGATCAGCCGGGCAACCTCGGACTGCTCGAGCTGGCGGATTTGTCGGTGTCGGACGTGGAGGTTCGGCCATGATCGAAGACCGTTACCGCCCTGTCGTGGCGCTGGACCTGGGCACGATCGCGCTGAAGCCTTCTCGTGACGACGCCGACTCGTCGGCCGAGATGCGGGTCACGATCTCGATGCGGACAGACGCGTACCCCGCCCTGTTCCAGCCCCGTCCCCGGTGGGCTCGGCGAGGCGAGGGGACCCAGGAGTTCGCCTTCTCAAGGGTTGCGGTCGGCTGGGTGCGGAGCCTGGTTGACCGGCGCATCGAGGTCGTCTGGGCGAGCGAGTGGCAGCAGCACGCGAACACTTACTTCTCCGGCCCTCTGCGACTGCCGGAGCTACCCATCGGGGTGTCGGGGCCGGCGGAAGATGGGCAGGACGCTGCGGATTGGAAATGCAGGAATCTGGCCGCAAGATACCCGGGGCGTCCGCTGTTATGGGTCGAGGAGAACCCGCCCGTCTGGCCGCAGCTGGAGGACCGTCGGCTCCCGGCCGATCGGGCGTTGACCTCCACGTACCTGTTCCGTTCCCCGTCGCGCGGTATCACCGATGCGGACGCGGCAGCGATGGACGACTGGTTGGCGTTAGCGGGCAGCCCGGACGGACAGGCGGAGCTGCGGGCACGGCGACGCCGTGCCCTGGCCGCTCGCAGAGCCCGCGGTCGACGACTGGTTTGGGGCAACGACGCGAACTACCGCCGTTGGCTCCCGATCCGAGCGGAACTGCAGGCTGCGACCGAGTTGAGCCGTGACGACATCGACATGCTCGGGGTGTACCTCGCACAAGCCCCCTCCGTCGATGAAGCGGCAGTCGCGGAGGTCTTCGCCGGCTTCGGTGACACCACGACCCCGGCGCTGGATGTGATCCTCCCGATCCTGCGCAGCTACCGAACACCGCCTGAGCAGGGAGCGACGCCATGACCGACGAGAACGAGCGATACCGGCCTGTGGTCGCGGTCGACGTGGACGGGGTCCTGAGAACACTCCGGTCGTGGCTTTCTCAGCCCGACCCGAACCTGCAAGAGACCGAGGTGACGGTCACCATTCGTCGCGACGCGTACCCGACCGTGCTGCATTCGGCCCCGGATTGGGATGAGAACGATGAGTGGACGACCACGCATTTCTTCTCGACGATCGCCGTGGAGTGGGTGAGATCGCTGCTGGATCGTGGTGTTGAGGTGGTGTGGGCGACCACCTGGCAGCAGTACGCGAACACCTATTTCGCCCCTGCGCTCGGCCTGCCCGACCTGCCCGTCGGCGTGTCCAGCCCACCCCGGTTCAGTGAGGACTCACCGGACTGGAAGGCCCGAAACCTGGCCCGACAATTCGACGGCAGGCCTCTGCTCTGGGTCGATGACAACCCGATCTTCGGCCGCGACTTCGAACGCGCCCGCCTGCCTGCGGACCGGGCGCTCACCCGAATGCAGTGGATCCGGAACCCATCAGTCGGTATCACCGCCGTTGACATCGCGGACATGGACGCATGGCTTGCCCTGGCCAGCAGTGCGGTAGGGCAAGAGGAGTTGCGGCGGCGACGGCGCCGGGACTTATCCCGCGACGCGGCCCGTAACCGGCGCGCGGGGTGGGGGTCGGAGAGCAACTACCGCCGATGGATTCCGGTGCGCAGGCGGCTGGAAACGGAGGCCGGACTGGACTCACATGACATCTGCATGCTGGGCTCCGAAGTCCGACGTCACCCGGACGGTCTGGATGAGGACGCCATCACGGTGGCGCTCTACGACTTCGGTCTCGCCACTGACCCGCCGATCGACGTCATCGTGTCGATCCTTCACACCTACCGACCTTGCCCGGGAGGAGCACCCCATGACCACTGAAACACCACCACCGGACGGGCGACTTCTCGACGCCCCGCTGACGCAGGACTCGCCGCCTGGAACCTATCTCGCGGTCACGCGTTCCGGAGCCACCTACCTATTCGAGATCCGTGAGACAGCACCGCCGATCGTGATTCGTTACCCCGCGACCGGACCGCTGATCTCCGATGGGGAACCGCTCCCCGGTGTGAACGGCTTCTTCTTCGATCACAGGACCGGGCTGGGTGAGATCAGATGGTGGAAGCCCGACCCCACCACCCGCCACCACCCTCCCGGCACCTTGTATGGCGGCACGACGCGCACGACCAGTCGGGTAATCCTCACCCTCCGCGCCCACCAGGGCACCGCCGCTGAGGTTGTCACCGCCCACAAGGACCTGGTCGACCAACTGAAAGCCGCCCGCAACCTCGAGCCCACTGCTGCATTCCAGAACCTCATGAGCGAGCTGCTGAACCAACCCGCCGAGTGGGAGGACTCCACCGCTCCGGCGACGATCCTCGTGTGGTGTGAGACCTGTGGCCGCGAGGAGGCCACGACCCCGGCGAAAGCCCATTCGGACGGGTGGGACTTCGCCGGCCCCGGTGGTCTCTATCCGTTCGGGACAGTCTCTCCGCGCACCTGCCCTGACTGCGGGATCGAGACCACCGTCTGGTGGAGACTCACCGTCGACCGCATCCCGGACACGGACCTGGCCCCTCACGACATGGCCGTGGTCAAACGCATCGTCGCCGAAATCCCCGCGCGGCGCACGCAGGAGGAGAGATGACGAACCACGACCACGATCAGACGCTCGGCGAGCGACTTCTCCGCCTCCTCGAGAAGCACGGTGTTCTAGAAGCGCAGGTGTCGAACGTCATCCGAGCACTCGCTGAACTCCTGCAAGCACCTCCAGGCATCCTCGCCGACGACTCGCCCACGACGCCGACGATTCCGACCACGGACGAACTTCAAGAAGCGTCACCATCAGTGCCCCACCCGTCTGCCGACGCGACCGAGCCGGAGGACAGCGGGGACAACACGCCAAGCGGGGACCCCGTCGAACCAGCCGACGCGAGCGACCCGGCCACCTCAGCCGCACATCGCGAGCGGATCGCGCAGGTCGCCGGCACAGTCGACGGCGTGTACGACTCGGGCTACCTCGACCGGGAGCGTGAGGGCTGGCCAGACGCCATCGAGTCCGACGACCGGGCGAACCCCGAGCATGCTCCGACCGCCCCGGGCGGTGGTAGCCCTATCGAGGGCGACGCCTCGGCGCCGTATGTGTTCATGGGTCCGGTCGAATACCTCCAGAGCAAGAGCCAAGAACGGCTCGCTGCCTTTCACGCCCGCCAAGAGGAGGCAATCGAGCGGATCCTTGACCGCAGACTGGAAAAGGTCCAGGAGGGAACCGTCGAGTTACTCGACGGATACGGGTTCGATGACGTCCTGGCCGCGAAAGCGGATCGGCTAGCCGCAGCGCTCACACACGCACGGGGGGTCCTCCATGACGTCGACGCCGCCCGGAAACCGGCCGAGCCCGCTGAAGAGCAGCCCGTCAGCGACCGTTTGGAGCTCGCGCTGCGCCAGCTCGTGCAGGCCATCGACGCCCCCGCTACCGGGGAGGAAGCGTGGGCCAACCTCCGCGCACTGATTCAGGCAGGCATTGACTCCGGCGACGGGTCCCTCGTCAATGAGGACTACTTCGAACGTGCGCGCGACAGAATCTCACGGTCGCGCTACCGATCCCCGGGCCGTCACGTGACCATCCGCCGAGCCCGAGAGCACCGCGGGCTCACTCAAGCAAGGCTGGCCAAAGCGGCGGGAATGACGCAGGACCATGTCGCACTCATGGAAGCCAACCTCCGCGCCGTCTCCTCCGTGACGCTGGCGCGACTCCTGGACGCAGCTGGGTACCGGCCTTCAGTGGCCCTCAGCACGCACAGTGAGGCGATCCGCGAGAAGGCCGCAGAGCTAGGGGTCTTCGACATCCGAGTGTTCGGATCCGCTGCGCGCGGCACCGACCGCCCCACCTCCGACATCGACCT
Organism: Microbacterium fluvii; assembly: GCF_025515205.1. GTDB lineage: Bacteria > Actinomycetota > Actinomycetes > Actinomycetales > Microbacteriaceae > Microbacterium > Microbacterium fluvii. The sequence continues at coordinate 69,159 of NZ_JAOPFX010000004.1, read as the reverse complement.
CCTCGTGAGCCTCAGACCCGGGGTGGCCGGCTTCGAAGTCGGCGCCCTTAAGTCGTGGGTCGAAGAACTAACCGGGTTCCCCGTAGACGTCGTCGTCGACCAAGGGGACAGCCCTCTCGTTGCACGGATCCGCGAGAACGCGAAGCCACTGACGGAACTCGAGCACGGAGGTTGGTTGGATCAGTTCCAGACAGACGCAGAAGCAGTGGACGACGGTCTGAGCACTGAACCCGACGCCTGGTGACTTAGGTCGGCTCGTCGGCTGCTCCCGACTTCGTGGGAACTGACACCGCGCAGGACTCGAAGCCTGCGTCGGAGTGTCTCGCTGATCGCTACGGGAGTTTAGGTGCCAGAGAAGGCTGAACTTCGTGTCTTCATTGCGTCGCCGGCCGGGCTTTCCGACGAGCGGGACGCGATCGAGCAGACCGCTGCATCACTGAATGCGATTCTGTCGGACCTCTTGGATGTGACGATCCGCGTGTATCGGTGGGAGCAGCTAACTTCTCGTGCGGGCCGACCTCAGGCGCTGATAAACCCTTGGGTTGACCAATGTGACTTGTTTATCGGCATCCTGCATCGACGGTGGGGCAGTCCAGCGGGCGGGGAGTACGAGACCGGATTCCACGAGGAGATCGGACTTGCGCTTAAGCGAAGGGCGAGTAGCGGGGCGCCGGACATCTCGCTCTACTTTAAGGCGGTTGACGAAGGCAGCTTGAGTGATCCCGGGCCCGACCTCGCGCGCGTGATCGCGTTCAAGCGAGAGTTGCGCGAGCAACACAAAATCCTCTACCAAGAGTTTGCAACAGTGGAGGAACTCCGCTTACTGATCGCCCTCCGCCTGACTGAGGTGATGCACGAGCGTGGGCGAGTCGGCGCGACCGGCCGTGGGTACGCGCCCTCGCGCTCCGCCGCAGAAGTCGAGTCAGAGGTCGCGAGTGAGCCAGGCGAGGACGACTCCTCCTCTGACGAGCTCGTCAGAACTCTCGAGTCGTTCGCTGCTCTCGCTGTGGGTAAGCCTCGCGACGGGCACGCGGACGCCGATCGGCTCCTCCTCTTTGCCATCGCCGCATCGCGCGATAAGGAACTAATTCCAATACACCTGGCCAACCGGGTTGCGAACCGAGCAAACGTCTCGGGCCTTCGGCAGGTGGAAGCGAACGCGTGGATGCGGTCGCTGCTGAATGACATGGGACGCTCGCTTAGCGCTAGCGAGAGGGTGTTTCCGCTGGGGGTCTTTCGTGACCGCGAGGGCCTCGAGAAGGAATTCATGGAGTCAGTCCCCCGACTGCTCGATGACTCCCTGGATCATGTCGTGATCGGTACAGCGCGTATGCTGCTCGCGCTCGGCTTGCGAACCCCCGCTCTCTTCGGCCGCAGTCGTGACGCTCGCGAGAATGCGGACCGGCGTTGGACGCGACTACTCAAAGCTGAGCCGGCCCTGAGCGTAAGGCTCTGGTGCCAATTCGCTCGAGACTCTGACCGAGCCACTCTTCGGCGACTGGTGGCGGGAGACAGCATCAAAACTGCGGCCACGGCGTCCGCTCTTCTTCGAGCCACGAGTCCCCAAACATCACTTGATGAACTTGTGGATGTCGACCCGACGCTGATCGCAGATGAATCCATGCGGTCGTACCTCAGCAAGCCACCGGCCTCCATGGCCAGCAGCGCGAGGCTGGGTGCGCTTGTCCTGTCGAGCGGAACGCCGGACATTGCCCGAACGGCAGCGCTCGACGAGCTGCATCGTCGGCGCGAGTTCTCAGACGATGTCGTCGACCATCTACTGTCACCTGACAGTCCTTTCACCTTTGGCTCGGCTGCTTTCGATGCGGAAATGCGCATCGTGGAGGCCCTTGAGACGCCGCAGGTCGTCGCATCGCTCGAGCGGCTGTTGGCCACGGCGGATAGCCGGACCGCCCTCTCCCGTGTGCGACGATGGCGCCTCGCGCTCACCGCAATACCCCCGGCGGCGGCTGACCTGGCGGTCGCAGTCGGGCGCAAGTTCGGAGGCATCGAACCCGAACTCCGGTTCGCGCTCAATGGCAAGGATTCGGCCCAGAAGGCGGATGCGATCGCCGTCCTTGAACGGCGGACGTCCCCTCTCTCGGAGTTTCTGGGTAGGCATGATTACTCCGCTTACCCAGACCTCGTGAAGTACTACTCCGACTCAGTCACATACACGGCAGTCCAGTACCTCGCCACACTGGGAGGTACGAGGGTCGGGCGTCGCGAGACCGGTGCGTTGGTGCAGATCATCGCGGGCAATGAAATCGTCTCCGACGATGCACGAGATCTTCTCGCAACCATCGGGTCTTCTCGTCAGATCGACGTCGTCGTAAAGACGCGTCGTCGGCGATACGAGGAAATTGGCGATCATCTTCGGTCGAAGCTCACCCTCGCCCAGCTCTCTGAATGGCTCGAAAGCGACGATGCCTCCCGGGTCTACGCAGCCCTCCGCGAACTCTCGCGGCGCAATCACGAAGCCCCGCGACGATTGACCCGGTCCCTCATGAGGCATTCGGACGCTGACGTGCGTGTCGCAGCCGTCAGCCACCTATTGCGCGGCGCCGATCATGGCTCGATTGAGGAGGAACGAGCGAAGTACGTAAAGGACGGCGAGACATACTTCTACAACGTCTCCTGCGAGTTCGACCGCGCACTCGCTAACCTTCCGGCCTATGAGTGACGCCGACCGCGGGGGCTGCTTCCTTTCTCCTGCTGAGTCGTCTGGCGCGGGGAGATGGTCCGCATCCACTTTGGGTGACCTCGCGGTCCCTCAGAGGTGAGCGTCGGCTACGAGCTGAGCAACCGAGATGCCGAGAACCTCTGCCAGGCCCACAAGCGTTGCCATTCGCGGATTTGAAGGGCCCGTCTCGTCGCGGCGGCCAGATGCGCGACCCGACTCAATCAACTGCAGCTGATTCTTCGTAATGCCGGCCTGATAGGCGAGGGACTCCTGGGACAAGCCTCGTGATGTTCGGTGCGCTCGCACGGTGGCGCCGAACTGAATGGCCTTTGCTGCGTCCCACATCAATATCAGGATCTACAAAAGTCCTGCGAAATCACACCCTATTTATACGACCCTTTTTATATAGTTGGAGATTGACGGCATCCATTAGTCGTCAGCGGCAAATGGGTCGTGGGTGAACTCGACTGGTCCGTGCAATGGGCAAAGCCACACGAGCGCAATCGAGTCGTCGATGTGCCCCGGCTCGAGCGGCGCTCCGCATGACGGGCAATCCCGCCCAGCAGGAAGCCCGTCTACGTCAATCTGATCTTCGGCAACCATGACCGGATTCTGCCACCGCTGACGAAGAGCAGCACCGGTCTCGGTTCAAACAATCGCTGGCGTCGTCTTCGGCGGCGCAGGCGCTCTGACCGGAGCGGTGGAGCTCTTCGGGCTGCTTCGTAGTCTCGTGCCACTCAAGTGACGAGTCGCGCTACTTCGAGACCTTAATCGCCTTCGCGAGCCGCCTGATGTCACGTTGACGGAGCGCGACGGCGGTAGACGGGAACAGGTTCCGAGCCACGATGACGACGATGCCGACCACCTCGACCACGGTGGCGGAAAGCCAGGCAATCATCACGGACGGCTCGAAACCATCATCTTTCGTCTGCCACAGATAGAACGCGAAAAACAAGTTCGCGACGAGCAGCTGGGCGGATACCGCCAAAATCGCGAAGGTGGCGAGCTGCTTACGCAGTCGGCTGGTCTGCGTCATGTCCCGCAGCTTGATAGCGCTCTTGGTGACCTCGTCCTTCTCCGAGGAGAACGGCACGCGCTTCCTCGACGCGGACTTCGCGCCCCCTGCGGGCACCGCGTCTCGCGATGCCTCATTGAGCATGCGGATGGCGTCGGTCAGCTCCGAGCGCGCATCACCGTCACTCACGCCAGCCCGAGGTTCTGCAGTCGGTAGCCCATGGCCGCCTCGGACACCGCGAACTCTCGCGCGAGGCGCCGCAGGTCCCACCCCTCGCTGTAGAGCTGACGCACGGCGAAACCGGGCATCAGTAGCTCGGCCGCGAATTTGTTCGACCAGATCTCTTCCTCGTTCGTACCTCGCGATGCGAGATCCGCCCGCTCGTCGACATATCCGAACACGTGGTCGCCGTCACTCTGGTGCCGGAAGTAGTGGCCGAGCTCGTGAGCGAGGGTGAACTTCTGCCTGTTCGCGGCATCGGACCGGTTGAGTAACACGCGCGTTGCGTCCGCCTCAGCCTCCCGCACAATGAGGCCCGCCGTCCCCTCGCTCAACTGTCCGAAGGACACCTCGATGCCGAGCTTGGAGGCCAGACCGAAGGGGTCGACAGGAATGTTGAGCATGCCTTCGCTGTCCAGCAGGTGTTCACGGATGACATCGTGTGCGCACGCGTAAGCCGACTTACCCACCACGCTCACCTCCGCCATGGCCGCTTGATGTGGGTAGCATCGAGCGGCGCCAAGCCCACACCCTGAAGATAGCCGGAGTTGTCGACGTTCGGCGGCAAGAACCGCGTATCGCGACAGCCGAGACCGCATTGCCCACGCTCGTCGCCACGCCATGGACGCCCTATGCGGGAGCCTTGCTAGTGGCCATCCCCGTCGACGGGGGGTCGCGCGGGTCCCAGCTTGGGCGGGCATCGCGCTCTCCTCGGCAGGTTCGCGTCCCGGCCACTGCCAATGCTCGGACCACTCCAGGGCGGCCCGCTGGAACGTGCCTAGCTCCTCGTAGTGCTGGCGGGTGATCCACTTCCGCAGCGCGGGGGTGAATCCCGCGTCGCCTTCTACGGGCATCCGTCCGAGCTCCCGGCTCAACGCACGGGTCCGCCGCGCCATTGCGCACCAACGTCGCTCGTCCGTTCCTCCAAGACCGAGGACGTCGTCGGAGAAGGCTGTGACGTAACGGACTGATTCGCGCTCATCGGACGTTAGGGTCTCCTCGGGACGGAGGAGGAGGGGTGAGAAATCATGCCAGAAGGGATTCATGATCACTCCATGCGCGGTTCGGCCTGAGCGACCGACCCCAACCCTTCTCACCCCAGGGCATGGTCTATAAGACCGGCTTAATGAGGTCTACACTTCGTGACCATCCCCCGCATATTCACGAGGAGGTGACGCGTGTCAGGGGCCAGGTGCGCGCGTCCGTGCCACCGGATGCGACGGGCGCGGTGCGGCAGCAGTTGTCGGCAGGAACAACTGCCGCAGGTAATCGTCGACGTAGTACGCCACGTAGGGGAAGTGGGCGGCCCAGAAGGTGAGGTCGGCAAACGTTGCGCTCGTCTCGCCGCGCAGCACCCGCCGTTGCCGGTCGAGGCTGAGCCCTGCCTGCCCGTCGAAGTCGCCGAGGAAACGCGGGAGGCTCTTGTCCGCATATCTGAGGCCGTCCTGCACGTTGCGTGCAATCCGGTGCTGGATGATCGCGGATCGATACCTGTGGTCGGTGACATCGATCCCCTCCGCCGGAGGAACGTCACCGGCCACCGAACCGAAGGCGCCCGGGTTGTTGAGCATCGTTCGAGGCTCAAAGGTCATCCCTGCCTTGTATGCCACTCGTCCTCGCCTTTCCGTGATCCCCGGAGTCCCAAGTCCTGCGCCGATTTTCCTGCGACGGCAGTTCAAAACCTGCCATCGCTGAATATATCTGGCATTAGCTTCTCGATCGCGCGGCCCAGCCTCATAGGCGTCGGGTGCAAGAGAAGAACAACGTTCACGATTTCGTCCACCGCGTCACCCGCTGGGGTGACACCTCCTGGGCAGCGGACAACTGCGCCACCATCGCGCGATATGTCGGCTCCTTCAACATGCCAAACCCGCCGCGGGAGCTTCAGCGTATCCTCGCGGCCCGAGCAAAGACCGCACCCGACGCCGGCGCGCTAACGGTCATGGCGACCAAGAAGCTTAGGGCGACCGCGGACTTCCCCGAGATGGACGCGTTCGTTCGCGACGCCATCGCGGTCGCCGCACCCCACACTGCCTACACAGCGAAAATCGCGATGCCCTACGTCGCACGCTACGTCGCCTGGGCGGTGCGTGAGAACGGTTGGCCGATGACGGTCGAGTTCCTGTTCACCGTGCGAGCCATCAACCGCTACACGACCACCGCCAATCTGGACCTCACCGAGGGCACGCGGGCGAACTACCGCGCGGTACTCATGCGTATCAGCGAAGTGCTGCTGCCTGATGAGCACCCCGATAAGCCCAGCTCCCTCACCAACCGCACGACCGCCGCGCCCTACACACGCGAAGAGCTGGACGGGTTCCGCGTGTGGGCGACCAGCCAGCTCACCGCTGAGAAGCGCGACCGCGCCATGCTCATGCTCGTCTTCTGCGCTGGCGCCGGCATTCGTGCGAACGAAGTGAGACGCATCCATGCGGAGCACGTCACGGTGGACGAACGCGGCATCCTCATCCACATCGCAACCGACGCACCGAGAGACGTCCCGCTGCTCAGCGAGTGGGAGGAGTGGATGGTCGCACTCCTCCGCCGCCGCCCGGAAGGCGAGCCCCTGTGGGGTCAGACGCACCGGAAAGACGAGAGCAACCTCTACTCGTCGTTCACGGAGAACAGCTACGGGGCCGGTGACCGACCGCGCGGTGACCGGCTCCGGGCTACCTGGCTCGCTCACCACCTGTACGCGCGTGGCATCAAGGACATCTTCCGTGCCGCCGGCGTCACGAAGATGCAGCACCTGCACCGGTTGCTTGAGTTCGTCGACTTGCGCGACGACGACGGGTACCGCGACCTGTTCCGTGGGGAGGAGCAGGCGTGACCCCGGCACAGGAGGCCGAGGTCCTCACCACATTCGACCGCCACATGCTCGAGGCAACGGGATACATCCACGAAGACTACGAGCGCATCCGCGAATCCGCAGCGACCTCGCTCAAGCGCCTTCAGCTGTGGGGCAGCCTCATCGACAAGTCCGGCGTTCTCGACAAGCTGGACGCGTGGGCGCGCGCGGAGCGGAAGTCCAACGCCGGCCGCAAGCCCCACATGTCCTTCCGCACCGTCCTCATCCTCTTCATGATGCACATCGATGCCGGCGACAACCGCTACAACTCCGTCGCTCGTACTCTGTTCGCCCAGCTGACACCCGAGACGCGTGCGTATCTGGGGCTTCCTCGCCTGCGCGGGACGAAACGCATGTGGTACCAGCGCTACCGACGGTCTCTGAACCGCATTCTGGTGCTGTGTGAGCCGTGGACCGTGGACCGCAGGAAGAAGGCGACCGCCGCTGAGTATCAGGCGGCAGTTGCCTCCTACTCAGAACAGAAGCGCACCTGCATGGACGAGCTCATCAACGACATCATCCGCGCCACCGTCCGCCGGCTCCCCGCCGACATCCGCGCCACCTACAAGGGCAACGTGGCGCTCGATGCGACCCTCATCGAGGTCGTGGGGCGCCCAAACCCTGGGAAGAAGTACGCCAACAGGGAGCGCTGGAACGTCGACGCGATGAGCGGCCGGTACAGCCGCGAAGGAACCCACGAAGGAACCGGCCATGAAGCAGACAAGGCCGGATGGGAGGCGGAGACCGTCGTCACCGTCCCCAACAAGCCTGGTGCTCCCGACACCTTCCCGGTGCTGACGACGGCGATGACTGTCCATCAGCCCGGCCGCACTCGTCACGGTGGCCGTATCGCGATGCAGTACCACGCGAAAGAGTTCACCCGCGACGAGCGCCACCTGCTCATGACTGACATGCTCTACCCCGGCCTCACCGTCGAAAACTTCCAGCTCCCCATCGCCCAGATGGGCTACCGCACCGTATGGGACATCCGAGAACCACACGAGAAAGACAAGGCAATCCACGGCACGGTCGACGATGCTATCGCCGTCGATGGGTGCCTCTACCTGAAGTGGATGCCTGAGCTCCTCGTCAACGCGACCGTCGACTTCCGCCGCAAGACCACCGACCCGAGGAAAATCGACGAGGACACCTACTACGCGCGACTGAAGCGACGCGCCCCGTACCGGGTCATGGGCAAGGGCCGTCCAGAGGAAGACGGCACCTTTCGCTTCTACTACCCGACCATCGACGCCAAGAAGCACGCCTATGTGGACCACGCGACGGGAACCGAAGTGAAGCGGCCCATCCTCAAGCAGAGGACGCTCACGGTGTCACCCGACATCGCCGAGCATCTCCCCATCATCAAGCAACTGCAGATGTTCGAACTGCGCAGTGACGACTGGCACAAGTGGTACGGAATGCGTAACCGGGTCGAAGAGAACAACTACTGGCTCAAGCACGACGGCTTCACCGACCTCGGCAACCCCGAGAAGCGTCGAGCCCGCGGCTACGCCTACCAAGCACTGACCGCCGGCTTCGCTGCCGCCGTAAGCAATATGCGACGTATCGTCAGCTTCATCGCGAACGCCGCAATCGCTGCGCTCGGCGAGACGACACTCCGGAACCTTCGACGATACGACCAGCACGACAACCCGATACCGCACCCTTAGCGCGGCGCGCACTCACCGAACAGAACACGAACCACACAGGCCCGCTGGGGCCTACTCGTGTTGGTCCAGCACGCGCGGATCCTGATTCCGGCGCCGAAACCGCGCCTGAAACGACGAAACCGGCGGGAGAACTGGTCTCCTACCGGTTTCGCTCGCAATAAACGAACACTGAGCCGTTCAAAAAAGAACACGGCCCGCTGTGCGCGAGGGGGGAGTTGAACCCCCACGCCCTTTCGGGCACTGGCACCTGAAGCCAGCGCGTCTGCCTATTCCGCCACTCGCGCGAACCGCGGTTTCCCGCGGATTCAACTTCCCGAGGATATCACGGGCTCGACCGCACGCAGAATCGGCACCGAGCCGACCGCGGTTTGGTGCCTCTTCAGGCTGGCCAACTAGCATGTACCCACCGGTCTGCCTGCCTGAGGAGTCGTGTGGGACTACTTGACAGCTTCGAGAAGGGACTCGAACGCGCGGTCAACAGCGCGTTCGCGAAGACCTTCCGCAGCGGGATCCAGCCTGTCGAGATCGCCGCTGCGCTGCGCAGCGAGCTCGACAAGAAGGCTGCCGTCGTCACGCGCGACCGCATCCTCGCTCCGAACACGTTCGTCGTGCGCCTCGCGACCGCCGACCACGCCACGATGGCCCAGCTCGGCGACGCCCTGGGCGACGAGCTCGACGCGCTCGTGCAGAAGCACGCCAGGTCGCAGGGCTACACGTTCGCCGGACCCGTGAGCATCTCGCTCGAGCGCGACGAGAACCTCTCCACCGGAACCCTGCGCATCGACTCGAACACCGCCAAGGGCACCGTCTCGTGGCGCGGGGTGGTCGATGTCGAGGGCCGCCGGCATCCGCTCACCAAGTCCCGCACCGTGATCGGGCGGGGGACGGATGCCGACATCACGATCTCCGACGCCGGCACGAGCCGCAAGCACGTCGAGATCCTGTGGGACGGCGAGCGCGCCATGGTGCGCGACCTCGGATCGACCAACGGCACGCTGCTGAACGGCACGAAGGTCGCCGAGGCCGCGCTGCCCTCCGACTCCACCATCACGATCGGGCGCACCGACATCGTCTTCCGCGTCGTCGCGCAGGCGGCCCCGCCGCGCCCGACGATGCCCGCCGACGACGCGACCCGCGTGTTCGACGTGCGCGGAGGCGGTGGCGTCGCATGAGCGAACTGACCCTGCTGCTGCTGCGCATCGGCTTCCTCGTGCTGATGTGGGTGTTCGTGTTCGTCGTGGTCTACTCTCTGCGCGCCGACCTGTTCGGGGTGCGTGTGCGCAAGATGCCGGAGCCCGCCGCGGCCGCCGCGACTCCCGCGCCCGCCGTCGCCAAGCCCGGGTCGCCCAGTGCACCCACCGAGGCGGTGCGCCCCGTCGCGCCGCCCGCCCCCTCGGGCGGCAACGCGACCACCTCGACGGTGTCGCGCATCGTCATCACGAGCGGCCCGAAGACGGGGCTCGAGCTGCCGCTCGGCACCGAGCCGCTCACGATCGGCAGATCGAGCGAGTCGGGGCTCGTCATCCGCGACGACTACACCTCGAGCCATCACGCACGTCTCGTGCTGTGGGGCGAGCAGTGGATGCTGCAGGACCTCGGTTCGACCAACGGCACGTGGCACGACGGCACCCGCGTCTCGACCCCGGTTCCCGTCCTCAGCGGGGCCCCGATCAAGGTCGGCGCCACGACGTTCGAGCTGCGGAAGTAACGGCGCCGAACCGATGGTCTTCCAAGGCTCGAGCGCGGCGATCTCGCACACCGGCAAGGTCCGCTCCAACAACCAGGACTCCGGCTACGCCGGCTCCAACCTCTTCGTCGTGGCCGACGGCATGGGCGGGCACGCCGGCGGCGATGTCGCCTCGAGCATCGCCGTGCACCGGCTCGAAGCGGTCGATCAGCCGTTCGCGACGACGTCGGAGGGCGAGCGGGTGCTGCGCGAGACGATCGCCGACACCGCGACCGATCTCATCGACACGGTGCGGGTGCGGCCGGAGCTGGCCGGCATGGGCACGACGGTCAGCGCGCTGCTGATGATCGACGACTACGCCGTCATCGCCCACATCGGCGACTCGCGCATCTATCTCTACCGCGACGACGCGCTCACCCAGATCACCACCGACCACACCTTCGTGCAGCGACTGGTCGACTCGGGGCGCATCACCCCGGAAGAGGCGCGCTATCACCCTCGGCGCTCCGTGCTGATGCGCGTGCTCGGCGACATGGACGCCGACCCCGAGGTCGACACGTTCATCATGCCGACCCAGCCGGGCGACCGCTGGCTGCTGTGCTCCGACGGGCTGTCGGGCGTCGTCGACGACGCGCACACCGCGAAGGCGCTCGCCCAGGGCTTCGCGCCCGGCCGCACGGCCGACGTGCTGCTCAAGCAGGCCCTCGACGGGGGCGCACCCGACAACGTCACGATCGTCATCGTCGACGTCGGCGGTCAGCATCCGATCTTCTCCGGCACGCCGACGATCGTGGGCTCCGCCTCGACGCCCAAGGGCATCGAGGTGCCTGCGGCACGCCCCGGCCGCACGAGCTGGCTGCACCCCGTTCGGCAGGCGGCGAACGAGCCGAGCCACTTCGAACCGGCCGCCGAGTTCCTCGAAGAGCTCATCGAAGAAGACCGCCGGCGTGCTCGACGCCGCCGCATCGGCTGGATCGTCGGCTCGGTCGTGATCCTCGGGATGCTGGCGGCAGCGCTGTTCTTCGGCTACCAGTGGACGCAGACCCGCTATTTCGTCGGCGCCGACGAAGACACCGTCGTGATCTATCAGGGCATCCAGCAGAACATCGGGCCGATCACCCTCTCCACGCCCGTGGAAGACACCGGCATCGCGCTGGCCGACCTCCCGACCTATCAGCAGAACGCCGTCGAGCGCACGATCAGCGCCGGCTCGCTCGAGCAGGCGCGCGAGGTCGTCGAGCGCCTCAGCCCCGCGGGAGAGACGCAATGAGCGCCGACACGCAGCCGGTCGCCGCCGACACCGCGGTGCTGCGCGCCCTCAAGCGCATCCGCGTGCCGCAGACCCAGCGCAACCGCGAACTGGTGCTGCTGATCTTCGCGTTCGCGATCAACGCGTCGGCGGTCGCGCTCGTGCAGCTCGGCGCGACCGGCGAGATCGAGCCCACGTTCCTCTATTACTGCGGCGCGCTCACGGCGCTCGTGCTCGCCCTGCACATCGCGCTGCGTCTGCTCGCCCGCGACGCCGACCCCTTCATCGTGCCCATCGCGACGCTGTTGACCGGCCTCGGCATCGCGATGATCTACCGGCTCGACATCGCGAAGGACTCGCACGGCTGGGACGCGTTCTCGACCAAGCAGCTCGTCTGGACGGGCGTCTCGGTGCTCGCCGCGCTGATCGTGGTGATCGCGCTGCGCAACTACCGCGTGCTCTTCCGCTACACCTATCTGTTCGGCCTCACCGCGATCGTGCTGCTGCTGCTGCCGATGGTGCCGGGGCTCGGCGCGGGCGGCAACGCCGACGTGTGGATCTCGATCGGCCCGCTCTCGTTCCAACCGGGAGAGCTCGCCAAGATCTGCCTCGCGATCTTCTTCGCCGGCTACCTCGTGCGCACCCGCGACGCACTCACCTCGGTCGGCGTGCGCTTCCTGGGGCTGACCTGGCCGAGGCTGCGCGAATTCGGCCCGCTGCTGGTGGTCTGGCTCATCTCGCTCGGCATCATCGTGCTGCAGCGCGACCTCGGCACCGGCATCCTGATCTTCGGCATGTTCGTCGCGATGCTCTACGTCGCCACGGGCAAGACGAGCTGGGTGGTGATCGGCCTCGTCATGGTCGCCGCCGGCGCCTACCTCGCCTCGCAGATCCTGCCCTACGTGCACGGGCGGTTCGTCAACTGGCTCGACGCCTTCAACCCCGAGGTGATCGACGCGCAAGGCGGCAGCTACCAGCTGGTGCAGGGCATCTTCGGCCTCGCGCAGGGCGGTCTCATCGGCACGGGCTGGGGCCAGGGCCGCCCCTACATCACGCCCGTCGCCGAGAGCGACTACATCTTCCCGAGCCTCGGCGAAGAGCTGGGGCTGGTGGGCCTGTTCGCGATCCTCGCCCTCTACATGGTCTTCGTCGCCCGCGGTCTGCGCGTGGGCGTCGCCGGTCAAGACGACTTCGGCAAGCTGCTGGCCACCGGCTTCTCGTTCACGATCGGACTGCAGGTGTTCATCATGGTCGGCGGTGTCACCCGCGTCATCCCCCTCACGGGTCTGACCACTCCCTTCCTCGCCGCCGGCGGCTCGTCGCTGCTGGCGAACTGGATCATCGTCGCGCTGCTGCTGCGGATATCGGATGCTGTGCGCAGCCGTCCCCGGGTGGTGATCGGGTGACCAGAGAGATGAAGCGGCTGAGCGTCGTGCTGCTCGTGCTGTTCCTGGCCCTGTTCGCCTCGACCAGCTGGATCCAGGTGGTGCACGCCGAAGCGCTGTCGGAGAACAGCCGCAACACGCGTGCGCTCTACGACTCCTACGAGGTGCAGCGCGGCTCGATCATCGCGAGCGGCTCGCCGATCGCCACCTCCGTGGCCTCCGACGACGTCTACGCCTGGCAGCGCCAATACGTCGACCCCGAGATGTGGGCGCACGTGACCGGCTGGATCAACCCGGCACTGGGCTCGGCCAGCGGCATCGAGCAGGCGATGAACCAGGAGCTCAGCGGCACGGCCGGCTCGCAGTTCTTCACGAGTCTCGAGCGCATCATCACCGGTCAGGACCCGCGAGGCTCCAACGTCGTGCTGAGCCTCGACGAAGACGTGCAGCGAGCGGCCTACGACGCGATCGGCGACCTGCAGGCCGCCGTGGTGGCGATCGAGCCGTCGACCGGCCGCATCCTCGCCATGGTGAGCAGCCCGAGCTTCGACACCAACACCCTCGCGGCGCACGACGCCACCGCCGTCAACAACACCTACGACGAGCTCGCGGCGGCCGTCGACAAGCCGCTGTTCAACCGGGCCATCGGCGGCGACATGAACCCGCCCGGCTCGACGTTCAAGCTCGTCGTCGCCTCGGCCGCCCTCGCGAGCGGCCAATGGACCGCCGACTCCGAACTGCCCAACCCGGCCTCGTACACCCTGCCGCAGTCCAGCAGCGTCGTCTACAACGCCTCCGGCGGCACGTGCGGCTCGGGCAAGACGGTCACGATCGCCGACGCACTGCGGCTCAGCTGCAACATCCCCTTCGCCGAGCTCGCCGTCGAGCTGGGCGATGACGCCATCCGCGACGAGGCCGAGAAGTACGGCTTCAACACGAGCTTCACGATGCCCCTCGTCTCGACGGCCTCGGTCTACCCCGAGACGGCGCTCGACGACGCCCAGACCGCGCTCACCGGGTTCGGTCAGGGCCAGGTGCTCGCCACGCCCCTGCAGATCGCCATGGTCTCGGCCGGGATCGCCAACGAAGGAGTCGTCATGAATCCGCGCATGGTCGACCAGGTGATCGCCCCCGACCTGGCTGTGCAGCAGACCTTCGAAGACACCGTGTTCAACCAGGCGGTCACCTCCGACGTGGCCGCGCAGCTGGTGTCGATGATGGTCGCCAATGTCAGTGACGGCGCGGCATCGGGTGCAACAATAGACGGAGTCGATGTGGCCGGTAAGACCGGCACCGCGGAGAAAGGGGCCGGCGAACCGTACACGCTGTGGTTCACCGGCTTCGCCCCCGCGGACGACCCGCAAGTCGCCGTCGCAGTCGTCGTCGAGGACGGCGGAGGGCAGGGTCAGTCGGGCAGCGGTAACACGATCGCGGCGCCCATCGCGAAGAAGGTCATGGAGGCGGTGCTGAACAGATGAGGCCGACGCAGGGAGTGACCTTCGGAGGACGCTACGAACTCGACTCTCGCATCGCCATCGGCGGCATGGGCGAGGTGTGGGAGGCGACCGATCACGTGATCGGTCGCACCGTGGCGATCAAGATCCTCAAAGACGAGTACATGGGCGACCCAGGGTTCCTCGAGCGCTTCCGCGCCGAGGCCCGCCACGCCGCACTCGTCAACCACGAGGGCATCGCGAGCGTCTTCGACTACGGCGAAGAGAACGGCTCCGCGTTCCTGGTGATGGAGCTCGTCCCCGGCGAGGCGCTGTCGACGATCCTCGAACGCGAGGGGTCGCTCTCGACCGACAAGACCCTCGACATCGTCACCCAGACGGCGGCGGCGCTGCAGGCCGCGCACGCCGCAGGTCTTGTGCACCGCGACATCAAGCCGGGGAACCTCCTGATCACCCCCGACGGCCGGGTGAAGATCACCGACTTCGGCATCGCCCGCATCGCCGACCAGGTGCCGCTGACGGCCACCGGTCAGGTGATGGGCACCGTGCAGTACCTCTCGCCCGAGCAGGCCTCCGGTCACCCCGCGTCACCGGCCACCGACATCTATTCGCTGGGCATCGTCGCCTACGAGTCGCTCGCCGGCAAGCGCCCGTTCACGGGCGAGTCGCAGGTCGCGATCGCGATGGCGCAGATCAACGAGCAGCCCCCGCCGCTGCCGCCGACGGTCGCCGTGCCGGTGCAGAACTTCGTCATGGCGATGATCGCCAAGAAGCCCGAGGACCGCCCGGCGTCGGCATCCGTCGTCGCCCGCGCGGCCACCGCGCTGCGCCGCGGCGATGTCGCGGCCGCCGCCGCCGTCGTGCCCCAGATCGCGGGCCTCGCGGCCGGTGCCGATGCGGCGACCATGCTGCTGACGGCGGGAGACGACGCGACGACGCAGCTGATGCCGTCGGGCGCCGTCGTCGGCGACGAGGTCGAGGCAGAAGAAGAGGCCGAGAAGAAGAAGCGCAGCCCGTGGACCTGGCCGCTCATCGCGCTGATCGTGCTGCTGCTGCTCGTGCTCGGCGGCACGCTGTGGGCGATGTTCGCGAACGGCGAGCCGGAGCCCGAGGCCTCGAGCACCTCGGCCACCCCCACCCCGACCCGCTCGACGCCCACCCCCACGCCCAGCGAGACGCGCATCGACATCGACGCGCTCTCGCTCATGGGGATGGACTGCGAGGAGGCCAGGACGAAGGCCCGCGAGGCCGGTGTCGACAGCGTGACCTGCACCGCGGGCGACGCCGCTCCGTCGGCCGACGAGGTGAACACGGTCTACCGCATCTCGACGACGGGCCTCATCGAGCCGACGACCGACCTCGTGCTCACGTACTACTCCGACCAGACGGCGATGCCCACCCCCGGCGACCCGACGCTCAACCCCACCGAGGCCGCCACGGGATCGCAGCTGACCGTGTCGTGGCCGCGCTACGACTGCCCGGCAGGGGGAGGCAACGTCACCTCCTACGACTTCACGGCGTCGGGGGCGACCTTCCCCAACGGCAACGGAGAGTCCTCGTTCGGTCCGTCGGAGCGCAGCACGACGCTCACCGTCACCGCCACGAGCGGTGTGGTCTCGGTGAGCTACACGGTGAGCTGCTCGGGCCGCGACGACGCCTCGCCGCTGTCGGCCGAGGTGCAGGCATCCGTCACGGCAGCTCCCGAGCCCGAACCCACCGACGAAGGCGACGAGGGCTGATCGGCTCGCAGCCGCCGACGGGTCGTCGGTTAGGCTGGAGCAGTTCCACCCAGGGGAGTGACCGTGACAGCTGAGCCGCGCATTCTCGCCGGTCGCTACCGCGTCGACGAGGCGATCGGCAGGGGCGGGATGGCCAGCGTCTACCGCGGCTACGACCTCACTCTGGGCCGCGACGTCGCCATCAAGGTGCTCGATCGCGAACTCGCGAAAGACAGCGCATTCCGCACCCGCTTCCGGCTCGAGGCCCAAGCCGCCTCGCGCATGTCGCACCCCACCATCGTGCGCGTCTACGACGCGGGTGAAGACGCGGAGCCCGGCCCCGACGGCACACCGCGCCCCGTGCCCTTCATCGTCATGGAGCTCGTGCGCGGCCGACTGCTCAAAGACATCGTGGCCGAGGGGGCGGTGCCGGTGCCCGACGCGGTTCGCTACGTCGACGGCATCCTCGAGGCACTGGAGTATTCGCACCGCGCGGGCGTCGTGCACCGCGACATCAAGCCGGGCAACGTCATGGTCACCGACACCGGCCAGGTCAAGGTGATGGATTTCGGCATCGCGCGTGCCGTCTCGGACTCATCGTCGACGGTCGCCGAGACCACCGCGATCCTCGGCACGGCGTCGTACTTCTCGCCCGAGCAGGCCAAGGGCGAGCCGGTCGACGGCCGCGCCGACCTGTATTCGGCCGGCGTGGTGCTCTATGAGCTGCTCACGGGACGACCCCCGTTCCGCGGCGAGACCCCGGTCGCGGTCGCCTATCAGCACGTCAGCGAGGCGCCGCTGCCGCCGTCCGAGGTGAACGGCGCTGTGCCGCGCTCGCTCGACGCCGTCACGCTGCGCGCCCTCGCGAAAGACCCCTACCAGCGCTTTCAAGACGCCGCGGCGTTCCGCGAGGAGCTCGAGCGCACCGTCGACGGCAAGGCGCCCTCCAAGCGCAAGGTCGAAGCGCTCACCAGCGAGCTCTACGGCCCCAACCCGCGCCAGGCGGCCGAGACCGCGCGATCGCTCCGACAGCTGAGCACCGACACCACGATGACCCGCACGCAGGCCGGCCCGCCCGTCGCCTGGATCTGGTCGGGCTTCGCCGTGCTCGCTGTGCTGCTGATCGCGGTGCTGCTGTGGGTCATCTCGATCCAGCCCCGCGAAGAGGTGCCGGGCAATGCGCGGGTCGTGCCCGATGTGTCCGGCATGACCTACGAGCGCGCCGTCGCCGAACTCGAGAAGAACGACCTCATCGCCTTCCGCGAAGACGAGCCCAGCGAAGACGTGCCCGAGGGCAACGTGATCCGCACCGACCCCGCCGCCGACGCCTCGGTCAGCCCCGGTCAGGAGGTGACGGTATACGTGTCGGAGGGCATCGAGCTGGTCAAGATCCCGACGCTCACCGGATTGAAGAAGGATGCGGCGGCCGACGCCCTCGACGACGCCGGTCTGACCCTCGGCAGCGTGACGCCGGTCAACGACCCGAACACCGAGGCCGATACGGTGCTCTCCGCCGACCCTGCCGACGGCACCGAGGTCGCACCCGGCACGATCGTCAACCTCACGGTCGCCTCGGGCTCGGTGACGATCAACGACGTGCGCGGCTACACGCTCGAGGCCGCCACGCGCGAGCTCGAAGCCGACGACCTCGGCCTCACCGTCGAGCCGCTGGAAGACCCGGACTGCCCTGCCACCGACCCCGCCATCGTCACGCAGCAGTCGCTTCCGCCGGGCGATGTGCCCGTGCGTTCGACGATCCAGCTGACCTACTGCTCCGGCTGAGCGCCCTCGCGGCGCGGATGCAGCCTGGCACCTCTGGCCGCAGCATCCGGATATCCGATCTGGGCCAGCCAGTTGCCCAGCAGTCGGTGCCCACCCTCGGTCAACACGCTCTCGGGGTGGAACTGCACGCCCTGGATCGGGGCGTCGCGGTGGCGGATGCCCATGATCACGCCGCTGTCGGTGCGACTGGTGACGCGCAGCTGGTCGGGGAGCGTCGCCGGCACCACGGCGAGCGAGTGGTAGCGGGTCGCCGCGAAGGGGTCGGGCAGCCCCACATAGAGCGGGTCGCCGTCGTGGTGCACGAGGGAGGTCATGCCGTGCATGAGCTCGGGTGCGTGCTCGACCCGCGCTCCGAACGCCGCGGCGATCGCCTGGTGCCCGAGGCACACTCCCAGCAGCGGCGTCCCGCTCGCCGCCGCTGCGCGCACCACGGCGATCGACGCGCCGGCGTGCTCGGGGTCGCCGGGGCCGGGCGAGACGAGCACCGCGCGGTGCGACGAGATCGCATGAGCGGCTCTGGCCGGCGCGATCTCGTCGGCCTCGACGACGTCGGTGTCGGCCCCGAGTTCGTGCAGGTAGCCGATCAGGGTGTGCACGAAGCTGTCGTGGTTGTCGACGACGAGCACCGTCACTGAACGGTGACCTCTTGCGGGTTGACCATCGTGCTGACCCAGGGGAACACATAGAAGAACAGCCCGTAGAGCACGGCCGTCGCAAGCGCGAGCACGATCACGAGCCGCACCCACCACGGTCCGGGCAGCACCCGCCACAGCGCCGCGTACATCAGGCCGCTGCCTCGGTGAGCGAAGCGGGCTTTCCGTCGGCGCGGGGGGTGAACGACTCGAAGACGCTGTAGGCGACGATGCGCTCGGTCATCGCGTACATCGGGCTGCAGCTGGTCATCGTCAGATACCCCTCGGTGGCTTCGACGCCGACCTGCTGGGGCACAGCCAGCAGCACGTCGACCTGGCTCGGCTTGACGTATTCGAGAGTGCGGAAGCGGTAGGTGTACCACCCCTGCTTGGTCTCCACGACGATGGCGTCGCCCACGTGCAGGTCGGCGATGCGGTTGAAGGGCTTGCCCCACGTGGTGCGGTGCGCCGCCACCGCGAAGTTGCCGATGTCGCCGGGCATGTCGGTGCCGGGGTAGTGCCCGATGCCGATCGTGTCGAGGGTGCGGGCGCGGGTGATGCCGCCGGCCATCTCGACGGCGTAGTCGTCGCCGAAGCGGGGGATGCGCATGACGGCGAAGCGCTCGGCGTCGGCTGGCTCGCTCATCTTCACGGGAGTGGCCACCGATCCGGTCTCGGTGGGCTCTGGCGTGGGTTCGGCCGTGGCGGATGCCGATGCCGACGGGGTCTCGTAGTCGAGCTCCCACTGCTGCGAGAGCGCCTGACCGGAGGCGTTGCGCTCGGCGCCGTAGATCGCGTCGCCGATCCACATCTGCCATGCGACATAGAGCAGCAGCACCACGCCGACCGTGACGAGCAGTTCGCCCACGACGCCCAGCACCGAGACCTTGCGGCGCGTACGCCGAGGACGCAGCTCGGTCGACTCGGTCATCCCATGATTCTACGGGCGCATACTGTGGTCGCCCTGGCAGTTAGACTGACCGCATGGCACGACCCGGCAGAGATGACGACGCGACCGTCGACCGCAGCGAAGGCGAAGACGCCCCCAACCCGGTGTGGTTCAAGCCCATCATGATCGGGCTCATGCTCGTGGGGCTCGTCTGGGTGCTCTTCTTCTACTTGAGCGGTTCGCTCGGCCCCATCCCCGGCATCGGCGCGTGGAATCTCGTGATCGGCTTCGGCATCGCGTTCGTGGGATTCCTCATGACCACTCGGTGGCGGTAGTCCCCAGGGTTGTCAACACCGGTGAATAACATCGGTGTAATTCATCCCCATCTGTGGATAACCCTGTGGATGGATCACACGTAGAACACGGCGGGGATCACCAGCAGGGCCAGCAGGCCCACCGTGACAGCGGCCAGCAGCGCGATCTGCAGGTTGCGTCGGCGCAGCTCCCTCGTGCGCGCGTAGATGAACCCGACCAGCGCCCCGCCGAGCAGTCCGCCGACGTGCGCCTGCCAAGCGACGGTGAAGCCGGGCAGAAACCCGATCACCAGGTTGATCGCGAGCACGATCACGATGCCGCGGATGTTCGCGCCGATGTGGCGCCCGATCACCAGCAGCGCCCCCAGCATCCCGAACACCGCACCGGACGCCCCGACGACCCACGTCCCCGGTGCGATCAGGGCGACGCCCACCGAGCCGGCGAGCCCAGAGATCAGATACAGCGCGAGGTAGCGCCACCGCCCGAGGAGCGGTTCGAGACTCTGGCCGATCATGAAGACCGCCAGCATGTTCAGCGCCAGATGCAGGAAGCCGCCGTGGACGAGCAGCACCGTGAGCAGCCGCCAGGGTTCGACCGGGATGCCGCTGCCCGGCAGCAGGAATGCGCTGTTGAACGCCAGGTAGTTCTCGACGCCGAGCCCAGGGATGAGCTGCAGCAGATAGACGAAAGCGGTGACCGCGATGATGCCGTAGGTCACCAGCGGTCGCGAATCGGTCGATCGCGCCCGCGGCCGCGACCACCGACGCTGCGCCTTGCGCTGGGCCGGACTCGCGGCTCGGCGCTGCTCGGCGAGGCACTCCGGGCAGATCACGCCGACGGGCGCCTGCGTCTGGCACTCGGGGCAGATCGTGCGCAGGCACCGCTGACAGAGCACGAAGCTCTGCCGGTCGGGATGCCGGTAGCAGAAGTTGTCTGCGTTGCGCTGGAACGCGTCGGTGGTCACGCGGTCAGACCGCGGCGATGTCGATCGACTGGATGACGACGGGCTCGATCGGACGGTCGGCGGCACCGGTGGGCACAGCGCTGATCGCGTCGACCACGGCGCGCGACGCGTCGTCGGCGACCTCGCCGAAGATCGTGTGCTTGCCGTTGAGCCACGGAGTCGGGTCGGTCGTGATGAAGAACTGCGATCCGTTCGTTCCCTCGGCCTTGCCGGTGATCGCGTTGCGGCGAAGCCCCGCGTTGGCCATCGCCAGCAGGTAGGGCGCGCCGAAGTTCAGCTCGGGGTGGATCTCGTCGTCGAAGTTGTAGCCGGGCCCGCCGATGCCCTGACCGAGCGGGTCGCCGCCCTGGATCATGAAGCCGGGGATGATGCGGTGGAAGACGACGTCGGTGTAGAGCGGGCCTTCGCCGGGCTTGCCGGTGGCCGGGTCGGTCCAGGCGCCGGTTCCGTCGGAGAGCCCGATGAAGTTCTGAACCGTGCGCGGCGCGTGGTCGCCGAACAGGTTGACGACGATGTCGCCGTGGTTGGTGTGAAGGGTGGCAACGGCACTGTGCTGAGGCATGCCCATATTCTTTCAGAGGATCCTGTGCAACCCCTCGCGTGCAGCGCCAGGTCTGGCAAGATGGGGAATCCATCGTCCCGACGACAGGGAGGGCACGTCATGAGCCTGAGCCGCAAGCGCCGCAAGGAACTCCACCGCCTCCAGCAGCAGGCGAGCAAGCTGTGGGCATCGCAGCAGGTCTTGGTGGGGGATGCCGCCGACGTCGCCCGCGAGGCGAGCCGCCAGCTCGGCAATTACGGCCGGGAGCAGGTCGCCCCGCAGGTGCAGCAGAACTACGAGAAGTACGCCGCGCCCTACGTCGACAAGGGCGTCGCCTATTCGCGCCACATCGTCAACGACAAGGTGGTTCCCGCGACCGGTGCCGTCGTCGGCTCCGCGTTGGCCGCATGGGATGCCGCCAACCACAAGCGTGCCGAGATCGCCTCGAGCCGTGGCTTCTCCTCGCCGGTTCTCGTCGCCCCCAAGAAGAGCGGCATCGGCGCCGGCGGTGTGATCGCGATCATCCTCGGTGTGGCCGCAGCCGTCGGCGTGGCGTACGCGGCATGGCAGACACTGCGTGCCGACGACGAACTGTGGGTCGCCGACGACCCGCTGCGCGCCCCCGACGCGTGAGACGGAAAGCCGGTCGTTGAGCGAGGAGCGCAGCGACGAGACGAAACGCCTCGACCGCGTCCGCACGGCAGCATCCGCCCGCGGTCTGGAGATCGAGCTGAGGGAGCGCCCGGCGGCGAACAGTCTGCTCGAGGCGGCCGCTCTGCTGGGCATCGCGCCCGCCGGCATCGTCAAGACGCTCGTCGTCAAGCGCAGCGACGACACCTACCTGTTCGCCCTGATCCCCGGCGATCGGGCGATCTCGTGGCCGAAGCTGCGTGCCGTCGTCGGGGTGAACAAGCTGCAGCTGCCCGATCCGCAGCGCGCGCTCGCGGCGACCGGCTACGAGCGGGGCACGATCGTGCCGATCGGCAGCTCGACCGAGTGGCCGGTCTTCGCCGACGAGCGCATCGCGGGTCATCGCATCGCGATGGGCGCCGGTGCGCACGGCTACAGTCTGTTCGTCGAGGCCGACGACCTCATCGCCGCCTATGGGGCCACCGTGGCCGACATCTCGCAGCCGATCGACTGACTCAGTCGCGCCCTGCCATCTCGAGACCGATGTCGACGAGCTTCACGCGCTGCAGTTCAGCGACTTCGGCGAGCGGGAACCACTCGGCGCGGTCGGTCGATCCGCCCACCTCGTGACGCAGACGCCCGCCGGTCACCTTCGCGCGGTAGATGATGCGCAGCGTGTGCAGCGGCACCTCGCTCTCGGTGAGCCGGCGCGTGGGCGGGATGACGCGCGAATGGATGCCGAGAAGTTCGACGATCGCGATCTTGTAGCCGGTCTCCTCCCGCACCTCGCGGCGCGCGGCGACCTCGGGATCCTCACCCGGCTCGAGTCCTCCGCCGGGGAGCGTCCACGCGCCTCGGCGGCCCTCGTTCCAGTGCGCCAGCAGCACGTTGTCGGCTTCGTCGACGATGACGGCGTAGGCCGCGACGCGCAGGTCCATGCGATGACTCTAGGCGATGACCCCGCTCAGTCCCCTGCGCCGGTCAGTCGCGATACTGCTCGAGCCAGCGCAGCCAGACCTCGCTGACGGTCGGATACGCCGGCACGGCATGCCACAGCCGCTCCATCGGCACCTCCCCGACGATCGCGATCGTCGCCGCGTGCAGCAGCTCGGCGACGTCGGGGCCGACGAACGTCGCCCCGATCATCACGTCTCGCCCGGTGTCGATGACCGCACGAGCGGTGCCCGCGTAGCGGTCGGAATACGTGCTCGCCCCGGCCAGCGACGCGAGATCGACATCGAGCACGCGGATGCTGCGCCCTGCCTCCTGCGCCTTCCGCGCGGTGATCCCGACCGAGGCGACCTCGGGGTCGGTGAAGGTGACCTGCGGGACGGCCTCGTGATCGGCGGTCGCCGCGTGCGCGCCCCACGCCCCCGCGTGCACCTCGCCTCCATGTGCCCTCGCGGCGATGACGTCGCCGGCGGCGCGCGCCTGGTACTTGCCCTGGTGAGTGAGCAGCGCGCGATGGTTGACATCGCCCACCGCATACAGCCACTCGAACCCGTCGACGCGCAGCGTGTCGTCGACCTCGAGCCACGATCCGGGTTCGAGTCCGATCGAGGCGAGCCCGAGATCGTCTGTGCGCGGCACGCGTCCCGTCGCCACGAGAACCTGCGCGGCGACGACGTCGGCGCCGTCGGAGAGGCGCAGTGCGATCCCTCCGTCGGAGCGCGACGCCTGGGCGACCTCGACCCCCGTGCGCACATCGACGCCGGCGCTGCGCAGCGACCCGGCCACGGCTTCGCCGGCGAAGGACTCCATCGTCCCGAGCAGGCCGGTTCGGGCGAGCAGGGTCACCGCCGTGCCGAACGAGGCGAACGCCGTCGCCATCTCGCACGCGACAACTCCTCCGCCGAGGATCGCGAGCGAGGTCGGCACCTCGCGCACACCGGTCGCCTCACGGCTGGTCCAGGCCCTGACGCCGTCGAGGCCGGCGATGTCGGGCATCAGCGCGGCGGAGCCCGTGCACACCGCGACGGCGTGCCGGGCCCGCAGGATGGTCGCTTCACCGGAGGAGGAAGTGACGGCGACCTCCCGCTCGGCGGTGATGCGACCGTGTCCTCGGACGAGATCGATGCCGGCGCCGTCGAGCCACTCAACCTGTGAGCTGTCGTTCCACTCGTGGACCATCCGATCACGTCGAGAGAGCACCGCCGCGACGTCGACGCCGCCGTCGATCGCCTCGGCGGCACCCGCGACGTCGCGGGCCCCGCGGAGCGCGGCATCCGCTCGCAGCAGCGTCTTCGACGGCATGCAGGCCCAGTACGAGCACTCGCCCCCGACCAGCTCGCTCTCGACGATGACGACCCGCAGACCCCCCTGCGTCGCGCGGTCGGCGACGTTCTCTCCGACAGGACCCGCGCCGATGACGATGAGGTCATACTCCCTCGTGCTCATGCGCCAACGCTAAGCGGTGGCGCTGCCGCCGAGACAGGGGTTGCGCACAGGCGGAGGGCATCATAAGGGTTCGGCGCCAGGATCGCCTCCCCGTTCCTCCTGTCGGTGACCCGTGCTTGGCTGGGACCTCCAGTGGGAAGGATGCCGATGTCGATCGAGTTCCGCGACGTGTCGAAACGGTTCGGCGACGGCACCCTCGCCGTCGCCGGCTTCAGTCTCAGCATCCCCTCGCACAAGACGACCGTCCTGGTGGGCTCGAGCGGCTGCGGCAAGACGACGCTGCTACGCATGATCAACCGCCTCGTCGAGCCGACCTCCGGCGAGATCACGATCGACGGCGACAGCATCGCCCAGCGCGACGCGGTGCAGCTGCGGCGCAGCATCGGCTACGTGCTGCAGAACGCCGGACTGCTGCCGCACTTCACCGTCGCCGACAACGTCGCGACGGTGCCGCGCCTGAAGGGCGTCGCGAAAGACAGGGCTCGGCAACGCGCGCTCGAACTGCTCGATGTCGTCGGCCTCGATCGTTCCCTCGCCGATCGCTACCCCGGTCAGCTCTCCGGCGGCCAGCAGCAGCGCGTGGGCGTCGCCAGAGGTCTGGCCGCCGACAGCGACATCCTGCTCATGGACGAGCCGTTCGGCGCGGTCGACCCGATCGTCAGACGCGAGCTGCAGGCAGAGACGATCCGGCTGCAGCGAGATCTCGACAAGACCGTCGTCTTCGTCACGCACGACATCGATGAGGCGTTCCTGCTGGGCGACCAGGTCGTGATCCTGCGCGAGGGCGCCCACATCGAACAGGTCGGCAGTCCCAGCGCGATCATCGAGAGTCCCGCGAACGCGTTCGTGGCCGACTTCATCGGCGCCGAACGCGGGTCCCGCGCGCTGTCGATCAAGAAGACGGCGGGCGGCAGCGTGCTGGTGGATGCGGCCGGACGCACGCAGGGAGTGCTCGTGGAGCGGTCGACATGAGCTGGGTGCTCGACAATCTCGACCTCATCGGCGAGCTCTCGGTCGCGCACCTGCGCCAGAGCATGATCTCGATCGCGATCGGGTTCGTGATCGCCCTTCCGCTCGGGTGGGCGGCGTTCCGGTACACCCGGCTGCGAGGGCCGATGCTCACGACGGTCGGGCTGCTCTACACCATCCCCTCGCTCGGCCTGTTCCCCCTGATCACGAGCCTGTTCGGCATCCCGATGCTGTCGGAGACCAACCTCGTCGTCGCGCTGTCGATCTACGCCGTCGCCATCATGACCCGGTCGGTCACCGATGCGCTCTCCTCCACCGACCCCACCACGCGCCAGGCGGCCCTCGCGGTCGGGTTCGGTCCGTGGCGCCGGTTCTGGCAGGTCGACCTGCCGCTGGCGGGGCCCGTTGTGCTCGCCGGGCTTCGCGTCACCGCCGTCTCGACCATCTCGCTCGCCACGGTCGGAATCCTGATCGGCGTGCAGAATCTCGGCTACCTGTTCACCAACGGCTCGCAGCGGCGCATCGTCTCCGAGGTGCTCGCCGGCGTCGTCGCGGTGGCGCTGATCGCGCTGCTGATCGATCTGCTTCTGGTGCTCTGCGGACGGATGCTGATGCCGTGGGCGCGCGCGACCCGCACACCCCCGCGCGCTCGGGCGCGCATCCGTCAGGGTCAGGGTGTGCCGGCATGAACACGTTCCTCGACGCCGTCGCGTGGATCTTCTCTCCCGAACGACTCACCGGGTCGCTCCCGCTTCCGCTCGCGATCGCGCAGCACCTCGCCTTCACCTTCGCGTCGGTGATCATCGCGGCGGTCGTCGCCGTGCCGCTCGGGTGGCTCATCGGACACACCGGCCGCGGGCGCGAGATCGCCGTCGCCCTCTCGGGCGCCGCGCGCGCCATCCCGTCGTTCGGACTCGTCGTGCTTCTCGTGCTGCTCATCGGCGTCGTGCACAAGACCGAAGCGGCCATCATCGCGTTCGTGCTGCTGGCCATCCCGCCCATCCTCGCCGGCGCCTACGCAGGGTTCGAAGCCATCGATCGCACCGTCATCGACGCCGGCCGCGCCACCGGGATGACACCCTGGCAGGTGCTCGTGCGCATAGAGGTGCCGCTGGGGCTGCCCCTGCTCATCGGCGGGCTGCGATCTGCCGTGCTCCAGGTCGTCGCCACCGTCACGATCGCCGCGTATGTCGGCCTCGGCGGGCTCGGCTTCTACATCCTGCAGGGGATCCCGCTGCGCCGCTTCGACCAGATCCTCGGTGCGTCGATCCTCGTCGTCGCACTGGCGCTCGCGCTCGACGGCGTCTTCGCGCTGCTGCAGCGCGTCGTGGTGCCGCGCGGGGTCACCGCCCGTCTCGACCCCGGCGGAGAAGTCCCGCGCGCCGGCGCGGTGTCCGCCGCCTGAACCATCCACCACAACCGGAGGTACGCATATGTCCACAGCACGCACCCGACTCGCCATCGGCGCCGCCGGCGCTCTCGTCGCCGCTCTCGCCCTCGCCGGCTGCAGCTCGTCCGATCCGCTCGGCACCGGCTCGACGGAGTCGGAGGGCACAGGCGAGTCCCGCACGATCGTCATCGGCTCCCAGGACTACTACTCGAACGAGATCATCGCCGAGATCTACGCGCAGGCGCTCGAGGGCGCCGGCTTCACGGTCGAGCGCAACTTCACGATCGGGCAGCGCGACGCCTACATGCCGTCGATCGAAGACGGCACCATCGATCTGTTCCCCGAATACACCGGCAACCTGCTCCAGTACTTCGACCCCGAGACCACCGCCACGACATCAGACGATGTCTATGCGGCACTTCAGGACGCTCTGCCCGACGGCATCACGGTTCTCGACCAGTCGCCGGCCACCGACCAGGACTCGTACAACGTCACGGCGGCATTCGCGCAGGAGCACGACCTCACCTCGATCGGCGATCTGGCGGGCATCGATGGCCTCGTGCTCGGCGGTGCGCCCGAGCTCGAAGAGCGCCCCTACGGTCCCTCGGGCCTGAAGGACGTCTACGGCGTCGACGTCGCCTTCGACGCGACCGGCAACACGACCGTCGATGAGCTGGTCGCGGGCAGCATCCAGGTCGCGAACGTCTACAGTGCCGACCCGCGGATCCAGACCGAAGACCTCGTGACCCTCGAAGACCCCGATGGCCTCTTCCTCGCGTCGCATGTCGTCCCGGTCGTCAGCACCGACATCGCCGATGAGATCGCCGACGTCATCAACGCCGTCAGTGCCGCACTGACCCCCGAAGGTCTTGTCGCGCTGAACGTGGAATCGACCGTCGACGAACGCCAGGCCGACGACATCGCCGCCGACTGGCTCTCCGACAACGGCCTCGCCGGCTGACCTCTCTCACGGCGCCCGTCCCGCTGAGGGGCGGGCGCCGCGGGCGCGGTCAGCGCACCGCGTCGGTGATCGGCACGTCGCCCGCGTTGAACCGGATCGTCCGGCCGATCGTCGCGGGTTCGTCGACGCACGCCGCCACGACGGCGGCCACGTCGGCGCGCGAGACGGTCTGTGCCGACGTGTCGGTGACGCTGATGCGCCCCATGGGCGCGTCGAGCGTGAGCGCCGAGGGGGCGAGGATCGTCCAGTCGAGCGCTGCGGCACGCAGGTGCTCGTCGGCAGCGGCCTTCGCCTCCGCATACGTGAAGAACGAGTTCTCGGGGTCGACACCGTGATCGGGACCCGCGCCGAAGTACGACACCATGAGGTAGCGGTGCACACCGGCCGCAGCGGCGGCATCCATCGATCGGATGGCGGCATCCCGGTCGATGGCGAGCGTGCGACGGGGATCTCCGCCCCCGGCGCCGGCCGACCACACGATGACGTCGTACCCGGCCAGCAGCTCGATGAACCCGGCCTGATCGAGGCTCTCGATGTCGGCGACGACGGCGTTCGCTCCGGTCAGCACCACGTCGGCTGCCTGGTCGGGATCGCGGATGACGGCGCCGACCTCGTGGCCGGCCTCGACGAGAAGCGGTTCGAGCAGCAGCGCGACCTTGCCGTGCCCGCCGATGACGATGATGCGCGACATGCGGGACCTCCGCTGCGAATCGAGGAGTTGTGGAGCCTAGGAGATTCGAACTCCTGACATCCTGCTTGCAAAGCAGGCGCTCTACCAACTGAGCTAAGGCCCCTGGGGTGCTGTGTGGGGCTACCAGGACTTGAACCTGGGACCTCTTCATTATCAGTGAAGCGCTCTAACCGCCTGAGCTATAGCCCCGTCTTCCGGCCGCTCCCGCGGCCGTCAACCTCCAAGACTTTACCCGACTCGCGGGGTAATCCGAAATCGAGGTCAGTTCGAGGTGAAGCCGACCAGCAGACCGCCGGTGACCTTGACCGCGAGATTGTAGATGCCCGCGATGACGGCGCCGAGCACCGTGATCACGACCAGATTGAGGATCGCGACGACGGCCGCGAACGCCATCACCTGCGGCAGCCCGAACCAGGTCGTGATCGAGGCGCCGTCGGTGAGGGTCTGGAAGAACTCGTCGACCTTGTCGATGAGACCCGTCGTCTGCACCAGCATGAACACCAGGAAGAACGACACGATCGTCACGACCGCCTGGGCGATGGCCGCAAGGAATGACAGCTTCACTGCCGACCAGAAGTCGACGTACACCAGGCGCAGGCGCACCTGCTTCGCGGTGGTCTTGTGGCTCGACTTCTTGGCGAGCTTGTCGGCTACCGTGCTCATGCGTCAGTACTTCCCTCTGTGGTCTCGGAGGCGGCCTCGGCGGGTTCGGCCTCGGTCGCATCATCGGCCAGGTTGCGCTCACCGTTCCGCGCGATCGCGATGATGCGGTCATCATCGTCGGGGCGGGCGAAGACGACGCCCATCGTGTCGCGGCCCTTGGCGGGCACCTCGGCCACGGCAGAGCGTACCACCTTGCCGCTGGCAAGAACCACCAAGACCTCGTCGTCCTCGGCGACGATCAGACCGCCCGCCAGGTCGCCCCGATCCTCGTTGAGCTTGGCCACCTTGATGCCCAGGCCCCCTCGTCCCTGCACGCGGTACTGGTCGACCTCGGTGCGCTTGGCATAGCCGCCCTCGGTGACCACGAACACGTAGGCATCGTGCCGCGCGACGGATGCCGAGAGCAGGCTGTCGTCTTCGCGGAACGACATGCCCTTCACGCCGCTGGTGGATCGGCCCATCGGACGCAGCGCGTCGTCGGTCGCCGAGAAGCGCAGCGACATGCCGTGCCTGCTGATGAGAAGGATGTCGTCGTCTTCGTTCACCAGCAGAGCGCTGACGACCTCGTCGTTGACCAGCTCGTCGTCTTCGCCTTCTTCGCCTCGGAGCTTGATCGCGATGATGCCGCCCTGGCGGTTGGAGTCGTACTCGGTGAGGCGGGTCTTCTTGACCAGACCCGCACGGGTCGCGAGCACCAGGTAGGCAGCATCCGTGTACTGACGGATCGCGAGCACCTGTGCGATCTCTTCATCCGGCTGCAGCGCGAGGAGGTTCGCGACGTGCTGACCCTTCGCGTCGCGACCGGCCTCGGGCAGCTCGTACCCCTTGGCGCGGTAGACGCGGCCCTTGGTCGTGAAGAACAGCAGCCAGTGGTGGGTCGTGGTCACCAGGAAGTGCTCGACGACGTCGTCTGCGCGCAGCTGCGCACCCTTGACGCCCTTGCCGCCGCGGTGCTGTGAGCGGTAGTTGTCGCTGCGCGTGCGCTTGATGTAGCCGGCGCGGGTGACGGTGACGACGACCTCCTCTTCTGGAATGAGGTCTTCCATCGACATGTCGCCGTCGAATCCGTGCAGGATGTGCGTGCGGCGCTCGTCTCCGAAGCGGTCGACGACGCCCGTGAGCTCATCGGAGATGATCGTGCGCTGGCGCACCGGCGAAGCGAGGATGTCGTTGAGGTCGGCGATGCGCAGCTCGAGCTCGGCTGCCTCGTCGATGATCTTCTGGCGCTCGAGCGCGGCGAGGCGTCGCAGCTGCATCGACAGGATGGCGTCAGCCTGATCGTCGTCGATCTCGAGCAGCTCTTTCAGCCCCTCGCGCGCCTCGTCGGCGGTCGGCGACCGACGGATGAGGGCGATGACCTCGTCGAGGGCGTCGAGCGCCTTGAGATAGCCGCGCAGGATGTGCATGCGCTTCTCGGCCTCGCGCAGACGATAGGCCGTGCGGCGCACGATGACCTCGACCTGGTGGGTGATCCAGTACGAGATGAAGCCGTCGAGCGGCAGCGTGCGCGGCACCCCGTCGACGATCGCGAGCATGTTCGCGCCGAAGTTCTCCTGCAGCTGGGTGTGCTTGTAGAGGTTGTTCAGCACGACCTTCGCGACGGCATCGCGCTTGAGCACGATGACCAGGCGCTGGCCGGTGCGATCGCTCGTCTCGTCGCGGATGTCGGCGATGCCCGAGAGCTTGCCGTCGCGGGCGAGGTCGCGGATCTTGGCGGCGACGTTGTCGGGGTTGACCTGATAAGGCAGCTCGGTGACGACCAGGCACGTGCGGCCCTGGATCTCTTCCACTCCGACCACAGCGCGCATCGTGATCGAGCCTCGACCCGTGCGGTACGCCTCGCGCACGCCCTTCGTGCCGAGGATCTGCGCACCGGTCGGGAAGTCAGGCCCCGGAATGCGCTGCATGAGCGCCTCGAGCAGCTCGTCGCGCGTCGCATCGGGGTTCTCGAGCGCCCACAGCGCACCGTCGGCCACCTCGCGCAGGTTGTGCGGAGGGATGTTGGTGGCCATGCCGACGGCGATGCCGACGGAGCCGTTGACCAGCAGGTTCGGGAAGCGCGCCGGCAGCACCGACGGCTCCTGCGTGCGCCCGTCGTAGTTGTCCTCGAAGTCGACCGTCTCCTGGTCGATGTCGCGCACCATCTCGAGGGCGAGCTGGGCCATCTTGGTCTCGGTGTACCGGGGGGCCGCGGCGCCCATGTTGCCCGGCGATCCGAAGTTGCCCTGGCCGTCGGCGAGCGGATAGCGCATCGACCACGGCTGCACGAGACGGACGAGGGCGTCGTAGATCGCCGAGTCGCCGTGCGGGTGGTACTGACCCATGACCTCGCCCACGACGCGGGCGCACTTCGAGAACGCCTTGTCCGGACGGTAGCCGCCGTCGTACATGCCGAAGATCACGCGGCGGTGCACGGGCTTGAGGCCGTCGCGCACGTCGGGCAGCGCGCGCCCGACGATGACGCTCATCGCATAGTCGAGGTAGCTGCGCTGCATCTCCAGCTGCAGATCGACCTGGTCGATGTTGCCGTGGTTGTAGCCGGCGGTGGGATCGGGCCGTTCGTCGTCAGTCATGTCTTCTCTTCCGTTCGTCGCGGGTCCTGGTCAGCCTTCGGGCTAGATGTCCAGGAACCGGACGTCCTTCGCGTTGCGCTGGATGAACCCGCGGCGGGCCTCGACGTCTTCGCCCATCAGCACCGAGAAGATCTCGTCGGCTGCGGCGGCGTCGTCGATGGTCACCTGGCGGAGGGTGCGGGTCTCGGGATCCATCGTGGTCTCCCACAGCTCCTTGGCGTTCATCTCCCCGAGGCCCTTGTAGCGCTGCACGCCGTTGTCTTTCGGGATGCGCTTGCCGGCGGCCAGGCCGTCGGCGAGCAGCCCGTCGCGTTCGCGATCGCTGAAGACGTACTCGTGGGGAGAGTTCGACCACTTCAGCCGGTACAGCGGCGGCTGCGCCAGGTAGACGAAGCCGGCCTCGATGAGTCCGCGCATATAGCGGAACAGCAGCGTCAGCAGCAGCGTCGTGATGTGCTGCCCGTCGACGTCGGCATCTGCCATCAGCACGATCTTGTGGTAGCGGGCCTTCTCGACGTTGAAGTCCTCGCCGATGCCGGTGCCGAAGGCCTGGATCATCGCCTGGATCTCCGCGTTGCCGAGCGCCCGGTCGATGCGGGCCTTCTCGACGTTGAGGATCTTGCCGCGCAGCGACAGGATCGCCTGGCGCTCGGGGTCACGGCCGCTCACGGCCGAGCCGCCGGCCGAGTCGCCCTCGACGAGGAAGATCTCGCTGATCGAGGGATCCTTGCTCGTGCAGTCCTTGAGCTTCTCCGGCATCGAGGCCGACTCGAACACGCTCTTGCGCCGAGCGGTCTCGCGCGCCTTGCGCGCGGCCATCCGTGCGGTGGCCGCGTCGATGGCCTTCATGATGACGCGCTTTGCCTGAGCCGGGTTGCGGTCCAGCCAGTCGGTGAGCTGATCGCCGACGACCTTCTGCACGAATGCCTTGGCCTCGGTGTTGCCCAGCTTGGTCTTGGTCTGGCCCTCGAACTGGGGCTCGGAGAGCTTGACCGAGATGACGGCGGTGAGCCCCTCGCGGATGTCTTCGCCGGTGAGGTTGTCGTCCTTCTCTTTGAGCAGGCTCTTCTCGCGCGCGTACTTGTTGATGTAGGTGGTCATCGCCGCACGGAAGCCCTCTTCGTGGGTTCCGCCCTCGTGCGTGTTGATCGTGTTGGCGAAGGTGAAGACGTTCTCGGTGTAGCTCGTCGTCCACTGCATGGCCAGCTCGAGCGAGATGTGCCGCACGGTGTCTTCGGCCTCGACCTCGATGATCTCGTCGTTGACGACCTCGGCCTTGCGCACCTTGTTGAGGTACTCGACGTAGTCGACGAGACCGCGCTCGTAGTGGAAGTCGTCGTGCGGCTGCTGCTCGACACTGGTGCCGTCGGGACCGTCGACGATGTAGGTGGAGCTCGGGCGCAGATCCTGCAGGGTGATCCGAAGCCCCTTGTTGAGGAAGGCGGTCTGCTGGAAGCGCGTGCGCAGGGTGTCGTAGTCGAAGTCGATCGTCTCGAAGATCGAGTCGTCGGGCCAGAACGTGATCGTCGTGCCGGTGTCGTCGGTGGCCTCCTCCTGCGCCAGAGGCGCCTGGGGCTGCCCGCCGTCGCGATACGTCTGCCGCCACGCGTGGCCCTGTCGCTTGACCTCCACGTCGAGGCGGGTCGACAGGGCGTTGACGACCGAGGATCCGACGCCGTGCAGACCTCCCGAGACGGCATATCCGCCGCCGCCGAACTTGCCGCCGGCGTGCAGCACCGTGAGCACGACCTCGACGGTCGACTTGCCTTCGGTCTTGTGCATGTCGACCGGGATACCTCGGCCGTTGTCGACGACGCGGATCGCTCCGTCTTCGAGGATCGTGACGGCGATGGTGTCGCAGAAGCCCGCGAGCGCTTCGTCGACCGAGTTGTCGACGATCTCGTAGACCAGGTGGTGGAGTCCGCGGGGGCCCGTCGAGCCGATGTACATGCCCGGACGCTTGCGCACGGCCTCGAGGCCCTCGAGCACCTGGATCGCGTCTGCGCCGTACTCGGCTCCCGACGGCTTCGGTGCGTTCGGCTCGTGGTCTTCGGGAGCGCTTTCAGGGTTCGCAGACGTCATAAGTTTCCAGCACTCCACATCGTTCAGACCGGGGGTCACTCAAGTCTATCAACCGGAGGCCTCCGCGCGGCCCTTCCGCGCCCCTGTGGCGCGATGGAATTCCGTCGGAGGGTCCAGGACGTGTCTCAGCCGTAGGTATCGCGCGGGCCCCGGCCTGGAATGGCTCTGGGACCCCATTTCCAGGAGGGGACGTCAGGCCCGATGAAACGGATGCTCTCGACCCCTGCTTCGGGGAACCTCCGGATGATCTCCGACAGGATCTGCGCGCGCATGATCTGCAGCTGCTTCGCCCACGCCGTCGAGTCGGCCTGAACCGTCAGCGTTCCGTCGGTGAAGGCCACCGGACGCGTGTGCTTCGCCGTGTCGGCGCCGGCCACCTCGTCCCACGTGCGCACGACGTCTTCGCGGGCGAGGGCGGACTCCCAGCCCGCCTCCCTCGTCACGCTCGCGAGCACATCGCCGAGTCCGCGCGGGTCGCGACCCGCGGTGAACGGCTGGTGCTCGTCGTCGACGGCGCGCCGCTTCCGGCGGCGGAAGGTGCGTGCCGACGGGGCGAGTCCCCGCAGGCGCAGGTACGTGCTGACCGTCTCGGGGACGGCGTCCGCCGCGCCCTCGCCCGGCTGCGGGTCAGGCATCGGTCTGCTCCAGAATGCGACCCGCCTCCACGCGCACGACCTGCGCGCGCAGCGCCTCGGGCACGTCGGCTTCGACCGCGGCCGTTACGATGACCTGCTCGTAGTCGGCCGCGAGACCCGCCAGCCGCTGCCGACGATCGGCGTCGAGCTCGGCGAAGACGTCGTCGAGGATCAGGATGGGGTCTCCCAGCGGAGAATCGGCCCGCAGCAGCTCGGCCGAGGCGAGTCGCAGAGCGAGGGCGACCGACCAGGACTCCCCGTGCGACGCGTAGCCCTTCACCGGCAGTCCGCGCACCCGCAGCAGCAGGTCGTCGCGGTGGGGTCCGACGAGCGTGAGCCCTCGCTCGAGTTCGGCGCCGCGTCTGGCAGCGAGCGCCGCACGGAAGAGGCCCGCGATGTCGGCGGTTGCAGCATCCGTCGTCTGCGCCGTCGAATCGTCGCCGTCTTCGGCATCGGCACCGCCCACCGAGAGCACCCACTGCGCCTCCGGCCGATGGTCGGCGCCGGCGATCGCGGTGTACGCGTGGGCCAGGGGGGCCGACAGCTCGTCGGCGAGTGCCAGCCGGGCCCGGATCACCTGGGTGCCGAGGTCGACCAGCTTGTCGTCCCACACCTCGAGGGTCGACAGCGCCTCGCCGCGGATGCCGCGTGCCCTGGCCGACTTGAGCAGCGCTGTGCGCTGCTTGAGCACGCGGTCGTAGTCGGCGAGCACCGCTGACATGCGCGGCGAGCGCTGGATCAGCAACTGGTCGGCGAATCTGCGTCGTGCCGACGGGTCGCCGCGCACGATCTGAAGGTCTTCAGGGGCGAACAGCACGACGGCCGCGTACCGGGGCAGTTCGGCGGTCTTCACGGCGGCGCCGTTGACGCGCGCTTTGTTGGATCCCTGGCGATTGACCTGGGCCTCGAGCAGCACGCGGCGTTCGCCATGGCCGAGCCGGGCCCGCACGATCGCGAACTCGGCTCCGTCGCGCACCATCGGGGCATCGGCCGACACCCGATGCGAGCCGAGCGTCGCGAAGAACGCGATCGCCTCGGCGAGATTGGTCTTTCCCTGCCCGTTGCGGCCGACGAACACGTTGGGGCCGGCACCGAGGGCCACATCGGCTGCCGCATAGTTGCGGAAGTCCACGAGGCTCAGGTGCTCGACGATCACCGCACAAGCCTAATGACCGATGCCGACACGCCTTCCCGTCAGCGCAGCAGCAGGTTCGGCTGCAGCAGGTAGCGGAACGACTGCTCGCCGCCCTTGTCGACCGAGGTCTGCGGTGTGATCAGCACGGGGCTGAGCTTGTTGGCGTTGTCGCTGGAGGTGAAGGTCACCCGCACGAACTCGCTGCGCACGGCGCCGAGCGACTCGGTGAGGTACTGCGGGTTGAGCCCGAGGGTGACGTCGTCACCGGTGAGCACCGCGTCGACCGACTCGGAGGCACGTGCCTGCTCGGTGCCAGACGCATCCATCGAGACTCCGTCGGAGGTGAAGGTGAACCGCAGCGGCGCCGACCGGTCGAGCACGAGCGAGACGCGCCGCACCGCCTCGACGAGCTCGGCGGTGTTGACGACCGCCTGGTGGTCGGTCTGCTCGGGGAACAGACGCCGCACCGGCGGGAAGTTGCCCTTGATCAGCAGCGACGTGACGGTCTTGTTGCCGGCGGTGAAGGCGATGATCTCGCGGTCGCCGCTGCCGGAGAAGGCGATCGAGATGTCGCCGGAGTGCGCGAAGGTCTTGCCGACCTCGGTGAGCGTGCGCGCCGGAACGAGTGCGGTGAGCGTCTCGCCCGACGCGGCCGCGCCGCCGTCCCACGGGATCTCGCGCAGCGCGACCCGATAGCGGTCGGTGGCGACCAGGCTCAGCGTCGTGTCGCTGACTTCCAGCTGCACGCCGGTGAGCACGGGAGTGACGTCGTCGCGCGAGGCCGCGAACGCGACCTGGGCGATGGCGGTGGCGAAGTCCTCGGCGGGGACGAGTCCGGAGTGACCCGTGACCTCGGGGATCGCCGGGTATTCCTGCACCGGCATCGACGCGAGCGTGAATCGGGCGGAGCCGCACGTGAGCACGACGGCTCCGTCGTCGTCGACCTCGATCTGGATGGGGGCGTTGGGCAGACGGCTCGCGATCTCGGAGAGCAGGCGGCCGTGCACGAGGATCGTGCCCTCGTCGTCGACCGTGGCCTCGATCGTCGTACGAGCCGACGCCTCGTAGTCGAAGGCCGAGAGCGACAGCCCGGAATCCGATGCCTCGATCAGCACGCCGGCGAGGATCGGCTGCGGATTGCGCTGCGGCAGAAGCTTGACGACGAACGACACAGCCTCGCTGAACACATCGCGGTTGACGTGGAACTTCACGGACGCTCCCTTGACATCGAGCTGGGGTCTCCCATGCTAGTGCCCGTCATGCCGTGCGCCCCAAGGGCGGCTCGTTCGCCGTCGAGGTGATCGGGCGGGGTCTTCATGAAGAGATCTCTGTCATGTTGTTAACAGCTGTGGAAACTGTGGATAACTGTCGCGATCCCAGTCGCGACAGGGAAACTACATCGTTGTGAGATGTGGACGTGCTGCGGAGGGGATGCGGACGGCCCTTGTCGATGCGAGGGGGCTCTTCCACAGCCGAAGGCGTGTCGTTCACAGGTTTCCGCAGCATCCGCGAGTTATCCACAAGTTTTCCACACTGTGAAGAACGCACATGATGGGGCCACCGCCGAGCCGCTGTCAAGGACTTTCTGCGGCATGTGTCGCGGCGATGCGGGTCAGCGGCCGGTGCGGCCCAGCTGCGTGGTGATCTCGGTCACCTGGTTGTAGATCGAGCGGCGCTCCTTCATGAGGTCGCTGATCTTCTTGTACGCGTACATCACGGTGGTGTGGTCGCGGTTGCCGAACAGCTGCCCGATCTTGGGCAGTGAGAGGTTCGTGCGCTCACGGCAGAGGTACATCGCGATCTGCCTCGCGATGGCGACGGCCTGCGAGCGGCTGGAGCCGTAGAGGTCGTCGACGGTGAGCTTGAAGTAATTGGCCGTCGCCGTGATGATGTCGGTCGGCGAGATGACGTTCGCGTCGTCCTGATCGACGATGTCGCGCAGCACGGTCTGGGCCAGCGACATGTCGAGCTCGGACCTGTTGAGGCTCGCGAACGCCGAGACGCGGATGAGGGCGCCCTCGAGTTCACGGATGTTGCTCGAGACGACGGTCGCGATGTATTCGAGCACCTCGTCGGGGATGTGCAGTCGCTCGCTCTGCGCCTTCTTGCGCAGGATCGCGATGCGGGTCTCGAGGTCGGGGGCCTGAACGTCGGTGATGAGACCCCACTCGAAGCGGCTGCGCATGCGGTCTTCGAAGCCCGTCAGCTGCTTGGGGGGAAGATCGCTCGTGATCACGACCTGCTTGTCGTGGTCGTGGAGCGTGTTGAACGTGTGGAAGAACGCCTCCTGCGTCTCGGCACGCCCCTGCAGGAACTGGATGTCGTCGATCAGCAGGATGTCGACATCGCGGTAGCGGGCCTGGAAGGCGGAGCCGCGGTTGTTGGCGATCGAGTTGATGAAGTCGTTGGTGAACTCTTCGCTCGAGACGTAGCGGACGCGGATGCCGGAATACAGGCTCATGGCGTAATCGCCGATCGCGTGCAGCAGGTGGGTCTTGCCCAGGCCGGAGTCGCCGTAGATGAACAGCGGGTTGTAGGCCTTGGCCGGAGCTTCGGCCACGGCGACGGCGGCCGCGTGCGCGAAGCGGTTCGACTGCCCGATGACGAAGTTGTCGAACGTGTACTTGGGGTTGAGCCGGGTGTCGCTGCGCGAGATCGGCAGCGGGTCGGCGGTCTCTTCGAGCGGAGACCGCGGTGCGGGTGCCGGAACGGGCGCCTCGATCGGCGACTGCACCGGGATCGGAGCCGTGAGGTGCGAGTCTGCGAGGTCGGGGTTGACCACGACGCGGAAGGTCGCGGCCGCGTCGCCTTGGAGCAGCGGCTCGACGCGGGAGAGCGCTTCGAGAATGGGCGCGCGCATGCGCTTGTTGATCTGCGCGGCGGTCAGGTCGTTGGGGACGTCGAGGTAGAGCGTGCCGCCCATGACGCCCTGCGGCACGGCGAGACTCAGGAACCCCTGCAGCTGCGGAGTGACGCGCTCGTCGGCGTCGAGTTCGCGGAGCACGGCGTCCCAGACGGGGACGTCGGGAAGTTCCTGGTGTGACATGGTCCCCCCGGGACGAAAGTGCACGCCTCTGACCGACGTCGCGGGAGCGTGCAGCCTGTGGATAACTGCCGGAGCAACGCTAGTCAGCGCGTGCCGAAGGAGCAAACTCCACTGTAGATCCGGGCCGCGTGTCACTTCCAGAGACTGTTCACAGGCTGGGGATAATGTGCACGCCGGCGGTCTCGTTTTGAGTATTCCGCTTCCTCGACGTACCCTTAATCGGTTGACCTGTGCCCTATGGCCGGTCCCTGAACGTCGTCTCCGGCCGAGCGTCCCGGTGACATCCTGATCCGGAAGTGATCCCTCATGAGCAAGCGCACCTACCAGCCCAACAACCGTCGTCGCGCCAAGAAGCACGGCTTCCGCGCCCGCATGCGCACCCGCGCCGGCCGCGCCATCCTCTCGGCACGCCGCGCCAAGGGCCGCACCGAGCTCTCGGCCTGAGCCGAGCGGTGCTCGCTCGGCCGCACCGACTCACCCGCGGATCGGAGTACAAGGCCGTCGTCCGCCGGGGCCGCCGCTGTGCCGCGCCGAACACCGTCACCTACGTGGTCTCCACGTCCGATGCGCGTGACGCGCGCTTCGGGTTCATCGTGAGCAAGCAGGTCGGCTCGGCCGTCGTGCGCAACACGGTGCGCCGTCGCCTGAAGGCGATCTGCGCAGAGTCGCTGCCCGGCGTGCGCAGCGGATCGGACATCGTGATCCGTGCGCTCCCCTCGGCGGCCACCACGCCCTTCGCAGATCTGCGCGAAGAAGTGCAGCGGTGTCTCGTGCGGAGAAGCGCATGAGTGTTCTTCCGTCGACCGCACTCGGCACGGCCCGATTCGATCCCTCCGACGCCGTGCGCAGCATCCCTCTGCTGCCGCGCAATGCGCTGCTCGCCGTGCTCCACGGCTACCGCGCCACGATCTCGCACACGTACGGCGACGTGTGCAAGTACTTCCCGTCCTGCTCCGCGTATGCGGTCGGGGCGGTTCAGCAGCATGGCGCGGTGAAGGGCACGGCGATGGCCGCCGCCCGGCTCGCGCGGTGTCATCCGTGGGCACAGGGCGGCGTCGACGACGTTCCCGCGCACGCGCACTTCCGGCACGACCTGACCAGACACGGTTTCGTCGTGCCCTCCCGAAAGGACTGATCCGTGGGCTTTGACCTTCTGCTCGCCGCCACCCCGTCGCCGACGGCGACGGACGCGGCGTCCGGTGGCGGCTTCGACCTGTTCAGCACGATCCTCTGGCCGCTGAAGTGGCTTGTCGAGCTCGTGCTGGTCGCCTGGCACTGGCTGTTCACGGCCATCGGCATGCCGCCGGCCGAGGGCGCCACGTGGGTGCTGTCGATCATCGGTCTGGTGATCGTGGTGCGTGCCGCGCTGATCCCGCTGTTCGTGCGGCAGATCAAGAGCCAGCGCAAGATGATGGAGCTCGCGCCCGAGATGCGCAAGATCCAGGACAAGTACAAGGGCAAGCGCGACCAGCTCTCCCGCGAGGCGATGAGCCGCGAGACGATGGCGCTGTACAAGAAGCACGGGACGACGCCGGTCTCGAGCTGCCTCCCGCTGCTGGTGCAGATGCCGGTCTTCCTCGCGCTGTTCTACACCCTGAGTGATGTCACCAAGCACGCTCTCGCCGGCGTCGGCGGTGTCGGCGCGCTGTCGGCTGAGCTGACGAAGCAGTTCTACGACGCGAAGCTGTTCGGCGTCGCTCCCCTGCACACGTCGCTCATGGCGGCCATCCAGGAGAAGCCCTCGGGCTGGGAGGCCACGGTGGTCATCCTGGTGATCCTCGTCGTGCTCATGATCGCGTCGCAGTTCTTCACTCAGCTGCAGATCATCTCGAAGAACCTCTCCCCCGAGGCCAAGACCGGCCAGGCCTACCAGATGCAGAAGGTCATGCTCTATGTGCTGCCTTTCGCCTTCGTCTTCTCGGGCGTGTTCTTCCCGCTCGGCGTCGTCATCTACTGGTTCGTCTCGAACCTGTGGACCATGGCCCAGCAGTTCATCGTGATCCGCGAGATGCCGACCCCCGGCTCGGATGCCGCCAAGCAGCGCGAAGAGCGCCTGGCGCGCAAGGGCAAGGCGCTCGACTCGAGCGGCAAGGTCGTGCCGATGGAGAAGTACCAGGCCGAGCAGGAGCGCCTGTACCGCGAGGCCGAGGCCGCCAAGGCCGCAGCTCCCAAGCGTGAGCAGCCGATGAGCAAGCAGCGCGCCAAGAAGCAGGCACAGCGCAAGCCCGGAGCCGGGGCCGTCGGCTCTGCCGACGACAACTCCTGAGCGCCCACCGGCGTCCTCCTCCTGATCCGAAGGAACACCATGAGCACTGATTCCGCATCGACCCAGCCGCGCACCGAGCCCACGGTCGCCGACCTCGAGCACGAGGGTGACGTCGCGGCCGACTTCCTCGAGGGTCTGCTCGACATCGCCGACATCGACGGCGACCTCGCACTCGATGTGCGCAGCGGGCGGGCGTACGTGTCGGTCGAGGCGGAGGACGCGGCATCCGTCGCTGTTCTCTCCGACCCCACCACCGTGCAGGCCCTGCAGGAGCTCACCCGGATCGCCGTGCAGAACCAGACCGGGCACTTCTCGCGCCTGATCCTCGACATCGGCGGATCGCGCGATGCACGCCAGCAGGAGCTGGCCGTGCTGGTCGACCGCGCGATCTCGCGGCTCGACGAGGGTGCGTCGCAGGCGTCGCTCCCGGCGATGTCGAGCTACGAGCGCAAGCTGGTGCATGACATCGTGTCTGAGCGCGGCTTCGTGTCGGAATCGTACGGTGAGGGCGCCGACCGTCACACGGTGATCCGCCGCGGATAGTTTCACGTGAGACGGGGTGGCTCCCCTTCTGGAGGAGCCCCTCCGCACCTTCCGTTGGTCGAGTAGTGTCGCGAAGCGACGCGTATCGAGACCACCCGACTCCGAGGACCCGCAGATGCCCGACATCGAGCCCGAACCTTCCGTCGCCGCCGAGATCTTCGGCGACCGCATCGGTGTCGCTCGTCAGTTCACGGCGTCCCTCGCGGAGCATGGTGAGGAACGTGGCCTTATCGGCCCCTTGGAGCCGCCGCGCATCTGGTCGCGACACGTGCTCAACAGCGCGGCTGCCGCTCCCCTGTTCTCAGGGCGTGTGGGCGATGTGGGTTCGGGTGCCGGTCTCCCCGGGCTCGTCCTGGCGATCGCGCGACCGGATGTCGAGTGGATTCTGATCGAGCCGATGGAGCGGCGCGTGGCCTGGCTCTCGGAGCAGGTCGCAGAGCTCGGTCTTGACAACGTCGAGGTGCTGCGCGCGCGTGCGGAGGACTGGAAGCGCGGTCCGGTGCTCGATGCCGCAACCGCTCGTGCCGTGAGCGCTCTGCGTACGCTCGTGCCGATCACCGCTCCCCTGGTTCGCGACGGCGGGGAGCTCATTCTGCTGAAGGGCGCCAGCGCGGGCGACGAGATCGCTGCGGCCGAGAAGCAGCTGCGCAAGTTCAAGATCACGAACGCGCGCGTCGAGGTCGTCGGCGCTGGTCTGCTAGCAGAGCCGACTCGGGTCGTCCGGGCCACCGTCCGCTGATCCTCCACGTCCCCGTCGTTTCACGTGAAACGGCGGGTGGTCTGTTGCGACCGGTGGGCCCGACGTCCCGCTGATCGGGGAGTCGGCGCAGCCGCCGTATCGAGATCCAGGGTGGTGGTCTCGATACGCGGGCTTCGCCCGCTACTCGACCAGCGATGGGCGCCTGGTGGTTGGACCGGCGTGCGGCGCGTTTCACGTGAAACGGCTGGTGGTCTCGATACGCGGGCTTCGCCCGCTACTCGACCAGCGGTGGGGGGTATCCGGCGGGAATCCGCCAATCGGGGAGGCGGCGCAGCCGCCGTATCGAGATCACTGACACCGCTCCTCCCCTGTGGTCATGCTGAGTGAGCTCCTCCCTGATCGTGAAGGGCGCTCCTTCGCTCGACCGCCGGCTGCATAAGGCTGGGGCGATGGCATGGATGTACATCCTCGAGTGCAGTGACCGGAGCCTCTACGTGGGCAGCACTGTCAATCTCGAGCAGCGGCTGTGGCAGCACGAGGTGGGCGAAGGGGCCGAGTACACGAAGCGACGCCGGCCGGTGCGGCTGATCTACAGCGAAGAGTTCGAGCGGATCGACGAGGCCTACGCCCGGGAGAAGCAGGTTCAGGGATGGGGGCGTGCCAAGCGGTTGGCGCTCGTGCACGGTCGACTCGAGCGGCTGAACGCCCTGAGTCGTAAGCCCCCGCGGGTTCGGGGGGCGCTGCTTCCTGGGGAGGAAGGGTGACGCTCCTCTCTTGAGGGTGGAGGTGTTTCACGTGACACGGGGGTCTCGATACGCGGGCTTCGCCCGCTACTCGACCAGCGGGCGGGGACAGCGGGCGGGGACGGCGGTGGGGACGGCGGGTGGGGTAGTTCGCCGGATGCGGGGGCGGAGGGGCGGGTAGAGTGGGAGGGATGTCCGGGGGTAGGCGAGAGGAAGAGTGTTTCACGTGAAACATGCCGACAATGTCGAGCCGGCAGCATCCTCTTCCTTCTCGTACGGCGATACCCCGCTGGCCCGTGAACTGGCGGATCTGACCGCGCGGCGCAAGGCGCTGGAGATCGCCGATGTGCGACTCTCCGGGCGCACTCGGGTGCTCACCGTGTCGAACCAGAAGGGCGGCGTGGGCAAGACCACGACCGCGGTCAACGTCGCCTCGGCCCTCGCAGCCGTCGGTGCGCGCGTGCTCGTGATCGACCTCGACCCGCAGGGCAACGCCTCGACGGCTCTGGGGGTGCCCCACACCGCCGATGTGCCGAGCGTCTACGACATGCTGATCGACGAGTTCCCCCTCGCCGACATCGTGCAGACGAGCCCCGAGTCCGACAATCTGCTCTGCGCGCCGAGCACGATCCATCTCGCCGGCGCCGAGATCGAGCTCGTCTCGCAGGTCGCCCGAGAGCACCGACTGAAGACCGCGCTCGACGACTATCTCGCCCAGTCGACGGAGCGGCTCGACTTCGTCATCATCGACTGCCCGCCCTCGCTGGGACTGCTCACGATCAACGCCTTCACGGCGGCGCACGAGGTGCTGATCCCCATCCAGTGCGAGTACTACGCGCTCGAAGGGCTCAGCCAGCTGCTGGGCACGGTGCGGATGATCCAGAAGCACCTCAACCCCGGCCTCCACCTGTCGACGATCATCCTCACGATGTATGACGGGCGCACCCGGCTCGCCCAGCAGGTTGCGGAGGAGGTGCGCGAGCACTTTCCGAACGAGGTGCTGCACACCGTCATCCCGCGTTCGGTGCGCGTGTCGGAGGCGCCGAGCTTCGGCCAGACGGTCATCGCCTACGATGGGCAGTCCGCCGGCGCCATCGCCTACCGCGAGGCCGCGGTCGAGATCATCCAGCGCGATACCGCCACCCACGGCGTGAGCGAGAACGAAGGGAACGCCTAGTGGCAAAGCGCAGCGGACTCGGCCGGGGCATCGGAGCCCTCATTCCCACGAGCGAGCCGTCTGAGGCGCGCCCCGTCGACGTCTTCTTCCCCGGGGCGCCCACGGCAGTGGCCGAGCGGGTCGAGAGCGGAAGCGAGACGGTCGACACCACCGAATCGGATGCCGACCTGCTCGCCGTGCCGGGCGCGCGTCTCGTGCACATCGACCCGCACGCGATCGTTCCGAATCCGCGGCAGCCGCGCACGAACTTCGACGAGGAAGACCTCGCCGAGCTCGTCCACAGCGTGCGGGAGTTCGGCGTGCTCCAGCCGGTCGTCGTGCGCGACAAGGGCGACGGCACCTACGA
This sequence comes from Microbacterium fluvii, assembly GCF_025515205.1. GTDB lineage: Bacteria > Actinomycetota > Actinomycetes > Actinomycetales > Microbacteriaceae > Microbacterium > Microbacterium fluvii. The sequence goes on along the minus strand of NZ_JAOPFX010000004.1, from coordinate 25,161 downwards.
GCTGATCATGGGCGAGCGCCGCACCCGTGCATCGCGCGAGGCCGGACTCACCTCGATCCCCGCCGTCGTGCGCGACACCTCCGACGAGCACCTGCTGCGCGACGCCCTGCTCGAGAACCTCCACCGCTCGCAGCTCAATCCGCTCGAAGAGGCGTCGGCATACCAGCAGCTGCTCGAGGACTTCGGCATCACGCAGGAGGAGCTCGCCTCGCGCATCGGCCGCTCGCGTCCGCAGATCAGCAACACGATCCGCCTGCTGAAACTCCCCGTTCCCGTGCAGCAGCGGGTCGCGGCGGGTGTGCTCAGCGCCGGCCACGCGCGCGCGATCCTCACCCAGCCGTCGGCCGAGTCGATGCAGCGCCTGGCGGACAAGATCGTGAACGAAGACCTCTCGGTGCGCGCCGCCGAAGCCGCGGCGAAGGGTCCTGAGTCGTCCGTGCGCCCGGCGAAACCCCAGGCTGGCTCGCGACGCGCACACCTCGACGACATCGCCGAGCGCCTGGGCGACCGCCTCAACACGCGGGTGAAGATTAGTCTGACGGCACGAAAAGGCCAGATCAACATCGATTTCGCCAGCATTCAGGACCTCAATCGCATCCTCGACGAACTCGGCCAGTCGGGCTACGGCGACCTCTAGCCGACGTAGGCTGGAGGTATGACGCAGGAGACGCCCCCGCAGCGCCGGGCCAGCCTCGAACTCCTGCGCGCGGAGGCGACCGACGAGCTCTCCGTGCTCATCTACGAACGGCTGCGCGGCGGCGAGGACCCGTGGGAGTTCATGGAAGAGCTCCCGTCGGTCGACGAACTCGTGGTGTTGATGCTGCGCGCCGAGAACATCGCCGCCAATGACGGGGTGCGCCCCAACGCGTCGCGCCACTACCGGGTACTCCGCCAGATCGCCCTCGACTACCCCGAGCTCACGAAGGCCGTGTGGCGGCTGCTCGACACCGACACGCATCGACGATGGGATGCCGTCACCCGCGCAGAAGCGAGCTGACGAAGCGGCAGCCGAGCAGGAAAAAGCCCCTGACCAGGTATTCCCGGTCAGGGGCTTCGTGCGTGGAACGCTCAGCCGAGGTAAGCGGCGAGATCCTTCTCGAGGGCGAACTTCGGCTTCGCGCCGATGATCGTGGTCTCGACCTCGCCCTTGTTGAACACCTTCATCGCGGGGATCGAGGTGATCTGGTACTTCATCGCGAGGTCGGGGTTCTCGTCGACGTTGAGCTTGAGGATCGTGATCTTGCCGGTGTGCTCGGCCTGGATCTCGTCGAGCACGGGCGAGACCATGCGGCAGGGGCCGCACCACTCGGCCCAGAAGTCGACGAGCACGGGGCCGTCGGCCTGGAGCACGTCCTGCTCCCAGGTGGCCGAAGAGGTGGCGGTGGCGGTCATGGGTTCTCCTTAGGTGGAAGTCTCAGTGATGTGCAACGCCCGAGGGCGTCGGGTTGTTCCTCAGGCGGCGTCGGCCTCGTCGAGACCGTCGATCTCGGCGACGTCTGCGGCGGGCGCACCGGCCTCGCCGCGTGCGGCCAGGTAGTGCTCGACGTCGAGGGCGGCCACGGTGCCGCTGCCGGCGGCGGTGACGGCCTGGCGGTATGTCGGGTCGATCACGTCGCCTGCGGCGAACACACCCGACACCGACGTGCGCGACGAACGGCCGTCGACCCACACTGTGCCGTGCTCGGTCAGCTGCAGCTGGTCGTGCACGAGATGGGTCCGAGGGTCGTTGCCGATCGCGACGAAGACGCCGTCGAGGGGCAGTTCGGTGCGCGAGCCGTCGACCGTGCTCTCGAGCACGACGCCGGTGACGGCATCCTCACCCAGCACATCGACCACGGCGCTGTTGAAGACGAACTCGATCTTCTCGTTCGCGAACGCCCGGTCCTGCATGATCTTCGAGGCGCGCAGCTCTTCGCGGCGGTGGATGACGTAGACCTTCGAGGCGAACTTCGTGAGGAACGTGGCCTCCTCCATCGCCGAGTCGCCGCCGCCGACGACGGCGATGACGCGCTCGCGGAAGAAGAAGCCGTCGCACGTGGCGCAGTACGAGACCCCGCGGCCGGAGAGGCGCTGCTCGCCCTCGATGCCGATCTTGCGGGGCGCGGAGCCGGTGGCGAAGACGACCGACTCGGCCTCGTGCACGGCGCCGCTGCCCATCGTGACCGTCTTGACGTCGCCCGAGAGGTCGAGCGCCGTGACGTCGTCGTAGACGATCTCGGCACCGAAGCGCTCTGCCTGCTCCTGCATCTTGGCCATGAGCTCCGGGCCCTGGATCCCCTCGGGGAAACCGGGGAAGTTCTCGACCTCGGTGGTGTTCATGAGCTCGCCGCCCGCCTCGACGGAGCTGGCCAGCACGAGGGGTGCGAGGTTCGCGCGAGCCGCGTAGATCGCGGCGGTGTAGCCGGCTGGGCCCGAACCGATGATGATGACCTGACGCACTGCGAACTCCCTCATGAGCGGGCGCCGACTGCGCCCGGATGACTCAACACATGGTAACCGCGGGGCATTCCGCCCCGCCGCCCCGCGCCGTGGATCAGCCGCGGCGACCGGGGAGCAGCCGCCGCACGACGGAGGTCGCCATCGACAGCTCGGGTGCGCGCAGCAGCGCGAGCGCGCCGACGTAGACCAGCACGACGGACACGCCGATGATGCCAGCGCCGAGCACGGCGGGGAGCTTCTCCTGCGCCATCCAGCCGTCGACGCCGCCGGTGGCCTGGAAGATCAGCCCGCCGACGAGTGCCGCAGGCGCCGCCGCGACGATGAACCGTGCGAGCGCGGGCAGCCACGAGCGCAGGTGCAGGGCGCCCAGGCGGCGGCGCAGCAGCCAGGTGGCCAGCACCACCTGCACGATGCTCGCCAGCGACTGGCCGAGGGCGATGCCGGCGGCGAGGTGCTCGACGGGCAGCACCGCGCGGGCGCCGAGGGCGGTCACGACGACGAGCACGCACTGCACGAGCGTGAACCAGAAGGGGGTGCGGGTGTCGTCGTAGGCGTAGAACGTGCGCTGGATGACGAACAGCACGGCGAGCGGCACGAGGGCCACCAGGAAGCACAGCAGCACCTCTGCGGCCTGCCGAGCCTCGGCGGCGCTGTCGGTGAAGATGCGCGAGGCGGGCACGGCGGCAACGGCCAGGGCGGCGGCGGCGACCACGATGAACAGCCCCAGGGTGCGGATGCTGCGATCGATGTCGCGGCGCACCTCGTCGTCGCGGCCGGCATGGGCGTGCTCGCTGAGCTGTGTGAAGTAGGGGGTGCCGATCGAGAGCACGATGATCGAGTAGGGGAGCATGAACAGCAGCCACGCGTTGGCGGTCACCATCGCACCCGCGACGTCGGCGGCGGCCGCCGAGAGCACCCGGGACTGCACGAGACCGGCGAGCTGGCCGGCCAGCACCATCAGGAACGTCCAGCCGGCGAGGCGCCCGATGTCGGCGAGGCCGACGCCGCGCCACCGGAAGTCGGGTCGCACGCTCAGCCCCGTGCGCCGCCAGAACATGAACAGGATGCCGGCCTGCACGACGATGCCGCCGGTCGCCGTGGCTCCCATGAGAGCCACCATCTGCGGCGTCCAGTCGGAGACCGAGCGGGACTGGCCGAACAGCACGATGAAGGCGACGAAGCCCGCGATCGAGACGACGTTGTTGACGATCGGGGCCCACGTGAACGGTCCGTAGACGCGCCGGGCGTTCAGCGCCTCGCCGACGAGGGCGTAGAGGCCGTAGAAGAGGATCTGCGGCAGGCACCAGTAGGCGAAGGCCGTGGCGAGGGCCTGCTGGTCGGGGGGGAAGTCGGGGGCGTACAGCTGCACCAGCCAGGGGGCGGCGAGGGTCGCGAGCACGGCGGTGACCAGCAGCACGACCGTGCCGAGCGTGAACAGCTTCGAGATGAAGGCGCGGCCGCCGTCATCGTGGGTGGCCGCCTTGACGATCTGCGGTACCACGACCGCGCTGAGCAGCCCCGTCGAGATGATCGCGTAGATGTTGTTGGGCAGCTGGTTGGCGACGGTGAAGGCGTTGCCCGCGGCCGAGGTGGCCCCGACGGCGGAGACCAGCACGATCGAGCGCAAGAAGCCGGTCAGCCGCGAGACGATCGTGCCCGCTGCGATGAGCGTGCTCGCCCGCCCGATGCCGCTCACTCGTCGACGCTCTCGTCGGCGGAGGCCGCGGCATCCCGATCCGCGCGCCGGCGGCGCAGCGTGCGCACGACGCCGATGACCAGGAGCCCGCCCACGACGACGCCCAGGATCACGATGCCGATGCGCTCCCAGTCGGCACGCACGGTCACGTCGGCCTGCTCGACGCCGCCGATCCTGACTCCGGTGGGGCTCAGCAGCCACAGATCGACCGAGACGTCGCCGCTGCCCACCCGCGCCTGCACGGGCACCTTCACGGCCGTGTTGCTGCTCTTCGCGGCGTCGACCTCGGTCGTGGGGGCGACCTCGAGACGCACGTCGTCGGGCTCGGCGTGCAGAACGACGTTGACCGGGTAGGGCAGATCGTTGCGCACCCACACCGGCAGCGAGGCGCCCTGGCTGAGCAGCTGGATGGAGGTCGGCTCGACGATGCCGACCGAGTCTCTCGTGGCGGCATTCTGCTCGCGGTGCGCCGCGACGGCCTCGCTCCATGTGTCGTCCCGGGTCCACGAGACGGCCAGCAGCTGCAGGATCTCGGCTCGCTCCGGCCCGGTCAGCAGCGTGGGATCGTCGAGCACGGTGGCGAACTCGGTGAGACGCTGCTCGTCGTCGAAGAGCAGGGATGCCGCCTGCGCGGGGTCTTCGGAGGTCACGGCGTCGGCGAGCTCGACGTCGACGGGGCTCGCCGCCAGCACCGAGTCCAGGCCGACCGCGTCGATGCCGGGGGTGCGGGTGATCGCCGAGATCGTGGCGCCCAGCGCCACCCGTGAGCGGTCGGTCGCGCGGCCGAGACTGACCAGGAGGGGCGCGCCGTCTGCATCGGCGGCGGCCATCGTCAGCTGCGCGGTCACGGCCGTGAGGGCGGCGTTGCGGGTGGCGGAGGTGTCGTCAGAGCTCGCGGCCAGCAGTGCGCGGGAGGCGTCGTCGTCGTAGACCAGCAGCGCCGCGTCGCCGGCATCGGCACGAGCGGGCACCGTCGCGCCGCCGGCCCCGGTCGAGGTGGCCGCCGACGAGACCATCGTGACCGCATCCATCGCACCGAGCGCGGCGACGGCACCGGGGGTCGTGTCGGCGGCGGGCCAGACGATCGCGGTGTCTGTCTCGGCGCCGAGATCGAGCAGCTCGTCGAGGGTCGGGTAGTCGGGTGCCGAGGGGTCGGTCGTCGCCGACGGCGTCGGGCTGGGCGTGGCCTCGGCGCCGGTCGCGAAGTCGCCGGCCGACATGTACGCCTGCAGCGAGATCGGCTCGGCGAGCGAGTCTCTTCCCGACGCCACCTGCACCCCCGCGTCGGCATCGCCGAACTGCAGCGCGAATCGGGGGTTCGAGAGGGCCTCCAGGCGCTCCAGCCACTCGATCGCCGAGGCCGGGGCCGCGTCGCCGAGCACGCGGATCGACGCGGGTATCGCCGGATCGATCGCGAGGATGCTCAGCGTGCCGGTGACCGCACCCAGCTGCGCATCGAGCGAGCCGCCCTCGGCGGTGAGCTCGGCCAGCTGGTCGGAGGTGAGGAGCCCTGCCGTGGTCGTGGGCGCCACGATCGGCACGACGATCGCGACATCGGCCGACACTTCGTCGTCTGGCACCACGATGACGCTCGTCGACGACGCGCTGCGCCCCTCCAGCTCGTACTCCGCCAGCAGCGGGTACACCCCGGGTGCGAGGTCGTCCAGCGCGGGATCGTCGGCGTCGACCCCGACTCCAGTTCCGCTCACGTCGCCCGGTCCGACGGCCGGGATGGTCGCCTGCTCGACAGCGGCGGTCACGACGCCCGCTGTCGTGCCCGCGAGCCAGCGGGTGAGCGCGGCACGGTCGGCGAACGGCGTGGCGCCCAGCGAGAGGTCGACCTGCGTGCGGGGGACGACCGCATCCGTGCCGTTCTCGATCGTGAGCGAGACGGTCAGCGCGTCGCCCTGCTCGACGATGCCGCCGCTGACGGGCGTGAAGGTGAACTCCACGGTGCCGGAGGCGGTCGACGGACTCGGTGTCGGCGTCGCGGAATCGGCGGATGCTGCGGGCACGACCAGCGGAGCGACCGTGAGCACCGCCGCGGCGATGAGCCCGACGACGCCGGCGCGACGGCGCCGATGCGTGCCCGGGGGCGGTGAGGTCATGGTCATGAGTTTTCGCTCCTGTGCGATTCATGACCGCACGTCAGGCCGATTCTACGGGCCGAGGCCCTGCGCACCCTGGAAGCGCGGTCACAGGAGCGCGCGGTTGAATGGGTGACGTGCCTGTCGAGATCGATCCTTCGCTGTGCGGTCTGCTGGCCGCCGACCTGACCGACGCGGGGTTCACCGCCCAGAACGTGCGCGACGCGTGGGGGTCGGTCGCCGACGACGCGATCGCCCGCGGACTGCGCGCGCCGGCCGTGCGGTCGCTGGGGTCGCGCGACGACCGACTCGCGGTGCTGGCGCGCCTGTTCGTGCTGGGGATGCCGCAGCCCGAGGCCCCGGTCGCCGCGGCGCTGCCCGCTCTCGGCGTCGCGGGGCTCGTCGCGCTCGAGCTCGCCGAGGCGGCGTCCGGCACGGTCGTGCCGCGGGCCCTCGTGCGGCCGCAGGCGTTCGCCGACGCGCACGGCGACGGCCAGTGGTGGATCGCGAGCGACCTCGACGAGGCCGCACTGCAGGCGCCGCTCCCAGAAGACCATGTGCTCGGTGTGGGCGGAGCATCGCTGACGCTGGCCGCCCTGCAGCTGCCGACGCCTGCGGAGCGCGCGCTGGATCTCGGCGCCGGCTGCGGCATCCAGGCGCTGCGGGCGCGGCGGTACGCCGACACCGTCGTGGCGACCGACATCTCGCAGCGCGCGCTGCGGTTCACGCGCCTGAACGCGGCACTGAACGGCGTCGAGGGGATCGAGACGCGTGCGGGCAGCCTGTTCGAGCCGGTCTCCGGTGAGAGGTTCGACCGCGTCGTGTCGAACCCGCCGTTCGTCATCACCCCGCGGGCCGCGGGCGTGCCCAGCTATGAGTACCGCGACGGCGGCATGGTCGGCGACGACCTCGTCGCGGCGTTCGTGCGCGGCGTCGGCGAGCACCTCGAGCCCGGCGGGATCGCGCAGCTGCTGGGCAACTGGGAGACCAGGGCCGGCGTCGACGGCCTGGAGCGCGTGCGGGGATGGGTCGAGGCCTCGCCCGTGCCGCTGGACGCGTGGATCGTCGAGCGCGAGGCGCTCGACCCGCTGTCGTACGCAGAGCTGTGGATCCGCGACGGCGGCACGCTGCCGGGCTCCGACGGCTTCGGTTTGCTGGTCGACGCCTGGCTCGACGATTTCGCCGAGCGGGAGGTGACCGAGGTCGGGTTCGGCTACATCCTGCTGCGGCGCGCGGTCGGCGAGCCGACGCTGCGCCGCTTCGAGCGGCTTCCGCAGGCGATCGGCGATCAGGGCGGGCTCGGAGCGCACCTGGCGGCGTCGCTCGCGGCGCACGATCGTCTGCTCGCACTCGATGATGTGGGGCTGGCAGCATCCGCCGTGCGTGTCGCACCCGATGTGACCGAGGCGCGCCACCACCTGCCCGGCGACGAGGCGCCGACGGTGATCGAGCTGCGGCAGGGCGGCGGTTTCGCCCGCTCGCTGTCGGTCGACCCCGGCCTTGCCGCCCTCGTCGGCGCGTGCGACGGCGACCTGCCGATCGGGGTGCTGACCGACGCGATCGCGCAGCTGCTCGAGGTCGATGCCGCGGCGCTGCGTGCCGATCTGCTGCCGCGGGTGCGCGAGCTGCTGTTCACCGGCTTCCTCGTCTTCTGAGGCGTGGCGCCCGCCCGGATAGGCTCGATGTCATGCTGAACATGGCCGACGGTGTGGCGCGCCTGGAGGCGCTCGCCGCCTCGCCCGTGATCGACACCCTCGCGCAGGCCTTCGCCGCGGCGGGGCACGAGCTCGCCGTCGTCGGGGGCCCCGTGCGCGACGCGCTGCTGGGGAGGGTGACCCACGACCTCGACCTCACGACCGATGCGTCGCCCGACGAGATCCTGCGCATCGTCACGCCGGTCTCCTCGACCCAGTGGGATATCGGGCGGGCCTTCGGCACGATCGGCGCGCGGGTGCGCGGCGAGCAGGTCGAGATCACCACCTACCGCGCCGACAGCTACGACGGCGTGACACGCAAGCCCACCGTCGAGTTCGGCGACACCCTCGAGGGCGACCTCGTGCGGCGCGACTTCACCGTCAACGCGATGGCGCTGCGCGTGCCGTCGCGGCAGCTGGTCGACCCCACCGGCGGCGTGGAAGACCTCGTGGCGGGCGTGCTGCGCACCCCCGTCGATGCGGCCGTGAGCTTCGGCGACGACCCGCTGCGGATGCTGCGCGCCGCCCGGTTCGCGGCGCAGCTGGGTTTCGAGGTCGATCCCCTGACGGTGGCGGCGATGGCGCAGCTGCGCGACACGCTCGCGATCGTCTCCCCCGAGCGGGTGCAGGCCGAGCTCGTGCGACTGCTGGGCTCGCCCGACCCGGTGCGGGGCATCCGCCTGCTGGTCGACACCGGGCTGATGGAGCTGATCGTGCCCGAGATCCCCGCGCTGCGGCTCGAGGTCGACGAGCATCACCACCACAAGGACGTCTACGAGCACTCGCTCACGGTGCTGCGGCAGGCGATCGAGCTCGACGAGGCGCGGCATCCGGGCGCCGAGCCCGATGTGACCCTTCGGCTCGCGGCGCTGCTGCACGACATCGGCAAGCCCGCGACGAGGCGGCTCGAGCCGGGCGGCGCGGTGACGTTCCACCACCACGACGTGAAGGGTGCGCGCCTGGCGCGCAAGCGCCTGAAGGCGCTGCGGTTCGATTCGGCGACGACCGATTCGGTCACCCAGCTCATCGAGCAGCACCTGCGGTTCTTCGGCTACGCCGAGGGGGCGTGGACCGACTCGGCCGTGCGGCGCTACGTGCGCGACGCCGGCGCCGAGCTCGAGCGCCTGCACATCCTCACGCGCGCCGACGTGACGACCCGCAACAAGCGCAAGGCCGCGCGCCTCGCGGGCGCCTACGACGACATCGAGCGACGGATCGATGAGCTCGCGGCCCAGGAGCAGCTCGACGCGATGCGTCCGGAGCTCGACGGCAACCAGATCCAGCAGATCCTCGGCATCGGCCCTGGCCGCGAGGTGGGCGAGGCCTACCGGTTCCTGCTCGACCTGCGCCTCGACGAGGGTGTGGTCGGCCCCGAGCTCGCCGAGCAGCGCCTGCGCGCCTGGTGGACTGCGCGAAACCCGGCGGTGTAACGCTGAGACCCACCCCTGGCTCCGAAACCCGGCGCCGGGCGGCGGGTCTGGGTGCGAGAGGTGGGTCTCGGCGGGCGGATGCTGTCAGCGCGTGAGGTCGGCGGCCAGCTCCTCGAACACGGCGATGTAGGCGTCGATGGCCTCGTCGGTGTGGGTGACCGACAGGGTCCACTCCTCTTCGCGGCCGGGCGTCATGAAGATGCCGCGGTTGAGGTTGAACAGCCACGCCAGGTCGGCGAGCTCGGCATCCTGGTTCTCTTTGAACGTCTCGTAGTCGACGACCTTTGCGGTCGAGAACGTGACGCAGCCCTTCGAGCCGATGCCCACGGCGTAGCCGGGCAGGTCGTACTTGTCGACGATCGCCTGGCAGCCGTCGACGATGCGGTCGTTCAGGTGCGCCAGGTGCGCGTAGGCCTCGGGGGTGAGCACCTCTTCGAGCGACGCGCGGGCGGCGGCCATCGTGAGCGGGTTGCCGTTGTAGGTGCCCACCTGGTAGACCGAGTGGTCTTCGACGACCGACATGACCTCTTCGGTGCCGCCGATGGCGCCCGAGGGCAGGCCTCCGCCGAGCACCTTGGCGAGGGTGACCATGTCGGGCTGCACGCCGAACTTCTCGGTCGCGCCGCCGGGGGCGATCGCCAGGCCCGTCTTGACCTCGTCGAAGATCAGCACGATGCCGTGGCGGCGGGTGATCTCGCGCACCGCCTCGAGGTAGCCGGGCTCGGGCAGCACGACGCCGAGGTTCATCATGGCGGCCTCCATGATGACGCAGGCGGGCTTGCGGCCCTCCGCCTCGAGCCGCTCGATGCGCCGCTCCATGGCGCCGGCGTCGTTGAAGGGCACCGCGACGGTCATGTCGACGACCGACTGGGGGATGCCGGCGCCGTACGGCAGCGAGGCGAGGTTCTCGCGGTCGCCGATCTTGTCGTATTCGACGCCGATCGAGACCATGACGGTGTCGTGGTGGCCGTGGTACGAGCCGAAGATCTTCATGACCGTGTCGCGGCCGGTGAAGGCGCGGGCGATGCGGATGGCGTCCATCGTCGCTTCCGAGCCCGAGTTCGTGTAGCGCCACTTGGGCAGGCCGAACCGGCGGGCCAGCTCGTCGGCGACGACGACGTCGTCTTCGGTGGGGCAGCCGAAGTGCGTGCCCTGCGGGTAGCGGGCCGCGAGGGCCGCGCCGATCGCGGGGTGCGCGTGGCCCTGCACCATCGAGCCGAAGCCGTTGTGGAAGTCCCACATCTCGTTGCCGTCGACGTCCCACACCTTCGGTCCGTCGCCGCGGGCGATGTAGATCGGCCAGGGGTCGCGCAGCTGGTACGACGACGCGACGCCGCCCGACAGGTGCACGCGTGCGCGCTCGTACATGTCGCGCGACGCGGTGGTGCGCTCGTTGAGGCGAGCCGCCTCGCGCTCGGTGAGCTCGGCGATGCGAGCGCGGTCCAGGGTGATGCTCATGCTTCCTCCCGCATGATCCGTCCGACCGGCCTGGCGTCGACTCATACAGGAAAGAAGTGCGCTTCCCGGTCGGCCTGGCGCCGGGAGCGGTCCGAAGACGCCGCCAGAATACCAACTCGGCCCTGTGATCGGCGGCACTCGTCTGCCTACACTGGTCGCACGTTCCCCGCCGCCGAACGGAAACCCGCATGACATCGCCGTGGATGCCACGCGAAGTGTCGCCGCACACCTCGCGCCTGCTCATCGAGCGCGCGCACGAGGAGTTCGTCACCGGGAACCGGGCCGACCGCCGCGTCGACGACGTGCGTCCGCTCGTGCAGGACTCGTGGCGTCGCTCGCTCGCGAGTCTCGTGGGGGCAGAGGACCTCCCCCGCCTCGACCTCGCCGCCGACGAGTTGGAGGCCTATCGGCAGACGCATCCGCTGGCCGGGGTCATGGACATGGTGCGCGCTCTGCTGCTGCCGGGCACCGCCGACGAGTCGGGTGTCGTCGTCGCGGTGGGAGACGCCGCGGGGCGGCTGCTGTGGGTCGAGGGCGACCGGCACGTGCGCACCCTCACCGGCGACATGGGGTTCGTCGCGGGTGCGAACTGGGCGGAGGATGCCGTGGGCACCGCCGCCCCCGGGACGGCACTGGCCCTCGACCGCTCGGTGCAGATCCGCGGCGCCGAGCACTTCAACCGGTTCGTGGCCCCGTGGTCGTGCACCGCGGCGCCCGTGCACGATCCGGAGACCCGGCGCCTGCTCGGCATGATCGACGTCACCGGACGCGACGAGGCGGTGACCCCCCAGGCGCAACTGCTCGTGGATGCCACCGCGCGGGCGATCGAGGGCGAGCTGCTGGTGTCGCGACTGCGCGATCGGGCCTCGAGCGCACCCCCGCGCCCCGGCCGCGGCGTGCGCCGGGCCGACACCGACCGCGCGACCCTGCGGGTGCTCGGCCGCGACAAGGCGCTGCTCGAGGTGGCAGGCGTCGGCGGCGAGAGCGTGAGCGAGCTCAGCGCCCGGCACGCCGAGATCCTGCTCATGCTCGCCACCCACCGGCAGGGGCTGTCGGCGGAGCGCCTCGGCGAGCTCGTCTACGGCGACCCCGACACCGCCGACACGCTGCGCCCCGAGCTCGTGCGGCTGCGAAAGGTGCTCGAGCGGGTCGCGCCGCAGCTCGTGCCGGCATCGCGCCCGTATCGGCTGACCGGCCCGCTCGAGACGGATGCCGGTCACCTCGTGTCGCTGCTCGATCGCGGCGCGCACCGCGTGGCGCTGGCCGCCTACCGAGGGCCGGTGCTCCCCGACTCGGTCGCCCCGGGTGTCGAGCAACTGCGCGAATCGGTGCGCTCGGCGCTGCGCGAGGCGCTCATGAGCGAGGCGAGCGTCGACGTGCTGCTGGCCTATGCCGACACCGACGACGGCGAGCACGATCTCGACGTGCTGCGGCTGTGCCTGAGCCTGCTGCCGGCGCGCTCGCCCAAGCGCGCGGGCCTGGTCGCCCGCATCGAGCGCCTCGAGGGCTGAGCAATACCCCTGGCCCGGCGACCCCCCGCTGCCCGGCCCGACCCGGCAGAATGGCCGTGGACGATGAGGGGTGCATCCATGGCAGAGCTCGAACAGCCCACCGCAGACCTCGTGGCGCTCGCCGACCGGCACGGCGTCGCGACCGAGTACTGGTCGTTCTTCGGCGAACAGGTGCATGTGCCCGCCCCGACGCTGCGGGCTGTGCTCACGGCGATGGGCGTGGATGCCGAGACCGACCGTCAGGTGCGCGACAGCCTCGACGAGGCGGAGCTCGCCCTCTGGCGTGATCTCGTGCCGGCTTCGCTGGTCGTGAAGCAGGGCGAGGGCGAGCTGCTCGTGCACGTGCTCGACGGCCACGACGTGAACCTCGCGGTCGACCTCGAGAGCGGCGACCGGTGGCCGCTGACGATCCCGGCGCAGACGCCCGAGGCGCGGATCGTCGACGGCGTGATCGTGTGGCGCGTGCGGGTGCCGCTGCCGGGGGATCTGCCGCTGGGCTGGCACACGGTGCGGGGATGGCGGCGGGCGCACGGCGCAGCATCCGACGACGCGATCGGCACCGGCGCGCTCGTGGTGACCCCGCACCGGCTGGCCGCCCCGCCGACCAGGCCCGGCAACCGGGGCCGCGGCTGGGGGCTCATGGCGCAGCTGTATTCGGTGCGCTCTCGGGGATCGTGGGGCATCGGCGACTTCGCCGACCTGGCCGACCTCGCCGCGATCGCGGGCGACCGCGGCGCCGACTTTCTGCTGATCAACCCCGTGCACGCCGCCGAGGTCACCTCGCCGATCGAGGCCTCGCCCTATCGGCCGTCGACCAGGCGCTTCCTCGCCTCTCTCTATGTGCGCCCCGAGGACATCCGCGAGGTCGCCTACCTCTCCCCCGGCCAGCGGGCGGAGCTCGCCGAGGCGCACCGGCTCATCGCCGCCGAGAACACCGATGCGAACCGCATCGACCGCGACGAGGCGTGGGCCGCCAAGCGGAGGGGACTCGAGCTCGTGCATGCGGCCCCGCGCTCTGCGAGCAGGCAGAGCCAGCTCGACGCGTTCGTCGCCGGCGAAGGCAGGCCGCTGCGCGACTTCGCGCTGTGGTGCGCCATCGAGGAGCACTACGCGCAGACGCTGCCCGCCGGCGCCGAGCGCCCGAGCGAAGCATGGGACATCGGCTCGCCGCTGGTGGCGCAGCTGCGCGACGACCTGGCAGGAGTGGTCTACTTCCACCTCTGGCTGCAGTGGATCGTCGACCAGCAGCTGGGCGCCGCTCAGGCGGCCGCGCGGCAGTCGGGCATGACGATCGGCGTCATGCACGACCTCGCCGTGGGCGTGCACACCGAGGGATCGGACGCCTGGTCGCTGCGCGACATGTACGCCCCGGGCATCACGGTGGGCGCCCCACCCGACATGTACAACCAGCAGGGGCAGAACTGGAATCAGCCCCCGTGGCTGCCGGCCGCCCTCGCCCGCGCCGGCTACGCACCGCTGCGCGACATGATCCGCACGCTCCTGCGGCACGCGGGGGCACTGCGCATCGACCACATCATCGGGTTCTTCCGGCTGTGGTGGATCCCCTCCGGGCTCGGCCCCGGCGCCGGCACCTACGTCCGGTACGACCACGACGCCATGATCGGGGTGCTGGCCCTGGAGGCCCACCGCGCCGGCGCCGTCGTGATCGGGGAGGACCTGGGGCTCGTCGAACCGTGGGTGCGCGACTACCTGTCGGCCCGCGGCATCCTCGGCACCTCCGTGCTGTGGTTCGAGGGCGGCGGCCTCACCCCGCCCGAGCACTACCGGCAGGCGCTGCTGGCCACCGTCAACACCCACGACCTGCCGCCCACCGCGGGGTACCTGGCGGGCGACCACGTCGCGCTTCGCGAGGAGCTGGGGCTGCTCACCCGCCCCGCCGCCGACGAGCGGGCCGACGCCGAGCGCGAGCGCGACGCCGTGATCGGGATGCTCCGCGAGCGGGGCCTTCTGGGCGAGAGTCCGACCGAGCAGCAGATCGTCGAGGCGCTGCACGTTCACCTCGCCTCGTCGCCGTCGTGGCTGCTCGGGGTGTCGCTGGTCGATGCGGTGGGCGAGCGCCGCGTGCAGAACCAGCCGGGCACCGACAAGGAGTACCCCAACTGGCAGGTGCCGCTCGCCGGCCCCGACGGCGAGGCGATCCTCGTGGACGATCTCGCGGCGAACGAGAGGTTCCGCTCGCTGACGGCCGCGGTCGACGGCGCCCTCCGCCGCTGACGCCACGGCAGCCGCAACGCGTTGCAACGTTGCGCGGCCTACCTTCGACGAAACGCAGCGCGGATGCTGCGACTCATGGACAGTCGAAGGAGACAGCATGACCATCGTCGAAGAGGGCGTCTCGAGCGTCTACGCCGCACCGGGTGAGCGCGGCGCCGTCGCGGAATACCGCTCGCGCTACGGCCACTACATCGGCGGCGAGTTCGTCGAGCCCGTCAAGGGCGAGTACTTCGAGAACATCACCCCCGTCACCGGCAAGCCGTTCTGCGAGGTCGGCCGCGGCACCGTCGAAGACATCGACCGCGCCGTCGACGTGGCGTGGAAGGCGTTCGAGTCGTGGGGCAGGACGACCCCCGCCGAGCGCTCCGTGATCCTCAACAAGATCGCCGATCGCATCGAGGCGAACCTCGAGAAGATCGCCGTCGCCGAGACGTGGGAGAACGGCAAGCCCGTGCGCGAGACGCTCGCCGCCGACATCCCGCTGGCGGTCGACCACTTCCGCTATTTCGCAGGTGTCCTGCGTGCCCAGGAGGGCTCGCTCAGCCAGATCGACGAGAACACGGTGGCCTACCACTTCCACGAGCCGCTGGGAGTCGTCGGCCAGATCATCCCGTGGAACTTCCCGATCCTCATGGCCACGTGGAAGCTCGCTCCCGCACTCGCCGCCGGCAACTGCGTCGTGCTCAAGCCCGCAGAGCAGACGCCGGCGAGCATCCTGTTCCTGTTCGAGATCATCGGCGACCTGCTGCCTGCCGGTGTCGTGAACATCGTGAACGGCTTCGGCATCGAGGCGGGGGCTCCGCTCGCGCAGCACAAGCGCATCCGCAAGGTCGCGTTCACGGGTGAGACCACCACCGGGCGCCTGATCATGCAGTACGCGTCGCAGAACCTGATCCCGGTGACCCTCGAGCTCGGCGGCAAGAGCGCCAACGTGTTCTTCGAAGACGTCGCCCG
Source organism: Microbacterium fluvii (assembly GCF_025515205.1). GTDB lineage: Bacteria > Actinomycetota > Actinomycetes > Actinomycetales > Microbacteriaceae > Microbacterium > Microbacterium fluvii. The sequence continues at coordinate 9,657 of NZ_JAOPFX010000004.1, read as the reverse complement.
CAGCAAGGACGACTACTACGACAAGGCCCTCGAGGGCTTCACGTTCTTCGCCCTCAACCAGGGCGAGGTGTGCACGTGCCCGTCGCGGGCGCTCATCCAGCGCTCGATCTACGACCAGTTCCTCGGCGACGGCCTCGACCGGGTCTCGAAGATCGTGCAGGGCAACCCGCTCGACCCGGCGACGATGATCGGCGCGCAGGCCTCGAACGATCAGCTCGAGAAGATCCTCAGCTACATCGACATCGGCAAGCAGGGCGGCGCGAAGCTGCTCGCCGGCGGTGAGCGGGTCGACCTCGGCGGCGACCTGTCCGGGGGCTACTACGTCGCTCCGACGGTGTTCGAGGGCACCAACGACATGCGCATCTTCCAGGAGGAGATCTTCGGACCGGTCGTCTCGGTGACCTCGTTCGACGACTTCTCCGACGCGATCGGCATCGCCAACGACACCCTCTACGGCCTCGGCGCCGGCGTGTGGAGCCGTTCGGGCGACACCGCCTACAAGGCGGGCCGCGCGATCGAGGCCGGTCGCGTCTGGACGAACACGTACCACCAGTACCCCGCACACGCGGCGTTCGGCGGATACAAGCAGTCGGGCATCGGTCGCGAGAACCACCTCAAGATGCTCGACCACTACCAGCAGACCAAGAACCTGCTGGTGTCGTACGCCGAAGGCGCGATGGGCTTCTTCTGACCGGCACGAGGCGTTTCGTCTCGCTCCGCTCGCTCAACGCCCGGGAGTGCTGACGCTCGCTCGACGCCCGGCGGGTCCCCCACCCCCGCTCGCTCAACGCCCGGGAGGACCCAGCCCCCGGGCGTTGAGCGAGGAGCGCAGCGACGAGACGAAACTGCAGGAAGGAGAACTCGATGGTCAGCATCGGCACCTACCAGCGCGTGGCCGTGACGGACGCGGCGGCCGACCTGCTGCGGCAGCTCACCGTCACGCACGGCCCGCTGATGTTCCATCAGTCGGGCGGATGCTGCGACGGCAGCGCCCCGATGTGCTACCCCGTCGGCATGTTCATCACGGGTCCGAGCGACGTCAAGCTCGGGGAGCTCGAGGTGAGCGGTCTCGATGCGATCGAGGTGTTCATCTCGGAGGCGCAGTTCGAGTACTGGAAGTACACCCACATCACGATCGATGTCGTGCCGGGGCGCGGAGCCGGGTTCTCGGTGGAGGGTCCGACCGGCAACCGGTTCATCATCCGTTCGCGGATGCTCAACGACGCCGAGCTGGAGTACTTCGGCCTGAAGCCGAAGCGCTGAGCGCGCAGCATCCGCGTCGCCGACGGATCCATCCCCCACAGACAGGGATGGATCCGTCGGCGGATGGGTCAGCGGCGCACCGTCACCGTGGCCTTCTTCGAGACCTGGCTCTGCACGCCCGTCACCGTCACCTTGACAGTCGTCTGCCTAGCGGTGTCGGGGGCGGTGAAGGTTGCCGCGACCGATCCGGAGATCACGTCGACCGTCTGCGACTCGGAGCCGAAGGTCACGACGGCCTGGCGGTCGCCGTTGAAGCCCGTCGCCTTCACCGTGACCGGCTTCGCGGGCTTGGCGTAGGCCGACGAGACCGAGGCGCCCCTGCTGAGCGACGCGGTGTCGAGCTTCAACCCCAGCGTGCGGGTGATCGTGCCGAACGTGTCGGTCTGGTCGGTGAGTCCGACGACGTTCGCGGCGCCCGGCCCGTAGCCGGCGATGCGCAGCTGCGAGCCGGTGTGCTGCTGCGAGCCGCCCGCGGCCGCCGTGCCGTACGAGATCTTCATGACGCCGCCCTCGAGGGTGTTGACGGCCGTCGACAGCGACGTCGGCGGGGTGGAGTCGACGATCTGGCTCGAGTGGGCGTGGTCGGCCGTGACGAGCACGAGGGTGTTCTTGTCCTTCTTCGCGAACTCCAGGGCGACCTGCACGGCCTCGTCGAGGTCGAGCGTCTCGCCGATCTGGCCGCACGCGTCGGCGGCGTGGTCGCGCTTGTCGATCGAGGCGCCCTCGACCTGCAGGAAGAAGCCCTTGCCGCTCTTGGAGCCCTTGTTCAGCAGCGAGATCGCCTTGTCGGTGAGCGAGGCGAGCGAGAGCGACTCGTCGAGGCGGTCGGGGTTCTCTGTGCACGAGACGGGGGTGTTCGCCCCGCCGACGGTCGCGGTGGTCGCGGCGTAGCGGGTCGGGAAGTTGCCCTGCGTGAACAGGCCCAGCACCGGCTGCGACTGGTTCGCCTTCGTCACTCCGTCGAGGCCTGCGGCATCGGTGACGACCTGATACCCGCGGTCGTCCGCCTGGTCGAGCAGCGTCTCGCCGCTCCAGGCGCCGGCCTTGGCCGTCTGCTGGAACGAGGCGAGTCCGCCGCCGAGCACGACGTCGGGGCGCGTGTTCAGCAGCTGCTCCGAGATCGAGCCGAGTCCGCCGGCGGCGAGGGCGTCGCCGGCGCACGTGGTGGAGTCGGGCCCGTAGCACGAGCGCGCATCGACGTGGGCGACCTGCACGGCGGGCGTCGCGTCCTGGATCTCGGCGGTCGAGACGTTGCCGGTGCGCAGGCCGTTGGCCTTGGCGATCTCGAGGATCGTCGGCAGCGCCGTGCCCTCGATGTCGACCGAGATCGCGTTGTCGTAGGTCTTGCTGCCGGTCGCCCACGCGGTGCCGGTGGCGGCCGAGTCGGGCACGTAGTCGGGCTTGCCCTTGTTCGCGCCGTCTTTGTACACCGAGTAGGTCGTGTACGAGCCGGTCAGCGGCAGGGCGTCGATGCCCGGCAGTTCGCCCGCGGCGCCGTAGGCGTAGTTGCGGGCGATCGTGATCTCGGAGTCGCCCATGCCGTCGCCGATCAGCAGGATCACGTTCTTGGCCTTGCCGCCCACGATCGCGTCGCGCACGGTCTTGGTCTGGTCGCCGTCGAGACGGTGCCAGTCGGATGCTGCGGTCAGCGCGACGGCGGTGCCCGAGATCGCGAGGGTCGTGGCCGCCGCGGCGGCGCCGGCGAGGAGGGCGACCTTGCGGCCGCGCGCTCTCATGGTCTTCATTGCTTCTCCCTGAGACAGCGTGAGGGTGGAGGGGTACGCCCGAGCGGGCAGCTCCAGTCGAGCGGTCGCGGGAGAAATCGAGGTGAACGCAGGACGAAACCGTGAGGACGAAGCCATGAGAGCGCGATGAGAAAGGGTGCGGATGCCGGGGCCCCAGCATCCGCGATTCTGCGTGTGATCGGGCGATCGGGTAGACTGTTCAGGTTGTCCGGTCGCGCCCCTGTGCGCGTAAGCCCGGACGACGTGCAACACACCCTCCTGCTGCGGGGAAATGCCCCACAGCCGTTCTAGTCCGAAGGAGGTGGGTTAGTGACGCACCAGTACGAACTCATGGTCATCCTGAACCCTGAGATCGACGAGCGCCAGGTCGCCCCGAACCTCGACAAGTTCCTGAAGGTCATCACCGCTGATGGTGGCTCGATCGACAACGTCGACGTGTGGGGAAAGCGCCGTCTCGCCTACGAGATCCAGAAGAAGAACGAGGGCATCTACGCCGTCGTCAACTTCACCGCGACCAGCGCTGCGACGCAGGAGCTGGACCGCCAGCTCAAGCTGAGCGAGCTCGTCATGCGCACCAAGGTCCTGCGCGCCGAAGAGGCCATCGCCCTGGTGGCCGCCGAGGCCAAGCGCTCCGAGGAGAAGGCCGCCCGCAAGGCTGCCGCTCCGAAGGCTGCGAAGGCGTAAGCGTCATGGCCGGCGAGACGATCATCACCGTGGTGGGCAACCTCACGGCCGATCCCGAACTGCGGTACACGCAGAACGGGCTCCCCGTCGCGAACTTCACGATCGCGTCGACGCCTCGCAACTTCGATCGTCAGGCGAACGAGTGGAAGGACGGCGAAGCGCTGTTCCTCCGCGCGAGCGTGTGGCGCGAGTTCGCCGAGCACGTGGCCGGCTCGCTGACGAAGGGCTCCCGCGTCATCGCGACCGGGCGTCTGAAGCAGCGCAGCTACCAGGACCGCGAGGGCAACAACCGCACCGCGATCGAGCTGGAGGTCGACGAGATCGGCCCCTCGCTGCGCTACGCGACCGCTCAGGTCACGCGCGCGGCCGGCGGCTCGGGCGGCGGCGGACAGCCGCGCGCCCAGGTGTCCGACGAGCCGTGGGCGACCCCCGGGTCGTCGAACGCGGGCGGCGGCGCCGATGCGTGGAGCGCTCCCGGCACGAGCTACGGCGACGACACGCCGTTCTGATCTCAGACTCGGATGCCTCGGCATCCATTCACAACTAAGGAAAAACCATGGCTGGAAAGTCGAGCGGCGACCGCCGCAAGCCGCGGAAGGGCGCCAAGAACGCCGCTCCCGCGAAGGCGATCCGCGTCGGCGTCATTGACTACAAGGACGTCGCCACGCTTCGCAAGTTCATCTCGGAGCGCGGCAAGATCCGTGCCCGTCGTATCACCGGTGTCTCGGTGCAGGAGCAGCGTCTGATCGCTCGCGCGATCAAGAACGCGCGCGAGATGGCGCTCCTGCCCTACGCCGGCGCTGGCCGCTAAGGAGCACCCGATGGCAAAGCTGATTCTCACGAACGAGGTCGCCGGGCTCGGAAGCGCCGGTGACGTCATCGAGGTCAAGAACGGGTACGCCCGCAACTACCTCATCCCCCAGGGCTTCGCTGTGGCCTGGACCCGCGGTGGCGAGAAGCAGGTGGCGTCGATCCGCGCCGCCCGCGACGCCCGCGCGATCCACGACCACGAAGAGGCCGTGGCGCTCAAGAACGCGCTCGAGGCCGCGACCGTCAAGCTGTCGGTCAAGGCCGGCGCCGAAGGCCGTCTGTTCGGCTCGGTCAAGACCTCTGATGTCGCCGACGCCGTCAAGGCCGCCGGTCTCGGAGACCTCGACAAGCGCAAGATCCACATCACCTCGACGATCAAGTCGGTGGGCCAGCACGAGGCGACCGTTCGCCTGCGTGACGACCTGACCGCCGTGATCACGCTCCAGGTGGTCGCCGCCAAGTAATCGCTTACAGCGGCTTGAGGATGCCGCAGACCCGCTCTTTCACGAGAGCTCGGGTCTGCGGCATCCGTCGTTTCGTGGTAGGCGTTACCCACAGGTGCCTGTGGGTAACGGCAACCTTCGATGGATGCTTGAACCCACATGTCGATCCACAAGGTGTGCAACAGAAAAGCCCTGGTAAAGGGTTGGAAAATTCGTTTCTCGGCGGGCGATTCACCACTTATCCACAACGCTTGTGCACAGGGTGACCGGCGTTTCCCGCAGGAATTCCACAGATTTATCCACAGGCGCGTTTGCAGGTGTCGGAACCCATCTCTAACGTTGCGTGAGGCCCGGAACCCCCGGCTGGGCCGCACCCGAAAGTGAGGCCGCATGTCGATCGCTGACATCTCCGAGGAGCGCCTCGGCGGCCCCCGCGAGCACGAGCGCACGCCGCCGCACGATCTTCTCGCCGAGCAGAGCGCGCTGGGCGGCATGCTGCTGTCGAAAGACGCCGTGGCCGACGTCATCGAGACGCTGCGGGGCACCGACTTCTATGTGCCCAAGCACGAGCTGATCTTCGAGGCGATCCTCACCCTCTATTCGCACGGCGAGCCCACCGACGTGGTCGCCGTCACCGACGAGCTCATCAAGACGGGTGAGCTTCAGCGCGCCGGCGGGGCCGACTATCTGCACACGCTCACCTCGATCGTTCCGACGGCGGCCAATGCCGGCTACTACGCGTCGATCGTCAACGAGCGGGCGCTGCTGCGCCGGCTCGTCGAGGCCGGCACGCGCATCGTGCAGATGGGCTACTCGGGCCAGGGCGAGGCGCTCGACCTCGTCAACAACGCGCAGGCCGAGATCTATTCGGTCACCGGCACCGAGCAGGCTGAGGACTACGTGCCGCTCGAGATCGCGATCGGCGCCGCGGTCGACGAGATCGAGGCCGCCCGAGGTCGTGACGGCTCGATGACCGGCATCCCCACGGGCTTCGCGGGACTCGACCAGCTCACCAACGGCCTGCACCCGGGTCAGATGATCATCATCGCGGCCCGGCCCGCCATGGGTAAGTCGACGCTCGCGCTCGACTTCGCCCGCGCGGCGGCGATCGGGGCGAACATGCCGACGATCTTCTTCTCGCTCGAGATGGGGCGGAGCGAGATCGCGATGCGCCTGATGAGCGCCGAGGGCGCCGTGCCGCTGCAGAACATGCGCAAGGGAACGCTCGACTCTCGGGACTGGACGACGATCGCCGCGACCCGCGGCCGCATCAACGACGCACCGCTGTTCATCGACGACAGCCCGAACATGACGCTCGTCGAGATCCGCGCGAAGTGCCGCCGCCTCAAGCAGCGCTTCGGGCTGAAGATGGTGGTCATCGACTACCTGCAGCTGATGACCTCGGGCAAGCGCGTCGAGTCGCGCCAGCAGGAGGTCTCGGAGTTCTCGCGTGCCCTCAAGCTCCTCGCGAAGGAACTGCAGGTGCCGGTGATCGCGCTGTCGCAGCTGAACCGTGGCCCCGAGCAGCGTGCCGACAAGAAGCCGGCCCTCTCGGATCTTCGTGAGTCAGGCTCGATCGAGCAGGACGCCGACATGGTGGTGCTGCTGCACCGCGAGGCGGCCTACGAGAAAGACAGCCCTCGGGCGGGCGAGGCCGACCTCATCGTCGCCAAGCACCGCAACGGCCCCACCGACACCATCACTGTCGCCTTCCAGGGCCACTTCTCCCGTTTCACCGACATGGCAGTCGGGGTCTGACCCACGCCGCAGCATCCGATTCACAGGAACCCGTGACCTTCTGCCGCTAGAGTCGCCGAGTCCAGGGGGAGTATTCCGACACGGTCAGTTCGTCATTACGTGTGCAGCGTTGCGCACCGGGCGGCCGGTTCCCAATCGGGGATGGAAGAGACCTTGGCGCTGACATCGTCGACGCCGAGCTCCGGGAGCCTCCCTTGAACATCACACCCCTCGTGTGGATCATCACGATCGCCATCACGATCGCGTTCTTCGTGTTCGAGTTCTTCGTGCACGTGCGTAAGCCGCACGCGCCGACCATCGGCGAGTCCGCCCGCTGGTCGGCGTTCTACATCGGCCTCGCGCTGCTGTTCGGCGTGGGCATCGGCATGGTGTCGGGGTGGACCTACGGCGGCGAGTACTTCGCCGGCTACCTCACCGAGAAGGCGCTGTCGATCGACAACCTCTTCGTCTTCCTCATCGTGATGACGAGCTTCGCGGTGCCCAAGATCTATCAGCAGAAGGTGCTGATGATCGGAATCGTGATCGCGCTCGCGCTACGCGGCGTGTTCATCGCGGTCGGTGCGACGCTGATCTCGAACTTCTCGTGGATCTTCTACCTGTTCGGCGCGCTGCTGCTGTTCCTCGCCTACCGCCAGGCGTTCGCGCACGGCGAGTCGAACCCCGCCGACGGCAGGTTCATGCGCTTCGTTCGGCGCCACCTGCCCGTGAGCGACGAGTACAACGGCGACCGGCTCACGGTGCGCATCGATGGGCGCCGCTTCGTCACCCCGATGCTGCTGGTGATCGTGGCCATCGGCTTCGTCGACCTCATCTTCGCCGTCGACTCGATCCCCGCCATCTACGGCCTGACCGAAGAGGCCTACATCGTCTTCACGGCGAACGCCTTCGCCCTCATGGGACTGCGTCAGCTCTACTTCCTCATCGGCGGCCTGCTCGAGCGCCTCGTCTACCTCGCGCAGGGCTTGGCGGTCATCCTCGCGTTCATCGGCGTCAAGCTCGTGCTGCACGCGATGCACGTCAACGAGCTGCCGTTCATCAACGGCGGTGAGCCGATGCTGTGGGCGCCCGAGATCCCGATCTGGTTCTCGCTGGCGTTCATCGGCGTCACGGTCGCCGTGGCGACCGTCGCGAGCCTCATCAAGACCCGGAACGGCCCCGCAGAGGTGCGGCCGGCGGATGCTGCCGCCGGGGTGCCCAAATCTATCGATTAACGATAGAATTACGTCGTAAGTCGATGACGAGGCAAGGGAGTGCACCATGGGCAGGGCAACCATCTTGGCGCTGCGGATCGTGATCGCGCTGGCACTCGCGGGTTCGCTGGTGGTGCAGACGCTGATCGTCCCGACGATCTGGGCCGATCTCGACGGCGCTCCGCCGGCACCGCGCATCGCGTTCGTCACTCTCATCGTGCTCGGGGTGGCCAGCCTGCAGGTGTTCGCGGTCTGCGTATGGCAGCTGCTGACGCGGGTGCGTCGAGGGTCGGTGTTCTCGGAGTCGTCGTTCCGCTACGTCGACGTGATCACCTGGGCGATCGTCGCGGCGGCCGTGATCGTCTTCGCCTTCGCGGTGCTCCTCGCGCCGGGCGAGGTGGCACCGGGCGCCGTCGGGCTCGTCTGCGGCGCGGCACTCGTGCTGGGTGGGATGGCGCTCCTGGTGCGCGTGATGCGGATGCTGCTGCGCCAGGCCGTCGACCGCGATGCCGAGGCGAAGGCGCTGCAGGCCGAACTCGACGAGGTGGTCTGATGCCCATCGTCATCGACATCGACGTGATGCTGGCGCGGAGGAAGATGCCCGTCGGCGTCTTGGCGGAGCGCGTGGGCATCACCCCCGCCAACCTCGCGGTGCTCAAGAACGGGCGGGCGAAGGCCGTGCGCTTCTCGACGCTCGATGCCCTGTGCGAAGCGCTCGAGTGCCAGCCCGGCGACCTGCTGCGCTGGGAGCCCGCGCAGCAGTCCGAGCCGGATCGGATCGCCGTCGGCGAGAACGCTGCGGACTGATCTGCGCCTGTCGCCGGTGCCCTCCCTCGGGTACCGTGGGCCGCGCGTGCGCTCGGCGCTGCCGGGCGCGACTCCGACGGCGAAGGGACGCGACATGCACGATCGGGCCAACGCATCGGGAACGATCTCTCCTGCGCAGTTCCATCGCGCCGACGGGGTCGCCGACTGGCGGATCACGAGCACCGGGCCGCAGGCGGTGTTCACCGCCGACTCGCTCGGCCTGGCGGCGAGCCTCGTCGCGCCCATCGTCGATGCGGCCGCGAAGACCGGCATCCTGCCCGATATCGATGTGCGGCCGGAGGCCGTCATCGTGCGCATCCCGATCGAGGAGGAGGCGATCGCCGAGGGAGCCACCGCGTTCGCGGCTGCGGTGTCGAGTGCCGCCGCCGAGCTCGGGTTGAGCCCGGATCCGTCGCGCGTGCAGGCGGTGCAGGTGTACGTGGCTCAGCATTCGAAGGCCGACGTGCGACCGTTCTTCCTCGCGGCGCTGGGCTACGACCCGCTCGGCGAGGGGGATGGTGTCGACCCGCTGCGCCGAGGGCCGCAATTGGCCTTCAACCCGATCACGGGCGATGCGCCGGGTCGGGGGCGCACCCACCTCGACATCTATGTGCCGGCAGACCAGGCGCAGGCACGCGTCGATGCGGCGCTCGCCGCCGGCGGACGCCTCGTCGACGACGAGAACGCGCCCGCCTGGTGGTCGCTGGCCTCGCCCGAGAACCACGGCATCGACATCGCGAGCTGGCCCGACACCTACGGGTGAGTCTGGCTGACTCACGCCGACGCTGTGGCCAGATCAGGTGATTCGGCTGACACAGGCGGATTCCCGCGGCGGTCTCAAGGGGTCAGTGCAACACCCTGATGTGAGGGGTGTCGATGCTGTTGGTGTTGAGGTCGGTGAAGCGGGGGTTTTGGCGGGGGATCGCGGCGGGGTTGAGTACTGCGGATGCTGCGGCG
>NZ_JAOPFX010000003.1 GCF_025515205.1 Microbacterium fluvii | reverse complement strand
CGTCGCCACCCAACTCAACAACCGGCCACGCATGACCCTCGACTGGAAAACCCCGACCGAAGCCCTCGAACAACTACTCTCAAACCCACCAGAAACCGGTGTTGCACTGACCGCCTGAATCCGCCCGGCCGAACGACCTGCCTCGGCGAAAGCTCCTGATCTCGCCGTCAGGAGCCGGCGCCGTGCTGCCGCGCGCGCTGCGCGCTGAGCACGGCCGACAGCAGCAGCACGCAGTAGGCGACGGCGAGCGCCAGCAGCATCCACAGCAGCGCGTCCCAGCCGCCGGTGGCCTCGTGCAGCGCCCCGGCGATCGGGCCGCCGAGCGCGCCCATCGCGTAGCCGCCGCCCTGGACGAGGGCCGACATGCCGGCGGCCTCGGCATCGCTGCGGGCGACGCCCACCAGCGCCGCGAAGATGACGACGAACCCGCCGGCATGGCCGATGGCGCCGACCGACAGCCAGAGCCACAGCAGCTGCGGAGCCGTGAGCATGCCCACGGTGAGAGTGATCCATGTCGCGCACAGCACGAGGGCGGGAACGAGGGGCGCCGTGAAGCGAGCGAGCAGCGGCACGACGAAGGCGCCCAGGATGCCGACGCCCTGGTAGAGCGAAGCCAGCGCCCCGGCGGCGGAGGCGCCCAGGCCGAGCTCGTCGGAGACGAAGGTGGGAAGCCAGGTCGACAGCGCGTAGTAGATGGTGGTCTGGCCGCCGAAGGCCAGCAGCAGCAGCCAGGTGACCGGTCGACGCAGGAACGACGTGCCGCGCCCCGGCGCGACCACCGGCAGCGGACCGGTCAGCGCTTCTGGATCGAGGTCTCCCTTGCGCACGGCAGTGCCGGCCGGCGCGGCGCCCGAGTAGCGCTCACCGCGGTCGTCGCCGCTGCGGCGCAGGTGCACGACCCACAGCACGAGGCCGAGAACCGTGATGAGCGACCACACCACGAGGGCGAGCGACCAGCCCAGCGCCTGTGCGATCGGCGCGGTCAGCAGCGACGTCAGGAGCGAGCCCAGGTTCAACGTCGCCCCGTATGCGGCGGTGACCAGAACCACCCGCGCCGCCGGAACGTCGCGCCGGATGATCACCGGGATGACGACATTGCCGATCGTGATGGCCGCGCCGATCACGACCATGCCGAGCATCATTGAGGCGAAGCCGGGCAGGGCCCGGATCGCCGTGCCCACGAGCACACCCGAGAGCGAGAGCAGCAGTGCCAGCTCTGCCCCCGCCCGACGGATCACGAGCGCCGCCATCGGCGTGAGCACGGCGAACATCAGCACCGGGGCCGTGGTGAGCAGCCCCGCGGTCGTCGAGCCGATCGCGAGATCGGCCTCGATCTGCCGCAGCACCGGCGTGATCGCGACGATCGGGCCGCGCAGGCTCAGCGCCGCCACCAGTACACCCGCCACGACCAGCCACGGGAACCCCCGCCCGGCGTGGGCGGCGGGGGGCGAGGTCACCTCCCGAGTCTAGGCGGGTGGCTCACCCGAGCCAGGTGCGCAGGCGCTCGAGCGGCCAGGTCGTCACGATGCGCTCCGCCGGCACGCCGCAGCGCTGGGCGCGCTCGGCGCCGTGATCGAGCAGCGAGAGCTGCCCCGGCGCGTGTGCGTCGGAGTCGATCGAGAACAGGCATCCGCTCTCGAGGGCGAGGGCGATCAGCTCATCGGGCGGGTCCTGGCGCTCGGGGCGCGAGTTGATCTCGACCGCGACGCCGTTCTCGGCGCACGCGTCGAACACGGCGCGCGCGTCGAAGCTCGACGGCGGCCGCATGCCCCTGCTGCCCTCGACGAGGCGCCCCGTGACGTGCCCCAGCACGTTGACGAGCGGATCGGATGCTGCCGCCACGAGGCGCCTGGTCATCGCGGGCGCCTCCATCCTCAGCTTCGAGTGGGCGGAGGCCACGACGACGTCGAGCTCTGTCAGCAGCTCCGGCTGCTGATCGAGCCCACCCTCTTCGAGGATGTCGACCTCGATTCCGGTGAGCACTGTCACCCCCGGGCCAGAGGCGTTGATCCCCGCCACGACCCCCACCTGCTCACGCAGCCGTTCGGGCGAGAGTCCCCGCGCGACCCGCAGCCGCGGCGAGTGGTCGGTGAGCGCGAAGTACTCGTGGCCGAGTGCGCGGGCGGCATCGACCATGAGCGCGATCGGGGTGAGGCCATCCGACCAGTCGCTGTGGGTGTGCAGATCACCGCGGAGCAGCGCCCGCAGCTCCGAGACACGCTCGGCACCGGCACGGTCCCGCAGCTCCTGCAGGTAGCGCGGCACCTCGCCCGCGAGCGCCTCCTGGATGACGGCGAGCGACGACTCGCCGATCCCCTTGCGCCGCCGCAGCGCCGCGGCATCCCGCAGTTGCTCGTCGGTGAGCCCGGCGATCGCGTCCGCCGCGGCGCGGAAGGCCTGCGAGCGATACCGCGACGACCGCTCGCGCTCGAGCAGCGTCGCGATCTCGCCGAGGGCCTCGCGCGGGTTCACGCCGGCACGCGCTCCGCGGCGGGTGCGGTCACGTCAGGGCTGACCTCTTGACCACCACCGGCGCCGAGGCGAGCCTGCGCAGCGCCCAGCCGATGAGGATCGCGAGGATGCCCATGCCGATCACGAGAGCCGAGACGCCGAAGGCGACGACCGAGGTGAACAGCGAGGCCCGCAGGAACGACGCGTTCATCATCGTGGCCCGCACCGGGTCGTCCTGGGCGAGCTCGGCGTAGGTCTTGCCGCCCGAAGCCTCGAGCGCGTGGTGCTGGATGATGTCGGCCTGCACGTAGGCGGTGAAGGGGCCGGCGACCGTCTGCCCCTGGAAGGCGGCGGCGTCGTCGGGCACGGTGATGTTCTCGGCCCGCAGCTGGCTCGATACGAGGATCCAGGCGATGACGCCCGCGACGATCAGCACGACGCCGGCGATGATCGCGAGAGTTCCGACGACCTTGACCCCTCCGACGCTGCGTGCGGGCGGCTCGACGGTGTCGGCGGTACCGGAATCGACGGGTGCATCGGTCATGACGTCCTCCTGGCGGAATACGGGCCTGTGCGCATCACGGTAGCGAGATGCGCCCGCGCGGGGAAGAGCCGGTCAGGCGCCGACCGCCTGCGTCGCCGCGACCCACTCGTCGAGCCGCGTGGCGGCGGCGCCGCTGTCGATGGCTTCGGCGGCGGCGTCCTTCGCCTCGGCGAGGCGCTCCACGATCGAACGCTGCACCTGGGACGCATCGCGGAAGAGCCGGTAGGCGACGATTCCCGCAGCCGCATTGAGCAGCACGATGTCGCGCACCGGGCCCTGCTCGCCCGACAGCGTGCGACGGAACACCTCGGCGTTGTGCGCGGGCTCCCCGCCGATGAGGTCGGAGATGTCGGCGAGCGGGATGCCGAGATCGCGCGGGTCGAGATCGTGCTCGTGCACGTCGCCACGACTGACCTCCCACAGGCGGCTGTGCCCGGTCGTGGTCAGCTCGTCCAGCCCGTCGTCACCGCGGAAGACCAGCGCGGTCGCGCCGCGCGTCTGGAACACCCCCGTGATCAGGGGCACCCGCTCCGCTTGGGCGACGCCCACGGCGTTGGCCTCTGCACGTGCGGGGTTGCACAGCGGCCCCAGGAAGTTGAACACGGTCGGCACACCGAGTTCGGAGCGGGTGGGCCCTGCGTGGCGGAACCCCGGGTGGAACGCCGAGGCGAAGACGAACGTGATGCCGGTGCGCTCGAGCACCTCGGCGACGCCCTCCGGCGAGAGCGCGAGGTCGACGCCGAGCGCGGCGAGCACGTCGGACGAACCCGACGAGCTGCTGGCCGCCTTGTTGCCGTGCTTGACCACGGGAACTCCGGATGCCGCCGCCACGACGGCCGCCATCGACGAGACGTTCACGGTGCCGAACCGGTCGCCGCCGGTGCCGACGATGTCGAGCACCTCGGCGCTGACCGGAAGCGGAACGGCGGCGTCGAGGATCGCGTCGCGGAAGCCGACCACCTCGTCGACCGACTCGCCCTTGGCCCGCAGGGCCACCAGAAACCCGGCCAACTGCGACGGGGTCGCCTCTCCCGACACGATCTTGCGCATCGCCCACGTCGACTCCGAGACGCTCAGATCGCGCCCCGCAAGCAATGTCGTGAGGATTTCGGGCCAGGAATACAGCTCTGCCATGGAGCAAGAGCCTAGTCCGAAAGTGCCAGATCTCCCGGCGAACTCACGGCTGGTTGTTAGGCGAGCCTAAGCTCGAAAGTGTCCAAATCGATGCCGCCGCGTGCCTGAATCGGGTCGGATCTTCAGCCATAATGAACGTGTGACGACCACATCAGCGACCTACTCCCAGGCCATGCGCTCGGTGAAGCGCCCGGACCCTGTCGCCGTCGGCACCATCGTCTGGCTCGGCAGCGAGGTGATGTTCTTCGCGGGTCTGTTCGCGATCTACTTCACCCTGCGCAGCACCTCGCCCGAACTGTGGGCGCAGCGCACAGAACTGCTGAACGTGCCGTACGCGACGGTCAACACGATCATCCTCGTGCTGTCGTCGGTCACGTGCCAGATGGGTGTGTTCGCGGCAGAGCGTTTCCAGCCCTACTCGACCAAGAAGCGCGGGTGGCTCGGCTGGGGCATGGTCGAGTGGTTCTGGCTCACCTTCGCGCTGGGCGCCATCTTCGTGTCGGGCCAGGTGTGGGAGTACGCACAACTGGTCACCGAGGGCATGCCGATCAGCGCCGACTCGTACGCCTCGGCGTTCTACCTCACGACGGGCTTCCACGCCCTGCACGTGACCGGTGGCCTCATCGCCTTCCTGCTGGTGATCGGGCGCGCCTACGCCGTCAAGAACTTCGGGCGCAAAGAGATGACCTCCTCGATCGTGGTGTCGTACTACTGGCACTTCGTCGACGTGGTCTGGATCGCCCTGTTCCTCGTCATCTACTTCCTCAAATAACCAGAACCGGAGCTGAGAACCCGAATGGCACGTGAGTCCAAGCGCCGCACCTCCGGCCGCCGCAGCCCCTGGGCTGCCGCAGCCCTCATCGGCATCGGTCTGCTGATCACCGGCGGCGTCTACGCCGGCGCGTCCGCCGCGATGGCCTCGACCCAGGAGTCGAACGTCGCGAGCGCCCTGACCGTCGAAGACGGCAAGAAGCTCTTCCAGGCCAACTGCGCCACGTGCCACGGTCTCGACCTGCAGGGCACCGAGGACGGCCCGTCGCTCTACGGCGTGGGCGAGCTCGCCGTCGAGTTCCAGATGTCGACCGGCCGCATGCCCCTGCAGATGCAGGGTCCGCAGGCGCCGCAGAAGCCGGCCCAGTTCACCCAGGACCAGATCGAGGCGATCGCTTCGTACGTGCAGTCCACCTCGCCCGGGCCCTCCTACCCGTCGGACGAGACCCTCGACGGTGGCGGCGACGTCGCCAACGGCGCGGAGCTGTTCCGCATCAACTGCGCGATGTGCCACAACGTCGCCGCGGCCGGCGGTGCCCTCACCGAGGGCAAGTACGCCCCCGCGCTGACCGAGACGAGCGCGCTGCACATGTATGCGGCGATGGTCACCGGTCCGCAGAACATGCCCGTGTTCAACGACATGACCCTCACGCTCGATGACAAGCGCGACATCATCTCGGCCCTGCTTTACCTGCAGGAGAACGACTCCCCCGGCGGCTTCGGACTCGGCGGCCTCGGCCCCGTCTCGGAGGGCCTGTTCATCTGGATCTTCGGCATCGGCACGCTGATCGCCATCACCGTGTGGATCACGGCGAAGTCCAACTGACGACAACGACGACAGACGCGAAGGAAGAAGCATGGCACACGAGGAAGACCCGCTAGAGCACGAGAGGGCCAGTTGGCAGCCCTCCTCCGGGCTCGCCGTGGCGGTCACCGACCCGGTGGAGAACCCGGGCCTTCCTCCGCACCGCGAGCGGATGACCGACAAGGATCCGGCCGCCATGAAGCGGGCGGTGCGCACGGTCTACACGCTCTTCTACCTGTCGGTCGCCGCCTCCATCTGGGCGGTCGCCGCCTACATGCTCTTCCCGATCGAGTCGCAGAGCATGGTGGACATCCGCCACAACAACCTGTTCATCGGCCTCGGCATCGCCCTCGCGCTGCTGGCGATCGGCATCGGCGCGATCCACTGGTCGAAGGCGATCATGTCGGACAAGGAGTTCGTCGAGCCCCGGCACGCCACCCGCGGTCGCGACACGACACGCGAGGCCGCCGTCCAGGCGTTCGCCGACGCGAACGAGGAGTCGGGCTTCGGTCGTCGCACGATGATCCGCAACTCGCTGTTCGCGGCGCTGGTCGCCTCGATCCTGCCGGGCGTCACGCTCTTCCGCGGTCTCGCTCCTCAGGACCAGGACCCCGTCCACCTGCTCAGCCACACCATGTGGGAGCAGGGCACCCGTCTCGTGCACGACCCCACGGGCACGCCGATCCGCGCCGCCGACCTGACGCTCGGCTCCGCCGTGCACGTGATCCCCGAGGGCCTCAAGGAGCTCGGCCACGAAGGCGGCTACCTCGAAGAGAAGGCCAAGGCCATCGTGCTTCTCATGCGCCTGCTCCCCGAGCAGCTCGTCGAGACCGATGAGCGCAAGGACTGGTCGTACGACGGCATCGTCGCCTACTCCAAGGTCTGCACCCACGTCGGCTGCCCCGTCGCCCTCTACGAGCAGCAGACCCACCACCTGCTCTGCCCCTGCCACCAGTCGCAGTTCGATGTGACCCACGGCGCCCGCGTGATCTTCGGCCCGGCGGCTCGTCCGCTGCCGCAGCTGCCGATCACCGTCGACGACGAGGGCTACCTCGTCGCGCAGAGCGACTTCACCGAACCCGTCGGCCCGAGCTTCTGGGAGCGCCATTGAGCACCGCCACCGTCACCGACGCCGTCACCGACGAGCAGAAGCCGGCGCGCGAGAAGCCGCTGGGCGGCCGCTTCGTCGGCGCCACGGCGAACTACCTCGACGAGCGCACGAGCCTGTCGGGCTTCGTCAAGGAGCTCGGCCGCAAGATCTTCCCCGATCACTGGTCGTTCATGCTCGGCGAGATCGCCCTGTGGGCGTTCGTGGTCGTGCTCCTGTCCGGCACTTTCCTGACGTTCTTCTTCCAGGCCTCGATGGTGCCCACGCACTACTCCGGTGCCTTCCTCCCGATGCGCGGCGTCGAGATGTCGGCGGCGCTGGATTCGACCCTGCGGATCTCGTTCGACATCCGCGGCGGTCTGCTGGTGCGTCAGATCCACCACTGGGCAGCTCTCGTGTTCGTCGCCGGCATCGGCGTGCACATGCTGCGCGTCTTCTTCACCGGCGCGTTCCGCAAGCCGCGTGAGCTCAACTGGGTGATCGGCTTCATCCTGTTCATCCTCGCGATGGCCGAGGGCTTCACCGGCTACTCCCTCCCCGACGACCTGCTCTCGGGCAATGGCCTGCGCATCATCGACGGCATGATCAAGGGCATCCCGCTGATCGGCACCTGGACCTCGTTCCTGCTCTTCGGCGGCGAGTTCCCCGGCACGCAGATCGTCGGCCGTCTGTACACGCTGCACATCCTGCTGCTGCCGGCGATCCTGGTCGCTCTGCTCGTACTGCATCTCATGCTCATGATCGTCAACAAGCACACGCAGTTCGCTGGCCCCGGCCGGTCGAACAACAACGTCGTGGGTTACCCGATGATGCCGGTCTACATGTCGAAGATGGGTGGCTTCTTCTTCATCACCTTCGGTGTGATCGTGCTGATCGCCTCGCTGTTCACGATCAACCCGATCTGGAACTACGGCCCCTACGACCCCTCACCGGTCTCGGCGGGCACGCAGCCCGACTGGTACATCGGCTTCGCCGACGGCGCACTGCGTCTGGCGCCGTCGAACTGGGACGTCGTGTTCCTGAACCACACGTGGTCGTTCGGCATCCTCGTTCCGCTGGCGATCGTGGGTCTGTTCATCGTCACGGTCCTCATCTACCCCTTCATCGAGGCCTGGGTCACCGGCGACAAGCGCGAGCACCACATCGCGCAGCGTCCTCGCAACGCGGCGACCCGCACCGCGATCGGCGTGGCCGGCATGGTGTTCTACTCGGTGCTGTGGGCGGCCGCGTCGTCCGACATCATCGCGACCCACTTCCATCTCACGATGGAGGGTGTCATCCACACCCTGCAGGTGTCGCTGTTCGTCGGCCCCGTGATCGCGTACTTCGTCACCAAGCGCTTCTGCATCGCCCTGCAGAAGAAGGATCGCGAGATCGTGCTGCACGGCTACGAGTCCGGCCGCATCGTGCGCCTTCCCGGCGGCGAGTACATCGAGGTCCACCAGCCGGTCGACGAGTACGAGGTGTTCAAGCTCGCCGACTACGAGACCTTCGAGCCGCTCGTCGTGCGCCCGAACGCGAAGGGCCGCATCCCGTGGCACCAGAACCTGCGCGCATCGATCTCGCGCTGGTTCTTCGAAGACCGCCTGAGCCCGCTCACCCAGACCGAGCTCGCGGCCGCACGCGCCCACCAGACGCACACGCTCGAGCACATCGCCGAAGAGGAGCACGAGGAGCTGCAGGGGGCCCACGAGCGCGCGGGCGTCCCCGACGCACCGCACGTCCCCATCGACGACGGCGTGCACTCCGAGACGGCCGTGCGCCCGTCGAACGTGATCATCCCCGACGACGGCGACACGAAGCCGAAGAAGAAGGGCTCCACGCCCCCCGCCGAGTAAGGCAGTCAGGCTACGTCGAATGGCGCTCCCGCACAGCGGGGGCGCCATTCGCCCGTTCTAGCCTGGAGGCATGACCGACGCCCTCTCGCACTTCTCCGCCAAGCTCGCCCACGAGACCGACCCGTCCGACGTGTACGCGGCGCAGAAGGCCGGCGCAGCGTTCGTGCTCGTCGACATGCGCAGCGACGACGCGTGGCGGCAGGGACGCATCCCCGGGGCGATCCACATGCACTACAGCGAGATCGCGCAGCGCGCTCCCCGCGAGATCGACCCTGCGACACCGGTCGTCGTCTACTGCTGGAGCCCCGGGTGCAACGCGGGCGACAAGGGAGCGGTCGAGTTCGCCAAGCTCGGCTACGCCGTCAGACTCATGATCGGCGGCTACGAGTACTGGGCGCGCGAGGGCCAGCCGCTCGAGAACGACGAGGGCCCCCTCCCCCGCATCTTCGACCCGCTGACGATGTACGTGCGGACAGACGCCGACTGAGATCGGGTCGCGGGCTACGCGTACTCGAGGTCCTCGCGGAAGCGGATCGCTGCGGCCCCGGCGAACAGCGGCGCCTCCTCGGCGGGTTCGCCGTCGATGACGTCGCAGACGACCGCCGTGACGTTGTCACGGGTTCCCGCTTCGAGGGCGAGACCCACGAGCGCGGCGGCCGCGCGCTGCGGCGTTGCGGCGTCGCGCACCAGGGCGGCGACGTCGGCCTCCGGCACATAGTCGGTGAGTCCGTCGCTGCACAGCAGCCAGCGGTCGCCCGGCGCCGCAGAGCGCTCCTGCACGGTCGGGGCATCGGCCTCCGAACCGCCGAACGACGCCGTGATGAGATTGCGACGAGGGTGGGATGCCGCCGCCTCCGGCGCGATCAGACCGCGGTCGACGAGCACCTGCACGAACGAGTCGTCGCGGCTCTGCCGCACGAAGTCGCCGTCGCGCAGTCGATAGGCCCGCGAGTCGCCGGAGTGCGCGAGCAGCAGGGTGCCGCCGTCCGAGACGAACAGGCCCGTGAACGTCGTCGCCATGCCCCGCAGAGTCGGGTCGCGCTCCACGAGCGCACGCAGATCCCAGTTCGCGATCCGCAGCCGCTCCGACAGCGCGTCGGCGTCGGGTCGACGCGCCCCCGCATCCGCTACCAGGCGGTGGATCAGCGCCGCTGAGGCGAGGTCGCCGGATGGGCCCCCGCCGACCCCGTCGGCCACGGCGGCGCCCCACGACGCCGCGAAGGCGGCGTCCTGGTTGACAGGGCGGTGGTCACCGCCGTCCGAGACGGCGGCGGCCCGGAGGCGGATGCTCACGGCTCAGCGAGCGAAGTATCCGCGGTAGTACTCGTAGACCCAGCCGACGATCGCGACGGCGAACACGCCGAGGCCGATCGGCAGCATCCACGATCCGACGGCGAGGGCGATCATGCCGAGCGCGGCAGAGGCCGCGAGCACGATGGGCCACCACGACCACGGGCTGAACTCGCCGAGCTCGGGGTCTCCGTCATCGATGTCCGCCGTGAGGATGTCTTCTGGCAGCTCCCCGCCCTGCGCCTTGTGCACCTTGCCGACGTAGAACGCGATGAGGGCGCCCATGATCGAGGTGAACAGCAGGGCGACCGAGCCGACCCACTCCACGGCGTGATACCACTCGCGGTCGGGGTGGGCGATGATGCTCCACGTGGTGTAGATCGCCGCGACCAGCAGGAAGAAGATCGACAGCAGCCACCAGAGGCCGACGTTGGTCCGCACTTACTTCACCTCTCCGTCGGCGAGATCGACGACCGGGGCGTCGGGCGCATCCTTCGCGGGGCCCACACCGACCGGCAGAGCGGCCTCGGGGTGATTCAGGTCGAACGCGGGGCGCTCGCTGCGGATGCGAGGGATCGAGGTGAAGTTGTGACGGGGCGGCGGGCAGCTGGTCGCCCACTCGAGCGAGCCTCCGTAGCCCCAGGGGTCGTTCACGGTCACCTTCGGCGCCTTGCGCGACGTGATCCACACGTTCAGCAGGAACGGAAGCATCGAGGCTCCCAGGATGATGGCGCCGATCGTCGAGACCTGGTTCTGCCACGTCCAGCCGTCAGCCGCGGAGTAGTCCGCGTAGCGACGCACCATGCCGTCGACGCCCAGCCAGTGCTGGATGAGGAAGGTCATGTGGAAGCCGATGAACAGCAGCCAGAAGTGCACGTAGCCCAGGCGCTCGTTCAGCATGCGGCCGGTCCACTTCGGCCACCAGAAGTAGAAGCCGGCGAACATCGCGAACACGACCGTGCCGAAGACGACGTAGTGGAAGTGAGCGACGACGAAGTACGAGTCCGAGAGGTGGAAGTCCAGCGGCGGCGAGGCGAGGATGACGCCGGTCAGGCCGCCGAAGACGAACGACACGAGGAAGCCGAGCGCGAAGACCATGGGTGTCTCGAAGGTGACGGAGCCCCGCCACATCGTGCCGATCCAGTTGAAGATCTTCACACCGGTCGGCACCGCGATGAGCATCGTCATGAGCGAGAAGAACGGCAGCAGCACGGCGCCCGTGACGTACATGTGGTGCGCCCACACCGCCACCGACAGCGCGGCGATCGCGATCGTCGCGTAGACGAGCGTCTTGTAGCCGAAGATCGGCTTGCGGCTGAACACCGGGAAGATCTCCGAGACGATGCCGAAGAACGGCAGCGCGATGATGTAGACCTCCGGATGGCCGAAGAACCAGAACAGATGCTGCCAGAGCAGCACGCCGCCGTTGGCCGGGTCGTAGATGTGCGAGCCGAGCACGCGGTCTGCGGCGGCGGCCAGGATCGCGGCGGCGAGCACCGGGAATGCCATCAGGATCAGGATGCTGGTGATCAGCGTGTTCCACGAGAAGATCGGCATGCGCCACATCGTCATGCCGGGCGCGCGCATCGTGATGATCGTGGTGATGAAGTTCACGGCGCCGAGGATCGTGCCGAAACCGCTCATGCCCAGGCCCAGCATCCAGAGATTGCCGCCCGCGCCTGGCGAGAATGTCGCATTGGCCAAGGGCTGGTAGGCGAACCAGCCGAAGGCGGCCGCGCCCTGCGGGGTGAGGAAGCCGGCGACGGCGATCGTCGAGCCGAACAGGAACAGCCAGAAGGCGAAGGCGTTGAGCCTCGGGAACGCGACGTCGGGCGCGCCGATCTGCAGCGGCAGGATGGCGTTGGCGAAGCCGGCGAACAGCGGCGTCGCGAACATCAGCAGCATGATCGTGCCGTGCATCGTGAACAGCTGGTTGTACTGCTCTTTGGTCGGGATGATCTGCATACCCGGCTCGAACAGCTCGGCGCGGATGATCAGCGCCATGACGCCGCCGAGCATGAAGAAGATGACCGACGAGATCAGGTAGAGGTAGCCGATCGTCTTATGGTCGGTGGAGGTGATCCACTTGACGATGATGTTGCCCTTCTGCTCGACGCGCGAGGAGCTCATGAGAGCGGCCTGGCGCGGCGGCAGAGTGGTGGGACGAGCGTGGGTCTGCTCAGTGGGAATCGTCGACGTCATTTCACTCGTCTCCCTCGGCCTGGGCACCCGTGCCCGGATAGTTCTGCAGGCGGTCGTACTCGTCGTTGATGTCGCCGGTCTGACCCTCTGCGCGCAGCGTCTCGAGGTAGGCCTCGTACTCCGCGTCGCTGACGACCTTGACCTTGAACATCATCATCGAGTGGTACTCGCCGCACAGCTCGGCGCACTTGCCGTCGTACTCGCCCTCGCGGGTCGGGGTGAACGACCACGAGTTGTCGTGGCCGATGTACATGTCTTTCTTGTACAGGAAGTCGATGATCCAGAACGAGTGGATCACGTCGCGCGACTCGAGGTCGATCTTGACCGTCTTGTTCACGGGCAGGTAGAGCGTCGGCAGCTCGCTGGTGATGTTGCCGGCTTCGTCGGTCTGGGCCTGGACGCCCATCGACCACACGGCGTCGGAGTTGTCTTCGGCCTCGCCGTTGTACTGGAAGTCGAACGCCCACTGCTTGCCGATCGCGGTGATCGACACGTCGGGGTCGTCGTACTGGGTCTCGAGGATCGTCTGGTCGCGAGCGGTGAAGGCGAAGAAGCCGACCACGAGGATCAGCGGCACGATCGTGTAGAAGATCTCGATCGGCATGTTGTAGCGCAGCTGCACCGGCAGCCCCGTCTGGCCCTTGCGGCGACGGTAGGCGATGGCCGCCCATCCCATGCAGCCCCACGTGATGACGCCGACGGCCAGCAGCACGATCCACGAGTTGACCCACAGGCCGGCGACCATGTCGGTGTGGTTGGTGGCGGCCTGGCCATCCTCGGTGAAGCCGGGCAGGAAGCCGTGCAGCTCGGTCGGGGTGCAGCCCGCCAGTACTGCAGCGGCGGCGATGCCGACCGGGAGGAGAGCCCAGCGGATGCGGCGTTTCGAAGGCACGGTGCACCTTTCCGAACAGGGACGAAGAACACCTTCAGTGTAGGGCAAGGTAACGGCGGATTCAGGCCATCCACTCAGCCTGCGGCGGGGTTTTTGCCAGCAGTTCTGGGGAAATACCGCCCGTACGGCATCGAACCCGGACGCGCCGTGGCGCGTCCGGGTTCGATGACACGGATGGTGACGAGTCGTCAGTGGAAGCTGTCTCCGCAGGCGCAGCTGCCGGCCGCGTTCGGGTTGTCGATCGTGAAGCCCTGCTCGCTGATCGTGTCCTTGAAGTCGATCGTGGCGCCGTCGAGATAGGGCACGCTCATGTCGTCGACGATGACCTCGACGCCGTCGAAGTCGACCGCCTGGTCGCCGTCGAGGAATCGCTCGTCGAAGTAGAGCTGATAGATCAGGCCGCTGCATCCGCCCGGCTGCACCGCCACGCGCAGACGCAGGTCGTCTCGGCCCTCCTGGCCCAGCAGGCTCTTCACCTTCTCGGCGGCCGCATCGGTCAGCAGCACGCCGTGGGCGCGCGCGGTCTGGTCGGTCGACAGGGCGGTGTCGGTCATGTCGCTCCTTGAGAATTCGGCCGCCGTCCGGCGGATTCCTCGATTCTACGCCCCGCCGTGCGAGCGGGCGTCGAGGCTCTCGAGCAGCAGCGCCTCGGCGAGGATCGCGTGGCGGAACGTGTCGAGGTGCAGCGACTCGTTGGGGCTGTGCGCCCGCGCGTGGGGGTCTTCGACACCCGTCACGAGGATCTGCGCCGCGGGGAACTCGGTCACGAGGTCTGCGATGAAGGGGATCGACCCGCCGACCCCGATGTCGACCGGCTCGACTCCGTAGCCGGCGGCCAGCGCCTCGCGCGCGGCGGCGACGGCCCATCCGCTCGTGTCGACGAGGAAGCCGTCACCGAAGTCGACGTCGGTGAACTCCAGGTCCGCTCCGAACGGGGCGTGCGCGCGCAGGTGGGCCGCGACCGCTTCGTACGCCTCCGACGCGGCCTGCCCTGGGGCGACCCTCGTGCTGATGACGACCGAGATCTCGGGGCTCAGCGTGTTGGAGGCGTTGACGACGCTCGGGGCGTCGATGCCGGTCACCGTGATCGACGGCTTGTTCCAGATGCGACTGAGGATGCTGTCGCCGCCGATCGGGCTGACGCCGGCGGGCAGCCCCGCCTCGTCGCGCAGCGTCTCCTCGGTGTACTCGGGCGTCTCGGCGTCGCGCTGGGCGAGCCCCGCCACCGCCACGGCGCCCGTGTCGTCCCACAGCGTGGCCAGGAGCTTCACGGTCGCCATCATCGCGTCGGGCACCGCTCCCCCGAACATGCCGGAGTGCGACGCGTGAGCGAGCGTGCGCACGCGCAGCGTGAAACGGGCGTTGCCTCGGAGCGACACCGTGAGGGCGGGGGTGCGGGCATCCCAGTTGCCGGAGTCCGCCACCACGATCACATCGGCGCGCAGCGCGTCGGCGTGATCGTGCAGGAACTGCGCGAACGAGCGGGATCCGGCCTCCTCCTCGCCCTCGATGAACAGGGCGACGCCCAGGTCGAAGTCGTCTCCGACGGCGTCGCGCAGGGCGCGCAGCGCCGCCACGTGGGCCATGACGCCCGCCTTGTCGTCGGCGGCGCCTCGGCCGTAGAGCCGACCGTCGCGCACGGTGGGCTCGAACGGCGGGGACTCCCACAGCGACTCGTCTCCGACCGGCTGCACGTCGTGGTGGGCGTAGAGCAGGATCGTCGGGCGCCCGTTGCGGGCGGCGCGGGTGGCCAGCACCGCCGGCATGCCGCGCTCGTCGGTGCCGGGGATGGCGGCATCCGCGATGCGCACGTCGTCGAACAGGTCGGTGCCCCGCACGAGAGCGGCGACCGCCTCGGCGCTGCGGCGCACTTCGGCGGGGTCGAAGCCGGGGAAGGCGATCGAGGGGATGCGCACGAGGTCGCCGAGATCGGCGAGGGCCGCGGGCAGTGCGTCGGTCGCGGCCTGCCGCACAGCATCCTGTCGGGAGATCGGAGTGTTCATGCAGGTAATCTTATGGACACCCCTTTCTGCGTTCTGAGGATCCACCGTGGCCAAGACACCTGCTACCCCCACCCCGAACGGAGCCCCCTCGGCGGGCACCGTTCTCAACGGCGATGTGGTCGGCGCACCGCAGGGCAAGGGGCGTCCGACGCCGTCGCGCGCCGAGCAGGAGGCCGCTCGCAAGCGCCCCCTGGTGCCCGACACCAAGGAGGCCAAGCAGCAGCGCAAGGCCGAGATCGCGCGAGAGCGCGAGAAGGCGCGCGTGGGCATGGCCGCCGGCGAGGACCGCTATCTTCCCGCGCGCGACAAGGGCCCGCAGCGCCGATTCGTGCGCGACTTCGTCGACGCCGGCTGGCACCTGGGCGAGGCGATCATGCCGGCCATGGTGCTCGTGATCCTCGTGAGCTTCGTGCCGGTCGCGGCGATCACCTTCTACTCCTTCATCGGCCTGTGGGTGTTCATCTTCTTCGTCATCGGCGACATGATCATCACCTCGATCCGCGTCAAGAAGGCGGCGAAAGAGAAGTTCGGCGACCGCATGGAGAAGGGGCTCGGCTGGTACGGCGCGATGCGCACGATCCAGATGCGCTTCATGCGCCTGCCCAAGCCCCAGGTCAAGCGCGGGCAGCACCCCGCCTGAGACCGGCTTCAGCGTCTGACGCACGAGGTGCCCGCACCAGACGGTGCGGGCACCTCGTGCGTTCGCATCACTTCGTTCCGGTCATCACCTTGTAGGCGTATTCGACCTTGAACCGCTTCGCCGCGACGTAGCTGTACTCGCCGAGACCGATGCCGACGTCGACCTTCGTCGTCTCGGTGGGAAGCGTCGACCAGCCGCGCGTGCTGGTGCCGGTGCGCGTGATGAAGTCGCCGTTGGTGATCTGCTTGCCGCGTGCGCGATAGCCCCACACGACGTCGCCCGAGATGGCGATCGTGTCGATCGTCAGCCGCACCTTGGCACTGCCGTACTTCTCGGCCTTGACGACGGCCGAGGGCACCGTGAGCGCGCCCGTCGCGTACAGCGACATGACGCCGTCGTACTGGTCGTCGTATCCGATGCACATGACATCTCCGGCGACGGCCCAGTCGGTGCCGCAGTAGCCCTGGTCGTAGAAGTCGTAGTTCGCATACTTCTTGATGACGGACTTCGCCGACACCCACTTCGACGTCTTCTTGGTGACGAGCTTGCCCTTCTTGACCGTGATGGTCTTCGAGGCCGACTGCGTCTTGCCCTCGGGGCCCTTGATCGAGACGGTGACCTTGTAGGTGCCGGCGACGACCTTGCCGCCGACCTTGCCGTTCCACGTCGCCGACCAGGCCTTGCTCGACGAGAGCTTCCAGCTGGCGACCGTCTTTCCGCCTCGGGTGATCGTGACGCCGCCCGTCGTCGGGATCGACCCTCCGGTCGTGGTCGTCGACGACACCGACAGCTTGGCCGAGTCGCGGTAGCCGTCCTTGGTCGGATAGAGCGTGGCGGCCGAAGCGGCGAGCTTGGTGCTCTTGAGCGCGACGCTGCTGACGGTGAGCGCTCGGGCAGCGCTCGTGATCGCCGCCTCGCCGGCGCCCACGACGGTGGCCGAGACGGTTCCCGAGCCGTGAGCCAGCTTCGACGCCGAGAGCGTGGCGGTCGCCGTGCTCGCATCGGCGGCGGCGACCGCGACCGACTTCGTGCTGGAGCCGACCTTCGCCGTGACGGTGCCGGTGAAGGGCACGGCGAGCCCCGTCTCGTCTTCGACGGCGACCGAGACGGTCGTCGTGTGGCGCGTGCTCTTCGACCACGTGTAGATGGTCGAGCGGCTCAGCGAGAGCGATGCCGTCACAGCCGCACCCGAGCCGACGGTGAGCCCCGTCGACGAGGCCTCACCGGTCGTGGGTGTGGCCACGACCGAGAGGGCGCCCGCCGGCAGCCCCGTGACCGGCACCGCGACAGCGGCGGTCAGGCCGTTCTGCTCGGTCAGCTCGACGGTTCCCACCTGCGCATACAGCGTCAGCCCGTCGGCGGACGCGACCGTGACGGTCGCGGTCGTCGGCGCGGTCGACGAGACGGTCACCTCGGTCGCATCCCGCACACCGTCGGCGTCGGGCAGTGTGAGCACGCCCGCAGCTCCCAGCGACAGCGTCGCCGACGGATCGACCTCGTCGGCGTAGGCGGGCGCCGCCCCGCAGAACAGCGCAGCGACCAGCGCGACGGCACCGGCGCGCAGGACAGACGTCTTTTTCATAGAGTCCCCATGTCTTACTCATAGAAGATGAACAGCTTGGGGACGAATGTATCCGACGCCGACGACACTTCCCGTCGGCGCGCCCGTCAGCGCGCGGCGGTCGGGCGCGTGAGACCTCTGTTGATCTGCCGCGCCCAGAGCGGGCCGCGGTAGAGGAAGGCCGTGTAGCCCTGCACGAGGTCCGCCCCCGCGGCGAGACGCGCACGCACGTCGTCTGCCGTCTCCACTCCACCGGCCGCGATCACGACGAACTGTCTCGGCACCGCTGCGCGAACGATCTCGAGCACCTCGACGGCTCGCTCCTTCAGCGGCGCGCCGGAGAGGCCGCCGGCCCCGGCTGCCTCGACGACGGCGGGATCGGTGACCAGGTGCGCGCGCGAGATCGTCGTGTTGGTGGCGACGAGCCCGGCGAGCCCCAGGTCCACGGCCAGCCGGGAGATGGCCTCCACCTCGTCGTCGGGGAGGTCGGGCGCGATCTTGACCAGCAGCGGCGTGGCGCCGGCGGCGGTGTGCACGGCCTCCAGCAGCGGCCGAAGCGTCTCGACGGCCTGCAGACCGCGCAGCCCCGGGGTGTTCGGCGACGACACGTTGACCACGAGATAGTCGGCCAGCGGCGCCAGGAGTGTCGCGCTCGTGACGTAGTCCGCCGTCGCATCGGCGACATCGACGATGCGACTCTTGCCGATGTTCACCCCGACGATGCCGCGGCGCCGGCGCCGGCGGCGGCGCAGCGTCGTGAGGCGCGCGGCGGCGGCATGCGCCCCTCGGTTGTTGAAGCCCATGCGGTTGATGACGCCGCGGTCGGGGATCAGCCGGAACAGGCGCGGCCGCGGGTTCCCTTCCTGCGGCACGGCGGTGACGGTGCCGACCTCCACGTGCCCGAATCCGAGG
This sequence comes from Microbacterium fluvii, assembly GCF_025515205.1. Taxonomy (GTDB): domain Bacteria; phylum Actinomycetota; class Actinomycetes; order Actinomycetales; family Microbacteriaceae; genus Microbacterium; species Microbacterium fluvii. Next base: position 530,097 of record NZ_JAOPFX010000003.1, on the reverse strand, counting down.
GCGAACAGCCCGCGCGCGCCGAGAGCATCTTTGTCGAAGCCGGCGGCCACCCCGAACGGCGAGGGGAAGCGCAGCCCCAGGGCGGCGACCTCGAGCGACGGATCGGGCTTGGTGAGGGCGCGCGCGGCCCACGCGAAGGCGGGGAGGCCCAGCATCCGGATCACGATCATCGCGGCATGGTGCGCCGTCTCGGGATCCATGCGCGAGAGCACGGTGCGAAAGAGGAAGGGATACATCCCCTCCAGGCTAGCGCTCGGCGGTCTCCGGCTCGGATCTCTCCTGACGCAGCTGCCCGATCGCCGTCTCGAAGTCGTCGAGCGACTCGAACGCCTGGTAGACGCTGGCGAATCGCAGGTAGGCCACCTCGTCGAGCGCGCGCAGCGGGTCGAGGATCGCCAGACCGATCTCGTTCGTGTCGATCTGCGACGACCCGGTCTGACGCACCGTCTCCTCGACGGTCTGAGCGAGCATCGCGAGGTCGGCGTCGGTGACCGGCCGCCCCTGGCACGCCTTGCGCACGCCCGAGACGACCTTCTCACGGCTGAACGGCTCGATGACGCCCGAGCGCTTGATGACGTTCAGGCTCGCCGTCTCGATCGTCGAGAAGCGTCCTCCGCACTGCGGGCACTGACGGCGGCGACGGATGCTGAGCCCGTCGTCGCTCGTGCGCGAGTCGATGACGCGGGAGTCGGGGTGGCGGCAGAACGGGCAGTGCATGAGATCTCCAGCCTATTGCGCCGCCTCGTCGAACCGCGCCGTGACGGCTTCTCCGTGGGCGGGAAGGGCCTCGGCGTCGGCGAGGGTGACGATGGCATCGGCGACGGCGGCGAGCGCGGCCCTGTCGTAGCGGATGACCTGCTGCGGCCGCAGGAAGGTGGCAGCCGACAGCCCGGCGGCGTAGCGCGCCTGGCCGCCGGTGGGCAGCACGTGATTGCTGCCGGCGAGGTAGTCGCCCAGACTCACCGGCGAGAAGTCGCCGACGAACACGGCGCCCGCGTTGACGAACAGCTCCGGGCGGGGCTCACCCAGGTGCAGCTCGAGGTGCTCGGGCGCGTAGGCGTTGCTGAACGCGGTCGCCGTATCCAGGTCATCGACCAGCACGATCGCCGACTGCGGCCCCGACAGCGCCGCGATCGCGCGCTCGGCGTTGCGGGTGCGCCCGACCCTGGCCTCGACCTCGGCGCGCACGGCATCGGCCAGATCGGCGGACGCGGTGACGAGCACGGCCGATGCCTGCTCGTCGTGCTCGGCCTGGCTGATGAGGTCGACGGCGACCAGCGCGGGCGACGCCGAGTCGTCGGCGACGATCAGGATCTCGGTGGCTCCGGCCTCGGCGTCGACCCCGACGAGCCCGGCGACGGCGCGCTTCGCGGCGGCGACGAAGTTGTTGCCAGGGCCGGTGACGACGTCGACGGGCGTGAGGTCGAGACTCGGCACGCCGTGCGCGAGCGCGCCGATCGCGCCCGCACCGCCCATCGCGTAGACCTCGTCGATGCCGAGCAGCTTCGCGGCGGCGAGGATGTCGGGGTGCACCCGGCCGCCGAACGCGCGCTGGGGCGGCGACGCGATCGCGATCTCGCCGACACCGGCAACCTGGGCGGGGACGACATTCATGACGACGCTGGACGGATAGACCGCCTTGCCGCCTGGCACGTACACGCCGGCGCGACGCACGGGCTGCCAGCGCTGCTCGACGCGCGCGCCGGGGGCGAGGTCGGTGACGGATGCCGCGGGCACCTGTGCCGCCGACGCGATGCGCACCCGACCGATCGACTCGTCGAGCGCGGCCCGCACCGAGGGGTCGAGAGCGGCGAGCGCCTCATCGAAATGGGCCGCGGGCACGCGGATCGCGTGGCCTGTCACGCCGTCGAACCGCTCCGCCTGGGCGCGCAGCGCCTCCTCGCCGTGCGACGCCACGTCGGCGACGATCTCGGCCGCAGCCGCCAGGGCGCTCTCCCGGGCGGCGACGGCGCGCGGCACGGCGGCGAGCAGTTCGGCGGCAGACGGCGCGCGTCCGCGCAGATCGATGGTGCGCAGCATCCTTCTACGGTAGTCGGCCGGGCGCGGACGCCGGACTCAGCCCCTCGTGACGTCCGTCGTGTCGTGCAGGTAGCCGACGCGGCCGTCTTCGTGGCGCACGACGAACACTTCGCCGCGGTCTTCGATCACGAGCGCCCACGCCGTCGGGGCGATGCGGAACAGCGGGATGCCGAGGTCGTCGACGACGTCGCGCTCTTCCGGCACGAGGGCCCAGAATGCCTGCTGTCGCGCCGGGGTCTCCGCGGGCGTCGCCTCCTCTGCGGTGATCCTGTCGACCACGACCGTGTCGGCCGCGGGTGACTCGTAGGTGTCGTCGAGGGCCGCAGAGGTGGCGTAGGGGTCGGCCGGATCGAAGCGCGCATCCGACTCATCGGCTGCACCGGGCTCGGCGACGCCAGCGGGCCGGGGGGCCGGAGCCGGGCGCGCCGAGACGGGGCGTGCCGGACGGGCGGTGGGGTGTGCGGGCACCTCGGCGCGGTGGCGGAAGTCCTGGTCGAACGGCGGGATGAAGGGACCGAACACGGTCAGCAGCACGCCCGCGAGCATGAGGAAGAACTGCAGCCACATCACCCACGAGCGCAGCCAGTAGCCGGTCTCGGCCGCGACGTTCACGGTCTCCCACACCTGCTGCAGCCACACCAGGGTCGCCACCGAGAACGCCACAGAGGCGAACTGGTCGACGCCCAGCGAGCCGACGCGGCGGATGCCGTCGGGAGACAGCCGGCGCAGCACGATCAGGAACACGGCGACCGTCGGAAGGCCGACCGTGAGCACCCACGACAGCCCGGAGGCCCACACCGAGCTCCAGGTGATCTGCGCAGGGCCGAGGGCGCTCAGCCAGGTCACGCTCACCGGGAAGAACGAGGTGACGAATGCGACCAGCCAGATGCCGACCAGCGCCACCTCGCGGATCGAGAACGGTCCGACGCCGTACTGCGGCGCAGCCTCGGCTGCGTCGGCGGCCTGGGGCTCGGCGGCGTCCGCCTGGTCGGCGACGTCGTCGGCGGCAGGTGCGTCGGCGACGGCCGACGCGGTGAGGTCGGTCGTGTCGTTCGAGGTCTCGTCGGTCACTGTCTTCCCTTTCCGGACGCTCTCGCGTCGCGTGCTGCGATCCTACTCGCGGCGTATGAGATGAGGATGAGATGAGACGGGCAGGTCACGCCCGTCCGCGCTCCGGAATCAGCCGAGGCACTGGGGGCCGAGCAGGCCCTTGAGCTCGCCGTAGAGGTCGGCCGTGACCTGCACGGGCATCGGCACCTCGAACACCTTCGCGACCGTCCCCTTGTGGATCTTGAGCGTCACCTCGGTGTCTCCGCGGTGACGGCCGAGCACCTCGGAGAGCTCGGTCACCAGCTGCTCGGTCGCCCGCTGCTCCGGCACGATCAGCACGAGGGGGCCGGCAGCATCCACATTCCCGAGATCGGGCGAGAACGCCGACTGACCGTGCAGGTTGAGCCCGTCGTCGCGGCGCGAGACCCGCCCGCGCACCACGAGGATCGAGTCGGCCACGAGCATCGACTGGAACTCGGTGTAGGTCTTGCCCATGAACATGACCGTCACCTCGCCGTCGAAGTCCTCGACGGTGATCATGCCGTAGGGGTTGCCGCTCTGCTTGGCCACCCGGTGCTGCACGCTCGTGACGAGGCCGGCGATCGTGACCTGGTCGCCGTCCTGCACGTTCTCATCGGCGAGGAGGTCGTGGATGCTGGTGCTCGCGTGTTTGGCGAGCGGGATCTCGAGGCCTGCCAGCGGGTGGTCGGAGACATAGAGGCCGAGCATCTCGCGCTCGAACGCGAGCTTGTCCTTCTTGGTCCACTCGGGCCGCTCGGGCACCTTCGCGACCTGCTGCGGCTCGTCGTCGCCCCACAGGCTGTCGAAGTCGAACCCCACCTCGCCGTTGGCCTCGCGGCGCTTGTCGAGCACGGCCTGCTCGGTCGCGTCTTCATGGATCTCCATGAGGGCGCGGCGGGTCGACCCGAGCGAGTCGAAGGCGCCCGCCTTGATGAGCGATTCGACCGTGCGCTTGTTGGCCACGTGCGCAGGGACCTTCGCTAGGAAGTCGTGGAAGCTCGCATAGGGGGCGTCTTCTCGCGCCGTGACGATGCCGTCCACGACGTTCGCGCCTACGTTGCGCACGGCACCCAGGCCGAAGCGGATGTCGTCGCCGACGGCCGCGAAGTAGCGGATCGACTCGCCCACATCGGGCGGCAGCACGCGGATGCCCATGCGGCGGCACTCGTTGAGGTACACCGCCATCTTGTCTTTCGAGTCGCCGACGCTCGTCAGCAGCGCCGCCATGTACTCGGCCGGGTAGTGGGCCTTGAGGTAGGCGGTCCAGTACGAGACGAGACCGTAGGCGGCGGAGTGGGCCTTGTTGAACGCGTAATCCGAGAAGGGCAGCAGGATGTCCCACAGCGCCGTCACGGCGCCCTCCCCGAAGCCGCGCTCGGCCATGCCGCCCGAGAAGCCCTCGTACTGCTTGTCGAGCTCGGACTTCTTCTTCTTGCCCATCGCGCGGCGCAGGATGTCGGCCTGGCCGAGGCTGAAGCCGGCGACCTTCTGCGCGATGGCCATGACCTGCTCCTGATAGATGATCAGGCCGTAGGTGGTGTCGAGGATGTCTTTGAGCGGCTCGGCGAGTTCGGGGTGGATGGGTGTGATCGGCTGCAGGCCGTTCTTGCGCAGCGCGTAGTTGGTGTGCGAGTTGGCACCCATGGGGCCCGGGCGGTAGAGCGCGATGACGGCCGAGATGTCTTCGAAGTTGTCGGGCTTCATGAGCCGCAGCAGCGACCGCATGGGCCCGCCGTCGAGCTGGAAGACGCCGAGCGTGTCGCCGCGGGTGAGCAGGTCGTAGGCGGCGCGGTCGTCGAGCGCGAGGTGCTCGAGGTCGAGCTCCTCCCCCCGGTTCATGCGGATGTTGTCGAGCGCGTCGGAGATGATCGTGAGGTTGCGCAGCCCCAGGAAGTCCATCTTGATGAGGCCGAGCGTCTCGCACGACGGGTAGTCGAACTGCGTGACGATCTGGCCGTCCTGCTCGCGGCGCATGATCGGGATGATGTCCAGCAGCGGTTCGCTCGACATGATGACGCCTGCCGCATGCACGCCCCACTGGCGCTTCAGGCCCTCCAGTCCCAGCGCGCGGTCGAAGACCGTCTTGGCCTCCGGGTCGCTCTCGATGAGCGTGCGGAACTCCACCGCCTCTTTGAAGCGCTTGTGCTCGGGGTCGAACATGCCGCCGAGCTCCATGTCCTTGCCCATGACGGGCGGCGGCATGGCCTTGGTGAGGCGCTCCCCCATGCTGAAGGGGAATCCGAGCACCCGCCCGGCGTCTTTCAGCGCCTGCTTCGACTTGATCGTGCCGTAGGTCACGATCTGCGCGACGCGCTCGGAGCCGTACTTCTCGGTGACGTAGTCGATCACCTCGCCGCGGCGGCGGTCGTCGAAGTCGACGTCGAAGTCGGGCATCGAGACGCGGTCGGGGTTGAGGAAGCGCTCGAAGATGAGGCCGTGCTCGAGCGGGTCGAGATCGGTGATCTTCATGGCGTAGGCGACCATCGAGCCGGCGCCGGAACCGCGGCCGGGGCCGACGCGGATGCCGTTGTCTTTGGCCCAGTTGATGAAGTCGGCGACGACGAGGAAGTAGCCGGGGAAGCCCATCTGCAGGATGATGCCGGTCTCGTACTCGGCCTGCTTGCGCACCTTGTCGGGGATGCCGCCGGGGTAGCGGTAGTGCAGCCCGTTCTCGACCTCTTTGATGAGCCAGCTGTCTTCGGTCTCGCCGTCGGGCACGGGGAAGCGCGGCATGTAGTTGGCTGCCGTGTCGAACTCGACCTCGCAGCGCTCGGCGATCAGGAGGGTGTTGTCGCACGCCTCCGGGTGGTCGCGGAAGAGCTGCCGCATCTCTGCGGCGGTCTTGACGTAATAGCCGTCGCCGTCGAACTTGAAGCGGTTCGGGTCGTCGAGGGTCGACCCCGACTGCACGCACAGCAGCGCCGCGTGCGCGTCGGCCTCGTGCTGGTGCGTGTAGTGCGAGTCGTTGGTGGCCACCAGCGGGATGTCGAGGTCTTTGGCGAGGCGCAGCAGGTCTGTCATGACCCGCCGCTCGATCGACAGGCCGTGGTCCATGATCTCGGCGAAGTAGTTCTCTTTGCCGAAGATGTCCTGGAACTCGGCGGCGGCGGCGCGCGCCGCGTCGTACTGGCCGAGCCGCAGGCGGGTCTGCACCTCGCCCGACGGGCACCCGGTCGTCGCGATGAGGCCCTTGCCGTAGGTCTGCAGGAGCTCCCGGTCCATGCGCGGCTTGAAGTAGTACCCCTCCATGCTCGAGCGCGAGCTCAGCCGGAACAGGTTGTGCATGCCGGGTGTGGTCTCGCTCCACAGCGTCATGTGCGTGTAGGCGCCAGAGCCCGAGACGTCGTCGCTCTTCTGGTCGGGCGTGCCCCACGCCACGCGCGACTTGTCGCTGCGGTGGGTTCCGGGGGTGACGTAGGCCTCGAGGCCGATGATCGGCTTGACGCCCGACGCCTGGGCGGCCTTGTAGAACTCGAAGGCCGCGAAGGTGTTGCCGTGGTCGGTGACGGCGATCGCCGGCATCCCGTATTCGGCGGCCGCCTGCGTCATGGCGCCGATCTTGGCGGCCCCGTCGAGCATCGAGTACTCGCTGTGCACGTGCAGATGGACGAAGGAGTCGGATGCCACGAGATCGAGTCTACGAAGAGGCACCGACGCGAGGCCCCGGCCACGCGGCCGAGCCCGCCGTCATGCGCCCAGGTCGTCTCACCTTCGAGTCGAGGGTGAGGGTTGGGCGCGCTCAATCCAGCACATAGTGCTCCTTCCACCCCGGCGGGATCGGGATGCGGTCGCCGTAGAGATACCGGATGAGCTGGCCGTGGTGCATCGTCTCGTGCTCGAGCAGACCGAAGGCGAGCTCGAGGGCGTAGGCGTCGTCGGGATCGAGCCCAGCGATGAACGCGTGCGTGCCCTGGTGCGACCGTGCGAAGACGGCGCGCACCCGCGCCGGATCGTCGAGATCGGCCGAGGTGAGCGACGCGTCGAATCCCTGCCACGACCCCGCCTCGGCGGCGCGGCGATAGCTCTCGCGGGCGCCGACGACGCACCACAGCTGCTGCCCGATCGTCGACGAGGGCAGATCGCCGAGCTTCAGCCCCAGCTGCGCCGCCGTCAGACCCGCGATCAGCTCGTCGTACCGTTCCTGGGCTCCGTCGAGCCGACGCAGCAGCATCGCAGTCGTCATGCTCGGACTGTAGAGGGTGGGCTGCGACAGGGGAACTCCCCGTGCGCATTTTGCACGGCCCGTCACCCGATGCGCTCGAGGCACGGGCGCGCCAGACTGTGCGCATGGCCGAGCCCACCGCATCCGTCATCCCGCGCACCTTCCTGCCGCCGCGCGGCCTCGCCGTCTTCTGGATCGTCGCGGCGGTGCTGGGCGGCGTCGTCGCCTTTCTGCTCTACCTCGAATACATCGGCCAGCTCACCGACGCCGCCCCGCTCATCTCGTGCTCGATCAGCCCCATCGTCACGTGCGGACCGAATCTGCTCTCGCCGGGGGGCAACCTGCTCGGGTTCTCGAACTCGATCATCGGCATCACCCTGTTCTTCGGACCGCTCTACGCTGCCGTCAGCGCGTTCGCCTCGCCAGGGGGCCTGCGCGGCTGGTACTGGCGCACCTTCTTCGGGTTCGTGACGGCCGCCTTCGTGCTCGTGCACTTCTTCGCGTGGCGCAGCGTCTTCGAGTACGGGTCGCTGTGCCCGTGGTGCATGGTGATCTGGCTCGTCACGATCCCCCTCTTCTGGTTCACGCTGGGATGGATGCTGCGCGACGGGCTGCTCGGCGAGGGCGCTCGTCGATTCGGCGCCGCACTCTGGTCGTGGGCGCTGCTGATCACCGTGGTCGACTACGCCGTCATCGCCGTCGCCGCCCAGGTGCGGCTCGACGTGCTCGGCTCGCTCTTCTGAGCATCGGGTCGCGGCGCGCGCCGTAGGCTGGCGGCATGCCCACCCCCGAGTTCATCCTCGAACTGCGCCGCCACGTCGGCACGATGCCGCTGCCGCTGTCCGGTGTGACCGCCGTCGTGCTGCACGAGGGCAGGGTGCTGCTCGGCAGACGCAGCGACACCGGCGCCCTCACCCCGATCACCGGCATCATCGACCCTGGCGAAGAGCCCGCCGATGCGGCCGTGCGCGAGACCCTCGAAGAGGCTGGGGTCGTCGCCCGCACGACACGGCTCACGTGGGTGCACCAGATTCCGCGCGTCACGTACGACAACGGCGACCAGAGCGACTACCTCGACCTCGTGTACCGCTGCGAGTGGGTGTCGGGAGAGCCGTACCCTGCCGACGGCGAGATGACAGAGGTCGGCTGGTACGAACTGGAGCACCCCGACCTCACCGGCGACATGCGCGCGCGCGTGGAATCGGCCCTCGAGCCCCGCGGCGAGGCCCGATTCGAGGGAGGCCGCTGATCAGTCGGCTCGGAGCACGTCGAGGGCGTGCTGTAGATCGGCCGGGTAGCCGGAGGTGAAGGTGACCCAGTCGCCCGTCGTCGGGTGCGCGAACGACAGCTCGTGCGCGTGCAGCCACTGCCGGATGAGCCCGAGCCGCGCCGACAGCGTCGGGTCGGCGCCGTAGAGCGGGTCGCCGACGCAGGGGTGGCGGTGCGCTGCCATGTGCACGCGGATCTGATGCGTGCGCCCGGTCTCGAGGTGGATCTCCAGCAGCGACGCGCCGGGGAACGCCTCGAGCGTCTCGTAGTGGGTCACCGAGTCCTTGCCGCTCGGGGTGACGGCGAACTTCCACGAGTGGTTCGGGTGCCGCCCGATCGGCGCATCGATGGTGCCGGCCAGCGGATCGGGGTGACCCTGCACGACGGCGTGGTAGATCTTCTCGACCTCGCGCTCCTTGAACGCACGCTTGAGCGCCGTATAGGCGCGCTCGGTCTTGGCGACGACCATGAGCCCGCTGGTGCCCACGTCGAGGCGATGCACGACGCCCTGGCGCTCTGCCGCGCCGGTGGTCGCGATGCGGTATCCGCCGGCCGCGAGGGCACCGAGCACCGTCGGGCCCTCCCAGCCGAGCGAGGGGTGCGCCGCGACACCCGAGGGCTTGTCGACCACGACGATGTCGTCGTCGTCGTAGGCGATCCCGAGGTCGGGAACCTCGACCGGCACGACCCTGGGCTCCTCTTTGGGCGCCCATTGCACGTCGAGCCACGCGCCCGCGCGCAGCTTGTCGCTCTTGCCGAGGGCGCGCCCGTCCATGCTCACCCCGCCGGCGTCGGCGACGTCGGCGGCGAAGGTGCGCGAGAAGCCGAGCATCTTGGCCAGCGCCGCGTCGACACGCGTGCCGTCGAGGCCGTCCGGCACGGGGAGGCTGCGGGATTCCACGTCAGTCCTGCGCGGCGGTCGGCGAATCGGATGCGGGGGCCTCGGCATCCGCGTCGGCGTTCTTCGCGGCGCGCGCTTCTCGACTGCCGTCGAGGTGACGACCGAGCACGACCAGAAGGGCGACCGAGATCATCATCGTGACGATGAAGATGTCGGCGACGTTGTAGATCGCCGGCATCATCCACGGGGTGTTGATGAAGTCGACGACGTGGCCGATGCCGAACGAGGGCTCCCGCAGCAGCCGGTCGGTGAGGTTTCCGAGCACACCGCCCAGCAGCAGTCCGAGCACGACGGCCCACAGGCGCGAGCGGACCTTCGTGGCGGCGAGCCACACGATCGCGATCGCGACGAGGGCCAGCGCGATCGTGAAGATCCACGTCACCTCCTCGCCGAGCGAGAAGGCGGCGCCGGGGTTGCGCACGAGGTAGAAGATCAGGAAGTCGCCGAGGACGTGGACGGGCTCCTCCGGCGGGAGGTTCTCGATCGCGAGGTACTTGCTGAACTGATCGGCGGCCAGCACCAGCACCGCGAGGATCGCGATGATGGTGCCGGCCGCCGCGTGACGAAGCGGTGGTCGACCCGACAACGGGCCGTCCTAGCCGAGCGCCGAGACGCCCGAGCCTGCTGCCGTGGTCTCGAGGTCGCGCAGCTGGCCTTCGATGTAGCTGCGCAGCTGGGAACGGTAGTCGCGCTCGAAGTTGCGCAGCTCGCTGATGCTGCTCTCCAGCGAGGCGCGCTCCTTGTCGAGACGTGCGATCTCGTCGCGTCCCTTGGCCTCTGCATCGGCGATGATCGAGGCGGCCTGGGCCTGGGCGTCGGAGATGAGCTGATCGCGCTTGGCCTGACCCTCGGCGACGTGCTCGTCGTGCAGGCGCTGGGCCAGCTCGATGATCCCGGCGGTGGCGGCCGCGGGAGCGGCGGCCTGCGCGGCCACGGGCGCGGGGGCCTCGGCGACGGGAGCGGGCTCCGCAGCGGGCTCCGGCTCGGGCTCGGGTGCGGGGGCCGCGGCGACCGGGGCCGGGGTCTCGCCCGACTCGTAGGCGGCGAGCTTGGCCTTCAGCTCGTCGTTCTCGGCGATGGTCTTGCGCCACTCGACGACGATCTCGTCGAGGAAGTCGTCGACCTCGTCGGGGTCGAAGCCCTCCTTGAAGCGGACGTGCTGGAACTGCTTGGTGACGACGTCATCCGGGGTCAATGCCATGGTCTTTCCTTCTTCGAGAGCCTTCGGTGGTCGATGTCAGGGTCGTCCCACCGGACGGCGGGTCGTTCCTGGCAAGCATAGCCGTCGGTGCGGAGTGTGTCGAAGGTGACGCGTGTGTCAGGAGAGCAGTCGTGTGATGTTCAGCAGCACGAGACACAGAATCAGCGTCAGGGTGAACCCGAGATCGATCGCGACCGCTCCGATGCGCAGCGGGGGGATGAACCGGCGGAAGAACTTCAGCGGCGGATCGGTGACGGTGTACACGATCTCGGCGGCGACCAGGCCCGCGCCCTGAGGGCGCCACTCGCGGTTGAAGAACGGGATCCAGTCGAGCACCATCCGCGCGAGCAGCACCAGCACGTAGACGAGCAGGAGCGCGTTGATGATCCCCGCGAGGATCTGGACGACGACCACGGTTACTGGGCGAAGGGCACCGACTCGGGGTCGGCCTGCGCGACGGCTCCGTCACCGGAGACGGCGACGTGCTCGGGCGAGAGCAGGAACACCTTGCTGGTGACCCGCTCGATGCGACCGTACAGACCCAGCGACAAGCCGCTCGCGAAGTCGACGAGGCGGCGCGCGTCGGCGTCGCTCATCTGCGAGAGGTTGATGATGACGGGGATGCCGTCGCGGAAGTTCTCGGCGATCACCTGCGCGTCGCGGTACTGCTTCGGGTGCACCGTGAGGATCTCGCTCACAGCCCCCTGCACGGGCTGTCGGACGACCGCGGGGCGGTGCAGCGGAGTGATGGGCGCGGCCTTCTCGACGGGCGCCTGCGACTTGCGGGCCACGGGAGCGGGCTCCTCGTAGACCTCTTCCTCGTCGGCGAGACCCAGGTACACCATGGTCTTCTTGAGCGGGTTCGACATCGCATCCTCCGTGTTGGCTCTGCTGTTCCGAGGCTAACCGTGCACGGGCCTCGGGCCCGTGATTGCCGAGCCGATCCGAAGGTGTGTCGCGCCGGCGGCGATCGCTTCGGCGAAGTCGGCGGTCATCCCGGCCGAGATCCAGTCGGCATCGGCGACGACGCTGCGCACCGTGTCGGCATGGGCGCGCAGGCGCTCGAACGCCGCGGCGGGCGACTCCCCGAGCGGCGCGACCGCCATGACGCCGCGCACCCGCAGCGTCTCGAGCTCCGCGACATGTGCGGCGAGGGCCTCCAGCCCCGCGGGCGAGACGCCGCCGCGCCCTGGGTCGTCGGTGAGGTTGACCTGCAGCAGCACGTCGAGCACGGGCGCGCCCTCCCCCGCTGCCGCCTCGAGCGCGTCGGCGACCCGATCGCGGTCGACCGAGTGCACGACAGCGGCCGCTGCGCGCACGGCCCGCGCCTTCTTGGTCTGCAGCTGGCCGATGAAATGCCAGGTGAGTCCTGCGCGGTCGCCCGGCTCGGCGGTCTTCGCCGTGAGCTCCTGCTGCCTGTTCTCACCCATGTCGCGCACGCCGAGCCGATACAGCTCGTCGACGAGGGCGACCGGGTGGAACTTCGTCACGACGATGCGGGTGATCTGCGCCGGGTCGCGACCGGCATCGCGCGCAGCGCGCGCGATGCGGTCGTCGACCTCGGCGAGGCGGTCGGCGAGTGCGCGGACGGGATCGGCAGACGTCGACACGGCGGATGCGGGTTACTTGAGGAAGTCCGGGATGTCGAGGTCGTCGTCGCCGAAGGCCGAGTCGTAGCTCGTGTCGGGGACGGCGACCGAGACCTTCTCGGGCTCGCGCTCGTCGCCGATCTGGGCAGCGACGTCTTCGGCCGGCGTGGCCGGCAGCACCGGCGGCGTCACGACGCGCGCCGCGACCGGCTCGATGCGCAACTGCGGCTCGCCGCCGTCGAAGCCCGCCGCGATGACGGTGACGCGCACCTCGTCGCCGAGGGTGTCGTCGATCACCGTTCCGAAGATGATGTTGGCCTCGGGGTGCGCGGCCTCCTTCACCAGCTGCGCGGCGTCGTTGATCTCGAAGATGCCGAGGTTCGATCCGCCCTGGATCGACAGCAGCACGCCGTGGGCGCCTTCGATCGACGCCTCCAGCAGCGGGGATTCGACCGCGAGCTCGGCGGCCTTGATCGCGCGGTCGGCGCCTCGGGCCGAGCCGATGCCCATGAGCGCGGAGCCCGCGCCCTGCATGACCGACTTCACGTCGGCGAAGTCGAGGTTGATGAGACCGGGCGTCGTGATGAGGTCGGTGATGCCCTGCACACCGGCCAGGAGCACCTGGTCGGCCGTGGCGAAGGCCTCGATCATCGAGATGCCGCGGTCGCTGATCTCGAGCAGGCGGTCATTGGGCACGACGATGAGGGTGTCGACCTCTTCTTTCAGCTTGCCGACACCGGTCTCGGCCTGGCTCTGCCGACGGCGGCCCTCGAACGAGAAGGGCTTGGTCACGACACCGATCGTGAGGGCGCCGATCGACTTGGCGATCTTGGCGACCACGGGAGCCCCGCCCGTGCCGGTGCCGCCGCCCTCGCCGGCGGTGACGAAGACCATGTCGGCGCCGCGCAGCGCCTCTTCGATCTCCTCCGCGTGGTCTTCGGCCGCTCGGCGCCCGACCTCGGGGTCGGCGCCCGCGCCGAGCCCTCGGGTGAGCTCGCGGCCCACGTCGAGCTTGACGTCGGCATCGCTCATGAGCAGCGCCTGGGCGTCGGTGTTGATCGCGATGAACTCGACTCCGCGCAGGCCCAGTTCGATCATGCGGTTGACGGCGTTGACTCCGCCGCCGCCGACGCCGACCACCTTGATGACTGCGAGGTAGTTCTGGTTCTGGCTCATGCCGTGTCTCCGTCTCATCCGAACCAAACCTTGAACCTCTACTAGAGGTTTAAAGAATTGCCCGGTATGCAATTCTTGAGTCGAAAGTAGGCGGGCGGCGACGACCCGCACGCACCGTCGTGGGCGTGTCGCCGCATCCGCATCGGAATCCGTCTCAGCCTTCTATCGAAGGTTGAAGGTCACCAGATGACGACGGCCTCCGGCGACGACACGTCGTAGCCGGAGACGGACTTCGGCGGCTTGGCCTTCATCGCCGCGGCGAGCACGACCGCCTTGGTCGCCGAGTCGTCGGCGCTCCCCCACACGATGTCGGTGCGGGTGTCGCCCAGGCGCAGCGTGACGTCGTCGGCCGATGTCGCCGTCACCTTCGTGACCTGGTCGCGGATCGACTCGGGCAGGGTGCGCATGACCTGCCCCGCGGCGTCGAAGGCGGCCGAGCCCACTCCCCCGGCGACCTTCAGCAGCGGACTGCCGGCAGCGGGCTCCTGCGTCGTCGACAGCGAGACGCCGGCGGCATCGACCAGCGTGTAGCCGGCCGCGCTCTCGATCACGCCGATCGGGGTGCGCTCGACGATGCGCACGACCAGCTCGTGCGGCGGGCGCGCCTCGAGGGTGTAGCTCTGCACGAGCGGGAACTTCACGAGGGCCGCTTTGACGGCGCTCTCGTCGACCAGCGGCAGCGGGCGGCCGACCTGGTCGCGCAGCGCGGCGGCGACGGTGTCGGCGTCGAGCTGCTCGGCGCCGACCACGTGGATCTTCTCCACGCCGAACAGGGGGCTGTAGGCGGCGCCGAGGGTCACCAGTACGAGCGCCAGCAGCGATGCGCCGGCTCCGAGCCAGATCGCGCGGCGGTGGCGCTGGCGCACCGTGAAGCGGCGCACCTCTGCCCGCAGCGCACGGCGACGCGCCCACGCGGCGCCCCACACGTCGCGCAGCCGCACGGGGGCATCCTCCGCCTCCGCCGAGGGCGGCACGGCGCCGAACGTCTCTGCAGCCTCGGGGCGCGACCACCGCAGCTCGTCGGAGTCGACCTCGGCGGGCGACGCCGCGGCATCGGCCCCGCCGATGCCGGCGCCCGACGCGAACGCCGCCGAGATCTCGATCGGCTCGCCGGCGGCGCCGCGCTCGGGCGCGCGTGTCGACGTCGGCGGCAGCGGCGAGGGCCGGCGCATGTCAGTCCCCGGCCGCCAGCGCCTCGAGCACCTGCGGGATGATGAGATACACGTTGCCGCACCCGAGGGTGATGACGTAGTCGCCCTCGCGCGCGATCGAGGCCGTGTAGTCCGCCGCCTCCTGCCAGTCCGCCACGAAGTGCACGTGATCGGCGTCGGCGAACGCACCGCTGACGAGCGCTCCCGTGACGCCGGGCACGGGGTCCTCCCGCGCGCCGTAGACGTCGAGCACGACCGTGTGGTCGGCGGTGCGCTCGAGCACTTCGGCGAACTCGCGGAACATGTGCTGGGTGCGCGAGTAGGTGTGCGGCTGGTGGACGGCGATGATCCGGCCGTCGCCGACGACGGTGCGGGCGGCCGTGAGGGCCGCCTCGACCTCGGTGGGGTGATGCGCGTAGTCGTCGAAGACGCTGACCCCGCGCTCGACGCCGTGCAGTTCGAACCGGCGCACCGTTCCGGTGAATCCCTCGACCGCGCGCACGGCGTCGTCGAGGTCGTGGCCGAGCGTCAGCAGCACGGCGACCACGCCGGCCGCGTTGACGGCGTTGTGGGCGCCCGGCACCTGCAGGCGGCCCTGCACGGAGCGGCCATGGTGGGTGAGGGTGAAGGCCACCGGGCCGTCGACGCGCACGTCCGACAGGCGCACGTCGGCAGCATCCGCGTAGCCGAACGTGAGCACGCGACCGTGGGTGATGCGCTCGGTCACCCGCAGCGCGCCGGCGTCGTCGCTGGAGATGACGACCGCTTCGCGCGCGGCGTTCGCGAAGGCGGCGAAGCCGTCGTAGAACGCGTCGCGGCTGCCCCAGTGGTCGAGATGGTCGGGGTCGACGTTCGTGATGAGGGCGACCGAGGTGTCGTAGAGCAGGAAGGTGCCGTCGGACTCGTCGGCCTCGATCACGAACAGTTCGTCGGAGCCCGTGCCGCTGGAGGCGCCGAGCTGAGCGATCACCCCGCCGTTGACGAAGGTCGGGTCTTCGTCGAGCGACTGCAGAGCCGTGACGAGCATGCCCGTCGAGGTGGTCTTGCCGTGGGCGCCGGCGACGCTCACGAGGCGCCGCCCCCCGATCAGCCAGTACAGCGCCTGGGAGCGGTGGATGACGTGCAGACCGCGCTCCTTGGCCAGCAGGAACTCGGGGTTCTGCGGCCAGATGGCGCCGGTGTGCACGACGGTGTCGACGTCGTCGGGCAGGTGGGCGGCGTCATGCCCCACGAACACGCGCGCGCCGCGGGCCTCGAGATCGCGCAGCGCCGCGGAGTCGGCGCGGTCGGAACCCGACACGCGGATGCCCCGATCGAGGAACATGCGGGCCAGGCCCGACATGCCGGAGCCGCCGATGCCGATGAAGTGCGCGGCCTCGATGGTCTCGGGGATGGGAAGGCTCAGGTCGGGTCTGATCATGACCCGTCAAGTCTAGGTCGGCGCCGCCGGACCCCGGCTGTGCGGCGCGCCCGCGCGGGGCTCAGCCGCGCAGCGCCTCGTCGACCATCGCCACGACGTTCTGTGCGCCCGAGCGGGTGCCGACGGATGCCGCCGCCTCCGCCATCGCGGTGCGCCGGGGCGCATCGGCGAGCAGGGACACGACGGACTCGCGCACGCGATCGGCGGTGAACTCGCCGTCGGGGATGAGCACCGCGGCCCCCGCCCGGACGGCCGATGCGGCGTTCAGCGACTGCTCTCCATTGCCGACGGCGTAGGGCACGTAGACGGCGGGGATGCCGAGGGCGCTGATCTCGGAGACGGTCGCCGCCCCCGAGCGCGAGACGATGAGGTCGGCCACCGCGAAGGCGAGATCCATGCGGTCGACGTAGCGGCGCAGCGCGTAGCCGGCGACGCCCGGGTCGGCGAGGTCCGACTTCTCGCCGGTGATGTGCAGCAGCTGCCACCCCGCGGCCAGCACGTCGGAGTAGGCGCCGCCGAACGCCTCGTTCAGCCGCAGGGCGCCCAGCGACCCGCCGAAGACGAGCAGCGTCGGGCGCTGCGGGTCGAGCTCGAAGTGCCTGGCCGCCTCGGCGCGCAGCGCGCCGCGATCGAGGTCGACGATCTCGCGGCGGAGCGGCATTCCGACCACACGCGCGCCGCGCAGCGCCGTGCCCTCGAACGCGACGCCGACGGCTGCCGCCCGTCGCGCGCCCAGCACGTTGGCCATCCCGGGCTTGGCGTTGGCCTCGTGCACGACGAACGGCACGCGGGCCTGCCGCGCCGCGAGGTAGGCCGGGGCGGCGGCGTAGCCGCCGAAGCCGACCACCGCATCGACGTGCCGGTCGCGCAGGTGGCCTCGGACCTGCGCGACCGCCCGCCGCAGCCGCTGCGGGAAGGCGAGGGCGGCGCCGTTCGGCCGCCGAGGGAAGGGCACCTTGTCGACGAACAGCAGCTCGTAGCCTCGATCGGGCACGAGCCTGGCCTCCAGCCCCTCGCGGGTGCCGAGAACGAGCACCTCGGCGTCGGGGTCGCGCGCCGTCAGGGCGTCGGCGACGGCCAGCAGGGGGTTCACATGGCCGGCGGTTCCACCGCCGGCCAGCAGGTACGTCGTCACCAGTCGACCCTAAGGCAAGCCGCGCGCGCTGCGCGGCCCAGGGCGGCAGCATCCGCCCCTCGCCCGCGCCGTCTGCTGCTCCGATCAGATCAGGAGATCTCGCTCAGGCAGGTCGTTTCCGCTGGGATCGACCTGTGCCGGCCGAATCACCTGATCTCGGCGGGCTGCCTGACCTTCTGGTCCCGGGCTTGCGGCGAGGTCACCTGAGCCGGCGAGGCGGCCGGCGAGGTGCGGCGACGCACGGGGCGCGCGGGTGCCGGCGCGGCCGTGCGCACGGGGAGCGTGCGGGCGAACGCCAGCAGCACCCCGCAGGCGACCAGCACCGACAGCAGCGATGTTCCGCCCTGCGACATGAACGGCAGCGGCACGCCGAGCACGGGGAGCACCCGCAGCACGACGCCGATGTTGATGAGGGCCTGGCCGACGATCCACACCGTGATGCCGCCCGAGACGATGCGCACGAACGGGTCCGGCGTCTTGCGGATGATGTGGAACGCGCCGACGGTGAACAGCGTGAACAGGGCGAGCACGACGATGCACCCGATCAGACCGAGTTCCTCGCCGACGATCGCGAAGATGTAGTCGTTGGATGCCGCAGGCAGCCAGTCGTACTTCTCCTTCGAGTTGCCCAGCCCCAGGCCGAAGATGCCGCCGCCTGCCAGCGCCCACGTGCCGTGCAGCGGCTGATAGCAGGAGTTGAGGTAGTCGGCGAGGCAGTTCGGATTGAGGAAGCTCATGATGCGCGCCATGCGGTTGGGGCTGGTCACGGCGAAGAAGGCGAGGCCGCCGGCGGCGAGGATCATCGGCAGCAGGAAGATGCGCAGCTTGACGCCGGAGAAGAACAGCGCGCCCAGCACGATGAGCACCAGCACGATGACGGTGCCGAGGTCATGGCCTGCCAGCACCGTGCCGATCACCAGCAGCGACACCGGAACGAGCGGAATGAAGACGTGCCGCCACAGGCCCAGCAGGGTCTGCTTGCGGTAGAGCACGTACCCGATCCACAGGCACAGGGCGAGCTTGAGGAACTCCGAGGGCTGGGCCTGCAGGCCCGCGACGACGATCCAGTTCCTGTTGCCGTCGTTGCTGACCCCGAGAGGGGTGAACACGAGCAGCTGCAGGAGGGTCGCCCCGATGAGGGCGGGCCACGCGATCCTCTTGTAGAAGCGCACCGGCAGGCGGCTCGCCACGAACATCAGCGGGATGCCGATCATGGCGAACATGCCCTGCTTGACGACGTCTTCCCACGGCGCCTCGCCGGCGGCCGTGGCCGTCGCGGAGGTGGCGGAGAGCACCATCACGAGGCCGAAGCCGGTCAGCAGCAGCGCCGTCGAGGCGATCAGCAGGAACTCGCTCGGCACCGGGGCGAACACCGTCCCGAGCGACACGCGGGCGGCCAGACCCCCCTTCGCGGCGGGAGGGTCAGCCGGCGTCGGACGAAGGGGCGGCGGGTCGGTCGTCATCGCTGCCCCTTCCGGTCTGATCTCTCACGGCCTCGGCGAAACGCCGACCTCGGTCGGCATAGGAGGCGAACTGGTCGAAGGATGCTGCGGCGGGGGCGAGGAGGACCACGTCTCCGTCCACGGCGATCCCGGACGCCAGTTCGACGACCCGTGCCATGACCCCTTCAGTCTCAGGGGCGTCCACCTCGAACAGCGGCACCTCGGGCGCGTGTCGTGCGAACGCCGCGACGACCTCGGTGCGGTCGGCGCCGATGACGATCGCCGCCTTGGCGGAGCCCCCTCGCCCTGCGACGAGCTCGGAGATGTCGACGCCTTTCAGGAGCCCTCCGACGACCCATACCGCGCCGGGGTAGGCGGCCAGCGACGAGGCCGCGGCGTGCGGGTTGGTCGCCTTCGAGTCGTCGACCCACGTGACGCCGCCGGCGACGGCGACCACCTCGATGCGGTGCGGATCGAGCCGGAAGGTCTCGAGGGCGTCGCGGATCGCCCGCGGTGCGACATCGAGGGAGCGCGCGAGGGCCGCCGCCGCGAGGATGTTGGCCACGATGTGCGGGGCGCCGAGCCCCCGCGCGGCGAGCTCGTCGACCGTGGCGAGTTCGAGCGCGCTCGTGCGGCGGTCTTCGAGGAAGGCACGGTCGACGACGATGCCCTCGACGACGCCGAGGTCGCTGGGGCCGGGGACTCCCAGGTCGAAGCCGATCGCCCGCGCGCCCTCGACGACCTCGGCCTCTTCGACCATCTCTCGGGTGGCCGCGTCCGCCTTGTTGTAGACGCAGGCGACGCGCGTGCTGTCGTAGACGTGCGCCTTGGCGTCGCGATACGCCTCGGCCGAGCCGTGCCACTCGAGGTGGTCGTCGGCGAGATTGAGGCACACCGCGGCGTGCGGTGACAGCGGTTCGGGCCCGTTCTGCAGGCCCAGATACCAGAGCTGGTGGCTCGACAGCTCGACCACGAGCACGTCGAAGCCCGCGGGGTCGCGCACCGCGTCGAGCACGGGGGTGCCGATGTTGCCCACCGGGGCCGCCCGCAGCCCGCCGGCGACGAGCATCGTCGCCGTGAGCCTGGTGGTCGTGGTCTTGCCGTTGGTGCCAGTGATGAGCACCCAGTCGGCCGGAGTGCCGTCGTCGCGCAGCACCTTGTCGCGCACGCGCCACGCCAGCTCGATGTCGCCCCACAGCGCGATCCCCCGCTGCTGCGCCCAGACGATGAGCGGATGCTGCGGCGAGAACCCCGGTGAGGCCACGATCACCTCGGGGGCGAACTCGGCGAGCTCGGCCGGCACGACGGAGAGATCCCCCTCGTGCAGGCGCGCGCCGATCACCGGCAGCAGCCGCGCGTACTCCTCCGCGGCCTGCTCGGTGACCACGAGCACGTCGGCGCCGAGTTCGGTGAGCGTGTCGGCAGCCGAGAACCCGGTCATCGACAGTCCGAGCACCGCCACCCGCAGGCCCGACCAGTCGGCATGCCAGCTGGTCAGCGAGTCCAGGCGCGCGGTCATGTCTGCGAGAGCCATTCCACGTAGAAAAGTCCGACGCCGCTGACGGCGAGGATCGCGGCGATGATCCACATGCGCACCACGATCGTCGCCTCCGGCCAGCCCCGCATCTCGAGGTGGTGATGGAACGGACTGTTCAGGAACAGCCGCCTGCCGCGGGTGGCCTTGAAGTAGAGCCGCTGCAGGATGACCGATCCCGGGCCGATGATGAAGGCGCCGGCGATGAGGATCGAGACGATCTCGGTGCGGGAGAGGATCGACATCGCGGCGATGACGCCGCCGATCGCCAGCGATCCGACATCGCCCATGAACACCTGCGCGCGCGGCGCGTTCCACCACAGGAACCCGACCAGCGAGCCCACGAACGCGGCCGCGACGATCGTGAGGTCGAGCGGATCGCGGGTCTGGTAGCACGCGGACTGGTAGGCAGCGACGAGCTCAGCCGCGGAGCAGCGCTGCTGGTACTGCCAGAAGGTGACCAGGCTCAGCGCGCTGATCGTGAAGATGCCGATGCCGGTGGCCAGACCGTCGAGGCCGTCGGTGACGTTGGTGCTGTTGGACCACGCCACTCCGATGAAGGTGATCCACAGCAGGTAGGCGAGGATGCCGAAGGCGCCGAGCGCCATGAACGAGAGGGCGTCGATGTCGCGGAAGACCGAGATGTGCGCCGAGGCGGGAGTCTGATCCCACGTGTTCGGGAACTGGAGCGCGACGATCGCCCAGGGCACCGTCACCAGCACCTGGCCGAAGATCTTGCGCCAGCCGGTCAGCCCGAGGCTGCGCTGCCGCCTGACCTTCATGTAGTCGTCGATGAAGCCGACGATGCCGAAGCCGACCATCATCCACAGCACGAGGAGCCCCGACACCGTGGGAGGGAAGCCTCCGGCGTAGGTCCCGACGAAGTAGCCGATGACCGTGCCGACGATGAAGATGACGCCGCCCATCGTGGGGGTGCCCCGCTTGGCCTCGTGCGCCGGCACGTTGCCGTCGGCCTCGGTGCGGATGATCTGCCCCCATCCCCACTTTCGGAACAGGCGCAGGAACACCGGCGTCAGCAGCAGGGTGAACGCCAGCGAGATCGCCGCGGCCGTCAGGAGTGACCTCACGAGACCGATTCTCCCAGACGATCGCCGAGAAACCGGAGCCCGGCCGCGTTCGACGATTTCACCAGCACACGGTCTCCTGCTCTGAGCTCCCCCTGGAGGTAGTCGAAGGCCTCGTCGGCCGTCGCGAAGAACACCGCCTCTCCGTCCCACGACCCCTGCGCGATGGCCTCGAGGTACATGCGACGCGCGTCGACGCCGATCACGACGATGCGCTTGATGCCGAGCCGCACGGCGAGAAGGCCCACGCGGTCGTGCTCCTCCTCGGCGTACTCGCCGAGTTCGCTCATGGCGCCGAGCACCGCGACGGTGCGCTCGTCGGGGCCGGTGATCTGCGCGAGTGTGCGCAGGGCGGCGGCCATCGAATCGGGGCTCGCGTTGTACGCGTCGTTGATGATGCGGATGCTGTCGGACCCCAGTGGCTGCATGCGCCACCGCTCGGCCAGCTCGAGGCTCTCGACGCGCCCGATCGCGGCATCCGCCGCGACGCCCAGAGCCGTCGCTGCCGCGATCGCCGCGAGGGCGTTGGCGACGTGGTGAGCGCCCAGCACGCTCAGCCGCAGCGGATGGTCGACGCCGTCGACCGTGACCGTCGTGGCCGTGCCGGTGGCCGACACCTCGATCTCGCCCGCGCGCACCTCGGCGGTGTCTCCTCGTCCGAACCAGCGCACGCGCACGTCGCGCTCGGTGGCGATCGGCGCCATCTGCGAGACCCGCGGGTCGTCGGCGTTGAGCACGGCGAGGCCACCCGGCCGCACCGCTCTGACGAGCTCGGACTTGGCATGGAAGGTCGCCTCGATGCCGCCGAAGCCGCCCGCGTGGGCGAGACCCACCATGAGCACGATGCCGATGTCGGGTTCGACCAGTCCCGCGAGCCGCGCGATCTCGCCGGGGGCGCTCGCACCGAACTCGCACACGAGGTAGCGGGTCTGCTCGGTGACCCGCAGCATCGTGAGGGGCGCGCCCACCTCGTTGTTGAACGAGGCCCGGGGCGCGACCGTCTCGGCCTCGCCCTCGAGGATGCGGGCGAGCATGTTCTTGGTGGTCGTCTTGCCGTTGGACCCGGTGATGCCCACGATGCGCAGATCGCCGCGGGCGCGCACGCGCGCCACGACCTCGCGCGCGAGGGCGGCGAGGGCGGCGACGACGTCGGGCACGACGATCTGCGAGATCGGGGCGTCGACGATCCGCTCGACGATGGCCAATGCCGCGCCCGCCTCGGCGACGGCGGGCACGAACAGGTGCCCGTCGGTGTGCTCGCCGGGCTTGGCGACGAAGACGTCTCCGCGGCCGATGAGGCGCGAGTCGGTGTCGACGGCTCCGCTGACGGGGGTATCGAGCGAGTCCGCCGCCGAGAGCACGGGCTCCCCGGCGATGGCATGGGCGATCTGGGCGATGGTGAGTGTGATCATGTGAGTGCCTCCGGCCGCGTCGAGGTGCCTGACGTGCTGCTCGTTCCGCGGCCGCGGGGGCCGGTCGTCATTGGGCGAATTCGGGGAGCTTCACAGGGTCGGTGGTCGAGGGCATCACCCGGTAGGTCTTCAGCACCTGGGTCATGGCCTTCTGCCAGGCCGACGCGTTGGCCGCACTCGACTTTATCCTGGTCGGCTCATCGAGGGTGACCGCGACGATGTACTCAGGGTCTTCGATGGGGGCCATGCCGATCATCGTGGTGAAGTAGGCGCCCGCCTTGTAGCCGGTGCCGGCCTCGTTGATCTTCTCGCCGGTTCCTGTCTTGACGCCGATGTTGTAGCCGTCGATCTTGATCTTCGATGCGTTGCTGCTCTCGAGGGCCACGCTGGAGAGGATGTCGCGCACCTGCTCGGCGGTGTCGGCGCTGACCACCTGCACGGCGTCGGGGAGGTCGGGCTCGGTGACGGTGCCGTCGGCGGCCGTGCACGATTCGACCAGCCGCAGCGGCTGCCGGACGCCGTCGTTCGCGATCGCGCTGTAGGCGCCCACGAGCTCGGGGAGGGTCGTGGTCAGACCCTGGCCGTACGCCGTGTTGTAGGTGGTCTGGGCGCCCCACTCGTCGGCGGGGTAGACCAGGCCGGACTGCTCCCCGAGGAAGCCCACGGCGCTGCCGTCGCCGATGCCGAACTTCTTCAGGTAGTCGTAGCGGATCTGCTTGCTGACCCGCTCGCTGAACTTCGAGATGCCGACGTTGGACGAGTCGATGAGCACACCGGCGAGCGTGTAGTTGTAGGCGGGGTGCGAGTACGAGTCGCGCACCCTGGCGTCTCCCCCGGCGAACTTCTCGCTGCTGGAGGCCGTGACCGTCGACAGCGGCGTCTGCCCCGCCGCGTCGATGAGGGTCGCCGCGGTCAGCGCCTTGAAGGTCGACCCAGGCTCGAACCAGTTGGTGAAGATGCGGCTGGCCCTGTCGCCCACATCGGAGTCGCCCGGGTCGTTGGGGTCGACGGTGGGCCACTCGGCCGCCGCCTTGATCTTTCCGGTGGCGACCTCGACGACCATGATCGACCCGCTCTTGGCCTTCATGTTCTGCGACTGCTCGGCGATCAGCTGCTGCATGTACCACTGCAGGTCGCTGTCGATCGTCAGCTGCAGCGTGCCGCCGTCGACCGCCTCCTGCCGCACTTCGGTGCCGGGGATGATCACGCCGTCCTTGCCGACCTGATACGACGCCTTGCCGTTGGTGGCGGTGAGGCAGTCGTTCTGCATCGATTCCATGCCGGCCAGCGCCTCGCCGTCGGAGCTGACGAAGCCGACCAGGTTGCCGGCGACGGCGCCGTCGGGGTAGCTGCGGGCGGGGTGCGAAAAGCACGTCACGTAGGGCGCGTCGAGGTCGGCGAGCCCGCGATACACCGCGGTGCCGACGCCTTTGTCCAGGTAGGCGAACCGCGAGTCGGGGTCTGCGGCCAGTGCGTCGGCGACGATCTGCTGCACGTCGGCGGCCTTCTGCCCGGTGACTCCGGCGATCTTCACCGACACCGTCGACCACGGCTCCGCCGTGGACTTTCCATCGACGATGTCGGCGTCGATCTGGGTGATCAGCAGCGGGTCGAGCTGGCAGTCGTACTCCACGACGCTGCCGGCGAGCGTGCGCCCGTCGGCATCGACGATCGAGCCGCGCGTGCCGTAGAGCGTCTGGCCGCCCGCGAGGGCGTTGTCGAGCGAGTCCTGGATGTGCTCCTGCGCGTTGACCACCTGGATGTCGACGAGCCGCAGGATGAATCCCGCCAGCACGGCCAGCACGACGGCGAGGGCGACGACCGTGCGGCGCCGCTGGCTTCTCGTGCTTCTGGTCGACATGGCGTCAGTGGGTGCTCGGGGTGGGCAGTCCGTCGGTGAGCGGGACGGGGGCGTTCAGCACGGTGTCGTCGGTGATGACGGGCTGCCCGTCGATGGTGGCCTCCGGGTCGGTGACCAGCGGGGTGTCGATGATGAGGGCGTTGGCGACGGCTCCCCGGCCGATGGCGTCGATCGAGGTGGCTCCGAGCGCGACGTCGCCGCTGCCCAGCAGCTTGCCGTCGCTCAGCCGCAGGTACGACGGCGACTCGTTGATGACCATGCCCAGGGCCGAGGCGTTCGCGGCGAGGTACTGCGGCGAGCTCAGCCCCGCGATGTCGTCGGCGAGGATCTGCTTGTCCCAGTTGAGCTCGCGCTGCTGCTGAGTGAGCGAGGCCAGCTCGTAGCTGCCCTGGGTCGTCAGTATCGACAGCGACATCTGGGCGGCGCCGATGGCGACCGCGCCGGCGACCGCGACGATGCCGTAGAGCAGCCGAGGGCGGCGGGCTCTGGCCGGAGCGTCGACGACCTCGAGGCGCCGCGAGGGGCGCTCCTGCCACAGCGGGACGGCGGATGCGGCGAACTGCCGCTCTGCGACGCTCATACGTCGTCTCGCAGCCGCTCGGCCGCGCGCAGGCGCACGGGAATGGCACGGGGGTTGCGCGCCCGCTCCGCCTCGGAGGCGACCTCCGCGCCCTTGACGAGCAGGCGGAAGCGGGGGGCGTGCTCTGGCAGCTCGACCGGGAGGCCGGCCGGCGCCGTGGAAGCGGAGGCATCCGCCAGCACACGCTTGACGAGGCGGTCTTCGAGCGACTGGTACGACTCGATGACGATGCGCCCGCCCACCGGCAGCAGCCGCAGCGCGGCGGGAAGGGCGCGTTCGAGGGCGCCGAGCTCTCCGTTGACCTCGATGCGCAGTGCCTGGAAGACCCGCTTGGCGGGATGACCGGCCGACTTCAGCGCCGCGGGGGTGGCCGCCTGCAGAATGTCGACGAGTCGGCCCGACCGGTCGATCGGCGCCTCGGCGCGCGCGGCGACGATCGCCCGCGCATAGCGGCCGGCGAGCTTCTCTTCGCCGTAGCGCTCGAAGATGCGCCGCAGGTCGCCCTCGCCGTAGGTCGCGAGGATGTCGCCGGCCGTCGTCCCGGCCGACTGGTCCATGCGCATGTCCAGTGGCGCATCCTGCGCGTAGGCGAAGCCGCGGTCGGCCTCGTCGAGCTGCAGCGACGAGACGCCGAGGTCGAAGAGGATGCCGTCGACCCGGTCCCGCCCCGTCGAGGCCACGGCGTCGGCGATGCCGTCGTAGACGGTGTGCACGAAGGTGACGCGGCCCGCGAACGGCGCGAGACGGTCGGCCGCGATGCGCAGGGCGTCGCGGTCGCGGTCCAGCCCGATGACGTGCAGGCCGGGAAAGCGCTCGAGGAGCGCCTCGGTGTGGCCTCCCATGCCGAGAGTGCCGTCGACGAGCACGGCCCCCTCCCGGTCGAGCGCGGGGCCGAGCAGCTCGACGCAGCGCTCGAGCATGACCGGGGTGTGGATGTCGTGGAGGTTCATGATGCGGGGCGGGTTCCCTGGGTCCTGATCCCCATCCGCTCGACCTGGCGCCGGGGAAGTGCGTCAGGGCAGCGGCTGGGAGTCAGGACCAAGGGCTCAGAAAAGGCCCGGGATCACCTCCTGCTCGAGTTCTGCGTAGGTCTCTTCGTTGCCGGCGGCGTAGGCGTTCCACGCGTCGGCGTTCCAGATCTCGGCGTGGGCTCCCACGCCCGTCACGACGAGCTCCTTCTCCAGTCCCGCGTAGGCGCGCAGCGGAGGAGGCACCGTGATGCGGTTCTGGCTGTCGGGCTTCTCGGCGCTGGCCCCCGAGAGGAACATGCGCAGGAAGTCGCGGGCCTGCTTGTTGGTCAGCGGGGTCTCGCGGATGCGCTCGTGGATGCGCTCGAACTCGTCCTGCGCGAACACGTAGAGGCAGCGTTCCTGCCCCCGCGTGATGACCACGCCCGCCCCCAGGTCGTCACGGAACTTCGCGGGGAGGATGACGCGACCCTTGTCGTCGAGCTTGGGCGTGTGGGTGCCGAGGAGCATGGGGCACCCCCTTTCGTCCCGCCCCGCCAAGTTCGCACCACGTTACTCCACTTTCCTCCACTTTGTATCCCCCGGATCGCGAAATCCTCCCCCGAGCCCCACAACGGCGCGCAGGCACGAAAAAAGCACCGACCCTCGGGTCGGTGCTTCGTCGGCTGGATTCAGCGGATCGCGGCGATCAGTGGCCTTCCTGGCGGCGATCCCAGCGGTCGTTCATGCGATCCATGAACGAGGTGGAGGAACGTGGAGCGGCCTTCGGCTTCGCGTCGGTCGGAGCCGCTGCCGCGGGCCCTCTGGTCGGCGTGACGGCGAGGATGACGCCGCCGAGCATCGCGAGGAACCCGATGACGCCCACCACGATGAGCTGGGTCGACACCCCGATGACCAGGCCGCCGAGGCCCACCAGCACGAGGATCGTGCCGTACACGATGTTGCGGTAGCTGAGCGTCCGACCGTCCCGCGCGGCGCTGACGACGTCGGCGTCGTTGTGCATGAGATGGCGTTCCATCTCGTCGAGCAGACGCTGCTCCTGTTCTGACAGTGGCATGCATCCCCCTTCGGGCTGAGTCGGACGCTCTCGAGTCTACGCGTCCGCGTGATCACTAGGCTAGGCCCGTGTCCCCCTCGAACGACCCGATCGCGGCGGTTTCCCAGCGACTGGATACCTTCCTTTCGGGACAGCGCACCTCGACGGCCGATCTCGGCCCAGACGCCCGCCTGCTCACCGACGCCGCGGCCCGATCGCTGACGGGCGGAAAGGGCCTCCGGGGCCGATTCTGCGTCGCCGGATGGCGCGCCGTCGCCTCGGCCGATCGGCCGGCCGGCGACCCGCCCGCAGAGGTCGTGACGGCCGCCGCGGCCCTCGAGATCTTCCAGGCCGCGGCCCTCGTGCACGACGATCTCGTCGACAACTCCGACACCCGCCGCGGCCGCCCCTCCGCGCACCGCGCACTCGAGCAGACCCATCGGGATCTCGGCTGGAGCGGGGATGCGGCAGCCTTCGGCCGCTCGGCGGCGATCCTGCTCGGCGATCTGCTGGTGGCGTGGAGCGACGACCTTCTCGAAGAGGCGGCGGCCACCGCATCCGCCGACCGTGGCGCATCGGCCCGCGCGCGGTACGCGACGATGCGACGCGAAGTGACGATCGGCCAGTTTCTCGACGTCGCCGAGGAGTCGGCCTTCCGCACCGCTCCCGACGACGAGCACGCGGCGCGCGCGCTGCGGGTGGCGTCTCTGAAGTCGGCGAGGTACAGCATCCAGCAGCCGCTCGCGATCGGGGCGGCGCTGGCCGGCGCCGACGACGCGCAGCAGGCGGCGCTGGCAGCCTTCGGCCACCCGCTGGGCATCGCGTTCCAGCTGCGCGACGACGTGCTGGGCGTGTTCGGCGATCAGGCGCGCACCGGCAAGCCCTCGGGCGACGACCTCCGAGAGGGCAAGCGCACGGTGCTCGTCGCCTACGCCCGCGAGGCGCTCGCCCCGACCGCGCGCCGGATCGTCGACGAGCTGCTGGGCGATCGCGACCTCGACGCGGAGCAGATCGCGTCGCTGCAGCGCACCATCGTCGACACGGGGGCGCTGGAGCGCGTCGAGCAGCTCATCGCCGACTCCGCCCGCGAGGCCGAGCGCGCCCTCAGCGGCGCGCGCCTGGGCAACGCGGCCGTCGGCGACCTGCGCGATCTCGCGCGCGCCGCGACCGTGCGCGTGGCCTGAGCGTCAGGCGAGGGTCTGGGCGACCCGCCGCACCTCCGACTTGCGACCGGCGCGCAGCGCCTCGATGGGCTCGATGCCGATCGACTCGTCGACAGCCAGCAGCCAGTCGATGGCCTCGTCGTCGCTGAAGCCGGCGTCGTGCAGCACGATCACGGTGCCGCGCAGCGACCCCAGCGGCGCGCCGTCGACGATGAAGACGGCGGGAACTCTGAAGCCGCCGTGGCGCTTCGAGCCGATCAGCTGGTTCTCGTCGAGCAGGCGTCGCACGCGCCCGAGCGGTTCGCCCAGCACCTCGACGAGCTCGGGAAGGGACAGCCATGCAGTGTCGGTCACCCAGCCACTATCTCATTCGCACCCGGCGCGATCAGAATCACTTGCGCCCCTCCAGTAACAGAAATCACTTCTTATATCACCCGTTGACATGAATCGACATGCATGACACGGTGGCGGAGGCGAAGAGGGGGAAGCTCGTGCGTTCAGATCACCGTCGTCACCACACCACGTTCTCGATCGGCCTGCCGGCATCGGTCGTGGGGTCTCTCGCGCTGCTGTTCGGCGCGACGCCCGCCCACGCGGCGGTCGAGCCGGTCGCCGCCGACCTGCGGGCGACCGACCTCCCGCTCGGCGCCGAGCAGACGCGCCCTGCACAGGCCGTCGCACCGGTCGCCGCCAAGAAGAAGCACAAGACCTACACGGTGAAAGCCGGCGACACCGTCTGGGGCATCGCGCAGCGGTACGGCCTGAGCACCCGAGATCTCGTTCGGCTCAACGACCTCGGCGCCTCCGCCCTGATCCACCCCGGGCAGGTGCTGAAGCTGAGCGGCTCGGCGAGCGCGAGCACGACCAGCGCGAAGAGCAGGAGCACCACCGCGAAGACGTCGGGCCGCTACACGGTCAGAGCCGGCGACACGGTGTGGGCCATCGCGCAGAAGCACGGCACCTCGGTCGCCGCGCTCCTGAAGGCCAACAAGCTCGGCGCCGGGGCGATCATCTACCCCGGGCAGAAGCTGACGATCTCGGGCGGCGACGGATCAGGACAGCAGGCGGCGGCATCCGCGTCGAAGAAGAAGGCGAGCACCTCGAAGGCGACCTCGTCGTCGAAGACGCACGTCGTGAAGGCCGGCGACACGCTGTGGGCGATCGCGAAGAAGCACGGCACGAGCGTCGCGGCGATCCTCTCGGCCAACGGGCTCGGCTCCGGGGCGATCATCTACCCCGGCCAGAAGATCAGGATCCCCGGTGCTTCGACCGCCACGCGCGCCTCGTCGACGAGCGGCATCGTGACGCTCGACAAGGAGCAGACCGCGAACGCGAAGCTCATCATCAGGGTCGGCCGGTCGATGGGCGCCTCGGAGCGCGCCATCGCGATCGCCCTCGGCACCGCGATGCAGGAGTCGTCGCTGCGCAACCTCCGCCACGGCGACCGCGACTCGCAGGGCCTTTTCCAGCAGCGCCCGAGCACCGGATGGGGAACCGTGTCGCAGGTGCGCGACGCCATCAGGTCGACGAAGGCCTTCTTCGGCGGCGAGAACGACCCGAACGGGTCGCGCACGCGGGGGCTCTACGACATTCCGAACTGGCAGGATCTCAGCTTCACCGAGGCGGCGCAGGCCGTGCAGATCTCGGCGTACCCCGACGCGTACGCCAAATGGGAGAAGCACGCGAAGGCCTGGCTTGCCGCCCTGGGGTGAGGCGTTCACCGGAGTCTCACGGCGTCATCCGTAGACTCTTCGCGTGAGCACGAGCCAGCAGACGGACCCGCTGATCGGCCGTCTGGTCGACGGCCGGTACCGCGTGCGTGCTCGCATCGCCCGCGGCGGCATGGCCACCGTCTATGTCGCGACCGACCTGCGCCTCGAGCGACGAGTGGCTCTCAAGGTCATGCACGGGCACCTCAGCGACGACACCGTGTTCCAGAGCCGGTTCATCCAGGAGGCGCGCGCGGCGGCACGGCTGGCCGATCCGCACGTGGTGAACGTGTTCGATCAGGGCCAGGACGGCGACATGGCCTACCTCGTCATGGAGTATCTGCCCGGCATCACGCTGCGCGAGCTCCTGCGCGAGCAGAAGCGGCTCACGATCGGGCAGACGGTGACGATCATGGATGCCGTGCTCTCGGGTCTCGCGGCAGCGCACCGCGCCGGAATCGTGCACCGCGACGTCAAGCCCGAGAACGTGCTGCTGGCAGAAGACGGCCGCATCAAGATCGGCGACTTCGGCCTGGCCCGCGCGACGACGGCCAACACCGCCACCGGCGCGCAGCTGATGGGCACGATCGCCTACCTCGCTCCCGAGCTCGTCACCCGCGGCACGGCCGACGCCCGCAGCGACATCTACTCGCTCGGCATCATGCTCTACGAGATGCTCGCCGGCGAGCAGCCCTACCGGGGCGAGCAGCCGATGCAGATCGCCTTCCAGCACGCCACCGACTCGGTGCCGCGTCCGAGCGTGCGCAATCCGGGCGTGCCGGAGCAGCTCGACGAGCTGGTGCTGTGGTCGACCGAGCGCTCCCCCGACGACCGTCCCGTCGACGCCCGCGAGATGCTCGACCGCCTGCGCGAGATCGAGAAGCAGCTCGGCATCGCTCCGCAGGTGACCCGCACGACCGACACCGGCGTCATCCGCGACACCAGCGGAGCCTCCGGCGACCTCACCAAGGTGCTGCCGACCACGATCACGGGTCCGACGGCGGCCGTCGACGACGTCGACAACGCCAACCGCCTGCGCGCCGCGACGAAGCGCCGCTCGCGACGCGGCGCATTGCTCGTGCTGCTCGCGCTGCTGCTGGCCGGCGGCGCCGCGACGGCCGGCTGGTGGTTCGGATCGGGGCCCGGCTCGCTGGTGGCCGTGCCGTCGGTGGCCGGGCTCGACTTCGCCGCGGCCGAAGACGTGCTCGCCGAGCATTCGCTGACGGCCGTCGAGGGCTCGGCTTCGAGCCTCACCGTCGAGGCGGGGCTCGCCATCTCGACCGACCCGCAGGAGGGCACCCGGCTCGACAAAGATGCCGAGGTCACCGTGGTGATCTCCAGCGGCCCCGCCGAGACCGAAGTGCAGTCCATGAAGGGCATGACCGCCGACAACGCCACGACCGCACTGCTGGCCGACAACCACATCGAGGTGACGGCGACGACCGACGAGTACTCCTCGAAGGCCAAGGGCACGGTGCTGCGCGTCTCGGTGATGCCCGCCGACGGCTCGGACAACATCGGCTGCACCAACGGCTGCACCGCCCACGAGGGCGACACCGCGCGGCTCGTCGTGTCGTACGGCCCCGTCCCCGACGTCGCCGGCAAGAGCTTCGACCAGGCCAAGAGCGACCTCGAGGCGGCAGGACTGAAGGTCTCGAGCGACGTGCCCACCGAGTACAGCGACAGCGTGGCCGAGGGCATCGTCATCTCGATGCGCGACCGCGCCGAGAAGGGCAACTGGCGCCCCGGCGAGACCGTCACCCTCGTCGTGTCTGCGGGCCCTCCGCTGTTCGAGATCCCGAGCGTCGTCGGCCTCACCCGCGATCAGGCCAAGGCCAAGCTCGATGAGGCCGGCTGGACCTACAGCTACAACGGGTTCCTCTGGGACGTGTGGCCGGACGACCTGACCACCGTCGACTCGCAGGATCCCGCCGCCGGCGAGATGCGCACGAAAGACACCACGATCACCTTCGTGCTCAAGGGCGCCGGCTGACCCCCGGGCGCCGGCATCCGCCGCCCTTCCTCGCGAGACTGCAGCTGCCGGACGAGACCGCGGGTGCTGCCCGCAGTCTCGGCGGGCACGTGCAGTATCGCGGAAAGAGGGGGCGCGCTGCGACCGTTACCTCTTCTCGAGCTCCTCGGCCACGAGGAAGGCGAGCTCGAGCGACTGCATGTGGTTCAGTCGGGGGTCGCACAGTGACTCGTAGCGCGTCGCGAGGGTGGCCTCGTCGATGTGCTCCGACCCGCCCAGGCACTCGGTGACGTCGTCGCCGGTGAGTTCGACATGGATGCCGCCGGGGAAGGTCCCCGCCGCGCGGTGCGCCTCGAAGAAGCCCCGCACCTCGTCGACGACGTCGTCGAAGCGGCGCGTCTTGTAGCCGGTCGGGGTCGTGATGCCGTTGCCGTGCATGGGGTCGGTGACCCACAGCGGCGTCGCGCCGGAGTCGCGCACGGCCTCCAGCAGCGGCGGCAGCGCGTCGCGGATCTTGCCGGCGCCCATGCGCGTGATGAAGGTGAGCCGGCCGGGCTCGCGCTCGGGGTCGAGCTTGTCGATGAGCTCGAGGGCCGTCTCGGGCGACGTCGTGGGCCCGAGCTTGACGCCGATGGGGTTGCGGATCTTCGAGAAGTAGTCGACGTGAGCGCCGTCAAGCTCACGGGTGCGCTCGCCGATCCACAGGAAGTGCGCCGACGTGTTGTAGGGCGTGTTCGTGCGGGAGTCGATGCGCGTCAGCGGCCGCTCGTAGTCCATCAGCAGGCCCTCGTGGCCCGTGTAGAACTCGACGCGCTTGAGCTCGTCGAAGTCGGCGCCGGCCGCCTCCATGAACTTGATGGCGCGGTCGATCTCGCCGGCCAGGCGCTCGTAGCGCTGGTTGGCGGGGTTGGCGGCGAACCCCTTGTTCCAGCTGTGCACCTCGCGCAGGTCGGCGAAGCCGCCCGTCGTGAAGGCGCGGATGAGGTTCAGGGTCGAGGCCGCCATGTGGTAGCCCTTGAGCAGTCGCTGCGGGTCGGCGGTGCGCGAGCCCTCGGTGAAGTCGTAGCCGTTGACGATGTCGCCGCGGTAGGCAGGAAGCGTCACCTCACCGCGCGTCTCGGTGTCGGCCGAGCGGGGCTTGGCGAACTGCCCGGCCATGCGGCCCATCTTCACGACCGGCATCGATGCGCCGTAGGTGAGCACGACGGCCATCTGCAGCACCGTCTTGATGCGGTTGCGGATCTGCTCGGCGGTCGCCCCGGCGAACGTCTCGGCGCAGTCGCCGCCCTGCAGCAGGAACGCCCGCCCCGAGGCTGCGCGGGCGAGACGCTCGCGCAGGTTGTCGACCTCGCCGGCGAACACCAGCGGAGGAAGCGTCGACAGTTCGGCGGATGCTGCCGCCACGGCGTCGGCGTCCGGCCACTGGGGCTGCTGCTTGATGGGCAGGGAGCGCCAGTGGTCGAGGGGGTCGGGCTGCTGCATCCGTCAATCCTATAAGCGCCGCAGGGGGGCCGGATGCCGCATGACGATGCCCGATCGCGCGGGGCGGAGGCGTCAGCCGCGCGGCGGGATGCGGTCTTTCACGGTGGACGCGTAGACGTCGTCGTACCGCTGCTCGCCCAGGCGCTGCAGCGCCACCATGATCTCGTCGGTGACCGAGCGCAGGATGTAGCGGTCGCCCTCCATGCCCTCGAAGCGCGAGAAGTCGAGCGGCTCGCCGATGACGACGCCCACCCGCACGACGCGCGGCAGGGTCGTGCCGATCGGCATCATCGTGTCGGTGTCGACCATGACCACCGGCACGACGGGCACCTTCGCTTCCAGCGCCATGCGCGCGATGCCGGTGCGCCCGCGGTAGAGCCTGCCGTCGGGGCTGCGGGTGCCCTCGGGGTAGATGCCCAGCAGATCGCCGCGGCCGAGCACCTGCAGGCCCGTGTTCAGCGAGTCCTCCGACGCCTTGCCGCCGGAGCGGTCGATCGGGATCTGGCCGGTGCCCTTCATGAAGACGCGGGTCGCCCAGCCCTTCAGGCCCTTGCCGGTGAAGTAGTCGCTCTTGGCGAGGAAGCTCACGGGGCGGTCGATCATGAGGGGCAGGAATACCGAGTCGCTGACCGAGAGGTGGTTGCTCGCGAGGATCGCCGCGCCCTCTTTCGGGATGTTACGTCGCCCCACGACCCAGGGGCGCCAGATCGCCTTCACGATCGGCCCGATCACGACGTACTTCATGAACCAGTAGAACACCGGTCACTCGCCTCCGGCGGGCACCGCGAGGTCTGCGGCGCCGATGAGGCCCGCGTCGTTGCCGAGTTCGGCGATGGCGAACTGCGCGACCGGGCGATCGCCGTAACCGGGGAGCGAGGTCTCGTAGGCGAGCCGCACGGGGTCGAGCAGGTCGGCGCCGAGCTCGGCCACTCCCCCGCCGATGACGAACAGCTCGGGGTCGAGCACGGCCTGGAATCCGCCGCAGGCCTCGCCGAGCGCCGTGGCGACCCGTCGCAGAGCCTCGATCGCACCGGGGTCTCCTGCCAGCACGAGGCGCGAGACGGCGGGGCCCGAGATCTTGCCCTTCTCGGTGCGAACGGCCGCCAGCGCGTCGCCGAGTCCGGCATGGTCGGCGATCTCGTTCGCCTCGCGCTGCAGGGCGCGACCGGATGCATACTGCTCGAGGCATCCGTTCTGCCCGCAGCCGCACGGCAGTCCGTCGCGGAGGAACCGGATGTGCCCGAGCTCGCCGGCGATGCCGTGCCCGCCGCGGTAGAGGCGGCCGTCGTTGATGACGGCGCCCCCGACGCCTGTGCCCATCGTGAGCATGACCATGTCGTCGACGTGGCGCCCCGCGCCGAAGCGGAACTCCGCCCACCCGGCGGCGTTGGCGTCGTTGTCGATCGTCACGGGCTGGTCGATGCCGGCTTCGAGCTCGGCCTTGAGGGGCTCGTCGCGCCAGGCGATGTTGGGAGCATGGATGATGACGGCCCGCGCCTTGTCGACGAAGCCGGCCGCGGCGACCCCGACCGCCGCGATGTCGTGCGAGGCGGCGAGGTGGCGCACCATGTCGATGACGGCGACCGTGAGGGCGCGGGTGTCGGTGGGCGTCTCGACGCGCAGCTTCTCGAGGATGCGGCCCTCGGCATCCACGACCCCGCCCGCGATCTTGGTTCCGCCGATGTCGATTCCGACCTTGAGCACTGCACACCTCTCGAAGCCCATACCGTGCGCGCGCAACGGCGCCTTGCAGTCTATCTGCGGGGCCGGTCCGCCGCAGGGCGACGCGTGGGGGGCTCGCGGCCCCTCGGCTAGACTCGGCGCAAGGAGTACCCGATATCCCCCCTGTACCGGTACCGAAGGAGCTGCCGTGGATCAATTCGAAGTCCCCGCGATCGTCCCCGCCGACGCGAACGCCAACATCGCCGACCTGCTCGTCGAGCGTGTCAAGGCCACGCCCGATCGCGCACTGTTCGCGGTGCCCGACGGCGACAGCTGGCGCGACATCTCGGCCAAGGAGTTCGAGACGCAGGTGATCGCACTGGCCAAGGGATTCGTAGCAGCGGGCATCGAGCCCGGCGACAAGGTGGGATTCGTCGCCCGCACGACGTACGACTGGACCCTCGTCGACTTCGCGCTCTTCTACGCCGGCGCCGTCATGGTGCCGATCTATGAGACGAGCTCGGCGGCGCAGATCCAGTGGAACCTGGCCGACTCCGGCGCCATCGCGATCATCACCGAGCTGGCAGATCACACCGAGCGGTTCGAGCAGGCGCGCGCCGAGCTGCCCCTGATCCGTTCGGCCTGGGCGATGCACGCCGGTGCGCTCGACGCCCTCGTCGCCGAGGGGGCCTCCGTCGCCGACGAAGAGATCGTGCGTCGCCGCCAGATCGCGAACGGCTCCGACATCGCGACCCTCATCTACACCTCGGGCTCCACCGGGCGGCCCAAGGGCTGCGTGCTCACGCACAGCAACTTCGTCGAGCTGGCGCGCAACTCGGCCAAGTCGCTGCACGAGGTCGTCGAGATGCCCGGCGCCTCGACGCTGCTGTTCATCACGACCGCGCACGTGTTCGCGCGGTTCATCTCGATCCTCACGGTGCACTCCGGCGTCAAGACCGGCCACCAGCCCGACACCAAGCAGCTGCTGCCGGCGCTCGGCTCGTTCAAGCCGACGTTCCTGCTGGCCGTTCCCCGCGTCTTCGAGAAGGTCTACAACTCGGCCGAGCAGAAGGCCGAAGGCGGCGGCAAGGGCAAGATCTTCCGTGCGGCGGCGAAGACCGCCGTCGAGCACTCGACGCTCCTCCAGGACGGCAAGAAGGTGCCGCTGGGCACGAAGATCAAGTTCGCGCTGTTCGACAAGCTCGTCTATTCGAAGCTGCGCGAGGCCATGGGCGGCCGCGTGAAGTACGCCGTCTCGGGCTCGGCGCCGCTGGGTCCGCGCCTGGGGCACTTCTTCCACAGCCTCGGCGTCACGATCCTCGAGGGCTACGGCCTCACCGAGACGACGGCGCCCGCGACGGTCAACACCGCGACCAAGTCGAAGATCGGCACCGTCGGTCCCGTGCTGCCGGGCGTCGGCATCCGCCTCGCCGAAGACGGCGAGATCCAGGTGCGCGGCATCAACGTGTTCAAGGAGTACTGGCGCAACCCCGAGGCCACCGCGGCCGCCTTCGACGGCGATTGGTTCCGCACCGGCGACATCGGCTCGTTCGACAGTGAGGGATTCCTCACGATCACCGGGCGCAAGAAGGAGATCATCGTCACCGCGGGCGGCAAGAACGTCTCCCCCGCGGCGCTCGAAGACCCGATCCGCGCGAACCCTATCGTCGGCCAGGTGGTCGTCGTCGGCGACCAGAAGCCGTTCATCTCGGCCCTGATCACCCTCGACCCCGAGATGCTGCCGACGTGGCTCGGCAACAACGGGCTGCCCGCCGACATGTCGCTGGCGGATGCCGCCGCCCACGGTGCCGTGCGCGCCGAGGTGCAGCGGGCCGTCGACGAGGCCAACACGTTCGTCTCGCGGGCCGAGTCGATCCGCAAGTTCGCGATCCTCGCGACCGAGTGGACCGAGGCCAGCGGCCACCTCACGCCCAAGATGAGCATCAAGCGCAACGTCATCCTCGACGACTTCGCCGCCGAGATCGACGACATCTACACGGTGCCGGTCTCGACGACCACGACGTCGCTGGGCTGACGCCGCACGCTGAAGGCCCGGACCCCTGCGGGGCCCGGGCCTTCAGCATCCCTCCCCACCCGCAACTTGGCACCTGTGGTCGCCTGACCGCCCCTCAGAACGACAAGAGCCGCCAAGTTGCGGGGAGGGAAGAGGGTCAGAACCAGTCGGACTCGCGGATCTCGCGCATCGCGGCCTTGCGCTCGTCGGGTGTCAGCCGTGAGAGATAGAGCTTGCCGTCGAGATGGTCGGTCTCGTGCTGGAGCATCTGGGCCATGAGGCCCGTGCCCTCGAGCACGATCTCGGCACCGTCGAGGTCGATGCCGACGACCTTCGCGTAGGGCGATCGCACGGCGTCGTGCCAGAGGTTCGGCACCGACAGGCATCCCTCGCCCATGGGCTCGGGGTCGCCCGAGACCTCGACGAGCACGGGATTGAGCACATAGCCGATGTCGCCGTCGATGTTATAGCTGAAGGCGCGCAGCCCCACGCCGATCTGCGGAGCCGCGACACCGGCGCGGCCGGGGAGCGCGACAGAGTCGAGCAGGTCGGCCACGAGAGCCCGCACACCGTCGTCGATCTCGTCGATCGGGGCGCACTGCTGGCGCAGCACGGGGTCGCCGAACACCCGGATGGGTCTGACCGTCATGACGCTCAGGCCGCCGTCGGCGTCGCGGTGCGCAGCCCCTCGACCACGACCGCCGCGAGCTGCCGAGCAGCCTCGCGGGTGGCCGGCTGCAGGTCGGAGAACGCGATCGCCGACCCCGCCGCGATGTGCGGGTCGTAGGGCACGCGCACCACCGAGCGCACGCGCGTGCGGAAGTGCGCCTCGAGCTCGTCGGCGCGCACGAGCGGTGCGCCTGGGCGAGAGTTGTTGAGCACGACGACCGAGTTGCGGGCGGCGGCGGCATAGCCGTTGCTCTCGAGCCAGGTGAGCGTCTCGGATGCGAGTCGCGCCTCGTCGACGGTGAGCCCCGCGATGATCACGAGCTGGTCGGCGAGCTCGAGGGTCGCGCCCATCACCGAGTGGACGATGCCGGTGCCGGTGTCGGTGAGCACGATCGAGTAGTAGTGCGCCGCGACGGCCGCGACGTCGTGATAGTCGCGGTCGCTGAAGGCCTCGGCGACGCGCGGGTCGCTGTCGCTGGCGAGCACGTCCAGGCGCGTGTCGTCGCGGGCCACGATCGTCGACACGTCGTTGAAGCCGTCGACCTGACCGCGGGCGCGCACGAGGTCGCGCACGGTCTTGCCGCTGCGGTGCGCGATGCGCTCGGCGAGCGTC
The DNA here is from genome assembly GCF_025515205.1 of Microbacterium fluvii. Lineage (GTDB taxonomy): Bacteria > Actinomycetota > Actinomycetes > Actinomycetales > Microbacteriaceae > Microbacterium > Microbacterium fluvii. The sequence continues at coordinate 491,780 of NZ_JAOPFX010000003.1, read as the reverse complement.
CCGCGGTCGGGGTTGGCATCGATCGCGATGACGCGGTCGTCGCGCGCGTCGGCCAGGGCCATGCCCAGCAGCGTCGTGACGCTGGTCTTTCCCACGCCGCCCTTGCGGCTCATCACCGGCACGAAGCGAGCGTGACCTGGGAGAGGCGCCGCGATGCGGCGATCGAGGTCTTTGCGGGCCTTCGCGCGCTTGCCGTCGCCGAGGTTGATGCGGTGCCCCGAGAGCGAATAGACGAGGTGCTGCCACGTGCCCTCCGGCTCGGGCCGCACGACGTGGTGCGGGTCGAGCAGCCGGTCGGCGGTGAGCAGGTCGGCGGATTCGCGGTCGGGTTCGAACTCTCCCACGCGCTTCGAGGTCATCGGGGTCTCCAGCAGGTGGGCTTCTCGGCGGGTGGCGGGGTGCGAGCCGGTCGTCGTGGCGACGACGGCGGATGCTGTCGCGTCGGGCTGTGCGGCCTCGGCAGCGGGCTCGACGAGGTCGGGCTCGGGCTCCGCGGGCTCGGCGGGCTCGGCGGCGACAGCGGTCTGCGGCGCGAGAGTCCACGTCGCGGTCGAGCCGACGGGCGCTGCGCGCACCTCGTCGTCGGGCTCATCGGCAACGGATTCCGCAGCCACGGGCTCTTCCTCGGCGGCGGCCGCCTCGGGCGCGTCGTCGCCGATGGCGGGGGCCGCGGCATCCGCCTCGTCGTGCACCAGCTCGGCGTCGTGGATCTCTTCCGTCGGCACTGCGCCGGCGGGCTCGTCGATGATCTCGCCCTCGATCGTGTCGACGGCGGGCTCGTCGATGGCGTAGGCGACCTCGTCTCCGATGACGTCGTCGTCGACCAGATCGTCGTCGTCACCGGCCGGGAGGGTGACGCTGACCTGCGCCGTGTGCGTTCCGAGGATGCCCAGGCCTGCAGACGAGAGGCTGCCGGTCTCGGTCAGCACTCCGTTCTGGTCGTCTTCGTCGGCCGGCGGAAGGTCGGTGCGGTCGGGCGTCAAGGCGTGTCACTCCAAGGGGAATTCGGGCGGGCGGCTCTGGCCACCGCCCTCCAGGCTACTGGGAGGGGCGGATCACGACCAACAGATCGCCCGCGTCGACCTGCGCCGTGGGCCCGATCGCCAGCCGTTCGACGACCCCGTCGACGGGCGCCGTGATGGCGGCCTCCATCTTCATCGCCTCGATCGAGGCGACAGGCCGCCCCGCCGTCACCTCGTCGCCGACGGCGACCTTGAGGGTCACGGCGCCGGAGAAGGGGGCTGCCACCTGACCGGGCTTGGAGGTGTCGGCCTTCTCGACCTGGCGGGTCTCGACCTTGATCGAGCGGTCGCGCACGAACACCGGCCGCAGCTGACCGTTGAGGGTCGTCATGACGGTGCGCATGCCCTTGGCGTCGGCCTCGCCGATCGCCTCGAGTCCGACGTACAGCTGCACGCCCGGATCGATCTCTGCGACGTGCTCTTCGCCAGGCTTGAGGCCGTAGAGGTAGTCGGGGGTGCCGAGGGCCGAGAGGTCGCCGTAGGTGTCGCGGTTGCGCTCGAACTCGCGCGCCGGAGCGGGGAACATCAGCCTGTTGAGCGTGCGGCGTCGGGTCGGGGTGTCGCCGGCGAGGCCCTCCGATTCCTCGGCGGTGATCGGCTGGATCTCGATCGAGACCTCCTTGCCGGCGAGCACCTTCGAGCGGAAGGGCTCCGGCCAGCCGCCGGGCAGATCGCCGAGCTCGCCGGCCATGAACCCCACGACCGAGTCGGGGATGTCGTAGTTCTGCGGGTTCTGCTCGAAGTCCGCGGGGTCGGCCTTGGCGGCGACGAGCGCGAGGGCAAGGTCGCCCACGACCTTCGACGACGGCGTCACCTTCGGGATGCGGCCGAGGATGCGGTCGGCGGCGGCATACATGTCTTCGATGCGCTCGAAGTCGTCGGCCATGCCCAGGGCGATCGCCTGCTGACGCAGGTTCGAGAGCTGCCCGCCGGGGATCTCGTGGTGGTACACGCGCCCGGTCGGGCTGGGCAGGCCCGACTCGAACGGGCGGTAGAGGTGGCGCACCGCCTCCCAGTACGGCTCGAGGTCGCTGACGGCCTGCAGGTCGAGGCCCGTGTCGCGCTCGGTGTGGGCGAGGGCGGCCACCAGGGCCGACAGGGAGGGCTGGCTGGTCGTGCCGGACATCGGTGCGGCTGCGGCGTCGACAGCATCCGCCCCCGCCGCGCTCGCGGCGAGCAGCGTCGCGAGCTGGCCGCCCGCGGTGTCGTGCGTGTGCACGTGCACCGGAAGGTCGAACCGCTCCCGCAGCGCCGCCACGAGCTTCGCGGCGGCCGCGGGGCGCAGCAGGCCCGCCATGTCTTTGATCGCGAGGATGTGGGCGCCGCTGGCGACGATCTCGTCGGCCAGGCGCAGGTAGTAGTCGAGGGTGTAGAGCGGCTCGGCGGGGTCGAGCAGGTCGCCCGTGTAGCAGAGGGCGACCTCGGCCACCGCCGTGCCGGTCTCGAGCACCGCGCGCACGGCGGGCGTCATCTGCGAGACGTCGTTGAGCGCGTCGAAGATGCGGAAGATGTCGATGCCGGTGGATGCCGCCTCTTTCACGAACGCATCGGTCACCTCGACCGGGCGCGGCGTGTAGCCGACGGTGTTGCGGCCGCGGAGCAGCATCTGGATCGGGATGTTGGGCATCGCATCGCGCAGCGCCTCGAGGCGCTCCCACGGGTCTTCGGCGAGGAACCGCAGCGCGACGTCGTAGGTCGCCCCGCCCCATGCCTCCACCGACAGCAGCTGCGGCGTCATGCGCGCGACGTGCGGCCCGACGCGCACGAGGTCGCGGGTGCGCACGCGGGTGGCCAGCAGCGACTGGTGCGCGTCGCGGTAGGTGGTCTCGGTGACCGCGAGCGCCGTCTGCGCGCGCAGCGCCTGGGCGAAACCGGCGGGGCCGAGCTCGCGCAGCCGGTCGCGGTTGCCCGCAGGGGGTGCCGCCTGCAGGTCGATCTCCGGCAGCTTGCTGCCGGGCGAGACCGACAGCGGCTTCTCGCCGTAGGGGCGGTTGACCGTCACGTCGGCGAGCCAGTTGAGCAGCTTCGTCGCCCTGTCGCGCGAGGGGTTGCTCGTGAGCAGCTCCGGCCGCTCGTCGATGAACGAGGTGCTGAGGTCGCCGGCGACGAAGGCGGGATCGTCGAGCACGGCGCGCAGGAACGGGATGTTGGTCGACACCCCGCGGATGCGGAACTCGGCGAGGGCCCGCTTCGCGCGCGCGACGGCTGCGGGGAAGTCGCGCCCGCGGCAGCTGAGCTTGGCCAGCATCGAGTCGAAGTGCGGGCTGATCTGGGATCCTGCGGCCGTCGTGCCGCCGTCGAGGCGGATGCCGGCGCCGCCAGGCGAGCGGTAGGTCGTGATGCGGCCGGTGTCGGGGCGGAAGCCCTGCGAGGGATCCTCCGTGGTGATGCGGCACTGCAGGGCGGCGCCGCGCAGGTGGATGTCGTCTTGGTGGAGTCCGAGCTCTGCCAGGGTCTGGCCCGCGGCGATGCGCATCTGCGACTGCACGAGGTCGACGTCGGTGACCTCTTCTGTCACGGTGTGCTCGACCTGGATGCGGGGGTTCATCTCGATGAAGACGACCTCGCCGGTGCGGGGGCCCGCCGTCTCGAGCAGGAACTCGACGGTGCCGGCGTTGACATAGCCGATGGAGCGCGCGAAGGCGACGGCGTAGCGGTGCAGGTCGGCGCGGATGCCGTCGTCGAGGTTCGGCGCCGGCGCGATCTCGATGACCTTCTGGTGGCGCCGCTGCACCGAGCAGTCGCGCTCGAACAGGTGCACCGTCTCGCCGGTGGCGTCGGCGAGGATCTGCACCTCGACGTGGCGGGGACGCTGCACGGCCTGCTCGAGGAAGACCCGAGGGTCGCCGAAGGCGCTCCCCGCCTCGCGCATGGCCTCGGCGATCGCGGGGGCGAGCTCCGCCTTGGCCTCGACCCGCCGCATCCCTCGTCCGCCGCCGCCGGCGACGGCCTTGACGAAGATCGGGAAGCCGATCTCGTCGGACTGCGCCACGAGCGCGTCGACGTCGTCGGAGGCGGGGGTGGAGCGCAGCACCGGCACGCCGGCGGCGATCGCGTGCTCTTTGGCGGTGACCTTGTTGCCGGCCATCTCGAGCACCGAGGCCGGCGGCCCGATGAAGGCGATGCCGTTGGCCGCCGCCTTCTCGGCCAGTTCGGGGTTCTCGGAGAGGAAGCCGTAGCCGGGGTAGATGGCGTCGGCGCCCGACGCCTTCGCGACCCGGATGATCTCGTCGACGTCGAGATACGCGCGCACGGGGTGCCCGGTCTCGCCGATCTCGTAGGACTCGTCGGCCTTCTGACGGTGCAGCGATCCGCGATCCTCGAAGGGGAACACCGCGACGGTGCGCGCCCCGAGCTCGAAGGCGGCTCGGAAGGCTCGGATCGCGATCTCTCCGCGGTTGGCGACAAGGATCTTCTGGAACATGCGCAACCTCTCTGGGCTCCATCAGTGGGGCTGAGTGTGCTCACAGCCTAGGGGACGGTAACGTAGACCCTTGTGCACGTACTCTCCGTCAGCTCGCTCAAAGGCGGGGTCGGCAAGACAACCGTGACGCTGGGACTCGCTTCCGCCGCTTTCGCGCGAGGGGTTCGCACGCTCGTGGTGGACCTCGACCCGCAGTCCGACGTCTCGACCGGCATGGACATCCAGGTCGCGGGGCGGCTCAACGTCGCCGATGTGCTCGCCAACCCCAAGGAGAAGACGGTCCGTCAGGCCATCACCTCCAGCGGGTGGGCCAAGGTGCACCCCGGCACGATCGACGTCATGATCGGAAGCCCCTCGGCGATCAACTTCGACGGCCCGCACCCCTCGGTGCGCGACGTGTGGAAGCTCGAAGAGGCCCTGGCGACCATCGAGGCCGACTACGACCTCGTGCTGGTCGACTGCGCGCCGTCGCTGAACGCGCTCACCCGCACGGCGTGGGCGGCGTCCGACCGCGTCATCGTGGTCACCGAGCCCGGCCTGTTCTCGGTGGCCGCCGCCGACCGTGCCCTCCGCGCCATCGAAGAGATCCGCCGCGGCCTCTCGCCGCGCCTGCAGCCGCTGGGCATCGTCGTCAACCGCGTGCGCCCGCAGTCGATCGAGCACCAGTTCCGCATCAAAGAGCTGCGCGACATGTTCGGTCCGCTCGTGCTCTCCCCCCAGCTGCCCGAGCGCACGTCGCTGCAGCAGGCGCAGGGCGCCGCGAAGCCCCTGCACATCTGGCCAGGCGACTCCGCCCAGGAGCTCGCGGCCGACTTCGACGCGCTGCTGGACCGCGTGATCCGCACCGGACGCATCCCGGTGCCCGACGAGTTCGGCTCGACGACCCAGCGCTGAGCGGCGCCGAGCCCCGCTCGCGGGCCGGTTCTCGGCATCCGCGTCATCGATCGACGGAGCGGATGCGGCGACCTGGCGCGCCAGAGTGAGCCGAGGCGCTCAGGCGCCGGGCCGAGAGGGCGTCAGGCCGAGCGGGCCGCGCGGCGAGCGGCGAGCTCGTCGACGGGGTCCGGCAGCTGCGGGTCGAAGTCGAGCAGGCTCGACTCCACCTCGGTGAGCACCTTGCCCACGGCGATGCCGAAGACGCCCTGACCGCGGCTGACGAGGTCGATGACCTCGTCGTTCGAGGTGCACAGGTACACCGAGGCGCCGTCGCTCATCAGGGTCGTGCCGGCGAGATCGCGGATGCCGGCGGCACGAAGCTGCTCGACGGCCACGCGGATCTGCTGCAGCGAGATGCCGGTGTCGAGCAGACGCTTGACGAGCTTGAGCACGAGGATGTCGCGGAAGCCGTAGAGGCGCTGCGAGCCCGAGCCGGAGGCGCCGCGTACGGTCGGCTCGACGAGCTCGGTGCGGGCCCAGTAGTCGAGCTGGCGATAGGTGATGCCGGCGGCGCGGGCGGCGACCGCGCCGCGGTAGCCCACCTCGTCGTCCATGGCCGGCAGACCGTCGGTGAAGAGGAGTTCGGTGACGAAGCTGTTGTCGTCGGCGCCGTCGCGAGTGTCCACGCGCGTCTCCTCTCTCATCGGATCATCCCCACGCTAGATGAGCATCGGGCCTCGGGCAACGACATCCGGCCGAGCGGGCTCGGCGTGTCGCGGCGGTCAGTCCAGCAGCTTCTCCAGCGCCGTGCGCACGAACACCGCACGCACCTCGTCGAGCCGCTTCGCGAGCTCGGGCGCGAGCTCGGCGCCCCGCGTGCGGGAGGCGCCGTCGGTGCGCCGCAGCAGCGGCGCGAGCGCCGAGGCGATGAGGGCGACGTCGCGCTCGGCGCTCTGGCGCATCGAGCGCAGGTGCCGCGGCTCGATGCCGTGCCGGTCGAGGGCGACCAGCGCCCGCAGCGTCGCCACCGACTGGTCGGCGTAGCTCTCTGCGGCGGGCACGAGCCCCGCGCTCACAGCGTCGTCGAGCAGCTTGGCGGTCGCACCGGAGGTGTGCAGCAGCTCGTCGCGGCGGTAGCGGCGCCCCGTCGCGACGATCGAGGGCGGTGCCGCTGTCGGCACCCCGGCATCGCCGCCGGCGTCGCGCTCGTTGAGGAAGTCGCGGATGACGCTGTGCGGCATGAAGTGATCGCGCTGCAGCGTGAGGGCGAGCCTCACCCGCTCGAGGTCCGCCGGCGAGTACTTGCGGTACGACGACTCGGTGCGCACCGGGGTGACGATCCCCTGCGACTCCAAGAAGCGCAGCTTCGACGCGCTCAGCCCTGGAAACTCGGGCGAGAGCCGCGCCAGCACTTGACCGATGCTCAGATACCCCGCGGAAGACGAGCGTTCGCGGGCGGGTTCGGCCGCCATCATCCTTCGGACGTCTGCGGAAGGTCGGCGGGCGAGACGAAGAAGTTGAGGCGGAACTTGCCGACGCGCAGCTCGGAGCCGTTGCGCAGCACGGCGCGGTCGGCGCGTTCGCCGTTGACGTAGGTGCCGTTGAGCGAGCGCTGGTCGACCAGTTCGAACACCGTGCCGGTGCGGGTGATCTCGGCGTGACGGCGCGAGACAGTGACGTCGTCGAAGAAGATGTCGGCCTCGGGGTGACGGCCCACCGTGGTCACGTCGGTGTCGAGCAGGTAGCGGGCCCCTGAGGTGGGACCCGACCGCACGATCAGCAGCGCGGCGCCCGAGGGCAGCGCCTCGATCGCCTCGACCTCGGCCTGGCTGAGCTCGGCGCCGAAGGGCACGAACGACAGGTCGGAATCGTGACCGAAGGTCTGCGTCGTGTCGGAGGAGCGCTCACCGCGCACGGCGTCGGAGTCGCCCCCAGCCGCCCGCAGCACATCGTCCCGTTCGGGTCGGTCATTCTCCTGCACGCTGCGCCTCCTCGGGGTCCAGCCTAGTTCATCGACCACCGGCAGAACGGATCAATTCGCGGCCGCGGCGGGGCACGCCGAAGCTGCGAGGCCGTATGTGTCGCCGTGTGTCGGTCGGGATGCCGACGTGCGGTGACGCGCCTAGCCTGACGGGGGTAATAGAACTTATCGAGCAGGAGCCCATCGTGTCGACCCCCATCCACCGCATCCCGCCCCTTCAGGTGCGTGAGGCTGCGGCGTGCATGTGCGTCCACGGCGAGCGCTGCTCTTCTTTCGCCCCCGGCCACGCCCTGCACCTCATCCAGGCGCGGCTGGCCGCGGCCACCCCGTCGGACTGGGTCGACGCGATCGTCGAGCGCGTCGACGAGGCCTCCGGCGAGGTCGTCGTGCGCCGGATCGCGGATGCTGCGCCGGTCGCGCTCTGGAACGCCGAGGGCGCCGCGGCACAACTCACCGCGGGCGCGCCGGTGGCGCTGCATTCGCGCTACGACGTGCTGTCGGCGGGAAGCCGCCGTTTCAACATCGCGCTGATCGGCTGAGGCGTTTCGTCTCGGGCGCTGCGCGCCCTCGCTCAACGACCGGGGGCCCGGGCGCCTGGTCGGTCAGGCCGACGCCATCATCATGTCCTTCATGGCCATGCAGGCGTCCATGCAGGCCTGGCACGACTGAGCGCACATCTTGCACACGGCGCTCATGTCGGCGTGCTCCATGCACATGTCCATGCAGGTCTGGCACATGGCGATGCAGGCGTCGAGCATGGCCATCATCGATGCCGGCGTCATGCCCTGCATCCGCATCATCGAGCGCATCATCGTGTTGCACATGTCGGCGCAGTTCATGCAGGCCGGCGCGCAGTCGTGCATCTGGGTCGAGCAGATCGTGCATGCCTGCTCGCAGGCCGAGCAGGCGTCCATACACGCCTGCATCACGGCCATGTCCATCGACTCCATCCCGGGCATCGACATCATGTCCTTCGACATGGCGCCCATCATCATCGCGTCCATCACTCGCCTCCGGGTCACGCGGCGGGAGGTGCCCCGCCTCTTGCCGTCATGCTAGGCCGAGGGCCTGCACCGCGGAACCCCGCGATACCCTCGAGAGCGTGTTGTCACAAGGAATTCACATGCCTCGCACACGTCTCGCGACCGTGCTCGCCGCCCTCCTGCTGGCGATCGCCGGCGTGCTGCTCTCGGCCGCGCCGGCCAGCGCGCACGACGAGCTGCTCTCGACCGACCCCGCCGATGGCGCAGCCCTCGAGGCGGCGCCCGCCGAGATCACGCTGACTTTCAGCGGCGATATCGCGTCCGACGAGGGGGCGACCGAGATCGCCGTGACCGATGCCGAGGGCACCGACCTGCTCGACGGCTCGCCCATCGTCGTCGACAACACCGTCACCCAGACGCTGGTGCCGGGCACGGGAGAGATCACGGTGCTGTGGAAGGTGGTCTCGAGCGACGGCCACCCGATCTCGGGGCAGTTCGGATTCACCGTGGCCGCCGCGAGTGCGCAGCCCTCGGCATCCGCTTCGCCGACGGAGTCGGTCTCGGCCGAGCCGTCCGCGAGCGCCGAGCCCTCGGCCTCCGCCACTGCGACGACGGCGCCGGCCTCGGACGACACCACCTTCGGGCAGGCGTGGCCGTGGGTCATCGGCGGCATCGTCGTGATCGGGCTCGCCGGTGCCGTGCTGTATCTGCTGGTGTCTCGCGCGCGCCGCGAGAAGGCCCTCGCCGAGGCCCGTGACGCGGGATCCGGCCCCACCTCCGAGCGATAGGCTGAGAACCATGCCTCACTACGACGTCGTCATCCTCGGCGCCGGCCCCGGCGGTTACGTCGCGGCTGTGCGCAGCGCCCAGCTCGGCAAGTCCGTCGCGATCATCGAAGAGAAGTACTGGGGCGGTGTGTGCCTCAACGTCGGCTGCATCCCCTCCAAGGCGCTCCTGAAGAACGCCGACCTCGCGCACCAGGTGCTGCACAAGGCCGACCTCTTCGGCATCTCGGGCGACGTGCACTTCGACTTCGGCGTCGCGTGGGACCGCAGCCGCACGGTGGCCGCGACCCACGTCAAGGGCATCCACTTCCTCATGAAGAAGAACAAGGTCACCGAATACGAGGGCAGGGGCTCGTTCACCGGCCCGAACGCCATCACGGTGACCAAGGCCGACGGCGCCACCGAAGAGGTCACCTTCGACAACGCGATCATCGCGACCGGCTCCAAGGTGCGGCTGCTCCCAGGTGTGCAGCTGACCCCGAACGTCGTGACCTACGAGGAGCAGATCCTCACGCGCGACCGCCCGGAGTCGATCGTCATCGTGGGCGCGGGCGCCATCGGCATGGAGTTCGCCTACGTGCTGGCCAACTACGGCACGAAGGTCACGATCATCGAGTTCCTCGACCGGGCGCTGCCCAACGAAGACGCCGACGTCTCGAAGGAGATGGAGCGCCAGTACAAGAAGCTCGGCGTCGAGATCCTCACCTCCACGAAGGTCGAGTCGATCGTCGACGACGGCGCGAAGGTCACCGTGTCGTACTCGAAGAACGCCGACGGCGCGACCGGCCAGGTCGAAGCCGACAAGGTGCTCATGTCGATCGGCTTCGCGCCCAACGTCGAGGGCTTCGGCCTCGAGAACACCGGCGTGAAGCTCACCGACCGCGGCGCCATCGAGATCGACGACTTCATGCACACCTCGGTGCCGCACATCTACGCGATCGGCGACGTGACCGCCAAGCTGCAGCTGGCCCACGTGGCAGAGGCGCAGGCGGTCGTGGCGGCCGAGACCATCGGAGGCGCCGAGACCATGGCCCTGGGCGACTACCGCATGATGCCCCGAGCGACGTTCTGCTCGCCGCAGGTGGCCTCGTTCGGTCTCACCGAGGCGCAGGCCCGAGAAGCCGGCTACGACGTCAAGGTCGCGAAGTTCCCGTTCTCGGCCAACGGCAAGGCCAACGGCCTCGGCGAGCCGGTCGGCTTCGTCAAGCTCATCGCCGACGGCGAGCACCTCGAGCTGCTGGGCGGCCACATGGTCGGCCCCGACGTGTCGGAGCTTCTGCCCGAGCTCACCCTCGCGCAGAAGTGGGACCTCACCGCCCTCGAGGCCGCCCGGAACGTCCACACCCACCCGACGCTGTCGGAGGCCGTGCAGGAGGCCTTCCACGGTCTCGCGGGCCACATGATCAACATGTGACGCGGTTACGCAGAAGGCCCGGGCACCGCCCGGGCCTTCTGCGTTGAACGGCTCAGAGGCCGAGGGTGCGGGCGAGCTTGGAATCGGATGCCGCGACCCGGCCGCCCGCGGCGGTCACCGCATCCGTCGCCGCCGTCAGCAGCGCAGCGCGCGCCGCATCGTCGACCGGCGCGGCGGGGCCGAGCTCGAACTCCCACTCGCGCCAGTGCGACACGGTGCCCGACCGCTCGTCGAGGGCCGTGACGCGGTCGTCGACGAACTCGGCGACCACTCCCCCGTCGGCGTCGCACAGCTCGGTCGCGACCCGCAGATTCTCGATGCGGGCGAGCGGATGCAGCGGCTCGATCGACACCGAGCTCAGCGCATCGAGCGCTGCGGTCGGCACGTCGTCGACGCCCGAGCCGAGCGGCCAGTGCAGCTCGACGCGCCCGCCGTCGGCGCGCCGAGGACCCTTGATGTGCCAGCCCTCGTCGGGGCCGCCGGTGCGGCGGCGCAGGGCGTAGCCGGCGCGGCCGAGCGCGAGGTCGGCGGTGTCGAGGTAGCGCGCGTCGAGGTCGCGCGGCTCGGGCGCCGCCACCGAGGCGACACCGGGAAGATCCGAGAAGTCGGGCAGCGGCGTCGCGTCGTCGACGTCGAACTTCAGCTCGATCTCGACCGAGTGCGAAGGCTCGTCAGTCACGATCGTGGTCGGCGTCTGGCACGACCTCGTCTTCGGCCTGGACGAACCAGAACTCGGCCTGGGTCGGGCCGTCGCCCTCGCCGGTGTTCTCGAGGTCGCCCTTGCGCTGGTAGACCACCTGCGTCTCGGAATAGGGAACGATCAGCGAGTCGAGGTTCGGGTCGTCGAGGGGCAGCACCTGTCCGTCGAGCGGCCCTCCGTGCAGTCGTGCGATAGCCATGTGCCGAGCATATCCCCGGGCGCGGACGCGTCGGCCGGCACCCGCCGCGCTCGTAGAATCGAGGGTGATGAAGCCCTTCCTGCTGCTGGCGACCCGCGCCGAAGACGTGCCTGCCGACGAGGAGTACGAGCTCTTCCTGAAGTTCACCGGGCTCTCGCGCAGCGACCTCATCCGCGTGCGCATGGAGGCGGGACCGCTCGGCGAAGTCGACCTCGACGAGCTGTCAGGCATCTTCGTCGGCGGCGGGCCGTTCAATGCGTCCGATCCCGAGTCCAAGAAGTCCGACGTGCAGCGGCGCGTCGAGGCGGAGTTCCAGGGCCTCCTCGACGAGGTGATCGCGCGCGACTTCCCGTTCTTCGGCGCCTGTTACGGCATCGGCACGGTCGGCGTGCATCAGGGCGCCCTCATCGACGGCACGCACCGCGAGCCCATCAGCGTCATCGAGGTGACCCGCACCGCCGAGGGGCGCCGCGATCCGCTGCTGGCCGGCGTGCCGGATGTGTTCCCGGCCTTCGTCGGGCACAAAGAGGCCATCACGGTGCTGCCGCCGTCGGCGACGCTGCTGGCGGCCGGGGAGCGCTGCCCCGTGCAGATGTTCCGCGTGGGCAGCAACGTCTACGCCACGCAGTTCCACCCCGAGTGCGACGTGGAGGGCATCTCGACCCGCATCCGCGTCTACGCAGGGCACGGATACTTCGCACCCCACGAACTCGACCTCACGCTCGAGGCCGTTCGTCGCCTGCCGGTCGAGCACACCGGCAGCATCCTGCGCGCCTTCGCCGAGCGCTACGCCCGGTAGCCGCCGCCCCCCAGCCCGCGAGTTGGCAGCTGCTGCCGCTCGAACGGCCGCGCGAGCGACCGCAGGTGCCAACTTGCGGGAGGGAACAGTCCCTCAGAATGCCGGCGGCGTGTGCCAGATGCGGTCGATGTAGTCGCGCATCGACCGGTCCGACGAGAAGAACCCGCAGCGGGCGACGTTGAGGATCGCCGAGCGCGTCCAGGCGTCTTCGTCGGCGTGGGCCGCATCCACCTTCGCCTGCGCCTCGATGTACGAGGCGTAGTCGGCGAGCACCATGAACCGGTCGTCGTAGAGCAGGTTCGACACGACCGGCTCGAACACCGACCGGTCGCCGCCCGAGAACGCGCCCGAGGCGATGAGGTCCATCGCGCGGCGGAGTGACTCGTCGTGCTGGTAGAACTCCGCCGGCTTGTAGCCGCGTGCCCACAGCGCCTCGACCTCGGGCTCGGCCATGCCGAACAGGAAGAAGTTGTCGTCGCCGACCAGCTGGCGGATCTCGACGTTCGCGCCGTCGTCGGTGCCGATCGTGAGCGCGCCGTTGAGGGCGAACTTCATGTTGCCGGTGCCGGAGGCCTCCTTGCCGGCGAGCGAGATCTGCTCCGACAGGTCGGCGGCGGGGATCAGGCGTTCGGCGAGGGTGACGTTGTAGTTCTGCGGGAACAGCACCTTGAGGCGGCCCTGCACGCGCTCATCGGCGTTGACCACCGACCCGACCGCGTTGATGAGGTGGATGATGCGCTTGGCCATGGCGTAGCCGGGCGCCGCCTTCGCACCGAAGATGAAGGTGCGCGGCTGAACGGATGCGGCATCCACCCGGCCCGAGACGATGCCCTCGTAGACGGTGACGATGTGCAGCAGCTTGAGCATCTGGCGCTTGTACTCGTGCAGGCGCTTGACCATGACGTCGAGCATGTGCCCGTCGCTGACCTCGAAGCCGTCCCTGGCGCGCAGCACGTCGGAGAGCACGCGCTTGTTGGCGGCCTTGACCTCGCGGAACGCGGCGCGGAAATCGGGGTCTTCCGCGTACGACTCCAGCCCCCGCAGCCGCTCGAGGTCGGTGAGCCAGCCGGTGCCGAGAGCGGAGGTGATGAGCTCGGACAGCTCGGGGTTCGCGAGCCGGATGAACCGCCGCGGCGTGATGCCGTTGGTCACGTTGGTGAACTTGCCGGGGAAGAACTCGTTGAAGTCGGGCAGCACCTTGTCGCGCAGCAGCTGCGAGTGCAGCTCGGCGACGCCGTTGACCTTGGCGCCGGCGACCGTGGCGAGGTAGGCCATGCGCACCGAGCGCTCGGGGAACTCCCCGATGATCGACATGTCGCGCAAGCGGATCTCGTCGTCGCCGAAGCGCTCGCGCACCTCGAGCAGGAACTCCTCGTTGATGCGGTAGATGATCTCGAGGTGGCGCGGCAGCAGGCGCCCGAGCAGCTCGACCGACCACACCTCGAGCGCCTCGGGCAGCAGCGTGTGGCACGTGTAGGCGAAGCACTTCTGGGTGATCGCCCACGCGGCATCCCACTCCAGCTTCTTCTCGTCGACGAGCACGCGCATGAGCTCGGGCACCGCGATCACCGGGTGGGTGTCGTTGAGCTGGAAGATCACCCGGTCGGCCAGGTTCTCGAGGCCGAAGTCGTCGGCGACCATGTGATCGAGGAAGTCGTGGATGGATGCCGCAACGAAGAAGTACTGCTGCTGCAGGCGCAGCTCCTTGCCCTGCGGCGTGGAGTCCTCGGGGTAGAGCACCTTGGAGATGTTCTCGGCGTAGGTCTGTGCGCGCACGGCCTCTTCGTAGTCGCCCGAGTTGAACACCCGCAGGTCGAACGAGTTGGTGGCCTGCGCGCTCCACAGCCGCAGCGTGTTCACCCGGCCGTTGAGGTAGCCGGGCACCATGTAGTTGTAGGGCACGGCGCGCACGTTCCACGACGGCACCCAGCGGCTGCGGGTGACGCCCTCGTCGTCGTAGGTCTCGGTGTGACCGCCGAACGAGATCGTCTGGGCGAACTCGGGGTGCGGGAACTCCCACGGCGAGCCGAGCTCGAGCCACGCGTCGGGCTGCTCGACCTGCTGGCCGTCGACGAAGGTCTGGCGGAAGATGCCGTATTCATAGCGGATGCCGTAGCCGATGTTCGGCACGCTCATGGTCGCGAGGGAGTCGATGAAGCAGGCCGCGAGGCGCCCGAGGCCGCCGTTGCCGAGGCCGGGCTCGACCTCCTGGGCTCGCAGTTCTTCGATGTCGATGCCGCACTGGGCCATCGCCTCGGTGGCGATGTCGGTCAGGCCGCTGGCGAGCAGGTTGTTGTCGAGCTGCCGGCCGAGCAGATACTCGGCCGAGAGATAGCAGACGCTCTTGGACTGCGTCACGCGCTGACGGCGCAGGTCTTCGAGCCAGCGCGCCATGAGGTAGTCGCGCACCGTCATGGCGAACGCGAAGTACTGGTCGTTGGGGCTGGAGGCCGACAGCGGCACACCGCGCTCGTAGTTGAGGTTGCGCAGGAACTGCCGCACGAAGCCGTCGACGTTGCTCGCCGGGCCTGTCACGGGGGCGAGGGCGAGGGGGTGCGTCGCCTCGAGCGCGCCATTGGGACCGGTCACAGTTTCTTCAGACACCTCTACAACGTACGACAGCGGACACCGCCGGCGCATGCCGATCGTCGAGTCGTAACAAGAGCCTTACCGATCCGACATTCACGTTTGTGGTCCGACCACACGTTCTCGCACGTCTCGCTCAGACTGCGGCAGACTCGATGGCCTCTGTCACGCCTTCGCGGCCTCGGCCGCCGCACCCTCGCGCGCGGCGTCGAGTTCGCGTGCGGCGAGGGCGACGGCATCCTCCGCCTGCTGCACGCGGCGCTGCGCGAAGGTCGGCGCGCCGAACCGCGCACGCACGCGGTCGTGACGCTCCGCCTCGAGCGTCACGATGAGGGCACTCGCGATGAGGATCACCTGCGCCGACAGATTGACCCACAGCAGCAGGGCGACCAGCGACGCGAACGAGGCCAGCAGCGGGTTGGAGGTCGCTCCCCCGACGAACAGCCCCGACAGCTGCTGCAGCACGGTCAGGCCGACGGCCCCTGCGAGCGCGCCGATCCACAGCGATCTCGCGGCGGGCTTCAGCCCCGACAGCACCCGGAACGCCACCGCGATCACGGCGGCGTCGAGCGCGAAGACGATCAGCACCGAGATCGAGATCGTGGCGAACCCGACCGCCGGGTCGTCTGCCGAGAGCCCGAGCCAGCCGGTCACGAGCCCGAGGCCCGCCGTCGCGCCCATCGTGACCGCCGCCGATGCCGCCAGCGCGAGGCCGATGCCGAGCGCGAGCGCGAGGTTGCGCAGCAGCACCCACACGAACATCACATCGTCGTGCACCTGGCCGGCGATGATGCGCATCGCCGTGCGGAGCGACCCGATCGCGCCGATCGCGGCGCCGATGAGTCCGACCGTGGCCAGCACACTCGCGACCGACAGGCCCGCGGGGGCCGGGATCGACGAGGGGTCGATGAGGCCGCCGTCGCCGACGAGGCCGGGGATGGCAGCATCCACGGCGTCGATGAGCGCGTTCCACGCCGTGGGGTTGCCAGCGAGCCAGAGAGCCGCGATCGAGAAGCCCAGCAGCACGCCGGCGAAGACGCTGAACAGGGTGCGGTAGGTGATGCTGTCGGCGAGCATGGCCCCTCGGCGCTCGCTGTAGAGCAGGAACGCGCGCACGGGCGCCAGGCTCAGCGCCCAGGCGATGATCCGCTTCATGACGGCAGGCTATCGGGGCGGATGCCGCGGGCCGGGCGGGTTGACAGGCACGGGTGCGGCATGCCGAGGCGTGAAGTCACATCAGTCACATCCGTCACAGAAATCTCGCTATTCACACGGATGCCTGCGGGGGCATAGGATATGGCCGGGGAGAGGGGTTCCGGTGAAAGGACTCGCCGAAACTCTCGTGCGCGCTGGGGCGGTGCACGAAGAGACAATGAGGAGTGCGGTCGCAGAATACGGGGAAGGTCCGGAGCTGCAGCAGCACCTGATCTCGTCGCGTCTGGCGACCGAGGTGCAGGTGGCCCAAGGCATCGCTGCGAGCACGGGCTTTCCGTATATCGACCTGACCACGGTCACGCTCAACGCCGAGGTGATCGGCACCGTGCCCGCGGCCCTGTGCCGCCGCTACCACCTGATCCCGGTCGAGCGCGGCCGCCGCGCACTGACGATCGGCATGCTCGACCCGACCGACCTCATCGCGCTCGACGACATCGCGACCGTCACCGATCTGAACATCCGGCCCGCGGTCGTGGCCGCCGACGCCCTCAACACGGCGTTCACCCGGTTCCTGCGCTCCGACGAAGAGCTCAGCGACCTCTCGGAGCAGATCGGCGAGATCGCCGCCGCCGAGGGCTCCCCCGGCTCGACCGAGTCGCTCGACGACACAGTCGACGACGCGCCGATCGTGCGGTTCGTCAACCTGCTGATCACGCAGGCCATCAGCGACCGTGCCAGCGACATCCACATCGAGCCAGGCGAGAAGCAGCTCACGGTGCGCTACCGCATCGACGGCGTGCTGCACGAGATGCAGAAGGCCGACCGAGCGATTCAAGACGGCGTCATCTCGCGGCTGAAGATCATGGCATCCATCGACATCGCCGAGAAGCGCAAGCCGCAGGACGGCCGCCTGTCGGTGACCCACGAGGGGCGCAAGGTCGACCTGCGTCTGGCGACGCTGCCGACGGTGTGGGGCGAGAAGATCGTCATGCGAATCCTCGACAACACGGCGCAGTCGCTGTCGCTGAAAGACCTGCGCTTCTCGATGATCAACGAGAAGCGGTTCACCGAATCGATCACGCGCCCGCACGGCATGGTGCTCGTGACGGGGCCGACCGGCTCGGGCAAGTCGACGACGCTCTACACGGCGCTGAACACGGTCGCCAACCCCCGCATCAACGTCATCACGGTCGAAGACCCGGTGGAATACCGCATGGCCGGCATCAACCAGGTGCAGGTGAACTCCCGCGCGGGCATGACCTTTCAGGCGGCGCTGCGCTCGATCCTGCGATCCGACCCCGACGTCGTGCTCGTCGGCGAGATCCGCGACCAGGAGACGGCGACGATCTCGATCGAGGCGGCCCTCACCGGGCACCTCGTGCTCTCGACGCTGCACACCAACGATGCGCCGTCGGCGCTGACGCGTCTGACCGAGATGGGCTGCGAGCCGTTCCTGGTGGGCACGGCCCTCGCCGCCGTCGTCGCGCAGCGCCTGGCACGACGGCTGTGCCTGAACTGCCGCGAGGCCTACCACGAGTCGCGCGACGTGCTCGAGTCGGTGCGCTTCCCCTACAACCCCGCCGACCCTCCTGTGCTCTTCCGCGCCGCGGGGTGCACCGAGTGCTCGGGCACGGGCTACCGAGGCCGCGTCGCGCTGCACGAGATCATGTCGCTCTCGGACGAGCTCGAGAAGATGGTCGTCGCCCACGCGACGGGCACCGAGCTGCGCATGGTGGCCCTCAAAGAGGGCATGGTGTCGCTCCGGGAAGACGGCTTCAGCAAGGTGCAGCAGGGCGTCACGACGATCGAAGAGGTGCTGCGCGTCTCGATCTGAGCTGCGCAGCGGATGCTGCGGCGCACCCGCCCCCGCTGATCGAGTAGGCGGCGCAGCCGCCGTATCGAGATCACAGCCGACCGACCCGAGTGGTATCGGGTGCCGGCCGAGCCCCCAAGCCCCTCTCCGCCGGCACCCGAGCCTGTGGCCGATCAGCCGCTCTTGGCGACCTCGCCGTAGATCGAGAAGATCGGGAGGTACAGCGAGACGACCATGCCGCCGATGATCACGCCGATGCCGACGATGAGGATCGGCTCGATCGTGGCGGTGAGCTGCTCGGTGGCGGTCTTGACCTCGCCCTCGTAGAAGTCGGCGATCGAGGCGAGCATGTCGGCGAGCGTTCCCGACTCCTCGCCGACCGACACCATCTGCGCGACCATCGGGGGGAACACCTCGGCCTTGGCCAGCGGCGCCGAGAACGAACGCCCCTGGCGCACCGAGTCCATCACCTCGGTGACGGCCTGCTCGATCTTCCAGTTGTTCGAGGCCTCGCCGACGATCGCGAGCGCCTGGATGAGCGGCACACCGGACTTGAGCATCATCGACAGGTTGCGGGTGAAGCGCGAGACGGCGATCTTGGTCGCGAGCGGACCGAAGACGGGCAGCTTGAGCTTGAGCGGGTCGACGAAGCGCCTCACCTTCTCGTCGTTCTTGTGCCGCGACCACCAGATCCAGAACACGACGCCGACGACCACCAGCAGCGGCAGGATCCAGACCATGTTGTTCGAGAGCATCACGAGGATCTGGGTGGGCAGCGGCAGCTCGGAGCCGAATCCCTCGAACATGCCCTTGAAGATCGGCACGACGAAGGTGATCATCGCGAAGGCGCCGAGGATCGCGATGACGAACACGACGATCGGGTAGGTCGTGGCCGCCTTGATCTTGTTGTGCAGCTCGGCTTCGCCCTGATAGGTCTCGGCGATCGTGTTGAGCGCGTCCCCGAGGAAGCCGCCCGCCTCACCGACCTTGACGATGCTGATCATGAGCGGGGGGAAGACGTCCGGATGCTGCGCGAAGGCCTGCGAGAGCGACATGCCCGACTCGACGCCGGCGTGCACGGCGACCAGCGCCTTCTGCAGCTTCTTGTCCTCCGCCTGCTCGATGAGGATCGACAGCGTGCGCATGAGCGGGAGGCCGGCGTTGATGAGGCCCGCCATCTGCTTCGAGAAGACGGCGAGGCTGTCGACTTTGACGCGCTTCTCGAACCCGGGGATCGAGATCTCCTGATTCAGGCCGGTCTTCGACAGCTCGACGACCTCGAGCGGCGTCAGGCCCTGCGCCCGCAGCTTCGAGGTGACCGCGCTCGTGCTGGCGGCCTCGATGACCCCCTTGACGACGTTGCCGACCTTCGCGTCGACGGCTCGGTAGCTGTATTCCTGAACGAGCGACATCAGTGCCCCCATCCGGCGGGCTCGGGTGCCCGCACGCTCCACGCCTCGGCGTCGTAGTCCTTCGGCCGCACCCGCACGCCGTCGAGCGTCGACGGGTCCATCGCGAACGAGCGCGCGACCTGCAGCGCCAGCGAGCCGTCTTCGACGAGGCGCTTGAGGTCCTGATCGAGCGTGTGCATGCCGAGCGATCCACCCGCCTGCAGCATCGAGTAGATCTGGCTCACCTGACCCTCGCGGATGAGGTTGGCGATGGCGGGAGTGTTGATCAGCACTTCGGTGGCGATGACGCGCCCCTTGCCCTGCGCCTTGGGCAGCAGGGTCTGGCTCATGATGCCCTGCAGCGTGTCGCCCAGCTGCGTGCGCACCTGGTCCTGCTGCGAGGGCGGGAAGGCGTCGATGATGCGGTTGATCGACTTGGCGGCGCTCTGGGTGTGCAGTGTCGACAGCACGAGGTGGCCGGTCTCGGCGGCCGACAGGGCCGTGGAGATCGACTCGGGGTCTCGGAGCTCGCCGACGAGGATCACGTCGGGGTCCTGACGGAGGATGCGCCGCAGTGCCTCGGAGAACGACGCCGTGTCCGACCCGATCTCGCGCTGGTGGATCAGCGACATCTTGCTGGTGTGCTGGAACTCGATGGGGTCTTCGACCGTGATGATGTGCGAGGGCATCGTGCGGTTGACGATGTCGATCATGGCCGCCAGGGTCGTCGACTTTCCCGAGCCGGTGGGGCCGGTGACCAGCACGAGGCCGCGGGGGCGCTTGACGAGGTCGGCCGCGACCAGCGGCACGCCGAGCTCTTCGAGCGGAATCGCCTTCTCGTTGATGAAACGCAGGGCCGCCGCGACATCGCCCAGCTGACGGAAGACGTTGACGCGGAACCGCGCGACGCCGGGCGCGTTGTATGAGAGGTCGACCTCGCCGCGCTCGGCGAACTCCTCGTACTGCTCGCGCGAGAGCAGGCCGCCGACGGCCGATTCGATCCAGGCGGGAGTGGTGGCGAGCTCGAAGCCGGGGATCGGCACGAGGTCGCCGTCGACGCGCATGCGCGCCGGCTGCTTGGCGGTCAGGTGCACATCGGAGGCACGGGCGGTGAGCGCCGTGCCGAGCATGGCGTGCAGATCGTCTGTGGCGGTCATGTCACTCCTCCGTCCGGATGAAGGCGAGCGCCGACACCGTGAGCGTCATGGCACCGGAGCTCCCCGTGAGCGTGGCCTTCTCGACGCCGATGAGCCGGGGTCCGGCCCCGAGCGCGTCGATGAAGTCGGCTGCGGCCTCGGCGTCCTTCACCTCGACCGTGATCGCGATCGGCACCTGCTGCTGCGGGCCGTCGGCCGGTGCGGTGGACGCCGGGGCGTCTTCGGTCGTCGTGGTCGTCTCGGTGTCGGTCGACTCGGTGGACTCATCAGTGCCGTCGGCGGCCGCATCCGTCGTGTCGGATGCCGGGGCTTCGGCCGAGGCGAGGCCCGCGTCGTCGACGGTGAGGCGCTCGACCCACGTGACGGGGTCGCTCGCGACGGTGCTCATGACGGTGGCGTCGGTGTCTTCGGCGGCGGCCGCGATGATCTCGTGCACGTCGTCGAGCTGCGGGATCGCGGTGATCTCGGTGCGCAGCTCGGCGACGTTCGCATCGGTCTGGTCGATGCTCGCCGCCGCGACGGTGAGCGCGTCGACCTGCATCTGGTAGGTGTCGTTGGTCTGCTCGACGGTGCGGGCGCTCGCGAGGGTCGCCTGCGCCGTGCCGTACATCGGCAGGGCGATGAGGGCGACACCGGCGATGACGATCGCGATGGCGAGCACGGCGCCGAGCAGGTTGATGAACTGCTTGGGAAGGTTCACTCCGAGTCCTCCTCTGCGGCGAAGTCGCCGGTATACAGCGACTGGTCGAAGGTCACCGTCAGCGTGTAGGTGTAGTCGCCGTCTTCGGTGCTGGCCGAGGCGACCTGCGGGCCGTCGGCGGCGATGACCGAGTCGAGCGCGCGGGTGTCGCGGATGAGGTCGACGATCTCGTCGGGCGAGGACGCGATGAGCGTGAACGAGCCGATGAGCCCCTTCTCGACGGCAGGATCCTCCCCTGCCGGCACGGCGCCGACCGTCAGGTCGAAGCCGCCGATCGTGACGCCCTTGGGCAGCACATCGATGATCTCGACGACCGCGGCGGGCCAGTCGAGGTCAGTGGCCATCGCGTCGACGCGGAAGTCCGAGAGCTCCGATTCGAGCGCCAGCGCCTCCTTCACGTCGGTGAGTCCGGCGAGCTGCGTCAGCAGCGTGTTCGTGCGCGTGTTCTCGCTGTCGAGGGTGCTGTCGGCGCTCCACTGATACACGTACATCGCGGCGGTCACCGCCACCACGACGAGGAGTGCCCCGACGATCGCCCACCCCCAGCGGCGCAGCAGCGCCGTCTTCTCGCGGCGCTCGGTCTCGGCGCGCGGCATCAGATTGACGCGGGGCGCTCCCCCGAAGGTGATGGTCGAGGTGTTGACCGACATCAGCGGCTCTCTTTCATGGCGATGCCCGCCGTCGTGAGCAGGTCGAGGGCGAGGTCGCCCTCGGGCTGGCGGCCCTTGACGGCCGCGACCTGGCCGACACCGGCGAACTCGACGGGCATCGGCAGGCTCGCCGCGAGGGCATCGGCGACGCCGGGGGCGGCGGCACCCGCGCCGGTGAGCAGCACGCGGGTGACCGGCTGTTCGCCCACGCGCTCGGAGTAGAAGGCGATCGTCGAGCGCAGGCGCGCGACCAGGTCGGTGATGGCGGAGTCCGTCATGCCGATGGGGCCGCGACTTCTGGCCCCCGCGCGCGAGCGGCGCCCCGCCGGCTCCGCCGGCACGGTCTCGAAGACCTCCTCGAGCACGGGCGCGTCGTCGGCCGCCTCGCTCAGCGAGTGCGCCTGCACGGCGGCGGTGGTGATGTCGATCGGGATGATGCGCACGAAGTGCGGGATGCCGTCGCGCACGACGACGACGTTGCTCGTGTGGTCTCCGAGGCCCAGCACCGCGACCGTCTCGCCGGGGGCGATGAGCCGGCGCGCCGCGCGGGCGAGCGCGAAGGCGCTGAGGTCGACTTCGTCGACGATGATCTTGGCCTTGCCCGCCGTCGTGATGAGCTCTTCGACCGTCTCGGCCACCGCGGCGACCAGAAGGCCCGTGAGCTGGTCCTTCTCCTGCGAGACGGGATAGAAGTCGAGCACGGCCTGCTCGGCCGGCACCGGCAGCAGGTCCTGCACCTGGTAGGGCAGGGCCTGCCGCAGCAGGTCGGGCTTCATCGCCTGCGTCGTGTATTCGCGGACGAGGATGCGGCGGCTGCCGATGCCCAGGACGACGTTCCTGCTCTTGAAGCCCGCGTGACTCCACAACTGCTTGAGCGCGAGGGTCACCGCATCCCGGTCGATCACCTCCGAGTCCTTCGCGGCTTCGACGGGAAGCGGAACGGAGCCGTAGGCGACGAGCACGGGGTTGCGCCCCGTGGTCACCTCTGCGGCGCGCACGCCCTCTTCGGTGATCTCCAGCCCGATGATGGTCTTGGCCATGATCGTTCCTCTCTCTTATGCGGTGAAAAATGCCAGGTACCAGCGCGCCAGCGGCTCGCCGGTGAGGATGCCGATCCAGGCGCCGAGGATCATCCAGGGGCCGAACGGGATCGCGGTGCGGCGGCCGGCGCGGCGGGCGGCGATGAGCGCGAGTCCGAACACGCCGCCCAGGAGGAACGCGGCGAAGGCGCCGACGACGAGGGCGCCCCAGCCGAGCCAGCCGAGCGCGAGACCGAGCACGCCCGCGAGCTTGACGTCTCCCCCGCCCATGCCGTCCGGTCGAACGAGCCGCAGCAGCGCATAGAAGGCGTAGAGCGCGGCGCCGCCGATCGCGGCGCGCAGCAGGGCTCCCCACTCGGCGCCGAGAAGGCACGCGAGGGCGAACAGCACGAGCAGCACGATGTAGGCGGGCAGCACGATCGCGTTGGGCAGGCGCTTCGTGTCGAGGTCGATGAGCGCCAGCGCGATCGAGATCGCCGCGAGGTAGAGATACGCGACGATGACTGCCGCCAGCGCACCGGCTCCTGCTCCCGGGCCCGCCCATGCCGTCGCCGCGCCGGTCGACGGCTCGAGGAAGAACCAGGCGACCCCCGCGAAGGCGAAGCCGGTGGCGAGCTCGACGAGCGGGTAGCGCACCGAGATCGGAGACTTGCACGACGCGCAGCGGCGGCGCAGCACCAGCCACGAGAACACCGGCACGTTCTGCCACGGGCGCACCGGCGCATCGCATGTCGGGCATTGGCTGGGCCGGTTGAGCGAGATGCCGGCGGGCACGCGGTAGACGACGACGTTGAGGAACGAGCCGATGATCAGCCCGAAGACGCCCGCGAAGACGACGATCAGGGCGATCACGGCGCCCCCATGTCACGCCGGCTGATGAGCGCTCCGAGCGAGGCCGAGACGGCTTCGCTCACGCCGAAGCCGGGCACGCCGATCGGCTGGTAGACGAGCTGGTAGCCCGGCGACCCACCGGCGTCGAAGATCATCGACCCGCTGTAGAGCTGGCCGGTCCAGTTGCCCGTCGAGCCGACGTTGGCGATCGACAGCGTGCACGGCGTGTAGATGAGACCCGAGATCAACGGGCTCGTGCCCGCCGTCGTGGCGTAGAGGTTGATCTTCGAGCCGCTCTTCTTGCACGTGGCGGCATCGTTGTCGACGGTGTCGGGCATGAGGATGTCGAGCTTGTGGGGCTCGCCGTCTTTCGAGAGGAACTTGACCTCTTGGAACTTGTGCTCCACGTCGTTGTCGGGCAGCACGAGCAGCAGGTCGGTGTCGAGCTGCAGCGTCGTCTGGTAGCCGTAGACCTTGCCGCACTTGCGCAGGTCGACGACGGTCGGCGTCGTGTACGAGGCGATCTTCGCGACGTTGGCCGGGTGCCAGGTGTCGAACGTGCAGTCGGCCGCCGTCGCCCACGTGTCGATGGTGTAGCCGGCAGAGATCCAGTTCGACTCGACGTAGTCGTAGTCGTCCCACTTGTAGGTGCCGGTCTTCAGCTCGTCGGGAATGGTCATGACCGGCTTCGCCGGCACCGACGGCGCCGTGAGACCCGTGACGTTGTAGGTGTTGCCCCCTGTCGCCGTGGGCGGCCCCCAGTCGGTCGATACGGTACCGGCGAGTCGGATCTTGCCGCCGACCGTCGTGTCGGGAGCGATATAGCTCTTGCCGCCCGCCAACGTCGAGACGACATCGCCGGTGAACTTCGAAGCCTGCAGGTACGAACCCGAGGCGCCGATGGCGCCGGCGGTCGTGAACGACGCGGCCTTGACGTTGTAACCGCCGGCCGTCGCCGTGCCGGCGTTGAGGATCGCCCCGCCGATGACAGCCGAGTTGAGGTCGAGCCCGTTGCCGGCGGTGACAGCCCCGCCGATCGTGGAGCCCTGCACCGTGACCTTGCCGGTCGCAGTGAGGTTGCCGGTCACGGTGGCGCCGGAGGTCACAGACGCCGTGCCGCCGACGGCGAGGTTGCCGCCGATCGTCGAGGGGCTGTTGGTCATCGAGAAGTTGCCCTCGGTGGTGACCGAGCCGGTGACCTTGGCGCCGGCGGTGATCGTGATGTCGCCCTTGGCGACGAGGTTGCCGCCGATCTTGTTGTCGGCGTTGGCGAGGTTGACGGTGCCCAGGGCATACACCGAGCCGCCCACCGTCGCACCCGCGCTGAACTTGACGTAGCCGGCCACGTACACGTCCTTGGTGAACTTGCACGCGTTGGTGATGTCGAGGTTGCCGTTGTAGAGGATGACGTCGGTCTCGAACGTCGTGATGTTGTTGCAGGTCTTGAAGTCGCCGCTGAGCATGAGCGCCGAGCCGTCGGTGGCGCCCGCGCCGACCTTGAGCATGAGCGAGGTGGCGCTGAAGGTGCCGCCGCCGATGACGACGGCGTTGTCGGGCACACCGGTCGTGACGCCTCCGGAGTAGTAGTAGGTCGCCTCGACCGAGGTCGTGCGGCCGTCTTCCCCCGTGCCGATCGAGAGGAACGTCACCTTTCCACCCGAGCCGCACGCCGTCACGTCGGGGCGCTCCGGGCTCGGGATGGCGGGCTTCACGTGGTACTGCGGCGTGCTGCTGGTGAGGTCGATCGTGCAGACGTCGGCCGGGTGCGCCTTCGCGTAGGCGACGGCGGCCGAGATGCCGGCGTCGGCGGCGGCTTGCGCCTGCAGCGACGAGCCGATGCCGAGGGTCGTCTTCGTCGTGTTGACGACGGCGGCCGAGAGCGTGACCGTGAGGAGGCCCAGGATCGTCGCGACGACGAGCACGGCGATCATCGTCGAGCCGTTCTCGCCCTCGGAGGTGGCGCGCAGGCGCCGCGCGACGCGGTTCACCAGCATTTGGTCGTCCCTTCATCGTGGGCACGGGCGACGGCAGACCCCGTCAGCGCGACGGTCTCGCCGTCGTTGAAGGCGGCGTTGGCCGAAGCGAGAGCGGCGAGGTTCCACGAGAGCGCATCACCGGTGAGCGTGAAGTAGGAGAGGTAGGTGGGCGTCGGCGCGGGCGACGGCGTCGGCTGCACTTCGATGCGCTGCACGTCGTTCGAGAGCACACCCCACGCCGTCGTCGGGGTGGGCGCGGTGAACGACGCCGCCACGGCGACATCGTCGTAGGTGAGCACGCGCAGTTCGTACTTGCCGTCGGCGCCCGTCGTCACGGCGCTGTCGCTCCAGGTCTCGAGGTCGACGACGGCGTAGGCCCGGCAGTCCCAGGCCGATCGCCCGTCGGCCACGCGGGCGCGCACGACCGTCGTCGAGCCCGACTGCGTGAGCTGCACGGAGGAGGCGTTGCGGATGTCGCTCGACAGGGACGTGCTGATGGCCTGCACCGTTCCGGTGGCGGCATCGCGGTCGCCCGTGATGACGGTCGAGCGCATGCCGGAGATGAGGATGCCGCCGAGCACTCCGAGCAGGAGTGCGGCGATGACGGCATAGACGACGAGCTCGATCATCGACATGCCGTCGTCGTTGCGGGGCGTGCGCTCGGTCATGATGCCGCCGTCACGATCACCTGGGTCGCCATCGTCACGACGGGATCGGTGGTGGATTCTGCCGGATCGAACACCTTCGCCGTGATCGTCACGACTCCGGGGTAGCTGGTGGGGCACGCAGAGACCACGAGGTTGGCCGTCAGCCCGGTCTCTGCCGGATCCTTCTTCTGCGTGAACTGCTTGGCGCGCACGCCCGAGCAGGCGTTGGTGCCATCGTCGGGGTAGCTCGAGCGGATGACCGCGAGCTGTGAGGAGGCGAACGCGTTCGCGGCGGCCTCGTCACGGTTGACCGTGCTGAGGGCCGCCGCCTGGATGGCGAGGGGAAGGATCGCGAGCGAGATCACGGCGAACAGGAACATCGCGATGACCACCTCGATGAGGCTGAAGCCGTCGTCGGCGTGCTTCGTCATGACTCACCTCCCCTGGCTGTCATGGAAAAGAGGGGTGCCGAGGCCGGCCCACGGGGGTGGACCGGCCTCGGCGGAAGTGCTGCCCTTACGACGCGGCAGAGGTGCAGTCGGCGCCGGGGCCGGCCTTCGACGTCCAGTCGTCGGCGCCACCCGTGACCGAGACGCAGAAGTCATCGATCGACGTGTAGGTGTTCGTCGTGATCGTGTACGTGTCACCCGCGAGAGAGGCAAAGTCGTCTGCGTCAAACGCGTAGTCGGGGTCCTGCGCGATCTCAGAAGCCAGCTGGCTCGCGGCGTTGCCTGCGACGGCATCCTGCGAAGTCTTCTCTGCCTGCGCCTGCAGGCCGAGGAACACGGGCACCGCGATCGCGGCGAGGATGCCGAGGATCACGACGACGACGATGAGCTCGATGAGCGAGAAGCCGGCTTCGCCGTTCTCCTCGCGGCGGGCCTTCTCGGCCGCCAGGTAGTTCTTGATGAAAGTACGCATGTGCGTGGGTCTCCCTGACTCTTGTGATTGAGGTCAGCTTTGCGACGCTGCACGAGAATCGGGGGGAGCGAAGACTCGTCTTCGCACACCGCAAGTACCGCCCAGCCCCCCAAAGCCAGGTTGGTCGGCACTCGCTCCCCAGCGCGTACTTCCCGCTCCGCCGCTAATCATGAGAGATCTCTCATGTTCGTGTCAAGACAGAACTTATTTCACATCAGTCACACGAGTCACAGGTTTTGCGCAAGGCCAGCGCAAGATGCCTGATCCCCCGGCGCGCCGCACTCTCCGAGCGCCCGCGCAGACCGCATCCGCTCGACGCCGATCGCCGGACACACCCCGCCGCGGCGGCCGACTCACAGGGTTCACCTTGCGCGGGTGATGAGGCGGCCTCCGCCGCCGACTCACAATCGAGCCGCGGCGCACCCGCGCCCTCGGCCACGAAGGAGTTCCCCCATGTCACCGTCGACATCCGCCTGGAGCGGCTGGCGAGTCTTCGCCGGAATCGTCATCATCATCACCGGCGCGATCGACGCGCTCAAGGGACTGTCTGCCGTGCTGCTGCCCAGCGAAGACGTCGTGATCTACGGCACCGGCAACGTGCTGTGGCTCGACGTCAACGGCTGGGGCTGGTGGCACCTCATCATCGGCACCCTGCTGGTGCTCGTGGGCATCGCCCTGCTGGCCGGCCAGACCTGGGCGCGCGTGACCGCCGTGGTGCTCGTGTCGCTCAACGCGGTCAGCCAGCTCTTTCTGCTCGACGTGCAGCCGTGGTGGTCGCTGGCCGTGCTGGCCCTCGACGTCGTCGTCATCTACGCACTCACCGTGCACGGGCGCGAGAGCGACGACTGAGCCCCCGTCGGGGGCGGGGCGCCGCACCATCGGGGGGTGCGGCGCCCTCTTCAGGCCGGCCTGCGGCGCGCCGAGAGACGATCGAACAGAGAGACGACGAGGATCACGGCGACGTACACGACGAGGTCTCGCGCATCGAAGACCGTGCCGAGCACGAGCATCGCCGGCGCGAAGGCGGCGCCGGCCGCCAGCGGGATGCCGGTGAGCTGGAACAGCTCGATGCCCACGCACCAGGCCGCGGCGATGGCGCCGACGACGAACGGATGCTGCCGCACCCACGCGATGACGACCGCGAGATAGACGGCCACGGCATAGAGCGCGTCGCCCGCGATGTCGGTCGCGGCGCTGTCGGGCAGGGCCAGATGCACGACGAGACCGGCGGCGATCGTCGCGGCGAGGAGGGCGGCTGCGGCGAGTCGGCGCCGGGTGCTTCGATGCGCGGGTGGTGCGGGGGCAGGTGCGCGCCCAAGGCTGCCCACCGGCTCGGGCTCGGGCTCGGGCGCTGCGGAGGTCACCCGCTCCACGCTACCCACGGCTCCTCCCCAGGCGGGGTCTTGAGCGAGTTCTGCACCGATTTTTCTGTGGGCTGATCTGGGGCTTCCCATGTCGGAGGCCACCCGCATAATCGAAGCTATGAACGAACTCCTCGACCGCATCGACGCTCTGAGCGCAGAGCTCGACGGCGTGCTGGCCGAGGCGTTCAGCGGTGCCGTGGGCGCCGCGACCGACGACGACGTGCTCGCGATCATGGGCGCCGCCGCAGGCATCGCGCGGCGGGCCGAGGCGCTGCTGTGCGAGGGGTCGGGAGTCGTGTCGCAGCGCTCCACCGACGAGATCGTGGCCGATCGCATGTCAGCGCGGTTCGGGTCGGTGACCGCGGGCGAACTCGTGCAGCGGGTCACCCGATCGACACGGGTGACGGCCAATGCCTATGTGCGCATCGGAAGGCTCACCGCCCCGCGGCGAGCGCTCACCGGCGAGGCGCTGCCCGCGCGCTACCCGGGCCTGCGCGAAGCTCTGGCGACGGGGGCCGTGGGCGTCGAGGGCGCACTGGCCGTCGCGGTGCCGCTGGAAAAGGCTCGCCCTGCGGCCGGCGACGCAGCCGTGCTCGTCGCCGAAGCCGAACTGTGCACCGCGGCGCGCGGCGACGCCCCTGACGCCCCGCCCGTCGTCGACGCCGATGCACTGCGAGAGATGGCGCAGGTGTGGGCCGTGTTCCTCGACCAAGACGGCACCGAGCCGCCCGAAGAGCGTGCGATGCGCAAGCGCGACTTCTGGATCGGCCGCTGCCGAGACGGCGTCGTGCCCTTCGGCGGCCACGCGCTGCCCGAGTTCATGGCCGAACTGCGCCGGTGCATCGATGCGCTGATGAGCCCGCGCACCGCGCGGCAGCCCGACGGGCCGTGGTTCGCCGGGGGCGAGAGCGGTGCAGGCACCGAGCTCGAGTCCACCGGCTCCGGCGAGGGCGGCGAGGGCGAGGGCGACAGCTCCGGGGACGAGGCCGCTCCCCCGCTCGACCCGCGCACCGTCGGCCAGAGGCGCCACGACGCGCTGTGGACGCTGATCCACCGCATCGCCACGTCGGGCACGCTGCCCACGATCGCCGGCGCGGCACCGACGCTGGTCGTGCACGCACGAGAGAAAGACCTTCTCGCCGGCACCGGTTTCACCCACCTGCCGGGCATCGGCGAGCCGCAGCCCATCGACCTCGCCGAGCGCATCGCCTGTACGGGGCGCATGCAGCGGGTCGTCTTCGCCGAGAACGGGCGCATCACCTCGATCCGCACCACCGAGCGACTGTTCAACCGTCGGCAGCGTCGGGCGATCGAGGCCAGAGACGGCACCTGCATCATTCCCGGGTGCCAGGTTCCGGCCGACTGGTGCGAGATCCACCACGTCGACGAGCACAGCGAGGGCGGCGAGACGAGCACCGACAACGGGGTGCCGGTCTGCATGTTCCACCACCACTGGGTGCACGTGTGCGGGTGGGAGATCCAGATGCGCCTCGGGGTGCCCTATGTCAGGGGCCCGGCCTGGTGGGATCCGCGGCGACGCTGGTTCCGCGCATCGAAGTCACCGCTCACGATGCTCGACCGGCTCGAGATCCGCCAGCCACTCGCCCACAGCCGACACCTCACGCTGACGACATGACCCTCGCCTCGGCACGCCGAACCGCCACGGCGAAGCGCGACGCCGGAGCGCGACACCCCTGCGCGGTCACCACTGAGGGGTCACCACTGCGCGGTCACCACTGCGGATGGATCTGCTCCCGCAGCTTCTCGTCGTACACCCGCCGCACGACGGCGTCGAAGGCGTCGAGGTCGAGTTCGCCGGCGCGGGCTGCGCCCGGCAGCAGCGCGGCAGCATCCGCATTCGACTGCGCCTGCGCCACATTGCGGGCCCCCGGGATCACCGCCGTCACGCCGGGGCGCGACGCGCCCCACGCGAGGGCCGCCGCGGGCAGGCTGACGCCGGCGGGCAGCGCCGCGGCGAGTTCGGCCGCGGCGGCAAGACCGGTCTCGTAGTCGACGCCCGAGAAGGTCTCGCCCTTGTCGAACGCCTCACCCTGGCGGTTGTACGAGCGGTGGTCGTCGGCGCTGAAGGTCGTCGAGGCGGTGTACTTGCCGCTGAGCAGGCCCGAGGCGAGCGGCACCCGCGCGAAGATCGCGACCCCCGCGGCGGCAGCGGCCGGCAGCACCTCGTCGAGGGGCTTCAGCCGGAACGGGTTGAGGATGATCTGCACGTTCGCCACGTGCGGCCGCGAGATCGCCGCGAGCGCCTGCGCGCAGGTCTCGACCGACACGCCGTAGGCGGCGATGGTGCCGTCGTCGACGAGCGCGTCGAGCGCGCCGTAGGTGGCGTCGTCGTCGATCACGGCACTCGGCGGGCAGTGCAGCTGCACCAGGTCGAGCGTGTCGACGCGCAGATTGCGCCGTGAACGATCGGTCCAGGCGCGGAAGTTCTCGGCCGTGTAGTTCTGCGGCTCCTGCGCCAGGCGCCGCCCCATCTTGGTGGCGACGGTGATGCCGTGACCGGGCCTGCCCGCGAGGAATGCCCCGATGAGCGCCTCGCTGCGTCCGTCGCCGTAGACATCGGCCGTGTCGAACAGGGTCACTCCGCGATCTGCGGATGCCGCGAGCACCGCCAGCGCGTCGCTTTCGCTGACGTCTCCCCAGTCGGCACCGAGCTGCCACGTGCCCAGCCCGACCGCCGACACCGCGCGGCCGATGCGGCCCAGCTCGTGATTCTCCATGGGAGCGCCCCTTCAGTTAGAGTGATCCCTCCACCCTCCCATGCGCCGCACCGTCTCGAGCACTTTTCGCGACACGCCGAGTGCATGCGAGAAAATGCAACCACCGGACGCTTATGACCGGTACGTTGTGGAGCAGACCCCCCGAGGCCGCAAGGCCGCGGGAAGGTGACGCGAGAGTCCCCCCGGTTTCACGCGACACCACAGCAGACCGTCGAACGACGAGGGATGGGCGTGAGCCCGACCACCGTCGGACCGACAAGAGAAGCACCGGATCCCCACCTGTGGGGCAACCGAACCAGCACCACAGGTCCGGTGTGGCACTGCTCGCAGTGCCTAGGTGCGCCGCCATCCAACCCCCCGGAAGGCGGCGCACCCCCTATTTCAGCCCGCAATGTGGCACCTCCTGTCGCCCGATCGTTCGGGGAGCGACAACAGCTGCCAACTCGCGGGGCCGGGCGACCGCTCAGTCCGTGATGACGACCGGCGTTCCGAGCGGAAGCTCGGCGAGTGCGGTGATCTCGTCGACGCCGAGCCTGATGCATCCGTTCGAGATGCTGCCGGAGTGGGCGTCGTGGTAGTGGAAGGCCGTCACCGCGACCTGCTGCCCGCCGAAGCCGTCGAGCGTGGGCGATTGCACGCCGAGATACACGAGCGGGTGCCCTCGGGTGTACGCGAACGACTCGGCGACGGCGATCTTCATGATGAACGTGCGTCCGATCGGCGTCGGGGTCGCCGCCGTGCCCCAGCCGAAGTCGGTCGCGATGCGGGTGCTCTCATCGCCGTGCACGATGTCGATCGTGCGATCCGAGATGCTGACTTCGACCAGGTCGTCGCTCTCGCCGATCTCGACGTCGCTCTGCCGCATCCATCCGGTCAGCTGCGCGGGGTCGCCCTGCGACGGCAGCGCCTGCCGCCCGGCCAGCAGCACCTTCAGCCACTCCCCCCTCCGCTCGACGACCGGCACGGTCGTGCCGCCGTGCACGTACTCCTTCGGCAGATAGGCGACCGGCTCGCCATCGGGTTCGGCGAACACCGGCGCCTGCTCGTCGACGGGCGTCGCGGTCTCGCCGGTGAACCCGCCCGACGGGTCGTCGTCGACGGCCAGGGCCGGAATGACGGCGAACACGTTCACTTCGGGCAGCCCGCTGAGGTCGTAGACGGTCGGCGTCGGGGTGGGTGTGGGAGTCGGCGTCGGCGTGGGAGTGGAGGGCGGAGTGACGGATGCTGTCGCCTCCACGGGCGGCGGGGCCTGCGGTCGCAGCATCCACGCGCCCACCGCGACGGCCGCGACCAGCACCGTGCCCGCCACAACGGCGCCGACGACAAGCCGGCGGCGGCGAGGCGGAGTGGCGTCTGGCATGGGCCATTTGTAGCACTCTCGCCTGCACACAGCGCCGGGCTTAGGCTCGAACCATGGCTCCCGAACGTCGCCGCATCGTGTTCCTCGACATCGACGGAACCCTCACCGATGCGCTCGGGCGCGTACCCGACTCGGCGGTCGGGGCCATCCGCGCGGCGCGCGCGAACGGGCACCTCGTGATGCTGGCCACGGGGCGCAGCCCCATCGAGATCGATCCGGCTCTCGCCGACATCGGCTTCGACGGCATGATCGCCGGCGCCGGCGCGTACATCGAGCTCGGCGGCGAGTGGATTCTCGAGCGCGAACTCACCGAGCAGCAGGTGCGCCACCTGATCGGCGTCTTCGACCGGCTCGGCCTCGACTACAGCCTGCAGGGGCGGCGCGGGGTGTATCCGACAGCGGGGCACCGCGCGCGCATGCGGCGCGTGCTGAAAGAGCTCGGCTTCACCAACCTCGAAGACGCCAGCGTGCGCCTGCACATCACCGACCCGGGCGAGATGCGCTACGACCACGCCGCGAAGGCCGTGTTCGACGGCGACGACGTCACCGCCTACGCTGCGGTCGAATCGCTGCTGGGCGAGGAGTTCACGGTCGTCGGCGGCACGCTGCCGGGCCTGGGCGATCGCGCCGGCGAAGTGTCGCCGCGGGGCGTGCACAAGGCCGCCGCGATCGAGGTGGTGCTCGAGCGGCTCGGCCTCTCGATCGACGACGCGATCGCCGTGGGCGACAGCGGCAACGATGTCGAGATGCTGCTGGCCGTGGGCACCGGCATCGCGATGGGAGGCTCGACCGAGGCGGCCCTCGCCGCCGCCGACGAGGTCACCGACGCCGTCGAAGACGACGGCCTGGCACACGCCTTCGCCCGGCACGGGCTCGTCTGATGGAGGAGTGGGTCGACAAGGCCGCCGCCGATCTCGAGCGACTGCTGCGGGATCCCCTCGCCGATGCCGTGCGGGGGTGCGTGCGCGTGCTCTCGGTGTCGGAGCCGTCAGGCCGCGGCCGCTACCAGGAGGCCCGCGTCGAACTGGCGCCCGAGGCCCCCGGCGTCGCCCCAGATCCGGTCACGGTGACGGTGGTGCTGCCGGTCAAGCTGTGGCCGCACGAAGGGATGCTGCTGCCCGCGCAGATCCCCCCTGCGCAGCCCGAGGCGCTCGAGGTCGATTGGGAGGCGCTGCGCCGGCGCTGACCGACCTCAGGCCCGATCACCGTCGACGAACAGCGGAGCGCGCGTGTCGTCGCCGCGCAGGGTCATCGCGATGAGCGGGAACAGCAGCACCGACAGCATGCCGGCGCCCACGAGCACGGCCGACTCCGCCGAGGTGAGAATTCCCTCGTCGACGCCGATCGAGGTCACCGCGACGATGATCGGCAGGCCCGTCGCTCCCATCAGCGCGATCGCCCAGCGGTCGCGAGCACTCGCTCCCTCTGGCGCGGCCAGCAGCGACGGCACCCCGCGCACGACCAGGAGCGCCACCAGCGCCACGGGCACGAGCGCGAGCAGCAGGGGCGAGGCCAGCAGTGCGGTGAGGTCGAAGGTCACACCGGTGTAGATGAAGAAGATCGGCACCAGGAAGCCGAAGGCGACACCCTCGATCTTGCTCTCGACGGCGTGCCGGTCGTGCTCGGTGGCGTCGCGCATCATGAGCCGCCACACGATGCCGGCGGTGAAGGCGCCCAGCAGCATGTCGATGCCCAGCACGAGGCTCAGGAACACCAGTGCCGCCACGATCGCGAACACGACGCGGATCGCGAACTGCCCCGAGGTGTGCAGCGTCGAGTTGACGAACTCGTGCAGGGCACCCTGCGGCATGCGCAGCGCGAGCCTGATCGCCACCAGCGCGATCAGCAGGAACACCATCAGCACGATGGTCGCCGCGCCCGGCGAGCGACCGCCCAGCAGCACCGAGATCGCGATGAGAGGACCGAACTCCCCGACGGCGCCCAGGGCGCTGACCGCGCGCCCGAACGGCGTCGGCAGCTCGCCGGCGTCGCGCAGGATCGGCAGCAGCGTGCCGAGCGCCGTCGACGAGAGGGAGATGCCGATGATGATCGCGCCGAGCCCGGGCGTCAGCATCCACCCCAGCGCGATGCCCGCCGCGATGCTGATTCCCCAGCCGATCCATGCGCGCAGGCCCGCCCGTCCACGCAGGGCGGATGCTTCGATCTCGGTGCCCGCGACGAAGAAGAGCAGCGCGAGCCCGAACTCGGCGAGCAGGTCGATGAACTCGTTCGGCGCGATCCAGCCGAGCACGGCGGGGCCGGCGAGGATGCCGAGCAGCAGCTCGAACACAACCACCGGAACCCGCACCCAGCGCCCGACGGCGCGGCCGAGCAGGGGCGCGACGACGGCCAGCAGCGGGATGAAGAACAGGCTGGCTTCAGACGGCGTCACCCGCTCAGACTAAGGGCGCGGCGCGCCCCCGCGGAGCGCGCTCAGGTCGATGCCGCAGACTCGGGCTCCTCCTCGCGCCTCGCGCCGATCTCGGCCGGCAGGTCTCGGGAGAGCAGCAGCGAGAGCAGCAGCAGCGCGAAGACGATGAACAGCGCCTGCTTGAGTGCATCGATCTGCGCCGCCGCATAGTCTTCGCCGACCGATGCCGCCGTGCCGCTCGATCCGCCGGCGGCCACCACGAGCTCCACCGCCTCCTGCTGCGAGATGATCGGCACCCCCTGGTCGACGCTCGCCGTGATCGACTGGCGCTCCTCCGGCGTGATCGTCGTGTTGTCGGCGAGCGCGGAGGTGAATCCGGAGGCCAGCAGCAGGATGAACACCGACCCCACGACCGCCGTGCCGAACGATGAGCCGAGGTTCTGGAAGGTGCCCTGCAACCCGCCGACCTCCGACGTGTCTTCCTCGGAGACCGCCGACATGTTGACGTTGCCCAGCTGGGAGGCGAGCAGCCCGAATCCCGCGCCGACGACGAACATGCCGGCCGCGAAGGGCCAGCCGAGCAGCTCGGGCTGGATCGCGATGAGCACGAACATCAGCCCGACCGCCATCGTGATCTGGCCGACCTGAGCGATGCGCTTGGCAGAGCGACGCACCGTCGCCCAGGAGCCCAGCACCGAGAAGACGATGAGCCCCGCCGACAGCGGCAGGATCTTCAGTCCGGTCTGCAGGGCGTCGTAACCCTGCATCGTCTGCAGATACACCGGGATGACGAAGAAGAGCGCGGCGATCGCGAAGTACTGCACGAGGAAGCCCGAAAGCCCGCTGCGGAGTGCCGCGATGCCCAGCAGCGCGACCTTGAGCAGCGGCATCCGTCCCGCTTCGGCGAGCGTGCGCTGCCGCTGGACGAACCACCACAGCAGCACGACGCCGAGAAGGATCAGGTAGGTCACCGGCGAGACGCCCAGCGGGGCGAACTCGACGCCGCCGACCTCGGGCGGGTTCAGCGGCACGAACCAGCCCCATACCTTCGACTGCAGCACGCCCAGCACCACGAGGGCCATGCCCGCGGCCGACAGGATGACGCTGGTGATATCGATGCGCACCGAGCCGTCGGCCGGCACGTCCTTGATGCGGCCCGACAGCACGAGCACGACGATCATCACGATCGTCTCGGCGATGAAGACGTAGCGCCACGACGCATAGGTGGTCACGAGCCCGCCGATGAGCGGGCCTGCGGCGGCGGCGAGGCCCGTGACGGCCCCCAGGATCGAGAAGGCGACAACGCGTCCCTTGCCCTCGTAGTTGACGGCGGCGAGCGCCGCGATCGCCGGGATCACCAGAACCGCACCCAGACCCTCGACGAGCGACCACCCGAACAGCAGCATGCCGAGGTTGGGGCTCAGCGCCGTCAGCAGCGACCCGATGCCGTAGATCACCGAGCCGATCTTGAACGCCCGCGCGCGCCCCCACAGATCGCCGAGTTTGCCGCCCGTGAGCATGAAGGCGGCCATCGTGAGCGTGTAGAAGGTGATCGCGGCCTGCATGCCGGTGATCGTGGTGTCGAGGTCCGAGGCCACCTGCGAGATCGAGACGTTCATCACGGTGCTGTCGAGCACCATCACGAACTGCGCCACCGCGAGGATGACGATCACCATCGGGTTCTTCATGGCCCGGAGCCTAGCCACGCCCCGCCGCGGCCTCATGACCCGCGGCGGGTGATCTCTGGGGCTACTCGGTCGTCGCCCCAGCGAGCGCGGTCGTGTAGGCGTCGGTGAGGAACGTCGTGAACGCGTCGACGTCGTCGAGCGCGCCGGTGTAGGCGGTGCCCGCCGCCACGACGACGGGGCCCGCGGCCACGTCGACCTCGTCGGAGGTGTAGGGAACGGATGCTGCCGCCCGCTCGCTCGCCTGGGTCGCCCAGGTCGTGAATCCGCCGTCGTCCAGGCATTCCGTCACGCCTGCGTCGTCGACCCCCGCGGCACTGACGATCGAGGCGAGTTCGCCGGAGTCGAAATCGAGTCCGTAGGCGACGTCGTCGGCCGTCGTCTGCACGATCCCGCTCCACACGTCGAGCGCCGAGTCGGGCACGGCGTCGGCGACGCAGCCGAACGCGGCGGCGGTGGCGACGGCATCCGCGTCGCCCGTGTCGAGCGCGATCGGGTGCAGCTCGATGCTGATCGCGCCCCCGGTGGCGTACGAGCTCAGAACGTCGCCGGCGGTCGACCAGAAGGTCGCGGCATCGGCCGTCGTAAGGTCGAGGTAGACCTGCACGTCGACGACGCCTGTGGTGGACGCCGTCGAGATGTTGGCGGTCGGCTGCTCGTCGGGGCCGAGCGCGGCGGTCGTGGTCGCTGTCAGCGTCGTGCCGTCGGTCGAGGTGAGCAGCAGCCCGTCGCTGGCCATATTGGCGGGGCCGGAGGCCGCAGCATCCGCCTCCGCCTGCGCGGCGGCCTGCGCGTTGGCGACCGAGGCGACCGTGACGCCGGCGGCGGCCACCACGACGACGGCGCCCGCCGCGCTCCACCCGATGATGCGGCGGCGGCGCTTCTCGCGTGCGAGGCGCTCCCGCTCGGCGCGACGCACCTCGCGCACGAACTGCTGCCTCTCGCGCTTGGTCATCCCCTGCACGAGTTTCCGATCCACGGTGACCTTGGCCACGCCACTCCCTTCGCCGGGCCGTTGCGGCCTCTCTGGGAACGGTACGAGCGCGGGCTTGGCGGCGGTTCAGCGCAGGTTGAGAGCGAGCTATGCACGTCGCCTTCAGTATTGCTGAAGCTTGGCGTATGCTGACGGCATGCTCGTCCCTGCGATCGTCATCATCACCGCCGCGCTCGTCTTCTATTCGATCGGGGTGTGGGCCGAGCGCATTCAGCGCACGCTGAAGTGGTGGCACGCCGCGATGTTCGCGGTAGGGCTCGCGTGCGACATCACCGGCACGCTGCTGATGACGCGCCTCGCCGCAGATCAGGCCGCCGCGGGCGTCGCGATGTCGGGCGCCGACGTGCTGATGAGCTGGACCGGCACCCTCGCGATCGTGCTCATGGCCGTGCACCTCGTGTGGGCGGTCGTCGTGCTCGCGCGCGGCAGCGAGCACGCGAAGAGCGTGTTCCACCGCTTCTCGATCGTCGTGTGGGCGATCTGGCTCGTTCCGTATATCGCAGGTGCGGCCGGCGCGATGATGGGCTGAGGCGGATGCCGCCTCACGCCGTCACGGCGACCACGACCGCCGCAGCCACGAACGCGACCTGCATCAGCGTGCGCGGCACGAGCGGCGTGTGCGGAGCGTCGGGGTGGCGACGGGCGCGCGCCGCGTAGACGTTCGCGGGAAAGAGCACGAGCAGCAGCAGGGCGAGACAGATCGCCGCGGCCGTGCGGATGCCGGCGATCCAGGTCGGCGAAACGAGCAGGCCGATCGCCCCCGCGATCTCGAGCAGTCCGGTGGCCGTCACGACGAGGCCGGGGCGTGGGATCGCCGGCGGCACGATCGCGATGAGCCCCGCGCGACGCGGCCGGGCGAAGTGCGCCGATGCGGTCAGCAGGAACATCGCCGCGAGTCCCACGGCGAGCGCCTCCGGCCAGGTGTCGACGTAGGTGACGCCGGTGAGGCCCACGAGGCGGGCGGCTGCGGTGACGACGACGAGAGTGACGAGCGGTGCCATGGCGGCCTCCCTTATCTAGTCGGTGACTAGATTGCCCTTCCAGGCGGGACTTGTCAATGACTAGATCGCCGATAGGCTGAGCGACATGCCTTCGAGCTATCACCACGGAGACCTTCGCGCCCAGGTGCTGCGCGGCGCCGCCACGGCCGTCGCCGACTCCGGCCCCGACGCGCTGTCGCTGCGCGACCTCGCCCGGCAGGTCGGCGTGTCGCACGCCGCCCCCGCCTACCATTTCGGCGACCGGCGGGGTCTGTTCACGGCGCTTGCGGTCGAGGGATTCGGCCTACTCGGCGATGCCCTCGCAGACTCGGTCGCGCAGGGGGCGTTCGACCGCACGGCGGTCGCGTACGTGGGGTTCGCCGTCGCGCACCCCGGGCACTTCGCCGTCATGTTCCGCCCCGCGCTGCTCGATGCCGCCGACCCCGACCTGGTCGCCGCTCAGGCGCAGACGGGCGCACTGCTCGACGCCGGGCTCGACAGCATCCGAGACGAATGTCTGCGCGTGCCGCGCGCGCAGGCACGCGCGGCCGCGTGGGCGCTCGTGCACGGCGTCGCCGTGCTGTGCCTGAGCGGTGCGCTGCCCGATGCGCAGCCCGAGGAGCTCGCACTTGCGGCCGCGCGGCAGCTGTTCGGCGAGTGAGCGGCGCGCCGTAGTCTGTGCGACATGTCGTTCCCCTCGATCCTCCGCAGCGTCGTGGGCGCCGCCCTGCTCGTCAATGCCGTGCCGCACGGCGTCAGCGGAGTGCAGGGACAGCCCTTTCCCAGCCCCTTCGCCGACCCGCCGGGAGTGGGCGATTCTCCACCCCTGGTGAACGTCGCGTGGAGCGCGGCCAACGCGAGCGCCGGCGCGCTGCTGCTGCGCGGCGGGGCGCGGTCACGGGGCGAAGCGCTCGGCGCGGTGCTCGGCGGCGTGGGGATGGCCTTCGCGCTCGCGTTCCATTTCGGCGACGTGCGGCGCGGCGGGAAAGGCCTGCGAGGTCTGGCAGATCGGGCGCGACACTGATTCGATGGGCGCGATGAGCACTCACGATGTGGTGAACCAGGCTCCCCCGCGCACGGGCCTCGACGAGTACGCCGAGAATGCCGCCCTCGTCGAGGCGGTCGAGCGGCACGACGCCGGCTGGGCGCACCATCGCCTGCACCTGACGGGCCAGCGCGTCGGCACCGAGGCCTTTCAGCACGACGCCGCGCGGGCGAACCGCGCAGAGCCGGTGCTCCACACCCACGACAGATACGGGCATCGCATCGACGAGGTCGAGTACGACGAGAGCTACCACCGGGTCATCGCGGCGGCCGTCGCCGACGGGGCGCACACCGCCGCCGATGCCGACCCGCGGCCCGGCGCGCACGTCGCGCGTGCGGCGACGTTCATGCTCTACGCGCAGGTCGAGCCCGGGCACGCCTGCCCGATCTCGATGACCCACGCCGTCGTGCCGGTGCTGCAGCAGCATCCGGGGGTCGGCGCCGAATGGCTGCCCCGCGGGCTGAGCACGACGTACGATCCGGCGCTGCGGCCGGGCAAGACGAGCGCGCTGTTCGGCATGGCGATGACCGAGAAGCAGGGCGGCTCGGATGTGCGCGCGGGCACCACGGTGGCGCGCCCCGTCGGCGACGGCCGGTATGCGCTGAGCGGGCACAAGTGGTTCTGCTCGGCGCCGATGTCGGATGCCTTCCTCGTGCTCGCGCAGGCCCCGGGCGGCCTCTCGTGCTTCCTCGTGCCGGGCGTCGTCGACGGGCGACGCAACGGCATCCGTCTGCAGCGGCTGAAAGACAAGCTGGGCAACCGCGCGAACGCGTCGAGCGAGGTCGAGTACGACGATGCGATCGGCTCTCTCGTCGGCGACGAGGGGCGAGGCGTGCGCACGATCATCGACATGGTCGCCGGCACGCGGCTCGACTGCGTGCTGGGGACTGCCGCCGGCATGCGTCAGGCGGTCGCCGAGGCCGCGTGGCACGCGCGCCACCGCCGCGCCTTCGGCGCGCTGCTGAGCGAACAGCCGGCGATGGTCGGCGTGCTCGCCGATCTGCAGCTCGAGACCGAGGCCGCCACGGCGACCGCACTGCGGCTCGCCAGGGCGTACGACCTCGACGCATCGCCCGACGAGGTCGCGTTCCGCCGACTCGCGACCGCCGTGGCGAAGTACTGGATCTGCAAGCGCGGCCCTGGGCACGCGTACGAGGCGATGGAGTGCCTCGGCGGCAACGGCTACACCGAGGCGTTCCCCCTCGCGATGCGCTACCGCGAGCAGCCGGTCATGGCGATCTGGGAGGGGTCGGGCAACGTCATCGCGCTCGATGTGCTTCGGGCCCTCGCGCGCGAACCCGAAGCGTTCGAGGCGTTCGACGCCGAGCTGTCGCTCGCGCGCGGAGGCGACCGGCGGCTCGATGCCTTTCTCGATCGTGCGCGGATGCTGGTGCGCGACGTCGCGACGGATGCCGCACCCGAGACCCGTGCGCGCGAGCTGGTCTCGACGCTCGCACTGGCACTGGAGGCTTCGCTGCTCGTGCGCTTCGCGCCGGCGGCCGTGGCCGACGGGTTCGTCGCGGCGCGACTCGTCGACGGCGTCGGCGGCCTGTACGGCGCGCTGCCGGCCGGCTTCGATGCGGCCTCGATCGCCGCGCGGGCGTGAGGGCGGGCTGCCGGATTCCTCGACGCCGGCTCCGGGCGATCAAGCGCGATGTGCGCGAATCGCCGCAGCCAGCGGGACCAGTTCGTCGTCGAGGATCTCGACGACGAGCGCAGGCTGGACGCGGAAATACTCATGCACCACCACATTGCGCAGACCCGCGATCGACACCCACGGGACGTCGGCCATTGACGCGAGATCGTCGTCGGGAAGCGCACGGACTGCTTCACCGATCACCGCGAGGTTTCGCAACACGGCGTCGTAGGCCATTCTCGCGATCAACGGATCGGCGCCATCCAGAAATCTCCTGTATCCCAGGCACCTTTCGATCGCCGCAAGGATGTCGGCGAAGCGCTCGTCCGAAGACCGACTCACAACGCGACCAGGTCGCGCCGCACGGTCGTAGAGACCGGATCGCGTAACAACTCTTCCGCGACCACATCCACTCGGACTCCGAGAAGGCGGCTGAGTTCCTCGCCGATACCCGCGACGCGAAGCAGCGGATTGCCGCCGCTGGGATCGAGGTCGACGAACAAGTCGACGTCACTATCAATGCCCGCGTCACCTCGCGCCACCGAGCCGAAGAGGCGCGGATTGGCCGCGCCGTGACGAGCGAGGATGCTGCTGAGCGCGAGATGGTTCGCACTGAGTGCTGCACGCAGGGCTCGCGCGTACTCAGTCTCGGCGGGCATGACTAGAGGATACTGGCCGGCGGCGTTGTGAGTTGCGCTACGTTCACCTCACTTGCAGATCGGGAGGACTGAAGAGATGACGCGAGCACGCCCTCGGACTCGCCACTGGGGGTGCGATCGCTGCTTCTACTGCGAGATGTACCTGTCGTCCCGGCACGAGCACGACCACTTCCCTCTCCAGTGGACCTTCGGCGGCGAAGGAACAGTCCCGACCTGCGTCAATTGTCATGATCTCAAGGACCGGGTTCCATTGCTGAGCTGGCCGCTCATCGCCGTGGCAGCGGGATTCGAAGAAGTCGGAGAGGAACTCGTTCCACCGAGCGAGATGAAGCGGCAGATCCTGGCCGATGGCGCGCCCAGAGAGTACCCGCATTGGCTCCT
The DNA here is from genome assembly GCF_025515205.1 of Microbacterium fluvii. Classification (GTDB taxonomy): domain Bacteria; phylum Actinomycetota; class Actinomycetes; order Actinomycetales; family Microbacteriaceae; genus Microbacterium; species Microbacterium fluvii. The sequence continues at coordinate 449,517 of NZ_JAOPFX010000003.1, read as the reverse complement.
GACGCACCTCCGTTGGGTCGTCGTGCAGGAGAAATGGCAGTCCCTGTCTCCCATTGCACGCATTCTCGTCGCGAAACTGCTCGTCATCGACCAGATGGGGAGGCATCGCGCCTGGCACACGTGGTCGGCCGAGGTCGAAGACGCAGAGTTCCAGCCAGGCGGAGAGAAGGGTTAGTCCGATGGAGATTGCGATCGACGAAGGCACGCGCGCCAATAGGCCCACGATCCTGCTCTTCCACGTGATGCGTGCTGATGAGGCATTCGAGGAGACCGCCGAGATGGTCTTCGCCGTCGTAAGGGAATCCGCCCTGAAGCACCCGGGACGACCGCGAACGCTCGTTCTCGATATCGAAGGACATCGAGCGGGTCGCAATGGGGCCTACGACCCCGATGCCTACGAGATCATGAGCAGCTTCGCGATCGGCATCCTGTCGCCCTGGCTGACCGAGATCTGGACTCCACTGATACGAACCAGAGCGAGGCGCGGACAGCGGGAAGATGTCCCTGACCGACTCCTCGTTCTAGAGACGCCAACGACTCTGGACCAGGCACGGGACCTCTCCCATCGCCTCGGCATGCCCGTCTTCCACTCCGATACAGGACAGTGGGTGAGCGAAGTTCACGACACATCATCCGAGCGCCAGAGCAAGAGCAAGAACTATTGAGCGCACTGAGACAGCTTGAATCGGGCAAGTGGTGCGCGTCGGTCCTCCTCGACAGCGGGCACTCCGTTCGTCGAGAGTTCTCGACGCTCGAGGCGGCGGTCGAATGGTCGGCGGCTACCGAGAACACACGCAACAACGAACGGCGCCTACGCAGTTCCGCTGACGCCCGCCGGTCGATAGACGTCGCCTTGGCAACCTTGCGGCGACACGCCAACCATGGGCGCCTCGGTGGTGCCGACCTTGAGGCGCTGGAGTACATCACTCTGATCGCACAGAACCATCCTGATGAGGATGCCGCGGGCATCAGGGCCGAATGAAACGCCGGAGAGCCTCACCGATGCGCCACATCGCGCAGGCCACTCTTTGGCTACCCCCGCGGCTGCTCACTGACGGGGGCGGGAGCTGGCGTCGAAACTAACCGGTCACGACTGGTTGCGACCACCACTGCCGTACACATACGTCAGTGCATCGAGTTCGACACACCAGAGCCCCTCTCGCTGGCGAGGCTCGAACCGCATCGCCTGCTTCACGTCGATTCCGTAGTGGACGAAAGGCGCCGCGGCTTCGTGCTCACCTGATTGCTCTTGCTCTGGCCTTCAGGCGTAAGTTTGAGGGCCCTCTTGGCTTCCTTCGAGGCTAGGGCAGTTCAATGGTTCGTCCCCACGAGATGGCCATTGAACGTTGTCCACAGTTTCGAGGTTTGATCTGGGGTTTGTTCTGCGGGGAATGTCGGAGGTACTCGGCAGACTGGAGTCATGACCAGTTCGACCGAACCGACACCCGCTCCCGGGTTCTCCGATGATGAGGCGCGGCTGCTCGATGAGCTCACGACCCGGGTGGTCGAGGCGCGGAAGGCGAAGGCCGCGGCCGAGGCGGCGGAGTCGGTGGCGCTATCGGAGGCGATGAACCTGGCGATCGTGCGCCGCGCACGATCGGGGGATGCGGGGAGGATCGATCTGCCGTTGCGGGAGATCGCCGCGGAGCTCGCGTGTGCGGTGCGGGCCTCGGACCGCACGATCCAGGCACGGCTCGCCGAGGCCGCGATGCTCGCCGACGACTTCCCCGAAACCCTCCGAGCTCTCGCCGGTGGCCAGATCGAACGCGGACACATCGTCGCGATCCTCGACACGGGGTCGCGGATCGCCCACCCGAAGGCACGGGCCGAGTTCGAGCAGAAGGCTTTGGGCATCTGCCGGAGGGAGACCCCGGGGCGGGCGCGTCCGCTGCTGCGGATGCTCGCCCAGCGCATCGATCCGATCCCTCTGCAGGAACACCACGACCTCGCCCGCCGCGACCGCGACGTGCGACTGCGCGACGGTGACGACGGCATGAGCGAACTGTGGAGCCTGCAACCCACCGTCATCCACACGGCATCTTCGACCGCCTCACCCAACAAGCCAAAGCCGTCATCGACGCACGCAAGACGGATGCTGCCGGCACCGGCGCCGACACACTCGAGGGATTCGATGCGCTCGACGGCGACGGCGACGGTGGCGGAGGCGGGGCCGGCGGCACCGACGGCATCGGCGGCACGGACAGGTCGTCCGAACCCACCCGCGACACTCGCACTCTCAGCGAGGTACGCGCCGACGTGCTCGCCGACACGCTGCTCACCGGCCACGCGACGGCGGCCGTGTCGGACGCGTCGGTGCCCGAAGCGCAGGCCATCCACGCCCGCGTGCAGATCACCGTGCCGGCATCGACCCTCACCGGCCAGGGCGACGAACCCGCCGAACTCATCGGACACGGCCCCATCGACCCCGACACCGCCCGCCGCCTCGCCGGTCACGCCCACGTCTGGATGCGACTGTTCACCGATCACGGCACCGGCTGCGTCCGCGCGATCGACCAATACCGCCCGCCCGCCTCGCTGCGGCGACTGCTCGCCGCCCGCGACGAACACTGCCGATTCCCCGGATGCCGCCAACCCGTCTGGCGCTGCGACCTCGACCACACCTTCGCCCACGTCGAAGGCGGGCGCACCGAAGCCTGCAACCTCGCCCACCTCTGCGAAGGGCACCACATCCTCAAACACCACACCGCATGGAAAGTGCAACAGCTGCCCGGCGGTGTGCTCGAGTGGACGAGCCCCACCGGACGCACCTACCCCGACACCCCCGCCCGCACCCTCATGTTCACCACCATGCAAGCCGACGCACCACCCGGCGACCCACCCGACCCCCCACCCCCGTTCTGACCGGCTGGGTCGCGGCCTCCGTGGCCCTGGCGACCCTGGTGCCAGACGACGGCGTCGCACACCGCCCCACGACAAGGGCACGAGCGGCGCAGCCGATGGGACAGGATGAGACGTGATGAGCTCCTCGATCAATCGCCGCCAGTTCGCCTCGAGCGCGCTCGCAGCGGCCCTGTGGCTGCTGTTCGCCGTCGGACGCTGGCTCCTCTCGCAGCTGCAGGGATCGGCCGTCCAGCTCGCAGGCCTCGTCCCCGAGGTGGTGCCGTCGCAACTCATGGGGACCGAGAGCAGCATCTGGGTGATGCTCGGTCTGCTCGTCGGCGCAGTCTCGATCGCACTCGTGCACGCCTCGCTCATCTCGATCACCGCACGCGGCACGGAGATGTTCGTTCCGGCGTGGTTCGCGACGGTGGCAGCGGGGGCCGTGGTGGGGCTCGCTCTCGACCTCGCCGCCGCAGCGGATTCCATCGGCGACTTCGGACTTCGCGGCCTGCTGGTCGGCGACTTCGGCGCGGCCGCGGCCTCCGGCGCCCTCTGGGGCCTGGGAGTCGGATGGATGGTGGGCCTCGTGGCCCGCACTCCCGCGCACGTGCCGGGATATGACGGCCGACCGGCGACACCGCGAAACCGACCGAGGTGGCTTGCGCCCGCAGCATCCGTCTCTGTCGTCGCCGTGCTGTTGAGCGGTCTGGCGTCCGACGCTGCGCGCACCGCCGCCATCGAGGCCGAGGTCGCGGCGCGGCAGGAGGCCGAGGCTGCCACGACCTTCGGCGCTCTCCCCGACCCCGAGGCATCCGGTGTGCCGGTTCCCGACAGGGTTGACGCCGCTTCCGCGGCCCTGGATCCCGAGTGGTGCACGCCCGACAAGGCGACGGTGCTCAAGGGTGAGCCCGACGCGGCGACGGGACACCGCGCCATGACGATTCGACTCATGAACTTCTCGGACGAATCGTGCGTGATCGAGGGATACCCCGATGTGGCCTTCGGCGACCAGAATCAGCACCTGCTCGACGTGACCATCGAGCACGGCGGATCCTTCATGACGCACGACCCCGGTTCCCAACGCATCGAGATCCCTGCCGGAGGCTACGCGGTGACGGTGCTCGGATGGGATGCCGCGTCGCCGCACGGAGCGCTCGTGACGAAGACCGTCTACGCCGCACCGACGGCGGGAATGCCTCGCGGGTCGTGGCCGATCGATCTCGACATCGTCGAGGGCTCCACTGTCGCGGTCACCGCCTGGATGCTCGACGCCGCGCCCGAGTCATCCGACTGACCGCCGGCTACGCCCCACGGGTCACGTCACGCAAAGAGAAAGCCCCGACCGTTACCACACAGCCGGGGCGAGACGAATGAGAAGTTCGCCTATCCCGAACAGCATACCGCGCCCACCTGGGAAGTGGCTCGGCGTCAGTGCTCGGCGGCGAGGTCGGCTCGGCGTGCTCGGCGGAGAGCCTTGTGCTGACCGAACGGAACGGCGACGCCCCCGCAAACGACCAGAGCGACCCAGAGGCCGTCCAGTGCCGGAAGCGGCAGCACGATCGAAACGGCCCACAGTGTCGCCACGCCCACTCCCGCGCCGAGGATCGCGAACGAGAGCAGGTGGAGGCGCTCGGAGCGAATGCTGCGGAGCGAGACCCCGAGGAGCCAGGCCAACGGCGAACCGAGGAGGGTCGAGATCGTGCTCGCCGTCAGGCCCACAGTCCCGCCCATGACGGAGATCATGAAGGCTCCGGACACGACCGATCCAGAGCTTGCGGCCCCGCCACTGGGAAGGGTGACGATCACGCCTGTGGTGAACACGGCGAGCGCGCCGGCGCATTGGAAGAACAGCCAGGCGCACCACGCGCCGTAGGCGAACTCGCGCCGGGTGAACGCCATCGGTCGCTCGAGCGTTCGTGGAGACGACAACGGACGGGAGTCCGCGACGGCGCTCACTTGCCCACCTGCCCCACCAGGTCGAGCAGCTGGAGCAGCGGACCCCGCACGAGGGGCATCCGCGTCAGCGGGAGTCCGAGCTTGAAAAGCCTCAACGCCAGGTCGAGCAGCGTGAAGGAGCGTGCCTGCCCCGCGCTGCGGTCGTAACTCCAGTAGAGACTCAGCAGGAGGTAGGCGAGCCACAGCGCCTGAGGCACACGTGCGGCGAACTCCGCCGGCAACGGATTCTTCGCTCCGGTCACAGCGTCTCGGAACAACCCGACTGTGATGTCGCGAGCAGGACCGGACTCGGAAGACAGGGGGTTCAGCGGCGACTCCGGAGCGATCATCGCACCGAGAAAGCTCGGTGCGAACCCGTGGAACGGCGCCAACTGATCGAGCCCACAACGGAAGACGACGCCCAGGCGATCGGTCAGGTCCGCGGTCTTGGCAAGCAGGGGCGTCACGGCGTCGCGGTGCGCCTCCTGCACCTCCACATACAGCTCCTGCACCAGATGCGTCTTCGTCGGGAAGTAGTAGTAGGCATTTCCGACCGAGACGCCCGCGTCGGCGGCCACCTTGCGCATCGAGGTGGCTTCGAACCCGTGCTCGCGGAACGACCGGAGGGCAGCATCCCGAATCGCGGTACGAGTGCGAGCCGCTTTCGGTGTCAGCGGAGGATTCGAGTCGCCGTCCAGCTCGGAGTCATTTTCGAACATGTTCAAAACATAGCACGTCGACGGGGACTCTCGAAGAGGCGCGGCCGCCTGACCGGATCGACGGGCAAGGGTGGCGCCGTCATCCGAGCCACCCGGCGAGACACCGGCCGCTTAGGATTCGAAGAGGCGGATCGAAGGAGACGGATGTCAGACGCAGGATCTCGAACCACATGGCTTCTCATCGACGGCGAGAACATCGACGCGACCCTGGGTGGATCGATCCTGAATCGGCGCCCCCAGCCCGACGAGAGGCCGCGCTGGGACCGGCTGATCACGTTCGCGCAGAAGACATGGGCGCAGCCCGCACGCGGTGTGTTCTTCCTCAACGCCTCCGCCGGCATCCCGATGCCGTTCGTGCAAGCGCTGAAGGCGATGGACTACCTCGTCGTGCCGCTGTCGGGCGATGCCGATGAAAAGGTCGTCGACATCGCGATTCAACGGACACTTCGCGCCATCGCCTCGCGGCCCGCCGACGTGCTCCTGGTCAGCCACGACGGCGACTTCATCGAAGACCTCTCGGCCCTCATCGCGCCGCCGCGCCGGGTGGGGATCGTCGCCTTCTCCGAGTTCCGCAATGCCGGCTTCAGTTCGATCTCCGGCCTCGAGAAGTTCGACCTCGAATACGACGGACGGGTCTTCGACTCGCCCCTCCCCCGCATCCGCATCATCCCCATCGACGAGTTCAACCCTGACTCGTTCCTGGACTGAGGTCGGGCGCACCGACGAACGACAAAGCCCTGGTGAGTCCATTCCCGGCTCACCGCCCCGCTTCGGTGGGCCGCTGTGCGAATGCTCGGCAGCGCGACCGACGCGGCGAGGGCCCTCAAGGACCGGTCAGGTACCAGAAGAGCAGAACGGGCATCAGCACGTTCACGATGATCATGAAGGCCGAAGCGCTCAGGATCACGATGCGAGGAACCCGTGGCATCGGCGCAGCAACGGCGACCACGAGTGCGATGAGCGCCAACACCACAGCCGGGACCGCAACGACGAGCCCGAACAGCAGCGGAAAGACCACCACGTATCCCTCGACCGGGTCTGAGGCGGCCGCGACGAACGACCACGTGAACATGGATGCTGAGAGAAAGGTCACGGCCGCTGCGAGCCCGACGAAGGTGGTCGCAACGACCGTACGCCCGATGCCGGTGGCCGGCGGCGGGACCGCTGGGGGCCAGGGTGGCGTCGGCGCGAACTGGGTCATGGCGTCACGGTACCGACCCGCGTGGGCGCGCGGTGTAACGATTACGCCGCGAGATGCCTTACGCGCCACCGACGCGCAGCAGGACGGGCTACGGGGAGAAACGAGAAGGGCACCTGCGCGAGGCAGGTGCCCTTCTCATCTTCCGGCCGTTTGCAATCAGTATTGCCGACGGCCTTTTCTGTCGGGATGACAGGATTTGAACCTGCGACCCCTTGACCCCCAGTCAAGTGCGCTACCAAGCTGCGCCACATCCCGTTGTTCATCGTCCGCACGCGGACAACTCCCCTATCCTACCCGCTCCGCAGGCCACTCGCGAACCACGCTTGGCGCTGTCGGCGCCCGGGAGTAGCGTCGCCGCCATGTCGACGATCACGATCGAACCAGCGACGCCCTCCCGCTTCGACGACACCGAGCTCACCCTCACCGGCGGCGGCGACGGCGGCAGCTGTCAATGCCAGTGGTGGATGCTGACCGGCGCGCAGTTCGACGCAACCACGCGGTCGGAACGCGTCGAACTGCTGCGCGAGCAGCACGAGCAGACCCTCGCACCCGGGCTCATCGCTTACGTCGACGGCGAGGCCGCCGGGTGGGTGAAGGTCGCACCGCGCACCGCCCAGCCCCGACTCGCGCGCACGCGCGCCTACGCGCAGAACTCCCCCGAGCCCTTCGACGACCCCAACGTGTGGGCTGTCAGCTGCTTCTCGGTGCGCAGAGAGCACCGAGGCCAAGGACTCAACGCCGCACTGCTCGAGGCCGCTGTGGCCTTCGCGAAGAATCACGGCGCCCGCTACGTCGAGGGCTACCCCATCGACACCGACGCGGGCGAGAAGGTCTCGTCGAACGATCTCTTCCACGGCGCGCTGTCGACCTTCGAGGCCGCGGGATTCCGCGAGGTCGCCCGCCACAAGCCGACACGCGTGATCGTCGGCCTCGACCTCTGACGCCTCGCGACGACGCGGCGTGCGACGATGGGTGCTGCCCATCCGCGACGAGGAGGATCATGCACAGGCTGTGGCTCGCGTTCATCCCCTACACGCTGGTCTCGATCATCCACGTGGTCGCCCTCTCGGCCAATGCCGACGCCGTCGCGGCACCCACCAAGCTGCTGCTCATGCCGCTGCTGGCCGCCGCGGTGGCATGGAGCCTGCGCGCGACGCCCGGTGCGGCGACCGCGCTGCTGCTCGCGGCCATCGCCCTGTCGTGGCTCGGCGACGGCGCGGGCACCTTCGTGCCGTTCCTGCCGACGATCCCGATGATGATGCTCTTCTTCGGACTCGCCCACGTCTGCTACATCGTGCTGTTCACGGGCCACCTCGCCCAGCGCCGACTCCCGGCCTGGTCGATCGTGTACGCGCTGTGGTGGGGCGTGCTGCTCGCGGTGCTCTGGCCGCACCTGGGCGGCCTCACGATCGCCGTGGCCGTCTACGGTCTCGTGCTGGGCGGCACCGCGGTCGCCGCATCCCGCTGCCACCCGCTCGTGGTCGCCGGCAGCGTCTTCTTCCTCACCTCCGACTCGGTGCTCGCGTTCCGCCTGTTCCTTCCCGACGCGATGCCCGACTGGACGAGCCCGCTCGTCATGGTGACCTACTGCCTGGGCCAGGGGCTCATCGCCGCCGGCTCCGTCAGCGCGCTGCGCACCCGCACCTGCACCGATGCGTCGAGGGCGGTGCCGGCGTGACCGGCGCCGTGCGCGTCGACTCGTGGCTGTGGGCGGTGCGCGTCTACAAGACCCGCTCCGCCGCGACCACTGCATGCCGCGCCGGGCATGTTCGTGCGAACGGTGAGAAGGCCAAGGCCGCGCAGCAGGTGCGGCCGGGCGACGAGCTGCGCGTGCGGATCGCCGGATTCGACCGCATCCTGGTCGTCCGTCAGCCCATCGCCAAGCGTGTCGGCGCCGTGCTCGCCGCCGAGGCCGTCGACGACCGCACTCCGCCGCGCGAGACCGTGCCACAGGTCGCCGCGCGCGACCGCGGCGCGGGGCGCCCCACCAAGCGCGAGCGCCGCGAGATCGACCGCTTCCGCGGGCGAGAGTGACCTACGCCGGCAGCTGGTCGAGCAGCCAGCGCGCTCCGCGCGCCGTGGCGCCCGCATCCGTCACGCGTCGAGCCAGCTCGCGGTCGCTCGTGACCACCGTCACCGTGCGCCCTGCCGACGCCAGCCGGGAGGCCTGAGCGACGATCTCATCGTCGCCCGAACCCGGCGCGGCCACCACCTCGACCGCGCCACCCGACGCCACTCGCGCCGCCTGCCCCTCGACCACCGCCAGCCACTGCGGAAACCACGTGTCGGCGGGCAGGCCGATGCGCTCGGCACTGACCCCGACCTCGGCGAGCGCCGTCAGCCGCGCGATCAGGCGCTCCGCCGCCCCTGCGCGATCGCGCCACCACCCGTCGGGCACGGCGCCCATCACGTTGGCGACGTCGACGACGACGGCGGGTCGCACCGCCAGCAGTGAGCGCAGCGCCGGCCAGGACGCGGCGAACCCCGGATGCAGCAGGTACGACTCGACGGCATCCACCGGCACCCATGCCAGCTCGCGGCTCTCGGGGTCGCTGATCACCGGCTCGAACGGCGCCACGACATCGGCCACGAGCGTCGCGTAGGTCCAGACCTCGAGGTCGAGCACGCTCAGCAGGCGCGGCCGCACGGCACCCGCGGGCACGCCGGCCTCCTCCGCGGCCTCGCGCAGCGCCCCGTCGCACGCCGATTCGCCCTCGTGGCGCGCACCGCCGGGGAGCGCCCACGTGTCGCCGTGGTGGCTCCACGCCACCCGGTGCTGCAGCAGCACACCGCGGTCCGCATCGATCGCCAGCAGCCCCGCGGCACCGAACCGCCCCCAATACCGCGTGCCGTCGCCTCTCACGACCCACGCATCACCGGGATCGCGCGGCCCGAGCGGGCGGCGCGGCTCACCGGGCGCTGGGGGCTCGATCGTCACGCCTCCACCCTGTCACAGCCGCTGTGGACCGACCACATCCGCGACACGCCACATCTGGCCTTCACGAATGTCGGAGGCCCCACATATTGTGGTCAGACAACAATCCCCCGCCGCCCGAAGGAGAACCATGAACGGCACCGTGCACGTCGCCGACACGATCGACGAATACCTCTCGCGCGGCGACTGGCGCGTCAACGCGAACGCCAACCAGGGTTACTCGCTCGGCGGACTCATGCTCAACGCGTCGGGCAAGCTCGTGGCCAACTACTGGCTCGACGAGGTCTACTCCCCCGAAGCCGGCGGTGCCCACCGCGAGGGTGATCTGCACATCCACGACCTGGACATGCTCGCCGGCTACTGCGCCGGCTGGTCGCTGCGGATGCTCCTCGAACAGGGCTTCAACGGGGTGCCTGGGAGGATCTCGTCGCGGCCGCCGAAGCACCTCTCCACGGCCCTCGGCCAGATGGTCAACTTCCTCGGCACCCTCCAGAACGAGTGGGCGGGCGCTCAGGCGTTCAGCTCGTTCGACACCTACCTCGCCCCCTTCGTGCGCCTCGACGGCCTCTCCTACGAGCAGGTGCTGCAGGGGATGCAGGAGTTCGTCTACGACCTCAATGTTCCGAGCCGCTGGGGCACCCAGACCCCCTTCACCAACCTCACCTTCGACTGGACCTGCCCCGACGACCTCGCGCCGCAGCATCCGCTCATCGGCGGAGCCGTGCAGCCGTTCACCTACGGCGAGCTCACGGCAGAGCGCGAGGTGATCAACCGCGCGTTCATCGAGGTGATGACCACCGGCGACGCCGACGGCCGCGCCTTCACCTTTCCCATCCCCACCTACAACATCACGCGCGACTTCGACTGGGACGGCCCCGTCGTCGACGACCTCTTCGCGATGACCGCGAAGTACGGCCTCCCCTACTTCCAGAACTTCGTCAACTCCGACCTCGACCCCGGCATGATCCGCTCGATGTGCTGCCGCCTGCAGCTCGACCTCACCGAACTGCTCAAGCGCGGCAACGGCCTGTTCGGCTCGGCAGAGCAGACCGGCTCGCTCGGCGTCGTCACGATCAACTGCGCGCGGCTCGGCTTCGTGCACACGGGAGATGAGGATGCTGCGCTCCACCGCCTCGACGCACTGCTCGAGCTCGCCCGGGACACCCTCGAGGCCAAGCGCGCCGTCATCTCCCATCACATGGAGCACGGGCTCTTCCCCTACACGCAGCGCTACCTCGGCACGCTCGACAACCACTTCTCGACGATCGGGGTCAACGGCCTCAACGAGTTCGTGCGCAACCTCACCGGCGACGCCGACGACATCACGACGTCGACGGGGAGGGCGATCGCGGAGCGGCTGCTCGACCACGTCCGCGCGCGCATGGTGGAGTTCCAGGAATCCACCGGCAGCATGTACAACCTCGAGGCGACGCCCGCCGAGGGCACGACGTATCGGTTCGCCAAGGAGGATCGGGCGCGGTTCCCGGGCATCCGGCAGGCCGGCACGGCGCAGCATCCGTACTACACGAATTCATCGCAGCTGCCGGTCGGCTACACCGACGACGCCTTCGAGGCCATGGAGCTGCAGGAGCCGCTGCAGCAGAAGTACACCGGCGGCACCGTGCTGCACCTCTACATGGGCGAGGCCCTCGCCTCGGCCACGGCCTGCAAGCAGCTCGTGCGGCGGTCGCTCGAGCGATTCCGGCTGCCCTACCTCACGATCACCCCGACCTTCTCGATCTGCCCCGCGCACGGCTACCGCTCGGGCGAGCACGCGGCCTGCCCCGACTGCGGTGCGGCCTGCGAGGTGTGGACTCGCGTGATGGGCTACTTCCGCCCGATGAGCTCGTTCAACATCGGCAAGCAGGGAGAGGCCGCCGAGCGGGTGTACTTCGATCAGGGCAAGGCCGCCTGACATGGCCGCCGCCAACCTCGGCCCCGCCCGCGCGGCGCCCGCAGCCGAAAGCCTCCGCATCGCGGGCCTCTCTCGGCTGTCGAGCGTCGACTGGCCCGGCCGCCTGGCGGCCACGATCTTTCTGCAGGGCTGCCCGTGGGACTGCTTCTACTGCCACAACCCCTCCCTCATCGACCCGCGCACCGACGGCGCGATCGCCTGGGAGCAGGTCGAGCAGTTCGCCCGCAGCCGCGTCGGGCTGCTCGACGCCGTCGTCTTCTCGGGCGGCGAGCCGACGATGCAGCCGGGCCTGGGCGACGCGGTCTCGCGCGTGCGCGACCTCGGCTTCGCCGTCGGGCTGCACACCGGCGGCGCCTACCCGGCAGCGCTCGGGCGCCTGCTGCCGCAGCTCGACTGGGTGGGGCTCGATATCAAGACGACGGATGCCGCCTACGACCGGGTCACCGGACGCCCCGGCGGCGCCGCGAACGCCTGGCGCTCGCTCGAGCTCGTACTCGGCAACCAGGCGCTGCGCGAGCACACCGACCGACCGCTCGCGTTCGAGGTGCGCACGACGGTGCATCCTGCCGCGATCGACGACCATGGGCTCGGCGAGCTCGGCTGTCGCCTCGCCGACGCCGGCGTGCGGTCGTGGGCGGTGCAGCGCTTCCGCGCGACGGGTGCCCGCTCTCCCCTGCCCCGGGTCGGGCAGACCGCCGCCGAGCCGCAGCTCGACCGCATCCCCCGCACCCGCTTCGCCTCGTTCACCATCCGCTGACCCCGCGCCCCATTCCGTTTACGGTCACGACGCGCCGTGCGACCGCTCCCCGCACGCGGCGCGTCGTGACCGTAACCGATCTCGGGCACACGACGACGCGCCCGCTCCGAAACGGGAGCGGGCGCGTCGTGGCTGTGAGGCCCGAGGGGGGTCAGGCCTTCTGGGCGACGACCTTCACGGTGCCGGTGACGGCGTCGCTCTCTTCGTGCGTGGTCACGCGCTGGGCGCGCACGGCGTCGAACGAGGTGCCGTAGTAGGCGGCCTCCATGAGCGTCTTCATGTCGGCGAGCATCGGCATCCGCGGGTTGGCGGGTGCGCACTGGTCGCCGTAGGCGGCCATCGCGAGCTCGTCGAGGCGGCCGATGAACTCGGCCTCGGCGACGCCCTGCTCCTGGAACGAGCGCTCGATGCCGACGGCGTCGCGCAGACGCTCCACGGCGGCGGCGTAGCTCTCGACGCCCTCCTCAGGGGTGGATGCCGGCAGGCCCAGGTGCGCGGCGATCTGCTGGAACCGCTCGGGGGCGACGTAGCGCTCGTACTTGGGCCAGCTGGTGAGCTTCGACGGCACCCGGCCGTTGTAGCGGATGACGTGCGGCAGGTACACCGCGTTGGTGCGGCCGTGCACGAGGTGGAACTTCGATCCCGTGACGTGGGCCATGGCGTGCACGATCCCGAGGAACGCGTTGCCGAACGACATGCCGGCCAGGGACGACGCGTTGTGCATCTTCTCGCGGGCGAGCTTGTCGGCAGGATCCGTGCTGCCCGGCTGCGCCTTGGCGCTGCGCTCGATGTTCTCGAAGATCAACTTGATGGCGTGCAGGGCCAGACCGTCGGTGAAGTCGTTCGCGTACACCGACACATACGCCTCGGTGGCGTGCGTGAGGGCGTCGAAGCCGGCGTCGGCGACCAGGAACGCGGGCAGCGCCGAGGTCAGCACCGGGTCGATGATCGCGACCGAGGGGGTCAGCGCGTAGTCGGCCAGCGGGTACTTCATGCCGGTCTCGTCGTCGGTGATGACGGCGAACGGGGTCATCTCGCTGCCGGTGCCCGACGTGGTCGGGATGCAGACGAGCTTGGCCTTCTTGCCGAGGTCGGGGAACTTGAACGCACGCTTGCGCACGTCGAAGAACTTCTCGCGCATGTCGCTGAACTGCACGTCGGGGTTCTCGTAGAGCAGCCACATGACCTTCGCCGCATCCATCGGCGAGCCGCCGCCGAGAGCGATGATCGTGTCGGGCTGGAACTCGCGCATCTGCGCGGCGCCCGCCTGCACGGCCGACAGCTTCGGCTCGGGGAGCACGTTGTCGATGATCTGCAGGTGCACACGGCCGGGGCGGCGGTTGAGCACGTCGATCACCTTGTCGACGAAGCCCATGCGGGTCATGCCGCCGTCGGTGACGATCGTGACGCGCTCGACGCCCTTCATGTCGATGAGGTAGCGCACGGCGTTCGGCTCGAAGTAGGTCTTGGCCGGCACCTTGAACCACTGCAGGTTGTTGTTGCGGCGCCCGACGCGCTTGACGTTCAGCAGGTTGACGGCCGACACGTTGTTCGACACCGAGTTGTGCCCGTATGAGCCGCAGCCGAGCGTCAGCGACGGCATGAAGGCGTTGTAGATGTCGCCGATTCCGCCGAGGGCCGACGGGGCGTTCTCGATGATGCGCACGGCCTTGACGACCTCTGCGAACTCGGCGACGACCGCGGGGTCGTTCGAGTGGATCGCGCCCGAGTGGCCGAGGCCGTCGAAGGCGACCATCTGCGCCGACAGGTCGATGCCCTCGGCGGGGGTCGCGGCGCGCAGCACCGCGAGCACGGGGGCCAGCTTCTCGCGGGTCAGCGGCTCCTGCGGACCGACGCTCGCCACATCGGCGAGCAGGATCGAGGTGTCCTCAGGCACCGAGAAGCCCGACTGCTCGGCGATCCAGACCGCCGACTGCCCGACGACCTTCGCGTTGAGCTTGGCCAGGCCGCAGTTCTCGCTGGTGGCAGAGACGCCGAAGATGAACTCCTCCAGCATCCGCTTCTCGTCGGCGTTGACGCGGTAGGCGTGCAGCCGCTCGAACTCGGCGAGCGCCTCGTCGGCGATCGGCGCGTCGAGGATGACGGCCTGCTCCGACGCGCAGACCATGCCGTTGTCGAACGACTTCGACAGCACGATGTCGTTGACGGCGCGGCCGACCTTGGCGGTGCGCTCGATGAAGGCGGGCACGTTGCCGGCGCCCACGCCGAGGGCGGGCTTGCCGCACGAGTAGGCGGCGCGCACCATGGCGTTGCCGCCCGTGGCGAGGATGAGCGCGACACCCGGGTGGTTCATCAGGGCGCCGGATGCTTCCATCGAGGGCTCTTCGATCCACTGGATGCAGTCGGCCGGGGCGCCCGCGGCGATCGCCGCGTCTCGGACGATCGTGGCGGCTGCCACCGACGAGCGCTGCGCCGACGGGTGGAACCCGAAGACGATGGGGTTGCGGGTCTTCAGCGCGATGAGCGACTTGAAGATCGTCGTCGAGGTGGGGTTGGTCACGGGAGTCAGGGCGCAGATGACGCCGACCGGGTCGGCGATCTCGGTGATGCCGGTGATCTCGTCATGCGAGATCACACCCACCGTCTTCTGCTTGATGATCGAGTGCGTGACGTGCTCGCACGCGAACATGTTCTTGACGGCCTTGTCTTCGAACAGGCCGCGGCCCGTCTCTTCGACGGCCATCACGGCGAGTTCACCGTGGTTGTGCAGTGCCGCCACCGAGGCCTTCCGCACGATGTGGTCGATCTGCTCCTGCGTGAATGATGCGTACTCGGTCAGGGCGCTCTGCGCCTTCTCGACCAGGACATCGATGGGGGTGGACATGGGATTCCTCTCGAACCCGGCGCGGATGCGGTATCCGCACCATTGCTGCCGGGTCTGAGATCGTGTCTCTCGCCCTCTTCCTTCCTCTATTGTGCACCATGTGGTCTGACCACACAAGGGATGCGGGAAAACTCCCAGAAGGAGTTCCCGAAAATCAGCGCTGGCGGCGCTCGCGCACCCGCATGTTGATGACGATCGGCGTGCCCTCGAAGCTGTAGAGCTCACGCAGGCGCCGCTGGATGAAGCGGCGGTAGCCCGGGTCGAGGAACCCGGTCGTGAACAGCACGAACGTCGGCGGGCGGGTCGAGGCCTGCGTGCCGAACAGGATGCGGGGCTGCTTGCCGCCGCGCACCGGGTGCGGGTGCTCGGCGACGAGCTCGGAGAGGAACGCGTTGAACTTCCCGGTGGGGATGCGGCGGTCCCACGACTCGAGGGCCAGCTCGAGCGCGGGCACGAGCTTGTCGAGGTGGCGGCCGGTGCGGGCCGAGATGTTGACGCGGGGCGCCCACGCGACGTGCGCGAGGTCCTGCTCGATCTCGCGCTCGAGGTAGCGCCGGCGATCGGCGTTCTCCATGTCGTCGTCGTTCAGGCGGTCCCACTTGTTGAACGCGAGCACGAGGGCGCGGCCCGACTCGAGCACGAGATCGATGATGCGCACGTCCTGCTCGCTGAGCGTCTCGCTCACGTCGAGCACGACGACGGCCACCTCGGCCTTCTCGAGCGCGGCCGACGTGCGCAGCGACGCGTAGAAGTCGGCGCCCTGCTGCAGGTGCACACGGCGGCGGATGCCGGCGGTGTCGACGAAGCGCCACAGCTTGCCGCCGAGCTCCACGATCTCGTCGACGGGGTCGCGGGTGGTGCCCGCGAGTTCGTTGACGACGACGCGCTCTTCGCCGGCGGCCTTGTTCAGCAGCGACGACTTGCCGACGTTGGGCCGGCCGAGGATCGCGACGCGGCGAGGCCCGCCGATCTCCTGCTTGGCCACCGCCGAGACCTCGGGAAGAACCTTCATGATCGCGTCGAGCAGGTCGGCCACTCCCCTGCCGTGGATGGCGGAGACCGGATGCGGCTCGCCCAGGCCCAGGTTCCACAGCGCGGCGGCCTCGGGCTCCTGGCGGGCGTCGTCGATCTTGTTCGCCACGAGGAAGACGGGCTTGCCGCTCTTGCGCAGCAGTCGCACGACGTGCTCGTCGGTGGAGGTGGCCCCCACCATCGCGTCGACGACGAACATCACGACATCCGACAGATCGATGGCGACCTCGGCCTGCGCTGCGACCGACTTGTCGATGCCCTTGGCATCGGGCTCCCAGCCGCCGGTGTCGACGAGCGAGAAGCGCCGGTCCATCCACTCGGCCTTGTAGGTCACACGGTCGCGAGTGACGCCGGGGGTGTCTTCGACGACCGCTTCACGGCGACCCAGGATGCGGTTGACCAGCGCCGACTTGCCGACGTTCGGCCGCCCGACGATCGCGACGACCGGAAGCGCGGGCAGGAACTCGATGCCGTCTTCGCCGAGCTCGACGCCGGCAAGCAGCGCGGCGTCCTCGTCGTCGAGTTCGTAGTCGGTCAGCGATGCGCGCAGGGTCTGCGCGCGCTGCTCCGCCAGCTCCTCATCGAGGTCGGCCAGCTTCTCGGCGAGCTGGTCGGGTCCGCCTTCGTATTCTTCGTCTTCAGCGCCCATGGGTCGCTCCTGTCTGCTGCTCCTCGACCGTGGCGATGACGCCGAGCACGGCATCCACGCTCTGATCGAAGTCGAGTTCTGTCGTGTCGACGACGGTCACGCCCGGTGCCGCCGTGAGAAAGTCGACGACCGTCGAGTCGGCCGCGTCGCGTCGGTGCAGCGCTTCGGCGACCGCGGCCGCCGACTGCGTCGTGACCTCGGCGCTGCGCCGAGCCGCCCGCACCTCGGGGGCCGCCGTCAGCAGGATCCGCACCGGGGCGTCGGGGGTGACCACCGTCGTGATGTCGCGCCCTTCGACGACGACTCCCGCCCGGCCCGACTCGGCGATCAGCTGACGGAACAGCCGGTTCGCCGCCTCGCGCACCGCCGGCACGCGTGCGACGCCGCTCACGGCTTCGGCCACCCGCGTCTCGCGGATCGCGGCGGTCACATCGGTGTCGCCGACGCGCACCCAGTAGGCGTCGGGGTCGAGCGAGATGGCGTAGTCGAAGTCGCCGAGGATGTCGATGACGGATGCCGCATCCGATGTGTCGGCTTCGTGCGCCAGCGCGTGCCACGCGAGGGCGCGGTAGGCCGCGCCGGTGTCGAGGTAGCCGTAGTCGCGGCGGCGCGCGACCTCTTTCGAGACGCTGGACTTGCCGCTGCCGGCCGGTCCGTCGATCGCGACGACGAACACGGTCCCTGAGCCTGTCACGGTCCCTGAGCCTGTCACGGTCCCTGAGCCTGTCACGGTCCCTGAGCCTGTCGAAGGGTCAGTCATTGGTGGTGCTCGCAATCTTCCAGCCGCGTGCTTCGAGACCCCGCACGGCACGCTCCACGGCGGAGGGCACGACGCTGATCTCGGCGAGGCCGAACTGGGCGCCGGGAGAGTGCTCCAGGCGCAGGTCTTCCACGTTCACGTCGAGCTCGCCGAGCTCGCCGAACAGTCTTCCGAGCTGGCCGGCGGTGTCGTCGACCATGACGACCAGCTGCTCGAAACGGCGCTTCTGCCCGTGCTTGCCCGGGAGGCGCCCCACGCCGTCGTTGCCGCGGCGGATGGTGTCGGCGACGGCCCGGCGCGAGCCGGGCGCGTCGGGGTCGCGCAGGGCGTCGGCGACCGACGCCAGGTCGACGGCGAGCGCGTCGAGCACGTCGACGACGGGCTGCGCATTGGCCCCGAGGATCTGCACCCACAGCTCGGGGGCCGATGCCGCGATGCGGGTCGTGTCGCGCACGCCCTGGCCGGCGAGCCCCAGGAACTCGTCGGGAGCCCCGGTGAACCGGCCGGCGAGCAGGCTCGCGACCAGCTGCGGCACGTGCGAGACGAGCGCGACGGCCCGGTCGTGCTCGTCGGGCGACATCTCGACGGGCGTGGCGCCGAGGTCGAGGGCGAGCCCCTCGACGATCGCGAGGTCGGCCGACGCCGTCTCTTCGTCGCGGCACACGACCCAGGGGCGCCCGATGAAGATGTCGGCGCGCGCCGAGATGGCACCGCCGCGCTCCCGGCCCGCGAGCGGGTGGGAGCCGATGTACTTGGCGAGGTCGACCCCGCGCTCGCGCAGCGCCGTCAGCGGCTCGAGCTTGACCGAGGCCGTGTCGGTGACGACGGCGTTCGGGTAGGCGGCGAGCTCACGCTGGATGACGTCGGCGGTCACATCGGGCGGCACGGCCACCACGATCAGTGCGGGGTCGTCGCCGTCGGCTTCCCGGCGACCCGCGCCGTAGTCGACGGCCAGGCGCAGCTGCGCGGGCGAGGCGTCGGCGAGCGCGACATCGACGCCCAGGCGCGAGAGGGCGTGCCCGATGCTCGAGCCCAGAAGGCCCGCGCCCACGATCCGCACCGTCCCCGACGTGCGTGCAGCCAGTGCTCCTGCGGCGCGCGCGTCGGCGATGCTGGTCACGGTGTCTCCTGGTCCCCCGGGTCACGGCGCGCGAGAGTCAGCAGAGCGCCACGTTCCACTGTAGTCAACTCGCGGGCCCGCCCCGCTGGGAGCGTGCCCAGGTGCAGCGGGCCGAACTGGCGCCGCACGAGCTCGACGACGGGGTGGCCGACCGCCGCCATCATGCGGCGGACGATGCGGTTGCGTCCAGAGTGCAGCGTGAGCTCGACGAGGCTCGTACCCCGCTCCGAGCCCAGCAGCCGCGCCTTGTCTGCGGCGATGGGGCCGTCCTCGAGCTCGATGCCCTTCGTCAGCTGCGCGACCGTCTGCGGCGTGACCCGGCCGTCGACCTTGGCGATATAGACCTTGGTCACCCCGAACGACGGATGCGCGAGCACGTGGGCGAGCTCGCCGTCGTTGGTGAGCACCAGCAGACCGCTGGTCTCGGCATCGAGGCGCCCCACGTTGTAGAGGCGCTCGGGCCAGTCCTTCGTGAAGCGACGCAGGTCGGGACGGCCGTGCTCGTCCTTCATGGTGCTGACCACGCCCGTGGGCTTGTTGAGCATGACGTAGCGCTTGGACTGATCGAGCTGCACGGCGACGCCGTCGACGTCGACGAGGTCGTTCTCGGGGCGGATGCGGCTGCCCAGCTCGGTGACGACCACGCCGTTCACGCGCACGCGCCCCTCGACGATCAGCTGCTCCGACACGCGACGCGACGCGACGCCCGCGTTCGCGAGCACCTTCTGCAGCCGCACGCCCTCGTCGTCGGCTCCCTGAGCCTGCCCAAGGGTCACCGCACGACCTCCCCGTCGAAGCCGGCCGATCCGTCATCGAGCAGCGGCGAGATCGGCGGCAGCTCGTCGAGCGAGTTGATGCCGAGGTGGCCGAGCAGGGCATCCGTCGTTCCGTAGTTGATGGCCCCCGTCTCGCTGTCGGTGAACAGCTCGGTGATGAGGCCGCGCGCGAGGAGGGTCCGCACCACCGAGTCGACGTTGACCGCGCGGATGGATGCCACCTGGCTGCGGGTCACCGGCTGCTTGTAGGCGATGACGGCCAGGGTCTCCAGCGCCGCCTGCGAGAGGCGCGAGGGCGCCTGCGCGTTGACGTACTCGCTGATCATCTCGTCGTGCTCCTCGCGGGCGTACAGCCGCCAGCCGCCGCCGACCTCGCGCAGCTCGAAGCCGCGCCGCGGCCCGCCGCCGGAACCGTCGTAGTCGGCCACGAGCGTCTCGATCGCCTGCCGCACGGCCGGCACCGGCGCGGCGACGGCGGCGGCGAGCGCGACGAGGCTCTGCGGCTCCTCGACGATCAGCAGGATCGCCTCGAGCTTCTGTGCGACGGTGGTGGCAGCATCCGCCTCGGTCACTGAGCTTGTCGAACGGTCAGTGGTCATAGTCGGCCCCCAGGGTCGCGAGATTCTCGTCGGACCACCGGTCGGCGGTCCAGCGCAGGGTGAGTTCGCCGAGCGGCTCGAGCTGCTCGAACGACAGCGCGGCATGGCGATAGAGCTCGAGCACCGAGAGGAACCGCGCCACGACGATGCCGGGCTGGGTGACCCCTGCGACGAGCTCTCGGAAGTTCAGGCTGCCGGCATCGCGCAGCAGTGTCACGACGACCGCGGCCTGTTCGCGGATGCTGACCAGCGGCGCATGCAGATGGTCGAGCCCCACGTGCGGGATCTCCTTGGGCGCGAAGGCGAGGAGTGCGAGCGCCGCGAAGTCGTCCTTCG
Source organism: Microbacterium fluvii (assembly GCF_025515205.1). Taxonomy (GTDB): domain Bacteria; phylum Actinomycetota; class Actinomycetes; order Actinomycetales; family Microbacteriaceae; genus Microbacterium; species Microbacterium fluvii. The sequence continues at coordinate 429,097 of NZ_JAOPFX010000003.1, read as the reverse complement.
ACAGGCTCCAGACGAGCTCCGGCACGGCGTTGCGGTACTTCGCGTCGAGCTTGACGGTGCGGGCGTGCCTGCTCTCTTCGCGCTGGAGGCACCGGGCGAACCACGCCGACACCTCTTTGAACGCGCGGTACTGCAGCAGGCGCGCGAACAGCAGATCGCGGGCCTCGAGCAGCGCGACCGACTCCGCATCGACGAGCTCGCCCTGCGGGAGGAGACCTGCGACCTTCATGTCGAGCAGGGTCGCGGCCACCACGAGGAACTCGCTGGCCTCTTCGAGCTCTTCGTCGGACTCCACCTGGCCGAGGTACGCGATGAACTCGCCGGTCACCGCCGACAGGGCGACGTCGGTGATGTCGAGCTCGTGCTTGCTCAGCAGCGTGAGCAGCAGGTCGAACGGGCCGTCGAAGACGCCGAGCGAGACGCGGAACCCTTCGACTCGCCCTTCGGGCTCGCTCAGGGACCGCCCTTCGACAGGACCGGATGCGACAGCATCCGCGTCGTTCGACGGATCAGGCGACGGCACCACGCGCGACCAGCTCTCGCGCCAGTCGCAGATAGGCCTGGGCGGCCGCGTGCTCGGGCGCGAACTCGGTGATGGGCATCCCAGACACCGACGCGTCGGGGAACTTGACGGTGCGCCCGATGACCGTCTCGAGCACGTCGTCGCCGAAGGCCTCGACGACCCGCTCGAGCACCTCGCGGGAGTGCAGAGTGCGCGGGTCGTACATCGTGGCGAGGAGCCCGTCGAGGGTGATCGCGGGGTTGAGCCGGTCGCGCACCTTCTCGATCGTCTCGATGAGCAGGGCGACGCCGCGCAGGGCGAAGAACTCGCACTCCAGCGGAATGAGCACACCGTGGCTCGCGGTGAGCGCGTTGACGGTGAGCAGGCCCAGCGACGGCTGGCAGTCGATGAGGATGACGTCGTAGTCGCCGGCGACCTGGCGCAGCACGCGGGCCAGGATCGTCTCGCGCGCCACCTCGTTGACCAGGTGCACCTCGGCGGCCGACAGGTCGATGTTGGCCGGGATCACGTCGAGGTTCTCGACCGACGAGTGCACGATCACCTCGCGCGGGTCGCGCTTGGTGTCCAGCAGCAGGTCGTAGATCGTGGGCACGTCGTGCGTCGGGATCCCGAGGCCCGCCGACAGCGCGCCCTGCGGGTCGAAGTCGACGGCGAGCACCTTGCGCCCGTACTCGGCCAGCGCCGCGGCCAGGTTGATGCTCGTCGTGGTCTTGCCGACGCCGCCCTTCTGGTTGCACAGGGCGATGATGCGGGCGGGGCCGTGGCCGTCGAGCTTGGGTGGTGTCGGAAAGCCGTGGTACGGACGACCGGTGGGTCCCATCGTGGTCTCGTCCGACGACTTCGTCGTACCCCGCTTGCTGCCCGCCACCGGCGTTCCTGCCCTTCTCACAGTCGTCACCCGATTCTAGTCATCGGGCGCGCGGGTGCGAGGTCGCGTACACGTCGCGCAGCGCATCGACCGACACGTGGGTGTAGATCTGCGTGGTCGCCACCGACGCATGGCCGAGCAGCTCCTGCACGACGCGCACATCGGCGCCGCCCTGCAGCAGATGGGTCGCGAACGAGTGGCGCAGCGTGTGCGGCGAGACGTGGGCGGTCAGCTGCGCGCGGGCCGCGGCATCCTGGATCACCTTCCACGCGCTCTGCCGCGACAGCGGAGCGCCCCGCGCCCCCAGGAACAGCCGAGGTGTGGCGCGACCCCGACGCGACAGCTCGGGCCTGGCGCGGGTGAGGTAGGCCTCGAGCGCGGCGCGGGCATACGAGCCGACCGGCACGATGCGCTCCTTCGAGCCCTTGCCCCGCACCCGCACGATCTCGCCCTGCGCGAGGTCGTCGACGTCGAGCTGCACGACTTCCGACACGCGCGCTCCGGTGGCATAGAGCAGCTCGACCAGCGCCCGGTCGCGCAGGGCGACGAGATCGGTCTCGGTCGCCGCTCCCGGAGCGGGGCCGGAGGCATCGAGCAGCCGCTCGACCTGGTCGATCGTCAGCGCCTTCGGCAGTCGCTGCGGAGCCTTGGGCGGCCGGAGCCTGCCCGTGGGGTCGTCGGAGGAGATGCCCTCGCGCGCGAGAAAGCGGTGCAGCCCCCGCACCGACGACTGCAGACGAGCGAGGCTCGATGCTGCCGGTGCCGGCTCTGCCGACGCACGCGCCGCGGCGAACTCCGACACGAGCCCCGTGGTGACCTCGCCGGTGTCGGTCACCGCCCGCTCGGCGAGCCACGACGAATACGCGGCCAGGTCGCGCCGGTAGGCGCCGACGGTGTGCTCGGACAGTCCGCGCTCGATCGTGATGTGCCTCAGGTAGGCGTCGATCGCGCGGTCGAGCTGCATACCGCGGAATCTACCCGCCGACAGGGCGCGAACGGCGCGCCCACTCGGAATCGGCCGCGGCGAGCGTCGACCAGCCGCGCGCGCGCGAGGCGAACGCGGTCATGGCGCCCACGACGAGCGACGGATTCTGCAGACGCCGGTCGAGCACCGCGTCGACCACCTCGTCGAGGGGCGCCCACCGCACCTCGATGTCGGCCTCTTCCGCCGTGCGGTCGAACGCCTGAGGTGCGGGCCGCAGCCCTCGGGCCAGGTAGATGCGGATCGCCTCGTCGCTGCCGCCTGGAGTCGTGTAGAACTCTGCCAGCACATCCCAGCGGTCGGCGACGAGGTCGGCTTCTTCCGCGAGCTCGCGCTGCGCCGAGGCCAGCGCCGCTTCGCCGTCGATGTCGAGCAGCCCCGCCGGGATCTCCCAGTCGCGCGCGCGCACGGGGTGACGGTACTGCTTGATCAGCAGCATCCGATCGTCGTCGTCCAGCGCGAGGATCGCGACGGCGCCGGTGTGGTCCATGTACTCGCGCACGATGGTCTCGCCGTTGTAATCCACCTCATCGCGGCGGATGTTCCACACCCGGCCCTCGAAGACCGTCTCGGTGCCGATGACCGGCGCTGCGAACGGCTCGTCGCTGAGCACCATCAGTCGTTCTCGACCTCGAACAGCTCGCTGGCGCGGTGACGCTCCAGCGCCGCGCCGATGAGGCCGCGGAACAGCGGATGCGCCTGCGTCGGCCGCGAGCGCAGCTCGGGGTGGGCCTGCGTGGCGATGTAGTACGGGTGCACGTCGCGCGGCAGCTCGATGTACTCCACGAGGTTGCGGTCGGGCGACAGGCCCGAGAACACCAGGCCCGCCTCGGCGATCGACTCACGGTACGCGTTGTTGACCTCGTACCGGTGACGGTGGCGCTCCTGCGAGGTCGACGAGCCGTAGAGCTCGGCCGCCAGCGACCCCTCGGCGAGGTCGGCGGTGTACAGCCCCAGGCGCATCGTGCCGCCCATGTCGCCGTGCTCGATGATGTCGACCTGCTCGGCCATCGTGGCGATCACCGGATGCTGCGTGTCGGGGTCGAACTCGCTCGACGACGCGCCCTCGATGCCGGCGGCGTGACGGGCGTATTCGATGACCATGCACTGCAGGCCCAGGCAGATGCCGAGGGTCGGGATGCCCTGCTCGCGGGCGAAGCGCAGGGCCCCCACCTTGCCCTCGATGCCGCGGATGCCGAATCCGCCGGGCACGACGATGCCGTCGATGTCGGCGAGCGCCTTCTCGGCGCCCTCGGCGGTCTCGCAGAGGTCGGAGGGGATCCAGGTGATCTTGACCTTGGTCTCCTGCGCGAAGCCGCCGGCCTTGAGGGCCTCGGTCACCGAGAGATAGGCGTCGGGCAGGTCGATGTACTTGCCGACGAGGCCGATCGTCACTTCGTGCTTGGGGTTGTGCACGGCGCTGAGCACCTTCTGCCACCGCGTCCAGTCCACCTCGCCCGCCTTGGCGGCAAGGCCGAGGCGCCGGGTGATGTAGCTGTCGAGGCCCTGCTCGTTGAGCGTCGAGGGGATGTCGTAGATGCTCGGCAGGTCGACGGTGTTCACGACGCCCTCGACGTCGACGTCGCACATGAGGGCGATCTTGTTGCGGTTGCTCTCGCTCACGGGTCGGTCGCTGCGCAGCACGAGCGCGTCGGGCTGGATGCCGACCTGGCGCAGGGCCGCAACCGAGTGCTGCGTGGGCTTGGTCTTCTGCTCGCCCGAAGCGCCCATGAACGGCACGAGCGAGACGTGCACGAAGAACACGCTGTCGCGGCCGAGCTCGTGACGCAGCTGTCGGGCGGCCTCGAGGAACGGCTGCGACTCGATGTCGCCGACGGTGCCGCCGACCTCGGTGATGATCACATCGGGCCGGGGGTCCTCGGTCGCCTGCAGGCGCATGCGGCGCTTGATCTCGTCGGTGATGTGCGGAATGACCTGCACGGTGTCGCCGAGGTACTCGCCGCGGCGCTCGCGCGCGATTACCTGCGAGTAGATCTGACCGGTCGTCACGTTCGCGGCCTGGCTCAGCTCGATGTCGAGGAAGCGCTCGTAGTGGCCGATGTCGAGGTCGGTCTCGGCGCCGTCGTCTGTCACGAAGACCTCGCCGTGCTGGAACGGGTTCATCGTCCCGGGGTCGACGTTCAGGTAGGGGTCGAGCTTCTGCATGACGACCCGCAGACCCCGCGCCGTGAGGAGATTCCCCAGGCTCGCCGCCGTCAGACCCTTACCCAAAGAAGAGACGACACCGCCGGTCACGAAGATGTGCTTGGTGGTGTCGCCAGTCGATTCCGCTGCTGAGTCTGAAGTCTGCATCACGGGCTTTGATCCTATCAGTCGGAAACGGGGGCAGGCTGTGGACTCACCGCATCGGCGGTCTCCTACGGCGCCGCGCCGGTGGTCAGCAGCTCTCTGGCGTGGGTGAGCGCGGCCGCCGAGTCGGGAGTGCCGGACAGCAGGCGTGCGATCTCTGCCTCGCGATCGGCGCCGGCCAGGGCGCGCACATCCGACGCCGTCACCGAGCCGTCGTTCGCCTTGACCACGGTGAGGTGATTGGTGGCGAAGGCGGCGACCTGGGCGAGGTGGGTCACCGCGATGACCTGGGAGTTCTGCGCGAGGCGGGCCAGGCGGCGCCCCACCTCGATCGCCGCGGCGCCGCCGATGCCGGCATCCACCTCATCGAAGACGAACGTCGGCACGGGGTCGACGGCGGCGATGACGACCTCGATCGCGAGCATGACGCGGCTCAGCTCACCGCCGGAGGCGCCCCTGCTCACCGAGCGCGGCGTGGCACCGGGGTGGGGGGCCAGCAGCAGCGCCACCTCATCGCGTCCCGCGGCGCTGGTCGCCGTCTCGGTCACCGCGACGGTCAGGTTCGCATCCGGCATCGCGAGCGCCCTCAGCTCGGCGGTCACCGCTGCGCCCAGTCGCCCGGCCGCCGTCGTGCGCGCGGCGGTGAGCGCGGCTGCCGCCTCGTCGAGGGCGGATGCTGCGGCATCCTGTTCCCCGGCGAGCCGGTCGATGCGGTCATCGTCGTCGTCGAGTTCCACCAGCCGCGCCGAGCCGGTCTGCAGCAGCTCGAGCGCCGCGTCGAGCGTGCCGTGCTCGCGTACGAGACCGCCCAGCACAGCCCGACGCTCCTCGACCGCGGCGAGCTCGTGCGGGCCCGACTCGTCGAGGTCGGCGAGGTAGCCGGCGAGGTCGCCCGCGAGGTCGGCGGCGCGGTACTCGAGGTCTGCCAGCTGCGTCGACAGCTGCGTGAGCGCGTCGTCGCCTGCCCGCTCGAGCGTGCGGCGGGCCTCGGCGAGCAGCGCCTGCACGTCGGGGGCGTCGTCGTCGGCAGACAGGGCCTGATGGGCGGATGCCGCCGCCACCCGCAGCTCTTCGGCGTTGGCGAGGCGCTCCGCGCGGGCGGTGAGCTCGAGGTCCTCTCCCGGCTGAGGATCGGCCTGCTCGATGCCGGCGATCGCCGCCCGCAGCTGCTGAGCCTCGTCGGCACGGGTGTCGCGGTCGCGCACGAGCGCCGACAGCTCGTCGTCGACGGCACGGAAATGCTCGTACGCGGCGCGGAACGTCTCCAGCGCTGTGGCGACCGCGGCGCCGCCGAAGCGGTCGAGGGCGTCGCGCTGCGCGACCGCCGAGCGCAGCCGCAGCTGGTCGGACTGTCCGTGCACGACCACGAGGTGATCGGCGAGGTCCGCCAGCACGCCGGCCGGCGCCGCACGGCCGCCGACGGTCGCTCGGCCTCGGCCTTCGCTCGAGATCGATCTGCCCAGCAGCAGCTCGGCCGATCCGCCGCCGATCGGCTCGAGGTCTCCCCCTGCCTCCTGCACGCGCTCCGCGACGACACCGTGCTCAGGAACGATCCAGGTGCCGTCGACCGCGGCCTGCGCGGCGCCGGCGCGCACGACGCCGGAGTCGGCGCGCTGACCGAACAGCAGCCCGAGACCGGTCACCACCATCGTCTTGCCCGCGCCGGTCTCTCCGGTGATCGCGGTGAACCCAGGGCCGATGGGCAGCGTCGCCTCGGCGATCACCCCGAGATCCCGCAGGCGCACCTGCTCGATCACGGCGCCTCGCCCGAGATCGCCGCCGGCCCCCGCCAGCCCGAGACGGGCAGACGGAACTTGCGCACCAGTCGGTCGGTGAACGCCGCCGGGTGCAGCCGCGCGAGCCGCACGGGGTGCTCGGAGCGCCGCACGACGACGCGTGCCCCCGGCGGCAGGTCGTGCGAACGACGACCGTCGCACCAGAGGATGCCGTTGACATCCGTGCGGTCGAGCACCTCGATCGCGACGGAGTGCTCGGGGCCGACCACGAGGGGCTTGGCGAACAGGGCGTGCGCCGACAGGGGCACCACCGAGATGGCCTCGACGGTCGGCCAGATCACCGGACCGCCTGCCGAGAAGTTGTAGGCGGTCGAACCCGTCGGGGTCGAGACGACCACGCCGTCGCATCCGAACGACGACAGCGGGCGGCCGTCGATCTCGATCACGACCTCCATCATGCGCTCGCGTGCCGCCTTCTCGACGGTCGCCTCGTTGAGCGCCCAGGTCTCGAACACGACGTCGTCGGCGGTGTCTTTGACGCGCACCTGCAGCGCCATGCGCTCCTCGACGCCGTAGTCGCGCGCGATCACGCGGCGCACCGCCGCGTCCATGTCGTCGCGTTCGATCTCGGCGAGAAACCCCACGTGCCCCATGTTGATGCCGAGCACCGGCGCGGTGCCCTCTCGCACGAGCTCGGCCGCGCGCAGGATCGTGCCGTCTCCGCCGAGCACGATCGCCAGCTCGATGTCGTCGACGGGCACCTCGACGCCGAGGATCGCGATGCCCTCGGGGTCGGGCAGCGCCTGCACGAGGGTGTCGCGATCGTCGGCCGGAACGACCGGCCGGGCACCCGCTTCGCGCAGCGCCGCCACGACGCGCGCCGCCGCCTGCACGGTGTCGTCGCGCAGGGCGTGCACGACGACCAGGATGCTGCGGTCTTCGTCGCTCATCTGCTCCCCGTCAGTCGGTCCACGGTCTGCAACCATTCTGTCGGATTGTCGCCGCGCCCCGGCGCGAGGTGCACGACGAACTCCGCGTTGCCGTGCGTCCCGGCCAGCGGAGAGGCGATCACTCCGAGGGTTCCCAACCCCGCATCCCAGGCCGCCCACAGCACCGTCGCCACGGCGTCGGACCTGGCGGCAGCATCCGTCACGAGGCCGCCCTTGACCGCCGTGCGCCCCACCTCGAACTGCGGCTTCACCAGCAGCACCAGATCGGCTGCCGGGGCGGCGACAGCGGCTGCCGCCGGCAGCACGTGCGTCAGCGAGATGAACGAGAGGTCACCGGTGACCAGCTCGGGTGCGGCGGCGATGCCGCTGGCGGCGGCGAGCGACTCGGGCGTGAGGTAGCGCACGTTCAGCCCCTCGACCGATATGACCCGGTCGTCGCCGGCGATCTCGGGCGCCAGCTGACCGTGGCCGACATCGACGGCGATCACGCGGTCGGCGCCGCGCTCGCGCAGCACCTGGGTGAATCCGCCTGTCGACGCACCCATGTCCAGTGCGAGTCGGCCCCGCGGGGCGACTCCGAACGCGTCGAGCCCGGCGATGAGCTTGTGCGCGGCACGGCTGACGTAGTGGTCGGCGGCGGCGACCTCGATCAGGGCGTCGTCGGCGACCTGCGCCGACGCCTTCACGACCGGCATGCCGTCGACGGTCACGAGTCCCTGCGTGATGAGCGCCTGGGCCTGCGTGCGCGAGCGCGCCAAACCGCGCGCGGCCAGAGCCGCATCGAGTCGCGACGTCATGACCGCGGCACGGGTGCCGACTCGAGCCGACGCGCCAGCACATCGTGCAGACCCTCGTAGGCGTGTGCGCGGGTCTCGAGCGGCTGCGCCTCGATCACCTCGAGCGTCGAGACGAGATCGTCACGGTCGTCGGTGTCAGGCGTGCGGTCCATGCACCCCAGAATACTCGGTGCACGGCCCGTAAACGGGAAAAGGCCACCCAGCGTTGGGTGGCCTTTTCTCGGAAGAAGTCCGGCGGTGTCCTACTCTCCCACAGGGTCCCCCCTGCAGTACCATCGGCGCTGTGAGGCTTAGCTTCCGGGTTCGGAATGTAACCGGGCGTTTCCCTCACGCTATGGCCGCCGAAACACTATTGATGTTTCAGTCTGCATAACAAAGTCATTGTCATGCGGTTCTCGACCGTACATCGAGAACCACTCAGTGGACGCAAGCACCAAGAACGGTGTGTTATCAAGTCATCGGCTTATTAGTACCAGTCAGCTGCACGTGTTACCACGCTTCCACATCTGGCCTATCAACCCAGTAGTCTGGCTGGGAGCCTCTCGCCCGAAGGCATGGAAGTCTCATCTTGAGGCCGGCTTCCCGCTTAGATGCTTTCAGCGGTTATCCATCCCGAACGTAGCTAATCAGCGGTGCTCCTGGCGGAACAACTGACACACCAGAGGTTCGTCCAACCCGGTCCTCTCGTACTAGGGTCAGATCCTCTCAAACTTCCTACGCGCGCAGCGGATAGGGACCGAACTGTCTCACGACGTTCTAAACCCAGCTCGCGTACCGCTTTAATGGGCGAACAGCCCAACCCTTGGGACCTACTCCAGCCCCAGGATGCGACGAGCCGACATCGAGGTGCCAAACCATGCCGTCGATATGGACTCTTGGGCAAGATCAGCCTGTTATCCCCGAGGTACCTTTTATCCGTTGAGCGACAGCGCTTCCACAAGCCACTGCCGGATCACTAGTCCCGACTTTCGTCCCTGCTCGACCTGTCAGTCTCACAGTCAAGCTCCCTTGTGCACTTACACTCGCCACCTGATTGCCAACCAGGTTGAGGGAACCTTTGGGCGCCTCCGTTACTTTTTGGGAGGCAACCGCCCCAGTTAAACTACCCACCAGGCACTGTCCCTGAACCGGATTACGGTTCGAAGTTAGATATCCAGAGTGACCAGAGTGGTATTTCAACAATGACTCCACGGTAACTGGCGTCACCGCTTCAAAGTCTCCCACCTATCCTACACAAGCCACACCGAACACCAATACCAAGCTGTAGTAAAGGTCACGGGGTCTTTCCGTCCTGCTGCGCGTAACGAGCATCTTTACTCGTATTGCAATTTCGCCGAGTTCGCGGTTGAGACAGTTGGGAAGTCGTTACGCCATTCGTGCAGGTCGGAACTTACCCGACAAGGAATTTCGCTACCTTAGGATGGTTATAGTTACCACCGCCGTTTACTGGGGCTTAAATTCTCAGCTTCGCCTTGCGGCTAACCGGTCCTCTTAACCTTCCAGCACCGGGCAGGCGTCAGTCCGTATACATCGTCTTGCGACTTGGCACGGACCTGTGTTTTTAGTAAACAGTCGCTACCCACTAGTCTCTGCGGCCTCCAAACGCTTTCGGAGCAAGTCCTAATACGTCGAAGGCCCCCCTTCTCCCGAAGTTACGGGGGCATTTTGCCGAGTTCCTTAACCACGATTCTCTCGATCTCCTTGGTATTCTCTACCTGACCACCTGAGTCGGTTTGGGGTACGGGCGGCTAGAACCTCGCGTCGATGCTTTTCTCGGCAGCATAGGATCACCCACTTTTCATCCGCATCGTGTCTCAGCCTGTATGAGAGACGGATTTGCCTATCTCTCGGCCTACGCACTTGCCCCGGGACAACCATCGCCCGGGTTGGGCTACCTTCCTGCGTCACACCTGTTAATACGCTAACCGCACCAGCATGGGGTCGTGCGCTAGCTCCAACGTTCTCACCCCGAAGGGATCGATACAGAGGAATTCGGGCACTTAGCACCACTGGATTGATTGGGGCGGTTCTTCGCCGGTACGGGAATATCAACCCGTTGTCCATCGACTACGCCTGTCGGCCTCGCCTTAGGTCCCGACTTACCCAGGGAAGATTAGCTTGACCCTGGAACCCTTGGTCTTTCGGAGGACGTGTTTCTCACACGTCTTTCGCTACTCATGCCTGCATTCTCACTCGTGTAGCCTCCACGGCTGGTTCACACCGCCGCTTCGCTGGCCACACGACGCTCTCCTACCCATCAACACGGCTGGACCACGAAGGCCTACCAATAATGTCAATGCCACAACTTCGGTGGCGTGCTTGAGCCCCGTTACATTGTCGGCGCGGAATCACTTGACCAGTGAGCTATTACGCACTCTTTCAAGGGTGGCTGCTTCTAAGCCAACCTCCTGGTTGTCTAAGCAACTCCACATCCTTTCCCACTTAGCACGCGCTTAGGGACCTTAGTTGGTGGTCTGGGTTGTTTCCCTCTCGACTATGAAGCTTATCCCCCACAGTCTCACTGCTGCGCTCTCACTTACCGGCATTCGGAGTTTGGCTGACGTCAGTAACCTTGTAGGGCCCATCGGCCATCCAGTAGCTCTACCTCCGGCAAGAAACACGCAACGCTGCACCTAAATGCATTTCGGAGAGAACCAGCTATCACGAAGTTTGATTGGCCTTTCACCCCTATCCACAGCTCATCCCCTCAGTTTTCAACCTAAGTGGGTTCGGCCCTCCACGACGTCTTACCGTCGCTTCAGCCTGGCCATGGATAGATCACTTCGCTTCGGGTCTAAGACATGCGACTGAATCGCCCTATTCAGACTCGCTTTCGCTACGGCTACCCCACACGGGTTAACCTCGCCACATATCGCTAACTCGCAGGCTCATTCTTCAAAAGGCACGCTGTCACAGCTACCAGGGCTGCTCCAACGGTTTGTAAGCAAACGGTTTCAGGTACTATTTCACTCCCCTCCCGGGGTACTTTTCACCTTTCCCTCACGGTACTTGTCCGCTATCGGTCATCTGGGAGTATTTAGGCTTATGAGGTGGTCCTCACAGATTCACACGGGATTTCTCGGGCCCCGTGCTACTTGGGATACTCTTCGCGCTGCGGAAGACATTTCGACTACGGGGTTGGCACCCTCTATGACCTGGCTTTCAATCCAGTTCGTCTATATCGCCACATCACGCTCGCTGCTCGGCAGAACAACATGAAAAGTCCCACAACCCCGAATACGCAACTCCTGCCGGATATCACACGTACTCGGTTTAGCCTGTTCCGGTTTCGCTCGCCACTACTAACGGAATCGCGGTTGCTTTCTCTTCCTGTGGGTACTGAGATGTTTCACTTCCCCACGTTCCCTCTACCCGCCCTATATATTCAGGCGGGAGTCACTGGGTCGGCACGCCGCCCAGCGGGGTTTCCCCATTCGGACATCCTCGGATCAAAGTGTGCTTATCCACTCCCCGAGGCTTATCGCAGATTGCTACGTCCTTCTTCGGCTCCAGATGCCAAGGCATCCACCGTTTGCTCTTAAAGACTTGAAATCACATGAGTTCAATCAAAGAATCGGATCCGGCCGAAACCGGATCAGAAATTGACTAATGATCTAAAAGATCATCTATGTGAAATGACTCGAAAGTCATCTCAAAGATGCTCGCGTCCACTGTGTAGTTCTCAAAGTACGGGCGGTACCCTTCCCGCCGCCGGCCACGCCGACAACCAGAAAAGGCCCTGAGGTTCGTCTGCTCCCGACCCCGAAAGGTCGAAGCGCATCCGGTCCCTCAGGACCCAACAGCGTGCATGTGCCGGCTCACTCACCCCCAGCGTTCCAGACCCGAAGGCCGTACTGACTCGAAGATCACTCCCCGACACCCCATCAAATGTTCCACCCATGAGCTCCCTGCAGAGACATTCGCTCTGATCAGGGTTCTGGAAGCCCGAAGACTTCAGATGCTCCTTAGAAAGGAGGTGATCCAGCCGCACCTTCCGGTACGGCTACCTTGTTACGACTTAGTCCTAATTACCGATCCCACCTTCGACGGCTCCCTCCACAAGGGTTGGGCCACCGGCTTCAGGTGTTACCGACTTTCATGACTTGACGGGCGGTGTGTACAAGACCCGGGAACGTATTCACCGCAGCGTTGCTGATCTGCGATTACTAGCGACTCCGACTTCATGAGGTCGAGTTGCAGACCTCAATCCGAACTGGGACCGGCTTTTTGGGATTCGCTCCACCTTACGGTATTGCAGCCCTTTGTACCGGCCATTGTAGCATGCGTGAAGCCCAAGACATAAGGGGCATGATGATTTGACGTCATCCCCACCTTCCTCCGAGTTGACCCCGGCAGTATCCCATGAGTTCCCACCATTACGTGCTGGCAACATAGAACGAGGGTTGCGCTCGTTGCGGGACTTAACCCAACATCTCACGACACGAGCTGACGACAACCATGCACCACCTGTTCACGAGTGTCCAAAGAGTTCTACATTTCTGCAGCGTTCTCGTGTATGTCAAGCCTTGGTAAGGTTCTTCGCGTTGCATCGAATTAATCCGCATGCTCCGCCGCTTGTGCGGGTCCCCGTCAATTCCTTTGAGTTTTAGCCTTGCGGCCGTACTCCCCAGGCGGGGAACTTAATGCGTTAGCTGCGTCACGGAATCCGTGGAATGGACCCCACAACTAGTTCCCAACGTTTACGGGGTGGACTACCAGGGTATCTAAGCCTGTTTGCTCCCCACCCTTTCGCTCCTCAGCGTCAGTTACGGCCCAGAGATCTGCCTTCGCCATCGGTGTTCCTCCTGATATCTGCGCATTCCACCGCTACACCAGGAATTCCAATCTCCCCTACCGCACTCTAGTCTGCCCGTACCCACTGCAGGCCCGAGGTTGAGCCTCGGGTTTTCACAGCAGACGCGACAAACCGCCTACGAGCTCTTTACGCCCAATAATTCCGGATAACGCTTGCACCCTACGTATTACCGCGGCTGCTGGCACGTAGTTAGCCGGTGCTTTTTCTGCAGGTACCGTCACTTTCGCTTCTTCCCTGCTAAAAGAGGTTTACAACCCGAAGGCCGTCGTCCCTCACGCGGCGTTGCTGCATCAGGCTTTCGCCCATTGTGCAATATTCCCCACTGCTGCCTCCCGTAGGAGTCTGGGCCGTGTCTCAGTCCCAGTGTGGCCGGTCACCCTCTCAGGCCGGCTACCCGTCGACGCCTTGGTGAGCCATTACCTCACCAACAAGCTGATAGGCCGCGAGCCCATCCCAGACCGAAGTTCTTTCCAGCTGCTGAAGATGCCTTCGCAGCTCGTATCCGGTATTAGACGCCGTTTCCAGCGCTTATCCCAGAGTCCGGGGCAGGTTGCTCACGTGTTACTCACCCGTTCGCCACTGATCCCCAAGAGCAAGCTCCTGGTTCACCGTTCGACTTGCATGTGTTAAGCACGCCGCCAGCGTTCATCCTGAGCCAGGATCAAACTCTCCGTAAAGAAAATTTGCTGCGATCAAACCGGAAAAAGGCTTGAAGCAGCGAGCTTGATCTGACGATCGGATGCCATTGCTGACATCTCGTTTAATCTCAAAAGAATCTCACCGGCCAGCAAAGCTGACCGCGAGGTTATTTGGCATTTGACAAGTGCACGCTGTTGAGTTCTCAAGGATCGGATGCTCCCGCAACCCAGCCACACGACCAGGCCCACCGGGGCAACTTCTCTATCTTAGTCCACGCTGTCGGGCTGTCAAATCGGCCGGCATGCGTGTGAAGCGGATGCTGCCGACTCGACGAATCCTGTCGAGAGTGGAAGTCCTCCTCCGAAGCGGCTCACGCCGACAGACTCGAGAGTCCTGATCGAAGGGGGGTGGTTCTCCACTTGAGGGGGCGAGGCCTTCTGGCTCTTCGCTCTTCCCTGTGGGGCGAACAAGTAAAAACTTACGCGAGATCCGCGGGTCTGCCAAATCGGCACGTGATCCCGGGCGTGTCGCGCCGGAATCCCGCGGCTACGGCCGATGGAAGGGGTCTGCGTACAGCTGCTCCGGCACGCGGAACCCGAAGATCGCCCGACCGGTGTCCCAGATCGCCGTGGCGCCGGCGCGGAGCAGGTCGATCTGCCGCTCCCCCGCCGCGAGGATGCGCACGTCCGCGCCGTCGATCCGTACGGCCGCCTGGCCCACGGTCACCACGCCGTCGCGCACCTTCGCCACAGGGTACGGCTCGTGCAGCTCCCGCAGATCGGAGAGCAGGAACCGCGGCTGCGAATCGGCCGGGCTCGCGAGCACGTGCTTGGGACGGTCCACACCGGTGAGCACGAGCGCCGACGGGATGCCGGCGCGGTTCGCCCCGAGGATGTCGGTGTCGAGCCGGTCGCCGATGAACAGCGGATGCTGCGCACCGAACCGCACGACGGCCTCCTCGAAGATCGGCACCTCGGGCTTGCCGGCGACGGTCGCGAGGCGCCCGACGGCGGTGTGCACCGCCGAGACGAGCGTGCCGTTGCCCGGCGCGATCCCCCGCGACTGCGGAATGGTCCAGTCGGTGTTCGTGGCGATCCAGGGGATGCCGCCCTCGTCCTCAGGCGTCTTCAGCGCGAACGCCGCTTCTGCCAGGTGCGACCAGCCGACGTCTGGAGCGAATCCCTGCACGACCGCTGCAGGTGCATCGTCGGCGCTGCGGGTCACGGCATAGCCGGCCTTCTCGAGCTCGACGACGAGTCCCTCTCCGCCGACCACGAGGATCGTGGAGCCGGCCGGCACGCGCGATGACAGCAGGCGCATGGCGGCCTGCGGGCTCGTGACCACCTCGTCGGGCGCAGTCTTCAGTCCGAGCTCGGTGAGGTGCGCGGCCACGGATGCATCGGTGCGCGAGGCGTTGTTCGTGATGTACCCCAGGCGCCGCCCCTCGCGCGCACGCTCGAGGCTCTCCACCGCGTGCGGCAGCGCGCCCGAGCCGGCGTACACGACGCCGTCGAGGTCGGCGAGCACGAGATCCACGCCGGCCAAGGGCGTCGTCGCACGTGCCTCCCGCGAGAACAGCGCCATCAGCTCTCGTCCGCCTCGGCGGCGGGCTCTTCGGCGGTCTCGCCGGATGCCGCATCGGCAGCATCCGTCGGCATGTCTTCTGCGGGCAAGTCTTCTGCGGGCATCGCCACTTCGGGCTCGTCATCGTCGATCGACTCGACCAGCACCACCTCGGTGTCGTCGAAGCCGGAGGCTGCGTCGAGCGCATCCGCGGCGACCTCGGCACGATGCTGCCACTGCGCCGCCTCGCCGGCGCGGCCGAGCTCCTCGAGCACTGCGGCTCGAGCAGCGAACAGCGCGGGGCTCCATTCGAAAGCCCGCTCCGGATCCAGTTCGGGGATGTCGAGCTCGAGCAGGGCACGTTCGGCCTGCCCGAGGTCCAGACGGGCGCCCGACATCGCGATCGCCAGCTCCGCGCGCACCGCGGGTGCGAGCGCCGCACGATCGACGCTGCGCCCCAGTTCGAGCGCCTGCTCGGGCCGGCCGATTCCGCGCTCGCTGTCGACCATGAGCGCGATCTGATCGTCCTTGCCCGAGATGCGACGGTACGTGCGCAGCTCGCGAAGCGCCAAGGCGAAGTCGCCGATGGCGTACGCCGTGATCGCTGCGGTCTCGCGCACGACGGCGATGCGGCCCGCACGCCGGGTCGCGGCGACGGCATGGCGGTGGGCCAGCTCCGGATCGTCGTCGATCAGCTGCGCGGCCATCGCGAGATGGCGGGCCACCTCGTCGGCGTTCTCCTTGCTCAGCGTCTTCAGCTCGTTGCGGGCGCTGGGGTGCAGGTCGCGGGCGGTGATCTCCTCGGGGATCTCCGGGGCGTCGCTGCGCGGACGCACCGACCGCGTGTCGATCTCGCGCTGGTCGCGCGGCCCCCGGTCCGCGCCGCCGCGACTCGGGTAGCTGCTCGAGCGGCGCTGCTCGCCATCGCGCGGCGTGTAGGGACGTCGCTCGCCGTCGCGCTTCGGATAGGGGCGCTTCTCGCCATCGCGCTTCGGATAGGGGCGCTTCTCGCCATCGCGCTTCGCGTAGGGACGATCGCCGTCGCGCTTGACATAGGGGCGCTTCTCGCCGTCGCGCTTGGCATACGGCTTGTCGCCATCCCGCTTCGGATAGGGACGCTTCTCACCGTCCCGAGGCGGGTACGGACGCTTTTCACCGTCCCGCTTCGCGTACGGCTTGTCGCCATCGCGCTTCGGATAGGGACGCTTCTCACCATCGCGCTTCGCGTACGGACGGTTCTCGCCATCGCGCGGAGCGTACGGACGCTTCTCACCATCGCGCTTCACGTACGGCTTGTCGCCATCGCGCTTCACGTACGGACGCTGCGCGCCCGCGCCGCGCGGAGAAGACGCGCGTCTCGGCGCGCCGGAGGGTCGATCGGAACGACGCCGGTCGCTCGACGCGTTCTCGGGGTGTTCGGTATCCGACATGTCTCGATCCTCTCGCGGAAATCACCGCGTAAACGGGAAAAGGCCACCCAGCGTTGGGTGGCCTTTTCTCGGAAGAAGTCCGGCGGTGTCCTACTCTCCCACAGGGTCCCCCCTGCAGTACCATCGGCGCTGTGAGGCTTAGCTTCCGGGTTCGGAATGTAACCGGGCGTTTCCCTCACGCTATGGCCGCCGAAACACTATTGATGTTTCAGTCTGCATAACAAAGTCATTGTCATGCGGTTCTCGACCGTACATCGAGAACCACTCAGTGGACGCAAGCACCAAGAACGGTGTGTTATCAAGTCATCGGCTTATTAGTACCAGTCAGCTGCACGTGTTACCACGCTTCCACATCTGGCCTATCAACCCAGTAGTCTGGCTGGGAGCCTCTCGCCCGAAGGCATGGAAGTCTCATCTTGAGGCCGGCTTCCCGCTTAGATGCTTTCAGCGGTTATCCATCCCGAACGTAGCTAATCAGCGGTGCTCCTGGCGGAACAACTGACACACCAGAGGTTCGTCCAACCCGGTCCTCTCGTACNAGGGTCAGATCCTCTCAAACTTCCTACGCGCGCAGCGGATAGGGACCGAACTGTCTCACGACGTTCTAAACCCAGCTCGCGTACCGCTTTAATGGGCGAACAGCCCAACCCTTGGGACCTACTCCAGCCCCAGGATGCGACGAGCCGACATCGAGGTGCCAAACCATGCCGTCGATATGGACTCTTGGGCAAGATCAGCCTGTTATCCCCGAGGTACCTTTTATCCGTTGAGCGACAGCGCTTCCACAAGCCACTGCCGGATCACTAGTCCCGACTTTCGTCCCTGCTCGACCTGTCAGTCTCACAGTCAAGCTCCCTTGTGCACTTACACTCGCCACCTGATTGCCAACCAGGTTGAGGGAACCTTTGGGCGCCTCCGTTACTTTTTGGGAGGCAACCGCCCCAGTTAAACTACCCACCAGGCACTGTCCCTGAACCGGATTACGGTTCGAAGTTAGATATCCAGAGTGACCAGAGTGGTATTTCAACAATGACTCCACGGTAACTGGCGTCACCGCTTCAAAGTCTCCCACCTATCCTACACAAGCCACACCGAACACCAATACCAAGCTGTAGTAAAGGTCACGGGGTCTTTCCGTCCTGCTGCGCGTAACGAGCATCTTTACTCGTATTGCAATTTCGCCGAGTTCGCGGTTGAGACAGTTGGGAAGTCGTTACGCCATTCGTGCAGGTCGGAACTTACCCGACAAGGAATTTC
Source organism: Microbacterium fluvii (assembly GCF_025515205.1). Taxonomy (GTDB): domain Bacteria; phylum Actinomycetota; class Actinomycetes; order Actinomycetales; family Microbacteriaceae; genus Microbacterium; species Microbacterium fluvii. Next base: position 411,226 of record NZ_JAOPFX010000003.1, on the reverse strand, counting down.
GCTACCTTAGGATGGTTATAGTTACCACCGCCGTTTACTGGGGCTTAAATTCTCAGCTTCGCCTTGCGGCTAACCGGTCCTCTTAACCTTCCAGCACCGGGCAGGCGTCAGTCCGTATACATCGTCTTGCGACTTGGCACGGACCTGTGTTTTTAGTAAACAGTCGCTACCCACTAGTCTCTGCGGCCTCCAAACGCTTTCGGAGCAAGTCCTAATACGTCGAAGGCCCCCCTTCTCCCGAAGTTACGGGGGCATTTTGCCGAGTTCCTTAACCACGATTCTCTCGATCTCCTTGGTATTCTCTACCTGACCACCTGAGTCGGTTTGGGGTACGGGCGGCTAGAACCTCGCGTCGATGCTTTTCTCGGCAGCATAGGATCACCCACTTTTCATCCGCATCGTGTCTCAGCCTGTATGAGAGACGGATTTGCCTATCTCTCGGCCTACGCACTTGCCCCGGGACAACCATCGCCCGGGTTGGGCTACCTTCCTGCGTCACACCTGTTAATACGCTAACCGCACCAGCATGGGGTCGTGCGCTAGCTCCAACGTTCTCACCCCGAAGGGATCGATACAGAGGAATTCGGGCACTTAGCACCACTGGATTGATTGGGGCGGTTCTTCGCCGGTACGGGAATATCAACCCGTTGTCCATCGACTACGCCTGTCGGCCTCGCCTTAGGTCCCGACTTACCCAGGGAAGATTAGCTTGACCCTGGAACCCTTGGTCTTTCGGAGGACGTGTTTCTCACACGTCTTTCGCTACTCATGCCTGCATTCTCACTCGTGTAGCCTCCACGGCTGGTTCACACCGCCGCTTCGCTGGCCACACGACGCTCTCCTACCCATCAACACGGCTGGACCACGAAGGCCTACCAATAATGTCAATGCCACAACTTCGGTGGCGTGCTTGAGCCCCGTTACATTGTCGGCGCGGAATCACTTGACCAGTGAGCTATTACGCACTCTTTCAAGGGTGGCTGCTTCTAAGCCAACCTCCTGGTTGTCTAAGCAACTCCACATCCTTTCCCACTTAGCACGCGCTTAGGGACCTTAGTTGGTGGTCTGGGTTGTTTCCCTCTCGACTATGAAGCTTATCCCCCACAGTCTCACTGCTGCGCTCTCACTTACCGGCATTCGGAGTTTGGCTGACGTCAGTAACCTTGTAGGGCCCATCGGCCATCCAGTAGCTCTACCTCCGGCAAGAAACACGCAACGCTGCACCTAAATGCATTTCGGAGAGAACCAGCTATCACGAAGTTTGATTGGCCTTTCACCCCTATCCACAGCTCATCCCCTCAGTTTTCAACCTAAGTGGGTTCGGCCCTCCACGACGTCTTACCGTCGCTTCAGCCTGGCCATGGATAGATCACTTCGCTTCGGGTCTAAGACATGCGACTGAATCGCCCTATTCAGACTCGCTTTCGCTACGGCTACCCCACACGGGTTAACCTCGCCACATATCGCTAACTCGCAGGCTCATTCTTCAAAAGGCACGCTGTCACAGCTACCAGGGCTGCTCCAACGGTTTGTAAGCAAACGGTTTCAGGTACTATTTCACTCCCCTCCCGGGGTACTTTTCACCTTTCCCTCACGGTACTTGTCCGCTATCGGTCATCTGGGAGTATTTAGGCTTATGAGGTGGTCCTCACAGATTCACACGGGATTTCTCGGGCCCCGTGCTACTTGGGATACTCTTCGCGCTGCGGAAGACATTTCGACTACGGGGTTGGCACCCTCTATGACCTGGCTTTCAATCCAGTTCGTCTATATCGCCACATCACGCTCGCTGCTCGGCAGAACAACATGAAAAGTCCCACAACCCCGAATACGCAACTCCTGCCGGATATCACACGTACTCGGTTTAGCCTGTTCCGGTTTCGCTCGCCACTACTAACGGAATCGCGGTTGCTTTCTCTTCCTGTGGGTACTGAGATGTTTCACTTCCCCACGTTCCCTCTACCCGCCCTATATATTCAGGCGGGAGTCACTGGGTCGGCACGCCGCCCAGCGGGGTTTCCCCATTCGGACATCCTCGGATCAAAGTGTGCTTATCCACTCCCCGAGGCTTATCGCAGATTGCTACGTCCTTCTTCGGCTCCAGATGCCAAGGCATCCACCGTTTGCTCTTAAAGACTTGAAATCACATGAGTTCAATCAAAGAATCGGATCCGGCCGAAACCGGATCAGAAATTGACTAATGATCTAAAAGATCATCTATGTGAAATGACTCGAAAGTCATCTCAAAGATGCTCGCGTCCACTGTGTAGTTCTCAAAGTACGGGCGGTACCCTTCCCGCCGCCGGCCACGCCGACAACCAGAAAAGGCCCTGAGGTTCGTCTGCTCCCGACCCCGAAAGGTCGAAGCGCATCCGGTCCCTCAGGACCCAACAGCGTGCATGTGCCGGCTCACTCACCCCCAGCGTTCCAGACCCGAAGGCCGTACTGACTCGAAGATCACTCCCCGACACCCCATCAAATGTTCCACCCATGAGCTCCCTGCAGAGACATTCGCTCTGATCAGGGTTCTGGAAGCCCGAAGACTTCAGATGCTCCTTAGAAAGGAGGTGATCCAGCCGCACCTTCCGGTACGGCTACCTTGTTACGACTTAGTCCTAATTACCGATCCCACCTTCGACGGCTCCCTCCACAAGGGTTGGGCCACCGGCTTCAGGTGTTACCGACTTTCATGACTTGACGGGCGGTGTGTACAAGACCCGGGAACGTATTCACCGCAGCGTTGCTGATCTGCGATTACTAGCGACTCCGACTTCATGAGGTCGAGTTGCAGACCTCAATCCGAACTGGGACCGGCTTTTTGGGATTCGCTCCACCTTACGGTATTGCAGCCCTTTGTACCGGCCATTGTAGCATGCGTGAAGCCCAAGACATAAGGGGCATGATGATTTGACGTCATCCCCACCTTCCTCCGAGTTGACCCCGGCAGTATCCCATGAGTTCCCACCATTACGTGCTGGCAACATAGAACGAGGGTTGCGCTCGTTGCGGGACTTAACCCAACATCTCACGACACGAGCTGACGACAACCATGCACCACCTGTTCACGAGTGTCCAAAGAGTTCTACATTTCTGCAGCGTTCTCGTGTATGTCAAGCCTTGGTAAGGTTCTTCGCGTTGCATCGAATTAATCCGCATGCTCCGCCGCTTGTGCGGGTCCCCGTCAATTCCTTTGAGTTTTAGCCTTGCGGCCGTACTCCCCAGGCGGGGAACTTAATGCGTTAGCTGCGTCACGGAATCCGTGGAATGGACCCCACAACTAGTTCCCAACGTTTACGGGGTGGACTACCAGGGTATCTAAGCCTGTTTGCTCCCCACCCTTTCGCTCCTCAGCGTCAGTTACGGCCCAGAGATCTGCCTTCGCCATCGGTGTTCCTCCTGATATCTGCGCATTCCACCGCTACACCAGGAATTCCAATCTCCCCTACCGCACTCTAGTCTGCCCGTACCCACTGCAGGCCCGAGGTTGAGCCTCGGGTTTTCACAGCAGACGCGACAAACCGCCTACGAGCTCTTTACGCCCAATAATTCCGGATAACGCTTGCACCCTACGTATTACCGCGGCTGCTGGCACGTAGTTAGCCGGTGCTTTTTCTGCAGGTACCGTCACTTTCGCTTCTTCCCTGCTAAAAGAGGTTTACAACCCGAAGGCCGTCGTCCCTCACGCGGCGTTGCTGCATCAGGCTTTCGCCCATTGTGCAATATTCCCCACTGCTGCCTCCCGTAGGAGTCTGGGCCGTGTCTCAGTCCCAGTGTGGCCGGTCACCCTCTCAGGCCGGCTACCCGTCGACGCCTTGGTGAGCCATTACCTCACCAACAAGCTGATAGGCCGCGAGCCCATCCCAGACCGAAGTTCTTTCCAGCTGCTGAAGATGCCTTCGCAGCTCGTATCCGGTATTAGACGCCGTTTCCAGCGCTTATCCCAGAGTCCGGGGCAGGTTGCTCACGTGTTACTCACCCGTTCGCCACTGATCCCCAAGAGCAAGCTCCTGGTTCACCGTTCGACTTGCATGTGTTAAGCACGCCGCCAGCGTTCATCCTGAGCCAGGATCAAACTCTCCGTAAAGAAAATTTGCTGCGATCAAACCGGAAAAAGGCTTGAAGCAGCGAGCTTGATCTGACGATCGGATGTCATTGCTGACATCTCGTTTAATCTCAAAAGAATCTCACCGGCCAGCAAAGCTGACCGCGAGGTTATTTGGCATTTGACAAGTGCACGCTGTTGAGTTCTCAAGGATCGGATGCTCCCGCAACCCAGCCACACGACCAGGCCCACCGGGGCAACGATGAAGATCCGTCATCCGCTCGGCGACCCTCTCGGGCGCCCGGCTGGACAACTTCTCTATCTTATCCCTCCTGCGATGGCTGTCAAATCGTCTTCGACAGCTTCTCGAGGAGTGGAACCTCCATCCTAGACCTCTCGGCCCGACACCTCAATCACGAGGATGTCTGATGGGGGGGTGGTTCTCCACTTGAGGGGGCGGGGCCTTCCGGCTCTTCGCTCTTCCCTGTGGGGCGAACAAGAAAGAATCTACGTGAGATCCGGGGGTCGGGCAAATCGAGCGGTGCCGCCGGGCGTGTCGGGCAGGTCAGCGCGGATTTCGGTGCCGGCGGTCGGCCGAGGGTCTTCTCGCCGCCGCGGCGTGCGCGTAGCGTCGGCGCATGCCGCCTCCCTCCGACGTGCCCCTGCCGGCCCGCACCTCGGTCGCAGGGCTCGCCGCCCTCAGCGTGGCCGCCGCCTCGCGCGCAGCCGCGCGTGTGGCGGGTGTCGCCGAGGGCGAGCCCGACCCGCAGCGGATCGCCGTCGCGTACTCGAGCGAACGCTGGTTCCGCATCGACGGGCTGCGGCCCAACGCCTTCGCTCCGCTCTCCGGCTTCTTCCGCACCCGTGACGGCTGGGTGCGGACGCACGGCAACTACCCGCATCACGCCGCCGTGCTGCGGGCGCAGCTCGGGCTCGCGGCCGACGCGGACTGCGAGGCTGCCGCGCTCGCATTCGCCTCGACGGATGCTGCCGCCATCTCGGCACGCATCCAGTCCGCGGGCGGACTGTGCGTCGTCGTCGGCGGCGAGCAGCCGCGCCTCGACCGCACGCTCCGCTCGCAGGCCCTGGTCGAGGTGCATCGGCTCGGCGCCGGCTCCCCCGTCGCCCTCCCTGGCGCCGGCGATGCTCGGCAGCCGCTTCAGGGCGTGCGGGTGCTCGACCTGACGCGGGTGATCGCGGGGCCCGTCGGCACTCGGGTGCTCGCACTGCTCGGTGCCGACGTGCTGCGCATCGACCCGCCGCGCCTGCCCGAGATCGAATGGCAGCACCTCGACACCGGACACGGCAAGCGCTCCGCACTGCTGGATCTGGCCGCTCCCGCCGATCGACGCGCATTCGACGAGCTGCTCGCCGACGCCGACGTCATCGCGCTCGGCTATCGGCCGGCGGCCCTCGCGCGCCTCGGCCTGACGCCCGAAGCGCTGGCGGCGCGCCGGCCGGGCATCGTCGTGCTGCAGCACTCCGCGTGGCCCGACCCCGCACGCCGCGGATTCGACAGCCTCGTGCAGGCGGAGTGCGGCATCGCATTCATCGAGGGGTCGGCCGGCCAGCCCGGCGCCCTTCCCGCCCAGGCGCTCGACCACAGCACCGGCTACCTGATGGCCGCCGCCGCGATCACGCTGCTGGAGCGCAGATCGGCAGAAGGGGGCTCGTGGCTGGCGCGCACGTCGCTGCGCCGCGTCGCCGCCGAGCTGCTGGGCATGCCCCGCACTCCGGAGCCGCGCCCCGACGGCTCGATCGACCCGTCGGGGCGCACGCAGCACTTCGTCGTCGACGGCCACGAGATCACCACGAGCGGGCCGGCGATCGCCTACGCGGGGGCGCCGAGCGCTTATCCGCCGCCGCGCCCGTGGGGCCGCGACGAACCGGTGTGGCGGTGAGCGCTCAACCGCGTCGGCGGCGACGCACGACGACCGCGACGCACAGCGCGAGAGTCGCCATGCCCCACACCGCGACGGCGGGCGGCAGCACGCGATAGGCCAGGTGGGCGGGCGTCCACACAGCGGTGAGCGGCCCATAGACGGCGAGGCCGATCACCCACGCGGCGATGAGAGCCAGGGGCAGTGCGCCCCACCAGAGCACGCGCACCGCGGGCGCGATGAGGCGATCGACGGATGCCGCCGCCTCCCGGCCGGCCAGCCACACGGCGCCGGCGATCGCCAGAACCACCAGACCCAGCACGCCCGAGCCGTACTGCAGCCACTTGTATCCGAGGAGCGGCCCCCACTGCTCGTCGAGCGCGGGGACGAGTCCCACCCCTGCCCGCCCCTCATGGGTGAACGCGTCCCACGCGATGTGCGAGATGACCCCCAGCATGAGCGAGATCGCGAGCGTCAGCGGATACAGCGCGCGCCAGACGGCGTGGCGGGCGCCGGGGCGCGGGGCGCGGATGCCGTTCCAGGTCGCGACGGCGCCGGCATCCCACTCCTCCGGCAGCCGACGGGCGAGCCAGGTCGGCGACAGTTCACGCACGGCAGGCCGCAGCAGCAGGTACCACCCGGCATAGAGCACGAGGGCCACCAGTGCGCCGACCACGACGTTCGTGTGCGTCGCGTCGTAGGTGAGGGGCGTTCCTCGGACGAACAGCGGCAGGTCGGGCGCCATGGCACCGACCGCGATCGCGGGGGCGATCAAGGGCGTCCGCACGAACGGCAGCGCGACGACCGCGTGACTGGGAGTGAACGGCACCGCGGCTCAGGCGGCCGAGGTCACGAAGAGCCCCGCGAGCGTCTTCTTGCCGCGGCGCAGCACCGACACGCCGCCGGGGAGGCCGCCGTGCACCACCGCGGCCTCGTCGTCGACGCGCGCTCCGTCGAGCGACACCCCACCCTGGCCGATGGCGCGCCGGGCCTCGCCGAGGCTGGCGACCAGCCCCGTGTCGACGAGGGCCTGCACGACCGTCGCGCCCGCGGGCACCGCAGCGTTGGGCAGCTCCTCGAGTGCCGTGCGCAGGGTCTGCGCGTCGAGCGAGGTGAGGTCGCCCTGGCCGAACAGCGCCTCGGACGCGGCGCGGGCGGAGGCGGCAGCATCCGCGCCGTGCACGGTCGTGGTCACCTCGAGCGCGAGACGCTTCTGCGCCGCACGCCGGAAGGGCTCGTCGGCCACCAGTCGTTCGTACTCGTCGATCTCGGCGCGCGTGAGGAACGTGAAGATCTTCAGTCGCGAGATCACGTCGGCGTCGTCGGTATTGAGCCAGAACTGGTACATGCGGTAGGGGCTGCACATCTCGGGGTCGAGCCAGATGGCGTTGCCCTCGCTCTTGCCGAACTTGGTGCCGTCGCTGTTGGTGATCAGGGGCGTGCCGATGGCGTGCACCGACCGCCCCTCGACGCGGTGGATGAGATCGGTGCCGCTGGTGAGGTTGCCCCACTGGTCGCTGCCGCCGGTCTGCAGCACGCAGTCGTACTGGCGGTGGAGCTCGAGGAAGTCCATGCCCTGCAGGATCTGGTAGCTGAACTCGGTGTAGCTGATGCCGGCCTCGGAGTTCAGGCGCGCACTGACGGCGTCTTTCTTGAGCATCGTGCCGACGCGGTAGTGCTTGCCGATCTCTCGGAGGAAGTCGATGGCGCTCATCGGCGCCGTCCAGTCGAGGTTGTTGACGATGCGCGCGGCGTTGTCGCCCTCGAAACTCAGGTAGCGCTCGACCTGGCCGCGGAGGATCGCGACCCACTCACCGACCGTCTCCTTGGTGTTGAGGGTGCGCTCGGCGGTCGGCCGCGGATCGCCGACGAGTCCCGTCGATCCGCCGACGAGACCGAGCGGCTTGTGGCCTGCCAGCTGCAGCCGGCGCAGCAGCAGCAGCTGCACGAGATTGCCCAGGTGCAGGCTCGGCGCTGTCGGGTCGAAGCCGCAGTAGTACGTGATCGGGTCGCCCGAGAGCAGGGCGCGCAGCGCCTCCTGGTCGGTGGACACGTGCACCAGGCCACGCCACACGATCTCGTCCCACACGTTCTCGAAGGTGGGGTCGTTGGCGGGCGCGAGGGCGCTCACGACGGTTTCGGACACGCGCTTCAGGCTATCAGCGGGAGTAATAGGTACACCAAACACGGGCGATCCAATCCGATGCTGTGGGAACGCTCCCGAGTGTGAGGTTTCCACAGCCCGATTCTTTGTGGTCGGACAACAGATGAGAAGCTGATGAGACCGAAGCAGTGGGCATAACCCGATGCCCTGCCGTGGTGACGTCGCATCGACCCGAATCGATTCGGCGCCATTCGGCTCGCGCCTACCACTGGGAGGTGCTGCAATGAGCGCGAAGCAATCCAGCAGCAGAAGGAAGAAGAGGGGTCTTCTGCAATCGATCACGGCGGTTCTCGCCGCCGTGGCACTCACCCTCACCGGAGCCGTGCCCGCCAGCGCGGCCGAAGAGACCGTCGACGACACGATCACGGTCACCGGCTACGAGACCGGCCAGAACGTCACGGGCGCCACTCCGAGATCGGGTGGCGGATCCGTTGTCGTGCCGAGCACGACCGCGACCTACCCCGCGAGCATTCCGAGCAGCGGATACAACTCCAGCTCTCGTTCGTGGGCCGGACTCATCGAGGCGAAGAGCAGCTCGGGGACGACGTTCAACCTGTACTGCATCGACATCAACACGCCGACGAGCACGGGATACGAGTACGAGCTCGGCACCTGGTCGGAGGCGAATGTCACGCACTCGGGCTACGTCGCACGGATCCTCAACGAGTACTACCCGAACACCAGCGCGCCGGCCGGCCTGACCAGCAATCAGAAGGCCGCAGCGGTGCAGGCGGCGATCTGGTATTTCAGCGACGGCTACGTGCTCGCCTCGAACGACAGCATCCGCTCGTACACCGCTGCGATCGTCAACGCCGTCATGGTGGCCGGACCCATGTCCGAGCCCATCGCACCGACGCTGTCGATCGACGGTGTGAACACGACCGTGATGGCCGACGAGCTCGCCGGTCCGTTCACGGTCAGCGGCTCGAGCGGGAACGTGACCGTGACCGCGTCGGGTGCCACGATGTACCGTGACGCCGCCGGCACGCAGCCGGTGTCCAACGGCGCCTCCGTCCCCGTGGGCACGCAGATCTGGCTGGAGGCGATCGGCGACGCGACCAGCGCCACCCTCACCGCCACCGGCTCGGTGACCGTGCCCGGCGGCAGCGCCTGGCTCTACACCGGCAACACGTCGGCGCAGAGCGGGCAGAAGCTCATCCTGGCCCAGCAGGTCACGATGAAGACGAGCGCCGAGGCGACCGCGCGGTTCACGCAGTTCGGCTCGCTCACGATCGACAAGACGATCACGGGCAACGGCGCGGGACTGCAGAGCGACATCGTCATCAGCGTGAAGGGCGACAACGGTCTCGACAAGACCTGGACGATTCCCGCGGGCAGCGAGGCGGACCCCTACTCGAAGGAGTTCACCCGCATCCCGGTCGGCACCGTCGTGACGATCACCGAGACGAGCACCGGAGACAACGGGCACGTCGTGGTGGATGCATCCGGCACCCAGAAGGTGACGATCAAGAAGGGCGACGTCAACACCGCGTCGCTGACGAACGACTACACCCACGTGGGTTCGCTCGTGATCGACAAGGTCATCGCGGGCGACGGCGGCTACCAGGACGCGATCCAGCTGAAGGTGGAGATCGACGTCGACGGCGAGGTCTCGACGCAGACCATCGACATCGCAGCCGGCAAGACCGGAACGGTGCAGACGGTCATCGACGACGTGCCGGTCGGCGCGATCGTCACCGTCACCGAGCCGGTCACCGGCCAGAGCACCTGGGTGGAGGTCTCTTCGACCGCACCGCAGACGATCGAGATCGAAGACGGTGTCAACACGGTCACGGTCACCAACACCTACAGCGCTTATGGTTCGCTGACGCTCGACAAGACGATCACCGGCCCCGGTGCCGGCGATCAGGGCGAGATCGTCATCGACGCGCTGGTCGACTCGGAGGTCGTCGGCTCGATGACCATCCCGGCGAACGCGGCTGCGGGTGACTACAGCAAGCTCGTCATCGAGCGGCTGCCGATCGGCACCGTCGTCACGATCACCGAGACCCAGAACGGCTCCACCGAGACCGTCGCGGTCGCCACCGTGATCGAGGGCGAGACCGGCGTCACGGCCGAGCACGAGCTCGGCGTCGGCGCGAACACCATCGAGGTCGTCAACACCGTCGTCGCGTACGGCACCGTCGAGGTCGTCAAGACCATCGACGGCGAGGGCGCGGCGCTGCAGGACGACATCGTGCTGCTCGTGACCGGCGACAACGGCTTCGAGCAGGAGATCACGATCCCCGCGGGGACCACCGGCGAATACCGGGCCTACCTCGACGAGATCCTGCCCGCGGGCACGATCGTCACGATCACCGAGACCTCGAACGGGGCCAACGGCTTCGTCGAGGTCGAAGTGACCGGCGGAGACCCCATCACGGTGGAGGCGCACGAGGTCACCCAGCTGGAGCTGACCAACACCTACGAGCACATCCGCGGCTCCATCGAGGTCGTCAAGACGATCGACGGTGAGGGTGCGGGCGCGCAGAGCGACATCGAGCTGCAGGTCACGGGCGTCATGCCCCAGACCGGCATCACGACTCTCGACCAGGTGGTCGTCATTCCCGCCGGCTCCACCGGCGACGTGGCGACGCTCATCGAAGATGTCCCGGTCGGCACGGTCGTGACCGTGACCGAGACGGTCGACGGCGCGAACCACCTGGTGAGCGTGACGGTCACCGAGGGCGACACCGCCGTGGTGTCGGCCGAAGAGGTCGCCCAGATCACACTCGTGAACACGTACGACGCCCGCCCGGGCTCGCTCGTGGTCACCAAGCTGATCGACGGCACCGGCGCCGGGCTGCAGGACGACGTGGTGCTCCACGTCTCGGGCAGCAACGGCCTCGAGCAGGACATCATCATCCCCGCCGGCACGACCGGATCCACCACGACCGCGATCACCGGCATCCCCGCCGGCACCGTGGTCACGGTGACCGAGACGGCAGACGGCGCCAACGACTCCGTGACCCTCGTGGTCTCGGCGTGGGAGCAGGCGGTGATCGGCGCCGACGAGGTGTCGAGCATCGTGGTGACGAACACCTATACCGCCAACGAGGTGGGTGGGGACTCCGTGGTCGCCGATGACTCGACGACCGAGCTGGCCGCGACCGGGGCGGACTTCTCCGCCGCCATCCGCGTGCTGCTCGCCGGAATCGGCATCGCGCTGGCCTCCGGCATCACCCTGCTGGTGGTGCGCCGCAAGACCGCCTGAGCGGTCTGACGCTGAGCGGCCGGGCATCCTTGGGGGTGTCCGGCCGCTTCGGCGTTCCCTGACACCGCGCGGGGCCCATGCCAGACTGACGCCATGCTGTTCTCCCCGGAGGTCATCGCCGTCGCCGTGCTGTCGATCTACCTGTTCCTGTCGCTGTGCGGGGTGCTGGTGCTGATCGTGCTGAGCATGCGCTCGCCCGGCAGCATCCCGCTGCTGATCGCGACCGGCCTTCTGGTGCTCGCCCTCGTGGTCGTGGCGGTCGCCCCGGTCAACGTGCCCCTCGTGGTCGGACTCATGGTCGCGCTCCTGGGCGTCGCCATCGGGGTCGTTGGCGGCAATCCGGTCACCCGCCGCGTGCTCGAGATCGCGACCGGCGGCCGCGTGCGCGAGACCGAAGACGGCGGCATCGTCGTGCCCGTCGCCTCGTCGGATGCCGCCACCCCCGCATCCGACGGGACCACAGAGCGCGCCGTGCTGCGCGGCGGCCGGACGATCGGGTATCTCGAGCGCCTCGGCACGGTCGTCGCGATCGTCGCGGGATTCCCGGAGGCCATCGCCGTGATCGTCGCGATCAAGGGCATCGGCCGCTTCTCGGAGCTGGCCGGCCCCGAGGCGCGCGAGCGCTTCATCATCGGCACCCTCGCCAGCCTGCTGTGGGCCGGTCTCGCCGGCGGCCTCGTGCACCTCGCACTGTGGTGAGCCGCCGTCACTGCGCGACGAGCAGCCGGAACCCCTCCACCACGGCGCCCGCGCCCGACGTCGCCAGCGCCTGCGAGACCGCCGACTGGGTGATCCCCTCACCGGCTGCCAGATCGGACTGGGTCGCCCCCAGACAGCGTCCGTAGACGAGCCGCCGCGTGCGCTCGGTCATGTCCGAGACGAGCTGATCGCGTGCGAGCAGGTAGGCGTTCGCCGCACTCGCGGCGGCGTCGGCATCGGCCTGCGCGGCTGCGGCGACCCACGTGCGCGCCCCCGGCACCGCACGGGACTGCAGTGCGTGCACGGTGTCGATCGCCGCGCGCGCCGCCCACCACCCCGGGCCCTCCGCGATCCCGCCGGCGGCGGAAGGCACCTCTCCTACGGCTCCGATACCCACTCCGAAGCGGCATTCGACGCCGTCGGGCAGGGCCAGCCGCAGCAGCAGAGTCGTCGCCATGGCGTGCGGCAGCGAGGGGTAAAGCCCCTGCAGCTCGTCGCCGACGATGGGTCGGAGCGCACGGACCGCGCCGGGCAGATCGGCGTCGACCTGCGCGAGTGCCGTGTCGAGAAGCGCCTGCGCCGAACTCCGGTCGGGCAGCTGTCTCGAGCCGACGATGTCGGCGATGACGGGAGTGATCACGGCATAAGCATATCGCTTATCTCTGAAGAATATAAGCAAGAACCTTCTGCCGAGACACCACCTCGGGGTGCTTCCCCCCACCCTCTCGCGGTCGATACGCTACCCGCATCCGCCCCCGGATAGGGGGTCAGCGAGAAAGGCCCTCCGCCATGTGGCAGCAGGACATCGACCCGGTCGGCCAGCTCTGGGTCTCGGCGCTCGTCGCGATCATCCCGATCCTCGTGTTCCTGATCTGTCTCGTCGTCTTCAAGCTGCGCGGCATCGTCGCCGGCCTCATCGCCGTCGTGCTGCAGATCGTCATCGCGATGTGGCCGTTCGGGATGCCGGTGCCCTCGGTCGCCGGCGCCGGACTCCTGGGCCTTCTCACCGCGATCTGGCCGATCGCCTACATCATCATCATGGCCGTCTGGCTCTATCGGCTGACCGTCGCCAGCGGACGCTTCGACATCATCCGCACCTCGATCTCGAGCGTCTCCCCCGACCAGCGGGTGCAGGTGCTGCTGATCGCGTTCTGCTTCGGCGCCTTCCTCGAGGGCGCCGCGGGATTCGGGGTGCCGATCGCCATCTGCGCGGCCCTGCTCGTGCAGCTCGGGTTCCGTCCGGTCAAGGCCGCCATGATCTGCCTCGTCGCCAATGTGGCCGCCGGCGCGTACGGTGCGATCGGCATCCCCGTGATCGTCGGCGCGCAGGTCGGCGAAGTCGACGTCATGGCGCTGAGCTTCCAGATGGTCCTCGTGCTGCAGCTGCTGTCGTTCGTGACACCGTTCCTGCTGGTCGTGATCCTCGACGGCGTCAAGGGGCTGCGCGAGACCCTTCCGATGGTGCTCGGCGTCAGCATCGCCTACAACGCGGCGCAGGCGCTGATCCTCATCACCCTCGGCCCCGAACTCGCCGACATCCTGCCGGGACTCGTGGGCATGGTCGTCGTCTTCATGATCAGTCGCGCATGGAAGCCCTCCCGCGTCTTCCGCGAAGACGGCGGCGAGCCTCCGGCTCCCGTCAAGCAGGAGTTCGGCGAGGTGGTCGTCGCGTGGAGCCCCTTCTACATCCTCACGGCGGTCATCTTCGTGTGGTCGATCCCGTGGTTCAAGGCGCTGTTCGCCGCCGGCGGGCCGCTCGAAGCCCTCGTTTTCAAGATCCCCATCCCCGGCGTGACGGGCGTGATCGTTCCGGCGGGGAAGGATGCCGCCACCACCGCCACGTGGGACTGGGCGCCGATCTCCGCCACCGGAACCGCGATCCTCATCGCGGTGCTGATCACCTTCTTCACGACGCCCCAGCTGAACGGCAGGCAGCTCTGGGACGAACTCGTGGCCACCGTGCGGCAGCTGTGGGAGGCACTGCTGCTGATCGCGCTGATCCTCATCGTCGCCAACATCGCGAACTACTCCGGGGGTTCGGCGAGCATCGCCAACGCCCTGGCCGGCGCCGGGGCGCTCTTCCCGCTGTTCTCGCCCATCATCGGCTGGTTCGGCGTGTTCATCACCGGGTCGGTGGTCAACAACAACACCCTCTTCGCGCAGCTGCAGAGCATCACGGCGCAGCACATCGGGGTCGACCCCACGCTGCTGGTCGCCGCGAACACGTCGGGCGGCGCGGTCGCCAAGATCGTCTCGCCGCAGTCGATCGCGATCGCCGCCGGAGCGGTGGGGCTGGCCGGCCGCGAGAGCGATATCCTGCGGGCATCCATCAAGTACAGCCTGTGGATGCTGGTCTACATCTGCGTGTGGGTGTTCCTGCTGTCGCTGGTCGGCCTCAGCCTCTGAGAGCGCGAGGCGGCAGCATCCGCCCCGCCGTCACAGCCCGAGGGCGTGCGTGGCGGCCTGCGCCCGCGAGATGAGCTCTGCACGCTGCTCCGCCACCCGCGCGGGCGCCGTCCCACCGGCTCCGGTGCGACTGGCGACCGAGCCGGTGATCGTCAGCACGTCGCGCACGTCGGGGGTGAGATCGGGCGAGATCGCGGCGAGCTGGTCATCGCTCGCCTCGTGCAGTTCGAGGCCCTGCCGCTCGCAGAGCGCGACGAGGGCGCCCGAGACCTCGTGCGCGTCGCGGAAGGGCACGCCCTTGCGCACGAGCCAGTCGGCCACGTCGGTCGCCAGCGAGAAGCCCTGCGGGGCGAGCTCCGCCATGCGGGCGGTGTCGAAGGTCAGCGTCGCGACCATGCCGGCGAAGGCGGGAAGAACCGTCTCGAGCGTCGTGACCGAGTCGAAGACGGGCTCCTTGTCTTCCTGCAGATCGCGGTTGTACGCGATCGGCAGGCCCTTGAGGGTCGCGAGAAGTCCCGCCAGGTTTCCCAGGAGCCTGCCCGCCTTGCCTCGGGCGAGTTCGGCGATGTCGGGGTTCTTCTTCTGCGGCATGATGCTCGACCCGGTCGAGAAGCCGTCGTGCAGCGTGACGAAGCCGAACTCGCGGGTGTTCCAGAGGATCACGTCTTCGGCGAAACGCGACAGGTCGATGCCGATCTGGGCGGCGACGTAGGCGAACTCGGCGACGACGTCGCGCGCCGACGTGCCGTCGAGCGAGTTCTCGGCCGGGCGCGACAGCCCCAGTTCGCGGGCGACGAGCGCGGGGTCGAGGCCGAGGCTCGAACCGGCGAGCGCGCCCCCGCCGTAGGGGCTCACGGCCGCGCGGGCCGACCAGTCGCGCAGGCGCTCGAGGTCGCGCACGAGTGGCCAGGCGTGGGCCTGCAGGTGATGGGCGAGCAGGATCGGCTGCGCGTGCTGCAGGTGGGTGCGGCCGGGCATGATCGCGTCGGGGTGCGCTTCGGCTTGCGCGACGATCGCGTCGATGAGACGCAGGATCTCGCGCGCGACGGTGCGGGAGTGGTCGAGCAGATACAGCCGCACGAGGGTCGCGATCTGGTCGTTGCGGCTGCGTCCGGCGCGCAGCTTGCCGCCGAGCTCGGGCCCGACCGTCGCGATGAGGGCCGCTTCCAGCGCGCCGTGCACGTCTTCGTCGGTGTCGGTGGGCTGCAGGGTGCCGTCGGTGATGCGACCGGCGAGCTCATCGAGCCCCGCGTGCATGCGCGCCGCCTCGTCGGCGGTGAGATAGCCCGCCGCTTCGAGGGCGACGGCGTGCGCGTGGGAGCCGGCGATGTCGTAGAGCGCGAGCGTCCAGTCGAAGTGGGTCGACCGGCTCAGCGTCGCCAGCTCGGGCGAGGGCCCTGAGGCGAAACGGGCGCCCCAGAGGGCTCCCTCGTTGGTGCCGGATGCCTTGTTCTCGCTCACCGTGCCAGCCTATCCGCGCGTGGCCGCGGCATCCGCCGGTCGCGGCAGGGCCGACGCGCCTCACTCCGCCAGATCAGGTGATCTCGCCGCATCCCCTCTGCCAGATCAGGTGATCTCACCGGCACAGGTCGTTCCGCGGCCGAACGACCTGTCTCGGCCGAAACTCCTGATCTCAGGGCACGGGCGAGGGCACGGGCGAGGGCGGAGGCGGGATCACGCGTCGGGCACGACCCAGCGGGTGACCCGCATCGTCAACTGCTCGAGCGGGCCGCGGCCGACCAGCAGCGCCCATGCGGTGCAGCCCGCCAGGGTGATCAGGGCGAACCACCAGAACGGGTCGAGGGCGCGGAAGCCCGACAGGTCGCCCGAACTGCCCAGCAGCACGGCCGACGCGATCGCCCAGACGACCAGCTGCCCCGTGTAGGCGGTCAGCGGCATCGCCCCGACGGCGCGCAGCGGCAGCGTGAGCCATGAGATCGCGACCGCGGCCGGCCGGTGAGGCTCTGCGGCGGCGCGGATGCTGCGGCACAGCAGCAGGCAGGCCCCCAGCACGGCGAGCGCGAAGCCGCCCGAGCCCACGACCTCGAGGATGCCGCCCGAGTGCGCCTGCGCGGTCCAGACGCCGACCCACCAGCGCACCGGGATCGCTCCCTCCGGCAGTCCTGCCACGGCGTCCCATCCGTAGCCCAGGGCGGCCAGCGCCGCACCTCCGCCCAGCAGCCACCACTGCACACGGCTGCGCTGCAGCCCCGCGCGGGCGGCGCCCATGCCGGCCAGCACGAAGGTGATCCAGGTGACGAACGGGTAGTGCCAGCCGAGCCCCTGGACGACCTGCTCCGCGGCGGGCGTCGCCCAGAACTCCCACGAGTCGATGAGCACCAGCAGGAACGGCGAGACGATCGCCCAGACCGCAGCGAGCGGCAGCAGCACCCGCGCGGAGAGCCCCGTGAACGGCAGCGCCAGCACGAACAGCACCGCGTAGGCGGGGAGGATGACGTAGACGGGCACGCCGGTCGAGATCAGCACGACGCCGAGCACCCACAGCAGCGCCGCGCGCACCGCCAGACGCCCGCACGCGCGGGCGCGGGCGGAGCCGCGCAGGGGCGTCGTCCCCCCGGTGACGAGCGCGATCGAGACCCCGGCGAGGGTCGCGAACAGGATCGAGGAACGGCCGGCGGCGATCCCGCCCCAGGTCGACGGATCGGCCCAGACGAGATCGGGCAGCGCGGAGAGGTGGGCCGCCAGCATCCCCATCACGGCGAGGCCGCGCGCCAGGTCGACCCCGGCGAATCGCGGCGGCGCGTTCAGGCGCCGCAGGTGCGCGGTCAGCCCTGCCGCAGCAGCCACACCAGCAGCGCCTTCTGGGCGTGGAGCCGGTTCTCGGCCTCGTCCCACACGACGCTCTGCGGGCCGTCGATCACTTCGGCGTCGACCTCGTAGCCGCGATCGGCGGGCAGGCAGTGGATGAAGATCGCGTCAGACTTCGCGAGTCCCATGAGCTCGGTCGTCACCTTGTACTCGCCGAGATCGCGCAGGCGCGCGAGCTTCTCCTCCTCCTTGCCCATCGACACCCACGTGTCGGTGACGATGATGTCGGCACCGGCGGCGGCCTCGTTGGGATCGGTGTAGAGGGTCACCGAGCCGCCCGTCTCGGCGGCACGGCGGTCGGCGTCGACCACGACGTCTTCTCGCGGCGCATACGACTCCGGCGACGCGACGCGCACGTGCATGCCCGCAGTCACGCCGGCCAGCACATACGAGTGCGCCATGTTCGACATCCCGTCGCCGAAGAACGCGAGGGTCAGACCCTGCAGAGCGCCCTTGTGCTCGGTGATCGTGAGCAGGTCGGCAAGCAGCTGGCAGGGGTGGAAGTCGTCGCTGAGCGCGTTGACGACCGGCACGCGGGTGCCCTTGGCCATCTCTTCGAGCCCGGCCTGCGCGTAGGTGCGCCACACGATCGCGGCGACCTGGCGCTCGAGCACGCGTGCCGTGTCGCTCGGGGTCTCTTTGCCGCCGAGCTGGCTGTTGGCGGTCGAGATGATCAGCGGCGACCCGCCGAGGTCGGCGATGCCGACGGCGAACGACACGCGCGTGCGCGTCGACGACTTGTCGAAGATGACGGCGACGGTCTGGGGCCCTTCGAGGGGCTTCAGCTTCCAGCGGTCCTGCTTCAGCTCGAGGGCGAGCTCGAGGATCTCGGCCTGCTCGGAAGCGGTCAGGTCGTCGTCGCGCAGCAGGTGGCGGGTCATGCGGGGGTCTCCTCGGTGGCATCGAGCACGAGCGCGTCGGCGACCGTGTGCAAGGCGGCGGTGAACAGGGCGACGAACTCGTCGATCTCGACATCGCCGATGTTCAGCGGCGGCGCGAGGCGCACGGTGTCGTCGTTGGCGGCGTTGACGATGAGGCCGTGCTGCTGGGCGGCGGCCGTGACGGCCCCGGCGACGGGATGCTGCAGCGCGACGCCGATGAGCAGTCCGCGCCCGCGGGTGCCCGCGATCAGGGGCGAGTCGATCGCCGCGATCGCCTCTCTCAGCTGCCGCCCGCGGTCGGCGGCGTTGTCGACGAGGCCCGCGCGCTCGATCTCGGCCAGCACGGCGCCCGCGACGGCGGTGCCGAGGGCGTTGCCGCCGAAGGTGGAGCCGTGGGTGCCGGGATAGAACAGGTCGCTCGCCGTGCCGAAGGTGACCAGCGCCCCGATCGGGAACCCGCCGCCGATGCCCTTGGCCACCGTGATGGCGTCGGGGGTGATGCCGGCGTGCTGGAAGGCGAACCATGCGCCGGTGCGCCCGGCGCCGGTCTGGATCTCGTCGATGATCAGGAGCGCCCCGTGGCGCTCGGTGAGCTCACGCGCCGCCTCGAGGTAGCCCTCGGGCAGATCGACGACTCCCGCCTCGCCCTTGATGGGCTCGACGAACAGTGCGGCGACGCGGTCGTCGAGGGCGGCCTCGAGCGCTTCGACCGTCGAGTCGAGGAACTCGACGCCCGGGGTCATCGGCAGGAACGGCTCCTGCATGTAGGGCTTGCCGGTGAGGGCCAGCGTGCCCATCGTGCGACCGTGGAAGGCGTCTTTCAGGGCGAGGATGCGGGGGCGCTCCGTGCCGCCGTGAAGGCGCGCGAGCTTGAACGCGGCCTCGTTGGCCTCCGCACCGGAGTTGCCGAAGTACACGCGGCCCGCAGGCCCCGTGCCCGCCAGCCGCTTGAGGGTCGCGGCCAGGGCGAGCTGCGGAGGCGTCGCGAAGTAGTTCGAGACGTGGGCGAGGGTCGCCGCCTGCGCCGAGATCGCCTCGACGAAGGCGGGATGGGCGTGGCCGAGCGCGTCGACGGCGATGCCGGCGAGGAAGTCGAGATAGCGCCGGTCGGCGTCGTCCCAGAGGTATGCGCCCTCGCCGCGGACGAACATCGCCTTGCGGTCGCCGACGTTGAGGGTCAGATCGCTCCCCGCGGCCTCCTGCCAGGTCTGCGTGTCGGTCATGCCACCACCTCCGTGCCGATGCCCTTGGTCGTGAAGATCTCCACCAGCACCGAGTGCGGCACGCGGCCGTCGATGATGGCCGCCGTCTCGACACCGCCGGTGACGGCGTCCAGGCACGCCTGCATCTTGGGGATCATCCCCGACTCCAGCCGCGGCATCAGCTCGCGCAGCTCGGTCGAGGTCAGGTGCGAGACGAGCGATTCGCGGTTCGGCCAGTCGGCGTAGAGGCCGGGCACGTCGGTCAGCACGACGAGCTTGGTGGCCTTCAGCGCCACGGCGAGGGCGGCGGCCGCCGCATCCGCGTTGACGTTGAGCGAATGGCCCGGATTGTCGAGGTCGGGGGCGATCGACGAGACCACCGGGATGCGGCCGGCGGCGAGGTGGTCGAGGATCGGCTGCGGGTCGACCTCGGCGACGTCTCCCACACGGCCGAGGTCGTGCTCGACGCCGTCGATGACGACCCCGCGGCGGCGCCCGCCGAACAGGCCCGCGTCTTCGCCGGATAGTCCCGTCGCGAGCGGCCCGTGCGCGTTGATCTTCGCCACCAGCTGCGGATTGATCTGGCCGGTGAGCACCATGCGCACGACCGAGATGGCCTCGGTGCTGGTGACGCGGTAGCCGCCCTTGAACTCGCTCGGGATCGCGAGACGGTCGAGCATGTTCGAGATCTGCGGGCCGCCGCCGTGCACGACGACGGGCTTGGCGCCCACGTAGTTGAGGTAGGCGATGTCGGCGGCGAAGGCGTCCTGCAGCTCCTCGGAGACCATCGCGTTGCCGCCGTACTTGATCACGACGATCTGGTCGCGGAATCTCCGCAGCCACGGCAGCGACTCGACGAGGGTCGCGGCCTTGGCGGAGGCCTCTGCGGGATCGGTGTCTTGGATGTCGGTCATGAGGAGTACGCGCTGTTCTCGTGGACGTAGTCGTGGGTGAGGTCGTTGGTGAGGATCGTGGCGGTGGCCTCGCCCACCCTGAGGTCGATGATGAGGTGGGTCGCGCGCGGCGTGAGGTCGACGGCTTCGCGGGGCGCATCGGGGCCGCCGGCGGTGCACACCCGCACGCCGTTCATCCACACGTCGACGTCATAGGGGTCGAAGGCGGCCGCCGTCGTGCCGATGGCGGCGAGCACGCGCCCCCAGTTGGGGTCGTTGCCGAAGATCGCGGCCTTGAAGAGGTTGTTGCGGGCGACCGAGCGGCCCACCTCGACGGCGTCGGCCTCGCTCGCGGCGTGCGTCACCTCGATCGTGATGTCGTGGCTGGCGCCCTCGGCGTCGCCCTGCAGCTGGCGGGCGAGGTCGGCGCACACCGCGGTGAGAGCCTGCGCGAACGCGTCGGGGTCTGGGCGAACGCCGCTGGCCCCCGAGACCATGAGAGTCACCTGGTCGTTGGTCGACATGCAGCCGTCGGAGTCGAGCCGGTCGAAGCTCACCCCCGTGGCCCGCCGCAGCGCCGCATCGGCCTCGGCCGAATCGAGCACGGCGTCGGTCGTGATCACGACGAGCATCGTCGCAAGGCCGGGCGCCAGCATCCCCGCGCCCTTCGCCATGCCGCCGATCGTCCAGCCGCTGTCGGTGACGACGGCGCGCTTGGGCTTGGAGTCCGTCGTCATGATCGCGAGGGATGCCGCCGCTCCCCCCTCTGCGGACAGCTCGGCGATCGCCGCGGCGGTGCCGTCGAGCACCTTGCCGCGGAACACCTCGTCGCCCGTGCCGATGAGGCCCGTGGAGCACACCAGCACGTCGCCGGGGCTCACCTCGAGCAGCTCGGCGGCCTTCTCGGCGGTCTGGTGGGTGGTCTGGAAGCCGAACGACCCGGTGAAGCAGTTGGCACCGCCCGAATTGAGCACGACGGCTTCGACCACTCCGTCGGCGATCGCCTGCTGCGACCAGATGATGGGGTTGGCCTTGGCGCGGTTGCTCGTGAACACGGCGGCGCCGACCTTGAGCGGACCGCGGTTGACGACGACCGCGAGGTCTTTCTTGCCGGTGGACTTCAGGCCAGAGGCGACCCCGGCCGCCTCGAAACCCTGGGCTGCGGTGACGCTCACGGGGCGACTCCGTTCACGGTCAGGCCCGTGCCCTCTTTCAGGCCGAGCGCGATGTTCATGGACTGCACGGCGGCGCCGGCGGTGCCCTTGACGAGGTTGTCGACGGCGGTGACGACAACGACGCGGTTCGCCGCACGGTCGATCGCCAGACCGATGAGCGCCGTGTTGGCGCCCAGCACGTCGGCGGCGCGGGGGAACTGCCCCTCGGGGAGCAGCTGCACGAAGGTCTCGTCGGCGTAGGCCGCCTCCCACGCGCCGCGGATGTCGGCGTCGGTCGCACCGGCTGCGATCGGGGCGGTGGAGGTGGCGAGGATGCCGCGGGCCATCGGCACCAGCACGGGCGTGAACGAGATGCGAGGGTCGACGGTCGCCGAGCCCGCGGCGCTCAGCGCCTGCTGGATCTCGGGTATGTGCCGGTGCGTGCCGCCGACGGCGTAGGGGTTCGCCGTGCCGAGCAGCTCGCTGCCCAGCAGGTGCGGCTTGAGGCTCTTGCCCGCCCCCGACGGGCCGACGGCGAGCACGCTCACGATGTCGCCGGCGTCGATCACCCCCGCCGCGACGCCCGGGGCGAGGCTCAGGCTCACCGTCGAGGCGTTGCAGCCGGGGGCGGCGATGCGGGTCGCCCCCACGAGGCTCTCGCGCTGCTTGCGGCCGCCCACGAGCAGCTCCGGCACCCCGTAGGCCCACGGCTCGTGGAAGTGCCCGCCGTAGAACGCATCCCAGGCGGCCTCGGAGGTGAGGCGGTGGTCGGCGCCGGCGTCGATCACGAGCGGGGTCGTGCCGAGCGCATCGGTGTACTGGCCCGACTGGCCGTGCGGCAGCGCGAGGAAGACGATGTCGTGCCCCGCGAGGATCTCGGGGGTCGTGTCCTGCAGCGTCAGGTGGGCGAGCGAGCGCAGGTGCGGCTGGTGCTGCACGAGGGGCTGCCCGGCGTTCGAGTGGGCGGTGACGGTGCGGATCTCGATGTCGGGGTGAGCTGCGAGGATGCGCAGGATCTCACCGCCGGCGTAGCCGGAGGCGCCGGAGACGGCGACCGAATAGGTCATGCTTCTACCTTAGTTTCCACGACGGAGTCACCAGACGATGACGAGGGCCGGCGGCGGCGACACCGCCGACTCCACCCGGAAACGGGGAGCGTGCAGCGTCGCCTAGAGTCGGCGCCCGCGTCGGCGCGCACGCGCGTCACCCGTGAGGGGAGCAGCGAGGGCCGAGAGCATGCGCCGACGATAGCGGCCGGGGCGCGGCATCCGCAAATCGGGCGGCGCGCCCCGCTCACGAGACCGGGAAGGCCTTGATGCGCATGAGCAGATCGGGACCGGTGCGCTCGATGGCCCGGCCGCCGACGACGACCCCGAGCGCGATCTCGGCGACACCCCCCACGAGGGCGATCGCCAGGGCGAGCCAGCCCAGGCCCGCGGATCCGCCCACGAGCGCGATCGCCGAGACGATGCCGGCGGGAGCGGCCAGCACGGCGACCGCTGCCAGCACGACGAACACGAGCAGACCGTTCACGAAGGTCTGGCCAGGCACGGTCTTGAAGGGGCTGTCACCCGGTGCCGCCACCGGACTGGCGATGAGCGCCGACGACACCGCCGTGACCGCGTAGCCGGCCAGCAGCACCCCGAGCGCGGCGCCGAGCAGGGCCGGCAGCCGAGCGAGAGACCCCGAGATCGCCGCGGTCACCACGGCGATCAGCACGATGCTCGGCACGCCGACGCACGCGGCGCCGAGGAGGCGCCCGAGGCGGTCGTCTCGCCCGCGCGCGGGGGTCGAGAGCACCGAGGCGAAGGCCGTGCCGTCGTACGAGACGTCGGTGTAGCCGGCCATCACGAGGATGAGCGCCACGACCACGGCGCTCAGGCCGAAGAGGGGTCCGTCGATGCCGCCGGTGAAGGCGAACAGCACGGGGAACAGCGGAACGAGCAGCAGCTGGCGCCCGTACCGAGGGTCGCGCAGCCACCCCGTGAGCGACCGCGCCCACGTCGCCCCGAGGGCGCCTGTGGGCATGCGGCCGAACAGTCCCAGTCGGCCGGGCGCCACGGTGCGGGCGGCCTGGCGGGGCGGCGACGACAGCGAGGCGTCGAGGGCGCGGGCCCACAGCATCCACACCGTCACGAGGGTCGCCACCGCGATGAGCGCCGTGGCGAGCGCCTCGACCCACGCGCCCTGCGCGACGTAGGCGGGCGCCGCCCAGGCGGCCCCGAGCGGGGTCCACGCCAGCACGGCTGCGGCCTGCTGCACCCGCGCACCGAGATCGGCGGCCTCGTCGAGCAGCGTCATGACGCCGGTGAGGATCGGCCCGGTCATGATGAGCACGACCAGCACGATCGTGCTGACGAGCTGACTCGCGCGGCGGCTGGCTCCGAGCCCCACCGAGAGCGTCGCGACCAGGCGCCCCGCGACGACGCAGGTGAGCACCGCGAGCAGCGCGCAGGGCACCGCCGCGATCGCCGCGGCTGGCCGGTGCAGCCACAGCGCGGCGGCGGCGAGCGCCGCCAGGGTCGTCACGATCCCGGGGATGCCGGTGGCGCCGACACCGGCGAGCGCGACCATCGTCTGCCGGCGGCTGAGCGGGAAGGGCGCCAGGCGCGCCGCGTCGACCGACGTGTCGATCCCGGCCACGAGCACCGGGGCGAGCACCCAGCCGACCAGCAGCAGCGAGCCGGCGACCACCGCGACCACGCGCGACAGGGTCGGATCATCCGCCGCACCGACCGCGACGCACGCCACCACGATCAGGGCGAGGATCGACAGCGCCCACAGCACGCCGAAGCAGAAGCCGACCAGCTGCCAGGGCCTGCGCGCCAGGCTGTTGCCCAGCACCCGCCACCGCAGCCTCAGGACCGTCGCAACCACTGCGGTCCCTCCGAGCTGTGGCGGCCGCCCACGAGGGAGACGAACCGGTCTTGCAGGCTCTCGCCCGCGCGCACCTCGTCGACGGCGCCCGCCACGAGCACACGCCCGGCGGCGATGATCGCGACGTGGTCGCACATGCGCTGCACGAGATCCATCGAGTGGCTCGAGATCACGACCGATCCGCCCGAGGCCGTGTATCCGCGCAGCACGTCCTCGATGTTGGCCGCCGAGACCGGATCGACCGACTCGAACGGCTCGTCGAGCACCAGCAGGCGCGGTGCGTGCACGAGAGCGCAGGCGAGCGCGATCTTCTTGGTCATGCCCGCCGAGTAGTCGGCGACGATCGTGCCGGCGGCATCCGTCAGATCCATCATCGTGAGGAGGTCGGCCACCCGAGGCGCGATCTCGGTGCGCGGGATGCCGAACATCATCGCCGTGTAGGTGATGAGCTGCTCGCCGGTCAGGCGGTCGAACAGCCGCACCCCGTCGGCCAGATTGCCGATGATCGCCTTGGCCTGCACGGGATGCTGCCAGACGTCGATGCCGTGCACCTGGACGCTGCCGCCGTCGGGGCGCAGCAGGCCTGTCGCCATCGACAGGGTCGTGGTCTTTCCCGCTCCGTTGGGACCGACGAGGCCGTAGAACGATCCGGCGGGCACCGTGAGATCGATGCCCGCCACCGCGACCTTCTCACCGAAGCGCTTGAGCAGGCCGCTCAGCTGCAGGGCGGGCGGGGATGCGTCGAGGGAAGGGTCGCTCACCGCCCCGAGCCTATCGGGGCGAGGTCACAGCAGCACGAGCACGATGCCGACGACCACGAAGAACACGCCCACCGCGAACCCGCAGATCGTCATCGCGCGGAAGGCGCCGATCAGTCGCCGCCCCGGCGTCGCACGCAGGGCGCCGACGACGGTCACGATGACCGCCACGGCCATGATCACCCACCACAGGTCGCCGCGCCCTGTGTAGTCGTCGTATGCGCTCGGGAACAGCCCGGACGCCTGAGGGAAGAAGATCGCGAGCCCGCCGGCGGTCTGGGTGAAGGTGAAGCCGATGACGCTCAGCACGATCGCGAGCACGTTGAACGCGGCGAAGGCGAGGATGAGCGGCGTCAGTCCGCGGACGGGGCGTACGGATGCGGCGGCAGCGGCGTCGGCGTCGACGGGCGCGGAGATCGTCATGGTCGCACGGTACCGCGCCGGCGGGCGCCGCGTCCGTCCCCTCTTCGGGGGACACCGCGCGCACCCCCTGCGCTCACTCCCTGATCTTCGCGCCGAAGCGCTCGGCGGCCACCGCCACGCCCTGCAGCTTCGCGTCGGTCGCCTCGGCGGCCGTCAGCGTGCGATCGGCGGAGCGGAAGCGCAGCGCGAACGTCAGGCTCTTGGTGCCCTCCGGCAGCCCCTGACCGCGGTAGTCGTCGACCAGGTGCAGCGCCTCCAGCAGCGCGCCCGCACCCTCGGCGAGCGCGGCGCCCACCTCGGCGGCCGCGACGTCGGAGGGAACGACCACCGACACGTCCTGCGTCGCGGCGGGGTACCCCGACAGCGACGCGGCGACGACCCGTTCGCCGGCGAGCGCGAGCACGCGGTCGAGATCGAGCTCAGCCACCACGACACGACCGGGCAGATCGGATGCGGCGGCCACGGCCGGCAGCAGTTCGCCGACGTAGCCCACCTCGGTGCCATAGGCGCTGAGCACGCCGGTGCGCCCGGGGTGCAACGCCGCCCGCTGGGACTGCGTCACCGTGATCTCGACGCCCGCGGCCGAGCCGATCGTGCGCACGGCGTCGAGGGCATCGGCGAGGTCGAACGCCTCGGCGGCCACCCCGGGCTGCTTGGCGACGCGGTGACCGGTCAGCAGCACCGCGACGTGGCGCGGCTGCGGCGGGATGGCGGCGTCGAGTGCGGCGAGGGTCGCGGCGTCGGGTCGGACGGCTGCGGCCGGCACCGTGTCGGTGCCGTAGGTCACACCGGGCTCGGGGAGGAAGACCGTGCCCGTCTCGAAGAGCGCGAGGTCGGTGAGACCGCGTGAGGCATTGCGGTGCGCGACCTGCAGCAGGCCAGGGATGAGGGAGCGCCGCAGGAACGGCGCCTGGCCGTCGAGCGGGTTGGCGAGCTTGATCGAGGGCAGGTGCGCGCCGGTCGCCGAGCCGTGCAGGTCGTTCTGCTCGTCGGTGGTGAACCCGAACGACGGCGTCTCGACGAGGCCGGCCGCCGCGAGTGCATTGGCGACGCGTCGGCGCCCCTGCTGGGCGGGCGTGAAGCCGCTGCCCGAGGGCGGCACGGGCAGCTCGGAGGGGATGCGGGCGTATCCGTCGATGCGGGCGACCTCTTCGGCGAGCGTCCACTTGTCGGTGAGGTCGGGGCGCCACGACGGAGGGATGACGGTCCAGGAGGCGCCTGCGGCCTCGACCTCGCAGCCGATCTTCTCGAGCGCGGCGACGATCTCGGCATCCGTGTAGTCGACGCCGATGAGGCCGGGCACGAACGCCTTCGGCAGCTCGATCGCCTCGAGGAAGACCTCGGTGAACAGGGCCCCGCCGGTGGCGGTGTCGAGCGTGCCGCCGGCGAGCTCCACCATGAGGTCGGCGACCCGGCGAGCCGCGACGAACGGGATCAGCGGGTCGACGCCGCGCTCGAAGCGCCGCGACGCCTCGCTGGGCAGCTTGTGACGGCGCGCGGTGCGGGCGATCGTGACGGTGTCGAAGATGGCCGCCTCGATGAGCACGTTGCGGGTCGACGGCGTCATCTCGGTGGTGCCGCCGCCCATGACCCCTGCCAGGCCGATGGGGCCGGACTCGTCGGTGATGAGGAGGTCCTCGACGTGGAGGGCGCGCTCCTTGCCGTCGAGCGTCGTGAGCTTCTCGCCGGGCGCAGCCCGGCGCACCGTGATGCCGCCGGCGAGCGTGTCGAGGTCGTACCCGTGGATGGGATTGCCGAGCTCGAGCATGACGTAGTTGGTGATGTCGATGAGGATGCCCAGCGACCGGATGCCGGCCAGCGTCAGCCGCGCGACCATCCACGCGGGCGTGGGCCTGGTCGGGTCGACGTCGCGGACGATCCGCACGACGAACTCGCTCGCACCCACGCGTCCGCGGATCGGGGCGTCGTCGACGACGGCCACCGCGAAGCCGCCGGTGGGCTGCTCGAGCTCTTCGAACGCGCGCGCGCCGGGGTCGCGGAAGGCCGCGCCGGTGGCGTGCGAGTACTCACGGGCGACGCCGCGCAGCGACAGCGCGTAGCCCCGGTCGGGGGTGACGTTGATGTCGACGGCGACGTCGTCGAGGCCGAGCAGCGCGATCGCGTCGATGCCCACCTCGGGGTCGAGCCCCAGTTCGACCAGGCGCAGGATGCCGGAGTGCTCGTCGCCGAGACCCAGCTCCTTGGCCGAGGCGATCATGCCGTCCGAGACGTGCCCGTAGGTCTTGCGCGCCGCGATCGGGAACGGGCCAGGCAGCACCGCCCCCGGCAGGGTCACCACGACCTTGTCGCCCGCGAAGAAGTTGCCTGCACCGCAGACGATGCCGCGCACTCCCCCGTTCTCGGGACCCACGTCGACCTGGCACCACCGGATCGTCTTGCCGTTGGACTGCGGCTCCTCGACGAACTCGACCACCTGGCCGACGACGATCGGGCCGGTCAGCTCGAACGAGAAGACGTCCTCCTCCTCGAAGCCGACCGACACCAGCGACGCCAGCACGTCGTCGGCCGACGCCTCCGCCGGCACCTCGACGTATTCACGCAGCCACGAAAGCGGGACGCGCATCAGACCACCATCCCGAACTGCTCGCTGAAGCGCACATCGCCCTCGGCCATGTCGCGCATGTCTTTCACGTCGGAGCGGAACATCAGCGTCCGCTCGAAGCCCATCCCGAAGGCGAACCCGGAGTACACGTCGGGGTCGATGCCCGCCGCGCGCAGCACGTTCGGGTTGACCATGCCGCAGCCGCCCCACTCGATCCAGCGCGCGCCGCCCTTGAAGGTCGGATGCCACAGGTCGAACTCGGCGCTCGGCTCGGTGAACGGGAAGTAGTTGGCCCGGATGCGGGTCTTCGCGTCGGCGCCGAACAGCTGCCGGGCGACGTGGTCGAGCGTGCCGCGGAGGTGCGCCATCGTGATGCCCTTGTCGACGACGAGTCCCTCGAACTGGCTGAAGACGGGCAGGTGGGTCGCGTCGAACTCGTCGGTGCGGAAGACGCGCCCTGGCGAGACGATGTAGATCGGCAGGTCGCGCGTGAGCATCGAGCGCATCTGCACGGGGCTGGTCTGCGTGCGCAGCAGCAGGTGCCGGGCGACGGGGTCGACGTAGAACGTGTCCTGCATCTGCCGCGCCGGGTGGTCGGCGTCGAGGTTCAGGGCATCGAAGTTGTACCACTCGTGCTCGAGCTCAGGGCCCTCGGCGATCTCCCACCCCATGCCGACGAACAGATCGGCCACCTGATCCTGCAGCAGGGTCAGCGGATGCCGGGCGCCCACACGGGCGCGCTGCGGCAGCGCCGTGATGTCGACCCGCTCGGCCTCGAGCTTCGCGGCCGTCTCGGCTGCCGCGAGCTCCTCCTCGCGTGCGGCGAGGGCCTGGTTGACGCGCCCGCGCGCCTGACCGATGAGCTTTCCGAACTCGGCCTTGCGATCGTTCGGCACGTCGCGCAGCCGCGCGTTGAGCGCCGCCAGCGGCGAGCCCTCTGCGGTGTGCGCCGATCGGGCGGCCTTCAGCTCGGCGGTCGTGCCGGCCGCCGCGATCGCCGCGAGGGCGTCGTCGACGGCGGTCTGCACCGCGTCAGGGGAGATCTCGGGAGTGTCGGACACGAGGATCAAGTCTACCGACGGCGGATGCGGCATCCCGCCGTCGTCGTGCCGTCAGTGCCCCATGCCCGCGCTGCCGTCGTACTTGCCGAATCCGCGACGCGCAGCGATCCGGTCGGGCTCTTCCTGCGTCGCGATGAGCTGCGTCGTGGTGAGGTCCTGGATCGGTCGTGCCTCGCCGCGCTGCGCCCTCGGCGAGCGCCGCGTGCGCTTCTCGAGCAGGTACGCGACGTACGAGAGCGCGAGGCACAGCGCGACGTAGATCGATCCGCCGACCATCGCGGCGGGGATCAGCGGCGAGCCGAATTGCGCGTTCGAGCCGAGGAGCTTCACGAGGTAGAGCAGCTCGGGGTACGTGATGATGAACCCGAGCGCGGTGTCCTTGAGGGTGACCACGAGCTGGGCGACGATCACCGGCATCATGGCGCGGATCGCCTGTGGCAGCAGCACGAGGCGCATGACCCCCGACTTGCGCAGGCCGATGGCGTAGCCGGCCTCCTTCTGGCCGCGGGGCAGCGACTCGACGCCGGCGCGGATCACCTCGGCCAGCACCGAGCCGTTGTAGGCGACGAGGGCGATGACGACGGCGAAGTAGGGCGCCATCTTGACGCCGACCACCGGCAGCCCGTAGTAGAGCAGCATCATGAAGATCAGCACGGGGATGGCCCGCAGCACCTCCACGATCCAGCTGACCGGCACGCGGATCCAGGCGTGATCGCTCAGCCGCCCGAGCGCGAGGACGAACCCGAGGATGATCGCGCCCACGGCGGCCGAGGCGAAGGCGGCGAGCGTGTTCAGCGTCGCCTCGAGGAACCGCATCCAGATCGCGGTGTAGGTGAACAGCTCCCACTTCTGCGCGGTGAACTGCCCCGTGTCGAACAGGCGCCAGATCACCCACGCGGCGATCGAGAGCACGACGAGCACGACGACGACGCCGATGATGCGGTTGCGGACGATCGCCTTGGGGCCCGGGACGTCGTAGAGGACGGAGGAGCTCATCGCGCGACCCTCCACTTCTCTTCGAGCACCCGTTGCAGCCATGCCAGCAGCAGCACCAGCACGACGAAGATGACCATCACCCACAGCAGCACGACGAGCTGGTTCTCGCCGCGCTCGCTCAGCCAGTTGCGGATCGAGCCGAGGTTGAGCACCGAGAAGCCGGCGGCGACCGTCGTGTTCTTCAGCAGCGCGATGAACACGCTCATCATCGGCGGGATGACCGATCGGGTGGCCTGCGGCAGCACCACGAGGCTCATGACCTGCCCGAAGGTGAGGCCCAGGGCCCTCGCCGCCTCGGCCTGACCGACCGGCACCGTGTTGACGCCCGAGCGGATCGTCTCGGCGACGTAGGTCGCCGTGTAGATGCCGAGGGCGATCGTGGCGAGCAGGATCGCGTCGATCCGCTGCCGCAGCAGGATCGGCAGGCAGAAGGCGAAGAAGAACATCACGAGGGTCAGCGGGGTGTTGCGGATCCAGTTGACGTAGACCGTGCCGACCGAGCGGGCGATCGGCACCGGCGAGACGCGCATGGCGCCCACGATCAGCCCCAGCACGAGGGCGATCAGCCCGCCCCCGAAGAACAGGATCAGCGTGCCGGCGAGCGCCTCGCCCCACAGGTCGAGATTGTCGGTGACGGTCCCCATCGGGTTCCCTTCGTGGTGGTGCAGACGGCGGATGCTGCGGCGGCGGCGCCTCTCGGACGCCGCCGCCGCGCAGCCTCACTCGACGGGGTCGACCGCCGGCTGCTCGGCGCTCACGCCCGAGGCGCCCAGGTTCTTGTCGAAGATCGCCTGCCAGGTGTCGCCGCCGTCGGTGAACATCGTGTTGATGAACTCCTGCAGCGCCGTGTCGCCCTTGGCAAGACCCACGCCGTAGCGCTCCTCGCTGAAGACGTCGCCGACGACCTTGAGGTTGTCGGGGTCCTGAGCCGCGTAGCCGATGAGGATCGCCTCATCGGTGGTGACGGCATCCACCTGGCCGTTCTTGAGGTCTTCGACGCACGTGGAGTAGGTGTCGTACTCCTTGGTCTGGGCCGGGGTCTCGTCCTTGATGCGCTGGATCGAGGTCGAGCCCGTCGCCGAGCAGACGACGTCATCGGCGGTCAGGGAGTCCTTGCCGGTGATGGTGTCGTTGTCTGCTGCCACCAGCAGGCCCTGCCCGGTGATGAAGTAGGGGCCGGCGAACGAGATCTGCTGCTTGCGCTCGTCGGTGATCGAGTAGGTGCCGACGTAGTAGTCGATGTCGCCGTTGATGATGGCCTGCTCGCGGTTGGCCGACGGGATCGCCTGGAACTCGATCTTGTCTTCGTCGTAGCCGAGCGAGGCGGCGATCCAGCGCGCGATGTCGACGTCGAAGCCGGTGCGCTCGTTGGTGGTCGGGTCGAGGTAGCCCAGGCCCGGCTGGTCCTCCTTCACACCGACCTTGACCGATCCTCGCGAGCTGATCGCGTCGAAGGTGGGGCTGCCGTCGATCGAGACGTCGGTGGCGACCTCCCAGGGGTTCTCGCTGGTCGTGCCGTCGCCCTCGCCCTCGGAGCCCGTGCTGCCGGGCGTTCCGCTGTTGCAGGCGGTCAATGCCAGTGCCGCGATCGCGATGCCCGCGAACGCCGCACCGATCCGTGATGTGCGCATGTGATCCTCCACGTCTGGTTTCGTATCTTCTGTTGTGTCGCCGCGCACGGGGCGCGGACGTCTCAGTGGGTCAGGAGCTTGGAGAGGAAGTCCTTGGCGCGCTCGCTCTTCGGGTTCGTGAAGAACTCCTCTGGGGTCGCCTCTTCGACGATCTGCCCGTCGGCCATGAACACGACGCGGTCTGCGGCCTTGCGGGCGAAGCCCATCTCGTGGGTCACGACGATCATCGTCATTCCCTCTTCGGCGAGTTCGACCATGACGTCGAGCACTTCGTTGATCATCTCGGGGTCCAGCGCGCTCGTCGGCTCGTCGAAGAGCATGACCTTCGGCGTCATCGCCAGGGCGCGGGCGATCGCGACGCGCTGCTGCTGACCGCCGGAGAGCTGTGCGGGGAGCTTGGCCGCCTGGTGGGCGACCCCCACGCGCTCGAGCAGCGTCGTGGCGGCGGCCTCGGCATCCGCCTTCTTGGTCTTGTTCACCTTGATGGGTCCGAGTGTGACGTTCTCGAGGATCGTCAGGTGCGAGAACAGGTTGAACGACTGGAACACCATGCCCACGTCGGCGCGGAGGGCGGCCAGCGCCTTGCCCTCTTTGGGCAGCTCTTTGCCGTCGATCGTGATGGTGCCGCTCGTGATCGTCTCGAGGCGGTTGATCGTGCGACACAGCGTCGACTTGCCCGACCCGGAGGGGCCGATGACGACGACGACCTCGCCGCGGTTGACGGTGAGGTCGATGTCTTTCAGCGCCTGGAAGTCGCCGTAATGCTTCTGCACGTCTTTCACGACGACCAGCGGGTCACCCCGCCGCACCGTGATGTTCGACGTCGGGGGCGCACCGGAATCCGCTGTCATATCGACACCCTAGGAGCGCGCGTCGGGCGTTGTCAGGGGGTTGACGGCAAGCTTTACCCTCTTGTAACAGCCGCGGAACAGCCTCAGGAGCGCTGCGCGAACGCCGTCTCGTAGAGGCACACGCTGGCGGCGGTGGCGAGGTTGAGCGACTCGGCGGCACCGAAGATCGGCAGCCGCAGCGAGAGGTCGGCGTGGGCGACCGCCTCGTCGTCGAGGCCGCGCGCCTCGTTGCCGAACAGCCACGCGGTGGGCTCCGCCAGCAGTGCCCGACTCGCGAGGAAGTCGCCGCCGCCGACATCGGCGGCGATGATGCGGATGCCGGCGGCCGCCGCCTTCTCGGCGACCACCGCGAGGTCTGCGCCCACGGCGACCGGCACGTGGAAGAGCGACCCGGTCGTGGCGCGCACGACTTTCGGGTTGTAGAGGTCGACGGTGCGCCCCGTGAGGATCACGGCGTCGGCGCCCGCCGCGTCGGCGGCGCGGATGATCGTGCCGAGGTTGCCCGGATCGCGCACCTCTTCGCAGATCGCGATGAGGCGGGGGGAACCGGCGAAGACGTCTTTCAGCGCGGTCGGCGCCTGCCGAGCGACCGCGACGATCCCCTGCGGCGTGACGGTGTCGGCCATCGCGTCGAGCACGGCCTCGGTCGTGTAGACGACCTCGATGCCGGCATCCGCCGCCGCCGCACGAAGATCGTCGTGCCGCTCGAAGGCGGTGGGGGTGGCGAACAGCTCGACCAGGGTGTCTGGGCGGTGCCGCAGCGCTTCACGAGTGGACTGCGGCCCCTCGAGCAGAAACAGCCCCGTCTCCTGACGGGCGCTGCGCTTTGTCAGCTTCGCGACGCCGCGCACGCGCGGGGATCGAGGGTTCTCGAGCACCCCTCCAGTCTATTGATCGCGAGGGGGAAAGACCGAACGGGCGCCCTCCGGAGAGGACGCCCGTTCGACGAGGATGCTGCGCGTTACGCCTTGGGGGCGTTCACGTCGCTGGGCAGCGCCTTCTTGGCGGTCTCGACGAGCGACGCGAACGTCTTGGGCTCGTGGACCGCGAGCTCGGCGAGCATGCGACGGTCGACCTGGACGCCGGCAAGGCCCAGGCCCTGGATGAAGCGGTTGTAGGTGATGCCGTTCTGACGGGCAGCGGCGTTGATGCGCTGGATCCACAGGCGGCGGAAGTCGCCCTTGCGCTTGCGGCGGTCGCGGTACGCGTAGACGAGCGAGTGGGTGACCTGCTCCTTCGCCTTTCGGTACAGGCGCGAGCGCTGCCCGCGGTAACCGGATGCGCGCTCGAGGATGACGCGACGCTTCTTTTGGGCGTTGACAGCCCGCTTGACTCTAGCCATTTGGTTTCGTTCCTATTCCTGCGTCGGCGCTCAGATGCCGAGAAGCTTCTTGGCGACCTTGGCGTCACCCGGGGCGAGGATCTTGTCCGCCGACAGGCGGCGGGTGCGCTTGGTGGGCTTGCCCTCGAAGTTGTGGCGGAGGTTCGCCTGCTGCTTCTTGATCTTTCCGCTGCCGGTGACCTTGAAGCGCTTCTTGGCACCCGAGTGGGTCTTCTGCTTAGGCATCTTCGTTTTCCTATTCGTGTCGCCCGTTCGGGCTTCGTTGTGCATCCCGCCGGAGCGGGAGTCTGTGGGGGCTACTCCGTGGGAGCAGCCTGAGGCGAGGGGCCGTCGGAGCGGGCGGCGCGAGCCGCCTCCTTGTTCGCCGCACGGGTGGCGTTCTGCTCCGTCTTGACCTCGGACTTGTTCTTGTGCGGGGCGATCACCATGACCATGTTGCGACCGTCGATCGTCGGGTTCGACTCGACCGTGCCGAACTCGGCGACGTCTTCGGCGAACTTGCGCAGCAGCCGCACACCCTGCTCGGGGCGCTGCTGCTCGCGACCGCGGAAGAGGATCATGGCCTTGACCTTGTCACCCGACTGCAGGAAGCCCTCGGCACGCTTGAGCTTGGTCTGGTAGTCGTGCGCCTCGATCTTCAGGCGGAAGCGAACCTCTTTGAGGACCGTGTTGGCCTGGTTGCGCCTGGCCTCCTTGGCCTTCTGCGCGGCTTCGTACTTGAACTTGCCGTAGTCCATGATCTTGACCACGGGCGGCTTCGAGTTGGGGGCCACTTCGACCAGGTCCAGATCGGCCTCCTGCGCCAGACGCAGGGCGACCTCGATGCGGACGACGCCGACCTGCTCTCCGGCGGGACCCACGAGACGGACCTCGGGGACGCGGATGCGGTCGTTGGTGCGGGGATCGCTGATTGCGGAACTCCTCTTCGTGCGGGGTGTGGCGGGAAATCGGCGCACACACCACCCGGCACGACGCGGAGCGCCGGCTCTGCACCCTGGACAACCCCGAATGGGGCGGAGTGCGTGGACCCGGTAGCCTGGAGCGGCAAGCGCGGGTGGGATGTGATCCTCTTTCGGTCCGGAGCAGAACGCACCGGAGCCCGCAGAAGTCTACCAGAGAGTGCCCCGTGACGACGATTCCGCCCGACGACGCCCGCTACCAGCGCTGGGAGGAGGAGCAGTCCCGCGCGGCCGAGGCCTCGGCATCCCGCGACATCGCCGATGTTCCGGCCGTCGAGGTGATCACGACGACCGCCGTGCATCTGATGAGCGCCGCGGCCGTCAAGGTGGGCCTTGCCGACGACCCGTCGACCCAGACCGACCTCGACGAGGCCCGCAAGCTCATCAACGCACTGGCCGGACTCATCACCGCCGGTGCCCCCGAGATCAGCGACATGCACGCCCGGTCCCTGCGCGACGGCCTGCGCTCCGTGCAGCTCGCGTTCCGCGAGGCCTCGCTCATCCCCGACCCCATCGGCAAGGGCCCCGGCGAGAAGTGGACCGGCCCGGTCACCTGACCGAACCCCCTTCCCCCCTGCGCGAGTTGGCACCTGTTGTCGCTCGCGCCGGCGGCGCAGCGACCACAGCTGCCAACTCGCGGAGAGGATGCGGTCAGAGCGGGGTGCGGCGGAGCTTGACGGTCAGGGAGTCGACCAGCACCGCGATGCGGTCGTCGGCGGCCCAGCGCTTGGCGAGGCGCTGCAGCACGGCGTCCAGGGCCTGTTGATCCAGGCCAGGAACGAGCTCGAGCGTCACGACCAGCTCGGGGCCGCGCAGGCGCGCATCGGGGTCGCCCGGCGCGACGGCGAGGTCGATGACCGACAGTTCCGCGCCGATGCTCTGCTGCAGGGCCGTGTAGACCTCGGGCGACGTGAAGGCGGGCTCCCACGGCTGGCCCTGCGCGATCGCCCACACGGCGGGGCGACGCATGACGAACTCGGTCGGGCTCGTCGGATCGACGACGATGAGATCGGTGTCGTCGTCGGCTGCCGACAGTGCGGTGCGCACGCCGTCGGCCGGAACGGGGCGCGCCTTCGCATCCCAGTGCGCCATCGCCGCGACCGAGGTGAACACGGGCAGCACGCGGCGACCGTCGGGGGCGGCCACCGTGACGATCGACAGCTCCTGCGTCTTGTCGACGACCAGGCCCGTGGGGCCGACTCCCTCGTCGCCCTTCTCGGCGACGAGCGGGATCAGCAGGCGCGCGTTCCGGTAGGCGTCGACGACCTCGGCGGCTCCCGCCTCGCCCGCCCGGAAGCGCTCCAGCGCCGCCGCGAGCGCGGGGTCGGCAGAGCCGTCGTCGCCGGCGTGCGGGTTCTGCTCGAAGCTGCGGCCCGCCCACGGCACGCCGGCGGAGTCCGCCGAGTGGTCGCAGGCGTCGGGGTCAGTGCCCTGCGACATCCAGCGCCTCGGCCAGCGTGAACGCGCCGGCATACAGCGCCTTGCCGACGATCGCGCCCTCGACGCCCAGCGGCACGAGTTCGCGCAGCGCCGCGATATCGTCGAGGCTCGACACGCCGCCCGAGGCGACAACGGGCTTCGGGGTGCGGGCGGTGAGCTCGCGCAGCAGATCGAGGTTGGGGCCGCGCAGCGTGCCGTCCTTGGTCACATCGGTCACGACGTAGCGGCTGCATCCGGCGTCTTCGAGGCGGTCCAGCACCGTCCACAGGTCGCCGCCGTCCTGCGTCCAGCCACGCGCGGCGAGGGTCGTGCCGCGCACGTCCAGGCCCACGGCGATGACGTCGCCGTAGCGCCCGATGACGTCGGCCGCCCACTCCGGGTTCTCGAGAGCCGCCGTGCCGAGGTTGATGCGGGCGGCGCCGCTGTCCAGCGCCGACTCCAGCGACGCGTCGTCGCGGATGCCGCCCGACAGCTCGACCTGCACGCCGCGCACCTGCTTGATGACCTTGCGCATGATCGCGGCGTTGCTGCCGCGCCCGAAGGCGGCATCGAGGTCGACCAGGTGGATCCACTGCGCCCCCTGGCGCGCCCACTCCAGCGCCGCATCGACGGGGTCTCCGTAATGCGTCTCGCTGCCGGCCTCCCCCTGGGTCAGACGGACGGCCTTGCCGCCGGCGACATCGACCGCCGGCAGAAGGACAAGCTCAGGCGTGGACGCGAAATCGTTCATGGCTCCCTGTGCCCCTGGCGCCACGGCGGAGTGCCCGGCGACATGCACGACTTCAGAGGGTAGCCGCGCGGAGGCCGTCGATCCAATTGGCGAGGAGCCGGATGCCGGCCGCCCCCGACTTCTCGGGGTGGAACTGCGTCGCCGACAGGGGTCCGTTCTCGACCGCCGCGAGGAACGGCGTGCCGTAGTCGCACCAGGTGAGCTGCGGCTGCGGGAAGGGCGGGATGACGTCGAGGCTCCAGTGCTGAGCCGCGTACGAGTGCACGAAGTAGAACCGCTCGTGCTCGATGCCGCGGAACAGCCGAGAGCCCGCATCGGGGGTCACGGTGTTCCAGCCCATGTGCGGCAGCACGGGGGCGTCCAGCTCGGTCACGACTCCCGGCCACTCGCCGAGTCCCTCGGTGTCGGTGCCACGCTCGACGCCTCGGCCGAACAGAACCTGCATGCCGACGCAGATGCCCAGAACGTGGCGGCCGCCCGCGAGGCGTCGATCGATGAGCTCGTCGCCCCTGCTGGCCCTGAGCGCCTCCATGACGGCGCGGAACGCGCCGACACCGGGCACCAGCAGGCCGTCGGCGTCCATCACGAGTCCGCGGTCCTTGGTCAGCCTGGCGTCTGCTCCCGCAGCCACGAGGGCCTTGACCGCCGAGTGCACGTTGCCCGAGCCGTAGTCGAGTACGGCCACGAGCGGCCTCGGGGTGTCGGGATCGTCGATGCCCGCAGCATCCGACGGGCTCACAGCGCGCCCTTGGTGCTGGGGATCCCCTCCACGAGAGGGTCGAGAGCCTTCGCCAGGCGGAACGCCCGAGCGAAGGCCTTGTACTCCGCCTCGGCGATGTGGTGCGGGTCACGCCCGCCCAGCACCGTGACGTGCACCGTGAGCCCCGCGTTGAACGCGATGGCCTCGAATGTGTGCCGCACGAGCGAACCGGTGAAGTGCCCGCCGATGAGGTGGTGCTCGTAGCCTGCGGGTTCGCCGGTGTGCACGAGGTAGGGGCGGCCGCTGATGTCGACGACCGCCTGGGCCAGAGCCTCGTCCAGCGGAACCAGCGCGTCGCCGTAGCGGGCGATGCCGCTCTTGTCGCCGAGCGCCTCGCGGATCGCCTTCCCCAGCACGATCGCGACGTCTTCGACGGTGTGGTGGGCGTCGATGTCGGTGTCGCCAGAGGCGCGCACCGTGAGGTCGGTCAGCGAGTGCTTGGCGAACGCCGTGAGCAGGTGGTCGAAGAACGGCACGGTCGTGTCGATGTGGCTGCGACCGGTGCCGTCGAGGTCGAGCTCGAGCTCGACGGTCGACTCGCTCGTCGCACGGCGCAGCGACGCCGTGCGGTGTTCGGTGGGGCGCGTCATGAGCGCGAGTCTATCGAGGCCAGTGCGTCGAGGAACGCCGTGGTCTCGCCTTCGGTGCCCGCCGTCACCCGCAGGTGGTGGGCGATGCCCACGTCGCGGATGAGCACGCCGCGGTCGTAGAGCGCCTGCCACGTGGCGGCGGGGTCGTCGACGCCGCCGAACAGCACGAAGTTCGCCCAGGACTCGTAGGGCTGATAGCCCAGGGCATCGAGGGTCGCCGAGATGCGGTCGCGCTGGGCGACGATCTCGTCGACCATGCGCAGCATGACCGGCGCGTGGCGCAGCGCCGCGGTCGCGGCGGCCTGGGTGAGTGCGCTCAGGTGATAGGGCAGCCGCACGAGGCGCAGGGCGTCGATCACCGCCGGATCCGCGGCGAGATAGCCCACGCGCGCGCCGGCGAACGCGAACGCCTTGCTCATGGTCCGAGAGACGACCAGCCGCTCGCGCCCCGGCAGCAGCGTCAGCGCCGAGCGCTCGTCACGCGGCGCGAACTCCCCGTACGCCTCATCGACCACGACGATGCCCGGGGCCGCGTCGTAGACGGCCCTGATCACCTCGAGCGGCAGCGGCGTGCCGGTCGGGTTGTTCGGCGAGCAGAGGAACACGACGTCGGGCTGGAGCACGCGCACCTGGGATGCCGCATCGTCGGGGTCGATCGTGTAGTCGTGGCCGCGGGTGCCCGCGATCCACTCCGCTCCGGTCGCCCGCGTGAGCAGCGGATACATGGAGTACGTCGGGGCGAAGCCGAACGCCGTGCGCCCGGGGCCCGCGAAGGCCATCAGCACGTGCTGCAGCACTTCGTTCGAGCCGTTAGCCGCCCAGATCTGGTCGCGCGAGAGCCCGTGTCCGAGGTAGTCGGCGAAACCCTCGCGCAGGGAGGTGAACTCGCGGTCGGGGTAGCGGTTGACGTCGCGCAGCGCCAGTGCGACCGCGTCGACGATGTCGTCGGCGACCTCCTGTGGAACCGGATGCGTGTTCTCGTTGACGTTCAGCGCCACCGGCAGCGGCGCCTGCGGTGCGCCGTAGGGCGTCAGTCCGCGCAGATCGTCGCGGAGGGGCAGGTCTTCGAGTCGAGAACTCACCCTTCCCATCGTAGGGGCGCCGCTCACGACCCGGCGGTGTACTCCGCGGGGATCGCGAGGCTCTGGCCGGCGGTGAGGCCGGCGCCGTGCAGAGCGTTCAGGCGGACGATGTCGTCGATGACGTCGCGCGGGTCGGCGTCGGGCGCGACCCGCTCGGCGATCGACCACAGCGAGTCGCCCGCGGCGACCGTGATGCTCGAGAAGGCGTCGGCGGGCGCACCCGCGGAGTGCGACGCCAACGCCGAGCCTCCGCCGATGACCGCGGCGGCCAGTACGACGGCGGCGGGCAGTGCCGCCAGACCCAGCAGCACGCGACGGCCACGCGCCGTGAGACGCAGACGGGTGGTGGTCGTGACCGGCAGTGCGATGGCGCTCATGCGATTCCTCCTGTGTGCGAGGGAGATTCGCCCGAGCCGACCGCGGGAGCGGTGCAGCATCCGAATCTCTCTTCCGAAGCTATCTTCGATGTTCTAGAATGTCAACGTGGTCGTCGGTGGCGGATCTCTCGAACACGACACGCGGGTGGGCTGACCACTCGCGAGGCCGGAAGCGGATACCGTTTCGACAGGAAGACCACATCACGGACCTCCGACATTCGAAGACGACTGCACGATCCAGGAACAGGAGCCGGCACGGTGAGCGAAGCGAACGGGCGCGAGAAGCCCCAGACCAGGCGGCGCAAGAGCCTCAGCGACAAGCAGCTGGCGATCCTCGAGGTGATCCAGCGGTCGATCGCTCGGCACGGCTACCCGCCGAGCATGCGCGAGATCGGCGACGCCGTCGGCCTCAAGTCGCTCTCGAGCGTGACGCACCAGCTCAATCAGCTCGAGCTGAGCGGCTACCTGCGCCGCGACGCCGGCAAGACCAGAGCCATGGAGGTGCTGATCGATCTGCCGGGCACCGCCGCCGAGAACCCCGACGACGCGGCGCCCGCACTCGGCGATGCGGCCCTCGTTCCGCTCGTGGGCCGCATCGCCGCCGGTGTGCCGATCACGGCCGACCAGCAGGTGGAGGAGATCTTCCCGCTCCCCCGCCAGCTCGTGGGCAAGGGCGATCTGTTCATGCTCAAGGTCGTCGGCGAGTCGATGATCGATGCGGCGATCTGCGACGGCGACTGGGTCGTCGTCCGCGCCCAGGCGACGGCCGACAACGGCGACATCGTCGCGGCCATGCTCGACGGCGAGGCGACGGTCAAGACCTTCCGCCAGCGCGACGGTCACACCTGGCTGCTCCCCCGCAACTCGGCCTTCGAGCCCATCCTCGGCGACGAGGCGGTCGTGCTCGGCAAGGTCGTGGCGGTGCTGCGCGCGGTCTGATCATCCACGTCGGGTGGTGCGCCGATCGGCCGTCTCGGCCACAATGGCGCCCATGAGCAAGAACCCGTCCGCCGACATCGACGAGCTCCACGAGCGCCTGCGGCGACTCGAGAGCGAGAACGCACAGCTGCGCTCGGCGGCGGGTGAGCCGCAGGACCGCTCGGCGGCGGCGCCCGGCCGCTGGCGCGCCTTCGTCTCGGCGCTGTGCATCGTGATCGCCTCGATCCTGGTGCCCGTCGCGATCGTCGGCGCCTGGGCAAGGCTGCAGCTCGTCGACGAAGACGCGTTCGTCGCGACCCTCGCCCCGATCGCCTCAGACCCCGCCGTGCAGAGCATGGTCGTCGACGAGACGATGGAGGCCATCGGCGCCCAGGTCGACTTCGGCGAACTCACCTCGAACGTGTTCGACGGCATCGCGTCGATCGAGGGGATGCCCCCGGCCGCGGTCTCTGCGCTCGGGCTGCTCGAACAGCCCGCGGCCCAGGGTCTGGAGAACCTCGTGCAGACGACCGTGACGCGGGTGGTCGAATCCGACGCGTTCGTCGACGTCTGGGCGACCGCGACCCGCGGCGCGCACCGCGCCGTCACCGCCGCGGCCACCTACGACAACCAGGGCGCCGTGGTGATCACCGACGAGGGCCTGGGCATCCAGCTCGGCGTCATCGTCGACCAGGTCAAGCAGCGCCTCACCGAGCGGGGCATCGGCATCGCCTCGCTCATCCCCGCCGTCGATCGGGTGGTGATCATCGGCACCGGGTCGGCACTCGTCGCGATCCAGACGATCTACACGATCGCGACGCTGGTGGGCCTCTGGCTGCCGTTCCTGTGCCTCGCGCTGTTCCTGGCGGGCATCCTGGTGGCGCGCAGACGCACGACCGCCGTGCTCGGCTCGGGCATCGGCCTGGCGGTGGGCGCCGGCGCGCTCGCGCTCACGTTCTCGATCGCCTCCGCCGTCGTGGCCCAGGCCGCCGTGAGCCTCGCCGTCTCGCCGACGGCGCTCGACGTGGTCTACCGCCAGCTCGTCGACGCGATGGCGCACACGGCCGCCGTCGGCTTCGTCATCGGACTCGGCATCGCGGTGCTGGCGTGGGCACAGGGCCGCTGGAAGGCCGCCAGAGCGGTGCGCGCCGGCGTCGGCTCGATCAATGCCGGCCTGCGCCGCGCTCTCGTCTGGCGCGGCATCGACACCGGCGCGTTCGGCACCTGGATGTACGAGCGGCGCGCCGTCGCCCGCGGCATCCTCGTGGCGCTCGTCGTGCTCTGGCTGCTGCTGCTGCGCCCGCTCGGGTTCGGCGAGGTCGTGCTCGTGACCGTCGTCGCCCTGTTCGTCTGGTGGCTCATGGAGCTGGCCCAGCGCCGCCCCGGCGAGGCGATCGGCGTCTCGACCGACGCCGCCGCGCAGGCAGCCGAGGCCGCGCACGCCGAAGCGTACGGCACGGCCGAGCCGACGGTGGCCGCCGACGTGCCGGCCGCCGTCGTCGCGGCGCAGGCGGCGGATGCTGCGCCCGCGCCCTCCGATGAGCCGGAGCCGGCAGCATCCGCCCCCCGCAGCGAAGGCTAAGCGCCCGCCGCGACCGCCTCGCGCACCTGCCGCGCAGCCGTGACGAGGTTGCGCAGCGACGCGACGGTCTCGTCGTAGCCGCGGGTCTTCAGCCCGCAGTCGGGGTTGACCCACACCTGGCGGAGGGGCAGTTCGGCGACGGCGCGCTCGAGCAGCTGAGCGATCTCGTCGGTGGACGGCACGCGCGGCGAGTGGATGTCGTACACGCCGGGCCCGACGCCGTGCGAGAAGCCGGAGTCGCGGATGTCGTCGATCACCTCGCCGCGGCTGCGCGCCGCCTCGATCGAGGTCACGTCGGCATCGAGCGCCGCGATGGCGTCGATGACGACGGCGAACTCCGAATAGCAGAGGTGCGTGTGCACCTGCGTGGCATCCGCTGCTCCCGCGGTCGCGAGCCGGAACGACCCCACCGACCAGTCGAGATAGGCCGGCTGGTCTGCGCGCTTGAGCGGCAGCAGCTCGCGCAGCGCGGGCTCGTCGACCTGGATGATG
This sequence comes from Microbacterium fluvii, assembly GCF_025515205.1. Lineage (GTDB taxonomy): Bacteria > Actinomycetota > Actinomycetes > Actinomycetales > Microbacteriaceae > Microbacterium > Microbacterium fluvii. The sequence continues at coordinate 368,430 of NZ_JAOPFX010000003.1, read as the reverse complement.
CCGACTCCGGCGGCCTCCAGGTCGGCGATCTCGTCGCGCAGGGCCAGGGCGACCTGATTCGCCGTCTCGGCCAGCGGCTGATCGTCGCGCACGAACGACCACGCGAGGATCGTCACCGGCCCGGTGAGCATGCCCTTGACGTGCTTGTCGCTGAGCGATTGCGCGAACCGGGTCCACTCCACCGTGATCGCCGAGGGGCGCGAGACGTCTCCCCACAGGATCGACGGGCGCGTGGCGCGCGAGCCGTAGGACTGCACCCAGCCGTTCGCCGTGACGGCGAAGCCGTCGAGGTGCTCGGCGAAGTACTGCACCATGTCGTTGCGCTCCGCCTCGCCGTGCACGAGCACGTCGAGCCCGAGGTTCTCCTGCAGGTCGATCACGGAGCGGATCTCGGCGCGCAGGAACTCCTCGTACTCGGCCACCGACAGCTCGCCGCGACCGTGCTGCGCGCGTGCGCGACGGATGTCGCCGGTCTGCGGGAACGACCCGATCGTCGTGGTGGGGAGCACGGGGAGACCGAGCGACTCCTGCGCGGCGGTGCGCGCGGCATAGTCGCCGCGGTCGAAGTCGGCACCGGTGAGGGCGGTGAGCCGCGAGCGCACGACACCGTCGCGCACGCCGGGGGCCTCGCGGCGGTCGGCGAGGGCGGCGGATGCCGCCGCGAGCTCTGCCGCGATCGCCTCGCGCCCGTCGGCGAGCCCGCGCGCCAGCGTCACGATCTGCGCCGTCTTCTGGTCGGCGAACGCGAGCCACGACGCGAGGCGCGGGTCGAGCGCGGTCTCGTCGGCGACGTCGTGCGGGACGTGCTGGAGCGAGGTCGTGGTGCCTGCCGCGACGGCCGCTGCACCGAGGCCGCGCAGCTCGTCGAGCGTGGTCCAGGCGCCCTCGAGGTCTCCGCGCCAGATGTTGCGACCGTCGACGACGCCGCCCACGAGGGTCTTCGCCTCGAGTCCGGCGGCAGCCGGCGGCACAGCGCCGCGGCGCAGGTCGACAGCGATCGCCTCGATCGGCGCGGCGGCCAGCGCCGCCCACGCCTGCGGCGACAGCTGCGCATAGCCCGCGGCGACCAGCAGCTGCGGGCGGTCAGCGGCAGAGCCGAGCACCGCGTACGCGCGCTCGGCGGCCGCCGCCAGCGCATCGGGCGAGACGTCGAGGCTCTCCGAGACGAGCGCCGGCTCGTCGAGCTGCACCCACGCCGCCCCCGCCGCCTTCAGCGACGCGAGCAGCTCGACGTAGACGGGCAGCAGGTCGTCGAGGCGCTCCAGCGGCGAGAAGCCGGTGGGCGCCGCATCCGTCGCCTTCGCGAGCGCCAGAAGCGTCACCGGACCCACCACGACGGGGCGCACCGTGAACCCGTCGGCGGCGGCCTCGGCGACCTGCCGCGCGAAGCGGTCGCTCGACAGCGAGAACACCGTCTCGGGTCCGATCTCGGGGACGAGGTAGTGGTAGTTCGTGTCGAACCACTTGGTCATCTCGAGCGGCGCGTGCTCGCCCTCACCGCGCGCGGCCGTGAAGTACGCGGTGAGCCCGATCGATCCGTCGGACTCTCGGAGGTGTGCGAACCGCGCGGGCAGCGCGCCGACGGTCGCGGCGGCGTCGAGCACCTGGTCGTAGAACGAGAACGACTCGGGGATCGACGAATCGGTGCGGCCGAGGCCCAGCTCGGCGAGGCGCTCCCTGGTCGCCCGGCGCAGGTCGGCCGCGGCGCTCTCGAGCCCCGCCTCATCGAGGGCGCCCGCCCAGTGGGCCTCGACGGCGCGCTTGAGCTCGCGGCGGCGGCCGATGCGGGGGTAGCCGAGGATCGTTCCTGCGGGGAAGGCGGTCATCGTGTCGTCTCCTTGTCGGTGGTGAGGATGCCGGCCTCGCGCAGCGTCGCGAGCACCGTGTCGTGGTTGTTGAAGGCATAGAGGTGCACGCCGGGCGCTCCGCCGGCGACGACGTCGCGGGCCAGCGACGCGGCATGGGCGATGCCGATCTGGCGCTGCCCCTCGGCGGTGGGCTCGACCTCGAGCGCGACGGCGAGCTCTCCCGGCAGCGCTTCACCACTGAGCTCGAGCACGCGCTTCAGGCGCGAGGGCGAGGTGATCGGCATGATGCCGGGGAGGATCGGGATGCCGATGCCTGCGGCGCGGGCGCGCTCGACGAAGCCGAGATAGTCGTCGGCGTGGAAGAACAGCTGCGTGATGGCGAACTGTGCGCCTGCGGCCTGCTTGGCCAGCAGCGCGTCGATGTCGGCGGTCGCGTGCGGGGCGCGCGGATGCCCGTTGGGGAAGGCCGCGACGGCGATCTCGACGGGCGAGCGCCGCGTGACGCGCGCGGCCCCCGGCAGCGTGGGGATCGCTGATTCGGCATAGGGCTCGCGCTCGGTCTGCACGCGGCCGATCAGCTGCACGAGCTGCGCGGCGCTCTCGAGGTCGCCGAGGAAGACGTCCTCCTCGGCGACTCCGGCCGGCGGATCGCCGCGGAGGGCGAGGAACTTCGTGATGCCGGCATCGAGGAACTCTCGGATGATGGCGGTCGCATCGGCGTAGGTGCTGCCGACGCAGGTGAGGTGCGCGAGAGGGGGCACCGAGGTCGTGTGCAGGATGTGGGTGAGCACGTCGAGCGAGCGGTCGGTGGTCGATCCGCCCGCGCCGAAGGTCACCGAGATGAACTGCGGCCCGGCCGCGGCGAGATGACCGATGGTCTCGTGCAGCGCGGGCATGCCCTCGGGCTTGCGCGGCGGGTAGATCTCGAAGGAGAACGGCACCGGCGGGGTGCGCGATTCGTTCGGCATGACGTGCTCTCGATAGCGGGCGGAGGGGCCGGTTCGGCCGCGGACGACACGCAGAGGCGGGTCGTGCATCGCGGGCGGGTGCCGGGCTCGGCTGTCGCTCCTGCCGGGGTGCACCCGGCGACGATGTGGCCAGCGTATTGCACGGCGCTGGGCGCGCACGGTGTGTGACGGTCTGTTTCGCCCTAGCGTGGAGGGGTGCCCCAGATCCTTCCCTTCGGCTCATGGCCCTCGCCCCTGTCCGCCGACTCGGTGGCCGCCGCATCCCCCCGCATCGACGGCGCGCGATTCGTCGGCGACGACATCTGGTGGGGCGAGACGGTCGCCCACGAGGGCGGCCGCACGGCGGTGCGCCGCCGCGGTGCCGACGGCGCCGTGACGGACGTGCTGCCGGCGCCCTGGAGCGCCCGCTCACGCGTGCACGAATACGGCGGAGGGTCGTGGACGACCACCGCCGACGGCGCGCTGCTGTTCGTCGAGAAGAGCGACCAGCGGGTGTGGATGCTGCGCCCCGGCGCCGAGCCGACGCCCCTCACGCCCGCCCTCGGCGGCATGCGCTTCGGCGGTCTCGCTTACACCGCCGGGCGCCTCATCGCGGTGCGCGAGACGCACGACGGCACGGGCGGGGTCTCCCGCGATCTCGTGGACATCCCGCTCGACGGCAGCGCCACCGCGAACCCCGGCGCGCTGCGGTTTCTCGTCGCCGACAGCGACTTCGTCGCCCAGCCCGCGCTGAGCCCCTCAGGCGACCTGCTCGCGTGGATCGCCTGGGATCACCCCGACATGGCCTGGGACCGCAGCGAGCTGCGCGTGGGCCGCATCGAAGACGGCACGGTGGCGGAATGGACGACCGTCGCGGGAGGAGCGAGTTCGCCGCTGCAGCCGATGTGGGTGGGCGATGCCGATCTGGTGTTCGTCGACGACCCCACCGGACGCTGGAACCTCTGGCGGGTGCACCTGAACGCCGGGCTCGAGGTGCATCCTGTCGCCCCTGCCGACGCCGACACGGGCGGCCCGCTGTGGGTGCTCGGCCCGCGCTGGTTCGCGCCGCTCGACGACGGACGCACCGTCGCGGTGCGCACGAACGGCGCCGACGAACTCGTGCTGATCGACCCGGAGGGGTCGGCCGTGCCGGTGCCCCTGCCGGTCTCCGCCGACGTGACCATCGACGACGTGCAGGGCACGCGCGTGCTGCTCTCGGGGGCGGGCCCGGCCGCCATGCCGGGGCTCTGGCTGGTCGACCTCGACGACCCCACGGGTGCGGCCGCCGTCCGCGGCGGCGAGGCGCCGTGGGGCGCCGAATGGATGCCGCGGCCCCGCGCCGCGACGTACGACGGCCCGCACGGCCCCGTGCACGCCTTCGACTACCCGCCGACGAACCCCGACGCAGCCGCGCCCGCCGATGAGAGGCCCCCGTACGTCGTATTCGTGCACGGCGGACCCACCTCGCACGTGGCGGGCGCCGCATCCGGGCGCATCGCCTACCTCACGAGCCGCGGCATCGGGGTGCTCGACGTCAACTACGGCGGCTCCACCGGCTACGGCCGCGCGTACCGCGAACGCCTCCGCGGACAGTGGGGCATCGCCGACGTCGACGACGTCGTCGCCGCCGCGCGCGGGCTCATCGCGGAGGGCGCGGCCGACCCCGCCCGCATCGGCATCGCGGGCGGCTCGGCAGGAGGTTGGACGGTGCTGTGCGCGCTCGTGGGCTCCGACGTGTTCTCGGCGGGCATCAGCCGCTACGGCGTCGCCGACCTGCGGCTGCTCGCCGCCGACACGCACGACTACGAGTCGCGGTACCTCGACGGCCTGGTCGGCCCGCTGCCTGTGGCCGAGCAGGTCTACATCGAGCGGTCGCCGCTGTCGCACCTGGAGCATCTGCGCACTCCGCTGCTGATCGAGCAGGGGCTCGACGACGAAGTGGTGCCCCCCGCGCAGTCCGAGGCGGTGCGCGACGCCCTCGCCGCGCGGGGCGTGCCGCACGCCTACCTCGCGTTCGAGGGCGAGGGCCACGGCTTCCGCCGCGCCGAGACGCTCATCGCGACCATGGAGGCCGAGGTCGGCTTCCTCGGCGCCGTCCTGGGCTTCGCCCCCGACGCGCTGCCCCCGCTCCCCCTGGACTGATCCGACTCACCCCTCCCGCGACTTGGCACCTGCCGTCGCTTGAGCGGGCCGTCGAGCGGCAACAGGTGTCAAGTTGCGGGGTGTGGTGAGGCGGAGTCAGGCGAGGAAGGGCTCGAGCTCGGCGGCGAGGCGCTCGCCGACATAGGCGTGCAGCGCCGTCCCGCCCGCCTCGTGGGTCTGCGAGACGATGTGCCCGGACTCGTGCGCGGCAGAGACGAGGTCGCCGCGGTCGTAGGGCACGAGCGCGTGGATCTCGACGGCCGGCAGCGGCAGCATCCGCTCGATCTGCGCGCGCAGCTCGTCGATGCCCTCCCCCGTGCGCGACGACGCGAACAGCGCGGTCGGCTCGAGTCCGCGGAGCACGAGGCGTGTGTCGTCGTCGACCAGGTCGGCCTTGTTGAACACGACGAGCTCGGGCACATCGCGCGCACCCACGTCGCCGATCACATCGCGCACGGTCTGCAGCTGTGCGGCGGGGTCGGGGTGGCCGGCGTCGACGACGTGCACGATGACATCGGCGTCGCCGACCTCTTCGAGGGTCGAGCGGAACGCCTCGACGAGCTGGTGCGGCAGGTTCCGCACGAACCCGACGGTGTCGGTGAGCGTGTAGACGCGTCCATCGGATGCCTCGGCGCGGCGCACCGTGGCGTCCAGGGTCGCGAACAGTGCGTTCTCGACGAGCACCCCGGCGCTGGTGAGCCGGTTGAGCAGGCTCGACTTGCCGGCGTTCGTGTACCCGGCGATCGCGACCGAGGGGATCGTGTTGCGCTTGCGCTCGGCGCGCTTGGCGTCACGTGCCGGCGCGAAATCGCGGATCTGACGGCGCAGCTGCGCCATGCGGGTGCGGATGCGGCGGCGATCGAGTTCGATCTTCGTCTCACCCGGTCCGCGCGAGCCCATGCCGGCGCCACCGGCGCCGACCTGGCCGCCGGCCTGACGGCTCATCGAGTCGCCCCAGCCGCGGAGGCGGGGAAGCAGGTACTCGAGCTGGGCGAGCTCGACCTGGGCCTTGCCCTCGCGGCTCTTGGCGTGCTGGCTGAAGATGTCGAGGATGACGGTCGTGCGGTCGATGACCTTGACCTTGACGACGTCTTCGAGTGCGCGGCGCTGGCTGGGTGCGAGCTCGGTGTCGGCGATGACGGTGTCGGCGCCGAGCGCCGCGATGAGGTCGCGCAGCTCCTGCGCCTTGCCGCTGCCGAGGTAGGTCGCGGGGTCTGGGTGCGGGCGGCGCTGCAGCACGCCGTCGAGCACGACGGCTCCGGCGGTCTCGGCGAGCGCCGCGAGCTCGCGCAGCGAGTTCTCGGCGTCTTCCTGCGCGCCCTGCGGGTGCACGCCGACGAGCACGACGTTCTCGAGACGCAGCTGCCGGTATTCGACCTCGGTGACGTCCTGCAGCTCGGTCGACAGACCTGCGACGCGGCGGAGCGCGGCACGCTCTTCGCGGTCCCACTGCTCGCCGTCGGTGTCGCCGCCGACGGCGGTCGCCGCGTCCTGCAGGGCCTGCGCGCCGAACACCCGCACACCCGATCGCGCTTCGGCGCGCGCGAGCACGCGGTCGACGGGGTCGACCTGCGTCTCGTCGGTGTCGACAGGGGTGGTCGTGTCGGTCATTGTGTCCTTTCGGGGCGGTTTTCCCGCCTGTTCGGGCGGTTCCGCCCATCCGTGTACTCTAGCTTTCCCGCCTGGACGGCGGCTCCGCTAGGCTCGATCGCCATGGGCAATGAGCACTATTTCAGCGCGTCGCCCGCCAGCGCCGAGAATCTGCGCCGCATCCGCGTCACCCTCGCCGGGCACCCGCTGGAGGTGACGACGGCGGGCGGGATCTTCAGCCCCGACCACGTCGACTCCGGCACCGGCGTGCTGCTGGCCAACACCCCCGCACCTCCCCCCGGCGGCGACCTGCTCGACCTCGGCTGCGGGTGGGGGCCGATCGCCCTCACGCTCGCGCTGCAGTCGCCCAGGGCTCGCGTCTGGGCCGTCGACGTCAACGAGCGTGCCCTCGATCTCGTTCGCCGCAACGCCGCCGATCTCGGTCTCGACAATGTCAACGCCGTGCTGCCGGACGATGTTCCCGACGACGTCGTGTTCCGCAGCATCCGCTCGAACCCGCCGATCCGCATCGGCAAGAACGAACTGCACGGGCTGCTCGAGCGCTGGATCCCTCGGCTCGATGAGCGCTCGGACGGCTGGTTCGTCGTGCAGCGCAACCTCGGGTCGGACTCGCTGCAGCGCTGGCTCGACGCGACGTTCGACCGCGGCTACTCGGTGCACCGGGCCGCGACCTCGCGCGGGTTCCGGGTGCTCAAGGTGCGCAGGCACGGCACGCCGCCGACGGCTCCGGTCGCCCTTCCCTGACCGCCGACTCTCGCAACTTGGCAGTTCTTGCCGCCCACCCGGGCTCGGGAGCGGCGATAGCCGCCAACTCGCGGGGATCAGGCGAGGGTGACCTCGCCGGAGAAGACGAGGGCCGCGGGGCCTGAGAGCAGCACGCGGCCGTCGACCATGCGCACGCCCAGGGTGCCCCCTGGCACCTCGACCGTCCACGCGTCGGGTGCCGCCGCTCCCGCCCAGTGCCGAACGGCGAGCGCCGCCGCCGCGACGCCCGTGCCGCAGCTGAGCGTCTCGCCGACGCCGCGCTCGAAGACGCGCATGCGGATGCCGCCGACGCCGCCCTGCACGAGCGGGTCTCGCGGCACAACGAACTCGACGTTGGCGCCGTGCGCGGGCTCGGGATGGAGCTGGGGCCGCGTCGACAGGTCGAGCCCGGCGAGCTCGGCCTCGCTCGAGAGGGCGACCACGACGTGCGGATTGCCGACGTCGATGCCCTGGCCCGGACGGGCCACCTCGATGCCCTCCGCCCGCACGAGCACGTCGGCATCGTCGACGATCCACTCCCCCAGGTCGACCTCGTAGCCGAGGTCGCTGCGAGTGAGCGTCTTGACGCCCGCCCGCGTGCCGATCGGCAGCGGCGCGTCCAGCGAGGCGAGGCCGGCCGACTCCAGGTAGTGCGCGAACACGCGGATGCCGTTGCCGCACATCTCCGCAGCCGACCCGTCGGCGTTGCGGTAGTCCATGAACCACTCGGCGCCGGATGCCGCAGCATCCGCCCCCTCGTCGATCGCGGCCGCGCGCACCACCCGCAGGATGCCGTCGCCGCCGATGCCGAACCGGCGGTCGCACAGGGCGGCGACCTGGTCGTCGGTGAGGGCGAGCGCGCCGTCGGCGTCGGGGACGATCACGAAGTCGTTGCCGGTCCCGTGGCCCTTCGCGAAGGGGATGGTCTGCGGCATCCCTCCAGCATAGGGCGGCGGCGCTGCGGTCAGTCGGCGATGAGCCGCTTGCCGGTCGCCCAGACCTCGAAGGGCTCGTACCCGAGTGCGGCATAGAAGCCGTGCGCCTGTTCGTTGCCCGGGCGCACCATCAGCTGCACCTTGGGGCATCCCATCTCGTGCAGCAGATGCTCCGCCTCCGCCACGAGGCGCCGTGCGATGCCCTGGCCGCGCCGGCCGGGATCGCTGGCGAGGTAGTAGAGCCAGCCGCGGTGCCCGTCGTAGCCGGCCATCACCGAGCCGACCACCTCGCCGCCGTCGACGGCCACGAGGAAGAGCTCGGGCTGCACCGCGAGCTTGCGGTTGATGTCCTGATACGGGTTGTTCCACGGCCGGGTGAGGCCGGCCGACTGCCACAGCGAGACGACGGACTCGGTGTCGGCCGGTGCGAACGTGCGGATCTCGAGCGTCATCCGGTCAGTCTGCCAGGGCCGCGGCATCCGCGCCCTGGTCGACCCACGTCACCCCGGCGTAGCGGCGGAACCACGACACCTGGCGGCGCGCGTAGCGCCGCGTCAGCGCCTGGGTCTCGGCGATCGCCTCGGCCTCGGTCATCCGCCCCTCCAGCTGGGCGAGCGCCTGCGCATAGCCGATGGCCTTGCGCGCCGTGACGCCCTGCTCGAGCCCCCGCTCGCGCAGACCCGCGACCTCGTCGACGAGGCCCTCGCGCCACATGCCCTCGACCCGCGCGTCGAGGCGCACGACGAGCTCGTCGCGGGGCACCTGCACGCCGATGACGCGGGTGGGCTCGTGCCAGAGCGTCGGCGCCGCCGGCAGGGCGGCCCCGTGGGTCTGCTCGCCCTGGGCGAGGACTTCGAGCGCCCGCACGATACGGCGGCCGTTGCGCGGATCGACGCGCTCGGCCGTGGCGGGGTCGAGCGCTCGCAGCCGGGCGAACAGCGCACCGGCGCCCTGCGCGTCGAGCTCGGCCTCGAGCCTCTCGCGCAGCGCGGTGTCGCGCGGAGGGAAGCGGAAGTCGTAGATGACCCCCGAGACGTAGAGCCCAGAGCCGCCGACGAGGATCGCGTCGGCGCCGCGCGCGTGGATCTCGCCGATCGTCGTGCGCGCCGCATCCTGATACCAGGCGACGGCCGCCTCGTCGGTCACCTCGAGCACGCCGAAGAGGTGATGCGGGATGCCGCGGCGATCGGCGACCGGCAGCTTCGCCGTGCCGATGTCCATGCCCCGGTACAGCTGCATCGCGTCGGCGTTGACGATCTCGGCGGGAGTGCCGCGGGCGGCGAGCGCTTCGGCGAGGTCGAGCGAGAGCGCCGTCTTGCCGGTGCCGGTGGCGCCGACGACCGCCCAGAGGGTCGGCTCGGCGCGTTTCGTCTCGCTTCGCTCGCTCAACGCCCGGGTGCTCTCGTCAGGCTCGCTCAACGCCCGGGTGCTCTCGTCAGGCTCGCTCAACGCCCGATCGATGCTCACACGCCGATACGCAGCGTCGGCAGCCCGAGCGACACGGCGCGGGGTGCGCCCGCGTCATCAGCAGGGGCGGGGATGCCGCAGCTCTCGGCCTGCGAGCGGTCCCACGCGTCGCCGGCCCGTGTCCGACGGATGCGCAGCGGCGCGCCGTCCGGGGCGTCGGCGAGCAGGTGGAAGGGCGCGGCGTGCGTGATCACGACCGAGACGACGTCGCCCGGCCGCGGCACGGCGGAGCCCGCCGGCACCTCGAAGTGCACGAGGCGGTTGTCTTCTGCGCGCCCCGTGAGCCGGTGCGTCTCGGCGTCCTTCTTGCCCTCGCCGGCCGACACGAGCACCTGCACCTCGCGACCGAGCTGCTTCTGGTTCTCTTCGAGGCAGATGCGCTCCTGCAGCGCGACGAGGCGCTCGTAGCGCTCCTGCACGACCTCCTTGGGCACCTGGCCCTCCATCGTGGCCGCCGGCGTGCCCTCGCGGATCGAGTACTGGAAGGTGAAGGCGCTGGCGAACCGCGCCTGCTCGACGACCCGCATCGTGTCTTCGAAGTCCTCCTCGGTCTCGCCGGGGAAGCCGACGATGATGTCGGTGGTGATGGCGGCGTGCGGCATCTTGGCGCGCACGCGATCGAGGATGCCGAGGAACCGGTCGCTGCGGTACGAGCGGCGCATCGCCTTGAGGATGCGGTCGCTGCCCGACTGCAGCGGCATGTGCAGCTGCGGCATGACGGCGCCGGTCTCCGCCATCGCGTCGATCACGTCATCGGTGAAGGCCGCGGGGTGGGGCGAGGTGAAGCGGATGCGCTCGAGCCCCTCGATCTCGCCGGCGGCGCGCAGCAGCTTGCCGAAGGCCTGCCGGTCGCCGAACTCGACGCCGTAGGAGTTGACGTTCTGGCCCAGGAGGGTGACCTCGATCGCGCCGTCGTCGACCAGCATCCGGATCTCGCTGAGGATGTCGCCCGGACGCCGATCCTTCTCCTTGCCCCTCAGGCTCGGCACGATGCAGAAGGTGCAGGTGTTGTTGCAGCCCACCGAGATCGACACCCAGCCCGAGTGCACGCTGTCGCGCTTGGTGGGGAGGGTCGACGGGAAGATCTCCAGCGACTCGAGGATCTCGAGCTCGGCCTCGTCGTTGTGGCGCGCTCGTTCGAGCAGGCTCGGCAGAGACCCCATGTTGTGGGTGCCGAAGACGACGTCGACCCAGGGGGCCTTCTGCTGCACGACGTCCTTGTCCATCTGGGCGAGGCAGCCGCCGACGGCGATCTGCATGCCCTCCTGCTTGTCCTTGCGGCTCTTGAGGTGCCCGAGGGTGCCGTAGAGCTTGCCCGCGGCGTTGTCGCGCACGGCGCACGTGTTGATGACGATGACGTCGGCGTCTTCGCCCGCGGGCGCCGGAACATACCCGGCGCTCTCGAGCGAGCCCGACAGCCGCTCGGAGTCGTGCACGTTCATCTGGCAGCCGAAGGTGCGCACCTCGTAGGTGCGCGCGCGGCCGGAGGCATCGCGGGCGGCCGGCGAGGGCGCGATCAGGGTGGGGGCGGCGCTGGTCATGATGTCCCATTCTACGATCCGCATCTCCCTGTGCGCCGTGAGCGCCGTGGCGCGCGATCCCGCCTTTCATAGCGAACTCATCACTGCAGAAAACCGTGCGCATGAATGCGGTTCGTAGCGTCGGTGGCGCCCGACTTCCCTGCATCCTTCTGCACGTTCTGAGGAGACCCGACTCGATGAGTCCACGCTCGTTCATCCGCAAGATCCCCCGCTGGACCTGGTTCACCCTCTCGACGGTGCTGGTCGCCGTGGTCGGTCTGTCGATCTGGGCCTTCGGCTTCCTGCTGCCCTCGCAGCAGGCGGCGGCCGAGACGATCACCCAGACCGCGACGGCCGACCTGCAGACCATGGAGAAGTCGGTCACCACCACCGGCACGGTCACCCCCACCGTGCAGGAGGACGTCAGCTTCGCCGTGTCGGGCACCGTGACCAAAGTCGCCGTCGAAGCCGGCGAGACCGTCGAGAAGGGCCAGACGCTCGCGAAGGTCGACACGCTCGAGCTGAAGGCGTCGCTGCTGGAAGCCAAGGCGACGCTCGCCGAAGCCGAGGCGACGCTCGCCACCGCCGAAGACGACAACGACGGCACCGACTCCGCGCAGGCGCGAGAGGATGCGGCTGCCGCTGCCGTCGAGGTGGCGCAGGAGTCGGTCGACGACGCCGAAGACGCGATGGACGACGCGACCCTGGTCGCCCCCGCAGACGGGCTCATCACGAGCGTGGGCGTCGCGGTGGGCGACAAGATCTCCGGTTCGTCGAGCTCGGGGTCGAGCTCGACCTCGGGCGGCTCGGGTGCCACGATGGGCGGCTCCGGCTCGTCGAGCACCTCCACCACGACCACCTCGTCGAGCGCGGCCTTCACCCTCGTGAGCACCGACTCGTGGAGCCTGGATGTCACCGTCGGCGAGACCGACGTCTCGAACGTCGCCGCCGGCGACCAGGTCGAGCTCACCACCGACGACGGCACCGAGTACTTCGGGCTCGTCGAAGAGGTCGGGCTCCTGCCGTCGACCACCTCGGGCTCGGCGGCCTACCCCGTCTCGATCGCCGTCACCGGCGACGGCGAGGGGCTCTTCGACGGCGTCTCGGTCGACGTGTCGATCATCTACGAGCGCCGCACCGACGTGCTCGCCGTGCCGTCTGCCGCCGTCACGACCGCCGACGGAACGAGCACCGTGACCGTCGTCGCCGACGACGGCACGCAGACCGAGACCCCCGTCGAGGTCGGCGACTCGAGCGGCAGCTACACCGAGATCGTCTCGGGCATCGACGAGGGCACCACCGTGCTGGTCGCCAGCTTCACGCCTGGCGAGGGCAACAGCGGCACGACCGGCGGCTTCCCGAGCGACGGAGAGTTCCCGAGCGACGGCACGTTCCCCGGCGGCGGCGAGATGCCCAGCGACGGACAGTTCCCCGGCGGCGGCCAGATGGGCGGCGGCATGGGCGGCAACCAGTGAGCGCGGTCACGACGTCGTTCGCCGAGACCGCAGCCGACGGCATCCGCGAGCCGGTCATCGAGCTCGTCGACGCACGCAAGACCTACCGCACCGGCGAGATCGAGTTCGAGGCCCTCCGAGGCATCGATCTGCAGGTCACCGAGGGCGAGTACGTCGCGATCATGGGCCCGTCGGGCTCGGGCAAGTCGACGCTCATGAACATCCTCGGCTGCCTCGACGTGCTCACCACGGGGTCCTACCGCCTCGGCGGCGAAGACGTCGAGCAGCTGAGCGAGGCCGACCTGGCGCGCGTGCGCAACCGGCAGATCGGGTTCGTCTTCCAGCAGTTCCACCTGCTGCCGACCCTGTCGGCGTGGCGCAACGTGGAGCTGCCGATGGTCTACGGGCAGGTCGCCAAGGCGGAGCGCCGCGAGCGCGCAGAAGCCGCGCTCACGCGCGTGGGCCTCGGAGACCGCCTCGACAACCGCCCGGGCGAGCTCTCCGGCGGCCAGCAGCAGCGCGTCGCGGTGGCGCGGGCGCTGGCCGGAGAGCCGACCATGATCCTCGCCGACGAGCCCACCGGAAACCTCGACTCGGCCTCGACGGCCGACGTGCTGGGGCTGTTCGACGAGCTGCACGAGGCGGGCCGCACCATCGTGCTCATCACGCACGAGCTCGAGGTCGCCCAGCGCGCGCGGCGCATCGTGTTCGTGCGCGACGGCCGCATCACCTCCGACGAGCAGGTGCGGGAGGTGGCGGCATGAACTGGTCGGAGACCCTCTCCACCTCGTGGCACGCGATCCGCTCACACGCGCTGCGGTCGCTGCTGACGGTGCTCGGCATCCTCGTGGGCATCGCCGCCGTCGTGGTGACGGTCGGGCTGGGCCTGGGCACCCAGAAGGACGTCAGCGAGCAGATCAGCTCGCTCGGCAGCAACCTGCTGATCGTCTCGCCCGGTTCGAGCACCGACTCCAGCGGCATCCGCGGCGGGTTCGGCTCGGCCTCCACGCTCACCCTGTCCGACGCAGAGGCGCTCGAGTCCGACGTGGCCGCGCCCGACGTGCAGGCCGTCGCCCCCGAGAAGACCTCGTCGCTGTCACTGGAGGCCAACGACACCAACTGGACGACGTCGGTCACCGCCACGACCACCTCGTGGACCGAGGTGCGCTCGCGCACCCTGGAGTACGGCGACTTCTTCAGCCAGGAGCAATACGACACCAACGAACGGGTCGTGGTGCTCGGCTCGGAGACGGCCGAAGAGCTGTTCGGCACCACCTCGGTCGTCGGCCAGACGGTCACGATCGATGCGACCGACTTCGAGATCATCGGCGTGCTCGACACCGCGGGCTCGAGCTCCTCGACGAACCTCGACGACATCGCCGTCATCCCGATCACCACCGCGGCCAACACCGTGATGGGCGGGACGGATGCTGCCAGCGTCTCGACCGTGTACGTCAAGGCGGTCTCGGACGACGTGCTGTCGGCGGCCTATCAGGAGGTCACGGCGATCCTGACGAACCTGCACGGCATCACCGACGCCGACAGCGCCGACTTCACCGTCTCGAGCCAGGACGCCCTCGTCGACACGGCGACGGCGATCTATCAGACCCTCACCGTGCTGCTCACCGGCATCGCGGCGCTGTCGCTGCTCGTCGGCGGAATCGGCGTGATGAACATCATGCTGGTCTCGGTCACCGAGCGCACCCGCGAGATCGGCCTCCGCAAGGCGCTCGGGGCGCCCCCCGGGGCGATCAGGCGCCAGTTCCTGATCGAGGCGGCGATCCTGGGCCTCGGCGGCGGCATCCTCGGCGTCATCGTCGGCATCGTCGCCACCTGGGTGCTGCCGGCACTCATCGGCAGCTCGGTCATCGTCTCGGTGCCGATCATCTTCCTGGCCCTCGGCGTCGCCGTCGCGATCGGCATCACCTTCGGTGTGTACCCCGCCACCCGCGCCGCGCGCCTGACCCCCATCGACGCACTCCGCAGCGAGTGAGAACGCGAACAAGAGAGATCCCATGAAAACTCCCCCTTCCCCTTCCCGTCGTCCGCTGAAGACGCTCGCCGCGTTCGCCGGCGGTGCCGCCGCACTGCTTGTGCTCGCCGGGTGCGCCACGAGCGCAGCATCCGAGCAGACCGCCACGCCTGCGGCGACCGATCAGCCGCAGCAGCAGGGCGGCTTCGATCAGGATCGCGCCGGCGTGTCGGGCCTCATCGCCTACGCTCAGGACGGCACCCTCCAGGTGCAGGCCAGCGACGCGCAGACGGCGGTGCGCTACACCGACGACACGACCGTCTCGAAGACCGTCTCGACCGACGTCTCGGCGATAGCGGTGGGCGACTGCGTCATGGCGGTCGTCGACGAAGACACGCAGACGGCGACCACGATCACCGTCACCGCCGCCTCCGACGACGGCACCTGCACGAGCGGCTTCGGCGGCGGGCAGATGCCCGGCGGCGACCTGCCCGAGGGAGGCATGCCCAGCGGCGCGCCGAGTGGCGCACCCGACGGCGCCGGCATGCCCTCCGGCGCTCCGTCCGGCATGCCCAGCGGTGGCACCGACGGCGGCGGCATGCCCTCAGGGGGCGGCTTCGGCCAGCTCACCGTCGGCGCCGTCACCGCTGTCTCCGACTCGACCGTGACCGTCGAGGCGGTCGGGCAGGACGACGAGACCACCACCACCGAGGTCGCGGTCGACGCCGACACGGTGGTCACCACGACCGAGGAGGCCGACGCGTCGGCCGTCGAGGTGGGCCTGTGCGTCACCGCGATGGGCACGGCCGACGACTCCGGCGGCTATGACGCGACGTCGCTGACGCTCTCGGACCCCGATGAGAACGGCGACTGCAGCACCGGCTTCGGCGGGTTCGGCGGCGGGCGCCCCGATCAGGGCGGCACGGATGAGTGACACGCCGGGTGTGAAGGGCGCCGCCGGTCGCGCGTGGGAGAAGGCCCGCGCAGGGCTCGCCACGCGCCGCGGCAGGATCGTCGCCGGCGGTGCGGTGGCCGTCGTCATCATCGGCGCCGGCAGCGGCGCGGTGTTCGCGGTCGGCCGCACCGACGACAGCCGGTACCGCACTGCGGTGGCCGAGCTCGGCCAGGTCGCCGAGACCCTGAGTCTCACGGGGCAGCTCGCGTCCAGCAGCAGCGTCGACGCCGCCTTCCAGGTCTCCGGCACGGTCGGCGAGGTGCTCGTCGCCCTCGGCGACACGGTCGGCGCAGGCGACGAACTGGCCTCGCTCGACACGGACGATCTGGATGCTGCGGTCACCAACGCCGAGGACGCCCTCGCGCAGGCCGAGCAGCAGCTCGAAGACGACCTCGAGGCCCAGAGCGACTCGTCGAGCTCATCGAGCTCGACCTCATCGAGTTCGTCGTCGTCGAGCTCATCGTCGTCGAGCACCGGATCCTCGTCGCCGACGACCGGGTCGGGCGCCGCGTCGTCGGGCTCGTCGGGCTCGGGCTCGTCGGGCAGCGGCTCGAGCGGCACCGGGTCGAGCGGAGCCGGATCGTCGGGATCTTCGATCTCGACCGACCCCGCTGTCATCGCCGCGACGACCGCCGTCACCGACGCGCAGAGCGCGCTGCTGGCCCAGTACGACCTGACCGTCGCGGCCCAGGACGCCTCGCGTGCCGCCGTGACCTCGACGCAGCAGACCTGCGCTCCGTTCCTCGAGGCGCAGATCGCCGATGACGGAACGATCGTCGAGGACGATGCGGACGCGGACGCGGAAGCGGAAGCGGAAGCGGACGCCGACGCCGACGCCGACGCGGAAGCGGAAGCCGACGCCGACGCCGACACCGACACCACGGCCGCCGAGCAGCTCGCCGACGCGCAGGCGCTTCTCACCGAGTGTCAGAGTGCGATCTCCGGCACCCTCGACGCGCAGGAGGCGACGGCCGACGCGCAGGAGGCGCTGACCACCGCGGCCTCAACCCTCGACGAGGCCGTCACGGCGCTCCACCAGGCGATTGCCGAGGCGGAAACCGCGGCGACGACGTCTGGTCCCACGGGTTCGACCGGGTCAAGCGGCTCCACCGGCTCCACCGGCGGCTCGGCGGACTCCGACACCGATGCATCCTCGTCGGGCTCGACGGCGAGCGACTCGTCCGCGGCCGGGACCTCCTCGGGCGACTCGGGCACCGCGGCGGGCGCGAGCGGGTCGACCGCTTCGCTCGGCGGGTCGAGCTCGGCCACGAGCGGCACCGTCACGGCCGAGCAGATCCTCGCCGATCGCGCCGCGATCGACGTCGCAGAGGCCGACCTCGCCCTCGCCGAGCAGGACCGCGAGTTCGCCACCCTGACCAGCCCGATCGACGGCACCGTCGTCGCGGTCGCGATCGCGGAGGGCGACACCGTCTCGGCGGGTTCGACCACGTCGATCATCACGATCGAGGGCGAGGGCGGATACACCGTCGAAGCGACCGTGTCGCTGTCGAAGATCGCGAAGGTCGAAGTCGGCCAGTCGGCCGACGTGCTCCTGCCCGCCTTCGCCGCGACCTACGACGCGACGGTGAGCTCGATCGGCGTGCTGAACGTCTCGGAGACCTCGACCCCGTCGTACACGGTGTCGATCGCGGTGGATGCCGGAGACGATCAGCCGCGCATCGGCGCGACCGCGCAGGCCACGGTCTCGCTGTCGACAGCCGACGATGTGCTCACCGTTCCGACGTCGGCCGTGTCGATCACGGCCACCGGCGCCACGGTGAACGTGCTCTCCGACGGAGAGGTGCGCGCCGTGACCGTCGAGGTCGGTGCGGTGGGCACCGAGCGCACCGAGATCACGTCGGGGCTGTCCGAGGGCGACGTCGTCGTGCTGGCCGACCTCGAGCAGGCGATCACCACCGACGATGACACCTCATCGGGCAGCCTCACCGACCTGGGTGGCAGCACCGACGGGTTCTCGGGCGGCAGCTTCCAGAGCGGGGGCAGTTTCCCCAGCGGCGGCAGCTTCCCGGGCGGTGGAAGCTTCCCCAGCGGCGGATGACCTGAGGCAACCCGCCCCGCCAGAAGGCCCCCATGACGTGTGACGCCGTGGGGGCCTTCTGACGTTCTCTCGGCTCTCCGCCGAGCGACATTCCGCACTCAGCGGAACTGCACGCCGCTGCGGGGACGGTCGTCGAGTGCGCGCCGCGCCGCCGACAGTGCCACGGAGCCGGGGTAGCCGCGGCGGGCGAGCTGACCGCTGAGCCTGCGCAGGGCCACGTCCGGCTCGAGCGAACGCATCGCGGCGACCTTCGACCGGGCGAACTCGAGCGCCCGATCGAAATCGTCGTCGGGGAGCTCGGCCAGTGCCGCGTCGGCGACGTCGCGCGGGATGCCGCGCTTCGACATCGTCTGCGCGATCACCTGACGCCCCTGCCCCTTGCGGTCGACACCGGCGTGCACGAGCTGTTCTGCCAGCGCTGCATCGTCGAGGTAGCCGCGATCGAGGAAGACCTCGACGAGCTCATCGGCGATCCCTGGGGCGAGATCGTGCTCGGAGAGCACGGCGCGTGCCTCGCGTTCAGACAGCGACCGCGTGCGGAGCTTGCGCAGCAGACTGCGCTCGGCCGCCTCGCGAGACGTCTCGGCATCGGCGGGGGCATGTCGTGGCACACCGCGTCGATCGCGCCCGTGGTCCCCGCTCTCGCGGGCTGCGTCCGCCGCTGCGGTGACACCCCCCTCGTCGCCCCACCTGTCGTTCCACGCAGGGGCGGGGGCGCTCGCTCCGAAGATCGGAATCACCGGAGCGAGCCCCTCAGCATCCGAATCGCGCATCAGGCCGGTCGACGCGCTGCCAGCTCGTCTGCAGCACCGGCTTCGGCCTTGGGCTGCCCGATGCCGAGCTTCTGCAGGATCTTGGTCTCGATGTCGGCGGCGATGTCTTCGTTCTTGAACAGGAAGTTGCGCGCGTTCTCTTTGCCCTGACCGAGCTGCTCGCCGTCGTAGGTGTACCAGGCGCCGGACTTCTTGACGATGGCGTGCTCGACGCCGAAGTCGATGAGGCTGCCCTCGCGGGAGATGCCGACGCCGTAGAGGATGTCGAACTCCGCCTGCTTGAACGGCGGCGCCATCTTGTTCTTGACGACCTTGACGCGCGTGCGGTTGCCCACGGCATCGGTGCCGTCTTTCAGCGTCTCGATGCGGCGGATGTCGAGGCGCACCGAGGCGTAGAACTTGAGCGCCTTGCCGCCGGCGGTGGTCTCGGGCGAGCCGAAGAACACGCCGATCTTCTCGCGCAGCTGGTTGATGAAGATCATCGTCGTGTTGGTCTGGTTGAGCCCACCGGTGAGCTTGCGCAGCGCCTGCGACATGAGGCGCGCCTGCAGACCCACGTGCGAATCGCCCATCTCGCCCTCGATCTCGGCCTTGGGAACGAGCGCGGCGACCGAGTCGATGACGATGAGGTCGATCGAGCCCGAGCGGATGAGCATGTCGGCGATCTCGAGCGCCTGCTCACCCGTGTCGGGCTGAGAGACCAGCAGCGAATCGATGTCGACGCCCAGCTTCTTGGCGTACTCGGGGTCGAGCGCGTGCTCGGCGTCGATGAACGCCGCGATGCCGCCGTTGCGCTGGGCGTTGGCGATGGCGTGCAGGGTGAGCGTCGTCTTACCCGACGACTCCGGGCCGTAGATCTCGATGATGCGGCCTCGAGGGAGTCCGCCGATGCCGAGGGCGACGTCGAGGGCGATGGAGCCGGTGGGGATGACCTCGACGGGGGCGCGCTCGTCGCTGCCCAGTCGCATCACCGAGCCCTTTCCGAACTGCCGGTCGATCTGTGCGAGTGCCGACTCGAGGGCCTTCTCGCGGTCTGCGGGTGAGGGCATGGCGTGCTCCTTCGTGCTCGTGTTCCGTCGCCTGTAGGCTGTCGCGCTCCGTGCCGGTTGGAACGGATGCTGCGACAAGGCGGAGGTGTCGTGTGACGGTCTTCACGTTAGGAAGGGGTTCCGACATCCGTCGGCGCCCGATCCGATCCGTGGAGAGATCGACCCTCGACACCCGCTGTTGAGGAGACTACGTGTCTGTCGAACACTTCTTCGATGTGACACGCCGTGAGGAATCAGCGCCGCGCGTCCAGGCGCCCCACGCCGTAGCGGCGCTCGGGCGGCACATCGGTCTCCGCGCAGAGAGCGAGCCAGATCTCGCGGGGCGGCACGCCCTCTTCCAGCGCCTCGGCTGCGGTGCGCCCGCCCACCGCGGGCAGCACGAGATCGGTCAGGAGAGCGGCGCTGCGCGAACCGAACTCGCCGCGCACGGCGCGTTCGAACTCACTGCGGCGCACGGAGATCGAGGATCAGCGCAGCGACAGCTCGGCATCGACCGATGCCACGAGCTCGTCGGGGACGACATCGGGGAAGGTCTGCAGACCCTCGAGCACCGAGATTCGATCGCCGACCTCGCGCATGATCGTCGAGATGGGAACATCGAGCGCTTCGGCAACGGAGGCGAGGATCTCGCTGGAGGCTTCTTTCTGACCCCGCTCGACCTCGCTCAGGTAGCCGAGCGCGACGCTCGCGCGGCTGGCGACCTGGCGGAGGGTGCGACCCTTCTGCTGACGGAAGTCACGAAGGACTTCGCCGATCTCTTGACGTACCAAGATCATCTGGATCCCCTCCTCACTGCTGATCACCGCCCCATCCGGGTGCACCACAGTACAACACCGAATGAGGTCAATCTAATCCCCTGCCCTGTGCGATGGGTGGGAATCGCCGAATGTAACGGACGTGAAACACGGGCTATTCCCGAGCCGTCACACCAGTTCCAGAGCCCGCGCGATCACCTCGTCGACGGCGGCCGCACGGATGCGGTCGCGGTCGCCAGGCAGCTGCAGCGCCGTGACGGTCGAGCCCTCGGGAGTGCTCACCGCGACGTAGACGGAGCCGACGGGCCGGCCGTCCTGCGGGTCGGGGCCGGCGACTCCGGTCGTGGCCAGTCCGACATCGGCCCCCGTGGCCACCCGTGCGCCTTCCGCCATCTGACGCGCGACCTCGGGGTGCACGGCGCCTTCGGCGGCGAGAAGATCGGCATCCACTCCCAGCAGCGAATGCTTGAGGCCGGTCGCATACGCGACGATCCCGCCGCGCATCGAGGCCGAGGCGCCCGGCACCGCGACGATCGCGGCGGCGACCAGTCCCCCGGTCAGCGATTCGGCCGTCGCGACGGTCCAGCCGCGAGCCGCGAGCCGCTCGAGCAGCAGCGCGGCCGAGCTCATGCCGCCTGACGCTTCGCGCGCGCGGCGCGCACCTCGGTGACGATGTAGTCGATGCCGCTGGTGATCGTGAGCACGACGGCCACCGTCATCGCGACGCCGTTGACCCAGAAGATCCACTCCCCCACGAGGGTCCACAGCGGCAGCAGAGCGAGCGAGAGTGCGACCGCCTGCGCGACCGTCTTGACCTTGCCCATCCACGCCGCGGCCAGCACATGGTCGCTGACGACCATGAAGCGGTAGACCGTGATGCCGATCTCGCGGATCAGCACGACGATCGTGATCCACCACGGCAGCTCGCGCAGGATCGACAGGCACACGAACGCGCAGCCGGTGAGCGCCTTGTCGGCGATCGGGTCGAGGAGCTTGCCGAGGTCGGTGACGATCTCGTACCTTCGGGCGAGATAGCCGTCGATGCCGTCGGTGGCGATCGCGACGATGAACAGCACGGCGGCCCACCAGCGGAGCGCCCCGTCGGCGCCGGCGTCGGCCAGCAGCATCCACACGAAGACCGGTGCGCACAGGATGCGCACGATCGTGATCGCGTTGGGAAGCTGCCTGGGGATCGCCACGGGGAGAGACTACCGGTCAGTCGCGGCCGGTGAGGCCCCAGGCGTCTTCGGAGCCCTCGTCACCGTCGACGACCTCGTAGCCGTCGTACTGGGCGGCCACGGCATCCGCCCCATAGCCGTCGCCGGCGGGCGCCGCAGGCACGTCTTCGCCGCGCAGCCGCGCGAGCACCGCCGGCAGCTGGTCGGGTGTGACGAGCACGTCGCGGGCCTTCGAGCCCTCGGAGGGCCCGACGATCTCGCGCGACTCGAGCAGATCCATGAGGCGACCGGCCTTGGCGAAGCCGACGCGGAGCTTGCGCTGGAGCATCGAGGTCGAGCCGAACTGCGTCGAGATGATCTGCTCTGCGGCCGCCAGCAGCAGCTCGAGGTCGTCGCCGATGTCGGCGTCGATCTCTTTGCGCTCGGCGACCGCCTGCACGTCGGCCCGGTACTCTGGCCGCGCTTGGCGCGTCACGTGCTTGACGACCTTCTCGATCTCGGACTCGCTGACCCACGCGCCCTGCACGCGCACGGCCTTGGAGGCGCCCATCGGCAGGAACAGTCCGTCGCCCTGCCCGATGAGGCGGTCGGCGCCGGGCTGGTCGAGGATGACGCGGGAGTCGGTGACGCTCGTCACGGCGAAGGCGAGCCGCGAGGGCACGTTCGCCTTGATGAGGCCCGTGACGACGTCGACCGACGGGCGCTGGGTGGCCAGGACCAGATGGATGCCGCTGGCACGGGCGAGCTGGGTGATGCGCACGATCGAGTCCTCGACGTCGCGGGGGGCCACCATCATGAGGTCTGCCAGCTCGTCGACGACGACGAGCAGGTAGGGGTAGGGCTTGAGCACGCGCTCGCTGCCGGGCGGCAGCTGGATCTCGCCCGCGACGACGGCGCGGTTGAAGTCGTCGATGTGGCGGAACCCGAACGACGCGAGGTCGTCGTAGCGCATGTCCATCTCTTTCACGACCCACTGCAGCGCCTCGGCCGCCTTCTTGGGATTCGTGATGATGGGGGTGATCAGGTGCGGCACCCCGGCATAGCTGGTGAGCTCGACCCGCTTGGGGTCGATCAGCACCATGCGCACGTCAGAGGGCTTGGCCCGCATGAGCAGGCTCGTGATCATCGAGTTCACGAAGCTCGACTTGCCCGATCCGGTGGACCCTGCCACGAGGAGGTGCGGCATCTTGGCGAGGTTCGCCACGACGTAGCCGCCGCCGACGTCTTTGCCGACGCCGATCGTCATGGGGTGGGTCGACGAGGTCGCCGTCTGCGAACGCAGCACGTCGCCCAGGGTGACGATCTCGCGATCGGTGTTGGGGATCTCGACGCCGATCGCGCTCTTGCCGGGGATCGGGGCGAGGATGCGCACCTCGTTGGAGGCCACCGCGTAGGCGATGTTGTTGGTCAGGGCCGTGATGCGCTCGACCTTGACTCCGGGGCCGAGTTCGATCTCGTACTGCGTCACCGTCGGGCCGCGCGAGAACCCGGTCACCCTGGCATCGACCGAGAACTGGTCCAGCACCGCCGTGATCGCCGCGACCGTGCGGTCGTTGGCCTCGGAGCGGGCCTTGTGCGGCGCGCCGGCGACGAGAGTGGTCGCCGCGGGCAGGTTGTAGGGCGCGTCGAGGGTCGTCTTGGAGCCCTCGGTCCCGAGCCCGGAGAGCCCCGGCAGCACACCGTCGTCGATCGGATCGGTGCTGTCGTCGCGCAGTCCGGTGTCGCCGCGGGGCGCTGTGCCCAGCGGCGCGATGACCTCGGTGAGCGCGTCGGGCGCAGCAGGCAGCGGCGGAACGGGCGGCGCGGCGATCGCCTGATCGAAGCCGCCCTCGCTCGCACCCGGATTGAGCAGTGCCGTGAGCGCATCGGAGTCGAGGCCGTCGTCGGGATCCTCTTCTCGGCCGGTCTTGTTGCGCCGCCACCACGGCACGCTCGCCTCCGCCTCGTCGGCATCTGCGTCTGGCGCGAACGCCGGCTTCTCCCGGGGCTCGGGGCGCTCGGCGCCGAACATCCAGGCGTACAGGTCGCCCAGGCGCCGGCCGATGCGGTTCGGCGGGGTCTTGGTGAGGATCAGGATGCTGAGCACGGCCAGCAGCGACAGCGCGACGTAGGCGCCCACGGCGGTCAGCAGCATCGCGAGCGGCTCGCCCAGCATCCACCCGAGCACCCCGCCCGCCGCGCTCAGCGCGGGAAGGCCCTCCCGAGGCTGCGGGCGATCGCCGGCGACGTGGCAGAAGCCGGCGACGGTGATCACGAACAGGCCGAAGCCGATGCCGATGCGTCCGTTGTCATGCACCGAGGCGGGATGGCGGAACAGCCACCCGGCCAGCACGATCAGCAGCACCGGCATGACGAAGGCCTCGCGGCCGACGAGCCCACCCACGCTGTAGGCGCTGATGGTCTCGGCGACCTCGGTGCCGATGAAGAACCACTCGACGACCGCGCCGGCGATCGCCAGCAGCACCAGCAGGAGCGGGAAGCCGTCTCGACGCTGGTCTTTCTCGAGAGTCTCGGGTCCGAAGGCGCGGAAGATCCCACCCGTGGCATGGGCCAGGCCCAGCCATGCGCGCACGGCGACCGGCGGCTTCGGCTCTTCGCCGACGTAGCGCTTGGGCGTCGGCTCGGGTTTGCGGGCGCGCGAAGACGACCCCTTCGCGGGCGCGCGTCCACTCGCGGTCGAGCTCGAGCTCCTGGCCATGCGTTCCACGCTACGGCGGGGGTGCGACTTTTCGCCGGAGCGACGCGGTGCTCAGCGCAGCCGCTTGACCATGGTGTCGCGGCCGATCCCGCTCTGGGTGACGGCGAATCCCTCGCTGCGGTAGAGGGTCGCGGCGAAGTTGCCGCGCTCGACGCTCAGGCTGATGCGGGCGAACCCCTCGGCTCGGGCATGCTCGCAGAGGCGCTGCAGCAGCATCCGCCCCACGCCGTGTGCGCGCCAGATCGGGCGCACCCCGATGATGAGCTCCGGCACGCCCGTGCCGACGTAGCCGTATCCGGGGTCGCTGCGGGGCAGCATGCGGTACCAGGCGGCGCCGATCGGCTCCCCGTTGCCGTCGAGCGCGACGAACCCGGCGTCGCCCGGGCGCATCCAGCCGGCGAGGTAGCGCCGGTGCTCGTCATCGGTCATGACGTCGTGGCGCGGTCGGGCGCCGCCCTGCCGCCAGTTGGCCGCCTCGACCACCATGTCGGCCAGGAACGCGCCGTCTGCGGCCGTGGCGGGCCGCACCGTGAACGTCGCTGGCATGGCGGAAGTGTAGGGCTCCTGTGTTACGCCTCGATGACAAGGGGCACGATCATGGGGCGGCGGCGCAGGGTCTGGTTGACCCAGCGGCCGATCGTGCGCCGAACGACCTGCGACAGCGCATGGGTGTCGCGCACGCCCGAGGTCGCCGCCTCTTCGAGCGCGGCGGCGATCTTGGGCTTGACCGAATCGAACACCTTGTCGTCTTCGGCGAAGCCTCTCGCGTGGATCTCGGGGCCCGAGATGATGCGCCCGGTCGCGGCATCCACGACGACGATGACCGAGATGAAGCCCTCTTCGCCGAGGATGCGGCGATCCTTCAGGTCGGCATCGGTGATCTCGCCGACCGTCGAGCCGTCGACGTAGACGAAGCCGAGGTCGAGCTGGCCGACGACCTTCGCGACGCCGTCCTTCAGATCGACGACGGTGCCGTTCTCGCCGATGATCGTGTTCTCGGCGGGGATGCCGGTGTCCTGCGCGAGACGGGCGTTGGCCATGAGGTGGCGGTACTCGCCGTGCACGGGCAGCACGTTGCGAGGTTGGAGGATGTTGTAGCAGTACAGCAGCTCGCCGGCGGCGGCGTGGCCCGACACGTGCACCTTGGCGTTGCCCTTGTGCACGACGTTCGCGCCGAGCTTGGTGAGCCCGTCGATCACGCGGTAGACGGCGTTCTCGTTGCCGGGGATCAGGCTCGAGGCCAGGATCACGGTGTCGCCCGGCCCCGGTTCGATCGCGTGGTCGAGGTTGGCCATGCGGCTGAGCACCGCCATCGGCTCGCCCTGCGAGCCGGTCGACATGTAGACGATGCGGTCGTCGGGGAGGTCCTTGGCCTTCTTGTAGTCGATGAGCACGCCGTCGGGCACCTTGAGGTAGCCGAGGTCTTCGGCGATCGTCATGTTGCGCACCATCGAGCGGCCGAGGAAGGCGACGCGACGGCCGTGGGCGTGGGCCGCGTCGATGACCTGCTGCACGCGGTGCACGTGGCTCGAGAAGCTCGCGACGATGACGCGCCGAGGCGCCTTGCCGATCACCTGGTCGAGCACCGGCCCGATGGCGCGCTCGAGCGGCGTGAACCCCGGCACGTCGGCGTTGGTGGAGTCGACGAGGAAGAGGTCGACCCCCTCCTCCCCCAGCCGCGCGAAGGCGCGCAGGTCGGTGAGCCGGTCGTCCAGCGGGAGCTGGTCCATCTTGAAGTCGCCGGTGGCCAGAACCATGCCCGCGGGCGTGCGGATGGCGACCGCCAGGGCGTCGGGGATCGAGTGGTTCACCGCGACGAACTCGAGGTCGAAGGGGCCGAGCTTCTCGCGCTCGCCCTCCTTGACGGTGAGCGTGTAGGCCTTGATGCGGTGCTCTTTGAGCTTCGCCTCGGTGAGGGCGAGCGTCAGGCCGGAGCCGATGATCGGGATGTCCTGCTTGAGTCGCAGCAGGTACGGCACGGCGCCGATGTGGTCTTCGTGGCCGTGCGTGAGCACGACCCCGACGATGTCGTCGAGGCGCCCGCGGATGGGCTCGAGGTCGGGAAGGATCAGGTCGACGCCCGGCTGATGCTCTTCGGGGAAGAGCACGCCGCAGTCGACGATGAGCAGCTTCCCGTCGTATTCGAAGACGGTCATGTTGCGACCGACCTCGCCGAGGCCTCCGAGCGGGGTCACCCGAAGGGTTCCGGTTTCGAGGGCGGGCGGGTCGTACACGGTGTTCGGCATGGAGTGCCCTTGCTATCTGGTGGTGCCCGACACCTTCGGAAGCGCGCCGCCGGCGGCGGCGTTGCGGTCGGGACGGAAGTTGGAGAAGTCGGCGCCCGGCACGTCGGTGACCAGGGCGATCTCGTCTTCGATCTTGGCGGCCTCCCACTCTTCTGGGCCCACGAGGGGCAGCCGCACGCGGGGGCTCGAGATGCGACCGAGGCCGTGGAGGATGTATTTGGCCGCGACCGTGCCCGGCACGTGCGTCATGACGGCGCGCACGAGCGGCTCGAGCTGACGGTGGGCGGCCGTGGCGGTCTTCAGATCGCCCGTGTTGACCGCATCCACGATCTGGCGGTAGGGGGCCGCAGCGATGTTGGCCGTCACGCCGATGAGGCCTGAGGCCCCGATCGACAGGTGCGGCAGCACGTTGGCGTCGTCGCCGGAGAAGTACAGGAGGTCGGTCTGGTTGAGCACGCGGCTCACCTCGCTGAAGTCGCCCTTGGCGTCTTTGATCGCGAGGATGTTGGGGTGCTTGGCCAGGCGCAGGATCGTCTCGTACTGGATCGGCACGCCGGTGCGGCCGGGGATGTCGTAGAGGATGACCGGCAGATCGGTCGCGTCGGCGACGAGGCGGAAGTGCGTGAGGATGCCGGCCTGCGTCGGCTTATTGTAGTACGGCGTCACGATCATGATGCCGTCGGCGCCGGCCTTCTCGCTGTGCCGGTAGAGCTCGATCGCGTGGGCGGTCTCGTTGGAGCCGCCGCCGGTGATGATCTTGGCCCGGCCCGCCGCGACGTCTTTGCCGACCTCGACGAGACGGATCTTCTCGGGGTCGGTGAGGGTCGAGGTCTCGCCCGTGGTGCCGGTGACGACGATGCCGTCGGCCCCCGCGGTGATGACGTCGTCGATGTGCTTCTCGACGGCGGGCCAATCGACCTCGCCGTCGGCCGTCATCGGGGTGACGAGCGCGACGAGCACCTGTCCGAAGGGATTGCCCGTGTGCGTCATCCCTCCAGGCTATCGGGTCGGCGCGGCCCCGACGGGACCCGGCCCTCAGCGCCCCTTCTGACCGAGCGAGGCAGACACCCGGTCGGGGAGCAGGCCGACCAGCCGCGTCATGACCTTGTACCTGACGGAGGGCACCGACACCGACCTGCCGCGGGCGGCATCGCGCAGCGACTCGGCCACGACGTCGGCAGCGTCGAGCCACATCCACGAGGCGATGCCCTCGCGCCCCGGCGCGAGACCCATGCGCTCGTGGAAGTTCGTGTGCGTGAACCCCGGGCACACGGCGGTCACGGTCACGCCGCGCGGTGCGTAGCGGGTGTTCGCCCATCGGCTGAAGGCGACGGTCCAGCCCTTGACGGCGCCGTAGGTCGAGCGGGGCATGAAGGCCGCGACCGAGGCGACGTTGACGATGCGGCCGTGTCCTCGGTCGAGCATCGGCTGCAGCGCCGCGTGCATGAGCCGCATCGGCTCTTCGACGTGCAGACGCAGGTGGCGCACCTCGTCTTCGATGTCGTTGCGCTCGAACGCGAGCGGCAGCCCGAAGCCGGCGTTGTTGATGAGCAGCTCGATCGGATGCCGCGGGTCGGTCACTCGCGCGATCACGGCGTCGCGCTGCTCGGGCACCAGCAGGTCGGCCACGAGCACCTCTGCCTCGACGCCGGATGCCCTCGCCTCGACCGCGACCCGCTGCAGCGCCTCGCGGTCGCGCGCGACGAGCATGAGATCGGCGCCGCGCGCCGCCAGCTGCCTGGCGAACTCGGCGCCCAGGCCCGAGCTCGCGCCCGTGATGAGCGCGGTCGCCATGCCTAGGGGGCGACCCGGCCGTTGGCGTTGAAGGCGGCGTGGGTGAGCGGCATGAGCTCGGTCCAGAACGCCTCCATCTTCTCGGCGCACATCTCGATCTCGCGCTGCGGGAACGAGGGGAAGTGCGTGCCCTCGACCTTGGTGCGCAGCGAGAGGAAGTTCATGAGCGATCGCGCGTTGAGCGTCACGTACATCGACGAGTAGATGTTCAGCGGCAGCACGATGCGCGCCACCTCGCGGGCGACGCCGGCCTCCAGCATCCGCTGATACGCCCCGAACGCGTGCGTCGACGCCTCACGGGTGGTCTCGTCGACGAGCGCGAACTGCTCGTCGGTGCCGGGGAGGAACTCGTAGGCCCCAGGCTTGCCGACCTGGTTGAGGTTGCGCTCGCGCGCGGGAACGTAGAAGACGGGGCGCAGCTCGCGGTAGCGGCCGGACTCCTCGTTGTACGAGGCGATGCGGTGGCGCATGAACTCGCGGAACACGAAGATCGGCGCCTGCACATAGAAGGTCATCGAGTTGTGCTCGAACGGCGAGCCGTGGCGGTCGCGCATGAGGTAGTTGATGAGGCCGCGGTCGCGGGCGCCGGCCTCTGCGCCGGATGCGGCCGCCTCCAGCGTCTGCTCGCCCTGTGTCGACACGCGCGCGGCGAACAGCACGTCGGAGTCGGCGGCACTCGCGCGCACGAGCTCCACGGTGACGTCGCTTCGGAATTCGATCGAGGGGGCTTCGCTGGCTTCGCTCACGGGTGCAACACTACCGGCGCGATTGTTACGCACCGGCTGTCACACTCGGGGGTTTCACCCTCCATCCAGGCGCATGGGGTTACTCTGAACAGTTGTGACCCTCGTGAGCGCTCTCGTCGCGATCGCCGCCCTGCTGGTGGCGACCGTGGCGCTGGGCGTCTACGTGCAGTGGCGGCAGGGCCGCCCGAGCCACCACATCGAGCACGAGGTGGTCGAGCCCGCCCGCCTCGGCGCCGATCGCCTCGGCGAGGCGGCGACGCTGCTGCAGTTCAGCACCGAGCTGTGCGCCCGCTGCCCCGGCGTGCATCGCACGCTGTCGCAGATCGCCGAGGGGCACGAGGGCGTGCGTCACCTCGACATCGATCTGACCCACCGCCCCGACATCGCCAAGCACTTCCACGTGCTGCAGACGCCGACCACGCTCATCCTCGACAAGCAGGGCGCCGTGCAGTCGCGCATCGCCGGCGCCCCGAACCGCGACGTCATCGAACTCGAGCTGACCCGCCTGACCAGTGAGGCCGCCAATGTCTGACCGAACGGATGCCGCCGCCACCCGCCGGGGCATCGACCCGCGCGGTCCGCGCTTCACGGCCGGGATCACGGCGCTGCTGCTGCTCGTCGACGCCTTCCTGGGGCTGACCGGGCTGTCGACCTCGGGGGACCTCGCGACCGCGAGCCTCGCCGAGCGCGTCGCCGACCCGGCCTTCGTGCTGCTGGCGATCATCGCAGCGCTGTTCCTGTGGGGCGTGCTCTCTCCGCGCACGGCGCCGTGGGGCGCCCTCTTCCGCGCGCTCGTGCAGCCCCGCCTCGCTCCCCCGACCGATCTCGAAGACCCCCGCCCGCCGCGCTTCGCGCAGGGCGTGGGCCTGTTCGTCACCGTCGTCGG
Source organism: Microbacterium fluvii (assembly GCF_025515205.1). GTDB lineage: Bacteria > Actinomycetota > Actinomycetes > Actinomycetales > Microbacteriaceae > Microbacterium > Microbacterium fluvii. The sequence continues at coordinate 338,691 of NZ_JAOPFX010000003.1, read as the reverse complement.
GCTGCTGCTGCACCTCGTCGGCGTGCCGTGGGCCCTGCCGATCGCCGCGGCCGCCGCGTTCATCGCGGCCTTCCTCAACGCCGTGTTCGGCCTGTGCCTGGGCTGCCAGCTCTATCTGCTGCTGCAGCGGGCGGGCATCGTCGGCCGGGAGCGCCCCGCCGTCTGAGCCCCGTTCCGCTGTGCGCGGGCCGCGGTTAGGCTGGCCGCATCCGTCTCACCCACGACAGGGAGCACAGCATGAGCGTGACCAGCGAAGCGACGACCACCTGGCAGGGCAGCCTCTTCGAAGGGTCGGGCCAGGTCGCGCTCGAGAGCTCGAACCAGGGACCCTTCCCGGTGAACTGGAAGGCGCGCAGCGAAGGCTCGTCGTCGGTGACCACCCCGGAAGAGCTCATCGCCGCGGCGCACTCGTCGTGCTTCAGCATGGCGTTCTCCAACGCGCTCGCCCAGAACGGCACCCCCGCGCAGTCGATCGAGACGACGGCATCCGTGACGTTCATCCCCGGCACGGGCATCACCGGCAGCCACCTCAACGTCAACGCGACGGTGCCGGGGCTCGCCCAGGCCGACTTCGACCGGCTGGCCGCCGAGGCGAAGGCCGGGTGCCCCGTCTCGGCCGCGCTCGCGGGCATCGAGATCACCCTCGAGGCGACGCTTGCCTGACCCCTCGCGGGTCGTCATCGCCGGTGCGTCCGGTCTCATCGGCAGCGCCTTGGCCGCGAGCCTGCGGGCCGACGGCGTCGCCGTGACCCGGCTCGTGCGCAGACCGCCGGAGTCATCCGACGAAGTCGAGTGGGCGCCGGGCGCGACCGCGCTCGACCCTGCTGCACTGGCGGGCGCCGACGCCGTCGTCGGCCTCAACGGCGCGAGCATCGGGCGGTTTCCGTGGACCGCGAGCTACCGGCGCACGCTGCTGTGGTCGCGCATCACGCCGACCGTCACGATCGCGGGTGCGCTGCGCGAACTCGGAGCCGACGCGCCGCTGTTCGTGTCGGCATCCGCCGTCGGGTATTACGGCTCGGCGCCCGGCGCGCGCCTCGACGAGACGGCGCGCCGCGGCGACGGGTTCCTCGCCGACGTGTGCGGCGAGTGGGAGGCGGCGGCGCGCGGCGCAGGCGAGCGGGTGGCGCTGCTGCGCACGGCGCCGATCGTGCACCGCGACGGCGTGCTCAAGCCCCTCATGCTGCTGACCAGGGCAGGGCTCTCCGGCCCCATCGGCCGGGGCACCCAGACCTGGGCGTGGATCTCGCTCGACGACGAGATCGCCGCGATCAGGCACGTGCTGCACCACCGGCTGACCGGGCCGGCCAATCTCACCGGTCCCACGAAGGCGACCGCGAACGACCTCGGCTTCGCCCTCGCCCGCGCCCTGAACCGCCCCTACCTGCTGCGCGCGCCGGAGTGGGCGCTGCGCCTCGCGCTCGGCCGCGACGCGACCGAGGCCCTGCTCACGGTCGATGCCGACGTCGTGCCCTCGGTGCTGGAGAGCACGGGCTTCGCCTTCACCCACCCGACCGTGGAGGCCGCCGTGGAGGCTGCCGTCGCGGGCTGATCGTCTCGACCGAACCGAGCGACCCGACGCTCAGTCGTCACAGATGGCGACCGCTTCGGCCGACAGGTCACCGTTTACGACGACCGAATGGAGAGGCCCGACGCTCAGTCGTCACAGATGGCGACCGCATCACCCCCGCAGGTCACCGTTTACGACGACCGAAGGCGGATGCGGAGCGGCGATCACGATCGCCGCGGATGCCTGCGCCTCGGGCATCCGTGATGGCGGCTCTCCCTGCCGGCCTCAGCGGGTGGCCGACTCCAGCCGGATGGCCCTGCGCACGGCCTCGCGCGCGCGGCGGCGGTCGCCGGCGGCGTCGTAGGCGAGACCGAGGCGGTACCAGGCCCGCCAATCGTCAGGATGCTGCTCGACGTCGGCGCGGTAGCGCGGAAAGGCCGCCTCGCCGTCGGCGCGCACGACACGTCCGCTCGGGTGCACCTCGACCTCGTCGACGGGCAGCGCGTCTTCGGTCTCCATGCGGGTGGCCAGCTGCTGGGCTCGCACCCCGAACCACAGCTCCCGCCCGAGCGCCCAGACCGCGACCGCCGGCAGCACCACGAGCGCGACCCCCATCGCGATCAGCACGGGTTCGCCGCTGGTCAGCATCACCCAGGCCCGCTGGCCCACCAGGAAGATGTACAGCGCCAGCAGCACCGCCATCACGGCGACGCCGAAGCGGGCGCTCATGCTCCGGTGGCTCGCGCGACCTGGCCGGGCACGCCGCCCTCGTCGAGCGGGCGCGCGGGCGCGCCGCCTGGCGTGCGCAGACCGATGTCGATGAAGCTGTCGAGCCCCACGACCACGCCGCGCACGTCGCGCGCGGCGGCGAGGGCGAGTCGGATGCCGGGGCCATAGGCCAGGGCGGGGTCGACGGTGTCGTGGGTGAGGGTGAGCGATTCCCCCGGCCCCGAGAGCACGACGTCCTGGCGGGCGACGACGCCGGGGCGACGCAGCGAATGGATCGGCACGCTCGCGACTTGCTGTCCGCGGGCGCGCTGGTCGACGTGCGGCGACTCGACGGGACCCACCTCGGCGCGTGCCGCCGCGATCAGCTCGGCCGTGCGCACGGCGGTGCCGCTGGGCGAATCGACCTTGGTCTCGCGGTGGGCCTCGACGATCTCGATCGACGGGAAGAAGGGCGCTGCGGCGGCGGCCAGCGCCGTTCCGAGCACCGAGCCCAGCGAGAAGTTGGGGATGAAGATCGCGCCGGTGCCGGCAGCTTCCACGAGCGGCCTGATGAGCGCGATGCGCTCTGCCGACCAGCCCGAGGTGCCCACGAGCACCGGGATGCCGCGCTCGATCGCGGCCCGCACGACATCGATCGAGACCGCAGGGGTCGAGGCGTCGATCACGAGGTCGGCACCGTCGAGTTCGCTCAGCTCCGACCGCGACGAGAGCGTCGCCGAGATCTCGTAGCCCTCTTCGCCATCGACCACCGCCCGGATGATGCCGCCCAGCTTGCCGGTGCCGCCCACGATGGCCACGCGCGTCGTCATGCCCTCCAGCTTAGGCGGGGCACCGGCCGCCCCCGCCCGATTAGGCTCGTCGACATGGTCGAACTGCGTCCGATGCCCGCCGACGATCCCGTCTCGCGAGGGCTGCTGACCGACTACTTCGCGATGCGCGCCGAGAGCTTCCCCGGTCAGTACACGCCGGCCTTCCCCTCACGTACGGTGTTCGAGGCGCCCGCGGGCGTGTTCGTGGTCGTCTTCGACGGAGCGGATGCCGTCGGCTGCGGCGGCATCCGGCGCGTGGCCGACGGGCCGACCGGCATCCGCTACGAGGTCAAGCACCTCTACCTCGCGCCGTCGACCCGGGGCCGCGGCTGGGGCCGGCTGCTTCTCGATGATCTCGAGCGTCGCGCGCGCGAGTGGGGCGCGTCGGAGCTCGTGCTCGACACGCATCACACCCTCGCCGCTGCCGGCGGGCTCTACACCTCGAGCGGGTTCACCGAGATCGAGCCCTACAACGACAACCCCAACGCGACGCGCTGGTACGGCAAGCGCCTGACCTGAACCGATCAGACCGGGTACTGCTCGGGGAGCCCCGTGCGCAGTTCGACCGGCAGATGGGCGAGGTCGTTGTGCGAGACGAGGGTCCAGGGGCGCCCCTGCTTCTGGGCGATCACGGTGAGACCGCAGTGCGCCTGATTGAGGGTCATCCACCGCCACGCCGGCGCCTGCAGCACTTCGCGCACGAACCAGCCGATGACGAAGTTGTGCGTGATGAGCAGCTCGTGCACCTCGCCGGGCTTGCGCACGAGGAACTCGCTGACGGCATCGTCCATCTGGGCGCTGCCTGCCTCGATCTCGGCGTCGGTGACGCTGCCGAAGAAGGGCTCGAAGCTCGCCGGGGTCTGGTCGGTCATGCCGGTCGGCACGCAGTCGAACAGCAGCGCCGAGGGCTCGGGCGACACCGACGGCAGTCGATCCGCGACGGCCTTCGCGGTCTCGCTGGCGCGCATCAGCGGCGAGTGCCACACGGCATCCAGCGGCACGCCCGACAGCCGATCGGCCACCAGCGACGCCTGCCGACGGCCGCGCGGCGACAGCGGTCCATCGACCAGTCCGTGCTCGGCGTCCTGATGCTCGCCGTGCCGCACGAGGTAGATGTAGTGCGTCATCAGCGAGTCGTCTCCGTGGGGGTCCGGCGCCACGAGGCGCTCCTCCACCCTACGTCACGACGCCCCGACCGCCAGTTCGGCGTCGGCGCGTGACCGGCGACGCGCCTACTCCGCCGCGCGTGCGATCTCGGCCAGCTGCGAGCGGCTCAGGCGCACCCCGACACCCTGCACGAGCTCTTCGACGTGCTGCGGGGCGAACGCGTTGATGATCGGTGCGGTCACGATGCGCTGTGCGAGCAGCCACCCCACCGCGACGGCGGCATCGGGCACGCCCAACTCCGATCCGACGGCGTCGAGCGCCCGCAGCGTTCGGCTGCCTCGGCGGTTGAGGTGTGCGGCGATCTGCAGCCCTCGCACCGACAGGCTGCCCTTGGCCCTGGTGCGCAGGCGGCCGGACAGGAATCCGTGCTCGAGTGCGTGCGAGGGCGTGACCGCCATGCCCTGCGCCGCGGCGACCAGCCGCAGGTCCGCGTCGAATTCGTCGCGTCGCACGATGTTGAAGGGCACGTCGAGCACCGTGATGCGGGGGTAGCCGGCCGAGGCGAGGATGCGGGCCTGCACGAGCTGCTCGGCGGCGTACTCGGTCGCCCCGATCGCTCGTGCCTTGCCCGATTCGACGAGCCACTCGGCGGTGGCGAGGGTGTCTTCGAGCACGGCGGAGCGATCGGCCGATGCGTCGAGGTAGAGCAGATCGATGCGGTCGGTGCCCAGGCGGGTGAGCGACGCCTCGACGGCGCGCACGAGGTTGACGGGGCCGAGCCCCGGGTTGTCGGGGTGGCCGCCGACGCGCACCGACAGCACGACGTCGTCGCGCACACCGCGTGAGCGCAGCCACTGGCCGATGATGTGCTCGCTGCGACCGCCCGAGTAGCTGTCTGCGGTGTGCAGCGCGTTGCCGCCGAGACCGGCGTAGGCATCGAGGATCTCGTGGCTCGACTCGAGGTCGACGTTCCAGCCGAACTCGGCGCCGCCGAGGATCAGCGGGAAGACCCGGAACCCGGTCTCGCCGAGGGCGATGCGCACACCTTCTCCGATCGGGGGACCCTGCACGGGGATCGGTGCGGAGGGATGCACGAGCGCGGGCGAGTGCGGCGCGGCGGCCGCCGCATCCGTCACACTGCCGACGCCGGACGTGGCCATCTCTCTCACCCCCTCACGATCCGAGCGGACCGTGGAACGCTGTCTCTCCCGCACCCCCCGGCGCGTACTTAGAGGGTAGGGCAGCCCGTGGACACTCCCGGTCATTGAGGCGGCCGAGCGGTAAACATTCGATAACGCTTGAGTCACGGCTTCGTCCGGGACCGGTCCCACGTCCCCCATCCGGCGGACAGCGGCCGGGAATGCGGAATGCCCGCTCCTCTGCGAAGGAGGAGCGGGCATTCCTGCGGGGTGATACCCGCAGCCTGGATCAGCCCTCGGCGGGCGCCTCGGGGCCCTCGCTGGCGGCAGCGGAGCCCTCCTGGTCGGCGGCCTCTTCGAGCACCGGCTCGAGCGACAGCTTGCCGCGGTCGTCGATCTTCGTGATGCGCACGAGCAGCTTCTGGCCGACGCCGAGCACGTCTTCGACGTTCTCGACGCGCTTGCCGCCGGCGAGCTTGCGCACCTCGCTGACGTGCAGCAGGCCGTCCTTGCCCGGCAGCAGCGAGATGAACGCGCCGAACGTCGCGATCTTCACGACCGTGCCGAGGAACTGCTCGCCGACCTCCGGGTTGGTGGGGTTGGCGATCGCGTTGACCTGGGCCCGGGCGGCCTCGGCCGACGGTCCGTCGACGGCGCCGATGTAGACGGTGCCGTCCTCCTCGATGGAGATCTGCGCGCCGGTCTCGTCCTGGATCGCGTTGATCGTCTTGCCCTTCGGGCCGATCAGCTCGCCGATCTTGTCGACCGGGATCTGCACGCTGATGACGCGCGGCGCGGTGGGCGCCATCTCGTCGGGGCCGTCGATGGCGGCGTTGAGCACGTTGAGGATCGTCAGACGCGCGTCCTTGGCCTGGGTCAGCGCGGCGGCGAGCACCGACGACGGGATGCCGTCGAGCTTCGTGTCGAGCTGGATCGCGGTGACGAACTCGCTCGTGCCGGCGACCTTGAAGTCCATGTCGCCCAGCGCGTCTTCCGCACCGAGGATGTCGGTCAGCGCGGCGTAGCGCGTCTGCCCGTCGACCTCGTCCGAGACCAGGCCCATCGCGATGCCGGCGACGGGAGCGCGCAGCGGCACACCCGCGTTCAGCAGCGACAGCGTCGAGGCGCAGACCGAGCCCATCGACGTCGAGCCGTTGGAGCCGAGGGCCTCGGAAACCTGGCGGATCGCGTAGGGGAACTCCTCGCGCGAGGGCAGCACCGGCACGAGGGCGCGCTCGGCCAGGAAGCCGTGCCCGATCTCTCGACGCTTCGGCGAGCCGACGCGGCCGGTCTCACCGGTCGAGTACGGCGGGAAGTTGTAGTGGTGCATGTAGCGCTTGTGCGTCACCGGCGAGAGCGAGTCGATCTGCTGCTCCATCTTGAGCATGTTCAGCGTCGTGACACCCAGGATCTGGGTCTCGCCGCGCTGGAAGATCGCCGAGCCGTGCACTCGGGGGATGACCTGCACCTCGGCGTCGAGCGCACGGATGTCGGCGAGGCCTCGACCGTCGATGCGCACACCCTCGGCGAGGATGCGGCCACGCACGATCTTCTTGGTGACCGACTTGTAGGCGGCGGACACCTCGGCGTTCGCCGCGGCAGGCAGCTCGCCGGCCTCGACGGCGGCGGCGACCTCTGCCTTGACGGCATCCTTCAGTGCGTCGTCGGCGGTCTGGCGCTCGACCTTGTCGGCGATCTGGTAGATCGGCACGAGCTTGTCGTAGGCGCGGCCGGCGACGAAGTCGTAGGTCTCCTGCGCGTACGGCGGGAACACCGGGTACGGCTGGATCTCCTTCGCGGCGGTGTTCGCCACGACGTTCTGCGCCGCGACGAGCTCCTTGATGAAGGGCTTGGCGGCCTCGAGGCCCTGCGCGACGATCTCTTCGCTGGGCTTGGTGGCGCCGGCCTTGATGAGGTTCCAGCTGTGCTCGGTGGCCTCGGCCTCGACCATCATGATCGCGACGTCACCGTCGGGCAGCACGCGGCCGGCCACGATCAGGTCGAACACGGCCTCCTCGAGCTGCTCGGCCTTGGGGAAGGCGATCCACTGGTCGGCGTGCTCGCCGTGACCGGGGATGAGCGCGAGGCGCACGCCCGCGATCGGGCCGGAGAACGGCAGACCCGAGATCTGGGTCGACAGCGACGCGGCGTTGATGGCCAGGGCGTCGTAGAACTCGCCCGGCGCGATCGAGAGCACCGTGACGACGATCTGCACCTCGTTGCGCAGGCCGTCGACGAACGACGGACGCAGCGGGCGGTCGATCAGACGGCACACCAGGATCGCCTCGGTCGAGGGGCGGCCCTCGCGGCGGAAGAACGAACCGGGGATCTTGCCGGCGGCGTACGAGCGCTCCTCGACGTCGACGGTCAGCGGGAAGAAGTCGAAGCCTTCGCGGGGCTGCTTGCCGGCGCTGGTGGCCGACAGGAGCATCGTCTCCTCGTCGAGGTAGGCGGCGACGGCGCCCTGCGCCTGCTGGGCGAGGCGACCGGTTTCGAACCGGACGGTGCGGGTGCCGAAGCGTCCGTTGTCGAGGACGGCTTCGGCGAACGTGATTTCAGGACCTTCCAAGAGGTCTCTCCTTCTTTGTTTAGCCTCGCCGAGCCGTGTGCCGGGCGAGGGTCATGCGAAGGAGCAGGAACAGACAGATCTCGGCGCGCGGGAATCCCGCGATCCAGCGCTGGCCACCAGTAGAAAACCACCCGGCACGATGACGGGGGATCCACCACAGGGGACCAGCTAGCTGCCGGCCTGCTCCGTGAGCTCGTGTTGAATTGAGCGGTCGCCCAGAGGGCAACCTCACCGATCCTATCAGCGCCGCCGTTCTGGCGCCTGTTCCGGCCTTATCCCCGCGCGCCTCGACGCGCAAGGGCGACGGATGCGGTGACGCGCGGCCGAGGCGACCGGTGCTGTCGGCAGATCGGCGTAGCCTCGAAGACGTGTCGCCCGAACTCGCCGCCCGATCGCCGCAGCTGGCGGCCAGGATCGTGGCGGACTCGCGCGATCGGGTCGCATGGGTGCGCGCTCGCTCCCGCGGGATCACCGCGACCGACGTCGCGACGCTGACCAGTGACAACGCGATCGCCCGCGCGGCCGACGCCAAGCTCATGGGGTCGGGGTTCTCCGGCAACGCCTACACGGCGCACGGGCGCCTCCGCGAGCCCGAGATCGCCCGCTGGGTCGCCGCGACCCACGGCATCAGCCCCTCCAGCGCCCTCTTCCACGCCGAGATCGAGCGTCGGCACCTGGCCACCCCCGACGGCATCGCGGTCGACGCCCATGGGCGGGTCACCCTCGCCGAGATCAAGACGACCAACAAGGCCTGGCGCAGCATCCCTCGGACCTACCTGCGACAGGTCTTCTGGCAGCAGCACGTGCTGGGCGCCGAGCGCACACTCGTGGCCTGGGAGCAGCACGACGACTTCGTTCCGGTCGGCGACGAGCCGCGGTGCGCCTGGGTCGACCGCGATGAGGCCGAGATCGCGAAGCTCGTGCGGCTCGCGACGGCGCTCATCGACGAACTCCACCGGCGCACCACCGGCGGACGCCGCCCGGTCGAGTCGACGCCGGCCTCGGCGCCCCGGCAGCCGTTCCGCGCCCTCGCCCTCGCAGACTGAGCGCCGCCGCACCCTAAAATCATCACGTGCACGAAGACGACTCGGAGCAGGCGCGCATCGATGCCGTGCGCGGCCTCGAGGCCGAGTTCGGCGAACTGGTGAACACGATGCGGCGGATGGTCGCCGACAACGCCGCCCGACTCGCCCCCGGCATGCTGCCGGCGGCATACAAGGTGTTCACGACGATCGTGCGACGCGAATCGGTCACCCAGTCGGCCCTCTCCGAGCTCCTCATGGCCGACAAGGGTCAGATCAGCCGCACGGTGCACGACCTCGAAGACCTCGGTCTGGTCGAGCGCACCCCCGACCCGAACGACCGCCGTTCGAGTCTGCTCTCGCCGACGGCCGAGGGGCTCGCCCGTCTGCAGCAGGCTCGCGCGCCCATGGAGCGCTCGCTGGTCTCCACCGTGCAGCAGTGGCGCGTCGACGAGATCCGCAGCCTCACGCAGCTGCTGCACGCCCTCACCACGGGCGAGCTCCCGTCGTCGCGGGATTAGCCGACCGGTAGCAACCGCGTAACACTGCCGAGACAATGCTCGGGTTGACTGTCGACAGAGACATCGAGCCGCACCGACGGCGGTGCTGGCCAGGCGGAAGGAGCGACCGATGAGACTGCGGCCGCTGCGGGGAACCACGACCCCCGCCACCGAGATCGTTCCCGTGCCCGAGCCGCCGGCATCCATGCGTGCCATGGCGATCGATGCACCTGGCGCTCCCACCGCCCTGCACTCCGCGACAGCAGCCGTGCCGTCGCCGGTGCTGAGCGAAGTGCTGGTGCGGGTGGTGGCGGCGGGGATCAACCCCATCGACGCCAAGACGCGCTCCGGAGCAGGGGTCAGCGGCGCGATCGCCGACTTCCCCGCCGTGCTCGGCTACGACTTCAGCGGCATCGTCGTGAAGGCGCCCTACGAGTCCCACCCCTTTCCGCCTGGGACGCCCGTGTTCGGCATGGTCTCGTTCCCCCGCACGGGGGGCACCTACGCCGAGTACGCCGTGGCGCCGACCCTCTCGCTCGCGCACAAGCCGTCGACGCTCTCGCACGTGGAGGCCGCGGGCGTGCCGCTGGCCGCCCTCACCGCGTGGGGGCTCGTCGTCGAGACGGCGCGGGCGCACCAGGGCCAGCGCATCCTCATCCATGCCGCGAGCGGCGGTGTCGGCCATTTCGCGGTGCAGTTCGCCGCCTACTTCGGCGCGCACGTGACGGCCACGGCGTCCGGCCGCAACGCGGGCTGGCTGCGCGACCTGGGCGCCGACGTCGTGATCGACTACACCTCGACGCGGTTCGATGAGGTGATCGCCGGAGTCGACGTCGTGATCGACCTCGTCGGCAACGTGTCCGGCGACACCGGCGCCCGCTCACTGAAGGTGCTGCGACCCGGAGGACTCTATGTTCTGGTGCCCACCGGGGGCTGGCCCGACTACGCCGAGGCCGCCGCGGCGGCAGGGGTGCGGGCGACGTCGTACAAGGTGGTCCCCGACGGCGGAGCGCTGGCCACCATCGGGCGCCTGCTCGACTCGGGCGCTGTGCAGGTCTACATCGACGAGGTGTACGACCTCGCCGATGCGCCCGCCGCCCACGCGGCCCTCGAGCAGGGGCACACCCGCGGCAAGATCGTGCTGCGCGTGAGCGACGACTAAGCCGCTCCCAGCACCCGCCTGCCCTCCGCGACGATCTCGTCGGCGACCGCCTGCAGCAGCGGCGAGCGCAGATTCCACTGCTGCCAGTGCAGCGGCACGTCGATCGGCGCTCCCCCCAGGCGTACGAGACGCCCGTCGGCCAGCTCGTCGCGCGACTGGAAAGCCGGCAGCAGTCCCCACCCCAGCCCGAGCTTCACGGCGACGGCGAAGTCGTGGGACGCCGGAACGCAATGCCGGGGCGCGGATGCCGGGGCGACGCCCGCCCGTTCCAGCCACTGCGACTGCAGATCGTCGCGGCGATCGAAGTCGACGCGCGGCGCCCGTGCCAGGCTCCGCGGATCGAGCCCGGATGCGAGCCACGCCGCGCGATACTGCGGGGTGGCCACCGCCTCGTAGCGCATGGTGCCGAGCGCCACCACCCGGCATCCCGACACGGGGGTCGCCCGCGAGGTCACCGCACCCATGACGGTGCCCGACTCCAGCAGCCCTGCGGTGAAGTCCTGGTCGTCGCGGTGCAGGTCGAACACGACCCCGTGCCGGCCGGTCAGCCGCGCCAGCGGCGGCAGGAACCAGGTCGCCAGCGAATCGGCGTTCACCGCGAGCGGCACCGAGACCAGGTCGGTGTCGCCGTCGCCGAGGTCGGCGATCGCGTCGTGCTCGATCAGCTCGAGCTGTCGAGCCAGCCGGACGATCCTCTCCCCCGACTCGGTGGCCCGCACGGGCTTGCTGCGCACGAGCAGCACACGGCCCACCTGCTCTTCGAGCGCCTTGACGCGCTGGCTCACCGCCGACGGGGTGATGTGGAGTCTGCGCGCGGCCGCCTCGAGCGTCCCCTCGTCGACGACGGCCGCCACGGTCGCGGCGAGATCGAGCGGAATCCTCATGTGAAGTCATGCTAATGCTGGTGAAGAATCCTGAGCTTCACTGAAGAGATCCGTCTGGGTACCGTCGAAGGCGTGACCCCCGCCTTTCTCGCCGGCCTCGGCCTCGGACTGTCGCTGATCATCGCGATCGGCGCGCAGAACCTGTTCGTGCTGCGCCAGGGACTGCGCCGCGAACACGTGCTCGCGGTCGCGGCGATCTGCGCCGCCTCCGACGCGGCGCTCATCGCCCTCGGCGTCTCGGGGGTCGGTCTCGTGCTGCACGCCGTTCCGTGGCTGATCGATGCGGTGCGCTGGGCCGGGGCGCTCTTCCTCGTCGGATACGGGCTGCTGGCGGCCCGCCGCGCGCTGCGCCCGAGCGGCGAGGCGCTGCGCGTCGAGGCCTCCCCCGCAGCGGATGCGATCGCCGCCGACGGCACGACCATGACGACGAGGCGCACCCGCCTCGTCCCGGTCGTGCTCACGTGCCTCGCGCTCACGTGGCTCAACCCGCACGTCTATCTCGACACGGTGTTCCTGCTCGGCACCGTCGCGAACACGCACGGAGACCAGCGCTGGATCTTCGCGGCGGGTGCGGTGCTCGCCAGCATCCTCTGGTTCTTCGCACTCGCCCTCGGCGCCCGCTACCTCAGCCGGTGGCTGGCCACCCCGCGCGCGTGGCGCGTGCTCGACGGCGTCATCGCGGTCGTGATGATCGCGCTCGGCGTCTCCCTCGTGCTGCCGCGCTGAGCGGAGTCACTCGACGGGACGCTTGCGCAGTCCGGGGTCGTCGATCTCGGCCAGGCGCGCCGTCACGACCGCTTCGACAGCGGCGTCGGGCAGCGGTCGGTCGGGCTGGAAGCGGATCGTGCCCTTGTCGTGGTCGAACCCCTCGAGCGCATCCGCGACCGCTTCCGGCACGCGTCCGCTGAACGGGTACACGCCGATGTGCCTGCGGGTGCGCATGACCGAGATGAGCGGCTTGCCGCGCACGATGAGAGCCGGCATCCCGTAGCCCTTGCCCTGCTCCGCGTCCGGCGCGAGCCGGCGCGCGACGTCGTAGACGTGGTCGATCACGGCGCGGTCGGCCTCGTCGAGTCCGGCGAGGTAGTCGTCGACGGTTCCCATGCCGCCATCCTGTCGCGCCGGCTCGCCCGGCGGCAAGATGGAGGGATGCGGCGGGTGCACGTGATCGTCAGGGGCGAGGTGCAGGGCGTGGGCTATCGCTACACGCTGCGCATGGTGGCGACGCAGGAAGGCGTCGCCGGGTGGGTGCGCAACCTCCGCGACGGCACCGTCGAGGCCGAGCTCGAGGCGCACGACGACGCGGTCGACGCCGTGCTCGCCTGGATGGCGCAGGGCCCGCCGGGGTCGCGGGTGTCTGGGGCGAGCGTGTCGGAACTCACCCCCGAGGGCACGAGGGGCTTCGAGGTGCGCCGCGACGGCTGAGCCGCACCCGCTGTCTAGACTTGCGGGCGTGCCCCCCGTCGTGACGCTGCAGGACGTCGCCGATCGTGCCGGCGTCTCGCGGGCGACGGCTTCGCTGGCGCTGCGCGGACTCGGTCGCATGTCGGACGAGACACGCGAGCGCATCCGCCGTGCCGCAGACGATCTGGACTACGTCGTCAACATCACGGCGCGCAACCTCCGCACCTCGCGTTCGGGGGCTGTCGGCCTCTACGTGCCGGACAACGGGCAGAGCTACCGCTACTACATGGACGTCGCCTTCGGCGCGGTCGCCCGCGCGCAGGAGGACGACGTGCTGGTCACGCTCGTTCCGACCGCACGCGACCTCCGCGCGCCGATGCTCGAGCAACTCGACGGCTACATCGTGGTCGACCCCGTCGACGACGACCCGATGGTGGCGCGGCTGCTGGAGAGCCGTCGCCCCGTCGTGACCGGCGAGTTCCCCCCGGAGGGGGTCCCTGAGCCGTGGGCGGCAGCCTTTGGCGACCATCGCGCCGGCATGCGGATGCTGCTCGATCACGTGTGGGAGCGCGGTGCGCGGCGCCCCGTGGCGCTGCTGCCCACCGGGCAGATGTCGTGGAGCCGCGAGATGATCGCGGCGCACGAGGAGTGGTGCGTCGAGCGCGGCGTGCCGGTCGTCGCGCTGCAGAGCTTCTTCGGCACGTCGGAGGAGGAGCTCAGGGCCCGCGTCGAGGAGCTCCTGCGTCGTGACGACCGGCCGGACGCCGTCATCACGGCGCCCGAGGGGATGGCGACGCTCGCCCTCGAGACGGCGCGCCTCGTGGGGCTGGAGGTCGGGCGCGACCTTCTGCTGGCGAGCTATGTCGACAGCGACGGACTGCGGTTGAGCGCCCCGTCGGTGACGGCGCTGGATCTGAATCCGCGCGAGATGGGCCGCACGACAGCCGAGCTGCTGCTGGGCGCCCTCGACGGGTCGGTCGCGCGCGGCGAGCGGCGCGTCGTGCCGATCGCGCTGATCGAGCGCGAATCGACCGCCGCGCTGCCGCGCTGACGGCATCCGCATGAGAAATCGATTGACCATTGCCTTATCTGTGTGAATAATCGATTTACCCGTGCGATGCACGCTCGTGACGAACTCGAAACAACCGCTCCATAATGTGACGCGGGTCCACCCGATTCGAGTCGCACGAACTGACCGACTCGAGCAAAGGAGCCGAGAGATGCCACCCGCCACCGACAACGACATCGCCCCGATCGTCGATACGAGCCACGTCCACACGCTGCAGCGCAATGCGCTCGGCACCGGCGGCATCGTCTTCATGGTGATCTCGGCCGCAGCGCCCCTGACCATCGTGGCGGGCGTCGCACCGCTGGCGATCCTCATCGGCGGAGTCTCTGCACCGCTGGTCTACACGATCGCCGGGATCATCCTGGCGATCTTCGCCGTCGCCTTCATGGCGATGACCAAGCACGTCAAGGCGCTCGGCGGCTTCTACACCTACATCACCGAGGCTCTCGGCAAGGCGGCCGGGCTCGGCGCCTCGCTGGTCGCACTCGTCTCGTACAACGCGCTGCAGATCGGCCTCTACGGCATGATGGGCACCGCCGGCCACGACCTGCTGCAGGTCGAATTCGGCATCGACGTGCCGTGGTGGCTGATCGCGGGCGTCGGCATCGCCGCCGTGTTCGTCGTCGCCTGGCGCGGCATCGACGTGGGAGCGAAGGTGCTCGGCGTGCTGCTGGTGGCCGAGACCCTCATCCTGCTGGTGCTCGCCGTCGCGATCCTCGCTCAGGGCGGCGCGGAGGGCATCACCTTCGGCACGTTCGACCCGGCCAACATCTTCACCCCCGGCATGTTCGCCGTCATGGGCATGGGCTTCGCGGCCTTCATGGGCTTCGAGTCGACGGCGCTCTACCGCGAAGAGGCACGCGACCCCGAGCGCACCATCCCCCGGGCGACCTACATCTCGGTCGTCTTCATGGCCCTGTTCTACGGGTTCATCGTGTGGACGATCGTCGTCGGCGTCGGCGAGTCGAACGTCGTGGGCGCCGCGGCCGAGAACACCGCGGGGCTGGTCTTCGCCACGGCATCCGACTACCTCGGCGGCTGGGCGGAGCTCGTGATGTACCTGCTCATCCTCACGAGCGTCTACGCGTCGCAGCTCGCCTTCCACAACGCGATCAACCGCTACACCTTCTCGCTCGCCCGCGACGGCGTGCTGCCCCGCCGCCTCTACGACACCGACCCGAAGACCCACTCCCCCGTCGTGTCCGGACTCGCCCAGACCGCGCTGGCCGCCCTGGTCGTCGCCGTGTTCGCCGTGCTGGGCATGGATCCCTACCTGCAGCTGCTGCTGTGGGTGAACAGCCCCGGCGTCGTCGGCATCATCGTGCTGCAGATCCTCACCTGCATCGCCGTCGTGGTGTTCTTCGTGAAGCGCCCTCAGCTCGCCCGCCGCTGGTACGTGCTTCCCGCCGCGATCGTCGCGGGGCTGGCGATGACGGTGATCCTGGTGATCCTCTGCCTGACCTTCGATCTGCTGACCGCCGCGTCGCCGCTGGTCAACGGCCTGCTCATCGCGATCACGCCCGTGACGTTCCTGGTCGGCGTCGTGCTCGCGGTGCGGTGGAAGCGCACACGACCCGACGTGTACGCCCGCATCGGCGGCCACCGCGACGAAGCGGAGACGATCGATGCCTGAGCAGATCGACCTGCTGGTGCGCGCCGGGCGCGTGCTCACCCCCGCCGTGCTGGCCGGTGACGAGGCGGCGGCGGCCGGGTTCGTCGCGGTGCGCGGCGACACGATCGTCGCCGTCGGATCCGAATCGGATGCCGATGCCTGGGCCGCGCACGCGCACCGAGTCGTCGACGTCGGCACCGGCTGTCTCACCGCCGGCATCGTCGACGCGCACATCCACCCGGTGGGCGGCATCCGCATGACCCGCGGTGTCGACCTGTCGGGCATCCAGGACCTCGCGGCGGCCCGTGCCGCCCTCGCGGCGGAGGCCGCGGCGAGCGACGGGTGGGTGCTGGGCTGGGGGCTCGACCCCAACGCCTTCGGCGACGCCGCCCCTTCGGCGGCCCTCTTCGACGGCGCCACCGGCGACCGGCCCGCCTTCGTGCAGCTGTTCGACGGGCACTCGGCCGTCGCGTCACGGGCAGCACTCGCGGCGGCGGGCATCACCGGCGCCGAGCGCTTTCCCGACGGGTCGTCGGTCGCGATCGATGCCGCCGGATCCCCCACGGGGTTCCTTCTCGAGCTCAGCGCCATGGCACTCGCGCAGCGGGTCATCCCCGAGCAGAGCTTCGACGAGCGCGTCGAGGCCCTCGGCGGGATCCTCGGCGGCATGGCCGCGTGCGGAGTCACCTCCGGGCAGATGCTCGATCTCTTCGACGACGACGCGTTCGAGCTGCTCGACGAGCTCGAGCGGCGGGGAGACCTGCCCCTCCGGCTGCGCATCTCGCCGATGGTCGCCCCCGGCTCGACCGAGGCCGACCTCGAAGAGCTCCTCGCGCTGCAGGGCCGCCACGGCAGGCGGTGGCACGTCGCCGGCATCAAGCTCATGATCGACGGGACGATCGACAACGGCACGGCGTGGCTGTTCGAACCGGACGCCCTGGGCGAATCGACCGACTCCCTCTGGCTCGAGCCGGAGGAGTACGCCGCCGCCGTGCGGTTCTTCCACGCGCGGGGCATCCGCACGACGACCCACGCGATCGGCGACAAGGGCATCTGGTTCGTCGCGCAGACGCACGCGGACCTCGCACCCAACGGCACGCAGCATCGCATCGAGCACATCGAGACCCTCCCCGACGAGGTGCTCGAGCTCATCGCGTCGTCGAGTGTCGCGGCGAGCATGCAGCCCACCCACTGCACGCACTACACACGCGCCGACCACACCGACAACTGGTCGCGGCGCCTCGGCGACGAGCGCGCCGATCGTGCGTGGCGCATCCGCGACCTGCGCGAGCGCGGCGTCATCGTCGCCCTCGGCTCGGACTGGCCGATCGCCCCCTACGACCCCCGAGGCACGCTCGCCGCCGCGACGCTGCGTCGGCCGGCAGGGCGGCCGGAGGTCGCCCCCGTGCAGCCGGCACAGGCGCTGTCGGCCGCCGCCGCGCTCGACGCGCACACGGCGGGATGGTGGCGGTCCGTCGGCGAAGAGGGCGGCGCGCTGCGGGCGGGCCTGCCCGCCGACCTCACGGTGTTCGCCGACGATCCGCTGGCGACCGACCCCGACGTGTTCGCGGACAGTCCCGTGCTGCTCACGGTGGTGGGCGGCGAGGTCGTCGTCGATGCGGTGCCGGCCGGCGCGCAGCGCTGACAGCATCCGCGAACGCAGGAAGGCCCCCTCCGAGGAGGGGGCCTTCCTGATGAAGCGATGCGTCAGACGAGCGCGTTCACGTCCAGCGGGATGCCGGGGCCGAACGTGGTCGACACGGCGCCCTTCTGGATGTAGCGGCCCTTCGAGCTCGACGGCTTCAGACGCACGATCTCTTCGAGCGCGGCCTTCAGGTTCTCGTCGAGCTGCTCGGCCGAGAACGACGCCTTGCCGACGACGAAGTGCACGTTGGCGTGCTTGTCGACGCGGAACTCGATCTTGCCGCCCTTGATCTCCTCCACAGCCTTGGCCGGGTTGGGGGTCACGGTGCCGGTCTTCGGGTTCGGCATGAGGCCTCGGGGACCGAGCACCTTGCCGAGACGTCCGACCTGACCCATGAGCTCAGGGGTCGAGACGGCGGCGTCGAACGACGTCCAGCCGCCGGCGACCTTCTCGATGAGCTCGGCGCCGCCGACCTCATCGGCGCCCGCGGCGATCGCGGCCTCGGCCGCGGGGCCGGTGGCGAACACGATGACGCGGGCGGTCTTGCCGGTGCCGTGCGGGAGGATGACGGTGCCACGCACCATCTGGTCCGCCTTGCGCGGGTCGACCGCGAGCTTCAGCGCGACCTCGACGGTCGAGTCGAACTTCGCCGAGCCGGTCTCCTTCGCGAGGGTCACGGCCTCGGTGGGCGTGTAGAACTTGTCAGCCGCGATCTTGGCGGCGGCGGCCTGGTAGGCCTTGGACTTGGTAGCCATTGTCGTTATCCCCCTCAGTCCTCGACCGTGATGCCCATGGAGCGGGCGGTGCCGGCGATGATCAGCGAGGCAGCCTCGATGTCGTTCGCGTTCAGGTCGGGCATCTTCGTCTCGGCGATCTGGCGCACCTGGTCCTTGGTGATCTTGGCCACCTTGGTCGTGTGCGGGGTCGGCGAGCCCTTGGCGACGCCTGCGGCCTTCTTGATGAGCTCGGCGGCCGGCGGGGTCTTCAGGACGAAGGTGAAGCTGCGGTCCTCGTAGACGGTGATCTCCACGGGGATGACGTTGCCGCGCTGCGACTCGGTCGCGGCGTTGTACGCCTTGCAGAACTCCATGATGTTGACGCCATGCTGACCGAGCGCGGGGCCGATCGGCGGCGCCGGGTTGGCTGCACCGGCGTTGATCTGAAGCTTGATCAGGCCGGTCACCTTCTTCTTCGGTGCCATTCGTGTTTCCTTTCATCGAGCGGATGCTGCCGCATCCGTCTCTCCCGCACGTCCGGCATCTCCGGACAGCGGTTCTCCTCCCGGCGGGAGGAAGTCCTATTGCTTGGTGACCTGGTCGAACGACAGCTCGACGGGGGTCTCGCGCTCGAAGAGCGAGACGAGCACGGTGAGCTTGCCGCTCTCGGGCTTGATCTCGCTGATCGAACCGGGAAGACCCGCGAACGAGCCCTCCTTGATCGTGATGGTCTCGCCGATCTCGAAGTCGACCTCGGTGACCACCGAGCGCGCCTGCGTGGCAGAGCCCTTGGCGGCGCCGCCCTTCGCGGTGGCGACCTCCTTGACCTCGACGAGCGACTTCAGCATGTTGAAGGCCTCTTCGAAGCGCAGCGGGGTCGGGTTGTGCGCGTTGCCCACGAACCCGGTGACGCCGGGCGTGTGACGCACGACCGACCAGGTGTCTTCGTTGAGCTCCATGCGCACCAGCACGTAGCCGGGGATGCGCACGCGCGTGACCATCTTGCGCTGGCCGTTCTTGATCTCGACGACGTCCTCCATCGGGACCTCGATCTGGTAGATCTCCTCTTCGACCTCGAGCGTGGATTTGCGCTGCTCGATATTGGCCTTCACCTTGCGCTCGAAGCCCGCGTAGGAGTGGATGACGTACCACTTGCCCGGGAGCATCCGCAGCTCGGTGCGGAAGGCCTCGTAGGGGTCTTCGTCTTCGTCGGCGGCCTCGTCGTCGGCAGCCTCGTCCTCGTCGGCGCCGAGCTCGGGGCCGACGTAGGGCGTCACCTGGTCGGCGGCGTCGGCGGCGGCATCCGCTGCCTCTTCCGCGTACGAGTCGTTGAGCACCTCGGCGGCGGCCTCGACCTCAGCGGCCTCGTCGATCTCGAGTGCGTCGTTCACGATGGCGTCTGCCTCCGGGTCGTCGATGTCGATGTCTTCGTCGTCGGACTCGTCGTCCTCGCCCTCGATGTGCAGCGCGGCGTGCTCGGCGGCGTCACTGGCGCGCACCTCTTCGGCCAGGACGTTGCCCTCCTGGGCCTCGTCGTCTTCGCTGGACAGCTCGGCCGCGGTCGCCCAGTCGGCGTCGTCGACATATCTTTCAGACACGTGGTTTGTTCTCTTCCGTTGCGGCGGATGCGGTGACCCGCCCGGTCAGGATGCTCAGGCGGGGATGCCGAAGACGATGGTCGTGACCCAGACGAACAGTGCGTCCAGACCGTAGACCAGCGCCATCATCACGACGACGAATCCGAGGACGACCGCCGTGTACTTGCCCAGCTCCTGCCGCGTCGGAGTGACGACCTTGCGGAGTTCGGCGAAGACCTGACGGATGAACAGGGCGATGCGCGCGAAGAAGTTCGGCTTCTTCTCACGGGGTGCCGCGGAGGCCGCGACCACCTCGCCCTTCGACTCGTCCTGGACCATCAACCCACCTGACTGGTTTTTCGTTGGATCAGCTTGCGCTGACGCGCAGGGCGGACAGGAATCGAACCTGCAACCTGCGGTTTTGGAGACCGCTGCTCTGCCAATTGAGCTACCGCCCTAAGGGGCCGGATGGCCCCCGCGAAGCCCGCACTCTTGCACCATCGGATTCGTGAGGAATACCGCCCGGAGGCCGGGCATGGCAAAAGAATGCAGATTTCGACTGCACTCCCCAGTGTACGGCATGCCTCGGGCAGCCGCGAACCGGGGCAGCGCTCAGTACTGCTGGATCCCGTACCGATCCGGCTCCACTCCTCGGCGGAATGCACGCCCCGACAGCGACGTCGGGGTGATGCGCACGTAGTTGTACTTCAGCGTCGGAATCCACGGAGTGAGGGCGAGTCCGTCTGCGCGCTCGACCTCGGCCGCCGACTCGAGGCGCGACGCATGCCCGCGCACCACGACGCTCCACGCATCGGCGTCGGAGTGGTCGTCGACTTCGAACAGCACCTCGTCGTTGATGCTCAGCTCGAACAGCTTGCTGCCCTCACCGGTGCGGAAGAGCACCGTCCGGTCGTCGACGACGTAGTTGACCGGAAAGATGTCGAGCACGTCGCCGACATGGGTGACGAGCCTGCCGAGCTGCTGACGTCCCAGCAGCTCCCAGCATCCGTCGTCGTCCAGCATCGCCACCGGACCCTGGTCCGCGCCGGTCGTCTCGCTCTCGCTCATACATCCATCCTGCCCCTTCCGGCGCCGTGCCGCTCGGGCCTTTCGTCCCGCCCGCTCGCCTCAGCCGCCCGCGACCAGGATCTCGACTCCTGCGGCGGCCAATTGGTCGGCGACGCCGTGACGAACGGTGGTGATCACTCCGGCCACTGCGGCAAGGGGCAGGACCTCGAAGCGGGACGCCGCGCCGATCTTCTCCTCGCTGGCCAGTACGTAGGTCTCGGCTGCTCGGGAGGCGAGGGTGCGCTTCATCGCCGCCTCGTCGGCGTCGCCGGTGGTCAACCCTGCGGTCGGATGCACGCCGGTGACGCCCACGAAGAACAGGTCCGCCGTGATGCGGCCCGCCGCTTCGGCGGCCGCCGCCCCGCATGTCACTGCGGAGTGCTTGAACAGCTGACCCCCGATGAGGAACACGTCGGCATCGTGTTCGAGCAGAGCCGCAGCGATCGTGGGGCTGTGCGTGACGATCGTGCAGCGAAGCGTCCGCGGAAGCGCGGCGACCATCGCGAGCGTGGTCGTCCCGCCGTCG
Source organism: Microbacterium fluvii (assembly GCF_025515205.1). Lineage (GTDB taxonomy): Bacteria > Actinomycetota > Actinomycetes > Actinomycetales > Microbacteriaceae > Microbacterium > Microbacterium fluvii. The sequence goes on along the minus strand of NZ_JAOPFX010000003.1, from coordinate 317,643 downwards.
AGGATCACCGTGGACCCCTCTCCGATGAGCGTGACCGCCGCGGCCGCGACGAGCCGCTTGCTGTCGGTGGCCACTGCGGCGCGACTCGCGTAATCGACGACGGCCGGCGACGCCGGCAGCGCGCCGCCGTACACGCGCACCGCCAGGCCCGCCGCATCGAGCTCGCGCAGATCACGGCGGATGCTGTCTTCGGACAGCCCCAGCTCGGCGGCGACCTCCTTCGCGACGACGCGACGGTCACGGCGCAGCCTCTCCAGCAGCAGATCCTTTCGCGCAGCCGCCAGCATTCTCATTCCTTCCGGTTTTTGCACGTTTGTACACGTTTGGGTCTAGGGTAGCGCATATGACTGCTTCCCTCATGATCCTCATCGCCGGCCCCTACGCCTCCGGGACGGACGGCGATGCCCAGAAGATGGCCGACAACCTGAAGCGCCTCGAAGAGGCGGCGTGGCCGATCTTCCAAGCCGGACATGTGCCGATGATCGGCGAATGGGTCGCGCTGCCTGTGCTGTCCAGCGCCGGGGCCAGCGGGCCCGGCGACCCTCTGGCCGCGGAGGTGATGTATCCCACGGCCGAACGCCTGCTGCAGCACTGCGACGCCGTCCTGCGTCTGCCCGGCGAGTCGCGCGGGGCCGATCAGGACGTCGCGATCGCCCTGTCCCGCGGCATCCCGGTGTACAACTCGCTCGCAGAGATCCCTCGCGCCGCCTGACCGAGGGGCGCGAGGGATCTCGGGGCGACTACGCGCCGACGCGGATGAGCTTCTTGTTCACGAACTCGTCGGCCGCGAGCAGCCCCATCTCGCGCCCGGTGCCGCTGCGCTTGACGCCGCCGAAAGGCAGCTCGGGCGAGTCGGCGAGCACGAGGTTGACGTAGACCATGCCGGCCTCGATGCGGTCTGCCACACGCTCGGCCTGTGCGGCGTCGGTCGTGAACAGGTACGAGCCCAGACCGAAGTCGGTGCCGTTGGCCACCTCGAGCGCCTCGTCCTCGTCGGCGACGCGGTAGACGACGCCCACCGGGCCGAAGAACTCCTCTTTGTAGGCGTCCATGTCGGCCGTGACGCCGGTGAGCACCGTGCCCGGATAGAAGGCGCCGTCGCGCTTTCCGCCGGTCACGAGGGTCGCACCCTGCGCGACGGCGCGATCGACCTGCTCCTGCAGGCGCTCTGCCGCGAGCTCCGACGAGAGCGGGCCGAGCACCGTCCCCTCGGCGAAGGGGTCGCCGACGGTGGCGGCGGCCATCGCGGAGGTGAACTTGTCGAGGAACTCGTCGTAGAGGCCGTCGACGACGATGAACCGTTTGGCCGCGTTGCACGACTGGCCGGTGTTGTCCAGGCGCGCGTCGACGGCGGCCTGCACGGTGGCGTCGAGGTCGGAGGTCGACAGCAGGATGAACGGGTCGGAGCCGCCGAGCTCGAGCACGACCTTCTTCAGCGCCCGGCCGGCCGCCTCGGCGACGGCGGAGCCCGCGCGCTCGGAGCCGGTGACCGAGACGCCCTGCACGCGGCGATCCGCGATGACCTCGGCGGCCTGCTCGTTGGTCAGGCGCACGTCGGTGTAGACGCCCGCCGGGAAGCCCGCGTCGGTGTAGATGGCCTCGAGCGCCGCCGACGACTCCGGGCACTGGCCCGCGTGCTTGAGCAGGATCGTGTTGCCCAGGGCGATGTTCGGGGCGGCGAAGCGGGCCACCTGGTAGTACGGGAAGTTCCACGGCATGATGCCCAGGAGCACCCCGAGGGGTGACCGGCGGATGACCGCGGTGCCGTCGCCGAGGATGTCGACCGGAGTGTCGCCCGTGATCTTGTCGACGTTGTCGGCGTAGAACTCGGTGATGTCGGCGGCGAAGTCGACCTCGCCCAGCGCCGCCTCGATCGGCTTGCCCATCTCGCGCACGATGATCGCGGCGAGCTCCTCGCGGCGCTCGCGGTGCAGCTCGGCGACGCGACGCAGCAGTGCGGCGCGGTCGGCCGGCGTGGAGGTGCGCGACCAGCCGCGGTACGCCTGGTCGGCGGCGGCGACGGCCGCCTCCACCTCGGCGTCGGTGGCCGTCGGGTACGTCGCCAGGGTCTCGCCCGTTGCGGGGTTGACGACCGCGTAGTGGCTCATGATGCTCCGTTCCTCCCGCTCACTGAGCGGGGATCAGCGTGTACTTCGTGGACAGGTATTCGTTGATGCCTTCGAGGCCGCCCTCGCGGCCGACGCCGGACTGCTTGACGCCGCCGAAGGGTGCGGCGGCGTTGGAGACGACTCCGACGTTGAGTCCCATCATCCCGGTTTCCAGGCGCTCGATCATGCGGTGCCCCCGCGCGAGGTTCTCGGTGAAGACGTACGAGACGAGCCCGTACTCGGTGTCGTTGGCCAGCCGCACCGCCTCGTCCTCGTCGGAGAAGGTCGAGATCGCCAGCACAGGGCCGAAGATCTCCTCGCGGAGGATCGCGCTGCCCGGTGCGACGTCGGCGACGACCGTCGGCTCGTAGAACGACCCCGCGCCCTCGATCGCGCGGCCTCCGGCCAGCAGGCGGGCGCCGCGGGCCACGGCGTCGTCGACGAGCTCGGTGGCCTTGGCGACCGCGCGGTCGTCGATGAGGGGGCCGATCTGCACACCCTCCTCCGTGCCTCGACCGAGCGGCATCCGCTCGACCCGCTCCGTCACGCGGCGGGCGAACTCGTCGGCGACCGATTCGTGCACGATGAAGCGATTGGCCGCTGTGCAGGCCTGGCCGATGTTGCGGAACTTCGCGAGCATGGCGCCGTCGACCGCCCTGTCGAGATCGGCATCGTCGAACACGACGAACGGCGCGTTGCCGCCGAGCTCCATCGAGACCCGCAGCACGCCCTCGGCCGCCTGTGCGATGAGCTTGCGGCCGACCGGCGTCGAGCCCGTGAACGAGAGCTTGCGCAGCCGCGGGTCGGCGATGATCGGCGCCGAGACGGCGCCGGAGGTCGAGGTCGTGACGACGTTGACGACGCCGGCGGGAAGCCCCGCCTCGACCAGCAGCTGCGTGAACAGCAGCGTCGTCAGGGGCGTGAGCTCCGGCGGCTTGATGACGACGGTGCAGCCGGCGGCGAGCGCCGGCGCGATCTTGCGGGTCGCCATCGCGAACGGGAAGTTCCACGGCGTGATGAAGAACGAGGGGCCGACGGGTCGCTGCGAGACGACCATGTGCCCGGTGCCCTCGGGGTTGAGGCCGTAGCGGCCCGAGATGCGCACGGCCTCCTCGCTGAACCAGCGCAGGAACTCGCCGCCGTAGGCGACCTCCCCGCGGGCCTCGGCCAGGGGCTTGCCCATCTCGAGGGTCATCAGCAGCGCGAGGTCCTCCTTGCGCTGCTGCACGAGGTCGAACGCGCGCCGCAGGATCTCGCTGCGGGCCCGCGGTGCGGTGGCCGCCCACGCGTCCTGCGCGGCGACGGCCGCGTCGAGCGCCCTGACGCCGTCTTCTGGTGAGGCGTCGGCGATCGAGGCGATGACCTCGCCGGTCGCGGGATCGTGCACGTCCAGCGTGCGGGCGCCTTCGGCATCCACCCACTCCCCGTCGATGAACAGCCGGCGCGGGATGCTCTCCAGCAGGGTCTTCTCGTCGGCTGCGGTCACCGGCGTGCTCCGTTTCCGGCGCGCAGTGCGCGCCTCATGCTCTCGGGGGCGTCTGTGGTCAGGGTCTCGCCGCGGAAGAAGGCGGGTCGGCGGATGCGCTGCCAGATCATCACGACGACGCCGGCGAGGATGATGGCGACCCCGAGGATGAAGACGAGCCCGACGCCGCCGATGTTCGAGCCGCTGCCGTAGGCAGGGTCGGCGCTGTCGACGAGGGTGATGACGAACAGGATCGCGAGGATCACTCCGCCCACGATCGGGAAGAGGAAGGCGAAGAAGAACATCCGCACCGAGTCGAACCACTGCCGGCGGAAGTACCAGACGCAGGCGAAGGCGGTCAGCCCGTAGTAGAAGCAGATCATCATGCCGAGGGCCGTGATGGTGTCCCACAGCACGTTCTCGCTCGCGAAGCGCATGACGGCGTAGAACACCGAGGCGACGACGGCGGAGACGATCGTGGCGTACCCGGGCGTGAAGAACCTCGGGTTGACGCGCGCGAACGACGACGGCAGCGCGCCGTAGTGTCCCATCGCGAGGAGCGTGCGGGCAGGACCGACCGCCGTCGACTGCAGCGAGGCGGCAGAGCTGGTGAGCACCGCTAGCGACACGAGGAAGGCGAGGGGTCCGAGGATCGGCCCCGACAGGTAGAAGAACACGTTGCCCTGGATGTCGGGGTTGCCCAGGCCCAGCTCACCCTCGCCGACGCCGGCGAACGACAGCAGCGACATCGACAGCAGCAGGTAGAGGCCCGCCACGATGATCACCGTGATGGTGGCGGCACGACCAGGCGTCTTCTCCGGGTGCTTGGTCTCCTCGTTCATCGTGAGCACGACGTCCCAGCCCCAGAAGATGAAGATCGACAGCGACAGGCCCGCCACCACCGCGCCGAAGTCGCCGACGGCGAACGGGTTGAACCAGCTGAGCTCGACGGGGCTCGCGTCGTAGGCGGTGCCGTTGGCGACATGCACGAACGCCACGACGGTGAACAGCACGAGCACCAGCACCTGGAAGCCCACCAGCACGTACTGCAGCTTCTGCGTGGTCTGCAGGTCGCGGTACGAGATGAACGTGGCGCCCAGCATGAACAGCAGGCACACCGCGACGTTGATGAACGGGTTGAAGGCGAGTTCGGCGATCCAGCCGGGGCTGCCGGCGAGCTGGTCGATGAGCAGGAACAGGAACTCCACCGCGATGCCGGCGAGGTTCGAGAGCACGATGACGGTGGCGGCGACCAGGCCCCACCCGGCCATCCAGCCGATCCAGGGTCCGAAGGCGCGGGTGGCCCACGTGAACGACGTGCCCGAATCGGGCATGCGGGTGTTGAGCTCGCGGTAGCCGAAGGCCACCAGCAGCATCGGCAGGAACCCGACGATGATGATCGCCGGCACCTGGAAGCCGACCTCCGAGACGGTGGGGCCGAGCGAGGCGGTGAGGGTGTAGGCGGGGGCGATCGTCGAGATGCCGATGACGACGGCGCCCACGACGCCGACCGTTCCCGCGCTCAGGCCCTTCTTGGTGATGCCCCCGGTCTCGGCGGTCTGCTGCGAGGTGCTCATGAGCGCGCCCCCTTCTGCTCGGCGCGGGTGCGCGGAACGACGACCACGGGAACGGGGACCTCGTGCATCATCTTGGCGGCGGTCGATCCGAGGAACAGGCGCCGCGGCTGGGCGAGCCGGCTCGAGCCGACCATGAGCAGCTCGCCGGGCTGCCAGTCCAGGTGCGCGACGGCGTCTTCGATGCTCTCGCCGTCGGCGACGACGACGTCGGTCTCGATGCCGTCGGGCATCGCGGTCTCGGCCGCCGCGAGCACCTCTCCGGCATGCGTGCTGCCGGCGATGCGGATCGCGGCGGTGTCTGCGGTGGCGGGCAGGTCGACCGTCAGCAGCGACAGCAGGCGGATCGGCACGTGCGCCGCGAGTGCGAGCCGGGCGGCATCGTCGATGAGGGCGTCGGCGCCTGGACGCGAGCCGATCGCGACCGTGAGGCGGGTCAGACCGGTCTCGGCGGCGATCTTGCGCGCCCCACGGGGCACGAGCACGACGGGGACGTCGGAGGAGTGCACGAGCTCGCTGGTCGTCGTGCCGAGGCGGTGCCCGCCGCGCGAGGCGCCGTCTGCCGCACCGACGACGATCGAACCGGCGCCGAGTTCGTGGGCCAGATCGATGAGCCCCTCGGCGAACGACTCCGCCGTGCGGATGTGCGAGTACGCCGTGACGTCGGCGGGGATGCGGTCGATCGCGGCCGTGATCCAGCGCTGGGCCTGCTCCCGCAGCATCCGGTCGTACGACGCGTCCGGCGGGGTGATGACGCTGCGCGCCGCCGGCAGCACGATCGCGACGTCGAGCGGAGCACCGACGGCGGCGGCCATGCGGGCGGCGAAGGCGACGGCATCGCGCCCCGTCTTGGTCGCGGTGTAGCCCACGACGATGCGGCCGGTCACGAGCGGGCCTCTGCGACGATGTTGCCCGCGACCAGGCGACCCATGCGGATCGCACCGTCGACGTGCTGGTAGCCGGCGCCCGCCATGTCGCTGCAGGCGAAGTGGATCGGGCCGACGGGAGTGCGCAGGTCGGCGCCGTAGCGGCTGAGCCCGCCGAGGTCGAAGCTCGCGGCGTAGGCGCCCCTGGTCCATTCCTCGGCGCCCCAGTCGCTCTCGAAGTACACGAGCGGGCTCTTGGCCTCGTCGCCGAAGTAGTGCGAGAGCGACTCGAGGATGCGCTCCTTGCGCTCCGCGGCGGAGACCCGGAACAGGTCGTCGGCGTTGCGGTCGGAGACGAAGCCGACGAGCGTGCCGCGCTCATCGCCGTGGTTGGTGTTGTCGTAGGCCTCGTGCGAGATCTCGTACGGGCTGAAGGCCGTGCCCGACAGCCCCTGCTCGCGCCAGAACGGCCGGTCGTAGACGGCGTGCACCTTGATCACGAAGCCCATCGAGATGTGCTGGTGCAGCTGCTGCTTGAGCCGAGGCAGCGGTGGCACGAACTCGATCCAGGGGTAGAGCACGGGCGCGTGGGCCAGGATCGCGAAGCGCGCATGCACCGTGAGCCCGGCATCCGTGACGACGGTCACGCCCCCTTCGGCACCCCAGTGCACCTCGGTGACCGGCTGCTCGAGCAGCACGTCGTCGCCCAGGCGCTCGGCCAGCAGCAGCGGAACCTGCTGGAGGCCGCCGACCACGCGCGCGTCGAGGATGTAGTCGGCGTCGACCAGGTGCGAGAAGCTGCCGGCGCTCGCGGCCATCAGCAGCGCCTGCAGAGCCGAGAACGCGTAGGCGGGCTTGGTGAGCATGGCCCCCGCGATGAACAGGGCGATGTTGTCGCGCGCCTCCTGGTCGTCGGTCTCCTGCTCGAGCCACGCCTCGAACGAGATGCGGTCGAGCTCTTCGGCGTCGGGGTGCTCCCATGGCCTATCGGGGTCGATCTCGGCGACCATCGCGTCGAGCTTGTCGATGAGGCGCACGAGCTCGGCCTCGGTCTCGGGCCCCACGGGGAAGATCTCGCCGGTGAACCGGGTCAGCGCTCCGTCGGGGCCGACGTAGACGCTCTCGCCTTCGCGGTAGCGGGGGTAGGTCTCCAGCCCCAGCTCCTCGATGGTCTCCAGCAGCGCCTCCTGGTCGGGCGAGACCCACTGGCCGCCGATCTCGAGCATGGCGCCGTCGATCTCGTCGGTCCACAGCCGCCCGCCGACGCGGTCGCGCGCCTCGAGCACGAGCACCGAGAGCCCGGCCTTCTTCAGCTGGCTCGCCGCCGTGAGGCCGGCGGCGCCGGCGCCCACGATGACGACATCGCAGTTCTTCTCGTTCATGACAACCCCTTCGTTGCGAGCGAGTGCTCGGGTCAGGATGCGGCCAGCGCCGCAGCCACGACGTCCAGGCCCTCGGCGAGCAGCTCGTCGGTGATCGACAGCGGCGGGAGGAAGCGGATGACGTTCCCGTAGGTGCCGCAGGTGAGGACGATCACGCCCTCGGCGATGCATGCCTTCGCGATCGCGGCGGTCAGCGCAGCATCCGGCTCGTTCGTCTCGGGGTCCACGAACTCGGCCGCGATCATGCCGCCGTGGCCGCGGATGTCGCCGATGCGCGCGTCGCCGGCCTGCAGCTCGGAGAGGCGGGCCTTCAGCAGCGTCTCGATCTCGAGCGCGCGGCCCGCGAGCCCCTCGGTCTCGAACACCTCGATGGAGGCCAGCGCCGCGGCGCAGGCCACGGGGTTGCCGCCGTAGGTGCCGCCGAGGCCTCCCGCGTGCGAGGCGTCCATGATCTCGGCGCGGCCGGTGACCGCCGCCAGCGGCAGGCCGCCGGCGATGCCCTTGGCGGTCGTGATGAGGTCGGGCACGATGCCGAACAGCTCGCTGGCGAACATGCGGCCGGTGCGTGCGAAACCGGTCTGGATCTCGTCGGCGATGAAGACGACGCCGTTGGCGCGGCACCACTCGACGAGGGCGGGGAGGAAGCCGTCGGCGGGCACGATGAAACCGCCCTCGCCCTGGATCGGCTCGATGATGACGGCGGCGAGGTTCTCGGCGCCGACCTGCTTCTCGATGACCGAGATGGCCTTCTTGGCGGCCTCTGCGCCCGTCAGCCCGTCGCGGAACGGGTACGACAGCGGTGCGCGGTAGACCTCGGCGGCGAACGGGCCGAACCCGCTCTTGTAGGGCATCGACTTGGCGGTCAGGGCCATCGTGAGGTTCGTGCGGCCGTGGTAGCCGTGGTCGAAGGCGACGACGGCGGGCTTGCCGGTGAACTTGCGGGCGATCTTGACCGCGTTCTCGACCGCTTCTGCGCCCGAGTTGAACAGCGCGCTCTTCTTGGCGTGGTCGCCCGGGGTGACGCGGTTGAGCGCCTCGGCGACGGCGACGTACGACTCGTAGGGCGAGACCATGAAACACGTGTGGGTGAACTGGGCGACCTGGGCCTGCACAGCCTCGACGACCTTGGGGTGGGCGTTGCCCACCGTCGTCACGGCGATGCCGGAGCCCAGGTCGATGAGCGAGTTGCCGTCGGCGTCGACGACCACGCCACCGCCGGCAGCGACGGCGTGGACGGGAGCGGTGTGACCGACGCCGGCCGCGACCGCGGCGGCCTTGCGCGCCAGCAGCTCCTGCGACCGAGGACCGGGGATCGAGGTGACGAGGCGGCGCTCCTGCGGGAGGGTGGGGCCGCCCAGGGGCGCGGTGGAGATCGTCGTGGTCATGGGGCGACTGTACGGTCCGAGACGGCGCGCCGACACTGGACGCGATGTACATTCTTCTCGACGTGATGTGCACGCCGTACAAGAAGGACACGAATGGATGCTGTCGCCGAGACCCCCACGCTGCGCTCGCTGCTGCGCCGCACCGACCTCTCGCTGACCCTCGCCGGTGACGAGAGGGCGCTGGAGGCCGGCGCTCTCGACCGCCCGATCCGCTGGGTGCACAGCACCGACCTGGCCGACCCCACGCCGTTCCTGGCCGAGGGCATGGCACTGCTGACGACGGGGCGGCAGTTCCTCGAGGGCGGCGAGGGAGCCGCCTTCGCGAGCGACTATGTGCAGCGGCTCGTGCGGCGAGGCCTCGTCGCACTCGGCTTCGGCACCGAGGTCGTGCGCGACGGCATCCCGCCCGCGCTCATCGCGGCATGCGCGGCCCAGCGCCTGCCGCTGTTCGAAGTGCCCTACCGCACGCCCTTCATCGCGGTGGCGCGCGCCAACGCCGAGGCCATCGCCGCGAGGGCCTATGCCCGACGCACCTGGTCGCTGGCCGCGCAGCGCGCGATCTCGCTGGCTGCCCTGCGCCCCGACGGCCTCGGAGCCACGGTTGCGGAGCTGGCCAGACAGCTCGACACGTGGGTCGGACTCTACGACGCGTCGGGCGCGCTGAGCCGCGAGCATCCGCGTCGCGCGCGAGGTGCGGCCGGCGCCGGTCTGCACGAGCAGGTCGCGGCGGTCCTGCGCCGCGGCGCACTCGCGGCGACGAGCCTGCGGGTCGGCGACGACGTCTTCACCGTGCAGACGCTCGGCCGCGGTGGGCACCTCCGCGGCGCTCTCGCGGTGCGCTCGGGAGAGCTCGACCAGGAGGCCCGTGGGGTCTTCAACGCCGTCGCCGCCATGACCGGCCTCGCCCTCGAGCAGAACGAAGGCATCCGCCGCGAGCGGGGACTCGTGCGGGCGGCCGTGCTGTCGTCACTGCTGACCGACGACGCCGGCCTCGCGCGCGGCATCGCGCACGACCTCTGGGGCGCCCTGCCGCCCGAGCCCCTGGTCGTCGCCGTCGCAGACACCCAGACCGACGCCACCGCCGAGTGGCTCGAGGCGCGGTCCGTCGACCTCGGCGGCGCGCTTTTCTTCGGGCGCGACGGCGCGTCGACGGTGATCGCCGTGCCGGCCTCCGAGACGGCGGTGCTCGACGAGTTCGCCGCAGCCTTCGACCTGCAGCTCGGCGCGTCGGCGCCCGTCGAGTACTCCGGCTTCTCGACCGGGCGCGCCCAAGCGATCACCGCGCAGCACCGCGGCGGCGGCCAGGTCGCGCATTTCGGCAGCCTCGCCGGCTCGAGCGTGCTGACGGCGCTGGACACCGAGGCGGCGCGCGCGCTTGCGACGGCGTTCCTCGCACCGCTGCGGGCACACGACGCCGCGCACGGCAGCGCCCTGATCACGACCGTGCGCACCTGGCTGGCCGAGGACGCCCGCATCGACGCGGCAGCCGACGCCCTCGGGATGCACCGCCACACGGTGCGCGCACGGCTCGCGCAGGCCGAGGCGCTGCTGGAGGTCGACCTCTCGTCGTTCCCGGTGCGGGCCGAGCTCTGGGCCGCGCTCGTCGCGGCGAAGGTGTAATACCTTCCACCTGTTCAGTTTTTGCGGTACAGTGTCGGAACCGCCGCGCGCTCCTGCCGCGCGGATCGAGGCGAAGGCGCTGCAGAAGCGGCGACACCAATGGAGGCGTCAGACCGATGAACCGCTCGACATCCACGACCACCCGGTGGCTGAGTGCCACCGCCCTGCTCGGAATCGGAGCTCTGGCACTGGCCGGCTGCGGCCGCAGCGACTCCCCCGCCGAACCGGCCGCATCCGCCGGAGCGGCGATCGACGACAGCCCCGCCGAGGGCACGATCGACATCTGGGCGATGGGCAACGAAGGCGAAGTGCTCGACGAACTGGCCGCACAGTTCGAGGAGCAGAATCCCGACGCGACCGTGAACGTGACCGCCGTCCCCTGGGACGGCGCCCACGACCGCATCGCGACGGCGATCGCCGGCGGCCAGACGCCCGACGTGACGATGCTGGGCACGACCTGGGTCGGCGAGTTCGCCTCGACGGGAGCCTTCGAGCCGACCCCGGAGGGTGTCGTCGACCCCTCGGCGTTCTTCGAGGGATCGCAGGGGACCACCGAGGTCGACGGGGTCTCGTACGGCGTGCCGTGGTACGTCGACACCCGGGTGCTGTACTACCGCACCGATATGGCCGAGAAGGCCGGACTCGAGGCGCCGGAGACATGGGACGATCTCACCGCGTTCGCCCAGGCCATGGTCGACGAGGGCGCCGGCTCGGGGCTTTCGCTCCCCCCTGGCGGCCTCGACTCGTCGCTCTACCTGCTCCCCTTCGTGTGGCAGGCCGGCGGCGATGTGCTCACCGACGACGGCAGCGACTTCGCGTTCGACACGGATGCGTGGAAGACGGCGCTGGAGTACTACAACAGCTTCTTCACCGACGGGCTCAGCGAGAACGTGCGGCTGGAGACCGGCGAGATCGAGCAGAAGTTCATCGACGGCGACGTCGCCGCGTTCTACTCCGGCCCCTTCCACGTGAGCCTGCTCAAGGAGCAGGGCGGCGCCGACTTCGAAGACGACTTCGCCGTGGCGATGGTGCCAGGCGACCAGAGCCGCACGAGCTTCACGGGCGGCGGCAACCTCGCCGTGTTCGACGACGCCGACAATCGCGACGCCGCGTGGAAGTTCGTGCGCTGGCTGAGCCAGCCCGAGACGCAGGTGCAGTGGTACGGCATCTCGACCGATCTGCCCAGCGTGCAGTCGGCCTTCGACGACCCGGTGTTCGCCGACGACCCGTACACGAGCGTGTTCGGCGAGCAGCTGGCCGACGCCAAGGCTCCCCCGGCGATCCCCACGTGGGCGCAGATTTCGGCGGTCATCGACCAGGAGATCGAGCAGGTGACCCGCGGCGACAAGAGCGTCGACGACGCCCTGGCCAGCATCCAGCAGCAGGCCGAGGCCATCGGCACCGGCAGCTGACCCGACATGGCCATCGCAACGGCGCCGGCCGTCACCGTCGCCCCGCCGCCCCGGCCCGGGCGGCGGCGGCGACGCATGACCTTCACGGCGTGGGGCTTCGCCGCCCCGTTCGTCGCCCTCTTCGCGGTGTTCCTGGCGGGCCCCATCGTGGCGAGCCTGTTCATGAGCTTCACGGACATGACCACGCGCGACCTGCGCAGCCCGCTGAACGTGAACATCGTCGGGTTCGCCAACTACATCGCGCTCTTCCAGGATCCGCGGTTCCTCCGGAGCCTCGGCAACACGGCGTACTTCGTGCTCGTGGGCGTGCCCGTCACGATGGCCCTCGCACTGCTGGTGGCGCTCGCCCTCGACAAGGGCATCCGGCGACTGCGCACCGTCTTCCGCGTCGGCTACTACGCGCCGGTCGTCACGAGCATCGTCGCGATCGCCATCGTGTGGCGGTTCATCCTGCAGCCGGACGGACTGCTCAACGGCTTTCTCGGGATGCTGGGAATCCAGGGCCCCGATTGGCTGCAGTCGACGACCTGGGCGATGCCGGCGCTGATCATGATGGCCGTCTGGCGCAACATCGGCACGCTCATGGTGATCTTCCTCGCGGGTCTGCAGGGCGTGCCCCGCGAACAGCACGAGGCGGCCATGGTCGACGGCGCGAACGTGTTCCAGCGTTTTCGCAACGTGACGCTTCCCGCCCTCCGCCCGACGATGCTGTTCGCCGCCGTCATCACCGGCATCGGCTTCCTGCAGTTCTTCGAGGAGCCGTTCGTCATGACCCAGGGCGGGCCGCTGGATGCGACCCTCTCGACCGCGATGTACACCTACGACCAGTTCGGCTTCGGCAACTACGCGTTCGCGTCGGCCTCGAGCTACGTGCTGTTCCTGGCGATCGTGCTGCTGTCGCTGATCCAGTTCCGCCTGCTCGGACGGAGGGACTGACATGGTGCGCACCCGCCCCCGCTGGTGGCTCTATGTGCTGCTGACGCTCGGTCTCGTGGCCATGATCATGCCGTTCGTCTGGATGATCCTGGGCTCGTTCAAGACCACCGCCGAGATCCGCCAGTACCCCACCGAGTTCCTCCCGCGCGACGCGACGCTCGACAACTACACGCAGCTGTTCGGCCGGCTCGATTTCGCGACCTACTTCACCAACAGCGTCGTCGTCGCCGTGTGCGTGACGGCGGGCAACATCGTCTTCTCGTCGATGGTCGGCTATGCCCTCGCCAAACTCGACTTCGCCGGCAAGCGGCTGCTCTTCGGACTGGTGCTGGTGACCCTCATGGTGCCGGGCGTGGTGACCTTCGTGCCGCTGTTCGTGCTGACCGCGAACCTGGGGCTCGTCAACACCTACCCCGGACTGATCCTGCCGTTCCTGATCACCCCGCTCGGGGTCTTCCTCATGCGGCAGTTCATGCTGAGCCTGCCCGACGACATCATCGAGGCCGCCCGCATCGACGGGGCGAATGAGTGGCGCATCTTCCTGCGCGTCATCATGCCGCTGTGCGGCCCGGCCGTCGCGACCCTCACGATCCTCACGTTCCTGGGCAGCTGGAACAACTTCCTCTGGCCCCTCGTGGTGGCCACCACCGAGGACAAGTACACCCTGCCGGTCGCGCTCGCCCTGTATTCGGTCGGCCAGAACGCCGCACAGTACGGGCTCATGATGGCGGGAGCCGTCGTCGTGGTCGTGCCGGTGCTCGTCGTCTTCGTCGCCCTGCAGCGCTTCTTCGTGCAGGGCATCGCCCTCACCGGCATCAAGTGAAAGGAACCGCATGACCTTCCCCGACGGCTTTCTGTGGGGCGCGTCCACGGCGGCGCACCAGATCGAGGGCGGCAACGTCAATTCGGACTGGTGGCAGCGCGAGTGGGGGCACCTGCCGGGTCCGCCCGTGGCCGAGCCCTCTGGCGACGCCGCCGACGGCTACCACCGCTACCCCGAAGACATGGCGCTGCTCGCGCAGGCGGGCCTGAACTCGTACCGGTTCAGCATCGAGTGGGCGCGCATCGAGCCCGAGCGGGGGTTCTTCTCGCGCGCCGCGCTCGACCACTATCGGCGCATGGTCGACACCGCCCGCGAGCGCGACCTGACCCCGATGGTGACGCTGCACCACTTCACCCATCCGGTGTGGGTCGCCCGCGCGGGCGCGTGGCTCGACGACGGCATCGTCGACCAGTTCGCCCGCTACGTCGAGGCGGCCCTGCCCGTGCTCGACGGCGTCGACCTCGTGTGCACGATCAACGAGCCGAACATGGTCTCGGTGCTCGCAGACCCCGAGGTGGGCTTCCCTTCCATCGGGCTGCCCCCTGGCGTGCCCGCCGTCACCGACCGCCTCGTGGCCGCACATCGTCGAGCCGTCGAGGTGCTGCGCGGCGCCGGGCACCGGGCGGGCTGGTCGGTCGCGACCCAGGCGTATCAGCCGGAGCCGGGCGCAGAGGCTGTCGCCGCCGACTACGGCCGATCGCGTGAAGACGTCTTCCTCGACGCCGCCGCGGGCGACGACTGGGTCGGCGTGCAGGCCTACACCCGCACCAGGATCGGCCTCGACGGGCCCCTTCCCATCCCCGACGGCGTCGAACGAACCCTCACCGGGTGGGAGTTCTTCCCTCCCGCCGTCGGCGACGGCATCCGCAATGCCTGGCGGCGCGCGGGCGTGCCGGTCTACGTGACCGAGAACGGCATCGCCACCGCCGACGACGACCGCCGTATCGTCTACACGACGGGGGCCCTCGAGGCCGTCCAGGACTGCCTGCGTGAGGGGGTCGACGTGCGCGGCTACCTGCACTGGAGCGCCCTCGACAACTACGAGTGGGGCTCCTACCGTCCGACCTTCGGGCTCATCGGGTGGGACCGAGATACGTTCCAGCGCCGGCCCAAGCCGAGCCTGGGCTGGCTGGGCGCGGTCGCGAAGGCGAACGCGCTGCCGTGAGCGTCAGGGGCGCAGGTAGCCCCGCACGAACTCCGCGAACAGCGCGTTCATGTCGACGTCGTCGTCGAGCAGCCACTGCAGCTGGATGCCGTCCATGACGGCGCTGATCAGGCGAGCCGCGAGCGCGGGGTCGAGGTCGGCGCGCACCTCGCCGTCGCGCTGGCCGGCGGCCAGCAGCTCGGTCGCCCCCGCCGCACTGGCGCGATAGCGCTCGGCGAACTCCTCATGCGACGGATGCTGCGGGTCGGTCGCCTCGGCGGAGACCATCGCGTAGAGCGAGGTGAGGCCGCGCGTCTGCTGGTTGTGGGCGACCACCTTGGCCGCCTGCTCGACGACCGTGTGCGCGGCGGGATCCCCCGCCGCCTGCCGCACCTTCTCGTCGCGCTGGCGCAGCACCTCGGCGAACAGCTCCTCCTTGCTGGAGAAATGGTGCAGCACTCCGGCAGGGGTCAGATCGACGCGTTTGGCGATCTCGCGGATCGATCCGGCGGTCAGCCCGCTGCGGGCGAACACGAGCAGCGCCTCGTCGACGATGCGCTGGCGTCGAGCCTGCCCCTTCGCGTAGCTGCCGCGCTTGGCGCGGGTGGCACGCGCCGGCGCGGCCGCCCCGTCGCCGGGGGCGGCCGCATCCGTCAGGTCTTCGTCAGCGCTCACCGGTCTCCTTCTTCGCCGATCCCCAGTCTGCACTGAAGACCAGCTCACGGATCGCCGGGGCCAGGCGCGTCCGCGCGGCCCGGTCGACGAAGTAGTCCTTGAGCGTGTCGCCGGTCAGCTCGTTGCCGATGGCGGCCATGATCATCGACTGGTCGAGCGAGAGGTAGCGCTCGGCGATCGTGCCGCTGTGCACGGCGACGGAATCGTAGAACCCGCCGGGGCCGTAGGCTCCGAGGTCGTTCTCGATGCCTCGCAGGTTCTTCAGCGCTCCCGCGCGGTCGTAGGGCAGCGCGAGGAAGCTCGCGTGCGGCGTGACGACGCCGTCGCCGAAGGTCGGATCGGGGTTCGTTCCCATCGTGCACCCTGGACGGTCGATGTCGACGTCGGTCTTCTCCACGTCGGAGGCGTAGCCGTCGGAGCGCATGCCGGCCAGGTCGACGCCGTATTCGGAGTAGCCGCCGAACGGGTTGCTGGCGGGCGAGAAGCCCCAGTACCCGTAGCCCGCGTCGGCGCCGTGCGCCTCTTGCACGGCGACCGTGATCGAGTGATTGAGCGCCCACGAGCGGTGGCCCCACTGCGCCTCCGGCACGAGCAGGTCGGGCATGAGCGCCTCGAACATGCTGCCGCCCCAGCTCGGCACGAAGCTCATGCCGTCGTAGGAATAGACCCCCTCCCACACGTCGTAGCCGTGATAGCTGCGCGTCGTGCCGGTGGGGAGCTGCTCCTGCCACGCCCAGTCGCACCCGGGCGGCATGGTGCGGTGCGTGCCGGCGAGCGCCGTCGACGGGATCTGCCCGTTGATGATGCCGAGGTAGGTCGCGATGCGGCTCTCACTGACGGTCGTGTCGTAGTGGTGGCAGGTGTAGAAGGCCGTCTCGCCCGACCCGTTGTACATGGGCGCGGCCACCGAGCACCCGGCGGGCTCGGCGTCCCAGAATCCGCCGCGGTTGGTGCCCGCCTCGAGCCCGGCCGCGCCCGCCGGGTCGAAGAAGGCACCGAAGTCCATCGAGTCGTAGAGACGGTCGGCCTGGCGCGCCAACCGCGGCTCGGCCTCGGCGACGATGCGCAGCGCCGCGGCCAGCCACCCGTTGTCGACCGTCGACAGGAACGGCTCGACCGGGTCTCCCGATTCGGGCCACGTCGTGAGCTTCTCTCCCGTGGCCGGGTCGTACCAGTTGTAGAACATGCCGCTGGCCTCGTTGCGCTCCAGCCGTTCGAGCGTCGTCAGCGTCGTGCGCAGTCGCTCCCGCGCGTCGCGGCGGTCGATGATCCCGAGATCGCGCGCCGTGACCGTCGACCACAGGTAGCCGCCGATGTTGGTGGGCGACGTGTAGGCACCGGGGTCGGTGAGGTCGCCCTCGATGTTGTCGGCGGCCAGGCCGGTGTCGGGATCGGTCATCGCGTCGAGCGACGCCCAGGTGTCTTCTGCATACCTCTCCAGCGTCTCGCGGGTGGAGCCGCCGCCGTGGTCGCCTCTGCCGGTGGCCACGGCATCCGCCGCCGCCGGCATTGCGGTCGCGATCAGCCCGGCCGTCGCCGCGGCCGCGATCAGGGCACGTGTGGATCGTCTCATCGTCGCTCTCCTCATCGAAAGCGCCCGCGGGAAGCGTCAGCGCTTCCCTAAAACCATACACGCGGCAGGTTTTTGCACAACCCCCTCGCTCACCGCGGCGCGTGGGCCTCGAGGAACTCGTAGAGATCGGTGGTGTCGACGCCGGGGAACGAGCCGGTCGGCAGGGTCGCCAGCAGGGTCCGCGGCGTGCGAACATTTGGCCACGAGTTCTCGCGCCATGCCGATTCGAGCTCGGCGGGTGCGCGCCGGCAGCACACCTCGACCGAATGCTTCGACACTCCGCGATTGGTCGTGTCGCGCCCGAGGAACCACTTGGTGTCGTCGAAACGCACGCCCACCGAGACCGAGTGCGCCCCCTCGCTGGAGTTCTCGACCCTGGCCGTGCACCAGTACGTGCCGTTGCCGGTGTCGGTGTACTGGTAGTAGGGGTTGAAGTGGTCGTCGACGTCGAAGACGACCCGCGAGGTCCACTTGCGGCAGCACATCTGCCCCTCGATCGCGCCGAGGCGGTCGGTGGGGAAGTTGACGTCGTCGTTCTCGTAGGCCTTGGTGATCGTGCCGGACTCGTGCACCTTGAGGAAGTGCACGGGGATGCCCAGGTGCACCGTCGCGAGGTTCGTGAACCGGTGCGCGGCCGTCTCGTACGAGACCGAGTAGCCGTCGCGGAGGTCTTCGATCGAGATGGCTCGATCGGCCTTGGCGTCTTCGAGGAACGGCACCGCGTGCGCCTCGGGGATCAGCAGCGCACCCGTGAGGTAGTTCGTCTCGACGCGCTGGCGCAGGAACTCGTCGTAGCTCGTGGGCTCGCGGTGCCCGAGGATGCGGCTCGACAGCGCCTGCAGCACGGCGGTGCGCGGATCACCCTTGGAGGTCAGGCGGCTGGACAGGTAGAGCCGGCCGTTCTTGATGTCGGCGACACTGCGGGTGGTCTGCGGCAGATCGGGCACGTAGTGCAGCGTGAAGCCCAGATGGGCGGCGATATCGGATGCTGTGCGCTGCGTGAGCGGACCGCCGGGGTGGTCGACGGCATCCAGGATGCGCCGCGCCTGCACCTCGAGCTCGGGGAAGTAGTTGTTCTGCGTGCGCATGAGACGGCGGAGAGCCACGTTGGCGCGCCGCGCCTCTTCGGGGGTCGCCGCCCGCTCGTCGCGCAGCCGCTCGATCTCGCCCTGGAGCGCCAGCATCGCGCGGAGGGCGTCATCGGGGATCGCCTTGCCGATGCGGAAGGGTGCGATGCCGAGTGCCGAGAAGGTCTGGCCCTTCATGGCCCGCTCGAGCGAGATCTCGAGCGTCGCCCGCTCGTCGAGGGGTTCAGACTCCAGCAGCGCATCGAGGGTCGTGCCGAGGGTTCTCGCGATCGCGCGCAGCAGCGTCAGCTTGGGCTCGCGCTTGCCCGTCTCGATCATCGAGAGCTGGCTGGGGGCCCGATCGACGGCCTCCGCGAGCTCGTCGAGCGTCATGCCGCGACTCGTGCGCAGCTGCCGGATGCGGCGGCCGATGGTCAGCGCGTCGGCCTCCGCCTCGCCCTCGTCGACCGCGTCTTCGATGATCGTCATGTCGGAGAGTGTGTCACACGAGCAGAAGAACGGCAAAACTTCACAGCGTGATTGGTCGGCTCGGGTTCCGAACTTCACGCAGAGTGGTCACACGGACCTCCCCGCACCACCACCACACAGGAAGGCAGGGCCATGACACCTCCCGCCACGGGCATCGCGCCCACCCGCATGATCGAGATCACCGGGCCCCTCCGCGACCGCTACGACGAGATCCTCACGACCGAGGCGCTCGCCTTCCTCGCCGAGCTGCACCACCGCTTCGCGGCGCGCCGCCACGATCGCCTCGCCGACCGCATGCGTCGCCGCTTCGAGATCGGCAACGGCCACGACCCGCAGTTCCGCGACGACACGCGTCACATCCGCGAGGATGAGGGCTGGCGGGTCGCCGGCGCCGGCCCCGGGCTGGAGGACCGCCGCGTCGAGATCACCGGACCGACCGACCAGAAGATGACGATCAACGCGCTCAACTCGGGCGCCAAGGTGTGGCTGGCCGACCAGGAGGACGCCACGAGCCCGACCTGGAGCAACGTCATCGAAGGCCAGCTGAGCCTGCGCGACGCGATCCGCGGCGAGCTGTCGTACACGAGCCCCGAGGGCAAGCGCTACGAGGTGACCGCCACCGAGACCCCGACGATCGTGATGCGCCCCCGCGGCTGGCACCTCGTCGAGAAGCACATCCGCTACACCGACCGCACCGGCCGGGCGCTCGACGCCTCGGGCTCGCTCGTCGACTTCGGTCTGTACTTCTTCCACAACGCGCAGCAGCTCATCGCGGGCGGCCGCGGCCCCTACTTCTACATCGCCAAGCTCGAGTCGAGCGAAGAGGCGAAGCTGTGGGACGACGTGTTCACCTTCAGCGAGGAGTACATCGGCATCCCCCACGGCACGATCCGCGCGACCGTGCTGATCGAGACGCTGCCGGCGGCGTTCGAGATGGAGGAGATCCTGTTCGAGCTGCGCGACCACATCGCGGGCCTGAACGCCGGCCGCTGGGACTACATCTTCTCGATGATCAAGAACTACCGCGGCCGAGGGGCCCGCTTCGTCCTGCCCGACCGCAGCCAGGTCACCATGACGGTGCCGTTCATGCGCGCCTACACCGAACTGCTGGTCAAGACCTGCCACAAGCGGGGGGCCTTCGCGATCGGCGGCATGAGCGCGTTCATCCCGAACCGCCGCGACCCCGAGGTGACCGAGCGCGCGTTCGAGAAGGTCGCCGCCGACAAGAAGCGCGAGGCCGGCGACGGCTTCGACGGCACGTGGGTCGCCCACCCCGACCTCATCCCGGTCGCGCGGGCGGAGTTCGACGCAGTGCTGGGCGAGCGGCCCAACCAGGTCGACCGCCAGCGGCCGGAGGTCTCGGTGCGCGCGGAGGATCTGCTCGATGTGCACATCGGCCTGCCGATCACGGCGGAGGGCGTGCACGGCAACGTGTCGGTCGCGATCCGCTACATCGAGGCGTGGCTGCGGGGCCTGGGCGCCGTCGCGATCGACAACCTCATGGAAGACGCCGCCACCGCCGAGATCAGCCGCAGCCAGGTGTGGCAGTGGATCCACCAGGACCGCTCCACCGACGACGGCACGCAGATCACCCTCGGCTACATCGAGGGCCTGATCGAGCGCGTGCTCGGCGAGGTCGAGCGCCGAGACGGCGACCGATTCGACGACGCCGCGGAGCTCTTCCGCGAGGTCTCGCTCGGCCAGGAGTTCCCGATGTTCTTGACGGTGCCCGCCTACGCGAAGTTCCTCGTCGAGAGCGAGTGACACTCCCCCGGCCATCGGACCGCACGACACACCGACGCCAGACCCCTTTGACGCCAGACCCCACGACGCAGGAGACGCCATGACCACCTATCAGCACGACATCGAGGCCATCGAGGCCCTCACCCAGCGCAACGGCAGCAGCTGGGACGCCATCAACCCCGAGTACGTCGCACGGATGCGGGCGCAGAACCGCTTCAAGACGGGCCTGGAGATCGCCCAGTACACCGCCGACATCATGCGCCGCGACATGGCCGAGTACGACGCCGACTCGTCGGTCTACACCCAGTCGCTCGGCGTCTGGCACGGCTTCATCGGGCAGCAAAAGCTGATCTCGATCAAGAAGCACCTGAAGTCGACGAACAAGCGCTACCTCTACCTGTCGGGCTGGATGGTCGCCGCGCTCCGGTCGGAGTTCGGCCCCCTCCCCGACCAGTCGATGCACGAGAAGACCTCGGTGCCCGCCCTGATCGAAGAGCTCTACACGTTCCTGCGCCAGGCCGACGCCCGCGAGCTCGACCTGCTGTTCACCAAGCTCGACGCCGCACGCCTGGCCGGCGACGAGACGGCGGTGGAGTTCCTGCAGTCCGAGATCGACAACCACGAGACCCACGTCGTGCCGATCATCGCCGACATCGACGCGGGCTTCGGCAACCCCGAGGCCACCTACCTCCTGGCCAAGAAGATGATCGAGGCGGGTGCCTGCGCCATCCAGATCGAGAACCAGGTCTCCGACGAGAAGCAGTGCGGCCACCAGGACGGCAAGGTCACGGTTCCGCACGACGACTTCATCGCCAAGCTCAACGCCGTCCGCTACGCGTTCCTCGAGCTCGGCATCGACAACGGCATCATCGTGGCGCGCACCGACTCGCTGGGTGCGGGGCTCACCCAGAAGCTCGCCGTCTCGCGCACCCCCGGCGACCTCGGCGACCAGTACAACGCGTTCCTCGACGTCGAGGAGATCACCGAGGCGGACCTCGGCGACGGCGACGTGATCATCCGCCGCGAGGGCAAGCTCCTGCGCCCGAAGCGCCTGGCCAGCAACCTCTACCAGTTCCGCAGCGGCACCGGCGAGGAGCGCTGCGTGCTCGACTGCATCACGGCCCTGCGCAACGGCGCCGATCTGCTGTGGATCGAGACCGAGAAGCCCCACGTCGAGCAGATCGCCGGCATGGTCGACGAGATCCGCAAGGAGATTCCGAACGCGAAGCTCGTCTACAACAACAGTCCCTCGTTCAACTGGACGCTCAACTTCCGCCAGCAGGCCTACGACCTGCTCGTGGCGGAGGGGCGCGACGTGTCGGCCTACGATCGGGCCGACCTCATGAACGTCGCCTACGACGAGACCGAACTGGCCCAGCTGGCCGACGAGAAGATCCGCTCGTTCCAGAAGGACGGCTCGGCCAGGGCCGGCATCTTCCACCACCTCATCACGCTGCCGACCTATCACACGGCGGCCCTGTCGACCGATGACCTGGCCAAGGGCTACTTCGGCACCGAGGGCATGCTCGCCTACGTCAAGGGCGTGCAGCGCCGCGAGATCCGCGAGGGCATCGCGACCGTCAAGCACCAGAACATGGCAGGGTCCGACATCGGCGACAACCACAAGGAGTACTTCGCCGGCGACGCCGCCCTCAAGGCCGGCGGCAAGGACAACACGATGAACCAGTTCGGCTGAGCGCCGATCCGCTCGGATTCTCGAGCCGCAGCATCCCGGATGTCGATTCCGGATGCTGCGGCTCGACGTGTGGTCGTAACGTCGCAACTGACGAAAGGACCACTGCGATGCGTTTTCTCATGCTGGTGCTCAGCGACCCTGAGCTGACCGACCCGGCCGCCGAGCCGGCACCCGTGACCATCGAGGAGTGGTCGGCCGAGGTCTACGACACCGGGCGCGGAATCGAGGGAGACCGGCTGCGCCCGCCCGCCGAGGCCAAGACCGTCCGCCGCCGCAAGGGCGAGGTGATCGTCAGCGACGGCCCCTTCGCCGAGAGCTACGAGCTCATCGGGGGCTTCGACGTGCTCGAGTGCGCAGACCTCGAGGAGGCCGTCGAGATCGCGTCGCGGCATCCGATGGCCGCCTGGGGCGCGATCGAGCTGCGGGCGTACTGGCCGCTGGATCTCTGAGGCAACACTCACGCGCCCGCGGCGGCGCCGCACTACGCTTTCAAGGGTGACCGAACGCGCTCCCCTCTCTCGCAAGCTGTCCGCCATCGCCGAGTCGGCGACCCTCAAGGTCGACGCGAAGGCGAAGGCCCTGCAGGCCGCCGGTCGGCCCGTGATCAGCTACGCGGCGGGCGAGCCCGACTTCGCCACCCCGAGCTTCATCGTCGACGCCGCCGCGCACGCGCTGGAAGACCCCGCGAACTTCCGCTACACCCCCGCCGCCGGACTCCCTGTGCTCCGCGAGGCGATCGCCGCCAAGACCCTGCGCGACTCGGGCCTGGAGGTCGCACCGTCGCAGGTGATCGTCACCAACGGCGGCAAGCAGGCCGTGTACCAGGCCTTCCAGGCGGTGGTGAACCCCGGCGACGAGGTGCTGCTGCCGGCTCCCTATTGGACGACCTACCCCGAGGCGATCCGCCTGGCCGACGGCACCCCTGTCGAGGTGTTCGCCGGCGCCGACCAGGAGTACAAGGTCACGGTCGCCCAGCTCGAGGCCGCCCGCACCGACCGCACCACCGTGCTGGTGTTCGTGTCGCCCTCGAACCCGACAGGCTCGGTCTACACACCGGAGGAGACCAGGGCGATCGGCCAGTGGGCGCTCGAGCACGGCATCTGGGTCATCACCGACGAGATCTACCAGAACCTCGTCTACGAGGGCGCGCGGGCCGTGTCGATCGTCGAGGCGGTGCCCGAGCTCGCCGGCCAGACGATCCTCGTCAACGGCGTCGCGAAGACCTACGCCATGACCGGCTGGCGCGTCGGCTGGATGGTGGGGCCCGCCGACGCCATCAAGGTCGCCGCCAACCTGCAGTCGCACCTGAGCTCGAACGTCAACAACATCGCCCAGCGTGCGGCGCTGGCCGCCCTCACGGGCCCGCAGACCGAGGCCGAGGAGTTCCGCCAGGCCTTCGACCGCCGCCGCAGGCTCATCGTGGCGGAGCTCTCGAAGATCGAGGGGGTCACCGTGCCGAACCCGCTCGGCGCCTTCTACGTCTACCCCGACGTGCAGGGACTGCTCGGCCGCGAGTGGCGGGGTGTCACCCCGACGACGTCGCTCGAGTTGGCAGACCTGATCCTCGACAAGGCCGAGGTCGCCGTCGTGCCGGGTGAGGCGTTCGGCCCCTCGGGGTACCTGCGCCTGTCGTACGCGCTGGGCGACGACCAGCTGCTGGAGGGCGTGCAGCGCCTGCAGGAGCTGTTCGCCTCGTAGGGGCTACAGCTCGACGCCGACGAGCACGGGCTCGGGCTGGAGGATGAGCCCGAACTCGGACTGCACACGGCCCTGCACGTAGCGCGCGAGCTCGGCGATCTCCTCTGCCGTCGCGCCGCCGCGGTTGGTGAGCGCGAGCGCGTGCTTGGTCGACAGCGCCGCGCGCGACCGCCCGAGGCGGAATCCCTTGCGCACTCCTGCGTGCTCGATGAGCCAGGCGGCGCTGACCTTGACGTCGGGCTCGACCGACGCCGGCGGCGCGATGTAGCCGTCGTAGCGCTCCAGCGGAATCACCCGAGTGGCCTCGCGCACCTGCGCCATCGGCCACCTCGGGCACGCCTCGGGCAGCGTGCGGGCGAAGGATGCCGAGACCACCGCGTTCTGGAAGAACGAGCCCGCGCTGTGCGTGTCGGGGTCGGCGTCGTCGAGCACCATGCCCTTGCGGGCGCGGGTGGCCAGCACCGTCTCGCGCACCCATTGCAGGGTCACGGTCGCGTCAGGAGCGAGCCCCAGCGCCTGGCGCAGCTGGTCGCCCCGCACCGGGAACTCGCCCGAGCCGACCTCGGCGAGTTCGAGCGTGACCGAGAGGATCACGGCGGGGCGGGTCGGCACCGACCCGTAATGCTGCTTGAGCACCGAGGTGCGAAAGCCCAGCCCGAGCTCGTCGGCGGGCACCGTCGACACCTCGCCGGTCGCCTCGTCGATGAGCTCGACCTCGACGAGGGTCTGCACGATCTCCTGACCGTAGGCGCCGATGTTCTGCACGGGCGCCGCTCCGACCGTTCCCGGGATGCCCGACATCGCCGCGATTCCGGAGAGCCCCTCGGCCACCGAGTGGGCGACGAGGGCATCCCAGCTGTGGCCCGCCTGCACGCGCAGCCGCACGAAGCCGGGCCGTGGCGACGGCAGCCGCTCGATTCCCTCCGTGAGCACACGGATCACGGTGCCGGCGAAGGGCTCGTCGCCGGCCAGCAGGTTCGAGCCACCGCCGAGCACGAGCCACTCGTCGCGTTCCGCCCAGACGTCGCGGAGGGCGTCGACGAGCTCATCGACGCTGCGGGCGTCGATCATCCGCTCGGGGGTGCCGCCGGCGCGCAGCGTCGTCAGCTGCGCCAGCGGGATCGGCGTGACCTCGGGCATGTCGTCAGGCGGTCCGCACGCGCACCTGCGCCTTGCCGAGCACCGTGGTGTCGGCGGCGGTGACGGTGAGGTCGATGCGTGCGGTCTCGTCGTCGACGACGCCCACGGTGGCCACGACCGAGACGTCGGCGCCGCTGTCGGCGTCGACGACGACGGGGCGCGTGAAGCGCACGCCGTATTCGACGATGCGACCGGAGTCGCCGAGCCACGGTACGAGGGTCTCGATCGACAGGCCCATCGTCAGCATCCCGTGCGCCAGCACGCCGGGAAGTCCCACGCGGGCCGCGACGTCGTCGCGGTAGTGGATGGGATTGAAGTCGCCCGACGCGCCCGCGTAGCGCACGAGCGATTCACGCGTGAGATGGATGCTGCGCTCGGCGACGACATCGCCGACCGTCAGGGCTCCGAGGCCCGCAGACGCGCTCACTCGTCGCCTCCGATCAGGAGCACCGAGGTCGCCGTGACGACGTGGGCTCCGGCCGCATCGGTGATCTCGGCCTCGCTGGTGACCATGGCGCCCTTGCCGATCGCGCGCACGCCGACGATCGACAGCTGCCCGGTGAGCTCATCGCCTGCCACGATTGGCCGCGTGTAGCGGAAGCGCTGCTCGGCGTGGATCGTGCGCTCGAGCGCGATGCCCGAGTCGGGCTCGGCGAGAAGCTGCTGCAGAGTCAGGTCTTGGATCACCATCGCGAAGGTGGGCGGCGCGACCACGTCGGGGTAGCCCAGGGACTGCGCCGCGGCGGGGTCGAGGTGCTGGGGGTCGGTGGCGAAGACGGCGCGCGCGAACTCGCGCACCTTCTCGCGGCCGACCAGGTAGGCATCCGTCGGGGGGAAGACACGCCCGACGAGCTCTGGGTTCACTGGCACCCGACAAGTCTATCGAGCGCGCTGGGCGGGCCGATGGTCACCGCCGTCGGCCGCGGACCGCCTTGACCGCCATCTGGACGGCGATGTAGGTCATGAACAGCGCGAACAGCGCGTTGGCCACGACGGGGTCGAGCAGGGTCGCGATCCAGGCGCCGAGCGCCGTGGTCGTGCAGGCGGCGATGCCGATCGTGACGGCGGCGACCAGATCGACATTGCGCCGCCGGACGTTTCCGACGGTGCCTGAGACCGCGGTCGGGATCATCATGAGAAGCGAGGTGCCCTTGGCGACCAGGTCGCTCGCGCCGAAGAGCACCATCAGCGCCGGCACGACGACGACGCCGCCGCCGACGCCGAGCAGCCCGGAGAGCACCCCCGTGAACAGGCCGAGCACGAGCAGCGCGATGATCGACCACGGCGTCAGCTCGATCGTCGCACCACGATCGGGCACGACGAGGAAGAGGCTGACGATCGTGACCGCGACGAAGACGACGAAGCCCCACCGCAGCGCGGTCTGCGAGATGCGCGGCAGCAGCCAGGTGCCCAGCTGCGCGCCGAACACCGCTCCCAGGGCGAGCACGAGCGCCGGGATCCACGCGACCGACCCGTGCACCGCGTAGGAGACGACTCCGACGGATGCCGTCGGCACGATCGCCGCGAGGGAGGTGCCGGCCGCGAGCCGCTGGTCGAAGCGCAGCAGCATCACCAGCATCGGCACGATCACGGTGCCGCCGCCCACCCCGAACAGCCCTGAGAGCAGTCCGGCGAGCAGGCCGATCACGATGCACGCGACGAAGAACCGCGCCGTTCGAGGGCGCGCGCCTGCCTCGCTCACTCGTCGGTCGAGGTCAGCACGTCGATGGCCCATCCGTCGGCCGAGGGCACGGTGACGTAGCGGTAGCCGCTCGAGTAGTCCTGCGGCTCGTCGATCGGGTCGCCGTTCTGGTCGAGGTAGGCCGAATAGTCCTCCGTCGTCTCGAGGACGATCTCGTCGTCGGCGGCGTCGATCGAGGTGATGGTCACCTCGTACGAGGCGATCGACTCGCTGAAGTACCCCGCCTGCTCCTCGAACACCGCGCAGTCCTCGAGCAGCTGATCGGCCCGGAACCGGGCCGTGGTGGCCTGCTGGAACTTGTCGCAGTCGGCCTCCTTCCACGCCTGGTCGTAGAGCTCCACGGCGGCGACGGCGGCCTGTTCGTCAACGCTCTCCGGCGCCGCGGCGGCCGCCCCCGAGAAGAACCGGAGCGCGAGCGGGATGAGCACAGCGGCGGCGATCACGAAGAACAGCAGCACGGCGCCCAGCACGACCCAGACGACCCACAGCCTCGACCTGCGCGGCTCGGTGGCGGCAGTGAAGATCCCCCCGCCGCCGGGGTACCCGTCGGGCGGCGCCAACGGCGGAACGGTCGCCGCGGGCTCGGCGGAGACGTCGGTCACCGGTGCCGACGGCCCGGCCTGCGGCTCGACGGGCGCGAAGCCGAGCTGCTGCTCGAGCGGCTGCGGCGCGGGCTCGGCGGCCGGAGCCTCGGCATCTGCGGCGGGCTCGGGATCCGGCTCTGCCACGTGCTCCGTCCACTGCTGGCCGTCCCACCAGCGGAGGGCACCGTGCCCGTCGTCGTACCAACCGGGAGGCGTCGTGCTCATGCCGCCCACCCTACCCCGGTGCGCTGTCAGGGGCGGTGGATCCAGAGGGTCGCCTGCCGCGAGAACAGCAGCACAAGGGCGATCACGACGAGGCACAGGTGCACGATCCCGACGGCGACGAACATCCCGCCGCGCAGCATCGTGAGAACGGACGAGGCGGCCCCCAGTGCCAGCCCGAACGCCATGAACCAGCGCATCAGCGAGGTGCCGAAAAGCACGCCGGTCGCCACCGTCGCAGCGACGAGGCCGGCGACGATGAGATACACCCCGACGGCGGCCGCGGCGCTGTCGGCGTCGTAGCGCTGCACGAAGGCTGCATCGGTGAGGCGGGTGAGCAGGACGAGCCCGACGATCGTCTGCAGCGCGGCCTGCGCGTAGCCGAGCACGGCGACGACGGTGATCTCCCACGGGCGCGTGCGCACGGGCCATTCGACACTCGCGACCATCCGCTGCCCTTCCGGGTCGGGTTCCCCGCCCATCGTGGCACGCTTCGGTTGCCGAGACCCGCTATACCGCCCGAAACCGATCCACTGCGACGAGGTTTCGCTCCAGAGGGCAGGTCTCGCGCGCAGCGGCGACGCAGCGCGATCCGGCAACGAGAAAGGGCCCCGGAAAGGGGCCCGTTTCGGTAGCGGGAGCGGGGCTTGAACCCGCGACCTCACGATTATGAGTCGTGCGCTCTCACCAACTGAGCTACCCCGCCGCGCCGCATCCGCACGGCGAGATGTGGATGCTGCGAGCCCCGAGTCAGGATTGAACTGACGACCCCTTCCTTACCATGGAAGTGCTCTGCCACTGAGCTATCGGGGCGTGCTGCCCGCAAGCAGGCAACTAGAAGAGAATACCAGAGCGAACGGGCACCTCTGAACCTCAGGTCACCCCACCGTGTGGGTGCCGTCGGTGTACTCACGCAGCCACACGATCGGGTCAGTGGGGGTCGTGCCGTTCAGCAGAACCTCGACGTGGGTGTGGGCGCCGTACGAGCGACCGGTGTTGCCGGTGTTGCCGATCACGGTGCCGACGGTGACCTTGTCGCCGACCGAGACCTTGAGCGAGCCGTACTGCATGTGTCCGTACCGCGTCGAGACCAGCTTGCCGTCGATGATGTGGTCGATGACGACCGTGACACCGTAGGCCCCGCCGCTCTCGGTCGCGATGCGCACCGTGCCGTCGGCGATCGCCTGCACGTTGGCGCCGTTGCCCGGAACGAAGTCGGCGCCCTCGTGCATCGCGCCCGATCGCCAGCCGAAGCCGTAGGAGATCGAGACGCCGACCGCGAACGGCCACTGGATGTTCGAGGTCGGATCGTTCGTGTAGAAGTCCGACGGGTAGAGGATGTTGTCGTCTTGCGCGATCTGCGCCGTGCTGACCATCGAGTAGTTCTCGTTGCGCGAGAGCTCGACATTCTCGACGCTGGCCGGAGCGACGTAGGCCTGGATCTCGCTGTCGTCTGCGGCGACGTCGCCGGCCGGTGCGACGACCGACATCGACGCGGTCGCCGTTCCGCTCGCGGCGGCGACGGCGACGGCAGGGGTGGTCATTCCGACGGCCAGTAGGCCGACGACCCCGACGACCCCGATCGAGAAGGATGCCGTGGCCAGCCGTCGAAGCGACACTCCACGTCGGAGCGACACCCCCGGCACGACGACATCGGCCGCAGCGACGGGCTCGGCGTCGGCCGGCGCATTCTGCGTCGGGATGTCGGCGGTGAAGGAGAAGAGCCGGGCCGCGGCCTCGAACTCGTCGAACTCCGCACGGAACGCGTGCTGCGGCTCGGGCTCGGCCTCTCGCTCGGGCTCCGGAACGTCGACGGGCTCCTGCAGGAACGGCTCGTCGAAGACGAGGTCGGCGTAATCCTGACCGGGGTCACCGGCGGCGACCGCCTGAGTGAACGTCTCGGGCTCCGCGGCCTGCTCTGGCGCGACCTGCTCCGCGACGATCTCCTGTGGTGCGGTGGCGACCCGACGAGCGCGACGCGACAGCACGGCGGCGACAGGCGCCGGAGCGACGACATCCGTCGTCACGTCGTCGGTCACGACGTGCGCGTCGACCTGCGGCACCGCGGCGGCAGCGCGCCGGCGGAGCTCTGCCCTGGTCGTCACCGACGGCACCGACGGCGCCTGCACAGGCGTCGCGGAGGTGCGGCTCGATCGGCGCGTGGGCGCGGAATCGGGCACAGGGGGGTGAAACGACAAGCGGGGATGCTCTCAGCTCGGGCGCCGGGGGGCAGCGTTCGGATCTCGGGTGTCGAACCCACGCCGTTCGGGCGGCGTTGGTAACGAATGGGTAAACACTACTCCCCCGAGCCTGGGAATGCCATGCGCGCGAGCCATCGACTCGCCGTCGATCGACGGACGGGCTTCAGTGCCCCTTGGCCGCCGCCGACAGGGCCGCGAACAATCCGGGACCCGACGCGACGGTGAGGTCGCGATTCGGGGTGTCGCCGATGCCTGCTCCGCCGACCATGCCGCCGGCCTCGGTCACCAGCAGCGCCCCGGCCGCGTGGTCCCAAGGGTGCAGTCCGCGCTCGAAGTAGCCGTCGAGCCGCCCGGCGGCGACGAACGCGAAGTCGAGCGAGGCCGCTCCCGCCCGCCGCAGGTCGCGCGCGAGGGGCATCACCCGCGCCACGCGGGCGAGGTCGCCGACGTGCGTGGCGGGGTCATAGCCGAAGCCGGTGGCCAGGAGCGCCCCGGCCGCCGACGGTTCTGCGTTCACCGCGAGCCGCTCCTCGCCGAGCCATGCCCCCTCGCCGCGCGCCGCGTGGAACAGCTCGCCGGTGACCGGGTTGAAGACGACCCCCACGAGCGCGAGCCAGGTCGCCGGGTCGGGCTCGCCGGCGACCGCCGCGATGCTCACGGCGTACGACGGAATGCCGTAGGCGTAGTTGACGGTGCCGTCGATCGGGTCGACGACCCACGTGAGATCGCCGATGCCGCGCTCGGCTCCCGACTCCTCGCCGAGGAAGCCGTCGCCCGGCCGCGCCTCGGCGAGCCGATTGCGGATGAGCCGCTCCACCTCGCGGTCGGCCTCGGTGACGATGTCGGCGACGGCCGACTTCGTCGCCGCGATGCGCACGCCCTCGCTGCGCCGCAGCCTGGCGAGCTCACCGGCCTCGCGCGCGATGTCGATGGCCAGCTGCTGAAGGGCGCGCACGTCGGTCACGCGTTCCACGCTAACCCTCGCGCTACGGTGGCGTCATGCCCGACGCCTCCCCTGTCACCCACGACGTCGTCATCGTCGGCGGCGGCCATAATGCCCTCGTCGCCGCCGCGTACCTCGCGCGCGCGGGACTTCGCACCGTCGTTCTCGAGCGGCTCGCGCACCTCGGCGGGGCGGCGGTGTCGCAGCGCCCGTGGGACGGCGTCGAGGCGAGGCTCTCGCGCTACTCCTACCTGGTGAGCCTGATGCCGCAGCAGATCATCGACGACCTCGGGCTGCGCTTCGATCTGCGCCGACGCCGCTACTCCTCGTACACCCCCGACCCCGGCGACCCCTCGCGCGGCATCCTCGTCGACAACGCGGATGCCGCCGCCACGGCGGCGTCGTTCGCGCGGGCCACAGGAGATGCAGCCGAAGCCGAGCGGTTCGCCGCGTTCTCGGCACGGCTCGGACCGCTCGCGCGCACCATCTTTCCGACGATGACAGACCCGCTGCGGCCGGGGCACGAGCTGCGCACGGCGCTGGGCGACGACGCGCTCTGGCGCGATGTGGTCGAGCGGCCGCTCGGGCGGCTGCTGCGCTCGTCGCTGTCGACCGATCTCGCCCGCGGCATCGCCCTGACCGACGGCCTCATCGGCACGTTCTCGACGGCCGACGACGAGAGCCTGCGGCAGAACCGCTGCTTTCTTTATCACGTGATCGGCGGTGGCACCGGCGACTGGGACGTGCCCGTGGGCGGCATGGGCCGGGTCACCGCGGAGCTCGAGCGCGCCGCCCGCGAGGCCGGAGCGGAGCTTCGTGTCGACGCGCCGGTGACCTCGGTGCACCCCGACGGTGAAGTCGAGGTCGGCGGCGAGCGCCCCGAAGTGCTCCGCGGGCGGGTCGTGCTCAGCGGGGTCGGGCCGTCGGCGCTGCGTCGGCTGCTCGGTGAAGACGACGTGCGCACACCTGAGGGCGCTCAAGTCAAGGTCAACATGCTGCTGCGGCGGCTCCCCCGGCTCCGGGACACGAGCGTCGCCCCCGAGGCCGCGTTCGCCGGCACCTTCCATGTCAACGAGACCCTCACCCAGCTCGACGCCGCGCACGCGGCCGCGATCAGCGGCAGCATCCCGTCGCCGCTTCCCGCCGAGATCTACTGCCATTCGCTGACCGACCCGTCGATTCTCGGGCCAGAGCTGCAGGCGGCGGGTGCGCAGACGCTGACGCTGTTCGGGCTGCAGGTACCGCACCGGCTCGTCGCCGGCGCCGACACGGATGCCGCGCGCGCGGCGCTGCTGCAGGCTGCGACGCGCTCGCTCGACAGCGTGCTGGGCGAGTCGCTCGAGGATTGCCTCTGGCTCGACGACGCGGGCGACCCGTGCATCGAGGCGCGCACGACGGCCGATCTGGAGGGGTCGCTGGGCATGATCGGCGGCGACATCTTCCATGGCGATCTGTCGTGGCCGTGGGCAGACGACGATGCCGACCTGTCGACGCCGGCGCAGCGCTGGGGAGTCGCGACCGACCACGAGCGGGTGCTGCTGTGCGGCTCGGGCGCACGCCGCGGCGGCGCCGTCAGCGGGCTCGGCGGGCACAACGCGGCCATGGCCGTGCGGGAGATGCTGCTGGCGTGACGCGCGACGTCGCCGTGCGCGCCGACGCGGTCAGGAGCGCGGCGGCAGCGGGGGCGGCGGCGGGTATCCCTCGTAGCCGGCGGCCTGGGCGGGCGCGGGCGGCTGAGAGCCGGTGGGGTAGCCGGTGTAATAGGCGTTCCAGTCGGGCGACCCGTCGACCAGTGCCGGAAGCGGCGTGATGCCGTCGACATACGTGGGCCAGGCGGCGAACGCCTGCGGCGTGTAGGCCGCAGCGGCGGGTGGCGCGAGCCGGGGCCGGCGCGGGGCGAACAGTGCGTTGACGAGCGGGATGAGCGCGGTGCCGAGGGCCGCGAGGATCGCGACCGCCACCACGATGCGCCAGTAGATGTCGAGGAAGATCACATACTCCGACCACATCAGCGGAACGATCAGCAGCGCCGCCAGGCCCACCACCAGCGCGATCGTGATGACGGCGACCGTGAGCGTGAACCCCGTGCGGTAACGCGCGAGCGCCTTGGAGTAGAGCCGCACATGCAGGAGCGCCAGCTGCAGGATCAGCACGATCAGCAGGAACTGCATGAACCGGCCGATGCCGCCGAAGAGGTAGCGCTCCGGCATCCAGATGAGGATCGCGCCTGCCAGGAGCGCGACGACCCACGAGGCCATGCTGGCCAGAGCGAACCACGCGGGGCGGCGTGCAGCCAGGTGCGCCTCGAGGATCGCGATGCCACCGAACGCCGCCAGCAGCAGGATCGTGAGGAACGCGCGGCCGACGATGCCGTTCTGCGTGCCGACGAGCACCCAGATGACGCACACGATCGCGGCGGCGATGAGTGCGCCGATGGCCACCCAGATCGCGGCGCGCACCAGGGCGCTGCGTTCGCCGGTGTGCGGGGGCTGCGGGTACTGATCGGGCGCGGTCATGCGGGATCCTCTCGGCGGTACGTGCCCTCATCCTGGCATGACCCGGCCGGTGCGCGCCGCCGTCGCTCCTCTATCGGGGACGGATGCGGCGCGGCCGAGCCTGGGGAGGAAGAGGCGACGGTCGTCCGCTCCCGCAGACGAGAACACCCCTCCGAGGAGGGGCGTTCACAGGGTGGCGAGTGAGGGATTCGAACCCCCGAAGTCTAAGACGGCTGATTTACAGTCAGATCCCTTTGGCCGCTTGGGTAACTCGCCAGGTGCGCACCCGCCCGGCTTTTGCAGTCGATCGGAGGCGCGATCCACAATCCTACTCTGCGATCGCCGACGTCAGAAATCGGCGTCGCTCACGTGCCGATGCGGTCGAGATCCTGCCCTTCGAGGGCTGACGGCAGCCGCAGCAGCGCTCCCTCGAAGCGGCACGTTGCTGCGGCGATGTCCATGGCCCGCTGCAGCGCACTCGTCCACCCGTCGGCGTCGTGCGGAGGCGTGCCGAGCATCGTCGTGACGACGGCGGCGAAGGCCGCATCCCCCGCGCCCATGGTGTCGATGATCCGGCCCGGCAGCGCCGACACCGGCCGGGTGACCACGATGCCGTCGGTCTCGACCGTCGCTCCCTGCGCGCCCTCGGTGGCCAGCACCACGCCGACCCCGCGATCGATGAGGTCGGCCCGCATGGCGTCCAGCGGCTCGCCGTAGAGCAGCGTCGCGTCGTCGTCGCCGACCTTCACCAGGGCCGCGCCGGCGGCGAGCGCCTCGAAGCCCCGCACGAACTCGGCCCGGTCGTGCAGCATCCCCTCCCGAGGATTCGGGTCGATCGCGAGCTGAGTCCCCGCGCACACACGGGTCAACTCGAGGGCCTGCGCGACGTTGTCGAACGGAAAGCAGCTGACCGCGACGATGTCGGCCGCGGCGATCGCGTCGCGCTCGCGTTCGCCGAAGCGGATGCTGCGCCCCTGCGCGGCGGCGTTGAACTCGTACTGCGGCTCGCCGCCGCCGCTGCGCACACTCACGGCGCGGGAGCTGCCCCGCGGCGAGGGACTCGCGAGCAGTTCGACATCGAAGTCGGCGAGGTAGCTGCGGATGCGCTCGCCGGGCTCGTCGTCGCCGACCATGGCGATCAGCGCCGTCGGCACGCCGAGGCGGGCGAGACCCACCGCGACGTTCAAGGCCGCGCCGCCGACGAACTCGCGCACGCCGGTGTCGTCGCGCAGCTCATCGATGAGCGCGTCGCCGACGACGACGACGCGGGCGGTCACCGCCTGCTCCCCGCGGTCTCGGCGACCCGCTGCACGAACGACTCCGCGCGATGGCGGGTGCCGTCGATGCGCCGGTCGACGCTCGCGCGCACCTCGCTGGGCGCCAGCGGAGCCGCGATCCGCACATTCTCGTGGCACGACAGATCGCTGCAGATGTACGTGCCGACGCTGTCACCGTTGGCTCCGGCATCCCCCGCCTTGCGCGCCGAGAACAGCGACACCTGGTCGCCCGGCTGCATCGTGTGGCAGAAGTCGCACATCGCCGAGCGCGAGCGCGAGTTGCCGTCGGCGCGGCGCAGCACGATGCCCGTCGCCTCGCCGTCGATCTCGGCCACCATGTAGCCGCGACTGCGCGTGCGCGGATCGCGCCAGGCGAAGAAATCGAGGTGGTCCCAGTCGACGAGCGGAAGATCGAGGGGCGGCTCGAGCAGACGCAGCTCCTCGGCGGAGGCGTTGACGAACGCGGCCCGCAGGTCCCCTTCGGTGAGCGGTCGCATCGCCCCAGTCTACGAAGGCGGGTTCGGGCCGAACAGAGGATCCGGCTCGCGTGCCGTGCCGGTCGCAGTACCTGCGGCTCACGCGCCGTGGGGCGACCGGTTGTGAGACCCGCTCGGCGGCGAAGTCGCACAATCTGCGGCTCACGCGAGCGCAGGCCACCACTTGTGCGACACACCCGGGTCGCCGGTCGCACTATAGGGCGACCGGATGGTCAGGCAGGCACGCCCCACCCTGAGCGGCACCGGCTGGCTAGACTCTCGGCATGGCAGATTCCTCGTTCGACATCGTCAGCAAGGTCGACCACCAGGAGGCGGAGAACGCCCTCAATCAGGCCCGCAAAGAGATCGAGCAGCGCTACGACTTCAAGGGCACCGGCGCATCGGTCGAGTGGAGCGGAGAGTCGGTGCTCATCAAGGCGAGCACCGAGGAGCGCGCCAAGGCCGTGCTCGACGTCTTCCAGTCCAAGCTCATCAAGCGCGGAATCTCGCTGAAGAGCCTCGAGTCGGGCGACCCGTTCGCCAGCGGCAAGGAGTTCCGCATCGTCTCGACGATCAAAGACGGCATCTCGTCGGAGAACGCGAAGAAGATCTCCAAGCTCATCCGCGACGAGGGCCCCAAGTCGGTCAAGTCGCAGATCCAGGGTGACGAGCTGCGCGTGCAGTCGAAGTCGCGCGACGACCTGCAGGAAGTGCAGCGGATGCTGAAGGCAGCCGACCTCGAGGTGGACCTGCAGTTCGTCAACTACCGCTGACGCACGCTTCTGATCAGGGCCGTCCCACGGTCGTCCAGTTGAAGGCGAAGCCGGTCGCCAGCTCGAACATGAACGCGTGCTGGATGTCGTCGTCGCGAAACGCGGGATACGTCGGCAGCGTCGGAGGCGTGGGCGGTGCGGCTGCCGTGAGATAGGGATTGCTCGCAGCGAAGGCGACCCAGCGGTTCGATGGCCCCGCCCAGAACTCGGCGCGACGAGAGGGATCACTGCCGCGCAGCACCGGCCTGCGCGTCGCGGCCGCAGCCAGCGCGGGGAAGCGGGTGACGAGGTCGGTCGCGGTGGTGGTGCCCGATGCCCCCAGCACGAAGCGTCGCTCGTTGTTCTCGCCGAGCCACGCGAGAAGTGCCTTCTCGAACACATCCGAGCCGACCGACTCCCCCGCCTTGGTGAAAGGGTCCAGCGCCCACGTCTCGCGCCAGGCCTGGTCGGCCACAGCCTGCACGGTGGGCGAGGGGCCCCACAGCGCCGCATCGAACCGGCGACCCTGCGCCTCGGAGGTCAGCAGCGGGACGAGCTGAACCGACGACGCGCTGTACGCGGCCACGGCGATCCGTCGCGTCCCCGGGATCGGCGTCGTCACCGTCGTCGAGACCGGGGGGCCCGATCCGGCTCCCCACCACCGCGTCAGCGCGTCGGCCGACAGGCCGTAGCGCACGCGATGGAGGAAGAACTTGACCTCTTCGACGAGTCGCCACATGCCGCTCCGATCGCGGAAAGGGCGCCCGTAGTCGAGCTGGTCGTCACCCGCGGTCTGCCCCTTGGCGAGCGGCGGGGCACCGGGCATGATCGGCATCACCACGACCGCCGAGTTGCCCGGCCACCGATACTTCGCCCACGAGCCGACCAGGTAGCGCATCGCGAGCTCGACGTACGGCTGGAAGGTGCGACCGCTCGGCTGCTCGCCTTTGGGCGGCGGGACCGGCACCACTCCATAGGGGTAGCCGCCCGACCGGTAGGGGTGACCGGCGGGCGGGAAGGGAGGCTTGCTCGTATTCGGGTGCAGGAACGCGACGAAGTCGTGCTCCGTGGGCGCCTTGCGCGCGTCATGCGCCGGCGCCCAGATCGCCACGAGGAATCGCGCCCCCGATGTCGACGAGCCGACATCGCCGTACTCGAGCAGCAGCGGCGCCCCGGCCCGGTTCATGTCGAGGTTCGTCTTGGTGATCCGATTGAACCTGCCCCAACCGGGCGCGTCCGGGTCGGCGAAGACCGTGCCCCCGGCCGCGGGAGGGCTCAGCGCCTCGAGCGACGGCAGAGCGCCGAAGGACTGCATCCGCAGATCGCCGTACACGACAGAAGGCAGAGCGGGGTTTCCCGACGCCGTGAGCCATGGTCCGGTCAGGATGCCCGGGTCGGGCTGCGGACTGATGGGCACGCCTCTACTCTCGCGCAGCCGCAGAAGCCGAGTCGACACGACGAGCGCGTCAGCGCCGGCCGTCACGACCGACAGCGGATCGTCTCGATACACGCTCTGATCGCGTCCACTCACCGTGAGACGCAGCGGCGCATACCGCACCGGATTCACTTCGATGACCGCCGACGACCAGGATGCTGCTGCCAGGGTCGCGGTGAGCACGGCGCCGGAGTAGGGCGTCGGCGGCTGGGAGGCGACCGGCCGCCCGTTGTCGGAGAGGGTGACCGACCAGGTTCCCCCGCCGACCGCGGCGACCGCGACCGCATCGGCCAACCCCACCGTCACCCGCACGGGCATCTCTAGAGCTGTCTGCCGGTCTTCGGGTCGTAGCTCACCTCGACGGGCACCACCTGGTCGGTCGGCACGATCTCGAGCCATTGATCGAAGACCTCGTAGTCGTCCGAGACGTTGGCACGGAAGCCGCCCTGAAGCGGGAAGAACCCGTGCTCGTAGACCCGATCGATCGGTGTCGACGTCACGACGTTGTCTTCGTCGACCAATTGAGGGTCGGCGACTTCGGAAGCCTTGGGGAAGGTGCCTTTCGACACCGCCTCCTCGTGCTTGCGGCGCACCTTCGCACCGAGGTCGTGGATCACATCCAGCAGCGGCTGACCGTCGAGCGGGTTGCCGTCGATGTCTTTCTCGTCGGGGTTGGAGGTCTCGTAGCGATCGTCATCGCCGATGCCGTTCATGCCTTCGACGCCCGTGAGCCAGTTGATCGCCGCCTCCTCCTTGCCAGGGCGGATCGGGATCACGGCCTTCACCCACGGCGCATTGAGGAAGGCGTTGCGCAGGTTGTCGCCGTCGAGCTGCAGCAGCCATCCCAGCGAACTGCCGAAGCGAGCCGGACGGGAGTCCTCGGTGATGAAGTAGTTGTCGCGACCCACGTCGCCCGCACCGCCCCACCCCACGGTGCTCGACGAGAGCGGCGAGGGCTTGGCGAAGGC
This sequence comes from Microbacterium fluvii, assembly GCF_025515205.1. Lineage (GTDB taxonomy): Bacteria > Actinomycetota > Actinomycetes > Actinomycetales > Microbacteriaceae > Microbacterium > Microbacterium fluvii. Next base: position 279,792 of record NZ_JAOPFX010000003.1, on the reverse strand, counting down.
CGACACGGCGCCGAACCCCCGCGCGAGCGAGGCGATGGTCGCCGTCGCGGCGGCGCCACCTCCGCCCGCGGCCCCCGCGGCGACGCCGCTGGGTGTCGGACCGAGCTGCTGCTTCGTGCGCCGCAGCCGGGGGCGCCACCACTCCGGAGCGACGAAGTAGAGCATCTTGTCGACGTCGAAGATGGAATTGATCAGCTCGGCCACGACGTGCCGCGTGCGGTCGTCCGGCTGGGGCACGCCGGCCGTGAGCAGCTCCTGGATGAGCTTTCGATACACCACGATGCGCTCTTCCTCGCGCAGCTCCTCGCTCGGCCTGGACGTTATCGCGTGCGTCAGCTTCACCCGGTCGCGGGCGTTCTGCAGGTAGGCCTTCTGGTACTCAGCGGCCTCCTTCGCCTTGAACTCCGCCTTGGCTTTCTTGTTGGCCTCGATCGCCTCGGTGTTGGCCCCTGGAGCGGGAGCCCAGTGCAGGGTGAGCTGCACCTGCACGCTGTTCTGCCCCTGGAAGTCGACGGAGTCGAGGTGGAGGACGAACTTCGCCTTGTCACCGGCGTTGGAGATATCGCCCTTCCGTGACGCGGTGACGGGCTTGCCCAGGCCGTCGAACTCGACATCGGCCAGCACGTATCCGCTGCGGGAGCACACGAACTCCATGTCGAAGTCGGACTGGATCTGCTCGTAGCTTCCGGCGAACTCCGAGTCGTCGACTTCGCCGCCGTCGCGATACACCTCCCCCTCGTTGTCTGCATCGCTGTCGTTGATCGAGATGAACGGAATCGTGACCTGGCGGGTCTCGGGGAACTCCTTGAGCATCGGCACCTCGGCGGGCGCGTGCAGACCGTCCAGCTCCGGCGGCTTGGCGATGTGCAGCAGCTCGGCCACACCGAGCGTCTCGCCCGGCCGATCGACGTAGGTCTGCCAGCACAGGTACGTTCCGACGTCCTGCACCTGCACGGCGACCTGACGCATCTTTCGCCGCAGCTCGTAGTTGACCAGGTCGGTCCCGCTGTTGGTGAGCAGGTAGCGCTTGCTGGAGGTGTCGGTGGTCTCGGTGACGGTGCGGAAGGTCGACTTGTAGTTCTTGCGGATCTCGCTCGAGAGCTTCTCGGTCTGCCTCCGCATCCGCTTGTGCGTCTCTTCTCGCGCAGTCTGCTGCGTCGTGGCGAAGTCGAAGCTCGAGTTCGCCGTGATCGATGCGTACGAGGCTGTGACGCTCGCGCCGAACTTCACATCCTGCTTGTTGTCGGTCTTGACCGCCTCGCTGAGCTCGTCCTCCTCCACCCGCTCCGACTCGGACTTGATCGTGGTCTCGGTCGCGAACTCCTCCACTCGCTCGACCAGCGTGCGGCGGGTGCTCACCTCGATCAGCTCGACCGTCGAGCCCGGCGAGAGCCACACGTGCCCGACCGGAGTGCCCAGAAAGCTGTCGAGCTCGAAGAAGTACTGGCGGAACAGGTGCACCACGCTGATCGGCGACAGCGCGACTCGGCGCAGCTGCTCGGCGCTCTGCGGATCGAGCGTGTCGATTCCGAACAGACCCTCCAGCGGGCCGGCGGCCTCGGCGAGACGCACGAGGGCCGCGAAGCGCTCGGCGTCGTCGTGCACAGCGTAGAAGATCGACTCGAGCTGCCGGATCTGTCCGCCCTCTCGAAGCTGCAGCACGGCGCCGGCGACGCGGGACTCCTGCGCGAGGCGCTCTTCGAGGGCCGCGTGCGCGAGACGGGGATCGGTGCGCACGACGGCGGCGAACTGCTCGTTCTGCCCGCGCGCCGCGCTGAAGCCGAGCTCCTCGTACAGCGGCGCGACATCGCGGGCGAAGAGCTCCTCGACCGCCTCTCGCGTGATCACCTCGTCGAACGCCTCCGGCCGGTACTCCTCCCACGGCGGGAGTCGATCGGCGATCAGCTGCAGGATGCGCTCGTCGAAGCGCCGCGTCCGCCCGCCCACCGGCTCGGCGGCATGCAGATCGATCTTCGGGTAGCCGTCTTCGTTGTACGTGACCCGCGCCCGCGGCGCCAGCGGTGCCGCGAGGGAATCGATGACGCGACGGCGGTCGCGAGCGAAGCCCGCGTCGAACCTCGCTGCCATGCGCTTGGACTTCCACCCCAGCAGCGGCTGGTAGACGCCGAAGAGCTCGCTGGCGTAGGGCAGCACCGCCGTGTAGTCGGTGAGTTCGGAAAGCCTCTTGTTGCCGGGCATGATGACGTCCCCCCGTCACGTGATGCCACCGACTGTGGCACGCCGTCGGCCGGGACGAAACCCCCCCCCTGGCTCACCGGCCGGGCGCCGCTACAGCGCCGAGCGGGTGAGCCATTGCCGCAGCATCCCGTACGCCTCTTCGCGGGACTCCGCCCGCGAGAGGAACACGTCGTGGATCGCGCCGTCGATGCGACCGATCGTCACGCGCGACCCCAGGCGCGTCGCGGCCCGGGCGATGTCGTCGACGACGAGCACCGAATCGGTCGAGGTCATCGCATCGACCCAGCTGAACGCCATGGTCGAGCGCGCCGACAGCAGCACGAGCGTGGGCACGTCGATGCCGAGCCCTGCGGCGACCTGCGCGTGCCCTGTCAGCACGGCGCTGAGCCAGCCGGGGTGGGTGGCGAAGCCCCTCTCGGGCCGCCACTCCTGCCGGTAGCCGGGCACCGGCAGCGCCCCGACCTCGGTCTGCGCGCGCGTGTAGAAGCCGAGGTCGACGACCGGCTGCGTGCCGAGCGGATCGTACTTGGCCCGCACCCCCACGATCGGGGCGAGCGCTTGCCGGCCGAAGCCTCCCGTCTGGAGCTCCAGCCAGGGGCTGTTGAGCACGAGCGCGTGCACTTCGTGCTCGAACCTGGCCGCCCACAGCGACAGCGTGAGGCCGCCGGTGGAATGGCCCAGCAGCACGAGGCGCCGCCCGGTCGCCGCGTCCCTGCCCATCGCCGTCAGCGCGGCGGCGATGTCGGCGTCGTAGTCGTCGAGGTTCGTGACGAAGCCCGGCGTCTGCCCCGGTCGCAGGCTGCGCCCGTACTTGCGCAGGTCGAGGGCGTAGAAGCGCGCACCCAGGCTCGTCCAGAAATGGGCCTGCTCGGGCTGGAAGAAGTAGTCCGACCAGCCGTGCACGCTCAGCACATCGACGTCGTGCAGCGGTCTGGTGAGCGCGATGACGGGATTCGGGATGCTGCGCACCACCGTCGCGACGACGGGCCCCTCGGCGTCCTCCCCCAGCTCGAGCGTCTGCTGCTCGAAGCCAGGACCGAGGATGTCGGGCTGCCAGCGGCTCATGGGCTCAGCCTATGAGGGCCCGCTACTCGCCGCGCGAGACGCGCACCATCTCGTCGCGCGGCACGACCTTGATGCGCGCCCGGCCGTGCGGCTCGCCGAGGGCGATCTCGTGCTCGTCGAGGCGGTGCCAGCCGTCGAGGTCGGTCCACCGCACGTCGCGCGACGCCAGCAGTGCCGGGATCGCCTCGGGCGACGGGTCGGCAGGGCTCCACCACGAGCCCTGGTCGTTGATGAGGTGGCTGATCGTCTCCATCGCATCGGACTTGGTGTGGCCGATCAGACCCACCGGCCCGCGCTTGATCCAGCCGGTCGCGTAGATGCCAGGCACCCGCTCGTTGGAGTCCTTCTGCAGCACCTGACCCTCGTGGTTGGGGATCACGCCGTGCCGCTTGTCGAAGGGAACGCCGGGCAGCGGCGAGCCGAAGTAGCCGACGGCGCGATAGATCGCCTGGATCTCGACCTCGCGGATCTCGCCGGTGCCGACCACTCCGCCCTGACCGTCGGGCGCCGTGCGCTCGTAGCGCAGCGCCGCCACGCGGCCGTCGTCGCCGACGCGCACCTCGAGCGGCTTCGCCCAGAAGTGCAGGTGCAGGCGGCGCGATGCGGTGCCGCCGGCGTTGTTGACCGAGGCGCGCGTGCGCCACGACTGCAGCACGCGGTCGATCACCATGACCTGCTTGTTCGAGGCGATCGCCGCCTTCGCGGCGTCGTCGTAGTCGAAGTCCTCGTCGTAGACGACCATGTCGACGTCGCGCAGCTCGCCGAGCTCGCGCAGCTCGAGCGGCGTGAACTTCACCTGCGCGGGGCCGCGGCGGCCGAACACGTGCACGTCGGTGACCTTCGATGCGGCGAGGCCCTCGTGCACGTTGTCGGGGATCTCGGTGGGCAGCAGGTCTTCGGCGTGCTTGGCCAGCATCCGCGAGATGTCGAGGGCGACGTTGCCGTTGCCGACGACGGCGACGGATGCCGCATCCAGCGGCCATTCGCGCGGCACATCGGGGTGGCCGTCGAACCAGCTGACGAAGTCGGCCGCACCGTAGGAGCCCACCGCGTCGATGCCGGGGATGGCGAGGTCGGCGTCGCGGATGGCGCCGGTCGAGAAGATCACGGCGTGATAGTGCTGCTTGAGGTCGTCGAGGGTGATGTCACGCCCGAACAGCACGTTGCCGAAGATGCGGATGTCGCCGCGGTCGAGCACTTCGCGCAAGGCCGTGATGATGCCCTTGATCCGAGGGTGGTCGGGGGCGACGCCATAGCGCACGAGGCCGTAGGGGGCGGGCAATTGCTCGAACAGGTCGATCGAGACGTCGAACTTGCGCTCGGCCTTGAGGAGGATGTCGGCCGCGTAGATGCCGGCGGGGCCTGCCCCGACGATGGCCAGCCTGAGCTTGGTCATGGGTGTTCCTTGCGTTGTGGGTTCGTGCGTCAGCTGCTGCGGTCGGCCACGGCCTGCGCGAAGCGGGTGAGGGCTTCGCGCACCGGGCCGTCGGGCAGCGGCGAGAGGGCGTCGATGGCGTCGCGCGACCACTGCTCGGCGAGCGCGAGCGTGGCCGCGGTGGCCTCGTGGTCGCGCAGGGCCGCGATGTCGTCGTCGAGGATCGAGGGGTCTTCGCCCTTCGCGATGCGGGCGACGCCGTCGTCGATGCGGGCGCGCAGCGCCACGGATTCGGCGTCGGTGCGCCGGGCCAGCAGCAGATAGGGCATCGTCACGACGCCGGCACGCAGGTCGGTGCCCGGCACCTTGCCGGTCTCATCCGCGTCGTCGGAGAGGTCGATGACGTCGTCGAGCAGCTGGAAGGCGACACCGGCGCGGTCGCCGAAGGCGACGAGCGGCTTCTCGTACTCCCCGGGAGCCCCCGAGAAGATCACGCCCGCCTGCGCGGAGGCGGCGATCAGCGACCCCGTCTTGTCGGCGAGCACCTTCAGATAGAACTCCACCGGGTCGGCGCCCTCGGCAGGGCCCACCGTCTCGTGCAGCTGCCCGAGAACGAGCCGCTCGAAGGTGTCGGCCTGGAGCCGGATCGCGCCGTCGCCCAGGCGCGACATGATCACGCTCGCGCGCGAGAACAGCAGGTCGCCGGTGAGGATGGCGACGTTGTTGCCCCAGATCGCATGGGCGCTGGGCACTCCGCGGCGGCGGTCGGCGGCATCCATCACGTCGTCGTGGTAGAGCGAGCCGAGGTGGGTCATCTCCAGCGCCGTCGAGGCCAGCACGACCTCATCGGTCGCCCCCGACCCGAGCTGTGCGGTGAGCAGGGCCAGCATGGGGCGCACGCGCTTGCCGCCGGCCTCGTACAGGTAGCGCCCTGCGGCATCGGCGATGGGATCGGCGCTGCGCAGTTCGTGGCCGAGGGAGGCGTCGACGCGCTCGAGCCCCGCTTCGACCGCCGCGAGCAGCGCCCGCGCGCGGGTGCCGGCGAAGATGCGGTCGGCCAGGCCCAGCTTGCCTGCGATGCGCGAGCGCGGCACGGGAGGAGTCACGCCGTCCAGCCTACCGGGCCGCGCTTCGACAGGCTCAGCGACCGCGACAGGCTCAGCGACCGGATGCTGCCGGCTTGGTGGCCCGATGCAGCGCGACGATGCCGAACGACAGGTTGCGCCATGCGACGTCGGTCCACCCCGCCTCGCGCAGCCACGCGGCGAGCGTGCGCTGGTCGGGCCAGTCCTTGATCGACTCGTTGAGGTAGTCGTAGGCCTCGGCGTTGGTGCTGACCGCCTTGGCCACGACGGGCAGGATGCGGTCGTTGTAGAAGCGGTAGAAGCCGTTGAAGACGCGAGAGGGCGGCTGCGAGAATTCGCAGACGACAAGCCTGCCGCCGGGCTTGGTCACCCGCAGCAGCTCGGCGATCGCCTTCTTCGGCTCGTTGACGTTGCGCAGTCCGAACGACATCGTCACGGCGTCGAACTCGTCGTCGCCGAAGGGCAGCGCCGTGGCGTCAGCCTCGACGAAGGTGAGGTTCGGGATGCGACCGTGCCGACGCCGGCCTTCGGCGATCATCCCCGCCGAGAAGTCGGCGGCGACCACGTCTGCACCGCTGGCGGCGAGTGCGACGGAGCTCGCCCCGGTGCCGGCGGCGAGGTCGAGGATGCGCTGCCCGCGGCGCGGAGCGACGGCGCGCGTCGTGGCTGCCCGCCAGAGCCTGTCGTTGCCCAGGCTCAGCACCGTGTTGGTGCGGTCGTAGCCCGCGGCGACCTCGTCGAACATGCCGCTGACGCGGGCGGGGTCTTTGCCGAGGTCGGCCCGGTTGGGTTCAGCGCTCACCCGACCAAGCTTAGGCGGGCCGATCGGCGGTCTCGGCGCCGCGTCTACGATGGAGGAGTGACCGGCTCGCCTGCTCCTCGACTCGTCGTCGAGACGCGCGAGATCGACCCGATCGACGATCTGCTGGCCTACGCCGACCCGCGCGATCCGCTGGTCTGGCTGCGCCGAGGCGACGGGATCGTCGGACTCGGCAGTGTCGGCGGCTACGAGCACGGCATCCACCTGCCCCCGGGCGTCGACGCGGCAGATGCCCCCTCGCCGTCGGAGGCGTGGCGGCGCATCGCCGCGACAGCGCACGTCGACGACCCGGTCGGCCTTCCCGGCACGGGGCTCGTCGCCTTCGGCACGCTCGTGTTCGACGAGCGCTCCACCGCGACCAGTCGTCTCATCGTGCCCCGTGCGGTCGTCGGCCGGCATGCGGGGCGCTCCTGGATCACCCGCATCCGCCCGACCTATGCCGATCTCGCCGAGCCCCCCGCGCAGCGGATTCCGTTCGGGGCGTACTGGTCGGCCACCCTCGGGCCGGGTTCGCTCGACCCCGCAGGGTACGAGGATGCCGTGCGCGGCGCGCTCGCGGCCATCTCGGCGGGCGAGGTCGAGAAGGTCGTGCTCGCGCGCGACGTCGTCGGCACGCTGCCGGCCGGCGCCGATCTGCGCCGACTCGTCCGCTCCCTGGCCGACGGCTACCCCGACACCTGGACCTTCGCCGTCGACGGCCTCATCGGCGCGAGTCCGGAGACCCTCGTGACCGTCTCGGGCGGTGCCGTGACGGCACGGGTGCTGGCAGGGACCGTCGCGCGCGGAGCGGACGCCGACGAGGATGCGGCAGCATCCGCCGCTCTCGCGCACAGCGGCAAAGACATCGGCGAGCACCGCTACGCCGTGCGCAGCGTGCTCGACGCCCTCGAATCGCACACCCGGGGGCTGCGGGCAGACGACGAGCCCTTCGTGCTCGAGCTGCCGAACCTCTGGCACCTCGCCACCGACGTCGCGGGCGAGCTCGCCGACCACGCGTCGGCGCTCGACCTCGTGGCCGCGCTGCACCCGACCGCCGCGGTGGCCGGCACGCCCACGCCCGTGGCGCTGGATCTCATCCGGCGGCTCGAGCCCTTCGACCGCGGCCGCTACGCGGGACCGGTCGGGTGGATCGACGCGGCGGGCAACGGCGAGTGGGCGATCGCGCTGCGGTGTGCGCAGATCGGCGCGGCCCCCGCGCACCGCTATGCGGCGTTCAGCGACACGATCCCTGTGGTCGCCCACGCCGGCGCCGGGATCGTGGCCGGCAGCGACCCCGAGACCGAGCTGCTCGAGACGCGGGTGAAGTTCCGTCCCATCGTCGACGCGCTCGCGTAAGGCCGCGGGCGTAGACTCCGCGCCATGTCGTTCGAGGTCGCGGCACAGTCGTACGACCGGTTCATGGGGCGCTTCTCGGTGCCGCTGGCCGAGCGCTTCGCCGCGTTCGCCGCTCCCCCGCCGGGTGCCCTCCTCGACGTCGGCTGCGGTCCCGGTGCCCTCACCGCTGTGCTCGCCCGGCGGGCAGGCGAGGAGCAGCTGTCGGGCGTCGATCCCTCCGAGAGCTTCGCGGCAGCAGCATCCGCCCGCTTCCCCCTGGCCGACATCCGCCGCGCCTCCGCCGAGGCACTGCCCTTCGCCGATGCCGTCTTCTCGGCGACGCTGGCGCAGCTCGTGGTGCACTTCATGGCGGATGCCGATGCCGGCGCCCGCGAGATGCTGCGGGTCACCCGCCCCGGCGGCGTGGTCGCCGCGTGCGTCTGGGACTTCGCGGGCGGCCGCGCGCCGCAGAGTCTGTTCTTCTCGGCGCTGGCCGACGTGGTCGACGACGTCGAAGACGAGTCACACCGGGTGGGCGCCCACCGCGGCGATCTGCGCGCGCTGCTGGAGAAGGCCGGCTGTGGCGAGGTGACCGAAGCCGAGCTGAGCGTCCAGGTGCCGATCGCGGGCTTCGACGACTGGTGGGAGCCGTACACGCTCGGCGTCGCCCCGGCCGGGCGCCAGCTCGCGGCGCTCTCGCCCGCCGACCGCGAGCGCGTGCGGGCCGCCGCCCGGCCGCTCGTGCCCGACGGGCACTTCAGCGTGACGGCGACCGCGTGGGCCGCCCGCGGTCTGCGCCCGGCGTAGGCGTCAGCTCGCGGCGAGCCGTGCCTTCTCGGCCTCGACGTCGAAGGTCGCCGCCGGCCACTGCGGGTCGATGTCTTCGAGCGCCTGCAGCAGCAGGGCCTGCACCGCCAGCCGCGCGTACCACTTGGCGTTCGCCGGAACGACGTGCCAAGGCGCGTGCTCTGTCGAGGTGCGCTCGAAGACCGTCTGGTAGGCCTGCATGTAGGCGGGCCACAGCTCGCGCTCGTCGACGTCGCCGGGGTTGTACTTCCAGTGCTTGTCTGGGCGGTCGAGCCGCTCCATGAGCCGCTCCTTCTGCTCGTCGGGCGAGATGTGCAGCATGACCTTGACCACGCGCGTGCCGCCGTCGACGAGGCGCTTCTCGAAGTCGTTGATCGCGCCGTAGCGCCGCTCGATCTCGTCCGCCGGCGCGAGCTCGCGCACCCGGCCGATCAGCACGTCCTCGTAGTGCGAGCGGTCGAAGACCCCGATGAACCCCGGCTCGGGCAGGCGCCGCTCGACCCGCCAGAGGAAGTCGTGTGCGAGCTCCTCGGCCGTGGGCTTCTTGAACGCCGTGAGCGAGACGCCCTGCGGATCGACGGCGCCGATCACGTGGCGCACGATGCCGCCCTTGCCCGCCGAGTCCATCGCCTGCAGCACCAGCAGCACCGAGGCGTCGGTGGCATCGACCCGGCTCGCGGCGAAGAGCTTCTCCTGCAGCTCGTCGAGCTCGGCGACGCCGGCGGCCAGGTCTTCCGCGCCGTCCTTCTTGTCGCCCTCGTAGCCGGGCTTGGAGTCGGGGTCGACGGCGGCGAGAGAGAATCCCTCCCCCACGCGCAGGGTCTCGGCGGGGTCGGCGTCCCAGTTCTGCTGGCTCTTCGCGGTCATTCCGCCATTGTTCCCTCCGGCGGCCCCGCTGTCACGGGCTCAGCGGTCCAGCGGCACCTCGATGATCTGCCGGCCGCCGACGGGCGCCGTCAGGGCCTGATCGAGAGCGGCGCGCGTCGTCACGCGATGGTGCTCCCAGCCGTACGCCTCGGCGAGCTGGGCGATCCTGGCCGTCTGCGGCGTGTAGAGCACGCGCTCCATCGCCGCGGCGTCGGCGACCGACGAGACCTCGAGCCCGTCGAAGATCGTGCCGCCGCCGTCGTTGCCGACGATCACCTGCACGCGCGGCTCGCGTTCGCCCGGCGTGCGCAGCAGCGCCCCGACGTCGTGCAAGAAGGTCAGGTCGCCCACGAGCACGCGGGTGAGCCCTGGCGCGCCGTCGCGCTGGCTGGCCAGGGCCACCCCGATCGCGGTCGCGATCGTGCCGTCGATGCCGGCGAGACCCCGGTTGGCGTGCACGGGCACCTTCTTGCCGCCCAGCACCGCGTCGGCCACGCGCACGAGGCGCGAGGATCCGAACACGAGACGGTCGTGCGGCCACGTCGCCCGCCACACCGCGTCGACGAGCGTCGTGCGGTCCAGGGGCGCACGGAACACGGCGAGCTCGGCGGCGATGGCCGGCAGACGCTCGCCCGGAACGGCCGACGAGAGGCCGGCAGCATCCGGCGCGGGAGGCGCGAGATCGACGGCCGCCGCCTGCGAGGCCCGCAGCCATGCGCCCACCCACTCCCGGTCGGTCTCTCCGACGGCGACCGCGACGAGGTCGACGGGCGTGGTGGCCCCGTTGAGGTTGAGGGGCTCGCCAGGACCGCGGACGGCGTAGACGTCGACGTCGGCGCGTGAGAGCAGCGCCACGACTTCGCGGCTGAGGGTGGGGTGCCCGAGCACGACCGCCCGCTCCACACGTCCACCGAGGTCGGCGTCGCGCAGCAGTTCGCGATAGCCGTGCACGAGGTTGCGGCCGTAGCGCGCGCCGCTGACGATCTCGGCGACGAGCGGCCAGCCGCCCAGGTGCGCCAGCTCTTCGGCATCCGCACCCGCATCGGCGCCGGCGATAACGACGGTGCGCGGCCCGCGGGTGAGCACGAACGGCTCATCGGCCGTGTCGATCGGCACGTCCGACTCGCCGATGCCGCCGCCGCCCTGGTAGAGCGCGCCGAACGACTCGTCGTCGGGCACGGGCTCTTCGGGCGCCGCGTCGAGATCGACGGATGCCGGTGCCTCCGGCGCAGGAGCGCCCAGCCACTGCGGCAGGGGGCCCGCCAGCGGCTCGCGGAACGGCAGGTTCAGGTGCACGGGGCCCGGCGACCGGGTGCCGGCGCCGAGCGCCGCGCTCAGCGCCTGCTCGGCGACCTCGCGCAGCATCGCGGACTGCTCGCTGTCGCCGCCCTGGTCGACGGTCTCTGGGACGGGAAGGTCGGCTTCGAACCGCACGGTGGGGGCGAACATGCCCGGCTGACGCGTCGTCTGGTTGGCACCGACGCCGCGCAGCTCGGGAGGCCGGTCGGCCGTCAACAGCAGCAGCGGCACGCCCGCATGGTGCGCTTCGAGGGCGGCGGGCAGCAGGTTGGCCGCCGCCGTGCCCGACGTGCAGACGACGACCGCCGGCATGCCGCTCTCGCGGCCGATGCCGAGTGCCGTGAAACCGGCGACGCGCTCATCGATGCGCACGTGCAGCGAGATCTCGCCACGGCGCTCGAGTTCGGCAGCGACCAGGGCGAGCGCCTGCGACCGCGAGCCGGGGCTCAGCACGACGTGACGCACACCCTGCGCGACGAGACCGCACAGCAGGGCCGCGGCGGCATCCGTCGCCGGTGACGCGGCAGGCACGTCAGCCGGCCGTCCCGCTCGAGGGCCGAGGGTCGTCGTCGTCTTCCGCGTCGAGGCGCGCCAGCTCCTCTTCGAGCTTGCGGATGCGCTCGTCCTGATCGGCCTTCGCGCGGATGCTGCCGAGGAATTCGGGGTCGTCGTCGGGAGCCAGCCCCACCCGCAGCGACGAGGCGCGTGCGCGGCCGACGGCGAACCAGAGGATGCCGCCGAGCACCGGCAGCAGCACGACGATGAGGATCCACACCGGCTTGCTCACACCGCGGTGGCGGGTCGGGGGCTGCACCGCGCAGTCGACGACGGTGTAGACCCAGAACGCGGTCGCCACCAGGGCGAGGATCAGCAGTACCCGTGGCACGTGTCCCATCCTAGGCGCGCGTCGCACCGGCGGCTCGCCCGCAGGTCACGGCTCGGTGCCGATTTAGACTGGTGGGGTGAAGGTCCGCTCCGCTGTCGTCTACACCGTGCTGCGGCTCGCCGCCTTTCTCGTGCCGTTCGGCATCATGATGCTCTTCCCGATCCTGCGCGAGTACTACTGGCTCGCCGCGATCTTCGCCGCCCTCATCGGGCTGAGCCTGTCGGTGCTGTTCCTGGGCCGCCCTCGGAGCGAGGTCAGCGCCGGACTCGCCGAGCGCCGCGCGAGCCGCCGCGACGCGGCCCCGACCGATGAGGACGTGGAGGATGCGGCATCCGATGCCGCCGAGCGCTGAGCGCGCCGCGGCTCAGCCGAAGTACGCCCAGGCCAGCAGCAGGCCGTAGGCCAACGACGTGAGCGAGGTCACGCCGAGCGCGACGACGAGCTCGCGCGGCTGGCGGTAGGTCCAGACGATGAGGATCGCCGGCAGTGCGCCCAGCAGCGCCAGCAGCGTGAGCCAGGCGATCGGGTAGAACAGCGCCAGCATCACGCCGATCGCGAACGGCACCAGGACGAACACGGTGAACAGCACCTGGGTGGCGCGGCGGCCGATCAGCACCGACAGCGTGCGCTTGCCGGCCGCTCTGTCCTGCTCGATGTCGCGCAGGTTGTTGGCCAGCAGCACGGCGCAGGCGAACAGGCCCGCCGCGACGGCGCCGAGCCACGCCTCCTGCGGCAGCGCGAAGGCCTGCACCCAGGTCGTGCCGAGGGTCGCCACGAGTCCGAAGAAGACGAAGACGAAGACCTCTCCCAGACCCGCGTAGCCGTAGGGGCGCTTGCCGCCCGTGTAGAACCAGGCGGCGACGATGCTCGCAGCCCCGACCAGCAGCATCCACCACTGCCCCGTGCGGATGACGATCGCGAGCCCCGTCACTGCGGCGAGCGCGAAGAAGACGAGGGCGACCGTGAGCACCGTGCGAGGCTTCGCCTTGCGGCTCGCGGTGAGGCGCGCGGGACCCACGCGGTGGTCGTCGGTGCCGCGGATGCCGTCGCTGTAGTCGTTGGCGTAGTTGACGCCGATCTGCAGCGCCACGGCCACGATGAGGCAGCACAGCGCGATGACCCAGTGGAAGCTCACATCGACCACGTGCGCGGCGCCCGTGCCGATGACGACGGGGGTGACCGCCAGCGGCAGCGTGCGCAGCCGCGCGGCGCCGATCCAGTCGCCGAGCGTCGCCTTCTGCACGTGACGGGGGTCGCCGTGCTGCTTGGGCCGCGCGGGATTGCCGCCGGTGGAGGCCTTGCGGGGGGCCGGGTTCTTGCGCTTCTTGCTCTGCGTCGCCACGACTGGCGATCCTAGTCGGCCCGCCGATGAGGGGGTGTTCCCGGCGCGCGTCGCCCTCGACAATGGGGGGATGCTGAGCATCGGAACCATCGTGCTGACGGTCGAAGACATCGCGCGGGCCGGCGAGTTCTGGCGCGCGGCGCTGGGCTACGTGAACCGCGGCGAGCCGAGCGGGGACTGGGTGATCCTCGACCCGCCCTACAAGGAGCACTGGGATGCGCCTGGGGCGAGCGTGGCCCTCTCGGTGACGGGGTATCCGCAGGCCTATCCTCCCCGCATCCATCTCGATCTCTATGCCGACGATCAGGCGGCGGAGGTCACTCGACTGCTCGCGCTGGGGGCGCGCGAAGTGGACTGGCACGGCTATCCGGAGGATGCCGACTGGGTCGTGCTCGAAGACACCGAGGGCAACCGCTTCTGCGTCGTCGACACCGCCGCCGACACCGCCGCCTGACCTTCTCTCCTCCGCAACTTGGCGGCTGTCGCCGCATGCGGGCGCCGCTGAGCGACAGCAGGTGCCAAGTTGCGGGAGAGGGAGGGGCGGATGCTGCGGGAGAGGGCGGGGCGGATGCTGTGGGTCAGTGCAGTGCGGCGACCGCGCGGCGGATCGCCTCACGGTCGGGCTTGCCACTGGGCAGCACCGGCAGCTCGTCGACGAGCACGAGCCGCGACGGGCGCGCGTGCGGACCGACGGCCTGCGAGACGGCGGCGCGGGCGTGGTCGAGCTGCTCGGCCTCGCTGCGGCGCAGCGCCTCGCCGCGCGGCGCGACGACGACCGAGGCCTCCCCCCAGGTCGGATCATCGACCCCGACGACGACGGCCTGGGCGAGGCCCGGGATCGCGCGCACCGCCTGCTCGACGCGGTCGAGCGAGATGTTGATGCCCCCCGAGACGATGACGTTGTCGATGCGGCCGTGGATGCGCAGCATCCCGTCGTCGATGAGCGCCGCGTCGCCGGTGCGGTACCAGCGCCCCTCGTCGCGCACGAAGACGCGGTCGGTGAGCTCGGCGTCGCCGAGGTAGCCGTCGGCCAGGGTCGGGCCGCCGATCTGCAGCTCGCCGTCGACGACACGCATGCGCACGGTGTCGAGCGGGCGGCCGTCGTAGACGCAGCCGCCGCTGGTCTCGGTCGAGCCGTAGGTGCGCACGATGCGCACGCCCGCCGCGTCGGCACGCTCGCGCACGGCGGGCGGCAGCGCCTGCCCGCCGACGAGGATCGCCGCGAACGAGGTGAGCGCGCGGCGCACGTCGGCGTCGTGATCGGCCGCATCGAGCAGCTTCACCAGCTGCGCGGGCACGAGCGAGGTGTAGGCGGGCACCCGCTGACCGCCGACGCTCGAGGCCATGCCGTTCGCCGCCGCCGCGAAGGCGGCCGGCGAGAACGAACCGGCGAGGATCGAGGGCTCGCGGCCGGCGACGAGCGAGCGCACGAGCACCTGCAGTCCCGCGACGTAGGTCGCCGGCAGCGCCAGCAGCCACGCCCCGTCGCCGATGCGGGCAGCCGTCGCCATGGCGCTGGAGGTGAGCGCGTCGCGGCTGAGCACGACGCTCTTGGGGATGCCGGTGGAGCCGCTCGTGGTGACGACCACCGCCGTGCCGCCGGCGACCTCCGCGGCGGGCGGCTCCCCCGCAGCCCCCAGCGCCAGCGCAGGGCCGGCGCCGTGCAGCGCGCCGCGCAGACCCCGCAGCACGTCGCGCGGGTCGTCGCCGATGAGGGGCTCGAGCTTCATGTCAGTACAGCCAGGGCGACGCCGACCAGTCCGGCTCCCGCTTCTGGAGGAACGCATCGCGCCCCTCGACGGCCTCATCGGTTCCGTACGCGAGGCGGGTGGCCTCGCCGGCGAACACCTGCTGGCCCACCAGGCCGTCGTCGACGGCGTTGAAGGCGAACTTCAGCATGCGGATCGCCGTGGGCGACTTCGTCAGGATCGTGCGCGCCATCGCGATCGCCTCGCGCTCGAGGTCGGCGTGCGGCACGACGCGGTTGACGGCGCCCATCTCGTAGGCGCGCTGGGCGGAATACTCCTCGGCGAGGAAGAAGACCTCGCGTGCGAACTTCTGCCCGACCTGGCGCGCCATGTAGGCCGAGCCGTAGCCGGCGTCGAACGAGCCGACATCCGCGTCGGTCTGCTTGAACCGGCCGTGCTCGGCGCTCGCGATCGATAGGTCGCACACGACGTGCAGCGAGTGCCCGCCCCCTGCCGCCCACCCGGGGATCACGGCGATGACGACCTTGGGCATGAAGCGGATGAGTCGCTGCACCTCGAGGATGTGCAGGCGCCCCGCCCGGCCGGGATCGGCGACGGATGCCTCGTCGTCGCTGTACTTGTAGCCGTCGCGCCCGCGGATGCGCTGGTCGCCGCCCGAGCAGAACGCCCAGCCGCCGTCTTTCGGGCTCGGACCGTTGCCGGTGAGCAGCACGACGCCGATCCTCGTGTCCTGCCTGGCGGCATCGAGCGCCCGATACAGCTCGTCGACGGTGTGCGGGCGGAAGGCGTTGCGCACCTCGGGGCGGTCGAACGCGATGCGGGCGATGCGCCCATCGGGCGAGACGTGCGCCGTGATGTCGGTGAAGGCCTCGGCGCCGGGCGCGAGCACCCATTCGGACGGGTCGAACAGCTCGGATACGCTCACCGCCCCAGCCTACGCGCGCCGTCATCGAGGCGACGGCGGTGGATGCGGCGCCCTACGCTGGATCGGTGACTTCGACGCCCCGCATCCTCGCCCTCGCCGCCGCCGCGGCGCTCGCCCTCAGTCTCGCCGCGTGCTCTTCGACCACGACGGCCCAGCCGGGCAGCAGCGCCGCCGAAGAGACCGCCGCTCCGACCAGCGCCCCCTGCGCGGGCGACGAGGGCGTGACCTTCGTCGTCGATTCGTCGGCTCTGGCCGGCGGAGCGGACGCCCAGTACTGCGTGCCCGCCGAGGCGACGATCGCCGCCGCCGACGTGCTTGCCGCGACCGGCGTCGAGACCGAGGGCACCGACGAGTACGGCGACCAGGTGGTCTGCCGCGTGAACGGCCTGCCGTCGGCGACCGAGCCGGTGGGCTCGACGGAAGATCCCGCCTATGTCGAGGAGTGCGCCTCGATGCCGGCCGCCTTCGCCTACTGGTCGCTGTGGGTCAAGCCCGCGGGCGGCGAGTGGGGCTATGCCGAAGAGGGCCTGTCGACGCTGCAGGTCGAGCCCGGCGACAGCCTCGAGCTGCTGTTCACCCTCGACGGGGAGCCCGCAGCCCCCGCGTCATGAGCCTGCGCCCCTCGGCACTGAAGCCCGCCGCCGCGCTGGCGGCGGGCTTCATCGTCGTGCGGGTCGTCTACCGGGTGCTGTTCCACGGAGCCGACGGCGGCGGACTCGTGCTGCTGCCGATGCCGGTGCTGCGCCTGCCCGCACCGTTCGCGCATGTCGAGCTGCTCGGGCCCGCGACGCTGGACGGCGTGTGGACGGCGGCGGTCAGCGCCGTGCCGATCGCCGCGACGATCCTCGCGTTCGGGGTGCTCAACGCGCTGGTCGACGTGCCGCGGCTCATCGCGCGCGGCGCGCGGCGGGGGCCGCTGCGCGGCGTCGCGCGGATGCTGTCGATCGCCTGGGCGACCCTGCCCGCTCTCGCCGACGCCGTGCGCTCGGCACGCTTCGCGCGGCGGCTGCGCGGCGAGCGGGGCGGGGTGCGCGTGCTCGCGCCGGTGCTGGAGCGCACGCTCGAGCGCGCGACCGCGGTGGCCGCGGCCCTCGAGCTGCGCGGCTACGCCGGCAGCGCGCGCGAGGGCGACTGCGACCACCCCGTGGAGCTGCGGGGGGTGTCGGCGGGGTTCGCCGCGTCACCGACCGTGGCGGTCGACGACGTGTCGCTCGGCACCGGCCGCCTGGTGCTGCTGGCCGGCCCCACCGGCTCGGGCAAGTCGACGCTGCTGCGCGCCCTCGCGGGGCTGCACTCGCAAGTGGACGGCGGGTGGCTGACCGGACGGATGCGGGTGGTCGGGCTCGACCGCCAGACGGTGCCGCCCCGCGACACGTCGCGCACGGTCGGGGTCGTGCTGCAGCATCCGCGCGACGCGTTCGCGACGGAGCGGGTGCGCGACGAGGTCGGGCTCGCGCTGGAGCTGCGAGGAGTCGCGCCGGTGATCGCCGAGGCGCGCGTGGCCGAGGTCGCCGAGCGGGTCGGGATCGTCGAGCTGCTCGACAGGCCCGTTCGGGGGCTGTCGGCGGGTCAGGCGACTCTCGTCGCAATCGCGGCGGCGATCGTGGAGCAGCCGATCCTGCTGCTGGTCGACGAGCCGCTGGCCGACCTCGACATCGCCGCCCGCGCCCGTATCGTGGCGCTGCTCGACGCCCTCGCGCACGAGGCCGGCATGTGCGTCGTGGTGGCCGAGCACCGCACGGCGGCGCTCGCCGGGATCGCCGACGAGGTGCTGCTCATTTCGGAAGGGGTGGTGCGTGCGGACTCGGTCTCAGAGCTCGGGGCGGACACAACTCCTCCTGAGACCGGGGCGAGCGGCCCGATCCGGACCGAATGGCCCTCCGCGGCATCGACCAGGAGGAGTAATGGACGCGCCGAGGGCGAGACTGCGGCCGCCTCGGCGGCCGCGACGGCCCGGGCGGTGCTCGAGGTGCGCGGCCTCACGGTGCGCCACGGCGACACCGTCGCGGTCGCGGATGCCGCGCTGGCGGTGAACGCCGGCCAGATCGTCGCCCTGACCGGGCCCAACGGCGCCGGCAAGTCGAGCCTGCTGGCCGCGATCGCCCTCGCCGACAGCGATGACGCCGTGCAGGTCGGCGGCCGGCGCGCAGACTGGCGTGATCGGGCGATCGCGCTCGTGCCCGATGCCTCCGACGACCTGTTCGTGCGCGACACGGTCGCCGCCGAGTGCCGGCACGCCGATCGCGCCGCCCGCAGCGCCCACCGGGTCGCACCCCGCGGCACCGGCAGCGGTAGAGGTGCCCGTCGAGGCGCGCTTGCGGGAGGCGCCTCGGTGCCCGACACTGCGGAGCGCTTCGCAGCCCTGCTCGGCCTCGACCCGCACGGCGCCGGGTTCGCGCGGCGGCTCGCACAGCATCCGCGCGATCTCTCGGTCGGCGAGCGTCGGTGCCTCGCGATCGCGCTGCAGACGGCGCACCTGCCCCGCGTGCTGCTGATCGACGAGCCGACGCGCGGGCTCGACGCGGCCGCGCGCGACCTGGTCGCGGGGTCGATCGTCGCGCAGGCGGATGCGGGGACCGCCGTCGTGCTCGCCACGCACGAAGCGGAACTCGCCGCGGCTCTCGCGGATCGCGTGCTGCCGATCGAGGGCGGGGTCGTGGAGCAGGCACAGCACGTTTCGTCTCGTCGCTTCGCTCCTCGCTCAACGCCCGGGGAGCACAAGTCGGGCACCTCCCGAGCGCAGCGAGACGAAACGCAACCCCCGGGCGTTGAGCGAGCGCAGCGAGACGAGACGTCGCCACGTCCGGACGCCTCCCGAGCGCAGCGAGACGAAACGTCGCGACCCGCACGCCCCTCCTGGCGCACCCTCGCCCTCGTCGCGGCGAACCTCGCGGCAGCCACCGCCTTCCTGTGGCCCCTCGTCGCGATCGCGGTTCCGGCGCAGGCGCACGCCGCCGTGCCCTACATCGCCCTCGCGCTCGCACCCGTGGCCGTCGTGCTGGTGCTCGCCCTTCTCGACGGCTCGGTGCGCTCGGCGCACACCCTCGCCCTTCTGGCCGTGCTGGCCGCGATCGGCGCGGCCATCCGCATCGTCGGCACCGGCGTCGGCGGGGTCGAGGCGCTGTTCGTGCTGCTGATCCTGGCCGGCCGTGCCTACGGCCCGCGCTTCGGGCTGCTGGTGGGTGCGGCATCCATCCTGCTGTCGGCGGTCGTCTGGGGCGGAGTCGGTCCGTGGCTGCCGTTCCAGATGTTCGCGTGCGGCTGGATCGGCGCCGGTGCGGGACTGCTCCCCCGACGCGTGCGGGGCTGGGCGGAGATCGGGATGCTGTGCGCCTACGGCGTGGTCGGCTCGTACGCGTTCGGCCTCATCATGAACATGTGGTTCTGGCCGTTCGCGGTGGGCGCCGACACGAGCATCTCCTACGTCCCCGGCGGATCTGTCGGCGAGAACCTCGCGAACTTCCTCGTCTACTCCCTCGTGACCTCCACGCTCACCTGGGACACCCTTCGCGCCGTCACGACGGTCATCGGCCTCATCGTGGTCGGCCGCCCCGTGCTCGCGGCGCTGCGCCGGGCGAAGCCGGTGGCGCCGGCATCCGCCGTGGAACCGGACCACACAGTCCTGGCGACCGCGTCGCATCGGCCGTAGGGTCGGGCCATGCCCGCCACGCGCATCGACCTCCGCCGGCCCTGCGCACTGCTCTTCGCGATCCTGGCTGTCGGGGTGTGCACGGCGTGCAGCACGACCGAGGGCGACCCCGCCACGTGGGAGCTCCGCTCCGCGGTGACCTCGGCGAGCACCTCGCTGACGATCGGCGCGAGCCGCCTGGAATGCGCGAGCGGCGTCACCGGTGAGCTGCTCGAGCCCGTGATCGCCTATGAACCCGACCGCATCGTCATCCGGGTGGATGCCGCGCCCAACGGCGACCAGGCGGCGGACTGCCAGGGCAACGACGTCGTCGACGTCGACGTCGTGCTCACCGAATCCGTCGGCGACCGGGATCTCGTCGACGGCGCGTGCGCGCAGGATCGCGCCGCCACGGGGACCGTCTTCTGCGACACCGCGGTGCGCTGGTCGCCCTGAGCGGGTCTCAGACCGAGAAGTACTTCGCCTCGGGGTGGTGGAAGACGAACGCGTCGGTGGACTGCTCGGGATGCAGCTGCAGCTCTTCGCTCAGCTCGACGCCCATGCGCTCGGGGCGCAGCAGCCCGACGACCTTGCGGCGGTCCTCCATGTCGGGGCACGCCGGGTAACCGAGCGAGAAGCGCGCACCGCGGTACTCGAGCTTGAACAGCCCCGCCGTGTCGGCCGGGTCTTCGGCGGCGAAGCCGAGCTCCGAGCGGATGCGGGCGTGCCAGAACTCGGCGAGCGCCTCGGTCAGCTGCATCACGAGGCCGTTGAGCTCGTAGTAGTCGCGGTACCTGTCTTCGGCGAAGAGCTTCGCGGTGACGGCGTCGATCGCGGCTCCCGCGGTGACCAGCTGCACCGGCAGCACGTCGACCTGCCCCGCGTCGCGCGAGCGCACGAAGTCGGCCAGGCACAGGTGCCGGTCGCGACGCTGCCGCGGGAAGTGGAAGCGCAGGCGCTCGCTGCCCAGCGCGCCCGACCCGCCGTCTGGGGCCAGCAGCCCCGGCACCCCGAGCACGCCCGACGGGTCGTCGCCGTGGTGCAGCACGACGAGGTCGTCGCCGTCGGAGACCACCGGGAAGTAGCCGTAGGCGACGGATGCGTCGAGCATGCCCTCCGAAAGGATCCGGTCGAGCCAGTACCGCAGCCGAGGCCGTCCCTCGGTCTCGACGAGCTGCTCGTACGACAGGCCGTCGTCGCCGCGGCCGGGCTTGAGGCCCCACTGACCCATGAAGGTCGCCCGCTCGTCGAGGAAGGCGGCGTAGTCGGCCAGGGCGATCCCCCGCACGATCCGGGTGCCCCAGAAGGGCGGTGCGGGCACCGGGTTGTCGGCGGCCACGTCGGAGCGCGCCGGCATCGCCTCGGGCTCGGTGAGCGTCAGCTGCGAGCCCGCTCGGTGGATGCGCTTCTTCAGCGGCGGGAGGCCCACGGCATCCGCCGCCTCGCCTCGTGCGATGCGCACGAGCGGCTCCATGAGCGTCAGCCCCTCGAAGGCGTCTTTCGCGTAGCGCACCTCGCCGTCGAACAGGCCCGCGAGGTCGTCTTCGACGTAGGCGCGGGTGAGGGCTGCGCCGCCCAGCAGCACCGGCCAGCGCTTCGCGAGCCCTCGGGACTGCAGCTCCTGCAGGTTCTCCTTCATGACGACCGTGGACTTGACCAGCAGCCCGCTCATGCCGATGACATCGGCGTCGTGCTCTTCGGCAGCGGCGATGATGTCGGCGATCGGCTGCTTGATGCCGAGGTTGATCACCTCGTAGCCGTTGTTGGTGAGGATGATGTCGACGAGATTCTTGCCGATGTCGTGCACGTCGCCGCGCACGGTCGCCAGCACGATGCGGCCCTTGCCGGCCGAATCGCTCTTCTCCATGTGCGGCTCGAGCAGGGCGACGGCGGTCTTCATGACCTCCGCCGACTGCAGCACGAAGGGCAGCTGCATCTGGCCGGAGCCGAAGCGCTCGCCGACGACCTTCATGCCCTCCAGCAGATGGTCGTTGATGATCTCGAGCGGCTTCAGCCCACCGGCGCGGGCGAGGTCGAGATCGGCCTCGAGACCCTTGAGCTCGCCGTCGATGATGCGCCGCTCGAGGCGCTCACCCACCGGCAGTGCGGCCAGCTCGGCCGCACGCTGGTCGCGCAGGGCCGCCGTGTCGACCCCGGCGAACAGGTCGAGCATCGTGGCGAGCGGGTCGTAGACGAGGTTGCCGTCGGCGTCGTACTCGCGGCGGTCCCACACGAGGTCGAGCGCGACCTGACGCTGCTCGTCGGGGAGGGAGGCGAGCGGCACGATCTTGGCGGCATCCACGATCGCCGACGACAGCCCCGCCTCGCGCGCCTCGTTGAGGAACACCGAGTTGAGCACCGAGCGGGCGGCCGGGTTGAGGCCGAACGACACGTTCGAGACGCCGAGAGTCGTGTTGATGCCGGGGTATCTCGCGACGAGCCCGCGGATCGCCTCGATCGTCTCGATGCCGTCGCGGCGGGTCTCTTCCTGGCCCGTCGCGATCGGGAAGGTCAGGCAGTCGACGACGATGTCCTCGACGCGCATGCCCCACTCGCCCACGAGCTGGTCGACCAGCCGCGAGGCGATGCGCAGCTTGTCTTCGGCGGTGCGGGCCTGCCCCTGCTCGTCGATCGTCAGGGCGATGACGGCCGTGCCGTGCTCTTTGACCAGCGGCATGATGCGCCCGAAGCGGCTCGACGGCCCATCGCCGTCTTCGTAGTTGACCGAGTTGACGACGGGGCGCCCGCCGATGAGGGCGAGCCCCGCGCCGATGACGGCGGGCTCGGTCGAGTCGATCACGAGGGGAAGAGTGGATGCCGAGGCCAGCCGCGAGACGACCTCGCGCACATCGTCGACACCGTCGCGGCCGACGTAGTCGACGCACACGTCGAGCAGGTGCGCCCCGACGCGGATCTGGTTGCGGGCGATCTCGACGCAGTCGTCCCAGCGCTCATCGAGCATCGCCTCGCGGAACGCCTTGGAGCCGTTCGCGTTCGTGCGCTCGCCGATCGCGAGGTAGGCCGCATCCTGCGCGAACGACACGTGCTGGTAGAGCGACGCGACCCCCGGCTCCCCACCCCCGGGCGTTGAGCGAGCGCCGTAGGCGCGAGACGAAACGTCACCGCCGTGCAGCCGTTCGACGACCGCAGCGAGGTGCTCGGGCGTCGTGCCGCAGCATCCGCCGACCAGGCCCACGCCGAACTCGCGGACGAACTGCTCGTGCGCCGTCGCGAGCTCGGCGGGCGAGAGCGGGTAGTGCGCGCCGTCGGCGGTCAGCACCGGCAGCCCCGCGTTGGGCATGCACGCGATCGTGACGGGCGAATGCTGCGAGAGGTGCCGCAGGTGCTCGCTCATCTCGGCGGGCCCGGTCGCGCAGTTCAGACCGATCGCGTCGACCCCGAGGGGCTCGAGCGCCGTCAGCGCCGCGCCGATCTCTGAGCCCATGAGCATCGTGCCCGTGGTCTCGACGGTGACCTCGACGAAGATCGGCAGCCGCACCCCGCGGGCGACGATCGCCTGCTTGCAGCCGTTGACGGCCGCCTTCGTCTGCAGCAGGTCCTGGCTCGTCTCGACGAGGAACGCGTCGGCGCCGCCGTCGATGAGTCCCTCGGCCTGCAGCGCGAAGGTCTCTTTGAGGTGCTCGTAGGTCGTGTGCCCGAGCGAGGGCAGCTTGGTGCCTGGACCCATCGAACCCAGCACCCACCGCATCCGCCCGTCCGCCGTCTCAGCGGCCTCCGCCCGCTCGCGGGCGATGTGCGCGCCCGCCTCGGCGAGCTCGGCGATGCGGTCGTCGATGCCGTAGTCCGACAGATTCGACCAGTTGGCCCCGAACGTGTTGGTCTCGACGGCATCGACGCCGACGGCGAGGTAGGCGTCGTGGATCTCGCCGATCATGTCGGGTCGCGACACGTTGAGGATCTCGTTGCAGCCCTCGAGCTGCTGGTAGTCGTCGAGGGTCGGATCGTGCCGCTGCAGCATCGTGCCCATCGCGCCGTCGGCGATCACGACGCGCTCGGCGAGCGCCTGAAGCAGCGCCTCCGATCGGGCGGGGCGCGCGATCGCGGCGATGTCGAGCGGATGCCGCAGCACGGCCGTCACGCGTTCTTGGCGTCGCGCCAGTCGAGCCAGCGCTGCACGAGGTCGTAGTCGAAGTCGGGGCCGCTCATGCCGAGCGTGTAGAGCCGCACGCCGCCGTCGAACAGGGCGTCGGCGAAGGCCGCGTCGCGGCCCTGGAGCTCGTTCGAGATCACGAGCTGCGACAGGTCACGCTGCTCGGTCTCGCCCCACTTCGCGATGACGTCGAGCTTGTGCGGCAGCTCTTCGTGGCCGACGAAGCTGTGCCAGATGTCGGCGTGGCGCGCGACCAGGCGCAGCGTCTTCTGCTCGCCCTTGCCGCCGATCAGCACCGGGATGCGGCGGGTCGGAGCAGGGTTGAGCTTCGCCCACCGCGTCTCGATGCGCGCGAGGCCCTGCTCGAGGTCGCGCAGGCGCGAGCCCGGCGTGCCGAACTCGTAGCCGTACTCGTCGTAGTCGCGCTCGAACCAGCCGGCCCCGGTGCCGAAGATGAACCGGCCCGTGCCGCCCTTGGCCGAGATGTGGTCGATCGTGCGGGCCATGTCGGCCTGGAGGTCCGCGTTGCGGTAGCTGTTGCAGTTGACGAGGGCGCCGAACTCCACCCGCTCGGTCTGCTCGGCCCAGGCCGCGAGCATCGTCCACGACTCGAAGTGCAGCCCGTCGGGGTCACCCGAGAGCGGGTAGAAGTGATCCCAGTTGAACAGGATGTCGACGCCGAGCTCTTCCATGCGCAGCACCGCGTCGCGGATCTGCGCATAGGTGGAGTGCTGGGGCTGAATCTGCACGCCGAAGCGCACCGGAGTGTCGAGAAGGGGCATGCCTCCAGCTTAGGAGCGGCGGGCCTTGAGGAAGGCGTCGATCGCGTCCCAGATCGCGATCACCGCGATGCCGAAGCCTGCGATCACCGAGAGGATGCCGAAGACCTCGACGCCGTCTTCGGGGATGACCGCGATCCAGAACGCGGGGTCGAGCAGGCGCCCCTCGACCAGCAGCCAGATCGCCGGGATGGCGACGACGGCGTCGAGCACGGCGTTGAACGCCGCCAGCCCGTACGTCCACCGACGGCGCAGGTAGACGACGACCTGCAGCACCGCCTCGGCCGCCATGACGATCAGCAGCGCCGCGATCCACCAGGGCCACAGGTCGTGGTGCAGCAGCGAGTACCACTGCCCGTCGACGTAGACGAGGCCCACCCGCTGGTCCCACAGCACGACGCCGGCGCCGATCACCAGGAAGATCAGGCTCGCCAGCATCTCGCCGAAGGTGGCGCCGCGCTCATGCGGCAGGGGCAGCTGGTCGAGGCTCCACGCCGGCAGGGCCATGCCCTTCGCCCCCTGCGCACTGCGCTCCACGATCGCGAAGACGAGGGTCGTCCAGAACGACAGGTTGACGACGACTCCCAGCATCCCGGCGACCGTCGAGCCGATGATCGCGCCGATCGGCGCTCCCGACAGGGTCTGGCCGAGCGCGATGCCGAAGGCGGCCAGAGGGGTCACGATCCACAGCAGCAGCTTCAGCAGGCGCCACCACTCCAGGTAGTACCGCGGGCCGATCAGGTGCAGCGGCCGGTCGGTGTAGCCGGCGGCGAGCTTGTCGGGGTCGCCGAGGTCTGTGAGCACGGCGCGCTCGGCGACCTCGCGGGCAGCACCTGACTCGGCGCGCGCCTCGATCTGGTCGTCGATCGATGCCCGCAGCTCGGCGGCCAGGTCGGCGCGCTGCGCCTCGGGCACCGTGCGCATGGCGGCCAGCACATAGCGGTCGGTCAGCGTCTCGTTCATGTTCAGTCCTCCTCGGGAAGGGCGTCGATCGCCGCGGCGATCGCATGGAAGTCGTCGGTGAGAGCGGCGGCCAGTCGCGCCCCCGCGGCACTCGTGCGGTAGAACTTGCGCGGCCTCGCCTCGTCGGTGTTCCACTCGCTCACGAGGTGCCCCTGTTTCTCGAGGCGCCGCAGCAGGGGGTAGAGGGTGTTGGCGTCGGTGTCGAAGCCTCGACCCTGCAGCTGCTCGAGCAGCCCATAGCCGTAGCCGGGCTCTGCCAGCAGGCGCAGGCACGCGAGCACGACCGTGCCGCGGCGCAGCTCCTGCAGGTGGGTCTCGAGCGCTTCCGTTTCACTCATGGCTCACACCTTACTGTGTGTCACACACTATCGTCAAGCACACATTATCGGATGCTGCGACCCTTCGCGCCGAGCGGATGCTGTGGCAAGATGCCGTCAAGGAGGCCACCATGACCGCCACGCCCTCGCTGTTCATCCGCCTGAAGCACGCGATCTTCGGAAAGCCGCTCAACCATGAGGAGGCCCGCGCCCGGCACGACGCCGAGGTCGCGACCCAGCGCCAGGCGAACGGCGTGAACGGATCGGAGCGCGGCCGTCAGGTGCAGAACCAGTCGTACTGGTTCTGACGCCGTGCCCGCACCACTCCCCCCGCTCTCCGAGATCCTCGCCTCCGCGCGAGTGGTCGCGCTGCCGCTGGCCACCCGTTTCCGCGGCGTCGACGTGCGAGAGGCCGTCGTCTTCGAGGGATCGGAGGGCTGGACCGAGTTCTCGCCCTTCGCCGAATACGACGACGTCGAGGCTGCGACGTGGCTCGCCGCGGCGATCGACTACGGCTGGAGCGCGCAGCCGGCGGCCGTGCGCGAGACGATCGCGGTGAACGCGACGGTGCCGGCCGTGCCGGCGGCATCCGTCGCCGAGGTGCTCGCTCGCTTCGACGGCTGCCGCACCGCCAAGGTCAAGGTCGCAGAGCGCGGCCAGTCCCTCGCCGACGACATCGCGCGGCTGCGCGCCGTGCGCGCGGCGATGGGTCCGGAGGGGCGCGTGCGGGTCGATGCGAACGGCGGGTGGAACCTCGACGAGGCCGAGCACGCCGTGCACGCCCTCGCCGAGTTCGATCTGGAATACGTCGAACAGCCCTGCGCGAGCGTCGACGAACTCGCCGAGCTCCGCCGCCGCGTGAAGCACATGGGCATCCCGATCGCCGCCGACGAGAGCGTGCGCAAGGCATCCGATCCCCTCGCCGTCGCGCGGGCGGGGGCCGCCGATCTGCTCGTGGTCAAGGCGCAGCCCCTGGGCGGCGTGCGCCGCGCACTCGCGATCGTGGCCGAGGCGGGACTTCCCGCGGTCGTCTCCAGCGCGCTGGACACCTCGATCGGACTGTCGATGGGGGTCGCCTTGGCCGCCGCGCTGCCCGAGCTCGACTTCGACTGCGGGCTGGGCACGTCGGCGCTGTTCACCGCCGACGTGACCGCCGCGCCGCTGCGACCGCGAGACGGGATGCTGCCGATCGGGCGGGTCGAGCCCGAACCCGCCGCGATGGACGCCGTGGCCGCTGACGCCGAGCGCACGCAGTGGTGGTTCGAGCGGGTCGCGCGCTGCCACGCGCTGCTCGAACGGGCCTGATGCTCAGCCGATGTCGACGAGGGCGACGACGATCTGCTGCAGACGCTCTTTGAGCAGCTCTTCGGTCTGAGCGCGCGAGCACCCCTCGATGGCGGCTCGGACGCACGTGTCGTCGGCGATGTCGACGAGCAGCCGCGCGGCCTGCGGCGCGGTCAGGCGCAGGCGCACGGGGTGCAGCGCCGTGACCTCGTCGATGATCTGCTCGACTCTGCCGATGATGCCGTCGTGCCACGCGAGGTACGCCTCGGCCATCCGCGGATCGCGCAGCGCCTGCGTGCGCAGCTCGCTGACGAGCTGCGGCTCCATGCCCGCACCTTCGGAGACGCCGATGATCTGATGCACGAGAGCGGCGGGGTCGGCGATCTCGCCCGGCTCAATGGCCCGCACGCGGACGGCGACCTCGTCGAGCTTGGCCTCGGTCATGTGCGTGATCAGCTCGAGGAAGAGCTGATCCTTGGACTCGAAGTTGGAGTAGAACGCCCCGCGGGTGAACCCCGCGCGATCGCAGATCATCTCGACCGAGGCAGCGTCCATCCCCACCTCGGCGAACACCTGTGCGGCCGCCTCGAAGAGCTTCGCCCTCGTGGTCTCTCGGCGACGGGAGGGGGCGACGGTGATGTCGGTCACTGCCTCTCCTCTCGTCACGATTCACACCGCGCGTTCAGCTTTCACACCCGATGGATTTCCTACGATACACTCATGTATCCGATACACCGGTGTATCCGACTTCTCGCATCGCTCTGATGCACACTTCCTGAACGCCACGGAGGCGCCGTGTCCACTCTGCTGTACTCGCTCGGACGGTGGGCGTACAACCGCCCGTGGCGGGTTCTCGTCTCCTGGGTGCTGCTGCTGGCTCTCGCCGGCGGCGGGGCGGCGCTGTTCATGAAGGGCACCGACAACTCGTTCTCGATCCCCGGCACCGAGGCGCAGGAGGGCATCCTGCTGCTGGAGCGCACGTTCCCGCAGGCCAGCGGCACCTCCGCGCAGCTGATCGTCGTGGCCGCCGACGGCGACCAGGTCGACGAAGAGCCCTACGTAGATGCGATCGAAGACACCGTCGCCGCCTACGAAGACCTCGACGGCGTGATCGCCGTGACGAGTCCCTTCAGCGAGGTCGTCGACGGCCTCGTCTCCGACGACGACTCGGCGGCCATCATCCAGCTCCAGTTCGACGGTCAGTCCACCGCCGTCAGCGACGAGACCAAGGACGAGCTCAACGCACTCGCCGACGACCTGGGCGCCTCGCTCCCCGGGGGCTCGCAGGTCGCGCTCGGCGGTGACCTGTTCTCGTCATCTGTGCCCGCCCTCTCGCTCATCGAGGCGGTCGGCGTGTTGATCGCCCTGTTCGTGCTCATCGTCACGTTCCGCTCGTTCGCCGTCGCCTGGTTCCCGCTCGTGAGCGCTCTGATCGGCGTGGGTCTGGGCATCGCGCTCATCTACGTGTCGACGGCGTTCGCCTCGGTCTCGTCGACCACACCGATGCTCGCCATCATGCTGGGCCTGGCCGTCGGCATCGACTACGCCCTGTTCATCGTCGCCCGACATCAAGACCAGGTGCGCGCCGGCGTCGACCCAGAGGAGTCGGCCGCGCGCGCCACCGGCACGGCGGGCTCCGCCGTCGTCTTCGCCGGCGTCACGGTGCTCATCGCCCTCATCGGCCTGGGCTTCGCCGGCATCCCGTTCCTCACGACGATGGGCATCGCCGCCGCCGTCACCGTCGCGATCGCCGTGCTCGTCGCGATCAGCCTCACCCCCGCCCTGCTCGGGTTCGCGAAGGGGCGAGTGGCCGGCTGGGGATACCGGATGCTGTCGGCCGGGGTCGGACCGCGGCGCGGCGCCGCCTCCCCCGAGAAGAAGCGGGCGGACGCGAAGAAGGAGGCCGCGAAGGCCGAGAAGGCGGCGGCCAAGGCCGCAGCCGCGCAGCGCCCGAACCGCTGGGTCATGCTGGTGACGCGGCATCCTCTGGTCACCACCATCGCCGTCATCGTGGGTCTCGGCGTCGTCGCCATCCCGGCGGCGAGCCTGTCGCTGGCCCTCCCCAACGCGGGTGTGCAGCCGACCTCGAGCCAGGCCAGACAGGCCTACGACCTCACCGCCGAGCACTTCGGCGCCGGCTACAACGGCCCGCTCATCATGACCGGCACGATCGTGACCTCGACCGACCCGCTCGGGCTCATGGACGATCTCGCCGCGGAGGTCGAGAAGATCCCCGGCGTCAAGGAGGTGGCCCTTTCCACCCCCAACGAGACCGCCGACACCGGGCTCATCCAGATCATCCCCGAGACGGCCCCCGACGACCCGGCGACCGCCGACCTCGTGCGCGAACTGCGCGCGCACCACGACGAGTGGCTCGACGAATACGGCGTCGACCTCAAGGTCACCGGCTTCACCGCCGTCGGCATCGACATCTCCGACCGCCTCGGCGCGGCGCTGCTGCCCTTCGGCATCTTCGTGGTGGGGCTCTCGCTCGTGCTGCTGATGATCGTGTTCCGCTCGATCTGGGTGCCGATCAAGGCGGCGGCAGGCTACCTGCTGTCGGTGCTGGCCGCGTTCGGCGTCGTCGCCGCCGTCTTCGAGTGGGGCTGGGGCGCCGACCTGCTGCACGTGACCCGCACGGGGCCCGTGATCAGCTTCATGCCGATCATCCTGATGGGCGTGCTGTTCGGACTCGCGATGGACTACGAGGTGTTCCTGGTCTCGCGCATGCGCGAGGACTATGTGCACACCAGCCGCGCCCGCGGCGGCCGCGCCGACCGCGCGACCGCGATCGGCGCCGTGCGCAGCGGGTTCACGGCGTCGGCCCGCGTGGTCACGGCGGCCGCGATCATCATGTTCGCCGTCTTCGCGGCGTTCGTGCCGGAGGGCGATTCGTCGATCAAGCCGATCGCTCTGGGCCTTGCCGTCGGCATCGCCGTCGACGCGTTCGTCGTGCGGATGACGCTGGTGCCGGCGGTCATGACCCTGCTCGGCGAGAAAGCGTGGTGGATGCCGCGCTGGCTCGATCGGGTGCTCCCCCACTTCGACATCGAGGGTGAGGCCGTGGAGCGCGAGCTGAAGCTCTCGGACTGGCCGGAGGATGCCGCATCCACTCCCGTCGTCGCCGACGGCCTCACCGTGCTCGCCGACGCGGGCTCGGGCGGAGAGGTGCCGCTGTTCACCGGCGCCCGGTTCCGCATGGAGCACGGCGGCACGCTGCTCGCCCTCGGCGACCCGCGGGCGGCGCGGGCGCTGCTGCTGACCGTCGCCGGGCGCATCGAGCCGTCGGCGGGGCGCCTGCGCGTCGCCGGGCACCTGCTGCCCGGCCGCGGGGCCTGGGTGCGCGCCCACGTGGGCGTCGCCCTGCTCGAGGGCGCGGAAGACCCGGCAGGGGAGCTCACGCGGGCGCTGGCCGGCGGCACCCGCATCGTCGTGATCGACGGCATCGACACCCTCGACGACGCCGAGCGCGATCAGGCCGCCGCAGTGCTGCGCGACGCGTCCGGACCGCGACGCGACCGTCGTGGCGTCGAGCGCCCCCTCACCGTGCTGGCCTCGGCGCGCCGGGAGGGCGCCGCGCTCGCCTTCTTCGCCGACGCGCACCGCGACGGCGTCTCCGAACTCGTGCTGCGCCGCGATCCCGTGCGCACACCCACGACTGCCTCCGCGCAGACCGACTCGAAGGGAGTCGAAGCATGACCGTTCCGGTCGAACGCGCCCGCCCGAGAAAGCCCGTCACGTGGCTCACCCTCGCCGGGGTGCTGCTGCTTCCCGTCATCATCGGCGGAATCCTCATCGCGACGCTCTACAACCCCGTCGAGCGGCTCGACAACATGAGCGCCGCGATCGTCAACTCCGATGAGCCGGTGACGATCGACGATCAGTACATTCCGCTCGGCCGCCAGCTCACGGCGGGCCTGGTCGAAGGCTCCGACGACCTCGACAGCAACCTCACGTGGACGATCTCCAACGAGGACGACGCCGCGGAGGGGCTGGCCGACGGCACGTACGACGCCGTCATCACGATCCCCGAGGACTTCTCGGCCGCCGCCACCTCCACGGCCCCGGGGTCCACCCCGCAGCGCGCCGTGATCCAGGTCACGACCTCGCCCGACGCGCTGATCGTCGACGACGCCATCACGGCCCAGATCACCGCCGCCGCGGCCTCGCTCATGGGCCAGCAGCTGTCGGAGACCTACCTCGAGAACGTGTTCCTCGGCTTCACGACCCTCGGCGACGGCATCGCGGATGCCGCCGATGGCGCCGACAAGCTCGCCGACGGCTCGGCGGAGGCCGCCGACGGTGCCGTGAGCCTCGCCGACGGCGTGCGCCAGCTCTCGTCGGGCGCCTCGCAGCTCGCCACCGGTGCCAACGGCATCGCCGACGGCGCCTCGCAGTCGGCCTCCGGAGCGTCGCAGCTCGCCTCGGGAGCGTCCCAGCTCTCCGGCGGAATGACCTCGTGGGCCTCGGGTGCGCGCTCCGCCGCCGACGGCCTCGACGACTGGGCATCCGGCGCGCGCTCGCTCGCCGACGGCAGCACCGGGCTCGCCGACGGCCTCGATCAGCTGGCAGACGCCGCCTCGATCATCCCCGCCATCCCCGACGACGTCGTCTCGGCCGTGAACGATCTGGCCGCTGACAGCGACGAGATCTCGCAGAACATGACGGATGCGGCATCCCAGCTGTCTCAGCTGTCGGCAGACTGCCTCGCCGACGGCGGGACGCAGGAGCTGTGCGACGCCGTCGCCGAGATCTCCTCGCAGGTCGACGCGGCGATGCCCTCGGTCACCGGCGTGCTCGACAACGCCGACACGATCGCCGCCGGCGTGGCAGGCCTTGCACAGTACGGCCCGCAGCTCACGGCCGGCATCGAGGCCTCGGCCGACGGTGCGCGCGAGATCTCGGGCGGCATCGACAAGCTCGCCGACGGAGCCTCCGACGCGGCCGGCGGCATCGACAAGCTCGCCGACGGCGCGCAGTCGCTCGCCGGCGGCGCCGGCGGCATCGCGACGGGCACCTCGCAGCTGGCCTCGGGCATCACGCAGCTCTCGTCCGGCGCGGCCACGTGGGCCTCGGGCGCAGGCACGTGGGCCTCCGGCGCCTCGGAGGCCGCAGACGGCACCGACACCTTCGCCGACGGCGTCGACCAGCTCGCCGACGGCACGTCCGACCTCGCCGACGGCCTCCACACCGCGGCCGACTCGGTGCCCTCGTACACCGACGACGAGGCGACCGAACTCGCGAGTGTCGTCTCCGACCCCGTGCAGGCCGAGGGCCTGGGCTCGAGTCTCTTCGGCGCCTCGGCGATTCCGCTGCTGGCCACCGCCGTGCTCTGGTTCGGCGGTCTCGGCAGCTTCATCGCCCTGCAGGCCGTCTCGCGTCGCGCGCTCACCTCGCGCCGCTCGTCGGGCATGCTCGCCCTTCGCACCCTCGCCCCCGCCGCCGCACTCGGAGCCGCGCAGGGCCTGCTCGTGGCCGTGGTCGTGCAGATCGCGGGCTCGTACAGCTGGAGCGACTGGTCGATCTTCGCGGGTGTCGCGATCGTCGCGGGCATCGCCTTCGCCGCGGTCAACCAGGCGCTGGTCGCGGTGTTCGGCGGCGCGGGCCGCTGGGTGAGCGCCCTGATCGGCGTGCTGGCGCTGGCGACGGGCATCGTGTCGACCATGCCCGGCGTGTTCGGCGACATCGCAGCCCTCCTGCCCACGGCACCCGCCTACAACGCGATGCTCGCGGCCCTCACCCCCGCGACGGGGGTCAGCGCGGGCCTTGCGGGCCTTGTGATCTGGTCGCTGCTGGGCTTCATCGTCACGGTGATCGCCGTGACCCGCAGGCGCACGACGTCTGCTCGAGCGCTGCTGGCGGCATCCCCCGCCTGATCGCTCCTGCGCACGACGGCGGCCGGCTCCCTCTCGGGGCCGGCCGCCGTCGTTCGTGGCGCGGGTCGTCCGTCACTGTTGCGCGCCAGGTCGCAGCATCCTCCCTACCGATCGACGGCGCGGATGCGGCGAACTGGCGCGCGCGTGGGATCACAGCCGCCGAGGCCTGGCGCGACGGTCGAGACCTGGCGCGGATGCGGCGAGGTGGCGCGGATGCGGGGAGCAGCGCCCCGGGTCGAGCTCAGCTCAGCTCAGGCCGGAGTAGGCGTGCAGACCCTTGAAGAACATGTTCACGATCGTGAAGTTGAACAGCACCGCGGCGAAGCCGATGATCGACAGCCAGGCCGAGCGCGAGCCGCGCCAGCCGCGCGTCGCGCGCGCGTGGATGTAGCCGGCGTAGAGCACCCAGATGATGAAGGTCCAGACTTCCTTCGTGTCGAAGCCCCAGTAGCGGCCCCACGCGTCGTTGGCCCAGATGGATCCGGCGATGAGGGTGAAGGTCCAGAAGATGAAGCCGATGATCGCGAAGCGGTAGGCCAGCGACTCGAGCTTCTCAGAGCTCGGCAGGGTCCGCAGGAACCGCGGCCCGCTGCCCGTCGCGGCAGCCGCCACGAGCTTCGCCTCGCGCCGCGCCTGCATGAGCTGCAGCACCGACAAGCCGAAGGCGAGTGCGAACAGGGCCGTCGCGAGAGACGCGACGAACACGTGGATGACGAGCCACACCGACTTCAGCGGATCCATCAGCGGCACGACCTCGACGTAGAAGCCGAGGGCGGCACCGCCCAGCAGCACCACGACGAGCCCCGTGATGAACGTGCCGAGGAAGCGCAGGTCGTACTTCACCAGCACGACGAGGTAGACCAGCACGATCAGCAGAGTGCCCGTGAGAGCGAACTCGTACATGTTCGACCACGGCACACGCCCGGCGGCGATGCCGCGGGTGACGGCGCCGGCGAGGTGGAAGAGGAAGCCCAGCACCGTCAGCGACGTGCCGATGCGGGCCCACAGCAGCCGCGGGCGATCGGCCGGTCGGGCCTCGAGCGCGGCGTCGGCTTCGCGGGCGGCGGCGCGCGCCTCGACGAGGGTCTCACCGGCAGCGCCCACTCCGACGAGCTCACGGGTGCGGGCGGCGGCATCCTTGGCCTCGACCGCCGCGGCGCCCCGGCGGGCGAGGTCGACGGTGTAGGCGATGAACGCGAGCGCGTAGATGGCGATGGCCGTCCAGACCAACAGCACCGAGACGTCGTCGAGCGTGAGGGTTTCGGTGCCGGTCATGGATTCCAGTCTACGCGGGGGGACGGATGCGGCCTCAGTCGGCCGCTGGGGGCTCGCCGAGGGCGCGCTCGAGCGCGTCGCCGTGCCGCTGCTGCAGCTGCTGCACGGCGTCTTTCAGCGTCGGGTCCTCGCCGCGGGCCAGGCCCGCGTACTCGATCTCGAGGGCGCCGCCGGAGCGGGTGACCTTGACCCACATGCGGCGCCGGGGCACGAAGAGGGCGGCGAGCAGACCCGCCAGCGCGATGATCGCGAAGGCGAGCACCCACGGGGCGGCGAGGTCACGGTGGATCGAGAGCGACACGAAGCGCTTGACCGACTGCTCGTAGCCCTCCGCACCCTCGGGCGCCTCGTTTTCAAAGGTGATCGTGCCGAGGTCGTTCGGCAGGTCGACCGTGTCGCCGGGGGCGAGCTGGATCGAGTCGACCCCGGTGTCGCCGCCGGTGAGGCGCTGCATGTCGCCGGTGTCGAGGGTGTAGACCGAGCGCGGCGTGCCGTCGTCGATGCCGAGGTCGCCCTCGAAGACGTTGAGGGTGACGACGGGGTTCGTCAGCGACGGGTAGGCGGAGGTCGCCGCCCCCGAGCTCATCAGCACCTGGGTCGGGTAGAAGAAGCCGACCAGGCCCAGCTGCTCGGGCATGCCGTCGGTCACCTTGACTACGCCGACGGAGGTCATGTTGGTGTCCTGCGGCAGGAAGGGCACCGACTCGCTGAACACGACGTCGCCGTCGGCGTTTCGGATCGTGAGGGTCGGCGCATAGCCGTTGCCCATCAGGTAGACGCTGTCGCCCTCGATGTGCATCGGGTGGTTGACCCGCACAGCGCCCTCGGCGGGCTCCTCGCTCGGCACCTGCACCGTGAGGTTCGCCGCGAAGTCGCCCGCCTGGCCCGCGGCCTCGGTGCCGGCCGGCTGGTAGGTGACGTCGAACGAGTCGAGGGTCAGCGCATACGGCGACAGCCGCTCTTCGTCGACGAAGCGACCGGGGTTGAACGACGCGTAGTCGAGCATCGTGTTGACGAACGAGCCGCCCTCGATGATGACGGCCTGTCCGGTGTAGGTGAATCCGCCGCCGACTCCCACCGAGATGAGCACGCCGACGAGGGCAGAGTGGAAGACGAGGTTGCCGGTCTCGCGGAGGTATCCGCGCTCGGCCGAGACCGACAGCATCCCGTTGCCGTCATAGCGCTCGGTCCGGTAGCCGAGCTTGCGCAGCTGCTCCCCCGCGAGACCGGTCGCCTGCTCGGCGGCGGCATCGGCGTCGGTGCCGGGGGCGAGTTCGACGATCGCCGTGCCGTGCGCCTCGAGGCGCGACAGGCGCGCGGGGGTGCGCGGGGGCCGCGCCCGCAGTGCCTTGTAGTGGTGCTTGGTCCGAGGGATCACGCAGCCGATCAGCGAGATGAACAGCAGGATGTAGATCGCCGAGAACCACACCGAGCTGTAGACGTCGAACAGCTGCAGCGTGTCGAGCACGGGCGCGAGGTCGGGATTGTCGGTGTAGTACTGCGTGACGCCGTTGGGGTCGGCGCTGCGCTGCGGCACAAGCGACCCCGGCACGGCGGCGATCGCCAGCAGCAGCAGCAGCACGAGCGCCGTGCGCATCGAGGTGAGCTGGCGCCAGCCCCATCGCAGCCACCCCACGACGCCGAGCGCGGGCGAGGTCACCCCGTCGGAGTCGGCGTGGTCATCGGGCCGCAGCGGATCGGTCGCGGTGTCGGAGCTGTCAGAGCGGGAGTTCGACATACGGCAGCACCCCCTGCAGCTGAGCCATGAGCTGGGTCCAGACGCCGGTGACCATGAGCAGGCCCAGCAGCACCAGCATCCCTCCCCCGATGAGGTTGACGGCGCGGATGTGACGTCGCAGGAACGCGACCGACCGCGTCGCCCAGCCGAAGCCGAGCGTCAGCAGCACGAACGGGATGCCCAGGCCCAGCGAGTACGCGAGCCCCAGCAGGCCCGCGCGCACGGGATCGCCGAAGCCCCACGAGATCGAGAGGATCGCCGTGAGCGTCGGGCCGATGCACGGCGCCCACCCGATGCCGAGCGCGAGGCCCAGCAGGGGCGCGCCGATCAGGCCGATGTTGCCGCGCACCTGCGGGTGCACGATGCGCTGGGCGAACCCGAAGACGCCGATGAAGACGAGGCCCAGCACGATGATCACGACGCCGAAGATGCGCGTGAGCACCTCGGTGTACTGGATGAAGAAGGTGCCGGCCACGCCGCCGAAGATGTTGACGGCCATGAACACCACGGTGAACCCGGCGATGAACAGCAGCACGCCCACGAGCAGCCGGCCGCGGGTGGGGGCGAGTTCAGTGGGCGCCTGGACGGCGGATGTGGCGCCCTCCGGCCGCGCGGAGGCCACGACCCGCGGCGCCCGGGGCGCGACGGCGCCCCCGATGTAGCCGAGGTAGCCCGGCACGAGCGGCAGCACGCACGGCGAGAGGAACGACAGCAGGCCCGCGACCAGCGCGATCGGCAGCGCCAGCCAGAGCGCGCCGTCGGCGACGATCTCGCCGGCGTTCACGCCTCGGCCTCGACGTCTTCGATGAGCGTCGCGAGAACGGAGGCGTCGGGCAGCTGCCCGATGATGCGGGCGGCGACGCGGCCCTCGCGGTCGAGCACGAGCGTCGTGGGCGTCGCGTTGATCGGCGTCTTCTCGGCGAAGGCGAGCTTGACCGAGGGGTCTTCGCTGGCGATGACGCTCGGGTAGCTGACCTCGTAGGTGTCGGCGAAGGCGGCCGCGGCAGCGGCGGAGTCGACGGTGTTGACCCCGAGGAACGCCACGTCGTCGCCGCCGGTGCGGTCGAACGCCTCGTTGAGCTCGGGGGCCTCGGCGCGGCACGGACCGCAGGCGGCGTACCAGAAGTTCACGACGAGCACCTGCCCGGCGAAGTCGTCGCTCGCCACGGCGGCTCCCGCTTCATCGACGCCGGTGAACGCGACGGGTTCGGTGCGGTCGGCCGGATCGATCTCGACGACGCGGAAGTCGCCGGCGATGTACCCCTTGTTGTCGCCGTCGCGGTACTGCTCGGCGAGCGGGTCGGCGGCGCACGACGCGAGGGTCGCGACCAGGGCGAGGGCGGCCAGGGCCGACAGCATCCGCTTCATCACACGGCCCCCACATCGACGGCACCGGTCGTGGCGGCGGGCTCCGCGTACGCGACCTCGATCCAGCGGTCGCCGTCGCGCTCGAAGCTCGTGACGCTCGAGAGCGCGCAGCGGCGGTTGCGAGGGTCGTGCCGGAGCGGCTCGCCCTCGACGTGCAGATGGGTGATCCAGATCGGCAGCTGGTGCGAGACGACGACGACGTCGCCGGATGCCGTGCGGTTCCACGCGTCGGTCATGGCGGCGTCCATGCGGGCCACGACTTGGGCGTACGGCTCCCCCCAGCTCGGCACCGAGGGCCGGAGCAGGTGACGCCAGTTGAGCGGATTGAGGAGTGCCCGCTTCATGCGGCGCCCCTCGAAGACGTTGGTGGGCTCGATGACCCGCTCGTCGACGAGCGGTTCGATGCCGAACAGCTCGACGAAGGGCTCGGCCGATTCGCGCGTGCGCTGCAGCGGCGAGTGGACGAGCGCGCCGACGGGGCGGTCGAGTGCGCGCACGTGCTCGGCAGCGGCCCGCGCCATCTGCCGGCCGGCGGTGCTCAGCCGGAAGTTCGGCAGTCGCCCGTACAGCACGCGCGTGGGGTTGTGGACCTCCCCGTGGCGCACGAGGTGGAGGCGTTCGGCGGGCACCTCGACAGTCTACGTGGGCCGACTCTGTGGGCAGGCCGAGAGGGTCAGGCGAGGTCGGGGTCGAGGTCGCGATCACGACCGCGCAGCTGGCGCACCCGCGCGACCACGAACCAGACGACGGCGACGGCGACCGCCGCGATCACGACGTACTGCAGGATGTCGGCGTAGGCCTCCACGATGTGCCAGGACTCGCCGAGGAAGAAGCCGGCGAGCACGAACACGGTGTTCCAGATGAGCGAGCCCGCGAAGGTGAGCAGGCCGAAGCGCCACAGCGGCATGCGGGTGATGCCGGCCGGGATCGAGATGAGGCTGCGGAAGATCGGGATCATCCGTCCGAAGAACACCGCCTTGCCGCCGTTGCGCCCGAACCAGGCGACCGTGCGGTCGATGTCTTCCGGATGCAGCAGCGGCACGCGCGCCGCGATGCGGCGCAGCCTGTTCAGCCCCAGCCACGCGCCCAGCCCGTAGAGCGCGAAGGCGCCGACGACCGATCCGGCGGTCGTCCACGCGAGCGCCTCGAACAGCGTGAACGAACCGCGCGAGGCGGCGAGCCCCGCCATCGGCAGGATCGCCTCGCTGGGCAGCGGCGGGAAGAGGTTCTCGAGCGCGATCGCGATGCCGGCGCCGGCCGGCCCGATCACGTCCATGAGCGAGACGACGGCGTCGACGAGCGCGGTCAGCCAGGAGCCGTCGGATGCAGTCACCCGCTCGAGGCTAGGCGGCCAGGATGAACGGATGCTGTGCTCCGCGCCAGCGGGGGGCCTGCCCGGCCGCCGCCGACCCGGTCAGAAGGGCGCAGGCTCTTCCATGGGAAGGGGGTCGCTCGGCACGAACCGCACCAGCGCGGGCGGCTTGTCGAGGTACCTGCGCCCCGACGGACCGGTCCACTCCAGCGTTCCGCGGCCGACCTGTCGCACCCGCCATGCGGTGTGGTGCTTGCACACGTGGTGGCGGCGGCAGCAGTGGGCGAGGTTGCCCACGCAGGTTCTGCCACCGCCCGCGTGATCCTCGGTGTGGTCCACGTCGCAGCGGTGCACCGGGCGGGTGCACCCGGGGGTGCGACACCGCTCGTCTCGCGCAGCCAGATGCCGGCGCAGCGCATTCGACGGCCGATACCTGTCGACCTCCAGCGGCTCGCCGGTGCCGGGGTCGACGAACACCCGGTCCCAGCCGGGAGCTGCGACCGCGAGTCGGCGGGCGAGCTCGACGCCGATCGGTCCGTAGCCGGCGAGCAGCGCGGGATCACCGCCGGCACCGGCGAGCGTCAGCGCGGGAACGGTGATCTGGATGCTGCCGCGGATCGCGCCGATCGCGTCGCCGTGCGCGGTGGGCGCCGCCGCCAGCGGCAGGTCGCAGAGCACATCGGCGCGCACCTGATCCATCGTGCGGGTCGCGCCGATGCCGGTGACCACCGCGGTCTGCGCTGACTCGGCGTCGCCGCGCTGTTCGTCCATCCCGCTCTCACCCGCTTCATCGGCCGCGTCATCGTCGGCGAGCCCCGCCTCGGTCGCGATCAGGTGCCGTGCCATCTCGGTGAGCCGGTCGGCGATGGCGTACGCGAGGGGTGCCGGCAGATCTGCGACCAGCCGCGCGAGGCCCGCCTCGAGGGCGTACACCGGTACCCGCCGCTCGCCGTGGGCGCAGCCGAGCAGCTCTTCGAACGTCTCTGGATCGATCGATGCCGCGATCGCCTTCGCAATCGGCCCCAGTCGGGCCGGCGACTCCGTCGCGGCTGCCGCGAGCGCGAGCTTCTCGTAGCGCCGGCGCTTCTTCGCCCGGCCGATCGAGACCCCCGCATGCACGATCGCCCACACATGCCCCGCGTCGATGTCGCCCGACTCCCAGCGCGCCAGCGTCGCGCGGAACTTCGTCACCAGGGTGAACGAGTCTCCGATGCGCCCCTGCACGGTGCGGTCGGAGACGCGCATCGCCATGCCGAGCTCGAGTGCCACCTCGCGAAGCGGCAGATCCCTGTCTGAGACGAGCCGGCGCTTGCGACCGGCCTCGTCACGGCGCTGCGCGATGCGCGCCGTGATGAGCTCGGCGGATTCCGCGAGCACCCTCGCCTCGGCGGCCTGTGCTGCCGCGACCTGCGCCCGGGTGCGCACGAGTCGCCCGACGAGATCGTCGAGCTCCGGCCAGAGCATGTCGCTCGGCGGTGGTTTCGTTGTGTGCCCCATCGTTTCCCTCTCTCCGACGACGTCGGATCAGATCACCGGGAAAGTGGGCACGATCGGCGATATGCCCAGCGTAGTTCTTTTCTTCTACCTGCACAAGCCTTTCGGCACACATATCTCGTATATCTCTTCGCCCTGTCTCCTCACCCGCCGAGCCCGCCGGCATCCCCCACGTAGACTGGTCGATCGTGAGTGAACGCGTTCTCGTCAGTCAGCTGCAGTCCCGCGAAGACGGCCCCGTCTCGGTATCCGGATGGGTCGAGACCGTCCGCGATCAGAAGAAGGTGCAGTTCGTCATCCTGCGCGATGAGACCGGCGCCGTGCAGCTGGTCAACCCGGCCACGCGTCCCGACCCCGAAGGCGGCGAGCAGGATGCTGGGGCCCTCGCCCTCACGACCCTCATCTCCGAGATGAGCACCGGCACGTTCCTCACCGTCACCGGCGACCTCAAGCACGACGAGCGCGTCAAGCTCGGCGGCGTCGAGATCAAGATCGCGAACCTCGAGGTCGCGGCAGCGGCCCTGCCCGAGACCCCGATCGCCGCCGACAGCGGCCTCGACA
The DNA here is from genome assembly GCF_025515205.1 of Microbacterium fluvii. Classification (GTDB taxonomy): domain Bacteria; phylum Actinomycetota; class Actinomycetes; order Actinomycetales; family Microbacteriaceae; genus Microbacterium; species Microbacterium fluvii. Next base: position 239,393 of record NZ_JAOPFX010000003.1, on the reverse strand, counting down.
AGCGCATGGACTGGCGCTTCCTCGACCTGCGCCAGCGCCGCAACAACCTCATCTTCCGGGTGCAGACGACCCTCGAGCACGCGATGCGCAGCTACTGGATCGAGCGCGACTACATCGAGATCCACTCCCCCAAGCTCATGGCGAGCGCCTCGGAGTCCAACGCAGAGCTGTTCGAGGTTCCCTACTTCGAAGACAAGACGGCCTACCTCGCCCAGAGCCCGCAGTTCTTCAAGCAGATGGCCCAGTCGGCCGGCTTCGGCAAGATCTTCGAGATCGGCGACGTCTACCGCGCAGACCCGTCGTTCACGAGCCGTCACGCGACCGAGTTCACGAGCATCGACGCCGAGATCAGCTGGATCGACTCGCACGAAGACGTCGCGGCGATGCAGGAGGAGCTGCTGCGGACGGCGATCCAGGCCGTCGCCGACAAGCACGGGGCCGAGATCAAGGAGCTCTTCGGCCTCGACGTCGTCGTGCCCGCCGTCCCGTTCCCGCGGATTCCGCTCGCCGAAGCCCGCGAGATCGTCACGGCGCGCGGCTACGAGATCCCGCGCACCGACGGCGACCTCGACCCCGAGGGCGAGCGCCAGATCTCGGCGCACGTGCTCGAGACCTACGGTCACGAGTTCGTCTTCATCACCGATTACCACCCCGAGATCCGGGCGTTCTACCACATGCGCGACCCCGAGACCGGGCTCACGAAGTCGTACGACCTGCTCTACAAGGGTGTCGAGATCACCACCGGCGCTCAGCGCGAGCACCGCGTCGACGTGCTGGAGGTGCAGGCGCGCGAAAAGGGCCTCGACCCCGAGCACCTGGCGTTCTACTTCGACTTCTTCCGCTACGGCGCCCCGCCGCACGGCGGCTTCGGCATGGGCCTCGCGCGCGTGCTCATGCTGCTGCTGGGCGAGTCCAGCATCCGCGAGGTCACCTATCTTTTCAGAGGCCCTACGCGCCTCGCCCCCTGACCCTAGGGTGGGGTCCATGACGACGATCGAGGGCCTGCACAACTTCCGCGACACCGGCGGCACGCCGCTGACCGGGGGCGGTGCGACGCGCACCGGCGTGCTCTATCGCTCCGACGCGCTCAACGCGCTGACCGCCGACGGTCTCGCGCAGTTCGCCGAGAGCCCGATCGGCGTCATCGTCGACTTCCGCACGCCCACCGAGCGCGCCATGGCGCCCGACCTGCTTCCCTATGCCCGCCCGTTCGAGGTGGTCGAGCTGTCGATCCTCGAGGGCGCCATGTCGACGATGGCGCAGGACCTGATGCGCGCGGGCGGCGCCGATCCGTCGCTGGTCGCGCAGGCGATGGCGATGCTTCCGACCCTCGGCGAGCTGTACATCGGCATGCTGCAGCACGGCGCCGCCGCCTTCGCCGAGGTCGCGCGCCTGGTCGCCGCCTCGACCGACGACGCACCCACCGCCGTGCTCGTGCACTGCACGGCGGGCAAAGACCGCACGGGGGTCGCCACGGCACTGCTGCTCGACGCGGTGGGCGCCGACCGTGCGGCCGTCGTGGCCGACTACGCCTCCAGCGCCGAGAACCTCGCGGGCGTCTGGGCCGACGGCATGCTGGCGACACTCGAGCGCATGGGCGCCCCGCTGACGCCCGCCCTCGTGGAACTCGTCACCGGCACGCCGGCGGCGGCCATCGAGCACGCCCTGGGCTGGGTGGATGCCGAGCACGGCGGATCGGCCGGCTACCTGCGCTCGGGCGGCCTCACCGACGCCGAGCTGGCGTCGCTGCGCGGCCGGCTCGCCTCCTGACGCGGCACCGAGACCGCGCCGACCCGCATGCCGCGGCGCGCATGCCTCTGGCAATAGCCTGGGGCGATGCCCTCCCGTGACTTCTCCGGACGCCCCGCCACCCCCGCGACCGAGAAGGTCCGCGCCGCCCGCGACCTGCTGTTCGCCCATGCCGACGACTACGACGGCGCCGTCGCGGCGTTCTCGTGGCCCGAGCTCGATGAGTTCAACTTCGCCCTCGAGTGGTTCGACGTGGTCGCAGGCGAGCACCCCGACCGCGCCGCCGTCACGATCGTCGACGCCGATCTCGAGGCGCGCTCGTGGAGCTATGGCGAACTCTCACAGCGCTCCGACCAAGTTGCCAATCACCTGCTGAGCCTCGGGCTCCACCGCGGCGACCACGTGATCGTCATGCTCGGCAACCAGATCGAGCTGTGGGAGACGATGCTGGCGCTCACCAAGATCGGCGCCGTCGCGATCCCCACCACGACGCTGCTGTCGGCCGACGACCTCGCCTACCGCGTGACGCACTCCGACGCCCGCGCGATCGTCGCGCCCGTCGAGGTGGCCGACCGCGCCGAGGGCGTCGCCGCCGAGGTGCTGCGCATCGGCGTGGGTGCGAACGTGCCCGCCGACTGGAGCGACTTCGCCGCATCCGCCGACGCCGCCGAGCAGTTCACGCCCGAGAGTGCCACCGCCGCCGACGAGCTGAACCTGCTCTACTTCACGTCGGGCACCACCTCGGCGATCCCCAAGCTCGTACGGCACACCCACGTCTCGTACCCGGTCGGGCACCTCTCGACCCTGTGGTGGCTCGGCGTGCGCCCCGGCGACGTGCACATGAACATCTCGTCGCCCGGGTGGGGCAAGCACGCCTGGAGCAACTTCTTCTCGCCCTTCCTCGCGCAGGCGACCGTGTTCGTCTACACCTACGACCGGTTCGACGCGGCGACCCTCATGCACGTCATGGACACCCACCGGGTGACGACGTTCTGCGCGCCCCCGACGGTGTGGCGGATGCTGATCCAGGCCGATCTGACGCAGCTCACGACTCCGCCGCGTGAGCTGCTGGGCGCCGGCGAGCCGCTGAACCCAGAGGTCATCACGCGGGTGCGCGAGGCGTGGGGCGCGACGATCCGCGACGGCTACGGCCAGACCGAGATGACCTGCGCGATCGGCAACTCTCCCGGTCAGGTGGTCAAGGACGGTTCGATGGGACGGCCCCTGCCCGGCTACCCCGTGGTGCTCATCGACCCCGAGACCGGCGAGCGCGTCGACGACGAGGGCGAGATCTGCCTCGATCTCTCCCGGCCGATCCTCGGCCTCATGGACGGCTACCACGGCGCCCCCGACCGCACGGCGCGCGCGATGCACGACGGCCTCTACCGCACCGGCGACATCGCGAGCCGCGATGCCGACGGCTACCTCACCTACGTCGGCCGCAGCGACGACGTGTTCAAGGCGTCCGACTACAAGATCTCGCCGTTCGAGCTCGAGTCGGTGCTGCTGGAGCACTCCGCGGTGGCAGAGGCCGCCGTCGTGCCGAGCCCCGACCCGCTGCGCCTGGCCGTGCCGAAGGCCTTCGTGCGGCTGAGCGCACTGGCCCCCGACGACCCCCGCGAGGCCGCGCGCGAGATCTTCGCGCACGCCCGCGGGCGCCTGTCGGCGTATCAGCGGGTGCGAAGGCTCGAGTTCGTCGACGAGCTCCCCAAGACGATCTCGGGCAAGATCCGCCGCGTCGAGCTGCGCGCCCGGGAGACCGAGGCCGGCAGCATCCGCCCGGAGGGCGAGTTCTCCGACCGCGACTTCCGCTGAGCGGGGTTCAGAGCTCGATGTCGATCGCGGCGCGCCCAGAGCGCACGCTCGCGATGTAGGCGACGACCTCGCGGTGCGCCGGGTGCTCGGAGTAGGCCGTGAGCGCGTCGGCGTTGGGGAAGTCGGCCGTCAGCGCGAGATCCCAGTTGCCCTCGAGCGGCAGCACGTTCGGGCCGACGACCATGTTGGTCAGGGCGGGCACGACACCCACGAGAGCCTTCAGGCGGCGAGCGGCCTCGGCGGCGTGCTCGGCACGCACCGCGGGGTCGTCGGCTGCCATCTGGAACGCGGCGATGTGACGGATCATGCGGAGACCTCCTGGTCGAGCGCGGCGCGCAGCCGCTCGGGGGACACACGCCAGTGGGCGTGCAGACGGCCGTCGATGAGCACGACCGGGATCTTCTCCCACCACTGGGCGTAGAGCGCCGGGTCGTCGGCGATCGAGAGCTCCTCGACGGCGACCGCGTCTTCGGGGAGTTCTGCCACCACCGTCTCGACGACCTCGCGGGCGACGTCGCAGAGGTGGCAGTCGGGCTTGCCGATGAGGGTGAGCGAGGTCACTTCTCGATCGTCACTTCTCGACCGGGTACCCCGAGGCCACCCAGTCGCCCGTGCCGCCCTCGACGTTGGTGACGTCGTGGCCGCGGGCCTCGAGGGCCTCGACGACGCGGGCGGAGCGGCCGCCGATCTGGCAGATGACGTGGAACGGCTCGGCCGGCAGCGCGTCGAGGTGCTCGCCGAGTGACGACATCGGCAGGTTGATGGCCCCCGGCACGTGACCTGAGGCGAACTCGTCGACCTCGCGCACGTCGATGAGGGGGACCCCGGTGCTCTCGCGCAGCTGCTGAACGGTGATGGACTTCATGATGCCTCCCGACATCCCGCGGCCGGATACACGAAGCGCCCCCTGCGACGGTGAGACCATCGGGGGCGCTTGTGTCGGATGCCGCTTACTTCTTGTTGCGGCGCTGGTGGCGAGTCTTGCGAAGCAGCTTGCGGTGCTTCTTCTTCGCCATGCGCTTGCGGCGCTTCTTGATGACAGAACCCACGGAAAACCTCACTACGTCAGGGGTCTGGGCGCGAAGGTTTCGCGCCCGGGAACGGGCAGATGCAGAAAATGCCTCGAGACAGTCTAGCCGACGTCGGCGATGGGACGACGCAACGCCTCGGTGACGGCGGTCTCGGGCACCCGGTAGCTGCGACCGAAGCGAACGGCGGGAAGCTCCCCCGCGTGCACGAGGCGGTAGACCGTCATCTTCGACACGCGCATGATCTCGGCCACTTCCGCGACCGTCAGAAAGCGCACGTCAGGCAGTTCCGCCATCGAAAGTGATCCCCTCATGTCCCCGGTGTTGCTGGGAGAAGCCTATGGTGTCGAAGGTGCGCGTGTAAACCGTCGTGACGAGAGTTGCCCGTGATCAGCCTGGACGATGCATATGCGGCGCATAACCGCCGCTGGGCGCCCGCGAAGATGCCGACCGGATGCTGGGGGCATGTCTTCGATCGACGCACAGCCCGACGTGGCCCCGGCGCCCGCCGACACCGTGTCGGCACCGCCCGTTCCTCCCCTCCCCGCGCAGGCGCAGGCGCCCGCGCGCCCACCGCGCCGCTGGCTGAAGATCACCGCGATCGTCGCGGGCGGCGTCATCGCCCTCGGCGCCGTCTTCGGCGGCGGTGTGGCACTGGGCTGGAACCTGGGCGCGTCCGGCGCCACGTCGATGCGGGGCGGATTCCCCGGCGGCGACATGCCCGAGGGCGGCCCCGGCGGCCAGAACGGCGACGGGCAGTTCACGCCGCCCGACGGCGGACAGGGAGGCGGGCCGGGGCAGGACTCCGGCTCGGACGGCTCGGGCGGCTCGAACGGCCAGTCCGACACCGACTCGTAACGCGGCTCAGCGACCGGGGAGCTTGCGCAGCGCCGTCTGCACGGCGTGCGAGACCGATGCTGCGGCGCGCCCCACCGCGTCGGCGGCCTGCGCCGCCGTGTCGGTGAGGCCGGGGCCCGGGTCTGCGGCATCCGACTCGTCGACCTCGAGGAACGGCACCAGCCAGTCGTCGACCTCGTCGAGGGGCTCGGCCGAGAGGCTGTAGTAGCGGTGCTGACCTTCTTCGCGCACGGACACGAGGTGCGCGTCGCGCAGCACCTTCAGGTGCTTCGAGACGGTGGGCTGGCTCACTCCGAGTTCCTGCACGATGTGCGAGACGCTCGTGCCGCCGTCTGAGGCGGAACGCTCGAGAAGCAGATGCAGGATGTCGCGGCGCGTGCCGTCCGCGATCACGTCGAAGATGTCCGCCATAGGGTTAGGTTAGCCGCGAGCCCTGCGGAGTACCATGACGGGGTCCCTCGGAGCGAAAGGCACCTGGAGATGACGTCCGAATCCCCCGGGCTGCGCCGGCGATTCGGATGGCGCGGCCGGGCAGCCCGCCTCTGGGACACGCTTCGCGACCTCACGACGAACTCGCCCGCGCGCTTCGCCGTCGGCGTGTTCGTGGTGCTCATCCTCATCTTCACGCTGCTCTACTCGCTGCCGGCGGCCGCCGCCGACGGGCAGCGCACTCCCTTCGCCGACGCGCTGTTCACGGCGGTCTCGACGATCTGCGTCACGGGCCTGTCGACCGTGAACATGTACACGCACTGGTCGCCCTTCGGGCACGTGCTCACCTTTCTCGGCGTGAACGTCGGCGCGATGGGCGTGCTGACCCTCGCTTCGATCCTGGGCCTGGTGATCTCCAAGCGCCTGGGCCTTCGGGCCAAGCTCATCGCCGCCGGCGACAGCAATCCGCTGCGCGCCCACGGCGGCCCGGTCAACGAGGGCCAGACGGTGCGCCTGGGCGAGGTCGGCGGGCTGCTGGCGACGGTGGCACTGTCGACCCTCGCGATCGAGGCCGTGCTGGCGATCCTGCTCTACCCGTCGCTGCTGATGGCGGGCATCGACCCCCTCGCGGCACTGTGGGAGGCGCCGTACTACGCGGCGATGTCGTTCACCAACACCGGATTCGTGCCCAATGCCGATGGTCTCGCGCCCTTCGCCGACGACTACTTCCTGCTGGGCGTGCTGATGGTCGGCGTCTTCCTCGGGCAGCTCGGCTTTCCCGTGATCTTCACGATGGCGCGCAAGAAGTGGCACTTCCGCCTGTGGTCGCTGCACGCCAAGCTCACCGTCATCACGACGATGCTGCTGTTCTTCCTCGGCGCCGGCGCGATCCTGCTGCTCGAATACGCGAACCCGCGCACGTTCGGCAGCATGGACGCCTGGGACACCACGTTCCAGTCGTTCTTCATGTCGGCGATGACCCGCTCCGGCGGCTTCGCGGTCGTCGACATGGGCGAGCTGCACGGCTCGACCCTCGTCGTGGGGTCGATGCTCATGTTCGTCGGCGGCGGCTCCGCGTCCACCGCCGGCGGCATCAAGGTCACGACGCTCGCGATCCTCGCGCTGGCGGTGTGGTCGGAGGCCAAGGGGCGCCGGTCGGTGGAGGTGTTCGGGCGGCGGGTGCCCAGCGACGTGCAGCGCGTCGCACTCTCGGTCGTCGCGTGGGGCGCGACGATCGTCGCACTGTCGACCATCACGATCACCCAGATCACCCAGGCCCCCGTCGAAGACGTGCTCTTCGACGTCATCTCGGGCTTCGCGACCGTGGGCCTGTCGACCGGGCTCACCGAGACGCTGCCCGACCCCGCCGTCTACGTGATGGCCCTGACGATGTTCATGGGCCGCGTTGGTACAGTGACTCTCGCCGCGGCGGTGGCCGCGACATCCCGTTCGCAGCTCTACTCGCTGCCGGTGGAAAGGCCGATCGTTGGTTGAGCAGATCAGAAGCGATGCTCCCGTCCTGGTGATCGGCCTGGGGCGTTTCGGCGCCGCCTGCGCCGGCGAGCTCGACCGTCTCGATCGCGAAGTGCTCGCGATCGACGACAGCCTCGATCTCGTGCAGAAGTGGTCGGAGCGGGTCACCCACACGGTGCAGGCCGATGCCCGCAACATCGACGCGCTCAAGCAGATCGGCGCGCAGGACTTCCAGGTCGCCGTCGTCGCGGTCGGCTCGTCGATCGAGGCCTCGGTGCTCATCACCGCCAACCTCGTCGACTTGAAGGTGCCGCAGATCTGGGCGAAGGCGGTGTCGCAGTCGCACGGCAAGATCCTCGCCCGCGTCGGCGCCAACCACGTCATCTACCCCGAGCGCGAGGCCGGCGAGCGCGTCGCGCACCTCGTGAGCGGACGGATGCTGGACTTCATCCGCTTCGACGACGACTTCGTGCTCGCCAAGATGTATCCGCCCAAGTTCATCCGCGGCGTGGGCCTGAACGAATCCGGCGTCCGCACGAAGTACAGCGTGACGGTCGTGGGCGTCAAGAGCCCCGGCAAGCCCTTCCGCTACGCCGAGGCCGACACGATCGTGACCAACCACGACCTCATCATCGTCTCGGGCACGAACTCCGACATCGAGCGGTTCGCCTCGCTCGACCGCTGAGTCATCGACGCTCGTCGGCGGATGCACCCCGCATGATCTGCGCGATGCGTCGGCCGACCTCCTGCTCGGGGTACACGATGTGATCGACGCCCAGCTGCTCGAGGATCCGACCGTGCTGCGCGCTGATCGCCTTCGCCCAGATCTCGGGATGCGCGAAGCCTCGCACGACCGAGCACGTGAGGATCGACGCCTGCAGGTCGTCGCCGATCGCCACCACGACGCTGTCGAACTCGTGCACGGCGAGCTGACGCAGGGTCTCTTCCTTGGTGGAATCGGCGCGCACGACCTGAGCGAGCAGCCCGTTGTGCGCCTGCACGATCTCGTCGTCGGAGTCGATGCCGAGCACCTCGACGCCCGACTCCGCCAGCTCCAGTGCCAGCGCACTGCCGAACCGACCGAGACCGATCACGGCCACAGCGCCCTGCGGCGCGTGCGCGCGCGCCTCACGACCGGACCAGGGGAATCTAGCCAACGGCGGGCCTCTCTTTCGGATACTCGAACAGCTCCTTGCGCTCGCGCAGCGCGATCGCGGTGCCGAGCGTCAGCGGGCCCAGGCGCCCGAGGAACATCAGCAGCACGAGCACGAGCTTGGCAGGCGCCCCCAGACCCGGCGTGATGCCGGTCGTCAGGCCCACCGTCGCGAAGGCCGACACCGATTCGAAGAGCGCTGCATCCAGGCCGAGGTCGGCGATCACCATGAGGGCGATCGTGCCGGTGACCACGGCCGCCACCGCGATCAGCGCGACCGTCAGCGCCTGGCGCATGACCTCGGGTGCGAGCTGCTTGCGGAAGATGTTCACGACGCGCTCGCCTCGGAGCTCTGCCAGCAGCACGAACGCCAGCACGGCGAAGGTCGTGACCTTGATGCCGCCCGCCGTGCCGCCAGGGCCGCCGCCGATGAACATGAGCACATCCATGCCGATGCGGGTGTGCTCGGCCATCAGCCCGATGTCGACGGAGTTGAAGCCGGCTGTGCGCGTCTGCACCGAGTGGAAGAACCCGATGAGCACACGCTCGCCGGGGCTGTAGGCGCCGAGGGTCGCCGGGTTCGACCACTCCCCTGCGGTGATGTAGATCGTGCCGACCACGAGCAGTGCCGCCGAGACCACCAGCACCAGGCGGGTGTTCATCGACCAGCGCCGCGGCCAGCTGAACTGCCGGCGCAGCTCGTGCAGCACGGGGAAGCCGAGGCCGCCGAGGATGATCGCGGCGCACAGGGGCAGGCAGATCCACGGGTCGGCGGCGAAGCCGATGAGGTTGTCGCTGTAGAGCGCGAACCCGGCGTTGTTGAACGCCGACACGGAGTGGAACAGCGCGTGCCAGGTCGCGAGCCAGACATCGTGGTCGTAGGCGAGGGCGAAGCGCGGCAGCAGAAGCGCGAACACGATGGCCTCGATCACGAGCGAGGTGAGCGCGACGCGCCGGATCGCCCCGCGCACGTCGCTGCGATCGAGCGTGCTCGACTCGGCGATCGCGGTGATGCGTCGGCGCACCGTGAACCTTCGGGCGAGGATCAGCCCGAGGAGGGTCGCGAAGATCATGATGCCGAGGCCGCCGAGCTGGATCATGACCAGGATCGCGGCCTGGCCGAAGCCGCTCCAGTGGGTCGCGGTGTCGAGGGTCGTCAGTCCCGTGACGCAGATCGCGGAGGTCGCCGTGAACAGGGCATCGACGGGGTTCGTCCACGCTCCGGTGCGCGACGACAGCGGCAGCATGAGCACGCCCGTGCCGATCAGGATCGCGGCGGCGAATCCATAGACGACCACGCGCGCCGGGCGCACCGGCCGCATCCGCGGCCGGGCTCTGCGATCGACCGCCCGGGTGGCCACGCTCGTACTGTAGCGGGCGGGTGCGGCCGCCGAGACCGGACTAGGCGCCGGTGGCGAGCTCTTTCGCGCGTGCCAGCGCAGCATCCGTCGCCGCACCGAGCAGCAGGTCGAGACGCGCGTCCTGCAGCACCGCGACCGCGCGCTCGGTGGTGCCCTTGGGGCTCGTGACACGTCGGCGCAGTTCGGCCGGGTCGACGTCGGACGCCTCGAGCAGCGCGGCCGACCCGACGAAGGTCTGCTCGGCCATCAGCCGCGCGTCGGCCTCGGCGAAGCCCTTCGCGACGGCCGCCTTGGTGAGCTCCTCGACGAACAGGAAGAAGTAGGCGGGGCCCGAGCCCGAGATCGTCGAGAGCGCGTCGATCTGCGCCTCCGGCACATCGATGACGGCGCCGCAGGTGGCGAACAGCGCCCGCACGGCCTCGAATCGGGCATCGGAGACCGCACTGCCCCTCGCGATGCCCGTGACCGCCTTGCCGACCACCGCCGGGGTGTTCGGCATCGAGCGCACGACCGCGACGCCGTCGCCGAGGATCTGCTCGAACGTCGCGATGGTGACGCCGGCCGCGATGCTCACGACCGTCGCACCCGGCCGCAGCGCGGGCGAGATCTCGCGCAGCAGGTCGGGCACCATCGCGGGCTTGACACCCACCAGCACGATGTCGGCGGACGCCGCGGCAGCCGTGTTGCCGTCGGGGCGCTGCTCGAGTGCGATGCTCTCCACCCCGTCGAGGTCGGCGAGCGCGGCGGCTTTCTGCGCGCTGCGATTGGTCACCGTGACGCCGTTCGAGGCCAGCGACGAGCTCACGAGCCCCTGCAGGATCGCGCCTCCCATGGCGCCTGCGCCGATGATCGCGATGGAGGGAAGAGCGGATGCGGTGGCCATGCGCTCAATCCTAGGCACGCGCTCATCCTCCCCTTCGGATATCCTCGGTCGACCCCCTGCGTCGGCGCAGACCCGCGGACTATCATCGGAGGCCCCGGGAGCGGCGGCGCTCCCCTCGGAGGAGGTTCGTGCCATGACCGTGCTCGACGGGATCACCGCCCGCATCATCGAGACGCCCGAGCTGACGGTGGGCATTCTGGAGCGGGCGGGTGGCGACCCGGCCACTCCGCCCGATCGCACCGTCGTGCTCATCCACGGCAACGTGTCGTCGGCGCTGTTCTGGCAGGAGACGATGCAGGACCTCCCCGGCGATCTGCGGGTCATCGCCGTCGACCTGCGCGGGTTCGGCAGCACCGAGCACCTGCCGATCGACGCCACCCGCGGAGTGCGCGACTTCAGCGACGACATCTTCGCGGCGCTGACCGCCCTCGAGATCCCCACCGCGCACCTCGTCGGCTGGTCGATGGGCGGCGGCGTGGCCATGCAGTACGCGCTGGATCACCCCGTGCTGTCGCTGACCCTCGTCTCGCCCGTCTCGCCCTACGGGTTCGGCGGCACCCGCCGCGACGGCTCGCGTCTGACCGACGACGACGCCGGCTGCGGCGGCGGCGGGGCGAACCCCGACTTCGTGCAGCGGCTGGCAGGCGCCGACACCACCGACGATGCACCGACCTCGCCGCGCAGCGTCTTCCGCACCGGATACGTCGCCGACGGCTATCGCGGCGAGCACGAGGACATCTGGGTCGAGTCGATGCTCACGACGTCCACCGCCAGCGGCAACTACCCCGGCGACTCGGTGCCGAGCGAGAACTGGCCGGGGTTCGCGGCCGGCACCGTGGGCGTGCTCAACACGATGGCGCCCCGCTACTTCGACGTCTCGGCGATCGTCGATCTCGCCGTCAAGCCGCCCGTGCTGTGGATCCACGGCACCGCCGACGCCATCGTCTCCGATGCGTCGTTCTACGACCTCAACCACTTGGGCGCCCTCGGGGTCGTTCCCGGCTGGCCCGGCGCCGACGTCGCCCCCGCGCAGCCGATGGTGTCGCAGACCCGCGATGTGCTGGCCGCCTACGCCAGCGCGGGCGGCGAGGTCACCGAAGTGCCGCTGGAGGGTGCGGGGCACAGCGCGCACCTCGAGCGCCCCGTGGAGTTCCGCCATGCGCTGCTGCAGGTGATCGGCTACATCGGCCAGTCCCCCACCGTCGCCCCGCCCACCGAGACGATCATCCTGCGCGCCTCCGACTGACCCCGACCCTAGACTCAGGGCATGAGTGCATCCGGCGGCGGCAAGGCGATCATCGCGGCGTTCCTGGCGAACATGGGCATCGCCCTGGCGAAGTTCATCGCGTACGTGCTGTCGGGCTCGGCCTCGATGCTGGCCGAGGCGATCCACTCGGTCGCCGACTCGTGCAACCAGCTGCTGCTGCTGTGGGGCGGCCGCAAGGCCAAGCGCAAGGCCGATGCCGCGCATCCGTTCGGCTACGGTCGCGAGCGCTACGTCTACGCCTTCGTCGTCTCGATCATCCTGTTCACCGTCGGCGGCGTGTTCTCGATCTACGAGGGCATCGAGAAGCTCACCCACCCGCATGCGCTCGACGAGAAGTGGCAGTGGCTGCCGATCGCGGTGCTGCTGATCTCGATCGTGCTCGAATCGTTCTCGCTGCGCACGGCGGTCAAGGAGTCGAACCACGTGCGGGCCAAGGGGCAGTCGTGGGTCTCGTTCGTCCGGCACTCCAAGGCGCCGGAGCTGCCCGTCGTGCTGCTCGAAGACGTCGCCGCCCTCACCGGTCTCGTCTTCGCCCTGCTCGGCGTGGGTCTGACGATCATCACCGGCGATGCCGTGTTCGATGCGATCGGCACCCTGTTCATCGGCGCGCTGCTGATCGCCGTGGCCATCGTGCTGGGCATCGAGACCAAGAGCCTGCTGGTCGGCGAAGGAGCGACCGAGGCCGACCACGACGCCATCGTGGCGGCCATCGAGTCGAGCTCCGAGGTCGAGAAGCTCATCCACATGAAGACCCTCTACCTCGGCCCCGACGAGCTGCTGGTCGCCGCGAAGCTCGCCTTCGCCGCCGACAAGCCGCTCGGCGACGTCGCCGGCGACATCAACGCGGTCGAGGAGCGCATCCGCGCCGCGGTGCCCGCCGCACGGGTCGTGTACCTCGAGCCCGACCTCTACCGCCCAGACGCCTCACCGGCCCCGCCGACCGACGCGATCGTCATCAAGGCATCGGACTGACGCGGCCATGGAGTACTGCGTCTTCACCGAGCCCCAGCAGGGCTTCTCGTACCGCGAGCAGCTGGCGCACGCCCAGGCCGCCGAGCGCGCGGGGTTCGACGGCTGGTTCCGCTCCGACCACTACTTGCGCATGGGCCCCGGCTCGCCGCTTCCCGGTCCGACCGATGCCTGGACGACACTGGCGGGCCTCGCCCGCGAGACCTCGCGGCTGCGCCTGGGCACCCTCGTCTCGTCGGTGACGTATCGCCAGCCCGGCGTGCTCGCGATCCAGGTCGCCCAGATCGACGAGATGTCGGACGGCCGGGTCGAGCTGGGCCTGGGCACCGGGTGGTTCGAGCAGGAGCATCGGGCCTACAGCATCCCGTTCCCCGCGAAGCGGTTCGGGATGCTGGAGGAGCAGCTCGCGGTCATCACGGGCCTGTGGCAGACCCCCGCCGGCGAGAGCTTCTCGTTCGAGGGCGAGCACTACCGGCTCGAGGACTCGCCGGCACTGCCCAAGCCCGTGCAGGAGCGCGTGCCGGTGATCGTCGGCGGCGGCGGACCGAAGCGCACCCCCGCCATCGCCGCGCGGTTCGCGACCGAGTTCAACATCGGTTTCCAGCCCGAAGACGTCGTCGCCGAGAAGTTCGCCGGCGTGCAGGCGGCGTGCCGCGAGATCGGCCGCGACCCGCAGAGCCTCACGCTCTCGGTGGCGCTGCCCACCCTCGCCGGGGCGACGGAGGCCGATCTGGCGCGGCGCGCCGAGGCGATCGGCGACTCGATCGACACGTTCCGCGGCGACGTCAACATCACCGGCGGCCGCGACGAGATCGTTGCCAAGGTCGAGCGACTGCGGGCGCTGGGAGCACAGCGCGTGTACTTCCAGCTCATGGACATCCGCGACCTCGACCAGGTCGACTACCTCGGCTCCGAAGTGCTCCCGCACCTCCCCCGCTGACCCGCCTCAGCGGCGGGGCTCGAAGAAGGCGCGCAGCAGGGCTGCGGCCTCAGACTCGCGCACCCCGGCGACGACCTCGGCGCGCACAGGCAGGCGCCGATCGCGCACGACGTCGTACTGCGACCCGACGGCGCCCGCCTTCTCGTCCCACGCGCCGAACACCACGCGCGAGATGCGCGACTGCAGGATGGCCCCTGCGCACATGAGGCACGGCTCGAGGGTGACCGCCAGGGTGCAGCCCTCGAGATTCCACGAGCCGATCGCACGGGCGGCGGCGCGGAGGGCGACGATCTCGGCGTGGGCGGTGGGGTCGTGCAGCGCCTCGCGGAGGTTGCGGCCCTCGCCGATCACGGTGCCGGCGGCATCCGCCACGACCGCGCCGACCGGGATGTCGCCTTCGGCGCCCGCGATGGCGGCGAGCTCCAAGGCGCGCGCGACCAGCGCGTCGTCGGATTCGGATGCTGCCAGCCCCACGAACCCCAGCGTAGGCCCGGGCGCGTGTTCTACCCTGGGCATATGCGTGTCCACGTCGCCGACCACCCGCTCATCACCCACAAGCTCACCGTCCTGCGCGACGAGAACACGCCGTCGCCGGTATTCCGCCAGCTGACCGAGGAGCTCGTCACTCTGCTGGCCTACGAGGCGACCCGCAGCGTGCGCGTGAGCGAGATCACGATCCGCACGCCCGTAACCACGACGACCGGAGTGCGCATCTCCGAGCCGCGCCCCCTCGTCGTGCCGATCCTGCGCGCGGGGCTGGGCATGCTCGACGGCATGGTGAAGCTGCTGCCGACCGCCGAGGTGGGCTTCCTGGGCATGGCGCGCAACGAAGAGACCCTCGAGCCGACGACCTATGCCGAGCGCCTCCCCGTAGACCTCAGCGACCGGCAGTGCTTCGTGCTCGACCCGATGCTGGCCACCGGCGGTTCGCTCGGCGCCGCCATCGACTTCCTTTTCGCGCGCGGCGCGCAGGACGTGACGGCGATCTGCATCCTGGGCGCGCCCGAGGGCGTCGAGGCGATCCAGAAGCAGGTCGGCGACCGCGATGTGACCCTCGTGCTCGGCGCTCTCGACGAGCGCCTCAACGAGAAGGGCTACATCGTCCCCGGTCTCGGCGACGCCGGCGACCGTCTCTACGGCACCGTCTGACTCACACCGCCCCGACCAGGCGCGCGAACGCGCTCAGACGCGCCACGCCTTCCGGGGTGTAGGGCAGATCGTCGAGCAGCCCGGGCGAGTGCACGAGGTAGGCCGCGTGCTGCGCGCGCGAGATCGCGACGTTGAGGCGATTGCGCAGCAGCAGGAACTCCGGCCCGCGGGGGGCGTCGCGGCCCGACGACGCCGCGAGGCTGACGATCGCGACCGCCGCCTCCTGCCCCTGGAACCGGTCGACCGTGCCGACCGGCACCTCCGCGAAACCCGCGGCGGCGAGCGCCTCTTCGACCATCACCTGCTGGGCGTTGTAGGGGGTGACCACGATGATGTCGGCGGGTGTCAGCGCACGCGCCGCCTGCCGCGTGACCACACCGTCGTCGTCGACGCGGATGTCGATCCACGCCCGCCCGACGAGGTCGCGCACCAGCTCGACGACGGCCGCCGCCTCTTCCGGCGACGAGGTCGCATTGCCGTGGTGGGCCAGCGGCAGGGGGTGGAGCCCCGGGGCGACGCCCTCGAGCTCGCGCATCGCCGTCGAGGGGTGCGCCGCCAGCTCGCCCCGGTACGACAGCCGCGACACCGGCGCGGCGACGGCAGGATGCATGCGCCACGTGCGCCCGAGGAAGAAGCCGTACTCGGGCGGGATGACGTCGGCGCCGTCCATGACCCAGCCGAGTGCCGAGGTGTCGACGGGCTCGGGGTGCGTGCCCTGGCTCACCTGGGGCAGCTGCTGGGGGTCGCCGAGCAGGAGCAGCCGGGGAGCGGCGAGCGAGACGGCGATCGTCGAGGCCAGCGAGAACTGGCCCGCCTCGTCGATGACGAGGAGGTCGAGACTCCCCCGCGGCACCCGCCCTTCGTGCGCGAAGTCCCACGCCGTGCCGCCGAGCACGTAGCCGCCGGTCTGCTCCGCGGCGAAGACGGCGAGCGCGTCCTTGTTGCGCAGTGCGGTGAACGGATGCTGCGCCGCGGCGTCTTTCGGCGCCTTCGCGACCTGCGCCTGCGGCACGCCGGCACGAACGACCCGGTCGAGCATGTTCTCGACGACGTTGTGCGACTGCGCGACCACGCCCACGCGGTACCCGTGATCGCGCACGAGCCGGGTGATGACGTGGGACCCGACGTAGGTCTTGCCGGTCCCCGGAGGCCCCTGCACCGCCAGATAGCTGCGGTCGAGGGCGAGCAGCGCGCGCGTGATGGCCTCGACGTCGTCGCTTCCGGGGCGTGAGCCGAGGCCGGCGCGGTACCGAGGCGGGCGCCGGCAGAGCAGGTCGGCGGCCGGGCCCGCCGGAACGGTCGGCGCGGCGGCGATGACAGCATCCGCCCACTCGTCGATCGCGACCTGCTGACGTGCCGCGGGCGGCGGAGCGCCCGGTGTGAGCGCGATCGGCAGCTCCGACCACGTGAAGCCGTCGACCGCGGTCTCCGACACGATCGCGCCGTCGTCGAGCACCTCGACGACCTTCACGGCCCTGGCGCCGTGGATCCACCTCGGCATCGGCTCGAACGGGAACGGCGCGGGCAGCTCGTACAGCGCGAAGGGCGATCCGTCTGCGCTCAGCCTCGTGCCGGGCGCGAGCTCTCCTCGGAGTTCGACGAGCCGGCGCATGCCGCCGCGGCCCGATTCGGGGAAGGCCCAGTCGTCGACCACGCGCGAACGCTCGAGGTCGACCGCCACGACGTCGCGCTGCTGGTCCCACAGCGAGACGGGCTCGCGCAGCCGCAGAAAGTGGGTCGCCCAGAACGACTTGGCCTCGCGCGGGTAGTAGTCGATCGCCGCGGCGGCCAGCCGCAGGGCGCGGTCTTCTGCGGAATCGGCCGGGTGGGCCGTCGCGAGTCGGACGAGATCGAGCGAGCGCGCCGAGGGCTCGTACGCCTTCTCGTCGGGCTCCCGGTCGACCGAGGGCAGCACCCCGGCCTCTCGGGCGCGGTCCACGAGCCAATCGCGCAGGCGGCGGGTCGAGACGCAGTCGTAGCGGTTGTAGTCGGCGAGGTCGTCGAGGATCTGCTGGGCACCGACGTCGTCGCCGTCTGCGGCCAGCGCACGGGCCTCGACATACCGGACGATGGAGTCGTCGCCCTTCTGCACGTCCTGCGTGCGCACCTCATCGCCCATGTAGAGAGGCTCGAGCTTCTTGATCGAGTACGACCGCGAGCCCACCCGCAGCGCGCGCCGCACGATCGGGTACAGGTCGACGAACACGCCGTCGCGCAGAAGCCGGTCGACGTCGCCTTCGCGCACGCCGTAGCGCGCCGCCATCGCCAGCAGATGCGAGGGCTCGTAGGGCGCGTAGTGGTAGATGTGCATGCCAGGATGCTGCTGCCGCCGCAGCGCGACGAGATCGAGGAACGTCTCGAGCGCCGCTCTCTCGTCGGCGAAGGTGTGCGCCCACAGTGCCGAGTACGTCTCGTCGAGGTCGACCCAGCCGAAGAGGTAATCGAGCCCCCAGACGGGGCTCGCGGATGCCTCGGTGTGCAGCGGATCGCCCTCGAAGTCGAAGAAGATGTCGCCACGGTCGGGTCGAGGCAGGGCCCCGAGCGCCTTCGGCGCGACCACCTTGTAGCGCGGCACCGGCGGGCGCCCTGCCGGCGCCGGCTCGGCAGAGGGCACTCCCGCCGGGCTCGTGAGCTGCAGCCGCGCCTGCGTGCGCAGCGAGGCGAAGGTGTCGGCGGCCATGCGAGCGGGCGCCGTGGTCGCGGCGGCCAGGTCGTCGATCGTGCGGATGCCGTCGCCACGCAGCCGCTCGCGCTGGCCCGCGCGCATGCCGGCCACCAGAAGCAGGTCTCGCGTCGCGACGACCTCGAGCTCGCAGGTGGCGCAGCGCCCGCACGCGACGACGCCGAGCTCTCCGCGCGGATCGCCCCACGCGATGGCGGGGTGCCCCTGCCCCGACTCGAGGTGCCGGTCGGCGACCAGCGCCTGCAGCCGTGCGCGGCGCAGCTCGAACACCGGCAGCAGGTCGTCGACCTCGTGGACGCTGACGCTGCCGTCGCCCAGCAGCAGCTCGACGCGATCGGCCCGCGGCACGCCGAGGCGGTCGAGCTGCACGACGTAGGCGGCCAGCTGCATGAGCGCCGTCACGCGCGCGTGGCGGGCGAGCTTGGTGTCTTGCACGATCCAGGGGCGGGGCCCCGGCCCGGGTGCGCGCACGACGAAGTCGGCGAATCCGACGAAATCGCGATCGGAGAACGCCGCCTGATAGACCACCTCGACGGCGGGGTCGGCGAGCGCCTGCAGGGTGAGGTCGACGGCCGCGGCCAGCCCCTCGGCATCGGCCGAGCGCGTCTCGGGGATCTCGACGACGGCGCCGGGGAAGCGCTCGCGGTACTCGGCGAGCACGCGCCGCTCATGCACGCCGCCCAGCAGACCCGCGCGCGCGAGCGTGGCGTCTTCGGGTTCGTCGACCGCGGCGATCCTGCCCAGCCGCGCATCGATGGCGCGCACCCAGGCGAACTCGCACTCGGCCGCGGCCTTCAGATCGCTCGCACTCCAGACGACCCGGTTCTCACCCTCGATGTACCGCATGCTCCCCTTCCGCCTCGAGGCTATCCGCCGCCCCCGACATCCGGGCCGCGACCGCACGGGCGAGAACTGACAGACTTGGGGGCGTGAGCACCGAGCTGCCCTTTGAGAGCGCCTACCGGCACGGCTTCGCACGCATCGCCGCGTGCACGATCCCCGTCGCGATCGCCGATCCCGCCGCGAACGCCGCCGCGGTGCTCGAGACCGTCCGCGAACTCGACGCCGAGGCCGTCGCGGTGGCCGTCTTCCCCGAGCTGTGTCTGACCGGCTATGCGATCGACGACCTCGTGATGCAGGATGCCGTGCTCGACGCCGCCGTGACGGCACTGACCGAGGTGGCCGCGGCATCCGCCGATCTGCTGCCGGTCATCGTCGTGGGCGCCCCCCTGCGCGTGCGCAACCGTCTGTACAACTGCGCGGTCGTGATCCACCGCGGCGAGATCCTCGGCGTCGCGCCGAAGTCGTATCTGCCGACCTACCGCGAGTTCTACGAGCGCCGCTGGTACGCCCCCGGTGAGAAGTGGTCCGGCGAGACCGTCCGCATCGGAGAGTCCGAGACCGTCTTCGGCACCAATCTGCTCTTCGAGGTGCGCGACGTGCCAGGGCTCGTGCTGCACGCCGAGGTGTGCGAAGACGTGTGGGTGCCGGTGCCGCCGTCGTCCCGGGCGGCGCTGGCGGGCGCGACGGTGCTGCTGAACCTCTCCGGCAGCCCCATCACCATCGCCCGCGCCGACGACCGTCGCGCGCTCGTGCAGTCCCAGTCGCTGCGGTGCCTGGCCGCCTACGCCTACGCGGCCGCAGGCACGGGCGAGTCGACCAACGACGTGTCGTGGGACGGCCAGACGATGATCTACGAAGGCGGCACACTCCTGGCCGAGACCGAGCGCTTCCCCGACGGGCCCCGCCACAGCATCGCCGACGTCGACCTCGACCGCCTGCGGCAGGATCGCCTGCGCCAGGGCACCTTCGACGACAATCGCACCGCCGAGGCCGGCGGCTACGACGACTTCCTCCGCGTCGAGACGTTCCTCGAGCCGCCCGCCCGCGACATCGGCCTGCGCCGCCCGCTCGACCGCTTCCCGTTCGTGCCCGACGACTCCGCCCGGCTCGCACAGGACTGCTACGAGGCGTTTAACATCCAGGTATCGGGGCTCGCGCAGCGCATGCGCGCGATCGGCGACCCCAAGCCCGTCATCGGCGTGAGCGGGGGCCTGGACTCGACCCACGCGCTGCTGGTCGTCGCCCGCGCGATGGACCGCATGGGGCGCCCGCGCAGTGACATCCTCGCCTACACGATGCCCGGGTTCGCGACCACCGAGCACACCAAGTCGAACGCGATCGCGCTGGCCGAAGCCCTCGGCGCGCGCATCGAGACGGTCGACATCCGACCGCTGGCGACCGAGATGCTCGAGCGTCTCGACCACCCGTTCGCCGACGGCGAGCCCGTGCACGACATCACCTTCGAGAACGTGCAGGCCGGCATCCGCACCGACTACCTCTTCCGCCTGGCCAACCACCACGGCGGCATGGTGATCGGCACCTCCGATCTGTCAGAGCTCGCCCTCGGCTGGGCGACCTACGGCGTGGGCGACCAGATGAGCCACTACGCCGTCAACACCGGGGTGCCGAAGACCCTCATCCAGCACGTCATCCGCTGGGTGATCGCCCAGGGCGAGTTGGATGCCGCCACCGCCGGCGTGCTGCAGTCGGTGCTCGACACCGAGATCAGCCCCGAACTGGTGCCGGCGGGGCAGGACGGCAGGATCCAGTCCACCGAAGACCGCATCGGGCCCTATGCGCTGCACGACTTCACGCTCTTCCACGTGCTGCGCTATGGCTTCCGCCCGTCGAAGATCGCCTTCCTCGCCGAGCGCGCCTGGCGCGACGCGGATGCCGGGGCCTGGCCCCCCGGATTCCCCGACGAAGACCGCTACGCGTACGACCTCGAGACCATCGCGAGATGGCTGCACGTGTTCCTGCGCCGGTTCTTCGCCTTCGCACAGTTCAAGCGCTCCGCGATCCCGAACGGGCCGAAGGTGTCTCCGGCCGGATCGCTGTCGCCCCGAGGCGACTGGCGCGCGCCGTCTGACGGCAACGCGCGGGTGTGGCTGGCCGAGCTCGACGAGGCGCTGCCGCAGTACGCGCCGCGCGACTGATCAGCTCTCGTGCGTGGGCTGCGGCCCGTAGGCCAGCGTGATGATCCATCCGTCGCGCGAGAGGTCGACCAGCTTGTACTTCATGTCGCGGTCGGGGATCCAGCCCTTGGCGAGATTGCTCTCGAGCCGCACGTGCTCACCGCGCACACGGGCTCCGCGGCCGTCGGCGTCGCGGATGGCCTGCACCCGCGTCCAGTGCGCGATGAGCCCCGTCAGCGACGTCTCGTCGAACAGGTGCGAGTGCCGCTTCATGTCGCTGAGGGTCAGCTCGTCGGGGTGCGCGTCGCGCAGGTCGAGGCCGACCGGCCAGCCCGGCTCGAAGACCGCCGCCACCGTCGCGGCACGGAAGCTCACAGTGCGGATCGCCAGCGGCACCTCGTCGCCGTCGACGCGGGCGTAGAGCTGCGTGTGGTGACCGAACGACCGCGGCGCCTCGCGCTCGACGACGATCGAGCGCGGCTCGACGTTCATCCTGGCCGCGATGATCTCCTTGGCGAGCACCCGCTTGCGGTCGTGGTCGGTCATCTTCGGGTCCCACCCGAGCTTGGCCGTGATCCCCGCGGGGGTGTCCAGCAGCACCGACTCCATCGCGCGCCTCCTTGTCAGCATCCGTCGTTCTCATCCTGCCGAACAACGTGCGGGTTGCCTAGCGACGGGGCCGGTGGAGACAACGACTACCCTCGAAGGGTGACTGACGACGGCAAAGGCCCCTCCACCGCCCGCATCACGATCTGGATCGTGGTCGGCGCGATCGGCGCCTACATGCTGATCTCGGGCATCATCGGCATCGTCTCGGGCGGAAGCTGAACCTCGCGCCGCCCGGCAGCGACAATGGAGGGGTGAAACTCCTCGTCGCCGCATTGGAAGCAGAGCTCGCCGCCTT
This sequence comes from Microbacterium fluvii, assembly GCF_025515205.1. Classification (GTDB taxonomy): domain Bacteria; phylum Actinomycetota; class Actinomycetes; order Actinomycetales; family Microbacteriaceae; genus Microbacterium; species Microbacterium fluvii. The sequence goes on along the minus strand of NZ_JAOPFX010000003.1, from coordinate 217,754 downwards.
CGAGCACGAGCTGGCCGGATTCGATCGCCTGGTCACCGGGCCGGGCAAGCTGCAGGCCGCCCACGCGCTCACCCGCGCGCTCGAGTCGACGGCGTACGACGAGATCGTCGTGGTGGGGACCGCGGGCGCCATCGACGCACGCCTGCACGCCACCGTGTTCGAGGTCTACGAGGTCTGCGCGGCGATCCAGCACGACGTGACCGACATCGACGGCATCGTCGGCCAGCACGTCTCGCTGCCGCAGCGCGTCGATCTCGCCCGCGGCGACGTCGTGATCGCCACCGGCGACCACTTCGTCGACGATGCGGAGGCGGTCGAGGTCATCCGGCCACTGGGCGCATCGCTGGTCGACATGGAGACCTACGCCTACGCGTGGGTGGCCGAGCAGTACGGGGTGCCGCTGCGGGTGTTCAAGGCGGTGTCGGACCGCGCCCAGGACGACGCCATCACCGACTGGCGCGCGACGGTGACGGCGTGCAGCGAGCGGCTGCGCGCACACCTGCGGGCGGAGTACGGGGTCTAGACGAGGAGTCCCCCAGCAGCCTCGTCCAGACCCCGTTTTCCCGGCGCCGAACCCGCCGGGCGTCAGATCACGGACCCCACTGCGACGCACCCCAGGTGAACGCGGCGAGGCTCTGCTGCCCCGTGACCGACGGATGGAAGTAGTCGCGCGTCGACACCTCCGCCTTCGTGAAGGCGTAGGCCGCGACGGCATAGCCGTCCCAGTGGCACTTCGCCGTCGCGGAGCAGGCCGCCGCCAGCGCCGCGTTGTACTCGTCGACCCGCAGCTGCACGGCATCGCGGCGCTGCACGTCGGCCGCCTTCGTGCTGGTGGGGCTGGCGAGCATCGACTGACAGATACCCAGCAGCGCCCAGGCGAGTCGCGCGGAACTGCTCGACTTGTTGACCTCGAGCAGACGCTTGAGGTTCGGGATGCTGGCGACGAAGATCTCGGGCTGCGATGAACTGGCGGCCAGGGTCGCCAGCGCCGTCGTGACGGATGCGGTGAACGACGCCGTCGAGGTCATCTTGGCCACCGAGCGCTGGCACGCGTCGTTCGCTCCGATCTCGATCGTGACGTACTGGGCGTTCTGACCGACCGCCTTCGTGGCCTGCCCGGGAAGGTCGGCGGCCTTGGCCCCCGCGACCGCGTCGTTGTACGCCGTGAGCGTCGCACCGGCCTGACGCAGCCGCGTCGCGTGCGAGAGCACCGACGCCGTCGTGCCGGTCGACCAGCTGTTGGTGGGACAGCTCAGCAGCGACGAGCAGGTCATCGAGGCCTGCGTGATCGAATCACCCAGCGCCGCCATGCGGGCCGGCAGCGGCGGCGCGGCGGATGCCGGGGCCACCCCGGCGGCGAAGGTGAGCGTCGCTGCGGAGACGACGGCGATGAGGGCACGGCGCCCTCGGAGGATGGTGCGCATTGCGGCTCACTTCACATCGGCGTGCAGAGCAGGGCGCGGTGGGACCGCGGCCGGACGACCGGCTGGTCGAGGCATGAACCTCGACGGCGGATCAGCGGGTGTCGGGCTTCTCGGTGCGGCTTCTGTGCTGATCTGGCCGCGAAGATACACCCGTCGCGTGCACGCGACAAGGGGGCGCTCACACCGCCGCGCGGGCGTCCGCGTTCTGACCGATCGTGCTGGGCCCGTGCGGCGCCGCGATGACGGTCACCTGCGCCGGCAGCTGCTCCTTCATCGCCTCGACGTGGCTGATGACGCCGACCGTGCGACCGCCCTGGCGCAGCTCGTCGAGCGTCGCCATGGCGAGCTCGAGCGTCTCGCCGTCGAGGGAGCCGAAACCCTCGTCGATGAACAGCGTGTCGAGCCGCAGTCCACCCGCCCGCGCCGTCACGACCTCGGCCAAGCCGAGGGCGAGGGCGAGCGATGCGAGGAAGGTCTCGCCGCCCGACAGGGATTGCGCGGGGCGAGCGCGGCCGGTGTAGGAGTCGACGATCTCGATCCCCAGGCCCGAAGCCGCATTGCGGGCCGCGACGGCATCGGAATGCCGCAGCCGATATCGCCCGGACGACATGTCGGACAGCCGCAGGTTGGCCGCCACGACGATCTCTTCGAGCTCGGCGGCCAGTACGAAGGTCTCCAGGTCCATGCGGCTGGAGGTGCGCCCCGCGATCGCGTCGGCCAGACCCGCCAGCACATCGTGCTCGCGCGACCGCTCCGCGATCGAGGCGTGGGCGGCATCGATGCGCTCGGCCAGTGCACGCAGTCGCTGCGCCGCCTGTGCGACGCGCTCGGCTGCGGTGGTCGCCACCTGCACCGCGGCGGCGGCGGCTCGCACGGCCTCCTGCGATGCGGTGAGATCGACAGGTTGCTCCGGTTCGCCTGCCAGCTCCAGTTCGAGGGTGCTCAACCGGGATCGCACGGCGCGCAGGTCTGCCTCGTGGGCGATGAGCGCCTCTTCCAGGAGCGAGCGCTCGGTCTCGCTCAGGAGCGCCGCCCCCACCGCGGCTGCGTCGGCGAAGTCGGATGCCGCCACTCGCGCGTCGAGTTCGACGGCCGTCGCGTCGCGGATCGCGGTGCGGGCGTCGAGGGCCTCGCGTGACGCGACGAGTCCGCGCGCGAGATCGCGGCGCACCGTCACGGCCGAGATGCGCGCCGCGACCGTCGCCGCTTCGCCGCGGGCCGCCTCGACGATCGCAGCCGTCGCCGCGACGCGGTCTTCGCCCACCGCGAGCTCTTCGCGCCGCGGAACGAGCACCGCGACGAGCCTCTCGCGCTCGGCGGCCGTCTCGAGGTCGAGCCGCGCGAGCTCTTCGCGCTGTGCCTGCAGCGCAGTGCGGCGATCGAGGTCAGCGACGGCGAGGGCACGCGCCGTCGCCGTGCCCGTCACGGCCTCCTCCAGCTCGGCGACGGGCAGGCCCTGCGCGCGCGCGAGGGCCGCGGCGTGCGCAGCGCGGGCGGCGGATGCGGCGGCCGCGGCGGCACGTTCCACCTCGGCCGCCGCATCCCTCGCGCGCTCCGCCGCCTCGAACTGGGCATCGTCGACGGGATCGTCGGCGTGCGGTGCGGGCGCGGGGTGCTCGAGTGAACCGCACACGGCGCACGGCTCCCCCGTCACCAGGCCCGCCGCGAGCTCGCCGGCATAACCGGCGAGACGTCGCCGCAGCAGCGCCGTGACGGTGGCGGAGGCCCTCGTGGCAGCGTCAGACGCGGCCAGCTGCGCCTCATCGGCGGTGCGACGCTCGGCGAGGAGCGCCTCGGCCTCGCGCGCGGCCGCGAGCTGGGCCTCGGCGGCGGCGTGCGCGGCGCGAGCGCTCTCGGCGACGACGGGGGCTTCGGCGAGGGCCGCGAGCTGCACGTCGAGCGCCTCGAGCGCGGGGGGAACCGCCGCACGGCGGGCGTCGAGCTCGGCGAGCGACTGCTCCGACCCGGCGACGGCTTCGCGCAGTGCGGTCAGGCTCGCGGTCCGGCCCTGGAGTTCGCTCTCGAGTCGCGCGACCTCGGCCCAGCGGGAGAGGTCGCCGGTGAGCTCGTCGACGAGCGCGCGCAGCGCGACGACGTCGAGGTCGGATCCGTCGGCGTCGCGCCAGGATCCGGTGGCCGCCTCGTCGAGCTCTGCGGCCCGCGATCGCTCCGCCTCCGCCCGCGCCGCGGCCTCGATCGGGGCGCGCAGAGACTCGGCCCGCGTCGCCCGCGACAGCCGCTCTCGGTCTGCGGCCATGCCGGCCTCGGCGGCCTCGAGCGCGTCGGCGCTCGCGCGGAGCGCGGCGCGCTCGAGCTGCCGGCCGCGCAGCGCGACCAGCGCCGCATGGGTCGCGTGGGCGGTGGTGTGCGCCTCGGCCGCGGACTCGCGCTCGCGTCCGAGGGTGTCGGCCTGATAGGCCGCGCGGTCGACGGCATGGCCGAGCTGCGCGATCCGTGCGGCGGTGCCGACGGCGTCGTCGCCCTGCGCGCCGAAGCCGTGCGAGCGCACGACCTCGTGCGCTTCGGTCAGCATCAGCTCGACCTGCTCGGACGCCCGGCCGAGAGTCTGCTCAGAGGCCTTGCGGCGCCGGTCGAGCTCTGCCTGGTACTGCTCGTAGACGCGGGTGCCGAACAGCGTGCGCAGCAGCGCCTGCCGCTCGTCGTTGCGGGCGAGCAGGAACTGCGCGAACCGGTTCTGGGCGAGCAGGATGACCTGGAGGAACTGGTCACGGGTGAGCCCCAGGATCTGCCCCAGCTCCTCGCCCACGACACGGGGTCCGGGGGCGCGGCCGATCCATTCGCCGTCGACGAGCTCGTCGAGCTGCGCCGCGTGCTTGACGGGCGTCGTGCCTTCTCCGCGCGCTTTGGGGCGCTCATAGTCGGGCGAGCGGGTCACGCGCAGCCGCCGGTCGTCGACGGTGAACTCCACCACGACCTCGGTCGGATCCTCCGGCGCGCAGTGGTCGCTGCGCAGCCGCTTCTCGCCGGTGTCGTAGCGGGGAACCGAGCCGTAGAGCCCGAAGCAGACCCCGTCGAGGATGCTGGATTTGCCGGCACCCGTCCGCCCGGAGATCAGGAAGATGCCGTCGCGGTCGAAGGCGTCGAAGTCGACGATCTGGCGCTCCCGGAACGGACCGAAGCCTTCGAGTTCGAGGCGGTGCAGCTTCACGCGATCGCCTCGGCGGCGACGCGATCGCCGATCACCTCGCGCAGCAGACCGCGCTCGTCGTCGACGGCGCCCTCGCCGCCGCGCACATGCGCGAGGAACGCATCGATGAGCTCGAGGTCGTCTCGTGCCGCCTGAACCCGCGCCGCGTAGGTGCGCCCGTCGCGTTCGGCGACGACGGCCGGCGCGTGCACGACCGTCGCGCAGTGCGCGAAGCGCGCCTGCAGCCGCCGCATCGGGTCGCTCTGCGGTGCGGTGTCGGTGTAGCGGGCGCTCACCCATGCGTCTTCGAACTCGGCGAAGCGGCCGTCGGCGAGCAGCTCATCGAGGGGTGCGGTGAGGGTCACCAGGCGCCGGGGCACCGGCAGGTCGAGCCACTCGATCGACGCGTGGCCTGCGGCATCCAGATCGATCAGCCACGAGCCGCGCGGCTTGTCGCCCTCGCCGAAGCTGTAGTGCAGCGGCGCGCCGGCGTAGCGGATGCGGTCGCTCAGGGTCTGGCGGCCATGGATGTGGCCGAGAGCCGCGTAGTCGACCCCGGCGAAGACGCTCAGCGGCACGACGTCGAGCCCGCCCTGCTGGATGTCGCGCTCGAGGTGCGGCGTGGGCTCGACTCCCGCCGCGAAGCAGTGCGCGATCGCGACGGAGCGCCCGCCGCGCGTGGCCAGGTCGGCGCGCACGAGACCCATCGCATGATCGAGCGTCTGCGCCTGCGAGCGCAGCTCGACGCCGGGCCAGAGGTGGCGCACGAGCGCGGGCTCGAGGAACGGGATGCCGTAGACGTGCACGGGCCCGTCGGCGTCGTCGATCGACACCGGAGTGCCCACGGCGAGCGGGTCGGTCAGCACGTGGATGCCCTCGCGCAGCAGCCTGGCCTGGAACCCCAGCCGCGCCGCGGAGTCGTGGTTTCCGCTCGTCACGACGACGCGGGCGCCCGCCTCGCGCAGGGCGACGAGCGTGTCGGTGAGGAGCGTGTAGGCCGGCGCGGCCGGTGTCGCGGAGTCGAACACGTCGCCCGCGACGATGACGAGATTGACCCGCTGATCGCGCACCTGCTGCACGAGCGCGGCGAGCACTCCGGCGAGCGCGTCGAGCGTCGAGTGCCCGTGGAAGGTGCGCCCGATGTGCCAGTCGGAGGTGTGCAGGATCCGCATGCCCTCAACGGTATGTCGGCCCTCCGACATCGTCGGTGCGGCGCACCGGGGCGGCATGGCCGGACGTCGTCCCCCGAACGGAGGGGTGTCGTCGCCGTCGCATGGTGAGTAGCGTGGCCCGTGGGCGCCACTCAGGGAGGGGAAGGGCATGGAGCCTCGACGACGCTGGAGAGCGGGATACGTCGTGGCGGCCGTGCTGGCCCTGGTCGGAGCGGGAGGGATCGCACTGGCACCGCCGGCGTCCGCCGCGGGAACGGCCACCCTCTCGCTGTTCAAGCGCATCGAGAACGGCAGCACCGGAGCGAGCTTCGGCGACCGCGGCGCGTGGGACGTGCGCGCCGTCAACGTCGCGACGGGGCAGGCCTTCCAGGGGCAGGGGCTCAACGGCGTGCAGAGCATCACGGTTCCCGCCGGCGACTACGTCATCTCGGAACTCGAGAACGCGGCGACCCCCGACGGCTACCGGTTCGTGAACTGGGACTGCGGCACGCTGGGCACCTTCACCGACCCCGCCCCGACCATCTCGCTCGCCGAGAACGCGAACGTCACCTGCACGGTCGAGAACGAGGCGGTGCCGCCCACCCTCACGCTGCTCAAAGAGGTCGACGGGGGCAGCGCGTCGCCCTCGCTGTGGACGCTCGTCGCCGAGGGGCCGAACTCGATTCGGGGCCCGAGCGGCGTCACCGGCGATGCGCGCATCGGCACCTACACCCTGCGCGAAGAGGGCGGTCCCAGCGGTTACGAGTCCGCGGGGTGGGCGTGTGTCGACGAGTCGACCGGCGCCGACGTCGTCGTCGACCAGAACAGTCAGATCGCCGTGGAACTCGGCCAGGACATCACCTGCACCGTCACGAACGTGGGGGCCCTCCCGATGCTCACCCTCGTCAAGGAGGTCGTCGGCACCGGAGGGCCGCTGGATGCGGCGACGGCGTGGACGCTGACGGCGGACGGCCCCAGCGGCGCGCTCTCCGGTACCACCGGATCGACCGCCGTCACCCATGTCGGGGTCGAGCCCGGTGCATTCACGCTGTTCGAGAACGGCCCGGACGGCTACACCGCGAGCGACTGGGAGTGCATCGACCAGGCAGCGGGCGGGGCACCGGTCGCGGTCGCGGACGCCGTCGTCGAGGTCACCGGCGAGGCCGATGTCCAGTGCACCGTCGTGAACACCTTCGCCGGCGCCTGGCTGACGCTCGTCAAGACCGTCGACGGCGCGGCCTCGCCGACCAGGTGGATCCTCGGCGCCGACTCCGGATCGGACAGCATCGTGGGGCGCACCGGCAGCGCCGCCGTCACCCGCACACCGGTCTCCGCGGGCACCTACGACCTCTCCGAGACCGGGCCCACCGTCGGTTGGACGACAGACGGGTGGCAATGCACAGGCAGCAGCGATTTCGTCACGTCGGTGACTCTCAACCCCGGCGACGATGTCACCTGCTCGATCGAGAATGTGTCGGTCGAACCCCACCTCACGCTCGTCAAGACGGTCGTCAACGCGGGCGGCGGCCCGCTCGACGCGGACGATTGGACCCTCACCGCGAGCGGACCTGTCGTGGCGAGCGGGGTCACCGGGTCCGACGAGGTCACCGATGCCACCGTCGTCCCCGGCGACTACATCCTCTCCGAGCAGAGCCCTGCCGCCGAGGCCGAGGGCTACAACGCGGGCGCGTGGTCGTGCGTGTTCACCGCGACCGGAGAACCCGCCGAGCTGGAGGGTGTCGTGCTCACGGTGCCCGACACCGACGAGTCGATCACCTGCAGCATCCAGAACACCTGGACCGGCTCGACCCTGACCCTGCAGAAGCAGGTCATCACGGCCTTCGGCGACACCGCTGCGCCCACCGAGTGGGTGCTCACGGCGACCGGCGACTCGACCTTCTCTGGGCGCATGGGCGAGGCCGCCGTCACCGATCACGCGATCCCCGCCGGTTCGACCTGGACGCTGTCGGAAGACGGGCCCTCGGGCTACGACCCCCTGGGGTGGAGCTGCACCGGTGCGACCAGGGTCGACGACGACACGTTCACCGTCGCCGGCGGCACCGATGCGGTGTGCCGTATCACCAACGCGGCCATCACCCCCTCGCTCACCCTCGTCAAGGACCTCGTGTCGGGCGGCGGGGGCACCGCGACGGCATCCGACTTCCTGCTGAAGACCCGTGGGCCGGGCAACGCCGCGTTCGCCGGCACCTCGGGCTCCGCCGCGGTCACCGGCGTGTTCGGCCCCCCGGGGGAGTACGTGTTCAGCGAGTCGGGACCTGCCGGCTACGACGTGTCGTGGAACTGCACGGGCACGACCTTCGACAGCGCTGCCGAGCGGATGCAGCTCGGCTACGGCGATGAGGCCGTGTGCACGGCGACCAACACGCCGATCAGACCGATGCTGTCGCTGACCAAGGCCGTCTCGGGCGGCGTGGTGGATCCGGATCAGTGGCTGCTGACCGCCGTGCTCGACGGGCGGACCGTGCTCTCGGGCGCCGGAGCGGTGGCCTCGACCGAGGTCGATGCCGGGGTCTACACGCTCGCCGAATCGGGCACGGGGACCGGCACACCCGACTACCTCCCCGGCGACTGGCTGTGCACCGGCGACGGGTTCGACGCCGACCAGCTCGTGCAGACGGGTGCCGGCACGGCGGAGCTGACGCTGCCGCTCGGAGCCGAGGTGGACTGCACCGTCGTGAACGCCTTCACTCCCCCGACCCTCACCCTCGTCAAGTCCGTCGACGACGGACCCGACGGCCCGGGAGGCGCCCCGGAGAACTGGGTCCTCACCGCGACCGGCCAGGGAACGGCGACCGGCACGACCGTGTCGGGCGCCGGCGGGGTGGACTCGCAGGTGGTGACGGCGGGCGACTACCAGTTGAGCGAAGTTCCGAACGCGAGCGACCCGCCGCCGTCGGACGACTACGGCGCGACCGAGTGGACGTGTGCGGGGCTGGGCTTCACCGACGACGATCTCGCGGGCGACCTGCTGACCCTCGGGCCCGGCTACGACGTCACCTGCACGATCACGAACGTCTACGACCCGCCGCGGCTCACGCTGGTCAAGGAGGTCGACGGCGGGCCGCTGGAAACCTCTGACTGGACGCTGTCGTGGACCGACGTCGACGACTCCTCGCACACCGGTTCGGGTGCCACGGGGGATGCCGCCGTGACCGACGCCCCCGTGGAAGAGGGCACGTTCCGCCTGGCGGAGTCGTCGACGCACCCGCTGGCCGCCGACTACACGGCCTCGGAGTGGACCTGCGACGGCGGCGAGGTCGCCCCGCCCGACGTCGTCGCGCTCACCGCCGACGACGTGACCGTGACCTGCACCGTCGTCAACACTTACGTCACGCCGACGCCGACGCCCTCGCCCTCGGACTCGGGCGACGGCGGCGGCGAGGGCGACCTGCCGGCGACCGGCTCGGATCAGGGCACGGTCTTCGCGCTCACGGCGCTCGCCGTGCTCGCGCTGCTGGTCGGGGCGGGCGTGATGACGCGGGCACGCCAGCCGTGAGCCTCGCCCCTCGCCGCCCGACGACGGTGATCGGGCGCCCGGCGCGCCGCGCGGATCAGGATGCGGCGGCTACGCGCGGCGCGTAGCGCCCCGACTTCTCGGCCCGCGCCCGCGCCTTGGCCACCTCCTCCTCGCGGTTCTTGGGCGGTGCGACCGCGACGAGGTCGGCCAGCAGATGCTCGGTCGCGTGCGCGATGTCGTGCACGGCCCGGTCGAAGGCCGCCTGGTTGGCCTTGGAGGGCTTGGTGGTGCCGGCGATCTTGCGCACGTACTGCAGCGCCGCCGCGTGCACCTCGTCGTCGGTGGCGCGGGGCTCGAAGTTATGGAGGGTGTGGATGTTGCGGCACATGCGGGCCACGGTACGCCGGGGGCCCGACGGCGGCAACGGGCTCGCCCCCCCCCCCCCCGGCATCCGCCGCCCCGCAGCATCCGCCCTCGCCCGAGGCGAGGAGATCGCGCCACGCGAGGACGGAATGCCCCGATGCGGTCCTCGCCCCGCGAGATCTCCTCGCCTGGAGCGAGGAGCCGAAGGGGCGAGGGGCGGATGCGTCAGCTGGAGGCGTCGGAGAGGCGCCGCGAGCGGCGCCGGGAGAGCAGATCGATGACCCCAAGGAAGAACGCGAGCCCGACGAAGACGCCGACCGAGATCATGCCGTAGGTGTAGGCGTCGTGGTAGACGTCGAGGCCGTGCGTGCCGTCGCCCTCATCGCGGTAGATCGCGCCGTAGAAGAGCGACAGGGCCACGGCGGTGCCCACGGCCGTGCCGATGCGCTGGCCGAGCTGGCCCACCGAGCCCGCGAGTCCGCCCTCCCTGGTGGGGATGTCGGCGAGGGTCAGGGTCTGGTTGGGCGCGACCACGAGGCCCGCGCCCACACCCGCCACGAGCATGACGCCCGCCATCGCGTAGGCCACGGCATCCGCCGGCACTGAGGCGGCCACGAAGGCCAGCGCCGCGACGCTGACCAGCACGATCCCCAGGCCCCAGACGACCAGCGGCCGGCCCAGGCGCGTCACGAGGTTGCCGCCGAACCATGCGCTGACCGCGCTGGCGAGCGCGAAGCCGATCGAGACCATGCCGGCGAACACGGGCGCGAGGCCCACGCCGGTCTGCAGGAAGAGCGTCGTCAGCAGGAACATCGCCGGGATCGCCGTGAAGTACGCCGTGACGATGAGCGTGCCGTTGCGGAACGAGGCGATCGAGAACAGCGAGAAGGGCACCAGCGGGTTGCGACCGAATGCGGCATACCGCCGCTCCCACCAGGTGAAGGCCGCCGCGAACACGGCGAAGAGCACGAGCGTCCACCACCGCCGAGGGTCGTCGTCGGGTGACCCGGTGGTCAGCAGGAACGGCCACATGAGGGTCACGATCATGACGGCGAACAGCACGAGCCCGATCGGATCCAGCTGGAGTCTGCCCGGGGCCGCATGCCGCGTGCGCGGCAGCAGCCAGATGACGCCCGCGAGCACCAGCAGGCACAGCGGCACGTTGATCCAGAAGATCCACCGCCAGCCGTCCTGCGGCCCGCCGACGGCGATGAGCAGGCCCCCGAGGGTCGGGCCGAAGGCCGTCGCGATGCCGATCGTCGCACCGAACAGCCCGAACGCGCGGCCGCGCTCGCGGCCCACGAACACCTGCTGGATGGTGCCGACCACCTGCGGCATCTGGATGCCGGCGGCAAGGCCCTGCAGCAGCCGCGCCGCGATCAGCACCTCGGGCGTCGGCGCGAGGGCGCAGACGACGCTCATCGCGATGAACAGGCTCAGGCCGATGATGAACATCGTCTTGCGCGAGCGCTGGTCGCCGATGCGCCCGGAGGGCACGAGCGCCAGGCCGAACAGCAGCACGTAGCCCGAGACCACGAGCTGCAGCTCGGTGGATCCGGCCCCGAGGGCCTCTTCGATCGAGGGCAGCGCGACGTTGACCTTGCTGAGGTCGAGGATCGTGAGGGCCGCCACCGACACGCACACCCAGAACGCGCGCCAGCGCTGTCCGTGGGTGAGCGGGATGCTGGCCGTGGCGGGTGCGCTCATCGCTCCAGGCTATGCCCGCCCGGGAGTGGGTAGCCTGCAACGGTGGCTGCTGCATCCGATCCGGTGACGGAGTTCTCGCACCGGGGGGCGACCGTCGTGGTCGAGGAGCACGACGGTCGGGGACCGCACGTGTTCCTGCTCGCGCACGGCATCGGCATGGGCCGGCTCGCGTTCGGCGACCTCGTCGAGCACCTGAGGCCGCACGGCCGGGTCGTGACCCTCGACCTGCCTGGCTACGGCGATGCGCCGGAGCCCGACCGCACGCCGACGATCGAGCGGATGGCCGACCTCGTGGCGGCGCTGCTGCGCGCGCGGGGGCTCGCCGGAGCGGTTCTCGTGGGGCACTCGATGGGCACGCAGGTGGCCGTCGAGGTGGCCGCCCGGCACCCGGGGCTGGCATCGGGCGTCGTGCTGGTCGGGCCGACCGTCGACGCCCGTGCGCGCACGGCGCCGCGGCAGCTCGGCCGGCTCGCGCACGACCTCGCGATCGAGAGCCCGAAGGTGCTGTGGCTGGGCACCAGGGAGTATCTGCGCGCGGGCCCGCACCTGCGCCGCAAGCTGCGCGCGATGCTCGTGCACCGCCCCGAGCTGGCCTACCCGCGGGTCGGCGTGCCGGCGCTCGTGCTGCGCGGCGAGACCGACCCGGTGTGCCCACGCGAGTGGTGCGCGCTGGTGTCCGCGCTGCTGCCCGACGCCCGGTTCGCCGAGATCGCGGGGCACGGGCACGAGACGATGATCCGGGATGCCGCACCCGCCGCCGCCGAGATCATGCGGTTCGCCGGGGGCTCGGGGTAGCGCTACTGCCGAGCGAGCGCGTCGATGTCGGAGTGCGACAGGGCGATGCCTGCCTGCTCGAGCCGCTGTGCGAGCACGGCGGCGATGCGCTCGGGCGACTCCCCCGCGAGGTCGGCGCGCACCTGGGCGACGATGCCGTCGACCTTGTCTGCGTCGGAGGCGACGTTCTGCTCCATCGCCGGCTGGTCCTCGGCGTCAGTGCTCATGGTCGGGCTCCGGGTAGTCGATGACGCCGATGCCGACGGCCTCGTGGCTGACGTCGTCGGGCTCGGGCGGGTCGGCGGCCTTCGGCTCGTCGCCGACCGGCTTCTCGGTGCTCGGCTGCGGGTCGGCGGCTGCCGCCGCCTCCTCGTCGGCCGACGCGCTGTCGTCGGTGGCCAGGTCGGGATCGGCGCCCTCGACGGACTCCTCGACCGTGCCGACGTCGAGGCCGTCGGGCGCGGGTGTCTGCTCCTGCGCGCGCTCGGTCGACGCCGCGGTCTCGGCATCCGCCGTCTCGCCCGCCTCCCAGCCGCCGGCCGGGTCGGCGTCGACGACGCCTTCGGGAAGGTCAGGGTTGCTCATGTCGTGCCCCTTTCGTCCCCTCCACCCTCGCCCCGACGCCCGTCAACCGCACGGGGGTTGACGGCTCGGGCTCGCGCGGGTAGCGGATGCTGCGGTCAGGCCGGGTGGGTCTGACGCAGGATGCCGGCGCGCTCGGGGTGGGCGGCGAACCAGTCGGCCACATACCAGCAGACGGGCACGATCTCGCGGTCGCCCGCGGCCTCGAGCTCGGAGACGGCGCGGGCCACGACCTCGCCCGCGTAGCCGTGACCGCGGAAGGTCGGCACCGTGTAGGCGCGGTTCATCCACACGGCGCGCCCGTCGTCGCGGTAGTCGAGCACGCTCACGAGGTTCGCTCCGTCGTGCAGCGTGTAGCGCGACGCATCGGGTTCATGCGTGAAGGTCAGCACCCCGTCAGGCTACGCCCGGGCGGCGACACCGGGGCGCGCACCGACCGCGCGTCGGCACCGCACTCCCCCGGCATCCTGCTCGCGGCCGGCGCCGCCGGCATCCGCCCCTCGCGAGATCAGGAGATTCGGCTGCAACAGGACGATTCGAGCCGAAACGACCTGCGCCGGCGAGATCTCCTGATCTGGTCGGGTGGGGAGGGGAGGATGCGGCAGGCGGGCGCCGGGGTCAGGCCGGCAGCACCCCCGAGGTCGCCAGCTCGCGGAACCAGTGCGCGCTGCGCTTGGGCGTGCGCTCGAGCGTGTCGAAATCGACCCGCACGATGCCGAACCGCTTGGCGTAGCCGTAGCCCCACTCGAAGTTGTCGAGCAGCGACCACACGAAGTAGCCGCGCAGATCGACCCCCTGCGCGAGGGCGCGGTGGACCGCCGTCAGGTGCCGCTGCAGGTAGTCGACGCGGTCGGCGTCGTCGATCGAGCCGTCGGCGGCGACCTCGTCGGCGAACGCGGCGCCGTTCTCGGTGATCATGAGCGGCTGCTCGGGGAACTGCTCCTTCAGCGACACCAGCAGCTCTTCGAGCCCCTCTGGCGCGATGTTCCAGCCCATCTCGGTGTACGGGCCCGCCTGTTCGACGAACTCGACGACCGTGTCGCTGCCCGGCCAGGCGGTGCCGCCCGCGGCGCCCTTGTGGCCGTCGTTCTGCTGCTTCGGCGAGACGCCGTCCCACAGGCGCACGGTCGTGGTCGCGTAGTAGTTGACGCCCAGCACGTCGATCGGCTGGTGGATGTCGGCGAGGTCGCCCTCCCGCACGAACGACCAGTCCGTGACGGATGCCGTGTCCGCCAGCAGATCGTCGTCGTACCGGCCGCGCAGCATGGGCGAGGTGAATGCGCGGTTGGCGAGCGCGTCGACGCGCCGCATCGCCTCGTCCGCGCCGTCGCCGACTCCGCGGAGCACGTGGAAGTTGAGCGTCACGGAGTACTCCGGCGACCCCGTCGAGGTCGCCCGCAGCGCCTGCAGCGCCCGGCCGTGGGCGAGGTTCAGGTGATGCACGGCCGCCAGCGCCGCCGCCGGCTCGTGCCGGCCAGGCGCATGCCCGCCCTGCCCGTAGCCGAGGTAGGCCGAGCACCACGGCTCGTTGAGGGTCGTCCAGGTGTGCACGCGATCGCCGAGGGCGGTGCCCACGACCTCGGCGTAGCGCTCGAACGCGTCGACCGTCGCGCGGTTCGCCCAGCCCCCTGCATCTTCCAGCGTCTGCGGGAGGTCCCAGTGATAGAGCGTCGCGACGGGGCGGATGCCGCGCTCGAGCAGTCCGTCGACCAGCCCCGAATAGAAGTCGAGCCCGCGTCGGTTGACCGTGCCGCCGGCGCCGACAATGCGCGGCCACGCGATCGAGAAGCGGTAGGCGCCGAGGCCGAGCTCCGCCATCAGGTCGAGGTCGCTCTGCCACCGGTGGTAGTGGTCGCACGCGACGTCGCCGGTGTCGCCGTTCCAGACCTTGCCCGGCGTGCGGCTGAAGGTGTCCCAGATCGAGGGCACGCGGCCGTCCTCGCCGGCCGCCCCCTCCACCTGATACGACGCCGTCGCCGACCCGAACGTGAACCCCGCGGGGAACACCAGCCCGCTGTCGCGGTAGTCCGCCGATCCGCCCGTCACTCGGTCACCTCCGCCCGGTCGACCTCGAAGCTCTCGGTGCGCCCGTCGGGCGTCGTGACCGTCACGGATGCCGTCCCTTCTGCGCCGGGAAAGACCCGCAGCGTCAGATCCTGAAGATAGTCGTAATCGGGCCGGTCATCGCGGGCCCCCCACGGCAGCACGGCGCCGGGGCGCACGTACAGCGGCAGGCTCAGGAAGCCGTGCGTCTCGCGGATCCAGCGACCGCCCTCGACCCTCTCGCCGGTGATGAGGCTCGTCCACGTGCCCTCCGGCAGGTAGAACTCCACCTCGCCCGACGCCGTGAAGACGGGGGCCACGAGCAGGTCGGGGCCGAGCATGTACTGCCGGTCGAGGTAGGCGACGGCGGGGTCGCCGGGGAACTCGAGCGCCATCGGCCGCATGAGCGGTACGCCGGTCTCGGGTGCCTCCACGCCCAGGCGGTGGAGGTAGGGCATGAGCCGCATCTTGAGCTTCGTGAACACGCGGGTGACGTCCACCGCCTCCTCGTCGAACTGCCACGGCACGCGGTAGCTCTGCGAGCCGTGGAACCGGGAGTGCGAGCCGAGCAGGCCGAAGGCCGTCCAGCGCTTGAAGACCGCCGCATCCGGGGTGCCCTCGAACCCGCCGATGTCGTGGCTCCAGTAGGCGAAGCCGCTGAAGGCGAGCGACAGTCCGCCTCGGAGCGTCTCGGCCATCGACGGGAAGGTCGAGGTCGAGTCTCCGCCCCAGTGCACGGGCATCGCCTGGCCGCCGGTGGTGGCCGACCGCGCGAAGAGCACGGCATCGCCCTCGCCGCGGGCCTTCACCAGCACGTCGTGCACGGCCCGGTTGTACAGCTGCGTGTACAGATTGTGCATGCGCGAGGGGTCGGAGCCGTCGAAGTAGTCGACCTCGAGCGGGATGCGCTCGCCGAAGTCGGTCTTGAAGCAGTCGACGCCCTGGTCGATGAGCCGCTGCAGCTTCGACTGGAACCACGCCGTCGCGTCGGGGTTCGTGAAGTCGACCAGGCCCATGCCGGCCTGCCAGAGGTCCCACTGCCACACCGAGCCGTCGGCGCGCTTCACGAGGAAGCCCTGCGCCGCCGCCTCGGCGAACAGCGGCGAGCGCTGCGCGATGTAGGGGTTGATCCACACGCACACCCGCAGGTCTTTCTCGTGCAGCCGCGCGAGCATGCCGTCGGGGTCGGGGAAGACCCGCGGGTCCCACTCGAAGTCGCACCAGTTGAACTCACGCATCCAGAAGCAGTCGAAGTGGAACACCGACACCGGCAGCTCGCGGGCGGCCATCTCGTCGATGAACGAGGTGACGGTCTGCTCGTCGTAGTCGGTCGTGAACGAGGTCGACAGCCACAGCCCGTACGACCACGCCGGCACCACCGGGGGGCGACCGGTGAGAGCCGTGTAGCGGCCCAGCACGTCCTTGGGGGTGGGTCCTGCGATGACGAAGTACTCGAGCACCTCGCCCGGCACCGAGAACTGCACGCGCTCGACCGACTCCGAGCCGATCTCGAACGAGACGTGGCCGGGGTCGTTGACGAGCACCCCGTAACCACGGCTGGAGAGGTAGAACGGCACGTTCTTGTAGGCCTGCTCGCTCGAGGTGCCGCCGTCGGCGTTCCACACGTCGACGGTCTGCCCGTTCTTCACGAGCGGACCGAACCGCTCGCCGAGGCCGTAGATGAGCTCGCCGACGCCGAGGTCGAGCTGCTCGTGCACGAACGTCGGCCGGTGCGGCACGGCGGTGCCGGCGCGCGCGTTGCCGACGATGCCGGGGTCGACCTGCGCGTCGCCGTCGAGCTGCACGTACGCCTCGGACTTGTGGCCGCTGCCGGTGACGCGCACCCCATCGACCTCGAACGCGAGATCCCACGGCGCGCCGGGGGCGACGCGGGCAGTGAGGGCGCCGCTCGTCAGCACTCCGCCTTCGGCGGAGACGGATGCCTCGCCCACCCCACCCGCGACCGCGCCCGGCAGTCCGAACCCGCCGTGCCAGGTGCCACCCTCGTGATGTGCGACACGCACTCGTACGACGCCCTCGAGCGGCGACGAGAGCGTGACGGTGAGTACGGGCCGGTTGAGGGTGTCGCCGCGGCCGCGGATGACGGTGGTGGGGGCGGTCACGACGACACCACGGCCGTCGGTGGCGGCATCCGTCTCGTCGATGTCGTAGGCCTCCTGGCCGTACAGCGCCGTGACGCCGGGGCGCAGCTGCCAGAACCCGTCGGTGAACTTCATTACTTGACTGCTCCTGCCGTGATGCCGCGTGTGAGCGTGCGCTGGAAGATGAGGAAGAAGATGAGCGTCGGGATGATGCCCATGAGGGCTGCTCCCGCCGTCGTGGTGACGTCCATGAGCCGGTCGCCCTGCAGCACGCTGATGGCCACGGGCACGGTCTGGTTAGCGTTGGACGGCAGGAAGGTGAGCGGGATCAGGAACTCGTTCCACGTCCAGATGAAGAAGAAGATGAGCAGCACTGCGAGCGTCGGGCGGCTGATCGGGAAGACCACCCGCCACAGGATCTGCCATCGGGTCGCGCCGTCGAGCGAGGCCGCCTCGAGCACCTCTTTGGGGAACGTGCCGAAGACGGATGCCAGGAGGTACGTGCCGAAGGCCGCCTGCACGACCGTGAACACGATGATCACCGACCAGACGTTGTCGTAGAGGCCCACCGACTTGAACATGTAGTACAGCGGGTACAGCAGCGCCTCCTGCGGCAGGAGGTTGGCCAGCAGGAACAGCAGCACGATCCAGGTGCGGCCACGGACGCGCCCTATGCCGATCGCGAAGGCGTTGAGCACCGAGATGAGCACGGCGAGCACCGCGACCACGCTCGAGATGAAGATCGAGTTCCACACCTTCTCGGGGAAGTTCACCCGCACCCAGAACTTCTCGATGCCGCTGAAATCCAGTGCCTGCGGGAGCGCGAACGGCCCCGAGGTCGCGTAGTCGATGGGCGACTTGAAGGCGTTCACGAGGATCAGATAGAAGGGCACCATCACGACGATCGCGCCGAGGATGACCCCGACCAGCAGCACCCAGTCGGCGGGGCGCTTCTTGGTCATGCCGCCGCGGGCCCGCTGGCGCTTCGCGCCGCGGCCGGTGACGACCAGAGTGGTGGCAGCCATCACAGACCCGCCCTTTCCTTGCGCTCCAGCGAGCTCTGCACGCGGATGAAGATGATCGAGACGATCACGACGAGGATCGTCAGCACCGTCGCGATCGTGGCGCCGTAGCCGATGTCTCGCTTGGTGAAGAACTCCTGGTAGGCGTAGTACGCCGGAACCAGGGTGGCCCCTGCGGGCCCGCCCTGCGTGATGACGTAGACGGGACCGAAGACCTTGAGGGCTGCGATGGTGCAGGTCAGCGTGACGACGAAGATCTCGGGGCGGATGATGCTCAGGGTGATGGCTCCGAACCGCTGGAACCAGTTCGCTCCGTCGAGCTCTGCCGCTTCGTAGAGCTCGGGATCGACGCGCTGCAGCGCGGCCATGAACACGACGATCGGATAGCCCAGCTGCACCCACACGAGCACCGCCATCAGAACCAGCAGCGCGGAGGGCATCTGGCCGAGCCAGTCGAAGGCGGGCAGGCCGAAGGTGCTGAGGATCTGGTTCATCGCCCCGGTGGGGCCGGGGCGGAAGATCCACCCGATCACGATGCCGGCCACGGCGATCGGGAGGATCTGCGGGAGGTAGTAGGTGGCCCGAAGGAAGCTGCCGAGCTTGCCGCCGAACTTGCGCCCGACGACGTCGAACAGCAGCGCCGCGATCACCAGACCCAGGATCGTCGGCACGATCACCATCGCGATGACCATCCAGATCGAGTTGGTGAACGAGGTCCAGAACTTCTCGTCGGTGAAGATCTTGAGCCAGTTGTCGAGCCCGATGAACTCGGGCGTGCGCACGCCGCGCCACTTGGTGAACGTGAGATACACGTTGAACAGCAGCGGGATGACGATGATGACCAGCAGCAGCACGAAGCCGGGCAGCAGGTACACCCAGTAGCCGGCGGTGCCGCCGCGGCGCTGCGGGATCGCGGGCTCCTCCGGGGGGAGCTTGGTGCGCGCGCCGCGCTCGGCGCGAGTGGTGACAGACATGGTGGTGACTCCCGTGGTGCGGGGGCGGCGTGGCCGCCGCCCCCGCTGGTCGGTCAGCGGAAGTCCGCTGTTCCTGCTTCGTACTCGGCGCCGAGGTTGGAGTTCGTCGTCGCCGCATCCTGCGTGCCGGTGACCAGGCCCTGCAGCTGCTGCACGATCACGTCGTAGAAGCCGGGCGCGGGCCAGTCGGGGTAGAACGAGAGACCGTCGGCGTCGAGGATGCCGTTGAAGGTCTCGATGAGCGCGGCGCTCTTCTCGTCGGTGATGTCGGCGGGGTCGGCCGCGACCGGCACGCCGCCGTTGTTGCCGATGATCGCCTGGATCTCGGGGCGCATCGTGATGTCGATGAACTCATAGGCGAGGTCCTTGTTCGCGGCGTTCTCGGGAACGACCCACAGGTTGCCCGACGAGCCGAGCGACAGGTCGGAGCCGGGGAAGGCGGCCATCGACCAGTCGAACCCGGTGGCCTCCTCGACGAAGCGGCCGTACCACCACGAGCCCGACACGAAGATGGGCGCGCTGCCGTTGATGAACGAGACGCCGGCATCCTCCGCCTTCATCGACGAGACGTCCTCGGCGATGTAGCCCTTGTCGACGTAGTCCTTGAGGGTCTGGGTGGCGTAGGTGAGCTCGGGGCCCTGCCAGTCGACGGGGTTCTCGTAGAGCTGGTAGTCGTTGACGAACTGGCGGTCGGCCTGCGAGAGGGCGAGCTGGTACCAGAGCTGCCCCAGCGGGTATTCGGCGCCCGCCTCGGCCAGCGGCGTGATGCCCTTGGCCACGAACGCGTCGAGCACATCGAGGAACTCGTCGTAGGTGGTGGGGACCTCCAGGCCCGCCTCTTCGAACGCGTCGAGGTTGTAGTAGACGCCGACGAACTCGCCGTAGTTCGGGATGCCGTACCACGTGTCGCCGCCCATGACGCCGTCTTCGCTGTACTTCGCCGTCGTCTGCAGCGACGGGGCGAGCTTGTCGGCCCAGCCGTACTCGTCGACCGCGTCGGAGATGTCGGCGATGAGGCCGGTGGAGGCGAGGAAGCCCGCCGTCGCGTTGCCCTTGTTGAACTCCATCAGGTCGGGGGCCGCGTCGGAGTCGAGCACCTGGCTGGCGGTCTTCTGGATCTGCTCGAACGACTTCTCCTCGAACTCGACCGTCGCGCCGGTCTCCTCTTCGAAGACCTTGATCGCCTCGGCCCACGCCTTGCCCATGGCGCTATCGGCGCCCTCGTAGTGCCAGAGCTTGAGGGTCTTGCCCTCGGCGCTGTCGCCGTCGCCGCTGTCGCCGCCCGAGCAGCCGGCGAGCGCGAGCGCGCCGACCGCCACGGCTCCGACGGCCGCGAGAACGCGACCCCTGGACTTCTTCGTCATGCGTGCCATCTTCGGCATTCCTTTCTTGGTGTCCGGCTGCGCCGGTGGGTTGTCGAAGCGCTTCGATGAGAAGCGCGCGGATATCGGGTCGTGGGTGGGTTCAGTCGCCTCGAGGTGCCGCGACCGAGCCCCGCGCGATGAGGGTCGGTGCGATGAGGTGGAGCCCTGGACGGGGCGGGTCGTCGGTGAGGCTGCGGATCGCCAGCGCCACCGCGAGATCGCACGAGGGTTCGGGCTGCAGCGGGATGACGTCGAGGGCGACCGGCAGCACCGAGGTGTCGAAGGAGGCCGCGACCGAGACGATCGAGACGTCGTCCGGCACCCGCAGCCCGCGGGCGTCGAGCTCGGCCAGCACGGCGCCGTGCACGTCGTCGGCGGCGTGCACCAGCAGCGCCGTCGCGCCCGCGTCGATCAGCTCACCGGTGGCACGGCGCGTGGCCGCGACCGACGACAGCCGCCCTCCGGAGGTGCGCGACGACAGTTCGGCGCCGCGGCGCTCGGCGTGCGCGTGCGCCGCCCGGCGCAGCCTCGGGGGGAAGTTCGACTTCTCGTACGCGACCTCGGGCTGCCCCACGAGACCGATGCGGGTGTGCCCCTCGTCGAAGACGCGGTCGACGGCGAGCTCGGCGGCGCTCTCGAAATCGAGGTCGACGCAGATGAGCCCCTCGTGGTCGTCGGGCACGCCGATGAAGATCGAGGGGGTCTCGATCGTGCGCGAGAGCGCGACCCGCTCGTCGTCGGGGGCGACGTCGAGCACGAGGATGGCATCGACCAGGCCGCTGGCCGCGACCCGTCCCATGCCCGCCGAGGCCTGCTCCTCGGTCAGCAGCAGGATGTCGTAGTCGTGCCGCCGGGCCGCGACCGATGTCGCCAGCACGAACGACATGTGCGTGGGCGCATGGCTGTCTTTTCGCAGCGGCTCGGTGAGCGCGAAGATGTGGGTGCGGCTGCCCGCCAGCATCCGCGCGCCGGCGTTGGGGCTGTAGCCGAGTTCGCTCACGGCCTGCTGGATGCGTGCGCGCGTGCCCGCAGACACCGGGCGCTTGCCGCTGAGGGCGTACGACACGGTGCTGATCGAGACGCCGGCGGCCTTGGCCACCTCGTCGATCTTCACCATCTCAGACTCCATCGTGTGTGAGTGTCGAAGCGCTTCGCGTAAGCGCTTCGACAGCGAGATTAGGGGGCCGAGCGGCGAAGCGCAAGCCATTTGTCGGAATTGCCCACAAATTGGTCATGGCCACACGCGCGGTCCGGTGAGCAGAGTGCTCAGCCTCGGCGTGCGGCGGATGCTGCGACTGCGCGATTTGACGCGCGGCGACATGGTCCGTCATAATCGCCGACATGACTGACTTCGCGCATTCTCTGTCCGCCTGGGAGGCGAACGGGACTGCCGGCATGATGATGCCGGCGCGCGCTGTCATGTGTTGTCGAATGTGCCGCTGACACGGTGACCCCCGCTGGACTCCCCCGCGCTTCTGCAACACGCGAAGGCTGAGTCCCCGAGCATCGGACCGCGCAGACCCGCGCACCCGTGTGCTCCGCACCGCGACCCTCACCCAGGATCGCGAACAGACAGCACCGCAGAACCCGCTTCGAGGCGTATCGCCCGGGTTCCCACTCCAAGGACTCCTCTCATGTCGACCACCGCCCTTCTCGACCGCCCGACCACCGCCCGTCCCGATCTGCGTCTCGTGCCCGACCCGGCCCCGCGCATCGAGGTCGCCGCAGCCCCTGCCCCCGCGCAGCGCAATCTTCCGCCCGGGGTGGCCCCTCGAGGCTTCGCCCTGTACGTCGGACTCGACGAGGAGAAGGCCGCCGCATCCGGCGTGTCGCTCAACGTACTCGTCGAGGCGCTCCGCCGCACGATCGCCGAGCTCTCCCCCGAGGCCGAGACCTACGCCACCGTCGCGCTCGCCCCCGTGGGTGCGGGCGGCCGCGACGTCGACGTCGTGCGCCTCGCGCTGCACGAGCCGTCGGCGGTCGCGCGCACCAAGGCCGACGAGCCCGAAGAAGAAGACCGCGCCCCCGGCGGAGTCGTCGTCGACATCTCGCGCAAGCGCGTGCTGATCGACGGCCAGTCGGCCGCGTTCACGTTCAAGGAGTTCGAGCTGCTGCAGTACCTCGTGCTGCGCGAGGGCCGCACCATCGAGCGGGCCGAGCTCGTCTCGTCGCTGTGGCAGCAGGGCGACGACGAAGCCCCCGGCGAGCGCACGATCGACGTGCACGTTCGGCGCCTGCGCGCCAAGCTCGGCCGCTACGAAGACATCGTGCGCACCGTCCGCGGGGTCGGCTACCGCTTCGATCGGCACGCCGACGTCGTGATCCGCTACGGCCACGGCACGCCGTCGCCCGACCGCTTCTGAGCCGGCGCGCCGCTGCGCGCTGCGCGGCAGCATCCGATCGCTTCGGTCGTCACGTATGGCGACCCCGAGGGCCCCGCAGGTCGCCGTATACGACGACTGAACGAGCTCCCTTTCGGTTCAGTCGTCACGTATGGCGACCCCGAACGCCCCGCAGGTCGCCGTATACGACGACTGAGCGGCGGGCCGCGCGCCGCTGCCGCCGGGAATGTCGGATGCTGCGGCGTACCGTAGTGGCATGAGTCGGGGTGTGCGAGAGGCGGTCGTCGGCGGTGCCCCGCAGACCCGCGACCCGCGGCCCGCGCACGAGCGTCCGCTCGAGACGGAGTACCGCCCTCGCCATCCACTCGACCTGCACCGCACGGTGGGCTTCCAGCAGCGCGGGCGCAACGACCCGACCATGCAGCGCCACGGCGCGGTGATCTGGCGCGCGTGCCGCACGCCAGAGGGCATCGCGACCCTCGCACTGCGCGAGGTCTCCCCCGGCGTCATCCGGGCGGCGACCTGGGGGCCGGGCGCCGGCTGGGCCCTCGACCAGGTTCCGGCCCTGTGCGGCGCGAACGACGATCCCGCCGGCATGCCCGAGCCGCCGCATCCGCTCATCGCCGAGGCGCACCGCCGCCACCCCGGCCTGCGCCTGGGCCGCACCGACCTCGTCTTCGACGCGCTGGCGAGCGCGATCTTCGAGCAGAAGGTCACCGGCCTGCAGGCCTTCGGCGCGTGGCGACGCATCGTCACGTGGTGCGGCGAGCGCGCCCCCGGCCCCACCCCGACTCCGATGTTCGCGCCGCCGTCGGTCGAGGGCTGGCGCGGCATCCCCTCGTGGTCGTGGCACCGGGCGGGGCTCGAGCCGCCGCAGGCGCGCGCCGTCGTCGAGGCGGCCCGCCGCGGCGAGGCGATCGCGCGGGCGACGGCCGCCGACGCCGACCGTCTGCTCACGAGCCTGCGCGGCATCGGCCCGTGGACGGCGGCCGAGACCCGCATCCGCGCCTTCGGCGACCCCGACGCGGTCAGCGTCGGCGACTTCCACCTCGCCCACCACGTCGGCTACGCCCTCGCCGGCGCGCGCACCGACGACGACGGGATGCTGGAGCTGCTCGCCCCGTATGCCGGCCACCGCCAGCGCGTCATCCGGCTGATCGGCGCAGCCGGGCTGCACGAGCCGCGCCGCGGCCCTCGACTGCACCCCGAAGACCACCGCAGCCGCTGACCCCCTGGCTGTGACACGGCACGACCCCGCCGAGCAGATGCCCGACGGGGTCGTCCGTGTGCGCGACTCAGGGGGTCAGCCGCGCACCTTCACGGTCTTGGTGGGGGAGACCGACGACGACAGGTTCGAGCTGCCGCCGTAGGTGACCGTGATCTTCGCCGTGCCCGTCTTCGCGAACTTCGGCAGCGTGAACGTCTTGCTGCCCTTGTCGGCCGCGCTGAGGGTGAAGGTCTTGACGGCCTTCCCGTTCACGCGCACGGTGATCTTGCCGCTGGGCGCGATCGACGACGCCGCACCGGGCACCTTGACCGTCACCGTCGCCTTGGCGCCCGATCGCTTGAGCGTCGAGGCCACCTTGAGCGACGAGGTCGTCGACGCCTTGGTGACCTTCACCGAGACCGTCGAAGACGACGCGCCGCTGGTCACGGCGTCGCCCGCGTAGGTCGCGACGACCTTGTGGGTGCCGACCGTCAGCGACACCGGGAGCGAGACCTTCGCCGTGCCTCCGGAGATGGTCGCCGAACCCGCCGAGCGTCCGTCGACGGTGAAGGTGACCTTGCCGGTCGCCCCTCCGTCCGGACCGGTGACGACGGCCGTGGCCGTCGAGGCACGACCGTAGGCTGCGCCCTTGGTCGTGACCGACACCGTCGAGGCGGCCTTCGTCACGGTGTAGTCGACCGCGGCGCTGGTCGACACGGCCAGTGCCGAGCCCTCCTGCGGAGTGAACACCGCGGAGAGCGCGTGCGCACCCACCGCGAGGTCGGCCGGCAGGGTGACCTTGCCGTTGCCGTAGGAGTTGACCGTCACGGTCGCGATGGTCTCGGT
The DNA here is from genome assembly GCF_025515205.1 of Microbacterium fluvii. GTDB lineage: Bacteria > Actinomycetota > Actinomycetes > Actinomycetales > Microbacteriaceae > Microbacterium > Microbacterium fluvii. The sequence goes on along the minus strand of NZ_JAOPFX010000003.1, from coordinate 193,227 downwards.
GCCGTCGAGGATCGACACCGTTCCCTTGCGGCTGGGGTTGCCGGCGGCTGCGACCTTGACGGTAGCCGTCGCCGGAGCACCGTAGACGGCTTCTGCGGAGCTCAGCGAGAGGGTCGTCTCGGTGGCCACCGGTGCCGTGAGCACGTCGTCGGTGGCAGGCTTGGCAGTCCAGTAGAGTGCCGTCGCCGCCTCGGAGAAGTGCCCGCGCGGGTGCGCCCGGAAGAACACCGACGTGCCGAACACCATCGCCTTGGCGCCCGAGTCGAGCGTCGCCGAGAAGGCCGACGCACGACCGGCCGCAGCGGTCGGTCCGTTCGTCGAGGTGGTCTGGCGCCAGTGGCCCGAGATGAGCGGGTTGCCCTCACCGTAGGTCTGCTCCACCGTGCCGTGACCGGTCGCGTCGAGTGCGAACGAGTACGCCGGGTAGACGAACCCGTACTCGGTGTCGAGCTCGCCCAGCACGCCGTCCGAGACGGTGTCGAGGTGCACGACGCCGTTGCCCGAGCTGTTGCCGCTGACGGTGGTCGACTTGGCGTCGTACCACGTGTTGGCGAACGTCGCCGCCCCCGTGCCACGGCCGACCGTGCCCTTGCCCGCGGCCACGAAGCTCTGCACCTGGGCGTAGGCGACCGGCTGCGACGACGAGCTGGGGGCCAGCGCCGATCCGAGCCACAGCACGTCGGCACCGTCGAGGGTCGTCGCCCCCGACTGCAGCGTGGCTGCCGTGACGAGGGTGAGCTGATCGGCGGCGAAGCCGAGCTGCTTGAGCGACTGCAGGTCGTCCTGCGTTCCGGTGTAGGCGATCTGCAGCTCGTCGAGCGGCTTCACGTCGTCACCGGCCAGCTCGAGCCCGGTGGTCGCCTCGAAGGCGACGCCGTACTCGTCGGCGACCTCTGCCGCCGCCTCGTAGCTCGCGGTGTCGTTGCCGATCACAACCGTGTTCGTGCCCACCATGCTCGCTGGCACGTCGTCGGCCAGCAGGGCGTTCAGCCCGGCGAAGTCGTCGACGCCGTCGAGCTCGAAGGTGAGGTAGGAGCCGGCCGCGGGAAGCGACGAGGTGTCGGCCGCAGCCGTCACGCCCGAGGTCGCCACGGGCAGGTTCGCGTCTTCGGTCGAGCCGATGGGCGTGACCGTCGCGCCCCACAGGTAGCCGTGGCTCCACGCGGAGATGTCGTACATCGACGGCACCCACGCCGAGATGTCCGAGCCGGCCGCCAGCAGCGCGTTGGCCAGACCGCGCAGCGGCTGGTGCATGTCGACGATGTAGCTGCCCGCTTCGTAGTCCACGCCCTCTGCGGTGAAGTCGTCCTTCGCGACCGACACCTGCACACCATGACTGAGCAGGAAGTCGACGAGGTACGCCGCATCGGAGTCCGATCGCTGCGCGTCACCCGAGGGGATGACGTAGCCGCGGGGGAACGTCGCGACCGACTCCTGGTCGTGGCCGTTGGCGTCGCCCTGGTCCCAGAGCTCGACCCACTCGGTGGGTCCGGTGATCGTCGAGGCGTCCAGACCGGCGTCGATCGTGCGCAGGGGCTCGCCCGCGGCGCCGCGTCGGAAGATCTCGATCTGGTTCTTCAGGATCTCGTCATCGTTCTCGACGATGTAGTCCATCGTCGAATCGATCACCTGGAAGCCGACCTTCGTGTCGACCGCCGAGTTGAAGGCGCTCGTCGTCGCGTTGCTCGTGCGTCCGAGCGGCAGCTCCGCGGTGTACGAGATCGCGCCCTGGTAGGCCACGTACTGCGCGGTGAACACGGGGGGCCAGTCGTCCCATCCCGACGGGGTGTCGCGGAACGGGATGATGATGCCGCTCGTGTCGGTGAGGGTGGTGCTGGTGGCACCTGTCACCTTGTCGCGGTAGGTGTTGCCGGGGATGGCAGCATCCACGACGTCTTCCTCGATCTTCAGCGCCGCGGCGTACGCGTGGCCGATGAACAGGTCGTAGTCGTAGTTCTCACCGTGCGGCGGTCCACAGGGCTCGATCTGCAGCACGTTGGTGTAGCCGTGCAGGTCGATGAAGAAGATGGGCTGGATGAGCGCGGTCAGGTCGCGGATGAGCGTCGTCTCGGGCGTGACGTTCGTGACGAAGTCGCGGTTGAGGTCGAGGTTCATCCCGTTCGGGCGCTGACCGAGGATGCGGCCGTCGGGGTTGTTGGTCACCGTGAAGTACATGCGGTACTGGTCGAGCATCGCCTTGACCGACGAGGTGTTCTCGTTCTCGATCAGGTACTCGATGTAGTCCAGTGACGCGTCGGTGCCCTCCCACTCGTTGCCGTGGATGTTGCCGTTGAACCAGATCGGGTCCTTGTACCCCGCCAGCAGCTCGTCGTCGCGCGAGGCGGCCGCGGCGTTGTACTTGACCTCGTCGCGCCACGTCTCCTGCTGGGCGGTCTCTGCCGCCGTCTCCGGAGCGGTGACGGTCACGAGGTAGATGTCGTAGCCGTTCGCCGACTGCCCCACGACCTGCGTGGAGAGGATGTCGGTCTCGTCCATCCAGTCGTTGAGCTTGGGCGCGATCTCGTCGTAGGGGATCGCACCTCGGGCGATCGACGCGTCAGCGGGGTTGTCTGGCCACTCGCGCAGTTCGGGCTGCACGGGATAGCTGTCGGGGAACTCGATCCCCAGTGAGGCCGCGCTCACGGTGTCCGCTGCTGCGGATGCCGGTGGTGCGACGACGAACCCCGCGAGGAGCGCCGCACCGGTAGCTACGGCGGTGATGGTGTGTCGTGGAGTGGACACGTGTCTCCATTCATCGTCGGCGGTGCTTAACCGCCCCGCGGACACACGTGATGGAACTGTCGGACTCCGTGGGGGACGGTGACGCACATATGTGTGCGCTGATCGGATGGTATGAGTTGCGTGTGAAGGGGTGATCTCCGGAACGTTTCCGCCGTGTTACCGGATCTCAACGCACGGTTGCTGCGAGAAGTAACGCCTGACGCAAGAATTATGCGCTTGAGCGGAAATCGACGCGGATATCCTGCGCGCCCCTGAAGCGAATCAATCCCGCCGGAGGACGGGCGTGAGCACGATCGCGCTCACCGTGTGATCGACGTTCGGCGCTTCGCGGATGCGCTCGATCGCGGCCTCGAGCCGTGCGATCGTCGGGGCGACCATGTGCACGATGGCGTCGGCCTGCCCGCTGATCGTGCTGGCGTTCTGCACCTCGGGAACCTGTTCGAGCAGTTCCCGCAGCACCTGCGGGCTGACCGTGCCCGAGCAGTAGATCTCGACGTAGGCCTCGATGCGGTCGGGGCGGTGCGCGGCGCCGGTGCGCACGCTGAACGACTCGATCACGCCGGTGGCCACGAGCCGGTCGACTCGACGCTTCACCGCGGATGCCGAGAGCCCGACCTCGCCGCCGATGCGCCCATACGACGCGCGACCGTCGACACGGAGAAGATCGAGGATGAGTTCGTCGGTGGCGTCCACGACAGCGAGGATACGCAACATCCGCGAGTCGGCCACGCCAGGACGCGACGACGCGCCCACCGCATAGGCTGATCGCATGACCTCCCCCGACGCTCACAGCGGCTGGCCCAAGGGCCGAGTCGGCTGGCTGGCCGGAACCGTCGTGCTGCTCGTGCTCGGCGTCGTGCTCGGGCTCATCCTGCAGAACGTGTGGCTGGGGCTCGCGATCGCCGTGGTGATCTCGATCGGATGGCTCATCGCCTACGAGTCGTGGCGCGGCAAGACGCCTGGTCTGGACGACCCCTACGACGACGGCGCGAAGCTCTGACCCGCGCCCGCGCGCGGCCTCTACCCACCGGCATCCGCCCGTCGTATCGTGGCGATGAGGGGGTGATCGACATGCAGGCCAGCGTCGGCGATCGTGTGACGATCCACGGACGAACGGTCGGAGCGGGCAACCGCAGCGGCGAGGTCATCGAGGTGCGCGGCACGCCGGAGGCGCAGCTGCTCGTGGTGCGCTTCGACGACGGCCACCAGGCTCTGATGTCGCGCGGCAGCGACTGCGAGATCACGCACGTCGCCTAGCCGCGCGCGGCGGTCAGCCGAGGCGGTCGGGGCGCACCCACTCCCCGCCGAGCACGTGCTGCGCGAGGAAGGCGAACACGGTCTCGTACCAGACGACGGCGTGCTGCGGCTTCAGCACCCAGTGGTTCTCGTCGGGGAAGTACAGGTAGCGGTGCACCGTCGACCCGTCGTCGGCGGCGAAGGTCGTGTTCAGCTCGGACCACAGCCGCAGCCCCTCCCCGATCGGCACGCGGTAGTCGCGGTCGCCGTGCACGACGAGCATGGGGGTGCGGATGCTGTCGACGAAGCGGTGCGGAGAGTTCTCGACCATCGCCTCGGGCGTGAAGATCGACGTCCAGTAGCTCGTGAGATCGGTGGTGCCGGCGAACTGGTCGAGGGCCCACAGGCTCGCGTGTGTGACGATCGCGTCGAACCGGTCGGTGTGCCCGGCCATCCAGTTGGCCATGTAGCCTCCGAACGAGCCGCCCATCGCCGCCGTGCGGGACTCGTCGACATCGTCGCGCGCGACGACGGCGTCGGTGATCGCCATGAGGTCGGTGTAGGGCGCTGCTCCCCACGCGTTCCAGCCGCGGGCGATGAACTCCAGCCCGTAGCCGGTCGACAGGGCAGGATCGGGCAGCAGCACGGCATAGCCGCGGGCGACCGCCAGCTGAGGGTTCCACCGCCAGCTCCACGCGTTCCACGAGCTCAGAGGTCCGCCGTGGATCCACAGCAGCAGCGGCGCCGGCGCGGCGGCCGAGGCCCCGGGGGGCAGCATGAGCCAGCCGCGCACGCGCGCGCCGTCGGGGGCCGTCGCCTCGACGTCGACCATCGTCGCCGGCACCTCGGGGAGGGCGACGGGTGCTGCGAGCGGCGTGATCCCGCCCGAGCGCGCGATGCGCACAGCGTGGGCAGGGGCCATCCACGACGAGCGCAGTGCGACGAGGTCGCCCGTCGTGCGATCGACTCGCACGTCGGAGTAGGCGAAGTCGTCATGCGTGAGCTGCGCCGGCTCGCCGCCGTCCAGAGGCACCAGGAAGATCGGGCCACGGCCGTCCTGGTCTGCCGTGACGATCAGCGCGGCATCGTCGGAGTCGAAGGTGAGGCTCGTCGGCCAGCGGTCCCAGGCGGGGGCGAGGCGGGCGGCATCCGTCCCGTCGATCGCGGCGATCCACAGCTCCTGCTGCGTCGGGCCGGCAGGAGTCGGCTTGACGGAGCGCACGAAGGCGACCCTGGTGCCGTCGCTGCTGACGACCGGGGCCTCGAAGTCGGTGTCGGGCTCGTCGAAGAGCACGGTGTGCGCGCCGGTGGCGACGTCGATCGACACCAGTCGATAGCGCGCGTCGGCGCCGACCGGCACCCGCAGCGCGGCGACGACGGTCGCCCCGTCGGGGGTGATCGCGACCCCCGCGGCGTCGGCCGAGCGTCCGGGCGCGGGCGTGAGGTCGCGCGGCCGCGGCAGGTTAAGCGGGTAGGGGGTGGGGGCCGCGGTGTCGCCGGTGTCGTCGGTCGCCGCTTCGTCGCGCACGGCGCCGAGGGTGTCGCTCAGTCCTTCGAGGTCGACGCCCAGCAGGTGCGGCTCGGCGGGGCCGAGGTCATGGTCCCAGTACCGCACCGGGTAGGTCTCGTGCAGGATCGCGGCGACCTTGTGCGTCTTGCGGTCCGCGCGCAGCTTCGCGTCGTCTTCGAGCGTGGCGGCGCTCGGCAGCAGGTCGGCCCCGATCACGAGCCGGGCGGATGCGGTGGCGACCGCCGCGATCGACCCCACGCCGCCGGCGAGCCGCGTGACCGGTCGCGCCTCGCCGCCGGTGGCGGGCAGCATCCACAGCTGTCCCGCGGTGTCGTCGGATTCTTCGGCCTCCGCGTCGGGGCGGGCCGAGACGAACAGCACGTCACCGTCGGCCGTGAAGGCGGGCGCCGATTCGCCCTTGGCGGAGCGGGTGAGGCGCACGGCACCCTCCGCGCCGTCGGCGGGCACCTGCCACAGCGACCGGTCGAACCCGGTGCCGTCCTTCTTCAGCGTCGCGATCGTGAGCACGGCCCGCGTGCCGTCGGGCGAGAGCGCGAGCCCTTCGATCCGAGGGAGGGCCAGGTAGTCGTCGAGGGAGTCGAAGCGCGTGGGCATGACTTCACGCTACGCCGGTTGACGACCGCACCCGCCACCGGTACAGTCGCAAGGCTGCGTCGACCGATGCAGCATCCACCGGAGGAGACGACGATGGCGCACCAGAGCAATCTGACGCCAGCGGAATCGGGCAAGCCCCAGTTCCGCTACGAGTCGTACCCTCCGGCGCGAGCCGTCTGACACCGCCACTGTCGACGCCCCGCACCGTCAAGGTCCGGGGCGTTTTCCGTGTCACCCTCCTGCACGGCGAGCCTCCCGGCCGCCACGCAAGGAAAGGAAACATGGAGAAGCTCTCCGATCGGCTGCTGTCATGGGCCAGCATCATCGACGAGAAGACCGTCGAGCAGGCCCGCACGTCATCGCGCATGCCGTTCATCTACCCGCATCTGGCCCTCATGCCCGATGCCCACCTCGGGAAGGGGGCGACCGTCGGGTCGGTCATCCCGACGCTCGGCGCCATCATCCCCGCCGCCGTCGGTGTCGACATCGGCTGCGGCATGATCGCCGTGCGCACCCCGTTCACCCGCGACCAGCTGCTCGCGCGCGACCTCACGGCTCTGCGCGAGCAGATCGAGCGCGCCGTGCCGCTGTCGGCGGGGCGCGACAACCGCAAGGTCGTCGCCACCGCCGAGCCGCGCGTGGCCGAGCTGGAGGAGCTCGCCCGTGAGGCAGGGTTCGATCCCGGCCGGTACGCCCCGCACTGGCGGCTGCAGGTGGGCTCGCTCGGCTCTGGCAACCACTTCATCGAGATCTCGGCCGACGAGAACGACGCGGTGTGGATGTTCCTGCACTCGGGCTCGCGAGGGGTCGGCAACAAGATCGCCACGCACCACATCGGCGTCGCGCAGCGCGCGGCGACGCAGTGGTGGATCGATCTGCCCGACCGCGACCTCGCCTACCTCGTGGAGGGCACCGAGGAGTTCGATCGGTACATCGCCGAACTGCGGTGGGCGCAGCACTTCGCCCTGCTCAACCGCGAGGAGATGATGGACCGCGTGTCCCGACAGCTGTCGGAGGCGATGGGCGCCGAGGTCGAAGAGCTCGAGCGCATCAACTGCCACCACAACTTCACCGAGCGCGAGAAGCACTTCGGAAAGGAGGTGTGGGTCTCGCGCAAGGGCGCGATCAAGGCGGATGCTGGTCGTCCCGGGCTGATCCCCGGGTCGATGGGCACGGCGTCGTACGTCGTGTCGGGGCGGGGCCACCCGCTCTCGCTCGACTCGTCGCCGCACGGCGCCGGGCGGGAGTACTCGAGGTCGGCCGCGCGCCGCACCTTCACCCACGACCAGCTGCGCGCCGCGATGGCGGGCATCGAGTTCCGCGACACCGACGCGTTCATCGACGAGATCCCGCAGGCATACAAGCCGATCGATCGCGTGATGGCAGACGCTGCCGACCTCGTCGAGGTGCGGCACACCCTGCGCCAGCTCGTGAACGTGAAGGGCGACTGAGCCGGGTCGGCGGCCCCTACATCTCCTCGTGGGTGTCGGGGTCGCCGTCCCACAGCCGACCGCGCTCGAGGCCCGAGATCGCGGCGATCTGCTCGGGCGTCAGCGCGAAGCCGAACACGTCGGCGTTCTCGTGCTGGCGCTCGGGGTCTGCCGACTTCGGGATCGGCGTCGAGCCCAGCTCGACGTGCCAGCGCAGCACGACCTGGGTGGGTGTCACACCGTGCACGGCGGCGATCTCGTGCAGCACCTGCTCGGTGAGCAGTTCGCTCCGCCGCGCGAGCGGGCTCCAGCTCTCGGTGCGGATGCCGTGCGCGTCGTGGAAGGCCCGCAGCGCCTGCTGCGGGAAGTACGGGTGCAGCTCGACCTGGTTGACGGCGGGGGTCACACCCGTCTCGTCGACGAGGCGCGTCAGCATCCGCTCGGTGAAGTTCGAGACGCCGATCGAGCGCACCTTGCCCTGCTCGCGCAGCTCGATCATGCCGCGCCACGTGTCGACGTACTTGTCGTGGCGGGGGTTGGGCCAGTGGATGAGCGAGAGGTCGATGCGGTCGAGACCGAGCGTCTTCAGCGACCCGTTGGTGCTCTCGATGGCCTCGTCGAAGCCGTGCATGCGGCCGGGGATCTTGGTGGCCACGATCAGCTCGTCGCGGTCGAGACCGCTGCGGCGCACGGCCTCGCCGACCTCGCGCTCGTTCTCGTAGTTCACGGCGGTGTCGAGCAGCCGGTAGCCGCCCTCGATCGCGGCGACGACGGAGGCGATGCCCTCCTCGCCGCGGAGGTTGTAGGTGCCCAGGCCCAGCTCGGGAAAGGCCGTGCCGTCGTTGAGTTCGATGGTGGGGATCGTCAGCATGCTCTCCACGCTACGCCCGTTTCCCGCCCCGCGACTTGGCACCTTCTGCCGCATGCAGGGGGGCGGCAGCGGCAACAGCTGCCAACTCGCGGAGGGAGTGAGGGGCTCAGGGGCGAAGGTCGAGCAACTGCTCGATGACCTCGATGACGCCCTCGTCGGCGTTCGAGGGCGCTCGGTGGCGGGCGACGGCCTGCACGTCGGGGTGGGCGTTGTCCATGGCGTACGACCAGTCGGCGGACTTCAGCAGCTCGACGTCGTTGAGGTAGTCGCCGAACGCCATCGTCTGAGCCGGCGTGATGCCCAGGGCCCGCTGGAGGTTCTGCAGTGCGACGCCCTTGTTCACGGTCGCGTTCATGATGTCGACCCAGTGGGCGCCCGACACGACCACCTGATGCGTCTTCTCGAAGTCGGCGAACGCGGGGGCGGTGTGCGCCTCTCCCCCGTCGAAGTCGTAGACCGCGAGCTTGAGCACCTGATCGTCGACGGCGAGCAGATCGTCGGTGGTCGAGAGCTTCGCGTAGTACCTCTCGACCTCGGCGACGAAGTCGGGCTCTGTGCTCTCGATGTGAGCCGAGCGCTTGCCGCAGATCACGAGTCCGGCGCGCAGCTCGCCGTCTTGGACGAGCGAGCGGATGCGGCCGACCACGGCCGCGACGACGCTCTGGTCCATCGCATCCGACGACACCTCCTCGTCGCCGCGGACGACGTACGCGCCGTTCTCGGCGATGTAGTCGAGCTCGCCGTCGACGCCCGCGAACATCGACTGCAGCGTCGCGAGCTGGCGGCCGCTGGCCGGAGCGAACGCGATGCCGCGCTCGTCGAGGCGGCGCAGCAGCGCCCAGAGCCGGTCGGGGATGCGGCCCCCCGGCAGCAGCAGCGTGCCGTCCATGTCGGCGGCGATGAGTCTGATGTCGGGCGCGCTCACCTTCCCCATCCTCCCCCAACCCGGTTACGGTCGCGACGCGCCGTGCGGTCGATGGGTGCTCGCGGCGCGTCGTGACCGTAATCGAGAGGGGCGCGGAGGCGCGCGTGGGTGGCTAGGTTGGTGCACGTGACCACTCCCATCGACGCCACCGCCACCCCCGCCTGGTCCGAGCTCACCGCTCACGCCGACGGGTTCGCCCCCGACCTGCGCGGCTGGTTCGCCGCCGACCCCGACCGGGTGCGACGCCTCACGTTCGACCTCGCCGACCTGCACGTCGACCTGTCGAAGAACCTGGTCGACGACGGCATCCTCGCCTCTCTCGTGGCGCTGGCCGAGCAGACCGGGGTCGCCGAGCGGTACGCCGCGATGCTGAGCGGCGAGCACCTCAACACGAGCGAAGACCGCGCGGTGCTGCACACGGCGCTGCGGCGCCCGCCGGGAGCTCAGCCCGGGCTCGTGGTCGACGGGCAGGATGTCGACCACGACGTGCAGCAGGTGCTCGAGGCCATGTCGGCGTTCGCGCAGCGCGTGCGCTCGGGCGAGTGGGTGGGCGTCACCGGCAAGCGCGTCGAGACCGTCGTCAACATCGGCATCGGCGGCTCCGACCTCGGCCCCGCCATGATCTCGGCGGCGCTCGAGCCGTATGCCACCGCCGGCATACAGGCGCGCTTCGTCTCGAACATCGACCCGTTCGACCTCGCGCACAAGACGAAGGACCTCGACCCCGAGACGACCCTGGTCGTCGTCGCGTCGAAGACCTTCACAACCCTCGAGACGCTCACCAACGCGCGGCTCGCCCGCGACTGGCTGTGGGCGGGGCTGACCGCTGCCGGTGCGATCGACGGCTCGGAGGCGGCCAAGACGGATGCCGTCGCCCACCACTTCGTGGCGGTCTCGACGGCGCTCGACAAGGTCGCCGCCTTCGGCATCGACCCGACCAACGCGTTCGGCTTCTGGGACTGGGTGGGCGGCCGCTACTCCGTCGACTCCGCCATCGGACTCTCGCTCATGATCGAGCTCGGACCCGACGCGTTCCGCGAGCTGCTCGCCGGCTTCCACGCCGTGGACGAGCACGTGGCCACGACCCCGCTCGCTCAGAACGTGCCGGTGCTGATGGGGCTGCTCAACGTCTGGTACACGAACTTCCTCGGTGCGCAGTCGCACGCCGTGCTGCCCTACGCGCAGCAGCTGTCGCGCTTCGCGGCATACCTGCAGCAGCTGACGATGGAGTCCAACGGCAAGCGCGTGCGGTGGGACGGGTCGGCCGTCACGACCGACACGGGTGAGATCTTCTGGGGCGAGCCGGGCACGAACGGCCAGCACGCGTTCTATCAGCTGATCCACCAGGGAACCCGGCTGATCCCGGCCGACTTCATCGGCTTCGCCACCCCCGCCTACCCGCTCGAAGACGGCGGGCGCGACGTGCACGGTCTTTTCCTGGCGAACTTCCTCGCGCAGACGAAGGCCCTCGCCTTCGGCAAGACCGCCGAAGAGGTGGAGGCCGAAGGCTCGACCGGCGCGCTCGTGGCCGCCCGCACCTTCCCCGGCAACCGCCCGACCACGTCGATCTTCGCTCCCGCGCTGACCCCGTCGGTGCTGGGGCAGCTGATCGCGCTGTACGAGCACATCACCTTCACCCAGGGCACGATCTGGGGCATCAACTCGTTCGACCAGTGGGGCGTCGAACTCGGCAAGCAGCTCGCCCTGCAGATCGCCCCCGCGCTGGAGGGCGATGCCGCCGCGCTCGAGTCGCAGGACGCCTCGACAAAGGCGCTGCTCGAGTACTACGCCGCCCACCGCAGCTGATCCCTGGGGCTCGCGCCCCAGCATCCGCCACCTGGCGGGCGCTCAGCCGGCAGCGGCAGCAGCAGCCGCCGCCGCGGCACGGGCGAGCCAGGCCGGCGGCTCGCCGTAGCGCTGGAACGGCACGAGGCGCCCGGCGGCGCTGTCGGCGACGAGGGTCGCGAGCCGGTCGGCGCGGGTCTGCTCGCGCTTGGCCGACTGCACCCAGTTGGCGACGGCGCGGCGGTACCCGGGGGTCGCCGCCTGCCAGAAGGCCGCGGCCGCGGGCGACGCCGAGATCACGGCGAGTTCGTCGACCGTGAGCTCGTTGCGCTGCTCGTGCGAGTACACGCCGATGCGGTCGGCTCGGCGCCGCTCGTAGGCGGCGAGCCCGGCCGGATGCATGCGCCCCTCGGCCCGCAGCCGTTCGACGTGGGCGATGTTGATCTCGCTCCAGTTCGACGCGGGCTTGCGCGGCGACCAGCGCTGCGCCCTGGCGTCGTCGTCGATGCGGCGGCTGGTCGAGTCGATCCACCCGAAGCAGAGCGCCTCGAGCACGGCGTCTTCCCACGTCAGCCCTCGGCGCGGGTCGCCGACCCGGTAGAAGCCGGTCCACACCTCGGTCGCCGTCGCGTGGTTCCGCTCGAGCCACGCGCGGAACTCCCCGGCGGAGGCGAAGAACACCGCCGCCGGGGAGTCGCCCGAAGAACCCTGCGTCACGCCTTGGTCTGGATGTCGAGCAGCGGGTCGCCCGCCTTTACCGGGCCGAGCGCGACCGGGTCGACGGTGTCGAACTGGTCGGCGTTGAGCACGATGACCGGCGTGATCAGCGGATATCCCGCCTTCTCGATCACGGCGCGGTCGAAGGTCACGAGCTCCGTGCCGACCTCGACGCGGTCGCCGTTTTTCACCTTGACGTCGAACCCTTCGCCCTTGAGGTTGACGGTGTCGATGCCGACGTGGATCAGCAGCTCCACGCCGTTGTCGAGCTGCAGGCCGAAGGCGTGGCCGGTGGGCTGCGCTGCGACGACGGTGCCGACGCCGGGCGAGACCACGGTCGTGCCGCTCGGCTCGATCGCGACGCCCGGGCCCATCACGCCCCCGGCGAAGACGGGGTCGGGCACTTCGCTGATCGCGACGGCCGTGCCGTCGAGCGGCGACATCAGCTGCACGAGCTCGCCGACCTCCATGACGGCGGTGGCCGTCGCCGGCGCGGCAGCCGCGGCAGCCGTCGCTCCTGCGGCCGCCGGTGCGGCGACGCTCGCGGCGGGGGCGGATGCTGCCGCCGCCCCGCGGTGGTGCGCACCGCCCGCGGCGGCTTCGGCCGCATCGCGCTCGGCCTCGAACGCCGCCTGCTGCTCGGGCGTGCGGAAGTTCGAGAACAGCACGAGCAGCATGGCGGTGACGAAGGCGATCGCCACGGCGATCGCGTAGAGCCCGATCGGCGAGAACGCGGGGATCGTCAGCAGCGACGTGAACACGAACGCCTGCGTCGTGACGCCGTGCTCGAGTCCGAGCAGGAGGCTGCCGAGGCCGATCGTCAGACCGCCGACGAAGCAGCCCACCAGCATCCGCGGATAGATGCGCTTGAAGCGCAGATGGATGCCGTAAAGGGACGGCTCGGAGATGCCGCCGAGCAGACCCGCCGCCAGGGCACCCGTCGCGGTCTGCTTCATCTGAGTGTCGCGGTGGCGGTAGGCGAGGATCAGGACACCTGCCGTCGCACCGAAGCACGCGAAGTTCCACGCGCCCATCGGGCCCTGGATGAAGTCGTAGCCGAGGGTCTGGATGTTCAGCAGCATGATCGCGTTGATCGGCCAGTGCAGGCCCAGCGGCACCATGAACGGGTAGGCCAGCGGAATGACGATCGCGAAGATGAACGGCGACCACGTGTTGATCGCCGACAGCAGCTGGGCGAGACCCGCACCGACGTAGACGCCGATCGGGCCGATGAGGAAGGCCGTCAGCGGGATCATGATGAGCATCGCGAAGAACGGCACGAAGATCAGCTGCAGGTTCGGGGTGATGATCTTGCGCAGCAGCTTGTAGAGCGGGCCGAGCACGGCCGCCATCAGCAGCGGCGGGAACACCTGCGACGAGTAGTCGGCGATCGGCATCGGGATGCCCCAGATGTCCACGATCGCGACCTGCGCGGCATCGAAGCCGAACAGCGGCGTCTTGTCGACGTCGGCGCCGAGGGCCGTGAAGCCGGGCAGCATCAGCACCGCCATGATCGCGAAGCCCACCCACGGGTCGGCCCCGATCTTGGCCGAGGCGTTGTAGGCGACCATCAGCGGCAGGAAGACGAACACGCACTGCCACATCAGGTTCACGAACGCCCACGAGGGGTCCAGCGTCACGCCCGGAGCGTTCCAGTCGGGGATGACGTCGAGGGTCGCCATCAGCGCCATGAACGTGATGAAGAACGACGCGCCCAGCAGCGCCCCCAGGATCGGGCGGAACGAGTCGGAGAGGAACTCGAACAGCGTGTCGATCCAGGCGACCTTGCCCCGAACGCCCTTCTCGCGCTCGCGCTTCTTGATGTCGTCGAGGCTCTCTTCTGCGGACGCGGCGGCGGCACCGCCCGACATCTGCGGCAGCGCCATGATGTCGTTGTAGACGTTCTGCACGCCGCCGCCGATGACGACCTGGAAGCGGTCGCCGGCCTGCGGCACGGCGCCCATGACGCCGGGGATCGCCTCCATCCCCGCCTTGTCGACCTTGTCGCCGTCGTGCAGCTGGAATCTCAGCCGCGTCGCGCAGTGGGTCAGGCTCGCAACGTTGCCCGCCCCTCCGATCTTGTCGATGATCTCGGATGCCGGACTCGTTGCCATGGGACTGCTCCTTGTCAAGGGGTGCACCACTCACGGTGTGGCGGCCACGCCGCCGTCTGTTCGCGACTCTAGCGGGCGGGCACAGCCCGTGGAAGCGGCTCAGGGAGTGTCGGCTCAAGACCACCCCGAGCGGGTGAGCCGATGCTGTCGGCCCGCCGCCGCGACCCGCCTCTGCCGTCATCGCCTCCCACGCGGGAGGATGAGAGGGAGCCCGCGAGAGGAGGGACCGGCCGTGACGCGACCGCTCGACGCCGCCGTGATCGGCGCGGGGCCCAACGGGCTGGCCGCCGCCGTGACGCTGGCGCGTGCGGGGCTGTCGGTGCGGGTCTACGAGCGGGACGAGCGGGCAGGCGGCGGCGCGTCGACCCGCGAGCTGGCCCTCCCCGGCTTCCACCACGACGTGTGCTCGGCGGTGCATCCGCTGGCCTTCGAGTCGGCGTTCTTCCGCGCGTTCGGCCTGCGCGAGCGCGTCGGGTTCGCGGTGCCGGACGTGTCGTTCGCCCAGCCTCTCGACGGCGGCCGCGCCGCCGTCGCCCACCGCGATCTCGCCCGCACGCGCGACGGACTGGGGCGCGACGGCCACGCCTACGAGCGGCTCATGCGGCCGCTCGCCGAGCGGGCCGCCGAGGTGGCCGAGTTCACCGGGGCGACGCTCGTGCGGTGGCCGCAGCATCCGCTCACGGCCGCGCGGTTCGCGGCGCGCGCCGCCGAGCAGGGCACTCTCGCGTGGAACGTCCGGTTCCGGGAGGATGCGGCGCCGGCCCTGGTCACGGGGGTCGCGGCCCACGCGATCCTCGCCCAGCCCTCGCTCGCGGCGGCGGGGGCGGGACTCGCCCTCGGCGCCTACGCCCACGCGCAGGGCTGGCCGATCCCGATCGGCGGCAGCCAGGCGATCATCGATGCCCTCGTCGCCGACCTGCGCGCCCACGGCGGCGAGGTCGTCACGGGGCACGAGGTGCGCTCGCTCGCCGAACTCGACGCCCGCGTCGTGCTGGCCGACGTCGCCCCGCGCGCGCTCGTGCGGCTCGCGGGCGACCGGATGCCCGCGGCCTACCGCCGGCGCCTGGCTGCCGTGCGCTACGGCGGCGCCGTCGCCAAGGTCGACTTCGCGCTGCGCGAGCCGGTGCCCTGGGCGCACGCCGACGTGCGCCGGGCCGGCACCGTGCACGTCGGCGGCACGCGCGCCGAGATGGCGGCGGCCGAGAACGCCGTGCGGCGCGGCCGCATGCCCGAGCGCCCCTACGTGCTGGTGTCGCAGCCGTCGCTGTTCGACGACACCCGCGCGCCCGCGGGCGCCCACACGCTGTGGACCTACACGCACGTTCCGGCCGGCAGCTCCGTCGACCGCACGGAGGCCGTGATCGCCCAGCTCGAGCGGTTCGCGCCGGGCTTCCGCGACACGATCCTCGCCGTCTCGTCGCGCACCGCTGTCGACGTCGCGGCGCACAACCCCAACTACGTCGGCGGCGACATCGCCGCCGGCTCCCCCGACCTGCGGCAGATGCTCCGCCGCCCGACGCTCTCGCGCGATCCGTGGCGCACCCCGATCCCCGGCGTCTATCTCGCGACGGCGTCCGCCGCGCCCGGGCCGGGCGTGCACGGCCTGGCCGGCTGGCACGCCGCGCGCAGCGCCCTCCGGCACGAGTTCGACATCGCCGAGGCCCCCGACCTCTCCCGGGGAGCCGCAGGGTGACGCCGTGCACGGGTTCGCGGCGGTCGACTACGTGCTGGCACGAGAGGTGCTGCAGCGGGGCATCGCCGCGCTCTACCTCGTCGCGTTCGTCTCGACGCTGAATCAGTTCCGCCCGCTGCTCGGCGAACACGGGCTGCTCCCCGCCCCTCGGCTGCTGGAATGGGCGGGCTCATCGCCGGCGCGACGGCGGATGCTGCATCCCACCCTCTTCACGCGCGTGCGCTACACCGACCGGCGCCTTGCGGCCCTGTGCGGGGCGGGCATCGCGATCGCGGCCGCGCTCGTCGCGGGGCTCCCCCAGCTCGGACCGCCGTGGCTGCCGATGATCGCGTTCCTGCTCCTGTGGGGCGGCTACCTCTCGATCGTCTCGATCGGGCAGACCTTCTACGGCTTCGGCTGGGAGATGCTGCTGCTCGAGGCCGGATTCCTCGCCGCTTTCCTCGGCTCGCGCGACCAGCCGCCGCAGACGGTCGTGATCGTGCTCGTGTGGTGGCTGCTGTTCCGCCTCGAGTTCGGCGCCGGCATGATCAAGCTGCGCGGCGGGCGCGAGTGGCGCGACCTCACCGCTCTCACCTACCACCACGAGACCCAGCCGATGCCAGGCCCCTTCAGCCGGCAGGCGCACCTGCTGCCGCGGTGGTTCCACGAGCTCGAGGTGATCGGCAACCACTTCGCGCAGCTCGTCGTGCCCTGGCTGCTGTTCGCGCCGCTCGTCGGACTGTGGGTGCCCGGCCCCGTGCCGACCCTCATGGGCACGGCCGCGGCGGCGGTGGTCATCGCGACGCAGCTGTGGCTCGTCGTGACCGGCAACTTCGCGTGGCTCAACTGGGCGACGATCGTGCTGGCCTTCTCGGCGGTGGGCATTCCGGATGCGGCGGCCCCCGCATCCGCCCTGCCCTGGATGATCGACGGCACGCCCCTGGTGTGGGTGATCGTCACCTGCGCGCTGGGCGCGGCGTACGTCGTCATCAGCGTGCCGGCCGCGCGCAACCTCGTCGCCCACCGCCAGCTCATGAATGCGAGCTTCAACCGCTGGCAGCTGGGCAACGCCTACGGCGCGTTCGGAACCGTGACGAAGCAGCGCATCGAATACGTCGTGGAGGGGACCCTCGACGCCGACGCCGCGACCGCCGGGTGGCGGGAGTACGAGTTCAAGGGCAAGCCGGGCGACCCGACCCGCGTGCCGCGGTGGTTCGCGCCGTATCACCTGCGGCTCGACTGGCTGATGTGGTTCCTGCCGCTGGGCAGATCGCTCGACGACTGGTTCGCGATGTTCGTCGTGCGGCTGCTCGAGGCCGACCCGCCGACGCTCGCGCTGCTGCGGGTCGATCCGTTCGAGGGCGAGCGCCCGAGATGGGTGCGCACGGTGGCGTTCCACTACCGTTTCGCGACCCGCGCAGAGCGCCGCGAACTCGGCGTCGTGTGGGTGCGAGAACGGCGGTGGACCGTGCTCGCTCCGGTGTCGCTCGGAGGCTGAAACGATTCGGCCCTCTCACGGTTCTCCCAGGTGACGCTGGGGATCCGTCCAGAACGGGCGCCCAGACTCGGGGACTTGTGCCCCGCCTCGCACCCGACGAGCGCGGCCGTCACCCGGTCGCGGCACGACTCCCCCGATACGAAACGCGCTCCAACATGCATCACCTCGACACGCCCTCCACCCCCGCCACCGGCACCCGCCGCACGCTCCGTGCGCAGCACTCGAAGCGCCGCCGCACGCTCGCCCGCGATGTGCTGCTGGGCCTGGCGGCCGCCGCGACCGCCGTGTCGATGTCGAGCGTCGCGGCTGTCGCCGCCACGTCGGCCGACCCGGAGGCGATGCCGCTGGCGGCCATCGCCTCCGACGCGCAGAGCACTCTCGACGATGCCCGCGCGAGCCTCGCCGAGGCCGCGCTCACCTCGACGGCGGCCGAGGCATCCGGTCTGGATCTCGGCGATGCGCAGACCTCGATCGACACGGCGTCGCTGACGGCCGAGGTGGATCAGCTCAGCGGCCTCGACCTTCTTCCCACCCTGCTGCTGACCGACGTCGTCGACCGCACCGCCGATGCGACGACGAAGGTCGAGAGGGCCACCGCCGAGCTGCAGAACGCGATCGACACCGCCGAAGCGGCCGCGAAGGCCGAGACCGAGGCCGCCGCCGAGAAGGCCCGCATCGCGAAGAAGAAGGCGGAGGCCAAGAAGAAGGCAGAAGCGGCCGCCAAGGCCCTCGCTGCCGCCAACACCGTCGCCGGCGCCAAAGCGACCGCCGCCGCGATCGCCGCCGACACCTACGGCTGGGGCTCCGACCAGTTCTCGTGCCTGTCGTCGCTGTGGCAGAAGGAGTCGGGCTGGAACTACCAGGCCTACAACTCCGGCAGCGGTGCCACCGGCATTCCGCAGGCCCTGCCCGGCAGCAAGATGGCGAGCTTCGGCAGCGACTGGGCCACGAACGCTTCGACGCAGATCGAATGGGGGCTCGACTACATCGATCGCGCCTACGGATCGCCGTGCGCCGCGTGGTCGCACTCGCAGTCGGTCAACTGGTACTGACCGCTCTCACGGCAGCGGCAGCACGGCGAGCGGCACATGGTGCTGCCCCGCGTGCATGTCGGTGTCTCGGAGCGACCCCTGGCTCACCGGCCGCGGGAACGACACCTTGACGACCCGCAGGTCCGGCAGCCGGAACATGCGGATCTGAGCGGGGTCGACGCGGTAGATCGCGCCGATGCGCTCCTCGTCGAGGTAGCCGGGGTCGGCGACGACCGCGTAGTCGGCGGCATCCTTCACGAAGACGTCGATGGTCACCCAGAAGGGTCCGGCGTTTTTCGAGCGCACCTCGTGGCACGCGTCGGCGAGGGTGCGGGTGGACTCAGACATGCGCGGCGACTCCGGTCTCGATGCGGAAGAGGGCGGTGGGGCTCGGCGAATCGACGACGTGGTTGAGCACGAACTCGTAGGTCGCGCCGCGCTCCTGCTCGGCCGGTGACATCGCGAACGCGAAGCTCGGCAGATAGTCCATCGCCGCCGTCGGCATGTGCAGCAGGTAGGGGTTCACGGTCTTGGCGATCGCGGTCGCCGTCTGCTGGTCGGCGGCGCTCACGAGGAGCATGACCCCCAGTTCGCGAGGGGCGGATGCGGCCGGGTCGAGGTCGCGCAGGATCGCGTCGTACCCGTAGAGGCGCAGGTCGAACTCGTAGGCGTCGGGGCCGAGGCCGAGCGCCTGCTGGATCCTCATGACGAGATAGCCGCGCAGGGTCTGCGCCCACGCCTCGGGGTCGGCGAGCACCTGCGGTTCGCGCACGCCGACGAACGACATCGTCTGATAGCCCGCGATCCGGGCGCCCTCGAGCTTGACGGTGTGCTGGGCGGCATGGTGGAACACCGAGCCCTCCACGCGCACGCGCCGCTCGTCGAGGGCGACGTAGGTCGCCTCGCGCACATCGAGCGTGCCGTCGGGCTCGCGCAGCAGGAACGGGTCGACGTTCTCGTACAGCATGTGCGCGGCCACCGACACCGGCGTGCACGCCGTGTCGGCGTCGACCGCCTCGATCGTGAAGCCGGTGGCGTCGATCGTGGCGAAGATGCCGCCGGTGCGGGGATTGGTCGTGGCCTGCGCCCCGCACTCGACGATCTTGCCGGCGTGCCAGGAGGGTCCGGCCGGCATGCCCCGCATGAGCGGCACCGCGGCGGCGACGGCCGTGTCGGTCGCGCGTCCGCACAGCACGACCTGCGCGCCGGCCTCGAGCGCCTCGACGATCGGCTCGTGCCCCATGAGCCCCACGATGTGGGTGCAGTCGTCGAGCGTCGCGGGGTCGAGCTCGCCCATCGGCGGCAGCGGGTGGATGCGGCCGGCCGCCAGGTGCTGCGTCAGGTCGTCGGCACGCTGCTCGCTGTAGATGCGGGCGACGGGCAGGTCGAGCCCCTCTTCGGCGAGGAGGTCGTCGACGATGCCGGCGACCCAGTCGACACCCGCATCCGTTCCGCTCGTGCCGCACGACCCGACGATGAGCGGGATGCCGCGCGCTGCCGCCGCGCGCAGGAGCAGCCTCAGGTCGCGGGCGATGGAGGCGGTGGGCGACTTGGCCGTCGCCGACCCCAGGTAGTGCGGCCCCGAGTCGGTCGAGCCGCCGTCGACGGCGATGACGTCGGCGCCGAGGGCCATGCCGCGCTCGACGATCTCTTCGGGGAAGCCGCCGCCCAGCATGCCGATCGGCACGAAGACGCGGACGGAGTCGGGGGTGTTCATGCGGGGGCTCCTTCGGGGGCGGGAGTGGGCGCGGCGGCGGCCGGCACGCGTTCGAAGAACGCGACGACCTCGGCGGTGACGGCGAGGGGGTCGTGGCCGGCGCCGGGGACGATGCTCAGGTCGACGTCGGCGCCCAGGGCGCGCAGCTCCTCGGCGAGAGCGGTCGCCCGCGCGACACGGGTGGCGCCCGCACGCGCTTCTCGTGGGTCTTCGGCGACGGCGGCGAGAAGCTCTGCGGCATGGTCGTCGGCGCCGACGACCACCTGCATCGGCACGGCCGCGACGGCGGCGAGATCGACGTCGGCGCCGAAGACCGCACCCGCGCCGCCGACGCCGTGAGGCCAGGGCTCGGCGGTGTCGGGCAGGGTGACGCGCCCGGGGGCTCCGATCGACACGGCGAGCAGCCGCTCGGGGTGGAGGTAGGCGAAGCGGTGGGCGAACTGCCCGCCGCCCGAGAACCCCGCCAGGAAGAACCGGTCGGTGCGCAGTCGCCACCGCGCGGCCGCCTGCTGCAGCATCCCGATCACGATCTCGTCGAAGCGGATGCCGCGGTAGGCCAGCTCCTTGTAGTTCGACACGTCGTCGGGCTCGCCGATGCCCACAGGGAACAGGGGCGCCAGCACGGCGACGCCGTGGCGCTCGGCGAACGGGATGAACTGGTCGCGCGAGCGCTCGACCTTGCGCCCCGTGCCGTGCACGCTCACGAGCACGGGCAGCTCTCCCGCCAGCTCGCGGTAGCGCCGCGGCACATAGAGCGAGAAGGGGAACCGCGAGTCGCCCTCGAAGGCCTGGAAGGGCGTGACGCCGGTGAGCAGGTCCCACGCCGGATGCTGCGGCGCGAAGTCGTCGAGGCGACGCGTCATGCGACGGCCCCCTTCGCCTCGGCCGCGAGGGCTGCGGTGGCGGCGTCCTGCGCGGCCTCGGCGGTCTGGGCGGGGTGGTTCTCGCTGCGCACGAGCAGGAAGAGCACGAGCGCGACGACGGCCAGGATCGCCGCGTGCAGGAACAGCAGGCGCCAGCTGGTCGCGTCGACCATGAGACCGATGAGGGCCGGCCCGAGCGAGGCGCCCAGGGCGCTCGCCAACGCGTACATGCCGGTGTAGGCCCCCGCCACGGCGGCGCTCGGGGCGAGGTTCCACATAAGCACGATGCCGTTGATCGAGAACGCGGCGTAGCCGACCGACGCGATGATCACGCCGGTGATGGTGACCGGGAGGTTCGGCACCGAGAAGGCGACCAGGGCTCCGGCGATGAAGACCACCAGGCCGATCCGCACCATGAGGCGGCGCCCGATGCGGTCGGAGAGGAACGCGATCGGCAGCGCGACCACGATGAACGCGAGGCCCGCCGGCAGCGTCAGCGATCCTGCCTCGCCACGCGAGAGGTCGAGCACCTCCATCGCGTACGGGGTCAGCTGCGAGCGCAGCGCCGCCCATGAGCCGGCCGTCGCGAAGATCGCCAGCAGCAGGAAGACGCGGCTGCGGTCGGCATCGCGCACGAGTTCGCCCACGACGCGGCGGAAGGTCCATTCGGGTTCGCCCTCGCCGCCCCGCTGCGCGACGGCGCGCTGGTAACCGGGCGAGCGGGTCTCGTGCAGCGTGAAGCCCACGATGAGCATGGCGCACACCATCATGACGGCGGGGATCGCGAAGGCGAGCTCCAGGCTCTCGTCGACCACGAGCAGGCTGATCAGGGCCGACACGATGATCGTGAGGCTCGTCGCGATCTTGGCGATGCCGTTGGCGAGGCTGCGGCGCCCAGGCACCTGGAAGTCGGGGGTGAGCGACTCGGTGACGGCCTTGAACGAGTTCGCGACGATCGCGAACGCGAAGATGCAGGCGATGAGCGCTCCGAACGATCCCGCGAACGGGATCAGCATGAAGAACACCGCCGCGATGATCGCCCCGACCACCATGTAGGGCACTCGGCGCCCGAACCGGGTGCGGGTGCGGTCGGAGAGGTGGCCGACGAGCGGCTGCAACACGATGCCGAGTGCGTTGTCGACGCCCATCAGCAGTCCGATGAGGGCGGCGCTGGAGGTGTATTGGGCGATGGATGCGGGAACCTGGGCGTCGTAGAAGTTCCAGACCGACTCCTGAGCGAAGACGGCGAGCGCCACGAGCATCGCGGCGCGCAGGTTCAGCCGGGCGCGCGCGGTGGCGACCGTGACCGTCGGGACGAGATTGTCCATCAGACTCCTTTGTCTGTTGATATTTGCTATAGCAAGATAGAACGAGACATCGCCGAGTGCAAGGAGGCATTTCCATGGCCGATGACAGAACGCCGTCCCCCGCCGAGCTCGACTTCCTCGCCGGCGTCGACAGCCCGACCGTCGCGAACGCGCTGGAGCGCCTCGCGCTGCGGGATCGGCGCGCCGGCTACCTCGGCGGCCGCATCCGCTGCAACTTCCCGGAGCTCGGCACCATGGTCGGCCGCGCCCTCACGGTCACCGCGACGGATGCGGTGGGTCGCGCCGCCGACCAGAGCGGCTATTGGGAGCTGTGGGAGCGGCTCGAGGCGATGACCGGCCCCGTCGTCATCGTCATGAAGGATGCCAGCGGCACACCCCACCGAGTGGCCTACGCCGGCGAGATCATGACGACCCTCGCGCAGCGCCTGGGAGCGGTCGGCATCGTCACCGACGGCGGACTGCGCGACGTCGCCGAGGTGCGCGCGAACGGCTTCCACTACTTCTCGCGCTACACCGTCGTCTCGCACGCGAACTTCGAGCTGTCGGCGGTGGGTGAGCCGGTGCTCATCGACGGCGAGCAGATCTCGACAGGCGACCTCGTGCACGGCGATGCGAACGGCGTCGTGCTGGTGCCGTGGGAGGCGCTGGACGCGCTGCCGGGCGCCGTCGAGGCGGTGCGGGCCGGCGAGGCGCGCGACCTCGCCTACCTCGCGAGCGACGACTTCATACTCGCGGGCTACCGGCAGCAGCGCAGCTACGGCGCCACTCCCTCGCCGTCGGCGTGATCGGCGCCGTGGCCGTCACCGTCGAGACGTGACAGCGCCGATCGGGCATTCTGCCGCGTGATGCGCTCGGCGAGGTCCTCATCGTGGGCCTCCAGCGCCGCGAACAGGTCGCGGTGCTGCTGCAGCCGCATCCGCCGCCATGCCGGGTCGCCGACGAGCACCAGGTCGAGGTGATTGCGGTCGTCGCCGCCGAGGATCGTGAAGCTCTCGATGATGCGACGGAGCCCCGGGTTCTCGGCGGCCTCTGCGACCTCGGCGTCGTACTCCCGCGCCATCACCAGCAGGTCTTCGGGGGGCAGATCCTGCACTCCCGCCTGGGCGCGCGCGAGGATGCCGCGGAGTCGCTCGAGCGCCGGTTCGCCGATCTTGCGTGCAGCGAAGCGGGCCTCCATCGCCCGCAGCACGATCTCGACCTGCCGCAGCTCCTCCACCGTCTCGACCGGCTCGGGGGCGACGGTGAGCCGGCGCGCGTCACTGCGCACCACGAGGCCCTCGTGCTCGAGCTTGCGCAGCGCCTCGCGCACGGGGGTCGGGCTCACCTCGAGCGTCGAGGCCAGCTGCCGCTCGGTGATCGCGGAGCCGGGCGCGAGCGACCCGTCGGCGATGCTCGAGCGGATCGCCCGGTACGCCTGCTCGGCCAGCGACCCCGCGCGCGCGACCGGGCGCAGCGTGCTGTTCTCGATCACTCGGCTCTCCTCGGTGGTTCGTCCCGATCCTATGACCTGCCGCCGGGCCCGGACCGGGCTCGCTCTCGCCGATTCTGAGCAGATGCTGTGGGTCGGCAAAGAATCACGAAAAGATAACGCCGAGGTCTTCCCTTCCGTTATCTCGTCGTTATAGAGTGCTTGCACGGTAGTTGTTTTGCTGTGGCAGCTACCGGCATGTGATTGCAGGACACTCTTGGTGCAAGGGACAAGGGCCGGCCGGAAGCCTCTCCGACCGGCCCTTACTCTTGCCACCTGCCGGGTCACGGCCACCGAAGGCGGACTTGACGCGGCAAGTGGCAAGGTCGCCCTTCGATACGCGCCGCTGCGCGGCGCTACTCAGGAACCGTAGCCGCCGCAGGCGGGGTATCGAGACCTGGTCGCTGTTCCCGTACGGTGCGCGTGGTCTCGATACGCGCGCCTGCGGCGCGCTCCCCGACCAGCGGAAGAGCGCGCCTGCGGCGCGCTCCCCGACCAGCGGGAGGGGCGACCTACACCCCACCGCCGCCGCCACCGCCGCCTCCACCACCGGCGGAGCCGCCGCCCGACGAGCCGCCGGAGGTCGACGACGACGTCGACGACGCGGTCGAGAGGGTCGAGATGCCCGACGAGAAGGCCGACGCGTCGAAGCCGTGCGTGCCGATGTACCAGGCGGGTGCGGCGGCGCCGTAGAGCACCGCCAGCTCCTTCGCCCACTGCTTCTCCTGTCCGAAGACGACGGCGTAGGGCAGCAGCGCCTCATACAGCTCGAGCTTCTGGCGAGGGTCGGTGACATCCACCCGCGCCCGCTCGGCGCCGGCCGGCGACTGCAGCATGCGGATGCGATCGGCCTCGGCCCACTCGATGAAGATCTTGAGGCCCTCGAGGTGGTCGCGCACCTCGGCGCCCTCCGCCGTGAGCGGCTGGTGCGCGAACAGGATCAGTGCGATCACGACGAGCAGCACCGCGGCGCCGAGGAGGACCAGCGGCAGCAGCGGCGCCACGTAGCCGATCAGCGCCAGCACGGCGAACACCGCGACGAGCGCGGCCGCGCCGATCACCGCGAACAGCGGGCCGGAGCGCGTCGACAGCGACACCTTCTTGCGCAGCCCTCTGGTCTCGAGCTCGCGCTCCGCGGCCTTGAGGATCGCCTGCGCGGCCTTCGACAGCCGCGTGTCGGTGCTGCCGAACTCGTAGATCGAGCCGGTGCCGCCGGAGCGCCCGAACAGACCGTCGAGCAGCATGCGCCCATCGGCATCGGCGCGGGTGCGATCGAGCAGCTCGGCCCGCAGCTTCACGCCGCCGAAGAACTTGCGCTCCCCCTCGAGGATGCGGATGCTGCCGCGCACCGCCTGCTCGAGCACCTCCGCGGGGATCGCCTTGGCCGTCTTCCCCAGCAGCACGGCGCTCTCGAGCGCGTCGACCTGGGCGGGCGGGGTGTACTCGGCGATGATCGTGGCGCGCCCCGGCTCGTCGCGCAGCATCCGCCGGCGCACGCGCGCCGCCCACACGAAGGCGGCCGCGAGCAGCGCGCCGGCGACCATCGTCAGCCAGCCCCACACCGACGAGAGCGGCGACGAATCGAACGGCGTGAAGGTGCCCTGCGCGAACCCGACGGCCACCGTCACCGACTGATACGGCTGCAGCTCGGCCGCCGACGCGGTGATCGTCGCACCGTCGGCGCCGACGGCGATCTCGCACCGGTCGGTCGATCCCGTCCAGCCGCGGTAGCACGCCTGTTCGCCGGTGAGGGCGGCGGCGAGCTCGGCATCGAGGTGCAGCGTCATCGACACGGCGGCGAAGGGCTGCGCCCACTCCTCGCCGAGCACATCCCAGTAGAACTCGTCGGCGCCGGTGTCGGCGAAGAATCGGGTGACGTTCTCGAGGGTGTAGGTGAAGACATAGGTCTGCGCGCCGTGCACGTAGTCGTCGGCGGCGCTGGTGACGATGAGATAGCCGTCTTCGCTCTCGGTCTCGGCCGGCCGTGGGGCGCCCGCTTCGTCGGTCACCGAGACGAGCGTCGGATGCAGCGGCGCACCCTCGTACGAGTCAGGGATGCTGCGGCGCATGCCCCTGTTCTGGTCGTACTCGGGGAACTCGGCCGCGAAGGTCTCGACGACCCTGAGCCTGCTCGTGCCGTCGTCGGCCCTCGTCAGGGTGAAGTCCACGTCGAGGCTCGAGAACGAGAAGTCCTGCACGTCGGCGCGCGCCGCGGGGGCGGGGCCGGCGACCGCAGGCCCGGCGACCAGCGCGGCGAGCAGGACCAGGAGCAGCAGCATCCGCCCCGATGCAGACGACGAGCGCGCGATCATACCGTGCACGGAACCCTCCCCATAGCCTTCCCATGTGAAGCCTATGCGCCCCACTACGCTGGTGCGCATGACCGACCGCCGTCTCGCCGCCGAAGCCTGGGAGAGCCTCTTCCGCGCGCAGCATGAGATCTTCGGCGAGATCTCCGCCGACTTCGAAGGCGCGACACTGACCAACTCCGAGTACGACGTGCTGCTCACGGTGGTGCGCTCCCCCGGCCTGCAGGCGAGGCTGCGCAACGTGACGGCCAACCTGCTGATCAGTCAGCCCTCGGTCTCGCGCCTGGTCGATCGGATGGTCGTCGACGGTCTCGTCGAGAAGCTCCCCGACCCCGACGACGGACGGGGGGCGATCGTGCGCGCCACACCCAAGGCGGCCGCCGCCTTCCGCAAGCTCGCGACCGCGCACGCCACGACCATCGCCGAGCGCATGTCGGTGCTCAGCGACGAGGAGCTCGCCGAACTCCTCGCCCTCACGCGCAAGCTGCGCGACCGCTGACCTTCAGGGCGTGCGCCGCCGCAGCGTGAGTGCCGCCAGCACGAGCGAGCCGACCGCGAATGCGACGACGATCAGCAGCGGCCGCCACACGTCCCACCCCTCGTCGCCGGCGGTGACGGCGTTGATGGTGTCGATGGCGTAGCTCAGCGGCAGCCAGTTGCTGATCGCCTCGAGCACCTCGGGCATCTGGTCGCGCGGCATGAACAGACCGCCGAGGATGATCTGCGGGAACACGAGCACCGGCATGAACTGCACGGCCTGGAACTCGGTGCGCGCGAAGGCGCTCGCCAGCAGCCCCAGCGCCGTGCCGAGGATCGCGTCGACGATCGCGACCAGGCCCAGCTGCCACACCGGACCGTCGACTTCGAGTCCGCACACGGTCACGGCGAAGGTCACCGTGACGATGGCCTGCAGCGTCGCCATGAGGCCGAAGGCCAGCGCATAGCCGAGTACGAAGTCGGCCTTGCCGATGGGCGTGGTCATGAGCCGCTCGAGTGTGCCGGATCGGCGCTCCCGCAGCGTCGTGACGGAGGTGATGAGGAACATCACGATGAAGGGGAACAGCGCGAGGATCGGCCCGCCGAACATGTCGAACACGCCGTCCTGGTCGCTGAACAGCCACGCGAACAGGCCCACCAGCAGGCTCGGCGCCACCAGCATGAGCGCGATCGATCGGGGATCGTGCCGCAGTTGGCGGAGCACGCGCCGCGCGGTCGACAGCGTGAGCATGACGTTCATCGCGCACCGCCGTCGCGCGCCTCGCGGCGGGTCAGCGGATGCTGCGTCCCCTCGTGTGCGGCCGCGTCGCGCGCGATGAGCGCGAGGAAGGCGTCGTCGGGGTTCGCCGCCCCCGTGTCGGCCAGCAGCGCGTCGGGCGTCGTGTCGGCGATGATGCGACCGGCGCGCATGAGCAGCAGCCGGTCGCATCGCAGCGCCTCGTCCATGACGTGGCTCGAGACGACGAGGGTCGCGCCGGAGTCGGCGAGGCCGCGGAAGACGTCCCACAGCTCGGCGCGCAGCACCGGATCGAGCCCGACGGTCGGCTCGTCGAGCACGATGAGTTCGGGCGTGCCGAGCATCGCCACCGCGAGCGACACGCGGTTCTCCTGGCCGCCGCTGAGCGAGTCCACGGTCTGCCCCGCCTGCTGCTCGAGGCCGACCTGGGCGATCACCCGGTCGACATCCGACCGGGGGGCTCCCAGCAGCCGGGCGAAATACGACAGGTTCTGGCGGATCGTGAGGTCGCCGTACACGCTCGCGGCCTGGGTGTCGTACGCCACGGCGCGGCGCAGCATCCGACTCCCCGCGGGGTGCCCCAGCACCGTCACCGACCCGCCGTCGACCAGCTGCACGCCCACGATCGAGCGCATGAGGGTGGTCTTTCCGCATCCCGACGGGCCGAGCAGGCCCGTGATCTGACCGCGCGGGATCTCGAGATCGATCCCGTCGAACACCTCGGTGCGCCCTCGGCGCACCCGAAGGCCGTCGATGACGACGGCGGGAGTCAGTGTGGCGTCCATGCTCAGGCGTTCGGGTTCGACGCCTTGCCGTCGAGCCACAGCGTGTCGGTCTTGTCGCTGTGGGCGGTGCCGGTGCCGACGTGCTTCCCGTCGATCTGCGGGCCCTTCGTGATGACGTGCACGAGCGCCATCGCGTGGCCGCGCCCGAGGCCGTAGTCGTCGCCGAGCCATGCGACGATCTCGCCCGCCTTGGTGCCGGGGCCGAAGCCCTTCTCGTCCGCCTTCGCGATGAACGCGCGCGGAGTCAGCCCGGTCTTGTCCTCGATGTTGTCGAGGTATGCCTGGAACGACATGCGGGGCCTCCTGCCCGTCGGTGGGTCCGGCGCTCAGCCTAGGCCCGCGACGGCGGCGCTCACCAGCGGTTGTGCACCTCTTCGGCCCAGCCGTTGATGCCCTCGAAGGCGATGAGCTCGCCGTCCGGCGTCGTGAAGGTGCCCGACCAGGTGCCGAAGCACTGGTCGGTGCGCGAGGCGAGCACGATCAGCTGCGTGCGGGTCTGCTTGTCGTAGACCGGCGTGAAGGTCGCCTTCAGGCCGCCCCCGGTGATGCGCCACGGGCGGCGCCAGTGCGCGATGTCGTACTCCCAGACGAGCTCGTCGCTGATCTTGTGCAGCCGCCCGTCGACGAAGAACGCGTTCTCGGTCGAGCCGGTGCCCTCGGTCCACCTGCCCCCGACCTGGATGCCGATCACGTGACCGCCGGAGCGCCCGGAGCCGGCTCCCCAGTTCCAGCGGATGTCATAGGGCCAGCGACCGCGGCCGTGATCGAGCACCGCCCAGGACTCGCCCTCGGGCACGGCGTGCGCAACCCCGTCGACGATGATCGTGCCGGTCGCCGGCCGGGCGACGTCTTTGACCGTGTACTGGAACCTCGTGCGACTCCACGGCACGACGACGGCGAGGCGCTCGTGCCCCTCGGGCAGCGCCGCGACGACGTCGAAGGCCGCGCCGGGCATGCGCGCCTGGATGCGGGTGCCCTGCGGCACCTCGGTGATCTCGATCTCGATGTCTTTCGCGCGCGCACGGCTGGGGCCCTGCTCGAGGCTCGGCGGCAGCTCGACGTCTCTGGCCGGGAGCACCGTGACGCTGCGGTGCCGTTGCTGCTCGGTGGCGCGGTCGAAGATCCACACCTCGTGCACCGCCGCGTAGTCGATCGACGACACGGTGAGGGCCAGGATGTGCGTCGGGGTCGTGACGTTCCAGTACTCCCACCGCTTGTTGCGCCCCCAGAAGCGGCCGCCGATGCCGGTCGTGTCGACGATCGGCTGCCGCGCCCAGCCCAGGGCGTCGGGGTTGAGGGTGCCGCCGGGCAGCGTCAGCGACACGGGGGCGGTGAGCTCGCGCTCTGTCATGGGGTGACCTCCGGTTCGGGGGCGACGGATGCCGCCGCCTCCAGCTCGGCGACGAGCGCGCGCATGAGCGCATCGTCGACCTTCACGAAGCGGCGGTCGTAGGTGACCAGGCCGTTGACCTCGTCTTCGACGTCGGAGAGCTGGGTGTAGACGGTGGCTGCGAGGCCCCGGCGGATCGCGGGGACCAGCTCGCGGCGGTGCAGGCGCGCGAGCGCCCGCGCGAAGCGGTCGCGGCGGCGGTAGACGCGGTAGCCGAAGGTGCGCGTGCCCCAGCGATGGCCAGGCACCGCGAGGCTGTACCCGCCGAACTCTGTGACCGCCAGCACCCGCTCGTCGCGCTTTCGGGGAGCACGCACCGGGCGGAAGTAGACGTGGAGGCTGCGCAGGTCGCCCGCCCCCTGGTCGTGCCACCCGCTCGCGTGATCGATCGGCCGGGTCGGGTCGAGCTCGCGCACGAGCGTCTCGGCGATGCGTGCCGCGTCGAACTGGCCCCACCCTTCGTTGAAGGGCACCCACAGCGAGATCGAGGGCACGCTGCGCAGGTGCTCGATCATCTCGCGCAGCTCGACCTCGAACTGTGCGCGGCCGGCGGCATCGGACCGCCCGAACCGGGCATGGCGACGGTCATCGAGCGGGGGCGCGCCGACGACGGGCGCCGTGATCACGAGCGGGTTGTAGGCGGTGCCGCCGTTGACCGCGTCCTGCCAGACGAGCATGCCGAGCCGGTCGCAGTGGTGGTACCAGCGCAGCGGCTCGACCTTGATGTGCTTGCGCAGCATCGTGAAGCCCAGACGCCGGGCCAGGGCGATGTCGTATTCCAGCGCCGCGTCACTCGGCGCCGTGTAGCCGCCGTCGGGCCAGTAGCCCTGGTCGAGCAGGCCCACCGGCAGGTGGGGCCGGCCGTTGAGCAGCAGCCGAGGATGCCCGCGGTCGTCGCGGCCGACTCCGAACGACCGCATGCCCAGGTAGCTGGTCACGATGTCGGTGCCGAGCGTCACCGTCACGTCGTGGAGGAACGGGTCGTCGGGGCTCCAGGTGCGCACCGGAGTCGGCAGCGCGATGCGGGTCGGGGTGTTCACCGGAACGTCGACCGCCGCGAGCACGATGTCGGCGGCGGCGAGCTCGACGCGGGCGGTGGCGGCGGCATCCGCATGATCGCTGCGCACCGTGATCTCGACCTCGGGGTCTGACCCGGCACCTGACCCCGCCAGGTGCGGCGTCAGCACGAGCCCGTCGACGGCCACGCACGGCACGATCTCGAGCCACACCGTCTGCCAGATGCCCGACTGCGGCGTGTACCAGATGCCCCCTCGCCTGCTCGACTGCTTGCCGCGCGCGAGCCACGACCGATCGGTCACGTCGCGCACCGCGACGACGAGATCGTGCTCTGCCTCGTCGCCCAGGGCGGAGGTCGCATCGAGCGCGAACGGCAGGTAGCCGCCGGTGTGCCCGCCGACCTCGTGCCCGTCGACCGCCACGCGACAGGTCTGATCGACCGCGCCGAAGTGCAGCAGCACGCGCTCGCCGGCGGCGAGCGGCCTCGGCAGAGTGAACGTGCGGCGATACCAGAGCGTCTCATCGGCTGCGACGGTACGTCCCACCCCCGACAGCGCCGTCTCGGGCGAGAACGGCACGACGATCTCGCCGTCCCACCGCGTCGGAGGCTCTGCGGGGTCGGCGGCCGAGAGCGGGTCGGCGACGTCGATGCCGGATGCCCCCGCGATCGCATACGACCACAGGCCGTTGAGATTCGCCCAGTCGCCCCGAACGAGCTGCGGGCGCGGATACTCCGGCAGGGGCGCGGTGCGATCGAGCCGCTCGCCCCACGGGGTCGTCAGCGCCGTGGTCATGCGCTGCTGCGCTCCCGGAGGGCGTCGGCGGAGCGGGCCGCCGGCATCCGCCGCAGCGCGAAGGCCGGGATCACGACGAACGCGGCGACGACGGCGGCCGCGACGAAGATCCAGGGCGTGGGCACCTGCTTGATGACGCCCAGGTCGTCGTAGGTCTCGTTGGCCCCGACGATGACGGCCGCGCCGATGAAGGGGCCCGCGACCATCGGGATGAGGATCGCGAAGATCATCCGCAGGCCCTGCACGGTGCCCGCACGTCCATCGGGGGTCGCGTCGCGCACCGCCGCGGCGAGGGCCGCGACCGACAGCATGAAGCCGCCCATCATGATGGTTCCGAAGACGATGACCGGCAGCATCCCCCTCGCGAAGAACATGCCGGCAAGGCCCGCGACCATGATCGCGGCGGCCGGCACGATCGCGCGGATCTTGCCGACGCGATCGATGACGCGGCCTCCGAGGATGCTGATGACCGATGCGAGGATCAGGACGCTGCCGAGCACGATCGCATAGCCGTCGATGCGCAGGTACCGCTGGATGTAGATGATCAGGTAGGGGATGAACACCTGCGTCGCGGTGCCGACGATCGCCCACGCGAGCAGCAGCAGATACAGCCGCGGGTTCGCGCGCACCGTGGAGGGCCTGAGCCCGTAGACGAGCGCGGCGAGATACCCCTCGGTCTGAGGCTGGATGTCGGCGTCTTTCACGAGGAACCACGCGACGATGCCGACCGCGGCGGTGACCGCGCCGACGATGCCGAAGAACAGCTGCCACTGCCCGGCCTGGGTGAGCCCGTCGAGGGCGCCGAAGACGACGAGCATGCCCATGAGCGGCATGATCGCGAGCACACCGTCGACCCGGCCGCGGTTGCCCGGCTCGGTCGAGTCGGTCACCCAGCCCTGGAACGCGGCGTCGTTGGCGCCCGAGCCGAAGAACGACATGACGCAGTCGAGCACGATGATGCTGACGACCGCGAGGCCCACCGCCTGCCCTGCCACGGCGGCGTGATCGGGCTGCACGAAGCCGAACGAGGCGGTCGTCGCGCCCCAGAGGATGTAGCCGACCGCGATGAAGGGCCGTCTCGTGCGGGCGCGATCCGACCAGGCGCCGACGAGCATCGTCGCGAGCGTCGCGGCGGCCGCGGACGCCGCCACGAGGATCGCGATGACGGTGGGGTCGGTCGTGATCGTGTCGTACACGAACACGTTGAGGTACATGTTCTCGACGGTCCAGGCGAGCTGGCCGACCAGGCCCAGCACGACGACGACCCACCAGGTGCGGGCGGCGACGGCGCTGCGGCGGGCGCGCGCGGGCGCGGAGATCGGTGCGGGCATCGGCATCCTTGCTGACGTTCCGGGGTTTCGGGTCGCCCGCTCCGGGGTCGGCGGGCCCTGCGAGTCTACGGGGTGTGCGCGCGGGGCGGTGCGCGGGTGCATCCCCGCCCCGGGGGCGGTCGCACAAGATGCGGGTGGCCGGCGGGGGCAGGGGGCGGATGCCGCGACCTCAGCACTCGATGACGTTGACGGCGAGGCCGCCTTCGCTGGTCTCCTTGTACTTGGTCGACATGTCGATGCCGGTCTGCCGCATCGTCTCGACGACCGTGTCGAGCGACACGAAGTGCGAGCCGTCGCCGCGCAGGGCGAGCCGGGCGGCGGTCACGGCGGTCGAGGCGGCGATCGCGTTGCGCTCGATGCACGGGATCTGCACGAGACCGCCGACGGGGTCGCAGGTCAGGCCGAGGTGGTGCTCCATCGCGATCTCGGCGGCGTTCTCGATCTGGCGGTTGGTGCCGCCCATCACCGCGGTCAGCCCCCCGGCGGCCATGGCGCACGCCGAGCCGACCTCGGCCTGGCACCCGCCCTCGGCGCCCGAGATCGACGCGTTCGCCTTGAAGAGCGAGCCCAGGGCGGTGGCGGTGAGCAGGTAGCGGCGGATGCCGCGGCGCCGGTTCGCCTCGATGACCTCCACGGGGTCGAGCTCGGGCATCGCCGCCTCTGCTTCTGGATGGAAGCCCAGCAGGGCAGAGCCGACCAGCTCGCCATGCGGCGTCACCGCGTTGCCGACGCCGAGCCCCGAGTCGGCCAGGAACCGCCACCAGTACATCGCGACGGCCGGCACGATGCCGGCGGCTCCGTTGGTGGGGGCGGTCACGACGCGGCCTCCCGCGGCGTTCTGCTCGTTCACGGCGAGTGCGAAGGCGCCGAGCCACTCCCCAGGAAGCTCGCGCCCGCTCTCCGCCTCTGCGGCCTCCAGCTGCGCCCTGATCGCCGCCGCGCGACGCTTGACGCGCAGCATCCCCGGCAGAATCCCCTCGGCATGCAGTCCCGCCTCGACGCACCCGGCCATCGCATCCCAGATCGCGTCGAGACCCACCGCGACGTCTTCCTCGCCTCGGAGCGCCTGCTCGTTGAGCCTGGCCGCCTCGGCGATCGTGATGTGGCGCTCGTCGCACAGCGCGAGGAGGTCTTCTGCCGAGTCGAACTCGAGCGGGAACGGGGCCGCGGCGACCTGCGGCGGCTCGC
This sequence comes from Microbacterium fluvii, assembly GCF_025515205.1. Classification (GTDB taxonomy): domain Bacteria; phylum Actinomycetota; class Actinomycetes; order Actinomycetales; family Microbacteriaceae; genus Microbacterium; species Microbacterium fluvii. The sequence goes on along the minus strand of NZ_JAOPFX010000003.1, from coordinate 159,657 downwards.
CCTCCCGGCGGATGAACCCGCCGCCCACCGAGTAGTAGGTGTCGTCGACGAGCACGGCGCCACGGTCGTCGAGCGCCCGCAGCGTCATCGCGTTCGGGTGGCCGGGCAACCGGGTGCGCGGCTCGAAGCTCACGTCGTCGCGGGCGAACGGGATGCGGCGACCGCCGTCGAGGGTGAGTTCGCGTCCGTCGGGCCAGCCGCTCCACGCGGAGCGCACCGCATCCGGGTCGACGGTCTCGGGCTCGAGACCCTGCAGGCCCGCGACGACCGCATCGGGGGTGCCGTGGCCGAGGCCCGTCGCCCCCAGCGACCCGAAGAGCGCGCAGGTCACCCGCGCCACACCGTCGACCGCGCGCAGGCGCGCGGCGAAGTCCCTGGCCGCCCGCATGGGGCCGACCGTGTGCGAGCTCGAGGGTCCCACGCCGACGGAGAACAACTCGAACGCCGAGACGTAGGCGCTCATACCCCCAGGCTACGTCGCGCCCGCGCTCAGGGGCGCTGGAACGCGATCAGTCCGATCGTGCTGCCTTCGCTGTCGCGCACGAATCCCTGCCACTCCTCATGGCCCGCGGGGCCCAGCGTGTCGTCGTCGTGGGTGAAGATCACGTGCGGCGGTGTGACGACCTCGATCGCGCCGCCCATCCGCTCGATCGCCTCGTGCACGTTGTCGACCTGCAGGTAGATCAGCGCCGACGGCGCGCTGCGGTCCAGCAGCAGCCGCACCCCGTCGAGGTCGAAGAAGAGGAGGCCCGGCGGATCGAACATCGCCGTCGGCTCGGTGCGCAGCAGCGCCGTGTAGAAGCGCGCGGCGCGATCGAGGTCATCGGCGTGCTGGGCGACCTGCACGAGTCTCATGGCCGGGCTCCTTCGGGCGGCGGATGCTGCCGCCCACCCTACGCCGCGACCACGACATCGCCGGAGAACAGCGAAACGGCCCGCCGAAGCGGGCCGTTCCAATACTGTCTCAACACAGTGCGCGCCTCGAGGGACTCGAACCCCCAACCTTCTGATCCGTAGTCAGATGCTCTATCCATTGAGCTAGAGGCGCAGGTGCCTGCGCACGAAACGGCGCGCGGGCACTAGACGAGAATACATCACATCGGGCCGGGCGCCGAATCGAGGCCGGCTTCCCCTCGGCCTGCCGCGAGATGACGCCGATGGGCGGCGAGGCGAGGCAGGTCGACCATCACGAGCGCCTGCAGCCGGGCCGACCGCATCCGCTCGTAATCCTCGTCGAGGTCGGGGCGGGCCGCCTCGGCGCGGAGGCGCCGCTGCAGATTCTTCTCGACGTCGCCCCAGGCCGCGTCGCGCGAGTCGTCGACGAGGGCGCGCACCGCTGCGGGGTCTTCTGCCTGCGCCCGCAGCGCCTTGGCCACCCCGAGATACTGCCGCCTGCGGCGCCGCAGGTTCGACAGATCGCGGTCGCGGTAGTCGTGCGTGCCGTGCGGGTCGCTGTGCTTGCCCCACGCGCGCTTGCGCTGCCGCTGCGCGAGATCGGCCGCCGCATCCTGCTCGTCGGCGAGCGCGAGCAGCGTCTCGACGGCGAACGGCGCGAAGCGCTCGGCGTCGAAGGGTTCATCGTGGGCGATGGTCTCGACGAGGATGTGGTTGCGCACCGTCAGCCGCGCGGCAGCAGACGCGATCGAGACGCCCTCGGCAATCGCATCCGAGGTTCTTCCCATCGCTCCACCTCCCCTGCTTCGAGAGTAGTGGCACGCCACAGCGCCCGAGTCGGGGAAAATGGCCCGACGACCCGAAAGGACCCGCATGACCCGGATGCCGCCCCTCACCGTCGAGGGAGCCACCACCGCCATCACCGGAGCCGCCGCCGGCATGGGCGCGGAGGCCGCGCGCCTGCTGGCCGCGCGCGGTGCGCGCCTCGCGCTGATCGACCGCGACGCCGACGGCCTCGCCGCCCTCGCGGCGGCGCTCCCTGGCACCGGGCACACGGTGCACGCCGTGGATCTCACCGACGACGAGGCGGTGCGCGCCGTCGCGGCCGAGGCGACCGCATCCCATCCGCGCCTGCAGGCGCTCATCACGTGCGCGGGCTCGTCGATGCTGGGCAGCATCGACCAGCTGACGATGGCCGAGATGCGCTGGCTCATGGACGTGAACCTGTGGGGCACCGTCAACATCACCCAGGCGCTGCTGCCGGCGCTGCGGCGGCAGCGGGCTGCGCACATCACGCACCTCGTGTCGATCTACGGCCTGGCGGCGCCCGCCGGCCGCATCCCGTACGCCATGAGCAAGTACGCCGTGCGGGGGTTCACCGAGGCGCTGCGGCACGAGCTCGAAGGCTCGACGGTCACCGTGGGGGCGATCTACCCCGCGGGGGTCAAGACCGGCATCATCCTCCGAGGGCGCTATGCTGCCGCGCTCGACCCGGCGATCGCCGACCGGGCGGCGAAGGCGCAGGCGCAGATGTACCACACCGAGCCCGCCGACGCCGCGCGGCGGATCGTCGAGGCGACCGTGCACCGCCGCGCGCGCACGATGGTCGGCCGCGAGGCGCGGTTGGTCGACGCGCTGGCGCGCGTGACGCCCACGGGCTATTGGCGCTTCATGCGCGGTCCGCTGCGCGAGGCGATCGACACGACCACCCCCGCCTGAGATCACGCCAGGTCGGCGACGATCTTCTCGACGCGGCGGGCGCGGGTCTCGGCGGCCTTGGCGGCCTCGACGTTCGTGACGTGCGCCTTGCGCGCGCTCGGAGCGAGCTTGTCGAAGGCGGCGCGAGCACCGGCCGCCTCGAGCGCTGCGGCGAGGTCGGCGGGCACTTCGACCTCGCGCGGGGCGGTGTCGAGGTTCAGTTCGACGGTGATCGCGTCGCCGCCGCCGAGCCCTGTCGCGGCCCGCTTGTCGGAGCTGAACGGAATGAGGAACCTCCCGCCCATCGACGCGATCGTGCTGCGGTAGTCGAAGCCGTTGACCGACACGGTGACCGCCGGCCGCTTGCCGCCGCCGAGCTGCTCGACGAGCTCCGGAGGCACCTCGATGCCCGTGTTGTTGCCCTGCTGGAAGAGAGTCGTCTCGAAACGCATCCTCCTCGCTTACCAGCCGCAGCCGGTCGTGGCAACCCCCGGGGCGTGCGCGCCGGGGCGACGTAGCGTCGAGTCACAGCCCTTCACGAAAGGAGCAGCGACATGGGATTCATGGACGACGCGAAAGAGACGGCAGAGACCGTCGGTCGCAAGATGAAGGACGCCTGGGACGACACCGCCGACCGCATCGGCGACAAGGTCGACGAGGCGAAGGCCGACGCCAACGTCAAGAAGGCGGAGGCCGAGAAGGAATCGGTCGAGAAGCGCAACGAGCTCAAGGAGCAGGTGCGCGGAGACGGCTGAGCACGACCCGGAGGGCACCGGAGAATACTCCGGGGCCCTCTGGCTGTTCGGGGGGACAGGGGGAGGGGGATGCTGTCGCTCGCTCACGCGGGCGACAGCATCCATTCTTCTCTTCAGCCGAAGATCGGCGCCGCCTGCACACTGCCGAAGATGTCGAACAGCGTCGGGATCTGCGTCCAGGCGATGCCGTACCAGACGTCGTCGGTGCCCGACCAGCGGCGGATGACGATGTCGTAGGTCTCCCCAGGGCTCGCGTCGAACTCGGCGATCTCGTAGCTGTTGTCCCACGACATGCTCGAGGCGACCGTGCGCCCGGCCGAATCGCGCACCTGCAGGTCCAGGTCGACCGTGAGGGCGTTCTGGAAGATCGACAGGAACAGGATGTCGGTGCGCGTCGCCTTGGAGTCCCAGGCCAGCGCCACCTTGACGTGCGAGCCGAAGAACAGCGGCCGGCGCGGGGTCGTGATGCGGTAGCGGAAGGCCGCGACCCCCGACCCGTCGAGGTCGGCCGACCGCAGCGTGCCCACATCGAAGCCGCGCAGGGCGCCCGCGTTGTCGCGCCGCTGACGTGAGCCCGCGATGCGCACCGAGCGGTCGGCGTCGACAGATCCTGCCCCGTCGCTGCCGTCGAGCCCGGCGATGAGGTCGGCGCGCCAGCGCCCGCCGCTCGGGTTGCGCCACGCGCCCGCCATGAGCACGGCCCGCGTGCCCTCGGGCCACGACTGCAGCACGGGAGCAGCCTCCTGCACGCACGCGGCGATGCCGGCGACGGCGGGAGCGGCGAAGCTCGTGCCGCTGTCGGTGAGCCCGACGACCGTCACGCCCATGCCGTTCGCCGCGATCTCGGGCAGCTCGCGGTCGGCGTGCGGCGACGAGGGGTTTCGGAAGACCGACGACGAGGCCATGGCGCTCGCGGCGTCGTTGTGGCTGCCGACCGTCAGCCGGTTGTAGCCCTTGTGGTTGACGAACTCGGTCGAGGTGCCGTTGCCCGCCGCCTCGACGATCGTCGGGAACGGCCAGTGCAGCGCGAGCCAGTCCTTGTAGTTGTCGTCGTGCGACAGCGTCGAGCTGGTCTGCTCGGCGGTGCGGTGGAAGCTCTGACTGATGACCGTGCAGCCCTGATCCTGCGCGGCCCAGCGGATGGCGTCGAGGTCGCCGCTGTTGGCCGAGAACACCGTCGCGTCGGGCGCGTGGCCGTGCGGGCGACCGCGCTCGCTGTTGCGGATGATGCCGGTGGTCATGCGCGCGTGGCTGCTGGGCGAACCCGACGACGTGTACTGCCCCGAGATGACGAGGTTGGTCGTGACGTCTGGGCTGTCTTCGTAGACCGCGACGCGCACACCGTCGCCCGTGAAGCCCGCCGCGTGCGCGTCGTCGCTGTTGTGCACGGCGATCGAGTCGCCGAGGTCTTCGACGACGTCGTCGTGGTGGGTGAAGACGCCCGCGACGAGGGGGTCATCCGCCAGCGCGCGCACCGCCTCGGCGGGCATGCGCCCGTAGACGACGGGCGCGGCCTGATCGACGCGCGCGACCTCGAGGCCGTGCTCGCGCGCCACCTCGGCGAGCTTCTCGCCGAGCGCTGCGATGTGTCGGCGCGTGCGCAGGTCTTCGCGGCTCGGCTTGCCGGCCGCGCGTCGGTCGGACTTCGGCGGCAGCTCCTCGTCGAGGTCGCCGGTCGCGGCCCACACCGCCACCTCCACCTCGCCGCCCCGCTCGAGGCGCTCGGCGAGGGCCTGCTCGACGCGGCCGAACCGCTTCAGGCGCCGCTCGGCCAAGGCCGCCCACTCGGCGTCGAGGTCGACGACCTCGCCTGAGCGGTCGAAGGCGAAGGTCGTGGCCGACGTGCCGTCGCGACTGACCGCCTTGAACACATCGCGGAAGTCGCCTTCGACACCGTCCGCCATCGGCAGCGACTCGACCTCGAGATCGCCGATGCGGATGCGCCGCGCATGCAGCACGGCGAACTCGTCCGGCACGCGGGCCGGCGAGTCGATCACCACGATGTCGATCGAGAGGTCGCCTCGACCGGGTGCCCGACGCCCCGAGGGGCCGGCGAGGCGGAGGGTGTGACCACCCACGGCGAGGCCGGACGTGTCGATCGCGATCGCGCCGTCGGTCCAGGTCACATCGGCGCGTCCCGCTCCGGTGACTTCGACCGCGTGCACGTCACGCTCGCCGAACTCACCGCTGAGGGTGATCACGCGACCGCGCCTGACGACCTCCCCCGGCATGACGTCGGCGAACGGACGCGCGCCTTTCTTCAGGATGCTGCGAGCCATCTCCTGCTCCTTGCTGACGGCACACCTCCCCACGGTGTGCGATGTCGACAGGAGTCGGGTGGAGCGCCCGGTGATACCCCGAGTGCGTCAGATCGCGGCGATGAGCCAGGACGCCTCGACCGAGGCGCCGGGCTCGATGACCTGCAGGCCGGTGTCGAACGCGTAGCGGTCGGCGTTGAACGCGTCGGGCGCGCACGTCATCGGCTCGACGGCGAGGCCCGCGCGGTGCCCCGGCATGCCCTGTCCCTTGTCGGAGGTGTGCACCTGCACCCACGGGCACGACGCGCCCCACGACATCGCGACACCCGTGCCGCCGGGGGCGGTGACCCGCACCGTGACGGTGCCGCCGGCATCCGCGTCGAGACCCGTGTAGGCGTGGTCGAGCTCGATCTGCTCGATCGCGCGGGCCGCGCGGAAGTCGAAGCGGTCGGCGCCGGCCTGCTCGACCGACTCGAGCGCGACGGGGCTGAGCCTGTCGTCGGTCAGCAGCACGTCGGCCGCCGGCAGCTCGAGCGTCCAGTCGTCGACGGTGCCGGGCCCTGCCACGAGATACGGGTGGGGTCCGGTGCCGAAGGGCGCCGCATCCGCACTGTCGTTTCGCGCCGTGACCGTCTGGGTCAGTCCATCGGGGCCGAGCGCGAACGACGTCGCCACCGTGATGCGCCACGGGTAGCCGGTCTGCGGTTCGATGACGGCGGCCAGGGTCACGTGGTCCGGGCCCTTGTCGACGGCCTCGAACGGCAGCCAGGCGGCGAGGCCGTGCAGCGCGTGATGGCGCGCAGGCTCGGTGAGCGCGACCTGATGGTCGGCGCCGGCGAACCCGTAGCGGCCGTCGACGATGCGGTTGGGCCACGGGGCCAGCAGCGCGCCGCGGTAGCTCGGGCGCACCTCGTCGGCCCCGAAGGGCGCGATGAGGTCGCGGCCGCGGTGGGTGAGCGAGCGCAGCGTGCCGCCGACGCTCGCCACCACCGCTTCGTAGTCGCCCGCGCGCAGCGCGTGCTGGGTTCCGGAGAGGGGTGTGCGCACCATGGATCCGAGCCTAGAGACCCTGCGCCAGTCGGTAATAGGCCTGGTTCCAGCGCAGTTCGCGCTGGAAGCCGCGCACCGTCGTGTCTTCGTCGATGACGACCAGCTCGGTCTTCGCGATCTCGGCGAAGTCGCGGAACACCTCGATGCCCACGGCCGTCGTCATGACGGTGTGGTGAGCGGCGCCGGCGGCGAGCCAGCAGGCCGCGGAGGTCGCGAAGTCAGGGGCGGGCTTCCAGATCGCGCGGCCGACCGGCAGCTGCGGCAGGTCGGGCGCTTCGACGTTCTCGACGACGTTGGCGACCAGCCGGAACCGGTCGCGCATGTCGCTCATGGCGACCACGAGCGCGGGGCCGGGGTCGGCGGTGAAGACGAGGCGCACCGGGTCGTCCTTGCCGCCGATGCCGAGCGGGTGGATCTCCAGCCGAGGCTTCGCCGTCGTGAGGCTCGGGGCCACCTCGAGCATGTGCGCGCCGAGGATCTTCTCGTCGCCGGCGACGAGGTCGTAGGTGTAGTCCTCCATGAGGCTCGCACCTCCCGGCCGGCCCGCGCCCATGACGTTGGCGACGCGCACGAGGATCGCGGTCTTCCAGTCGCCCTCGGCGCCGAAGCCGTAGCCCTCGGCCATGAGGCGCTGCACAGCCAGCCCAGGCAGCTGCTTCAGCGAGCCGAGGTCTTCGAAGCTCGTCGTGAAGGCGCCGAAGCCGCCGGCTTCGAGGAAGGAGCGCAGGCCCACCTCGATGGCCGCGCCGTCGCGGAGCGACTGGTGGCGGTCGCCGCCGGGGAGGAGCTCTTCGGCGACGTCGTATTCGGCCAGGTAGACCTCGACGAGCGCGTCGATGTCGGCGTCGGATGCGGCGGCCACAGCATCCGCCAGCTCGTTCACGCCCCACGTGTTCACCTGCACGCCGAAGCGCAGCTCGGCCTCGGTCTTGTCGCCCTCGGTGACGGCGACGTAGCGCATGTTGTCGCCGAAGCGGGCGAGCTTGAGGGTGCGCACGGCCTGCCAGCCGGCGGCGGCGCGCTGCCAGTCCTCGACCTGCTGGAGCACGGCGGGGTTCGACACGTGGCCGACGACCGTCTTGCGGGCCACGCCCAGACGGGTCTGGATGTAGCCGAACTCGCGGTCGCCGTGGGCGGCCTGGTTGAGGTTCATGAAGTCGAAGTCGATGTCGGCCCACGGCAGCTCGACGTTGGCCTGCGTGTGCAGGTGCAGCAGCGGCTTCTGCAGCGCGTCCAGGCCCGAGATCCACATCTTGGCGGGGCTGAAGGTGTGCATCCACGCCATGACGCCGATGACGTCGTCGCGGGCGTTGACCTCGAGGGCGAGGCGGCGGATCGCGTCGCTGTCTTTCAGCACGGGCTTCCAGACGACCCTGACGGGAAGGCCGGCGAGGCCGGCGACGACCTGCTGCGACTGCTCGGCCACCTGGCGCAGCGTCTCTTCGCCGTAGAGGTTCTGGCTGCCGGTGACGAACCAGACCTCGTAGCCGTCGAGCGATGTGGTGAGGGTCATGGGGTTCTCCTTGGATGAGATTCGGTCGTGGGAATTCCGGTCGTAGAGCGAGGCCCGCAGGGCCGAGACGAAACGTCTAGAGCGCCTCGACCGCGGCCCGCTCGGCCGCAAGTCCCGCGCGGTAGCGCGCGAGGTAGGCCGAGAAGCCGGCCACGTCGGCGGGATCGGGGGCGGCGACGTCGATCGCGGCTCCGGCGAACACGCGGCCGTCGAGGTAGGCGCTGAGGGACTCGGATGCGGCGTGCTCGAGGTAGGCGGCCAGCACTGCGATGCCCCACGCCCCGCCCTCGGCGGCGGTCTCGCCGACCGCGACGGGCGCGTCGAGGGAGGCCGCCAGCATCCGCTGCGCGACGCCGGCGGTTCGGAACATGCCGCCGTGGGCGAACATGCGGTCGAGGGCCACGCCCTCGCCGTGCTCGGGGTCGGTGAGCACCCTCATGCCGAGCGCGAGCGTGCCGAACACGCCGTAGAGCTGCGCGCGCATGAAGTTGGCGAGCGTGAAGGCGCTGTCGGGGGTGCGCACGAACAGCGGCCGACCCTCGTCGAGGCCTGCGATCGGCTCGCCGGCGAGGTGGTTGTAGGCGAGGAGGCCGCCGGCGTCGGGGGCTCCGGTGAGCGCCTCGGCGAAGAGCGTCTCATAGACGCCGTCGGTGCTCGTCTCGGCGCCGCTCGCGGCGGCGAACCGGGCGAACAGGCCCACCCAGGCGCCGAGCTCGCTCGCGCCGTTGTTGCAGTGCACCATCGCGACCGGGTCGCCGGCGGGCGTGGTGACGAGGTCGAGTTCGTGGTGCACGTGCGCGAGAGGGCGCTCGAGCACCACCATGGCGAAGATGCTCGTGCCGGCGCTGACGTTGCCGGTCCGAGGCGCGACCGCGTTTGTGGCGACCATGCCGGTGCCGGCGTCGCCCTCCGGGGGGCAGAACGGGGTGCCGGGGCGCAGCGCCCCGGTGGGGTCGAGGAGCTCCGCGCCCTCGGCGGTGAGGCTGCCGGCGTCGGCGCCCGCGGGGAGCACGGCCGGGAGCCTGTTGATGAGTTTTCCCGACAAGGGGGCATCGGCGACGAGGGCGTCGTAGCGCGCGGCGAGGTCGGCGTCGTAGCCGCCGGTCGCCGAGTCGATCGGGAACATGCCCGACGCGTCGCCGACGCCCAGCACACGCCGGCCGGTGAGGCGCTCGTGCACATAGCCGGCGAGGGTCGTCACGTGCGCCACGCGGCCGACGTGCGGCTCGTCGTCGATCACGGCCTGGTGCAGGTGCGCGATCGACCAGCGCAGCGGGATGTTCACGCCGAACAGCGCGGTGAGCTCGGCGGCGGCGGGGCCGGTGTTGGTGTTGCGCCACGTGCGGAAGGGCACGAGCAGCTCGCCCGCCTCGTCGAACGCCAGGTAGCCGTGCATCATCGCCGAGACCCCCGCGGCGGCGAACGTCGTCGGAGCGGCGCCGTGGCGATGCTGCGCGTCGGCGACGAGGTCGGCGTAGGCGGCCTGCAGGCCCGAGTGCACGTCGTCGAGCGAGTAGGTCCAGAGGCGCTCCTCGAACCGGTTCTCCCACTCGTGGCTGCCGACGGCGAGCACCGTGGCGGGGTCGTCCGCGTCGACGAGGCACGCCTTGATGCGCGTCGAGCCCAGCTCGATGCCCAGGGCCGTGCGGCCGGAGCGGATGCGGTCGGCGGCGGCCTGGTCGCTGCTCGCGGTCGTGCTCACGGGGTCCTCCGTTGGTCTCGTGGGGCGGGGCTCCGCTGGGTCGCGCCGAAGGCGCGGGGTGGTGTCAGCATCCGCCGGTCCGATCGATGTTACCGGTAACACTTCACGGGTGCCAGCCCTGAGCGGCGGTCGATCCGCGCACGACGAGCTCCGGGGGCGCAGGCGGAGCCCCGGCGGCTTCGCCGAGGGCGGCGGCGACGCAGCGGCGGGCCTCTCCGGCGAGGTCGAGGCGCACGGTGGTCAGCGCGGGGCGGTAGTACGCGGCATCCGGAACGTCGTCGAAGCCGGTGACGCTCACGTCGCGCGGCACCTCGAGGCCCGCGTCGCGCAGGCCGGCGATGAGGCCGAGCGCCATCTGGTCGTTGGCGACGGCGATCGCGGTGGGGCCGTCGCCCTCGGGGATCGCGGCGGCGATCTCGGGCGCGCGGGCAGCCCCAGCGGCGGCGCTCCAGTCGCCCGACCACTGCGCGGTCACGACGATGTCGTGCGTGCGCGCGGCGGCCGCGAAGCCCTCGGCGCGCGCCACCTCTTCGGCCCAGTCGGCGGGCCCGCCCAGGCGCGCGATGCGCCGGTGGCCGAGGCCCGCCAGGTGCGCCACGGCGAGCGCCGCGCCCGCCGACTGCGGCTCGGCGCCCGCGCCGCCGTGCATCGCGATGAGCGGCACGCCCAGGCGCATCGCCTCGAGCCGCTCGAAGGCGCGCACGTGCGGGGCCACGAGGATCACCCCGTCGACGCCCTGGCCGAGCACGTGCGCGACGGCGTCGTCGACCGAGGCCTCGTCGGCGGCGTCGGCGTAGGCGGTCGCGATCCAGCGCGCCTGGGCGCGCGCGGCGGTCTCGAGCGCGGCGATCGCCGCGGCCGGGCCGAACAGCGTCGCGTCGGAGGCGATCACCCCGAGCGTGCGGGTGGTGGCGGTGCCGAGGCTCCGCGCGGCGTTGTTGACGCGGTAGTCGAGGGCCTCCATGGCGTCGAGCACGCGGGCCCGCGTCTCGTCGCGGATGTTCGGATGCGCGTTGATCACCCGCGACACCGTCTGCGTCGACACCCCGGCCAGACGCGCGACGTCGCGCACGCCGACGCGGCGCGTCGTGGCTGCGGCATCCGTCATGGCTCCTCCGCGGTCAGGGTATCCCGTCGCCGGGGCGGGCCGGAGGGCCCGGCGGTAGACTGAGACCGACATCCCCGATGTGTATCTACCTGGCCGGCACGGCCAAGGCGGCACGACGTGCCGCCGCCGGCGGCAGAGACACAGGAGACAGATGCACTCGACACTCGCCGCGCCGCGCGCGACCAGCCTCATCCGCGAGGCGGGGTTCTCGTACTTCCCGATCGCCCTGATCGCCCGACTGCCGTTCGCGATGATGGTCGTCGGCGTGCTCACCCTCGTCGTCGCGGCGCGCGGGTCGATCTCGCTCGGCGGCGCGACCTCCGCCATGACGGGCCTCGGCACCGCGATCTTCGGCCCCCTGCTCGGTGCCGCGGCCGACCGCTTCGGCCAGCGCCGCGTGCTGCTGATCGCCGGCACCGCGAACAGCCTGCTGCTGGTCGCGATCGCGTGGCTCGTGTTCACCCCCGTGGCGGATGCTGCCGTGCTCGCCCTCGCGTTCGCCATCGGCGCGACGATGCCCCAGGTCGCGCCGCTGTCGCGCGGGCGGCTGGTCGGAATCATCCGCGCGCGCTTCCCTCTCGCCCGCCGCGACCGGGTGATCGTCGGGACCATGGCCTACGAATCCGCCGCCGACGAGATCGTCTTCGTCTTCGGCCCGGTCATCGTGGGCCTGCTCGCCACGACGCTCAACCCCGCGGCCCCGGTCGTCGGGGCTGCGGCCCTCGCGATCGTGTTCGTGACGGCGTTCGCCCTGCATCCGTCTGCCGCGAAGGCCGAGCCCGCTCCTCACGAGGTCGCCGACCGCGCCCCCGTCCGCACACTGCTGCGCCCCCTCGTGCTCACGCCGGCGGCCGGCGCCCTCGGCATGGGCCTGTTCTTCGGCACGATGCTGACCTCGCTCACGGCCTTCATGGACGACCGCGGCGTGCCGGAGCAGGCGGGCCTCGTCTACGGCGCGATGGGCGTAGGCTCGGCGGCACTCGCCCTGGCGGTCGCGCTGTTTCCCGACCGGTTCACCCTGGGCGCGCGCTGGCTCACGTTCTCTGCGCTGGTTTTCGCCGGAACGCTCGCGCTGCCCTTCATCGACACCGTCGGCGGCATGCTCGTGTGCCTGCTGATCATCGGCATCGGCATCGGGCCGACCCTGGTCACCCAGTACAGCCTCGCCGCGGCGCGCACTCCGCGCGGCCGGTCGGCGACGGTCATGACGATGCTCGGCTCTGGCGTCATCGTGGGGCAGTCGGCAGCATCCGCCGTCACGGGCGCCGTCGCCGAGAACCTCGGCACGGATGCCGCCCTCCTCGCCCCGATCGCCGCCGCCGCCGTCGTGCTCGCGGTCGGTGTCGCGGACGCCCTGCTCGCCCGCCGCGCCTGACGCGCTGCGCGCCGCAGCATCCGTTCCCCACCCGCGAGTTGGCAGCTTCTGCCGCTTGGCGGGGCATCTGAGCGACCAGAGGTGCCAAGTCGCGGATCATGCACGGCCCGAACCGCCCCCGCGAGTTGGCGTTTCTTGCCGCTGCAACAGGTCGCGACACGACCGAAGGTGCCAAGTCGCGGGAGGGGTGACCCGAATGTGATCGCTCACGGAAAGCGGATGCCGATGCCGCCGCGGCCGACGCTGACAGCGACCGCGATCCAGGCGCGTGTTACGAAACTGTTATCGCTCACATCTTGCGGCGACCAGAAATGTGAAGGCTAACATTCAAGCCAACGGGCCGCCCCGATAGCGGCCCCTGAAACCACGCCGGCACAGAGGCCGGTGCGAACAGAGAGGTTCACGGCATGAAGAAGAAGGTTCTCGCCGGCGTCGCGCTGCTGGGTGCGCTGACGTTCGCGGCGGCAGGCTGCAGCAGCTCCACCGGCGACGACGGCGCCAGCGGCGACGGCGGCAGCGGCGACGTCATCACGGTCGGCTTCGCCCAGACCGGCTCCGAGTCGGGCTGGCGCTCGGCCAACACCGAGTCGATGAAGGAGGCGTTCTCGGCAGACAACGGGTTCGACCTCAAGTTCAACGCGGCCGACAACAAGCAGGAGGCCCAGATCGCGGCCGTCCGCAGCTTCATCAACCAGGGCGTCGACGCGATCGTCATCGCGCCGATCACGGTCGACGGCTGGGACGACGTGCTCAAAGAGGCCCAGGATGCCGGCATCCCGGTCGTCCTCGAAGACCGCACGGTGAGCGCGAGCGAAGACCTCTACGCGAGCTGGGTGGGCCTGGACTTCGAACAGGAGGGCAAGACCGCCGGCGAGTGGGTCAAGGAGAACTTCGACGGCAAGGGCGCGAACCTCGTGATCCTCGAGGGCACGACCGGCTCGTCGGCCGCGCTCGACCGCGCGACCGGGTTCGCCGAGGCGACCGAGGGCACCGACATCAACGTGCTCGACTCGCAGACCGGCGACTTCACCCGCGACGGCGGCAAGAAGGTCATGGAGGGCTACCTGCAGAAGTACGGCGACGACATCGACGTGCTGTTCGCGCACAACGACGACATGGGCCTGGGTGCTCTCGACGCGATCGAGGCGGCGGGCCTGACGCCCGGCAAGGACATCCAGATCGTCACGATCGACGCGGTGCACGACGGCATGCAGGCACTGGCCGACGGCAAGTTCAACTTCATCGTGGAGTGCAACCCGCTGCTCGGCGAGAAGGCCGCCGACCTGGTCAAGGCCGTGCTCGCAGGCGAGACGGTCGAGAAGAAGACGATCGTCCCCGACCAGTCGTTCACGCAGGAGCAGGCGATCGAGGCCCTGCCGACGCGCCCCTACTGATCGGCGCACACACCCGCAAGACCCCGTCGGGGCCGGCATCGCCCGGCCCCGACGGGCACCCCAGAAACAGGCAAGGAAGCCCCATGGCCGCGGACTCCGCTCCCCCACCCGTCGTCCGCATGCGCGGCATCAGCGTCGAGTTCCCCGGCGTGAAGGCCCTCGACGAGGTCGACTTCACGCTGCGCGGCGGCGAGGTGCACACGCTCATGGGCGAGAACGGCGCCGGCAAGTCGACGCTCATCAAGGCGCTCACGGGCGTCTACGGCATCACGGCCGGCGAGATCAGCGTGTCGGGCACCCCTCGCGTGTTCCGTTCGACGGCGGATGCCGAGGCCGCCGGCATCTCGACGGTGTACCAAGAGGTGAACCTCTGCGCCAACCTCTCGGTCGGCGAGAACGTCATGCTCGGCCACGAGAAACGGCGGTTCGGACGCATCGACTGGCGGGCGACCCACCGCGAGGCAGAGACCCACCTGGCCAATCTGGGTCTGGCCCTCGACACCCGCTCGCTGCTGTCGAGCCACTCCATCGCCGTGCAGCAGCTCGTCGCGATCAGCCGGGCCATGGTCACCGACGCCACCGTGCTCGTGCTCGACGAGCCCACCTCGAGCCTCGACCGCGGCGAGGTCGAGCAGCTGTTCGGCGTGATCCGCGACCTCCGCGACCGCGGCGTCGCGATCCTGTTCGTCACCCACTTCCTCGATCAGGTCTATGAGATCTCCGACCGCCTCACGGTGCTGCGCAACGGGCGCCTCGTCGGCGAGTACCTCGCGAAAGACCTCCCCCGCGGCGAGCTCATCTCGCTGATGATCGGACGCCAGCTCGACGAGCTCGACGCGATCTCGCGCTCCGCCGACCGCGAGATCGACCGCACCGGCACCCCCGTGCTGCGCGCGACAGAGCTCGGCCGCAAGGGCGTGCTCGAGCCCGCCGACCTCGACGTGTACGACGGCGAGGTCGTCGGCATCGCCGGCCTGCTCGGCTCGGGGCGCACCGAGCTCGTTCGGCTGCTCTACGGCGCCGATCGCCCTGACAGCGGCCGCATCGAGGTGCGCGGCCGGCACGCGCGCATCACCGCTCCCCGGCACGCCATCGACCGCCGCATCGCCTTCTCGTCCGAAGACCGCCGCGCCGAGGGGATCGTCGGCGAACTGACCGTCGCCGAGAACATCATCCTCGGCATCCAGGCCAAGCGCGGGGCGCTGCGCCCCGTGCGCCGAGCCGAGCGCGACGCCATCGTCGACGAGTACATCGCGGCTCTCGGCGTGCGCCCGGCCGACCCCAACGCGCTCGTGCGCAACCTCTCCGGCGGCAACCAGCAGAAGGTGCTGCTCGCGCGGTGGCTCGCCACCGCACCGCAGCTGATCATCCTCGACGAGCCGACCCGCGGCATCGACGTCGGCGCCAAGGCCGACATCCAGCGCAAGGTCGCCGAGCTCAGCGAGCGGGGCCTGGCGGTCGTCTTCATCTCGAGCGAGCTCGAAGAGGTGCTGCGCATCGCGCAGCGCGTCGCCGTGATGCGCGACCGTCGTAAGATCGGCGAACTCGCATCGCACGACACCGAGGTCGGCACGCTCGTCGACTTCATCGCCCAGGAATCCCCCGAGAGCGCGGAGCACGTCGCATGAAATCGCTGACCCTCGCCGCCGTGAAGCACCGGCTGTTCTGGCCGGTCATGGCGCTGCTGACCCTCATCGTGATCAACACGATCGCCCGCCCGTCGTTCATCGGCATCACGGTGCGCGACGGCAACCTCTACGGTCCGCTCATCGACATCCTGCGCAACAGCGCACCGCTCATGCTCGTGGCCCTCGGCATGACGATCGTCATCGCCACCCGAGGCATCGACCTGTCGGTCGGGGCGATCATGGCGGTCTCGGGCGCCGTCGCCCTCACGATCATCTCTGGATCGTCCGAGCCCGAATCGCTGCCGACGGTCATCCTCGCCATCACGGTGGGCGTGCTCGTGGCGCTCGTGCTCGGTGTGTGGAACGGGTTCCTGGTGGCCGTGCTCGGCATCCAGCCGATCATCGCGACCCTCGTGCTCATGCTCGCCGGCCGCGGCGTGGCGCTGCTGATCACCGGCGGGTTCATCACCACGATCAACAGCGCGCCGTACAAGTTCATGGCGCAGGGCTACGTCTTCGGCCTGCCGTTCGCCTTCTACGTCTCGGTCGCCGCCATCGCCGTCGTCGCCCTCATCGAGCGCCGCACGGCCCTCGGCGTGCTCACCGAGGCCGTCGGCATCAACCCCGAGGCGTCGCGCCTGGCGGGTGTCCGCTCCCGGGGGATCATCTGGGGCGCCTACGCCGCGAGCGGTCTGCTGGCCGGGCTCGCCGGCATCCTCTACAGCTCCAACATCATGGCGGCGGATGCGAACGCCGCCGGTCTCTACATCGAACTCGACGCGATCCTCGCCGTCGTTCTGGGCGGCACCTCGCTCATGGGCGGCACCTTCACGATCGCCGGCACCGTGGTGGGCGTCTTCACGATCCAGACCCTGAAGTCGACCATCACCTTCCTGGGGGTGCCCCCGGCGGTGAGCCCGCTGTTCCTCGCGATCGTCGTGGTGGTCGTCGTGCTCGTGCAGTCGCCCCGCTTCCGCGGGTGGATCGGCGCCGCCGCCCGCAGCACCCGAACGCGCAGCACCCGAGTGGAGGTGGCCCGATGACCACGACGACCGCAGCACCCGAACGCAAGGCCACCCCGATCTCGGCCGTGTTCGCCCGCTTCCTCAGTCGCCACTCCTCGTGGATCCCGGTGTTCGCCGCGCTCGGCATCCTGCTGCTGATGCTGATCGTCGCGGAGGCCTACTTCGGCAACTTCCTGACGCCCCGCGTGATCTCGGCGCTGCTGCTGGACAACGCGTACCTGTTCATCCTCGCGGTGGGCATGACCTTCGTGATCCTCACCGGCGGCATCGACCTGTCGGTGGGCGCCGTGATGGCCTTCACGGGGATGCTGGGCGCCTCGATGCTCCGAGACGGCGTGCCGACGGCGCTCGTCGCGCCGATCATGCTGGGCCTGGGCGCGCTGATGGGGCTCGGCGTCGGTGTGCTCGTGCAGTACTTCGACGTGCAGCCGTTCATCGCCTCCCTCGCGGCGATGTTCGCCGCGCGCGGCCTCGCCTTCATGGTGAGCCTGTCGTCGATCAAGGTCGAAGACCCCGCGATCCTGTGGCTGCAGTCGACCCGCCTGCAGACCGGCGTCGGCGGCTGGTACATCACCCCCACCGGCATCATCGCGCTGCTGACGGTGCTCGCCGGCGCCCTGGTGCTCGCCTACACGCGGTTCGGCCGCACGATCTACGCGATCGGCGGCAGCGAGCAGTCGGCGCGCCTCATGGGCCTGCCGGTGGTGCGCACCAAGCTCCTCGCCTACGTCGTCAGCGGGCTGTGCGCGGGCCTCGCCGGCGTCGTCTTCACGGCGTACACGGGCGCCTCGTATCCGCTCAACGGCATCGGCACCGAACTCGACACGATCGCGGCGGTCGTGATCGGCGGCACGCTGCTCACCGGCGGCAGCGGCTACGTCGTCGGCTCGATGATCGGCGTGTTCGTCTACGGCACCATCAAGACGTTCATCTCGTTCCTCGGGGCCGACCAGTCGTGGACGCGCATCGCCATCGGGGCGCTCCTGCTGCTGTTCGTGGTCGTGCAGCGGCTCATCGTCGCGCGGTCGTCGCGCAGATAGTGCCCGCGTCTGACCTCTGGTCGGCGCAGGCCCAGGGCAAGATGGTGACCATGGTCGAAAGCCCCGTCGTCGAGGTCTCCGGGGCGACCGTGCGATTCCAGGCCGAGACCGCGCTCGACGGCGTCGACTTCCGCATGTTCCCCGGCGAGGTGCACTCGCTCATGGGCGAGAACGGCGCGGGCAAGTCGACGCTCATCAAGGCGATCACCGGCGCGCTGCGACTGGATGCGGGGGCCATCCGCATCGACGGCGACGAGGTGCGCTTCACGACGCCGCACGATGCTCTGGCGGCCGGGATCGGCACCGTCTATCAGGAGATCGACCTGCTGCCGAACCTCTCGGTGGCCGAGAACATCTGGCTGGGGCGCGAACCCCGACGCCGCGGCGGCATCGACTGGCGCGAGATGCGCCGCCGCGCCGCCGCCGCTCTCGCCGACCTCGGACTCGACATCGACCCGGCCTCGACGCTGTCGAGCCACTCGCTCGCGGTGCAGCAGCTCGTCGCGATCGCGAGGGCGATCTCGATCGACGTCAAGGTGCTGATCCTCGACGAGCCCACCTCGAGCCTCGACCTCGATGAGGTGGCCGAGCTCTTCCGCGTGATCCGCGACCTCAAGCAGCGCGGCGTCGCGATCCTGTTCGTCTCGCACTTCCTCGATCAGGTCTACGAGATCTGCGACCGCGTGACGGTGCTGCGAGGCGGCCGCCTCGTCGGCGAGTACCTCACCCGCGAGCTCCTGCGCATCGACCTCGTGCAGAAGATGCTCGGCCGCAGCATGGAATCGCTCACCTCTCGGCCGCGCGCCGGGCTGACCGAGGCCGTGCAGGCGCCGTTCCTGCACGCCGAGGGGGTCACCGTCGGCACCGGCATCGTCGACGCCGACCTCGACCTCGGCGAGGGCGAGGTGCTGGGCGTCGCGGGGCTCCTCGGCTCGGGGCGCACCGAGCTCGCCCGCGCGCTCACCGGCGTCGACCGGCCGGACGCCGGCATCGTGCGCATCGCCTCGGGCGAGGTCGGCGGGGTCCGCCGTGCGATCTCACTCGGCGTCGTCTACTCATCGGAGAACCGGCGCACCGAGGGCATCATCAGCGAGCTGAGCGTGCAGGAGAACATCACCCTCGCGCTGCAGGCCCAGCGCGGCATCGCGCGCCGCATCCGCACCGAGCGCCAGCGCGAACTCGCCGCCAGCTGGGTCGAGGCCCTCGACATCCGCCCGCCCGATCTCGACCGGCCCGCCGGCACCCTGTCGGGCGGCAACCAGCAGAAGGTGCTGCTGGCGCGGCTGCTCGCCCTGTCGCCGCGGGTGCTCGTTCTCGACGAGCCGACCCGCGGCATCGACGTGGGCGCCAAGGTCGAGATCCAGAACCTCGTGTCGGAGCTCGCCGACAACGGACTGTCGGTCGTGTTCATCTCGGCCGAGCTCGAAGAGGTGCTGCGGGTGGGCCACCGCGTCGCGATCCTGCGCGGCGGCAAGGTCGTCGACGTCGTCTCGGCCGAGGGGCTCAGCGTCGACTCGCTCATGGCGCTGGTCGCCCAGCCCGACGAAGACGAGGCCGAGTGAGCGACGACAAGGGCGCCCGCACCGCGAACATCTTCGATGTCGCGCGGCTCGCGGGCGTGTCGCACCAGACGGTCTCGCGGGTGCTCAACGACCTGCCGAACGTGCGGCCGGCGACCCGCGCGCGCGTCGAGCAGGCCATCGCGCAGCTGCGCTACTCCCCCTCGCCGGCGGCACGGGCGCTCGTCACCCGCCGCACCCGCACGATCGGCCTCGTCGCGCCGGGCGTCGCCGACTACGGGCCCACCTCGATCGCGATGCACTTCGCGATCGCGGCGCGCGCCGAGCGCTACAACGTCGAGACGGTCTCGACCCTCGACGCCGACCCGGCGGCCGTGCGCTCGGCGGTCGAGGGACTGCTGCGCCAGCGCGTCGACGCGATCGTGCTCATCGTCGTCGACATCGGCGTGCTCGAGGTCGTGCGCAGCCTCGATCTCAGCATCCCCGTCGTCGCCGCGGCCGCCTCGCAGCGCCGGAGCCCCCATCTCGTCTCGATCGACCAGTATCGAGGCGCCCGCTCGGCGGTGCGGCACCTGGCAGAGCTCGGACACACCCGCATCCTGCATCTCGCGGGTCCCCAGCGCGCCCCCGACGCGATCGAGCGCATCCGCGGATGGCGCGACGAGCTGGCCGCGCACCGGCTCGAGGCCGTCGAGCCGGCCAGCGGCGACTGGAGCGCCGCGTCGGGGCACGACCTCGGGCTGAGGCTGCCGGTGGAGGCCGGCACCGCCGTGTTCGTCGCGAACGATCACATGGCGATCGGCCTGCTGTCGGCGCTGCGCGAGCGAGGACTTCGCGTGCCAGACGACGTCAGCGTCGTGGGCTTCGACGACGTGCCAGAAGCAGGATTCCTGTATCCGCCGCTCACGACGGTGCGGCAGGACTTCGCCGCGCTCGGCGAACTGATCATGCGCAAGGTGCTGATCGCGATCGAAGAGCCCGAGAGCGCGACCGAAGACACCCCGCTGCCGACGCATCTGATCGTGCGGCAGTCCACCGCCGCACCTCGCTGACCCCACGCCGCAGCATCCGCCTTCCTTCCCTCCCGCAAGTTGGCAGCTTCTGCCGCTCGCGATCACCCTCATGCGACCACATCCGCCAAGTCGCGGGGAGGGGAAAAGACGGCAAACCGCGGATGCTGAAAGAAACCTGGACATCAGCCTTGCATATGGTGTGACCACAGGTGTAACGTGTGGTCTGACCACAAAGAAGGTCGGGCCCACAAGGCCCGATGCACAAGGAGGAAGAAACACCATGACCACCCACGCCGTCCCCACCGGGACCACCCTGACCGCCGGTGCGGCGAAGGCGACCACCGCCGCCAAGGCCATCCCGCTGCAGGACACCATCGTCACGAGCCTCACCGGGCGCCGCTGGCTCGCCGTCACGCGCCTCGCGACCGGCTTCATCTTCCTCTGGGCCTTCCTCGACAAGACCTTCGGGCTCGGGTTCTCCACACCCGTCGAACGTGCCTGGGTCAACGGCGGCGCCCCCGCGCAGGGCTTCCTCGGCAGTGAGGCCGTCACCGGCCCGCTTCAGCCCTGGTTCGCGAGCCTCGCGACGCCGCTGGCCGACTGGATGTTCATGGCCGGCATGCTCGGCATCGGTGCGGCGGTCATGCTCGGCATCGGCCTGCGCGTGAGCGCCGTGGCCGGCAGCGTCATGATGCTCCTGATGTACCTCGCCGAATGGCCCTTCGCCTACGGCGCGGGCAGCACCAACCCGCTCGTGGACTACCACATCATCTACGCGCTCGCCCTCGTGCTGGTCGCCGTGTTGGCCGCCGGCGACACGTGGGGTCTGGGCGCCTGGTGGAAGAGCCTGCCCGTCGTGCAGAGCATGCGCTGGCTCGTCTGAGCGATCACACACAGAAGCGCCGCGGTTCACCCGCGGCGCTTCGTCGTGTGCGGCGGGGCGGATGCTGCCGCCCCGGCGCCCGCACCCGCTACGGCCGCAGCAGCACCTTCAGCGCCTCGCGCTCGTTCATGAGGCGGTACCCCTCGGCGGCGTCTTCCAGCGGCAGCTCGCGGTCGAAGACGCGGCCGGGCTCCACCGAGCCGTCGAGCACCCCAGGGAGCAGCTCTTCGACGTAGGCGCGCACCGGGGCGACGCCGCCGGTGAGGGTCGCGTTGGGCCACCACAGCCGACGCCCGATGTCGCCGTCGGTGTACTGCGGCACCCCGACGCGGCTGATGACGCCGCCCGCGCGCACGACGCCCAGGGCCGTCTCGTAGGCGTCGGGGTAGCCGACCGCCTCGAGCACGGCGTGCACTCCGTCGCCGTCGGTGAGCTCGCGCACGCGCGCGACGGCCTCGTCGCCGCGCTCGGGCACGACGTCGGTGACGCCGAAGGCGACGCCGAGGTCCGTGCGGTCTTCGTGGCGGCCGAGCAGGATGACGCGCTCGGCGCCGAGCCGCACCGCCGACAGCGCCGCGAGCAGGCCCACGGCGCCGTCGCCGATCACCGCGACGGTCTGGCCGCTGCGCACCCTGGCGGTGACGGCGGCGTGGTGACCGGTGCCGTAGACGTCGGAGAGCGTCAGCAGCGACGGCACGAGCGCCTCGTCGAATCCGGCCGGCACCGCCACGAGCGTGCCGTCGGCCAGCGGCACCCGCACCGCCTCCGCCTGCGCGCCGGCCGCGCCGTGCTCACCCCAGCCCTGGCTGAACCGGCACGAGGTCTGCAGCCCCTCGCGGCAGAAGTCGCACTCGCCGCACGAGATCATGAACGGCGCGATGACGAAGTCGCCCGGCCGCACCGTGGTCACCTCGGCCCCGACCTCGTCGACGATGCCGACGAACTCGTGCCCCTTGCCGGCGCCGCGCTCGCTCTGGTGCATCTTGCGGTAGGGGTGCAGGTCGCTCCCGCACACGCACGCCGCCACGACGCGCACGACCGCGTCGGTGGGCAGCTCGATCCGAGGATCGGGAACATCGATCACGCGCACGTCGCCGGCGCCGTACATCCAGGTGGCCTTCATGCGCCCATCCTCTCGCAGGTCAGATCGCCAGCATCCGCTCGATGTCGCCGAACACCTCGATGCCCGCGCACTCTGCCGTGCCGTCGAGCAGCACGTGGCCGTCGCGGCCGGTGTGACGCAGGCGGATGCTGCCGTCGAGCGTCTCTTCGACCCTGCGGTGCATCGACTCACGCGCCGGGGCGTGCAGCAGCCCGCCGCGGACGCGCTGGGCCTCGAGTTCGAGCGTGCCGTCCGGGCCGTCGACGACCCAATGCACGCGGTCGTCGTCGATCGTGAGGAGCTTCTCGGTGGAGCGGTTGTAGGTGGTCCACTTGTGCAGCCGGCCGGAGTGACGCAGGCCGACGATCGATCCGCGGAAGGCGCCGCGCAGCCACGGGATGATCGCGACCGAGGCGATCAGCGACGCCTCCGCGTCGGCGTCGAGATGGTTGCTCGCGAGCCACACATACCCCGCGGGGAATGCCCTGCCCCAGTCCTTCTCGATGTAGCCGCGGCCGCCGTGGAACGAGACGGGCGCCCCCTCGATCTCGAGCTCGCCGCCGAGGGCGTGGCCGAACGAGACGATGCCGTGGAAGCACTCCATGAAGGGCACGAGGCCGTACCAGCCCATGATCCCCGGTTCGCGCAGAGTCGCCGGCCAGGGCTCGAGCGGCGTCGTGAACTCGACGCGGCCCCGCAGCTGCGGCAGGTCGAGGGTCACGCCGTTCGCGGTGAACCGGCTGGCACCCACCCGCACGTCGAACTCGGTGTCGGACGCGTGGAACTCGTGCGGCGGGAACCTGTGGAACCACGAGCGGCCGGTGAGCCCGTCGAGCACCTGCACGAACGCCTCGTCGTCGGTGTCGGTGTCGGCCTGCAGGCCCCGGAAGATGCCGGGGATCACCGCCCAGCGCTGCGCCCGGTCGGCGCTGACGAGCTTGACGTACCAGCCCTCGAAGAACCCGCGCCGCGCGCCGCGGCCGTGGAAGGCCTCTGGGTGGCGCACGCCGCGCGCCCAGGCCGCAGGTGTCCGCATGCCCCCAGCATCCCCTGTCGCGGGCGGCCGGGTCCACCCTCCCGTGCCCGCGCACGGCTGACGGACCTTTCCGGCGACGCGCGGTCCACAGCATCCGCCCCTCGGCGTGTCGGGAACGACCTCACTCGGTTGTGCACCGAGTGGGCGGCGGCGACTCAGGTGAACAGACCCGCACCCACATACGAGCCGGTCGACGCCCCGGGCGGGATCGCCCAGATGCCGGAGCCGACGTGACGGACGTACTCGGCCATGAGGTCGGTCGACAGGGCCCGCTGCAGTCCGATGAACTGCTCCGGCGAGCGCTGGTACGCCAGGAAGAACAGGCCCGCGTCCAGGCGCCCCAGCGCGTTGTTGCCGTCGACGTAGTTGTAGCCGCGGCGGAGGATCCGTACGCCCCCGTTGAAGTCGGGGTGGACGAGCCGCACGTGGCTGTGCGCGTCGATCGCGGCAGCGCCGGCAGCATCCGTCGCGGCGAAATCGGGGTCGGTGGCCTCGACGCCCCCCGACAGCGGAGCGCCCTCGCCCTTGTCTCGGCCCGTGATGCGCTCCTGCTCGGCCAGCCGCACGCGGTCCCACGTCTCGATGAGCATCGCGATCTTGCGGGCGACCAGGAACGACCCGCCCGCCATCCAGGCCTGATCGTCGGATGCCGCCGCCCACACGTGCTCGTCGAGTGCCGCAGCATCGTCGGCGAGGATGTTGGCGGTGCCGTCCTTGAACCCGAAGAGGTTGCGCGGGGTCTGTTGATCGGCGCTCGTGCGCGAGGTCTTGCCGTACCCGAGCTGCGACCAGCGCAGCCGCGCGCGCCCGAAGGCGATGCGGCTGAGGTTGCGGATCGCGTGCACGGCGACCTGCGGATCGTCGGCGCAGGCCTGGATGCACAGGTCGCCGCCCGTCGTATTCGGGTCGAGGTCGTCGCCGAGAAAGGCGGGCAGGGGCTGCAGGGCTGTGGGCCGCCGCGCGGCGAGGCCGTAGCGGTCGGTGCCGTCGGCGTCTTCGAACAGAGTCGGGCCGAACCCGAACGTGATCGTCAGCCCGTTGGCCGCGAGGCCCTGCGCCTCGCCGGTGTCGTCGGGCGGCGCCTCCGGCGAGCCCCCGACGGCGCCGGTCGCACTGACCTCGAGCCCCTGGGTCATGCGCGACGCGGCATACGACCAGTCCTGCAGCAGCTCGACGAGGTCGTCGAGGGTCGTGCGGGCCATCATGTCGAACGACGCGAAGTGCAGGTGGTCCTGCACCGGCGTCGTGATGCCCGCCTGGTGCGCGCCGAAGAAGGGATAGGCGGATGCTGCGCCCTGCGCACTCTGCGCCGTCGCCGTCGCGACGGCCGCGCCCGCCCCGGCCCCCACGGCGAGCCCCGCCGCCCCCGCGCCGAGCGCGAGGCCGAACAGGCCCCGGCGGCTGAGGCCGCGGGGTGCTTCCGCCGTTTCGTCTCGCGGCTGCGCCGCTCGCGAGGCGCCCGGGGAGGGTTCCGGCGTTTCGTCTCGCGGCTGCGCCGCTCGCTCAACGACCGGGGAGGGTTGCGGCGTTTCGTCTCGCGGCTGCGCCGCTCGCTCAACGACCGGGGGCTGCAGCGGTTCGGGCGTTGAGCGAGCGAAGCGAGACGAAACGTCCGGGTCGGGTTCGGGCGCCCCGCGAACGGAGCGAGACGAAACGTCTTCAGCCATCGGACCGGCGCTACTCCAGGATCGTCGAGGTCAGCTGCGACAGCGGCTCGGCGAGGGCGTTGATGAGATCGGTGAACTCGCGCTTGTCGTCGTCGGTGAGCTCACCGTAGTTCACGAACCCGTCGGCCAGCGACCCGTGCTCGGCGAGCGCCGCCTCGAGATCCGTGTAGCCCTGCTCGATGTCGGTCACGAGCGCCGCGCCGTCGTCGCCCTGCGCCGTCGCGAAGTCCTGCACGAGCGAGAACGCCATCTTCGAGCCCTCGACGTTGGCGGCGAAGTCCCAGAGGTCGGTGCCGCTCCACCAGTCCTCCTCACCGCTGATCTTGCCGGTTGCGACCTCGTCGAGCAGGCCGATCGCGCCGTTGGAGATTCCGGCGATGCCCTGCGCATCGAGCGCCTGCTGGAAATCGTCGGAGTGCACGTAGTCGTTGAGCTCGGCGACGTCGGCGATCAGCTGGTCGCCGAACGCCGCGCGCTCGGCGTCGGTCGAGGGCTGCCAGTCGGTCCACGCCGAGGATCCGTCGGCGTTGAGACCGTCTTCCGCGGGCACCCACAGGTCTTTCTCGATGCGGTGGAACCCGGTCCAGTCGAGGCCCTCGGCGACAGCATCCACTTCGCGGTAGTCGATGCGGGGGTCGAGGTCGCCCAGCGACTCGGCTACCGGCTCGATGCGCTCGTAGAAGGCGCGGGTCGGGGCGAACAGGTCGCGCGCCGTCTCGTCGTCGCCCGACTCGTAGGCCGCGACGAACTCGTCGACGGCGGGCACGAGCTGCTCGACCTGGTCTTTCACGAACGCGGCGTAGAGGTCGACCGCCTGCTGCTTCTGCTCGGCGTCGTCGCCCGTCGCCTCGACGGTGTCACCGGTGACCGAGAACGCTGCGCGCCCGACGCCCTCGCCGACCATGCCCGGCTTGCAGAGGGTGAAGTAGTCGCCGGGCTGGGCGACGACCGTGAGGGTGCGCGAGGCGCCGGGGGCGATGTTCTCGACCTCGCCGACGATCCGAAGGCCGTCGTCGGCGAGCAGGTAGAACTCGCTGACCTCCGAGCTCTCGTTGGTCACATCGAAGCTCAGCGTGCCGCTCGTGGCCGTGGCCGTCGAGACGTCGCAGGCCGCGTCGGTCGAGGTGACCGTGAGCGCGTCGGATGCTGCCACGTCGGCCTTCGCGACGCAGCCGGCGAGCGCGAGGGCGCTGATCGAGACGGCGGCGACGGCCCCGAGAGTGCGGATGGCGGTCATGATGCTCCTTGCTGTGCGGGAGTGGTGGGGTCTTCGCTCGAGCGGCGCTCGGCGGGAGTGACGGGGGCAGGGGAAGAGCCGGCGGGCGCCGCGGCGCGCCGAGGCGGCCGCGAGCGCAGCACGCCGCGCACGAAGAAGCCGCCGACGAGGGCGATGTACAGCATCCAGGCGATCACCTGCAGCCACGACATCTGCGGCATGAAGCCGACGGTCGCCTGCAGCACGGCGGCGAGCGCACCCCCAGGGGGGATCGTGGCCGACACGTCGAACGCCCAGCCGAACGGGAGGCCCGCCCAGCCCACGGCGACAGCTCCCGTGACCGGGTCGATCGGGGCGGCCGCCGTGTAGGGCCCGGGGAGGGCGCCCGCCTCCTGCAGGTCGTGGATCGCGTACGCGAGCACCCCGGCGGCGACGATCACGAGAAAGGCGCCGGTCCACGTGAAGAAGACCCGCAGATCGATGCGCAGCATCCCCCGCGAGAGCAGCCAGCCGAGCACGACGGCGGCGGCAAGTCCCACGAGAGCCCCGACGAGGGCGGCGGGCGCGTCGCCGAACGACTGCACCATCGACCACAGCAGCAGCGTGGTCTCGACCCCCTCGCGGGCGACCGAGACGAACCCGATGGCGACGATCGCCCACAGGCTCCCCTGCGCGAGGGCGCGGTCGAGGTCGCCCTCGAGCGCCCGCTTCATGGTGCGGGCGGTGCGCTGCATCCAGAAGATCATCCAGGTGACCATGCCGACCGCGAGGAGCGAGAGGACACCCCCGATGAGCTCCTGCGCCTCGAAGGTGAGCGCGTAGGCGCCGAAGGTGAGCACCGCGCCGATGATGAGTGCGAGCGCGATCGCGAGACCGACGCCGATCCACAGCCGCGGGAGCACGTCTCGGCGCCCGACGCGCGAGAGGTAGGCCACGAGGATGCCGACGACGAGGGCGGCCTCGAGGCCCTCGCGGAGGCCGATGAGGAACGTGGGGAGGAAGCTGGCGAGCACGGGGTCGATTCGGGTGTGACGGAGCGAGGCCGATGCCGACTGCCCCGTTGCAGCTCACCCGCGCTGACGCGCGGGTGAGGTTAGGCGAACCTCACCTGGCGACGGTACACCCGCTTCCCGCTCGCCCACAACGTCCGATTCCGAGCTCAGTGCCCGGCGAGGGCCTGGCGGTCGATCTCCTCCTGGTTCTCGACGATCGGGGTGCCGTGGGTGTGGAAGGTCGCGACGGTCTTCATGCCCCACGCCTGGCCCTTCGCGCGCTCGGCCTGGCTCCACTCCACGACGGGCCAGTCGGGGTCGAGGATGAGCCGGGCCTGGGCCGTCGCGAACTCGATGCGGTTGCCGCCGGGCTCCCACACGTAGAGGAAGAATGTCTGGTTGATCGCGTGCTTGTAGGGGCCGTACTCGATGTAGATGCCGTTCTCGAGGCAGATGTCGGCCGCCTTGAGGATGTCTTCGCGGTTGTCGGGCGCGAAGGCGAAGTGATGGAAGCGGCCGCGCTCACCCGTCCAGTCGTCGGAGTAGACGACGTCGTACGACTTCTGGTGGAACCGGAACCACCACGCGCCGTACCCGCCGGCGTCGAGTTTCACGCGCTCCGACTCGCGGCTCATCATGACGTCGCGCCAGAACTCGCCGCACGCGTTCACGTCGCTCGTGAGGTAGTTGATGTGGTCGAGCCGGCGCACGTTGATGCCGCGGCCGGGGAACTTGGCGGCCTGGTTCTTCAGCGCGGGGCGGTCCTCGTCGTCGGGCACGTAGTGCTCGGTCTCGTAGTAGATGCCCATGAGGTGCCCGTCGGGGTCTTCGAACTCGTACGACGGCCCGACCCCGACCTCGGGGTCGCGCCAGCCATGCCCGAGCCCGGCCTTCTCGATCGCGGACACGCGGCGGGCCAGTGCCTCGGGCGACGACGCGCGGTACAGCGTGCGGCCGACGCCGTTGGTGTCGGAGGCGGTGAGCTTGAGCGAGTAGAGCTGGTACTCGTCCCACGTGCGCAGATACACCGAGTCGCCGACGCGGGCGACCTCGCGCATCGCGAGCAGGTCGCGGAAGAAGTGCAGGCTCTCGTCGAACTTGGGGGTGAACAGCTCGATCGCGCCCAGGTGGGCGAGGTCGAAATTCTCGGGGTGTGCCATGGCGGTTCCTCTCTGGCGAAAACGACTAGGGGCGCGGCCGCGGGAAGACCCGGCCGTCGAAGATCTTGCGCGCGGTGCGCAAGGAGAGGGATGCGGCGTGCCACACCCCGCCGGCGCCCTGCGCGACGCGCACGCGCGAGTCGAAGACGCCGCTCGGGTGCTCGACGAGCGTGGACTCCCCCGGCGCGAGTTCGGCGAGCGCCGAGCCGACGGCGCCGGGGATGCGGATGCCGGCGGCGACGGATGCTGCCATCAGCACGCCGATCGAGGTGTGCACGCGCGTCGGGATGAAGGCGCGCGCGGCGATCGCCCCGCCCGCGGCGGGGGCGGCGAGCAGGATCATCTTCGGCACGGTCTGCGCCGACACGTCACCGAGGCCCATGAGCGGCCCCGCGGCCAGGCGCACCCGCTCCACCTCGGCGGCGAGCGCGGCGTTCTGCTCGAGCTCGGCGGGCGACTCGTGTCCGGTCGCGCCGAACTCCGCGGCGTCGAGCAGCACCACCGGCATGCCGTTGTCGATGAGGCTGACCCGATGACCGGCGACCTCGTCGACGACCTCGCCGCTCGGCAGCAGCGCCTTGCCCTCGGCGCCCGTCAGCTCCAGCGAGATGCCGCCGGCCGTGCCGGGCACGCCGGCGATCGCGACGTCGCCGTCGTAGTCGGGGCGCCCGCCCGCGACGCCGAAGGTCGCGGTGGCGACGTCGCCGGTGTTGACGAGGCGGATGCGCACGGTCGCCGTGTCGCCGGGCGCTGAGACCAGCCCGCGCTCGAGGGCGAACGGACCGACTCCCGCGAGCAGATTGCCGCACGTCTGCGCGTCGGCGACCACCGGCTGATCGACCACGACCTGCAGGAACAGATAGTCGACGTCGACGCCAGGGGCCTCGGAGCGCGAGACGATCGCGACCTTGCTGGTCAGCGGATGAGCGCCCCCCAGGCCGTCGATCTGGGCGGGGTCGGGGCTTCCCATGATCCGCAGCAGGAGATCGTCGCGCGCGGACGGGTCGGCCGGCACGTCCTGCGCCAGAAAGTAGGCGCCCTTCGAGGTGCCCCCTCGCAGCAGCATGCACGGGATGCCGTCGCGGACGGCATCCGTCTCGGCGAACGCGCCGTCAGCGGCCGCCATCGAGGTACTCCGCCTGCGTGACGTAGCGCACGCCGAGCTCGTCGAGGAGCGGCCGCAGGCCCTTGCGGTCGAGGCTCAGCTCGCGCCCGCTCGCATAGGCATCGCGGTCGGCGGCCTCCTTCTCGACGCGCGCGTCGGCGGCGTCGAGCGCGGCCGCTGCGTGCAGGCGCGGCACGACGACCACGCCGTCGTCGTCGGCCACGACGATGTCGCCCGGGTTCACCACGACGCCGTCGACGACGATCGGCACATTGACCGAGCCGGGTGTCGCCTTGACGGTGCCCTGCGAATGCACGGCGCGCGCCCACACCGGAAAGCCCATCTCACGCAGGTCGGCGGTGTCTCGGACCCCGCCGGTCGTGATCATGCCGCGCACGCCGCGGCCCTTCAGCGCCGAGGCGAACAGGTCGCCGAACGCACCGTCGGTGGAGGGTGACGTCGTCGCGATCACGAGCACATCGCCCGCGCGGCACTGCTCGATCGCGGCGTGGATCATGAGGTTGTCGCCGGGGGCCTGCAGGATCGTGACGGCCGTGCCGGCGATGCGCGCGCCCTGCTGCACGGGCCGGACCGAGGGCCCGGCGAGTCCCGTTCGTCCCATCGCCTCGTGCACCGTCGCGACGCCGTGCACCGCGAGCGCATCGGCGGTCGCGGCGTCGGCACGGGCGATGTCGGTGACGATCACGGGGCTCGTCATGCCAGCACGTCCGTGACCTGCGGGTAGTACCGCACGTAGGCCTCGCCCTTGGTGTCGACCGGCAGGCCGAGGTTGGGGCCGGCGTTGCGCTTGACCTGCACTCCGCGGCGCACCGCGAGGTCGGTGTAGTACGACCACATGTGCTTCTGGGCGGGCAGGCACTCCATCGCGGCGCGCTTGCGCTCCCACGCCTCGGTGACATCCAGCAGCACGTTCGGCTTGAAGTCGCTCTGCTCGCTCTGGTGCGGCTCGAAGAAGAACACCGGCGGCGCCCCGATGATCTCGTCGCGGGTGGGGTACGAGCCGTCGGAGTTCGCGACGCCGATCGCCTGCGCGAGCACGCGCGCCTGCAGCGCCATGCGGGCCGCGGCGGGGTGGTCGCCGTTGTAGGGGTCGTGCAGCGGGTGGGTCAGCACGACGGTGGGCTGGGTGCGCCGGAACACGTCGACCAGGTGCGAGACGGCATCCGTCGACTCGACGAGGGGGTAGTCGCCCAGGTCGAGGAACTCGATGTCGGCACCCAGAACGGATGCTGCCGCCTCGGCCTCAGCGCGACGGATCTGCTTGATCTCGTCGAGCGCCTTGCCCTCCAGCCACTGACTGGCCGACTCGCCGCGCTCGCCGTACGACAGGCAGGCCACCGTCACGCGCTCGCCTCGGAGGGCGGCCAGGGCGATGGCTCCGCCCGCGCGCCAGACGAAGTCGCCGGCGTGGGCGCTGATCACGAGAGTCGACGGATTCGACATTGAACCTCCTGTGGTGCTCGGCCCATTATCGGCATATCGTGCATCGGATTGTCAACAATCTGTGCACGATGGGTGGGATCGACGACGCGAGCCTCACCACGCAACCCCGTGACGTGGTGCATGATCGGAAGGATCCCCGGATGGCCGAGAGGAGCAGATCGGTGCCCGAAAAGACGGATGTGCGCGCACAGCTGCGCGCCGCGATCCTGCAGGGCGTGTATGCCCCGCGCCAGCGACTCATCGAAGCCGAGCTGGCCGAGGAGTACTCGGCGAGCCGCTTCGTGCTGCGCAACGCCCTGATCGCCCTGGCCGCGGAGGGGCTCATCGAGCTGCAGCCCAACCGCGGAGCGCGGGTGCGCGAGATCTCGGTGCCGGAGGCGATCGAGATCACCGAGATCCGCCAGGCCGTCGAGGGGCTCGTCGCCGCGCGCGCCGCCGGCCGGGCCAGCGCCGAGAACATCGTGTTCCTGCGGGCGCTCGGCCAGGAGATGCGCGACGCCGTCGACCAGGGCGAGCTCGCCCGCTACTCCGATCTCAACGCGACTCTGCACGGCACTCTTCGGGTGATCGCCGACCACGCGTCGGCCACCCGCATCCTCGAGCAGCTCAACGGGCAGATGGTGCGCCACCAGTTCCGCCTCTCGATGGTCCCAGGGCGCCCGAGCATCTCACTGCCCGAGCACCTCGCGATCATCGACGCCGTGTGCGACCGCGACTCCGAGGCCGCACGGGCGGCGATGATGGCCCACGTGGGCAGCGTCATCGCGACGCTGGCGAGCCTGGGCGCCGACGCGCCTGGGCGCATCTCGACGCCGCGCTGAGGCATCCGTCGCCGTCGTCACGGTGACGTCACAACCGGGTCGTGAATTGATAACAATTTCGTTGACGGAATTGACACTGCTTTCGAGACGCGGTTATCGTCGCCCACAATCGAGGTACATGGTCTCGTCAACAGCGACGAGGTCCCGAGGCCCCTGACACGACGGAGTGACATGAAGAAAGCGAGCTTCTTCGCCATCGCAGCCATCGCAGCCATCGCCCTGACCGGCTGCACCGACTCTGAGGCACCCGAAGGCGACGCATCCGGCGAGGCTTCGGCCCCTGCCGACCTGACCCCCATCACGGTGGGCGTCATCCCGATCGCCGACACCGCGGCGCTCTACCTCGGCGACTCGCTCGGGTACTTCGAGGAGGCCGGCCTCGACCTCACGATCGAGACCGCCGAGTCGGGCGCGGCCATCGCGCCGGCCGTCGTCTCGGGCGACTACCAGTTCGGCTTCAGCAACAACCTGTCGCTGCTGACGGCCAACGAGAAGGGCCTGGGGCTGCAGTCGGTCTCGGCCGCCGTCGCCACCACGGGCGACACGTCGGCCGACATGGGCGGCATCATCGTCAAGGGCGACTCCGACATCTCCAGCGTCGCCGACCTCGCGGGCAAGACCGTGTCGTCGAACGCCGTCGGCAACATCAACCAGGTCGTCACCCGCGCCGCGATCGACGCCGCCGGCGGCGACTCGTCGACGACCGAGTTCGTCGAGGTCGCCTTCCCCGACGCCATCGCCGCCGTCGAGAACGACCAGATCGACGCCGCCTTCGTCGTCGAGCCCTTCGTCACGGCGGCCATCGAGGCCGGCGACAAGGTGATCAGCTACGCGTATGCCGAGTTCGACCCCAAGCTCGACATCGCGAGCTACTTCACCTCGAACGCCTACGCCGACGCCAACCCCGAGATCGTCGAGGCTTTCCAGTCGGCCATGCAGAAGTCGCTCGAAGCCGCCCAGAGCGACTCCGACGCGGTGCGCGAGATCATCGGCACGTACACCAAGAACGACGCCGAGACCCTCGCGAAGATCGTGCTGCCGACCTACCCCACCGAGATCAACCGCGACGCCCTGCAGAAGCTCGGCGACGCCGCGGTCGAGTACGGCATCCTGACGGCTGCGCCCGACCTGGACGCGCTGCTCAAGTAATCGTGACTTCGACCCAGACCCTCATCGCGGTCGCGACCGCGGAGCCCGGGCGACGGTGGCCTCACCGTCGTCCGGGCTCCGCCCTCGGCCCGCTGCTCGGCGCGATCGGCATCGTCGGCTTCCTCGTTCTGTGGGAGATCGTCAGCCTCACCGGTCTCGTCGACACCCGCTTCCTCCCCGCCCCCCACACGGTGCTCGTGCGCCTGGTCGACTACCTGCGCGACCTCGCGTTCTGGCGCGATGTGGCCGACACGATGACCTCGTGGGCGATCGGCCTGACGATCTCGGTCGTGGCCGCCGTCATCCTCGGCTTCCTCATCGGCTCCAGCCGCTTCCTCGAGCACGCGACCCGCTCGACGATCGAGTTCCTCCGCCCCATCCCGTCGGTCGCGCTGATCCCCCTCGCTGTACTGCTGTTCGGCGTCAAGATCCAGGCCAGCCTGCTGCTTATCATCTACGCCTCGTTCTGGCAGGTGCTCATCCAGGTGATCTACGGCAGTCAGGACGTCGACCCCGTCGCCGACGCCACAGCCAAGAGCTACGGCCTCAACCGCTGGCAGCGCATTCGCCACGTGGTCTGGCCGACGACCCTCCCCTACCTCATGACCGGCATCCGCCTCGCCGCGACCGTCGCCCTCGTGCTCGCGATCACCTCCGAGCTCATCATCGGCACACCGGGCCTGGGCAAGCAGATCGGCCTCGCGCAGTCCAGCGGCGATGTCGTGAGCATGTACGCGCTCATCATCGCGACCGGGCTCATCGGCGTCGCCATCAACCTCATCGCCCGCTTCGTCGAGCGCAAGGTGCTCGGCTGGCACACCTCGGTGCGAACGGAGCTCGTCGGATGAGCAAAGCACTCAAGAACTTCGCGTACCTCGTCGGGCTCCCCCTGATCCTGATCGCCTGGTGGTGGTGGGCGACCCTCGACGGCTCGAGCTTCTACGTGCCGACTCCGCAGCAGCTCGTGACGACGTTCGTCGACACGTGGTTCGGCGAGCGGTTCTGGACCGATGTCGTGCCCTCGATCGGGCGCCTGTTCGCGGGCCTCGTGCTCGCCATCGTGCTGGGCGTCGGCTTCGGCGTGCTGATCGGCTCGTTCAAGCGTCTGCGGCAGCTGCTCGAGCCGCTGCTCGAGTTCATCCGCGCCGTGCCTCCTGTCGTGCTCGTGCCGCTGCTGATGCTGCTGATCGGCATCAACGACTTCATGAAGATCGTCGTCATCGTCTCGGGTGCCATCTGGCCCGTGCTGCTGAACACGGTCGAGGGCGTCCGGGCCACCGACGAGGTGCAGCGCGACACGTGCTCGACCTACCGCATCCGCGGGATCGATCGCCTCCGCTACCTGACCCTGCCGGCGGCCAGCCCGCAGATCCTCGCCGGTGTGCGGCAGTCGCTGTCGATCGGCCTGATCCTCATGGTGATCTCCGAGATGTTCGGCTCGTCGTCTGGCCTGGGCTTCACGATCGTGTGGTTCCAGCGCAACTTCGCGATCCCCGAGATGTGGTCGGGCATCCTCGTGCTGGGCCTGATCGGTCTCGGCCTGTCGATCATCTTCCGCGTCGTCGAGCGACGCATCCTTCGCTGGTATTTCGGTTTGAGAGAGGTGCAGCGTGAGAGCTGACACGAAGTCCACCCCCGTCTTCGACGGGCCGATGCTGAAGGTCCAGGGCCTTCGCAAGATCTACCCGACCGCCACCGGCGGCTTCGAGGCGATCCGCGATCTCACCTTCGAGATCCCCGCCGGCCAGCTCGCCTGCATCGTCGGGCCGTCGGGCGCCGGCAAGACCACGCTGCTCAAGTGCATCGCGGGCCTGCTCCCCCGCACCGAGGGCGTGCTCGAGCTGCACGGCAAAGACATCAGCGGCCCGCCCAAGACGATGGCCGTCGTCTTCCAGGAGTACGGGCGCAGCCTCTTCCCCTGGATGAGCGTGCAGGCCAACGTCGAGCTGCCGCTGAAGTCGGCGGGCGTGCCCAAGGCCGAGCGCCGGGCACGGGCGAGCGAGGCGCTCGCGCAGGTCGACCTGGCAGACGCCGGCGCGAAGTACCCGTGGCAGCTCTCCGGCGGCATGCAGCAGCGCGTGGCGATCGCGCGTGCGGTGGCCTATCGCCCCGAGGTGCTGCTCATGGACGAGCCGTTCGCGGCGGTCGACGCGCAGACCCGCGCCGACCTCGAAGACCTCGTGCGCAAGCTCTGGAAAGACCTCGGCATCACGATCCTGTTCGTCACCCACGACATCGACGAGTCGGTCTACCTCGGCGAGCGCGTCATCGTGCTCTCGAACCGCCCGACTGTCGTGCAGGACGACGTGGCGATCGACCTCGGCGTCGACCGCGACCAGCTCCAGACGCGCTCGGAGGCGCGCTTCGCCGAGCTGCGCCACCACATCTACGGCGAGATCCAGCGCGCCAAGACCAACACGGGCGACACCGAAGCGGCCGACGCGACGGGCGTTCCCGTCTCGGTGCCGAAGCCGACCGACGACGCGCAGCGGGCCGGCAGCGCGCTCTGACACGCGCAGAGAGGGCGGGCGGATGCTGCGGCATCCCCCGCCCTTCGTCGTTGCGGCCACTGAAACCCCCGCCTGCGCGCGAAACCCCGCGCCGCTGGCCGGGTCTCAACGCCAACGGCGGGTCTCGCCGGCTGGAGCCCGGGTCTCGGGGTACGGGGCGGGTCTCGGGCCGGGCGAGCGGACCCACGGGAGCCCGAGCGGTAACGCCGCCGGGCTACTCCGCTTCGGCGAACACCTCGCCGGCCAGGCGGAACGCCGTGTTGGCGGCGGGCACGCCGGCGTAGATCGCCGACTGCAGGATGACCTCCTGGATCTCGGCCTGCGTCAGCCCGTTGCGAAGGGCCGCCCGCACGTGCATGACGAACTCCTCGTGGTGGCCGAGCGCGATCAGCGACGACAGCACCGCGATCGAGCGCGAGCGGCGGTCGAGGCCGGGGCGCGACCACACGTCTCCCCACGCGACGCGCGTGATGAAGTCCTGGAAGTCGGCGGTGAACTCCGTCGTGTTCGCGATCGAGCGGTCGACGTGCTGGTCGCTGAGCACCGCGCGGCGCACGACCATGCCCTGGTCGTAGCGCTCCTGGTCGCTCAGGCCCTCGCCTGCGGGACGGGTCATCGTGCCACCTCCTCGAAGTAGGCGAGCAGAGCGGATGCCGTGGCCTCCGGCTGCTCGGCCGGCGGCAGGTGCGCCGCGCCCGCGATGCGCGCGGCCTGGCCGTTGCGCACCCCCGCGGCGATCTCGTCGGCCTTCTCCACCGGCGCGACCTGGTCGAATTCGCCCCAGAGGGCCAGGATCGGCTGCGCGATCTCGCCGAGGCGGTCGCGCACGTCGTAGGCGGCGAGGGCCTCGCAGCACAGGGCGTACGACTCATCGTCGGCGTCTTGCAGGGCGTGGAAGAGGCGGCCGGAGAGCACGGGGATGCGCGCGACCGAGTCGGGCGCGAACCAGCGCTGCCCCGACTGCACGATCAGCGACGAGGTCGACTCCGCGCGCACCTTGGCGGCGCGCTCGTGCCAGCTCTCCGGCGTGCCGAGCTGTGCGCCGGAGGCCACGATCACGGCAGCCTCGACGAGCTGCGGGTGCCGCAGCGCGAGAGCGAGACCCGTCGCTCCGCCGAGCGAGACGCCCGCGTAGAGGATGCTGTCGGCGCCGAGCGCGGCAGCGCCCGCGGCGACCGCATCCGCCAGCTCGTCGACCGTGAAGGCGTCGGCGGTCGGGGCCGAGGCCCCGTGGCCGGGGAGATCCCACGCCGTCACGCGGTAGCGCTCGGAAAGCAGGGGCGTCGCCGTCTCCCACAGGATCGCCGACGTGCCCAGCGACGGCCCCAGCACAAGCAGCGGCGCCCCGTCGGGCCCGACGGGGGCGGTGAAGGTCAGGTCGGGGGCGGTCATGCTGCTCCTGGTTCGGGGGTCGTGGGTTCGGGGGCGACGGCGCGGTCGACGAGGTCGGCGGCGAGGCCCGTGTAGCCGGCGGGGTCGGCGATCTCGCCGGCGCGGGGGCCGGGCAGCACGTCGGCGAGGTCGGCGCCGGCCGCGACGGCGGCGACCACTCCCGGCACATCGGCACGGGCGATGGTGTCGGGCTCGTGCGACAGCCGCTCGGCCACGATGAGACCGCGGGTGAGGTCGAGGTTGCGCTGCACGGCGGCGTCGTCGACGGCGAGCCCCTCGACGAGGGTCGCCGTGTTCGCCGAGGCGCCGAGGGCGAGGCGCAGGAGCTCACGCAGCGTCGGCCACTCCGCATGCCACGCGCCGTCTGGGCGCTCGTCGACCGCCAGAGCGGAGGCGAGGTGCAGCGTCGCGCCCAGCTGCGGGGCTCGCAGCGCGGCCGAGCGCAGCAGCACCGAGGCGGCGGGGTTCTGCTTCTGCGGCATCGCCGACGAACCGCCGGCCGCGCCCTCGGCGAGCTCGCCGATCTCGGTGCGGCTGAGGGTCGCGACGTCGGCGGCGAGCTTTCCCACCGCGTCGATCGCCTGCACGAGCGCGTCGCCCAGCTCGGTCACCGGCCACCGCGTCACGTGCCACGGGGCGTCCGGCGCGTCGAGGGCGAGCTCGGCGGCGTAGGCGGCCGGCAGGGCGGCGGCCGCTGCATCCGCCCCCGCGTTGCGCGCGATCTGCACGAAGGCGGCGAGTGTGCCGCCCGCCCCACCGAGCTGAGCCGGCAGCGTGAGGCCCTCGAGGCGATCGGCGGCGCGGCGGATGCTGCGCAGCCACGTCGCCGCACGCAGCCCGACGGTGGTCGGCACGGCGTGCTGGGTGAGGGTGCGGGCCGCGGCGACCTGATCACGGCGGGCGAGGGCGAAGGCCGCCAGGTGGTGCTCGGCGGTGCGCAGGGCCACCACGATCTGCGGCACCGCGCGGGCGGCGACCAGCATGAGCGCGGTGTCGAGGATGTCCTGACTCGTGGCCCCCGCGTGCACCCAGGCGCGAGCGTCGGCGGGCACCCGCTCCTTGAGCAGCGTCACGAGCGGGATCACCGGGTTGCCGCCCGCAACCCCCGCCGCGGCGAGGGAGGCGAGATCGATCCCGTGCCCGTCGCCGAGGGCCTCGACGACCGCGTCGGCCGCGGACTGCGGAGCCGCCCCGACCGCGGCCCACGCCCGGGTGAGGGCGACCTCGGCCTGCACGAGGGCGTCGAGCACGGCAGCATCCGTCACCGCGTCGTCGTGGCCGACGGTCACCGGAGACAGCAGTCCTGCGTCGAGATCGGTCACTGGCGATCGCCCTTCGGGTTCGGTGCTTGCCAATTTAGTCGCGGCAGCACGCGTCAGAAGGTGAGGAACACCGTCTCCGCCTCGCCCTGCAGCCGGATGTCGTGGTGCAGGTACCCCTCGGGCGTGCGCGTCGCGATGAGGGTCGCACGCTCTTCGGGCTCGAGCGCCGACAGGAACGGGTCGCTCGCCAGCGCCTCTTCGTCGTCGGGCAGATAGATGCGCGTGTGCAGCTTGTTCGGCAGGCCCCGCGCGTAGACGATCACGGCGAAGAACGGCGCCTTGCCTGCCGAGAGGGCACCAGGGTTGCACGTCCAGAACTCGTAGTGGCCCTCGTCGGTGGTGAAGGTGCGGCCGAAGCCCGTGAAGGTGTGGTCGTCGCGGCGGATCGCGCCGCGGTTGCGCGAGATCTTGCCGTCGCTGTCGGGCTGCCAGATCTCCACGATCGAGTCGGGGATCGGGGCGCCGTCGCCCTGATAGACGGTGCCGCCGAGCACGATCGCGCCGGGGCTGTGCGGGAAGACGACCTGGTTCATCTTCGGGTACTCGGTGCCGAAGGCGAAGAAGGGGCCGACGGTCTGACCGGCGGTGGGCTCGAGGGTCTTCGGACCCCACGAGGCGGGAGGGACGGCGGCCATCTCAGTGCTCTCCTTCGGGCTCGAACCACGTCGAATCGGGGCCGTCGACGACGATGTCCCAGCGGTAGCCCATCGAGAACTCGGGCACCGTGAGGTCGTGGTCGTAGGTCGCGATCAGCGCATCGCGGTCTTTCTGGCGGCGGATCGTGTTGTAGATCGGGTCGAGGGCGAACAGCGGGTCGCCCGGGAAGTACATCTGCGTCACGATGCGCTGGGTGAACCCCGAGCCGAACAGCGAGAAGTGGATGTGCGCGGGGCGCCACGCGTTGACGTGGTTCTTCCACGGGTACGGGCCCGGCTTGATCGTCGTGAACTTGTACTCTCCGTTGTCGTTCGTGACGATGCGGCCGGCGCCGGTGAAGTTCGGATCGAGCGGAGCAGGATGCTGGTCGCGCTGGTGGATGTAGCGCCCGGCGGAGTTGGCCTGCCAGATCTCCACGAGTTGGTTGCGCAGCGGCCGACCCCAGGCGTCGACGACGCGTCCCTCGACCGTGATGCGCTCACCGAGCGGCTCGCCGGCGTGCTGCAGCGTGAGGTCGCTCTCGATGAGGGCGACGTCGCGCTGGCCGTAGGCGGGCGAGAACAGCTCGATCGACTCGGGGTCGACCAGCCGCGGGTTCTTGGTGGGGTGACGCAGCACGCTCGAGCGGTAGGGCGCGAAGTCGTACAGCGTCGCGGGCACGTGCTCGCCGGCGGCCTCGCGGGCGTCGGCGGCGGCATGGAGCTCGGCCATCTCGTCGTTGATCGCGCTCTGCGACGGCATGTCGGGCGAGGCGAGGAGCGACTCGGGGGCGACGGCGGTGGGTTCGATGATCACCGACGACGAGAACGCCTCCGCGTCGGGCGACCCTGGGCGGGCAGAAGTCATGGGCAGGGTCTCCTTCGACAGTGCGGCAACCTGGCGCGCCGACGGCGGCGCTGCGTCAAGGATGACAGCGGATGCGGCAGAAACCCGGTCTGATTCTCATTCAGTGAGATTCAGCATCCGCCTCACGTGTCGCGGAGCGACCGCGCGAGGTCTTTCGCGGCCTGCACGACCAGCGCGCCCAGCCGCCGCTCGTCGGCGTGCTCGAGGTGCACGACGATGCCGATCGCCACCGGCGGCAGTCCGTCGACGCGGGTGAGCGCGGCCGCGACCGAGAGGTTGCCGAGCGTCATCTCCTCGCGGGTGAGTGCATAGCCGCGCGAGCGGGTGCGCGCGATGTCGTCTCGCAGCTGGTCGACCGAGGTGATCGAGCGGGTCGTCTCGCGCTCGAGCGGGCGGCCGAGCAGGAACCGCTCGAGCCACTCGTCGTCTCGGGCGGCCAGCAGCGCCTTGCCCACACCGGTCGTGTGCAGCGGATGCCGCCCGCCCATCCGGCTGAGCGTCGGGATCGACCCCTGCCCCGTCATGCGCCCGACGTAGAGCGCCTGCGCCGTCTCGGGCGCGGGCGGATCGAGCACGGCGAGGTGCACGTTCTCTCCGGTCGCCTCGTAGAGGCGCACCATATGCGGCAGCGCGGTCTCGCGCAGCCGCAGGGCCAGCGGCGAGAGCTCCCCCAGCTCCCACAGTCGAGGGCCGATCGTGTAGCGGTGGCCGGAGGTGCGGGTCACCAGGCCCAGCCCGGTGAGGGTCGCGAGCAGCCGGTGCAGGGTCGACAGCGGGATGCCGGTGCGCTCCGCGAGCTCCGCCGCGGTCAGGGCCGGATCGTCTTCGGTGAAGCAGTCGAGCACCCGCATGGTGCGGGTCAGCATCCCCTCGCCGTCGTCCACTGCGACCTCCCGCCCCGAGCGTACCCGGGGCGGGAGGTGCGCTTCGCTCCCTCTCGTGCTGCTCACCATGTGGCACACCTCGCGGGTTCAGGTGCCCTGGAGCACCCCAGGTGTGCCACATGGTCGCCGCTCCTAGGATGAGCAGGTGAAGGCCCGCCACACCTCCCCCGTTCTGCTGGTGGTGGCGGTGTGTCTCGTGGCCGCGAACATGCGCCCCGCCATCACCGCGATCGGCCCCGTGCTCGACGACATCGGCGCCGACATCGGGGTGCCGACGGCGGTGCTGGGACTGATCTCGTCGCTCGTGCTCATCACGTGGCTGATCGTGTCTCCGTTCGCGCACGACCTCAGCCGCCGGTTCGGCCTGTCGCGCACGATGCTGGCGGCTCTCGGGCTGCTCGTGATCGGCGTGGTCGTGCGATCGATCCCCGGGGCGAGCGCGTGGCTGTGGATCGGCACGATCGTGATCGGCGTGGCCATCGGCATCGGCAACGTGCTCATGCCCGCCGCGATCAAGCGCGACTTCCCCTCCAGAGTGCCCGTGATGATGGGCGTGTACTCGGCGCTCCTGGGCGCGTTCGGCGCCCTCGCCTCGGGCGCCGTCGTGCCGCTGGCCGAGCTGCCGTTCGCCGGCGGCACCGCGGGCTGGCGCTTCGCGCTGCTGATCACCGGCGGCGTGCTGCTGCCGTTCGCGATCGTGGCCTGGGCGGCCGCGACCCGCCACGAGCCGCGCCCGGCCGCGCTGCCGCGTGGCCACCGGCATCCGCCGACGGGCATCTGGCGCGACCCGGTCGCATGGCTCGTGGCCGGATACATGGGGCTGCAGTCGGCGACCTTCTACATCCTGGTCACGTGGCTCGCCGCGATCTCGACCTCGGGCGGGCGCGATGCGGTCACCGCCGGGTTCGACGTCATGTTCTATCAGCTCGTCTCGATCGTCGGCTCCCTGACTGTGCCCTTCGCTCTGCGGGGACGTCTGAAGCGCCTCGTGCCCGCGCTCATCCCGCTGCTGGGAGCGGCCGGCACGGTCGGTCTCATGGTCGCGCCCGACGCGATCCTCGTGTGGTGCGCCGTGCTCGGACTGTTCTCGGGAGCCTCGCTCGGCATGGCGCTGACCCTCATGGCCGAGCGGGCGCGCGACCACGACGCCGCGACGGCGCTGTCGGGCATGTCGCAGTCGTTCGGCTACGGCGTGGCCGCCCTCGGCCCCGTCGCGTTCGGTGCGCTGTATGCCGCGACCGGCGGGTGGGGCACGCCCCTCGCCCTGCTGCTCGTGATCATGCTGGGGCTGAGCGCCATCGGCGTCTTCGCCGGCCGCGAGAGCTTCGTGCTCGAGCGTCGCTGACGCGCAGGCGGCAGCATCCGCCCCCCTTCTCTTCCCGCGAGTTGGCACCTGTTGCCGCTTCGGGTGCGCGACAGGCGGCGGAAGGTGCCAAGTCGCGGGGAGGGTCAGGCGGTCAGGCGGTCAGGGGTCAGGGCGGCGATCTCGACGTCTTCGATCGCCGCGGGGTGCGCGACCGCGTCGGCGATCTCGTCGAGGTAGCCCGCATAGTCGGCCGCCTTCGCGGCATCGCCGACCCCCTCGGCTGTGATCGAGGCGGGATCGGCGGGAGCGGGGCGCCCACCGGGGGTCGCGATCGCGACGTCGAACCCCGCGGCGGTCAGTCCGCGATGGGCGGTGACGAACTCCTCGGCCCAGAACCCCGTGGGGTGCTCGGTGCCGTCGTCGAGGCGGATGACGTCAGAGGCGGTGAGAACGATCAGCACGCGGGTCATGCCTCCAACCTGTCACCGCGACGGCGGCTCCGCACGGGTGTGCAGCAATCCCGAGACGGCTCCCAGGAGCGCGCCGATCAGGGTGTCGATGATGCGCTCCGAGACCACCGTCGTGTCGATCGTGCCGGTGGCGGCAGTGGTCAGCAGCAGCACGAGGGGTGTGATGAAGGTGAGCGCGAGCGCGTAGTTGCGCACCACGACCAGCTCGATCACGAACTGCAGCCCGCCCATCACGAGCGCGAGCCAGAGCCCGGTCAGCGGCAGCTGCGCGACCAGCAGGAAGAGCCCGGCGCCGACCACAGTGCCGATGACGCGATGGATGCCGCGCTCGAGCGCGAGCTGGCGCCTGCTCGCGACACCCACGACGGCGATGCCGGCCCCGACGATCCAGTACGCGCGGTGCGGATCGCCCAGCGCCCCGATGAGGGTGCCGACCGTGCCGACGGCGACGGCGCGCACCAGCAGGGTTCCGGCGGAGCCCCGCAGGTCGGCCCGCGGCGCGAGCTGCCGCAGGGGGCGCGCGCGGATGCGCCGGTTGCGCCGATGCAGCAGCGGCGTCATGGCGATGAGGTAGGCGACGGCGACACCACCGGCCAGGGCCGCGACGCCGATGGCGGCGCCGACAGCATCCGTCGCCCGCGCCGCGTTCGCCG
Organism: Microbacterium fluvii; assembly: GCF_025515205.1. Classification (GTDB taxonomy): domain Bacteria; phylum Actinomycetota; class Actinomycetes; order Actinomycetales; family Microbacteriaceae; genus Microbacterium; species Microbacterium fluvii. Next base: position 117,049 of record NZ_JAOPFX010000003.1, on the reverse strand, counting down.
AGAGCCCATAGACGAGCACGAAGAAGACCGGCCCAGGAGGCCCGAGCGAGCGGCCGTAGGCGACGGCGCTCGAGGCGGCCGTCACGACGAAGAGGCCGATCAGGACCGCGATGTCGGATGCCGACAGCAGCGCGCCGAGAGCCGCACAGGCGACGAGGCCCGCGCCGATCAGCGGCAGCAGCCGGGCCCGCTCCACAGTGGGCAGCTGCGACGCGAAGATCACCGTGAAGGCGCCGGCGGAGGCCTGGAAGCCGAGCTGCGGGAGCCCCGCGAGCGTGAAGACCGTGATGGGCACGGCGATGCCGAGGGCCGCCTGCAGCGCGAGCGGCCAGCGGCGCACGGGTGAGCGGTGGAAGTGGAAGAGGCTGCGCAGCGCGGCCCCGACCGCGTGCATCCACTCCCTCATCGCCACGGCTCTATCCGATCACACGCGAGTGCTCGAATCGGTTACGGTCACGACGCGCCGTGCGGGCACTCGGGCCCCGCGGCGCGTCGCGACCGTAACCGGTGGGGGGTGGGGTCAGGTGCGCACCTGCCCGCCACGCAGCCGCGACAGCGCGTCGACGGTCGCGGCGAGGATCAGCACGCCGCCGGTGACCAGCAGGTTGATGCCGGCCGGCAGGTTGAGCAGGCCCAGGCCGTTGGTGATCGAGGCGATCACCAGGGCGCCGATCGCGGCGTGCACAAGGCGGCCGCGTCCGCCGAACAGGCTCACGCCGCCGACGACGGCCGCCGCCACGCCGCTGAGCACGATGTCGCGGCCGGCTGCCGCATCCACCGATCCGATGCGGGTCTGGGCGAACAGGCCCGCCATCACCGCGAGCCCCGAGCAGATCACGAAGCAGCCCCACTTGACCCACCGCACCTTGACGCCCGAGCGCCTGGCCGCCTCGGCGTTGCCGCCGATCGCGTAGACGTAGCGGCCGAACTTGGTGCGGTCGAGCACGAAGGTGCCGATGAACAGGATCGTGAGCACCACCGGCACGATGATCGGCACGCCCTGCACGGGGATGACCGACTGCGAGCGGTTGAGGTTGAGCACGCCCACGACCGCGCCGCCGAGCACCGCGATGACGCCGAGCTTGATCCACACGAGCGAGATCGCCCGGTTGGGGACGCCGGCCCTCTTGCGGCGCGAGCGGTCCCAGAACGAGATGCCGCCCGAGATGAGCAGCATGATCGTGAGCATGACCCACCCGCCCCACACCGGCAGGTTGCCGTTCTGCAGCGCGATGAGCTCTGGCGCGTTGATCGGGTAGAGGCCGCCCGCGCCGATGATCAGCAGCGCGAGGCCCTGGTAGCCCAGGAACAGGCCGAGCGTCACGACGAACGATGGGATGCCGACCCTCGCGACGAGGAAGCCGATGAGGGCGCCGGTGGCCAGGCCGAAGCCGAACCCGAGCACGAGGGCGAGCGGCCACGCGAAGCCGAACTTCACGTTGAGCACGACGAACAGCGCCATCGCGACGCCGCCGGTGACACCGGCCGACAGGTCGATCTCACCCAGCAGCAGCACGAACACGAGTGCCATCCCGAGCATCACGAGCGAGGCCGCCTGGTTCATGAGGTTCGCGAAGTTGCCGGCCGTCAGGTAGTAGGGGCTGAGCAGCGCGAACAGGATGGTGAGCACGACGAGGCCGCCGACGGCGGGGAGCGCCCCCATGTCGCCGCTGCGCACCCGCTGCCACCAGGCCGTGATCTGGTCGACGAGGCCTCCCTCGACGCCGCTGCCGATGAGGTCGCTCGCCACGGGGTCGGGAGCGGCGTTCGTGCGAGCAGTGGTGGTCATTCCGCTCCTCCCGTCGTGATGGTCGACGTCTCGATGAGGGTGACCCCCATGGTCTTGGTTCCGGTGATGTACCCCACGACGTCGTCGCGGGTGGTCTCGGCGACGGGCACCTGCGCGACGAGCTGACCGAGATAGAGCACGGCGACGTCGTCGGCGACGGCGAAGACGTCGGCGAGGTTGTGGCTGATGAGGATCACCGCGACGCCCTGCTCTTTGAGCCGGGTGACGAGGTTGAGCACCTGCTCGGTCTGGGCGACGCCCAGGGCAGCGGTCGGCTCGTCGAGGATCACGACGCGCGCCTTCTTGAGCACGGCGCGGGCGATCGCGACCGTCTGCCGCTGGCCGCCCGACAGGCTCGAGACCTTCTGCCTGACCGACTTGACGGTGCGCACCGACAGCGAGCGCAGCGTGTCAGAGGCCTCACGCTCCATGAGCCCCTCGTCGAAGGTGCCGGCCGAGAGCTCTTCGCGGCCGAGGAACATGTTCTGCACGATGTCGAGGTTGTCGCACAGCGCGAGGTCCTGGTACACGACTTCGATGCCCAGGCCCGCGGCCTCGCGCGGGGTGTGCAGGTCGCGGTGCTCTCCGTCGACGAGCACCTCACCCTCGTCGTAGGGCTGGACCCCCGCGAGGCCCTTGATGAGCGTGGACTTTCCGGCGCCGTTGTCGCCGACGAGGGCCGTGACGCGGCCGGGGTAGACGCTCAGGTCGACGCCCTTGAGCACGCTGACCGGGCCGAACGACTTCTTGACATCTCTGAGTTCGATGATGGGTTCGGGCATTATCGCTTCCTTGCGGTAGGGCCGAGTGCCGAAGGGGCGCCACGCCGGTGACGGCGCGACGCCCCTCACGACTGGCGCTTACTGTACGCCGTGCTCGCTGCAGAGGTCGGCCATCGTCACCTCGGTCGACGGGTCCTCGCTGCTCGGCAGCGTGCCCGCGCAGACCTCGTCGGCGGAGGCGTCGCCTGCGGCCACGACATCCTTGACCTCGTCGGGTCCGACCAGCTGAGGCGTCACCGCGATGTACGGGGTGCCGTCGTCGAGCTTCTGGTCGGCGGTCGGGGTCTCGCCGTTGAGGATCGCGACGGCGACCTCCACGGCCTTGTCGGCCTCGAGCTTGACCGGCTTGTAGACGGTCGCCGTCTGCCACCCTGCCAGGATGTTGCGCAGACCCTCGAGGTTGGCGTCCTGACCCGAGACCGCCACACCCGTGAGGCTCTTGTCCTGGAGCACCTTGATGACGCCGTCGGCGTTGGTGTCGTTGGCGGCCCACACGCCGTCGACCTTTCCGTCGAGGCTCGTCAGGGCCTGCTCGAAGTTGGTCTGCGACTTGGCGCCGTCCCACACGCCGGTGGGCTCGGCGGCCGGCTTGATGCCCGCGGCCTCCATCACCTCGACGGCGCCGTCGTGGAACATCTTCGCGTTGCCGTCGGTCGGGTCGCCGCCCATGTAGACGACCACCGCGTCGGCAGGGTCGACCCCTGCGGCCTCGAGGCCGTCGAGCACCGTCTGACCCTGGAGCCGTCCGACCTCGACGTTGTCGAACGACACGTAGTAGTCGGCACCGGTGAAGGGGCGGTCGTAGGCGATCACGGGGATGCCCTGCGCCTTGGCCTTGGTCGCGACGCCCTCGGCGGCGCCGTTGTAGTCGACCAGCAGCATGACGCCGCAGCCCTTGGTGAGCTGCTGCTCGGCCAGGGTCGCGTACTTCGAGGTGTCGCCCTGCGCGTTCTGGATGTCGGCCTCGAAACCGGCGGCTTCGAGCCCCTCCTGCAGGTACTTGCGGTCGAAGTTCTCCCAGCGGGGGGAGGATGCCGCATCGGGCAGGATCACGCAGGCACGGCCGGCCGAGGCCTCACCGCCGCCGCTGGTGGTCTCGGTCGGAGTGGAGCCGCCTGAGCAGCCGGCCAGCAGCAGTGCGGCGATGCCGCTGACGGCTGCTGCGGCAGCCAGAGAGGTCTTCTTCATCGTTCGCCTTTCGTCGTCGAATGTGCGATTGCAGGTGGGCTCCCTCGCCCACTGGGCACGATCATCCGGCGTTCACAACTTGAAGTCAAGACATGAACATAAAGATTCCGCATCCATCGATCCGCGTTCGCTCGATGAACCCACGGTCGAATCGATGCGACTACGCTCTGCCGGTTGCGACCCTCGTTCGGCGCGAGACGGAGTCGATCATGACGGCCAGCACGAGCACGACACCGGTGACCATGAACTGCACCGACGAGTCGAGATTGAGCAGGTTCAGCCCCGACGAGATCGACTGGATCACGACGATGCCCAGCAGCGCCGCGAACGCCGTCCCCCGCCCGCCGAACAGCGACGCCCCGCCGATGACGGCCGCCGCGATCGCGTTGAGATTGATGTCACCGGCGCCCGAGCTCTGGTTGGCCGCCGCCAGCCGCGCCGCCGCGAGCACGCCGCCGGCGGCGGCCAGCGACGAGCACAGCACGAAGCCCGAGACGTAGATGCGGTCGACGCGGATGCCGGCGCGCCTGGCCGCCTCGACCGATCCGCCGACGGCGTACACCGCCCGGCCCCACCGCGTGCGGGTGAGCACGAGGTTCATCACGACGACGAGCAGCACGAAGCACAGGAACATGACCCCGACGCCCCGCGAGAGGTTGAGATACCAGGCGGTGGCGAGGAGGAACGCGAGGAGGATGCCGGAGCGCACCGCGATCTGCCGATAGCTCTGGCTGTCGAGGTTGGCCGCCGTCCGGCGGCGCGCGCGCCGCGCGAGCGACCAGGCGTAGAGCGCCACCGCGACGACGACCACGACGTACGAGAGCCACGGGGGCAGGAACAGGTGCTGGGCGAACTGCACGATCGCCGAGTCGAAGGGCAGATTGATCGATCCCGCGCTGCCGAGCACCCACAGCTGCACGCCGAGGATGCCGAGCAGCCCCGCGAGGGTGATCACGAAGCTCGGCAGCCCGAAGCGCGTGAACAGGAACCCGTAGAGAAGGCCCGCGAGCGACCCGGCCCCGACGGCGGCGACGAGCGCCAGCACCAGCGGCCACTGCAGCTGCACGAACGAGACGACCAGCACGGCCGAGGCGAGCCCCGACACCGAGCCGACCGACAGATCGATCTCGCCCAGCAGCAGCACGATGACGATCCCGAGGGCGATCGTGCCGGTGGCGGCGCACTGCATCGTGAGGTCGACGAGGTTGCGGCTGGAGAGGAACACCGGGTTGAGCAGCTGGAACACCGTCCAGATGACGGCGAGCCCGAGCACGACCGGCAGCGACCCCAGGTCTCCCCCTCTGACGCGGGCGACGAGCTGGTCGAGCCACGAACGGATGCTGCGACGCTCCTCTTCGACGACGCTCACGTGCGGTCCTCCCGCCGGCCGCCGGGGCGCGGGCGCCGCGGCGGCCGGTCGGGCAGGCGGATGACGCCGCTGTCGGCGAGTGCGGCGGCACTGGCCTCCGTCGCTGCGGGCCCCGGCATCCGCTTCGCACTCTGCTGGTCGACGGCCCCCGTGATCGCCGCGATGAGCACCTCGGTGGTGACCTCGGCGGCGTTGTAGACGCCGTTGTTGCGGCCGAGGCGCAGCACGACGATGCGGTCGGCGACGGCCATGACGTCGGCCATATTGTGGCTGATGAGCACAACGCCGTGACCGCGCTCGCGCAGGCGCTCGATGAGGTTCAGCACCTCGGCGGTCTGGGCGACGCCGAGGGCCGCCGTCGGCTCGTCGAGGATCACGACGCGCGGCTCGCCGATGAGCGAGCGGGCGATCGCGACCGTCTGCCGCTGCCCGCCCGACAGAGAGGCGACTGGCGTGCGCACCGAGGGGATCTTGGCGGCGAGCTCGCGCAGCAGCGCCCAGGTCTGCTCCTCCATGCCGACCTCGTCGAGCGCGCCCTCGGCGGTCAGCTCGCGGCCGAGCCAGAGGTTCGCGACGACGTCGAGGTTGTCGCAGAGAGCCAGGTCTTGGAACACCGTCGCGATGCCGAGCTCCTGCGAGTCGGCGGGGCTCGCGATCTGCACGTTCTCTCCGTCGAACTCGATGGTGCCGGCATCCGGAGAATGCACGCCGGCGAGGAGGTTGACGAGCGTGGACTTGCCGGCGCCGTTGTCGCCGATGAGGGCGACGACCTCGCCCTCGTTGACCCAGAAGTCGACGTCGGTGAGCGCCTTGACGGCGCCGAAGTGCTTCGCGATGCCGCGCATCGTGAGCACGCGCTCGCGGTGGCGCGCGCTGCGCTGCGGAAGGGGCGTGCTCACGCGGGTGACCTCACAGGATGCCGGCGGCTTCGCAGGCTGCCGCGTAGTCGGGAGTACAGATATCTTCGACGGTCCAGAAGCCGTCGGCAACCACCGTGTCGACGATGTCGTGCACCGTCACCGCGACGGGGTCGAGCAGCGTCGCCGGCACGCCGTCGACCTCGGTCTCGGCGTCTACCGCGCCCCCCGTCAGCAGCGCGACGGCGGCGTCGGCGGCGATCGTGGCCTGGGGCTTGAGCGCCTTGTAGACGGTCATGTACTGGTCGCCCGCGACGATGCGCTGCAGGGCGGACAGCTCGGCATCCTGCCCCGTGACCACCGGCAGCGGCGACACGTCAGCGGCGCGCAGGGCCGCGATCGCGCCGCTGGCGGTGCCGTCGTTGGCGGCGTAGACCCCGGCGATGTCGTGCCCGAACTGCGCGATCTGGCCGGCCACCCAGGTCTGCGCCTTGTCGGGGCTCCAGTCGGGGGTGTCGTACTCTGCCAGCACCCTCAGGCCGCTCTCGTCGAGGATGCTGCGGGCACCCTGCTGGAAGAGCTTCGCGTTGTTGTCGGTCGGCGACCCGTTGACCATGAGGATGCCGCCGTCGGGCTCGCCGCGCTCCTCCAGCGCCGTCACGAGCGCCTCGGCCTGGAGCTCGCCGACCCGCACGTTGTCGAACGACACGTAGAAGGCGACCTCGCCGCCCGAGATGAACCGGTCGTAGGCGATCACCGGCACCCCCTGCGCGTTCGCGGTGTTGACGATCGTGGCCGCCGCCTTGCCGTCGACGGGATCGAGCACGAGCACCGCGGCACCGGCGGCGAGCGCCGACTCGGCCTGCTGCTGCTGCTTGGCGGCGTCTTGATCGGCGTTGGAGTAGAGCACCTCGTAGTCGCCGAGCTCGGCGACGCGCTCGGTGAACACGGGCCGGTCGAAGGTCTCGTACCGCGCCGTCTTCTTGTCGGGCAGCAGCAGCGCGATCGCCCCGTCTCCCCCGGTCGGGGCGCAGCCGACGAGGGCTGCGGCGACGAGCCCCGCCGCGACGGCGAGCCCGATCAGGCGCCTCATGCCGAGAAGGGCACCGCGTCGGCGTCGACCGTGACGTGATCCAGCGCCATCGCGATGGCACCACGGGTCTCGGCCCACTCGCCGAAGCTCGCGCCGACGATCTCGGGCAGCCCGTTGGAGGCCGCCAGCGCCGAGCGTTCGAGCGCATGGCGCATCGGGGTCATCAGGATCTCCCCGGCCTGCGCCAGCTCGCCGCCGACGATGATCAGCTCGGGGTCGAAGAGGTTGCACAGGCTCGCCGCCGCGATGCCGATGTGGCGCCCGGCATCCGCGATCACCCTCTGGGCGCTTCCCACCCCCGCCTCGGCCGCGGTGAGCAGATCGCCGAGCCGCTGCATCCCCTCCCCCTCGGGGAAGAGCGCGAGAAGTGCCGGACCCGCGGCGTACATCTCGAGGCAGCCGCGGTTGCTGCAGCGGCAGATCGGGCCGTTCTCGTCGATCGTGACGTGCCCGATCTGGCCGGTCTTGCCGCTGACGCCGCGGAACAGGTCGCCGTCGACGATGAGGCCGGCGCTGATCGTGTGGCCGACGCGGATGTACACCGACGACGACGCGGCTCGGCCGCTGCCCTCTCTGGCCTCGGCGAGGCCGCCGAGGTTCGCCTCGGAGTCGACGAACACCGGGCGTCCGATGCGGGCGGCGAGACTCTCGGCGACGTCGACGCCCTCCCAGCCGGGGAGCAGCCCCGCCGTCGAGACCATGCCGGTGCGCGGATCGATCGGCGCGGGAAGCCCCACCCCGACCGAGAGCAGGTCGGCCAGTGTGCCGCCGAGCGACTCCATCATGTCGCCGAGCAGGATGCCGAGGCGATCGAGCTCGGCATCGTGGCGGTGGCCCGGGGGCAGCGGCAGCGAGGTCTGCGAGACGACCGTGCGCGTGGCGTCGGCGATCGCGATGCGCAGCTGGCGGGAGCTGAAGTGCACGCCGGCGACGAGGCCGACGCGGCGGGCCAGCGAGACGAGGGTCGCCCGGCGGCCGCTGCGCGAGGTGAACGAGGTGTGCAGGATGCCGGCGGCGGTGAGCTCTTTGACGATGTTCGACACCGTCGCCGGCGACAGGCCCGTGTTTCCGGCAAGCTCGATCTGCGTCAAACGCCCATGACGTTTGAGCGACTCGATCAGTCGCGCCCGATTCGCCTCCCTCAGCGAGGACTGCGAGCCGGGCGGGGTGCTCCGGCGTACCACGATCGCCACTGTACCCGAGGGCCCGTATACTCGTCCCCGTCCGGAGGCGACGTCGCCGCCGGTGCTCGAAAAAAGGGCACGACACCGCCGCGCAGGCGCGTGAGACACATACGGCTCCGCATCCGTCCGTCTCACTCGAGGTTCTGCCATGCCCACCGTCTCCGCCCACGTCGCCCTCACTCTCGCCCGTCACGTCGACCATGTCTTCGGGGTGATGGGAAACGGCAATGCCTACTTCCTCGATGCGCTCGAGCGCGCCACCGACGTCTCGTACACCGCGGTGCGCCACGAAGCAGGCGCCGTTGTCGCCGCCGACGCCCACTACCGCGCCGGCGGCGGTCTGGCCGCGGCCACCGCCACCTACGGCGCCGGGTTCACCAACACGCTCACGGCGCTGGCCGAGGCCGTGCAGGCGCACGTGCCGCTCGTGCTCGTCGTCGGCGACGAGCCGACGTCGGGCCCCCGCCCGTGGGACGTCGACCAGATCGCCCTGGCGTCTGCCGTGGGCGCGCGCACCTACACGGTGGGGCGAGCGGATGCCGCCGCCACGACCGTCATCGCGATCGAGCACGCCCTCGCCTACCGCGTGCCCACCGTGCTCGCGATCCCCTACGACGTCGCGCGGCTCGAGGCAGGCCCCGTGCCGCCGGCGCCGGAGCCTGCGCTGCCCGCTCCGCTGGCCCCTGCGGAGCCGTTCGGCACGGCGGCCGTCTCGTCGGTCGCCCGCGCATTGGCCGGTGCCCGGCGGCCGTTCCTGCTGGCGGGGCGCGGCGCGTGGGTGGCGGGCGCCGGCGAGGCCCTGGGGCGCCTGGCCGATGCGACGGGTGCTCTGACGGCCTCGACCGCTTTGGGGCGGGGCATCTTCCCTCGGTCGGAGTTCGATCTCGGGGTCACCGGCGGCTTCGGCGCCGACGGGGCGATGGCGCTCGTGCGCGAAGCCGACGTCGCCGTCGTGTTCGGCGCATCGCTCAACCAGTTCACGATGCGCTTCGGCGAGCTGTTCGCCCCCGGCACCCGCATCGTGCAGGTCGATGTGGCCCCCGCGGCGACCCACCCGCACGTGGGCGCGTTCGTCCGAGGCGACGCGCGCGTGGTGGCCGAGGCGCTCGTGGCTGAGTTGGCTGCGATGAGCGCCGCCGGGGCGGGTGCTGCCGGGGCGGATGCCGCCGGGGCGGATGCCGCCGGGGCGGGTGCCGGCGGGGCGGATGCTGCCGGGGCGGGTTGGCGCGAGAGCGTGCAGGTGGCTGCGGCGCTGGTGCGCGACGCCGGCGAGGGCACGGCCGCCGACGGCCGCCTCGACCCCCGATCGGTGGCGGCGCGCATCGGCGAGCTGCTCGAGGGTGCCGCGTCGACCCGCGACCGTGTCGTGGTCTCGGACGGCGGGCACTTCATCGGGTGGGCGAACATGTACTGGCCGGTCGCCTCCCCCGACCGCTTACTCATGGTGGGCACCGCGTACCAGTCGATCGGCCTCGGCTTCCCCTCGGTGCCGGGCGCCGCGAAGGCCAAACCCGACTCGACCGTCGTGCTCACGACGGGCGATGGCGGCGGGCTCATGGCCCTCGCCGACCTGGAGTCGGCCGTGCGGGTAGCCGCGGGCCGCGGACTCGCGGTGGTGTGGAACGACGGCGCGTACGCCGCCGAGGTGAACCTCTACGGCCTCAAGGGGCTCGCGGTCGAGCCGATGCTCATCCCCGAGGTTGACTTCGCCGGGCTCGCCGCGGCCGTCGGCGCGGAGGGGGTCGTGGTGCGGACGCTGGCCGATCTGGAGCGTCTCTCGTCGTGGGCGCAGGAGTCGGCATCCACTCGCCCGTTCCTGCTGCTGGACTGCCGCATCTCGAGCTCGGTGATCGCCCCCTACCAGCACGAGATCATCCGCGTGAACGCCTAGGACGTTTCGTCTCGCTGCGCTCGCTCAACGCCCGAGATGCACACCGTGTTTCGTCTCGCTGCGCTCGCTCAACGCCCGAGATGCACACCGTGTTTCGTCTCGCTGCGCTCGCTCAACGCCCGAGATAGGCCGGGAGAAAGGTTCCGGGCGTTGAGCGAGGACGCCCGCAGGGCGCCCGAGACGAAACGGCTGTGGAGAAAGGGAACGGCTGCAGCAGCATCCGCCCTACGCTCCCGACATGGCGTGGGTGTACATGCTCGAATGCGCCGACGGCACTCTCTACGTCGGCAGCACGATCGACCTCGACCGACGACTCGCGCAGCACGCCGCCGGAGAGGGCTCCATCTACACGCGCCGCCGGCTGCCCGTGCGGCTGATCTGGAGCGACGAGTTCGAACGCGTCGAAGAGGCGTTTCTCTGGGAGAAGCGGCTGCAGGGCTGGAGCCACGACAAGCGGCTGGCCTTCACCGAAGGCGGGATCGACGCGGTGAAGGGGTGGAGCGCGAGCCGGCGGCGTGAGGCCGAGGACTGAACCGCCGACGTTTCGTCTCGCTGCGCTCGCTCAACGCCCGGGAAGCACACCACGCTTCGTCTCGCTGCGCTCGCTCAACGCCCGAGAAGCACACCGCGTTTCGTCTCGCTGCGCTCGCTCAACGCCCGGGAAGCACACCACGTTTCGTCTCGCTGCGCTCGCTCAACGCCCGAGAGGTTCCGGACGTTGAGCGAGGACGCCCGCAGGGCGCCCGAGACGAAACGGCAGACCTCGAAGCCAGGGAATGCCAGGGCCTGTCGGGTTGCTGTGCTCTGAGCGCAGACTGGAGCAAGCGCAGAGCGGGGGTCGCCCATGGAAGGTCTCGAAGTCACGGTGCTGCTGGGGCTGGCGGTGCTGATCGGCACCGTGCTCGCGCCGCGGCTGCGGCTCGCGACGCCGCTCGTGCTGCTGATCATCGGGCTGCTGCTGGGGTTCTTCCCGCAGCTGCGCGAGATCGAGCTGCCGCCCGAGACGGTGCTGCTGCTGTTCCTGCCGGTCATGCTCTTCTGGGAGAGCCTGACCACCTCCATCCGCGCGATCCGCCGGTCGCTGCGCTACATCGTGCCGATGAGCACGCTGCTGGTGGTCGCATCCGCCTTCGCCGTCGCCGGCATCGCGACCGCGATGGGCGTGCCGTGGGAGGCGGCACTGATCCTCGGCGCGGCCGTCGCTCCGCCCGATGCCACCGCCGTCGCAGCCCTCGGGCGGCTGCTGCCGCCGCGCACGTTCATGAAGCTCAAGGCCGAGAGCCTCACCAACGACGGCACGGCGCTCGTGCTCTATGCCATCGCCGTGTCGGTGGCCACGGGCGGTCAGATCACCGCGTGGACGGTCACCTGGACCGTGCTCGTCTCGTACCTCGGCGGGGCCGCCGCCGGCATCGCCGTCGCGGCGCTCGCCTACTTCGGCCTGCGGCGCATGCGCTCGAGCCTGTCGATCAACATCGCGCTGCTGCTCGTGCCCTTCACGGCGTTCCTGCTCGCCGAGCTCATGGGCGCCTCGGGCGTGCTCGCCGTCGTGTTCGCGGGCCTCATCATCGCGTGGATCTCGCCGCGCATCACGACGGCGGCCTCTCGCCGCCAGGCGGTCGCGGCATGGCCGTTCGGCGTCTACCTGCTCAACGGCGCGCTCTTCGTGCTGATCGGCATCGAGGTGCAGCACGTCGTGCACGAGATCTCGGCGCGCGAGATCGGCTGGCTCACGCTCGTCACCGTCGCCGTCTGGATCGCGCTGCTGGTGGTGCGCTACCTCTTCCAGCTGCTGTTCGCGCCGTTCTCGCGCCCCGCCGCCGGCGGCCCGTCGTATTCGCACAACCGCGCCCGCATCGTCTCGACCTTCGCCGGCTTCCGCGGCGCCGTGTCGCTGGCGATCGCGCTGTCGGTGCCGTTGACCACGAGCGCGGGCGAGGCCCTCGCCGGGCGCGACGCCGTGGTCTTCGTCACGGCGGGCGTCATCGTGCTGAGCCTGCTGGTGCAGGGGCCGCTCCTTCCCGCTGTCGTGCGCTGGGCGAACCTCCCCGCCGACGACGCGGCGGCCTCCGAGCTCGAGCTCGCGCAGCGGGCGATCTCGGGAGCGGCGATGGCGGCCCTCGACGACCTCGCCGCCGAGCACGGCATCAGCGACGACGTGCGCGACCGCGCCCGCCGCGACGGCTACGAGATGCTCGAGCTCGCCAACGCGCGCGCCTACGCCCGCCAGCGCGCATCCGACGACGACGAGATCGCCGAGCTCGAGACGATGTTCGACGCTCCGGATGCGGTGCCCGCAGCATCCGGCAGCGTCCCCGTCGCAGACGGCTCGGGGCTGGAGATGATCGCGACGAGCACCGACATCGATGTGACGCAGCGCTCGCCGATCGTGCGGTTCGAGGAGGCCTCGCGCCTCAAGCTCGCCATGATCGACCGCAAGCGCGAGGTGCTGCTGCGCCTGCGCCGCGACGGAACGATCGACGACCTCGTCGCCCGCCGCGTGGAAGCGCACCTCGATGTCGAGGAGCTGCGGCTGAGCGGCCCGGGCGACGAATTCGACTGATCGGCCTCCTCAGCCGCGGAAGGCCGCGTAGCCGGTGATCTTCTCGCCGAGCACGAGCGTGTGCACCTCGTCGGTGCCCTCGTAGGTGCGCACCGACTCGAGGTTCACCGCGTGGCGCAGCGGTGAGTAGTCGAGCGTGATGCCGTTGCCGCCGAGCACCGTGCGCGCCTCGCGGGCGATCTCGATGGCGATGCGGGTGTTGTTGAGCTTGGCGACCGAGATCATGTGGTGCTCGAGCCTGCCGGCGTCTTTCAGGCGCCCGAGGCGCAGCGCGAGCAGCTGCGCCTTCTGGATCTCGAGAGCCCAGTTCACCAGCTTCTGCTGCGTGAGCTGGAACCCCGCGATCGGGCGGTCGAACTGCGTGCGCTCGAGGGCGTAGCCGAGCGCCTGGTCGAAGCTGTCTCGGGCGGCGCCGACGGCGCCCCACGCGATGCCGTAGCGGGCCTCGTTGAGGCACGCGAACGGTCCGCGCAGGCCCACGACGTTCGGCAGCACGGCGTCTTCTGGCAGCCGCATGTCGACGAGCTCGATGTCGCACTGGATCGACGCGCGCATCGAGAGCTTGGGCTGGATCGGGGTCGCCGTGAAGCCGGGGGTGCCGGTGGGAACGATGAAGCCCCGCACACCCTCGTCGGTCGTCGCCCAGATGACGGCGATCTGGGCGATCGAGGCGAGGCCGATCCAGCGCTTGGCGCCGTTGAGGATCCACTCCCCGCCCTCGAGCCGCGCCGTCGTGACCATGCTCGACGGGTCGGAGCCGGCGGTCGGCTCGGTCAGCCCGAAGCAGCCGATCACCTCACCGCGGGCCATCTTCGGCAGCCAGGTGCTCTTCTGCTCCTCCGAGCCGTGCTTGTGGATCGCCGACATCGCGAGCGACCCCTGCACCGACACGAAGGTGCGAAGCCCCGAGTCTCCCGCCTCGAGCTCCTGCATCGCAAGGCCGTAGTCGACCGCCGAACCGCCCGCACAGCCGTAGCCGTGCAGGTGCAGGCCCAGCAGGCCCAGCTCGGCGAACTCGGGCACGAGCTCGACGGGGAAGACGGCGTCGTCGAACCACTGCGCGATGTTCGGGCGGATGCGGCGATCGACGAACTCGCGCACGGTGTCGCGCAGTTCGAGCTCGGCGTCGCTGAACTCGTCGTCGATGTTCATGAGGTCGCTCGCCGAACGGGGGTGGATCTGTGACACAAGCACTCCTTCGTGTACTGGCAGGCTATCCGCCGCACGTGCGCGAGACTGAATGCGCCCGCACCGTCGCCGACAAGGAGCCCGCGTGATCGCACCGGAAGACCTCGCCGCTCACTTCGGCCGCCCCGCGACCGGCCCCCTCGCGGGGGTGGTCGTCGCCGACCTCAGCCGCGTGCTGGCAGGACCCTACGCGACGATGCTGCTGGCCGACATGGGCGCCCTCGTCATCAAGATCGAGTCCCCCGGCGGCGACGACACCCGCGGGTGGGTGCCGCCGGCGCGCGACGGCGAGGGCACCTACTTCCTGTCGGTCAACCGCGGCAAGTTCTCCATCGCGCTCGACTTCGCCGACCCCGATCAGCTCGCCGTCGTGCACGACATCATCGCGCGCGCCGATGTGCTCGTCGAGAACTTCAAGCCCGGCGGCCTCGCGCGCTACGGCCTGGACCACGTGAGCGTCAACGCGCGGCATCCGTCGCTCGTCTACGGGTCGATCACGGGCTTCGGCCCCGCCGGCGGCGCCGATCTGCCCGGCTACGACCTGCTCGCGCAGGCGGTGTCTGGGCTCATGTCGGTCACCGGCGCACCCGACGGCGAACCCACCAAGGTGGGGGCGGCCCTCGTCGACGTCATCACCGGACTGCATGCCTCCGCCGGCATCCTCGCCGCACTCAACGCCCGGCATGCGACGGGTCGGGGCGATCACGTCGAGGTGAACCTGCTGTCGTCGATCCTGTCGGGGCTCGTCAACCAGACCTCGGCGTTCGTCGCCGGCGGCGTGGTGCCCGAGCGCATGGGCAACGCGCACCCGAGCCTGTCGCCGTACGAGCCCTTTCCGACGGCCGACCACGACCTCGTGCTCGCGGTCGGCAATGACGGGCAGTTCGCTCGCCTGTGCGAGGTGGTCGGGGCGCCCGAATGGGCGTTGGACGAGCGGTTCGCCACAATGGGCGCGCGCAACGCGCACCGCGAGGCGCTGCGAGAGCTTCTCTCCGCGCGGCTGCGCACCCGGGGCTCGGACGAGTGGTTCGCGCTCCTGCGCACGGCGGGGGTGCCCAGCGGCCCGATCACCGGGGTCGACGGCGGCGTGCGGCTCGCCGACAGCCTGGGCCTGGAGCCGGTGGCCCTCACGGGCCGGGGCGAACGGATGATCCCGACCGTGCGGCATCCGATCTCGTACGCGAGCGCCGACGTCGACTATTCGCAGGCTCCCCCGCTGCTCGACGCCGACCGCGAGCGGGTGCTGGCCTGGCTCGGTTCGACGCGCTGACTCCGGGGGCCACCGCGCGCTCCCTGATGTTCAGTCGTCGTAAACGGCGACCGATGCCGGGCGAACGGTCGCCATACGTGACGACTGAGCCGCAGCATCCGCTCTCTCCCTGATGTTCAGTCGTCGTAAACGGCGACCGATGCCGGGGGGAAGGTCGCCATATGTGACGACTGAGCGCAGCCGGGACGGCGGATGCTGCGCGCACCGCACCTGTGCCGCTTGCAATCGTTGGGGTACTGACTATATCCTCGAGCGCATCCCACCGTGATCGAAGGAGATCAGCATGCAGTTCTACCGCGACGGCTATCGGCCGGGAGATCCCGACATCCACCCCGCCTCCGCAGAGGCCCTCGCCCGCCCGCGGGAGATCCCGGCCGAGATCGACGTGCTGATCGTCGGCACGGGCCCCGCCGGCACGGTGCTCGCCGCCCAGCTCGCGGCCTTCCCCGGCATCGACACCCGCATCGTCGAGCGCCGCGAAGGGCCGCTCGAGAAGGGCCAGGCCGACGGAGTCGCGTGCCGCACGGTCGAGATGTTCCAGGCGTTCGGCCTGGCGTCGGCCCTGCTCCGCGAGGCGTACTGGGTCAACGAGGTGCGGTTCTGGGGCCCTGCAGACGACGACCGCTCGAAGATCGTGCGCACCGGCTGGGTGCAGGACACCCTCTACGGGCTCAGCGAGTTCCCCCACGTCATCGTCAACCAGGCGCGCATGCAGCAGTACCTGCTCGACCACGCCGCGGCGTCATCGTCGAAGCTCGAGCCCGACTACGGCATCGAGTTCGTCACGCTCGAGGTGGGCGAAGGCGACCACCCGGTCGCGGTGACCCTCCGCAGGGTGCAGACGGGCGAGGAGTTCGTCGTCAACGCCCGCTACGTCGTCGGCTGCGACGGCGCGCGCAGCAACGTGCGCCGCGCGATCGGCCGGCACCTCGACGGGGATGCCGCCAACCACGCCTGGGGTGTGATGGACGTGCTCGCCACCACCGACTTCCCCGATTGGCGCACCAAGAACGTCATCCAGTCGGCCGGCAAGGGGAGCCTGCTGACGATCCCCCGCGAGGGCGGCAGCCTCGTGCGCTGCTACGTCGACCTCGGCGAGGTGCAGGCGGGCGACGCCGACATCCGCAGCACGACCGTCGAGCAGCTGACGGCGGTGGCCAACGGCATCCTGCATCCGTACTCCATCGACGTGCGGTCGGTCGCCTGGTCGTCGGTCTACGAGGTCGGCCAGCGCGTGACCGACAAGTTCGACGACGTGTCCGCGGGCGAAGAGGCCACGCGACTGCCGCACGTGTTCATCGCGGGCGACGCGTGCCACACCCATTCGGCCAAGGCCGGTCAGGGCATGAACGTGTCGATGCAGGATGCGTTCAACCTGGGCTGGAAGCTCGCCGCGGTGCTCGAAGGACGATCGGATGCCGCGCTGCTGCACTCCTACTCGGCCGAGCGGCAGGCCGTCGCGCAGAACCTCATCGACTTCGACCGGTTCTGGTCGGCGTTCATCGCCCAGCCCACCGTCGATCCGGAGCACCCCGAGCTCGGCGGCGTCACGAGCGAGCAGATGCAGGCGGAGTTCGCCCGCCAGGGCCGCTACACGGCGGGCCTCGCGACGCAGTACCGGCCCTCAGCGCTGACCGGCGGCGGCGAGCATCAGCACCTGGCGACCGGCTTCGAGATCGGCACGCGGTTCCACTCGTCGCCGGTCACGCGGGTCGCCGACGCCAAGCCCGTCGAGCTGGGGCATGCGCAGACTGCCGACGGCCGCTGGCGCATCTTCGCGTTCGGCGACGCGTCGGGCGACGGACTCGTCGACTTCGCCGCGTGGCTGAGCGACGACCCCGGGTCTCCGATCGCACGGTTCACGCCGGCGGGCGCCGACATCGACGCCGTCATCGACGTGCACGGGGTCTTCCAGACCCACCATCGCGACGTCGACCTCGGCGCTCTGCCCGAGATGCTGCTGCCGCACTCGGGGCCGCTCGGCCTGCAGGACTGGGAGAAGGCGTGGGCCGTCGACGACAAGCACGATGTGTTCGCCGATCGCGGCGTCTCGCGCGACGGCGCGATCGTGATCGTGCGGCCCGACCAGTACGTCGCGCACGTGCTGCCGCTGTCGGCCCGCGACGAGCTCACCGCCTTCTTCGGCGGGTTCCTCGTCGAGCAGAGGACGCCCGCTCTGGCATGATCGCCGAGATGGACGACATCGAACCGCGCCGGCACACCGGCTTCCTCATCCGACGCGCGCAGCAGCTGCACGTCGCGGCGTGGTCGAAGATCGTCTCGACCGAGGTCTCGAGCGTGCAGTATTCGATCCTCGCGGTGCTCGACCGGCTCGGCAGCGCGAGTCAGCGCGAGCTGTGCGAAGAGGTCGACCTCGACCGCTCGACGGTGGCCGACCTCGTGGCGCGCATGGAGCGCCGCGGTCTGCTGCAGCGCGAGCGGCATCCGGAAGACGCCCGCCGCAACGTCGTCGCCCTCACCTCCTTGGGACGTGACGAGCGGATGCGGCTGCAGCCCCTCGTCGACCAGGTCGACGCCGCGCTCACCGGCGCCCTGTCGGCGCACGATCGCGCCGAGCTGCGCCGCACCCTGCGCCTGATGCTCGCCGACTGACCCGCCGCACAACTGACGGAGATCTCGGCCGACACGCCGGGTGCAGCATCCGCCGCCCGACGTGTCGCCCACATTCTCAGTCAGCCGTGCGCAGCCGGAGCGTCAGGCCGGCAGCAGGTTGCCGGCGAAGAAGCCGGCCAGCTCGGCGGTCGCCGAGAAGGGCAGCACCTGCGCGACGTACTGGTCGGGGCGCACCACGACCACGACGCCGTCGCGCGAGAGGCCGCGCGACTCGAAGATGTCGTCTTCGGGGCGGGCGGCGTAGATCTTCTCGTAGTCGATGAGCTCGAACGGCCCCACCCGAGGCAGGAACACCTCGGGGATGGTCGGGATCTCGACCTCGGAGTGGTCCTGCTGATAGACGACCTTGACGTCGAAGACGCTGTCGGGGTCGGTGCCGGCCGGGGTGTGCGCACGCAGCGGCGAATCTGCACCCTCAGACAGCCACTGCGCCCACTCGCCCAGAGCGGTGGCCTCTGTGTCGGCGAACGCATAGATGCGCCACCGGCCGTCGGCCTTCGCGTGGTGGCCGAGGTGGGCGGGCACAGCGTCGGCGATGCGTACGACGGGGGCCGACTTGAAGCGCTTCCCGACGGGGAACCCCTCGGCGAGCCGCTGGTGCGCGTCGTCGCCGGTGATGATCGAGGGGGTGTACTGCGTCATGAACCCGGCGGGGAACTCGGCGGTGCGGGTGTAGAACTCGGCGAGCTCCGCGGGGCTGGAGAACTCCTCGGGCTTCTTGGCCATGAGCCCCGACCACTCCCTGTCGAAGTCGATGAGGTTCTGCGCGATCACCTGGCGCTCGGCCGAATAGGTCGCCAGCAGCTCTTCGGGCGCACGGCCGGTGAGCACCGAGCCGAGCTTCCAGCCGAGGTTGAAGCCGTCCTGCATCGACACGTTCATGCCCTGGCCGGCCTTGGCCGAATGCGTGTGGCACGCGTCGCCGCAGATGAAGACGTGCGGTGCGGCGTCTCCCCCGACCTCGACGTCGTCGAACTTGTCGGTCACACGGTGCCCGACCTCGTAGACGCTCCACCACGCGACGTCTTTGACCTCGAGGGTGTACTGCCCCAGGATGTCGTTCGCCTTCGCGATGATGGTCTCGAGCGGCGTCGCGCGCACGGCGCCGTGGTCACCCTCGGGCACTTCGCCGAGATCGACGTACATGCGGAAGAGGTACCCGCCTTCGCGGGGGATGTGCAGGATGCTGCCTGCCTCGCTCTGGATGGCGCACTTCGTGCGGATGTCGGGGAAGTCGGTCACGGCCAGCACGTCCATGACGCCCCACGCGTGCTGCGACTGCCCCCCGATGTGCTTGCGGCCGATCGCCTCGCGCACGCGGCTGCGCGCGCCGTCGCAGCCGACGACGTAGGTAGCCCGCACGGTGCGCTCCTCGCCGTCGGCACGGCGCAGCTGCACCGTGACGGGGCGCTCCGCCTCGCCGACGGTGAGCCCGACGAACTCCCACCCGTAGTCGGGCGTGATGCGCCCTGGGGAGATCGCGGCGACCTCGGCGTAGTAGTCGAGCACGCGCGCCTGGTTGACGATCAGGTGCGGGAATTCGCTGATGCCGTGCGGGTCATCGTCGGCGCGCGCCGTGCGGATGATGCGCGCATGGTCGGCGGGGTCGGGCGTCCAGAAGTTCATCTCGCTGATCGTGTAGGCCTCGGCGATGATGCGCTCGGCGAACCCGAAGGCCTGGAACGTCTCGACGCTGCGCGCCTGGATGCCGTCGGCCTGCCCGATCACGAGGCGCCCCTCGCGCTTCTCCACCAGCCGCGTCGTGACGCTCGGGTACTGCGACAGCTGCGCCGCGAGCAGCATGCCGGCCGGCCCCGAGCCGACGATGAGCACGTCGACCTCGTCGGGCAGGTCGTCGGGGCGGTCGATGCCGGTGCCCTCCGCGGGGCGCACCCGCGGGTCGGTGGACACGTAGCCGTGGTGGTGGAACTGCATGGGAACTCCTTCGAGCGGATGCCGGGGCGTCAGGCGCGGGAGAGCCCGCGGATCGGGGAGACGGCCTGTTCGGCCTCGTGGTCGGGGCCGAGCGGGATGCCGCTGCGATCGCGCAGCAGCAGCGTCGCGATGAGGGCGAGGATCACCATGCCGGCCAGGTACCAGGTGACGGCGGTCGTTCCGCCGGTGGCCTGCACGAGGGCCTGCGCGATCATCGGCGCGAACGCGCCGCCGAGGATGGCGCCCAGCGCGTACGAGATCGAGACACCCGAGAAGCGGATCGAGGCGGGGAACAGCTCGGTGTACAGCGCCGCCTGCGGCCCGTAGGTGAGGCCGAGGCCCACGGTGAGGATCACGAGGCCCAGGGTCAGCAGGCCGATCGAGCCCGAGTTGACCAGGGGGAACAGCAGGAACACGCCCACCAGCAGCACGCCCCAGCCGATGAGGTAGGTGGTCCGGCGCCCGATGCGGTCGGAGAGCCAGCCGGCGATCCAGGTGAACAGCAGCCAGGTGGCGCCCGAGATCGTCACGGCGTTCAGCACGGCGCCGCGGTCGAGCGCGAGAGGCCCTTCGGGGTTGGTCGCGTAGCCCTGGATGTAGCCGCCGGTGGTCATGTAGCCCACCGCGTTGTTGCCGGCGAACACGAGGGCGGCCAGCAGCACGAGGGGCGTGTGCTTGCGGAACAGCTGCACGATCGGCATCCGCGTCTGCTCTTTGCGCTCGGCGAGCTCGGTGAACACGGGGCTCTCTTCGACCCGGCGGCGGATGTAGTAGCCGATGACGATCAGCACGAACGACAGCAGGAACGGCACTCGCCAGCCCCACTCGAGGAACGCGTCGCCGGGGGCGATGACGTTCATGAGCGCCATCATGCCGCTCGCCAGCAGCAGGCCCAGCGGCACGCCCATCTGCGGCGAAGCGCCGAACAGCCCGCGCTTGGTCTTCGGGGCGTGCTCGACGGCCATGAGCACGGCGCCACCCCACTCGCCGCCGGCCGAGATGCCCTGCACGATGCGCAGCAGGATGAGCAGGATCGGCGCCGCCATGCCGATCGCGGCGTAGGTCGGCAGGAGCCCGACGAGGGTCGTGGCGACACCCATGAGGATCAGGGTGAGCATGAGCACGAGGCGGCGCCCGTACTTGTCACCGAGGTGGCCGGCCAGGAACGCGCCGAACGGGCGGAAGAGGAAGCTGATGCCGACCGTGAAGAACGACAGGATCTGCGCGAAGCCCTCGCCCGCAGGCTCGAAGAACAGCTGGGCGAACACGAGGCCCGCCGCGAACGCGTAGATGAAGAAGTCGTACCACTCCACGGTGGTGCCGACCACGGTCGCGAAGACCACGCGGCGGCGGTCGGCGTGGGTGGCGATGGTCCCGGTGGGCGTGAAGCCCGCAGCGGCTGGTGTCGTCATCATTGACTCCGTTCGATCTGACATCGGTGTCGGCTCAGTGAGCGGCAAGGGGTTGCCTGCGTGTCACCGATCATATACGATTTCGAATACGACGCAAGGGCGGGGAGTGAATGGACGACAAGAGCACGCACGACGGGCGGTTCTCGGGGCTGCCCGGGCGCCCGGGCAAGATCATCGCCGTGCACCTGAGCTACGCCTCCCGCGCCGACCAGCGCGGCCGCCGCCCCGGGGCCCCCTCCTACTTCTTCAAGGCATCGAGCTCGGTCTCGGCCACCGGAAGCGTGATCGAGCGCCCCGCCGGCACCGAGCTGCTCGCCTTCGAGGGCGAGATCGCCCTCGTCATCGGCACCGCCGCCCGCCACGTCTCGCTCGCCGAGGCGTGGGACCACGTCGGCTGGGTCACCGCCGCGAACGACTTCGGCGTCTACGACCTGCGCGCCCCCGACAAGGGATCGAACGTGCGCTCCAAGGGCGGCGACGGGTTCACCCCGATCGGCGCGGCCCTGATCGACGCGCGCACGGTCGACCCCGCATCCCTGCGGCTGCGCACGTGGGTGAACGGCGAGATCGTGCAGGACGACACGGCGGCGGGCCTCATCTTCCCCCTCGCCCAGTTCGTCGCCGACCTCTCTCAGCACTTCACCCTCGAGCCCGGCGATGTGATCCTCACCGGCACGCCCGCCGGCTCGTCGGTGATCGTCCCCGGCGACGTCGTCGAGGTCGAGGTGGATGTGCCGGGAGGCCCCACCTCGGGGCGCCTGGTGACGACGGTCGTGCAGGGCGCCGGCCCCGCCTACGACCCGTCGCTCGGGTCGCTGCCGGCCGTCGACGACAACCAGCGGGCGGATGCCTGGGGCACCACCCCGCCGGCAGGTGCGGGCATTTCGTCTCGTCGCTCCGCTCCTCGCGAGGCGACCGGTGCTTCCGCCGCTCCTGACCCCCGGTCGTTGAGCGAGCGAAGCGAGCCGAAACGCCCCGACCCTCTCCCGGCCGAGCTGCGGGCCAAGCTCGAGGCCGTGCCGGTCGCGGGCCTGTCGGCGCAGCTGCGCAAGCGGGGCCTGAACAACGTCACGATCGACGGCGTGCGGCCGCTGCATCCGGAGGCCAAGCTCGTGGGCCTCGCCCGCACCCTCCGCTTCGTGCCCAACCGCGAAGACCTCTTCGCGAGCCACGGCGGCGGCTACAACGCTCAGAAGCGCGCGTTCGACGCGGTCGGCGAGGGCGAGGTCATCGTGATCGAGGCCCGCGGCGAGACCGGCTCGGGCACGCTCGGCGACATCCTCGCGATCCGTGCGCACGCGCAGGGTGCGGCCGGCATCGTCACCGACGGCGGCGTGCGCGACGCGGATGCCGTCACCGCCGTCGGCATTCCGGTCTACACCGCCGGGGCCCACCCCGCCGTGCTCGGCCGCAGGCACGTGCCGTGGGACGCCGACCTGACGATCGCCTGCGGCGGCACCGCCGTGCAGCCCGGCGATGTCATCGTCGGCGACCGCGACGGCGTCATCGTGATCCCGCCGGGGATCGTCGAAGAGGTCGTCGACGCCGCCCTCGCTCAGGAGGACGAAGACGCCTGGGTCGCCGCACGCGTGGCCGAAGGGCACCCGGTCGACGGGCTCTTCCCCCCGAACGCGCAGTGGCGCGCCCGCTACGAGGCCGAGGCGTCGACCGACTCCCCCACCCGGTCGTTGAGCGAGCGCAGCGAGACGAGACGCCCCGACCCCCGAAACGAGGCACACCGATGACCACCGCCGTCGAACTGAGCAAGTCGCAGCGCGCCTACCAGTGGATCAAGCAGCGCATCGTCGAGCAGGAGTTCACGCCCGGGTACCGGCTCGTGCTCGGCTCGATCGCGAGCGACCTCGGCATGAGCGTCGTGCCGGTGCGCGAGGCGATCCGCCAGCTCGAGGCCGAGGGGCTGGTGACCTTCGAGCGCAACGTCGGCGCGCGGGTGTCGATGGTCGACGACTCGCAGTACCGCTTCAGCATGCAGGCCCTGAGCATCCTCGAGGGCACCGCGACGGCCCTCGCCGCCCGCAGCCTCACCGCCGATGACCTGCGCGCGGCGCGCGCCGTCAACGAGCTCATGGTCGAAACGCTCGCCCACTTCGACCCTCGGCGGTTCACCGCGCTCAACCAGGAGTTCCACGCCGTGCTGTTCGGCAAGTGCGCGAACCCCCGCATCCTCGAACTCGTGAACGCCGAGTGGGGGCGCCTCGGGCACCTGCGCGACTCGACGTTCAGCTTCGTCCCCGGCCGCGCGCAGGAGTCGGTGAAGGAGCACGAAGAGATCGTGCGCCTCATCGAGACCGGCGCGGCGCTGCGCGACATCGAGCTGGCCGCCCGGCGCCACCGTTCGGCGACGCTCGACGCCTACCTCATCCACGAACACCCCGACGAGGCCCTCGGCCTCCCCGCCTTCTGATCTGGAGGAACCCATGACCGACACCACCACGCCCGCGGGCGCAGCGCACGAAGGCGTCGCGCTCGACACCCGCCACGTGCCGGCAGAGCTGCCCGACCGCATCCGCCACTACATCGACGGCGCGTTCGTCGACTCGACCGACGGCGACACGTTCGACGTGCTCGAGCCCGTCTCGAACGAGGTCTACGTGCGGGCCGCGGCCGGCAAGAAGGCCGACATCGACCTCGCCGTCGCGGCCGCCAAGCGCGCCTTCGACGAGGGGCCGTGGCCGCGGATGCTGCCGCGCGAGCGCTCCCGCATCCTGCACCGCATCGCCGACATCGTCGAGTCGCGCGATGCGCGGCTGGCAGAGCTCGAGTCGTTCGACTCGGGGCTGCCGATCACGCAGGCGCTCGGCCAGGCCCGGCGCGCGGCCGAGAACTTCCGCTTCTTCGCCGACCTGATCGTGGCGCAGGCCGACGACACCTACAAGGTGCCCGGCCGCCAGATCAATTACGTCAACCGCAAGCCGATCGGCGTCGCGGGGCTCATCACGCCGTGGAACACGCCGTTCATGCTGGAGTCGTGGAAGCTGGGGCCCGCACTTGCCACCGGCAACACCGTCGTGCTGAAGCCGGCCGAGTTCACGCCGCTGTCGGCTTCGCTGTGGGCCGGCATCTTCGAAGAGGCCGGCCTGCCGCAGGGCGTCTTCAACCTCGTGAACGGACTCGGTGAGGATGCCGGCGACGCGCTGGTGAAGCATCCGGACGTCCCCCTCATCTCGTTCACGGGCGAGAGCCGCACGGGGCAGATCATCTTCGGCAACGCCGCTCCCTTCCTCAAGGGACTGTCGATGGAGCTCGGCGGCAAGTCGCCCGCGATCGTGTTCGCCGACGCCGACCTCGACGAGGCGATCGACGCGACGATCTTCGGCGTCTTCTCGCTCAACGGCGAGCGCTGCACCGCCGGCAGCCGCATCCTCGTGCAGCGCGAGGTCTACGACGAGTTCGTCGAGCGGTACGCCGCGCAGGCGAAGCGCGTCAAGGTCGGCTATCCGCACGACCCGGCCACCGAAGTGGGGGCACTGGTGCACCCCGAGCACTTCGATAAGGTCATGAGCTACGTCGAGATCGGCAAGGGCGAGGCGCGCCTGGTCGCCGGCGGCGGACAGCCCGAAGGGTTCGCGTTCGGCAACTTCGTCGCCCCGACGGTGTTCGCCGACGTCGCGCCGACCGCGCGCATCTTCCAGGAGGAGATCTTCGGCCCGGTCGTTGCGATCACCCCCTTCGACACCGAGGAAGAGGCTCTGGCCCTGGCCAACGGCACCAAGTACGGACTGGCCGCCTACGTGTGGACCAACGACCTCAAGCGGGCGCACAACTTCGCCCAGAACGTCGAGGCCGGCATGGTGTGGCTCAACTCCAACAACGTGCGCGACCTCCGCACCCCGTTCGGCGGCGTCAAGGCCTCGGGGCTCGGACACGAGGGCGGCTACCGCTCGATCGACTTCTACACGGACCAGCAGGCGGTGCACATCACACTCGGCAAGGTGCACAACCCCACCTTCGGCAAGCAGTGATGCGTTTCGTCTCGTCGCTTCGCTCCTCGCTCAACGCCCGAGCGTTGAGCGAGCGAAGCGAGACGAAACGCCCCGACATCGACCACGACAAGCAAGGACGCTGACATGACCAACCGCGATGAAATGACCAAGACCTCGTCGGGCTTCTACGTCTCGCAGGAGGCGCCGATCCACTCCGACAACCCGGTCGCCACCCCCTCCTCCCCCGCGCCCGACATCCTGCGCTGCGCCTACATGGAGCTCGTGGTCACCGACCTGGCCGCCTCCCGCGAGTTCTACGTCGACGTGCTCGGGCTCACGGTCACCGAAGAAGACGACTCGGTGATCTACCTCCGCTCGATCGAGGAGTTCATCCACCACAACCTGGTGCTCCGCCAGGGGCCGGTCGCCGCCGTCGCCGCGTTCAGCTACCGCGTGCGCACGCCGGAAGACCTCGACCGCGCCGTCGCGTTCTACACCGAGCTCGGCTGCGATGTGCGGCGCAACCCCGACGGGTTCGTCAAGGGCATCGGCGACTCGGTGCGCGTCGTCGACCCGCTGGGCTTCCCCTACGAGTTCTTCTACGCGACCGAGCACGTCGAGCGCCTCGCCTGGCGCTACGACCTCTACACGCCCGGCGCCCTCGTGCGCCTCGACCACTTCAACCAGGTCACCCCCGACGTGCCGCGCGCCGTGCGGCACTACCAGGACCTCGGGTTCCGCGTGACCGAAGACATCCAGGACGAAGAGGGCACCGTCTACGCGGCGTGGATGCGCCGCAAGCCCACCGTGCACGACACCGCCACCACGGGCGGCGACGGCCCGCGGATGCACCACGTCGCCTTCTCGACCCACGAGAAGCACAACATCCTCGCCATCTGCGACAAGCTCGGGGCGCTGCGCCGCAGCGACGCCATCGAGCGCGGCCCCGGCCGCCACGGCGTCTCGAACGCGTTCTACCTGTACCTGCGCGACCCCGACGGCCACCGCGTCGAGATCTACACGCAGGACTACTACACCGGCGACCCCGACAACCCCGTGGTCACGTGGGACGTGCACGACAACCAGCGCCGCGACTGGTGGGGTACCCCGGTCGTGCCCTCGTGGTACACCGACGCGTCGCTCGTGCTCGACCTCGACGGCAACCCGCAGCCGGTCGTCGCCCGCACCGACAGCTCGGAGATGGCGGTGACGATCGGCGCCGACGGCTTCTCGTACACCCGCCAGGGCGAGGACTCGATGCCCGAGTACAAGCAGGGCGAGTACAAGCTCGGCCACCAGCTCTGACCCCCGATCCGTTTACGGTCACGACGCGCCGTGCGAGGGCGCGACCCCCGCGGCGCGTCGTGACCGTAACCGATGAGGGGCCGAAGGAGGAGAGACAGGATGCTGACAGCAGACGAGATCGCGCAGATCGCGGCCGAGCTGGCCGAGGCCGATCGCACCCACGGCGTCATCGAGCGCATCACGGCGCGCTACCCGCACGCGACGATCGACGACTCGTACGCGATCCAGGGGCTGTGGCGCGACCAGCGCCAGGCGGCGGGGCACCGCATCGTCGGTCGCAAGATCGGCCTGACCTCCAAGGCGATGCAGCAGGCGACCGGCATCACCGAGCCCGACTACGGCGTCATGTTCGACGACACCGTCTACGCCTCCGGTGCCGAGATCCCCGTCGACCACTTCTCGAACGTGCGCATCGAGGTCGAGCTCGCCTTCGTGCTGAAGGCGCCGCTCGAGGGCCCCGACTGCACGCTCGAGGCCGCCCTGGCCGCCACCGACTACGTCGTGCCCGCCCTCGAGGTGCTCAACTCGCACATCGAGCTCGAGGGCCGCACGATCGTCGACACGATCAGCGACAACGCCGCCTACGGGGCGATGGTGCTCGGCGACACCCGTCGCCGCGTCGACGAGGTCGACCTGCCCTGGGTGCCAGGAGTGCTGAGCAAGAACGGCGAGGTCTGCGAGACCGGCGTCGCCGCCGGCGTGCTCGGCCACCCCGCGACCGGCGTCGCGTGGCTGGCGAACAAGTTCCACCAGCACGGTGCCAGACTCGAGGCGGGCGAGATCATCCTCGCCGGGTCGTTCACCCGGCCCATGTGGGTGAGCCGGGGCGACGACGTGCTGGCCGACTACGGACCGATGGGAACCATCACATGTCGCTTCGTCTGAGCTCGACCTTCCGCGACGACCTGGCCGCCGCATCCCGCCCGCTCGCCGGCATCTGGGCATGCACCGGCTCGGCGCTGGTGACCGAGATCTGCGCCGGGGCCGGCATGGACTGGATGCTCATCGACATGGAGCACTCCCCCAACTCGCTCGAGTCGGTGCTCGCCCAGCTGCACGCCGCGTCGGGCTACCCGACGACCTCCGTCGTGCGGGTGCCGATCGGCGACGTCGTCACGATCAAGCAGGTGCTCGACCTCGGCGCGCAGAACCTGCTGGTGCCGATGATCTCCACTCCCGATGAGGCGCAGCAGGCGGTGGATGCGGTGCGCTACCCGCCCCGAGGGCGGCGCGGCGTCGGATCGGCCCTGGCCCGCTCGGCCCGCTGGAACCGCGTCGACGACTACCTCGGCAGCGCCGACGCGCACGTCTCGCTGTTCGTGCAGATCGAGACGGCCGAAGGCGTCGACAACGCGGCCGAGATCGCCGCGGTCGACGGCGTCGACGGCGTGTTCGTCGGGCCGAGCGACCTCGCGGCATCCCTCGGCCTTCTCGGGCAGCAGACGCACCCCGACGTCACCGCCGCCGTGCTGCGCGCGTTCGCCGCCGTGCGCGCGGCCGGAAAGCCGGTCGGCGTCAACGCGTTCGACCCCGCCGTGGCGCAGTCGTACCTCGACGAGGGTGCGGCTTTCGTGCTCGTCGGGGCCGACGTGGCCCTGCTCGCCCGCGGCTCCGAAGCCCTCGCCGCCCGCTGGACCGGCGGCGACGCCGCCACCCACGCCTCGTACTGACCCGCCCCGCGCACACCTGACGGAGGTCGTGGCCGACACGCCGGGCGGCAGCATCCGCCGCCCGCGTGTCGCCGAACATCTCCCTCAGCCGTGCACGGGCGCCGACCGGCGACCGACAGGGGTGCACGGGCGGGCACGAGGCCTGCACGAGAGGGCAACCCGCGGCCGGGCCGGGGGCGCAGGCTGAGAGACAGGAGGACTCCGATGTCGCACGACCACACCCACGACCACCCGCAGAACCCCGACCTCATTCCGCTGACCGCGGTCGGCGGGCCGGCGCCGCAGCATCCGCTCGATCCGCTGACGGCGACCGAGATCGCCCGCGCCCGCGAGATCCTCGTGGCGGCCGGGATGCTGGGCGACACCGTGCGGGTGCCGATGCTCTTGCCCGACGAGCCGGCCAAGCAAGAGCTCGCCGCGTGGCACCCCGGCACGCCGCTCGACCGCCGCGTCGACGTGACGCTGCTCGACACGGCCACCGGCGCGACCAGCGAGGCGATCGTCTCGATCACCCGCGGCGAGGTCGTCGAGGTGCGCGGGCACGACTCGGCGAGCGCCCCCTACGGCCAGCCGCAGTACCTGTTCGAGGACTACGACCGCGCCGCCGACATCGTCAAGGCCTCCCCCGAGTGGCGGGCGGCTATGACCCGCCGGGGCCTCGCCGACCGCATGGAGCTCGCGTTCTGCTCCCCGCTGGCCCCGGGCTTCGTCGGTCGAGAGAACGAAGTAGGCAGGCGCGTGATCCGGTCGCTGACGTTCCTGCGCGACAGCGAAGACGACATCCCCTGGGCGCACCCCGTCGAGGGCCTCATCGTGCACATCGACCTCGTCGCCGGCACCGTCATCGGCATCGAAGACGACGGCGACGTGCCGGTGCCCGCCGGCAGCGGCAGGTACACGGCGGATGCCGTGGGCCCCGCCCGCGAGACCCTCAAGCCCATCGAGATCACCCAGCCCGAGGGCCCGAGCTTCCGCGTCGACGGACACCACGTGCAGTGGGAGAACTGGTCGCTGCGCGTGGACTTCAACGCCCGCGAGGGCCTCGTGCTGCACGATGTGCGCTTCGACGACCGCCCGGTTCTCGCCCGCGCGAGCGTGCCCGAGATGGTCGTGCCCTACGGCGACACCAGCAGCACCCGCTTCTGGATCAGCTACTTCGACGCCGGCGAGTACCTCCTCGGCAAGAACGCGAACCACCTCGAGCTCGGCTGCGACTGCCTCGGCGTCATCCGCTACTTCGACGGCTACGTCGCCGACGACCAGGGCCACCCGATGCAGATCCCGAACGTCGTGTGCATGCACGAAGAGGACTACGGCATCCTCTTCAAGCACACCGAGCAGGGCCCTGTGGGCTCGCACGTGCGGCGCTCTCGGCGCCTCGTCGTCTCGTACTTCTCGACGATCGGCAACTACGACTACGGCTTCTACTGGTACTTCTACCTCGACGGCTCGATCCAGCTCGAGGCCAAGGCGACCGGCATCGTGTTCGTCGGCGCGGGCCTGCCGGGCTCGACCAACCGGCATGCCTCCGAGATCGCCCCAGGCGTGTTCGCCCCCGTACATCAGCACCTCTTCTCGGCGCGCCTGGACGTCGCGATCGACGGGGAGGACAACCGCCTCGTCGAGATCGACGCCGCCCGCATCCCGATGGGCGACGAGAACCCGTTCGGCAACGCCTTCACGTGGACCGAGACGACGCTGCGCACCGAGCAGGAGGCTCAGCGCGAGGCCGACGCCACCGTCGCTCGGGTGTGGGAGGTGCGCTCGGCGTCGAAGACCAACTACATCGGCAAGCCCACCGCGTACCACCTCATCCCGCAGCCGACGGCGCTGCTGATGGCCGACCCGGCCTCGACGGTCGCCGCCCGCGCGGCCTTCGCCACCAAGCACCTGTGGGCCACCGCCTACGACCGCGACGAGCGCTGGCCGGCCGGCCGCTACCCCAACGCCCACCAGGGCGGGGCGGGGCTTCCCGCGTACACGGCAGACGACCGCTCGATCGACGGCGAAGACCTCGTGCTGTGGCACACCTTCGGCCTCACCCACATCCCCCGCCCCGAGGACTGGCCCATCATGCCGGTCGACTACGCCGGGTTCTGGTTCAAGCCCTACGGCTTCCTCGACGTCAACCCCGCGATGGACATCCCCGAGTCGAGCCAGGCGCACACCGTCGCAGACGGCGGCTGCGGCCAGGGCGAGGCCTGCACCTGCGCCCACTGACGCGCAACGGAACGGGGGCGGATGCTGCAGCATCCGCCCCCGTTCTGCGTTTCGGTCGTCAGACCCCGACCGGCTCGGAGCCCAGGTGCGGGGCCACATCGTCGTCGGTGCCGTGGCCGATCTGGCGGTACACGTCGGGCTTGGTCTTGCGCAGCCACAGCGCCCAGAAGACGGCGCCGATCGAGGGCACGAGGATCACCGCCGGCAGGATGAAGGTCGTCGGCGTCGACTGCGCCTGGCCGAGCAGCACGTCCCAGTTCATGAGGATGAGGATCCACACGATCGCGAGCGCCAGGAACGAGACGACCGGCGCCACCATGCGGCTGCCGACGCCCACGTCGCGCGGGTTCTTCAGGAAGAACCCGATGACGGCGAGCGAGACGAGGGTCATCAGCAGCACGAGGCCGAACGCGCCGAGGTTGGTGAGCCACGTGAACAGCGTCAGCACCGCGAAGGGGCCGTTGGCCGGATCCCAGCCGAGCTCGCCGATCGCGAAGGCGACGATCACGACGAGGGCCGTGACCGACTGCGCGAGCGAACCCGTCCACGGGGCGCCGCTGCTGATGCGCACGGTGCCGAGGGCCTTGGGCAGCACACCCTCGCGGCCGAGCGAGAACGAATAGCGCGAGACGGCGTTGTGGAAGCTGACGACGGCGGCGAAGACGCTCGTGATGAACAGCACCGACATGATGTCGACCCAGATCTCGCCGAGCGCCGCGTAGACGAAGTTGAAGAACAGCGGCGGGCCGGCCTCTTCGGGGGTGATGCCGTCGGGGGCGAGGATCTTCTGCTGGCCGATCGCGAGCGACAGCGCCCACGACGAGATCGTGTAGAAGACACCGATGACGGCGACGGCGAGGAAGGTCGCGCGCGGGATGGTGCGCTTGGGGTCTTTCGACTCCTCGCCGTAGATCGCGGCCGACTCGAAGCCCATGAAGGCGGCGATGCCGAAGGCGAGTGCGGCGCCGACGCCCGGGACGAACAGGGCGCTCGGGCTCACCGGCTCGGCCGTGAAGCCCTCGGTGGGGTTGGCGAACGCGACGACGTCGAAGACGATGACGACGAGGAACTCGAGGGCGACGAGCACACCCAGCACCTTCGCCGACAGGTCGACGCGGTTGACGCCCATGATGCCGACCACGACGATGCCGACGATCACCCACACCCACCAGGGCGAGGCCCAGCCGGTCTTGGACTCGATGAACGACGACACCTGGAAGCCGAACATGCCCCAGATGCCGATCTGCATCGCGTTGTAGGCGATGAGCGCGAGGATCGACGCGCCGACGCCGACCGGGCGCCCGATGCCCTGCGACACGTAGGAGTAGAAGGCGCCGGCGTTGGTGATGAACCGGCTCATCGCGGCGTAGCCGATCGCGAAGACCGCGAGCACGGCGGCCAGCAGGATGAAGCCGAACGGGATGCCGAGCACGTGGGTCACCGAGAAGGCGCTCGTCGAGCCTCCCGCGATGACGGTGAGAGGTGCCGATGCCGCGACGATCATGAACGCGACGGCGAAGACACCGAGCCGGCGATGCGCGTCGGTGCGCGTCGTGGCGGTGGTGGGGGCAGACATGGGCAGCTCCTTCGATGCAGGGGGACGGGTTCACCCTCGCCTCATCGTGGCGAGGGCCCGTGCAGCGGAGTTGCCCACGCGGGCAGAGACCTTGTCTCAGCGGGCATGCGTGGTAGACTCGCGATCGTATACGATCTGGCCACGACGAGGTGAGCCCATGTCCCAGATATCTGACTCTCAGACACCCGACCGACGCCCCGCTCCCGCGGAGCCCGCTCTCGACTTCACCGCCTACCGGCACGCCGTCTCGGATGCCGTCGTCTCGCTCGACGTGCACAGCGGCAAGGTCGACGGCTTCGCAGGCGCGCTGACGGCATCGGTCACCGGCGACATCCACGTGCTCGGCATCTCCGCCGACCAGCACTCGGTGCACCGCACCCCCGGGCTCATCGCGCGCGCCCCGCAGCGCTACTTCAAGTTCTCGCTCATCGAGCGCGGCACGGGGCTCATCGTGCAGGACGGCCGCGAGACCGCCCTCGGCCCCGGCGACATGGCGATCTACGACACCGACCGGCCCTATTCGCTCCTCTTCGACGAGGCGATGCACATGTCGGTCGTGATGTTCCCCAAAGTGCTGCTCGACATCCCCGCCGAGACGGTCGGACGACTCACCGCGACGCGCCTCGACGGCGCGGGCGGCGTCGGCGCGATGATCCGCCCCTACCTCGCCTCGCTCGCCCGCGACGCCGCCGACCTCGACGGGCACGTCGCCCGTCGCCTGTTCCGCACCGCCGTCGACATGGTCGGCACGCTCCTCGAGGCCAACCTCGGCCCCGCCCCGGCCGCGGGCGGCCACGACACCCTCATGCGCCGCATCCTCGATCACATCGACGAGCACCTCGGCGACCCCGAGCTCTCCCCCGGGCAGCTCGCCGCGGCGCATTTCATCTCGGTACGCCACCTGCATGCCCTCTTCAGCGAGCAGGGCACGACCGTCTCGACCGTCATCCGCACCCGCCGGCTCGAGCGCTGCTACGACGAACTCGTGAACCCGCAGCACGCGCACCGCTCCATCACCGCGATCGCCCTCTCGAACGGCTTCGTCGAGCCCGCCCACTTCAGCCGCACCTTCCGCGCGCACTTCGGCGTGCCGCCCAGCGCCGTGCGCGCCGAGCACGCCTGACTGCGCTCTGCGACTGCGCGCCCGCAGACAATGCGGCTGCGCGGATCGGCAACCGCGCAGCATCCGTCGATCCGAGAATCGAGGAACGAGGTCGATCGAGGAGGATCACATGACTGTCACGACATCGCTGCTGGACGCCGTCACCGTCGATGAGGGGCAGGGTCGGGCGATTCCGGATGCTGCCACGCGCGAGACGATCGGCTACGCGCCGGTGCACTCCGTGGCCGACCTCGACGCCGCGATCGCTGCGGCCAGGGCCGCGCAGCCGGCGTGGAACGCGCTCGGCCACGCCGAGCGCTCGCGCATCCTGCACGCGATCGCCGACGATCTCGAGGCCAACGCCGAAGAGCTCGCGGTGCTGCTCTCGCGCGAGCAGGGCAAGCCCCTCGACGGCCCCAACGCCCGCTTCGAGGTGGGCGCGTGCGCCGTGTGGACGCGGGTTCCCGCCGACACCGAGCTCGAGCCCGAGGTCGTGTTCGAAGACGGCCCCGCGCGGGCCGAGATCCACTACGACGCGCTGGGCGTGGTCGGCGCGATCGGCCCGTGGAACTGGCCGATGATGATCGCCGTCTGGCAGATCGCGCCCTCGCTGCGCATGGGCAACACGGTCGTCGTCAAGCCGAGCGAGTACACGCCGCTGTCGGTGCTCGCCCTCGTCGAGATCTACAACCGACACCTGCCCGCCGGCGTGCTCACCGCGATCTCGGGCGACCGCGAGGTGGGCGCCGCGATCGCCGCGCACCCCGACCTCGACAAGATCATGTTCACCGGCTCCACCGCCACCGGCCGGCGCATCGTCGAGGCCTCGGCGCACAACCTCGCCCGCCTCACCCTCGAGCTCGGCGGCAACGACGCCGGCATCGTGCTGCCGGGCACCGACGTCGCGGCGATCGCCGAGAACCTGTTCTGGGGCTGCTTCATCAACACCGGCCAGACCTGCGCCGCCCTCAAGCGCCTCTACGTGCACGACTCGGTCTACGACGAGGTCGTCGACACACTCGCCGGCATGGCGGCGCAGATGCCGATGGGCCGTGGCCTCGACGCCGGCAACGTGCTCGGGCCGCTGCAGAACGAGAAGCAGTTCGACATCGTGCGCGACCTGGTCGACGACGCTCGCGCGCGCGGCGCCCGCATCGTCACCGGCGGCTCCGCCGCGCCCGAGCTCGGGCCGCTCTTCTACCGCGCGACCGTCGTCGCCGACATCGAAGACGGCGCCCGGCTGGTCGACGAGGAGCAGTTCGGCCCCGCGATCCCCGTCATCCGCTACACCGACCTCGACGACGCGGTCGCCCGCGCCAATGCGTCGGAGCAGGGCCTCGGCGCCTCGGTGTGGTCGGCCGACGTCGACGCCGCCGTCGAGGTCGCGAAGCGCCTGCAGGCCGGCACCGTGTGGATCAACGGCCACGGCGGCCTCAACCCCGTCGTGCCCTTCGGCGGCATCAAGGCCTCCGGCTACGGCATGGAGTTCGGCGTGCAGGGCCTCAAGGCCGTGGCGGCACCGAAGGTCATCAGCCGCTGAGCCGGGGGCGCCTTCGCGCACAGATCGCTGAGATCTTCGCCGACACGCCGGGCTGCAGCATCCGCCGCCCGCGTGTCGCGCGAAACCTCAGTCAGCTGTGCCCAGGGCGAGCAGTTGGTCGAGGGCGGTGCGCAGGTCGTCGGGCTTGCGGTCGCCCGGCGTCACCTGCGCGCCGTCGAACTCGGTGAAGTTCGAGAGGGTCACCTGCGCGCGCACGCCGATCATCGAGAAGTTCGCGATGATCTGACGCCACTGCTCGACAGAGCGCACGCCGCCGACCGATCCGTACGAGACAAAGGCGACGGGCTTGCCCATCCACTCCGGCCCGAGCGAGTCGACGGCGTTCTTGAAGGCGCCGGGCACGCCGTGGTTGTACTCGGCGGTGACGAAGACGAAGCCGTCGCACGCGTCGATCGCCGCGCTCCAGCGGCGCACATTCGGCGAGTCGTACTGCCGGTTCGCCGCAGCCGGGTTGACGGATGCCGTCAGCAGCGGCACCTCGAACTCCTTGAGGTCGATCAGCTCGAACTCGGCGCCGCCGTTCTCGTCGGCGACGGCGTGCACCCATTCGCCGACGCTGCGGCCCTTCCTGCCCTCGCGGATGGACCCGATGACGATGCCGATCTTCATGACCTACTCCTTCGCTTCGCGGTGGGTCCAGTCAACCTCAGGATGGGGCGTCGAGGCCCGTCAGCAGCAGTCCGGTCAGCGCATCGGCGGCGTCGGGGGTCATCGGGGCCCCCGTGAGCACGCGGTAGAGCACCGTGCCGAACACGGCGTCGGCGGCGGAGTGGAGGCGCGGGTCGGTCGGGTCGGAAGCGCCGGCGGCGAGGCGCGTCACGAGTGCCTCGTGCCCCGGTGAGGTCAGCCGACGGTAGAGGGCATCGGCATCCGCTCCGCCGTCCGCGGCCGCAGCGGTGAGGGCCCGGATCACGGCCTGCTCCTCGGCGTCGCCGGCCGCAGCCACGAGCGCACGCGTCCATCCGCGGAGGTCGGCTCGCAGGTCGCCCGTGTCGACGATCGCCGGCCCGCCGAGGCTGATGCGCCCCTCGAGCACCGCCTCGGCCACGATCGAGGCCTTCGAGCCCCACCACCGGTAGATCGTCTGGCGTCCGACGCCGGCGCGGGTGGCGACCGCGTCGATCGTGAGGCGGTCGTAGCCGTCGGCCCGCAGCAGGTCGACGGCGGCGTCGAGCACCGCAAGCCGCGCCTGCTCGCTGCGCGGGCGACCGCGGCGCGCATTCATAGCGCGCCCATCGGTCCCGGGGGTAGAGTCAGCCATAACGAGACACAGTGTCTCATAACACCGTCTGCTTCAGAGGAGAAGTGATCACCATGGTGGATGACGTTCTGGTCATCATCGGCGTCGGCGGCATGGGTGAGGCCATCGCACGCCGCTCGGGCTCAGGCAGGAAGCTGCTGCTCGGCGACTTCAACGAAGAGCTGCTCGAGCGCGTGGCGGCATCCCTGTCGGGCGACGGCTTCGACGTCGAGACGGCGAAGGTCGACGTGTCGTCGCTCAAGTCGGTCACCGCCCTGGCCGACACGGCGGCAGCCCTCGGCCCCGTGCGCGGCGTCGTGCACACGGCGGGCCTCTCGCCCGCGCAGGCGCCCACCCCGGCGATCCTCAGCGTCGACCTGCTCGGCGTCGCGCACACCCTCGACGTGTTCGCACCCGTCATGGCGCCCGGCGGCGCGGGCGTCGTCATCGCCAGCATGGCCGGCACGATGGCGGCGATGCAGATGCCCGCTGAGCTCGAGGGCGCCCTCGCCTCCACGCCGACCGCGCAGCTGCTCGACCTGCCGTTCCTGCAGGGCGAGGCCGTGCCCAACCCGGGCGCCGCCTACAGCTTCGCCAAGCGCGCCAACCAGCTGCGCGTGCAGGCGGCGAGCCTGGAGTGGGGCCGTCACGGAGCGCGGGTCAACAGCATCAGCCCCGGCATCATCTCGACGCCCATGGGGCAGCAGGAGCTGGCGAGCGAGTCGGGCGCGCAGATGCGGCAGATGATCTCGGGCTCCGCCACGGGGCGCCTGGGCACCCCGGGCGACATCGCCGCGGCCGCCGCGTTCCTGCTCGGCCCCGACGCGACCTTCGTCACCGGCACCGACCTGCTCGTCGACGGCGGCGCCGTCGCGGGCGTGCGCGCCGCGATGGCGGCGGCGCGCTGAGCGTGACCTCCCGCCTGTCCGTCGGGGACCTGCACCCCGAGCTGCGCCGAACCTACCGCTGGTTTCCGACACCGCCGGTGACCCATGGCTGGCAGCGCCGACTCGCCCGCGCGGGCACCGGCATGATGCGCCCTCCGCAGCCGCCCGAGGGCGTCACGCGGGAGTTCGTCGCCCTCGGCGAAGGCTCCGGTGCGCACGTATTCCGACCCGCCGCACCCTCGGGCGCGGCCCTCCTGTGGATCCACGGCGGCGGCATGGTCATCGGCGCGGCAGCGCAGGATCACGCCCGCTGCGGTGAACTCGCGGCGGACCTCGGCCTCGTCGTGGTCTCGGCCGAGTACCGCCTCGCGCCCGAGCATCCGTATCCCGCGCCGCTCGACGACTGCCACTCGGCGTGGGAGTGGCTGCTCGCGCACGCCGCCGACCTCGGCGTCGCCCCATCCCGCATCGCGATCGGCGGCCAGAGCGCCGGCGGCGGACTCGCTGCGGGCCTCGTGCTGCGGGTGCACGACGAGGGCGGGGTGCAGCCGGCGGCGCAATGGCTGTTCTGCCCCATGCTCGACGACCGCACGGCGGCCGATCGCTCGCGAGACGGCATCCGCCACTTCCTGTGGAACAACCGGTCGAACCTCGCCGGGTGGAATGCCTACGTCGGGAAGGCGGGCGCCGCGAGGGTGCCGGCATACGCCGCGCCGAGCCGCCGCGACGACCTCGCGGGCCTGCCCGCCGCGTGGGTGGGCACCGGCGACGTCGAGCTGTTCTTCGACGAAGACCGGGCGTACGCCGAGCGCCTGCTGGCCGCCGGCGTCGACACGACGCTCGACGTCGTGCACGGCGGCCCGCACGCGTTCGAGTCGCTCGCGCCGGGCACCTCGGTGGCCCGCAAGTACAACGCACGGGCGCGGGCATGGCTGGCGGCAGCCCTCAAGGTGGCGGGCGCCTGACGCGACGAGGTGCCACAGCATCCCATTGAACGGGATGCTGTGGCACACTCGCCTCGTGGCGAACTCCCCGACCGGCGACTCGGTGACCGACCGGCTCGTGCGGGTGCTCGAGACGTTCACCCCGACGCGCACGGCGCAGACGACCGCCGAGATCGGCCGACGCGCGGGCCTGCCGAGCTCGTCGGCGCACCGCATCGTCGCCGAGCTCGTCGCCGCGGGCCTACTCGAGCGCGGCGAAGACGGCCGCGTCCGCATCGGGATGCGGCTGTGGGAGCTCGCGACGCGCTCGTCGCCCGCGCTGCGGCTGCGCCAGCTCGCGCTCCCGTTCATGGAGCGCGTGCAGCAGCGCGTGCGCGAGCACACGCAGCTGGCGATCCTCGAGCAGGACGAGGCGCTGTTCCTCGAGCGCCTCAGCGGCACGGCATCGGGCGCCAACGTCACCCGCGTCGCGGGGCGGCTGCCGCTCCACGCCTCGTCGTCGGGGCTGCTGCTGCTCGCCTTCGCCCCGCGCGAGCTGCAGGAGCGCGTACTGACCGGGCCGTTGGTCGCGTTGACCGCCGAGACCATCACCGACCCGCGGATGCTGCGCCGCAAACTCGACGAGGTGCGCACGCTCGGCCACGCCGTCGCCCCCGGCTCGATGGAAGCCGTCTCGACCGGAGTCGCCGTGCCGCTGCGCGACGAGACGGGCGCCGTCGTCGCCGCCCTCTCGGTCGTGCTGCCGCGCGAGGCCCCCACCGAGCCCGCGCTCCTCGAGCTCTACCGCGCCGCGCACGACATCGAGCGCGCCCTCTCCGGCGCCCGGCGGCTCTAGCCTCAGGTGTTCGCACCGCTCACCGTGCATCACTTCCCGTTCAACGGGCAAGACGGCGCAGCGGCGGAGCCGAACGGAGACAATCGGGGGCAGCATCCGTCGAAGGAGACACCGCATGACCCGCATCCGCACCCGCGTCGCCATCGTCGGCGCCGGCCCCGCCGGACTCTTCCTCTCGCACCTGCTGGCGGGCGCCGGCATCGAGTCGATCGTCATCGACAACCGCACCCGCGAGCAGATCGAGACCACGATCCGCGCCGGCATCCTCGAGCAGGGCACCGTCGAGGTGCTCGACTCGATCGGCGAACACAGTCGCGCGCGCACCGTCGGGCACCGCCACGACGGCATCGAGCTGCGGTTCGCGGGCGCCGGGCACCGCATCGACTTCCAGAAGCACGTCGGCCGCAGCGTCTGGCTCTACCCGCAGCACGAGGTGCTCAAAGACCTGCTCGCCGCCCGCACGGCGGCGGGGCAGGACATCCGCTTCGGCGTCACCGCCGACCACGTCGAGGGCGCCGACACCGCGACCCCCGTCGTGTTCGCGACCGATGCCGAGGGGCAGCCGCTCGAGATCGAGGCCGACTTCGTCGTCGGCGCCGACGGCTCGCGCTCGGTCGTGCGCGCCGCCGTGACCGGGTCGTCGACCGGCGGATACTTCCGCGAGTACCCGTTCGCGTGGTTCGGCATCCTGTGCGAGGCCCCGCCGAGCGCGGACGAGCTGATCTACAGCAACTCCCCCGACGGCTTCGCCCTCATCTCGCAGCGCAGCGACACCGTGCAGCGCATGTACTTCCAGTGCGATCCCGAGGCCGACCCCGCCGCGCTCAGCGAGGAGCAGCTGTGGGAAGAGCTGCAGAAGCGCGTGCCCGGCACGACCCTCAAAGAGGGGCACATCTTCCAGCGCGACATCCTGCGGTTCCGCAGCTTCGTCGCGCACGAGCTGCGCCATGGCCGGGCGGCTCTCGTGGGGGATGCTGCGCACACCGTGCCGCCGACCGGCGCGAAGGGCATGAACCTGGCCATCGCCGACGTGCTCGTGCTGAACAAGGCGCTGCAGGCGCTGCTGCTCGAGGGCGACGAGCGGCTGCTCGACGAGTACGCCGAGGTCGCTTCGCAGCGCATCTGGAAGGCGCAGCACTTCTCGTGGTGGATGACGAGCATGTTGCACGTCGCGCCCGATGCCAGCGACTTCGACCGTCGTCGTCAGCTCGGCGAGCTGCGCACCGTCGTGGAGTCGGAGGCCGGCCAGACCTACCTCGCCGAGGCCTACACCGGGTGGCCGCTGGCCGTCGGGCTGTAGCCTCCGCTCCTCTTCGCCTCTGACCGTCGGCACCTCTGCCCCTTGCCCATCTGCCCCTTGCCCATGTGGCACACCTGTGGGGCTCGGAGCCCTTCGAGGGCCTCATGTGTGCCACATGGCGCACCTCGCTCGGCGGCCCCTTTCTGCCAGGTGTGCCACATGGCGGGGTCGAGCCCGCTCGAGGGCCTCATGTGCGCCACATGGCGCGCGACTCGCGAGGGTCAGCGCAGCAGGGCGAGCGGGTGCAGGTCGTGCCGCAGCCCCGCGAGGTCGGCCAGGTCCATGTCGGGAGCCGAGCCCTGCTCGGCGGCGGTGATCGCGCGGCGCAGGGCGAGCCTCGCGCTCGTCTCCCGCCGCGCGGGCAGCACGAGCCGCCCGCTCCTGGTCGACACCGACACCTGGGAGCGCCGAGCCGCCGCATCGAGGTCGACCTCGATGCGCGTCGTGCCGTAGGCACCCGCACTCAGCCGCCAGCCCGCGTCGGCGCCCGCGAGCACGGTCACCGTCAGCGTCGCGGCGATCCGCTCCCGCTCCGTCTCGAGCAGCACGGCGCCGCC
The DNA here is from genome assembly GCF_025515205.1 of Microbacterium fluvii. Lineage (GTDB taxonomy): Bacteria > Actinomycetota > Actinomycetes > Actinomycetales > Microbacteriaceae > Microbacterium > Microbacterium fluvii. The sequence continues at coordinate 76,753 of NZ_JAOPFX010000003.1, read as the reverse complement.
GCGGCCCGAGATCTCGCCGGCGGAGACGACGAGCGCATCGCCGGCGAGAACGCGCAGCCATCCGACCGCATCGGCCACGACTCCCGCCAGGTCGGCCTCCGCCGCGCACACGTGCGCCGCGAGCATGAGTCCCGCGCCCCGCACCCGCGCACCTCCCGCGGCCTCGGCCACCGCATCCGCCCGCACCCCCGGCACCCCGGCGCCCCGCACCGCCGCGACATCGGCAGCGAGGTCGGCGCGCAGCCCTGGACGCTCCAGCACGACCGGCACCGCGCCCGCACCGTGCACGAGCGCGGCCATCCACTCGTCCGCCTCGGCCACGGGCGAGTCCACGACCACCGCCCGCGCGCCGGCCGCGACCGCCTGCTCGGCCCGCGCGGTCCAGCCCGGCGTGCCGTCGACCACCACTACGGCACCCTCAGGCTCGCTCGCCGCCCGCGCCGACAACGGCAGCTCCGCGATCGCCTCGCGGTAGCGCGACTGCGCGGCGAGCACCCCGATCATGACCGGCCCTGCGCAAGGAGAGCGGATGCGGCATCCGCGAGGTCGATCGCGAACTGCGCGTCGGCGAGCAGCTCGTCGTATTCCACGGCGTCGGCGCCGTCGAGAAGAGCGACCAGCGCCCGCCATTCGGCGACGTAGCCGTCTTCGCCCTCGCTGGAATACTCCGTCACCCTCCCGTCGGGCGTGCGCACCCGCACGCGCGCCGTGCCGTCGTGCACGAAGGCCGGGCGGAAGTCGAGCTGCACGAGATCGCGCGACGTGCCGACCTGCATCCGCCAGAGCGCCTCCGGGCCGTCGGGAAGCATCACGGCCGAGAGGGTCACGGTCACCCCCGAGGCGACGAAGCCGACCGCGTAGCCGATCGGCGGCACGGGGCGCGCGAACACGACGCGTTCGAAGGCCGGCGCCAGATCGCGCACCAGCGGCAGGTCGTGGATGCCGAGCCCGAGCAGCAGCTGACGCACGACGGCCGCGGCGACGGCGGCGTCGCTCCAGTCGGGGGCAGGCCGGGCAGGCGGCGCCGAGGTGGAGGTGAACTCGGTCACCAGCTCATGCAGTGGACCGTTCGGCGGCAGGGCGACCGTGATCGCGATCGAGCGCACGTCGTCGCCCCCGGCCATGATGTGATGCCGGGCCCTCCCCCAGGCTTCGTCGAAGAGATGGTTGGTCCCCACGATCAGCGCCGTGCCGGCAGCGCGGCAGGCCTCGATCACCTCGGCCGCCTCGGCGTGATCGAGGGCGAGCGGCTTCTCACAGAACACCGCACGCTTTCCGGCCGCGACGGAGGCCCGCACGTGCTCGGCGTGCGTGTGCGGCGGCCCGCAGACGGCAACGACCTCGACGGCCGGGTCGGCGAGCAGCTCGGCTGCGCCGGCGGACGCGCGGGCGCCGCTGCGCGCGGCGAGCCCGGCCGCCCGGCCGCTGCCGTCGTCGGAGATGTGCACCACCTCGAGCCGGTCGCCGACGCGCGCGATCGTCGGCAGGTGCAGGGCGGCCACGCCCGGACCCGCTCCGATGACCCCGACTCCGTGCCTCATCGCACCCTCCGAACTTTTGACCAAAGCATACATAAGCGACGAACCAGGGAACCATAGTTTGCGTCTAATGACGTCTCGATTCGACATACTTGTGTCAGAATCAAGCATGGCCAGTGAGTCGACCCTGCGCTTCGGCGCCCAGACCGACGAAGTGACGAGCCTGCTGCGCATCGTCAACATGGTGCGCACCGGCGAAGCGAGCACCCGCCCCGAGATCGGCCGGGTCACGGGTCTGGGCCGCGGGGTCATCACGCAGCGCGTCGACCGCGCCATCGAGATGGGGTTTCTCGAAGACGGCGAGTTCGGCCCGTCGTCGGGAGGCCGCGCCCCGCGCACGCTGCGCTTCCGCGCGGAGCAGGCCCGCATCGTGATCTGCGCATTCGGCGCGCTGCACATCAACGTGGGCATCGCCGACCTCGACGGCGACGTGCTCGATCACGCGCACTCCGCATGGGACATCGCCCGCGGCCCTGCCGACACCCTCGACCACGCGCTCGGCATGATCGACGAGCTGCTCGCCCGCAATCCCGACAAGCCGGTGTGGGCGGTCGCCGTCGGCGTGCCGGGCCCCGTCGACTTCGAGACGGGCCGCCCCGTCGCCCCGCCGATCATGCCGGGGTGGAACGGCTTCGAGGTGCGCCGCCGGTTCGAGCAGCGCTTCGACGCCCCGGTCTGGGTCGACAACGACGTGAACCTCCTCGCGCTCGGCGAGCGCGCCCGCCGCCACGACGAGAACGCCGACCTCATCTACTGCAAGGTCGGCTCAGGCATCGGCGCGGGCCTGCTCTCGCAGGGGCGCATCCACCGCGGCGCGAACGGTGCGGCCGGCGACATCGGGCACGTGCGCGTGCGCGACTCCGACGCGCAGTGCCGCTGCGGAAAGATCGGATGCCTCGAGGCCGTGGCCGGAGGCTGGGCGCTGGTGCGCGACGCCGAGGCCGCCGTCGCCGCGGGCGCCGCCGGCACGCTCGCCCGCCGCCACGAGCAGGGCGACGCGCTGACCCCCGAGGTCATCGCGCGCGCCGCCGAAGACGGAGACGCACTGGCGATCACCCTCGTGCAGCAGTCGGCCCGCGTCGTGGGCGAGGCGATCGCGACGATGGTCAACATGTTCAACCCCGGGCTCATCGTCATCGGCGGGGCCGTCGCCGCAGCCGGTGAGCTCTTTCTCGCCGAGATCCGCCAGCGCGTCTACGAGCTGTCGCTGCCGCTGGCCACGCGCGACCTCAGCATCGTCAACTCCGTCGACGACGTGCGCGAGCCGCTGCGCGGCGGCGCCGAACTCGCCCGAGAAGAGCTGTTCGAACGCACCTTCCCTCGGTGGTTCGCCGACGGCCGGCCGACGGTCGACGGGGTCACGTCGGCCGCATGACACTTCTTCCATAATTCGACATAAGCCGGTATCTTCGGATCTAAAGACCCGAAGGACGGCGCTGTGCTCGAGATCCTGCGCGACGACGCGCTCACCTCCACGTCCGACGGCTTCGCGCTCCGACTCTCGCTGCCGTGGATCCGCTCGCTCCCCCTCGCGAGCCTCGACGGACTCGCCGTGACGATCGACGGGGTGCAGATCGACCGGATGCAGGCGGCGCTCGGCACCCGCCGCGTCGCCGTGTCAGACCTCGAAGCCGAACCGGGGTGGTGGTTCGTTCAAGACCGCCTGGTCGTGCACGGCACGACGGCGCTCGCACCGGGGCGCCATGCGGTGACCGTGTCGTTCCGCCTCGTCATCCCCTACCTGTCGGCAGGGCCCGATGCGCCACTGGCCCTCCCCTTCCACGCCGCACGCGAGCTCGATCTCGACGCTGCCGCATCCGTTCCGTCCGTCTCGCGCGACGTCGCCTGAACCTGGAGCCCGCCATGCCCGCCGAATGGACCCTCACCGCCAGCGCCTTCAACTGGACGCCCGACGTCATCCGCGCACACCGCGGCTCGACCGAGATCGCCGCCGGCGTCGTCTCGGCCGGCATCGCGCCGGTGATCGAGGTGGAGCTCGGCCAGTTGTGGCGCTCGTTCCCCGTCCCCTCCGACGCCGAGGTCGACCACTTCCGCGAACAGCTCACGAACGCGGGCGGCCGCGTGAGCATCGTCGGCGCGAGCATCGACGACTGGCGCGACGCCACGCACCGGCGCACCGAGAGCGAGCGGCTCGCGTTCCTGCTCCCCCAGGTGCGCGCGGCGCACCGACTCGGTGCCGACGGCATCCGCCTGCCGATCGGCCAGGCAGGCCCCGAGCTCACCGCTCGGCTGCTGCCGATCCTCCACGAACTCGAGGTCACCCTCTACGAGGAGGTGCAGGGCCAGCAGTCGCCCACCTCGCCGCACGCGGCCGACTACGCCGCGGTCGCCGCCCTCGACGACCCGCGCGTGCGCCTGCTCGTCGACATCAGCATGCTCATGCCGGCGCTGCCGATCACCTACCTCGATGCCCTCGCCGCGGGCGGCGTGCCCGCTGCGCTGATCGCCGAACTCGCCGAGCAGTGGCGCGCGCCCGAGACCCTGGAGGCCGTCGTCGGCCTGCTGCGGGCAGGCGCAGTGCCCGGCCCCGTGCACACGCTCTTCATGAACCTGCTGGTGCGCTTCGGGCGATCGGATGCTGCCGACCTCGCCGGCATCGCGCCGCTGGTCGGCGGGGTGCATCTGAAGTTCTGGGACCTCGACGACCGCGACGGCCGCATCTCCCGGCCGATCGCGGAGTTCGGCGAGCTGCTGCGGGCCGCCGGCTACGCCGGCACCCTCACGAGCGAATGGGGTGGCCACGAATGGCTCGACGACGACCCCGCCGAGATGACCCGCGCGCACCTCGCGCTGGCGCAGGCCGCGCTGGGGCGTCGCAGGTGACGCCCCAGCGCAGTGCCCGTCAGCCCTCGTGGTTGTAGTAGGGCCAGGGCAGGAAGCGCCGCTCGCCGCGGCGGTCCGGGCCCTCGAGCGACACCTCGCCGGTGGCGGCCCACTCCACCCCGCGCGGGAACATGCGGATGAACTCGATGCGCCGGAACGTGTCGATGTCGTGGCCGATCGTGATGGTGAACGAGCGGCCGGCGCCGTACTCGTTGATCCAGGCGATGGGCTGATCGGTGTTCATGCCGGGGAGGGCCGCGATGCCCTCGGGCGGGATGTCGACGGGATAGTGCGACATGGGCCAGACCGGCGCCCGCTCGTACGACTCGAGGTCGTCGAAGGTCGTCAGCAGCACCCGCGCCCCGTCGTAGATCTCGACGCCGGTGAGGATGTCGTCGCCGGTGACGGTCCACCTGGCGCTGATCCCCTCGGTGATCGCGTGCCGCGGCTCGACCGTGTCGAGCTGCGCCTCTCCCCACGGCCGGGGGCGCAGGCCGGTCTCGAACGCGCTGAGCTTGGCCCCGCGCATCACGTTGTACTCCTCGGGGTAGCCCCAGGAGTCCTCCTGCGCGGCCGAGCCGTGGAACCACACGATGCCCTTGCCGTCGCCGTGCACGAATTTCAGCAGCGCCGCGTCGGTCTCGGCGCCGAAGCCGACCGCCTTGTCGTGATAGCCGTCGCGGCCCTCGAACACGACGATAACGACGTCGTACTTGTCGATGATCTCGGCGCCCAGGCCCCGGGGGTCTTCGACGACGCGCACGCGGAAGCGCCCGGTGTCTTCGAGCAGCGTCGTCAGCCACTGGTTGTGCTGACGGAAGCTGCGGAACTCGTTGTCGTGCTCGCGGGTCATGTGCCCCGACAGGATCAGCACGTTCAGCACGCCCGCCACCTCACTCGGCCTTGGTCGAGAAGGCCGCGTCGAAGGCGGCGGCGGGCGGGGTGATGGCGTTGAGCCTGCGCACGAAGGCGAGCGCCTCGGGGGCGCCCTGCAGCCGGTCCATGCCGGCGTCCTCCCACTCCACCGAGGTGGGCCCGTCGTAGCCGATCGCGTTCAGCGCGCGGAACAGCGGCTCCCACGGCACCTGCCCGTGCGCAGTCGACACGAAAGTCCACCCGCGGCGGGGGTTGGCCCACGGCAGGTGCGACCCGAGCACGCCGTTGCGCCCGTCGAGGTTCGTGACCGACTCCTTCACGTGCACGTGGAAGATGTGGTCGGCGAAATCGAGCACGAACGCCACCGGGTCCAGCTGCTGCCACTTGAAGTGCGAGGGGTCGAAGTTGATGCCGAACGACGGCCGGTGCCCGATGGCATCCAGCGTCGCCTTCGCCGTCCAGTAGTCGTAGGCGATCTCCGACGGGTGCACCTCGAGCGCGAACCGCACCCCGACCTCTTCGAACACGTCGAGAATCGGGTGCCAGCGGTCGGCGAAGTCCCGATAGCCCGCCGCGATCCACTCATCGCTGGCCGGCGGGAACATCGCCACGGCCTTCCAGATCGACGACCCCGTGAAGCCTGTGACCGTGGTCACCCCCAGCGCAGCGGCGAACCGCGCCGTCATCTTGAGCTCTTCGGAGGCACGCTGCCGCACACCCTCCGGGTCGCCGTCGCCCCACACTCGGTCGTTCAGGATGTCGCGATGACGCTCGTCGATCGGGTCGTCGCACACCGCCTGCCCCGCCAGGTGGTTCGAGATCGTCCACACCTTCAGCCCGTTGCGCTCGAGGATGTCGCGGCGCGACTGCACATACGCCTCGTCGTCCCACCGTGACACGTCGATGTGATCGCCCCAGCACGCGATCTCGAGGCCGTCATAGCCCCACTCGCCGGCGAGCCTGGCCACCTCCTCGAACGGCAGGTCGGCCCACTGGCCCGTGAACAGCGTGATCGGTCGTGCCATCGTCGTTCTCTCCTGATCTATGCGGATGCCGGCTGGTGCGCCTCGATGCGCACCCACCGCGAGTCGTCTGCCGCGCTCTGCTCGACGGCGTCGAGCACGCGCTGCACCGCCAGCCCCTCGGCGAACGACGGATGCGGGGCGGTGCCGCCCGCGATCGCCTCGACGAGGTCTTTGGCCTGGTGCACGAACCCATGCTCGTACCCCAGCACGTGCCCGGCCGGCCACCACGCGGCGACGTACGGGTGCGCGGACTCGGTGACGAGGATGCGGGTGAACCCCTGCAGCTCAGCGGGGGCCGTGCGGTCGTAGAACTGCAGCGTGTTGAGGTCTTCGAGCTCGAACCGCAGAGCTCCCTTGTCGCCCGAGACCTCGATCGCGAGCGCGTTCTTGCGTCCCGTCGCGAAGCGGGTGGCCTCGAACGAGACGAGTGCGCCGCCGTCCAGGCGCCCGGTGAACAGCGCGACGTCGTCCACGGTCACCTCGCCGTAGCCCTCGGCGGCCGTGCCCGACAGCCCAGAGCCGGCGCCCAGCAGCGGGCGCTGGGTGACGATCGTCTCGACCGTGCCCGAGACGGCGGCGACCGACTGCCCCGTCACGAACTGCGTCATGTCGATGATGTGGGCGCCGATGTCGCCCAGGGCCCCGGAGCCGGCGTGCTCCTTCTGCAGGCGCCAGGCCAGCGGCGTCTCGGGGTCGACGAGCCAGTCCTGCCGGTACGACGCGCGCACCTCCTGCACGCGGCCGACCTTGCCCGCCGCGATGAGGTCGCGCAGCAGCGTGACGGCGGGCACGCGACGGTAGGTGAAGCCCACCATGGCGCGCACACCGTCGTCGGCCGCGGCGGCAGCATCCGCCATCGCCTCCGCCTCGGCGACGGTGTTGGCCAGCGGCTTCTCGACGAGCACGTGCTTGCCGGCCTGGAGCGCTGCGATCGCGATCTCGGCGTGCGAGTCGCCCGGAGTCACGATGTCGACGATGTCGATGTCGTCGCGCGCGATGACCTCGCGCCAGTCGGAGGCCGACTCCGCCCAGCCCCAGCGGCGCGCGGCCGTGGCGACGGCGTCGGCGTTGCGCCCCACGACCACCGCCATCTCGACGTCGACCGGCAGATCGAACATCCGCGGCGCCTGGCGCCACCCGACCGAGTGGGCGGCGCCCATGAAGCCGTAGCCGATCATGGCGACCCGCAGGGGCCGCCCTTCGACAGGCTCAGGGACCACGACAGGCTCAGGGACCTGGCCGGTCATGTCAGCACCAGCTCGCGCTCGACCGGCACGCGGTTCGTCACGTAGCGACCGGGGCCGCCGTCGGCGCCCGGCATGATCTGCATGTAGAGCAGCCGCATCGTCAGCACGACCTCGACGGTGAGCTTCTCGCCCGCCTCGGGCGCACGCCCCAGGTCGATGACGACCTCGGGCTTGTCGGCGACGAACCAGAGGGTCTCGGACTGCTCCGGGAGCTCCTCGATGCGGTACTCGCGCCCCTGGAGCACGAAGCGCAGGCGATCGGTCGGGATCTCGACGCCGTTGACGGATGCGGCGACGCCGTCGACCGCCGAGAGCCAGAGGCTGCGATACCAGGGCAGCTGCACCGCGACGGCGATGCCGCTGTCGGTGCGGCGCACATCCTTCTCGGAGAAGAGGGAGTTGTGGGTGGCCATGGCCGGCTCCTTACGCGAAGGTGTCGTCGAACGTGTCGTGCGCGACCGGCGGCACGGGCTCGAGCTTCTGGATCGTCGTCGGGCTGTAGGGGTGGTTGGTGCTGGGCACCGGCTCGTCGGCGGGCGGCATGAAGACCGGCTTGCCGTCGTCGCCGAAGTACATGAGGTCGAGGTCGAACGCGCCCTGGTTCTTCAGTCCGAAGCTCACCCAGTTCTCCTCGAAGGGGGCTCGCGCCAGCTCGTAGCAGCGGAACTTCCAGAACTTCCATTCGCCGTCCTGCTTGAGGAAGTCGACGGCGTACTTGCACCACACCCAGTGCGCCCAGACCTTCTTGCCGAGCACCTCGTCGGGCGAGTACATGTCGGGGAAGCCCTTGGCGACCTCGGGGTCGGTGAGGCCCGACTCGCTGCCGGCGATCGTGAAGACGCCCTTGGCCGTCTGTCCGTCCGCGGCGACCTCGATGACGGGGCTCGTCGTGTAGTGCAGGATGAGCTTTCCCTCGGGGGTGGGACGGTCGCGGTGGTAGCGGGTCACGCTCTCCCACGTCGTGTACTGACCGGCGTTGGTGTAGCGCGCCCGGATGCCGGGGGTGCCCTCCTTCACCCAGAGCGGGATGATCTGCTCGTCCTGGAAGGCGTTGTGCAGATACATGTAGCGGTTGAAGAGGTTCTCGACCTGTCCGCGGTCTTCGGCGCGCTGTGCGAGTGCCCTGGCTCCGGCGACTTCGTCGCGCAGACGCGCGATCTCGGCGGCGAGGTCTTCGACAGTGGATGCGACGACGGTGTCTGACATGCTGCTCCTTGCTCAGACCGTGGCGGATGCCGCGGCGACGGTGTCTTCGATGGCACGGCGCATGAGCGCGTGCTGCTTCTTCACGAGGTCGATGGGGTCGGCCTCGCCGAGATCCTGGAAGGCGTGCCCCTCCCACTCGCTGGAGAGGAAGCCGCGATAGCCCCCCTCGACGAACTGCCGCACGATGCGCGGGATGTCCATCGCGGGCTCGTCGCCGTTCGCGTCGATGTCGTAGAACTTCGCGTGCACGTGGAAGATCTGCGGCATGATGTCGAGCCACTCCTCCGGCGGCACGAGCCCGTGCATGTTGAACGCCAGGCGCGTAAACGGCCCGAACCGCAGGAAGTCGACGCCTTCGCCCGAGAGGTAGTCCTCGAACTTCTGGTTGCGCACGTGCATGGGCTCCGGCTCGTGCCAGATCTCGTCCATCACCGGGAAGTGCTTCGGGTCCATGCCCATCTTCTGCAGCTGCGCGAGCAGCGTCGGCGAGAGCGAGTGCATCGTCGACGAGAAGTCGGCGGTGAACCCGAGCCGGTCGCTGCCGAGTTCGTCGTAGAGTTCGCGGATGCCGACGACCTTGGGGTCGTTCGGCCCCTGCGGCGCGTGGATCTCGTAGCCCAGGCGCTGGTCGTACTTCTCGGCGAGTGGCAGCAGGCTGCGCAGCAGCTCGCGGCCCGCCGAGCGGATCACGATCCTCTTGAAGCCGAGCGTGTGCGCCGTCTTCAGCTGGCGGGCCAGGAAGTCGTGCTCCTCGTCGGGGGTCATGTCGCGGTCCTTGCGCCGCCCCATGTCGAGGTTGGTGCCCACCGCGCTCGGCTCGAGCCCGTACTTCTCGAGCGAATCGAACCAGAGCCTCGTGAACTCGGCATCCACGTCGGGGTAGGTGCGCAGCAGCTGCGCGATGTTGAACTCGACGCCGGGGCCGATGCCGTGCTCGGCGACCGCCGCGATGAGGGTCTCGGGCGTGTAGAGCCCCGCCGCGAACTCGCTCGTCATCGAGTAGAGGGTCGTGCCCAGCTCGATGCCGGTGCCGGCGATGCCGCCGTGGTCGTTCGAGACGCTCATGCCGTCACCCCCTGCGCCGAGGCGTGCCAGGCCGCGATGGCCGAGCGGGCCTCGGCCGCGTCGGTGATCATGCGGGAGCCGGCCGCGAGGGCCGCGGAGCGCTGCACCGCCTGCTCGTCGCGGATGATCTCGAAGGGCGACTGCCAGTGGTTCCAGTGCCAGCCCTCGTACTCGCTCGAGATGGCGCCGGAGTAGCCGTTGTCGACCAGCAGCGTCACGAGGTCGCGCACCGGCACCGAGGGCTCTTCGTGCTGTTCGTCGATGCCGAAGAACTTGCCGTGCACGTGGCGGATCCACGGCATGATCTCGAGCCAGTCGTCGACCCGGGCGGGGCCGAACAGCCCCGTGCCGTTGATGCCGAAGTCGATGCCGAACTGCGGCTGGCCGTGCTGGGCGGCCAGCCCGATGAACCGGCCGAAGCGCTGCCCGTGGTCCGCCTGATCGGCGGGGGGTCCCGCCTTGTAGAACTCGTCCCACAGGGCGACGACGGCGGCCAGCAGCTCTTCGGAGGCACCGCGGCGACGGTAGGCCTCGATCAGCGACGGCGCGAAGCCGGTGACGGTGGCGCCCCAGTCCATCGTGAAGCCGAGCAGGGGCGAGCCGACCTTCTCGTAGCGGTCGCGCAGCGCGACGATCCGGGGGTGGCTCGCGTACTGGTCGGCGTGCACCTCGAGGGCCAGGGTCACCCCGTAGCGCTCGGCGACCGGCACCAGCTGCTCCATCGAGTCGGGCGTGAGCGAGATCTGCACGCGCGCCACGGGGAACCCGAGGGTCGCGGCCGCTTCGATCTGGCGACGCATGTACTCGATCAGCTCGTCCTGGTTCAGCAGGCGATCGCGGTGGATGCCGATGTCGGCGTTGATGGCGAGCGAGGTCTGCACGAGGCCCACCTCGGCGACGAGGTCGCGGAACCAGCCGGCGAACGCGTCGTCGATCTGCGGGAAGCCCCGAAGGCTCGAGAAGCCGATGACCTCCAGGCCCGGCCCGTAGCCCTCGGCGGCCACCTTGCGGATGAGCCCCTCGAGGTCGTACTCGCGGCCGTGGAAGGCCCGCGTGAAGCTGTAGAGCGTGACACCCTGCACGGGCGTGCCGAGGCGCGTCATGCCGCCACCGCCGTCATGGTCTTGGAGTCGTGCTCCTCGATGTGCAGCACTTCGTTCTCTCCGATGACGATGTAGGGGATGTAGAGGGTGAGGTCGACGTCGACCGTGTGCTCGGCGCCTTCGCCCACGGGCACCTCGCCCGAGAGCACGGCCGAGTCGAGCGGGAACCACCACTGCTCGGTGTCGTCGACCATCTCGGCGAAGGTGAACTCCCTGCCGTTGAGCTGCCAGCGCACGCTCTCTGCCGGGGCGGTGCGACCGTCGATGGTCAGCGTCGCTCCCGCGATGCACGATGCCGGCAGGGCGCGATACCAGGGGATGCGCACTTCGACGGATGCTCGCGCGCCGTCGGTTCTGAGCGTGCCCTGCTCGATGATGCGATCGGGGATCATCGGGTCCTCCTTGACTGCTTTGTCACTGTTTCTACACTCTAATGTCTTTTTCAGACAGAAGTCAATCGATCGGCGATGACTCGTGCCCCCCGCACCGCGAGGGCGACCGAGGTCACGGTCGGGTTGCAGCCGGTCGGGGTCGGGATCACGCCGTTGCCGGCGACGAAGACCCCTGGGGCCGCCCACACCTCGCTGTCGGCGTCGCAGACGCTCGTGCCGTCGTCGACGGCGCCCATCCTGGTCGTGCCCTGGTAGTGCAGCGACGCACCGAGAGGCAGCGTGAACGGCGCATCGTCGAGGGGCTCGCCGATCGCACGGCCGAGCCGCACGATCTCTTCGCGCGCGCGGCCCAGCACCTCGTGATCGCGCTCGGTGAGGCGGTAGTGGATGCGAAGCGCGGGCATGCCGTAGCCGTCGAGCTCATCGCCGTCGAACTCGACCCGGTCGTGCTCCTGCAGGTCTTTGATGCAGAACAACCCGAGCCCCACGATGGAGCCTGGGACGACCGGATCGTCGTCGGCGAGCGGGATGGGCGACGCGTCGAGCTGCATGACCTGCCCGTGGAAGGGCTTGTCGTCGGTGTAGGGCACCCACGTCACACCGCTGTATTCGCTCAGGCCCGCCTGCGGCGCCCCGCTGCCGGCGCCGGACGGCGCAGCATCCGTGATGCGCGTCGCGAACACGACCTGCGTCTGATCGTTGAGGTAGCGCCCGAGGGCCGCGGGGCGGATGCCCGAGGCCCACAGCAGCTGCGGCGAGCGCAGCGCGTCGGCGGCGACCACGACGAATCGCGCGTGCACCGTCGAGGTCTCGCCCGACCGCAGGTCGCGCACCTCGACGCCCGCGGCACGTCGGTCGTCGAGCAGCACGCGCGTCACGAGCGACTCGTCGTGCAGCGCGAACGCGGGGCTCGACCGCGTGACGTCTCCGAGCACGACGTCGGAGCCCGACCACACGAGCCGCCCGTCGGGTCGGCGGTGCACGGCCAGCGGCATGCGCTGCACACGCGCGGCGGGCTCGCGCCCGTCGTCGACGGCGGCGGCCAGGCGCTCGCGCACGAGGTCGCCGAACGGCGTCGCGTCGAAGGCGTCGGTCGTGACGCCCAGCAGCCGGTCGCCTTCGGCGAGCAGTTCGTCGAGATCGGGGAGGAACGCGATGCGCTCGGCGCCGCCCGGCCGCGGGCAGGCCCCCGTCCAGTGCGCGGCCATGCCGCCGACGTTGCTCGACATGGCCGCGACCGGCAGACCGTCCTCCCCCGGCAGCGCGTAGCCGTCGTCGAGCAGGTACGTGCCCGGGCGGGCCCGGCGCTGACCGCTCTTGACGGCGCCCGGGGAGTTCACGGTCTCGCCGTGCTCGCCCGGCCCCTCCGAACGGCGCTGCGCGAGCGCGCGCTCGTGCGGGTCGGCGATGTTCTTGACGTGCGCGCCGGCGGGATCGGACACCGTGGGCCCGACCTCGAACATCGCGATGCGGGCGTGCGGGGCGCGCTCGGTGAGGATGCGGGCGTAGGCGGCGCCGGTGGGACCGCTGCCCACGATCGCGACGTCGACCTCTGCCGGGTAGCGGCTCATGCGCGTGCCGCGACTTCGCGGATGAGGGCGACGGATGCTGCCGACTCCTGCGTCGGGTAGTACTCCAGCCCGATCGGGCCGCCGTAGCCTGCCGCGCGCAGGATGCCGAGGCGCTCGGCCCAGTCGAGCGACCCCGACCCGGGCTCGCCGCGGCCTGGTGCGTCTGCGAGCTGCACGTAGCGGATGAGCTCGCCGCCGTTCGCGAGCTCGGCGGCCATGTCCTCCCCCTCGACGGCGGAGTGGTAGATGTCGTAGAGCACCCCGAAGAAGGGCGAGTCGACGCCGCGCGCGACGTAGACGGCCTCGCTCGTGCGATCCAGCAGCGACCCGGGATGGTCGACCCGCACGTTGACCGGTTCGAGCACGAGTGTGATCTCGGAACCGGCGATCTGAGCGGAAGCCTTGCGGTAGATCTCCACCAGCTCGTCGAGCTGGGTCTGGCGCTTGCTGCCGCCGAAGCCGGTGCCGCTGCCGACGACGATGCGGGGGCACCCCAGGTCGTGCGCGATCGCGACGCCCTCGTCGAGCTTGCGGTAGAACTCGGAGTGGTCGCGCGGCGGGATCATGAACTGCGTGCGCGGCTCGCTGAGCTGGGCGGTCAGCTGCGTGCCGGTCTCTTCGAGGGCGGCCTTCAGCGCGGGCAGGTCCTTCGGCTTCGCGGGGGCGCCGACGCCGGTCGGACCCCACATCTCCACGGCGGTGAAGCCCGCCGCCGCCGCCGCGCGCACGCGGTCGTGGTAGTCGCCGGCTTCGGTGAAGAGCAGTTCGATATTGGGGGCGAGCTGATACATCTGGAGGTCTTTCTCTAGAACATCGGGTGGTCGTGGGCGGCATGCACGGGGACCTGCTGCAGCACGTCCCAGTGCTCGACGATCCGGCCGTCCTCGAATCGATAGATGTCGGCGACCGCGGCGTCGGGGGCGCCGGGCCGCGAGGCTCTCACGTGCACCATCGCCAGGTCGCCGTCGACGATGATCCGCTGGATCTCGAATCGGGCGTCGGGGCTGCCGTCGAACTTCGGCGTCAGCATCTCGATCGCCGCAGCCGGCCCGTCGACGATGGTCGGGTTGTGCTGGCGGTAGTCGTCGGCGACGAGGAAGGCGAAGGCCTCGGCTACGCGCTTGCGGGTGTAGAACAGCTCGCAGAACCGCTCGAAGGCGGCCCGGTTGTCGGCGACCATGGCATCGTCAGCCCTTCAGCCCGCCGGCGAAGCCCTGGATGAACCGCTTCTGGGCGAACAGGTAGAAGGCCAGGATCGGGATCATCGAGACGATCACGATCGCGAAGATCTTGTTCCACGACGAGACGAGCGACCCGATGTAGTAGTACATCGCCACCGGCAGGGTCTGGTTCGCCGAGCCCCCGAGGAAGATCAGCGACGTGAAGAAGTCGTTCCAGACGATGAGGCCCGCGAGGATCGCCACGGTGCCGGTGGCCGGCGACATGAGCGGCAGCACGATGCGGAAGAAGGTCTGCGTGCGGGAGGCGCCGTCGATCGTGGCCGCCTCTTCGTACTCGGTGCCCAGCCCCCGGAAGAAGCCGGCGTAGAGGAAGATCGACAGCGGCAGCAGCATCCCCGTGTAGAGCACGATCATGCCCCACACCGACCCGGTGAGCCCGATGGTGCGGGCCCCGATGTACAGCGGCACGGTGCCCAGCTGCGTCGGCAGCACGATCGCGATGAGGAACAGGTAGTACACGGCCCTGCTCCACCGACGGGTGCTGCGGGCGATGACGTAGCCGGTGAGCGACCCGAGCAGCACGAGCAGCGCGATGGCGCCCGCCGTGATGAGGATGCTGTTGACCAGGCCCAGCACGACATTGGAGTTGCCCTGCGCCGTGAGCACCTCGAGGAAGTTCGAGAAGTCCAGCGAGGTGGGCAGGGCCAGGTTGGAGCTGGTGAGCACCTCTTCGTCGGATTTCAGCGCTGTCGTAACGAGGAAGTAGAACGGCGCGAGGAAGACGATGGCGAGCAGCCAGAAGCCGACCTCGCGCAGAGCCGTGAGCTTGGTGTAGCGGAACATGTCACGCCTCCTCGGTGCGGGGGTTGGCCACCCGCTGCTGGATGATCGCGAAGACCAGGATGATGACGGTCAGCAGCAGCGCGAGGGCGGCGCCGTAGCCGAAGTTGCCGAGGGCGAACGACTCCTTGTAGACCTGCGTGGCCAGCGTCTCGGTGGCACCGGCTGGCCCGCCGCCGGTGAGCGCCATGATCTGGTCGAACACCCGCAGGCCGTTGACGAGGCCGAGCGTCGTGGCGATCGCGACGGCGGGGCGGATCGACGGGAGGGTCACGTGCCAGAAGCGCTGCCACAGGTTCGCGCCGTCGATCGCGGCGGCCTCTTCGATCTCGACCGGCACGGCGGCGAGGCCCGCCATGTAGATCACCATGGCGAACCCGGTGTTCTGCCACACGATGACGATGAGGATGGTCCAGATCGCCCACGTCGGATCGGCGACCCATGCTTTCGCGAACTCGTCGAGGCCGATCGCCCGCAGGAACACGTTGATCGGGCCGTTGAAGTCGAAGATGAACTTCCACACGTACGAGACGGCGAGCGGGCTCAGCACGACCGGCATGAAGAACAGCACGCGCAGCACGTAGCGTGACTTGAGTCCGCGGTTCAGGCCCAGGGCGAGGGCGAGACCCGCGATGTTGCTGAGGATCACCGAGGCGAAGGCGAGGAACAGCGTGTTGCCGAGCGCCCCGATCTGGGTGGGGTCGGCGAAGATCTTGGTGAAGTTCTCGAGCCCGATCCACTCGAACGTGCCGATGCCCGACCAGTTCGTGAAGGCGAAGAAGCCGCCGATCGAGGTCGCCACGTAGTGGATGGCGATCACCAGCACGATGCCGGGCAGCGCCCACCACCAGTAGCCGAACTTCAGGAGCCCCGGTCGGCGAGGAGTGGCGTCTCGGCGGCGTCCCCGGCCTGAGCGCTTGGGGACGACGACCGCCTCGGTCTCTGAGTACATGGTCGCGGTCATGGTGTCCTCGTGTCCGTACGTCGTCGTCGGTCAGACGACCGCCCGGGCGGGGTGGCCCGCCCGGGCGATCGGATGGGTCAAGCGTCCCAGGCCGCATCCATGTCGGCCAGCACCTGGTCGATGGTCTTCTGACCCGTCAGCAGACCCTGCACACCGACCTGCAGCGCCTCGTACACCGAGGGGTTCGGCCAGATGTTGTTCGGCAGCGGCGTGTAGGAGCCCTCGGCCAGCAGATCGACCACCGGCGCGTAGATCGTGTCGCTCAGATCCATGTCCTTGTAGGCGGAGATGGGAAGCTCTCCGGAGAGCTCGTGGTAGCGCTGCTGCGCCTCGTCGGAGGCCATCCACTCGAGGAAGTCGGCGGCGGCGTCCTTCGCCTTCGAGGCCGCGTTGATCGACAGCGTGTAGTTGGAGCTGGCCAGGATGTACTCCTTGCCGCCGTCTGCCGGCGGGAAGGGCTCGACCTGGAAGTTCGCCTCGGCGGGCGCGGCCTTGGCGATCTCGATCGCCGAACCCGACGGGATGAAGCTGCCCACAGAGGTGCCCTGCGACAGGCCGTTGGTGATCGCGTCGAAGCCACCGCCCTCGGCTCCGTCCTGGAAGCATCCGCCGTCGTTGAGGTCGATGATCGTCTGCAGCGTGTCTTTCCAGCCCTGCGAGTCGGCGAAGGTCACCGTGCCGTCCGCGCGCTGCTGGTTCCAGTCGGGGGTCTGCGCGTAGACGCGCGTCGCCGAGATGGCCTGGGCCGTGAGGCCGGCGTTGGGCCCCGCCGCGCCGGCGAGCACCAGAAGCGACTTGCCGTCGGCGGCGAGCTGGTCGCACGCCGCGTAGAAGTCGGACTCGGTCGTCGGGAACTCGTCGATGCCGTTCATGTTCAGCGTGCCGATGCTGGCGACGATCGAGCCGATCGTGAAGTCGAGGGGCTGGCCGTAGACCTTGCCGTCGATCTCGAAGATCGACTCGCTGCCCGATGGGACGAGCGAGGCGGCCGTTTCGCCGAGGGGCTCGAGGAAGCCCGCCTCGGCGAGCGGGATGATGCCGCGCGCGTCGCCGGAGCCCGGCGTGGTCTGGATGACGTCGGAGGCGTTGCCCGCCTGCAGCTGCGTGCGGATCGTCTCGCCGTACTTGTCGTTGGGCGTGGGGTTGACGGTGATGGTGACGTCGGGGTTCGCGTCCATGTACTCGTTGGCGAGCGTCTCGTAGGGGCTCTCGAGGTCGTTCGACGTCGCGAACGTGAACGTGAACGACTGCGAGCCTCCGTCGGAGGAATCCGGTGTGCTCGAGCCCGAGCAGCCTGCGAGGATGAGGGCACCCGCGGCCGTCACGGCGAGGACGCCGGTGCGGACGATGCGGGAGCGGCGGTGCTGTGTCATGTCCAGCCTTTCTGACTTCGTTGTCGGCGACTCGTTCGGTCGAGCCCACCTGCTGTGTGACCAGTATCGCGGAGATGTGCCGGAATTGCACATAAGTTCTGTCAATATGCGGCATAAGCCGCGGATGCCGTGATTCCGCGGAATCCTCATCGCCACAGACGATGTGCCCTGCGGAGCACATAGACGTCATCGATAGACTCGTGCTCCACCCACCCGAAGGATCACACCGCCGTGACCGATTACAGCCTGCTCGCGCGACTGGATCTCAACCTGCTGGTCTCGCTCGATGCGCTCCTCACCGAGCGCAGTGTGACCCGTGCCGCCGAGCGGCTGCATCTCAGCCAGCCGGCGCTGAGCGCATCGCTGGCGCGATTGCGGGCTCACTTCAACGACCCGATCCTGGCCCGCCGCGGCAACACCTACGAGCTGACGCCGTTCGCCCTTCGCCTGTCGGAGTACACGTCGACGGCGCTCGACGGCGCCCGCCGCGTGTTCGAGAGCCAGGCTGCGTGGGCGCCCAGCGAGTCGACGCGGGAGTTCTCGGTCTACGGATCGGACTACGGGTTCGCGACGATCGGCGCGACGGTGTCGAAACTGGTCGCCGAGCGCGGGCTCGGCGTGCGGTTCCGGTTCATGCTGCACACGCCGGCGATCGTCGAAGACGCCGCGAGCAGGCTGCGCTCCGCAGACGCGCTGATCATCCCGCACGGCTTCCTCACCGACCTCGCCCACGCCGACCTCTTCCGCGACGAGTGGGTCGCCGTCGTCGCCGACGACCACGCGGCCGTCGGCGACGTCCTCACGATGGACCAGCTCGCGGAGCTCCCCTTCGTGATGACCTATCAGTCGCGGTCGGCCTTCACCTCGGTGAGCCGGCACATCCAGCAGCTGGGAATCGAGCCCCGCGTCGATGCCGTGGTCGAGAGCTTCGTCTCGCTGCCGCTGTTCATCGCGGGCACCGATCGCATCGGACTCATGCAGGCAGCCCTCGCGCCGCTGGCCTGCAAGGTCGCCCCCGTGCGCGTGGCGACGCTGCCGTTCGAGACGGCCCCCATCGCCAACGCGCTGTGGTGGCACCCCGTGCACGGGCGCGATCCGGAGCACGCCTGGATGGTCGACCTGTTCACCGAGGCGGGGCGGCTCGTGCAGCAGGAGCTGGGCGACTCAGGCCGGTAGCGCAGCCCGCATGCTCGCGCGGATGAGGTCGTGCTGCCGGCGCACCAGCAGCAGCGGATCGACCTCGCCGAGCTCGGCGAAGGCGTGCCCCTCCCACTCGCTCGACCAGTAGCCGCGGTATCCGCCCTCGACGAACACGCGCACGAGCTCCGGGTAGTCGATCGCCGGCTCCTGACCGCGCTCGTCGATGTCGTAGAACTTGGCGTGCACGTGCCGGATCTGCGGCATGATGTCGGCCCATTCGCGCGGATCGACGTGCCCGTGCATGTTGAACGCGAGGTGCGCGAAGGCGCCGAGGCGACCGGGGTCGAAGTCGCGCCCCTGGAGATAGCCGATGAACTCCTCCTGCCGCTCGCGCATGGGCGCGTCGGTCGCCCAGATGCGCTGCAGCGTCTCGAGCGCCTCGTCGTCGAGCCCCGCTCGCTGCACGGCCCGCAGCAGCGTCGGGCTCATCGCGTGCATCGTCGACGAGAAGTCGGCGACGAAGCCCAGCAGCGGTGAGTCGAGTTCGGCGTAGGTGTCGCGCACCTTCATGATCTCGGGCGAGTTCGGGCCGAGCGGAGCGTGGATCTCGTAGGCGAGCGTGAGGTTCTCTCGCTCGGCGATCGGCAGCAGCCGTCGCAGCAGCTCGGGCTTGGCCGACTGGATGCGCACCAGCGGGAAGCCGAGCTTCTTGGCGCCCTGGAACATGAGCTGCGAGAACTCGAACTCCTCGTTGGGGGTCATGTCGCGGTCGCGGCGCCTGCCCATGTCGAGGTTGGCTCCGAACGAGCTCGCAGCGAACCCGTGCCGGTCGAAGGCGTCGCGCCAGGTGCGCACGAACTCGTCGGAGACGACGGGGTAGGTCGGCACCATCTGCGAAGCGACGATCTCGATGCCGGGCCCGATGCCGAGCTCCGCCACGCGGTCGAGGAGCCCGTCGAAGTCGAACCAACCCGCACGGAACTCGGCAGAGGCCGAATAGAGCGTGAGCCCCAGCCGGAACGGGTCGGCGTCGGTCGCCGGCGGCGCGGGCGGCACGTCGGAGACGAGCGCGGGCGGCGCGGCATCGTGGTCGACGACGGTGAAGGTCCCGGCATCCCGCACGAAATTCGGCACGTACATGCCCGGGCCGCCGTCCTCGCCGGGGGCGATCTGCATATAGGGCAGGCGCAGCTGGCCGCGCAGCACGATGTCGTGCCGCTCGCCGAGCGCGACCGGCTCGTCACGGCGCGCCACCAGCAGCGGATGCTGCTGCAGGAACCAGAGCACGTCGCTGCGCTCGCCGAGCTCGTCGAGCCGGTACGACGTGCCGTCGAGGTCGAAGCGCAGGTCGTCAGCGGCGACGTCGACGCCGTCGACGGTCAGCTCCAGGCTCGTCACCGACGACAGCCAGAGGCTGCGGTACCAGGGCAGGGTGAGGCGCAGCGCGAGCCCGTCGGGGTGTGCGCGCAGCGAGTCTTCGTGGATGAGTCCGTTGGGCATGGTTCCTCCTCGGGTCAGAGCCGGTCGGCGATCTGGCGGATGAGCGAATGCTGGCGGCGCACCTGCTCGATCGAGCGCCACGGCGTGCGCTCCCCCTCGTACTCGCTGGAGAGGTAGCCGGTGTAGCCGGCGTCTTTGAGCGCCCGCAGCACCGGCTCCCACGGGATCTGCTGGTCGACGAGGTGGTCGTCGATGTCGTGGAACTTCGCCTGGATGAACACGACGTACTCGGCGATGCCCGCGATGTCGGCGGGGTCGACGGCGATGCCGTCCATGAACGCGGGGCGCCGCCCAGGCAGCTCGCCCGGCGCGAGCGGGATGGGCCGGTCCTGGAAGATGCCGGTGTCGAGCAGCAGGCCGAAGTGGCGCGTGCCGGTGCGCTGGATCAGCCCGATGTAGTCGTCGACGACCTCGTGCTTGATGGGGGTCGGCGAGTGGATCTCGGGGCAGATGACCACGTCGAGCTCGGCCGCGAGGTCGAGGCTGCGCTCGACGGCCTCGGACCACGTCGGGTGGGGCACGAGGTCGCTCGAGACGACGCCGATCTTGGGCCTGACGAAGCGGAACCCGAGGGTCTTGGCGAGCCGCAGATCGCGCTGCAGCATGGCCGCGCCCTCGATCGCCGTGAGGTCACGGGCGTTCGGGCCGCTGGAGTGCAGCCGCGTGTCGATCCACGAGCCCATGTTGGTGGGCTCGAGGCGGTAGCGCTCGAGCAGACGGAACCACTCGTCGATCCACGCCGTCGTCGGGTTCGGGAAGCCGGGCACGTGGCCCTCGCCGAGGATCTCGATGCCGGTCGCGCCGATGTCGGCGATGCCCTTCATCGCCGTCTCGAGGTCGAGCACCGTGCCGTAGTCGTGCATGAAGCTGTAAAGCGAGACGCCGTAGCGGAAGGGCGCGCCGCCCGCTTCGGGCGAGAGAGTCACATGCTTGGTGACCTGATAGCGGCTGGGCTGGTGCTCGAGCGGGATGTACGACATGCGCAGTCGCAGGTCGACCGACAGCTCGTGGATGCCGTCGGGCAGCCCTCCCGGGAGGGGCACCGTCACGATCGCCGCCTCTTCGAGCTGCCAGCGCACCCCCTCGCCGTCCCAGAGCTCCTGCAGCGTGTAGGTGCGGCCCTGCAGGGTCCACAGCGGGACGTCGGGCGCGACGTCGACGACACCGGGGATGCGCACGGCCACTCCGTCGATGAGGGATGCGGCCATGCCGCGATACGACGGCATGCGCAGCCGGAACTGGAATCCGGTGATCTCGCCACCCTCGCGCACATTGCGGAAGCCGACGGACTGGATGAGGTCTCTCTCGAGCAGCATGGGTCTCTCCGTTCTCAGCGCAGCGTCTGCGCGGCCGCGCGGGCGCCGCGGACGGCGAGCGCGACGCTGGTCAGGGTGGGGTTCATGGTGTTGGCGGTGGGGATGAGGGCGTTGCCGCCCACGACGAGCCCGTCGATGCCCCACACGCGCGACCACGGGTCGGCGACCGACGTGCCGTCGTCGGTCTTGCCCATGCGCATCGTGCCCATGTAGTGCAGGCTCGAGCCGTTGGGCAGCAGCCGGGGGCCGGCGACGAACGCCCCGAGCGCTTCTCCGGCCCGGCGCAGTCGCACCGTGGCCTCGTCGATCTCGGCGGTCTCGGCATCCGTCAGGGCGTACTCGATGGTCATGTTGGGCAGGCCCCGCCAGTCGAGTTCGTCGTCGTCGAAGCGCACGCCGTCTTCTGCACGAGGGTGCTTGCGCACGCCGTAGCCCATGTTCACGTAGCCCCAGCGGTTGCCCGCGCTCGGGTGAGTGGGGTCGAGCTGGAAGGGCGGGTTCTCGGCGTACATCACCTGCAGCGAGAAGGGGTGGTCGGGTTCGGAGAACGGGATGCGGTTGACCGCCGCGACCGGATCGGCGGCGTTCTGCGCCCTGCGGGCGAGTTCGCGGGCGAGCTGCTCGTCGGTGACGAGCCCGCCCATCTTCTCGGCGTCGAGAGCGACGGTGCAGATGACGACGTGGTGCTCGGTGAGGTAGCGCCCGAGCGCGGGCGGGCGGATGTCGGAGGCCCACAGCAGCTGCGGCGAGCGGAAGGCGTCGGCGGCCACCACCACGAGGTCGGCGGCGAAGAACGAGCTCTCGCCGGTGCGGAGGTCTTCGACGGTGACCCCGACCGCGCGGCCGTTCGCGTGCTCGATGCGGCGCACGAGCGACAGGTCGCGCAGCTCGAAGCGCGCGGCCTCGTCGGTTCCCTGGTCGAGGAGCGGGCCCAGCACCATGTCGGCGCCGGCCCACACCATTGATCCGTCGGGCTGCGGGTCGCCCGCGACGGGGAGGGTGCTCGGGCCGTAGCCCTCGGGCAGCTCGGCGCCGAACTCGTCGGTCAGGAGCGAGCGGATCGCGGTGCCGATGGGCGAGTCGCTGAAGGCGTCGGCGCGGTGGTGCAGCAGCGCCTCGGCCGTGGAGATCAGGTCTTCCCACTCGTCGTCGGGGATGAACGGCACCTTCTCGCTGAAGGCGGGCCGCGGGATCGCGCACGTCCAGTGCGCGCCCTGACCGCCCACGTTGTTGGCGGCGGCCGCCGCCGGGAAGGTCGCGGCGTGCGCGGCGCCCTCGCCGCCGAAGTCGAGCAGGAAGGTGCCTTCACGGGCGGTGAACATGCCCTCGACGACGACGCCTGCGGGGATGCCGAGCGATTCGCGGTGCGTGCCGGACTGCGGCCCCTGCGACCTCTCGCGGGCGAGGGCCTTCTGGGCGGGGTCGGCGATGTTGCGCACGCTCGCCCCCGCGGGCTCGGTGACCTGCGGACCGGCCTCGAACATGACCACGCGCGCGTCCGGCAGCGACTCGAGCAGCACGCGGGCGTAGGCGGAGCCGATGGGACCACTGCCGACGACGGCGATGGTGGGGGCGGTCATGATGTCTCCTCGCTGAGATGGGCGCCGCTCACGCGGTCTGGGTCTGGGGGTCGGTCACGGGGATCGACGAGGTGTCGTCGGAGAGCCGGCCGTGCGGCAGCATCACGGCGGCGACGACCCCGAGCGCATAGACGGCGGCCAGCGCCAGGAACACCGGCACGAACACGTCGCGGTAGATCTCGGCGACGGCGGCCTGGGTGGCGGGGTCGGCGGCGTGCACGATCTGCGGCGTGAGGGTGGCAGCATCCAGCCCCTGCGGCAGGCGTGCCGCGACGCCGAAGCCCACGACGCCGCCGATGACGGCGGTCGTGACGGTCGCGCCGATCTGCCGCACGAGGTTGGTGGTCGCCGTGACGGTGCCGAGCTGGTCGCGCGGGGCGGCGCTCTGCACGACGGCGAAGATGAGGTTCATGAACGACCCCGTGCCGATGCCGACGACGGCCATGACGGCCATCGGCACCGCCAGCGGGAGTCCCACCGGCAGCAGCGCCATGACGAACAGGCCGGCGGCGCCGAGGAGCGTGCCGATGATCGGGTAGAGCCGGTAGCGGCCGGTGCGGCTGACGAGGTGGCCGGTGACGAGGTTGCTCACCAGCATCCCGAGCACCGTCGCGATCGGCACGAGACCCGAGACGGTCGCGGTCGTGCGGTAGGCCATCTGGAAGTAGGTGGGCAGGTAGGAGGTCACCGCGAACAGGCCGATGCCGATGATGGCCGACAGCGCGAAGCAGGCCGCGATGGTGCGGTCGGCGAACAGCGGCAGCGGCAGGATGGGCGTCTGCGCCCGCGCCTCGATCGCGAAGAACACCGCGAAGGCGGCGAGCGCGACGGCGAACGCCACGGCGGCCGAGAGGCGCAGCGAGGCGTCGCCCACCCAGGTGACCCCGAGCACGAGGGCGACGAGGGCGATCGTGAACGAGATCGCGCCGGCGACATCGAAGCGCGCGCGGACCCCCGGCGCGATGTGCGGCACGGCGACGAGAGCGAGCACGAGGGCGGCGATTCCGACCGGCACGTTGATCCAGAACACCCACGGCCAGCCCCAGAAGTCGGTGATGAGGCCGCCGAGCACCGGACCCACGACGATCGCGATGGGAAAGGCGGCGCCGATGATCGCCATGTAGCGGGGGCGCTGGCGGGGCGTCGTGACGGTCGCGATGATCGTCTGCGACATGAGCTGCAGCCCCGCCGAGCACATGCCCTGCACGACGCGCGCCGCGATGAGCCAGCCCATCGACGGAGCGAACCCGCACACGAGCGACGCCGCGATGAACCCGACCAGCGAGATGAGGAACACGCGCCGCGGACCCACGACATCGCCGAGCTTGCCGAGCACCGGCAGCATCGCGGTGGCCGCGAGGGTGTAGCCGACGACGATCCAGCTGAGCTGCTCGAGGGCGCCGAGCGAGCCCGCGATGGTCGCGAGCGACGTGGAGACGACGGTGTGGTCGAGCGCGCCGAGAAAGCTGACGACCAGGAGCGAGGCGACCAGCAGGCGGAGGCGGAGTGCAGACAGAGGCATTCGTGGGCACCCGTACGACCGGGTGATCGACGCGACCGTGTGTGCCGCTGCGGCGACCGTGCCGAGCGAACGGGCCTATGGCCCCGACGTCGGTCTCAGACTAGCCCTACTTAGGTCGAAAAGCAACCAAAGGTGCTCCGTGGGTTCTCTCTCCCTCCGATCAGATCAGGAGATCTCGCTACGCCTCCTTCACCAGATCAGGAGATCTCGCCGGCACAGGTCGATCGGTCGCGGAACGACCTGTGTAAGCAGAATCACCTGATCTCGCGGCAGCGACCGGAACTGCCAGCATCCGCTCTCCCGCCACCTCCGCGGCTGCCCCTGCACGAGATCAGGAGATCTCGCCGGCACAGGTCGATCGGTCGCGGAACGACCTGTGTGAGCCGAATCACCTGATCTGGCGAAGGGTGGATGCGGTCGGCCCGGCTCGCGGCGAGCTTGGCGGCTGCGGCTCAGCGGCGGCGGGCGCGGGAGCGCTCGCGGGCGCGCGGGATGGGAGGGGCGGCGACCCGCTCCCCCACGACGTTGACGATCTCGCCGACGCCCTCGATCACCATGCGCACCTCGTCGCCGGGCTGAAGCGGCGGGATCGAGCTGCCGCGGCCCCAGAGCTCGCCGAGGCAGCCTCCGCCGCCCACGGTGCCCGAGCCGAGCACGTCGCCCGGCACGACGACCGAGTTGCGGGCGGCGTAGGCGATGAGCTCGCCGAAAGGCCAGCCCATGTTCGAGACGAGGTCTTCGCCCACGAGCGCGCCGTTGACGAAGACCTCGGCGCGCACGGCGAGGAAGCCGTCCTCGTCGAGATACGACGCCAGCTCGTCGGTGCTGACGATCCACGGGCCCAGGGTGATGCCGAAGTCCTTGCCCTTGGCGGGCCCCAGCCGCACCTTCATCTCGCGCGCCTGCAGGTCGCGGGCCGACCAGTCGTTCATGACGGTGTAGCCGAAGATGTGGGATGCTGCCGCATCCGCGTCGAGGTTCGCCCCCGACGATCCGGCGACACCGCCGATGACCGCCGCGAGCTCCAGCTCGAAGTCCAGGCGCTGCGACTCGGGCACCGGCACGACCTCGCCGGTCGCGCGCACCGTGTGCGGGTTGGTGAAGTAGAAGGTCGGCGCCTCGTACCACTCCGGCACCGCGCCTCCCTTGCCGTCGACCGAGGCCGAGACCCCCTCGACGTGCTCTTCGAAGGCGACGAAGTCGCGGATGGATGCCGGCACCAGCGGCGCGAGCAGTCGCACGTCGGCCAGGGGCACCGCGGCGGACTCGTCGCGGTCGTCGAAGACGGCGGCGGCAGCATCCAGGCCGCCGTGGAGGAGGCTCCGGACCGTCACGCCCTGCGGAAACGGCACGACGCGGTCGTCGACGACGAAGCCCTCCGACGCCTCGACGGGCTCGGCGACCGAGGCGGGCTCGGCGACCGAGGCAAGGGTCCAGCGTGCGATCTTCATTCGAGGGCTCCGATCTGCTCCACGAGCGGCACCGGCCGCTCGATGACTTCGATGAGGTTGCCCTCGGGGTCGGCGACGTAGGCGAGGATCAGCCCCGACATCGGCGACGGCCCTGGCGCGGAGATCACCCGCGCGCCTCCGGCGACGAGCGCGGCGAACCGGGCGGCCACGTCGGCCACCCGCAAGCACAGGTGCCCGTACCCTCGCGTGAGGATCGCCTCGGTCGGCGACGACGCCTGCAGCCCCGGGTTCGACCCGACGCGCTCGAGCAGTTCGATCGCCCACCCGTCTTCCGGGTCGACGAGGTACTGCGTGCGCACGCCGATCGCCGGGTTCGACATCGCGGGCGTGGGCACGAGCCCGAGCGCGTCGGCGTACCAGGCGGCCTGCGCATCGAGGTCTGCGACCGAGAGTCCGACGTGGTCGAGGGCGGTCATGCGGTGCTCCGATCGATCATCGCGCGCGCGAGGGAGGTGGTGCGCCGGGCCCGGCGGGTCTGCAGACGCCGGACTCAGCCGAGCTCGGCGAAGGTCTCGGCGATCCAGTCGGCGGTGAACTCGCCGACGTAGGCCATGTTGTCGATGCCGATGTGCTCATTGCCGCCCTCGACCTTGTCGAAGATGCGCAGCTCGCGCTTGGGCGAGTTCACCGCGGCCTCGTACTCGTCGTACGCGTACTTCACCGGGATCTGCCGGTCGTCTTCGCCGTGGGTCACCAGGAACGGCACCGTGATGTTCTCGACGACGCCCTCCAGGCGCATGTTCTTCGTCTTCTCGAGGAAGTCGGCGTCGTCGGATGCGCCGAACACCCAGTAGACGTGGTCCCAGTAGTGCGGCACGGGGTTCTCGCCCTCGCGGCGGCGGCGCGCCTCCTGCACGGCGGCCCAGTCGTAGTTCGCGCCCCACGCCACCGCCAGCGCGATGCGCTTCTCGAACGCGGTCGCCCGCGGCACGTAGTAGCCGCCGAGCGACCAGCCCACCAGGCCCACGCGCGCAGCATCCACGCCCAGCTCGGCGGCGTGCTCCTCGATCCAGTCGAGGGTCGAGGCCGCCCACACCTCGGTGTCGTAGCGGGCGCGCAGGTCGCGCATGCGCAGCGCCTCGCCCGAGCCGGGCGGGTCCATCATGAGCGTCGAGATGCCGCGGGCCGCCAGCTGCTGCGGGAAGCCCGAGGTGTACATCATCTCCTTGGTGGAGTCGAGGCCGTTCCACATGACGATGAGGGGCTTCGGGCCCTCGCCGGGCGCACGGTAGAAGTAGCCGGGCAGCGCAGAGCCCTCCGGCGCGTCGTCGCCCTTGTAGGGCACATCGACGGTGGTCAGCGGCACATCCGAGAGCTCGACGTGCTTCAGGAGCAGGTCGATCGACTTCTGGTAGGCGGCCTTGCGGCCCTCCCACTTGGGCGACTGCAGGCGCTCGGCCTGCGACGTGTAGAGCGCCGCACGGTAGTACTTGTCGCCCGCGCCGCGCTTCCAGCCGCGGGCCTCGGCCTCTTCGGCCGACGCCAGCAGCCGGTCGGCGACGGCCTGCCACGAGCCGTAGAGCAGCTCGGTGCCCACGTCGTCGCCCTGCTCGGAGGCCTCCAGCACGGGCTTCGAGGCCTTGTGCACATCGTCGATGAACCCGCCGTTGTTGAGCGAGGCGACGACGGCCATGCTCCAGACGTAGTTGGTGGGGAAGTACATGTACATGGTGTTGCTCCAGGTGAGTCGGGGCGTTTCGTCTCGGCGCTGCGCGCCTCGCTCAACGACCGGGTTGGGGGCCGCGCACGGCGTCGGAGAGGAAGGTGGACACGCCCGAGAGCAGCTGGCCTCCGTCGACCCCGACCTCCGCGCCGGTGACGTAGGAGGCGGCATCCGACAGCAGGAAGACGACGACGTTCGCGACCTCCTCAGGCTGCCCGCCGCGGTGCAGCGGCGAGACGGCCTCGTTGGCGGCGAGGAAGGCGGCGGGGGCGGATGCCGTCATCTCGGTGTGGATGTAGCCCGGGTGCACGAGGTTCACGCGGATGCCGCGGGGGCCGAGCTCGGTCGCACACGAGTGCGACAGGCCGCGCAGCGCCCACTTGCTGGTCGTGTAGGCAGCCGTGTAGTGGCCGGTGACGGCGGCCGCCGAGCCGATGTTGACGATCGACGAGCCCTCGCCCATGAGCGGCAGCAGCGCCTGGATGCCGAGCATGGGCCCCGTGACGTTGATCGCGATGACGCGGTCCCAGTCGTCGCGCACGACCTCGCCGATGCGCGTGCGCTGCGTGACGCCGGCGTTGTTGACGAGGCCCTTGACCGCGCGGCCGGCGAGCGAGTCGGCCAGCTCGGCCCACGCGGCCTCGTCGGTGACGTCGAGGCGGCGGTAGGTGACGGTGCCCGGGAGGGCGGATGCTGCCGCCACGAGCTCGGGGGCCTCGTCACGCACGTCGGCGGCGATGACGTCCGCCCCCTGGGCTGCGAGCAGGAGCGCCTCTTTCGCACCCTGGCCGCCTGCTGCGCCTGTGACGACGAACAGGCTCCCGGCGATGCCGGGGAGCTGGATCCCGGTCATGCCGCCACCGGTCCTTCGCGGTCGAGCAGCTCGATGAAGTTGCCCTCGGGGTCGGTGACGAACGCGAAGCGCACGCCGGGTTCGGGGGCAGGGGCCGGCGCCGTGACGACGGTGGCACCGGCATCCACGAGCCGGGCGAAGACCTCGTCGACGTCGGCGACGCGCAGGCACACGTGCCCCCAGCCCTGCGCGAGCAGCTCGTCGGGCGGGCTCGTCGCCGGAGTGCGGTGGGTCGAGCCTCGGCGCTCGAGCAGTTCGATCGCGAGATCGTCGGGGCCGAGCAGGAACACGCCCCGAAGGCCCACCGCGGCGATCTCGAACGGCTTGGCGGTGGCGAAGCCGAACGCCCGCTGGTACCAGTCGCGCTGCGCGTCGAGGTCGCCCACCGATAGGCCTACGTGGTCGACGTGCATCAGGCGCCCGCCTCGTGCGCGCCGGGTTCGTCGTGCGGGCCCTCGGTCATGAGCGCTGCGTGCACGTCGTCGGGGAGGACCCCCAGCAGCTCGGGCGCGAACTCGCCGTCGATGAGGATGAACGCGACCCGGCAGACCTTGTCGGTGCGGTTGGCCCACGCGTGGTCGGTGCCGCGCTGGATGACGACATCGCCGGCCTGCAGCGTCACCTCGCTGTCGTCGAGCATCAGCACGATCTCGCCCTCGAGCACGATGCCGTAGTCGACCGACTGCGTGCGGTGCACGGGCGACTGACGCCCCTCGGGGGTGAGGTGACCGGGGAAGAACTCGTTGACGCGCACCTTGGTGCCCCGCACCGGCGGAGGCACGCGGATCGAGTCGAGGGTCGGATCGCCCTCGTCGGCGACGATCGGCGCAGGTGCGCCCGCGGTCTGCCACACCTCGTAGAAGCCCACGCCGTCCTGCGGCATGAACCGGTGCACCGGCACGAGCCCGTCGGAGAGCACGACCGACACGCCGTTCGCGTCGTGCCCCGTGACGACGCGGCGCGGCACGGTGAGCGACTCGGGCGTCACGGCGCCGCCACCAGCGCACCCAGCGCCATGCCCATGACCCGGCCGGGGTCGGCACCGGGGGTGCCGGGGTTCTGCTCCCAGTGGGCCAGCTGCAGCGAGGCGTCGACGACGCCCTTGATGCGAGGGATGCGGCGGGCATAGAAGGCCGAGAGCTGGTCTTCGAGAGCGCCCTCCTCGGTGACGTACTGGGCGAACAGCAGCGAGTCCTCGACGCACTGCGCGGCGCCCTGCGCGATCAGCGGCGGCACGGCGTGCACGGCTTCGCCGAGCGCGACGACGCGGCCCTCGTGCCACGGGCCCTCGACGAAGATCCACTCGATCTCCTGGAAGTTGAGGAACGTGTCGGCGGTGATCGATTCGCGAAGGTAGTCGAACGGGCCGTGGAAGTTCTCCATCAGGCGCTTGACCTCCTGCCAGCCCTCGAGCCCATTGTCGGGGCGCTCGGGGCGGCAGAGCACGAAGATGTAGCACTGGTCGGCGTTGACGGGCGTGTAGCCCACCTTGTAGGCGCCGCCGTCGTCTTCGAACGGGTAGGCGATGCCGCCGGTCATCTCGGGCGTACGCGAGGTGACGGCGCGCCAGATGCCCAGGCCGCTGGGCGCACGGTCTTCGGCGATGCCGAGCTTCGGGCGAGTCTGGCTCTTGATGCCCTCGGCGATCACGATGAGGTCCCACGTCTCGGTGGTGCCGTCGGAGAGGGTCGAGACGGCGGTCTCGCCGTCGTTCTGGTAGGAGGTGAGCTCAAGGCCCAGGCGGATCTCGACGCCCAGCTCCTCGGCCTTGCGCACGAGGATCTCGTGCAGGTCGGGGCGGAGGGCCCCGATCGTGGCGGGCAGGTCGTCGCCGCCGGTGCGGGGCGTCGGCATCTCGGCCATCACCCGGCCGTCGGCGAAGAACAGCGTGAGCGAGTTCTCCTCCTGGCCCACGGCGAGCACGTCGTCGATGACGCCGATCTCTGTGAACACGCGCAGCGCGTTGCCCTGGATGGTGAGGCCGTGGCCGACACGGGCCCACGCGGGGGCCTTGTCGACGAGCGTGACCTTCACGTCGCGCTGGGCGAGTGCGATGGCCGCCGTCAGCCCGGTGAATCCGCCGCCGACGATGAGCACATTGCGAACCGACATCTTCGTCTCCTGTTTGTCTCTGGACGCGACACCGCCTCCAGAGCACGACGCTAGGGCCGACGTTCCCCGTTGACCAATCGCCCCCCGCGATGCCAGATATCGCGCTCAGGCGGCGAGGCCGCCCGTTTCGGCCATCTGCGCGGCCAGCCCGCGCAGCCACGCGTGCCCCGCATCGTGTGCGTGGGCAGGGTGCCACCACAGCCGCTGGATGAGCTCCACCGTCGGGAAGGGCGTGGGCACGGCGACGGTGCCGGTGACCTCGCCGTTGCGCTCGACGAGCCGGCTCGGCACGACGCCGATGAGATCGGTGCCGCTGATGATGAGCGGGATCGACAGCAGCGTCGAGGTCGTCACCCGCGTGCGCGGCCGGATGGCCAGCTCGTCCATCGTGCGCTCGATCGGCGTCACGTGCGCGCGCCCGAAGTCGCACCGGATGAAGGGACTCGCGACGAACTGCGCGACCGTGAGCCCGCCGTCTGCGATCACCGGGTTGTCTCTCGCCGCGATCACCACGTAGTCGTCGCGGAACAGCTCCATGCTCGCGGCCTCGATGCCGATGCCGGGGGCCGCGACGACGAAATCGTGCGCCAAGAGGTCCCGGTCGGCATCCGTCGGCTCCGTGGGCAGTCGCAGATAGTCGAAGCGGATGCCGGGGGCCGCGGCCTGCGCGAGGGCGAACAGCGGCCGCAGCTCGACCGCGCCGTAGTCCGACAGCTGGATGCCGAAGGTGCGCCGCGAGGTGGCCGGCGCGAAGGACTCCTCCTGCCCGAGCGCCTGAGCGACCAGGGGAAGCGTCAGCTGCACCTGCGGCAGGATCTGCCTCGCAAGCGGCGTGAGCTCGTAGTCCCGGCCGATGCGCACCAGCAGTTCGTCTTGGAAGAGGGTGCGCAGCCGCGACAGCGCCGCCGACATGGTGGACTGGCCGAGGCCGATGCGCTCGCCCGCGTGCGTGACGTTGGCCTCCTCGAGAAGCGCCCGCAGCGCCACGAGGAGGTTCAGGTCGGGGTCGCCGCCAGCCACAGATGCATGGTATCCGGCCGCGGCATGGCGGTTTGAGAGGCGGGCGTCCTAGCCTCGTCACGTCGCGCTCTGGCCGCGACCGGTTTCGAAGAAAGGTCGATGATGACTCAGCGGCTCGTGTCCCACCTGCGCTACGGCGCCCTCGCCATCCCCAACTACGACCAGGAGCGCGAGTTCTTCGTCACGCACTGGGGTCTCACCGAGGTGCACGCAGAAGACGGCCTCAGCTACCTGGCCGCCGAGGGCTCGACCGAGCCCTTCATCCTGCGACTGCGCCGCGACGACAAGCGCGTCGACCTCGCCGGCTTCGGCGTCGCCAGCCGTGCCGACGTCGATGCCCTCGCCGCCAAGCTCCACGCCGAAGACGTGCAGTTCATCCACGAACCGCAGGAGCTCACCGGCTTCGGCGGCGGCTACGGCTTCCGCATCTTCGACGGCGACGGCCGGGCGCTCGAGTTCGCCACCGGCTACCAGACCCGCGAGGCGCGCAAGATCCGCGAGCGCGAGCCGATCCCGGCCAAGCTCTCGCACATGGTGTTCAACTCCGCCGACCTCAACAAGACGGCGCAGTGGTACGTCGAGCACCTCGAGTTCACGATCTCGGACTCGCTGGTGCGCCCCGACGGCGTCGACATGATGCACTTCATGCGCTGCAACGCCAACCACCACTCGATCGCCGTGGCGATGGGCCCGCACCACTCGCTGCACCACCTGTCGTTCGAGATGCGCGGCATCGAGGAGTGGATGCGCGGCGCCGGCAAGATCCTCCGCTCGGGCGCCCGCATGATCTGGGGCCCCGGCCGTCACAACGCTGGCGACAACACGTTCGCCTACTTCCTCGATCCCTCCGGCAACACCATCGAGTACACGACCGAGCTGTCGATGGTCGACGACGACACGTGGGTCGCGCACAAGCACGACATCAGCCAGCTGTCCACGCAGGACCAGTGGGGCACGGCGCAGGAGATGAGCGAACTGGTCGCCAGGGAATCGTTCAACGACATCGACAAGGGACTGTTCGTCGCCCCTCCGGTGTGACCTGCAGCATCCGCTCTCTGGCCAAGGAAGGTCGACAGACATGACCCGCATCCACTTCGCCGCCGATCACGGCGGCTACGAGCTCGGCCGCACGCTCGAGGCGCGCGCCACCGCCGCCGGCTTCGACGTCGTCTGGCACGGCGCCGACGAGGTCGACCCGGGCGACGACTACCCGATCTACGCGGTGCGCGTGGGCCAGGCTGTGGTCACCGACCAGGACGCCGGCGTCGATGCCTTCGGCGTGCTGGTGTTCGATGAGGCCGTCGCCGGCGTCGTCGCCGCCAACAAGGTCAACGGCGCGCGCGCCGTGACCACCACCTCGCCCCGCGCCGCGATGAACGCGCGCGGGGTGGTCGATGCGAACGTCATCGTGATCGAGGGGATCGCCTACGAGGAGTCGGCCTGGCTCAACGTCTATGCCTTCGTGACCGCGGGCATGGAGCAGACCGTCGAGCGCGGCCGCCAGATCCTGCAGATCGAGGAGTTCGAGAACGCCGGCACGATCGAGGGCTGGGCGATCCAACTCGAGCCCGAGCAGATCGCCGTGCGGCACGAGTAGCCCCTGCTCTTCTGCCCATGTGGCACACATGATGGGGTCAGGCCTTGCTGAGGGCCCCATGTGGCACACCTGGTGCGGGGGGCGGCAGCCTCCCCATCGGCGCGAGCGATAGGCGGCATCGGCGAACCATCGGGTGCGAGTAACTGTAACGGCCTTACAGTTATCGCGAGGGCAGTGGAGCCCGCACCCGAAGGAGTCACCGATGACCCGAACCACCGACCACCCGATCGTCGTCCTCGGGGCAGGCCCCGCGGGCATGGCCGCAGCCCTCGCGCTGCACACCGCCCGGCACGACGTCGTGCTCCTGGAGCGCTACCGCGAGGCGCGCCCGGCCGGCAACATCCTCAACCTGTGGCCGCCGCCCATCAAGGCCCTCGGCCTCATGGGGGTCGACGTCGACGACCTCGGCGCCCCCTGCCACTCCACCTTCCGCAGCGCGAAGGGCAAGGTCCGTGCCGACGTGCAGATCCCCGCCGACGTCGTGGCGCGGTACGGCGGCGGATTCATCGGGATGCTGCGCCCCGACCTCTACCGCCGCATGCTCGCCGCGATCCCCGAGGGCATGCTGCTGACGGATCAGGAGGTCACCGGCATCCGCGATCTCGGCGACCACGTCGAGCTCACGATGAAAGACGGCTCGACCCGCTCCACTCCGCTGCTGGTCGGCGCCGACGGCATCGACTCGATGGTGCGGGCGCACCTCTGGGGTGCGTCGCCCAAGCGCGAGCATCGGCTGCACATCATCGGCGGCTACACGTTCGACGACGCGCCGAGCGCCGAGAAGGGCGAGGCGATCATCGCGCACACCCGCACGGTGCAGGGCTCGTACACCTCGATCCGCAGCCAGGGCCGAGACGGCTACCAGTGGTGGACGCTCGAGGCCTGCGACCCCGACGCCCCCGCGCCGGCCGACCTGCGCGGGCACGCACTGACCCTCGCCCAAGGCTTCGGCGCCCCGCTGACCTCGCTCATCGAGGCCACGACCGACGACCATGTGCAGCGGTGGGTCATCCGCGACCGCAAGCCCCTGAAGAAGTGGTCGAAGGGCCGCATCACCCTCGCCGGCGACGCGGCGCACGCGACCTCGCCCTACGCGGCGTACGGGGCGGGCATGTCGATCGGCGACGGCTACTTCCTCGCGCAGCTGCTGGCGGGCGCCGATCTCTCCGACACCGCGGCGGTGGGCGCAGCCCTCGACCGCTACGACGAGGTGCGCATCCCGCACACGACGATGCAGGTGCAGCAGGCCTACATCCTGGGCAGGGCCTTCCACCACGCCCCCGCGTTCCTGCGGCCCCTGCGCGACGCCGTGCTCGACGGCACCCCGCTGCTGCAGAAGCAGATCGGCGAGCGCAGCCCCGGCGAGATCGTCGCTCAGCTCGACGAGATGGGCGACAGCATCCTCGCCCCCCGCGTGAGTCACGCGCCCGCGTCGACGGCGTCGGCGCGGGCCGTGGCCATGCGCACCAGTCGCGCCCGCAGCTCGGCGTCATCCGGGCTGTAGGGCGAGGCGAAATCGACGCCGTACATCGTGCTCATGACGAGCTCGGCGAACAGCATCGTGGCGATGTCGCGACCTGCTTCGTCGCCGAGAGCGAGCCCCTGCGAGAGGGCGTCGATCACGCGGCGCGCCTCTTCGACGCCCCTGCGGTGCACCCAGGCGTCCTGCAGCGACGCGGCGATGATCGGGCGCAGCACGTCGGCGTTGCGTGAGAACTGCTCGGATGCGGCGGCCACGACCGCCGCGATGCGCTCGTCGCGCGGCGCATCGGGCGGCGGCAGGGCGCCCATCAGCTCTCGATCGGTGTCGAGGATGCGCACCATGACGTGCTCGTAGACGGCGGCGATGAGTCCGTCGCGGCCGTCCACGCGCGCGTACAGCGACGGCGCAGACATGCCCGCGCGGCGGCAGACCTCGGTGACGGTGAGCGCGTCGAGGCCGCCTTCGACGAACAGCTCGGCGCCGACCTCGAGCGCGCGCTGCCAGGCCGCGCGCGTGCGCTGCTGCTGGGGCTCACGCACCTCGCGAAGCTCTGTCACCCCTCGATTATCGCCTGGTCGGGCGGCCGCATCCCTGGTATCGACCCGAGGCATGCCGCAACGCCACTACGCTCGCTCGAGGAACCAGCGTCGCAGCCGACGCGGAGAGGAAGCCATGACACGCGCCGCGCTCTACGACCACACCGGTGCACCCGAGGTGCTCTACATCGGCGAGGCGGATGCCGGCACCCCCGGCGCCGGCCAGGTGCTCGTGCGCGTGCATGCGGCGGGACTCAACCCGTTCGACGGCAAGCAGCGCAGCGGCTTCATCCCGTCGAAGGCGCCGTTCCCTCGGCACATCGGCGGCGACTTCGCCGGCACCGTCGAGGCTGTCGGCCCAGACGCCGTCTACTGGGACGGCTCTGCGATCTCGGTGGGCGATGACGTGCTCGGGCGCGCGAACGGGGCGCTGGCCGAGAGCGTCGTGGCGGCGGCATCCGATCTGGCCCGCAGGCCTGCTGAGCTGGCCGTCGAGGTCGCCGGCGGCTTGCACGTCGCGGGGCTGACGGCCGTGTCGGTGCTGGCGACCGTGCCGGTCGGCGACGGCGACACGGTGCTCGTCGGCGGCGCGGCCGGTGGAGTGGGCCTGGTCGCGGCGCAGCTGGCAGTCGCCGCCGGCGCCCGCGTGATCGGCACCGCGAGCGAGGGCAACCACGAACTGCTGCGCTCGGTCGGCGTCGAGCCCGTGGTCTACGGCGAGGGGCTCGCCGAGCGAGTCGGGGCGCTCGGCGCCGTCACCGCCGTCTTCGACTGCCACGGCCGCGACGCCCTCGACGCCGGCGTCGCTCTCGGCGTGCCGGTCGACCGCATGGTCGCGATCGCCGCCTACGGAGCCCTCGACGAGATCGGCGCGCACAACGTCGAGCGCGAGGCGCGCACCGCCGAGAATCTCGAGAACCTCGCCGGCCGCATCGCCTCGGGCGAGATCGTGCTGCCGGTGGCCGAGACGTTCCCGCTCGACGAGGTCGCCGCTGCGTTCGCGGCGCTCGAGGGCGCGCACGCGCCCGGCAAGATCGTCGTGCTGCCCTGACCGCACAGCCCACCGCGTTTCGTCTCGCGCCAGCGGCGCTCGCTCAACGCCGGGGAACTGTCGGCGGCGTTGCGCGAGCGAAGCGAGACGAAACGCCGCTGCTCAGCCCTTCCAGACCGTCTTGAGGTTGCAGAACTCCCGGATGCCGGCGGCGGCGAGCTCGCGGCCGACGCCGGAGTCCTTGACGCCGCCGAAGGGCAGCTCGGGATAGGAGGCGGTCATGCCGTTGACGAACACGGCACCCGCGTCGAGGTTGTCGACGAACCACTCCTCCTCGTCGGCGTCGGTGGTCCACACCGCCGAGCTCAGGCCGAAGGTGGTGCCGTTGGCGAGATCGAGCGCCTCCTCCCGCGAGCCGACGCGGTACACGGTGGCCACGGGCCCGAAGGCCTCCTCGAGGTGCAGGCGCATCTCGGGGGTGACGCCGGCGAGCACCGTCGGCTCGTAGAACCAGCCGTCGCGCTCGGGCACGAAGCCGCCGGTCAGCACATGAGCGCCCTTGGCGACAGCGTCCGCCACCTGGCCCTCGAGCTCGTCGCGACCCGACTCGGTCGCGACGGGACCCACGTCGGTCGACTCGTCGAGCGGATCGCCGACCGTGAGCGCCGCGACCCCCTCGGCGAACAGGCGCGTGAACTCGTCGTAGACGTCCGTGTGCACGATGAAGCGCTTGGCGGCGATGCACGACTGCCCGTTGTTCTGATTGCGGGCGGTCACGGCGACCGAGGCTGCCTTGGCGACGTCGGCGCTGGACATCACGACGAACGGGTCGGAGCCGCCGAGCTCGAGCACGACGTGCTTGACCTCGGAACCGGCGATCGAGGCGAGCGAGCGCCCGGCCGGCTCGGAGCCGGTGAGGGTCGCGGCCTTGACGCGCGGGTCGCGCAGCACGGCCTCGACGCGCGAGGCCGGGATCAGCAGCGAGTGGAAAGCCCCCTCGGGGAAGCCCGCCCGCGAGAACAGCGTGTCGAGGTAGAGGGCTGCCTGCGGCACGTTCGAGGCGTGCTTGAGCAGGCCCGCGTTGCCGGCCATGAGCGCGGGACCGGCGAAGCGCAGCACCTGCCACAGCGGGTAGTTCCACGGCATGACCGCCAGCACGATGCCGATCGGCGCATAGCGGGTGCCGGCCTGCGAGGCGCCGACCTTCGACGGGTCGTCGAGGAGCTCCGGCGCGAGGAACTCCTCGGCGTGGTCGGCGTAGTAGCGCAGCCCCTTGGCGCACTTGAGCACCTCGGCGCGCGCGGCCTTGATGGGGCGACCCATCTCGATCGTGATGATGCGACCGAGCTCGTCGACGTCTGCCTCGAGCAGGTCGGCTGCCGCCCGCATCCATTCCGCGCGCTCCGAGAAGGTCGTCGACTTCAGCGCGACGAAGCCGGCCTGCGCACTGGCGATGCGGCGCTCGACCTCTGCGTCGTCGTGGGCCTCGAACTCCTGCTCGGTGAGCCCGGTGAACGGGTTGATGGTCGCGATGGCCATGCGGGTGCTCCTCGTCGAGTGGCGGATGCCGCGAGCGTATGTCGCGGCGGCGGTCTGCGTCCATTCTCGTCGCCGATGACAGCCATGGGCGCTGAGGGGTGGATCGGATGTCGGATATTGGATATTCCTTGTCCATGGCCCAGCTCACTCCGCGGCGCATGACCGACGAGGTCTTCCGCATTCTTCGCGACCGCATCGTCTCGGGCGATCTCGCCGCCGGCAGTCGCATCGACATCGCGACGCTCGCGGCAGACCTCGGCATCAGCCGCACCCCCGTGCGCGAGGCGATCCTGCAGCTCGAGGCGGCGGGGCTCGTGGCGCGCCAGCCGTATCGCGGCACGGTCGTCACGGGGGTCGACGTCGGCCGGCTCGACGAGATCACGGCGCTGCGCATCGATCTCGAAGGTCGCGCGGCCCTGCTGGGCGTCGCGCGCCTCTCCGATGCCGACGTCGACCGCATGGCGGCACTGCTGCACCAGCTCGAATCGCGGCACGCCGACGCCGACTTCTCGCTCGGCCTCTTCAACGACCTCAACCGCGAGTTCCACGGCGTGCTCTATGCCGCAGCCGACTCGCCTGTGCTCGTCAGCCTCATCGCGACCCTCGGCGCGGAGGCCGACCGCATCCGCCTGCACTTCGATCTGCACACTCCCGTCGCAGAGCCGTTCCACCGCGAGATCCTCGACGCCTGCCGGCGGAGGGATGCTGCCGCCGCCGTGCGCGCGACACGCCACCACCTCTGGGAGTCGTATCTCGGCATGTGCGGCGGGGTGCCGGCAGACGAGGCGGGCATCCTCGCGGGCGTGCTGCACGAGTTCGGCATGGAGACAGCGCGATGAACGCCGACGGGTTCGTCGCCGACCCGCCGACGCTGTTCCTGAGCGACGCGGACGTCGCCGCTCTGGCCGACTGGGATGGTGCGATCGCGGCCCTGCGCGAAGCGTATGCGCTCCCTGAGGATCCGAATGCGACGCCTGAGCGCACTGTCGCCGTGGTGGAAGGCGGATGGCAGCGCGTCATGCCGTCGGCACCTCCGGGCGGGCGTTACGCCGGGTCGAAGACGATCTCCGCCTCACTGCGCAACGGTCTCGCGAGCTATCTCATCACGCTCTTCGACACGGGCGACTCGCGTCTGGCCGCGCTGATCGATGGCAACCGCATCACCGGCATCCGCACGGCGGCCACTGCGGCGGCCGCCCTCACGGCGCTGCTGCCTTCACGCCCGCTCACCACCGCGGTGGTCGGGAGCGGATTCGAGGCCCGCGCCCAGCTGCGCGCCGCCGCACGGGTCGCCCAACTGGAGCACGTTCTGGTGACCAGCCCGACCGTCGCCAACCGGGAGCGCTTCGCAGAGGAGCTGTCTGCCGAGCTGGGCATCCCCGTCGATGCGGCGTCCACCCCCGAGCGAGCCGTCATGGGAGCGGACCTCGTGCTGTGCGCGGCGCGCTCGCGCGACGAGACCCCGACGGTCCGAGCCGAATGGGTCGCCGACGACGCCACGGTCGTCTCAGTCGGCTCCACCACCCGGGCACAGACGGAACTCGAGCCCGCGCTGCTGGGACGCGCCTCGCTCGTGGTGGCCGATGCCCTCGCAGAGGTGCTGCACGACAGCGGCGACATGATCGCGGCACGGGCCGCGGGCTTCGATTCCGACGCCGTCACGATCTCACTGCACGAGCTGCTCGGCGGGCGCGCACCGCGCCCTGAAGGGATCGCGATCTACAAGTCCACCGGCAGCGGCTTCCAGGACATCGTGCTGGCGACGCAGCTCTACGAACGCGCCGTCGCGCAGGGCGTCGGAACGCCGTTGCCCGTCGGCATCCTCACCATCCGCAAATAGGAGAGCACCACCATGGCTGGATACACCAAGGGCGAGGCACGCGACTGGGCGCGCGAGCGCCTCGTCGGCGCGGTCAACTGCACGATCCCGTCGTTCACGAGCGACCTGCGCGGGATCAACGAACTGGGCATCCGTCACGACGTCCGTCTCGCGAAGCAGCACGGGTTCCTGGGCACTCTGGGCGTCTCCGAGGTCAGCATCGCCCTCCCCGAGTACCTCGAGTTCCTCGAGATCGTGAAAGACGAGGCGAAGAGCGATTTCGTCGTGGTGCACCACGCCAGCTGGTCGAACCTCGAAGAGAACATCACCGCTGTTCAGCGCGCTGAGGCTGCCGGCGCCGAGCTGGTGCTGCTGTCGTATCCGCCGAACTTCTATCCCGAGTCGGAACAGGAGATCTACGACTATACGAAGGCCGTGTGCGATGCGACGAACCTCGCGGTGATGATCTTCCCGATGTTCCTCTGGGGCTTCAGCTCCCGCATTCACCCCTCCGACATCCCTGCTCGCCTCATCCGCCGGATGCTGGACGACATCCCGAACATCGCCGTCATCAAGGCCGAGGGCGGCGCACCGAGCATCATGGGCACCATCGAGGCGTACCGGAAATTCGGCGATGAGGTCGTGATCTCGTGTCCGATCGAGGGCGATCTGCTCACCCTCGGCCAGTTGATGCCGATCCAGCTCTCGGCGACCAGCGATCACGAGTTCTGGGGGCCGACGATCCCCCAGGCCATGACGCTGCTGCGCGAGGAGAGATTCGATGACGTCACTGATCTGTACTGGCAGATGCATCCCGCCCGCAAGGCGAAGGCGGCCGTCGCCGCGCAGCTGCACGGAGGGTTCTTCATCGACCGGCAGGCCTGGAAGTTCCAGGGGTGGCTCCGCGGCTATAACGGCGGGCCTCTGCGGATGCCGACCCAGCGGATCCACGACCCGCAGATGAACATGCTGCGCAAGGGGCTGCTCGACTCGGGCTTCGAGCCCAGCATGGACCCGTTCCGCGACTTCTTCGTCGGCCGCAACCCCGCCTGACCCGCGGGGCGATCGGACTCGATCGCACGCACCGCACCCCATCGAGCGACTCGAAGGAGAGTCCCATGCCCACACCAGCCCATATCCCCGCCCGCAGCGTCGACATCGACCCGACCGTCGTCGCGACCGCTCTCGCCGCCATCGCCGAGAGCATCGGCGCCGACCGCGTCGTGACCGGCGATGACGGCGGGGAGTATCGAGACCCGTTCCAGCCACCGACCTGGGACGCATTCGCAACGGCGGGTGTGGTGTGGCCGGGCTCGGCCGAACACGTGCAGGTGATCGTGCGGATCGCCGCCCAGCACGGGGTGCCGGTGTGGGCACAGGGCCAGGGCCGCAACAACGGGTACGGCGGCGCGGCACCCCGCGTTTCGGGTGGGATCACGATCAACTTCCGTCGGATGAATCGCGTGCTGTCGATCGATGAGGAACTCGGCTACGCGCTGATCGAACCGGGAGCGAGCTTCCAGGACATCTACGACGCGATCGAAGCGGCGGGGGCGGATCTCATGGTCAGCGTGCCCGACCTGGGCTGGGGATCGATGGGAGGCAACCAGCAGGACAACGGACTGACCTACCTTCCGTACGGCAAGGACTGGCGCAACATCTGCGGACTCGAAGTCGTCACCGCCGACGGAGGCCTGCTGCGCACCGGAATGGGCGCCATGGACGGCAACGAGTCGTGGAACCTCTACCGCCGCAGCCTCGGCCCGACGATCGAGCCGCTGTTCTTCCAGGGGAACTTCGGGGTCGTCACCAAGCTCGGGCTTTGGCTGATGCCCAAGCCCGAGGTCATCACGCACGTGCACGTGGACGTCCAGCGGGACGAGGATCTCATCCCGCTCGTCGACATCCTCCGCAGACTGCGCCTGGACGGAACGATCGACGGAGTGCCCTGCATCCTCAACACACTGCTGATCGCGTCGACCATCGCCCCGCGGGCGCACTGGTACGCCCCGCAGGAGGGAGTGATCCCCGACGAGGCCATCGACGAGATCGCCGCGTCCATCGGCATCGGCCGGTGGCACCTGCGCTTCGCGCTGTACGGCGACCGGGCAGTGAATGAGCACAACCTGCAGAAGTCGCTCGCCGCGTTCGGGGAGATCGCGGATGCCGTCATCCGCCACACCACCAGCGGCCCAGACGAGTGGGCATCGCTGCCAGACCCCAGCGACCGCGTCTACGCGGGCGTTCCCAACCTCGACTGGGCGGGGATGGCCGGCTGGCGCGGAGGCACACACGGCGGACACATGTCCTTCACCCCGGTCGCCCCTCTCACCGGGCGGCGCGTCTACGAGCTCCAGATGTGGCTCAAGTCGCAGTTCGAGCGCAATGGACTCGACCACACCGCCGACCTCATCGTCGTCAACGAACGCTCGCTCTGCTCAGTCGCAGGCATCACCTTCGACATCGACGACGAGCAAGCCACGACCGACGCCTACCGGGTGATGCAGGAGCTCGTACGCGATGCGGGCCGGATCGGCTACGGCGAGTACCGAGCCCACCTGCAGTTCATGGATCTCGCCCAGGAGCAGTTCGGCTTCTCCGATCACGCCTACCGGCGCTTCGTCGAGAAGATCAAAGACGCCGTCGACCCGCAGGGAATCCTCAACCCCGGCCGGCACGGCATCTGGCCGGCGAACATGCGCTCGCCCCGCTGAGATCCGGTCGACGATCTTCGTCGACCGCAACCCCGCCCTCGACGAGGCGATGCGTGCCCGTCTGCCCGCCATCTGCCGCCTCTACCTGCTGGCGCCCTCCACGCCGCTGTGATGCGTGAACACCCCGCGTCGCCGATGCCACGCATGCGCGCGAAGGGGTGACGCATCGACGCATCCACCGCGCATGATCGAACGGCGCACACGAAGGAGTTGCCCATGCGTTTCGTAGACCTCTCGATGCACCTCGACGACGTCGTCCCGGTGGACCCGCCGTTCCTGCGCCCGAAGATCGAGTACAAGGATCACCAGGGCGGACTCAAGGACATGTATGCCATGTACGGCATCCTCCCCGAGCAGTTGCTCGACCAGCAGGGCCT
Source organism: Microbacterium fluvii (assembly GCF_025515205.1). Lineage (GTDB taxonomy): Bacteria > Actinomycetota > Actinomycetes > Actinomycetales > Microbacteriaceae > Microbacterium > Microbacterium fluvii. The sequence goes on along the minus strand of NZ_JAOPFX010000003.1, from coordinate 34,294 downwards.
GGCCGCCGAGACCGTCACGATCACGACGCACGCGGGCACCCACGTCGACGCCCCCTGGCACTACCACCCCACGATGAACGGCGGCGAGCGCGCCTGGACCATCGACGAGGTCCCCCTGGAGTGGTTCTTCAAGCCGGGCGTCAAGCTCGACCTGCGGCACCTGCCCAACGGACACCTGGTGACACCCGACGACATCGACGCCGAGCTCGACCGCATCGGTTACGAGCTGCAGCCGCTCGACATCGTGCTGGCCCACACCATCGCCTCCGACGCCTACGGCCGCGAGGACTACATCGACACCGGCATCGGCTTCGGCCGCGAAGCGACGCTGCACCTCACAGGCAAGGGCGTGCGCGTCGTCGGCACCGACGCGTGGGGCTGGGATGTGCCGGTGTCGATCAACCGCGCGCAGTTCGAAGAGACCGGCGATCCTTCGATCGTGTGGGAGGGCCACAAGGCCGGCGCCGAGGTCGGCTACTGCCAGATCGAGAAGCTGCAGCACCTCGACGAGATCCCCGCGTTCGGCTTCACCGTCGCGTGCTTCCCCACGAAGGTGCGAGGGGCCTCGGCAGGCTGGACCCGCGCGGTCGCGATCTTCGACGAGTGAGGCGGATGCTGCGACCGCCGCGATGGGAGGCATCGCCTGTGCGCGGTGGCTCGCAGCATCCGTCCCCCGTACCGTGATGACCTGGGGCAGAGCCCCGACAACGACGTTGAGAAAGAGGAACCCCATGGCTTTCGTCTGCAGTGCCACCTGGACCGCCAAGCCCGGCGAGGAGGAGACCGTGCGCGACGCGCTCGAGAAGCTCTCGCCCGCCTCGCGCGAAGAGCCCGGCAACATCTACTACCAGGCCTACCAGAGCCCGGAGGAGCCGAGCATCTTCCGCATCTTCGAGGTCTACACCGACGAAGCCGCGTTCAAGGCACACGGCACCTACCCGCACTTCGAGCAGTGGGCGCTCGGCCAGGCCATCCCCGCCCTCGAGACCCGCCAGCGCGACTTCTACGAGACCCTGGACTTCTGAGATGGCGCAGTACGCGCGCTACGTCGGGCCGAACGGCATCGTTCACACCGGCCGCGTGCAGCACGGCAAGCTGCAGGATGTTCCGGGCGACCCCGAGATCCTCGACCTGCTGAATGCCCCAGAGGCCGTCAAGCGCGACCTCGACCTGCGCGGCGGCCGCTACCAGAAGCTGCCGATCGAAGACGCGACGTTCGCCGTGCCCGTTCAGCCCCGCGCGATGCGCGACTTCCTCGTTTTCGAGGCGCACATCGCGGGCATGAAGAAGACCGAGGGCGGCGACGGCAGCGTGCCGCCGGCATGGTACGAGGCTCCGCGGTTCCTGTTCATGAACCCGTGGTCGGTGCTGCCCACCGGCGCCGACATCCCGATGCCGCCGTTCACGCAGCGCCTCGACTTCGAGCTCGAGGTCGCGATGATCGTCAAGCACACCGTGCGCGACGTTCCCATCGAAGAGGCGCACGAGCACATCGCCGGGTTCTGCATCTTCAATGACTGGAGCGCGCGCGACATCCAGGGCCGCGAGATGAGCGTGGGCCTGGGCCCCTCCAAGGGCAAGGACTTCGCCAACACCCTCGGCCCGTGGCTGACGACGCCCGACGAGCTCGAGCAGTACCGCGAGGGCGACCGCTACGCCCTCGACATGTCGGTCGCCATCAACGGCGAGGTCGTCGGCACCGACAACCTGCGCAACATGTCGTGGTCGTTCGAAGAGATGCTCGTGCACGCCTCGCGCGACGCGTGGGTGGGGGCCGGCGACGTGCTGGCCACCGGCACCGCGTCGCAGGGCGCGCTCAGCGAGCGCTGGGCGCGCGCGGGCGGCGAGCTCGTGATCCCGCCGCTGCAGGTGGGCGACGAGGTGACGATGACGGTGCAGGGCCTCGGCTCGATCACCAACCGCATCGTCGAGACGGCGAGCCCCGGGTACACCGTGCCGCCGGCGCGGCGCACGTACGGCGACGACCGGCTCTGACGAGCACCCGCGTTTCGTCTCGCTCCGCTCGCTCAACGCCCGGAAAGACTCGGTCGCTGCGCTCGCTCAACGCCCGGACCACCATCGGGCGTTGAGCGAGCGGCGCAGCCGCGAGACGAAACGCAGCAACCGCAGCCGCGAGACGAAACGCCGCACCGCGGGCCGACCCACGTCGCCCCGGTAGGCTGGCCGGGGCGGGCGAAGGGGCCGACATGGACGATCTGCGGGGCATCGACCTCAACCTCATCGTCGTGCTCGACGCGATCCTCACCGAGCGTAACCTCACCCGCGCCGGAGAGGCGATCGGCCTCACCCAGCCCGCCGTCAGCGGCGCGGCGGCGAAGCTCCGCAAGCTCCTCGACGACCCGATCCTCATCCGCACCGGCCGCACGTCCGAACTGACACCCAAGGCCCGCGCGCTGCAGCCGGTGGTGCACGAGGCGGTCACCGAGATCGGCCGCACCCTCAACCTCCGCCCGCTGTTCGACCCGCGCACGACCGCGCGGCAGTTCCGGCTCACCGCATCCGACTACGCCCTCGCCTTCATGGCCGCTCCCCTGCTCGAGGTGCTCGAGCAGGAGGCGCCGAACGTCTCGGTCGAGTTCGCCCCGCTGAACAACCTCGGCCCCATCGATCTGCTGCGAGAAGACGTCGCGATCGCCTCGTCGGCGCGCGACGTGCCGGGCAAGCGCCAGGCGCTCTTCTCCGACACGATGGTGTGCGTCGTGCGGCAGGGCCACCCGAGCCTGCGCGACGGCGCCCTGAGCCTCGACGCGCTCGCGACCCTGCCCTACGTGCAGGTCAACTTCGCCGACGGCGTCGTCATGTACGCCGACGACGCGCTCTCGGCAGCCGGCGTGACCCCTCGGGTCGCCCGCAGCGTGCCCGGCTTCCTGCCGGTGCCGTTCGCGGTGGCCGGCACCGACATGTTCGGGTTCGTGCCTGCGCGCCTGGCCGAGATGTACGCGCCGAGCCTCGGGCTCGTCACCGCCGCGATCCCGGTGCAGCTGCCCGTGCTCATCGAGTCGGCGTTCTGGCACCCGTCGCGCACGAGCGACCCTGCGCTGCAGTGGCTGCTCGGGATCCTCCGGCAGGTCGCCGAGCGCGTCGAGTTCGCGGCGGATGCCGAGGCCGGCGCGCTCTGATCAGCGCGGGCTCTGCGCCCCGCCCCGGATGACGCGGTCGGCGAGCGCCTCGATGTCGTCGGCGTCGCCCAGCACGAAGACGCGGTGCGACGACGCGCCGGCGGCGACCTGCTCGGCCGCCCGCCCGTCGGCGATCACGATCGCGTCGTAGTTCTCGACGCGGCCGTTCGACAGCTCGGCCTCGACGTGACTGTCGACGTCGACGGCTCCCACGAGGGTCAGTTCGAGCCGCACGTCGCCGCCGGGCTCGAGCTCGCCGTCACCCGGACGCTCGCGCCCTCGCTCGACCAGCGCGACCTCGAGACCGCGGCGTGCGAAGGCCGTCGACGCGGCGAAGCCCCGCGGCCCGGCGCCTGCCACGAGAACGGACGTCACGGACATGGGGGGCTCCTTCACTGCGCAGCGGCGTCGCTGCCGGTACGAAGCTAGGCGGGCCGGGCGCCGCGCGGAATGCCGATCGGGCGATGCCTCATATCTCGGCCAAGGCGTGGCGCCGACTCACTGCTGCGCGGCCTCCCGCTCGGCAGCGAACGCGGCGGTCAGCGCCTCGCGGAACCAGGCGTGCACGGGGTCGGAGTCATGGCTGTGGTGCCACCAGAGCTTGAGGGCGATCTCGACCGATCCGAACGGCGCCTCCACCCCGACGGTTCCCGTGAGCGGCCCAAGGCGCTCGGCGAGCACGCGAGGCACGACGGCGACGAGATCGGTGCCGGCGACGACCGTCGGCAGCGGCAGGAACGACGAGGTCGTCACCCGAGGCTCCCTGCGGTCGATGCCGAGCTCGCGCAGGCGACGGTCTGCAGGCGTGAAGTGCAGACGCCCGAACTGCGCGACGGCCTGCGGCAGTGCGACGAAGTCGTCGAACGAGAGCGTGCCGTCTGAGATCGCGGGATTGTCAGCATCCACGAGGCACACGTAGTCGTCTTCGAGGAGGGGCAGACTCGCCCCGTCGATGCCGATGCCGGGCACGCCGACGACGAAGTCGTGCGTCACGAGGTCGCGCTCGCTCTCCATGGGCCGCTCGGGAAGCGGAATGAGGTCGACCTGGATGCCGGGGGCCTCCGCCAGCACGGCGGCGAGCGCGCCGTGCAGCCGCATGATGCCGTAGTCGGTGACCATGATCGACAGCGTGCGCCGGGCGGTGCGGGGGTCGGGCTCGGGCTCGCCGGTGAGCACGCGCTCGATCAGCGGCACGGTGGCCTGCACCTGCGGCAGCAGCTCGCGGGCGAACGGCGTGAGCTCGTAGTCCCGGCCCACGCGCACCAGCAGCTCGTCGTTGAAGGCGACCCGCAGCCGTGACAGCGCGGAGCTCATCGACGACTGCCCGAGCTGCACCCGCTGCCCGGCGCGGGTGACGTTGGCCTCTTCGAGCAGGGCCCGCAGCGGGATCAGCAGGTTGAGGTCGTAGCCGCCGTTGGTCATGGCGGCATCGTAGCCGGGGCGTCGATGAGCACGGCCGGGCGCGATGCCAGGTATCCCCCGCCCGGCGTTCCCGGCCCCCGCGCCCGCCCCTAGCGTGAGGGGGTGAGCACCGACGTCACGCGCGCCCCGCATGCCTCCGCCGTCGGCGTTCCCCTTCTGGTGGCGCTCGGGATGCTGTCGATGCTCGGGCCGTTCTCGACCGACGCGTTCCTTCCCGCCCTCCCGACGATGGCCGACGATCTGCACGCGCAGGCCGGACAGGTGCAGCTGTCGCTCACCGGAGTCACCCTGGGCATGGCGATCGGGCAGCTTCTGGCCGGTCCCCTCTCCGACGGCATCGGACGACGGATGCCGCTGCTCATCGGCAGCGCCGCGATGACGGTCGCAGCGGTCGGGGCCGCCTTCGCGCCGAGCCTCGTCGTGCTGGTGGCCTGCTGCGCCGCGATGGGCCTCGGAGCCTCGTTCGGCATGGTCGTCGGCCGTGCGGTGATCAGCGACCTCGCCGAGGGCGCCGTGCTGACCCGTGCCTACGCGCTGCTGGGCACCCTCATCGGCCTCGGCCCGGTGCTCAGCCCGATCTTCGGCGTGGCCGTGATGTGGCTGTGGGGCTGGCGCGCGATCTTCGTCGGGCTCGGCGTGCTCGCCGCGATCGGGCTCGCACTCGTCGCGTTCCTCGTGCCCGAGAGCCTCCCGCACGAGCGCCGCCTCGCCCACCCCCTGCGCTCGCTGCCACGCAACGCCGCCACGGCGCTGCACTCCCGCGCCTACCTCGGCGGAGCGACGGTGGTCTGGTTCGGGTTCGTCGCGCAGTTCGGCTACATCGCCGCATCCGCCTTCCTCATCCAGTCGGTGCTGGGGCTCTCGCCGCTCGTGTACGCCATCACGTTCGGCGTGAACGGGCTCGGCCTCATCGGCGCGGGCCTGGTGACGGCGCGGCTGTCGGCGACGTGGAGCAACCGCGCCCTCATGGCCCTCGGGCTCGGCGTGCAGGGGCTGGGCGCCGTCATCGTGCTCGTCACGGTGCTGACCGGCACCGTCAGCGCCTGGACGATGCTGCCGGCGCTCTTCCTCATCGCCTGCAGCATGGGCCTGGTGTTCGGTCCTGCCACGAGTTACGCGCTGCAGGACCTGCGGCACGTCGCGGGCACGGCCCTCGCGGTCATGGGCGCCGTGCAGTTCATCGGCGCCGGCATCGTGTCGCCGCTCGTGGCGATCGGCGGCGAGCACGACCCGCTGCCGTTCGCCCTCGTCGTCACCGGCGCCGTCGCGCTGGCCTGGCTCGGCTGGGCCGTGTTCAGCCCGCGCCGCACGAACCCCGCGCACGACGCTGCGCGCACCACTGAAGGAGGCCACCATGGCACGACTTGAGGGCAAGGTCGCCCTGATCACCGGCATCGGCGCAGGAATGGGCCGCCAGGCGGCCAAGCAGTTCGCCGCAGAGGGAGCGAAGGTCCTCGGCTGCGACGTGAACGTCGAGGGGCTCGAAGAGACCGTGCGCCTCGTGCGAGATGCGGGCGGCGAGATCACCGGCTTCGGCCCGGTCGACGCCGGCGATCCGGCGCAGGTGGAGAAGTGGATCGAAGACGCCGCGGCCACCTACGGCGGCATCGACATCCTCTACAACAACGCCGGCTGGCAGGCGCCCTTCCGCACGATCGACGAGCTGCCGATCGAAGACTGGCAGCGCAACATCAACCTCGAGCTGAACATCGTCTTCTACGCCGTGCACTACGCGTGGAAGCACCTGCAGCGCTCGCGCGGCGTCATCGTCAACATCGGCTCGATCGCCGGCATCCGCGGTGTCGAGTTCATCCCGCAGAACGTGCACGGCGCCGCGAAGGGCGGCGTCATCAACCTCACGCAGCAGCTCGCGGTCGAGGGCGGCCCGTTCGGCATCCGCGCCGTGTGCATCTCGCCCGGATTCATCGTCACCGAGGCCACGCAGTTCCTCGTCGATGCGCCGCCGCAGCCGCTCAAGGAGACCTGGGACCGCATTCCGCTGCGCCGAGTCGGCCAGACCTCCGACATCGTCAATGCGGCGATCTTCCTCGCCTCCGACGAAGCGTCGTGGATCACCGGCGTCAACCTCGTCGTCGACGGCGGCGGTTCGGTGCTCGGCTGACACCCCTCCCCCTCCCCCTCCCGCAACTTGGCACCTTCGGTCGCTCGATCCCGCCGGGAGGCGACCACAGGTGCCAACTCGCGCGAGAATGCGAACGTCAGCGCGGTGCAAGAATTCGGATGCCGTTGCTCTCGGCCGCGAGCGAGAGCCGGTCGTCGTAGCTGACGAAGCCCTCGAGGTCGTCGCCCAGCTCGAGCGCGGCAGCGACGTGCAGCGCGTCGAGACTGCGCAGCACCGACGGGTCGAGGCGCCCCGCCGACTCGAACGTCGCCGTCGCCACTTGGACGAGCGTGATGCTCTCGAGCACCGCCCGGGCCTGCACGGCGAGCGCCGGATCCACCCGCCGCACCGCACGCAGCAGTTCCGTACGCACGAGGTCCGAGGCGACCGGCTCACGATCGGCTGCCTCGAGCCAGGCGCGCAAGGCATCGGTCTCGGGCTCGCGTACGACGAGCTTCACCAGCGCCGAGGTGTCGAGATAGTGCGCCATCTCAATAGCGCTCGGCATCGCGCATCGCGTCGAGTTCGCCCGACAGCGCAGCCCCCTCGACCGCAGGCGGGAGGTCGGCGATCGTGCGTCGCGCCGCTCGCGCGCGTCCCGACGTGCGCAGCCGCTCCAGCGGCGACGACGGCAAAGGCGAGAGCAGCGCGACCGGCCGCCCCCGGTCGGTGATCACGATGTGCTCGCCGGCGGCCGCGCTCGCGACCACCTGCGACGCGTTCTGCTTCAACGCTCGAACTCCTGCCTCTGCCATGTGCTTCATTGTAGAACTTTGCTCTTCGCCGTGACAGCCCCAATCGGGCGGCCAGATAGCTGGTATCCCCTTGGGGGCGTTCAGCGGGCGGCATCCGATCTCTACTGTCGATAGCGGATGCTGCCGCCACCGCGCGCATCCGACCCGATGTTCCCGAGGAGTTCGACGATGACCCTGGATGCCCCCGCCTTCGACGGCCGCCTCGTGCTGCCGGCAGACCCCGACTGGGATGAGGTCCGCGTCGGCCGCGTCTTCAACGGCCGCCGCCCCGATCGCCAACCCGACGCGGTCCTGATCGCCGGCTCGGTCGACGACGTCGTGGCAGGTGTGCGCCTGGCCAAGGAGCAGGGCTGGACGGTCGCCGTGCGCTCCGGCGGTCACTCCTGGGCGGCATGGAGCGTGCGAGATGGCGGTCTGCTGCTCGACCTCGGTGCCCTCACCGACATCTCGTACGACGAGCAGACGCACATCGTCTCTGCGGGACCGGCGACCAAGGGCGGCGACGTGCTCTCGCCCTACCTCGAGGAGCGCGGCCGTTTCTTCAACGGCGGCCACTGCCCGTCGGTCGGCATCGGCGGGTTCCTGCTGCAGGGCGGCCAGGGCTGGAACCAGCGCGGCTGGGGCTGGGCCGCAGAGTCCGTCGTGGCGGTCGACGTCGTCACCGCCGACGGCGAGCTCATGCGCGCCGACGCCGAGCAGAACAGCGACCTCTACTGGGCCGCGCGCGGCGCCGGCCCCACCTTCCCTGGCATCGTCGTGCGCTTCCACCTGAAGACCCGCCCGAAGTTCGGCTGGCTCGCCCACACCGTGCACGGCTACGAGCTCGAGGACTTCACCGAGGTCATGACGTGGATGTACGAGGCGCACCACCGGGTGCCCGACAACGTCGAGATCGTGTGCGTGTCGAACCCCACACCGATGCCCGACGGCACCGAGAAGCGCCTGCTGCTGGTGACCGGGCTCGCATTCGGCGACGACGAGGAGCACGCGCGCGCGTCGCTCGCCGAGTTCAACAGCTCCCCCGTCATCGACCGTGCCGTCTTCGTGCAGGACGCCGCCGAGTCGACCCTCGCCGAGCACCGCGCGCAGCAGGAGCTGCAGAACCCCGAGCACTGGCAGTACATCTGCGACAACGCCTGGATCGACGGCGAGAACACCCCGGAGGGCGTCGCCGCGATGGTCGAGGGCATCCGGCCGCTGTTCACGACGAACCCCACCGACAAGGGCTTCGCGATCTGGATGAGCAACGCACCGATGCGCCGGGACCTCCCCGACATGGCGTTCTCGCTGCAGACCGAGGCCTACGTCGCGGCCTACACGGTCTATGAGGACCCGGCCGAGTTCGCCCGCAACCGCGCCTGGGTCGATGAGGTGTTCACCCACGCGCAGCCTGTCACCGCCGGTCAGTACCTCGGAGACTCCGACATGACGAACCGGCAGCTGAAGTTCATGGCGCCCGAGAACTGGGCGAAGCTGCAGCAGATCATCGCCGACCGCGACCCCGACGGACGCTTCCACCGCTACCTCGCCGCCGACCACGACGCCCTCAACGTCAACCACTGGGAGCGCGAGGGCGCGGCGGTCTGATGACCGACCTCTCGCCGCAGGCCCTGTTCTCGCTCGACGGCCGCGTCGCGATCGTCACCGGCGGCTCGAGCGGCATCGGGCTGGCGTCGGCCGAGGCGCTCGCCCGTGCCGGCGCGGCGGTCGTGATCGCGGGGCTCGGCGATGCGTCGGGCGCGGCGGCCGCACTTGCTGCCGAGGGGCTCGACGTCGTGGGCGTCGAGTGCGACCTGACCGAGCCGGGGGCTGCGGCATCCCTCGTCGACCTGGCGGCCGATCGGTGGGGACGGCTCGACACGGTCTTCGCCAATGCGGGCTTCGCGCTCGACGACGACCTCGATTCGCTCGGCTCCGAGGCCTCTCTGGCGGGCCTCGACCGCATGTTCGACCTGCACGTGCGCTCGGTGCTGCGTCTGGCGGACGCCGCTCTGCCTGTCATGGCCGATGGCGGCGGCGGGCTATTCCTCGTGATGTCGAGCCTGTCGGCGGTGCGCGGCAACAAGGTCATCGGCGGGTACGGCATCACGAAGGCCGCCAACGCCCAGCTGGCCCGCAATCTCGCGGTGCAGTGGGGGCCCCGCGGCATCCGCGCCAACGCCCTCGCGCCCGGTGTCATCGCGACCGAGTTCGCGACCCCCATCACGGGCAACGAGGATGCTGCCGCCACCCGCCTGGGCAAGACACCGCTGCGCCGCTTCGGCACGCCCGCCGAGATCGCCGGCACCGTCGTGTGGCTGGCATCCCCGGCCGGAGCCTTCGTCAGCGGCCAGACGATCATCGTCGACGGCGGCACCGTCGCGTCGGACTGACCTCGCGCGGGCACCGTCGCCGCGGACCAGGAGACCTGAAGGAGCAGCAGATGACAGCATCCGTCGCGATCGTCACAGGCGGCGCGCGCGGCATCGGCGCCGCCGTCGTCGACCGACTGCGCGAGGCGGGGCATCCGGTCGCGAGCCTCGACCTCTTCGCGCCGCCGAGCCCGCGAGAAGGAGTGCTCGACCTGGTGTGCGATCTCGCCGACCCGGCGCAGATCGTCGAGGCCGTCGAAGCCGCGCGAACCCTCGGGCCGCTCGGCGTGGTCGTGCACTGCGCCGCCTTCCAGCACATGGCGCCCTTCGCCGAGCTCGACACCGCCGACTGGGACCGCAGCTTCCGCGTGAACGTCGACGGCGCGTTCCACCTGCTGCGGGCGGCGCTGCCCGACCTGCGCGCCGCCGGGTGGGGGCGCGTCGTGCTGATCACGTCGTCGTCCTACTTCCAGCCACCCGCCGGCATGAGCCACTACATCGCCTCCAAGGGCGCCCTCACGGGCCTCGCGCGGGGGCTGTCGACCGAGCTCGGCCCCGACGGCATCACCGTCAATGCGGTGGCCCCCGGGCTCACCGCGACCGAGAACGCCGTCGCGTCGGTGCCCGCCGAGCACTTCGCGCTCGTGCAGAGCCGTCAGGCCGTGCCTCGGGCGGGGCTGCCCGACGACATCGCCGGGGCGGTGGCCTACCTCGTCTCGCCCGACGCGGGCTTCGTCACCGGCCAGACCCTGCTGGTCGACGGCGGCGAGAGCCGCCTGTAGCCTCCCCACCCCTCGCCTCCCCTCCGGTTACGGTCACGACGCGCCGCACCCCCGGGTGGAGGGCACGGCGCGTCGCGACCGTAAACGGATCGGGGGTCAGCCGAGGCTGACCTGGATGTCGCCCGTGTAGGTGGTGCCGGCGACGAGGGTCGTCGCGACGCCGTCGACGGTCACCTTCACGGCCTTGCCGCCGGCGCCCTTGAGCGCCGAGCCCTGCTCGACGGTGAGGCTCGACAGGTAGGAGGCGCCGGTGACGGTCCACACCGACTTGCCGGTGAGCGACACGATCACGCCGTTGTTGACGACCGATCCGGCGGTGTTGGTCACGACGCCGAGCTGCCGGTAGTCGGCCGAGGTGATCGTCGACTGATTGTGCTTCGCGGTCGAAGCCGACACCACGCCCTTCAGAGTCGCCCCGTCGAGGGTCACGACGAGGTTGCGCGGCTGGGCGGGGCCCATGCCGGCGATGTCACCGCGGAAGGCGTTGTAGAGGTCGCCCTTGAGCGAGATGTCGGTGAACGTCGTGACCGCATCCGTGGAGTGCACAGCCGACACGTCGAACGACGTGTTCTTGACGACCGCCGAGGTGGGCTCGGTGTAGACGCCCGTGTTGAGCATGCCGTTGGCGAAGTCGGGGCCCGGGTCGTCGTTGTCCATCAGCTGGTAGAGCACGCCGTTGTCGGTCGAGATCTTCGCGCCGTCGGAGCCGTCGACACTCACCGTCGCCTGCTGTCCCTTGTTGAGGAACACCGTCTCGTCGGTGGTGAGCCTCGTGCCGCCCGAGATGTCGACCGAGCCGGAGCCGTGCCACATGACGCCGAAGCGGTCGGAGTCGATCGTGGTCGAGCGCACCGGCAGTTTGGTGATCTCCTTGGTCGACAGCCCCAGGTCGAGCTCGGTGTTGAGCGCCGTGACGGCGGCGCGAGTGCTGTCGCCGTAAGCCACAGAGCCGCCCGTGACGATCGTCGCGTAGGTCGCGACGTCGAACGAGGTGCCCAGGAACGTCTCGTCGGCGTTGCCGATGACGTAGGTGCCGTAGCCGTCGTCGCCGCTGTTGGCGACCTTCGAGTTGATCGCCGACAGCTTCATGTTCTGGCCGCTGTCGACCGACAGCGCGCCCCAGTTCTCGCTCGTGATCGACGACGAGATGTAGGTGGCCTGCGTGTTCTCACCCAGCACGTTGGTGGCGCGGTTGCTTCCGGAGATGCCCAGCATCCACGGCGCGTCCTGCATGAACGACAGGTTCACCGACGACTGGTAGTCATCGGGAAGGATGCCGTCGGCCGTGCGGATCGTCGAGTTCTTCACGATGACATTCGCGCCGTCGGTCGCGATGATCGCGGGGCGCGTGACGCCCTTGTTGTCGATCTTCGCCCCGTCGATGAGGAGCGTCGTCTCGTCGCCGGAGCCGATGATGCCGGCGCCCATGCCGGCGAAGTCGCTGCGACCGTCGCCGGTGAACGAGATGCGGGGGTTCACGAGCGTGTAGTCGGTGTCGACGACGTAGACGCCGTTGAACGCCTCGCCCTTCGAGGTGATCGAGATGTTCTTGGCGACCGAGTCGCCGGCCCTGCCCTTGACCGCGGCGAGCACCGACTTGCCGGTGTCGACGCCGTCCGCGTCGACGTACAGGCCCTCGCGGAACTGATAGGTGAGCCCGTCGAACACGACCGGCGTCTGGTCGGCGACCGTGAGCACGACGTCGCCCCGATAGGTCCCCGGCACGATCGCCGTCTCGAGCGCCCCGGTCGAGGTGACCTTTTGGCCCTTCTCGACTCCGTTGACCGTCAGCGTCAGGGTGTATCCCTCCGGCGCGACCAGGGCCCCGCCACTGCGGATCGTCAGGGCGCTCAGCTTCGTCGTCTTGGTGATGACGGCGGTCTGACCCGACGCGACGACGAGCGTCTTGCCGCTGTGCGAGCTGTGCCCGCCCTTCGATCCGCTCGCCCCGGTGAACACCGTGGCGTTCGCGGCGACGGCGCCGCCCAGGCACATCGTGGCCGTCAGCGCGAACGCGGTCGTACCGACCACGAAACGGCGCCGAATCACCGGACGGGCACTCGAGGATGTCTTCATCAACTTCTCCTTCGATGGGGATGCCGCCACGTCTGCGTGCCGGCGCGGCCAGTGAAACAGCGCCCCGCGCCGACGAGAACAGCGATCGCCCGATAGCTGTCATCGATGGGATGCATCGACACCGATTATGAGAAGGTTCTCATCGACGGATGCCGGCAGCATCCGTCATCCGACGCCCCGATGCCAGTCATCGACGCCCACGCGTTCCCGATGGCGGGTCTGGCTGGTGTGATGATGTCGCTGGCACTGCCGCCAGCACCCGAATGAGGCGAGGAAGCCGAGCACTGGGCTTCCGCCTCCTGACACAGCAGGAGTGTCACGTGAAAGCAACCAAGAAGTTCGCGATCGCGGCGTCTGTCGTCGCGCTCGCCATCTCGATGACGGCGTGTACGAGCGGCGACGAGGAGCCCACGGGCGACTCGAGCAGCGCGGGCACCGAGATCAGCGCCGAAGCCCAGGCTGCTCTCGACACGGCCTACGAGGGCATCGGCGGCGGTCTCGACGACCTCGCCGCGGTCACCCCCGAAGCCGGCCTCAACTTCTATGTCATGTCGTGCGGCGAGTCGAACGCGACCTGCGCGGCTCCCGCGGCGGCGATGAAGGAGGCCGCCGAGACGGCCGGCTGGAACGCCACCATCGTCGACGGCAAGCTCAGCCCCGAGGGCTTCGCAACGGCCATCCGTCAGGCGGTCGCCGGCGGCGCCGACGTGCTCGTGCCGGTCGGCATCAGCTGCTCCGCGGCGGCGGCGGCCTTCACCGAGGCCAAGGAAGCCGGCGTCACCATCGTCGGCGGCGGCGGCCTCGACGACTGCGACCCGAAGCAGTGGGACTCCGAGCGCCTCTGGCTCGAGAACCCGCCCGTTCCGACGCCCTTCCACGGCATCGGCAAGCTGCAGGCCGACTACACCTTCGGCAAGACGAACGGCGACCCGCACACGCTGGTGATCAACCTGACCAGCAACCCGTGGGGCCAGCTCGTCACCGACGCCTACACGGCAGAGCTCGAGACGCTCGGCGGCGGCGAGGTCGCGACGGTCATCGACGTCTCCGACACCGAGAGCGCCGACGGCTCGTACATCCAGAAGGTCACGAGCGCCCTGCTGGCCGACGACACGATCAACTCGCTGGTCGTGCCGACCGACGCCTACCTCGTCAACGGCCTGGCCGCGGCGATCGACCAGGCGGGTCTCGCCGACAAGCTGACCGTCGTGGGCGGCTTCGGCTCCGAGGCGGCGCTCGACATGATCCGCGCCGGCCAGCCCGGCATCACCGCCACCGTCGGTCAGGCGCAGACCTGGGAGGCGTGGGGCTCGGTCGACACCGCGATCCGCGTGCTCGCCGGTGAGGACCCCGCCTACATCGGCCAGTCGCTGCAGGTCGTCGACGCCGACAACAACCTGCCCGACTCTGGCCCGTACGACGGCTCGATCGACTGGAAGAGCAAGTTCCTCGAATCGTGGGGCAAGTGACTGATTCAGCCATGAACCCGGGAGCGGCAGGGATCACCCCTGCCGCTCCCGGCACGACGTACGCGCTCGAGGCGCTGCACCTCGACAAGGACTTCGCCGGCACCCGCGCCCTCAACGACGCCGCACTTCGGGTGCGCAGCGGTTCGGTGCACGCCCTGCTCGGCGGCAACGGCTCGGGCAAGTCCACGACCATCAAGATCCTCGCCGGGGTCTACCAGGCGGATGCCGGTGACCTCGAGATCTTCGGCACCCCATACGACCTGAACTCGTACACGCCGGCCACCGCCCAGCAGGCGGGCCTGCGCTTCGTGCACCAGGACCTGGGCCTGTTCGACGATCTGTCGATCGAAGAGAACTTCGCCCTCGACTCCGGCTACCCGCGCTCGGGCCCCGGCATCGACTGGCGTGGGCTGCGCCGCCGCGTGGCGAAGCTGCTCGAGGAGTACGAACTCGACATCGACCCTCGGGCGCCCATCAGCCGCCTGCGCCCCTCCGACCAGACGATGGTCGCGATCGCCCGCGCGCTGCAGGAGCAGGACGCCGACCAGCGGCAGATCCTCGTGCTCGACGAGCCGACCGCGCGCCTGGCCGCACACGAGTCCGAGCTGCTGCTCGAGCGCGTGCGCCGCCGCGCCGAGCTCGGCCAGACGGTGCTCATCGTCAGCCACCGCCTGCGCGAGGTGCTCGCCGTCTCCGACGACTTCACGATCTATCGCGACGGCCGCGTGGCCGCAGAGCTCGTCGCCTCCTCCCCCACCGAAGACGAGCTGATCGAGCACATGGCAGGCCGCTCGGTGCGGGCGCTCCGCCCCACCGGCGACGTCGCCCACTCCGACCGCGTGCCCGTCTTCTCGGTCACGGGGCTGCGCGGCGGCCCCGTGCGCGGCGTCGACTTCACGGTGCACCGCGGCGAGATCCTCGGGCTCACGGGCCTGGTCGGCTCCGGTCGCTCCAGCATCCTGAAGACGATCTTCGGCGAGCACGCCCCCGAGTCGGGCTCGATGACGCTGAACGGCGAGCCCTATGCGCCCCGCAGCGTCGGCGACGCGATGGAGGCCGGAGTCGCGATGGTCCCCGAGGACCGCGTGCACGAAGCATCCTTCATGGACCAATCGGTGGCCGAGAACCTGGCCCTGGCGACCCTCAACGAGAACTGGACGAAGGGTTTCATGCCCCGCAGCCGCGAACGCGGCACCGCCCGCGACCTCATCGCCGAATACGGCGTGAAGGTCGCCGGCCCCGACGCGCTGTTCTCGTCGATGTCGGGCGGCAACCAGCAGAAGGTCGTCATGGCCCGCTGGATGCACCGCAGCCCGAGCCTGCTTCTGCTCGACGAGCCGACCCAGGGCGTCGACGTCATGAGCCGCGCCGACCTGTACGACAGCATCCGCCGCGCCGCCGCAGAGGGCTGCGCGGTCGTGGTCGCCTCGAGCGACCTGGGCGAGATCCACGCCCTCTGCGACCGCACGCTGGTGCTCAGCCGCGGCCGCATCTCCGACGAGGTCGCAGCCGGTGCGCTGGACGTCGACGGCCTTACCAGTCTCGTGCTGCGCGAGAAGACCGTTCCCGAAGCCCCCACGGAGGCCCCCGCATGACCGACACCAAGAACCCGCCGACGACGGCGACGGTCTCCATCCCGGTGAAGCAGACCCCCAGGCCCCTCCGACTGCTGGAGAACTACGCGCTGCCGCTGCTGACGGTGCTGGTCTACATCTTCTTCTCGTTCTTCCCGCTGTCGGCCGCGGCCTTCCCGACGATCAACAACCTCAACGTCATCCTCGGGTCGCAGGCGGTCATCGCGCTGATCGCGATCGCCGCGCTCTTCCCCCTGATCTCGGGCTACTTCGACTTCTCGCTGGGCGCGAACGCCGTGATGAGCCAGGTGATGACGGCGGGGCTCATGTCGCTCTACGGCCTGCCGCTGTGGCTGTCGATCGTGATCTCGATGATCCTCGGCACCCTCGTCGGAGTGGTCAACGGCTTCTTCGTGACCAAGCTCGAGATGAGCCCCTTCGTCACGACCCTGGGCATGTCGATGCTGCTGGCGGGTCTCATGACCTGGTTCACCGGCGGCAAGACGTTCGTCAGCGGCATCGACCCGTCGCTCATCAAGTTCGGCTCGACGCGCCTGCTCGGCATCCCGCTCGTCTTCTACATCACCCTGCTGGTCGCGGCGGTCGCGTGGTACTTCTTCACGCACACGCCCTTCGGCCGCTCGCTCTACGCGATCGGCTCGAACGCGACCGCGGCCAAGCTCGTGGGCCTTCCGGTGTCGAAGAACGTGTGGTGGAGCTTCATCGTCGCGGGCTTCATCGCCGGCGGCGCGGGCGTGCTGCAGCTGGCCCGCGTGGGCAGCGCGACGGCGTCGGACGGCGGCACGCTGCTGTTCCCGGCCCTCGCCGCCGTGTTCCTCGGCGCCACGGCCATCCGCCCCGGCTTCTTCAACGTCGTCGGCACGATCGTCGGCGCGATCTTCGTGTCGGTTTCTGTCAGCGGTCTGGCCCTGTCGGGGGCCAGCGGCTGGGCGTCGAACGTGTTCAACGGCCTCGCGCTGCTCGCCGCTGTCGCCCTGTCGACCTACCTCGGTCGCAGCAAGCGGCGAGGCTGACGGTCTGATCGTTGAAGCGGCCCATCGGCTTCGTCCGGTGGGCCGCTTCATCGTTCGCGCACAGCTCGCTTCCCTAGGATGAGACCGCACCTCCCGATAGCCAGGAACACACCGCCGTGACCGACGTCCGCAAGCTCGATCTCAACCTCATCGTCGTGCTCGACGCGCTGCTGATCGAGCGCAACCTCACCCGGGCCGGCGAGCGCGTGGGCATGACGCAGCCGGCCGTGAGCGGCGCGCTGTCGCGGCTGCGCGAGCTCTTCGGCGACCCGCTCCTCGAGCGCGACGGGCGCGGCTTCGTGCTGACGCCGCGGGCGGAGTCGCTCATCCCCGCCGTCGCCGAATGCATGGTCGAGGTGCAGCGCACCTTCGACGCCCTTCCCGAGTTCGATCCGGCGACGAGCTCGCGCACGTTCCTCGTCGCGGCGAGCGACTACGTGCTCTCGGAGTTGACGAGCCCCCTCATCGGCCTCCTCGAGCGCGAGGCGCCGCACACCCGCGTCGAGTTCAGTGGGCTCGCCCTCGATGCCGAGATCTCGGCCGTCGATCTGCTTCGAAGCGACGTCACGATCGCCGGCGCCGGCCGCGGAGTTCCTGGCAAGCGGGCGTCGCTGTTCAGCGATCGATTCGTGTGCATCGCGGATGCCGCCAACCCCGCGCTCCGCAACGGCTCGCTCTCGCTGGATGCCCTGCGCGACCTCCGGCACGTGCGCTCGGTGTTCGGCGCGCACGCCGCGACCCACATCGACGATATGCTCGCCGCCGCCGACCTCTCCCCTTCGGTCGCGGCCACCGTGCAGGGGTTCCTTCCTGTGCCGTTCGCCGTCGCCGGGACGCCCTGGGTCGGGTGGGTGCCCGAGCGCACGGCGCACCGCTACGCCGACGCCCTCGGACTCGTCATCGCCGACGTGCCGATCGCGCCGAGCGTGCTCGTCGAGGCCGCGCACTGGCATCCGTCGAAGACCGACGACGCGGCGCTGCAATGGCTGGTCCAGCGCCTGCGGCATGCCGCCGAGCTCGTCGAGTTCGGCACCGAGGGCATCGACCAGCCCGAGGAATGACCTGCGGGCTGAGGGGGCAGCATCCGCCCGTCGGCCGATCCCTCGCCACGGCCCCCGAGCGAGATCAGGAGATCTCGCTCACGCAGGACGAATCGCGCCGAAACGACCTGCGTCGGCGTAATCAGGAGATCTCGGGTCGCGCCTGCACGAGATCAGGAGATCTCGGCAATGCCGGCAGACCCGATGCGGCGCCCCGGGCTCAGTGCGGGATGCCGAGGTCGCGGCTGTTGCCTTCGAGGTCGGTGTAGACGAACGAGTTGTAGGCCACCAGGATGTCGGCGAACCGGTCGGTGTCGTCGATCTCGTACATGATGACGCCGTCGAACTGGAACGTCTCGCCCTTCTTGACGGCACCGAAGAGGGTGTCGTCGGCGTCGTGCTTGGCGGTGAAGACCGTGTTCATCTGGATCGCCGCGCGCCCGTCGTCGGAGACGAATCGCGGCACCGTCAGCCGCTCGACGAAGTGCGGCCAGATGAGGTCGCGGTAGTGGTGCTTCATGCCGTCGACGCCGTCGAACTCCAGCGTGCCGTTCTTCATGTGCATGTCGGGGGCCAGGTAGTCGTCGAAGGCGGTGTCGTCTTCTTCGTTGAACCGGCGGATGTACTCGCGGAACCGCGCCTCCTGCATCGGGGCGTCCTCTCGTCGTCGAAGGGTCTGCTCCGACGCTAGGCGCGGGGCGGCCTCGGCAGAATGCCGCTTCGGGCATACGTGGTATTCCGGCCGGCGACGCGGATGCTGCCCCATCCCGGCCCGCACGCTTGACGCCGCCCCGCCGCACCTCTACTGTCGGTTCTCGTGTCTGTCGAGTCGATGAACCCAGGAAGCCGAGCCACGGCCCAGGCCTGATGCCTGCCGAGCCGCTCGGCTCTTCCTGTTGTCACCGTTCACCGACGTAAGAGGACAGTCACGATCATGCACGACGCACTCTGGAGCGACCGCGAGCTCCGCAGCTTTCTCTCGAGCCTCCGCGGCCGGGGGCTCCTCTCCGGCGAGCCCGACGATCTCGAGCGCGCCCGGTTCGTCGACCAGGCCGCACTGCGCGTCGTCCCGCGTGTGCAGGCTCGCCTGATCGCCGAGGTCGGCGCGCCGCTCGACCCCGACGGCATCGCCGCGATCGCCTTCGAGGTGCTCGAAGACGAGACCTGGGGCAAGCACCACACCTGGATGATGGTCACGACCGACCCGTGGGGCCACCTGTCGGGTCTCGTCGCCGACCGCATCCGCTCGTCGTACCGTGCCACCGCCGGCCGCCGCGATCGCAAGGCCCTGAGGGGCATCGCCGAGGCGAGCGATCGGGTGGCGCTGCCCGCGGCGGCCGACCCGAACGACACCGACGAAGGCCTTTCGCTCACCGAGTGAGCGGGGCGCGTGGCCTACTCGAAGACCACCACGACCTTGTCCGTCGCGCCCGGAGTCGAGGCCAGCGCCAGCGCCTCGTCGGCGCGGTCGAACGGCAGCACATCGCTGATGATGTGGCGGTACTTGTCCCACGAGGCGATGATCGAGTCGGTCACCTCGAAGATCTCGGTGGGGTAGCCCATCGACATGCGGATGTCGACCTCGCTCGTGAGGATCGTCTGGAAGTCGACCTCGACCGGCTTCTTGTGCACCGCGACGATCGTGAGCACGGCGCGGCTCTTGGCTGCGGCGAGGGCCGTGTCGATCACGGCGGGCACGCCGGCGGCGTCGAAGTACACGTCGGTGGCCGGCTTGCCGGGGCGCCCCATGAACCCGGGCACCTCGCCGTGCAGCTCGATGAGCCGCGCGGCGACATCCTCCGAAGACGAGTCGATCACCGCATCCGCTCCCACCTTCAGCGCCTTCTCGAGCCGGTTCGGCACGACGTCGACGACCACGACGTGCGCGGCGCCCTTGCTCTTGAATCCGATGGCGGCGCCCAGCCCCACGGGTCCGGCGCCGAAGACGACGACCTTCGACCCCTCGCCGGCGCCCGAGCGATTGACGCCGTGGTAGGCGACCGCCATCGGCTCGTTGAGCGCGGCGACCTCCCACGGGATATCGTCGGGGATCACGCGGAAGTTGATCCCCGCCTGCGCGTCGAACAGCACGACCTCCGGTGAGAGCGCGCCCTGCGCGCCGCCGGAGCCGATGATGCCGTCGCGGTTGGCCATCGGGTTGATCACGACGTGGTCGCCGACCTTCACGCCCTCGACATCGGCGCCCACCTCGACGACCTCGCCGGCCGGCTCGTGCCCGAGCGGCGTCTGTCCCTGCCGCGGCGGGATGCCGCCGACGTGCACGTAGAGCGAGTCGGAACCGCAGATGCCGCATGCCCTGATGCCCACGACGATGTCGGCGGGCCCGGCGGCCGGGCGCTCGGTCTCGACCCACTCCGCCGTGTCGGGCGCGGTCACCATCAGTGTCTTCATGTTCTCCCCTTCGAGCGGATGCTGCGGGGCACCGACGTGCGCGATGCCCGCGCCGCGATCCTACGCCTATTTCCGAACAGAGTTCGGAAATCTGGAGATCACCCGAGCAGGGGCCGCAGCGCATCGGCGATCGGACGCAGCCGCTCGGCCGTGAACACGTCGAGGTCGACGGCGGGGGCATCGAGCAGCGACCACTCCTCGGTGCACCGCGACGCGACCGCCATCAGGGCGCGCGCGACGCTGTCGACCAGCAGCACGTCGATCCCGTCGCGCCGCGCAACCACCGCGGCCACGAGCGCGTCGAGCAGTTCGTCGCTGCGGGCGAACGCGACGGCCCGCAGCGCGGGGTCGTCGCGCACGATGCGCCAGCGCAGCGCGAGCCCCTCGTGCTCGCCCACGCCGTAGTGCGCGATCGCCAGCATCCCCGCGACAAGCGTGTCGACCGCGGGGTCGTCGGCTGCCGCTGCCAGCCTCTGCTCCATCAGGGCGACCAGCCGGTCGTGGTCCTCCCACAGCAGGTCGCTCTTCGCGGGAAAGTACGAGAACAGCGTCGTGCGGCTGATGCCGGATGCTGCCGCGATCTGAACCAGCGACGTCTCGGCGTACCCGTGCTCGGCGAACAGGGCCACCGCGGTGCGGCGGATCTCGTCGTGCGTGGTCTGGCGGGGCCGGCCGACGGGGTTGTCGCTCACCCCGCCATCATGCCGTGCCGGAGCGTCGCGCACTTCACAGCCCCCGCTGATGCGCGGCGGATACCGTCGGAGCATGCAGAGCCCGGCGGCACCCCGCTCCCTGTCCGTGACCAGCGACGACGGCGTCGTGACCTTCTCGCCCGAGCAGCTGAAGTCGATGCGCGACGAGTTCCAGCACCTGCTGCTGGAGTACGAGTTCGGGCTGCGCGAGGTCGAGACCAAGCTCGGCATCCTCCGCGACGAGTTCCAGCAGATGCACGACTACAACCCGATCGAGCACGTCTCGAGCCGCGTGAAGGCGGCCGACAGCATCGTCGACAAGGTCGCCCGCAAGGGCATCGAGCCCGACTTCGACACGATCCGCGCGAGCATCACCGACATCGCGGGGGTTCGGGTGACCTGCAGCTTCGTCGCCGACGCCTACCGCCTGTTCGACCTGCTCACCGCGCAGGACGACATCACGATCCTGCGGGTGAAGGACTACATCGCCGAACCGAAGCCCAACGGCTACAAGAGCCTGCACGCCGTCGTCCAGGTGCCGGTGTTCCTCTCGTCGGGGCGGGTGGACGTGCCCGTCGAGGTGCAGTTCCGCACGATCGCGATGGACTTCTGGGCGAGCCTCGAGCACAAGATCTACTACAAGTACGACGCGCGGGTGCCGGGGTCGCTGCTGGCTGAGCTGAAGGATGCCGCAGACACCGCCGCCGAGCTCGACTCGCGCATGGAGCGCCTGCACCGCGAGCTGCACGGCCCCCGCATCGAACGGGTGTGAGGCGCGGGGTCGTGCCCCGTCTCGCCGGGAGACGGGGCACGACCGGCCTCAGCCGCGCGTCTCGGTGAACTGCGGCGTGCGACCGTCGCCGTAGATGATGTAGTGCTGCGTGTAGGTCCCCGCCGACCCGCTCGGCTGCTGGAAGCGATACGTGATGCCGACGTCGACCGCACTGACATCCCCCTGCTCATCGGCGAACGACTGATTGACGCTCGTGTCGACCGACAGCACCCGGCCCGTCAGCGGCGCCGGCGGCGCGTAGCTGATGTTCTCGATGTGCACCTCGGCCAGACAGGTCCCGTTGTACTGATAGGTCACCTCGAACTCCGCGCCGACGTTGTCCTCGAACACCAGGTAGTCCCAGACGAGCCGGCGCAGGGAGCGGAAGCTCGTCTTGCGGAACGGGCCGACCTCGGCGAGATGCTTCTTCGCCTCGAGGTCTCCGGGCACGACCTTGCCCCTCAACCCTGCCTTCTCCCACTGCAGACCATGGGAGGTGGCAGCTTCCTTATAGGTGCTGAACAGCAGGCCGACCAAGCCGACGCCCGCCGCGACCGCCGCCGGCGACATCTGGCGGGCCCGCTCGAGCGCCTGCTGCGCCCACGAGGCCGACAGCTGCGCGGCCTGCTGTGCGCGAGCCGGCCAGTGCCGGATCTGGAACCCGGCGAACGCGGTGTTCGCGAGCTGCTCGTACTTCGCGACGAACTGCGACATCGGCATCGACACCTCGCGGCCCAGGCCAGGGTCGATGACATCGACCCTGGGGTCGCCATCGGAGGGCCCGTGGATGCCGACGAGGATGTGCGCGTGCACGCCCTGCACCCCGGCGGCCGGATTGTTGTCGGCCGTGACCCAGATCGGGCCCCACTCCCGCAGCATCGACTCCCAGCGCTCACTGGTGAAGTTCGCCTGCGTCGTCTCGATCTGCACGCCCATCGTCGCCAGCAGCACGGGGGCCTCAGCCGCCGAGAGTCCGCTGTTGGCATCGAGCTTGCCCTTCCACGGGCCGCCCAGACTGCCGATGTAGGCGGGCACCGCCCAGCTCTGCCGGTCGCGCCACGACGCCATCATGGTGGCCACGAAGGCCCAGCACACCATCGTCGAGGTCTGCTGGATGGGCATCGGCAGGTCGGGCACGCGGTAGTCGAGCATGCTCATCGCGCGGGCGCGACGCCGCCGAGGTGCCGACATCGACGACGCGCGCGAGCGCGTCCCCTGCCAGGACGACAGAGCGGATGCCGTCGCGCTGACCGTCGGGCCGGCAGCGGTCGGCGCGCTCGGGGTCGGCGGCGTCGGGGGCGGCGCGGGCTTCTTCGCCGGCACCGGCGCCCGCGCCGCGATGCGCTGCGAATGACGGCGGATGTCGCGTTCGAGGGCCTGGATCCGATTCATGGTGCTACCCCTTCCTGAGGCGGGCGATGAGAAGCTGCGCTCCGACGGCCCCGCCGATGCGCGTCGCGATCTGATCCCACGCGAGGCTCGCGCGGCTGCCGGTGGTGGGCGCGGCGAAGGTGGTCATGCCCTCTGCCCACGGGTCGACGACGTCGACGGTGGTCGCCGATCCGTCGGATCTCGCGCCGGCGATGACGACCGCATGCTCGCCGGGCGGCTGTGTCGCGACGAAGAGGGGGCCGTTCTCGTCGATCAGTGCGCACAGCGCGCGGCCGGTCGGGGCCTCGCCCGCCGACGCCACCTGCAGCCCGAACGCCTCCAGCACGTCGGGGCACGTCGCGGTGCGCCCCTCGGCGAACTGCTCCCAATACCCCTCGCCCGCCGCGATGGCCGCGGGGTCGGGTGCGACCTCATCACGCCAGGCGACCACCGAGGCGCACGCGGCGGCATGACAGCTCATGCCGGCCACCTGCGGCACGAGCGGTGCATCGGTGGTGACGGCGAAGACGTCGTCGCTCGCCACACGCTCGGACTGCTCGGGCGGGCCGGATGCAGGCGCCGAGGGCGCCGGTTCGGCCGGCGCCTCGGCGACCGCCGCGGTCGGCGCCGACGGCGTGGCAGCCGGAGCGGCCGGAGCCGGCTCTGCGGAGGGTGCGGTGTGCTCCTCGGCAGCCAGCGCGCCGTCGAGCCGCGAGAAGTCCACGCTGAGCGAGACGGGCCCCTGATCGAACCGGCTGGGCGCGTTGGCCGCGGTCATCCGCTCGAAGACGTCGTGGCCGACGGCCGCGCCCACACCCCACTGCGGGGCGGCTGGCGGCGCCTCGCGGGGCGCCTCCGGCACCTCGGGGAGCGGCGCACGCACGGGCTGCGGTCCTGAGCGGGCGTGCGAGAGGATCGCCCGGATGTCCTGTGCGAAGGCCGCCTCGTCCTCGGGTGCCCTCGGTGCGGGCGCGGTGACGATCCAGTCGTCGATCTTCTCCACTTCGGGCTCGACCGACTGCGCCGCGCCCAGGTCGTCGGCCTCCCCTGCCGTGCCGGCCGAGCCGGCCGCCAGCGTCGCCTCGGCGGGTCCGCTGCCGCCGGCATCCGATGTCGCCGGCCCTCCGAGATCACCGACCGCGGAAGGAGCCGCCCCCGCCGGCGCGGGCCCGCCCGCGACGGGCGTCGTCGTCAGCACGGAGCCGACGGCGGCGGATGCGGGCGCCTCCGCCGCGGGCGCGACAGCGGCGTCGGCCGACACGTGCACGGCGATGTCGGCGCCGTCGTCGAAGGCATGGGTCCGGCGATCGGCGGTGCGCGCGGGACGCGGCGTGCGGCGGCGTCCGGCGCTCGCGGGTGCGGGGGTGCGACACACCGACTGTTCGAGGCGTGAGATGCGACTGGTCATGGCGCCAGCTCCAGAGTGAGGACCGTGAGCGGATCGAGGGCGAGGGTGAGGCGGGCCGGGCGCCCGTGCGGGCGGAACCCCGAGGCATCCAGCGACACCCGATCGGGCCCCGCGTCACGCACAGCGCGAGGCATTCCGTCCAGAAGGGCGGCAGGGAACCCCGCCGATGAGGCGACCGCGAGGTTCTCCCCGTCGAGGTGCAGCACCAGAGCGCGATCGTGCACCGAGAGCTCGGCCGAGGTGACGCGCGGCGGCGTGCGGCGCCGGTGCGCCTTGGTGATGATGGCGGCGAGGTCGCTGTAGTCGGGCGCGCGGTTGTCGGTGACGCTCTTCAGGTCGACGCCGCGGCCGGCGATGCGTTCGAGGTCGCGGCCGCTGCGCACCCCGACGGCGGCCAGAGCATCCTTCTGGTCGGCGTCGAGTTCTTCGATGTCGTCGATGGCGACGTCGTCGGCGTCGGCGGGCTGCGGGGCGGAGTCGCGGATCGTGCCCGCCGAGATCGAGCCGAGCGAGAAGCGCAGCGCCGACGACCCGTCCTGCCCGGGCTCGGCGGTGACGAACTTGACCTGCTTGCCGTCGAAGACCGGAAAGCAGCGCAGATCGACGTCGACGTCTTTCACGGTGTAGGTGACGGGCCTGGTGAGCCCTTTGACGCCGAGCACATCCTGTGCGCGGTCGAGTTCGACGATGAGCGAGTCCATGAACGACTTGAGGTTCCACGACCGGTTGCCGGCGTCGCGGGCGATGACATCGGTCGTCATGGCGTCGGCTCCACCCGGAGTCGGATGCGGTGCAGCACGGGCATCACCGAGGTCTCGCGCGCCTGCCGGGGAGGCGCAGCGGCGAGGTCGACGTCCCCGGCCGCGCGAGCGCGCACCGAGAGTTCGAGCGGGGTCTCGACGACGACGGACTCGATGCTCATTCCGCCTGCCTCCCCGACGTCTGCGAGGTCGCCCACGGCCGTGACGATGTCGCAGAGGGCCGCGAGCGGGCTGTCCCAGGGCATCTCACGACTCCCGTCCGTCGAGCGGACGCGGTCGCCGAGGGGTCAGCGCGACGACCTGCTCGTCGATGACCTCCATGCCGTCGATGCTGATGGTCGTCGCACCGTCTTCCGCGGCCATCGCGAGGGAGGGGTACCTGCGGGACGAGACGATCTCCATCATGCGCTCCTCGTGGTCACGACGTGGGCGAGCGCCGGGATGGGCACGCTGACCGGCCGCACCTCGAAGGCCAGAACCTGGCCGGTCAGCGGCGAGATCTCGCCCGGAACGCGCAGCAGCACCTCGTGCAGCTTCACCTCCGGCCACACCCACACCGCCATCCGCGCGTGGCGGCGGCCGTGCAGATCGATCCGGCACGACGCGGCCCGTTCGAACGCGGCGCGGAACCCGTCGTCGGCGAGCGCCGCCATCGTCGCATCGTCGAAGCCCTCACCTCCGCCGAGTCGGGCGGCCAGCCGTGACAGCGACGCCACGGTGATGTCCAATCCCGACCGGAGGGTGCCCTCTCGGCGACGCTCGGTGTGCTCGGCGAGGTCGGATGCCGTCTGTCGCCGTCGATTGCCACCCGTTCCTGGCACGAGGCGATACGTGTAGTCGAGCCGCGCCACCGTGCGGCTGCTGCGCTCCTCCACCGTGTCGACCCACGCCTGATGCCACCAGTCCCTGTCGCGGTCGACGTCGTCCAGCCGCACGGGCGCGCGCCCCGTATCGATGCCGTCGAAGGTCGCCTGTCCCACCAGGCGCACGAGCTGGCCGACGGTCGTGTCGTACGTCGTGCCCTTGCCCCGCCACGACAGGCGCAGGGTGATGCGATACTCCTGGCCTGCAGCGAGCCGCGCCGTGACGGCGGCGGGAATCGTCACGGCCTCGCGCAGGTGTCCGTCTTCCACGCTCTCCAGACGCATCCGCCGCTGGGCCACGATTCGTTGGCTGCCCGCCTCCCGCACGATCACCTCCAGCTGGGCGCGCGGGATCGGACGCGGCGTGGTGACGCTGACCGGGAGCGTGATGTCCTCGCCCTGGCGGAAGGCCACCTGCGGGTACCCCTGGAGCTCGGCCGGCACGAGTTCGGGAAGCTCGAGTCGCACCGTCCGCGAGATCCGCGCGGTGCGGGCAGGCCCTGTCGACGCCGAGACCGACATCCCCTGGATCAGCGAGGCCACCAGATCATCCCCGACGCCGGGGTTGAGTTCGCGCAGGTGCTCGTGCAGCTTGTCTGTCGCCTGCTGGCCGATGCGCGCTGCATCGAGGATGCCGCCGATCGCCTGCTGCAGAAGTTTGGTGGGGTCCGCCGCCGAGATGAGCGACTGCACGGTCTGCGGGGTCAGCACATTCTGCAGCAGCGGGGCGAGAGCCGGCAGCGCCGCCAGCAGCGGAGCGATCGACGCATAGGAGTACGACGGCGACGACATGCTCGTGCTGTGCGACTGGGCGGCGGTGACCTCGGCGAGCACGCGCTGCAGCAGCTGAGCGAGATCTGCCGACGGCGCTGTCGGGGCCGCCGGTGCGGTCGCCGCCGCGGGAGTCGCCGGTGCGGGACCGGCGGCCGGTGCCGGTGTCGGCGCGAAGATGCGGCCCAGCACGGGCAGCGCCTGCTGCACGAGGGGCAGCACCTGCGAGATCACGCCGCCCAATGCGCCCAGGAACTGCGCCTGCGACATCGAGGGAGTCCCTGGCGGCGGCGCCGAGAGCGCGCGCAGCGGCGGCGCCGGATGCGGCTGCATCGGTCGATCGAGCAGTGACAGCGGTGCGGACATTCGGGGCTCCTCTCTCATCGGCACGGGCGGATCATCGCGGCGCCAACGCCACGGAACCTCGACCAGGTCGGATGCCGCCGGTCCCCGAAGCTCGTCGTCACGGAACGACAGCAGCTGCAGATGATGGTTCTCGCGGGTGAACTCGTCGGTCGGAACCCGAAGGCGGATCCGTCCACGCGCATCCGCTTCGACGGGCCCCTGCAGGGGCGACGTCCGGGAGCGTGTGGCGAGCAGTTCGACACCGGGGCGCTTGTTCGAGCCCGATCCGACGCCCCACGCGTAGAACCGGTTCGCTCCGATCTCGGCATCGAACTCCTGTGCACCATCGTTCTCTCCTCGCCACGTCACGATCGCGAGCGCCATCGTCGGACCTCACCCGCCCTGCGCAGGCGGCGCAGCGGGAGGAGCCGCAGGGGCGGGCTGAGCGGCCGGCGCGAGGCCGCCTGGCGCCGCCGGCGCCGCCCCCGGCGCGGTGGGGCCGTACATCGTGGCGAAGTTGTCGAGGCGGAAGTAGTCCGACTTGAACGTGATCTCGACGAAGCCCTGCAGGTTCGCCGTCACCGAGGTGTCGTTGTCGCTCTTGGTCGTCGACACGCTCAACTGCGAGTGGCGTGAGCTCTCGGTTCCGCCACCCTGCGGGCCGCCGAAGAGCGATCCGAAGAACCCGCCGGAGTGACTGAGGCTGCGTGAGCTGGACTGCACGTCCTGCACCATCGCCTTGTCCTGACGATCGATGTTCTCGGTGGCCTTGAAGTCGAACTTCACCGATGCTCTGACGACCCCCTTCTCGACCACCAGCCGGGTGACGCCCATCAGCAGCACCTCGCGGAGCATGGCCCGCTGCTCCTTGGCCATCGCGAGGGTCGCGTCCATGATCTTCGCCTTGATCACGGCATCGTCGGGCTCCTCTCCCTCCTTGGCGACCACGTTGCCGTCTTTGTCGGTCAGCTCGGCGGGCGCGTCGGGCGGGAAGTTGACGCTGAAGTCGTCTTCGTTGTTCGCTGCCAGGTAGGCGAACGACTCCTGCGGCGGGATCTTCTTCATGAAGAAGGCGAGCGACTGGGTCGCTGCCTTCAGCAGCTCCTGATACGCGACCATCTGCTCCTTGGTCACGCGCAGGTTGGCCCGGAACACCCCCTCGAGAAGATCCCCGACGAAGGTCGGGAACGACACGGCATCGATGAAGTCCGAGGCGATGTCGCCCAGCTGATCGATGCGCTTGTTGGTGTGACGCTGCTCGTTGATGAGGTCGCTCGCTCGGCGGGCACCGCCGGGGCGACCTCCACCGACGAGCCCTCCGAGTCCGGGCAGACCCGGCAGCAGCATCGCCTGTGAGCGCTCTCCTCTGCGCCGACGATCGAGCTCGTCGCTGCGCGCCGTCACGAGCTGGCGATACAGGTCGAGCTGGTCGCCCGACGACATCGTCGCGAAGTGCGGCACCATCGAAAGGGTCGTCTGGACGTCGGCCCTGGCCCTCCGGTCGATTTCGCTGTCCACGACCGCCCCTACTCCGACCACGTGTCGTCGTCTGCGTCGTCCTCGTCGAACTCGTCGTCGAACTCGTCGTCGACCGGCGCGTCGCGGTCTGACGCCACGTCGCCGAGGATGCCGTCGCCGGCGAGGTCCTGCGCGAGGATCCACGCCTTGGCCGACGAGATGAACTCCGCGAAGGCGTCTTCATCGAGCGTGCTGCGGCGGAAGTCGGCGATGTAGTCGACGACCTTGAACCCCTCGACGGCCGATGTGCGCAGGGCGTTGACATTGGGCGAGACGCCGAACTCCTCTTTGCTCAGGCGTTCGATGACCGACCACTGATCGCGGCGGCGCCCGGATGCGAGCTGGCCGACGACCTCGGGATGACCGAGGATGTCGAGCGCACCGAGCGCACCGGAGGCCGCGTCGGTCTGGCGCAGCTGGTTGTACATCTCGGTGACGGTCGTGAGCGCCATGCCGGCCATGCGCTCGGTGAGGTTGTACTGCACCTCTTCGATCGCCTGCACGACACCCTGCGCGTTGACGCGATCGCGGTACGAGGTCTCGCTGCGATCGATGTAGGTCGCGACCTCCTCCATGAGCGCGCGCCACAGCCGTGGGAACTCCTCGTTGACCACAACCCGTTCGCCGACCTGCGTCTGACCGAGATCGAGCACTCGCCGATAGAGCAGGAAGCGCTCCTCTTCGGCCGGTCGGTCTTCGCGCAGCTTGTAATAGCGGTACAGCTCGCTGGTCAGGTCGCCGTCGCCGAAGTCGAGCAGTCCGATCCACCACCGGTAGACGAGCGCGTCTGCCAGCTTGTAGACCCCGAGGCGCTCGCCGATGTCCCAGCACCACATCAGCGCGCCGGCGGCGCGCACATTGCCGGGGAGCACGATCTGCCCCGCCGTCGAGTCGAACAGGTCGACCTGGAAGTCCCAGGGGCTGGTCCGACCGAGCGGCCTGGTCAGCTGAGCCGGATCGGTTCCCGAGCCGCGGGTGACGTCGTCGACGACCTGCGCGATGAGCGTGTAGTTGTTGCTCGCGGTGACCGAGAGCCGGTCGAGTGCCGCGATCACGCGCTCGCGTCGGGCGAACGAGAGCACGACGCTGCGGTTCGCCGAGAATCGATCGACGAAGACGGCCCACGGACTCTCGGCGTTGGACGACGTGATCGCCTGCAGCACCGAGCGCTCGACGCCGGTGGAGAGATCGAGACCCTGCTCGCGAAGCCGTCGCAGCACGAGATCGGTGTCTTTGACGGTGACACCCGCCCGTGTCGCGACACGATCCACGAGCTCGAGATAGAACTCGTCTTCGATGCTCCGCAGGTTGTCGAGGATGTATGCCGAGACGCCTGCGGTATCGCGCAGGCGGTCTCCCAGTTCGTCGCTCATCGCGCCGCCGCCTTCGGATCCTGCCCATCGCGGCCGCTGCCCAGGAACGCCGCGACCGCATCGGCGAGTGCCTTCGCCGTCTTGTTGAGTTCGCCGACCTCTTTGTTGAGCGCGCCCACCTCGTCGCCGACATCTTCGACGGCGTCGAGCACCGAGTCGCCTCCGGCCTGCTGCGCAGCCTCGAGCTGGGGCTTGATGGCAGCGAGGAAGAGCGTCTCGGCGACACCGGGGGTCGACAGCAGCAGCCGTTGCGCATCGCTCTGCGCGGCCCGTGAGAGCCGGTCGCGCAGCCGCGCGACTTCGATGCTCAGGCCGTAGTCGGCGATGACGCGCCTGGCGGTGGCCAGGTCGCCCTTGTGATTCTTCGCGATCTCGGCGAGCGACTCGCGCACGACGCGTTCGCGCTGGCCGGGTGGCGGCGCGATGGTGAGGGTGTCGAGCGACCGAGACGCGAGTGCGGCATTCGGCGACATGGGTCTTCCTTCCGTTCAGACCGGGATGAGCTCTCGGCGGGCACGCGACGGTGCGCGCGCGGTGTCGATCCGGTGCGCTGCCAGACGCAGCGCATCGGGGATGTTGAGCAGGCCGGCTCCGGCCTGCGGCGTCTTGAACCGGGTGCCCTCACGATCGGCCGATGCACTCAGGATGCGCGCGACCTGGCCGGCGCCGAGGCGGGCACCTCCGTCGAGTGAGCGGCACAGCGCCGCCGCGCCGGCGACGAAGGGCGTGGCCTGCGACGTGCCCGTCGCGAAGGCGTAGCCGCCGTCGAGCCAGGTCGACCAGATCTCGGTCCCCGGTGCGACCAGGTCGACCTGCGCGCCCCAGGTGGAGTAGGTCGCGACCGAGCCGTCGCGACCGACAGCGCCCACGGCGACGACACCGGGGAGCGCCCCCGGGTAATAGAGGGTGTCGGCACCGTCGTTGCCGGCCGCTGCCACCACGACGACACCCTTGGCCAGTGCGTAGCGGATGACATCGACGTGCGGCAGACCGCCGCCTTCTCGACGGATGCCGAGACTCATGTTGATGACGTCGGCTCCGTGGTCGACAGCCCATTTGATGCCCGTGTTGATGTTGTCGACCAGGCCCGCCCCGATGTTGCGGCCGTCCTGCATCAGCGCGCCCAGCACCCTGACCGGCAGCACGCGGCAGCCCGGCGCGACGCCGGTGGGCATGCGGCCCGCTCCGCGCGCGACGAGGATGCCCGTGACGTGCGAGCCGTGCCCCACGCCGGGGTCGGACGGGTCGGCATCGGCCTCGAGCGCGTCGCCGAGGAAGGCCTCGGCTCCGTCGAGGATGTCGACGAAGTCGAACCCCGGCATCAGCCGCTCCCGGTACTGCTCGTGGTCGAGGTCGACGCCGGTGTCGAGAACGGCGATGACGACATCGCGGTCGCCGCGGGTCACGGCATGCGCGTCGTCGAGTCCCAGCATCCGCCCCGCCCAGTCCGACGGCGTCGTGCTGGAGGCCGTCGCCAGGGGCAGTGGGACGCTCGAGACGAGCCCGTCCTCCACACGCTCGACGACAGGCAGCTCGCGCAGTCGCGCGAGGAACTCGGCCGTCCAGGGGCGGTCGGCCAGCGCGACGACGCGGAAGATCCGATCGAGGCCGGCGATCTTCTCCTGTTCGGACCATCCCGCCGTGCCCGCCGGGTCGTGCTCGTGCGCCACGAGCACTCCGCCCGGCCAGGTCGCCAGGACGCGGTCGATGTCGGGGTGGAAAGAGGGCCCGGCGGCGGACGGGTCTGCGATCGCCGTCAGCCACGACCCGACGTCACGGTGCGCGACTCCCTCGCGCAGCCGGATCGTCGCGTGCGGCTTCATCGTGCCCCCTTCGATGAGCGCACCGACGTGGTCGGTGCACGTCACACGCTAGGAAGCGCGCGGGTGCGGAGCCATACGTACAAGTACCACCCCGTCACCACCGCAGATCGACCGCGGCGTCCAGCGCCGAGGCGGCCGGCGGTGCCGGATCGAGCAGCCCGAGCCGCTCCGCCGTGCGCACCGCGATGAGCCTGTCGTGCGCGTCGAGCTTTCGGTAGACGTTGGCGAGATGCTTGTGGACGGTGCGTGGAGAGACCGCCAGCCGCGTCGCGATCGCGCGCGCGATGAGCCCCTGAGCCATGAGGCGCAGCACCTCGAGCTCTCTGCCGGTCAGCGCGGGCGCACCCGGGGCGAGCGCGACCCTGCCCGGCGATGCGGCGAGTGTCGCCAGGTCTGCCAGCGGCGGCGCGAGACACGAGAGGAAGTGCAGGTCGCGCTCGGAGAAGTCGTCGCGCCGACAGACGACGGCGAGCCGGATGGCGGAGGGCCCCGCCCCCAGAGGCAGCTGCGCGATGTCACGCGAGCCGAGCACCCCCTCCAGCAGCAGGGTCGCGATCGTGCCTCGCCAGCTGTCGACGTCGGTGTCGCGCGAAAGGCACGACACCCGTCGCTCTGCGACGAGGTGGCGCATGAGCATGGGAAAGGTCTGCGGCAGGCTGGACAGCACGACTTTCATCCGCAGGATGTCGACCGTGTGCGGCCAGGCGACGATCGTCGCCTGGCGGTCGTCGATGTCGAGGGTGATCACGGCGGCCGCCGTCGCGCGCAGCCGCTCCATCAGCATCCGGCAGACGCATTGATCGAACCGATCGCCCGTGGCGAGAGCGCGCAGCGTGGCGACGACGGTGTCGAAGACGTCTTCGACGCACCCCATTTCGCGGCACACTGCGGATCCCCCGGCGAGACCCCTCCCCCGTACACGGGTCCACGGTGACGCTCACGGACCCGCCACCAGTACTACTCCTCCCTCGCGCGACCCGCCAGACGTACGTCGAGATTCACCTGCGCGGCGCGGGGCGCGGGCTTCATGCCGCTCTGCCCGTAGCGTCGGAGCATGCCACTGTTCCGCAGCAGCGAGCCCCGCAGCATCCGTCTCGAGAATGCGTCCGTCGAGCTGAAGGCGGAGCGGGCGCCCTGGAGCCTGTGGGCGGACGGCTTCGGCAGGCTCGCCACCCGGGCGATGCAGGTCATCGTCGTGGTCGCAGTCGCCGGGGCGATCGTCTACGTCATCACGTCGCTGACGCTCGTGACGATCCCTCTCGTGCTCGCGCTGATCTTCGCGAGCGCCTTCGCTCCGGCGATGTCATGGCTGAAGAGCCGCGGCGTGCCCGCGGTGCTCGCGACCCTCATCACACTGCTGACGATCGTCGTGCTGCTGGGGGCGTTGAGCTGGCTCATCGTGTGGGCGGTGCAGGATCAGTGGGACGAGCTGTATTCGCAGGCGCAGGAAGGCTTCCAGGCGCTGCTGAAATGGGCGCACGAGCTGCCCTTCTTCCCCGACACGACGCAGCTGCAGGAGTGGGTCGACCAGATCACCGCATTCATCACGAGCGCCCAGTTCGGCTCGGGGGCCCTTGCCGGCGTCAGCGCGGTCGCGAACTTCGTGACCGGGCTCGTGCTCATGGTCACGATCCTGTTCTTCTTCCTCAAGGACGGCCCCGAGATGTGGGAGTTCGTGCTGCGCCCCTTCCGCGGCGAGCACTACCTGCGCGCCCGCCGCATCGGCGACAAGACGGTCACCGTCTTCGGCTCGTACGTGCGCGGCACGGCGACGGTCGCGTTCGTGGATGCTGTCGGCATCCTCATCGGCCTGCTCGTCCTGCAGGTGCCGCTGGCCATTCCGCTGGCGGTGCTCGTGTTCCTCCTCGCCTTCATCCCCATCGTCGGCGCGACCCTCGCCGGAATCCTCGCCGCCCTCGTCGCACTCGTGGCCAACGGGTGGGTCACGGCGCTGCTCGTGGTCGGCGTCGTCGTGCTCGTCAATCAGCTCGAGGGCAACTTCCTGCAGCCGGTGCTGATGGGGCGCTCGATGAAACTGCACGCGTTCGTGATCCTCATCGCCCTGACCGTCGGCACGGCCCTCGGCGGCATCGTCGGCGCGGTGCTCGCCGTGCCGATCGCGGCGGCGGCCTGGGGCGTCATCCAGGTGTGGGACGGCCCCGACCTGCCGGCGCGGTGGGCCAGGCCCAAGGTCGTCCGAGCTGCCTGAGCCCCGGCCCGGTCGGCGGGCTGTCGCGCGGGCCGTGCCGCGGTCGTCAGATCAGGAGATCTCGCCGAGACAGGTCGTTCCGCGGGGCGGTCTCAAGGGGTCAGTGCAACACCCTGATGTGAGGGGTGTCGATGCTGTTGGTGTTGAGGTCGGTGAAGCGGGGGTTTTGGCGGGGGATCGCGGCGGGGTTGAGTACTGCGGATGCTGCGGC
>NZ_JAOPFX010000002.1 GCF_025515205.1 Microbacterium fluvii | reverse complement strand
AGTACTTCCCGAAAGGCACCGACCTCGCCGGCTACACCGCCGACTACCTCGACTACGTCGCCACCCAACTCAACAACCGGCCACGCATGACCCTCGACTGGAAAACCCCGACCGAAGCCCTCGAACACCTACTCTCAAACCCACCAGAAACCGGTGTTGCACTGACCGCCTGAATCCGCCCATCCGAACGACCTGTCCCCGCCGAATCACCTGATCTCGGCGAGGGAAGCCGACGCCCGCTCGGGCCGGCGTCGTTGACCGGCCGCATCCACCGCAATAGGTTCGCCTCAGGGAGGCACGGGTGGCACAGCGGGTGCGGTTGCGCGGGCGACGCTCGGTCGCGTTCGTGCTGGGCGGCGGCGGCGTGCGGGGAGCGGCAGAGGTCGGCATGCTGCAGGCCCTGCTCGAGCGCGGCATCCGTCCCGATCTCGTGGTCGGCGCATCGATCGGCGCGATCAACGGCGCCGTGCTGGCCGCCGACCCCGAGGGCGACGTCGTCGGCAGGCTGACCGACGCCTGGACCTCGCCGGAGGCGGCCGCCGTCTACGGCAACGGCTTCTTCGCCCAGCTCGGGCGCCTCGCGAGAACCCGCACCCACCTCAACTCCCCCGAGCCCCTGGAGCACCTGCTGCGGCAGTCGCTCGGTCACGACCGCACGTTCGAGCAGCTGAAGGTGCCGTTCCTCGCGGTCGCGGCATCCATCGAGCGGGCCGCCGAGCACGTGTTCGACTCGGGGCCGCTGATCCCCGCGATCCTCGCGTCGGCGTCGGTGCCGGGCCTCCTGCCGCCGACCGAGATCGGCGGGGAGCACTTCTTGGACGGCGGCATCGTCGACTCGATCCCGATCTCGCCGGCCGTGGATGCCGGGGCCCGCACGATCTATGTGCTGCAGGTCGGCCGCATCGAGCAGCCCCTCGAAGCGCCGCGGTCGGCGGCGTCGACCGCCAGGGTCGCCTTCGAGATCGCCCGCCGGCACCGCTTCGCCCGCGACGTCGCGACTCTCCCCGACAACGTGACGCTGCACGTGCTGCCCACCGGCGGTCCGCTCGTCGGCGACCACAAGCTCGCGTCGTACCGGCGCACCTCGACGGTGCACGACAGGGTGGCGCAGGCTCATGCCGCCACCGTCGCCTACCTCGATGCGCGAGGCATCCGGTGAGAGCCCCGCCGACCTGGGTGCGTCGCGTCGTCATCGCGCCGCTCGTGATCGTGCTCGCCCTCGTGCTGCTGGTCACCTCGCCGCTGTGGCTGCTGATCGCCCTCGCCCTCACCTCTCTCGTGCCCGGCCGGTTCCGGCTGCCGCGCGTCGTGTGGCTCGTGATCGTCTATCTCGTGTGGGATGCCGCCGTCGTCGTCACGATGTTCGGCCTCTGGGTGGGCTCGGGTTTCGGCTGGAGAGTCCGCTCGCCCGCCTTCATCCGCGCGCACTACCGCGTCGGCAAGTACGCGCTGCGGGTGCTGTTCTGGGTGTTCGGGGCGGTGCTGCGCCTCGAGATCGTGACGACGGGATCGGATGCGGCAGACGCCGTCGCGGCCGAGCACGACTTCGATGCCGTGCTCGCGCCGGGCACTCCCCTGGTCGTCGCCTCACGGCACGGCGGCCCCGGCGACTCGTTCATCCTCATCCACACGCTGCTCAACGAGGCCGCCCGCATGCCGCGGATCGTGCTGAAAGACACGCTTCGGTGGGATCCCGCGATCGACGTGCTGCTCAGCCGCATCCCGACGCGGTTCATCCACCCGACGGGGTTCCAGAAGGCGGGCGCGCCGAAGCAGTCGGGCGGCGGCAGGGGCGTCGAGGCGCAGATCGGCGAGCTCGCCGACGGGCTCGGGCCCGAGGATGCGCTCGTGATCTTCCCCGAGGGCGGGCAGGTCTCGGCGTCGCGCCGGCGCAGCCGCATCGACCGTCTGCGCGCGGCCGGGCGCGAGAAGCTCGCCCAGCGCGCCGAGGGGCTGCGCCACGTCATGCCCCCGCAGCCGGGCGGCGTGCACGCGGCCCTGTCGGGCGCGCCCGATGCCGACATGGTGTTCATCGGTCACACGGGGCTCGATCACTTCCTCACCCTCGGCGACATCTGGCGCGAGCTGCCGATGGACAAGCGCATCACGATGCGGGCCTGGCGGGTGCCGCGCGCGGAGATCCCCGCCGAGCGCGAGCCGCAGCAGGAGTGGCTGTTCGGGTGGTTCGAGCAGATCGACCGCTGGATCGACGCTCGCACCCCCGCGGACGCCTCCGCCGACCCGCGGGTCTGACCCCCGGCATCCCCTCCCCCTCCCGCAACTTGGCACCTTCGGTCGCTCGTGGGGGCCCGCATGCGACAGCAGGTGCCAAGTTGCGGGAGGGGAGAAAGGAGAGAGGAGAAAGGAGAGGGGGCGGTCAGGTCAGGCGGAAGACGCGGATGCAGACGAGCCCGGGCTCGGGGCGGGCATAGCCGACGAACTGCGACTCGGCCAGCCACCGCAGCGCCGGCGCATCCGTCTGGAACACGAAGGCGGTGCGGTAGTACAGCTCCTCCTCGGTGGCCGAGCCACCGGCGAACAGCCGATCGGCCGCCTCGGGCGACGCGCGCCAGTAACCGCGGTTCACGACGTCGACGCGCCCGTCATCGGTCTCGAGCACGTACCGCGCGTCGAGCTGCACGGTGTCGCCGCGGGCGACCCACCAGTCGCCGCCGCCCGCCCGCACCCGCCCGGTCAGCCGGGGGCCTGCGGCCTCGCCGCCGGTGATGGGGGTGAACTGCAGGTCCTCAGACGCGGATCTGCCGATCGGCACGGGGTCGTCGACCTGCACCCGCAGTTCGAAGACGAACTCGAACCCTGGCTCGAGCAGAGCACTCACGCGCGCGCCCCCACCGGCGCATCGATCGGGGTCAGGGTGCCGAGCGCGGCCTCGACGTCGCGCGCCGCAGCCAGAGCGACGTGGTCGTTGTTGCGCGCCGCGATCAGCTGCACGCCCGTGGGGAGGCCCTCGTCGTCGAGCCCCGTCGGCAGAGCCACCGACGGCAGCCCGAGGAAGTTGACGGTGACCAGCAGCCGGTGCGCGCGCCACAGCTCGGTCGTGGCGGCAGGCCCCGACAGGTCGAACCCGATCTCGGGCATGCGCCGGGCCGACACCGGCCCCAGCACGATCGGGTGCTCGACAAAGAACCGCTCCCAGGCCGCGGCGATCAGCATCCGTCGCGCCCACGCGCCTCCGTACGCCTCGCCCGATTCGAGCACCGTCGTCTCGGCCGCGTTGTCGAGGAAGTATCTCGTCGACCCTGCGCTCAGCGGCATCGGCAGCGCGCCGGGCAGGAACGCGCCGACCATCTCGGTGGTGGAGATCTGCCGCCACAGGGTCGCGGCCTCCTCGATCATCGGAGGCTCGACGTCGTCGACCTGCCACCCCGCGGCCGCGAGCGCGTCGGCCGCCCGCCCCACGGCATCCGCGACCTGCGGGTCGACCCCCCACCCGAGCGGGTCGCGCACGACGGCGACGCGGCGCGGCCCCTCGTACGACGACGGATGCGGAACGCTGACGGCCGTCGGGTCGCTTCCGTCTGCGCCGTGCATGAGCGAGAACGCCGTGTCGAGGTCATCGACGCGGCGGGCGATCGGGCCATTGACGGCGAAGAACTGCAGCGACAGCGCCACCGGCTCGGTGATCTCGGCGGTCGGAGCGGGGATGCGGCCGGCCGACGGCCGCAGCGCGCACACGCCCGCCGCGTACGCGGGCAGCCGCAGCGACCCGCCGTAGTCGTTGCCCAGGCCCAGCGGCACCATTCCGGTCGCGACCGCGACGGCGTCGCCGCCGCTCGAGCCGCCGGGCACCCGCGACGGATCCCACGGATTGAGCGTGCGGCCGAACAGGTCGTTGTCGGTGTCCCACCGAAGCCCCCAGTCGGGCATGTTGCCGCGGGCGATCGGGATGGCCCCGGCCTCGAGCAGGCGCCGCACCATCGTCGCGTCGCGCGCCGGCACGGCATCGGCCAGGAACGGCCATCCGCTCGTGGAGGCCGACCAGGTGAGGTCGATGTTCTCTTTGACGCAGAACGGCACACCGGCCAGCGGCCCGACCTCCTCGCCCGCAGCGAGGCGGCGATCGACCTCGACGGCCAGTGCCCGCGCCCTCTCGTCGAACACGACCGTGATCGCGTTGACGGCGGGGTTGACCTCGGCGATGCGCTCCAGGTGCGCGTCGATCACCTCGACGGCGGTCGCCCGACGGAAGCGGACGGTGGTAGCGAGTTCGCTCAGCGAGAGCTGCCAGAGGGGCGTGGGGGTCATTTCTTTCCTCTCGGGATCGGCGCAGTGGCGACCGTCGGCAGCGCAGAGGTGCGCGCGGGCAGCCGCCGGCGCGGCACCCACCCCTCTCGCGGGATGGAGTCGAGCAGCGTGCGGGTGTAGTCCTGCTGCGGCCGGTCGAGCACGTCGGCGATCGGCCCCTGCTCGACGATGCGGCCCGATCTCATCACGACGACGTGGTCGCACAGCCGCCGCACGGTGGTGAGATCGTGCGAGATCATCAGCAGCGCCACGCCGGTGTCGCGACGGATGTCGTCGAGCAGCGTCAGGATCTCGACCTGGGTCGTGACGTCGAGGGCCGAGACCGCCTCGTCGAGCACGAGGATCTCGGGCTCTGCGGCCAGTGCCCTGGCGATCGCGACGCGCTGCCGCTGCCCGCCCGACAGCGACCGCGGGCGCTGGTCGGCCAGCGCGGGATCGAGAGTCACCATCGTGAGCAGCTCGTCGACCCTGCCGCGGATCTCGGCCTGGGGTGCCGAGCGGCGGTGCACCGCGACCGCCTCGGCGAGGCACTGCCGCACCGTTTGGCGCCGATTGAGCGACTGGTAGGGGTCTTGGAACACCATCTGCGCGATCCGCGCGCGGTGTCGGCGGTCGGCCGCGCGCCGGGCGGGTGCGATCCAGTCCTCGCCCTTGACGGTCACCGCTCCCGCGTCGGCGGTCTCGAGTCCGCAGATGATCCGCGCCGTCGTCGATTTGCCCGAGCCCGACTCGCCCACGATGCCGAGAGCCGCACCGGCGGCCAGGGCGAACGAGACCTCGTCGACGGCGACGAACTCCTCGCGCCCGAAGCCGCGCTCGGCGCGAACCTGGAACGTCTTGCGCAGGCCCTCGACCGCGAGTACGGGCTCTGCGGCGCCGCCCGGCTCGACGACGCCGTCTGCGGGGAGGGATGCCGACAGCAGCCGCTTCGTGTACGGCTCGGTCGCGTCGGCGCGCATCGTCGCCGCCCGCAGCGTCTCGATCGTGCGCCCGTGCTGCATGACGGCGACCCGATCGCAGACGGCCCCGGCCAGCGCCAGGTCGTGCGTGATGAACAGCATCGCGAGCTCACGGTGGCGCCGGAGGTCGGCGATCACGGCCATGACCTCCTCTTGCGTCGTGACGTCGAGAGCGGTGGTGATCTCGTCGGCCAGGAGGATCCGCGGGTCCATCGCGAGGGTCGCCGCGATCATGACGCGCTGCAGCAGGCCACCGCTGAGCTCGCCCGGGCGCTGCCTGAGACGGCGCGCAGGATCGGGGATGCCGACCTCGGCGAGCAGTTCGATCGCCTGCCGCTCGGCCGAGCCGGGCTTCTCGCCGGCCACCGCGACGAGCGCCTCTGTCATGAAGTCACCGATCGTGCGCAGCGGGTTCAGGTGCGCGCGCGGGGTCTGGAAGACCATGCCGATGCGGCGGGCGCGCACCTCGCGCAGGCGCCGCGGCGCCATGGTCGAGATGTCGTCGCCGTCGATGCGGATCGTGCCGCCGACGGTGAAGCCCTCGGGCAGCAGTCCCGCGACCGCGCGGGTCGAGAGCGTCTTTCCCGACCCCGACTCGCCGACCAGCCCCAGCGCCTCGCCTGCCCGCACCTGCAGCGTGCAGTCCGCGACGAGGGCACGACCGGCCGTGGAGGTCACCGATACGCGCTCGAGCTCCAGCACGTTCTCGCTCATCGCTCGGCCCCTTCCGCCCAGGTCGTCACGCGCGCCCCGAGGATGTTGACGGCGAGCACCGTGACCACGACGAAGAGGGCGGGGAACATCGACTGCTCGGGGGCACCGGTGAGCAGCGCCGGCTGGCCGGCGGCGATCATGATGCCCCAGTCCGACGACGGCGGCTGGGCGCCCAGACCCAGGAACGAGATGGCGGCGAGATCGAGCATCGCGTAGCCGAACCCGATCGTGGACTGCGCGAGGATCGCCGGCAGCAGCGCCGGCACGAGGTGGCGGAAGCAGATGGCGAGCGACCCGACGCCCTGGATGCGCAGCGCCGCCATGTAGGGCTGCGCGAGCTCGGAGCGCGCCGAGGTGCGCACGAGCCTCGCGACGATCGGCAGATACGCGATCGACAGTGCGATGATCGGGGCGACCAGGCCCTTGCCGAACATCGCCACGGCCAGCACCGCCAGCACGAGCCCGGGGATCGCGAAGATCACCTCGATGACGCGGGAGCTGACCGCATCCACCGCTCCGCCGAACCACGCCGACGCGATCGCGAGCGCCGCGCCCAGGAGGGTCGACAGCAGCACGACGAAGACGGGGGCGACAACGCTCGAGGCAGCCCCCGCCAGCACCCGCGAGAGGATGTCACGGCCGAGGTCGTCCGTGCCGAACGGATGCTCCAGGCTCGGCGGCGCCGACAGCGGCCCGACGTAGAGCGCGTTGGGGTCGTAGGGCGCCAGCAGCGGACCGAACAGCGCCATCGCGACGATGAGCACCGTGACCACGGCGGCTGCGAGGAACAGCGGATCGCGGGCGGCGACCCGGCGGGCGAGCCCCGGAACGCGGCCGCCGGCGAGCTGTGCGACGCTCATGCGCTCCTCCTCGGCTTGACGGAATCGGGATCGATGACGGCGATCGCGACGTCGGCGATCGCGTTGAGCACGACGAAGAGGGCCACCAGCAGCAGCGAGATGATCTGCACGACCGGCAGGTCTTTGCGGGCGGCCGCCTCGGTCAAGAGCGACCCCAGCCCACCGATGCCGAACGCCTGCTCGGCGATCGCCGACACGGCGAACAGGCCCGCGATCGTGGCGCCCGAGACCGAGAGGATCACCGGCGACGCGTTGAGGAAGACGTGCCGGCGGAAGATCTGCGCCCGAGGGATGCCGCGCACCCGCGCCGTGTCGACGTGCTCGGCGTGCAGCTGGGCGACGACGGCGCCGCGGGTGATGCGGCTGAGGTAGGCGATGTAGAGCACCGACAGCGAGATCGCGGGGAGCGTCAGGTGGTACAGGTTGTCCCAGAAGCCGTCGCCGGTGCCGTACACGGGGAACCAGCCGAGCACCCGACCGAACACCCAGATGAGCAGGATCGCCACGACAAAGGTGGGAAGCGCCACCCCGATCGAGGTGGCCACCAGGATCGCCCGGTCGGTGCCCCGACCTCGGGTCGCGGCGACGATGCCCGAACCCACGCCGAAGATCGCGATCAGCACAACGGTGTAGACGACGAGCAGGAACGTGATGCCGATCCGAGGGGCGATGAGGTCGACGACGTCGGTCTTGTAGACGAACGAGGTGCCGAGATCGCCGGAGAGCACGGATGCCACCCAGTGCAGGTACTGCTGCCACACAGGGTCGTCGAGGTGATGCTCTGCGCGGATCTGGGCGATCATCTCGGGCGTCGGCCGCACGCCGCCGGCGAGCGCCGTGACCGGGTCGCCGGGGGTGAGCAGCACCGCCGAGAAGATCACGACGCTGGACAGGAAGAGGGTGAGCACAAGCCCTCCGAGCTTGCGCAGCAGCGGCAGCAGGACTCTCGCGGTCATCGCGCTCCTCCTCTCTTCCTGTCCGGCGTCGTCGGGGTCACTCGCCGCCGAGGTGCAGCGCCCACGGCGACGAGTATGCGGCCACCGACGTCGTCGCGCCCGTCAGCTCGTTCGACAGGAACGTCGTGTGGTACGCCCCGGCGAGGGTGATCTGCAGCATGTCGGGCGCGAAGATCTCCTGCGCGTCGACGTAGGCCTGGGCGGCCGCCGTCGCGTCGGGGGTCGTGCGCGCCGCCTGCAGGCCGGCGGTCACCGCGTCGTTCGAGTAGCCGCTCCAGTTGAAGATGCCGCCGAGCTCGGCCGGCAGCAGGAACAGCTGCGGGTAGGCCAGTACTCCGGGGGTCTCGGTGTAGCCGGTGGTCGCGACGAAGTCGAGGCCTTCGCGGGCGCTCTCGTCGAGGAAGATGGCGGCGAAGTCGGATGCCTGCCGCTCATCGATCTCGATCGTGAGGCCGATCTGCTGCGCGGCGCTCTGCACGATGGCGGCGGTCTGCGAGAGCTCCTTGCTGCCGGCGGGGATCGCGAGGGTCAGCGGCACCGAGGTGTCGATGCCCGACTCCTCCACGAGCTTCTTGGCGGCATCCATATCCACCGACGGCACGGCGAGCGCGTCGTAGCCGGCCTGGTAGACATCGGCCGCCTCGGCACCCGACCACGAGAACGGGGCGACGAAGGTGCTCTGCACGTAGCCGAGGCCGTTCAGCACCGTCTGGATGTACTGCTCGCGGTCGATCGCCATGCTGAGGGCCTGGCGGATCTGCGGGCTGGCCGCGGCGCCCTGATCGGTCGTCGGGCCGAACGACAGCGACGCCGTCGACGGGCCGACCACGAGGCGTCCGGTGTCGGAGCCCTCGAACGCGCTGCGACTGGCGGGGGGCACGTTGAACGCGCCGTCGACCTCGCCTTCGAGCAGGGCGTTGGTGAGGGTCGTGCCGTCGGGGATGAAGGTGTAGGTGAGCTTCTTCACGAGCGGCGCGCCGCCCCAGTAGTCCTCGTTGGCGACCGTGACGATCTCTTTGCCCGGGGTCCACGACTCCAGCTCGTAGGGCCCTGCGCACATCAGGCCCCCGGCCGAGGTGCCGAGCGTGTCGCCCGCCTCTTCGCTGTAGGCCTTGCTCAGCACCGCGCCGCCGCCGCTCGCGATGGCGTTGCGGAAGTCGCTGTCGGGGGCGGTGAAGTGCACGGTGACCTGCGTGTCGCTCGTGGCCTCCATCGACGTCACGAGCACGAACGCGCCATAGTAGGCGTCGGTGACGTCTTTCCAGTGCCGCTCGAGGCTGTAGACGACGTCGTCGGCGGTGACCGGCGTTCCGTCCCAGAAGGTGACGCCCTCGCGCAGGTCGATCACGAAGGTCACGGGGTCGGTCCACTCGGCGCTGTCGGCGATCCCCGCCTCGATCGAGAAGTCGGGCTGGATCTGCAGCAGGCTGTCGCAGAGGTTGGGCGCGACGAAGTTGTAGTCGGCGCCGGGGACCACCGATCGAGGCTCGCCCTCCACGAGGGCCCACGTCACCTCGTCGACCTCGCTCGTGGCCGCGGGCAGCGACGCGACGAGGGTGGATTCGTCGACGGATGCCGATGCCGACGGCTCTGTCGTCGTATCGCGCGCCGAGCAGCCGGTGGCCAGCACGAGCACAGCGCCCGCGGCGAGCGCCGCACGGGTGATGCCGGAGATTCTCATTTCGGGTCCTTTCGGGTGGTGCTGCTCAGGTTAGTACAACAGTGTTGTACATCAATGTTGCATTTGTGTTACGGGGATCGTTAGGCTGGCCGGCATGCCCAGAGAGGTCGACTCCGCCCAGCGTCTGGCCGATATCGCTGCCGCCACGGTGCGCGTCGCGCGCGCATCCGGTCCGCACGCCGTGACCATCCGCGCCGTGGCCCGCGAACTCGGCGGGTCGACGACGCTCGTGACGAACTACCTGCCCTCGCGCGCCGCCCTCATCCTCAACGCCCTCGACCGCGGCAGCGACCGCTGGCAGGGCGAGCTCGACCGCATGCTGGCGGCGGCCGGGCCGGCAGAGGGCTTCGCGGCCGTCGTCGAGTGGGCGATGCACTCCGGCACCGACGACCCCGTGCTGCGCGCGCTGATCCTCGAGATCATCCAGAACGCAGACCGCGAACCCGATCTGCGCGCGGCGCTGCAGAGCGAGACGGAGCGGTTCGAAGCCC
The DNA here is from genome assembly GCF_025515205.1 of Microbacterium fluvii. GTDB lineage: Bacteria > Actinomycetota > Actinomycetes > Actinomycetales > Microbacteriaceae > Microbacterium > Microbacterium fluvii. The sequence continues at coordinate 556,113 of NZ_JAOPFX010000002.1, read as the reverse complement.
TGCTCGAGGAGCATGCCGCCGCCGCGGGCTACGCCGACCCCGCGCACGTCGCGGGCCTGGCATATCTGCTGGTGCGCGGTTCCTACCTGGCCACCGCGGAGGATCCGCAGCGCTGGAGCGACGCGCACCTGCGCGAGGTGATCCGCGCGACGCTCGACACCCAGCCCCGTCGCTGACGTCTCCACGGCGGTCACTTCGCTCCTCAGCGCACCACGAAGATGCGGATGCAGATCTGGCCGTCTTCATCGCGCGCGAGGCCGATGAACTGGTGCTCGGCGAGCCACCGGTGCGCGGCGGCATCCGTCTGGAAGACCGGCGCGGTGCGGAAGTAGTACTCCTCTTCGGGTACGTTCTCGCCGGCCTCGACCCTGGCGATCACCTCGTCGGACGCGCGGTAGTAGCCCCGGTTGAGGATGTCGATGACGGCGCCGTCGTCGGCCTGCAGGAGGTAGCGCGCCTCCAGTTGCGAGGTGCGGCTGCGCTCGACCGACCAGTCGCCGCCACCGGCCAGCACGACGCCGTTCAGCAGCGGCCCGGCGACCGTGCCGCCGGCGATCGGGGTGAAGGTGAGCTCTTCGTCGGCGCTGCGCCCGATGCGCAGGTGCGGGGCGATGTCGACGCGGATCTCGAATGCGTACTCCAGCACGGGGTCGTTCACGGCTGCTCCTCTGGTTCCTGAGCCTGTCGAAGGACGGTCACGGTCACACTCAGCCCATCCGCCCCGCCGACGGCGAGGCTCTGTCGGTTGACACGGGTCTCGACGGCCGACCAGGGTTCGGCGCCCGTTCCCGGCTGCGGGATGAACTCGGGGTAGTCGCTGCTGCACACGTGAACGCGCAGCCGGTGGCCGGGCTCGACGCGATAGCCGAGCTGTCCGAGGTCGATCTCGACGGTCGCGGGCTCCGTGGCCTCGTGCAGCTGCACCTGGCCGCGGGCGATGCGCAGCGCCGAGCCGTCGGGGGCGACGTCGAGCAGCCGCACGAACAGGTCCATGACGGGGCCGTCGGAGTGGATGCGGGCGCGCGCCGTGACGGGTCCGGCGAGATCGACCTGCCGCACGAACGGCTCGGTCGTGAACACCAGCACGTCATCGCGGTCGCCCAGCGCCTGCTCGTCGGGCCGGTCGAGCAGGAACGCGAAGGCGTTGCCGACGCTCGAGGGCACGAGGTGCAGCGGGTCGTGCGTCCAGGTCGCGGTGGTGGCAGCATCCTGCGCCTGTGTCACCAGGCCTCCACCGCTCGCGGCGAACAGCGTCGAGCTCTCGGCGCCGGCAGGTGGCCACGAGTCACTGGAGCGCATGCCCGGCGTGCCGGCGAGGTTCCAACTCACGCGAGGGATGTCGGCGGCACTGACGTTGCCCCGGACGAAGACCTCGAAGAAGTCGAGGGCGGGGTCGAGCATGCGCGGCAGCTGTGCGCGCAGCTGGTCTTCGGTGCGCTCTTCGACCCGGTCGGCGTCGGGGTCGTCGAGGTAGTACGACTCGTGGTCCATCGCCTCGATGCGCAGGAAGTGGCTGTGGGCCCACGCGGGGCGCTTCTCGATCTCGGCGACGTCTGCCCACGACAGGGGCGCACAGTTGTCCCACCAGCCGATCGTGTGCAGCGTCGGCACCGGTCGGGCGTCGAAGGGGCTGCCCGCGGGGAAGCGCCGCAGGTGCACGGGTCGGGGGTACCACTGGTCGTACGAGATCGAGCGGGAGCCGAGCTCGGCGAGCACCTCTTCGACCTGGTCACTGAAGGGGCGCCGGTCGGGGTCGAGGTCCCAGAAGTACGCGTCGGCGGAGTGGAAGTAGGTGAGCGGGTAGAGGTAGGTGATCGCCCACTCGACGCCGCTCGTGCGCGACGCCGGGTCGCGTCGCACGGGCTCCCCCAGCTGAGTGCCCGTCACGCGCGGCGCGATGGCCTTGAGCGCCGGATGCTGCGTCGAGACGGCCGCCCACTGCGTGTAGCCGTAGTACGAGTCGCCCCACATCGCGACGCGTCCGTTCGACCAGCGCTGCTGCGTGATCCACTCGATCGTGTCGTAGCCGTCGTAGGCCTCGTTGACGAACAGCAGCGCCTCGCCCTCGGAGCGGAACTTGCCGCGCACGTCCTGCGCGACCACGCGATAGCCGCGGGCCGTGAAGTACTCGGCGATGAGCGGGATGAACGTGTAGACGCCGACCTTGTCGTAGGGAAGGCGGATCAGGATGCTGTCGCCCGCGGCGTCGTCACCCTCCGGCAGGTAGACATCGGTCGCCAGGCGCACGCCGTCGCGCATGCGCACGAACTCCTGCGCCGCGAGGGGGCTGAGCGGCGCGGGGCCGATGTGGACGATGTCTGGCACGGGGTTCCTTCCGGAGGTCGTGCGATCGACCGTAGAGTGTCTGGACGTTTCTAGTCAAGTCTGACTATAAACTTTCTGACAGGATCTCGCGGAGGAGGAAACCCATGGGCAGACCGTCGGTCGCAGCCGAGCGCCGCACGCAGATCATCGAGGCGACGCTGCGGTGCCTCGAGACCCGGGGGTTCGCCGGCACGACGCTCGACCGCATCGCCGAAGAGGCCGGGATGGCCCGGGGGCACGTGCGGCACTTCGCCGGAAACCGCGACGACCTGCTCGTCGATGCCGCTCGCACCTTCTACTTCGGCTTCGGCGATGAGATTCCTGCCGAGCCGTCGATCCTGCCGGAGGGCACAGCATCCGTCGGCGACGCCCTCGCCTACCTGTTCGACGGCTTCGCCGAGCAGACGCCCGACAACGCGGTCGCCCTGGCACTCATCGAGGCGGCGCGCAGCGTCGAGCCGATCCGCCCGATCCTGGTCGCCGCCTACGTCGGCACCCAGTCGGCCCTCGAGAGGCTGCTGGCCTCAGCGGCGCCCGCCGCCGCGCCCGCCCTGCGGGCACAGGTGGCCTACGGCATCCTCTCCCTCGCCCTCGGCAACGTCTTCATGGGCGACGTGGAGGTCTCCGCCGAGCGCACCGCGCTCGCGCGGGCCGCCGCCGACCACCTCATCGCCTCGCTGCGCTCCTGACGCACACACCCCACCCGCGACTTGGCAGCTACGGTCGCTCGCGCGCCGGTGTGTGCGACAACAGGTGCCAAGTCGCGGGAGGGGGAGGCCTACTTGCGCACGACGCTGATCGTCGAGCTGCCGGCCGAGGTGCCGACGGCGTTCTTCGCGTAGACCTTGAAGTAGATCTTCTTGCCGTGCGATCCCTTGGTCGAGGTGACCTTGAGTGTGCTCGCCGAGACGCTCTTGAGCGTGTACCACTTCGAGCCGTTCGTCGAGTACTTCACGACATAGCCGGTGATCGCCGAGCCGTTCGACGACACCTTCGGCCACGACACGGTCACGGTGCCCTTGCTGCTCGACGTCGCCTTCACCTTGGTGGGTGCCGGCGGCTTGCCGGCGGGCACGACGTTGATCGACGACGAGTAGGTGCCCGTGCCCACGCTCGTCTTCGCCGCGACCCGCACCTGATACGTCTTGCCGTTGGTCAGGCCCGTGACCGAGGCCGTCAGCGTGCTCGCACTCGTCGTGGCAGCGGTGGTCCACTCGCCCGAGGTGCCCAGGCGCTTCTGCACGACGTATCCGGTGACGGTGCCGTTGGGCGTCGCCGGCGCCTTCCAGCTGACGGTCGCCTTCTTGTCGCCGCGAGTCGCTTTGACCGACTGGGGCGCCGAGGAGTAGCCGAGAGTGCGGGCGGTGGCCTCGGCCGCTGGGCCCACGCCGACCGCGTTGATCGCGGCGATCGAGACCTGGTAGTCGGTCGTGTTCTTCAGGCCCGTGATGGCGTAGGTCGAGGCGACCTTGATCTCGGATGCGGTCCACTCACCGCCGTCGGTGCGGTACTGAACGAGATAGCCGGTGATCGCGCTGCCGCCGTTGCCCGACGACGAGATCGAGCCGATCTTCACCGAGAGCTCCCCGAGCTTCGGAGTCACCGTGATCGTAGGTGCGGCCGTGGGCGCAGTTGCCGTCGCGAGCTCCTTGACGTCCGACCAGGGGCCGGTGCCCTCGGTGTTCTTCGCGGCGACCCGGAACTGGTAGACGACGCCCGACACGAGTCCATCGACCTGGAGGGTCTTCGCGGTGGCGGCCGTCTCAGTCTCGATGGCGTTCGTCCAGTCGTCGTCGGAGCTCTTCTCGCGGTACGCGACGACGTAGCTGACCAGCGAGTCGGCGCCGATGTTGGCACCGGTGAGCAGCGTCCAGCTCGCGCTGAGGCCGGTGCCCGCTTTCGACAGCGCGAGGCCCGAGACCTTCGCAGGAACCGTGAGCACCGTGAACGTGTCGGTCGCCGAGACCGCCAGCACGCGGAGGGCCGTCGACGTGCCCACCGGCTCTGAGAGAGCCTTCACCCGCCAGTAGTAGGTCTTGCCCGCCACGAGCGCGTCGGGAATCGCGAGGGACGTCGCGACGGTCTCGTAGCTCTTCACACTCGTGGTGAATGCCGCATCATCGGCGATCTGCACCTGGAAGCGCGTCGCGCCCGCGACCTCCGATGTCCACGACAGCACGCGCTCGCTCAGCGGCAGCACCTCCTCGGCGGCGAGGGTGAGGGAGCTCTGGCCCGCACCGACGACGAAGGTCTGGCTCGCACTCCACGCACTGAGGTTGCTCGCCGCGTCGTACGTGCGCACCTGCCACTCGTAGCTGCCCTGGTCGAGGCCCGTGACCGCCGCGGCGGTCTGCGACACGACCACAGCGGTGCCCCATGACGCCGCTCCCACGCGGCGGTACTGCACGGCGTACTTGAGCGCGCCGGGAACCGACGACCAGGTGAAGGCCACCGAGCCGCCCGCCACGGAGGCATCCTCCGTCACCTCGGGCGTGGCGATGCCGACGCTGAAGGTCGCCGACTTGGTCACCGGTCCCGGGTTGCCGTTCGCGTCGAGCGGTGCAACGTCGAAGGAGTAGCCGCTGCCGGGAGCAAGCGGCAGGTCGGTCGCCGTCGATGGGAACGACGTGTCGGTCGAGCTGGCAGGCTTCTGCGCCATGAAGAAGGGGAACTCGACCTTCTTGGCGATGCCCTGCAGAGTCCCGCCGTTGTACACGCGCACCTGATAACCGCGGCTGCCGCCGTCCTGCAGACCGGTCACACTCTGCGGGTTCCACGACAGCCGCACCGATCCGTCGCTGAGCTGCATGCTGTCGAGGCCCGTGAGCGAGTGACTCTCCTTGTTCCACGCGAACGATTCGGTGCTCTCGTTGTCGACGCCCCCGAGCAGCAGCATGGTGCCGCTCCAGGGCGGCGTGGTGAACGCCACGGGGCGCACTGCCGCGTAATACGGCTCGGCCGTGGTGTTGTCGAGGAACACCCCGTCGAGCCGCAGCGTCGTGCTGGGTGTGATGACGCTGCCGATCACCGAGGTGCGCTGGGGATTCTTGTAGAAGGTGACCTGGTACGCGGGAGCCTGCTTCCGCGTACTGCCATCCAGATATCCGGATGCGCTCCAGGTCAGCAGCGGCGCCGGCTGACCGATCACCGTCGCCGGGTTGTCCGCGCTGAAGGCATCGAGATCGAGGTCTACCGCGTCCGTCTCGGGCACGGCGCGATCGTCTGCCACAACCGTGAGGTGACGGGTGTCCGACCAGTTCGACACGAGGGCGCCGCTGGGCAGCCCTGCGGTGTACGAGGCCGTCGAAGATCCCGTGAGGTCGACGCCTCGGACCCGCCAGTGATACGTGCGTCCGGCCTGGATCTGCTTGGCCACCGTCGACGCCCAGAGACAGTCGCTCACGCTCTTGAGAACCTGATCGGCATCCGAGTTGTTGGTGCCGTTGACGTACTTGCCCATGATCGTCGCCGACGTCGAGGCCGTCGTGCAGGTGTAAGTGTTGCTCGAGTCGTCGTAGGCCTCGACCTGGTAGTAGGTCGCACGCGGCAGCGCCTCCCAGGCGAGCTCGAGGTCCGTCAGATAGACCGACTCGGGGGCCGTGGCGCTGAGTGAGCCGGTGATGCTCACGGGAGCGGTGTTGCCGGGATCGGACGGCAAGGATGCGGCATCCTGGGTCGTCCACTTCTTCTTGTACTGGTGCACGGCAGACGGCGCGCCCAGGTTGTTCGCGTAGTCAAGCGGCGTCACCTGCCAGAACCGCGTCGCGTCGGAGATCTGGACGGTCGGGATGTAGGTCGTCGTGTACACATCGACGGTGCGTGGGTTAAGGATCGTGCGGTTGTCACCGGTTCCGTCGACCGACTCGCCGAACGTCACTCGGTACTTCGCGGCGCCCGGCACGGCATCCCAGCTGAACGACAGATCGGTCTGCACGGCGGTGACCCCGTCGGCCGGCAGGAGGTTCGTGGGCGCGTCGTCCCAGACGATCTGGAACTCGCGCGCCGACGACCACGCGCCGTAGACAGCCGTCGAGGTGCTGGTCGTGCCGTTGTAGAACTGGGCGCGCACGCGCCACTTCCAGGTGAGCACATTGCCGCCGCTGTCGACACGGGCGAGCGGATTGACGGGCGCGAACTGGGTGCCGGCGACGGTCGTCGTCGTGCTCGCGCCGCCGCCGAGTGTGTCGGAGGTGTACTCGAGCTGATATGAGATCGCACCCACCACCGGCTCCCACGAGAACACCGTGGGGTCGGGATACTCGATCTGAGCCGCGACACCGTCCGATCCTGGGCCCATCGGCTCCGGCGCCGAGTCGAGGCCCGTCTGCACGAGGCCGACGCCCGACGGCTCGCCGAGGGTCGACGTGGTCACCCCGGTGCCGAATGCCGTCACACGCCAGTACAGGTCGGCATCCGCCGCCGCACCCGGCTGCCAGCGGGTCACGTAGTCGCGCGCGTAGGTGTCGATCGTGGTCACTGCGCCACTCGGGAACGACGGGTCGGCCGACCACTCCAGGCGATACGCGGTGGCCCCCACCGAGGGCTCCCACTGGAACTTCACCGTGCCGTCGACGGAGGCGTCGGCGGTGAGCCCCTCGGGCGACGACGGACCGGCGGCCGCAGCAGGCGCGGCGACCAGGACGGCGGCGACCATCGCCCCAGCGATGGCAGCGGAAACGACACTGCGCAGACTCATCAAGCCTCTCCCCATGCAAGCGACACCGGCACCCCCGCAACCGGCCCATGCGTGCGACGCCGGCGCCCCCAAGCGGCCGACATCGGCGCAACGCTATCGTGTCGAGGCGACATCGCGCCATCACCAACGTGCCGCACCGTAACGAGTGCGCGGCCCGAAGCCCCCTGGCGGCTCGCCCAGCACGCGCGATACGTTGCGAGCACCGCAACTCTCAGGAGGCGCCGATGGACATCCTGCTGGTGATTCTGCAAGCCGTCGTGGTGCTCGGCGCGATCGTCATGGGCGTGCGCACGGGCGGTGTGGGCCTGGGACTGTGGGGTGTGGCCGGCACCCTCGTGCTGGTCTTCGTCTTCCACCTCGCGCCGGGCTCTCCCCCGGTCGACGCGTTCTTCATCGTGATCGCGGTGATCACCGCCGCCTCGGCGATGCAGGCCGCCGGCGGCATCGACTATCTCGTGTCGATCGCCTCGAAGATCATCCAGGCGAGCCCCAGCAGGCTCACCTACGTCGCACCGCTCGTGTCGTTCGTCTTTACGGCGCTGGCGGGCACCTCCAACATCTACTTCGCCCTCATCCCCGTCATCTACGAGACCGCCTACCGCAACGGGCAGCGCCCCGAGCGGTCGCTCGCCGCCTCCACCGTCACCAGCGCGCTGGGGATCACCGCCAGCCCCGTCTCGGCGGCGATGGCCGCCTACCTCGTGCTGATGACCCCGCTCGAGTTCTCGCTCGTCGACATCCTCATCATCACGATCCCCGCATCGATCGCCGCCTGCATCGTGACCTCGATCGTGCAGCAGCGCCTGGGCAGAGAGCTGCTCGACGACGAGGTGTTCCTCGCGCGCGTCGAAGCCGGCACGGTCGAGATGCCGCAGGTGCTGGCCGCGCAGCAGGCGGCGCGAGCGGATGCCGTGGCCTCCGGCATGTCGCAGGGAAAGGCCGCCCGCCACGCTCGCAAGTCCGCGGCGACCGGCGCCGAGAGGGCGGAGCGCATCCACATCGAGGTGCCCCCAGGAGGCGCCGCGGCGGCGTGGATCTTCATCGCCGCCGTGCTGATCATCGTGACCTTCGGCCTGTTCTCGGGCCTGCGGCCGGCCTTCCCGACAGGGGAGAACGGACAGCTCGTGCCGGTGGGGATGTCGGTGCTCATCCAGATGTTCATGTTCACGGCGGCGCTCGTGATCATCCTCGTGCGCAAGGTGCCACCGGGGAAGATCGTCGAGCAGCCGCTGCTGAAGGCCGGCTTCGTCGCGGCGGTCGCCCTCTTCGGCATCGCCTGGATGGCCGACACCTTCATCAAGGCCAACCAGGAGACCATCATCGACCCTCTCGGCGACCTGGTGACCTCGTACCCGATCCTGCTGGCGGTCGCCCTGTTCCTCGTCTGCGGCCTGACGACCAGCCAGTCGGCGACCACCAACACGATCGTGCCGATCGCAATCGCCGCCGGCATGACACCGGGAGTCATCACGGCGATGTGGCCGTCGCTCGTCGGCGTGTGGCTCTTCCCCGCGAACGGCTCGCAGATCGCGGCGGTCGAGACCGACCTCACCGGGTCGACGAAGCTCACCACCGTGCCGGTGTGGCACTCGTTCACGATCCCGATGCTCGTGTCGTGGGTCACGGTGGTCGCCGTCGGCATGCTCATCCAGCTCTTCGTCCACTGAGAAGGAGCACACCATGGCCGATGTCGCAGCGATCAAGGCGGCGACGGCCGCGCTCATGCCCGAAGTGATCGAACGGCTCGAGCATCTCGTGACGATCCCCTCGATCGCCTTTCCGGGCTTCCCCGCAGACCCCGTGCACGCGATGGCCGACGCGGTCGTGCAACTGCTGAAGGATGCCGGGGCCACCGGCGCCGAGCTGCTCGACGTGCCCGGCGGCTATCCGGCCGTGTACGCCGAGCTGCCGGGGCCGGAAGGAGCGCCCACCGTGCTGCTGTACGCGCACTACGACGTGCAGCCGGCGCCGGAGTCGCAGGGGTGGACGACCGACCCGTGGACTCCGACCATGAAGGACGGTCGGATGTTCGGCCGGGGTGCCGCCGACGACAAGTCGGGACTCGCGATCCACTTCGGCACCCTGAAGCAGCTGGCCGCCGACCCGCCGTGCACCATCAAGGTGCTCATCGAGGGCGAGGAGGAGACGGCATCCCATCTCGGCCCGTTCGTGTCGGCGAACTCCGAGCGCTTCGCCGCGGACGTCTACGTCATCGCCGATGTCGGGCCGCAGGCGGTGGGGCGCCCCGCGCTCACGACCGCGCTCCGAGGAAACGTCATCTGCACCGTGACGGTGTCGACGCTGGCGAACCCGGTGCACTCCGGCATCTTCGGCGGGGCCGCACCCGACGCCGTGACGGCGCTCATCCGCATTCTCGACACCCTGCACGACGAGAACGGCGACACGGTCATCCCCGGGGTCACGAGCGGCACCTGGGGCGGCGCCGACATCGACGAGCCCGTCTATCGCGCGGGCTCCGCGATCCTCGACGGCGTCGACTACCTCGGCACCGGGAGCCTCAGTGACCGCATCTGGGCAAAGCCCTCGGTCACCGTGATCGGCATGGACATCCCGAGCGTCGCCGCCGCCTCCAACGTGCTGATCCCGTCGGTGAGCGCCCGCGTCGCGATGCGCGTCGCTCCGGGCGTCCCAGGCGAGCAGCAGCTGGAAGCGCTGATGGCGCACCTGCGCGCGCAGCGCCCGTGGAACGCCGTCGTCGAGGTCGAGCCGTTCAAGTTCGGCGATGCCTTCGTCGACGAGGGTTCGCCCGGCATCCGCGCCGCGGAAGCGGCCCTCGCGGCGGTGTACGAGACCGAGGTGGAGTGCATCGGCGCGGGCGGCTCGATCCCGCTCGTGGGGCGCCTGCACGGACTCTTCCCCGAGGCGTCGATCGTGCTGTGGGGTGCCGAAGACACCGAGCTCGCCCGCATCCACGCCTCCGACGAATCGGTCGACCCCGCCGAGATCGAGCGGATGATCGCCGCCCAGACCCTCTTCCTCTCCACCCTCGGCTGACAAGCCCCGCAACTTGGCACCTTCGGTCACATCCGGAGGCCCGGCAGCGGCAACAGATGCCACATTGCGGGGAGAGTGAAGGGGCGTTACGCGGCCGTTACCCCGGACCGGACGATCTGTCGGGGTCGGGGCGGTCACGGACGGGATCGTCCGGTTCCGGCCATGCGCTCGTTGTACCGCCGGGGCCGGACGTATTGAATGGCCGGAACGCGCCACGGCGGCGCGCTGGAACCGGAGGACTCGTGACGGCTGTGGATGACGCGCGCGGAGCCGTCGTGCTCGATTCGGTCACCAAGCGCTACGGCGACCAGACAGCCGTCGACGATCTGTCGCTCCAGATCCACCCCGGCGAGTTCCTCTCGCTGCTGGGCCCCTCGGGCTGCGGCAAGACCACGACGCTGCGCATGATCGCCGGCTTCGAGCACCCCGACGCGGGCGACATCCGCATCTCTGGGGCGAGCGTGCTGGGCGCCGCCCCCTACAAGCGCGACGTCAACACGGTCTTCCAGGCCTACGCGCTCTTCCCGCACATGTCGGTCGCCAAGAACGTCGCCTACGGGCTGCAGCAGCGCCGCACCCCCAAGTCCGAGGTGCGCGAGCGCGTGTCGACCGCCCTCGACATGGTGCAGATGCGCCGGTTCGCCGACCGCAAGCCGACCCAGCTCTCCGGCGGCCAGCAGCAGCGCGTCGCGCTCGCCCGCGCCCTCGTCAACCGTCCATCGGTGCTGCTGCTCGACGAGCCGCTGGGAGCGCTCGACCGACAGCTGCGAGAAGAGATGCAGCTCGAGCTCAAGCTGCTCCAGTCGCGGCTGGGCATCACGTTCGTCTTCGTCACCCACGATCAGGGCGAGGCGCTCTCGATGAGCGACCGCATCGCCGTCATGCGCGACGGCCGCATCGAGCAGCTCGCCGACTCCGACACGATCTACGGCTCGCCCGCATCCGCCTATGTCGCCGCCTTCGTCGGCCAGCAGAACTTCTTCGACGGCACCGTCTCGGCAGACGGCGCCGCCGTCGACGCAGAACTGGTGCGGATGCTGCCCGCCACCGCCATCGCCTCGCCCGCACCCGGCTCCCCCGCGCGGGCGGCCGTGCGGCCGGAGTTCGTCGAGCTGTCGGCCGCCCGCCCCGAGGGCACGACCAACGCGGTCGAGGGCCGCGTGATCGGCCTGTCGCACCTGGGCGAGACGATGCAGTTCCTCGTGCAGCTCGCCGGCGACCAGTCGATCCTCGCCCGCCGCCCCACCCCCGACGCCCCACGGGTCGCCGTCGGCGACACCGTGTGGAGCTCGTGGCGACCCGAGTCGGTGCAGGTCTTCCCGCTCGACGACCTCGCCGACCAGGCCGGCCACGTCGACCTGCCCACGACCCGCACCGTCCGCACCGCGCAGTCCCTGTAGGCACTCGAGAGGAATCCCCCCATGGCCGACCAGCCCATCCGCATCCTCGCCAGCCGCGCCGCGGCGCCCATCATCCTGCAGGAGGTGTCGCGCCGCCGCTTCCTGTCGCTCGCGGCGATCGCCGGCGGCACCGCGTTCCTGGCCGCCTGCGCCGGCGGCTCGAGCACGAAGCCCTCGGCCGTGGCCACCGGTGGCGCGCTCGAAGACGCGCTGTCGATCTATTCGTGGGGCGACTACGACGCCCCCGACGTGCTGACGGCCTTCACCGACGAGCTCGGGCCCAAGATCACCGTCGACGCGTTCGGCTCGAACGAAGAGCTCATCTCCAAGCTCGTCGCCGCCAAGGGCACGAGCGGCTACGACATCATCGTGCCGACGGGCGTGTTCATCCCGCAGATGATCCAGAACGATCTGCTGCTGAAGCTCAACAAAGATCTGATCCCCAACATCCAGTACATGGATGCCGCCTACCTCGGCCGCGAGTGGGATCCGTCGAACGACTACTCGATCTGCAAGGCGTGGGGCACCACCGGCTTCGTCTACGACAAGACCGTCATCACGCGCGAGCTCAAGACCTGGAACGACTTCCTGGATGCCGCGCAGAACGAGGCCAGCGGCAAGACGAGCGTGCTCGACGACCCCGCCGAGATCACCGGCATGTACTACTGGGCCAACGGCATCGACTGGAACACGACCGACACCGCAGACATCGACGCGTGCGAGGACTTCATCGTGAACACCCTCGCCCCGCACATCGCGGCGTTCGACTCCTACCCGGGTTCGAGCGCCATTCCGCAGGCGACCCAGGCGCTCGTGCAGGTGTGGAACGGCGACGCGCGCCAGGGCATCATCAACTCGTCCGACCCCGACCGCTGGCAGTGGGTGCTGGGATCGCCCGCGACCGAGCTGTGGATGGACAACTGGGCGATCTCGTCGACGGCTCCGCACCCCGAGGCCGCACACGCCTTCATCAACTACGTGCTCACTCCCGAGAACGCACTGGCCGAACTCGACTGGATCGGCTACCACACGGGCGCGAAAGACATCCAGGCGACCGCCGAGGCCGAGGGGCTCGAGATGCTCGACCTCGTCTTCTTCACACCCGAGCAGCTGGCGACGATGAAGGACGGCGAGGTCAACGACGCGCAGCAGCGCACGGTCGACATCTGGAACAAGGCGAAGGCCGCCGCCGGTGCGTAGACTCCGGGCTCCCGGGTTCGCCCTGGCGATCCCGGCGTGGGCATGGCTGGTGGTGTTCTTCGTGCTGCCTGTCGCCGTCGTCTTCTGGTACAGCCTCGGCTACAAGCCGGGCCTGTTCGGCACCCACGCCAACGACATCCTCTCGTTCGACCGCTACCTCGAGGTGTTCACCCCGACGTTCTTCGACACGTTCCTGAACACGCTGTGGATCGGCCTGGGCGGCACGGCGCTGTGCTTCCTTATCGGCGCCCCCGTCGCCTACTGGATGGCGCTGAAGGCGCCGGCGCGCTGGAAGGGGATGCTGATCGCCCTGGTGCTCGTGCCCTTCTGGACCAACTTCCTCGTGCGCACGATCGGGTGGCAGGTGATCCTCGCCCCCGAAGGGTTCGTCTCGCACGCCCTGCAGGCGATCGGGCTCGGTCCGATCGACATCCTCTACACGCGCCCGGCCGTGCTGCTCGGCGTCGTCTACAACTATCTGCCGCTCATGATCCTGCCGCTGTTCGTGGCGTTCGACCGGGTCGGGCTGCCGCTGCGGGAAGCGTCGAAGGATCTCGGTGCCGACCGCATCCGCACCTTCTTCCGCGTGACGTTCCCGCTCGCCCGCCCCGGCGTGATCGTCGGCGTGCTGCTGGTGTACATCCCGCTCATGGGCGACTACATCACCGCGACGGTGCTGGGTGGCGCCAAGGGCAACATGGTGGGCCAGATGGTGGCCGCGCAGTTCCAGACGGCGCAGAACTGGGCGCTGGGCTCGGCGATGGCGGTGACCCTCATCGTCGTGATCCTGGGCTCCGCCGCCGTGATCGGCCTGCTGCTGTGGCTCGTGTCACTGCCCTTCCGGGCCCAGACCCGGCTCGTGCTCGGGGAGGTCTCGTCATGAAGCACGGCGCCCTGACCGACCGGCTGCTGATGGTGTTCAGCATCCTCGTCTTCGTCTTCCTGTTCCTGCCGATCCTCGTGATCATCGGCTACTCGTTCAACAACGGGCGACTGCTGACGGCCTTCACCGAGTTCGGCTTCGACGGGTACACGGCGCTGTTCACGCGGTCGGTGCTCTCCGACGCGGTCATGGTGTCGCTGCGCACCGGCGCGATCGCCGCGGTGCTCGCGACCCTGCTCGGCACCCTCGCCGGCATCGCGCTGGCCCGCCGACCGGGAAAGTGGACGTGGTGGTTCATCGGACTGCTGCTGCTCGTGTCGGTGACCCCCGAGATCGTGGATGCGGTGTCGCTGCTGCCGTGGCTCGTCTTCCTCGGGCAGGACCTCGGCATGTCGGTATTCAACGACGGCACGGTGCGCCTCGTGATCGGCCACTCGCTGTTCTCGGTGGCCGTCGTCACCTACATCGTGCGCGCGCGCCTCGTGGGCCTGCCCGAGAACCTCGAAGAGGCCTCCGCCGACCTCTATGCGACGCCGTTCACAACCTTCCGCCGTGTCACGCTGCCGCTCGCGATGCCCGCCGTGCTCGCCGGAGCGCTGCTGTCGTTCACGTTCAGCCTCGACAACACCGTCGTCTCGTCGTTCGTTCAGGTGTCGGGGTCGACGCCGTGGCCGGTCTACATCCTGAGCTCGCTGCGGTCGGGCCTCCGGCCCGAGATCGCGGCGGTCTCGACGATCATGCTCGTCCTGACGCTGCTGGCCCTCGCGGTCGTCGCGATCGTGCTGCGCCGCGCGGGCGACTCCGCCACCGACATCGCCCGCACCATGGCCGGCGGCTGAGCCGCACCGCCGTTTCGTCTCGCTTCGCTCGCTCAACGCCCGAACCAGGAGTCCCGATGACCTACGCCGACCTCGTCTTCAGCGGCGGGCCCGTCTTCACGGCGAACACCGTGCGCTCGCGCGCGAGCGCCGTGGCCGTCAGCGACGGGCGCATCGTCGCGGTGGGCGGCGACAGCATCCGCGATCTCATCGGCCCCTCGACCGAGGTCGTCGACCTCGCGGGGCGGATGCTGGTGCCCGGCTTCCAAGACGCGCACGTGCACCCCGTCTCGGGCGGACTGGAGCTGCTGCGCTGCGACCTCGCACACGGGTCGACCGAGCAGGAGTACCTCGACATCGTCGCGGCCTACGCCGCCGCGCACCCCGCCGAGGAGTGGATCTCGGGCGGAGGGTGGAGCATGTCGGCCTTCCCCGGCGGCACGCCGACGGCGGCCGCCCTCGACCGGGTGCTGCCCGACCGCCCGGCGTTCCTGCCCAACCGCGACGGGCACGGCGCCTGGGTGAACTCGGCGGCGCTGCGTCGAGCGGGCATCGACCGGCACACTCCCGACCCGGCCGACGGACGCATCGAGCGCGACGCCGACGGCGACCCGACCGGCACGCTGCACGAGGGGGCGATGTCGCTCGTGAACCGGCTGATCCCCGACCCGACTCCCGAGTTCCTGCACGAGGCGCTCATGGCCGGTCAGCGCTACCTGCACTCCTACGGCATCACGGCCTGGCAGGACGCGATCATCGGCGACTACAGCGACCTCGTCGACCAGGGGCAGACGTATGTGGATGCCGCCGCCGACGGCTCGCTGACCGCCCGCGTCGTCGGAGCCCTGTGGTGGGATCGCACAGCGGGCCTCGAGCAGATCCCCTCGCTCGTCGAGCGACGGCGGCGCCTGTCGGCGGGGAGGTTCCAGGCGACGTCGGTCAAGGTCATGCAAGACGGCGTGGCCGAGAACTTCACGGCGTCGATGCTCGAGCCCTATCACGACGGCCACGGGCACTTCACCGACAACTCGGGCATCTCGTTCGTGCCGCCCGAGATCCTCAACGAAGCCGTGCCGCAGCTCGACGCCCTGGGATTCCAGGTGCACTTCCACGCGATCGGCGACCGCGCCGTGCGGCAGTGCCTCGATGCCGTCGAGCACGCGCTCGCGCGCAACGGGCGGGGCGACGGCCGCCACCACATCGCGCACATCCAAGTGGTCCACCCCGAGGACGTGCCGCGGTTCCGCGCGCTCGGGGTCGCCGCCAACATGCAGTCGCTGTGGGCGACGCTCGAGCCGCAGATGATCGAGCTGACCCTGCCCTTCCTCGGGTCGCCTCGGGATGCGTGGCAGTATCCGTTCGGCGACCTCCTGCGCGCAGGAACCGTGCTCGCCGCCGGCAGCGATTGGTCGGTGTCGTCGCCGAACCCCCTCGCGGCGATCCACACCGCCGTGAACCGCACCGCCGCCCCCGGGTACGAGGAGGGCGAGTACGACGCGTTCCTCCCCGAGCAGTCGATCGACCTGGCCACTTCGCTCACCGCCTACACGGCGGGCTCCGCGTGGGTGAACCACCTCGACGCCGACACCGGCACGATCGAGGTGGGCAAGTACGCCGATCTCGCCGTGCTCGACCGCGATCCGTTCGCCGGGCCCGCCGACCAGATCGGCGCGACGCGCGTGCTGCAGACCTACGTCGAGGGGGCGCGCGTGTTCGCCGCCGACGACGCCTGAGCGGCAGCATCCGCCCGCTCCTCGCTTCAGGCGAGGAGAATCGGCGGAGCGAGGACCGAAAGAGCGGATGCTGCCCTCTCCTCACGAGATCTCCTCGCCCGAGGCGAGGGCACCACCCAGACCCCACCCCAGATAGGAAGTGATACCCGTGGGAACCACCGTCTTCGAAAGGCGTGTGCCCTCGGCATCCGTCATCAGCACGAGCCTCGAACACACCCGCACGGGGGTGTTCTGGATCGACGACCTGCCCGCGGCCCTGCGGCCCGACCGGCCCCCGCTGCGGGGCGGCACGCCCGCCGACCTCGTAGTCGTCGGGGCCGGCTACACCGGGCTGTGGACGGCGCTGCTCGCCAAGACCCGCGACCCCGGCCGCCGCGTCGTGGTCGTCGAGGCCAACCGCGTGGGCTGGGCGGCGTCCGGCCGCAACGGCGGCTTCTGCGAGTCGAGCCTGACCCACGGGCACGAGAACGGGCTGAGCCGCTGGCCCGACGAGATGCCGCTGATCGACGAGCTGGGACTCGCCAACCTCGACGCGATCGAGGCGGCCGAGGCCGACTACGGCATGGACTTCCACTTCGAGCGCACGGGGCAGCTCGCCCCCGCGACCGAGCCGCACCAGGTGCCGTGGCTCGCGGAGTGGGCGGCCGAGGGCGACCCCGACACGGTGTTCCTCGACGAGGCGCAGGCCCAGGCATCCGTCGCGTCGCCGACGTATCTCGCGGCGGTGTGGGAGAAGCGCACGTGCGGATTGGTGCACCCCGCGCGCCTGGCCGCCGAGCTCGCGCGGGTGTGCGAAGAGCGCGGCGTCGAGATCTTCGAGCGCTCGCACGTCAAGGCGCTCGAGAACACGGCGACCGGCGTCGCCGTCGTCACCGAGGGCGGTCGGGTCGACGCCGCGCAGGCGGTGCTGGCGACCAACGTGTTCCCGTCGCTGATCAAGCGCAACCGGCTCATGACCGTTCCGGTATACGACTACGCGCTCATGACCGAGCCGCTGACCGACGAGCAGCTCGCCTCGATCGGCTGGAACGACCGGCAGGGCATCGGAGACCTCGCGAACCAGTTCCACTACTACCGGCTGTCGAAAGACAACCGCATCCTGTTCGGCGGGTATGACGCGCTCTACCACTACGGGCGCAAGGTCGATCCTCGGTACGAGAACCGCCCCGACGTGTGGGCGCGGCTCGCGAGCCACTTCTTCACGACGTTCCCGCAGCTGGAGGGCCTGCGCTTCTCGCACCAGTGGTCGGGCGCGATCGACACGTGCACGCAGTTCACGGCGTTCTTCGGCACGGCGCGCAAGGGCCGGGTGGCATATGCCGCCGGGTTCACAGGTCTGGGTGTCGGCTCGACCCGGTTCGCCGCCGACGTCATGCTCGACCTTCTCGCCGGCACGAAGAACGAGAAGACGCAGCTCGAGATGGTGCGCAAACGCCCGCTGCCCTTCCCGCCGGAGCCGGCGGCATCCATCGGCATCAACGCGACCCGCTGGTCGCTCGATCGCGCCGACCACAACGAGGGCAGGCGCAACGTGCTCCTGAAGACGCTCGACGCGGTGGGGCTGGGCTTCGACTCCTGAGCGGCTCACATCGCGGCGGGCACTACACTCGCGGGGAGCACACCAGGCACGCGGAGGAGCACGTGGCGCACGAGACCGGCGGAGTGGGCTCTGCCCGCGCCCTCGAGACCCTGGCGTTCCTGCGCCGCAAGATCACCAGCGGCGAATGGCCGATCAACCGGCGCATCCCCACCGAGCAGGAGCTCATGGAGCTGCTCGGTGTCGGCAAGACGACCGTGCGCGAGGCGGTGCGATCACTCGCATCGCTCGGGATGCTGGAGCCCCTGCCGGGGCGCGGCACGTTCGTGCGCTCGCGCACGCCCGTGAGCTCGCTGATCACCGATTACATCTCGGACTTCGAGCTCGCCGACCTGCTGGTGTTCCGGCGGGCACTCGAGGTCGAGGCGGCGCAGCAGGCGGCGAGGCTGCGCACGGAAGAGCAGCTCGCGTCGCTGCGCGAGGCCCACGGCGCCGATTCGCCCCGCGACGTGGACTACCCGGCATCCGGCCGCGGCCGCGGCACGGGGCCGTTCCACGCGACGGTGTTCGACGCCTCGGGCAGCGCCCTGCTGACCGCGCTGTACGCCGGCGTGATGGCATCGCTGCGGCGCGCGATCGACCGCGGACAGCTCGTCTACGCCGGTGAGGCGCAGGTGCGCCTCGGCGACCACGGCGAGGTGCTGGCCGCCATCGAGGCGCACGATGTCGAGCGGGCAGCGAAGGCCATGGCGCTGCACGTCGACCGCGACTTCCGTCTCGTCTCGCCGGAGGCTCAGAACGAGGCTCAGCCCGAGACCTCGACCGAGACCCAGCCCGAGTCCACCCCCGCCTGACCGGGACTCAGCCCGGCAGCAGCGCGGCGAGCCCGTCGGCGATGCCGCCGCGCCAGCAGGCGTAGTCGTGGCCGCCGTTGAACTCCGTGAAGCGCACGTCGGCGCCGGCCGCGGCAAGACGCGCGGCCAGGTGGCGGTGCGCATCGCGCAGCACCCATTCCTGCCGTCCCACCTCGAGCCAGACGCGCAGGCCGGAGCGACCTGCCGCGCCGGCGAGTGCCGCGAGATCGCCCTGCCACGTCGAGGCCGACTGCGCGAGCGCCGCGCCCACGACGTCGGGGTGCTCGAGCGCCGTGCGCACGGCGGTGAAGCCGCCCAGGCTCTGGCCCGCCACGACCACCGCGCCGGGACCGGCCTCGGTGGCCCATCGCGCCCGCACCCACGGCACCAGATCGCCCGCGAGCCACGCCGCCGCCTCTCCCCCCGCGTCGAGCTCCCGCCAGCGCTGCTGCGTGCCGCCGGAGTCTACGAACACGAGCCGCGCGGGGCGCATGACGCCCGCGGCGACCATCGCGTCGACGGCGGCGGGCAGGATGCTGCGCCACACCTCCCCGTCGAGCACGAGCACGAGCGGCAGCAGCTCTCCGCCCGTGGCCGCCTCGTGGATCCACAGCCGCCTGCCGCCGGGGCTCTCCACCTCGCGCGGGGCGGATGCGGGGGAAGCGGCGAGCCACGGCTGCCGCGGCGCATCGGGCAGCTCGACGACCGACTGGTCGACGCCCGCGCGGTTGCGGCTCGTGACCGGGTTGCGCAGATCGCGCCGCCCCCGGTCGAGCGCGGCGCGCAGCGCCACCTGATCGTCGTCGGTGCGCCAGGGCGCACGCTCCCCCGCGCCGCGCACGAGGAACGAATACGAGGCGCGCCAGTCGGCATCCATCCGATACGCGAGATGCCATACGTCGGTGCCGGGGAGGCGCTCGAGCAGGCTCTCATCGATGTTCTTCTCGTCGGTGAGCCGGTTGGCGAACAGCAGCACCTCGGCGGCCTGCGCGTCGCGCCAGACGAACGTCACGATGCGCTCGCCCGGTGCGCCGGGCACGGGGTCGACCAGGGGTGTCGCGAGGGCGACCTCGCTCCAGAACCGTCGGGTCGCCGCATCCGCCCCCTCGGCCGCCACGTCGACCGCGAGCCGCGCGATCGCGGGGCTCGCGACCCGCGGCGCCGGCGCCGGGCGCGGGATCTTGGGCGGCGTGCGACCGGCCGCGGCGCTCACGACGCGCTCGCCTTCGGCACCACGAGCGGAGTGCCGGTCTCGGGGTCGGCGATGATGCGGCACGGCAGCCCGTAGACGTCTTCGATGAGCTCCGCCGTGACGACGTCGGCGACCGGCCCTTCGGCGACGACCGCGCCCTGCTTCATGACGATGAGATGGGTCGCGTAGCGGAAGGCGAGGTTGAGCTCGTGCAGCACGACCACGACGGTGAAGCCGTCGCGCTGCAGTCCGCGGGCGAGGTCGAGCACCTCGATCTGGTGGGCGATGTCGAGATAGGTGGTCGGCTCGTCGAGCAGCAGGATCGGGGTCTGCTGCGCGAGCGCCATCGCGATCCACACCCGCTGGCGCTGCCCGCCCGACAGCTCGTCGACCGATCGCTCGGCGAGCTCGGCGACGCCGGCGCGCTGCAGCGCCCGCTGCACGGCGGTCTCGTCATCTGCCGACCATTGCCGCAGCAGCCCCTGGTGCGGGTAACGGCCGCGCGCCACGAGGTCGGCCACCGCGATGCCGTCGGGGGCGATCGGCGACTGCGGCAGCATGCCGAGCCGGCGGGCGACCTCTTTTGCGGGGTACGAGCCGATCGGCGCGCCGTCGAGGTCGACGACGCCCTCGCGCACCGGCAGCATGCGGGCGAGCGCCCGCAGCAGCGTCGACTTGCCGCACGCGTTGGGGCCGACGATCACGGTGAGCTCGCCTGTCGGCACGGCGACGTCGAGACCCTCGGCGACGGGCTCGCCGCCGTAGCCGATCGTGACGCCGCGTGCCCTCACGCGGCTGTCGGATGCGATGCTCATGGCCGCCTTCTTCCTTCGCGGGCCAGCGCCCAGATCAGATACACGCCGCCGAGCGACCCGGTCACGACCCCGACCGGCAGCTGCGCGGGGGCGAACAGGCGCTGCGCGGCGAGGTCGCTCGCCAGCACCAGCACCGCCCCCATGAGTGCAGAGGTGACCAGGCCCGCGGCACTCGAGCCGGTGAGCCGGCGGGCCAGCTGCGGCGCCGCGAGCGCCACGAAGGCGATGGGCCCGGCCGCAGCGGTCGCGATCGACACGAGCGCGACGCCGACGACCACGAGGGCGAGCCGGGTGCGTTCGACGCGGATGCCGAGGCCTGCGGCGATGTCGTCGCCCATCGTCATGAGCTCCAGCGGTCGGCCCAGGGCGAAGGCCGCGACGGCGAACACGCCGACCCCGACCGCCGTGAGCGCGACCTCGTTCCAGGTCGTCGCGTTGAACGAGCCCGCCAGCCACTGCGCAGCCGACTGCGCCGCCGACAGGCTCGCGCGCACGACGAGCAGGCTGTTGACACCCTGCAGCACGGCGGCCACGCCGATGCCGACGAGCACGAGGCGAAAGCCCGCGAGCCCCTTGCGCCACGCCAGCAGATAGACGACCAGCGCCGTGCCGAAGCCGCCCATCGTCGCCCCGAGCGCGGTGGCGGCGGGGCCGGCGTCGAACAGCACGATCTGGATGAGCGCGCCGGTCGCCGCGCCGATCGTGAAGCCGATGACGTCGGGGCTGCCGAGCGGGTTCGCGGTGAGCTGCTGGAAGACGCCGCCCGATATCGCGAGCGCCGCACCGACGAGCACGGCCGCCACGACGCGGGGCAGTCGCTGGTCCTGCACGAAGTAGCGGGCCAGTTCGTCGTCTCCGACGCCGAACAGTGCGGCGAGAGTCTGGCCGACCGTCATCGGGTAGTCGCCCATCATGACGGCGGCGATCGCGATCGCGGCGATGGCCGCGATCAACGTGGCGCCGACGGCGAGCGCGCGCCCGTCGACGCGCACCGACCAGCGGCCGATGCGCACGGCGGCGCGGGGGGCGATCGCGGTCACAGCGCCTCGATCCGGCGGCGGCGCACGAGCGCGACGAACACGGGGCCTCCGAGCACGGCGGCGATGATGCCGACCGGCACCTCGGCGGGGTAGGCGACGACCCGGCCGACGATGTCGGCGGCCAGCAGCGCCGTGGGGGCAGCGATGGCGGTCACCGGCAGCACCCAGCGCTGGTCGGAGCCGCAGACGGCGCGGGCGAGATAGGGCACGGCGAGGCCGACGAACATGATCGGGCCGAGCGCCGCCGTCGCGGCCCCGGCCAGCAGCGCCACCGAGGCGACGACCGCGGTGCGCACGGCCCCGACCCGCACGCCCAGCGCGCGCCCCGCCTCATCGCCGAGTGCGAGGGCGTTCAGCGCCGGGGCGAGGCACAGGGCGATCACGGTGCCGACGACGATGAATCCCGTCACGGCCGCGAGCTCGGCGTAGCCGCGGCCCTCGGCCGATCCAGAGGCCCAGAACCGGAACTCGTTGAACGCCTCCTGGTTCGACAGGATCACGGCCTGCACGAGCGACGACACCGCCATGCTGATGGCGACCCCGGCAAGTGCCAGGCGCACCGGTGTCGGACCTGACCTGCCGGAAGAGCCCAGCACGTAGGCCGCGAGGGCGCCCGCGGCCGCGCCGGCGAAGGCGAACCACAGATACGACCAGATGCCCGAGACCCCGAGAAAGGCGACGGCGCCGACGACCGCGAGCGACGCGCCCGCGTTGATGCCGAGCACGCCGGGGTCGGCGAGCGGGTTGCGGGTGAGCGACTGCATGAGCGCTCCGGCGACCCCCAGGGCGACGCCGACGACGATGACGACGAGGGTGCGCGGCACACGCTGCCCCGTGACGACTGCCGCGGCCATCGATCCGTCGGGATGCGTCAGCACACGCCACACCTCTCCGATCGGGATCGGGTTCGATCCGATCGCGAGCGAGGCCGCCGCCAGCACCACGAGTGCCGCGGCGAAACCGGCGACGCCCCACAGTCGACGCGACCGCAGGCGTGCGGAGGTGGCGACCGCGGTCACGGCTGCGCGCGGCGCGGTCGCAGCAGCATCCACGCGACCGCCGCGGCACCGACCAGCAGCACGAGGCCGCCGACGATGCCCACCCACGGCACGCTCGAGGGCGTGTCGACGGATGCGGCGACCGCCGTCGGAGACGGCTGCGGCGTCTGCGACTCGACCGGCGTCGTGGTCGGCGTGGCCGATGCCGACGGCGTCGCGGTGGGGGTCGGGGTGGCGACGACGAGCACACCGCCCTGGGCAGTGGTCTGGGCGCTGCCCGAGCCCGATCCGGTCGCGCCGGATCCTGAGCCACCGCTCGATCCTGAGCTGCCCGACGAGCCCGACGACGAGCCGCCCGACGAGCCCGATCCTCCAGAGGATCCGGATGCCGCCACGACGGTGAAGTCGGTGCCTCCCGCGTGCGTGTAGCCGATGACGCCCTGATAGTCGCCGTCGGCGTCGTACTTCTCTTCACTGGCGAGGAAGCGCAGCCAGTGCGACCCCGTCGAGATGTCGCACGGCAGCGGGAACGAGCCTGTGACGGTGCCCGAGGCGGGAATGGCCTGCATGTGCCAGACACCCGAGCCCTGCACGCTGGTGTCGCCGTAGCCGATGCCGTCGTCGATCTTGACGTACACCGTCTCGCCGGCAGGGTAGCCGCTGAGGGTGAAGCTGATGGTCTCGCAGGGGGCGAGCGTGCGCGGCGAGACCGATGCCGACGTGCCAGGGGTGTCGCTGCCCGCGCCGTCTGGCGGGATCGCCCCTGCGGCGACCGGCGCGGCGACGAGGAGCCCCGCGACCGCGACCGCGACCGCCGTGCGGGCGACGCGCCTCACTGCTCGGCTCCCGCCCTCGCGCGGCGCGATCTCACGACCAGCACGACGGCGACGAGCACGCCGGCCAGCAGCGCGCCGCCGCCGAGCAGCCACCAGTCGGCGCTCGACAGGCCGCCCGTCGCAGTCAGGGCTGCGGGGGCCTCGGCACCGGCGTCGGTCGAGACGTCGGCCGCGGCATGCTCGGTCGTGGCAGCGGGCTGCTCTTCGAGCACGCCGTCGACGGTGACCCCGGCCCAGCCGAGCAGCTGCTCGTCGGCCGCCACGATCGCGATCTTGTGATCGCCGGCCTCGAGGGCCGCGACGTCGACGCGCACCGCGCGCTCGGCGTCGACCTGGATCCAGCCCACCGGCGTCGGCTCGGAGTACGCGAAGACGAACACCCACTCGCCCGGCTGCGCGGCCGGCACCACGAGGGTCGCGACGCTGCCGTCGAGGCTGAGCGTCACTCCGCCGGCGTTGCCCGCGACCAGACCCGCACTCGTCGAGAAGGGCGCAGCGGGCACCGAGGTCGGGGCGGTCTGCTGAGTGCGCTGCGTCGAGAGCGTGTAGAACGGACGACTCGTCGTCGTGGGCGTGGCGCCGTCGCCCTCGTCGGCGGCGGCGGTGCCGTCGGTCGGCGCGGGCGTCGGCGTCGGATTCGGAGCGGATGCTGTAGGCACCGTCACCGATGCCCAGCCGATCAGCGCGCCCGAGTCGGCCTGCTGCCCGCTCTGCACCGCGATCGCGATCGTTCCGGTGGGGAGCGTCACACCTGCCAGGGGCGCCGACGCGGTGCCGGTCGCGTCGGTGCGGAACCACGTGTCGAGCCACGGGTAGCGCGGCGATCCGTCGGTGGCGAAGGGGGTGAGGAACACCCAGTCGCCCTCGTGCGCCCCCGGCACGGTGACCTCGAGCGCCGTCGAGGTGAGCCGTGCCGTGACGCCCGCGCGGTTGGCCGAGGTGAGCGTCGCCCGATCGATCGGGTCGGGCGCGCCGTTCGGGGCGTAGGCGCCCACCGTGAACGCCGCCGAGGCGAGCGTGCGCACGGTGTCGCCGGCCTTCAGCGAGCCGCTGAGCAGTCGCAGCGTGTGCGAGCCCTGCGTGAACGCGGGGCTCGAGCCGTTCGCACCCGCCGTGGTGCCGTCGGGCAGGGCGATGTCGACGCTGAAGGTGCCGTCGTCGTCGTCGGCCTCGATGACGGCCCAGATGGTCTTGTTGCTGTGCACGTCGGTGGAGAGGCGGCTGTAGGCGCCCTCGTCGATCTTGACGCCGATCACCGAGCCGCCGCCCGCCGTCGCCGGGTGGCACCAGCCGGTGCCGCTGACGTGCAGCACGCCGCCGAGCGACACGGTCGCGTTCTCGATCGTCACGGTCGGGGCGGAGCTCGTCGCGACGCACGTGGGCAGCTCGCCGTCATCGGGATCCTGGTAGGCGACGCCGCCGACCGTCAGCGGCGAGCTGACCACCGAGCGCTGCACGTCGCCGCTGTCGAAGCGACCCGACTGCAGCTGCACCGTGAGGTACTGCCCGGCGGTGAGCCCCGCCGGCGCGTCGATCGTGATGTCGAACGAGCCGTCCGCTGCCAGCACGTACACGTTGGCGTGGTCATCGGGGTCGCTCGGGGCCAGCAGCGCCCAGATCGTGTCGTCGCCGGAGGCGGACGGATGCTGCACGATTCCGGCCCCGCTGCGCGTGTACTGCACGCCGGGCGCCGAGTTGAGCTTGACGGCCACGGTGGAGCCGCCCGCGGCGCTCTTCCAGCCGACGCCGCTGATGCGCAGGGTGCCGCCGGTGCCGGCGGCGACCTCGCTCTGCACCCACGCCGTCGCGGTGCCCGCTGTGATGGTCGTGTGCGCCCACGCGGGCTCGCCGACGCCCGTCGTGGCGCTGGGTTCGGGCGAGGGGGCCGAGGTGGCGGTCGGCGTGGGCGAAGCGGTCGGCTCGGGGTCGGGCGTCGCCGCGGTGATCGTGAACGATGCCGGCTGGGGCGCCGTCGTGCGGGCGCGGTCGGTGCCGGCCGGGGTCTGCAGCGAGCCGCTCAGCAGCGTGATGCTGTGCGTCTGGCCGGCCTTCCACTGCTGGTTCGAGTTGGCCAGCGTCAGATAGGGGATGCGCAGCTGCCAGTCTCCCGCGGCATCGGCCTGCGCGATGCCGAACACCGTCTTGTTGGCGAACACCGTGTCGGTGAACGGGTTGATCACCTGAAGGGTCGTGGTGGCGGAGGCGCCGTCGTCGAACTTGAGCGCGACGGTCGAGCCGCCGGTGCCCGCGGTGTTCAGCCATCCCGAGCCCGAGATCACGAGGTCTTCGCCCTCGACGAGGGTCGACGGCACCCACCAGCGCACCGACGAGTCGGAGGCGAGCGTGTACTGCGTTCCGGTGTGGGCGACGGCCGCGCCGGCCGCGGCTGCGGTGCCGCCGATCGAGACGGCGGCCAGCAGCACGGCTGACAGCCCCGCGACCATCGAGCGCAGGGCGCCGCGGGCGGTGATGCGATCTCGCATGCGGAGTGCTCCGTTCTGAGCGTTCACGACAGCGCCGCCACGACGTCGTCGATGATGCGGTTCATCAGCAGGGGGCCGCCCGTCGAGGTCCACGCCGAGCCGTCGACGAGGATGATCGCGTCGTCGCGGTAGGCCTGGAGGTCGGTGAAGCCGGGCACGGTCTCGGCCTCGGCGAGGGCGGCGGCGGCATCCTCGATCCCCGCCGATCCCCCCGCGGCCCGGTTGTCGACGCTCGAGCCGCCGAGCGTGCCGAAGAAGATGTGGTCGGCATCGATCGTCTCGAGGTTCTCGAGCGAGACGGGCTCGGAGTGTCCGCGGCCGGTGCGATCCTGGTCGGCGGGGCGCTGCAGCCCGAGGTCGACGAGGGCCTGCCCGGGCGGCAGCTCCTTGAGGATGACCGAGGCCGAGGTGCCCTGCCAGCGCACGATCGAGAACGTGTCGTCGGCGTAGCCGGTGAGTGCGGCGGCCGCGTCGGCGACGTGGGCTTCGTAGTCGGCGACGACCTGCGCGCCCTCGTCGGCGAGGTTCAGCGCGTCGGCCACCAGCAGGAAGTTGTCGCGCCAGGGTCCTCCGGCGTAGCCGGTGTAGACGACGGGGGCGATATGACGCAGCGCCTCGATGACGGGAGGGTTGTTGTTGATGCTCGTGCCGTCCACGAGGATCAGGTCGGGGTCGACCGCGCCGATCGCCTCGTAGTTGGGCTGGGCGACGCCCCCGAGGATCGGGATGTCGCCGGCGAGGTCGGCGAGGTAGTTCGGCACCGTCGACTGCCCGCGGCCGCTGACGGTGCCGATGGGCTCGATCCCCAGGGCGAGCGCGGCATCGAGCGTCGGCTCGCTGAGGGTCACGACCCGCTGCGGGTCGACGGGCACCTCGACGACGGTGCCTTCGACGTCGGTGATCTGTCGGGTCTGTCCGGCGGATGCCGTCGGCTCCGCCGCGGCACCCGCACACCCCGTCAGCAGCAGGGCCGCCGCGACCAGTGCCGCGAGGGCGTTGCGGCGCGCGTTCCAGCTCATGTCACTTCTTCTGGGGAGGAGGGTCGAGAGTCGTCGCGCGACTCATCTGATGTAGATAAGGCTAGGCATACCTGAGCGCCGGGTCAAATGTCGACCGACGCCGACGGGCGGTGCACCCGCGTCCGTGTGCACCGCCCGCCTTCTTCGCAGAAGCTAGCGCTTCGCGACCTTCGAAGTGGACTTCGAGGTCTTGGTCACCGTGGTGTAGCCCGACTTCGTGCCGGTCACCTTGACGGTGATCTTGTCGCCGACGAGCGAGTTCGTGAGCGTGAGAGACTTGCCCGTCTTGCCCTTGATCTTCTTGCCGTCGGCGTACCACTGGTAGCTCAGCTTCGTGCCCGAGGTCCACGTGCCGGCGGAGACCGTGAGCTTCTTGCCCGCCTTGGCGGTGCCCTTGATCTTCGGGGTCGCCGTGGCCAGCGTGCCCTTGGCGACCTTGGCGGTGGCCGCCGAGGTCTTGGTCACCGTCGTGTAGCCGGACTTCTTGCCGGTCACCTTGACGGTGATCTTCTTGCCCACCAGCGAGGACGACGGAACCAGCGTCTTGGCCGTCTTGCCCGAGATCGCCTTGCCGTCTGCGTACCAGGCGTAGCTCAGCGACGTGCCCGAGGTCCAGGTGCCCGCCGCGGCGGTCAGCGTCTTGCCGACCTTCGCGGTGCCCGAGATCTTCGGGGTCGCCGACGCGAGCGTGCCGGCTGCCACCTTGGCCGTGGCTGCCGAGGTCTTGCTGACGGTGACGTGACCCTCGAGCGAGCCGGTGACGGTCACCGAGAGCGCCTTGCCGGCATCCGCCGCCGTCGCCGTGTAGGTCGACGCCGTCGCGCCGCTGATCGCGACGCCGTCACGGTTCCACTGGTAGGCGAGCGTCGCGCCCTCCGACCAGTCGCCGGCCGAAGCGGTGAGCTTCGATCCGACCTTCGCAGAGCCGGTGATCGTCGGCGTGCTGGAGGCGACGTCGGGGTTGACGGTGACCTTCCACACCTTGTTGCCGGTGTTCTTGTCGACGACGTAGGCGGTGCCCGCCCCGTCGGTCGTGACGTGGTTCGCACGCACGATCGGCAGGTTGGCGACCTTGGTGCCGTCGAGGTCGAGCACCGTGACGGTGCCGCCGCTCAGGTTGGTGACGTAGACGAGGTCGTTGACGTCGTCGATCTCGACGTTGAGCGCGCCGGTGCCGGTGGGCACCTCCTTCAGCGTCTCGCCGGTGGTCGCGTCGGCGATCACGAGCTCGTCGCCGTTCTGGCTGGCGATGTAGAGGCGGTCGCTGTCGGCGTCGTAGTCGATGCCCGAGGCGCCGCGCCCGCCTACGTTGATGCCGCTGATCTCGAGGAAGGTCACCTCGAGCGTGGTCGTGTCGATCTTGGCGACCTTGTTGCTCGACAGGCTCGGCGAATAGAGCACGCCGTCGACGATCTCCACCGACACCGGGCTGAACTCGGTGCGCGCACCGGTCGGGATGTCCTGGATCTTCTCGAAGGTCTCGCCGTCGAACACGCTGATGTAGCCGTTGCCGGTCGTGCCCTCGCTGGCCGAGCTCACGAACACCCGGTCGCTGATCGGGTCGTAGGCGAGGTCACGCGAGTGCGAGATCGTGCCCGACGGGAACTGCTTGAGCAGCGTGAGGTCGTCGGCGTCATAGACGGCGAGCGAGTTGGTGCGCGTGTTGCTGACCCACACGGTGCCGTTGACGTCGTCGACGCCCACACCGTAGGGAGCCTGGCCGGCGACGCTGTTCGAGTCGGTCACTTCCTTCGGGTGCACGCTCGCGAGCACCTCGAGGGTGTCGGGGTCGAGCTTGTAGAGGTAGCCGTCTTCGGCCGTGCCGGTGCCCGAGGCCGCAGCGGCGTACAGGGCATCCTGCTCGGCGCTGTAGGCCGACTGGTACAGCCCCTGGAAGATGCCGGTGCCGTTGGAGGTCAGCGTGAACGCGTCGTCGCCGAAGATCGTCGCGTCGGGCGAGATCTTCTGGCCGGCCAGCGTGAAGGTCGCGGCGGGGTTCGCCAGGGTCACGGTGACCGGGTAGGTGCCGAGGGTGGTGTCGGCCGGGATCGAGTACGACGCCGTTGCCACGCCGTCGGTCTCGGTGGCCGGGAGCCCCGAGAAGGTGATGCCCGGCGCGCCGTCGAACGAGACGCCTGCGACCGACGAGCCTGACGGCAGGTTCGACAGGGTCAGCGTGCCGGTGGAGGCCTGGGTGAGCGACGAGTAGGAGGCCGTTGGCAGCACCGTGACGGTGCGGGTCTTGGTGCCCGTCGTCGCGCCGGTGATCGCCACCTCGTGCACGCCGGCACGCAGGGCGCCGGGTGCGTACGAGATGGTCGTCGACGTCAGGGCGCCGGTCGCCGAAGCCGTTCCACCCGTGGTCCACGCCGTGTCGACGCCGTCCACCTTCGCGGTGAGCGCCTCGTTCGCCGCGAACGTGCCGGCCGCGCCGGCGAAGGTGAGCACGACGGTGCCGGCTGCGGCGCCGCGGCCGCCCGCGCCCGAGGTGACGGCGAGCGTGTCGCCGGTGACGGTGAAGGTCACATAGACAGAGCGCGGCACGTCGCCGCCCGCCTTCATCGAGCCGGTCAGCAGCTGCAGGTGGTGGGTCGTGCCGACCGCCCACGCCGTCGCCAGCGCGGGGCTCGTGTTCGTGGCGGTCGGGAACGGGATGTCGACCGAGAAGTCGCCGTCATCGTCTGCGACGATGCCGCTCCAGATCGCGGCGGTGCCCGAGCCTGCGCCAGGGAAGACGAACTTGCCTGCGGCAGGCTCGGTGGTCAGCACGTCGGCTTCGACACCGCCGGCGGCGCCGAGCTTGACGGCGATCCACGAGCCGTCGGCGTCGCTGTCGTCGGTGCCGTCGGTCCAGCCGGATCCTTCGAGGCGGATGCTGTCGCCCACGATCACGGCGTCGGCGACGCCGACGGTGGCACCGGTCGCGCCTCCGTTGAGCCACGTGCCGGTGTCGGCGGAGGCGGGGACGGCCGTGAGGGCGGTGAGCCCGACGGCGCAGGTGACGGCGATCGCTGTGATGCGACCTCTCCGTCTGAGGGTGGTGTTCATGGGACTCCCAAGAGAACGTCGGATGGAGAATGAAGGTAAGCCTTACTTCAAACAGATGAATAATAGGAAGGCCTGCCTAACTTCGTCAAACCGCGGCGTCACACACGCGTCATCGCGGGCGGCGCGGGCGCACAGCATCCGCGTCGAATACGCTCCTGACATGGCGACTGCGCTCGTGATCATCGACATCCAGAACGACTACTTCCCCGGGGGCGCCCACCCCCTGGTCGGCCCGGTCGCGGCGGCCGAGCGGGCGCGTGAGCTGCTCGAGGCGTTCCGCGCGGCGGGGCAGCCGATCGTGCACGTCCAGCACGTGTGGGATGCGCCGGATGCCCCCTTCATGCGGCCGGGGACGGCCGGGGTCGAGATCCATCCGCTCGTCGCGCCGCGCGGCGACGAGCCGGTCATCACGAAGGACGACCCGAACGCGTTCGTGAGCACGGGACTCGACGCGCAGCTCGAGCAGTTCGATGCCGACGCGCTCGTGGTCTGCGGGATGATGTCGAGCATGTGCGTCGATTCGACGGTGCGCTCGGCCGTGGAGCACGGCTACACCGTCACGGTCGCGCACGACGCGTGCGCGGCGCCCGATCTGGAGTTCGGCGGCGAGGTGATCCCCGGCGCCACGGTGCACGCCGCGTTCATGGCGGGCCTGGCCGACGGCTACGCCGAGGTGGTGCCGGCCGCCCAGGCGATCGCCGCTCTCTGACCCGGCTCACCCCGTTTCGTCTCGGGCGCCCTGCGGGCGTCCTCGCTCAACGCCCGGACCCCACAGCCCGGGCGTTGAGCGAGCGCAGCGAGACGAAACGACCCACCCCGGGCGTTGAGCGAGCGCAGCGAGACGAAACGCGGGTGTGCCGCTACGCGCCCGGCCCCCGTTGCGCAAGCCCCTTCACCGGCCGGCGCCCGAGTGGTTGCGTCGGTGTCATGCCTGAGATCCCCCAGCCCACCGACGGCACCTCGATCAAGACTGCACCCTCGGCCGAGGCCGAGCTCGGCTCGACCACCGACACCGGCGCGCCCGCCCCCAGCGATCGCAACTCGCTCACGCTCGGCCCGGACGGGCCGATCCTGCTGCACGACGTGCACTTCCTCAATCAGATGGCGCACTTCAACCGCGAGCGCGTGCCCGAGCGGAATGTGCATGCGAAGGGATCCGGCGCATTCGGATTCTTCGAGACGACCGAAGACGTCAGCGCCTACACGAAGGCGGGGCTCTTCCAGCCGGGGCGCGCACCGAGATGCTCGCCCGCTTCTCGACCGTCGCCGGCGAGCAGGGCTCGCCCGATACGTGGCGAGACCCTCGGGGCTTCGCCTTGAAGTTCTACACCGAGGAGGGAAATTATGACCTCGTCGGCAACAACACCCCGGTCTTCTTCATCCGCGACACGATGAAGTTCCCGCATTTCATCCGCTCGCAGAAGCGCCGCGGCGGCAGCGGCCTGCGCGACAACCACATGCAGTGGGACTTCTGGTCGCTCAACCCCGAGTCGGCGCACCAGGTGACGTATCTGATGGGCGATCGCGGCATCCCGAAGTCGTATCGGCATATGAACGGCTACGGCTCGCACACCTATATGTGGGTGAACGCGGCGGGTGACAAGCACTGGGTGAAGTACCACTTCCACAGCGATCAGGGCGTGGAGGGCCTGACCGACCACGACGCGACCCGCATCGCGGGAGAGGATGCCGACTTCCACCGTCGCGACCTGTACGAGGCGATCGAGCGCGGCGAATTCCCCTCATGGACGCTGTCGGTGCAGGTGATGCCCTACGAGGAGGGCAAGACCTACCGGCTCAACCCCTTCGATCTCACCAAGGTGTGGCCGCACGGAGACTATCCGCTGATCGAGGTGGGCCGCATGACGCTCGATCGCAACCCCGAGAACTTCTTCGCCCAGATCGAGCAGGCCGCCTTCGAGCCGTCGGCGCTCGTGCCGGGCATCGGGTTCTCGCCCGACAAGATGCTGCTGGGCCGCGCGTTCGCCTACGCCGACACGCACCGGCACCGCATCGGAGCGAACTACCTGCAGCTGCCGGTGAACCGCCCGCACGTCGAGGTGAACACCTACACGAAAGACGGGCCGATGGCCTACGACCACACCGGCGACGCCCCGGTGTATGCGCCGAACTCCGAGGGCCGCGGCTATGCCGACCACGTGGGCGAAGTCGAGCCGGGGTGGGAGGCCGACGGCGCCATGGTGCGCCAGGCTTACACGCTGCGCCCCGACGACGACGACTTCTCGCAGCCCGGCGCCCTGGTGCGAGAGGTGTGGGACGACCAGCAGCGCGCGGCGTTCGTCAAGACCGTCGCGGGGCACTTGCTGGGCGGCGTGAAGGGCGATGTGCTCGAGCGCGCGTTCCTGTACTGGAAGGCGGTGGATGCTGACACCGGCGCCCAGATCGAGAAGCTCGTGCGCGCCGGAGCCGACCTCGGCGGCCCGGGCGGCCAGCCCGACGCCGCGCGCGACGACGCGTCGGAGCCGATCGTGGAGACGGACACGAACGCGGGGTGAGGGCGGGAGACCGACTCCCCCTCGTTCACTCCACCGCGACGACGGTGTCGTACAGGCCGTAGCGGCGCAGCCCCTGGTGCGACTCGATGCCGGTGTACGACAGCGACGCGTCTTCGTAGCGGCGGAAGGCGAAGACGGCTTGATTCATGTGCCCCGCGTTGAAGACGCCGAGCGAGACCAGCAGGTCGAAGTCGGCGACCGTGAGACCGGTGACGGCCTTGAACAGGTCGGGCTCGATCTTGGTGATGACGTCGTAGAGGGTGTTCTCGCGGTAGTCGGTGAGGTACATGAACGCCGGGATGCGCGTGGCGAACTTGATGAGCTTCTCTTGGATCTGCTTGCGCTTGGACTTGTACTCCTTCTCCTCCGCCGTGAGCTGCTTCTTGTCGGCCGGGGTGAGCTCGTCGCCCTTCTCCTTCTTGGTCTTCGACACCGCCTCGCTCTTGTTGACGACCGTCTCGAAGACGCTCGAGCCGAGCGCGCGGAACCCCTCGATGTTCATGACGGCGGCCATCGCGGCCTCGGAGGCCATGATCTTCTTCAGCGTCGTGTTGTCGACGTTGACGAGGATCGCCGACTCCCACTTGCGGGCGAGCAGGGTCGCCGAGGTGCCGGCCATCGCGATGTCGAGGATCTGGCCCGCATCGATCTGGGTCATGTGCGAGCCGTCGTAGGCGAGAACGGGCAGGAAGCCGACGAGGTCTTCGACGGCCTTCTCGGGGTTGCGCTCCTTGGGGGCGAGGCCCACGCCGTACTCGCTGATCTGGCGCAGCGCCCGCGTGGGCGCGAAGTCGAAGACGAAGCACACCGGCTTGAGGATCTCTTCGCGCGACGGATCGTCGCCCTCGGGGTTTCGGATCGTCCACGGCGACTGCACGCGGAAGGCGGCCTGGAAGTAGGTCTCTGGCGCCTGGAGGTTGCGCAGCATCAGGATCGACGACCACGCCGGCACCGTGACGCCGGTCGTGAGCTTGCCGACGGTGAGCGTGATCGTCTTGGTGTCGTGGCCGTTGCCGATCGCCTCGCGCACCGGCGGAAGCGCATCGAGGCCGACACCGATGCCGGGCGCCGACACGTTGACGACGGTGTAGTCGTGCCAGAACGCGTTCTGCGGCTCGGCGAGCAGACTCGCCATGGCCGCACACGAGGCGGTGCGCGGCAGCATCCAGATCGAATGCTGCAGATAGGGCAGGAGCCGCACGTCGGAATAGGGGAAGGGCGGCCGCGTGCCGGTCTTCATCGCATCGATCTGCGTGGGCAGATACGAGCCGCGGATGATGTCGAGCCACTTCTGCACGTCGCCCTTGTGCACGAACTCGAATTCACCCCCGGGCGTTGAGCGAGCGGAGCGAGACGAAACGGGGCGCGCCTCGAAGAACGCGTTGAGGTCGAACTCGTCGAACTCGCCCTCCCCGGCGATCGCGATGAGCTCGTCGGGCATCTGGTAGGTGAGCAGACGCATCTCGGGGAGTGCCGCATACGGGTTCGGAGACGACGGATGCTGCGCCGCGAACGCGGCCTTCGCACGCTGCTCATCGGTGTAGGTCCAGTTGAAGATCTGCTCTTCGATGAACCGGCCGTCTTTGAGCACCTTGAAGGGGGTGCCCGAGAGGTAGAGGTAGGAGCGCGCCTTGATCGGCACGAACGCGTCCTCTGACAGACCCGTCTCTTCGAGGTTCTCGGCGAAGGTCTCGAGGTCTCTGCTGACTCGTCTTCTGTCGCCTTCTTCTTGGCCCGGTCGTCTTCGCCCTCGAAGAGCTCCTTGGCGGCATCCCGCCACGCGCCGAAGTGGTACTCGTCGAACACGACGAGGTCCCACGTGAGCTCGGTCAGCCACGCGTGCTTGGCCTTGAAGTTGCCTGCCGCGTCGCGGCCCATCAGGTCTTGGAACGAGCCGAAGAAGACGAGTGGATGCTCGGGGTCGACGTCTGCGGGGCTGCCTCCGGTCTTGCGCGAGAGGTACTGCCAGCCGTCGAAGTCGACGTGGGTCTTGAGGTCTGTGTCCCACGCGTCTTCGACCGCGGGCTTGAACGTCATGACGAGGATGCGCGTGGCCTTCAGCCGCTTCGCGAGCTGGTAGGTCGTGAACGTCTTGCCGAAGCGCATCTTGGCGTTCCAGAGGAATTCGGGCACAGCGTCGGAGTCTTCGCTCCAGATCGACTCGAAGTAGTCGAGGGTCTTCTCGACTGCGGCCTGCTGTTCGGCGCGCATCGGGAAGGTCGCGTGGTGGGTGCCGGTGAAGCTCTTGCCCGAGCGCAGCTCGCCGATCGCGGTCAGCACATCGTCGACGGTGCAGCGCATCCACTCGAGCTTCGGGTTGGCGTGACCCTTCTGCTTAAGTCGTTCGCGCACGTCGAAGTCGCGGAAGACGCTCCCGTCGTCGCGATCGGCCGGCTCGTCGAGCACGATCTGGTAGTTCTCGATCGCCGCGGTCTTCAGCTGCTGCGCGACCCGCACCTTGACGTCTTGCGTCGTCTGCCCGACCTTGAGCAGCCCCTCGTGCGCGTCGTCCTGGATCGAGTACGCGTAGATGCGCAGGCGGGCGTCGGGCTTGAGCGGCAGGAGCTCGTCGAGGGGCTTAGGCATCGTGGGGCGCGACCTGTGACTCGATGAACGCGATCTCGTCTTCGGTCAGGCCGTAGCGCGCGTAGAGCTTCTCGTCAGTCCAATCTTCGTCAAGTGGAAGATCCGGAACGAAGGAGTACACATCTCGGTTTGCGTGCTGGGTCGACTTGCGCAGCGAGACGAGGAATCGAAGAAACCGCGATCGCAGGTAGTCCGCGTACCGTGTTGCCGTTGCTTCGTCTTCGAATCGCCCCGCCACGAGGTAGGTCTCGCTGCATGCCGTGCCCGGGCCGGCGACAATGGGGCGACTGAGAAACTTGGTCTCGACGGCGGCACTGGTGCCTTGCACCGCTGTCATCAGCACTTTCCACTGGTCTACCCAGGCACCATGCTGCTCGACTTCACTCCGCTCGATCCATGAGATCTTCTGCGACCCAAAGAGCATCACCGGGTCGGCCAGTCCGTCCTTGCTGGGCTTGCCATGGAAAAAAGTGCGAAGCCCGAACGGCTTGCCTGCAGACACTCGCTTATCGAGCGTCCGCTCATGCCTCGCGCGCACCTTCTCCAAGATGGAGACGGCCTCGTTGCGTCGAACGAGCACGTCATACGCATCGAGATCGCGCGTCGCCGGCGCACCCAGGGGCACGTTGTCCCACATCGTCTGGATGGTGCAGGGCCCCTCATTGTCACGATCCCAGAGGAAGTACGAGACTCCGCCACGGATCTTCACACCGGGGAATCCGTCGTAGAGCTTGGGAAAGTCGACGAGCTGCCGGATCCGGTGCGAATGAAGCATCCGATCGCGGAACTTGTCGAGCCCTCTTCCGCCGGCGAACCAACGCGACGGCGTCACGAGCACGACGAAACGAGGTTCCAGCGCGAAGCCGTTCTCCACGAAGTGCTGGTAGATCGGCGCCGCGGAGTTGTTATGGCCGCCGTCGTCGAGCTGGTAGGGCGGGTTGCCGATGATGACGTCGAACTGCACGTCGGCTCCAAACATGGTCGCGAGCAGCGCCCGCGGGTCGGTGGTGTGGATGAAGGCGTAGGCGTGGGTCTCGAGCTCGTCGCCGCGCTCCTGAATGGCCCGTGCGGCACCGCAGTACGCGCACTTGTCGCCGGCCCAGGTGTGCTCGGTGCGCTCGAACCAGATGTTGCCCCAGTCGCGGTCGAAGCCCTTCGCGACGGAGTGGGGGCCGGTCGCGTCCTTCGAGCAGTAGACGCTGCGGCGGGCCAGCAGCGCCGTCAGCTGCGTGATGCCGATGCCGAACACCTGCTTCGTGAGGATGTGATCGACCCGCTGCTGCAGGTCGGGGATCACCGACTCGAGGCCGTGCGTGAGCCGAGACACGATCTCACGCAAGAAGACGCCCGACTTCGTGAACGGGTCGAGGAACGTCACGTTCGGATCGGCCCAGATGACCTTGCCGCCGTTGGCCTCCGCCCACGCCGCTTCGAGGGTGTCGAGCATCTGGTTCGCGAGCTCGGGCGGCGTGAACACCTCGTCGTTGGAGAGGTTCGCGATGCACGTGAGCACGTCGGGGTTGTGCGTGCGCGCGAGCGAGAAGGGGGCAGCATCCACTGTCGTCATCGCGACGACTCCTTCGCGAGCTCGTCGATCGTGATGGCGGGGTAGGTGCGCACCGGCGTGAAGATCTCGTGCTCCTCGAACGCATCGAAGAGCGTGCCGGATGCTGCGGAGCGCTGCGTGAGCGCATCGAAGCGGAAGTCGCGGCGCTGGTAGCGGCCTCGGCCGAGATAGCCCCACTCGGGAAAGACGATGGGGTCGCCGGCGGCATCGGTCATGGCGAGGGCGTCGCCCTGCACGATGTTCGCGGCCAGCACGGTGCGGGCGGCTTCGGCAGCGACGGCATCGGTCTTCAGGTACCGGGCGAAAGTACCCGCGAGGTTCTCGCGACATTCGGCCGCATTGTCGGGCAGCAGTTCGATGCCGTAGATGCACATGAGCGCGAAGAGGGCGTAGTGCCTCTTCTCGAAATCGCTGCCGCCGTAGCGCGCCTGCACGGCGGCGAGCTTGCGCTCGAGCACCGGCACGAGAAAGTTGCCCGAGCCGCACGCGGGCTCGAGAAACCGCGAGTCGATGCGCTCGGTCTCACTCTTGACCAGGTCGAGCATGTCGTCGACGAGCCACCGCGGGGTGAAGACCTCTCCGTGGTCGGCGACGCGACGGCGCGACTTCACCAGCTTCTCGTCGGCCACGACACTCCCATCCCAAGTCGGATCGAGTGTACTTGTACCCGTGGACATGCGCCCTGGCACGAGCGACCGGTGTTCGTGACGCTGGAACGGTGCCTCGAGTCCCGTCAGCCGCCGCAGCCCACATCGGCCGCCGCGTCGCCGACACTCGCAGGCGCTACACGCTCACTCAGGACCAGCTCGCGGTGCGCGCCGACATCGACTCGTCGAACCTGCGCAGCTATGAGAGCGGGCGGGCGATGATGAACATCCAGACGCTCGTGCGCCTCGCCGACGCGCTCGACGTGGAGCCGGGCTACCTGCTCGAAGGGCTCACGCTCGACCTGTTCGGAGCCGCCGCGGAGCGGGGGCGCAAGGCGGGCTGAGGGCCCGGGCGGGGCACTGTTCCTCCACAACTGGGGAGCGAGCGAAATTGTCCACAGTTTTGGATCCTGATCTGGTCTTTGTCCTGATCGGAATGTCGGAGGCCCTCGGCAAACTGGATGTATGACCAGCTCGAGCGAACCGACGCCCTCACCCGGGTTCTCCGACGCCGAAGCGCGGCTGCTCGATGAGCTCACGACGCGCTTCGTCGAAGCCCGGCGCGCCAAGGCTGCGGCCGAGGCGGCCGAGTCTGTGGCGCTCTCCGAGGCGATGAACCTGGTGACCGTGCGTCGCGCCCGCGTCGCCTCCGCAGACTCCCGCACCACCGACCTGCCCCTTCGCGAGATCGCCGCCGAGCTCGCGTGCGCGGTGCGGGCGTCGGATCGCACGATCCAGGCACGGCTCGCCGAGGCGGCGATGCTCGCCGATGACTTCCCCGATACACTCACCGCGCTCGCCGGCGGCCAGATCGAACGCGGACACATCGTCGCGATCCTCGACACGGGGTCCCGGATCGGCGACCCGAAGGCACGCGCCGAGTTCGAGCAGAAGGCTTTGGGCATCTGCCGGCGGGAGACCCCGGGCCGGGCGCGCCCGCTGCTGCGGATGCTCGCCCAGCGCATCGATCCGATCCCTCTGCAGGAACGCCACGACCTCGCCCGCCGCGACCGCGACGTGCGACTGCGCGACGGTGACGACGGCATGAGCGAACTGTGGAGCCTGCAACCCACCGTCATCGCACACGGCATCTTCGACCGCCTCACCCAACAAGCCAAGGCGGTGATCGAGGCCCGCAAGACGGATGCTGCCGGCACCGCCACGCTCGAGGGATTCGACGATCTGGAAGGCGCGAGCGGTGAGGGCGCCGAGGGCGGCCCCGCGAACGCGACCCCCGAACCCGCACTCCGCGACACCCGCACCCTCAGCGAAGTGCGCGCCGACGTGCTGGCCGACCTCCTGCTCACTGGCCACGCAACCGCCGGAGTCTCTGCCGCCTCGGTGCCCGAAGCGCGGGCGATCCACGCCCGCGTGCAGATCACCGCGCCGGCCGCGACCCTCACCGGCGACGGCGACGAACCGGCAGAGCTGATCGGGCACGGCCCCATCGACCCCGACACCGCCCGCAGACTTGCAGGTCACGCCCACGTGTGGATGCGACTGTTCACCGATCACGGCACCGGCTGCGTGCGAGCCGTCGATCAGTACCGCCCGCCGGCCTCGCTGCGGCGACTGCTCGCCGCCCGCGACGAACACTGCCGATTCCCCGGATGCCGACAGCCCGTCTGGCGGTGCGACCTCGACCACACCTTCGCCCACGTCGAAGGCGGGCGCACCGAAGCCTGCAACCTCGCCCACCTCTGCGAAGGGCACCACGTCCTCAAACACCACACCGCATGGAAAGTCCGACAACTCCCCGGCGGCGTACTCGAATGGACCAGCCCCACCGGACGCGTCTACCCCGACACCCCCGCCCGCACCCTCATGTTCACCACCGTCCAGGGAGCAGACGCACCACCCGGCGACCCACCCGACCCCCCACCCCCGTTCTGACCGGCGGGGTCGCGGCCGCCGAACTCAGCCAGCCGCACCGGCCCGACCACCTCAGCTGCACCGCCCGCCGGCCACCGGCCCACCGGCCCAGTCACATCGCCCACCCGCCAATGGCCTACCGGCCCAGGGGCCCACCGGCCCACCGGTCAGCGCGCCGCCGACCGCCGCACCAGCAGCGCCAGGTGCAGCGCCGCCTGCACCTCGCCGTCGTCGAGGTCGGCGCCCAGCAGGTCCTGGATGAGCGCGATGCGCTGGTAGAACACCGAACGCGACAGATGCGAAGCGGATGCCGCGGCCGTGCGGTTGCCCGGATGCGCGACCATCGCACCCAGCACATCGAGCAGGTCGCCGCCGCGACCGAGGTCGTACTCGATGAGGGGCGCCAGCATCCGCTCGCCGTGATCGAGCAGGCGGTGATCATCGCGCAGCGACGTGACGAGCCGGGCCAGCGGTCGCTCGTCGGCCCGGCGCACGACCGGCCCCCGCTCGGCCCGCGCGATGCGCCCTCGTGCCAGATCGATCGCCTCCTGCAGCGACATGAGCCCGGCTTCGAAGCCCTCGGCGCGCGAGCCCACCGACAGCACCAGGCGCGCGGCATCGGGCGCGAGCGCCGAAGCGAACGCGCGCGCCGCCGCGTCGTCGAACTGCTCGCGCACGGGCAGCGACACCAGCAGCACGGCGGCCGGCGCGCCCACTCCCGCCGGCGCCGACCCCGCCAGCGCACGACCGCCGAGTGCGCGGGCCGCCGCATCGACGGCTTCCGCGGTCACGGGCGCGCCCGCGGCCACCATGCCGTAGAGCCGCGAACCCTCCACCGGCAGCCCCGCCGCTTCGAGCCGCGCCGCAGCCCCCGCCGGGCCCGCGAAGCGCCCCGCGAGC
Source organism: Microbacterium fluvii (assembly GCF_025515205.1). Taxonomy (GTDB): domain Bacteria; phylum Actinomycetota; class Actinomycetes; order Actinomycetales; family Microbacteriaceae; genus Microbacterium; species Microbacterium fluvii. Next base: position 516,133 of record NZ_JAOPFX010000002.1, on the reverse strand, counting down.
AGACCGTCGACGAGCTGGCGCCGTCCGATGCGACCCCACTCATCGCCGTCGCCGTCGGCCAGGCGCCCGAGGGCGAGAGCGATCGCGCCCTGCTCGAGCACCGCCGCCCGGCCGGCCGCGTGCGGCGGCCCCGGCAGCGCCACGAGGTGACCCCATCGCGTGCCTCGCGCCTCGACCGGCACGATGAGCCACTCCTCGGGCCCCGACTCCACGGCGCGCTCCCGATGAGCGATGCGAGAGCGCACCTCCCACCGGGTGAACAGCTCCTCCTCCATCGCCAGCGGCACATCGGCGGCCACCACCTCGTGGGCGAGGTTCTCGAGCACGACGGGCGCCTGCAGGGTCTGGGCGAGCTGGTGCACGACGAAATCTGCCGGCGACCCGCGCAGCGCGAGCGCCGTGAACCGCTCGCGCACCTCGTCGCGGGCTCGCAGCGCCGCCGTCTGCTCGAGGATGATGCGACTGTGCACCGCCTCGGTGAGTGCGACGAACTTCACCTCGCGGTGCAGCGCGACAAGCGCCAGGCCGTGCGCCCGCGCCGTCTCGACGACCACGGCGGGCACGTAGCGGTAGTGCGTGCCGAGCTCGAGTACGAGCGCCGACAGGCCCGCCGAAGCCAGCCCCGCCACGAATGCGACGAGATCCGCCGGCTCCGACGGCCAGCCCGACCCCGTCGACAGCAGCAGCTCGCCGCCGTCGAGCAGGCGCGCGACCCCCGCACTGTCGGAGACGTGCGCCCAGCGCACGCGGGCATCGAGCGCCTCGTCGCCGACGAGCACCTCCGGCACCCCCACGCCGAACGCCTCCAGCGCGAGCACCTCTCGCACCGTCGGCAACGCGACACCGAGGGTCGGACGATCCGTCCGGATCACAGATTCTTCATGACGATCGTCCACCTGTGGGCGGCCCTTCCCTCTGACACACTGGGACTCGCACAGCCTAAGCGACGTCGGTCGATCTGTCCGAGTCGCGCGGGGCGCATCCACGAAGCCCCACCCCACAGCATCCAGACGGAGGATCCCCATGAGCATCACCGACTCGAGCCCCGCCGCCGCCGAATCGGCCGCCGACATCTGCACCATCTCGCACTGGATCGACGGCGCAGAGCGTCCGTCGACGAGCGGTCGCACCGCCCCCGTGTTCAACCCCGCCACCGGCGCCGTGCAGGCCACCGTGGCACTGGCCGACCAGGCCGAGATCGACGAGGCGCTCGCCTCGGCGCAGCGCGGCTTCGACGTGTGGAGCGGCTACTCGATCGCGCGCCGCCAGGCGGTGCTGTTCGCGTTCCGTGAGCTGCTGAACTCGCGCAAGGGCGAGCTGGCCCAGATCATCACCGCCGAGCACGGCAAGGTGCTCTCCGACGCGATGGGCGAGATCCTCCGCGGCCAAGAGGTCGTCGAGCTCGCAACCGGATTCCCGCACCTCATCAAGGGCGCCTACAGCGAGAACGCGTCGACCGGCATCGACGTGTACTCCCTGAAGCAGCCCCTCGGCGTCGTCGGCGTGATCAGCCCGTTCAACTTCCCCGCGATGGTGCCGATGTGGTTCTTCGCGATCGCGATCGCGGCCGGCAACTCCGTCGTCGTCAAGCCCAGCGAGAAAGACCCCTCGTCGTCGCTGTGGCTGGCGCAGCTGTGGAAGGAGGCGGGGCTGCCCGACGGCGTGTTCACGGTGCTGCAGGGCGACAAGGTCGCCGTCGACGGGCTGCTCGAGAGCCCGATCGTGCAGTCCATCTCGTTCGTCGGCTCGACCCCGATCGCGCAGTACATCTACGAGACCGCGTCGAAGCACGGCAAGCGCGTGCAGGCCCTCGGCGGCGCCAAGAACCACATGCTGGTGCTGCCGGATGCCGACCTCGACCTCGTCGCCGACTCGGCCGTCAACGCCGGCTACGGTGCGGCAGGCGAGCGCTGCATGGCGATCTCAGTCGTGCTCGCGGTGGAGCCCGTCGCCGACGAGCTCATCGAGAAAATCACCGACCGCATCGGCAAGCTGACCATCGGCAACGGCGCGGGGCAGAACGGCGCCGAGCCCGATATGGGACCGCTGATCACCGACGTGCACCGCGACAAGGTCGCCTCGTACGTCGACATCGCCGAGGCCGACGGCGCGACCGTCGTCGTCGACGGCCGCGGCCTTCAGGTCGACGGCCACGAAGACGGGTTCTTCTTCGGCCCGACCCTGCTCGACCACGTTCCCACCACGAGCCGCGCCTATACCGAGGAGATCTTCGGCCCGGTGCTCTCGGTCGTCCGCGTCGACTCGTACGAAGAGGGCCTCGAGCTCATCAACTCCGGCCAGTTCGGCAACGGCACCGCGATCTTCACCAACGACGGCGGAGCCGCCCGCCGCTTCCAGAGCGAGGTGCAGGTCGGCATGATCGGCATCAACGTGCCCATTCCCGTGCCGGTCGCCTACCACTCGTTCGGCGGGTGGAAGAAGTCGCTGTTCGGCGACGCGAAGGCCTACGGCGTGCACGGGTTCGACTTCTTCACCCGCGAGAAGGCCGTCACCAGCCGCTGGCTCGACCCCGCCACCCACGGCGGCATCAACCTCGGCTTCCCGCAGAACAACTGACCGCGTTTCGACTCGTCGCTTCGCTCCTCGCTCAACGACCGGAGAAGACCATGACCCTCACCGAACCCGCAGCCGACCTCGACACCGACGCGCAGGTGCGCGCGAACGACCGCGGCCACGTCTTCCACTCCTGGAGCGCGCAGGCCCTCATCGATCCGCTCCCCGTCGCGGGCGGCGCGGGCTCGACCTTCTGGGACTACGCCGGCAACAGCTACCTCGACTTCTCGAGCCAGCTGGTCAACCTCAACCTGGGGCACCAGCATCCGGATCTCGTCGCCGCCATCCAGGAGCAGGCCGGGCGCCTCGCCACGATCCAGCCGGCGCTCGCCAACGACGTGCGCGGCGACCTCGCCCGCCGCATCTCGGAGGTCGCGCCCGAGGGCTTCAGCAAGGTGTTCTTCACCAACGGCGGCGCCGACGCCAACGAGAACGCTGTGCGCATGGCGCGTCTGGTCACCGGCAAGCGCAAGGTGCTGTCGATGTACCGCAGCTACCACGGCAACACCTCGACGGCCATCACCCTCACCGGCGACCCCCGCCGCTGGGCGAACGAGCCGGCCGACGGATCGGTTGCACACTTCTTCGGCCCCTACGCCTACCGTTCGGCGTTCCACTCCTCGAGCCCCGAGCAGGAGGCCGAGCGCGCGCTCGAGCACCTCGAGCAGACCATCGTGCTCGAGGGCGCCTCGACGATCGGCGCGATCATCCTCGAGACGGTCGTGGGCACCAACGGCGTGCTGATCCCGCCGCCCGGCTACCTCCCAGGCGTCCGGGCCCTGTGCGACAAGTACGGCATCGTCATGATCGCCGACGAGGTCATGGTCGGCTTCGGCCGCGTGGGCGAGTGGTTCGCCTTCCAGGCGTTCGACGTCGTGCCCGACCTCATCACCTTCGCCAAGGGCATCAACTCCGGCTACGTGCCCCTCGGCGGCGTCGTCATCAGCGACCGCATCGCGAGCCACTTCGACACCGTGAGCTTCCCCGGCGGCCTCACCTACTCTGGCCACCCGCTCGCGTGCGCCGCGGGCGTCGCGACTTTCGAGGTGTTCCAGCGCGACGGCATCCTCGAGCGCGTGCGCGACCTCGGCGACCGCGTCGTGGCGCCGCGCCTCGCCGCGATGGCCGCCAAGCACCCGTCGATCGGCGAGGTGCGCGGCATGGGCCTGTTCTGGGCGATCGAACTCGTGCGCGACCGCGAGACCCGCGAACCCCTCGTGCCCTTCAATGCGGCGGGGGCGGATGCCGCACCCGTCGCCGCGGTCGCCGCAGCCTGCAAGAAGGCGGGCCTGTGGCCGTTCACGCACTTCAACCGCGTGCACGTCGCACCGCCCCTCGTGATCACTGAGGACGAGCTGGTGCGCGGCCTCGACATCATCGACGCGGCCCTCGACGTCGCCGACGAGTACGTCTCGTGAGCGACCCCATCGCCGTCGCCCGCGTCGACGCGCTCGAGCTCGCCCTCCCCCGCTTCCCCGTCCCCGCCGACCAGAACGCCGGCGGCGAGCCGTCGGTCGGGCAGGCGGCCCTGTTCACCGTCGGCGACGCCGAGGTGGGTGTGTGGGAGCTGGGCGTCGGCGCCATGTACGACGTCGAGGTCGACGAGGTGTTCGTCGTGCTCGCCGGCGAAGCCGTCGTCGAGGTGCTCGACGGCAGCGGCCTCGTGACCGAGCGCACCGAGCTGCGCGCAGGCGTCGTCTGCCGCCTGACCGCCGGCACCCGCACGCGCTGGGCGGTTCGGCGCACCCTCCGCAAGGTCTACGTCGTGGGGGCGGGGGCATGACCGAGACCCTGCGCAACGTCATCGGCGGCCGATCGGTCGCCTCCGCCGGAGAGGTCTACGACCTCGTCGACCCCGTCACCGAAGAGGTCTACGGCACCGCCCCGATCTCGACGGCCGCAGAGGTCGACGAGGCGTTCGCGGCAGCATCCGCCGCCTTCCCCACGTGGCGGGCGGCCACTCCCGCGCAGCGGCAGCTCGCCCTCTTCCGGCTGGCCGACGCGCTCGAGGCGCACGCCGATGAGCTCGCCGACCTCGAGTCGCAAGACACCGGCAAGCCCCGCGCGAGCCTCGTCGCCGACGAGATCGACCAGTCGGTCGACCAGCTGCGCTTCTTCGCGGGCGCCGCTCGCGATCTCGACGGCCGCGCCGCCGCCGAGTACGCGGAGGGCTTCACGTCGTTCGTGCGCCGCGAGCCGATCGGCGTCGTGGCGCAGGTGACGCCGTGGAACTATCCGCTGAACATGGCCATCTGGAAGATCGCCCCGGCGATCGCCGCCGGCAACACGGTCGTGCTCAAGCCCAGCGAGACGACGCCGCTGAGCACCGTGCGCCTCGCCGAGCTCGCCGCCGAGGTGCTGCCCGCCGGCGTGCTCAACGTCGTGCTCGGCGACCGCTCGACCGGCGCCGCACTCGTCGACCACCCGACGCCGCAGCTCGTCGCGATCACCGGATCGGTGCGCGCCGGCATGCAGGTGGCCGAGGCCGCCGCGAAGCAGCTCAAGCGCGTGCACCTCGAACTCGGCGGCAAGGCGCCGGCGATCGTGTTCGACGACGCCGACCTCGATGCCGCGGCCGAAGGCATCGTCGCGGCGGCGTTCTTCAACGCGGGCCAGGACTGCACCGCCGCCACGCGCGTCATCGTGCACGAGTCGGTGCACGACGCCTTCGTCGCGAAGCTCGTCGCGCAGACCGAATCGGCCGCCAAGACCGGCGACCGGCACGACCCCGACGTGTTCTTCGGACCGGTCAACAACGCCGATCAGCTGGCCAGGGTGACCGGCTTCATCGAGCGCCTGCCCGACCACGCGACCGTCGCCACGGGTGGCGCGCGCGTGGGCGACCGCGGGTTCTTCTTCGCCCCGACGATCGTCACGGGCGTGCGGCAGGACGACGAGATCGTGCAGCAGGAGGTATTCGGCCCCGTGCTCACGGTGCAGCCGTTCACGACCGAAGAACAGGCGCTGGACCTCGCCAACGGCGTGCCCTACGCGCTCGCCTCGTCGGTGTGGACCCGCGACCACGGCCGCGCGATGCGCTACTCGCGCGACCTCGACTTCGGGTGCGTGTGGATCAACGCGCACATCCCGTTCGTCTCCGACATGCCGCACGGCGGGTTCAAGCACTCCGGCTACGGCAAAGACCTCTCGGTCTACGGCTTCGAGGACTACACGCGCATCAAGCACGTCATGTCGAGCCTGGCGTGATGGCGCCAGCGGATGCGGATGCCGTCGCCAACGGCGGCGTCTCGTTCTGGTGGCAGCAGCTCGGGCTGCCGACCCCACGGCCCGCACTGCCCGGCGACCGGCAGGTCGACGTGGCGATCGTCGGAGCCGGCTACACCGGGCTGTGGACCGCGTACTACCTGAAGACCCTGCAGCCCGACCTGCGCATCGCGGTGCTCGAGCGCCGCTTCGCGGGCTTCGGCGCGTCGGGGCGCAACGGCGGCTGGCTCACCAACTCGGTCACCGGCGGCCGCGCGCAGTACGGCCGCGACGGCGGCGCGCGCCAGCAGGCGGCCATGAACGACACGGTCGACGAGGTCATCAGGGTGGCGGATGCCGAGGGCATCGACGCCGACATCCGCAAGGGCGGCGAGCTCGAGGTCGCCCGCGGCGCCGCGCAGCAGGCGAGGCTCGAAGCGGCCTACGCCGACGAGTCGTCGTGGCCGCACACCGACGCCGAGCGGTGGGACGCCGCAGAGGTCGCGGCGCGGCTGCGGGTGGCGGGGGCGACCGGGGCTATCTGGCATCCGCATTGCGCCAGCATCCATCCGGCGAAGCTCGCCCGCGGGCTCGCCGAGGCGGTCGAGCGGCTCGGCGTCGAGATCTGGGAAGACACCACCGTGCGGGTGATCGAACCGGGGCGGGCGATCACCGACCGCGGCACCGTGTCGGCGGCGCACGTCATCCGCGCGACCGAGGGGTTCACCGCCGACCTCGCCGGCGAGCACCGCACGTGGCTGCCGATGAACTCGTCGATGATCGCGACCGAGCCGCTGCGGGCGGACTTCTGGGACGAGATCGGGTGGAGCCGCGGCGAGACGCTCGGCGACTTCGCCCACGTCTACATGTACGCCCAGCGCACCGCCGACGATCGCATCGCGTTCGGCGGGCGCGGGGTGCCCTATCGCTACGGCTCGCGGGTCGACACCGACGGCCGAACGCAGCAGCGCACGATCGAGAACCTCACGGGGCTGCTGCGGAGGTTCTTCCCCGCGGCGGCCGACGTGCCGATCGCGCATGCGTGGGCGGGCGTGCTCGGGGTGCCGCGCGACTGGTCGCCCACCGTCGGGGTCGATCGGGCGACGGGCCTCGGCTGGGCCGGCGGATACGTCGGCACGGGGGTGGCGACCACCAACCTCGCCGGCCGCACGCTCGCCGACCTCGTGCTGGACCGCGACACCGACCTCGTGTCGCTGCCCTGGGTCGGGCATCGCGCACGCAAGTGGGAGCCCGAGCCGCTGCGCTGGCTCGCCGTGCAGGCGATCTACGGGGCCTACCACCTCGCCGACGCGCACGAGGCGCGCGGCCGGGCCACCACCTCGCCGGTTGCCCGCATCGCCGACTGGGTCTCCGGCCGCTGAGCCGCCAGCATCCGCCCTCCCTCCTTCCCGCAAGTTGGCACTAACGGTCGCCAAAGTGCGCCCGCAAGCGGCGACAGGTGCCAAGTTGCGGGAGGGAGGGGGGATCAGATCGCCGGGGCGACTGTGACCTGGGTCTGCCAGGGGTCGGTCACGCGGATCGCGCGGCCGTCGTCGGCGAACGGGATGCGGCGATCCCGCAGCCGCGCGGCGAGCGCGTCGAGATCCTCGCGACCGGGCACCGTGATCGCGACATCGCCGAGGCCCAGGCTCGCCGCCCGGGGGCCCGCGCCGCGGGACTGCCACGTGTTCATCGCGATGTGGTGGTGGTAGCCGCCCGCCGAGGCGAAGAGCGCCCCCGGGTACGAGGCCACTGTGGTCTCGAATCCGAGACCGTCGATGTAGAACTCGCGCGCGGTGCGGATGTCGCCGACCTGCAGGTGCACGTGCCCCACGCGCCCGGCCCGCGCCGCGGTGTGCGCGAGGGCGTCTTCGGTGAGGTGCGCCTGCAGATAGGCGTTCGGGTCGAGCCGCAGCACGTCCATCTTCAGCTCGCCGTCGTCGCCGTACGTCCAGGCCGATCGTGGGCGGTCGACGTACAGCTCGATGCCGTTGCCCTCGGGGTCGGTGAAGTAGAAGGCCTCGCTGACGAGGTGATCGGCCGACCCGGTGAAGCGGCTGCGCGGGTCGCGCGCCGCGCGATAGACGGTCGCTGCGAGCGACGGCTCATCGTCGAAGAGGAACGCCGTGTGGTACAGCCCCGCCTGCCGCGGGTCGACGGCGGGAAGCCCCGGAGTCGAGACGAGCCGCACCATCGGCGTCGTCCCGCGCCCGAGCACGCGGTGCACCTCGGCGCCCCGCGCGCTCTCGGCGATCGGTTCGAGCGCCAGCGCGTTCGCGTAGTACGACGACATCAGCTCGAGGTCGCCGACCCGCAGGGTGACGGCATCCATCGCGGTGTCGGCGCTGAGCGTGGTCTCGGTGATCACGGCGTCCCCCTTTCGACGGCGGTTCTCAGCTGGCCAGGGCGAAGCCGGCGTTCCAGCCGATCTTCTCACCCGCGGCGAGGGTCAGCTGCAGGAAGCCGAGGGCTTCGAGCTCGTGCGCCCGACGCAGCGAACCGGCGTCGACGCCCGCGAGGCCGCCGGCCTCGACGGCGGCGATGAGCGCCGCCTTCGCGTCGGCGTCGTCACCGGCCACGAGCACGGTGGTGGTCGCGGCGCCGACGGTGCCGGCGACGAGGGTCGCGGCGAAGTTGGTGTTGAACGCCTTGAGCACGTGGCTCTCGGGCAGCAGCGCCTGCAGCTCGGCAGCGGCGGAAGAGCCCGCGGGAACGACGAGCGCGTCGAAGGTCGAGAAGTCGAGCGGGTTGGTGATGTCGACGACGGTCTTGCCCTTGAGCTGCTCTCCGTAGGCGGCGGCGATCGGGGCGAGGGCGGCGTACGGCACCGCGAGCACGACGACGTCGCCGGTGATCTGTGCCGAGCCCGACTCGGCGTGCGCGATGTACTGCACGTCGCTGCCGCCCTTGGCGACCACGCCGCCGATCGCGTTCGCCATGTTGCCGGTTCCGAAGACGGTGAAGCTCGTCATGATGACCTCCTGAGTGGATTGGTTGTAGGTACAAGCATCACGGTAGGCCCATTTAGTTAAAGGTGCAAGTTTTGCTAGACTGAGCCCATGGACAGCACCCTGAGACAGCCCGAGCGGGTCGCGATCGCGCGCCTGCACGCGCTGCTCGAACTGCTGCCGACGGCCCTCGACAAAGAGCTGGCCGCGGTCGGACTCACCTCGTTCGAGTTCACGCTGCTCGAGGCGCTGCACGAGGCGGAGCTCGGCCGACTGCGCCTGAGCGCCCTCGCGGCCCGCACCAACGCGAGCCTGCCTCGGCTGTCGCGGGTCGTCACCGGCCTCGAGCGCAAAGGGCTCGTCGAGCGCGCCGCATGCCTCGAAGACGGGCGCGCGACCAATGCGGTGCTGACCGCATCCGGCGTGAACGCCTACGCCGCAGCCCGCCCGCTCTACGATGCGGCGGTGCGCCGGCTCATCCTCGACGGCCTCGACGATGCGGGCGTCGACCGGCTCGCCGACCTCTCCTACGCGATCCTCGGCAAGCTCGACCCCGACGGCCGCATAAAGATCACCGCCGACGGCCAGGTGTGCGCAGCCGACCCGGTCGCGGCGACGCCGAGCTGACCCGACCTCAGCCCAGCGAGCCCGTCGCGAGGCCCAGCAGCGCCTCGAGCGACCGCTTCACGAGGGTCGTCTGATCCGGATGCTGCCCCCACCGCACCAGCGAGTGCGCGTTGAGCCCGTCGATCATCGCGAGCAGGTGCCAGGCGACCGATGCCGGGGCCACAGCATCCGAGAACTCCCCCGCAGCCACGCCACTGCTGATCTCGCGCTCGATGACACCCTGCCAGTCGTCCATCTGCGCCCGCACCTGCGCGGCCAGGGCGTCGTTGCGGGCACCCGCGGCCCAGGCCTGCACCCAGACCAGCCCGATGTCGTCGCGCGATCCGTCGAGCACGGTGTGCAGCAGCATCCGCAGGCGGTCGGTCGCCGTCGCGCCGGACGCGATCACCAGCTCGACCTCGCGCAGCTCGGCCGCCACGATCGCCGCGAAGGTGTCGGCGACGAGGTCGTCCATGCTGGGCGCGTAGTGGGCGACCAGGCCCGAGGCGACACCCATGCGCGCCGCGACGGCCCGCAGCGTCACGGCGCCGAGACCGTCGGCGAGCGCGATCGCGCGGGCGGCCTCGGCGACCTCGTCGAGACGCTCGGCCGGGCTCTTGCGCACCCGGCGGGCAGTTGACGTGGCGGCCATCGGCTGGTTACCCTCTCGTTATTGATCGCTCGATCAATACACTACCCGCCGAACGAGGAGAACGCGATGGCCTGGCGCATGCCCGCCGAGACCGCGCCGCACGAGCGCATCTGGATGGCCTTCCCTCGGGAGGGGCACACCCTCGGCGACACCGCCGCGCTGCGCGACGAGGGCTACGCCGCGTGGACGGCCGTCGCAACGGCCGTCGCCGGCTTCGAGAAGCTCACGATGCTCGTCGACCCCAGCGAACTCGCCCGCGCGCGGCGGATGCTGCCCGGCGAGGTCGAGATCATCGAAGCGCCCGTCGACGAGTTCTGGATGCGCGACCACGGCCCCACCTTCGTCGTCGACGACGAGACCGGGCGCCTGGGCGCCGTCGACTGGATCTTCAACGGCTGGGGCGCCCCCGACTGGGCCGACTGGCGCCTGTCGGCAGAGCACGCGCGGCTCATCGCCGCCGAAACGGGAGCCGAGCTCGTCAGCTCGCTGCTCGTGAACGAGGGCGGCGGCATCCACGTCGACGGCGAGGGCACGGTGCTGCTCACCGAGACGGTGCAGCTCGACCCCCACCGCAACCGATTCGCCGACCGCGCCCGCGTCGAGGCCGAGATGGCCCGCACGATCGGCGCGACCCACGCCGTGTGGCTGCCCCGCGGCCTCACCCGCGACTACGACGACATGGGCACGAACGGGCACGTCGACATCGTCGCCACGATCCCGTCGCCGGGGCGCCTGCTGCTGCACGACCAGCGCGACGCGGCGCACCCCGACCACGCCGTCTCGGCCGAGCTGCGCGCGCTGCTGGCGGAGCAGACCGACGCCGCCGGACGCCGGTTCGAGATCGTCGACCTGCCGGCGCCGGAGACCGTGCGCGACGACGAGGGCTTCGTCGACTGGAGCTACGTCAACCACCTCGTCGTCGACGGCGGCGTCATCGCCTGCGGGTTCGGCGAGGAGCAGGCGGATGCTGCCGCCCGCGCGATCCTGGCGGAGGCGTATCCGGGGCGCGAGGTCGTGACCGTCGACGCCCGGCCGCTGTTCGCCCGGGGCGGCGGCATCCACTGCATCACGCAGCAGCAGCCGGCGGTCGAGACTGCGCACACCGACGTTTCGTCTCGCTTCGCTCGCTCAACGCCCGATGCTTCCCCCCGCACCCCCCGGGCGTTGAGCGAGGAGCGCAGCGACGAGACGAAACGGGGTGACCTCGCATGATCGACGTCATCGAAGCGTCCATCGCACAGTTGCGCGCCGCCCTCGAATCCGGCGAGACCACCGCCGTCGAGCTCGTCGATGCGTACCTCATGCGGATCGCGGCATACGACGGCCCCGACACCGAGACGAAGCTGAACGCCGTCGTCGTGCACAATCCCGACGCGCGGGCCGAAGCCGCGGCATCCGACGCCCGCCGCGCCCGCGGCGAGAGCCTCGGGCCGCTCGACGGCATCCCCTACACGGCGAAGGACTCGTACCTCGTGCAGGGCCTCACCGCCGCCGCCGGCTCGCCCGCCTTCGCCGAGCTCGTCGCCCAGCGCGATGCGTTCACGATCGAGCGTCTGCGGTCGGGCGGCGCGATCTGCCTGGGGCTGACCAACATGCCGCCGATGGCCAACGGCGGCATGCAGCGCGGCCTCTACGGTCGCGCCGAGAGCCCGTACAACGCGGACTTCCTCACCGCCCCCTTCGCCTCGGGCTCGTCGAACGGCTCGGGCACGGCGACGGCGGCGAGCTTCGCGGCGTTCGGCCTCGGCGAAGAGACCTGGTCGAGCGGCCGAGGGCCGGCCAGCAGCAACGGACTGTGCGCCTACACGCCCTCGCGCGGCGTGATCTCGGTGCGGGGCAACTGGCCGCTCGTTCCCACGATGGACGTCGTCGTGCCGCACACCCGCACGATGGCCGACCTGCTCGACGTGCTCGACGTGATCGTCGCCGACGACCCCGACACCCGGGGCGACTTCTGGCGCGTGCAGCCGTGGGTCGAGATCCCGGCGAGCAGCAGCATCCGCCCCTCGGCGTACCCGGCGCTGGCAGCCGACGCCTCGCTCCGAGGGGCGCGCATCGGCATCCCCCGCATGTACATCAACGGCGACGACGCGCCAGACGGCGAGGGCATCGGCGGACCGACCGGCCGGCGCATCCAGACCCGCGCGAGCGTGCTCGACCTGTGGCAGCAGGCGCGGCGCGACCTCGAGGCGGCCGGCGCCGAGGTCGTCGAGGTCGACTTCCCGGTGGTGAGCAACTACGAGGGCGACCGTCCATGGGCGCCGACGATCGCGACCCGCGGGTTCGTCACGCCCGAGTTCCTGCACCGCGAGATCGTCGATCTGTCGGCGTGGGCGTGGGACGACTTCCTGCGGGCCAACGGCGACCCCGGGCTGAACACCCTGGCCGCCGTCGACGGCGCCGCCATCTTCCCGCCGCCACCCGGCGCGCTGCCCGACCGCTACACGGGCTTCGACGACGACATCGCCGAATACCCCGACTGGGTGCGCGACCACCCCGACGCGAGCTTCGACGACATGCCCGAGCTCGAAGAGGGCCTGCGCGGACTCGAGCGCACGCGGCAGGTCGACCTCGAGCAGTGGCTCGATGCCCAGAGCCTCGACGCCGTCGTCTTCCCGGCCGTCGCCGACGTCGGCCCTGCCGATATGGACGTGGATGCGGCCGGCGCCGACCTCGGCTGGCGCAACGGCACGTGGGTCGCCAACGGCAACCTCGCGATCCGCCACCTCGGCATCCCCACCGTCACCGTGCCGATGGGCCTCATGGCAGATATCGGCATGCCGGTGGGCCTCACCTTCGCCGGACGTGCCTACGATGACACGGCGCTGCTGCGCCTGGCCGCCGCCTTCGAGGCGACCGGCAGCCGCCGCATCCCGCCGCCGCGCACTCCGCGCCTCTCCGACCAGGGAGCCTCATGACCGACGCCGCCCGCATGCACGAGATCACCGACGAGACCCGCGCGATCGTCGACATCGTGCTCGACTACTCGCGCACCCGGCTGCTCGCAGAAGACACTCCGCTCGACAAGCCGCTCACGCCCGACGAACTCGTCCAGGCGGCCGGTCGCACGATCGACGAGCAGGGCATCGGCGCACGCCAGGCGATCTCGGTGTTCGAGCACGTGCTGGCCCCCGCCTGCATCACGACCGACAGCCCGCAGTACCTGTCGTTCATCCCGTCTGCGCCCTCCAAGGCGGCCGCCGCGTTCGACCTCGTCGTGTCGGCCAGCTCGCTCTACGGCGGGTCGTGGCTCGAAGGGGCGGGCGCCGTGCACGCCGAGAACGAGGTGCTGCGCTGGCTCGCCGCCGAGTTCGGTCTGCCCGAGGGTGCCGGCGGCGTGTTCGTGCAGGGCGGCACGCTCGGCAACCTCTCGGCGCTTGTGGCGGCCCGCGAGGCCGCGCGGTCGCGGGCCCTTCGACAGGCTCAGGGACCAGCGACGCCCGACCGCTGGCGTGTCGTCTGCTCGGCCGAAGCGCACTCCTCGATCGCGTCGGCAGCCCGCGTCATGGACGTCGAGATCGTCGCAGTGCCGACCGGCGACGACGGGATGCTGCGCCCCGAGGCCGTGCGCGCCGCGCTCGACGAGCACGGCGACAGCGTGTTCGCCGTGGTCGCGACGGCCGGCTCGACCAACTTCGGCATCGTCGACGACATCGCCGGCATCGCCGAGGTCACCCGCGACCGAGGAGTCTGGCTGCACATCGACGGCGCCTACGGCCTGGCCGCGATGCTCTCGCCGCGCACGCGGCACCTGTTCGCCGGCGTCGAGCACGCCGACTCGCTCATCGTCGACCCGCACAAGTGGCTGTTCGCCCCCTTCGACGCGTGCGCCCTGATCTACCGCGACCCCGAGCGTGGCCGAGCCGCGCACACGCAGCACGCCGAATACCTCGACACCCTCACCGAGACGGCCGACTGGAGCCCGTCGGACTACGCCGTGCAGCTCACGCGACGCGCCAGGGGCCTGCCGATCTGGTTCTCGCTGGCCACCTACGGCGCCGCCGTCTACCGCGAGGCGATCACCGCCGCCGTCGACCTGGCCACCCGCATCGCCGACGAGATCGAGCGCCGCCCCGGGCTCACCCTCGTGCGCCGGCCGCAGCTGGGCGTCGTCGTCTTCGAGCGCGACGGGTGGAGCAAGGCCGACTACGACCGCTGGTCGACGGGCCTGCTCGACCGCCAGCACGCGTTCGTGGTGCCGAGCTCGCACCGCGGCCGCCCCAACGCACGGTTCGCGATCCTCAACCCCCGCACGACCTTCGAGCACCTGACGGCCATCCTCGACACGATGCAGTAGCGGGCCGCGCACCCGCGGCATCCGCCGCTCAGGCCGTGTGGGCGAGAGCGCCGCGGGCGGGGTCTCCCACCGGCAGCGGGGTCATCGTCGTGACCACGACAGGAGCCGCCAGCAGCGGCGTCGTGTCGCGCTGCAGCAGCGCGATCGCGTCACCGGCGGCGTGCGCGTCGAGGTCGCCCAGGGTCGCCCACTTCTCGATCATCGTGACCGTGCCGTCGTCGGCGTCGTGGATGGCATAGAGCAGGCAGCCGCGCTCGGCGTGCGTGGCCTCGATGCCGGCGCGCATCGCGTCGACCAGGGCCTGCCGCATCCCGTCTCGCGGAGTGAACACCGCGACGACCACGACGGCGCTCACCGGGCGACCGCCACGGCGTCCAGTCGCAGCGCGGCGAGCACGTCGACGAGGGTCTCGGGCCCGCCGACGTTGCCAGGCACGACGACATAGAGCACATCGCGGCCCGTGCGATCGGCCATCCGCCACACCGAGACGCCAGGCAGCACCTGGCCGAGCACCCGCGCGCGGGTCGCTCCGATGCCGATGCGCGCGACGTCGGCCGAGGTGATGCCGCCCTTCGAGACGACGACCTCGACCTCGGGCAGCACCTCGCGCACGGCCGTGGTGAGCGCCGTCATGACCCGCTCGCCGTGATCGAGCGTGCCGTGGTCGCTCGAGCGCTCGCGGGCCGTCGCGACGATGCCGAAGCCCGACTCGTGCACGGCGGTGCGCACGCGTGCGGCCGCGGCGGCGCCCTCGCGCACCGGGTCGGCGAGCGCCGCGCCCGTGTCGAGATATTCCGCGGCCCTGCCGCCCTGCTCCACCGCCGCGAGCTGCCGTGTCGCCCCGACGGTGTGCGATCCGCACACGAGCAGGGTCGGCACGGGCCCTGCGACCAGCGGCGTGGGCATCAGTCCGGAACTCGCGACGCCGGCGAGCTCGGCCGCCAGCGGCGACGCCGAGCGCACGACCACGGCCACGCCGCGTGCGGCAGCCTCGTCGACGGCCCGAGCGATCGCGCGGATGTCGTCGTCGGTCTCGGCGTCGGGCACCACGACGGTGCCGGGGCTCGCCAGCTCCAGCACCGATGACAGGTCGCCCGCGCGCACCTCCGCGAGGGGCACGCTGGTCGCGTGCCGCCCCGATGCGCGGTGCACGTACTCCACGAGCACCGCCGTGTCGAAGGGGAACACCGGGTCGTCGGCGTACTCCGTACGGTCGGCGGGGATGCGCTCCCCGTCGATGCGCACGTAGTGCACTCCGCCCACCGTCGTGCGTCCGCCGTCGGGAAAGGCCGGCACGAACAGCATCACGGCATCGTCGAGGAACACCTCGGTCTCGGCGAACACATGGCCGCGCAGCGTCGAGTCGCCCCTGAGCACGAACCGCACGTCGACGCCGAGGCGTCGGGCGGCGGTCTCGCCTTCGGAGCGGATGCTGCGCGCCAGCGCCGCGGCCTGCTCGCGCCCCAGGGAGCGTGAGTTGGTCTGCAGATAGACGCTGTCGCTCGCGGCGAGCACGTCGGCGATGGCGTCGGCGTCGTATTCGAGCAGCACGGTGGCGCCGGTGGCGGACTGTGTGCCGGTCGGGTCGTCGTCCAGGACGATGGTCTTCATGAGGGTTTCTCCCGTGGTGGTGCGGGTGCGGGGGCGACGACACCGCCCCCGCACCCGAGCTCTCACTGGCCGGCGATGACCTTCTCGACCTCGGCGCGCTCGCGGCGCCCCCAGGTCTCGCGGGTGAAGGCGACGCCGAGGAGTCCGATGACGCCGACGGCGACGTAGATCAGCGCGACCCCGGGCCAGCCGGAGCTCGCGGCGACCGCCGCGGCGATAAAGGGGATGAAGCCCGACAGCGCGGCCGAGAACTGGTAGCCCAGCGACGCCCCCGACGTGCGGGTGCTCGTCTGGAACAGCTCGCTGAAGTACGCGCCCTGCGTGCCGGCGAGCATGTCGTGGATGATCGGCAGGCCGATGATGTAGACCAGCACGACCATCGCGGGCATGCCGGTGTTGACAAGCAGGAACAGCGGGAAGCCGAACGCGACGGTCGCGAGGCAGCCGATGAGGTAGAGCGTGCGGCGGCCGACGCGGTCGCTGAGCGCACCCCAGAGCACGGTGGTCACAGCTCCCAGTGCGGTGGCGATGATGAGCCCCGTGAGCGCGTTCTCTCGTGTGGCGATGTCGTTGGTCGTCAGGTACGAGATGAGGTAGGTGACGATGACGTAGAAGCCGCCGGTCTCGGCCAGGCGCAGCGCGATGACACGCAGCACGGTGCGCCAGTCGTCGCGCAGCACGGTCCAGATCGGGTTCTTCTCGAGCTTGCCCTCGGCCTTGGCCTCTTCGAACTCCGGCGACTCCGACACCTTGAGGCGGATGAGCATGCCGGCCACGATCAGCACGGCGCTCAGGAGGAACGGGATGCGCCAGGCCAGCTCGCTGTCGAGGCCCGCCGTCATGAGGAAGGCGATGTTGGCCAGGAACACGCCCAGCGGCACGCCGAGCTGCGGAATGGCGGCCCACTTGCCGCGCTGGCGCCACGGGGCGTGCTCGAAGGTCATGAGCACCGCACCGCCCCACTCCGCACCGAAGGCGAGGCCCTGCACGATGCGGATGAAGGTCAGCAGGAGCGGCGCGAGAATGCCCACCTGCGCGTAGGTGGGCAGCAGACCGATGAGCACCGTCGCGATGCCCATGATCAGCAGCGCCCCGACCAGCACGGGCTTGCGACCGTACTTGTCACCGAGGTAGCCGCCGATGATGCCGCCCAGCGGGCGCATCGCGAAGCCGATGCCGAAGGTGAGGAAGCCCAGCAGCACGCCGACCACGGGGTCTTCGGAGGGGAAGAAGTCTGTGCCGAAGTAGAGGGCCGCGGCGGTGCCGTAGGCGAGGAAGTCGTAGTTCTCGATGGTGGTGCCGACGGTCGAGCCGATGGCGGTCTTGAGCTTGTCGGGCGACCCGTTCTTCGCCTGTGCGGCGAGGGGTCGAGAGTCGATGGCGGTCATGGCTGACGATCTCCTTTGATGTCGAGGACGTCCGCCTCGGTGAGCGGGTGGAGCCGCTGGGCGGCTCCGCCGCTGTCAGCTGCTGCTCCCCCCGACCGTGCCGAGGGCGTAGAAGGATTGGATGTGGGCGCGCACCCGTTCGACGGATTCGGCAGCATCCCCGTCCTGGATCGACTCCAGGATCTCGCGATGCTCGTGCCGCACCGTCTTCGCCGTCTCGCGCCAGTCGGGCAGGGCCGCGTAGGCCTCGATCATCTGGCGGTTGACCGCGATGCGCAGGGAGCCCATCAGGTGCGCGATGAGGGCGTTCCCCGTCGACTCGGCGATCCGCACATGGAACGCCGTGTCGAGTCTGTTGAATTCTCCGGTGGTGATGGCCGGGTCATCCATCGCGTCGAGGATGGATGCCAGTTCGGCGTGGTCGTGGTCATCGGATCGATAGGCGGCCTCCTGACACGACCAGGACTCGAGCGCGATGCGCGTCTCGAGCACGTTCGTGCGGCTGAAGTGTCCGAGCGCGAGCTGCAGCTTGAGCAGGTTGACGAAGCCGGGCCCCGGCGTTCCCACCAGCACCGCCCCACCTTCCGAGCCTCCGCCTGGACGGATGTCCACGATGCCGAGCGCCTCGAGCACCCGCAGCGCCTCGCGCAGCGAGGGCCTCGAGACCCCGAGAGACGCAGCCAGATCGCGCTCGCTCGGCAGACGGTCGCCCGCCTTCAAGCGCCCATCGAGAATGCGATCCTCGATCTGCTGCATGACCTGCTCGTAGGTGCGGACCCGCTGCACGGGTTCCCAGGCTTCGGCCGCCGCCATCGTCAGACTCCTCGGTTCTGGCCGGCCACACGATCCCGCGCGCCGTCCCCCTCAGCGTAGTCTCCATGGTCGGATGGTCAGACGTTCCTGCGTCACGCCACCGCGGCGGCGTGCTCTGCACGGAACTCGGCCTCGAGCTCGCGGCGGATCTGCACGGCGAACTGGCTCTCGTCGACCTCGACGTCGTCCCACGAGACCGTCTGGTCTTTGGGCACATCGCGGATGACGCGCGCCCCGTGCGCGAGTCCGAGCGGCAGTGCGCGCTTCGCGAGCGACGTGGCCGCGGGGGCCAGCTTGCCGAAGACGGTGTAGCCGCCCTCGCCGTCGAGGCGGTCGCCCGCCCGCAGGTCTTTCTTGGCCGTCGTGACGACGTCGCCGCGGAAGCCGGTGGGCGCGCCGGTGGCCTCGCCCCGGACGACGGCCGACGCGATGCTCACCCCGAGTTCGAGCCCGATCATGTGGTACGGACGGTAGAGCGAGGCGAAGCGCCCCGTCTCGTCGGTGTGCACGCCGTACTCGGCGAAGCACTGCACGGCGTAGTCGGTGACGGCCTCGAAGGTGACGTAGACGCCCCAGCGGAGGTTGTCGGGCACCTCGGTGCCGTCGCGGTACATGCTCGAGGCGATCTCGACCGTGCCGCGGCGGGTCAGGCTGCCGCCGGGGTACGAGTTCTCGCGGAACACGGTGGGAAGGTCGTCTTTCGACGCCGCCGGGAACAGCAGCCCCTCCTCCTGCGGCAGCAGGCCCGTGCCGTTGGCGACGGCGGCCATCTCGATGGCCGACTTGGTGCCATCGAGGAACGAGTTGAACATCTGCGGGTTGTAGTCGCCGCTGGCGAGCTGCTCGTCGGTGAACCCGTAGTAGTTCCACACGGTGTCGGGCGTGGAGTAGTTGTACTCGGGCAGGTACTTCGTGCCCTTGCCCGCCGCGATGACGTCGAAGCCGACGGTGCGGCACCAGTCGACGAGCTCGCAGATGAGCGCGGGCTGGTCGCCGTAGGCCATCGAGTAGACGACGCCCGCCGCCTGAGCGCGACGCTGCAGGATCGGCCCGACCATACAGTCGGCCTCGACGTTGACCATGATGACGTGCTTGCCGTGGTCGATCGCGGTGACGGCGTGGTAGGTGCCGTAGAGCGGGTTGCCGGTGATCTCGAGGATCACCTCGACCGCCGGGTGGGCGATGAGGGCGTCGGCGCTTTCGATGACGGCGGTGCCACCGGTGCGCACGGCCTCGTCGAGGCTGCCGGCGGCGTAGCGCTCGGCCGGCCATCCGGTGCGAGCGAGGGCCGCCTTGGCCTTCGGGATGTTGATGTCGGCGACGCCGACCACGTGGATGTTCGCAGCACCCACGGCCTGCGTCAGGAACATCGACGAGAACTTTCCGGCGCCGATGACCCCGACCCGGATGGGACCGAAGGCTGCGGTGCGGGACTGCATGAGCGAGAACAGATTCACGTGTTCTACCTCCTTGTGAACCGAACGGCCGGCGACTGCGCCGGATCTGTTCAAAATGGTTTGTTGGTCAATTGGTCTGACCAGCTAACCAAGACGATAACCGATGCCCCCGCATCCGTCAACGATGGATTTCGCGGATGCCGTCAGCGCAGCGCCGCGACCGCGTCGACGATCATGCTCCAGAACCGGTCGACGTCGAGGTCGAGCGCGACGTTCGCGTTGCGCTCCCCCGGCACGACCCCGAGCAGGTCGGCGCTCGTCGCGCCGCGCGTGTGGGTGCCGGTGAGCTCCACGTCGACGCGCGTGCGCACCATCGTGGCGACGGCGGGATCGGCGACCATCGCGACCGTGATCGGGTCGTGCAGCGGAGCGTCCGGCATCCCCTCGACCTGCGCGTAGGCGGCGCAGAAGAACTCCATCAGCTCGAAGCCGAACGCCCCGGTGCGCGTGCCGGTCGCCCGCACGCGCTCGCGCACGTCGGCGGTCACGAGGGCCTGATGCGAGATGTTCAGCCCGACCATCGTGACATCCACGCCGCTCGCGATCGTCTCGTGCACGGCCTCCGGGTCGGTCCACGCGTTGAACTCGGCGTAGGGGGTCGAGTTGCCGCGGCCCGTCGATCCGCCCATCCACACGATCCGCGCGATGCGAGCCAGGAGTTCCGGATGCTGCCGCAGTAGCGTCGCGACATTGGTCAGCGGCCCCGTGGGCACGATCGTCACGGGCTCGCTCGCCTCCGTGAGCACATCGCGCATGAGTTCGACGGCGCTGCGGTCGTCGAGCGCGACGTCGGGCTCGGGCAGCGCAGGCCCGCCGAGCGCGTTCGCCCCGTGGATGTCGGCGGCGACGTGCAGTTCGCCCTCAAGAGGGCGGTCGGCGCCCGCGGCGATCGGAACGTCGTGGATGCCGGCGACGGTGCAGGCGATGCGCGCATTGAGCGTCGTGTGCGCGAGGCTGCCGTTGCCGGCGACCGTCGTGATCGCCCGCAGATCGATCGCCGGGTGGGCGGCGGCCAGCCAGATCGCGAAGACGTCGTCGTGCCCCGGATCGCAGTCGAGGATCACGGGGGTGGTCATGACGCGCTCCCGCTGATCAGGGCGCTCCCCGCCAGGGCGTTGGCCCCGACCGCGCCGATGATCTCGGCGGCGTAGGCGGCGCCGGCCTCGACCGCGGCCGGCAGCCCCGCACCGCCCGCGAGAGCCGCGGCGAGCGCACCGGTGAACGCGTCGCCAGCTCCGATCGTGTCGACGACCTCGGCCGGGGCGGCTGGCAGCGTGCCCTTCCCCTGGGCATCGGCGTAGGCCGAGCCGGCGGCGCCGAGCGTGATCACGAGCGATCGCACGCGGCCGCCCGCCGAGTCGACCGCGATGCCCAGAGCAGACGCCTCGTGCTCGTTGACCACGAGCGGATCGCACACCGCCAGCGTCGTGGCAGAGACCTCGACGGGCGGCGCGAGGTTGAGCACGAATCGCGCGCCGCCGAGGGCGGCGGCAGCGGCGGCCGCATCGATCGCCGCCACCGGAACCTCGCCCTGCACGAGCACGACATCGCCCGCCTCGAGGGCGAGCCTGTCGCACCAGCTCGGGTCGACCAGAGCGTTCGCGCCCGACGCGACGATGATCGTGTTCTCGCCCGACGGATCGACGGCGATCAGCGCGATGCCGGTCGCCGCATCCGTCGTCCGCACCCCGCCGATGTCGATGCCGGCGCCGCGCAGCTGCGCGAGGGCGTCGCGGCCGGCCTCGTCGTCGCCGACCGCACCGGTGAAGGTCGTGCGCGCGCCCGCCGCGGTGGCGGCGAGCGCCTGGTTGGCGCCCTTGCCGCCGATCACGCGACGCGCCGCCGAGCCGAGCACGGTCTCACCCGGCGCGGGGAACACGGCGACGCGCACGATCGTGTCGAGGTTGATGCTGCCGACCACGTGAACCGTCATGGCCCCATCCCACACGGCGGGCGCCCGGAGCCGCAACCGCTCAGGTCACGCGATAGGCGACGTAGCGCACGCGGGTCGCCTCTCGGACATACGAGGCGACATAGAGCGAGCGCTCGAGCTCGGGGTGCGCGGCGGACTCGATCGTCACGGTCGCGCGGAAGTAGTACTGCGAGGGGTCGACGTCGTCGCCGCGCAGCAGCGCCTCAAGCACGGCCGGATCTCCGCTGCGCACGCCGACCGCGTGCAGGTAGAGCAGCGACCCGTCTGCGGCCCGCGCCGTGTAGCGTCCGTCGACCTCGATGCAGCCGTCGGCCCGCACGAGCTGCCAGTCGGCGCCGCCCGGCACGATCTCGGCCTCGATGCCGCCGGTGATCGCCCCGCCGATGATCGGCACGACCCGGCGATGCCCGGCCCGCGTCATGCCGTGGTCTTCGAGCGGACCGAGCTCGACGACGACCTCGAAGGCGGGCTCGAGGGCCGGCACGGGGGGCTGGGTCACGGCGTCCACACTGGCAGGTCGATGCGCGACGCCGCCAGCCCGCCGTCGTGCGACACCTCCTGCCGCGCGACCACCGTGCCGGCGGCGTAGAACGCGGGCTCGCCGGTGCCGGGGTTGCGGGCGTAGCGAGGGTGCGCGCCGCTGGAGACCTGCACGCCGATGCGGTGCCCTGGCGCGAAGCGGTGGAAGGTCGGCCAGAGCGTCACGGCGACCTCGCGGAATCCCTCCTCATCGGGTTCGGGATCGGTGTCGGTCGTGGCGATCGACCCGACGCGGCGGATGCCGTCGCACACCGTCATGACACGGCCGTCGGGGTGCACGTCGGTCAGCCGGACGAACACGTCGAAGCTGGGGGCGCTCGAGCGCACCCGGATGCGGGCCACCGGCTCCCCGGCGACCTCGACGGGCACCGCAAGCTCGGCAGAGCGGAACGCCGCGACGTCGTCGCGCTGCTCGTGCGCCGCGTTGTCGACCGGTGCCGTCTTGGGCAGCAGGCTCGGACCGCCGAGGGCCGGCGTCGGATGCTGCGGGTCGTACGTGTATGTCGTGACGCCCGCGCCGGCGGCATCCGTCTCCAGTCCACCGTCTGCCGTGAGGTACCAGGGCTGTGCCGCCGAACCCGCCGGCGGCCACACCTCCAGGTCGTGCCACTGCTCGGCCCCGGTCTGGAACGCCCGCACCGCAGCGGGCCGCGTCGATGCGGCGCCGCCGATCGCCTCGCGGAGGAACGCGAGGGTGTCGGTGTGGGTGGGCTCGCCCATGCCGGGCGACACGTGCCCCCACGGGCCGACAGTGAGCCGGGGCGCATTGCCCGCCTCGACGAGCTGACGGTAAGTGCGCAGCTGCCACGGCAGGAAGATGTCGTACCACCCCGACACCATGAGTACGGGGGCGGTCACGTCGGGCACCGAGGCGGTGTGCGACTGCTGGGTCCAGTAGTGGTCGGTGAGCCGCTCGTGGCGCACCCAGTCCTGGTACCAGTGCACCTCTTCGCCGGTGACGGCGATGTCGCCGCGGCTGAGCGGCAGCACGTCGAAGGCCTTCTCGAGCTTGGGGTCGGGCAGGGCCTGTGCCAGCAGCGCGAGGCCGCCCTTGCGCATCCGCACCATCATGCGGCTCCAGCCCAGGGCGTTGCGCAGCGCGAACGCCCCGTTGTCCCACGTGATGGCGCCGAAGTCGGGCATCGTGATGAGCAGCACGTGGCCGTCGGGCGCCGTCTCGGGCTCGTTGCGCTGGAGGGTGCCGGCGACCGCCCACTGCGTGAAGCCCATGTAGCTCTGCCCGTAGGTGACGAGCCGGCCGGTGAACCAGGGCTGCTGCCTGACCCAGCGCAGCGTCGCGATGCCGTCGCGCTGCTCGTCGATCTGCGGGGTGAACACCCCCTCCGAGCCCCACGTGCCGCGGCAGCTCTGGAAGAGCACCGTATATCCCTCGTAGGCGAGCATGCGCGCGGAGCCCGCAAGGAGGCCGCGGCGACCGTAGGGGCCGCGGATCACGATGGTCGGCAGCGACGGGTCGGCGCCGACCGGGCGGATGAGGTCGGCCAGCAGCACGACCCCGTCGTCCATCGGCACGCGCAGGTCCTTCTCGATCACGATGTCGTGTCGGCCTGCGGTGACGCCCTTGTGCGTGCGCGCGTCGAGCGCCTTCGTGACACGCTGCTTCAGCGATGCCATGCCGCCTCCTTGCGGTGTGGGTATCCGGGGGGATGGCGTCAGCGTACACGAAACGGAACTTCTTGCTCCGTTTTCGGATGCCGACTCCTAGACTCGTGGCGTGAGCACCCCCGCCCGGCCCCTTCGGCGCGACGCCCAGCGCAACCGCGCCGAGGTGCTGGCCGCCGCCGAGCGGGTCTTCGCGCGGGCGGGGCTGGCGGCATCCATCGAGGAGATCGCCGCGGAGGCGGGCGTCGGAGTCGGCACCGTCTACCGCCGGATCGGGTCGAAGGGCGAGCTCATCGAGGCCCTCTTCACCGAGCGGATGTCGGAGGTGACCGGCATGATCGAGCGGTGCGCGGCCGCACCGACGGGGCGCGAGGCGCTGGAGTCGGTGCTCCGCACGTTCGTCGACATCCAGACCCGCAGCCGCGCCGTGCAGGAGCTCATGTTCGCCGACATCGAGGCAGAGGCCGCGCGCCTGCGCCGCGAGGTCGAGCCGCAGCTGACCGCCATCGTCGCCCGCGCGCAGGCGGAGGGCGCCGTGCGCTCGGACTTCGCCGCGACCGACATCCCCGTGCTCACCCACGCCATCAGCACCGTCGCGGCGATGCCCGACGGCGGGCGGGCGCTCGCGGAGCGCCACCTCGAGCTGCTGATCAAGGGGCTCGCCGCGACGCCGGACACGGCATCCGTCCCGCCGCCCCTGCCCGACGACCGCTTCGCCGACTGGCTGCGCTCGCTCGCGCGCTGAGCGCGCCCTCCTCGCCCGAAGCGAGGAGATCTCGCCGGGCGAGGAGCGAATTCCGCATTCCGGTCCTCGCTTCGCGAGACCTCCTCGCGTGAGGCGAGGATGCGGCGTCGCGGCGCCCCTAGTCTGGTGGGCGTGACCGCGCCGCGCACGGGGACCATCCCGCTCCCCGACACCGAAGCCCTGCTCGCCCGGAGCGTGCGCCACGATCGGCCGCTGCGGTCGCTGCTGCGCCTCATGCAGCCGCATCGGTGGAGCCTCGTCGCCGCCGTCGCGGCGTTCGTGGTCAAAGACTCGCCGATCTGGATCCTGCCGCCGGTGACCGCCGCCATCATCGACATCGTCGTGGCCGGCGGCCCGCTGTGGCGCATCGCCGTGTGGGGCGGCGTGGCCCTTCTCGTGCTGCTGCTGAACTACCCGTTCTCGATGATCGTGGTGCGCCTCACGAGCACTGCGACCCGCACGCTCGCCTACACCGTGCGCGCGGGGCTCGCGGCCCGCCTGCAGCGCCTGTCGCTGGGCTACCACAACCGCGTGAGCGCCTCGATCGTGCAGACCAAGATCGTGCGAGACGTCGAGAACCTCGAGCTGATGATCGCCCAGCTGTTCCCGACGATCGTCTCGGCGGTCGCGACCCTCGTCGGCGCGATCGTGGTGACCGCCTTCGCCGTGCCGTGGTTCGTCGCGGTGTTCGCCCTCGCGATCCCGATCGCGGCCTCCCTCATCGTCTACATCCGCCGCCGCGCGGCGCACCGCAACGAGGTGTTCCGCCACGAGGTGGAGCGCCTCGCCGCCCAGGTCGGCGAGATGGCGGCGCTGCTGCCGATCACCCGAGGCCACGGCCTCGAAGACGTCGCCACCGAGCGCGTCGCCGAGCGCGCCGATTCGGTGCGCAAGGCCGGCCGCGACCTCGACATCCTCAACGGCCGCTTCGGGGCGATCTCGTGGATCTCGTACCAGGTGCTGGGGCTGCTGTGCCTCGTGGGAGCTGCGACCCTGTCGGTCACCGGGGTGCTGCCGATCACCCCCGGCCAGGTCGTGCTGCTGAGCACGTACTTCGGCCTCCTCACCAACTCGATCGTCATGCTCATGAACGTCGCCCCGATTCTCGCCCGCGGCATGGACGCGATGCGCTCGATCGCCGACGTCGCAGAAGAGCTCGACGTCGAAGACAACACCGGCAAGGCCGCCGTCGACTCGGTCCGAGGAGAGATCGAGCTGCGCGACGTGGTCGTGCGCTACGACGACGGCGACGCCCCCGCCCTCGACGGACTGAGTCTGCGCATCGAGCCGGGGCAGACGGTCGCCTTCGTCGGGCCGTCGGGCTCGGGCAAATCGACGGTGCTCAACGCCGTGCTCGGCTTCGTGCGGCCGAGTGCGGGCGCCGTGCTCATCGACGGCCGCGACCTGGCAGGGCTGAACTTGCGGTCACTGCGCCGGCATGTCTCGATCGTGCCGCAGGAGACGGTGCTCATGGCCGGCACCGTGCGCGACAACGTCGCCTACGGCGCCACCGACATCGACGACGACGACATCCTCTCCGCGATGCGAGAGGCCAACGCGCTCGACATCATCGAGGGCTCGGACGACGGGCTCGACACCATGATCGGCGAGCGCGGCGCGGGCCTGTCGGGCGGGCAGCGGCAGCGGCTCGCGATCGCCCGGGCGCTCGTGCGCGGCCCGCGCATCCTCGTGCTCGACGAGGCCACGAGCGCGCTCGATCCGCACTCCGAGGCCCGCGTGACCGAAGCCCTCGACCGTGCGCGCCGCGGTCGCACGACCCTCGTCGTCGCCCACCGCCTCTCGACCGTGCGCGGCGCCGACGTCATCGTCGTGATCGAGCATGGGCGGGCCGTCGAGGTCGGCGGGCACGACGACCTGCTGGCCCGCGGCGGCCGCTACGCCGCGCTGCACGGGGCCTGAGGGAGCAGCATCCGCCCCTCGCTTCGCGCGAGGAGGTCGCGCCCTCGCGTGAGGCGAGGAGATCTCGCGGCGCGAGGGCCGATCTGCGCGTTTCGGTCCTCGGCTCGCGCAATCTCCTCGCTTCGGGCGAGGAGGGGCGGTCGACGCAGGCTCAGCGCGGGCCGGGGCGCACCGTCAGATCGCTGATCACGGCGTCGCGGGGCAGATCGAGGGCGGTGAGGATGCCGGTGGCCACCGACTCGGGATCGATGAAGGCGCCTGGCTCGTACTCCCGCCCCTCCTGCTCGTGCACGCGCTGCTGCATCGGGGTCGCGGTGCGGCCCGGATACACGGTCGTCACGCGCACGCCGTGCGGCGCCTCTTCGCCGCGCAGGGCATCGGCGAGGGCCTTGAGCCCGTGCTTGCTGGCCCCGTAGGCGGCCCAGTCGGGATGGGCGTTCAGCCCCGCACCGGAGTTGACGAACAGCACCTGCCCGCGGGCGGCGCGGATCGCCGGCAGCAGCAGCCGCGTGAGCTCGGCGGGCGCGACGAGGTTGACGGCCAGCTGGCTGGTCCAGGCCTCGAGAGGCAGGTCGGCGACGTGGCCGAGGTCGACGATGCCGGCGGCGTGGATGACGCTGTCGATGCTGTCGGGCAGCTCGGCCGCCGCGACGGCTTCGGCGATGGTCTCCGGGCGAGCGAGGTCGGCGACGATGGCGATCGATCCGGGCAGCGCTTCGGTCAGCTCGGCGGCGCGCTCTGCGTCGCGGGCGACGATGATCAGCCGGTCATCTCGATCGGCGAGGCGGCGGGCGACGACGGCGCCGATGCCGGATCCGGCACCGGTGAGAACGTGGGTGTGCGGCATCCGTCTATCGTCGCACCGCGCACTGCCTCGCGAGACGCGCTCACCAGTTCGAGACGTACTCCGAGGTGCGCTGCTGCGCCGACTGCTCGATGAGCGGCAGTGCGCGGGCGACCGCCTGGGCGACCCTCTCGCGCACCGGGCCTTCGCGCAGGGCGGCACCCTCGAAGTCGCCGGCGCTCGCATAGACGCCGAGCGGCAGCGTGAGCGCCTGGAAGAACCCGAACAGCGGCCGCAGCTGGTGGTCGATGATGAGGGCGTGCCGGTCGCCGCCGCCGGTCGCGGCCAGCAGCACCGGCTGGCCGACGAGCGCGTACTGCTCGACGAAGTCGAAGAGGTGCTTGAACAGCCCCGTGTACGACGCGCGGTAGACGGGGCTCGCGACCACGAGCAGGTCGGCGGTCTCGATGGCGCGCAGAGCGTCTTCGACCTCGGCGGGCAGCGCGGACCGCGTAAGCGCACCGGCAAGGGCAGGGCCGATCTCGGCGATCTCGACGAGCCGGGTCTCGACGGCGGAGCGCCCGGCGACCTCGTCGAGGACCGCCCGCACGAGCGTCGTGGTCTTGCTCGGAGCGTGCAGCGAACCCGAGACGCCGACGACCCGCAGGGGGCGCCGGGCGGAGCGCGCGGTGTCGCCGGAGTTGGTCTCGAGCAGT
This sequence comes from Microbacterium fluvii, assembly GCF_025515205.1. Taxonomy (GTDB): domain Bacteria; phylum Actinomycetota; class Actinomycetes; order Actinomycetales; family Microbacteriaceae; genus Microbacterium; species Microbacterium fluvii. The sequence continues at coordinate 488,322 of NZ_JAOPFX010000002.1, read as the reverse complement.
GCCGGAGTCGTCGTCATGCCCCGACGCTACGTCGAGCGGATGCTGCTGTCTCGCGGCCGCGGACACGCGACGTCATGCGGCCGTCATGCCGCGTAACGTGCGGGTCGTGGAAGCTGTGCGCGGCCGTAGCGTGGCGGGCATGAGCGACTTCTTCGACCGCGAGGGCGACCGCGCCTACAACCGTGTGTACAAGGCCGAGACCCCCGACATCCTCAAGGCCTGGGTCGATTTCGACAGCGCCGTGTTCGCGCCCGAGGGCCGCGAGATCCCGCTGAAGTACCGCGAGCTCATCGCCCTCGCGGTGGGCGTGACGACGCAGTGCACCTACTGCATCGACGCGCACGCGCAGAAGGCCGTGCGCGCCGGAGCGAGCGAGGCAGAGCTCGCCGAGGCCGCGTGGGTGGCCACCGCGATCCGCGCCGGCGGCGGCTTCGCGCACGGCCGCCTCGCCTTCAAGCTCGCCCAGGATGCGGCCCCGGCGCACACCCACTGAGCAAGCCCTACAGCGACGACCCGGGGTTGAGAATTCCCTGCGGGTCGAACACCGCGCGCAGGCGCTGCTGCAGCGCGTGCACGTCGGGGCCGAGCTCGCGCGCGGCCCACTCGCGCTTGAGGCGCCCCACGCCGTGCTCGGCGGTGATGGTGCCGCCGAGCTCGAGCGCGAGCGCGAAGATGCGATCGGCGGCCCGCTGGGCGGCAGCCGGCACACCCTCGCCGCGCTCGGTAACGATGATCGGGTGCAGGTTGCCGTCGCCGGCGTGGCCGAACACGAAGATCCGCACGCCCTCCTCGTCGGCGATCCGCCCGATCTCCCGCACGGCGTCGGCCATGCGGCCCCGCGGCACGGCGATGTCTTCGATCAGCGGCCGCCCCAGAGCCTCGAGGGCGGGCAGCGCCTGGCGTCGCGCGAGCAGCAGGCGGGCGGACGCGGCAGCATCCGTCTCTGTCTCGACCAGGGTCGCCAGGGGCGCGACCGCGTCTGCCACCACCGACAGCTCCTCGAACGCCCCGAAGCCGTCGGTCTGGGCGATCAGCAGCGCCTCGCCGCGGGCGCGCAGCGCCGTGCCCTCGAGGGCGTCCACGGCGCCGAGCGTCGGACCGTCGAGCAGTTCGAGCACGGCGGGCCGAGCGCCCGAGCGCGTGATGGCGGTGACGGCGCGGGCGGCCGTCTCGATGTCGGCGAAGTAGGCCGCGGCGGTCGCCACCCGCACGGGACGAGGCAGCAGCCGCAGCGTCGCCCCCACGACGATGCCGAGGGTGCCCTCGGACCCCGTGAACAACCCGACGAGGTCATAGCCCGTGACACCCTTGATGGTGTCGCGGCCGACGTGCACGAGGGTGCCGTCGGCCAGCACGACGTCGAAGGCGAGCACGTGATCGCGGGTCACGCCGTACTTGGCGCCGCGCAGCCCGCCCGCGTTCGTGGCGATGTTGCCGCCGACGGTCGAGATGCCGACGCTCCCCGGATCGGGCGCGTACATCAGCCCGTGAGACGCGGCGGCGTCATCCAGCACCGCCGTGATCACGCCGGGCTCGACCCGCGCCAGCTGCTCGTCGGCGTCGATCTCGAACCGCTGCAGCGCCGAGAGGTCGAGCACGATCGCCCCCGGCACCCCGACCGCGGCGGCCGCGAGGCCCGATCCCGCGCCGCGCGCCACGACGGCCGTGCCGGTGGCCGCGGCCCACGCCACGACCTCGCGCACCTCGTCGACCGTCCGCGGCGTCGCCACGCCGTCCGGCCACACCGCGGGCCACCCCGAGCGGTCGACGGCGACGGCATGCCGGCGATCGGGCGCGACCTCGACGAGCGGATGCAGCGCCGTCACGCCCCGACCACCCTGCGGTCTCGGGTGAACAGGTCATAGCCGAACTCGACCGGCAACGGCACCTCTCCCGGGCGTCCGCCGCGGGCCGACAGCGCGCCGAGCGCACGCACGACGGCGGTGTTCAGCGGCGCTTCGACGCCGATGATCCGGGCGATGAGCACGATCTCGCCGCTGAGGAAGTCGACCTCGCTCGAGGTGCCGCGGGCGAAGCTCTGCCACGTCGACAGATGCCCGGAGTCATGCGCTGGCACCTCGCCGATCTGCAGCCGCACGCCGTCGAACGGCGGTGGCGCCACCGCGAGCCGCGCCGCGGCGAACACCGCCCGCGCCTCGGCCGCGAGGGCCGCCTCGGCGTGCTCCGCCTCGTCGACGGTCGCCTCGAACACGTCGACGACATTGCGCAGGTTCGCGATGAGCTTGCGGCGCTTCGCGGCGGCGATGTCGGGCTCGACCGAGGTCGCGAAGCCCGCCCGGGCGAGGGCGACGCGATGCCGCTCCTCTTCGCCGGGGAGCGACTGCGGGTAGCCGCCGAGCCACGCCGCCCCGACGATCGGGTAGGCGGGCGACACGACGACGCCGGGCTCGAGGTGGCTGGCGGGGATCCCCACCGACACCCCGATGACGGTCTCGAAGCGGCGCAGCGCGATGTCTTCGACCGAGATGCCGTTCTGCAGCGTCAGCACCGGCAGGTCGGCCACGACGCCGGTGCCGTCTGCCAGTTCCACCCACGCGATCGCCGCGATCGCCCCCTCGGCGTCTTGCGCCTTGACCGCCAGCACGACGGTGTCGGCGGCCGTCGGGCGCGCGTCGGCGATCGAGCCCACCACGTCGACCCGCACGACGTCGTCGCCGTGCGGACGGCGGATGCGCAGGCCATCGCGCGCGATCACCTCCCGCGCAGCGCCTCGGGCCACGAGCGTCGTCGGCACCCCCGCCAGCGTCCACTGCGCGGCCAGCAGCCCGCCGAGGGCCCCCGCCCCCACCACGATATACCTGCTCACGCCACGGCCTCCTTCAGCCTCTGCCCCGGCACCGCCGCCAGCAGCGCCCGTGTGTAGTCGTGCTGCGGCGACCGCAGCACCTTCTCCGCCGCGCCCTGCTCGACGACCCGGCCCTGCCGCACGACGGCGACCTCGTGCGCGACGGCCTCGACGACGCCGAGGTCGTGCGAGACGAAGACGTAGCCGACTCCGAGGCGCGCCTGCAGGTCGGCGAGCAGCCGCAGCACCTGGTCCTGCACCGAGACGTCGAGGGCCGACACCGGCTCATCCAGGTACACGAGCTCGGGCTCGACGGCGAGCGCCCGTGCGATCGCGACGCGCTGGCGCTGACCGCCCGACAGCTCGGCGGGGCGGCGGCCGGCGGCATCCGTCGGCAGACCGACGAGGTCGAGCAGTTCGCGCACGCGCCCCCGCCGCGACGCCCGATCGCCCACGCCGAACGCGACGAGCGGCTCGGCGATCGATCGGCCCACCGAGAATCGAGGGTCGAGCGCGGCATACGGATTCTGCTGCACGAGCTGGAACCGCCGCCGCAGCGCCCGCGCCTCGCGCCAGCCGAGCGCGCCGACCTCGACGCCGTCGAACCGCACGGCGCCGGCCGTCGGCCGCTCGACGCCCAGGGCGAGACGCAGCATGGTCGTCTTCCCAGACCCCGATTCCCCGACGATGGCGAGGGTCCTGCCCGCACGCGCCTCGAGGTCGACGCCGTCGACGGCGCGCTCGACGGATGCCGCCCCCTCCGCCCGCGGCAGCGCGAACTCCTTGACGACCCCGTCCCACCGCACGAGCACGGGAGCATCGGCGGGGGCGGACGGGGGCGGCACCGGCGCGGTGAGCCCAGGAGCGGCCTGCACGAGCCGGCGCGTGTACTCGTGGGCGGGGGCGGCGAGCACCGGGAGCGCGTCGCCGGTCTCGACGACCTCGCCGCGGCGCAGCACGACGATGCGGTCGGCGCGGTCGGCGGCCACGCCCAGGTCGTGCGTGATGATCACCAGGCCGATGCCGCGCTCGCGCACGAGCCGGTCGAGGTGGTCGAGGATGCGGCGCTGCACCGTGACGTCGAGGGCACTCGTGGGCTCGTCGGCCACGATCACGTCGGGGTCGCCGGCGAGGGCGATCGCGATGAGCACACGCTGGCGAAGCCCACCCGACAGCTCGTGCGGGTACTGCCGCGCCCGCACGACCGGATCGTCGATGCCGGCCTGCTCGAGCGCGGTCAGCACCTCGGCATCGACGAGCGGCTTCGCGACCCCGCGCAGCCGCACGGCTTCGGCTACCTGGTGGCCGATGCGCTGGGTGGGGTTGAGCGAGACGGTGGGATCCTGCGGCACGAGCCCGACCACGCGGCCGCGGACCCGGCGCGCCACGCGCTCGGAGGCGCCGGCGAGTTCGACCCCCGCGACTCTGGCCGAGCCTGCGGCGATGCTCGCGTTGTGGGGCAGGAGGCCGAGGAGGGCCAGCGCGGCCGTGCTCTTGCCCGAGCCCGACTCCCCCACGATCGCGACGCGTTCGCCGCGGGCGACGGTGAGGTCGATGCCGGCGAGGGCCCGCCGCGGCGCGCGCCCGTCGGAGAGCCGGTAGTCGACCGCGAGGCCCGTGATCTGGATGACCGGATCGCTCATCGCTGGGTCTCCTCGAGGGTCTTGGCGAGGTGGTTGAGGCTCAGCACGACGGCCGCGACGAACAGGCCCGGCAGCAGCGACACCCACGGCGCCGTGATCAGGTAGTTTCGCCCGTTCGAGATGAGCGTCCCCCACTCCGCGGCCGGCGGCGCCGCCCCGAACCCGAGGAAGCTCAACGCCGCCACGGCGAGGATCGCCGCACCGAAGTCGAGCACCGCGAGCACCACGACCGGCCCCCACGAGTTCGGCAGCACGTGGGTCAGCAGCACCCGCAGCCACGAGGCGCCGCCCGCGCGGGCGGCCTCGATGTAGGGCAGGGTCTTGACCCGCAGCACCTCGGAGCGGGTCGTGCGGGCGAAGCCCGGCACGATGCCGATGCCCACCGCGATCGCCACCGGCAGGGTGCCGAACCCGAGCGCCGTCACGATCGCGAGGGCAAGCAGCAGCCCCGGGATCGCGAGGAAGACGTCGACGATGCGCATGATGACGGCATCCGTCCCTCCGCCGACGAAGCCGGAGAGGATGCCGAGCGACAGGCCGACGACGAGCGCCAGGCCGATCGCGAGTGCGGTCGCTGCGAGCGTGAGGGTCGAGCCGTGCACGACGCGCGAATACAGGTCGCGGCCGAGCTCGTCGGTGCCGAACCAGTGCGCGAGGCCCGGCGCCTGCAGGCGCTCGGCCGGGGCCGTGGCGGTCGGGTCGTGCGTCGCGAACAGCGCCGGCCACACGGCCGTCAGCACCGCGAAGACGACCAGGGCGAGCGCGATCACGACGCCGGGGCGGCGCAGCAGGGCCAGCAGCGGATGCGGCGCCCTGCGCTCCGGCGGGGACGCCGTGGCGACGGCATCCGCCCGCTCCCTCGCAGGGAACAGGGCGACGGGCTTCTCGAGCAGCTCGGTCATGCGCGACTCACTTTCGGCGTGCGGGCGATGCGGGGGTCCAGCAGCGGGTAGAGCAGGTCGACGACGAGGTTGACGACCACGAATGCGGCGGCGGCGATCACGACGATCGCCTGTACGACGGGGATGTCCTGCGCGAGCACCGACTCCTGCGCGAGCCGGCCGAGGCCGTTGCGCGAGAAGACGGTCTCGACGACGATCGATCCGGTCACGGTCGCCCCGACGAGAAGGCCCAGGATCGTCAGGGTCGGGAGGGCCGCGTTGCGGAACGCGTGGCGCAGCTGCACCGCCCCGCGGCTGAGCCCCTTGGCGCGCGCCGTGGCGATGTAGGCCTCGCCGAGGGTGTCGTCGAAGCTGCGGATGAGCACCTGCGCGAGCACCCCCGCCGTCGGGATCGCCATCGTCACGGCCGGCAGCACGTAGCTCTGCGGCCCGTCGTCGCCCATCGCGGGGAACCAGCCGAGGGTGAAGGCGAAGATCTGGATCAGCAGCAGCCCGATCCAGAAGTTCGGCACGCTCACCCCCGCTGCCGGGAGCCGCCGCAGGAAGGTCGCAAGCGGCCCGTGCGGCAGTCGCGTGGCGATCACGGCGAGCGCCGTGCCGGCGATGAGGGCGATCGTGACGGCCAGGATGCTGAGGGTCACGGTGCCGGGCAGTCGCTGCGCGATGAGGTCGGTCACCGGCAGCCCCTTGGCGTACGAGGTGCCGAAGTCGCCGCGCAGGGCCGCCGTGAGAAGACCCAGGTACTGTTCCCAGACGGGCCGGTCGAGCCCCAGCCGCGCCGCCGCCTGCTCGCGCTGCGCCTCGGTGAGCGAATCGATCTCGATGTTGTTCGCCGACAGCTGCAGCGCCACCGGATCGCTCGGAAGCAGGTAGAGGATGACGAAGGTCACGGTGTAGGCGGCCCACAGCACGAGGGCTGCCTGACCGACCCGTCCGAGAACGTACCTGAGCATGATTACGCGGCGTCCTTCCAGATGTCGTAGTACGACAGGAACGACTCGCTCGTGAACCGGAACCCGTGCACGTCGCCTGCGGTGGCCGCCTGCTGCACGCGCTCGAACACCGGGAACGAGACGCCGTCGGAGATCAGCAGCTCCTGCAGCTCGGCGTAGACCGCCGCGCGCTCGTCGGTGTTGGTGGTCTCCAGGCCCGCGTCGAAGAGGTCCTTGACCTGCTGAGCGGTCTCGGGGCTCTGCGCGTTCGCGGCGAACTCCTTCGAGCCTGCGTACCGGTCATCGAGGATCCACTGCAGCACGCCGGGGTCTGCCCGCGTGTAGTAGGTCGCCAGCAGGTCGTAGTCGCCGTTCGTGATGATGCTCGCCCGCTCCGCGGCCTGGTAGACCGACAGGTCGAGCTTGATGCCCACCTGCTTGAGCTGGTCCTGCAGCAGCACGTCGCCGGGCGTCTCGGCCGTGATCGGCTCGACGAGGGTGAGGGTCTCGCCGTCCTTCGTGCGGTAGTCGGCGCCCTCTTCGAGCGTCCAGCCGGCCTCGTCGAGCAGCTGCGCGGCGCCCTCGGGATCGTAGGCGAGCTGGTCGGCCTCGCTCACGAAGAACGGCGTGGTCGAGTTGAACGCCCCCTCGACGACCGGGTAGTCGTCTCCGTAGATCGTCGCGGCGTAGGTCTCTCGGTCGATCGCCTTCTGCAGCGCGTCGCGCACGAGCGGATCCGACAGCGGCTTGTCGCCCGACACGTTCGGGTAGAACGCGTACGACGGGCCGGGGAGCGAGCGCGACTCGATCGTGGCTCCCGCCGAGGTCAGCAGCGCCGCATCCTCCGGGGTGAAGGGGTTGCGCGGCCACGCGATGTCGCTCGCGCCGCTGGCGAGATTGCCGGTGCGCACGCTGTCTTCTGCGACGTAGTGGATGTGGATGGCGTCGAGGTAGGCCTCGCCCTGGTGGGCGTTGAGGTCGCTCGCCCAGTTGTAGCCGTCGCGCTTGCTCAGCTCGATGCCCTCACCGGGCGTGTACGAGTCGAGCACGAACGATCCAGAGCCCACGACGTCGCCGAGGCACCGCTCTTCGGGCGTCGCTTCGTACGACGAGGCCGCGAGGATCGCGAGGTTGGTCGTCGACGTGCCCTGCAGGAAGGCGGCGTTGGGCGTGGCGAAGTGCACCTCGACGGTGTCGGCGTCGACGGCGGTCGACGACTCGTAGCCGGCGATGTAGACGCCGCCGTAGGCGCCTGGCACATCCTTGATCGTCTGCGCCGCACTGTCGAGGGCGAGCACGACCGAGTCGGCGGTGAACGCCGTGCCGTCGCTGAAGGTGACGTCGTCGCGGAGGTCGAAGGTGTAGGTGAGGCCGTCGTCGCTGACCGTCCAGTCGGTCGCGAGCCACGGCACGATCTCGCCGGTGTCGGGGTCCTGGTCGGTGAGCGAATCGGCGAAGTTGCGGATCACCTGGCGGTGCTCGATCCAGTAGGTCTGGAACGGGTCGACGCAGGCGAACGCGGCGTTGTCGGGCCAGAACTCGACAGTCAGCTCGCCGCCCGCGACCGGGGTGCCCTCGGTGGAATCGGCCGCCGGTGCGCTCGCGGTGCTCGCGCACCCCGTGACGACGGCGACGGATGCTGCCGCCAGCACGGCGAGCGCCGCGGTTCGGTAGCGATGGGTGGTGCTCATGATGGTGGTGCCTCTCTTGGTGGTGGATATCCCCGGTCGTTGAGCGAGGAGCGAAGCGACGAGACGAAACGCAGTCGTCTGTCAGAGCTGAAGGAGGGAGCGGCCCGCGGCGACCAGCGCCGCGTCGTCCTGCGGAGGATGGGGCCGTGCGCACAGCACGTCGCGCAGGTGCCGTTCGAAGGGCAGGCTGCGGGTCAGCGCCGGGTTGCCGATGGCGGCGGTGATCGCCTCGACGGCGCCGATCGCGGCGCGCGAGGTGAGGAGCTTCGCGAGCCCCAGCCGCGCGGGGTCGGCGGTGCCGGCGTCGACGTCGGCGGCGAGCGCCGCCAGCACGAGCTCGGCCTGCACGATCTGCGCGCGCGCTTCGCCGGCGACCGACTGGATGCGCTCGAGCGTCGCGATCGGCCGCCCGAGCGAGGTCGGCACGCGCTCCTGCGCGAACGTCGCGAAGGCCTCGAGCGCGGCTCGCGCGACGCCGACGTAGAGGGCCGGAACGGCAAGGGCGAACACGCCGTGCGGGGCGCCGTTGTTCGGCACGGTGCCCACCGGTGCGCCGGAGAAGTTCTCGAACGGCACGGCGACATCGGTGTAGATGACATCGTGGGTCGAGCTCGCGCGCATGCCGAGGTGGTCCCACGTGCGTTCGATGCGGATGCCGGGGGCATCCCCCGGCACGATCACGTGCCCCACCCGGGGCTCCGGCTCGTCGGTGACGACCCAGACGAGGTGGTAGTCCAGGCCCTCCGAGCCGGTGGCGAAGCCCTTGTGCCCCGACACCGACCAGCCGTCGGACGTGCGCCGGGCGACCGTCGCGGGCAGCCCGCCGCGGGCGGGGGCTCCGAGCTCGGGCTCTGCGCGCACGGCGTTGATCAGCACGGGCCTGACCTGCGACTCGGCGAGCACGTGGGCGTAGAGCTCTTCCGGCCACGTGCCGGCGGCATCCTGCGCCGCGTGCTGGAACACCGTCATCGCCGAGATCAGCGCGACCGAGGGGTCGCCCTCGCCGAGAGCGAGGAAGACCTCGACGGTGTCGCGTGCCTCCAGCCCCACGCCGCCGTAGCGACGGCCGACGGAGGCCGTGAGCAGCCCCGCCTCGTGCACGGCGCGCAGGCCCTCCCACGGGAAGGAGCCGTCGCGGTCGTGCGCGGGCGCGTGCAGCGCGAGCCGGTGCGTCAGGGCGCCGAGGGTCTCGGCATCCGTCCGCGCCGCCTGGATGCCCACGGCCTCCGTCGCACTCATCCGCGTGCGCTCTCGAGCGTGCGGGCGCCCTCGACGATCGGCGGCTGCGGCACGACCTGCCCGCGGGCACCCGTGGCCTCGCGGTGGGCGAGCTCCTGCCGCACGAGCGGCAGCACGTAGCGGCCGTAGTCGATCGCGTCGTTGAGGTTGTCGTAGCCGCGGATCGAGACGAGGTCGGCGCCGAGGTCGACGTAGTCGAGGATCGCGGCGGCGACCGTCTCGTAGCTGCCCACGAGCGCCGTCGAGGCGCCGCCGGCGTTCGTGACCTCTGCGGGCTTGGTCCACAGCGCCCGGTCGTGCAGTTCGCCGCGGGCGGCGGCATCGAGCAGCCGCTGCGAGCCGACGTTCTGCGGCGCGGCCTTGCTGTGGTGACGGAACGGCACGAGCCCCGCGTTGGCGTAGGTCTCGGCGACGCGGCCGATGTGACGGTGCGCCTTCTCCCACGCGAGCTCGTCGGTCTCGGCGACGATGGGGCGGAAGGTGACCCAGATGCGGGGGCGGTCGGCGCGACCGGCGGCGGCCGCCTCGGCGTTCACCCGCGCGATCTGCTCGCGGGTGTCGGCGAGGGGCTCGCCCCACAGGCCGAAGATGTCGCCGAGCGCTCCGCCCACGCGGTAGGCCGCGTCGGACGAGCCGCCCACCGAGATCGGGATGATGCCTGCCGGCGGGAAGCCGGGGCCGAAGTCGTCGAACCGGTAGTAGGTGCCCTCGTGGCTGAAGGGCTCCCGCTCCGTCCACGCGCGGCGGACGATGCGGATCCACTCCTCGGAGCGGTCGTAGCGCTCGTCTTTGCTCAGGTAGTCGCCCTGCCGCGCCTGCTCCGCGTCGCTGCCGCCCGAGATGATGTGCACCACGGCGCGGCCGTCCGAGATCTGGTCGAGGGTCGCCAGCTGCTGCGCGGCCACGAGCGGGAACACCGTGTTGGGCCGAACCGCGACGATCGGCTTGATGCGCTCGGTGGCCGCGGCCACGGCGGTGGCCACGACGAACGAGTCGGCCGAGCTCGAGCCGTAGGGCACGAGCGTGTAGTCGAAGCCGGCGTCTTCGAGCGTGCGCGCGTAGCGGCGGAGGTAGGCGGGGTCGAGCGGGCGTCCCCCGGGCTGCGGGTTGAGCTCGTCACCCGGTCGGGTGTTGACGGCGCTGATGAACTCGACGGTCATGGCGGATCATTCCTTTCCGGCCGGAGCGAGGGCGCCCGGCTGCGAGCCGATCGCCACGGGGCGATCGGGGTGGTTCGACCACTGGCTCCACGAGCCGGGGTACAGCTGCGGCGTGAAGCCGGCGAGGGTGAGCGCGACGAACGCGTGGGATGCCGTGACGCCCGAGCCGCAGTAGACCCCGACCGGTGCGCCCTGATCGACGCCGACGCCGGAGAACTGCGCGCGCAGCGCGGCGGCGTCGAGAAAGCGGCCGTCGGAGGCGACGTTGGCGGTCGTGGGCAGATTGACGGCGCCCGGCACGTGCCCTGCCCGCGGGTCGATCGGCTCGGTGTCGCCGCGATAGCGCTCTTCGGCGCGCACGTCGATGAGCACGCCGTCTGTCGGCAGCGCCGCGGCCTGGTCGATCGTGAGTCTCGGCAGGAATCCGCTGCGCAGCACGACCGAGCCGGGCTCGGCCACCACCGCGCCCTCTTCGAGCGGACGCCCCGACGAGGTCCAGGCCCGCAGCGACCCGTCGAGGATGCGCACGTCGGGAAGGCCGGCGTCGGTCAGCAGCCACCAGGCTCGCGCCGCCGAGAGCGACTTGAGGTCGTCGTAGACCACGACGGTGTCACCTGGGTCGATCCCCCATCGGCGGGCGGCGGCCTGCAGGCGCCCCGTCGACGGCAGCGGGTGCCGCCCGTCGGCGGGCACGCCGTGCTCGGCCAGCTCGTGGTCGAGGTCGACGTAGACGGCGCCGGGGATGTGCCCCGCGAGGTACTCGGGCCGCCCGTCCGGACGGTCGAGCCGCCAGCGCACATCGAGGATGCGCAGGGTGTCGGGCGAGCGCACGACCAGCTCGGCGAGCTCGTCGGCGGTGATGAGGATGTCGGACATGAGGGCTCCTTGGGTATGGCGAAAGGGCGCGCAGCAGCGCGGCGGGAGTGGTGCGGGTCGAGCGGGCGAGCAGAGCTCAGCGAGGCATCGAGCCGCACATTCGACAGGGCATCACCGAGACCCGCGCGCGCTCGACGCCGGCGCGGTGCGCGGCGGAGGCGATGCTGCTGGTCATGTCGGTTCCCTGTCGTCGGTGAGGTGACACCCACCATAGGAACCCGCGAGGGGGCCTGACGAGACCTCCGGGCGCTATGTGTCGCCGCGTTTCACGATCGCCGCCTGCACCGCGCAACGACGCGGCGCGCAGCATCCGAATGCGTCGAAAGATGACGACGGACTACGGATGCTGCGCCATCAGCCCGACCACGAGATCACCCGCGATGCGGCGGCTGTGGTCATGGCGGGAGGGGTCGAGCAGGTCGCGGCCGAACAGCACCCCGAAGGTGTGCCGGTTGGCGACGTGGAAGAAGGCGTAGGAGCTGATGGCGGCGTGCACGTCGAGCGCATCGACGTCGTCGCGGAAGACGCCGTCGGCCACACCTCGGCGCAGCACCTCGCTGAGGGTCGCGATCGCCGTCTGGTTCAGGTCGGTGAGGGCGGCCGAGGTGGCCATGTGCTCGGCTCGGTGGATGTTCTCGATCGAGACGAGCCGGATGAAGTCGCGATGCGTCGTGTGGTGGTCGAAGGTCGCCTCGGCGAGCCGGCGCAGCGCCGCGACGGGCTCGAGGTGGGCGACGTCGAGGGTCTGCTCGAGCTCGCGGATCACCTGGTAGGCGCCCTCGAGCACCCGCAGATACAGCTGCTCCTTCGACTCGAAGTAGTAGTAGATCATGCGCTTGGTGGTCTGCGTCTGCGCGGCGATCTCGTCGACCCGCGCGCCGTCGTAGCCGTTCGCGGCGAACTCCGTCGTCGCCACCGCGAGGATGTCGCGGCGCGTGCGCTCGGGGTCGCGGCGGCGCACCGGATCGGCGGCGGCGGTCGAGGTCATGACCGCAGACTATCCGCCCGTTCGCGCCCGGCACGTCATCGTCGCGACGATCATGTCGCCGATGAGCGCGCGGTGCGCAGGCTGCAGCGCGGGGTCGAGCATGTCGCGGCCGAAGATCGCGTCGAAGGTGTGGCGGTTGGCGACGTGGAAGCACGCGTAGGCGCTGATCATCATGTGCACGTCGAGCGCGTCGACGTCGTCGCGGAAGTCGCCGGTCGCCACCCCGCGGGCGATCACCTGCTCGAGCACGCCGATGGCCGACGAGTTCTCGGCGAGGATCGTCGGCGACCGGCGCAGGTGCTGGGCGCGCAGGATGTTCTCGGTGCTCACGAGCCGCATGAACTCCTGATGGGTCGTGTGGTGGTCGTAGGTCGCCTCGGCGATCGTGCGCAGCGCGTCGGCCGGTGAGAGCTCTGCCACCCGCACGTCGCGCTCAACGGCGCGGATGTGGGCGTAAGCCCGCTCGAGCACGGCGAGATACAGGTCGTCCTTCGAGGCGAAGTAGTAGTAGATCATCCGCTTGGTCGTGCGGGTGCGCGCGGCGATCTCGTCGACCCTGGCGCCGGCGAACCCGTGCGCGGCGAACTCGGCGGTCGCGACATCGAGGATGTCCTGCTGCGTCGTGATCGTGGTCACCCGGCGTGCTCCTCGTCGTCGATCAGCGCGAGGAAGTGCTCCCGCATCCGCTGCCGATCGGCGCGGATCCCGGTGATGATCTCCATGCTCGAGACGGCCTGCCCCACCGCCATGCGCCCGCCGTCGAGTACCCGACGCCCCGCGGCCTCGGCGCGCTGCACGAGCTCGGTGCGCAGGGGCCGGTAGACCACCTCCGACACCCACGCGTCGCGTGCGAGCAGGTCGAGGTCGACGGCGATGCCTGGATGGTGCGCCATGCCGGTGGGAGTCGCGTGCACGACGCCGGTGCAGCGGGCCAGGGGCGCGTCGACATCGACGACGGCCGAGACGCGCTGCGCCGGGAAGAGCGCCTGCAGCCGCTCGGCGAGCGCTCCCGCGCGGTCGGCGTCGGCATCCGACAGCACGAGGTGCTCGGCTCCGCTCGACAGCAGCGCATACGCCGTCGCGGCCCCCGCACCGCCGCAGCCGAGCTGCACGACCTCGCCGAGATCGGCGTCGGGCAGCCCTTCGCGCAGGCCATCGCGGTAGCCGAGCCAGTCGGTGTTCCAGCCCGTCATGCGGCCGCCCTCGAACACCACGAGGTTCACGGCGCCCAGGCGCTGCGCGTCGCCGTCGAGCTCGTCGACGATCTCGAGGGCGAGCTGCTTGCACGGGTGGGTGACGTTCATGGCCGCATAGCCGCGGTCGCGGGCGGAGGCCAGCAGGCCGCCCACGGCGTCGGCAGGAAGGCCCAGCTCGATGAGGTCGAAGATGCGGTAGTCGTAGTCGAGCCCGAGGCGGGCGGCCTCCACCATGTGCATCGGCGGGGTCAAGGAGCGGCCGATGCCGTCTCCGATCAGCCCGACGACATAGCCGTCGGGCTGATCGGCCGGGGGGATCGGATCGGATGCCGTCACGCCGGGGCCGCCAGCCGGTCGACCGCCCGGATCGCCAGCTCGTAGCCGTAGGCGCCCGCCCCCGCGATCACCGTACGCGCCACCGTCGACACGAGCGAGTCGCGGTGCGCGGCATCACGGGCGTGGATGTTGGTCAGGTGGATCTCGACGATGGGCGTCGGCAGCATCCGCAGCGCGTCGAGCAGCGGCACCGAGCGGAACGACAGCCCGGCCGGGTTGATGACCACCCCGGCGCGTTCGTGGAACGCGTCGTGCAGCCAGTCGATGAGCTGATGCTCGGCGTTGGACTGCGCGAAGAAAAGCTCGTGGCCGAGTTCGGCGGCCACGCGCTCGCACTCCGCCCGCACGTCGGCCAGGGTCGTCGTGCCGTAGAGCTCGGGCTCGCGCAGGCCCAGCATGTCGAGGTTCGGTCCGTTCAGCACATACAGCTTCATGTCGGCTCCTTCGTCGTCAGTGCAGGCCCAGCAGCGTCGGCACGATCGTCACGATCGGCTCGAACAGGGTGAGCAGCAGCAGCACGGCGCCCAGTGGAATGAGGAAGGGCAGGATGCCGCGGAACAGCTCCCCCATGGGCCTGCGGGTGATCGAACCGACGACGAACAGCACCGCTCCCACGGGCGGGGTGAGCGAGCCGATCATCAGGTTGAGGATCATGATGACGCCCAGGTGCACCGGGTCGATGCCGAACTGTGCGGCCACCGGCATGAGGATCGGCACGAGCACGAGGATGACGGGAGCCGCCTCGAGGAAGATCCCCAGCAGGATCAGCAGCACGTTCAGCAGCAGCAGGAACACGATCGGGTTCTCGGTGAGGGTCGTCAGCCACTCGCCGAGGCTGCGCGAGACCTGCTCGCGGGCGAGCACCTGGCCCATGAGGTTCGAGGCGCCGAGGATGAGCAGGATCCCGCCCGAGATCACGACGGTCTCTTTCGCGGCCCGCCAGAAGGTGCTCCACGTGAGCGTGCGGTAGACCAGGCCCAGCACCAGCATGTAGGCCGCGGCGATCCCGGCGCTCTCGGTGGGTGTGAACCAGCCGCTGAAGATGCCGCCGAGGATGATCACAGGAAGCATCGCGGGCCCCAGCACCCGCAGCGAGGCCCTGCCCAGCATCGCGGCGCTGAACGGCTTGCCGCCGGCGACCTGGGGGTGCAGCTTCACCCAGATGAAGATGTAGAGCGCGAGGCCCAGCGCCATGAGTCCTGCCGGCAGGATCGACCCGGCGAACAGCGCCCCCGTCGAGATCGACGCCGTCGCGGCGAACAGCACGGCGGGGATCGACGGCGGCATGACGGTGCTCATGAGCGAACCGGATGCGGTGAGTCCTGCGGAGAAGCCGTAGGGGTAGCCGGCCTTCAGCATCTGCGGGATCTGCACCTTGCTCGTGGAGGCGGCGTCGGCCAGGGCCGAGCCGCTGATCCACGAGAACCCGATCGCCGTGCCCAGGTTGACGTAGGCGAGGTTGCCTGGCACCCGCGGCAGCAGGGCGCGGGCGAAGTCGTAGAGCCGCGTTGCGATGCCGAGGTGATTGGCGATCGTGCCGACGAAGATGAACAGCGGCACGGCCAGCAGCGGGAAGCTGTTGATGCCGTTGACGATGTAGGTCAGCGTGTAGCCGGCCGAGAGCCCGTTCGTGTAGAAGTACAGCATGCTGGCGGCGATCATCGCGAAGGCGACGGGCACCCGCAGCAGCAGCAGCGCGACCAGCAGCAGGATGTAGAGCCAGAGATCCATGCCTCAGCCCTCCATCTCGGAGATGTCGAGCTGACGCTCCGGGCGGTTCGTGTAGGGGATCTTGTAGACCGAGTGCACGGCGGCCGAGACGAACCCGACCAGCGCGAAGATGTACAGCACCCCGAGCGGCAGGTGCACGGCGGCGCTCGAGCGCCCCCACTCGGCGCCGATCTTGACCCAGGCCTCGTAGGCCAGGGCGAGCGAGGTGGCCGCCATGACGACGGCCGAGACGACCCGCAGCGCGACGAAGAGCCTGGTGCCCGCCAGCATCCCGTCGAACACCTCGATGACGACGTGTCCGTTGCGCCCGACGAGATAGCCCGTCGTGATGAAGGTCAGCGCGATCATCGACAGCAGGGCCATCTCGCCGGCGCCCACCCAGCCCATCGCCGGAACGTAGCGGCCGAGCACCTGGTACATGACGCCGACGAAGATGAATGCGAACAGCACGACGGCCACGGTCACTTCGATGTGCGACAGCACGCGCAGCACCAGCGGATCCGGTGGCACTCCGCGGTCGCGCTGGGGGGCCGTGAAGACCGTGTCGGTGTGACCGTAGATCGACTCGTCGGTCTCGTTCTCGTCGCTCATGCCTGCGACTCTGCGGCGAACGGGCGCTGTGGCCAAGCCGAGTTTCGCCGAATGGGACACCCGAGATCACGATGGCGCAACGGGTGTCGGGGGGGTGTTGCGACGGAACGTACTAACCAGTACGTTCGACGCCAAGCGGGTCGATGGGGACCCGCTCGCGAAAGGACTCCTCGATGTCGAGCTCTCCCGGAACGACCCCCGCCCCCACGAGCGAACCGGGCTCGGTGCTCGGGCGCATCCTGTCTCTGCTCGACGCCGTCGAGGCCTCGGGCGGAGTGATCTCTGTCACCGAGCTGGCCACACGCACCGGCATGCCCAAGTCCACCGTGTCGCGGCTGGTCGCCGGCCTGGTCGAGCAGCGCTACCTCGGCCGCGCCGAGGGGGGCGTCGCGCTAGGACTGCGGCTGTTTGAATACGGCGCTCGGGCGAGCTTTCCCCGGCGGCTGCGGGCTGCGGCCGCGCCGATCATGGCGCAGCTGCGCGAGACGACGGGCGAGCGCGTCGGGCTGTGGGTGCACCACGGCACCGAGATGGTCTCGCTCGCCGCCGTCGCGGGGCGCCTGCCGATGCTGCCCACGCGCGCCGGCATGCGCTCCCCCGCCCTGACCACCGCCAGCGGCAAGGCCTACTTGGCGTTCTGCGCCGACCCCGCCGTCGTCGAGCGGGTGAGCGCGCCCCTCGTGCGCGATGCCGCCCGCCGGTTCCGCGGCGAGCTCGACTCGGTGCGCGCCAGCGCCGTCGCGACCGATCACGGGGTGGCCTTCCCCGGCATCGCCGCCGTCGCGAGCCCCGTGCTGTCTGCCGACCGCATCGTGCTGGGCGCTCTGTCGCTGGCCGGCCCGAGCGACGGCATGGACGCGCAGCGGGTCGCGCCGCTCGTGCGGGCGGCATCGGTGCAGCTCGCCCGGCGCCTGGCTGCGGCCTGAGCCGTGCGCACCGCAGGGTGGACCGAGCAGGTCACGGTGCTCGACCGCGTGACGGCCGTGCTCGACGCCTTCGACGCGGGCGACGACGGCATCGGCGTGAGCGAGCTCGCCCGCCGCGCGAACCTGCCCAAGTCGACCGTGTCGCGCATCGCCGCCGACCTCGTCGCCGAAGGGCTGCTCGAGCGCGACGAGGGCAGGCTCTACGTCGGCGCGCGCCTGCACGACCTGGGCCGCGCGGTCGACCTGCCCCGGCGACTGCGGGCGGCGGCTCTGCCGGTGATGACCGAGCTGCGCGACGCGACGGGCGAGACTGTGCGGCTCACGGTGGCAGACGACGTCGAGCGCGTCGTGATCGCCGTCGCCCGAGGGCGGGTCGAGACCGCCAGGACCCCCGCCGTCGGCAGCAGGATCGCCGGTGGGGCACCCGCGGTCGGCTCCGCCGTGCCCGCCCGCTCCGGTGCCGAGATCGCACGCCTCGAGATCGCCGCAGAAGCCGACAGGTCGGACTTCCACCCCGACCGCCTCGCCCCGCTCGTTCGGCGCGCGGCCGCGATGATCGGTCAGCGGCTGCGCGCGCCGCGCACGTGAAGCGGGGCGGATGCTGTCAGCATCCGCCCCGCCCGTCGTGCCGTCGGGTCAGCCGGCCATCGCGCGGATCGCCTGGTAGGCGGCCAGCGCGTCGCCGGTGAAGTAGCCCTCGAAGTAGGTCTCGGCCTTGGTGATGAAGGCGTCCATGTCGATGTCGTCCTGCTCGATCACGGTGAACGCGGAGTTCTCGCGGTACTCGTCGAGGATCTCCTCGGTCGCCTCGTCGACGCAGGCCGCGTTCTCGGGGCGGATCTCGTGGATGGTCTTCTCCAGGAGCGCCGTCTGCTCTTCGCTGAGCTTCTCGTAGGTCTTGCCGCTGACGAGGATCCAGTGGATGCCGACGTTGTGGTCGTTGAGCACCGCCGTGTTGAGCACCTCGTCGTAGCTCGACGAGCGCGTGGCGACGATGGGGTTCTCCTGGCCGACCGCGATGCCCTGCTGGAGGGCCGTGTAGACCTCTTCGACGGCGACCGAGACCGGGTTGGTGACCCCGAGCGCCTCGGCGTTGGCGAGGAACTGCGGCGAGTTCGGGAAGCGGATCGGCACGCCGGCGAGGTCGTCGGGGCTGTGCACCTCGACGTCCTTCGTGGTGAAGGTGCGGTTGCCGAAGAACCAGCCGTCGACGATGTGCACGCCGGTGGCCTCCTGGAACTGCCCGAACAGGTCGGCCGAGCCCTCGTCGATCCACTTGAACGCGTGGTCGACGTTGTCGAAGGCGTAGGCGGCGTCGACGACGCCGATCGGCTCGAAGGTGGCGCTCAGCGCTGAGGCCCCCTGCAGATCGATGTCGATGTCGCCGGCCTGCACCTGCGGGAAGCGGTCGGCGTCGGGGCCGAGCTGACTGGCCGGGTAGAGCTCGACCGTGAAGCCGATGTCGGCCGACTCCAGCCTCTCCTTGAGCAGCTCGACGCCGCAGTAGTAATTCGGGGTCTGCTCGTTCTGGCTGGTGGCGACAGACAGCGTGACGGGGCTGTTCTCGGCGGCGCCCTCGGTGGCGTCGCCTTCGGGGGTGGTGCCCGCGGAGCAGCCGGTGACGATCAGGGCGGCTGCGGCGAGCGCCGACGCGGCGGCGATGCCTCCGCGCGTCGTGCGGCGTGTACCCATGTGAGTTCTCCTCTGGTTTCGCGGTGCCGACGCGGGTCGCCGGCACGCGGCTCGTGGTGGTGCGACTCTGATGCAGCCCCTCACGATCGCCTAGCGACGTCCCGTCGAATGGAACAGCCGTCGCGGCCCTAGGGTGGTCGCTGGACGATTTCGAAGGAGAGAGATGACCACGGATGCGGCGAACCCCATGCGCGGGGCGACGGTGCTGATCACGGGAGCAGCCCGCGGCATGGGCGCGATCTATGCGCGGCGCGCGGCGGCCGAGGGGGCACGGGCGATCGCGCTGTGGGACATCGACGGCGAGGAGGCCCGGCGCCTGGCCGACGAGCTGTCCACCGTCGGTGCGGACGCCCGCGCGTATCGGGTCGACGTGTCGCAGCTCGACAGCATCCGCGAGGGCATCGCGCAGACGCGCGCCGACCTGGGTGCGCCCAGCATCCTGATCAACAACGCCGGCATTGTGCGCGGGGCGCCCTTCTGGGAGCACGATCAGGTGCGCGACACCGAACTGACGATGCGCATCAACACGCTCGCGCCGATGTGGCTCACCCGCGAGGTGCTGCCCGACATGATGGCCGACACCTCGCGCCCGCAGCGGATCCTCAACATCGCATCGGCGGCCGGCACCCTCGCCAACCCCAACATGAGCGTCTACGCGTCATCGAAGTGGGCCCTCATCGGCTGGAGCGAGTCGATGCGACTCGAGCTCGCCCGGGCCGGCCATCGGCACGTCGGGGTGACGGTGTTCTGCCCGAGCTATGTCTCCACCGGCATGTTCGCGGGCGCCCGCGGGCCGCTGCTGACGCCCATCATGACGCCCGAGCAGGCGACGGATGCGGCCTGGCGCGGCATGCTGGCGGCCAAGCCCGTCGTCAACAAGCCGTGGACCGTGAAGTTCGGCATGGCCCTGCGCGGCGTGCTGCCCACGCGCGCCTGGGATGTCATCGCGGCCCGCGTGTTCAAGGTCTATTCGTCGATGGACCACTTCACGGGTCGTGCGGGGGCCTGAGCCCGCTCACTGCGCGGGGAGCATCACCCAGACGCGCGCGCCGCCGGCGGGCGACTCGTCGATGCCGATGCGGCCGCCGTGCGCCTGCACGATCGTGCGGCACGTCGACAGGCCGATGCCCAGACCCGCCGCCTCACGGGTGCCGCCGCGCTGCATGAGCCCGAAGACGCGCTCGCGCTCGTCGACGGCGATACCGGGGCCGTTGTCGTCGACCGTGATGCGCCACGCGCCGGCGGCGGGCTCGACGCGCACCTCGACACGCGGGGTCGCCCCGGAGGCGGCGCTGAACTTGACGGCGTTGGCGATGAGGTTCTGAAAGAGGGCGCGCAGCAGGGTCGCGTCGCCCGCCACCCTGATCGGCGCGTCGACCTCGACGACGGCCCCTGCCTCGGCGATCACGGTCTGCAGGTCGTCGAGGGCCGACCGCACCACCTCGGCCAGCTCGACCTGCTCGTGCCGCGGCTGCGCGCCGCCCAGGCGCGCGAACTCGTAGAGGTCGCTGAGCATGTCGGCCATGCGGTCGGCGGCGGCCTCGGCGCGCGCGAGCGAACGGGCGGCGGAGGGGGCGGCATCCATCTCGGGGTCGTCGACGGCCAGCTCGATGAAGCCGGCGAGAGCCGTCAGCGGATTGCGCAGATCGTGGCTCACCTGCCCCGCGAAGCGGGCGAGCTGCTCGTTGGAGCGCTCGAGCTCGCGGGTGATGCGCCGCAGCTCGATCACGTCGACCACCTGGTGCGCCAGCAGGTCGAGCGCCGCGCTCTGGGCCGCGTCGAGGTCGCCGGGCTCCTCGCCGAAGACGCACAGCGTGCCGATCGCGACGCCGTCGGGGGTGACGAGCGGGCTCGACGCGTAGAACCGCACGTGCCCCAAGCGCCCCGTGACGAACGGGTTCTGCGCGAAGCGCTCGTCGACGCTCGCGTCGCTCACGATGACGCGACCCGGATGCTGCAGCACGACCGCGCACATCGAGTCCTCGCGGGCGCACACCGACGGCTCGAAGCCGATCGCGGCGACCTGATGCTGCGATCGGTCGTCGATGAGATTGACGACCGCCGTGTCGACGTCGCACACCGTCGCCGCCAGTCGCACGATGCCCTGCAGGTCGGCCTCCGGAGCTGCGCCGATCAGTCCGTAGTCGGCGATCGCATCACGGCGCGCGATGTCGTCGACGGTGATCACCGCAGCGGAAGATTCAGCACCCACCCCGTCACCCTACCCGCGCGGCGACGGTGATCAGCGTCGCGCGATCGTCGAGCCGCGGATCACGAGCCGCACCGGCAGGTGGTGGGTGCCTTCGCCGATGTCGACCCCGTCGATGGCATCGAACACGCGCTGCGCGGCCTGCCGCCCGAGCTGCTGGAGGTTGGCGTCGATGCTCGTCAGCTCGGGGCGGGAGTTCAACGCCAGCAGCTCCCAGTTGTCGTAGCCGATCACGGCGAGGTCGTCGGGCACGCTGCGGTCGAGATCGCGCGCGGTGTCGAGCACGCCGCGGGCGATCTGATCCGAGCCGCAGAAGACGGCATCGATCTCGGGATGCTGCCCGAGCAGCATCGCGGCGGCGTCGCGCCCCCACTGCTCCGACCACTCCGAGAACATCGGCTGCCCGATCAGCTCGAGTCCTGCCGATTCGAGCGCTGCTCTCGCGCCGGCCAGCCGGTCCTGCGCCGCCGCGTAGGCCGGGTCGCCCGAGACGTGCGCGATACGGGTGCGCCCGCAGGCCAGCAGGTGCTCGATCGCCAGGCGCCCGCCCGCATAGTTGTCGGGCGTGAGCGAGAGGTCGCGGGCGTCGTCGGAGGGCGCGTAGGCGTAGACGACCGGAACCGGGATGTCCTGCCCCAGCGACGGGCGCGGGTCTGTCTGGCGCCCCACGACGATGATGCCGTCGACGCGGCGGCTCAGCAGCGCCTTGAGGTGATGCTGCTCGCGGATGGCATCGCCGCGGGCGTCGCAGAGGAAGACGTTCACCTGGCCGGCGCCGAACGCATCCTCCGCGCCCATCAGGATCGGGATCATGAAGCGGCCCTCGAGGTCGCTCGTGAGAAGTCCCACGGTGCCGGTGCGGCCGGCGAGCAGGCCCCTGGCCATCGCATTCGGCGTGAACGAGAGCGCCTCGGCGGCCTCGAGCACGCGCGTGCGGGTCGCGGGAGCGACATCGCCTCGACCGTTGAGGGCTTTGGACGCCGTCGCGATCGATACTCCGGCACGCTGAGCGACATCGCTCAGGGTCGCCGCGCGCGATGCGGAGTCGTTGGACGACATGGCGCGACCTCCTCTGCTCGGGCGTTCCGTAAACGTTATCGGTTGGAACTCTTGACCGCTTCCCGACATGCACGATACCGTCCCGAAAGGGATTTCGTAGTTTTCGGAATCTCGAAGCCCTGCCCAGCGGTCCGCAGCTCGCGCTTCCGCTCAATGACGAGCAAGAGGAGAAAGCATGACAACGCAGCCACGCCGACGCGCCCTGACGCGGTCGCTCGCGGCGATCATCACCACCGGAGCACTCATCGGCGGGATGGCCGCCTGCTCCGGCGGCGGCCAGACGGCCGCACCCGCCGAGTCGGTGTCGGGCGACGGCGTCGACGACGGCTCGACGCTGACCCTGTGGACGCGCGCGCCGCTCGAGAAGCAGGCGAACCTGCTGGTCGACGCCTACAACGCGACCCACGACAACCAGGTCGAGCTGACGGTCGTGCCCAACGACGACTATGTCGCCAAGGTCGGTGCCGCCGCCGGCGCGAACGGCCTGCCCGACCTGTTCGCCGCCGACATCGTCTACGTGCCCAATTGGGTCGAGCAGGGGCTCTTCCAAGACATCACGGCCCAGATCGACGCCCTCGACTACAAGGACCAGATCAACAAGGGGCACCTCGCGGCGGGCACCTCCGACGGCAAGGAGCACGTACTGCCGTTCGTGCTCGACCTGTCGATGCTGTTCTGGAACAAGGAGCTGTTCACCGAGGCCGGTCTCGACCCCGAGAAGGCGCCGGCGACCATGGCCGAGTTCGCCGATGCGGCCAAGAAGATCCAGGCGCTCGACAAGGACGGCGTGTACGGCACCGCGACGGGGCTCAACTGCGGCGGGTGCCTCGTGTTCACGTGGTTCCCGAGCATCTGGGCATCCGGCGAAGAGGTGCTCAGCGACGATGGCACCGAGTCGCTCCTGGCGGGAGACGCCGCCAAGGAGGTCTACTCGACGTGGCGCGACCTGTGGGAGTCGGGCGCCGTTCTGCCCAGCTCGCAGGATGAGGCGGGCCCGACCTGGACCGCCGGGTTCACCGAGGGCAACGTGGGCCTGATGTTCTACCCCGCGACGCTGCTGTCGTCGACGCCGTTCGATGCGGGCGTGGCCGGCATCCCCGGTGTCGACGGCGGAGCCTCGACCTTCGTCGGCGGCGACGGCATCGGCATCTCGAAGGACTCGAAGAAGTCGGCGCAGGCGTGGAACTTCCTCACGTGGCTGATGTCGGAAGACGCCCAGGTGGGCGTGCTCGCGAAGAACAACGACGTCGTCTCGCGTGCCGACTTCGCCGACAACGAGTACGCGTCGAAAGACCCGCGCCTGGTGACGATCAACCAGGTGGCAGGGCAGGGCGACACCCCGGTGGCGATGAACTTCCAGCAGGCATTCAACGCCCCCGGCAGCCCCTGGCTGACGCTGGTGCGCAACGCCGTGCTCGAAGGCACCGACACCGTGGACGCCGACAACGACGGCATCACCGACATCCTCGGTCAGTGACCGCCCGGGCGGTGGCGCGGATCCGCGCCACCGCCCGACTCCCCCGGAGAGAGCATGCACACCACCACCGCGGCCGCACCCCGCGCACGCCGATCGCGCCGAGCGCGGCGTGACGCGATCCAGGGCTGGCTGTATTCGTCGCCGACGCTGCTGTTCGTCGTCTTCGTCTTCCTCGTGCCGCTCGGGCTGGTGCTGCAGATGTCGGCGTCGGACTGGCCGCTGCTGGCAGGCAACCGGGGGTGGAACTTCCCCGAGAACTACGCGGATGCCGTCGACCACCGGCTCTTCTGGGACTCGATCTGGTTCACCCTGAAGTACACCGTGATCACCACGGTGCTGCTGGTGGGCCTCGGCCTCGCCCTGGCGCTGCTCGTGCAGGAATCGACGCGGTGGAAGTCGATCCTGCGCACCTCGTTCCTGGTGCCGAGCGCGCTCGGGCTGGCCTCGGCATCCCTCCTCTTCTACGTGCTCTACTCCCCTTACGCCGGCCCCTTCGCCGACCTCATGCAGGCATGGGGCTTCACCTTCCTCGGCACCCCCGAAGGCGCCCTGTGGTCGACGGTGTTCCTCATCGTCTGGCGGTACGCGGGCTTCTACATGCTGCTCATGCTCGTAGGCCTGCAGGCGATCCCCGACGATGTCTACGAGGCGGCCCGCATCGACGGGGCGTCGGCGTGGCAGACCTTCCGCGGCATCACGGTGCCGCTGCTGCGACCCACCTTCGCGCTGACGATCGTGCTGTGCGTCACAGGGTCGCTGCTGGCCTTCGAGCAGTTCTACATCCTCACCAAGGGCGGCCCCGACAACAGCACGATGACGATCGTGCAGCTGATCTACAACGTGGCCTTCCAGGGGCAGAACGATCTCGGGGTGGCCGCGGCGCTGTCGGTGATCGTGCTGCTGGCCCTCATCGTCATCAACATCTTCCAGCTGCGCGCGTTCCGCCGCCCCGACGAGAGCTGATCCATGTCGACGCAGACGCTTCCCGCCACCGACCTCATCCGGGTCGAGGAATCTCGGCGGCATGCAGGCCGCCGCAGGCCCCGAGGCCACGTCGCCTTCGGCATCCCCTACGCCGTCCTGACGACGGCGCTGGCGATCATGTTCCTCTACCCGCTCATCTGGACGGCGGTATCGTCGGTCGCCCCTCGCCCGGGCACGAGCCAGCCCGAGGGCTGGGGCCTGGGCAACTACGCGGCCCTGGCGAACTACCAGGCGGGCATCTGGGTGTATCTCGGCAACTCGGCGTTCGTGTCGCTGCTGACGGTGCTGCTGACCCTCGTGGTCTCGACCTTCGGCGGCTACGCGTTCGCCCGCTTCAGCTTCCCCGGCAAGAATGTGCTGTTCCTCACGGTGCTCGCGATCCTGATGGTGCCGTACGCCACCCTGCTGATCCCGCTGTACGTGATCCTCAACGCGGTCGGACTGAGCAACTCGCTCGTGGGCGTCGCCGTGGTGCTCACGATGTTCCAGCTGCCGTTCTCGATGTTCATGATGCGCATCTCGTTCGAGTCGATCCCCCGCGAGCTCGACGAAGCGGCGCTCGTCGACGGGGCGTCGAGCTTCGGCGCCCTGTGGCGCGTGCTCATTCCCGCCGTCAAGCCCGGGCTCATCACGGTGGGCATGTTCGCGTTCCTGGCGGCGTGGAACGACTTCATGGCGCCGCTCATCCTCATCACCGACACGAACCGCATGACGCTGCCGCTGGCGGTGGCGAACCTCCGCGTGCAGGTGCAGGGCGTCATCGACTACGGGGCCACCGAGGCGGGCGTCGTCGTGCTGGCGCTGCCCTGCATCCTGCTCTTCCTGATCCTGCAGCGGCACTACGTCCGCGGCTTCATGTCCGGCGCCTTCAAGGGATGACGATGACTTCGACACGACCCACCCCCGTCGCCCCGGTCGCGCCCTCGCGCGGGGCGCTGCGCCCGCTGGGGCTCGACGAGGTGCAGATCGTCGGCGGCTTCTGGGGTGAGCGCCAGGTGGTCAACGCGCAGGCGACGATCGCCCACATCGGCGACCGCCTCGAGAGCGAGGGGTGGCTGCCCAACTTCGACCGCGCCGCGGCCGGCACCCTTCCCGAGGGGCGTCGGGGGCGGGAGTTCGCCGACTCCGAGATCTACAAGTACCTCGAGGCGATGGCATGGGAGATCGGGCGCAGCGACGACGCGGCACTCGAGCGGCGCTTCCGAGAGGTGGTCGCACGGGTGGGCGCGGCCCAAGAGGCCGACGGCTACCTCAACACGAACTTCGGCCGACCGGGCCAGCAGCCGCGGTGGTCGGATCTGGAGTGGGGTCACGAGCTCTACTGCCTCGGGCATCTCTTCCAGGCGGCGGTCGCCCGCGTGCGCACGCGGCCCGATGCCGACGACGGGCTCGTCGGCATCGCCCGCCGCGCGGCCGACCTCGTGTGCCGCGAGTTCGGCGAGGGCGCACGCGAGGCGATCTGCGGGCATGCCGAGGTCGAAGTGGGCCTCGCCGAGCTCGGTCGGGCCCTCGGCGAGCCCCGCTACCTCGCGCAGGCGCGCCTGTTCGTCGACCGCCACGGCCACGGTCTGCTGCACGACATCGAGTGGGGACGCTCGTACTTCCAAGACGACGTCCCCGTGCGCGACGCCGAGGTGCTGCGCGGCCACGCGGTGCGCGCCAACTACCTCTCCGCCGGCGCCGCCGACGTCGCGGTCGAAAGCGACGATGCAGAGCTGCTCGACGCGCTCGCGCGACAGTGGCGCACCACCGTGGCCCGTCGCACCTATCTCACCGGCGGCCAGGGCTCGCACCACCAGGACGAGGCGTTCGGCGCCGACTGGGAGCTGCCGCCCGACCGCGCCTACTCCGAGACCTGCGCCGGCGTCGGCTCGATCATGTTCTCGTGGCGGATGCTGCTGCACAGCGCCGACGTGCGCTACGCCGATCTCATCGAGCGCACGCTCTTCAACGTCATCGCGACCTCGCCGAGCGACGACGGCCGCGCCTTCTACTACGCCAACACCCTGCATCAGCGTGTGCCCGGAACGCCGGTCGACCCCGATTCCACCTCGCCGCGGGCGGGGTCGGCGCTGCGGGCGCCGTGGTTCGAGGTCTCGTGCTGCCCGCCGAACGTCGCCCGCACGCTCGCGAGCCTCGGCGCGTACCTCGCCACGGCCGATGCCGACGGCATCCAATTGCACCAATACGCGCCCTCGCGCGTGGCGACGACGCTCGACGACGGTCGCGAGATCGCGCTGCGGGTCGAGACCGACTACCCGGCCGCCGGCCTGGTGCGCGTCGTCGTCGAAGACTCGCCCGACGAGGCCTGGACGCTGAGCCTGCGTGTGCCGGCATGGGCGGAGGGGGCGTCCATCGAGGTCGCGGGCGCGCAGTCGCAGCCCGTCGAGCCCGGCGTCGCGCGGGTGCACCGCGCGTTCCGCCGGGGCGACGTCGTCGAGCTGCGCTTGCCGCTCGCGCCCCGGCTCACCGAACCTGATGCGCGCATCGATGCCGTGCGCGGATGCGTCGCGGTCGAACGCGGACCGGAGGTGTTCGCCCTCGAGTCCGTCGACCTCGAGGCGCTCGGCGCCGCCGACGTCTCGACGGTCGTGGCCGTCGGCGAGCCCGCCGAGCGCGACGGCGCGGTGGTGCTGCCCGTGCGGGCGCTCGCGATCGAGTCGGACGACTGGCCGTACGACGCTCATGCCGACGCAGCGCGCGGCGAGATCGCCGAAGTGCGGGTCGTTCCCTACCGAGCGTGGGCCCGCCGCGGCCCCTCGACCATGCGCGTCTGGATCCCTCGAGGGTGAGCACGCGAGAGGGCGAGGGTGCGAGGGGGCGTCAGCGACCGCAGTCAGTGGCCATGCGGATCGGTGCTCCCACCATGGTCGTGCACGGCCGACAGGCCCGCGGTGGTCGTCGCCAGCGCCGGCGTCGCGACGGCGGCGACCACCAGAGCACCGGCGATCGTCCAGGCGACCGCCGGATGAGCACGTCGGGCGGCGCTCCCTCCGCTCGCCGCCCGACGCGCCCTTTCCCCCCAGCCGCGTGCGGTCATCGCGCCCGCTGTGACAGCGAAGCCCGATGCCGCCGCGATCGCGATCGGCGAGCATCCGACGGCGAGCGCCGCGGCCCCCCACACGGGCGCTGCCGCTGCCGCGCCGACCGCGAGTCGTGGGCGCCGCGGCCTGCCCGCGTGCAGCGAGGCCCCCGCCCAGATCAGTTCCGCAGCCCCGACGACGATCAGCGCGCAGAGCACCGCCGCCGTCGAGGCACCGCCGCCGTGCACCACGGCCGCCCCGGCCGCCAGGTGCAGCAGACCCGCACCGAAGGCGAACAGGGCGGGCCAGGTGCGCAGCATCCGTCAGTCCCGAATCAGGCCGTCGATCACGCGACGGCCGACCGGGTCTGTGTGCGCTCGGCCCCCAGACCCACGCCCAGCAGCAGCAGAGCGCTGGCCAGATGCAGGAAGTGGTCGAAGGTGTTCAGTGCGAGCACGTTGGCGGCGGTTCCCACGAGGAAGAACCCGACGATGCCCAGCAGCAGGTAGGCGGCGCCGACGACGGTGTTGGTCGTCTTGGCGGCCTTCACCGAGATCAGCCCGGCCACCAGCAGCGCGGCGCCGATGAGCAGGTGCGCGATGTTGTGCAGCGGGTTGACCATGAAGATGCCCAGCAGCAGGCCGCCCTCGGTGGCGAGGAACGAGACGCCGCCGGTGACGGCGAAGCCGAGGGCGCCCACCAGCAGGTAGACGGCGCCGAAGATCACGGCGACGAGACGGTTCGGTGACGAGCTCATTGTTTCCTCCTCAGGTGCGCGGCGAATGCCGCTCGAGAAGGTGTTCGGAGCCGTGTGCGAATCGGATGGGCGGCGCTCAGGCCTCCGCGAGACTGCGGAACACTTTGGCGCAGGTGCGGATCTCGTCGGCGTCGAGCGTCTCGAGCACTCGGCGCATGCGCGCCGCATTGCACTCCCGTACGTGCGCGAGCGCCGCGCGCGCCTCATCGGTGGGGGTGAGCACCCGCAGCCGCCCGTCGCGCTCGTCGGGCACGGAGCGGATGAGGTCGAGCTCTTCGAGCTGGCGCATCTGTCGGCTGATGACCGACTTGTCCATGTCGAACAGCTCGGCGAGCTGGTGCGCGTTGCACGTGCCCATGCGCACCACATGCGCGAGCAGCTTGTAGCCGCTCGGCTGCAGTTCGGGGTGGATCAGCGCGGCCGATTCCTTCCAGGCGATGCTCGCCCGGCGGAAGACGAGGTTCATCCCGCTCTCGAGCTCGAGAATCGCCTCTTCGGCCTCGCTGTCCACCCCGACTGCCGCGCTCATGTCAGCGCGTCGTCTGCTCTTCGCGCGACGGATGCTGCTGCCCGAGCTCGCGGTCGGCCTCGGCCAGTGCGATCGACGCGGTCGCCGCGCCTCCGGCACGGGTCTCGGCGACATCGATCAGCACCTCTTCGGCCTCTTCTGCCAGCGTCTCGGCGGCGTTCTTGGTCGACAGCGGCTTGTTCTTGACGAACAGCAGTGCGATGAGCCCGATGACGGCCAGCGGAATGGCGATGATGAAGGCGTCGGCGATGCCGTGGCCGTAGGCGGCCTCGACGATCTCGCGGATACGCTCGGGCAGAGCGCTGACCACGGGGATGTTGCCGGACGAGAGCCCGGTGAGCGCATCGATCTCTTCCTGCGACTGCGGCACGAAGTTGCTGAAGCCGTTGGTCACGTGCTCCTGCACCTGGGTGGCCAGGGTCGAGCTCATGATCGTGACGCCGATGGTGCCGGCGATCGTGCGGAAGAAGTTCACGTTCGAGCTCGCCGCTCCCAGCTGGGCGGCGGGGGTGTCGTTCTGCACGATGAGGGTGAGGTTCTGCATCACCATGCCGAGCCCCGCGCCCAGCACGAACATGTAGACCGAGACCCACACGAACGGGGTGTCGTAGCGCAGCGTCGACATCAGGGTCACGCCCACGATGTTGAGCACCGAGCCCAGCACCATGTAGCCCTTCCACTTGCCGAAGCGGCTCACCAGCTGGCCGATGAGGATCGAGGCGCCCATCTGGCCGACGATCATGGGGATCGTCATGAGGCCCGACTCGGTCGGGGTCGCGCCACGGGCGAGCTGGAAGTACTGAGCGAGGAATACCGAGGTCGCGAACATCGAAACGCCGATGGCGATCGAGGCGATCACCGAAAGGGTGAACGTGCGGTTCTTGAACAGCGTCATCGGCACGATGGGCTCCGAGACCAGCAGCTCGGTGATGACGAACGCGACGATGCCGACGGCCGCGATGGCGACCAGCACGTAACTGGTCATCGAGTCCCACTCGAACTGGCTGCCGCCCATCGACACCCAGATCAGCAGCGTCGAGACGCCCACGGCCAGCAGCACCGCGCCGAGGTAGTCGATCGTGACCTTGCCAGCCGAGGGCTTGGGCAGGTGCAGGGTCTTGTGGATCATGAACAGCGCGACGATCGCGATGGGCACGCTGACGAAGAAGTTCGCCCGCCAGCCCCAGGCGTCGGTGATCACGCCGCCCAGCAGTGGACCGCCGATGGTGGCGAGCGCCATGATGCCGCCGACGACGCCCATGTACTTGCCGCGCTCGCGCGGCGAGATGATGAGGGCGATCGCGATCATCACGAGCGACATGAGGCCACCGGCGCCCAAGCCCTGAACGACGCGCACGCCGATGAGCATCGAGGTGCTGGTGGAGAAGCCGGCGACGACCGTGCCGACCGTGAACAGGCTCAGCGCGATCATCAGCAGCGCCTTGCGGTTGACGAGGTCGGCGAGCTTGCCCCAGATCGGGGTCGAGACGCCGGTCGCGAGCAGGCTCGCGGTGATGACCCAGGTATAGGCGGACTGGTCGCCGCCCAGGTCGGAGACGATGACGGGCATCGACGTCGAGACGAGTGTCCCCGAGACGACGGCGACGAACATGCCCATGACGAGGCCGGAGATCGCGGTGAACACCTCACGGTGCGACCGCGCGGTCTCTACGGCGGGAGAAGTGGTGACAGACAAAGGCGGAATGCTCCTACGAAATTTGGTTGATCGGCGTCAACCATACGACTCTCGTTGCGCAAAGTCAACTATTGCCTTGAGTCAACCAATTCGCGTGCCCTGCGACGCGGGGTTAGCACCGCCGCAGGTGCGGCGCAATCCCCGGCTGGGCAGGTTCGGCCCCCCGTACCGTCGGAGCATGGCAACCAGCACCACGACCAAGAACAAGCGCAAGCCCGCCCGCGGAGCCCGGCTGACCGACGAGCAGAACGCCGAGAGCGGCTTCTCCGCGAGCAAGGCGCTCAGCGATAACCTGCAGAGGGTGCTCGTCGACGTCATCGAGCTCGCCTCCCAGGGCAAGCAGGCGCACTGGAACGTCGTCGGCCCGAACTTCCGCGACACTCACCTGCAGCTCGACGAGATCATCGACGCGGCCCGCGAGTTCAGCGACACGATCGCCGAGCGCATGCGCGCGCTGCACGCACTGCCCGACGGGCGCAGCGACACCATCGCGGCGACCACGACGCTGCCCGAGTTCCCGCACGGTGAGATCGCCACCAGCGAGGTGATCGATCTCGTCACCGTGCGCCTGGAAGATACCGTGGCCACCTGCCGCGAGGTGCACGACGCTGTGGACGAGGAAGACCCGACGAGCGCCGACATCCTGCACGAGGTCATCGAGAAGCTCGAGCAGTTCGCGTGGATGATCAGCGCCGAGAACCGCACGCCCCGGAGCGCCTGAGGCCCCGACTGCGCCGCACCACGATGACGGCGACGTCAGCTCGGTAGGTGAAGCACCCCGTCGACGCGACGCGGCACACCCAGGTAGTCGTCGCGCAGTTCCGTCGGGAGCAGCTGCTCAGGGGCGTTCTGCCATGCCAGCGGGCGCAAGAAGCGCCGGATCGCGGTGACGCCCACGGACGTGTGGATCGAATTCGTCGCCGGCCACGGCCCGCCGTGGTGCTGTGCCCACGAAACCCGCACCCCGGTGGGGAATCCATCGAAGACCACACGACCCGCCGTGGCAGTCAGTCGAGGAAGGATCCCCGCAACCTGCGAGGCTTCGTCTGCCTCGGAGTGGACGCTGATCGTCAGCGAATCCGGAACGACATCAAGCGCACCGAGGAGTTGTGCGGTGGTGTCGTAGTCCACGAGCACGACCAGAGGGCCGAATGCCTCCACGGTGTGCTCCTCTGTGATCTCGGCCGCGGGTACGCGCAGCACTCGGGGCTCGACGAAGAACCCCTCGCCTGCGGAGGCAGGGGCGCCGGAGCTGCCCAGCAGCGAGGTGGTGCCACGGGCTGCTTCGAGCTCGGACTCGGACTCGCGGAACGACGTGAGGACGCGCTCGTTGAGCAGGGCGCTCGCCTCGACAGACGACATCTCATCGACGAGAGCGCGTGCGAACTCGTCCGCCGCCGCGCCGCGAGGCAGCAGGACGATGCCCGGCTTCGTGCAGAGCTGCCCGCCCGAACCCGTGACCGACAGGGCAAGCCCCTTGGCGATGTCAGCTCCGCGCGCGTGCAGTGCGGCCGAAGTCACGATCATCGGATTGATGCTCTGCAGCTCGCCGTAGAACGGGATCGGCCGCTCGCGCTGGGCGATGAGTTCCTGCAGCCGGCTGGCTGCGCCCAGCGACCCCGTGAAGCCCACGGCGCTCAGGCCGGGGTGGGCCACGAGCCGACTGCCCGCCGCTTGACCGTAGACGATGCTCACCGTGCCCGCCGGGGCGCCGACCCGATCTGCGCCCGCCGAGAGAGCCGCAAAGCTCGCCTGCGACGTGAGCGGATGCGCGCTGTGCGCCTTTGCGATCACGGGATTGCCGGCCGCGATGGCGGCCGCGGTGTCACCCCCGGGCACGGAGAAGGCGAAGGGGAAGTTGCTCGATCCGAAGACCGCGACGGGACCGATCGGCACCAGCATCCTTCGTACGTCCGGCTGTGCGCCCATCGGGGTGTCGCCGGCGTGGTCGATCGCCGCCTCCAGGTAGCCTCCTTCGCGCACTGCGTCGCCGAAGAGCCGGAGCTGGTACACCGTGCGTGTCAGCTCAGCCTGCAGTCGGGGCTCCCCCAGACCGGTCTCGGCCATGGCGATGTCAACCAGGAGCTGCCTGCGCTCTTCCAGCGCCGCGGCCATCGCGTCGAGCAGATCGGCGCGCCAGTGGCGGTCGAACCCCTCCAGCTGTTCGGCCGCGCCCACGGCGGCTTCCACGATCGCGTCGACCGCGTGGTCCGACGTCGGGGCGATGCCGGTGTCGGCGACGACTCCGGTGCGGGGATCGGTTGTCGAAAGGGTCGGGGTCATTTCTCCTCGATCGGCGTGGTTCAGGCGCTCTCGCGCGGGATGAGGGTGAAGCCGAGGTCGACCGTGACCGCCGGCGCGTGCGAGTCGGCGATCCGCTCGAGCAGGATCTGTCCCGCACGGCGCCCGATGCTGGCATTCGGCGTCTGGATGGTCGTGAGTGACGGATGCAGGAACCGACTCACCTCGAAGTCGCCGAAGCCCGTGACGGCGATGTCTGCGGGCACCGCGAGTCCGCGGCCGGCCGCGCGCAGCACCGCGCCCGTCGCGAAGATGTCGCTCGCGCAGACCAGGACGTCGGTCTCGGGGTACTGCTCGAGTGCGTGGTCGAGCAGCCAGCTCCCGGCGTCTACGCTGATGCCGCGCTCGCGGGTGTCGATGATGCGCACCGGCTCGTCGGGAAGCAGCTGAACGATGCGCTGACGGAACCCGTCCAGACGTGCCTGGGCGCGGGAGTCGCCGCCCATGATCCAGCCGCCGAAGGTGGGGTGGCGGTAGCCGGCCTCGACGATGTAGTCCGCCATGGCCGCGAAGGCGTCGCCGTTGGAGAATCCGACGAGCGAGTCGATCGGGTCGGTGGTCCAGTCCCACGTCTCGACGATGGGGATCCGGGCGCGGCCGAGAAGCTGCCGCACCGCTTCGGTGTGCGACGCACCCACCATGACGATGCCATCGGGCCGTCGCCCCAGGTAGGCGCGCACGAGCTGCTCCTCCCGGGTGAGGTCGTATCCGGTGGTGCCGATGAAGAGGTGGATGCCGGCCTCTGTCAGCACCTCTTCGAGGCCGTGCACGGTGTCGGCGAAGACGGAGTACGACATCGCGGGCATGACGGCGGCGACGGTGCCGCTGCGGTTGGACGCGAGGTTGGCGGCAGCCCTGTTGGGCACATAGTCGGTCTCGTCGACTGCACGCATGACTGCTTCATAGGCCGCCTCCGACACCTGATCGGGGTTGCGGATCGCGCGCGACACCGTCGACGGAGACACTCCGGCGAGCGCGGCGACCTCGTCGATGGTCACTGTGCGGGTGCTCCGCCGTGTTCTGCGCGGCGGAGGGGCTTCTTCGTCGTCGGTCACAGCAGTCCTCTCGCCGACAGGTTGCGCATGAAGGCACTCAGGCCGAACGTCCACGGCTCGCACTCCTCGCTGTGCGCCACGACATCGGTGAGGGTGCCCAGCTGCTCGGAGCGGATCGAGACGACGTCACCCACTTTATGGGTGAACCCCTTGCCGGGGGCATCGCGGTCCTCGATCGGCGCGAACAGCGTGCCCATCATGAGAATCGCACCGTCGGGGTACTGGTGGTGAGGGCCGATGAGCTGACGGACCAGCTCGAGGGGATCACGACTGATCTGCCGCATGTCGGACGATGCCACCATCGTGAATCCGTCGACGCCCGCAACCGAGACCGAGACCTCCATGGCGCGCACATCATCGATGCCGAACCCCTCATCGAAGAGCCGGATGAAGGGCCCTGTCGCGCAAGAGGCGTTGTTGTCCTTCGCCTTGGGCAGCAGCAGAGCACTGCGCCCTTCGACGTCGCGAAGGTTCACGTCGTTCGCGAGCGTGGCCCCCACCGCCCGGCCGTCCGATGCGACCACGAGCGCGACTTCGGGCTCCGGATTGTTCCACGTCGAGGTCGAGAGCACACCGATCTGCTCTCCGGTGCCCCGCGAGGAGAGGGGCATCGCCTTCGTGAAGATCTCGGCATCGGGACCGATGCCGACCTCCAGGTACTGCGACCACAGACCCTCGCCGATGAAGAACTCCTTGAGCTCAGCCGCGGCGGGCGAACCCGGCCGGATGCCGCGCAGATCGCCGCCGATCCGATCGAGGATCGTCGCACGCAGGTGCGCTGCGGCGTCGAGGTCGCCGCGGGCCCGCTCTTCGATCACTCGCTCGATCATCGAGACCGCGAAGGTCACGCCCGCGGCTTTGACGGCCTGCAGATCATGCGGCGCGAGCAGCCACGGCCGCGCGCGATCACGCGTGTCGAACGCGGTGTTCGCGTAGATCTCCGCGAGGGGACCGATCACTTCTGCGGCTGCGGCCTCGGCCGCCGCGACGGGATCGCGCTGCTCCACGAGGTCGCTGATCGTCGCGTGCCGCGGCGCGAGCGAACGCACCTCGCCGTCGAGGACGACGACCGGGGTCGGCCCCTGATGGCGCGGGTCCCAGACGCGACCGACCAGCAGCGCGTCGGCGGCGTCGGTCGGCAGCCCCCGGTCGAGCGACGGGAGCCAATGGTCGGTGACAGGCATGTGCGACATCTCAGCGACCCGTGAAGGTTGCCTGGCGCTTCTCGGCGAACGCGCGGCGTCCCTCGGCCGCATCCTCGGTCGCGAAGCAGATCGTCTGCAGGTCGCGCTCATAGCGCATGGCGTCATCGAAAGGCATTGTGAAGGCGGCTCGGAGGTTGGCCTTGGCCGTCTGCGCCGCGATCGGCGCGCGCGAGGCGATCGTCTGGGCGAGCTCGCGGGCGCGCCCCAGCAGGTCGCCCTGGGGATGGACCTCAGAAACGAGTCCCCAGTCCTTCGCCGTGGTGGCGTCGATGGGCTCGCCGGTGAGCAGCATGAGCGCCGCGTTCGATGCGCCCGCCGAGTGCGCGAGGAAGGCGCTCATGCCACCGCCCCCGATCCAGCCGAGTTTGATCTCGGATGCTGCCAGCTGTGCGTTCTCGGATGCGAGACGGATGTCGCAGATCATCGCCGTCTCGACGCCACCACCGAACGCGTAGCCGTTGACGGCCGCGATGAGGGGCTTTCGCACCTCGCGCAGCGCGTCGCAGTAATCGACGCGGTTGCGGAACTCCCATGGCGTCGCGTACTCGTCGAGGGTGCGGATGTCCGATCCCGCGCAGAACGCGCGCTCCCCCGCACCCGTGATGACGACGACACGGATGTCGTCGTCATCGTTGACGGCGTGCGCGAGCCTGGTCAGCTCCTTGCTCATGGCGGGGGTGACCGCATTGAGCTTCTCAGGGCGATTGAGCGTGACGACGAGACAGGCGCCGTCGACTTCGACGCCGACTTCATCGATGGCCGGAGAGATCATGCGAGCGAGCTCCTTTCGACGTCCGCGGCAGCGGAGCGTTCGTACTCGTTGTTCTGCAGGGAGGTGATGGTCCGAAGTGCGTCGCGGGCACCCACTGCTCCGCGCATCGCGTCACGCAGCACGTGCGACATCTCCGACTGCACGGCAGTGAACCCGGCGAAGCGAGGACGCACCCATGCGGTGTCGATCGTCGAGCGGGTACGGCGGTAGAACCCGCCGAAGCGGGCATCGAGCTCCGCATCCTCCCAGGCGGCCACGGCGCTGGGCTGACCGGCGTTGCGCGGGATGAAGCCCGCCTGCGTCGAGTCGGAGAGGAGCCACACCAGATGCGCCCGAAGGGCGGCGGGGACCTCCGCTCGCCGGGTCACGGCCAGCCCTGTGCCCCCGATCGTCGATCCGCTGCATCCCCCACGCCCGACCGGCGAGGGGCCGAACTCGAGAGGGTGGCGGCGTGCGCGATCGGCGTAGTTGACGTAGCCGTACACGAGCGGGATGTAGGCGATCTCGTCGGTGGCGCACATGCGCTCGAGCAGCGCGATCGGGTTCTGTCCGCCGCTTCCTTCGGGAGCACGGGAGAAGAGGTCGGCGAGCAGGGCGATCGCCTCGAGGCCGACGGCGTCATCGACGATCCGCTCGGCGGCACTGTGTGCGAGCGGGCTTCCGAGACCGTGACACACCGACGCGAAGGTGAGGTACGCGTGCGGGCCCGAGACCGAGAGGGCGACGGGCGCCTCGTATGACAGAGCGCGCACGTCCTCCCACGTCGTGGGAGCCGACCCGCTGAGGTCGGCGCGGCACGCAGCCACCTGCGTCGCGGCGTCCAGCGGCAGCGCCCACGTCAGTCCCCGCGCCTGATACGAGCGCAGCGACGGACCGACCACCCTGGACGAGAGCGCCGCGATCTCGTCGTCTCCGATGACCTCCTCCATCGGCTGGAGGCAGTCGGCGGCCAGGGCATCGCCCAAGTGCGGATGATCGAGCACGATGAGGTCGTATCCAGCGGCGAGATCTGCGATGGGGGCCGACTCGAAGCCCTCGAGCGGATGGACCTCCCACCTCAGATCGACGTCGAGAGCGCGCAGCGACGTCGCCGCCGCCGCGAGCGCATCATGGCCGCGCGGATGGTCCCACGTGAGGCCGACGATTCGATGCATGCTCAGACCTCGGCGACCGCGACGACGCCGGCCTCGACGAGCCCGTCGACGTCGTCGGGGGCGACACCGAGTTCGACGAGAATCTCGCGGGTGTGCTCACCCGCGAGCGGCGCTCCCCGGTCGATGCGCGCCGGCGTCTTGGAGAATCGGTAGGGGAACCCGGGCGTGCGCACGTGTCCTTCGGTCGGGTGGTCGTACTCGACGAACGTGCCGTTGTGTGCGATCTGGGGGTCGGCGACGAGGTCGGCGTATGAGTAGACCGGCGCGACCCAGACGCCTGCCGGCAGGAGCACATCGAGCCACTCCTGCGTCGTACGGCCGCGCAGCTTCTCGGCGACGGTCGCGAAGATCTCGTCGCGACGGGTCCACCCGTCGATCTCGCCGTCCATGTCGGCGAACGAGGGCTCGTCGATGAGCTCGCCGAGCGTCGGAAGGTGTGGCATCGCCAGCGCGAGGTAGCCGTCGGCACTTGCGAAGGTGCCGTACGGCGACTTGATGTAGACGTGCGCATGCGGCTCGGCGCTGCGCTCTTGAGGAACACCGCCCATCGTGTACACCGAGATCTCCTGCATCTGCAGCGTCGTGATGACGTCGAGCATGTTGACCGACACCTGCTGACCTTCGCCGGTGCGCTCCCGGTGGAGCAGAGCCGCGATCACGGCTTCGAACGCCGTCGAAGCCGTGACCGCGTCGACGAGATACTGACCGGCCGCCTGCGGAGGGGTCCCGGCCGCCCCTGACGAGAGCATCGCGCCGCTGAGGGCCTGCAGCAGCAGGTCCTGGCCAGGTCGATCCCGGTAGGGCCCGTCTTCGCCGTAGCCAGAGATCGACACGTACACCAGTGCGGGGTTGATCGCGCTCAGCGTCTCGTAGTCGACCCCCAGACGCGCGGCGACCCCTGGGCGATAGTTCTGGAGGAACACGTCGGACTCGGCGACGAGCCGGTAGAGCACCTCGCGACCCTTCTCGCTCTTGAGGTCGACGGCGAGAGATCGCTTGTTGCGATTGAGTGACATGAACGACACGTTGATGCGGTTCCCCCGCGCGCCGCCGGCGGCGGCGTGGCGCTGCCACTCGCCCGTCGTCGGCTCGACTTTGATGACGTCGGCCCCCAGGTCTCCCAGTCGCTGTGCCGCGAAGGGACCCGCCATCGCGATGGAGCAGTCGAGTACGCGGATCCCCTCGAGGATCCGCCCGCCTGCGGTGCTCGGCTGTGACATGTGGCGACTTCCGTTTCCTGATGCGTTCTGTGTTGTCTTGGCTCTGGCGCTGCTGCTCAGTGACCGCGGATGCGATCAGCGGACTGCGCGATCTCGTCAGCGCCGTCGAGGATCGAGATCGTCATGCGATAGGTGCGACTCTCGCCGTGGCCGAGCCACACGAGGCTTCCGTCCTCGCGCGCAGCCGCCTCGCCGGAGACGTGGTTGCTCGACGGCTCGAGGCCGACGCCGTACTGTCCCGAGCGGAGGTTCTGCCACTCGAAGAAGTACGGCTGCGTCGCCGCATCCCAGGCCACTTCGATGCCCCGCTCTCCGCCGGGCGCATGCAGTGCGACCCGGTGCCACCCGTCAACGCCTGCCCGCAGACGGTGCTCCCACACCTGTTCGACGAAGCCGTCGATGGGCGCGGACAGCCTGTCGAAGGCGACACCCTGCTGCGACGTCGAATCCGACGCCCACTCGTGCCCGTCGACATCCGCGACGAACGAGGTGCCCTCGTCGACGAAGGGGTAGCCGATGTTGAGGTGGTAGAGGAACATGTGCGGGGTCGGTTCGAAGCCGAGGTTGTCGACGACGTCGTGCACGCGCACCTCGGTGCCGAAGACGTCCACCTCGATCGTCCTGGTGAGTCTCAGGTGCTCACCGAACGAGGTCGCCTGCACCACTTCTCCGACGACCCGCAGCACGCCGCCGGTCTCGTCCCAGTGCTCCTCGACGCGCAGCAGCCGCGCGGGGATCGCAGTGAGTCGGCCGTGCAGCCCGTGGCGCACCGTCTGCTTCGGCGGGTAGTTGTAGTGCGTCGCGTCGTACTCGCCGCCGAACAGGGCGTGATCGAGACCGCCGGTCACCAGCAGCCCGTCCAGCGCGCGCAACCACGACAGGCCGTCCTCCGCGTCGGCCTCGTGCAGACCGGGGTGACGGAAGCCGTTGCCGCTTCGCCACCCGAACGGTGCGCCGCGGTAGCGGGCGCCGCCCAGGTCGAACGCGCGATCGATGAGCACTTCGATCTCCAGGCCGGAGGCATTGCGCAGCACCAGGGCGCGCACGCCTTCCTCGCGGCCGTTCTTGAGGACGACCTCCTGCACGCCCGCGAAGGCGGCCAGGTCGCCGGTGCGGCGCCGCAGGCCGAGGGTCGTGCGATCCGCTCCAGAGGGGAATACCTCGGTCATTCCATCACCCATCCGCCGTCGACGTTGATCGTCTGTCCGGTCACGAACGCCGCATCCGCTCCGACGAGGAACGACACCACGGCGGCGAGTTCGGCATCCGCTCCTCTGCGCTTGATCGACTGCCGATCGATGACGAACCTGTTGTACTCCTCGGGGTTCTCGTGGATCTCCTCGGCCTTGGTCGGGAAGGCGCCCGGCGAGACTCCGTTGACACGGATGCCGTGGGCACCGAGCTCTCGCGCCAGTGCGCGAGTGAGTCCGACCGAGGCGCCCTTCGTCGAGACATAACTCGCCAGGTTCGCCCAGCCACCGTGGAAAGTGATGGAGCCGATGTTCACGATGGCACCTGACTTCCGTGGCGCCATGCGCTTGGCAGCGCCCTGCGCGGCGAGGAAGTACGCCGTCTGGTTGACGCGCACGACGTCCTCGTACTCGTCCTGCGAGATATCGAGGAACGGCGTCGCAGGATAGATGGCGGCGTTGTTGACGAGCGCCTCGAGAGGGCCGAGCTCGGACTCGGTCTCGGTCAGCGCGGCGTCGATCGCCGCGGGATCTCTCAGGTCTGCGGGGAGCACATGGTGGTGGACGCCCGCGTCGGCGAGCAGCTGCGCCGTCTCGCGCAGCAGGTCGCCTTCCCTCCCGAGGACGCCGACGGCGAACCCGTCGGCACCCAAGCGCAACGCAATCGCCCGACCCAGAGCTCCGCCCGCGCCGGTGACGAGTGCCGATCCGCGAGATGCCGACGGGTTCTGTGCCATCCTCAGACACCCACCTTCACGAGGATGTCGTCGACGAACCGCTTCGCGCGCGGCACGTCACTCTCATCGAGGTGCTCGATGATCAGCGGAACGTTCGGGCTCACTTCGGCGAGCCGCTTGACGTAGAACTCGTAGTCGAGCTCGCCGAGACCGGCGGCGGGCAGCTCGATCTCGCCGACACCGCGGAAGGTGTGCGATTCGAGCGCGTTCTCGTCGCCGATGTCGGCGTGCTTCTCGCTCTTGTCATCGCCGGAGCGCTTGACGTCCTTCGCGTGAGCGATGCGCACGCGGTCGGCGAGGCTGTCGAAGACGGCGCCGAGCACCTCCTGCTGCTTGTCGATGTTGTGCGTCTCGAAGTAGTTCGTCGGGTCCATCAGCAGCTCGATGCCGGGCTTGCCCGCCAGATCGGCGAAGACGCGCTCGGTCTCCTCCAGCGAGCCGATGACGTTGTTCACGTAGGTCTCGAGCAGGAACGTCGCTCCGTGATCGTAGGCGGTCTGGCGCAGGTCGTCGAGCACGGCGAGGGCGGTCTGGTAGCCCTCCTCCGTCTTGTTCTTGTCGTCGTGGACCCAGTCGCTCTCGGAGTTGAAGGTGCCGGACTCCGAGATGACGTAGGGGG
Source organism: Microbacterium fluvii (assembly GCF_025515205.1). Taxonomy (GTDB): domain Bacteria; phylum Actinomycetota; class Actinomycetes; order Actinomycetales; family Microbacteriaceae; genus Microbacterium; species Microbacterium fluvii. The sequence continues at coordinate 447,626 of NZ_JAOPFX010000002.1, read as the reverse complement.
TGCCGAACTTGCGGGCGTTGCGGATGATCTCCTTGAGATAGTCGACCCGGCGCTTACGCTCGTCGACGTCGGGGTGGACGATGTTCGTGTACCCCGAGATCGCACAGATCGGCAGATCGTGCGCGCGGAAGGTGTCGCGCACGCGCTTGGCCTTCTCGTCGGTGATCTGGCCCGCACTCAGGTCGATGTCGCTGAAGTGCAGGTCGAGCTGAACGGTGTTGAAGCCGAGGTCGCGAATCTTGCTCGCGGTCGTCTCCAGGTCGTAGGGGAAGTACCCCGAGAAGATGCCGACTTGAATCATGGTCTTGCTCCTTTGCAGTGGTGGATGTCGGGTGGGATGGGTCAGATGGCGATCTCGTCGACCCGCACGGGGCGGTTCTCACGGATCGAGCGATAGCCGGCTTCGATGAGCTGGATCGTGCGCACGTTGTCGGCGACCGTCAGTTCGGGTTCGGTCCCGCTGGCCAGCGCATACTGCAGCTGCTCCATGACGCCGATGAAAGCGTGCGGGAACCAGTGAGTTTCCCACTCGGGGGTCACCCACTGACCGTCGGTCGTGAGGGTCGACGCGTAGGTGAGCGTCGAGGGCTCGCCGGTGGGCCAGCCGATCGTGCCCTTCGCGACACCTTTGGTGCCCTCCACGCGCCAGGTGATCGCGACGTCGGACTCGTAGCCGTCTTCGCGCGGACCAGACCAGACGTCTTCGACCGAGAGCGCGAGAAGGCCTGAGGGGAAGCGCAGCGTGGAGACGACGATGCCGTCCTCGTGCGCGAACTCGGTCCGGGGGTCGGTGCGCGTGACGGTGTGGATCTCTTCGGGGTCTCCGAACAGGAACCGCAGCGCGTCGAGGTGGTGCACGCTCATGTTCGCGAGCGTGAGGCGGTCGTATCCCTCCAGGAAAGACTGCCAGTGCGGGATCGCGTTCATGTTGATCTGGGCGAAGACGACCTCGCCGAGATCGCCGCGGTCGAGGATCTGGCTGAGGACGCGGATCGACTGGTCGAAGCGCATGTTCTGGTTGACCGAGAGCAGCTTGCCGGCGGCGGCGGCCTCGTCTCGCAGCGACGCGGCCTCTTCGAGGGTGAGGGCGAGCGGCTTCTGCGCAAGAACGGCTTTGACGTGCGGCTGCGCGAGCGCGGCTCGGATGAGTGCGGGCTGCTGGTCGGGCGGGAAGGCGATGTCGACGATGTCGACGTTCTCGTCGGCGATGAGTTCGAGCGGAGTCTCATGGACCGTGGGGATGCCGTAGCGCTCCGCGAGTGCCTCTGCCTTGGACGGCGTCCGCGACGCGATCGCGACGACGGGGAACCCCGCCTGGCGATACGCCTCGAGGTGCACGTCGGCCATGATCATGCCGGCGCCGATCGCGCCGATGCGGAAGCCCGCCTCGCGCACGACCACGTCGGGAGCGAACTCCTCCACTGCTGCAGAACCCATGTCGTCCTGTCTCCCCTCTGCTCGCCTCTTCGCGAGCGGATCCTCACCGCCGTCGGTGGATCGAACGGTCGTCTTCCGGTCTTCGCCAACGCTACCCGTGACTTGCGGCAACGCTACTGGTAACGCTTTTGCTAACGCTACTGGCAGCGCTGTCAAAGTTACGGTAATGTCCACGGCAACATCCGTCAACACCGAGTCGACGATGTCGTGCAACCGGCCAGAGACGGCCGACTGCACGGGCCGAACCCGGGCCGATCGCATCATTCAAAGGAGAAGACATGCACTCAAAGCGCACCCGCAAGTGGGGCGTCACGGCAGCAACCGCAGCGGGGATCCTCGCTGCCGCAGCAGTACTCGGCGGCTGCACTTCTGCCCCTGCCGACAACACGGGCGATACGACGGGAAACGGCGGCGACGAGAAGTTCGTCATCGGCTTCCAGCAGCCGCTGGGCGGCCAGGCCTGGCGCGAGATGGGACTCGCCTCGCTGCAGGCGCTGGCGGCTCGCCCCGAGTACGCCGACATCGTGGAGTTGAAGATCGTCCGCACCAACGACAACGACGCCGCTCAGCAGAACGCCGCGATCCAGAACCTCATCGCGGAGGGCGTCGATGCCATCCTCTTCGACCCCGCCTCCGCCACCGGCGCCGACGCGGCAATCGCTCAGGCGAAGGCGGCAGGAATCCCGGTCTTCGCCAACGGCGGACCCTACGACAACGACTACGTGTACACGGTGTCCACCGACTGGGCCAACGCCGGCACCGTGGGCGCGGAGTGGCTCGTCGACCAGCTCGGCGACAACAAGGATGTCGCCGTGCTCGAAGGTCTTGCGGGGGTCCCGCTGAACGACGGGTCGATGCCCGGCGTGGAAGAGATCCTCACCAGCGGCGGCGCCAACATCGTCGCCCGCGGAACGAACGGGTGGAACGAGGCCGACGCACAGAAGAACATGGCGCAGATCCTGCAGTCGAACCCCGACCTCGGCGGCGTCTACTCGTTCCTGACCGGCGGTCAGGGGATCCCGGCGGCGTTCAAGGACGCCGGCATCGACTTCGTGCCGGTCGTCGGCGGCTCCGGCTACAACGGCGAGGCGTGCACACTCGTGGAGTACGCACCGGAGGGCCTGGTCGGCAACATGGTCTTCGGCCAGCCCGCCATCTACGCGAAGGGCCTGGAGCAGGCGGTCATGCTGCTGCAGGGCGACGAGATCGAGCAGACGCAGTTCTACCCCCCGCTGGAGATCACGGCCGACAACGCCGAGGACTTCTGCCTGCCCGACCAGCCAGACAACTTCCAGCTCGGCTACGACTTCCCCGGCCTCGACCTCACCGTCGACGAGGTCCTGAAGTACTACCAGCAGTAAGCCGACACCTGGAGACGTCGTGGACAACAACATCCTCCGGAGCGCCGCCGATGAGGCGGCGCTCCGGACGGAGCCACTCCTGGTGGCTTCCGATCTGACCAAGAGGTATGGCGCGGTGCGCGCCCTCGAAGACGCGAACTTCGAGTGCCGCCGAGGCGAGGTACTCGCCCTCGTCGGCGAGAACGGGGCGGGCAAGAGCACCGTCTCACGGATCCTCGCCGGCGCGACCGCGGCGACATCCGGATCCATCACCTTCAACGGGTCGCGCTTCGAGGTCTCCTCGATCGCCGAGGCCCGTGCCCGTGGCGTCGCGTGCGCCTTCCAAGAGCTCGCACTCGTGCCCGACTGGACGGTCGCCGAGAACCTCGCGCTCCCCGAGCGCCGAGGTCGCGGGCTGTTCTCACAGCGCGCGGCGAGAGAACTGGCCGACGAGCTGCTGACCGGCCTCGACGTCACCCACATCGACCCGTCTGCCGTGCTGGGAGATCTGCGGCTGGCCGATCGGCAGGTGATCGAGATCGTCAGAGCGATCGCGGCCGATCCTCGCCTGCTGATCCTCGATGAGGCCTCGTCTGCGCTGAGCCCCACCGGCGTGCAGTGGCTCTTCGACCGGATCCGAGACCTCACGGCCACCGGCGTGGGCATCATCTACGTCTCGCACCGCCTCAGCGAGATCTCCGAGATCGCCGACCGCGGCACGGTGCTGCGCGACGGCACGACCGTGGGCGAGTTCACGCGAGGCTCATGGTCGGACGATGACCTCGTCTCGCTCATGGCGGGCCGAACGGCTCGACGCCACTTCCCCGAGCGGCCCGCCTTGCCCGACGAGTCCGCTCCCCTCGCACTCGAGGTCGCCGGCCTCCGCTCGGAGGGGCTGGAGAACATCGACCTCACGGCTCGTCGTGGCGAGATCCTCGGCATCGGCGGGCTGCAGGGGCAGGGCCAGGCAGAGCTGCTGCGCTGCCTCTTCGGCGCCACCCCCGCCCTCGCCGACACGTGGAACGTCGGCGGGCGGCCGGTGCGCCGCCTCTCGCCCACGCGCGCCGTCTCGCGAGGGATGGGCTTCGTGCCGGAGGACCGCAAGACCGAAGGACTCGCGCTGACGCTCGGCGTGGGCGAGAACCTGCTCGCCCCGTGGCTGCGTCCCGCATCCCCCGGCGGCGATCTCGCCCTGCAGCGCTCGCGCACCTGGATCGACCACGTGCTGTCGAGCCTGAGCGTGCGCACCCGAGGGCCGAAAGAGACCGTCTCGGCACTGTCCGGCGGCAACCAGCAGAAAGTCGTCTTCGGTCGCTGGATCGATCGCGATCGAACCGTGCTGCTGCTGCACGACCCGACGCGCGGCATCGACGTGCGCGCGAAGCAGGAGCTGTACCGGGCCATGCTCGCCCTCGCCGAAGCCGGCGTCGCCATCGTGTGGTTCTCGACCGAAGTGGAGGAACTCGTGCACCTGTGCCACCGCGTCGCGGTGCTCTACCGAGGACGCGTCGCCCGCGTCCTGGAGGGCGACGCCATCACGCCGGACGCCATCGTCGGAGCGGCGGTGGGTACGGCATGAGTCCCACCACCACGACCATTCCTGCGCCGCCGCAGCCGGTCGGAGCTGTGCGCAGCGGTGTACGCCGCATGAAGTACGACGGCGCCATCGCTCCCGTCCTCGCCTTCGTGGTGTTCTTCGGGGTGTATCTCGCGATCAACCCCGGCCTGCTCACCCGGTTCCAGCTGCAGTCGGCGGCGAACCTCATCGCCCCCCTCGCTCTCATCGCGCTCGGCCAGCTGCTGATCGTCCTGATCGGCGGCATCGACATCTCGATCGGCGCGATCACGAGCCTGTGCAACGTCGTCTTCGCCACGCAGATCGCCAACCTCTCCGGGCCAGGGGCTCTGCTCATGTGCATCGCCACGGGTGTGCTGTGCGGAGCGCTCAACGGGGCGCTCGTGGCATACGCGAACCTCCCGGCGATCGCGGTGACGCTCGCGACCGCCTTCATCTTCGCGGCGCTCGCCAGGCAGATCCTCGACCGCCCCGGCGGAGCGCTCAGTGAGGAGATCTACCTGATCACGAGCGGCGAGCTGGTGCCCTTCGTGCCGATCTCGGTCGTCTGGCTGGCCCTCATCGCCGTCGCACTGTGGTTCTTCCTGCAGCGCACAGCGTTCGGTCGTCAGGTCTACGGAGTGGGCTCGGGTCGTCAGGCCGTGCAGTCGGCCGGGCTCAAGCCTCGGCTCACGATCCTTGTGACCTTCATGATCTCGGGAGGTCTCGTCGCGCTCGGGTCGATCCTCCTCGCCGGGTCCACCCTCACCGGCGACCCGCGCAGCGGCGACCCCTACCTGCTCAACTCCATCGCGGTGGTCGCATTGTCGGGGGCTGCCTTCGCGGGCGGGCGCGGCAGCATCCTCGGAACGGTCCTGGCCGCCGCGGTGCTGGGCATGGTCGGCAATCTGCTCTTCTTCGCCGGCATCAACTCCTACTGGCAATACGTCATCAGCGCGCTGATCATCCTCGCGGTGGTCGTCATCCCGCGCCTGGTCGGCTTCGCCGTCCGAACCTCAACCCTGCGGAGGAAGCACGATGAGTGACACGCAGACCGTCGTCAATGAGCAAGAGGACGCCCCCGAACCTCGCCCGGCACAGGGCGCCGTCGCACGCGTGGTCTCACGCATGCCGCGCGCGGGATGGGGCATCGTCATCTTCGTCACGCTGTTCGTGATCGGCGGCATCCTGAGGCCGTCGCTGTTCACCCTCCCCGGCCTGATCAGCACGGCGACCTTCGCGGCGATCCTCGCGGTCGCCTCGTACGGGCAGACGATCGCGGTCATCCAGGGCGGCATCGATCTGTCGGTGCCGAACACGATCGCCTTCTCCGCCCTCGGCTTCCTCACCTGGACGGCCGCCTTCGGCCCGGGCGTGGCCTTGGCGATGGCACTCGCCAGCGGCGTCGTCATCGGGCTGCTCAACGGTCTGATCATCGCGAAGATCGGGCTCACCCCCATCGTCACGACGATCGCCATGAACGGATTGCTGTTCGGCTTGCTGCTGCTGAACTTCCGCCTGTCGGAACTCACAGTCGTGCCCGATCTCGTGACGGCGTTCACCGCCGCCAAGGTGTCGATCTTCGGACTGTCGGTCGCCGCAGTGCTGCCCACGGCGATCATCCTCATGATCGTGCTGCAGATCGTGTTGAGCTGGACGGGATGGGGCCGCTCGCTGTTCCTCGTCGGCGCCCGCGAAGAGGCGGCGCGGCTGGCGGGGCAGCCCGTCGCCCGCATCCGCATCTCGGGTTACGCCGTCTCGGGGCTGCTCGCGGCCTTCGCCGGCATCGTCATCGTCGGCTACTTCCAGCAGGCCGAGACCACGATGGGCAACTCCTACCTGCTCGGCTCGGTGGCGGCCGTCATCGTCGGCGGCGCATCCATGTTCGGCGGCCGAGGATCGATGATCGGCACCTTCGTCGGAGCCCTCGTGCTCGGCCAGGTCTCGACGCTCGTCGCCGTGTTCAACCTCGGTGCGACGGTGCAGAACCTCATCTACGGCGTCATCATCCTCGCCGTGCTGGCCGCCTACGGACGCGAACGCACCTCATGACGAGGCCCCGGAGAACACTGATCGAGAACTGCAGCGAACTCGGATGAAGACTCCCCGCTCGGCTCGCCGGGCGGGGAGTCTTCATCCGACAGAGCGAGGTCGATCAGTCGGGCTCCGGCGTGAGCCACCCGTCGCTGAGCGAGCGCAGCTGACGGCTTCGGGCCCGAAGGCGCGCGACAGCGGGATCGTCGTTCTCGCCGGCGATGAGGCTCACTGTGAAGCCGAACCGCTTGGCCGCGATGTGGCCGTAGGCGACGATGCGCCGCAGCGCCTCGATGAGCGCCGTCGCGGGATCGCCGCGGTCGAGGTCGATGCTGTGGCGGAAGCCGCCGGGGTCGTTGATCGACACCTCGTCGTCGATGATCACCACGACACCGCGCTCGGGCGGCGCTCCGGCGGGCGCGACATCGAGATAGAGCACGCTGCCGGCGATGCTGCCCGCCTCGGTCTGCAGCCGCCCGGGGAAGTCCCCGTGCAGGCGCTGGGCGACCCGCTCCAGATCGACCAGGGTCAACTTCGCCACGTCGGTCACGGCGGCCTCTCAATCCTCGTAGAGCGAATACGAAAGCACGGTGTCGACGGGCAGCTGCGGGTTCGCTTCGAGCGCGACCACCTCGAAGCCGACGATGCGTCCGGACTCCTGGGAGACCAGCATCCGCATCTCGACGAACCCCTCGGGCTGAACGACCGACAGACCCACGACCGCGCGCCCCGTGCGGTCGACGCCCGAACCGAGCACCCGCACGTCGTCGGTGGCCAGGAGCGCACGCAGCAGCTGCGCGTGCTGCGCGTCGGTGAGCGTCCACTGCTGCAGCGCCGACTCGGTCGCCACGAACACCGCGTAGCCCGACGACGGATCGGTCAGGCCGAGCGCCGCGAGCATGTCGGCGATGTCGTCGGCGGAGTCGCCCGGCGGGTCGACGACGGGCGTGCCGAACTCGCCCGGCGCGAACTCTATCTCCCAGACGAGCGTGCCCGGCGTGCGGGCGGCCGTCGGGATCTCGGTGGTGTCGTCGTCGCCCCAGTACGGCTTTCCGGCGACGACCCGCACGCTGCCCGACAGATCCTCGTTCCAGCGCAGCGTCGACACCTCGGCCCGGATGAGGCGGCGGGGATCGCTCTGATCGTCGCCATCGAGGTCGTAGTACCAGCCGGTCGTCACGACCTCGCGCCGTGGCTCGGCGGGTCCGTCGCCGCGCAAGAGGGCACGTTCCGCATCGGTCACGACGTCCTCCAGTGTCTTGCCCTCGTCGGTGAACGCCATCGGCTCGGGTTTCGCGGCGGTCGCAGTCGTGTCTCCGACGCCCGTCGGGGTGGCGAGCACGAGCACGGTCGCCACGATCGCCGCGAGCGGGGCCAGCAGCGACCACCACAGCGGCCGCAGGCCCCGCCTGCGGGGCGCGGGGACGGGAGATGTCGGATGCTGCGCCATGATCCGATCGCGCAGCGCGAGCTCGCGCGGCCCCGGGCCACGCATCGCGCCCTCCTTCAACGGATCGGCCAGGCGCAGCATCCGCTCGAGGTTCTCGTCGCCGGTCATCGCTTCGCACCTCCCACCGCAGCGGCCTCGCCGATCGACGCACGCAGCTTGGCGCGCGCCCGGGTCAGCATCGTCCACACGGCACCCGGCTTGCAGCCGAGCACCTCCCCCACCTCATCGGCGCTCAGCCCCTCCCAATAGGTCAGCAGCAGTGCCTCGCGCTCGCGCTCGGCGAGCCCGGCCATCGCATCGTGCAGCGTGAGCAGGTCGTCGAGGTCTGCGCGGTCGGGCGCCTCCTCGAGCCGCCGGGCGAGGGCCTCTTCTGCGCGGGTGCGGCGCACGTGCCGACGGAGGTGGTCGGACAGCCGGTTCATCGCGGTGCGCAGCAGCCAGCCCCGGCCGAAGGGGTCTTCCGGCTGCTGCTTCTCCCAGGCGATGCGGAACACGTCCGCAGCGATCTCCTCAGCGATCCCCTCATCGCTCAGGCGCCGGCGCACGTAGGCGGAGACGGTCGCCCAGTGCTCGTCGAACAACTCGACGAACGCCTCCTCACGACTGCCCAACGACACTTCCGTTTCTGCGACATGGGCGCCGCACCCCGCGACCCCTCACCTTCAAAGTCGTCGCATCCGAACGATCCTTACAAACCGATCCGGGATTCGTGCAATCGCGCCCGCGCCCTCGTCTTCGCCGGCCCATACGATCGAAGGATGAGCGCATCCCTCGTCTTCGTCGCAAACGCCGGCGACGGCACCATCTCGACCTTCCGGTTCACCGGCGACGCCCTCGAACTCCTGTCGACGACCGAAGGACTCACCGGCTGCTCGACCTTCGTCGTCGACGGCGAGCGCGATCTGGTGTACGCAGCCGTCAAGGGCGCCCCCGCCGGCATCGTCACCCTCGCGCTGGATCGCGAAACCGGCGCGCTCACCGAGGTCGCCCGCCGCGACCTCGACGGCGGGGGCCTCAACTACATCGCCCTCACCCGCGGCGGCACCGCGCTTCTGGGTGCGTCGTACGGCGGCGGGTACGGCATCATCGCCCCGATCGACGGAAGCCGCATCGGCGCCGACGTCTCGCGCATCTCGTACCCGAACCTGCACTCGGTGCTGCCCAGCGCCGACGGCCGCTTCGCCTACTTCGTCTCGCTCGGCGCCGATCTGGTGGCGCAGTACGCGATCGCCGACGACCTCTTACTCACCCCGCTCGCCGAGCCCACCGTCGCCGCCTCCGCCGGCAGCGGCCCTCGGCACCTCGTGCTGTCGGCCGCGCAGGACGCCGTGTACGTGCTCACCGAGTTCTCGGCCGAAGTGCTGCACTTCGCCCGTGACCTCGACACCGGGATGCTGTCGCTCCAGGGCGCGACGGCCGCGTTCGACGCCGCGGCGGGCCTCGGCCGCAGCCGATTCGGCGCAGACCCGCGCGCCGAGCACCTCATCTGGGGTGCCGACCTGCACTTCGGCGCCGACGGGCAGACCCTGTGGGCGTCGGAGCGCACCGAGAGCACGCTGGGCGCCGTGACCGTCGGCGCCGGCGGCACACTCACGCCACCCGCCCGCTTCACCGTCACCGAGCCCCAGCCGCGTGGCTTCGCCCTGACCCCCGACGGGTCGCGGCTGGTCGCCGCCGGTGAGCGGTCGACCACCGTGTCGCTCTATGCCGTCGAGGGCGACCGCCTCGACCTGCTGCAGCAGGCAGAGACCGGCTGGGGCGCCAACTGGGTGCGCTTCGCCTGACCTGGCGAGGTAAGGCTACGCTTACCAGAAAGCGTCTTTGATCTGGGATAAAAACGGCGGACCCTCCTGTTGCGAAGCCGGCGCGCGGCGTAGCCTCTTCGCAGACGAGTTCAGGAGGCTCCCATGAGCATGACCCTCGAAGACCTTCCCCGCGTGTCGGAGTGCGCGGTGGCGGGCTGTTCCTACAACGACCACTCGCACTGCCACGCCGCCGCCGTCACGATCGGCACCTCCGCGGGCGAGACGGAATGCGCGACCTTCGTGCCGCTGGGCACGAGAGGCGGCCTCGACAAGGTCGTCACGCACGTCGGCGCGTGCAAGCGCTCGGAGTGCGTGCACAACGAGTCGCTCGAGTGCACTGCGGATGCGGTGCGCATCGGCCCCGGCGCAGAAGCGGCCGACTGCCTCACCTATCAGCCGGCCTGACGGGCGCTCGGCACCGCCTCGACCGCCGCTACCCCTGCCCCGGCGCGCCCCATACCCCGCCGCCGGGCGGCGTCGGGCACACAGCACCCTCGGCGAGCGCAGCGATCTCGGCTCTCACCGCCACCCCGTCGTGGATCTTCTCGACCGTGTAGACGATGCCCTCCTGCGACCCGGGGGCGGGAATGTAGCCGACCGTCGCCGACTGGATCGCAGGGTCGTCGGATGCCGGTCCGACGGCCGTCGAGACGAGGTCGGCAGTGGGGTTCTCGATGAACCACTGCGTCGCCTCGCCGACGGTCGTGTCGGGGATCGCCCAGAAGGCCACGAGCTTCTCGACCGGACTGCACACCCATCCCGTGTACGAACTGAACCGCGCGACCTCGGGGCGAGCGGGCACCGCTCCCGCCGGAAGGCTGGCGGCGTCGAGCCACGCCTGCGCCTGCGCGAGTGCGGCAGCATCCGTCGTCGGCGTCGACGCACTCGACCCGGCGGGCGCACTCGTTTCGGCCGGCGCACCCAGCGCAGCATCGCCGACGTCGGTGGCGCAGCCGGCGAGGGCGAGCGCGATCAGGGGCGCGACGGTCATCGACCATGAACGGTGACGCATGCCCTCACCTTAGTCAGGCGCTCCGCGGCCCCAGCGGCCGAGCGCCTCGATCGCCTCACCCAGCGCGCGCCCGCGGTCGGTCAGCGCGTAGGCGCGGGTGTTGTGCCGGAGAGGCAGTCGCCGGAGCACGCCGGCCGCTTCGAGTTCGCGCAGGCGGGTCGCGAGCATGTTCGTCGGCACCCCGAGTTCGCGCTGCAGGTCTCCGTAGCGCTGCGGACCCTCCAGCAGCTGCTCGACGATGAGCAGCGCCCAGCGCGCTCCGACGACCTCGAGTGCTGCGGCGAGGTCGCTCACGCCGTCGCGTCGGGCTTCATCCAGAACGGCGAGTAGTGGTAGCCGTCGGGGTCGTCGAACTGGCGCTGGTACATGAACGGGTAGTCGTCGGTGTCGCCGATGCGACCGCCGGCGGCCCCGGCGCGCTCGACGATTTCGTCGACCGCCTCTCGGCTGCCGAGGTCGAACGAGACCGTGACCTTCGAGGGAGTGTCAGGGCCCCCGATCAGCTCCTCGCTGCCGCCGACACTCGCGTACATCTCGCGACTGCCGAGCATGACGTACTGCTCGGGCGCGATCGCGAAGCACGACACGTTGTGATCCGACATCTCCGCGTTGAGGGTCCAGCCGAGAGCCGTGTAGAAGACGGTCGCGCGCTCGACGTCGGCGACCGGGCAGGTGATGAAGATGCTCATGCGGGTGATACTTGCAAAATGCAAGTGCTTCGTCAAGACCCCGACGCAGACTGCGGTCGCCGACGCCGTCAGCGAAGAGCGAGCGACTCGGCGCGCACTTCGACGCGCCGGCCGACCATCGCGGCGATTGCGCCGCCGACGAGCAGTGCGAGCACTGCGCCGGCGAGGCTCTGCGCCCCGAGCCATCCCGCGACCGGGTAGCCGATGAGGAAGCAGGCGTGCGAGAGCGAGAACTGCGCCGTGTAGACGAGGGTGCGGTTGCCTTCGTCGGATGCGGCCAGCAGCAGGCGCGCGGACGGGGTGTTGATCAGCGAGGTGCCGGCGCCGAGCACGGCCCAGACGACCAGGAGCGGCCACCAGGCGATGCCCGCCCCGATCGCGATCGTGAAGACCAGCGCGGCGGCGAGCCCGGCGACGATGACGACGGCGCCCGCGCGCATCGTCCGCGCGACGCCGAGCCTGTCGACGAGGCGTGGGGTGTTCAGTGCGACGAGCAGCGATCCGATTCCGTAGGCGGCATAGGCGACGGCGAGAGCGCTGTCGCCCAGAGCGAAGACGCTCTTGATGTAGACGACGCTGTTCACCAGGACGAGCGCCGTGCCGGAGGCGACGACGACGTTCATCAGCATGAGGAACCGCAGGCTGGGGGTGCGCGCGAAGATGCGGACCCCCTCGATGGTCCGCCGCCAGAAGCTCATCGCGACCGGGCCGACAGCGCGCGGCGGGATGGCGGTGGAGAGGACGAGCGTCGCGGAGCCCAGGAACCCGATGACGGTCGCGGCGAAGAGGTTGCTGTAAGAGATGACGGTGAGCAGCGCCGCCGCGACGATGGGACTGACGATCGCCTCGAGGTCGTAGGCCAAGCGCGACAGCGACAGGGCCTTGGTGTAGTCGCCTTCGTCGGTGAGGATGCTGGGGATCGTCGACTGGAACGTCGGGGTGAAGGTCGCCGAGGCCGATTGCAGCAGGAAGATCAGCACATAGATCTGCCACACCTCGGTGACGAACGGCAGCCCGAGCGCCATCAGCGCCCTGACGACGTCGGCGCCGATCATCACGGTCTTGCGTGGCAGGCGGTCGACGGCGGCGGCGATGATCGGGGCAAGGCCGACGTACGCGACCATCTTGATCGTCAGCGCCGTGCCGACGACGGCGCCCGCGTTCTCGCCGGCGAGCTCGAATGCGAGCAGTCCGAGCGCGACGGTGAGCATGCCCGTGCCGAGAAGTGCGATCACCTGGGCGGTGAAGAGCTTGCGGTACGAGCGGTCGCGCAGAACGGTGAGCAGGTTCGCGTTCACGGTGCGCGATGGTGCACCGGGTCGGCGTCGACGGCGTGCTCGGCCTGCAGGATCGCCTCCCGGATCACCCGGGTCGCGTGCTCATCGGTCAGCGAATAGAACGCCCTGTTCCCGTCGTTGCGCGCGGTCACCATCCGCGCCCACCGCAGCTTCGCGAGGTGCTGCGAGACGGCGGGGCCCGGCCTGTCGACGATGTCTGCGATGTGATTGACCGACAGCTCACCGTCGCGCAACGCCAGCAGAATGCGCACACGGGTCTGATCCGCCAGCAGCCGGAACACCTCGACGGCTACCTCGATGTACGGGGAGTCGACGCCGAGATGTTCAGAGTTCGTATCTGCGTGCATGCGAAGATACTAACGCATGGCGTTCGCGATGGATGAGTCGTCCGACGCCGAGTGCTCCTCGATGAGGATGCCGGGCAGTGTGCGGAGATCATCGAGGTCGAGCAGATCCGCCATCGTCACGCCGCCCCGGCGATCGCGCACGGCGATCCGCTGGGCGGCGAGCGCCGCCATGAGACCGGTCGCGGCCGACTGACCGATGCCCGCGGCGCTCAGCGTGCGCCGCGACTCGCGGTGGGTGGCGCTCACCCGCCAGCCGCTGCCGCCGAGGTGCGGTGCGCGCTTCAGCAGCGGGCCGAGCCGGGGCACAGCACCGACGAGCCCCAGCGCGGCGGTCGCCGTGACGGTGTCCATCGCCAGCCAGCTGCGCACCTGCACTCCTGTCGCGGCGCCGATGAGGAGGTCGTCGGGAAAGTCCGCTCGCAGGTGGGTGCGGGACGACCTGGTGTCGATGGGCAGCCGACGACGGCCTCGGAGATTCGTGACCGGCCGCTCCTCCGGCGCGGCATAGACGACGGTGCCGGCGAGGCGAGCCGTCCATTCGACGGCGGCGGCACCGTGCGCTTCGCCGCCGCCGAGCATGACGCCGATGTCGATGGAGTCCCCGGCGAGGGCACCGAGCGCGCGGGCGAGGATCGTGCTGATCCCGGGTGCGATGCCCGCACCGAGCACGACCGCGCCACCCTCGGGCACTCGCGCGGCGAGTCGCTCGAGATGCGGAGCGCTCGCCGAGACATCGACGAGCGCCGTCTCGCCGACCGCGTCCTGCACCGCGGCGAGCTCGAGTCCCGTCGCATCGATCACGACGCTCACCTCGCGCACCAGGGCCGCGAGGTCGGCCAGCCCGTCGACCGTCGTCACATCGATCGCGACGATTCCCGGCCCACCGGTACGCCCCGCCCGCAGGGCCGGAATTCCGAGATCGGCGAGCGCAGCGATCGCCGCCGCCCCCACCGCGCCGCGCGCGCCGAGCACCAGCATCCGAACGTCGTCCATTCCAACTCCAACCATTCAGTTGGATCGAACCTAACATGTCCAACCGAACGGTTGGAAGTGCGTAGACTGCTCGCATGCCGTGGGACACCGACGCGACGCGCGCGAGACTGCTGGGGTCGGCGACGACGCACTTCGCCGCCGACGGATACGCCGGTGCGCGCGTGGACGCGATCGCGCGCACCGCGGGCGTGAACAAGGAACGGATCTACCCTTATTTCGGCGACAAGGCGGGTCTGTTCGCGGCGGTCGTGGCCGCCCAGGTGGAGCACTTCCTCCACGGGATCGAGCTCACCGGACCGGGCGAACAGGCGGTCGGGGTGCTCGCCGGCATCCTCTTCGATCGCGCGCACGAAGACCCCCGACTGCCACGCCTGCTCGCCTGGGAGAGCCTCGAGCTCGATGAACCGGTCGCCGCCGTCGCCCGCGCGAAGGGCTGCGCCGAGATGGTGGACACCCTCCGCCGGCTGCTCCCCGGTCTGGGGCGGGAAGAGGCGGAGGCGCTGCTGCTCAGCGTCATCGCGATCGCCGTTCTCGACGAGTGCCTCCCCCACCTCCGCACGCTCGTCGCGCCCCGCATCTCCCGTGCCCGACGGCGTGAACTGGTGATCGCGCAGGCACGCGCGCTCGCGCGCATGGCGGCGACTTCCTGATCCGCAGGTCAGGCGTGGAAGCGCTGCACGAGCGCGCCGGGGGCCGGGTCAACGGTGGGCGATCTCGGCGACCGGCTCCTGCCGCTTCTGCATCGACGCGGGGTCCCGCGTCGCCCGCTGGGCTGTCTCCGCGGCGCCGACGGCCTGATCGACCCGCACTCCGCCGTCGTGATCGTCGCCCGTCAGAGTGGACTCGTCGAAGGGGGAGCGCCCGGCGAGCACGCTGCTCACCTGATCACGGTCGATCTGCTTGGTCCACGTGCCGATCAGAAGCGTCGCGACCGCGTTGCCGGTGAAGTTCGTGACGGCACGGCCCTCGGACATGAACCGGTCGATCCCGACGATGACGCCGACGCCGTTGACGAGGTCGGGGCGAAAGGCCTGCAGCCCGCCGGCGAGGGTCGCGAGGCCCGCACCGGTCACCCCGGCCGCGCCCTTCGAGGCGATGACCATGAAGACCAGGAGCCCGATCTGCTCGCTGATCGACATCGGCGTCCCCATGCCGGCTGCGATGAACAGCGACGCCATCGTCAGGTAGATCGCCGTCCCATCGAGGTTGAACGAGTAGCCGGTCGGCACCGTGATGCCCACGACCGGCTTCGAGACTCCCAGGTGCTCCATCTTCGCGATGAGGCGCGGCAGCGCCGACTCACTGGAGGATGTGCCCACGATCAGCAGGTACTCACGGCCGAGATACTTCATGAGGCTGAAGATGTTGACGCGGGTGACGACGTAGAGCATCACGCCGAGGACACCGAAGACGAACACGGCGCACGTGATGTAGAACGCGATCATCAGGATGCCGAGGCTCACGATCGCCGCGAACCCGGTCTTGCCGACGACCGCGGCGATCGCACCGAACGCGCCGATGGGGGCGAGCCACAGGATCATCCCGAGGATGCGGAAGACGAGCATCTGCAGCTGCTTGACGGCGAACATGATCGACTCGCCCTTCGTGCCGAGCTTCTGCAGCGCGAACCCGACCAGCAGCGCGATGAACAGCACCTGCAGGACGCTCTCGCCGGTGAACGCGGAGAAGAAGGTCGTCGGGATGATGCCCATGAGGAACTCGGTCGTCGTCTTGGGCTCGAGGTCCGACGTGTCATACGTCGCACTCGACATGTCCAGGCCCTCGCCAGGGTGGATGATGTTGCCGACGACGAGCCCGATGAAGAGGGCGAACGTGGTCATCACCATGAAATAGGCGAGTGCGAGGCCGCCGATCTTTCCGACGGTCGCGGCCTTCGCGATCGATCCGATCCCGACGACGATCGTGCAGAAGATGATCGGTGCGATCATCATCTTGATCAGGTTGACGAATGTCTTGCCGACCGGCTCGAGTCCCTGTGCGAAGTCGGGCCAGATGAGCCCGACCGCCGCTCCCGCCACGACGGCGACGATCACCGAGACGTAGAGCCAGGTGTGCTTGTCCCACGGGGACTTGCCTCGGCGCCCGGTGAGGCGAGGGAGCCGGAAGGTCGTGGTGGGTGCGATCTGCATGTCAGCCTCCTGGTGTGTGAACCGTCGTTGTTCGAGTCCCGCCGGCGCTGGGGGGATGAAGACACACTGGTGGCGCTTGGGTGACACGAGGGGTTTGTGGTCGTATTGGTCGCAGACGCGCGCGCGAGGAGGCGGAACGGCGGTGGCAGTGGGAGCAGGACGGAGCGTCGCCTCGCGGCTGTTCATCTGGCTGGCCGTGGCTACGTTCGTCTTCGCCATCGTGACAGCGGGGCTGCTGGTGCTCGACTCCCACCGCTCCGTGCGCGCGGAGGCGGAGCGCGTGACGCAGGCCGTCGCGGAGACGCTCGCGCACTCGCCGACTGTCCGCGATGCGCTCGCGCTCGACGACCGCGCTGCGACCTCGGTGCTCCAGCCTGTCGCCGAGGAGGTGATGGGCGATGCGCGGGTCGATTTCGTCACGATCATGGACACCTCCGGCATCCGCATCACACATCGCGACGTGGACGAGATCGGGCAGCGCTACATCGGGACGATTCCGGCCACGATCGAGGCGCTCACCGAGGAGTTCACGGGAACCCTCGGGCCTTCTCTGCGCACGATCGTGCCGGTCGAAAGCACCTCCGGCGCAGCGCTCGGCTGGGTCTCGGTCGGCGTCACGATCGACTCGGTCGCCGCACAGCTCGGGCCGCGCCTGGTCGTCGTCGTCGCGATCGCCCTCGCGCTCATCGCGGCGGGCCTCGCGGGCGCGGTCGTCGCGCGGCGCGCGACGCGCGGCCTCGCGGGCGACCTTCCGGCGGGCACGATCCGCGACACGCTCGCCTCGGCGGAGTCCATGCGGACGCTCGGGGAGGCGCTGCGCGCACAGACCCACGAGCACGGCAACCGCATGCATACCGCGGTCGCGCTGCTCGAGCTCGGCCGTACGAGGGAGGCGATCGAGATCCTCACCGACTCGGCACGGCAGAGCCAGGCGCTCGTCGACCAGGTCGCGGCGCGCACCGAGGGCGACCCGACCGTCGGGGCGCTGCTCCTCGGCAAGGCGTCGCAAGCGATCGAACGCGGCATCCGCTGGGAGACCGACATCGACCCCGAGGCCCCGCGCTCGGTCCTCACCCCCACCGACGCGGTCGCGCTCGTGGGAAATCTCATCGACAACGCGCTCGATGCCGCGGCCACCGGCGCCGAGCCGCGCTGGGTGCGGGTGCGCCTCGCGCCGACCGCCCAGTGCGAACTCGCGCTCGTCGTCTCGGACTCCGGCCCCGGCGTCCCCGTCGCACTGCGGGAGTCGATCTTCGAACGCGGGTTCTCGACGAAGCCGGCGGGTCCCGAGGGCCGCGGCGTGGGTCTCGCGCTCGCGGCCGCGATCGTCGACGACGCCGGGGGCTCCATCAGGCTCGACGACGGCCCACCCACGACGTTTCGCGTCGTCCTGCCCACCCCGGCGAGCACGGAGGTCACATGATCGGTGTGCTCCTCGTCGACGACGAGGCCCTCACCCTCGAGCTTCACCGCTCCTATGTCGAGCGGATTCCCGGCTTCGAGGTGGTCGCGGAGTGCGCCGGCGCCCGGGCAGCGCTCACGGCGATCCTCGAATCCCCCCAGCGGGAGCGGATCGATCTCGTGCTCCTCGACATGACCATGCCGGATGGGTCGGGCACCGACGTCCTCCGTCATCTGCGTGCACGCTCGGCGGATGTCGACGTCATCGCGATCACGTCGGTACGAGACGCCCACACGGTGCGTCAGGTCATCGCCCTCGGCGCGACCCATTACCTCGTCAAGCCGTTCGCGTTCGCAACCTTCCGCGAACGGCTCGAGCACTATCGCGCCTACCGTGAGCAGACGCGCAGCACGACGGGGTCGGCGACGCAGAGCGAGATTGACGCTCTCCTCGGCGCGCGGAGCCCCACGTCATCCGCCCTTCGTCTGCCCAAAGGACTGTCGGCCGCTTCACTCGCGCGGGTGTCCGATGCCGTGCGGGAGCGCGGGCCGCTGTCGGCGTCGGAGGCCGGCGAGGCGCTCGAGATGTCGCGCGTCGCGGCACGGCGCTACCTGGAGCACCTCGCCGACCTCGGCCGCGTCGAGCGGTCCCACCGCTATGGCACCCGCGGACGTCCCGAGACCGAGTACCTCTGGCGCTGACAGCACGGAGCGTTCACCCAGCGGCGAGACGACCTGCCATCGCGCAGCCGCCGGCTGCATGCCCACGCCGGATCACGTGTGAGCGACGTGTCCGGAGAGCGCCCCGAGCTCACATGTGTACGTGAAGACGCCGCTGTCGCTCGTGCGCTCCGACCCGTCGGGCATCACGACGGTGCACGACGTCGATACGGGCACCTCGACCCGCAGAGTGAACACGTCGTCCGCGAGTGTCCACGACGAGGAGGCGTGCCCGTACGGCGTCTC
Organism: Microbacterium fluvii; assembly: GCF_025515205.1. GTDB lineage: Bacteria > Actinomycetota > Actinomycetes > Actinomycetales > Microbacteriaceae > Microbacterium > Microbacterium fluvii. Next base: position 429,149 of record NZ_JAOPFX010000002.1, on the reverse strand, counting down.
CACGACTGCCTCGGCCGAGGTCAGGCCGCCGCCGAGGAGCGGTGCGACGCGGAACGTGCGGTAGCCGCCTGAGGTGGGCTCGATCCCTGCGATGCGGGTGTACAGCCAGTCGCCGACTGCCCCCGCCGCGTAGTGGTTGAACGAGACCATGCCGCCGGTGTCCTTGCCGGTCTGCAGGTCGATCGTGTTCACCGTGCCGTCGGGACGGAGGGCATCCCATCGCTCCCAGATCGTCGTACCGCCGGCATCCACCATGTAGAGCCACGACGGCGGGCTGGTCTGCAGCAGCAGGTCGAACGCCTCGTCGACTCGGCCGTTGTCGGAGAGCGCGAAGAGGATATACGGCGTGCCGGGGAAGCCCGTGCGCAGGTGGCCGTCGGACTCGGCGATCAGGTGGACGAGGTTCTCCACCATCCGCTCGGTCTCGGCCCCCTCGGTCATCCCGAAGTGCAGCGGCAGCACGTAGGCAGTCTGGAACTCGTTCTTCAGCGTCCCCGCGCCGTCGGTGAAGACGGCTCGGTAGGCGCGGACGATGTCGGACTGCAGCGCTCGGTACCGCGCAGCATCGGCCGGCTCGCCGAGGAGATCGGCGATCTCCGCCACGATGCCGCACGAGTGGGCGAAGAACGCGGTGCCGACCCAGCGGCCCTTCTGGATCCACTCCTTCGCCGAGCCGTCCGGCGAGGTCCAGTCGCCGAAGTGAAACGGGAACTGCCAGATGTGCCGGCGGTCGCCGATCGAGAGCAGCTTCGACCACCAATCGGCCGCACCCAGGAACTTCGTCATCATCGGGTAGCTGCGACGCAGCATCCCGAGGTCACCTCGTGCGCGGTACTCCGCCCACGGGGCGAGGATGCACACGTCGCCCCACATCGCCGTCGCCATCACGGGGAAGCCGTTGCCCGAGCGCGGGACGACCATCGGGATGCCGCCGCCGCGCCCCTGCTCGGACGCCATGTCGCGCAGCCACTTGTCGAGGAACCGGGTCATGTCGAAGTTGAAGCTCGCCGTCGTCGCGAACGCGGCGTAGTCACCTGTCCAGCCTTCGCGCTCATCGCGCTGCGGGCAGTCGGTGGGGATGTCGACGAAATTCGACCGCCCGCCCCACTCGATCGCCGACTGCAGTTTGTTGAGGCGCTCGTTCGACGAGGTGAAGGATCCCGTGCGGCGCAGGTCGCTGTGCAGCACGAGCGCCGTCAGCTCGAGGTCGGCCGGGTCGATCCCGGTGACCCCGACGTAGCGGAACCCCATGTAGGTCTGCTTCGGCGAGTAGGTCTGGTCGCCCTCGACGCACGTGTAGGTGGCGGTGGCCTTCGCCGTCCGCAGGGACTTCACGAACAGCTCGCCCTCGACGAGGACCTCGGCGTGTCGGAAAACGACGGTCTGACCGTCGCGGCCGCGCAGGCGCGCGTGGACGACACCCGCGAAATTCTGCCCGAAGTCGTAGACGGTCTCGCCGCTCGGCGCCGTCGTCACCTCGACCGGGGTGAACGTGTCCTGCACACGGACGGGCGGGCCGTACTGCGCGAGGATCCGCGGGTTCGCGCGGGGTCGGGTCTCGGAGGCCGGCTTCCACGACATCTGCGCTGTCGTGACGCGGGCATCCACCGTCTCACCGTCGTACCACTCGGCCATCCGGACCGGTCCGTCGGTGGCGACCTCCCAGTCCCCGTCGGTCGCGACTACCCGCTGCGTGCCGTCGGCGAACTCGATGTGGAGCTCCGCGAGCAGCCCCTGCCGATCGGCGTAGATCTTGTTCTTCCGGGCGAACGTGAACGAGCCCACCGCCCAGCCGCCCGCGACGGTCGCGATCAGCTCGTTGGTGTCACCGAGCTGGTCGGTGACCTCGTACGTCTGGTACTGCAGCTGGTGTGCGTACGAGGTGAATCCGGGTGCGAAGTAGTCGTCGCCCACCTTGCCGCCGTTGAGATCGAGCTCGTACACGCCGAGGGCGGTCGCCTCGATCCACGCCCGAGCGACGGGCTTCTCGAGCGAGAAACGGCGTCGGAACACCATCGGCACCGGCGACTGCTTCTTCGGCGTCTCGGATGCCGCGTCGGTGATCCACCGGCCGGTCCACGGCAGGTCGAGCCGCCCGGTGCGGAAGGTCGTCGCCGCCGACGCCGTCTCACCGCTCGTCCCTGTGGCATCCACCCGCACCGAGTATTCGGTGTAGGGCGCGAGCGGCCCGCCGTAGACGATGCCCACCTGCCGGTCAGTGTCGACCTCCCACTCGTCGACGTGCACGCGGGCCGAGGCGAGCGCCTCGCCTGGCACGTCGGAGGCGAGGGCGAAGGCGATCGTGGGATGCTCGTCGGTGACGAGCCCTGACTCGAGGCCGTCGAGGGTCAGTCGGGTGATCTTCACGAGTTCTCCTGTGCGGTCCGAGGTCGAAGGGCGGGTGTCGGTGGATGCCGTCTCACGGTCATCCGTTCAGCGTCAGCGTTCGCACGCGCAGGCTGCGAGAGGAGACCGCCTCGATGACGAGCTCGCCCTCGCCGTCGACAAGGAACGGCGTCGCCAGGCGCAGAACGCCGTCGTCTCCGGGGGCCGCGATGCCGATCGTGCGTCCGTCGACGAGAACGCGAACCGTCCCCGCCCCGGAGCCGTCGAGCGTCAGACCCGCGAACTCACCCTGCGCGAGGTATCGGAACACGGCGCGATCCCCCGTTCGGGGAAGCTCGAGCACCTCGAGCCCGGCCTCGTCGACGTCGATGCGCGCCCGGCCGCCGACCACGCACGCCGAACGCGCAGGGAGCGCCTCACCCGGGCGGAACGGGTCGCCGACGCCCTGCGAGGTCATCGGAACCTCGGGGATCGAGCCGTCGGGAAGGATCTCGATCGGCTCGATGCACAGCCGCCGGTGGTAGCGGGTGCCACGGCTGCTGCGGTGGTAGAAGACATAGTGCCGGCCGTCGACCTCTTCGATCGAGCCGTGGTTGTTCCACGCTTCGGGGTCGCACCCATCGCTGTCGACGATGATGCCGCGGTAGCGGAACGGCCCGAGTGGCGAGGAGGAGGTGGCGTAGCCGAGCGACGTCGGCTTGCCGCGATGCATGTCCGCGAACACGAAGTAATAGGTGTCGCCGATCCGCCGGACCGAGGATCCCTCGTGGAATCCGTGCTCCTCTTCGGTGAGCAGTGCCCGCGAGACCGATGCCTGGTCGAACGAGCGCAGATCGCCGTCGAGTCGCACGCCGTGAGCGCTCCACTGCCCCCAATAGAGGTAGACGGCGCCGTCGCGATCGGCGAAGACAGCCGGGTCGATGCCGGTGCAGGGCAGGCGCACCGGGTCGCGGAACGGCCCCTCGGGCACGTCGGCGACGGCGACCCCCTCCGACCCGTCCGTCATGCAGAAGAACAGGTAGTGACGGCCGCCGTGCGCGACAGCGTCGGGCGCGTAGAGGAACCGCTCGCGGCTCCGCGTGAAGGCCATCGCCCACAGGCTCCGGATGAGCATCCCCGGGCCCATCCGGCGTGCGCTCTCGATCATGAACGGCGTGCGCTTCTGCGGGTACGGAACGGCTTCGACGAGTGGCTCGCCGAACCAGGGCGCCTGTTCCGCACGGAATCCCACGTCGTGCACGGTCCACGTGCGGAGGTCACGGGTCGAGACGGGCCGATACACCCCGCTGCAGTACGTGTCTTCCGGACCGTCGAGGCTGCCGTACACGAACAGCCGTCCGTCGCCGACGACATGGGCCTCGGGGTCAGGGATGCTGAACACCTCGGGAAGCACCGGGTTGCGCCCCTCACCGCTGCAGACCACGGTGCCACTCGGAGTCTCGGTGCTCATCGGGCGCCCTTCGTCGATGTGCGGGCCGTCGCGGCGTCCGCGCTCGGGTCGATCACGAGGACTGCGTCGCCATGGGCATCGCTGTGCGCCGCTATCGTGACCGGCGGACAGTCCGCACGCGGGCGCAAGACCGCGAGCGCGCGGCCGCGATACGTGCGGGAGACACGGTCGGCGAACGACGTTTCGGCGGCCGGTGCAGGGTTGGCGCTTCCGAAGCCGGCGAGCGTCGCTCCCTCGACCGCGAGCTCGACCGACACATCCGCGGTCGTGTCGACGATACCGTCGTCGTCGGCGACCTCCACCCACACGAACCAGGCGTCCGCCCCACTGCCGTCGCGTGTGTCGAGACGCAGCGCGAGTCTCGCCGACCCCGCCGAACGCAGCACCGCGCGCGAGACCTCGCGCCCGCCCCGATACCCGATCGCGGTCAGTTCTCCGGGCGCGTAGACGACGCGGAAGCGCGCGCGGTATCCTGCGCGCCGGCCGGCGCGCTTGCGTCCCAGGCTGCGGCCGTCGAGGAGGAGTTCGACGTCGTCGCAGTCGGAATACACCTCGACCTCGGCCCGCTCGCCCTCGTGACCGGGCCACGACCAGCTCGCGATCGCGTCAGTCGAGCGCCACGCCGTCCGCGAGGCGGGACGGTTCGACACGTCGAGCGGGCGCACCATGATCTCGGGGGCGTCCGAGAGCCCCCAGACGGCTCGCTGGTAGGCGACCGGGGCGCCCGGTGTGCCGACGATGTCGATCGCCCCGGGGCCCGCGATCACGTGCGGGAATGACTTTCCGAACGCAGTGCCCCGGCGGCCGGGCTCGTACGTCCACGATCCGATCCCCACCTCGCCGAGGTAGTCCCACCCGGTCCACACGAAGTCGCCGATCACCGCAGGGATCGCCTCCACGCGCGGCCAGATCCGCGCCAGATCGCCCGCGAAGGACTCTGTGCCGAGAATGACGCGGGCCGGGTGGTGCCGAGCATCCCGCCGATACCTTCCCCACGCGTAGTTGTAGCCGACGACGTCGAGCACGGCCGCGACGTCCTTCGTGCGACGCTCGGCAGCAGGAAGCCGCGAGACAGCCTGAGTGATAGGCCCGAGCCTGTTCGCGATCACGTTGATCATGGTGCTGGTCAGCAGCGACGGGTCGCTGTTGTCGACGGTGGTGTCCGGCAGACTCGGTGCGCCGGCACCGCGTTCCGGCTTGGACACCGCATTCAGCATGAAGTTGATCCCCGTCGTCACCAGCCCACGCGGATCCTCGGCATGCAGGAAATCGACGATCTCTGCAGCGATCCGGACGCCCTCCGCCGTAGCGGTCTCGGGGTTCTCGTTGCCGATCGAGTGCATGATGACGCTCGGATGCAGCCGGTTCTTCCGGACCATGGAGCGGGCGTCGGACCGCCACGCCGACGCGAAGCGGTCGGCGCCGTCGTGCGTCGTCTTCGGCAGGAACCAGACGTCGGTCAGCTCGTCGACGACATACAGCCCCAACTCGTCGCAGGCATCCAGGAAATGCCGCGACAGAGGGTTGTGCGCGCTGCGCACCGCGTTGTATCCAGCCTCTTTGAGCAGGCGCGCGCGGCGGAACTCGGCGCTGCGCAGCGTCGCGGCGCCGAGCAGACCGTTGTCGTGGTGGATGCATGCGCCCCGCAGCAGCACGGTGTCGCCGTTGACGCGCAAGCCCCTGCGCGCATCGGCGGTCACCGTTCGCAGCCCGATGAGAGCCGAAACTGTGTGGAGCTCGATCCCGTCCCGACGCACCGCGACCTCGAGCCGATACCGATCGGGACGCTCCGCCGACCAGAGCCTCGGGCGGTCCACTTCGAGCGTGAGCGTTCCGTCTCGTGGCTCTGCGGAAGCACTCGCGACGATGGTCTCGTCTCGACCCTGGGCATCCACCAGACGCGCGACGATCTCGTCTCCGGCCACGACGGCGGCTGACGTCTCGACGTCGACCGAAAGATGCCCGAGAGTGCCGTCACCGGCGAAGGATGTGCGGATGCCGTCCGCGACGATGTGCGCTCGCGGACGATCGAGCACCGTGACGTCTCGGTAGATCCCGGTGCCGGTGTACCAGCGTGAATCGGGGTGGCCGGTGTGATCGACGTCGACCTCTATGCTCACTTCTGCGCCGGGGGCACCGGTCCCGTCGAGCGGCACGATCACTTCGCGATACCCGCTGTGCCACTGAGCAAGCAGACGACCGTCGACGCGCACTGCAGCCTCGCCCTGCACGCCTTCGAATCGAAGCGCGAGACTGCGCTCATCGGCGTCAGCGGGCATGCGGAACGATCGTCTGTAGACGGCCCGCCCGCCGGGAAACCATCCGTTGTGGGCTCCGGCGGGCGCGTCCTTGCGCCGCGGTCGGTCGATCATCGCGTCGTGCGGAATGTCGACCGTCTTCTCGATCCCATCGCGCATCACGGCCCAGCCGTATGCGAACTCCTCGCCTGTCATCGCGCTGTGAAGGGCCGGTGCCCCCGCGAGAGGAACGCGCGGGCCGCGCGGACCGGATGGCCGGCCGACAAGAGAGAGAGGCCCTCTGCGATCGGCAACGGCAGCCCTCCCGACGAGGACATCACCATCGCACGCAACGACATAGCGGGCATCATGCGCATCACGAAGTGCGCACTCTTGACGCGCGCGTCACGCTCGAGGGAGTCGGGCAAGGCCATGGCGGTGGTGAAGTCACGGGTGACGCGCCCCATGACCGCGCGCAGGAAGAGGCCGCCGAGGATCGTGCCCCGCGCATCGCCGAGTCTCGTCTGCATGCCGAAACGCTCCGTCGGGGCGACCGGCAGGCGGCGTCCGATGAGGGTGGAGAAGGCGGCGGGGATCGAGGTGGGTGGAGCCGCATATGCCGCATCGACGGATGCCGGATAGGGCGACCGCGATGCACACCCCTCTTCGACGACGAGCGGTGCGGAGAGTCGCACATCGGCGGCCGATGCCGCGACCAGCACCTCGTACTCACCGTCTTCGAGCACCCAGTCGTGCTCCTCAACGCTCCAGAATGCGAGATCGTGCACGGGGAATTCGAGCGTCACCCGGCGCGATGCCCCGGCTGCGAGGCGCACCTTCTCGAACACACGCAGTTCCTTCTCCGCCTTGAAGACGCGACCCCGGTTGTTCCGCACGTAGACCTGCACGACCTCCGCACCGGCACGCTCGCCGGTGTTGGCTACCGTCACCGAGGCGATGACACGACCGTCGGCGATGGTCACCTCGAGATCGCGCGAGACGAACTCGGTGTAGCCGAGGCCGTGACCGAACGGGTAGCGCAATGCCGTGCCGGCGGCGTCGTAGAACCGATAGCCGACATAGATCGACTCGTAGTAGGCGGCGATCGCGGAACGGTCGTAATCCGCCTGGCAACTCGCATCAGCTGCGGTCAGGGGCCAGCTCTCGGTCAGCCGCCCGGAAGGCCCCTCCTCACCGAAGAGCAGCCGCGCTGCGGCCTCACCGCCGTTCATGCCGGGCAGTGAGAGCAGCAGCACAGCGGAGAGCTCGTCGTGACGGGGGATCTCGACGGGCGAACCGGTCGAGAGCACGAGGACGACGCGCGCACCGGCGTCGACGAGCGCGTTCAGCAGCTCGACCTGCGCCGCGGGCAGCGTCATCGACGAGCGATCGAATCCTTCGCTCTCCTCGAGGTCTCCGAGCCCACCGAAGAAGAGCACCGTCTCAGCGTCGCGCGCGGCTTCGACAGCCTCACGGTGCAGATCGGAGTCGCCGCGGACGTCAAGGGATCGATAGCCTCGCGCGTACCGGTAGCCCACCGAGCGGGTGTCGAATGCCCGGCGCGGCGAGACGGTCGCCGGCGGTGAGATCAGCGACGATCCGGCACCCTGGTAGCGCATCCGCTCGAACTGCTCCCCGATCACGACGAGGCCACCTGCTGAGGCCGCGAGGGGAAGCGTGCCGTCGTTCGCCAGCAGCACGGCTCCCTCGACGGCGACGCGCGTCGCGAGAGCGCCGTGTGCGGCGGCATCCACCGGCGCGGCTTCGTGGTCGTGAGTGCAGCGCTCGACGAGCGAGAGCACACGCGCGACCGCTTGGTCAAGGATCTCCTCGGGCAGGCGCCCGTCGTGCACGGCCGAGAGGAGCTCCGTGCGGTTGTGCTCGACGCCGCCGGGCATATCGAGCTCGCAACCCGCGACGATACCGGCGACGCGGTCGTTCGTCGCACCCCAGTCCGTCATGACCAGTCCGTCGAACCCCCATTCGTCGCGAAGGATGTCGGTGAGAAGCTCGCGGTCCTCGGAGCAGAACGTGCCGTTGAGCCGGTTGTAAGCGCACATCACGGTGGCGGGCGCAGCATCCTTCACGATCCGCTCGAATGCGCGCAGGTAGATTTCGCGCAGCGCCCGTTCGTCGACGACGCTATCGCCGACGAAGCGGTAGTCCTCGTTCGAGTTCGCGGCGAAGTGCTTGACGCTCGCCGCGACGCCTGTGCTCTGCACACCCTGGACGAATGCCGCACCGAAGACGCCCGCGACCAGCGGGTCTTCCGAGAAGTACTCGAAGTTGCGCCCGCACAGAGGGCTCCGCATGATGTTGACGCCGGGCGCGAGCAGGACGTCGACCCCGAGCGCAGCGCTCTCGCGCCCGATCGCCGCACCGACCTCGCGCGCGAGCGCGGGGTCCCACGTCTTGGCGAGCGTCGTCGATGTCGGGAACGCGGTCGACGGCTCGGCCTCGGCGAGCCCGAACGCCCCGGAGTCGCTGCGCACCTTCCGCACCCCGTGTGGCCCGTCCGTGAGGAAGAGCCGCCGGACTCCGAGCCGCGGGATGCCGTTCGTGTTCCACGAGTCGACGCCTTCGAGCAGCAGCACCTTCTCGTCGAGCGTCAGCTGCGCGACGAGATCGGTGATCGAGGGGGCAGCGGTGTCGGTCATCTCAACGCACGCCCTTGATCGCGAGGGTGGTGAATGCAGTGCCGACTGCGATCACGGCGCCCGAGATGAACAGAGCAGTGTAGTTCGTGCCGTCGGGGCTGCCGAGCGTCAACAGGAAGGCGCCGAACACCGGAGCGATCGCTGTCGGAAGCGTCGCAGCGAGGTTGTAGATCGTCATCCAGCGGCCCGCCTGCTCGCGGTCGGGAACGAGGTCGCTCGCCATCGCGACGTCGACGGCGCCGAACATGCCCGCACCGCCGAGGATGAACATGACGGCACCGAAGAACGGACCGAACCCGCTCGCGAAAGCCATGAGGGCGAGCCCGACCGCCGCCAGCACGGCCGCAGTGATGACGAAGACACGGCGACGGCGCAGCTTGTCGGAGAGCGTTCCCGAGACGACGGCGAACGTCATCGTGACGAGGATGCCGATGCCGCCCACGAGGGCCAACTTCTGCCCGGCCTCCTCAGGTGTGAAGCCCAGACGGTCACCGAGATAGTAGAGCTGGTAGGTGGTGAGGAATGCGAGCGCGATCTGCATCAGAAGCTTGCCGAGCCAGAGGAACCCGAAGTCGCGGTGCATGCGCGGGTTGAACACCATGAGGCGGAATGTCTGCGCGACCGTGGTCGTCGGCAGCTCCACCGACGAATCCGGGATGAGGCAGGCCCACAGCAGGACGACGATGCCCAGCACGAGATACGGCACCCCGAACAGAAGGAGCGCGTTGAACGTGAGCAGGCCGCCGATGGTGTAGCCGAGGACACCCGCGAGCTGAGTCGCGACGCCGGCGATCGCCCCGACCGAGCCGCGCTGGCTCTCCGGCACCTTCTCGGCGACGATCGGCGTGACACCCGCCGAGACCCCGGAGCCTCCGATGCAGACGATGACCCAGCCGATCAGCACGATCGGGAGGCTCGGCGCGATCGCGACGATCATCGCACCCGCCGCTGCGACCACCACACCGCCGATCATCCATGGGCGTCGACGACCCCAGCGCGAATGCGTGCGATCACTGAGGACGCCTGCCAGAGGACCGGCGATGAGCGACACAACGGCGCCGACGGCCGCGACCATGCCGAGATTGACGGCCTTGCTCGCCGGGTCGAGGAGCTGGATCTTGTACGGAAGGCTGAACAGCGCCGGCATCATCACAGTCAGGTACAGGGCGAAGTTGAGGAAGCCGAAGAGGGCGAGGAACCCTTTGCCTACCCGCTGGACAGGCTCCCCGAGGGCGGCAGCGGGCTCAGCATCGAGGGGGGTGGCGGTGCCGTCGTTGGCGGTCATGGGTGACTCCGATGTCCAAGGTGTGCGCGATCCATTACTAGCGCGCGCTACTCACCATACGACGACCAACTATCGCGCGCAAGCTGCGCGCCCGCGGGCAAGAGGTCTCGACCCTCAGGTGGTCTCTCGCGGGACGATCTCGGTCGTCGCCGTCGGCAGATCAGCGGGCAGCGGAACTCCATCCGCCGCCTCGAGGGCGAGTTCGGCGAAGTAGCGCCCGAGACCGGCGATGTCGACGCGCACACTGGTGAGCGCCGGCACCAGAAGCCCCGCGACCGGGGCGTCGTCGTGGCCCACGATCGCCAGCGATCCAGGAACGTCGAGCCCGGCCCGCAGGGCCGCGCGCAGCAGCCACGCGGCGACATCGTCGTTGTATGCGACGACGCCGTCGGCACCGGCGGCGACGATCTCGGAGAGGACGGAAGCGGCCGACTCGGCGTCGATCGCCGACGTCGCGACAAGCTCGACGCCCGGGTGCCTCTCGATCTCGGCCATGGCCGCCGATCGTCGAAGGGCGACGAGCTCGGCCAACCGGGGATCGACCGCACCCACGACCGCGATCCGCGTGCGGCCGCGCTCGACCAGGTGGCGCACCTGCAGGGTCGCGCCGTCACTCAGCTCGCCGAAAGCGAAACCGTCCTCACGCGAGGTGTCCGGCACGATGTGCTCGACGCCCGCGGCTCGGAAGGCGGCGATCTGGTCACGGGAGAACGGAGTCAGACCCATGACGACGTCGGGGCTGAGCGTCTCCCAGAGCGGTTGCGCACGACCCCCCGGGTGGGTCGTCGAGGTGACCAGAGAATAGCCGGCGCGATCCAGCGCGAGCGATGCCTCGTCGAGATTCGCACGGAGGTTGTGGTCGAGCGGCCAGTCCGGCATGACGAGGAGCACGATCCGACTGCGGCCGCTCGCGAGCGCGCGGGCGGCTGCGTTCGCGCGGTAGCCGAGGCGCGCAGCCTCGCCGAGAACCCGATCTCGCGTCGCTTGCGAGATCTTCTGACCGGGGGTGTCGTTGAGCACGAAGCCGACCGTGGCCCGTGAGACGCCGAGCGACCGCGCGATGTCCGCCGCCGTCACGCGCTTGGTCGAGCCCACGTTCGTCGTCATGAAGTGCTCTCCCCGGCGCCATCGACCGCGCGGATCCGGAAGACCGCGGCTTGCACGCGCTAGTGAATCACCGTAGCATGCCGGGAGAACTAGCGCGTGCTAGCTCTGTGAAAGGTCGATGCCTCGATGACGACAGCCCGTACCGTCCTGCTCACCGGCGCAACCGGCAACTGGGGACGCGCCACACTTCGCGCCTTCCGCGATCGCCCCGAGGTGCGCGTGCGGGCCTTCGCGCAGCCCACCGATCGCGACCGCGCCGTCCTCGCCGAGTTCGAAGACATGCCGAACATCGAGATCGCATGGGGCGATCTGACGCGGTATGACGACGTCGCCCGCGCCGTGTCCGGCGTCGACGTCATCCTGCACGTCGGCGCGGTCGTCTCGCCGCTCGCCGACGCGCAGCCCGCCCTGGCGCATCGCGTGAACATCGGCAGCATGCAGAACATCATCCGGGCGGTCAAGACGCTGCCCGACCCAGCGGCCGTCGAGGTCATCGGAATCGGGTCGGTCGCCGAGACAGGCGACCGACAGGAGCCTGTGCACTGGGGACGCGTCGGCGACCCGCTGCGGGTCTCGACGTTCGACGAATACGGCCAGACCAAGATCGTCGCAGAGAAGCTGCTGGTCGAGTCTGGCCTGCCGCGATGGGCATGGATGCGGCAGACGGGGATCTTCCACCCCGCGATGCTCGAGATCCGCGACCCCATCATGACCCACTCGCCGTTCACGGGCGTCATGGAGTGGGTCTCCGCCGAGGACTCGGCCCGGCTGCTCGTTCGGCTTGCCGCGGAGCCCGCACCCGAGGAGTTCTGGGGCGGCGTCTACAACATCGGCGGCGGCGCGGGCTGGCGCCTGACCAACTGGCAGCTGCAGGAGGCGATCGGCGGGGCGATGGGCGTCGCCGACATCCGCACCTGGTACGACCGCGACTGGTTCGCGACCCGCAACTTCCACGGCCAGTGGTACACCGACAGCGACCGCCTGCAGGAGCTCGTCCCGTTTCGCGAAGACACCTTCGAGGACGCCCTCGGTCGCGCGATCGCCGCGGCGCCGTCCTCCGTCCGCTCGGCGGGCAAGGTCCCCTCCTGGATCGTGAAGAACCTCGTGATGAAGCCGCTGACGCGCAAGCCCCGGGGCACGATGCACGCGATCGCACACCGGGACCAGGCCGAGATCACCGCGCACTTCGGCTCGTACGAGGCGTGGCAGCGGATCGGCGACTGGTCGAGCTTCACGCCGCCGGAGCCTACCCGCGTACCGGCTTTCCTCGATCACGGCTACGACGAAACGGTGGAGGCGTCCGCCTGGGGCCCCGAGGTCTACCGGGGCGTCGCGGACTTCCGCGGCGGCGAACTGGTCTCCCCGGACGCGGCGCGCGGCGACATCGCGACCCCGCTGGTGTGGGCCTGCCACCTCGGGCACGTGTTCGCAGGCAGCCCGCGACTCATCCTCACCGCCGGTCACTGGTGCCCCGACTGCGTCCGCGACACGACGGCGTACGAGGCGCAGAGCGAGCACAACGCGTTCCTCGCGCAGCTGTACACGGGCGCGCGCGTGCCCGCGGCGCGCGCCTGACAGCGTCGCGGCGGAGAAGAATGACGACATGACGGACGACAGCGCCGCCCCGAGGCTCTTCGTTCTCACCGATATCGCCGGCGGGCTCGAGAACGACGACATCCAGTCGCTCGCGAGGCTCCTGCTGTACGCGAACGTCATCGACGTCGAGGGCATCGTCGCGGTCACGTCGTGCTGGCAGAGACGCGCCGCGCGCGTCCGCAACGCGCGGCTGATCCACCGCGTCATCGACGCGTACGAACACGCTCGGAGCAACCTCGAGGCGCACGAGGGCGGCTTCCCCTCCGCAGATGCGCTGCGGAAGGTCACGGCCCTCGGCATCCCCGCGTACGGCAGAGCACCAGGCGACGGGTTCGCCGAGACGAGATGGAACGACGTTCCCGGCGTCCGCGCCCTCGTCTCCGCCGCCGATCGCGACGACCCACGCCCCCTGTGGGTCGCGCTGTGGGGAGGGGCGAACACACTCGCACAGGCGCTGTGGACAGCAGAGCGCGAGCTCGATGACGCCCGGTTCGCGGCGCTGCTCGCACGACTGCGCGTGCACGCCATCTCGGACCAGGACGCCGCCGGCTACTGGATCCGGCAGCGCTACGGCGACCGGATTCTCACCATCGTCTCGCCCTCGACGATCGGCGGGAAGCTGTATCGGCATGCCACGTGGCCGGGACTGTCCGCCGACCGGTTCGGCCACGGCAGCGAGGACGGAGTGCAGGGCGGCGGCTTCGCGGGTGCCGACGCGTCACTCGTGACGAGGCAGTGGGTGAAGGACGTCGTGCGGCGTACCGGCGCGTACGGCCGGAGGTATCCGGTGCACAGGTTCATCATGGAGGGCGACACCCCGTCGTACCTCGGGCTGATACCGAACGGACTGAACGTGCCCGAGCAGCCCGGAGCCGGCGGCTGGGGCGGGCGGTATGCGCATTACGTCCCCGACATGGCATACACCGGCACGAACGAACGACACCCGATCTGGACCAACGCCTCCGATACGGTGATCGGCCACGACGGCGCACCGCACACCAGCCCGCAGGCGACCATCTGGCGATGGCGCACCGACATCCAGAACGACTTCGTGAACAGGCTGCGGTGGGCGGGGTCAGCCGACCGCAGCATCGCCGACCACCCGCCCGTCGTCACGCTCGCACACCCCGACCGCGTCGACGTTGTCACGGGCGCCGAGGTCACCCTCGACGCGTCGCCCTCGCGCGACAGCGACGGTCGCGGGCTGAGATTCGAATGGATCCCCTACCCCGAAATCGGCATGGCCCCGCACGTCACGGCGGTCGAGCTGCGCGACGCGACATCGGCTCGATGCTCGTTCATCGCTCCCGCCGTCCGCAATGCTGCATCCTTCGTGTTCATCGTCGCCGCGCGCACCGTGGGAGCCGAGCCGATTGCGCGCTATCGCCGGGTGACCGTGACGGTCTCCCCGGCGGCGGGTTGAAGTCGACCAGGAGCGTTCGTCTTCGTGAGGGCACCGCGCCTGGACTACTCCGCCTTCATGTCGATCGTGTCGGCCCTGCCGCCGAGCACCCGCAGCGACAGCGCGACCGACTCGCCGATCGCCCGGTCGATGTCGTCGTCTGCAGCGGACGAAGCAGTTCACAATCGCCAAGCAACAGCACAGTCCGACGCATCGAGCTGAACGGAGGAACTCCTCCGGGATCCCGGAATGAAACCTGACCAGGGCGTTGTGGCGGAGACGGAGGGATTTGAACCCTCGGTCCCCTTACGGGGACTCCACCTTAGCAGGGTGGTGCACTAGGCCTGACTATGCGACGTCTCCAAGCGCTCGACCGGCCGAGGCCGATGAGCACTGCCAGCAATCATAACCGCTCGCGCGGCCCCGACCGAACCGAGCCGCCTACTGCTGCGGCTTGGTGCAGGTGACCTGCGCGGCGGTGGTACCGGCGATCTGCGAGGGCAGCTCGACGGCCTCCTCCTCTTCCTCGGCGGTGGCAGACGGCGAGGCGGAAGCAGACGGCGAAGCCGAAGCGGATGCCGACGGGTCGGGCTCGGGAGTCGCCTCGCCGGTCACCTCGACGCCGTAGCCCTGGCTGGCCTCACCGGTCAGCGTGATGGGCTTGTTGTCTTCGAGCGCCTGGAAGAGCACGGCGGCAGCATCCGTCACCGGCAGCACGCGGCTCGAGCCGTTGCCCGACGCGTAGACGGTCGGGTACTGCACGAACACGATGTCGCTGTAGTCGACGTCCTTGACCGCCATCGCGATCTGCACCATGAGGGTGGGGTTGGCCAGCGACTTGCTCAGCAGCAGCTGTCCCTCGTCGACCTGGTTCATCGCGGTCGTGGCGAGGTTGAACAGCGTCGCGGGGTTGGCCAGCACCGACTCCGACTGCAGCTTGCGCACGAGAGAGCTCATGAACTGCTGCTGGTTCGAGATGCGTCCGAGGTCGGAGCCGTCGCCGATGCCGTGGCGGATGCGCAGGAACTGCAGCGCCTCCTCGCCGACGAGCGTGTGGTTGCCGGCGGTCAGGTGCAGGCCCGTGTGCGAGTCGTTGATGTCGCCCTCGACGCACACGTCGACGCCGCCGATGGCATCCGACATGTTGATCACGCCGGTCCAGCGGATCGCGCCGGCGAACTGGATGTCGACGCCGGTCAGCGCCTCCACGGTCAGCACGGTGCACTGCAGGCCGCCGTAGCCGTACGACGAGTTGATCATCTGCGAGCTCATCGCCGAGTACGAACCCGTGCCGTCCTCATAGGGGCAGGAAGGGATCGGCACGAGCATGTCGCGGGGGAACGAGACGACGGTCACGCGGCGCGGCTCGTCGCTGATGTGCACGAGCATCGTCACATCGTTGCGCTCACCGCCGGTGTCGTGCGCGCATCGGGGGAAGAGCTTGACATCCTGTCCTTCGCACGAGTCGCTGCCCACGAGCAGCAGGTTGACGCCGCCCTCGATCGCGCCGATCGACGGCGGGATCTCGTCTTCGTCGTCGCCGCCGATCGAGACGGCGTTCGCGCTGATCGCCTGCGCGGTGTTCCACAGGGCGAAGCCGGCGACACCGGTGACCGAGACGAGGACGACGGCCATGCCCACGGCCACGATGGTCAAGAGCTGCGTGAAGGCGTTGGGCGATGTCAGCACACCGTGCCGCGCCAGCGTATGGCGACGCGCCTTCGTCTCGCTTTTCCTGCTCACTCGAGTCCTCTCGGGCCGGGGGGACCTCCGAACCGGCACGCGAGGCGCCGTACTGCGGAGGGTGTGGGATTCGAACCCACGGGACATCTCTGCCCACTGGTTTTCAAGACCAGGTCCATCGGCCGCTCGGACAACCCTCCCGATCAGGGCTCACACCCTGCCGATCAGGCGTCGAGTCTAGTCGACCGGACCGTCCGCCATTCTCCCAACGGCATCTGTGCGGGCGCTGATAGCGGATGCGGCGCGCCTCACAGCGCCTTCAGCACCGCCGCGACGCCCCCGGCGTCGACCGACCCTGTGGTCTCGGACGCGGCATCCCGCACTTCCTGGGGCCCCTGCGCCATCGCGACCGCTCGCCCGCCGCTGCGGCGCGCCCACGCGAACATGCCGACATCGTTACGTCCGTCGCCGATCACGAGCACGTGCGCCGGGTCCACCCCGAGCTCGGTGCGCACCCGCTCGAGCGCCGTGGACTTGTCGACGCCGTGCGGGGCGATGTCGAGCCACGCGCTCCAGCCCACGGCATACGACACCTGGTTGAGCCCGATCCGGGCGATCAGCGCCGAGAAGTCGCGCTCGTCCTCCCCCGGCGAGACCACGACGACGCGGCACACAGGTTCGGCCGACAGCTGCTCGAAGGGCACACGTGCCGCCTGGCTGAGGTTCCAGTCGGCGAGCACTTCGGTGTACAGGCGCCGCCCGTCGCGCAGTTCCACCATGTAGCGGGCGTCGGGCAGGTGGGTGCGCAGCAGCTCGAGAACCTCGGTCGCGTCGAAGGTCTCGACGTGCCAGCGCTCGTACTGGCTCTCTTCGGCGAGGTCGCCCTCCCGCCGCCGCATGATGACGGCGCCATTGGAGCACACGACGTATTCCGGCGCGATGTTCAGCACCCGCACGATGCCGCGCGTGCCCTCCCAGCTGCGGCCGGTGGCGAGCATGACCTCGTGCCCTGCGCGGTGCGCGTGGGCGACCGCATCCACGACCCCAGGGCTCAGCGACTCGTCTTCGAGCAGGATCGTGCCGTCGATATCGAGGGCGATCAGCATCCGCTCCGTCGCGACGGCCGGGTTCTCGGTGTCTTCGGCGACCTGCTCGACGAGCTCGGCGGCCTCGACGGGCCGCACGACCTCGATCGACCCAGTGGGCGGCAGATGCGAGTCGCTCACGCGATCGGCTCCATGACCTCCAGGCCGCCGAGGTACGGGCGCAGCACCTCGGGCACGACGACCGATCCGTCGGCGCGCTGGTGGGTCTCGAGCAGCGCGACGATCCAGCGGGTCGTTGCCAGCGTGCCGTTGAGGGTCGCGACCGGCTGCGTCTTGCCACCTTCGACGCGATGGCGGATGCTGAGCCGCCGCGCCTGATACGTCGTGCAGTTCGAGGTGCTGGTGAGCTCGCGATAGGCGTCCTGCGTCGGCACCCACGCCTCGACGTCGTACTTGCGCGCGGCCGACGACCCGAGGTCGCCGGCGGCCACATCGATGACGCGGTAGCTCAGGCCGAGGTCCTGCAGCATCCCCTCCTGCAGCGCGACGAGGCGCAGGTGCTCGGCCTCGGCGTCTTCGGGGGTCGTGTAGACGAACATCTCGAGCTTGTTGAACTGGTGCACGCGGATGATGCCGCGGGTGTCTTTGCCGTACGAGCCGGCCTCGCGGCGGTAGCACGTCGACCAGCCGGCGTAGCGCTTGGCGCCCGCGCCGAGGTCGACGATTTCGTCCATGTGGTAGCCGGCGAGGGGCACCTCGCTCGTGCCCACGAGGTAGAGGTCGTCTTCTTCGAGGCGGTACACCTCGTCGGCGTGCTGCCCGAGAAAGCCGGTGCCGCGCATGACCTCTGCCCGCACGAGCGTCGGCGGGATCATCGGGATGAACCCGGCATCGACGGCGCGCTGCAGCGCGAGCGACATGAGCGCGTACTCGAGGCGCGCGCCGATGCCGGTGAGGAAGTAGAAGCGACTGCCCGAGACCTTGGTGCCGCGCTCCATGTCGATGGCGCCGAGCTTCTCGCCGAGGGCGAGATGGTCGAGCGGCTCGAAGTCGAACGCGACCGGCTCACCGTGGGTGCGGAGGGTGATGAAGTCTTCTTCGCCGCCGGCCGGGACGCCGTCGATGACGATGTTCTCGATGCGGCTGAAGGCGGCGGTGAACGCCTCCTCCGCGGCGGTGACCGCGTGCTGGGCCTGCTTGACGCGGTCGCTGAGCTCCTTGGCCTCGGCCACCAGGGCCGCCTTCTCGTCTTTCGGCGCCTGCGCGACCCTCTTGCCGTGCGCGTTCTGGGCGGCGCGCAACTCTTCGAAGGCCGTGATCGCCTGACGGCGGGCGGCGTCGGCGGCGAGCGCCTCGTCGACGGTGTCGGGCGACTCCCCGCGGGCCTCCTGCGAGCGCTTGACCAGCTCGGGGCTTTCACGAAGAAGTGCGGGATCGATCACGTGATCGAGTCTAGCCGGGGCGCCCCGTGCGCCGACCGGGCCTCGGGCGGCAGCATCCCGCTATCGTGAGTCCATGACAGACCCGGATGCCGACGCCACCCGCAAACGCGCCGCCCTGGTCTACAACCCCACGAAGGTCGACGGCGACGCGATCCGCGCGGAGGTGATCGCCCTGTCGAGCGAGGCCGGCTGGGACGAGCCGCTGTTCTACGAGACCCGCATCGAGGATCTCGGTGACGACGTCGCCCGTCAGGCCGTGGCCGAGGGCGCCGCTGCGGTGCTGGTCGCCGGCGGCGACGGCACGGTGCGCGCCGTGTCGGAGGCGATGAGCGGCACAGGCGTTCCGCTAACGATCGTGCCCAGCGGCACCGGCAACCTGCTGGCGCGCAACCTGCGTCTGCCGCTCGACGACCGCGAGGCGATGATCCGCGCGACCTTCGACGGCGAGGTGCACGCGATGGACGTGGGCTTCGCCAAGCTCACCCGCCCAGACGGAGAGAAGGCCGAGCACGCCTTCGTCGTGATGGGCGGCATGGGGCTGGACGCCGCGATGATCGCGAACACGAGCGGCGACCTCAAGAAGAAGGTCGGCTGGGTCGCCTATGTCGACGGCGCGGCGCGGTCGCTCGTGAACGCCAAGCCGTTCCCCGTGATGTACCAGGTGCCGGGCCACCGCATGCACCGGGCGAACGTGCAGAGCGTGCTGTTCGCGAACTGCGGGTCGCTGCCGGCAGGGCTGGAGCTGATCCCGGAGGCCTCGATCACCGACGGACAGCTCGACATCGTCATCTTCCAGCCCAAGAACCCGCTCGGATGGCTGCTGGTGTGGCGCCGGGTCGCGTGGGACAACAGCGTGCTGCGGCGCTTCCGCGCGGGCAGGCAGATCCTCTCGCTGCGCACGAAGGACAACGCCGTGCGGTACACCCGCGGCACGGGCATCGACGTGGCGGCGCAGGCGGTGCAGCCGGTGCAGCTCGACGGCGACGAGTTCGGCGAGGCGACCCAGGTCGCGGTGCGCGTCGAGGCGGGGTCGCTGCAGGTCGTGGTTCCCCGCGGCCACGTGTCGACGACCTTCTGACCCCCCACCCCCCCCCAATCCGTTTACGGTCACGACGCGCCGCGAGGGCGTGCCCCGTGCGCGGCGCGTCGTGACCGTAACCGTGAGGGGTGGGACTCCTCCCCAGGGGGTGGGTCGGGCTGAACTGTGCACGAATCGGTACGGGCCGGGACCGGCGGGCTGCGCGCCGGCGCACCGTGTACGCATGCCGAAACCGAAGCCGCTCCCTCCCACGCTCCAGGGCCGCGCGTTCACGACCGGCGAGGCTGCCGCGCACGGAGTCTCGAAGTCGCGCCTGCGCAGGTCCGACCTCTCGACGCCTGTGCGAGGCCATCACGAGCCCCGCACCGAACCAGCGCCCGTCGACCCCGACGAGCAGCCGTGGCAGAAGGCCCGCCGTGAGCTGCTCGCCCGAGCCCGCGCCGAGCATCTGCGCCTTCCGACCGGAGCGGCGCTCAGTCACCTCACTGCAGCCGCTGTCCACGGCTTCCCCCTGTCGATGAAGCGCCTCGCATCCGGAACCATCCACATCACGACGACATCGGATGCTGCACGCCGACGTCACAGAGGAGTCAAAGTCCACCCGCTCCCGCGTGACGAGCGACGGGTGGTGGTCGACGACATGTGGCTCACGCATCCGCTCGACACGTGGTGCGCGCTCGCGTCGATGCTCCCCCTCGATGAGCTCGTCGAGCTCGGAGACCACCTCGTGCGGCGACAGGAGCCGGATGCGACGTTGACGCAGCTGCGCGAGGGCGTGCGCCGATACGGGGGACGCCGCGGCGCCAAGAAACTCCGCGCCGCGCTCGAGTTGGTGCGGGAGCGCACCGACTCCGTGCGCGAGACGCGGCTGCGCCTGGCGCTGCTGCGCGCCGGCCTGCCTGAACCGGCGGTGAATATCGTGGTTCGAGACGGCGACGGACGGCGCATCAAGCTCGGCGACCTCGTGTATGCAGAAGCGAAAGTGCTGGTGGAGTACGACGGCGAGCAGCACCGCACCGACTCCGACCAATACGCGAAAGACGCCCGCGATCTCGAGCGGGCCGCGGAGGCGGGTTGGCTCGTCATCCGCGTGCGCAAGGGCGACCGCGACAACCGCGCGATCGCCGCTCGCGTGCGCCGCGCGCTGCGTTCTCGCGGCGTCCCGACCTAGGCCCATAGACGGTTACGGTCACGACGCGCCGCGAGGGCGCAGCCCGCGCACGGCGCGTCATGACCGTAAACGGGTGGGAGGAGGAGGGTCAGCCCTTGACCGCGCCGCCCAGACCCGCGGAGCGCAGGAACACCGACTGGAAGAGCAGGAACATCGCGATCGGGATGAGGGTCGCGATCGCGAGGGCCGCCAGGAACACATCGAGCTCGGTCTGGCTCTGCACGTCGGGCAGCCGCACCGACAGCGGCTGCACGGCGGGGTCTGGCAGCACGAGCTTGGGCCAGAGATAGTCCTTCCACGCCGCGATGATCGCGAACACCGACACGACGCCGAGGATCGGCTTCGACATCGGCAGCACGACCGACCAGAACAGGCGGAACGGCCCCGCGCCGTCGGTCTGGGCCGCCTCGAACACCTCCCGGGGCAGGTTGTCGAAGAAGCGCTTGACCAACAGGATGTTGAACGCGTTCGCCGCCATCGGCAGCCACACCGCGAGGTAGGTGTTGAGCATCGAGGGTGCCCCGAACGGCGGCCGCACGATCGTGAGATACAGCGGCACGAGCAGCACGATCCCGGGGATGAACAGCGTCGCCAGCACGAGCGCGTTGAGCACGGGCGCGTACTTCGGGCGCAGCACCGACAGCGCGTAGCCCGCCGTCGTCGCGACGAACAGCTGCGACAGCCAGGCGCCTGCGGCGATCACGATCGTGTTGAGGAAGTACTGGTCGATGTGGATGTCGTTCCACGCCGTCGACAGGTTCGCCCAGTCCACGCCGTTCGGCCACAGCGCGAACGGCTGGGTCAGGGTGTCTTGCGTCGGGGTGATCGCGGCCTTCGCCAGCCACAGGATCGGCCCGAGACCCGCGACCACGAGCGAGACGAAGAGGAAGCCGTGGGTCAGCGACATGCTCAGGCGCGTGCCGGGGCGGCGACGCTCCGAGTCCGAGACGATCGTGCGGCCCGCGAGGTCGTCGCCCTTCGACGGACTCAGCGACCGCCGCTTGGCGCGGCCGAACACGTTGCGGCGGGAGAGGGAGCCCCGCATCCCCTCCCGCACGGGCGAGGTCGACAGCGGTGCGCTCATGACGTGCTCCATCGATCGGTGAGCCTGAAGTAGAGCCACGACAGCACCGCGAGCACGATCGCCAGCAGCACCGAGACCGCCGTCGCCTCGCCGTAGTCGCCGCCGAGGCTGTTGCGGAACGCCTTGTCGTAGATATAGAGGAGGATCGTCTTGGTCGCTCCCGCCGGCCCTCCGCCGGTGAACAGGAACGGCTCGAGGAACACCTGCGCCGTCGCGATCACCTGCAGGATCAGCATGATGAAGAGGATGCCGCGCAGCTGCGGAATCGTGACGTGCCAGACCTTGCGCCAGATCGAGGCGCCGTCGACCTCGGCCGCGTCGTAGAGCTCCGGCGGCACCGACAGCAGGGCGGCGAGGTAGATGATGATCGACCCGCCGGCAGCCGCCCACGTCGCCTCGAGCACGAGCGAGGGCATCGCCTGCGTCGCCGACGACAGGAACGGCTGCGGGGGGATGCCGACCCACCCGAGCACCGTGTTGAACACGCCGTTCGGCGACGAGTCGTAGAAGAACTTCCACAGCAGCACCGCGACCACCGGCGGGATCACCACCGGCAGGTAGGCCAGCGCGGAATACAGCCCCTTGCAGCGGCGCACCTCGCTCATGAGCACGGCCATCAGCAGCGGGAGCGGAAACCCGAAGAGCAGCGCGAGCACGGCGAAGTACAGCGTGTTGACCACGGCGCGACCGAGGGCGGGGTCTGTGAGCACCGTGACGTAGTTGTCGAACCCGACCCACTCGCTCACGAGCAGATTGGTCTTCTGCAGGCTCATGATCACCGACTGCACGATCGGCGACCACGAGAAGAAGAAGAACACGAACACCATCGGCAGCACGAACAGCAGGTTCGCGAGGCCTCCGCCGCGGTACCACGTCGCAGGCGTGCGCCGGCGGCGCGGAGGCACGTCGGGGGGATCGGCGGATGCTGCAGCCTTCTGCCGCGGGATCGTCATGGTCATGATCACTTCTTCTCTGGGCTGCTGCGTTTCGTCTCGTCGCTGTGCTCCTCGCTCAACGCCCGGAGGGGGACCGGTCGTGAGCGAGGAGCACCACGACCGAACGGAGGGACCGGTCGTTGAGCGAGGAGCACCACGACCGAACGGAGGGACCGGTCGTTGAGCGAGCGAAGCGAGACGAAACGTCTCGGCCTACTGGTCGAGCAGCGCCTGCGCGTCGGTCTGGGCCTGAGCCAGCAGCGCGTCGATGTCGGCGTTCTCGTCGGTGAGCACGGTCTGCACGACGCCGTCGAGCAGCGCGTACACCTCCTGCGTGCTCTTCTTGGGCTCGCCCACGGGCGTCTGGTCCCAGATGGCGTCGGTGAACGGCGTCATCTGGTCGCGCGGCACGTTGATGTAGGGCTCGATCCAGCCCAGCGACTCCTCGTACAGCTCACGGCTGAGCACCGGCAGCACCGGGGTGCCGACGGCCTGGCCCGACTCGCTGAGCGTCTTGGCGTCGAGCACTGCGGCATCCTCGTCGAGGAGCTTCTGCATGTAGTACCAGTCGATCCAGGTGACCGCGGCCGCCTTCGTCGCATCGTCGACGGTGGGGCTCACCACGGCGATGTCGCCGCCGCCGAGCGTGCCGGGGTCGGCGCCCTCGGTCGGCACGACGGTGAGGCCGTACACCTCGGGGTCGAGTCCGAAGTCGCGCACGAGCGCCGTGTAGACGTCGGAGCCCGACGTGTACATGCCGATGTTGCCCGCGGCGAACTCCTGGTTGATCGTGCCCCAGTCGAGGTCGACCTTCGAGCCGAACGAGTCGTCGACCCAGCGCAGGTCGTGCAGGAACTGCAGCGTCGCCTTGGTGCCGTCGTTGTCGATGGTGGAAGTGGCGGTGCCGTCCTGACCGTCGGTCTGGGTGCGCCCGCCTCGTGCGACCGTCTGCGCCGTCAGCTGCCAGCCGCCGGTGTTGTTGATCGCCATCTGGGCGTAGCCCGCCTTGCCGGTCTCCTCGGAGATCTGCTGGGCGTACTCGCGTACCTCGTCCCACGTGGTGGGCGGACTGTCGGGGTCGAGCCCCGCCTGCTCGAACAGGTCGCGGTTGTAGTGCAGGCCCATCGCGTAGGCCTGCCGCGGGAAGCCGAAGATGCGCCCCTCGTCGTCGGTGACGCCGTCGAGGATGATCGGGTTGAAGCTGTCGGTGTAGCCGAGCTCCTCCATCTCGTCGGTCACATCCATGAGCTGCCCGTTCTCGAGCAGCGTCTTGGAGTCGGTGAACGGCACCGTGAAGACGTCGGGGAGGCTCCCGCCCGCGAGCTGCACCGCGAAGGTCGGCCCCTCCCACTCGTATTCGACGCCGATGATGTCGATGTCGGGGTTGTCGGCCTCGAACTGCTTCTCCTGCGCGGCGAAGGCCTCGTAGGCGGCGGCGTCCGCCCCCGGGGGGAACGTCGCGACGCGCAGCTCGACCTTTCCGTCGGTCGCCTGGTCGGCGTCTGCGGCCGAGCATCCGGCGAGCGCGCCGACGGTCGCGGCGACCGCGACCCCGGTCAGCAGGCCCCGTGCTGGTGACTTCATTGTCTTTCCCTTTCGTGCTGTGTGCGGGTGAGGGTCTTTCAGAGCTCGAGCCACGCGGTGGCGTCGGGCGGCAGCATCCCGTCCTCAAGGGGAGTGCTGACGAGCACCACCCCGCGGTGTGCGGGGAGGTCGATCGGCGCAGGGCCGAAGTTCGTGACGGATGCGGTGCGCTCCCCTCGGCGGAACGCCACGACGTCCGAGCCGAGCTCGAGCCAGTCGAGCTCGGCGGCACCGAAGTCGGGGCGGTCGCGGCGCAGCCGCAGCATCGCGCGATAGAGGGCGAGCGTCGAGGCGGGGTCGTGCTCTTCGGCCTCGACCGTGAGCTCGGCCCAGTCGCCGGGCTGCGGCAGCCAGGTGTCGTGGTCGGCGTCGGTGCCGAAGCCGTAGGGTGCGGAGTTGCCTGCCCACGGCAGCGGTACGCGGCATCCGTCGCGCCCCGGGTCGACGCCGCCGGAGCGGAAGTGCATCGGGTCTTCGATCACCTCTCGTGGCAGCTCGACCTCCGGCAGCCCCAGCTCGTCGCCCTGGTAGATGTAGAGGCAGCCGGGGAGGGCGGCGGTGAGCATCGCGGCCGCGCGGGCGCGGCGGGTGCCGCGGGCGAGATCGGTGGGGGTGCCGAAGCGCTTGCGCTCGAACGCGAACCCCGAGTCGGCCCGCCCGTAGCGGGTGACCGGACGCGTGACGTCGTGGTTGGAGAGCACCCAGGTCGCGGGGGCCCCGATCGGCGCGTGCTCGGCGAGGGTGCGCTCGACCGAGGCACGCAGCTCGTTCGCGCTCCATGGCCGGGTCATGAAGTCGAAGTTGAACGCCGTGTGCATCTCGTCGGGGCGCAGATACCGCGCGAAGCGCTCGGCGTCGTCGAGCCACACTTCGCCGACGAGGATGCGGCTGCCGGCGTAGCCGTCGGCCACGGCCCGCCAGCCGCGGTAGATGTCGTGCAGCTCGTCGCGGTCGAGGTGCGGGTGCTCGCCCGGGGCGACCTCGGCCGGCACGGGCGGCAGCGCCGGGTCTTTCACCGGCAGCGCGGCCGAGTCGATGCGCACTCCCGCAACGCCCCGGTCGAACCAGAACCGCAGGATGTCTTCGTGCTCGCGGCGCACGTCGGGATGGTTCCAGTTGAGGTCGGGCTGCTCGGGGGTGAACAGATGCAGGTACCACTCCCCCGGCGTGCCGTCGGCCTCGGTCGTGCGGGTCCACGTGCTGCCCTGAAAGCTCGAGACCCAGTCGGTGGGCATGCCGTCGCCGTCGGGACCGAGCCCGGGGTGGAACCAGAAGCGCGCCCGCTCGGGGCTGCCGGGGCCCGCGGCGAGCGCCCGCTGGAACCACGGGTGCCGGTCGCTCACATGGTTGGGCACGATGTCGACGATCGTGCGGATGCCCAGGGCCAGCGCCTCGGCGATGAGCTGTTCGGCCTCGGCGAGGGTGCCGAAGCGGGGGTCGATGGCGCGGTAGTCCTGCACGTCGTAACCGCCGTCGGCGAGCGGGCTGGGGTACCACGGGTTGAACCAGATCGCGTCGATGCCGAGGGCCTTCAGGTACGGCAGCCGCGAGCGCACGCCCGCCAGATCACCCGTGCCGTCGCCGTTGCCATCGGCGAAGCTGCGCACGTAGAGCTGGTAGATCGCGGCGGTGCGCCACCAGTCGCGGTCGTCGGTGGCGACGGCGGCGGTGTCGCTCAGGACGTCGGTGTCCACGTGGCTCCTCGGCTCGAACGGTGCTGCATCGCCGAATGTAGCCTTCATCACCAATCAATGCAAGAACTAAACACTTCTCTGCAATTTTGCGCCCACAGCATCCGCTTGCGATCTCACCGCCGCAGCGGCCGCGCACAGCTCGCTGACATACGACCCGACACGCCGGGGCCACGGCACGGGTGGCGGCGTGTCGGCCCAGACCTCAGCGACTTGTGCGTCGAGGCGAGCGGGGACGGATGCCGGGGGTCAGGCCGAGAGGGGAGCCGTCGAGGCGCGCAGCACGAGCTCGGGCTCGAACAGCAGCTCTTCGCCGGTGCGGGCGCCGCCGTTGATCTGGGCGAGCAGCAGGTCGATGGCGGTGCGGCCCATCGCGTCGATCGGCTGGCGCACCGTGGTCAGCGGCGGCTCGGTGCAGCTCATCAGCGCGGAGTCGTCGAAGCCCACGACGCTGATCTCGTGCGGCACGCGGCGGCCCGCACGGCGCGCGGCCCGTACGGCGCCGAGGGCGAGCGGGTCGCTCGCGCAGACGAGCGCGGTGGCGCCGGCATCCATCAGGCGCGTCGCGCCGGCCTGCCCCGACTCGAGCGAATAGAGCCCGCGCACGACGAGGCGCTCGTCGAGGCGCGCGCCGAGGCCCTCGAGGGCGCGGCGCGCGGCGGCGAGCTTGCGCTCCGACGGCACGTGGTCGGCCGGCCCGAGCAGCAGCCCGATGCGGCGGTGACCGAGCTGGTGCAGGTGGGTGACCGCCTGCTCGGCCGCCGCCGCGTCGTCGGTCGAGACGGTCGCGAACGGCATGCCGTCGGTGCGTGCGTTGATGAGCACGGTGGGCAGGTTCACGCGGCGGAGACGCTCGTAGTGCTCGTGAGGGGCGTCGGCCTGGCTGTAGTTGCCGCCCAGGAACACGACGCCCGACACCTGCTGCTGCAGCAGCAGGTCGACGTAGTCGGACTCGGTGATGCCGCCCGCGTTCTGCGTGCACATGAGC
The DNA here is from genome assembly GCF_025515205.1 of Microbacterium fluvii. GTDB lineage: Bacteria > Actinomycetota > Actinomycetes > Actinomycetales > Microbacteriaceae > Microbacterium > Microbacterium fluvii. The sequence goes on along the minus strand of NZ_JAOPFX010000002.1, from coordinate 402,406 downwards.
GGCGTGTAGCCGCTCTGCATGAGGCCTCCGCCGATGATCTCGGCGAGCGCCGGAAAGATCGGGTTCGTGAGCTCGGGCAGCACGAGACCCACCAGGCGCGCCCGCTCGCCGCGGAGCTTGGTGGGTCGCTCGTAGCCGAGCACGTCGAGGGCCGTGAGCACGGCCTGGCGGGTCGCTTCCGAGACGCCGGGCTTGTCGTTGAGCACGCGACTGACCGTCGCCTCGCTCACCCCGACCTTGCGCGCGACCTCCGCCAACCGCTTCGACATGGCGACAGTGTACGCAAGAACTTGCAAGAGCTTGCAGGTTCTTGCCGTGCGATCCGTCGCCCGATATCTTGCAGGGCACAGGGGAGCACCGGGGGGTCTGCCGTGAAGAGCAGCGCGCGGGTCGCGCTGGTGGTGATGACGATCGCCGCCGGCGCCACGATGACCGCCTGCTCGAGCGCCCCCGCCGCAGCGCCCGGCGTCGCCGCATCCGCATCGCCGTCGCCGACGGCCTCGACCGCGGCCCTCGCCGGCGCCGCGCGATGGGAGCTGTTCCGCTCGGGCTGGTTCGAGCCCCTGCTCACCCTCGCCCTGTGGGCGGGAGGGGCCACGGCGATCTGCGCCGTGCTGGCACGACTGATCGTCTTCGCCATCCCCTGGCAGCGGCTCCGCCCGCGCTCGCAGCGCACGGCAGACGGCGCGCCGATCACCGGCTGGCAGGGCGCCGCCTGGGCCTTCACGATCTTCATCGGATGGTGCCTGGTCGTCACCGGCGTCACCGCCACCGCCTGGCTCGCTTCGGTCGTCGGCGTGCTGGCGGTCGCCGTCGGCACGGCGCGACTGTCGTGGTGGCTCGGAGTGCGCCCTCGTCTGCTCGCCTCGGTCGCCGCCGACGACGGCACGGCGTCGCCGGGCGCCTCGGCGCGACTCGTGCTGCTGGTGCGGCGGATGGGCGCGACCAAGCCCCGCGGCGTCGAGATCCCCGGGGCCAGCGACATCACCCAGCTCACCGAGGCCACGGCGACCGTCACCGACAACGCCCTGGTCAAGGCGGTGCTCACGATCTGGCAGTTCGTCGCGAACGTCTCGCCATGGCGGGTCGACGTGCATCTGCTCGACACGCGCAGGGCCGTGGTGCGCGTGGACTGGAACGGCAGGTCGATGGCCAGCGAGCTGATCGACCTCGACGAGCTGGAACTCGATGATCTCGAGCTGCCGGACGACACGCCGCTGCGCATGGCCGCCGCCGTGGTGGCGGTCTCGCTCGCCCGCGGCTACCGCGACGTGCGGGGGCTGTACGGCGCGAAGAAGTGGCAGAGCGTGGGACTGGTCGATCTGGCGAGCCTCCAGCCGGGCGGAGCGCAGGAAGAGCTGCTGATCCGCGCCGCCCTTCGGCACGACCCCGACAACACCCTGGCCACCGCTCGCTCGGTGACCCGCACGGGGCGCACCGCCAACGACGCCGACGCACTCGAGGCCTACATGGCGGCCCTCGAACAGCTGGCCGACCGCATCGCTCCGCTGTGCGGTCGTCGAGAGCCCTTCGGCCGCACCCTGCACCGCCGCGCGCAGCCCGCGTGGCGACGCCTGCGCGTCGAAGACGCCCCCTACGCGCTGCTGGCGCGCACGCTCGTGCTGTGGCTCATGGCCCTGCGCAACAGGGTCGCCGTCGACGAGCTGTCGACGGCCACGGCGTCGAAGAAGCCGAAGAAGGCGCCCCCCGCGCGCGCTCCGTATCGTCGGCCGATCCCCGAGCACGACGTGCGCGTGATCGTCGAGCTGATCGAGCTGATCGAGGCGATGGCCGGCAACCCGCGGTTCGACGATCAGGAGTTCGTGGCCGACCTGCAGGGGCGCACCGCGATGACCCTGCACCGGCTCGCCGACAGCGGGCTGTATCCCACCGGGCTCGCCGACGAGCTGCGCGACACCGAGAAATGGTTCGCGGCCGCCATGCGCTCCGAGGTGCCGACGGTCGCCTACTCGGTCGCCACGTATCTGGCGATGTCAGGGCGCCCGTGCGAGCCCCAGCTGGTCATCGCGCTGCGCCACTCGCGCATCCGCGCGTGGGCTCCGCGCGACCCCGAGCTGGCCCGCATCCGCGATTCGGCATGGATGCTGCTGCACCCCGACCTGCCGGCCGACGTGTGGCAGAGCCCACCGCTGGCCGCCCACCGCGAGCGCCTGGCCGAGATCGGGATCACCGACCCGGCCGTGCTGGCCGCGCGGTCGATCGATCTGTCGCGCTACCTCTGGCTTCAGCCCGAGGCCTACGCCTATCTGCGGCGGGCCGCGCGACTGGCCACGCACCTCATCTCGACGACCCCGAAGCGGTGGCGGGCGCGCGTGCCGCTGCTGTACGCCCGACTGTCGGCAGCCGGAGTGCACGACGTCTCGGCGTTGCGTGCGCTGTCGAAGCGACGGATGCTGACGGTGCTCGACGACGCCGTGCGGGGCGTCCGCCGTGGCGACGGGTACGTGCCGGCGGCCGAAGCGATCGCGGAGCTGCGACGCGCGTGGCGCTCGCGCCGGTGAGTCGCGGAATACCTTCGGCGCCGCGACGTTGCTCTTCACGATGAGCGACACCCCTGCCCCTGCCCTGTCCGTGCTCGATCTCGTGCCGGTGCGCACGGGTCAGACCAGCGCCCAGGCCGTGGCCGCATCGCTCGGCCTCGCGCAGCGCGCCGACGAGCTGGGCTACCGCCGCTACTGGTTCGCCGAGCACCACAACATGCCCGCCGTCGCCTCGACGACCCCGCCGGTGCTGATCGCGGCGGCCGCGGCCCGCACCCACCGCATCCGCGTCGGCTCGGGCGGCGTGATGCTGCCCAACCACGCCCCGCTCGTGGTCGCCGAGCAGTTCGCCGCGCTCGAGGCGATCGCCCCCGGCCGCATCGACCTCGGCATCGGCCGGGCGCCGGGCAGCGACCCCGTCATCACGCAGCTGCTGCGGCAGTCGGGCACCTCCAGCGACGTCGAGCGCTTTCCGCAGCACATCCACGACATCCTCGCCCTCGCTTCGCCCGAGGGCGCCTCGCTCCAATTCACGAGCGGCGGCACCTACGACGTGCACGCGACCCCCGCCGCCACCTCGACGCCCGAGGTGTGGCTGCTGGGCTCGAGCGACTACTCGGCGCAGCTGGCGGCATCCCTGGGCCTGCCCTACGTGTTCGCGAACCACTTCTCCGGCGAAGGCCTCGAGCGGGCGCTCGACCTCTACCGGCAGGGGTTCGTCGCGAGCGAGGCGCACCCCCAGCCGCGCACCTTCCTCACGATGAACGTCGTGGCCGCCCCCACCGCCGACGAGGCCGAGGCCCGCGCGCTGCCGCAGGCGCGGATGATGGCGAGGCTCCGCGGCAATCGGCCGCTCACGGCGCTCGAGACGGTCGAGCAGGCCGCGGCGGCAGAGGCGGTCGACCAGCTCGCCGCCCCGATCATCGACGGCATCCGCCGCCGATGGGCGATCGGCACCGGCAGCGACGTCACCGCGGCCCTCACCGCTCTGGCTGCGCAGTACGGGGTCGACGAGATCATGGTCTCGCCGGTGTCGGGCGCCTACGACGCCGAGCCGATGGATGCCGCGACCGGCCGCATCCAGACCCTCGAGCTCATCGCCGGCTGAGACAGGTCACAGAGCCGCGGCGCCGCCGCTCACGCGCACGCCGCCCGCCGACGGGATCTCGACCTCGAGCAGGCACGGGCTGCCGACGTGCCTGCCCTGCCGCACGCGCACCCGGCCGTCTGCCGGCACGGCGCCGAGTGCCCGCAGATAGCCGCCGAACGCCGCTGCCGCCGACCCCGTCGCCGGGTCTTCCGAGATCGTGCCGACGGGAAACAGGTTGCGCGCCTCCCACTCGGCGCCTTCGCCGTGCATCACCGTGACGGTGCCGCTCCAGCCCTGCTCGTCCATGAGCGCGCGCACCGCCGCCTGGGCGAAGCCGAACCCGTCGAAGCGCTCTGCCGAGGCGATCACGAGCACCGGATGCGGGTTGCCCGCGTTCGCGATGCGCGGCGGAAAGCGAGGGTCGAGGTCGGCCGTCTCCAACCCCAGCAGCGCGAGCAGGCGCGCGAGCACGCCCTCGTCGAAGGCGCCGACGGTGGGCTCGACGCTCGTGAACGTCGCGCGCAGGCCGGCGGAGGCGGCATCCGTCGCGATCGGCACCTCGCCGACGGGCGTGGCGAACCGCACGAGTCCCGCCCCCTCGCGCTCGGCGATCGCGACGGCCGTCGCGATCGTCGCGTGGCCGCAGAAGGGCACCTCGGCGATCGGCGAGAAATAGCGGATGCGGCGCGCACCGTCACCGGTCGCCCCGAGCACGAAGGCGGTCTCGGCATAGCCGATCTCGGCCGCGATGGCCTGCATCCGCTCGTCGGTCAGCGATGCCGCGTCGAGCACGACGCCGGCCGGATTGCCGCCGCCCGGCTGAGCGGGGTCGACGAAGGCGGCGTAACGGAGCACGTCTGTCATGTCACTCCTGCGGCGCGCCCGAGACGAGCCCGCGCAGCCAGTCGCGCGCTTCGACGAACACGTCGTCGGCGTAGCGCTCGGGGTAGCGCACGATCGCGTGATCGGCGCGAGGGTACGACCCCAGGAAGATCACCTTGGGGCTGAAGCGGCGAAGCCCCATGAGCGCGTCGGCCATGCGCTCGTCGAACACGTGCCCGTCGGCGTCGATGACGAAGCGGTAGCGGCCCAGGGCGTCGCCGATCGGGCGCGACGCGAGCAGCGACAGGTTGATGCCGCGGGTCGCGAACTGCTCGAGCATCTCGAGGAGCGCCCCGGGGTGGTCGTCTGGGAGTTCGACGATGAGCGAGGTCTTGTCGGCGCCGGTGGGCGAGGGCGGAGCCGTCGTGCGGGCGACGAGCACGAAGCGCGTGACGGCGTTCTCGTTGTCGCCGATGTGCTCGGCGAGCAGCTCGAGCTCGTGGTGCTCGAGGATTCCGGGCGGGGCGATCGCGGCATCGGCGTCGCTCGTGCCGTCGAGCAGGCTCATCGCCGCCGCGACGTTGCTCGAGGCGGGGATGTGTGCGTGGGCGGGAAGGGTCTGTCCGAGCCAGCCGAGGCACTGCGCGTAGGCGACGGGATGCGCCGCGACGACCGACACGTCCTCGAGCCGCGCGCCGGGCCGCCCGACGAGCACGAAGTCGACGGGCACGAGGTATTCGCCGACGATCCGCAGACCCGGCATTGTCGCCAGGGCGTCCTGCGCGGTCGAGACGCCGCCGTCGACCGAGTTCTCGATCGCGATCATCGCCGCGTCCGACCGCCCCTCGACCACGTCGGCGAGCGCTTCGCCGACGTTGCGCACCGGGTTCCAGTGGTGGCCGCGCGCCTCGGGCACCTGCGCGAGGGCGGCCTCGGTGAAGGTGCCGGCCGGTCCGAGATAGCTGTAGCTGCGGCGGGCGTCGGCCTCGGGCACTGTGCTCACGGGCACCCAGCCTAGCCCCGGCGCAGGGGCCGGCGAGCGTTGCATGCGCTCCCGGCCCCGCTTAGGGTCGATCGCACAGGGAAGCGAGATGATGACGCGCGAACGGATGCTGCACACCTGTGCCCTCGCGGGCACGTCGACTCTGCTGGCGGTGCTGGCGCTGACCGGCTGCACGGCGGCAGAGACCGAACCGACGCCGCAGGCCACGGCATCCGCCCCCTCGGCTCTGCCCTCGGACTCGGCGTCCGCGTCGGCGACCCCCTCGACGATGGCCGACGACGACCCGGCCTGCCTGCTCGGTGCGTGGACGATGGATCAGCAGGCGCTGACCGACTTCTACGACCAGATCGGTGCGATCTCGAGCGAAGCGGGCATGACGTTCACCCCCGACGGCAGCGCGGGGCTCGAGATCACCGCCGACACGTTCACCTGGACCCCCGATCTGACCCTCGCCATCGACGCCGCCGGCACCCCGATGTCGGTCGAGGTGGGCGGGTCGATGAGCGGCGACTACACCGCGACGCCCGGGCACCTCACGACCGGCACGACCTCGGTGAACGACCTCGTGATCGTCGCGGATGCTGCGGGCAAGGCCATCGACGCAGGAGCGATCGCCGAGCAGATCGCCGGGGCGCCGCTGACCGACGCGACCTTCACGTGCACCGACGAGACGCTGGTGCTCGAGACCGCGGTCGCCGACGGCACGGCGATCGCGACGCTCAGCCGCGACTGAGGTCCCTGCTGTCCACGCGACGGGTGCGCCGGATGCCGTGAGCGGGCAGACTAGGCCCATGAGTCGCGCAGGACAGCCCGCTGAAGCATCCGACCTCATCGACATCGACGAGCTGATCGCCGCCTACTACGACCGGAAGCCCGACGCCTCCGTGCCGGAGCAGCGCGTCGTGTTCGGTACGAGCGGCCACCGCGGCTCGGCGCTGACGACGAGCTTCAACGAAGACCACATCCTGGCCACCACCCAGGCGATCGTCGACTACCGCAACGGACAGGGGATCGCCGGCCCCCTCTTCCTGGGACGCGACACGCACGGCCTGTCGCTTCCCGCCGAGCGCAGCGCGATCGAGGTGCTCGTGGCCAACGGCGTCGACGTGCGCACGGACTCCCGCGACTCGTGGGTGCCGACCCCGGCCCTCTCGCACGCGATCCTCACCTACAACAGGGGGCGCGCGGACGACGACCCCGGCCGCTCCGACGGCATCGTCGTGACGCCGTCGCACAACCCGCCGCGTGACGGCGGCTTCAAGTACAACCCGCCGAACGGCGGGCCCGCCGACACCGATGCGACCTCGTGGATCGCCGACCGCGCGAACGAGCTGATCGCGGGGGGCCTGGAGGGCGTGCGGCGCACCCCGTTCAAAGACCTCGATGCCGACGCGATCGGCGAATACGACTTCCGCGACGTGTACGTGCGGGATCTCGCGAACATCATCGACGTCGAGGCGATCGCACGCGCGGGCGTGCGCATCGGCGCCGATCCGCTGGGCGGCGCGTCGGTGGAGTACTGGGCGCTCATCGCCGAGGTCTACGGCCTCGACCTCACGGTGGTCAACCCGGAGGTCGACCCGACGTGGCGGTTCATGACGCTGGACTGGGACGAGAAGATCCGCATGGATCCGTCGTCGCCGTCGGCGATGGCGGCCCTCGTCGCCCGTCGCCACGAGTACGACCTGCTCACCGGCAACGACGCGGACGCCGACCGCCACGGCATCGTGACCCCCGACGCGGGGCTCATGAACCCCAACCACTACCTCGCCGTGGCGATCGACTACCTCTATGCGCACCGCCCGAACTGGCGCGCCGACGCCGGGGTGGGAAAGACTCTCGTCTCGTCGATGATCATCGACCGGGTCGCCGCCTCGCTCGGGCGGACGCTGGTGGAAGTGCCGGTCGGGTTCAAGTGGTTCGTCCCAGGCCTTCTCGACGGGTCGATCGCGTTCGGCGGCGAGGAGTCGGCAGGGGCCTCGTTCCTGCGGTTCGACGGGTCGATCTGGACGACCGACAAAGACGGCATCCTGCTGTGTCTGCTGGCCTCGGAGATCCTGGCCGTCACCGGCAAGACGCCATCGCAGCGCTACGCCGAGCTCGAGGCCGAGTTCGGTGCGTCGGTCTATCAGCGCGTGGACGCCCCGGCATCCAAGGCCCAGAAGGCCGCGCTCGCACAGCTGTCGCCCGACGCGGTGACCGCGACCGAGCTCGCCGGCGAGCCGATCACCGCGAAGCTCTCGCACGCGCCGGGCAACGGCGCAGCGATCGGCGGACTCAAGGTCGTCACAGAGCACGCGTGGTTCGCCGCGCGCCCCTCGGGCACCGAAGACGTCTACAAGCTCTACGCCGAGTCGCTGCGGGGCGAGGATCACCTGCGCGAAGTGCAGGCCGAGGCCAGGTCGGTGGTGTCGGCCGCCCTCGGCGACGCCTAGCCCAGAGCCTCTTCCCCCTCTTCCCCTTCCCCTTCCCGCAACTTGGCAGCTTTGGTCGCTGCGGGCTCGGCTCAGGCGACCGCAGGTGCCAAGTTGCGGGTCAGGATCAGGTGAGCAGGCGGGCGGCCTGGCGGGCGGCGCCGAGCGCGACGTATTCGGCGGGCGCGGGCACCTCGACCGGCAGCCCGAGCACCCGCGGGGCGATCGCCCGCACGGCCTCCGACTGCGCGCCGCCGCCGATGAGCAGCGCCCGCTCGAGCGGCACGCCAAGACCGCGCAGGGCCTCGAGCCCCGCGCCGAGCCCGCCGAGCATGCCTTCGACCGCGGCGCGGGCCAGGTTCTCGCGGGTCGTCGAGGCCAGGGTCATTCCCGAGAGGGATGCTGTCGCATCCGGCAGATTGGGAGTGCGCTCGCCCTCGAAATACGGCAGCAGCGTGAGCCCTCCCGCGCCCGGCCCTGCGGCCAGGGCGAGGTCGCTGAGGCCGGCGTGGTCGACGCCGAGGAGGCCCGCGATCGCGCTCAGCACGCGGGCGGCGTTGAGGGTCGCCACGAGCGGCAGGAAGTACCCGTCGGCGTCGGCGAAGCCGGCGACCGTGCCGGTCGGGTCGATCGTGCGCCGCTCGCTGACGGCGAAGACGGTGCCCGACGTGCCGATCGAGACGACGACGTCGCCGGGGGCCGCCGCAAGGCCCAGCGCCGCGCCGGCGTTGTCGCCCGCGCCGGGGCCGACGAGGCGCCCGTCGGCGTCGGCGACCGACTCGGTCGGACCGAGTACGCGAGGCAGCACGGCGTCGTGGCCGAGCGCCGCGATCAGCAGGTCGCGGTCGTAGTCTCCGGTCTCGGGGTTCCAGTAGCCGGTCCCCGAGGCGTCGGAGCGGTCGGTGACGAGCTCGTCCAGCACGGGGCCGCGCGGGCTCTCCGGACCGAAGCCGCGCAGCCGCCACGTGAGCCAGTCGTGCGGCAGGGCGACGGCCGCCACCCGAGCGGCGTTGTCGGGCTCGTGGTCGCGCAGCCATCGCAGCTTCGTGATGGTGAACGAGGCCACCGGCACGAGCCCCGAGCGCTCGGCGAGCGCCGCGGCGCCGAATTCGGCGGTGAGGGCGGATGCCGCATCCGCCGATCGCGTGTCGTTCCACAGCAGGGCGTCGCGGATGACCCTGCCCTCGGCATCGAGGGCGACCATGCCGTGCTGTTGGCCGCCGATGGCCCACGCTTCGACTCGGCCACCCGCGGCGCCCTCGCTCAGCGCAGGCGCCTCGACGTCGTCGAGGCCGCCCGCTGCGGCGATCGCCTGCTGCAGCGCCTGCCACCACGCCTCGGGATCGACCGACGTGCCGTCGGGGTGGCTCGCGCGTCCCTCCCGCACGACCGCGCCGGTGGCGGCGTCGACGATCACGACCTTGCACGACTGCGTCGACGAGTCGACGCCCATAACGAGGCTCACGGGTTGCTCCTTCGCTCGGATTCTTCGACCAGTCTCACGCGAGACCCTGCTTCCGCCGTCAGACCCCGCCTGTGGCGCCGGATCTGACCCCGAATTCGGGGGCTCGCGATCCGGATGCAGGGTGTCGGGACCCTGCCCGGGTTTCGGTGGATGGGGTGGGTCTCACGCGAAACCCGGGTTGCACCGCCAGACCCCGCCTGTGGCTCCGGGTTTCGCGCCGAAAGCGGGGTCTCGCGTGCGGGAGGCGGGGCTTCGGCGGCGGGTGGGGGTTTCGGAGGCGGCGCGGGCCGCCGCCGAAACCCGCGCCCCGGTCAGCGGGCGCCGAGCAGGTGCTCGGTCGCGAGCTGCTGCAGCCGCACGAAGCCGAAGCCCTTGCCGCCGAGGTAGGCCGACGGGTCGAAGTCCTCGTAGGCGGAGCGGTCTGCGACGAAGGCGTCGTAGGTCTCACCCTCGCCGAAGGTCGGCTGCGCGAGCTCGACGACACGGGCCGCCTCGAGGGCCGCCTGCACCTCGGGGTCGGCGCGGAAGGCCTTGGCGCGCTCCTTGAGCAGCAGGTAGGTCTGGATGTTGGCCTTGGCCGAATCCCACACGCCCGACTCGTCTTCGGTGCGCGACGGCTTGTAGTCGAAGTGGCGGGGACCCTCGTAGGCCTGGCCGCCGTTCGGGCCGCCGTTCTCGAGCAGGTCGACGAGCGCGAACGCGTTGTGCAGGTCGCCGTGGCCGAACACGAGGTCCTGGTCGTACTTGATGCCGCGCTGGCCGTTGAGGTCGATGTGGAAGAGCTTGCCGTGGTACAGCGCCTGGGCGATGCCGGCGGCGAAGTTCAGCCCCGCCATCTGCTCGTGGCCGACCTCGGGGTTCAGGCCCACCAGCTCCGGCCGCTCCAGCGAGTCGATGAACGCGAGCGCGTGACCGACCGTGGGCAGCAGGATGTCGCCGCGGGGCTCGTTGGGCTTGGGCTCGATCGCGAAGCGCAGGTTGTAGCCCTTCGACACGACGTAGTCGCCGAGGAAGTTGACCGCCTCGCGGTAGCGCTCCAGGGCCTGGCGGATGTCTTTGGCCGAGTCGTACTCCGCGCCCTCGCGACCGCCCCACATGACGAAGGTCTCGGCGCCGAGCTCGGCACCGAGGTCGATCTGACGCAGCACCTTGCGGATCGCGAAGCGCCGCACGGCGCGGTCGTTCGAGGTGAAGCCGCCGTCTTTGAAGACGGGGGCCGAGAAGAGGTTCGTCGTGACCATCGGGATCTTCAGCCCCGTGTCGGCCAGCGCGCCCTTGAGGCGGTCGATCTGGCCCTGGCGCTCGGCGTCGGTCGAGCCGAAGGCGAACAGGTCGTCGTCGTGGAAGGTCATGCCGTAAGCGCCGATCTCGGCGAGCTTCTCGACGACGTGCACGACGTCCATCGAGGGTCGCGTCGGGCCGCCGAAGGGGTCGGTGCCGTTGTAGTTGACCGTCCAGAGGCCGAACGTGAACTTGTCGGCGGGCGTGGGGGTGGGCATGGCGCTCCTTCGCGAGTGTCCGTGCGGATGCCGGAACGAATTGTTGCGATAAACAACCTATACCGCGACGGATGCTGCGTCCACCCGCATTCCGATAGTTTCGAGCGCTACTCTCGAAACATGTCGGGCAGGATCACACTGGCGGAGATCGCCGCCGAGGCCGGGGTGTCGCTGGCCACCATCTCGAAGGTGCTCAACGGGCGCTCCGACGTCGCCGCGACGACGCGCGCCCGCGTCGAAGAGCACCTGAACCGCCACGGCTACACCCGCCGCAGCACGCAGCAGCACGCCGAGCTGATCGAGCTCGTCTTCCACGAGCTCGAGAGCAGCTGGTCGATGCAGGTGGTCGAGGGCGTCGAAGACGTCGCGGCCGCCGCGGGCATGTCGGTCGTGCTCACCGTCAGCGGCAACCGCCACTCCCCCGCCCCGGACTGGATCGAGGGCGTGCTGCGGCGCCGCCCCGCCGGCGTCGTGCTCGTCTTCAGCGACATCTCGGCGCCGCACCGCGAGAAGCTGCGCACCCGCGGCATCCCGTTCGCCATCGTCGACCCCGCGGGCGACCCCTCGCCCGACGTGCCCTCGGTGGGCTCGGCCAACTGGGCGGGCGGCCTCGCGGCCACCCGCCACCTCATCGACCTCGGTCACCGCCGCATCGCCGCGATCACCGGCCCCGAAGACATGATGTGCTCGCTGGCCCGCGTCGACGGCTACCGCTCGGCGATGAACGCCGCGGGGCTGCCGATCGACGAGGCCTGGATCCGCTACGGCGACTTCCACCCCGGCGGCGGCGAGGCCCGCGCACGCGAACTGCTGGCCCTCCCCGACCCGCCGACGGCGATCTTCGCCGGCAGCGACCTGCAGGCGCTCGGCACCATCTCGGCGGCCCGCGATGCGGGGCTGTCGGTGCCCAGCGACCTCTCGGTCGTCGGCTACGACGACATCGCCCTGGCCCGCTGGATGAGCCCGCAGCTGACCACAGTGCACCAGCCCCTGCGGCGCATGGGCGAAGAGGCGACCCGCCTCGTGCTGCGGATGGCCCAGGGCGCCGAGCCGGATACCCTGCGGATGGACCTGGCCACCCACCTCGTCGTGCGCGGCAGCACTTCCGCCCCGCCCGCCTGAGCTCGTCTCTACAAGACCACGACCCCCGGCACGAGGGCCCTGGTGTGGTCGACGACCCGGGTCGGCCCGGAGAGCTGCAGCGTCACGCCCGAGACGAGGTCGGCGCTCGAGCGACCCGCGCTGAGCACGATCTCGCCGGCATCCACGATGCGCTCCAGCGTCCGCCCCGTGTAGGCGAACAGGTCGGCGGGCACGTCGAACTCCACCGTCGCCGACTCCCCCGGCTCGAGTGCGACGCGCGCATAGCCGATGAGCTTCTGCACGGGCCTGGCCACCTCGGCGACCGGGTCGTGCAGATACAGCTGCACGATGTCGGCGCCCGCCCTCGGGCCCGAGCAGGTCACCTCGAGCGACACCGTCACGGCGCCCTCGGTCGCCAGCGACGTTGTCGACGCCGCCAGCGGCGACCACTCGAACGCGGTGTACGAGAGTCCATGCCCGAATGGGAATGCAGCCGTCGGGTCGACGTTCGACACGTCGGTTCGTCGACCCAGGGGCGCCGCCAGATACGTCGTCGGCTGCGATCCGGACCCGGCAGGGATGCTGACCGGCAGCCGTCCAGAGGGATTCACGCGTCCGCTGAGCACCCCCGCGACCGCCGCCGCGCCCTCTTCGCCCGCGAAGAACACCTGCACGATCGCGCCGCTGCGCGCCACGGCGGAGCCCAGCGCATACGGCCGGCCCGCGAGCAGCACGACGGCCGTCGGCACCCCGACCTCGAGCACCGCGTCGACGAGCTGCTGCTGGGCGCCCGGCAGCTCGAGCGTCTCGGCGTCGCAGCCCTCCCCGCTCGTGCCGCGGCCGAACAGACCGGCCCGATCGCCGAGTGCGAGCACGACGACGTCGGCGCGGGCTGCGAGCGCGACCGCGTCGACGATCCCGCCGAGCTCCCCGCCGTCGACCGACGTGCCGCGCTCCCACTCGACGACGGCCGAGGGGAACTCCGTGCGCACCGCATCGAGCAGCGTCGGGATCTCGATGCCGAGGGCCACCCCCGGATGCTGCGACACCACGTGCGTCGGGAACGAATAGCACCCGAGCATCGCGTAGGGGTCGTCGGCGTTGGGCCCGATCACGGCGATCGTCGAGGGTGCCCGCAGCGGCAGCATCCCCTCGTTGCGCACGAGCACGATCGCCTCTTCGGCGATGCGCGATGCGAGCGCCCGGTTGGCCGGCGGGTCGAGGTCGATCGAACCCCGCAGCGCCTCCGGGTCGTCGAGCGAGGCCCCCGCGAGCGCCGGCGGCACCGCCGACCAGTCGGGGTCGAGCAGCCCCAGCTGTTCTTTCTGCACCAGCACGCGCCGCAGTGCTCTGTCGATCAGCGCGACGTCGATGACGCCGCTCTCGACCCCGCGCATCAGCGGCACGCCGAAGGTCTTGACGGTGGGAAGCTCCACGTCGATGCCGGCCGCGAGCGCCTGGGCGGCGGCATCCGTCCACGATTCCGCCACGCCGTGCAGGAGCTTCAAGAAGGCGACCGAGAAGTAATCGGCCACGACGGTGCCCTCGAACCCCCACGTCTCGCGCAGCAGCTCGGTCAGCAGCGACCGGTCGGCTGCCGTGGGCACGCCGTCGAGGTCGGTGTAGGAGTTCATGACGCTCCGCACGCCCGACTCGCGCACCGCCAGCTCGAACGGCGGAAGCAGCACGTCGTTGAGCTCGCGCCGCCCGATCGACACCGGGGCGAGGTTGCGCCCGCCGCGCGAGGCCGAATACCCGACGAAGTGCTTGAGCGTCGCGACCACTCCGGCCGACTCGACGCCGCGCACATACGCCGTCGCGACGGTCGCGACCAGGTGCGGGTCTTCGCCGATGGTCTCTTCCACCCGCCCCCAGCGGGCGTCGCGCACGACGTCGAGCACCGGCGCGAGCCCCTGATGCACGCCCACCGATCTCATGTCGTCGCCGATGCGGCGCCCCATCTGCTCGATGAGTTCCGGGTCGAAGGTCGCGCCCCACGACAGTGGCACGGGATAGGCCGTGGCCCCCCACGCCGCGAAGCCCGCGAGGCACTCCTCATGCGCGAGGGCGGGGATGCCGTGGCGTGAGGCCGCGCGGATGCGCTGCTGCGTACGCGCCAGCGACAGCGCTCCGACGGCCGCATCGATCGGCCGCGTGCCGAACGGGCGGGTCAGCTGCCCGAGGCCCGCCGGCAGCAGCGCGTCGAGGTCGACGGTGTCGTCGAGGTCGTGCTGGTGCGGGGCGACGTCGCCGCCCGAGTCGGAGGCCCCCACCCACACGCCGTAGAGCTGCGCGATCTTCTCGGGGAGGGTCATCGCGGCGATGAGCTCTTCGACGCGGACGCTCATCCCTTCACCGCCCCGGTGAGGCCGCCCACGATCTGCTTCTGCATCGCGAGGAAGAACACGAGCGCGGGGATCATCGCGAGCGACGTGTAGGCGAGCACGGCGCCGGTGTCCTGCGAGTACTGCGTCGAGAACTGGGTGACCCCGAGCGGCAGCGGCCACAGCTCCTGCGGCAGCGTGCCGGTGGAGATCACCAGCAGCGGCAGCAGATAGCCGTTCCAGCTCGCGACGAACGCGAGGATGCCGACGGTGACCAGGCCCGGCTTCGACAGCGGCAGCATGATGCGCCAGAAGAACTGCATGCGCGTCGCGCCGTCGATGCGCGCCGCCTCTTCGAGCTCGTCGGGGATGGCCCGAAGGAACGGCACCAGGATGATGATCGTGGTGGGCAGGGCGAAGGCGATTCCGGGGATGATCACGCCGAGATACGTGCCGTGCAGACCGAGGGTGCGCAGCAGCAGGGTCAGCGGCAGCGCCGCGACGGTGAGGGGGAACATGAGCCCCGCGGCGAAGAGGGTGTAGAGCCCTCCTCGGCCGCGGAACTCGTACCGGGCCAGCACGAAGGCGGCCATGATGCCGGCGATCACGACGCCGGCCGTGGTGGCGGTGGCCAGGATGAGGCTCGCCATCACGTTGCCCCAGAAGCGGGGCGCCGTGAGCACGAGCTCCCAGTTCTGGAACGTCCACGGGTCGGGCATGCCGGCCGGGTTGGCGTTCAGGTCGGCGGTCGTGCGGAATCCGCCGATGAAGACGTAGAGCACGGGGCCCACCGCGACGGCGGCGATGACGAGCGCGACGAGGTAGACGAAGGGCTGGCCCCAGTCGAAGCGGCGACCGGCGGGGGCGGATGCCGGGGCATCCGCCGTGAGAAGAGTGGCGGTGGCGGTCATGTCAGCGCACTCCCGAGGTGACGGCGCCGGCGAGATCGCGCCGCAGCGCGACGCGCTGATAGGTGAGGGCGATCACGAGCGAGATGACGAAGAGGATGACGGCGATGGCGCTGCCGTAGCCGGGCTGACCGGCGAACTGGCCCTGCTGCACCATGTAGGTCGCCATGGTCTCGGTGGCCATCTGGCGCACCGTGGGGGCGACGGTGACCCACACCATGTCGAAGACCTGCAGCGAGCCGATGATCGACAGGAACGCCCAGATGCGGATGGTGGGGGCAAGGAGCGGCAGCGTGATGTGCCGCTGGATCTGCCACCAGCTCGCGCCGTCGAGCTGGGCGGCCTCGCTCAGCTCGTCTGGCACGCCCTGGAGACCGGCGAGCATGAGCAGGATCGCGAAGCCGACGTACTTCCAGGTGAGGATGAGGAAGATCGTCCACAGCGCGATCGCGGGGTCGGCGAGCCAGTTGCGCTGCAGGCTCTCGAGGCCCACCGCGCCCAGGAGCGCGTTGACGCCGCCGGCCGGCTGCAGCAGCAGCTTGAACGCGAGACCGGCGATGACCTCGGCGAGGACGTAGGGCACGAAGATGAGCAGACGCAGCGCCGCGCGCCCCCGCATCCGCCGATTCAGCAGCAGTGCGATGCCGATCGCGAGCGGACCCTGCACGAGGAGCGAGGCGAAGAGGATGAGGAACGTGTTGCCGATCGCCTGGAGGAAGGCGGGGGTCGTGAGGGCGCGCACGTAGTTCTCGAAGCCGACGAAGCGTTCGGGGTCGGCCAGGTGCGACCACTGGAAGGCGGCAGGCAGGTTGTAGAAGCTGTAGACGGCGGCGAGGATCACCGGCAGGATCACGAACCCGAGGAACAGGATCAGCGCGGGGGCGAGGAACACCGCGATCTCGACGCGGGTGCGCGTGGCGCCGGAGCGCCGACGGGGGGCGGGGGCAGGGCCCGGGCCCGCGGTGATCTCCGCGGGCCCGGGTGCGATGGCGGTCATGGTCACAGCGTCTTGGCCGCGTCCTGCATCTTGGTGACGATGTCTTCGGGCGTTCCCGCGCCGCCGAAGAGGTTCACGATCCCCTCGTTCATCGCGTTGCCGACCGTCGTGCCGTACTCGGTGTCGAGCCACAGCTGCACGAACGTGCTGGCGGCCAGGCCGTCGGCGACGAGCTTGAGGTTCGGGTCTTCGAGCGAGGACTGGGCGGCGGCGACCGTGGGGATGCCGGCGCCGCTGGCGGCGAACTGCTTCTGCACGTCTTCGCTCATGATGTAGGCCAGCAGCTCCGCGCACTCCGGCGGTGCTTCGGCCGAGCATCCGAATCCGTCACCGCCGCCGAGCGATGCGCCGGGGTCGCCCGCCGAGCCCTCGATCGCGGGGAACGGGAACCAGCCGAGGAAGTCGGGCACCTTCTGGTCGGGGGTGAGCCCGCCGATGACGCCGGCGTTCCAGTGGCCCATGAGCTCCATGGCGGCCTGGCCGTTCGCGAGCATGCCCGCCGAGCTGCCCGCACCGGTCTGCGCCGGCGTGCCGAGGAAGCCCTCCTGGAACGGGTCGATGCCGATGAAGTCCTCGAGCTCCTGGCCCGCCTCGACGAAGCAGGGGTCGCTGAAGTCGTACGACGCGGCGGCGGCCGTGAGGGTGTCGGGCGAGCAGGAGTGCAGCGCGAACTGGTACCACCAGTGCGCGGCAGGCCACTTGTCGCCCGCGCCGACGGCGATCGGCACGGTGCCGGAGTCTCGGAGCTTCGCGACGTCGTCCTTGAGCTCTGCGAGCGTCGTCGGCGGGGTGTCGATGCCGGCGGCGGCGAAGAGGTCCTTGTTGTACCAGAAGCCCTCGATGCCGAACGTGAACGGGATGGCGTAGGTCTTGCCGTCGACCTGCCAGGGCCCGACGGTCGCGCCGACGCTGTCGATCGTGTCGCCGATGACGTCGTCGAGGGGCATGAGGTAGCCGTTGGCGACCTGATCGCGGATCTCGCCGCCCGGCCACACCTGGAAGAGGTCGGGCGGGTCGCCCGCCGCGAGCGCGTTGGGGATGAGCGTGCGCTGCAGGTCTTCGTTCTGGTAGCCGGTCTGCTCGACCGTCACGCCCGGGTGGGCGGCCTCGAAGTCGGCGGCGACCTGCTCCCACACGGCGGGAAGCGGCCCGGAGGTGGCGTTGTGCCACCACGTGATGGTGACCTCCTCGCCGCCGCCCGTGGTGCTGTCGGGGTCGGAGCCGCCCGAGCAGCCGGCCAGGGCGCCGATGGCGAGTCCTGCCGCGGCAAGGCCGGCAGCGGCACGCACGGTGCTGCGTCTGTTCATCCTTGAACCTCTCGAAAGTTTCGACGTCTGCGTCGAAAGTGATCTGGACGTGCCCAGAATAGGTGCGCAGAGTTTCGTGGTCAAGCACAACAAATGGGATGGTCGATAACGATCAGGTCACCCGGAGTGACCTAGGGTGTTCACGTGAGCGACGCATCGGGACGCATCGAGGGCGTGCGCAGGCGCAATCTGGCACGGATGCTGCGCCTCGTGCACCAGGGCGGCCCCCTCTCGCGCGCCGCACTGACCGAGGCGACCGGGCTGAACCGCTCCACGATCGCCGACCTCGTCGCCGAGCTCGTCGCGGCGGGGCTGGTCGCCGAGCACGCCCCCGACCCCTCCCGCCGGGTCGGGCGTCCGTCACCGGTGGTCGCCCCCGCGCCCGGGGTCGTGGCGATCGCCGCCAACCCCGAGGTCGACGCGCTGGAGATCGCGGCGGTCGGGCTGGATCGCAGCATCCGCCTGCGCACCCGCATCGAGGTCGACGACCTGCTCACGCCGGCGCACACCGCAGACCTGATCGCGCGCACGGTCGACCAGTGGCGCGGCGAGCTCGACCGCATCGTCGCCGTCGGCGTCGCCGTGCCCGGGCTCGTGCGCGCCGCCGACGGACTCGTGCGCAATGCGCCGCACCTGCGCTGGATCGACGAGCCGGTGGGCGAACTGATCTCGGAGGCCACCGGCCTCGCGACCGCGGTCGGCAACGACGCGTCGCTCGGCGCTCTCGCCGAGCACCTGTTCGGCGCGGCGCGCGGCATCGACGACGTCGTCTATCTCAACGGCGGTGCGAGCGGCATCGGCGGCGGCCTCATCGTGCAGGGCGTCGCGGTGACCGGCGCCGGCGGCTATGCGGGAGAGTTCGGCCAGAACCGCCCTGGGATCGCCTCCCCCGCCGACCGCCGCGCCGGCGAGGGCGTGCTCGAAGACGAGGTGAGCCGCGCGCGCCTGCTCTCGGTGCTGCGCCTGCACCACGCCGACGAGGCGACCCTCGCGGCGGCCCTCGAGGCGTCGGCCGATGTCGCGGTGCATCCCGAAGTCGAGCGGCAGCGCCGCATCCTCTCCACGGCCCTCGCCAACGCCGTCAATGTGCTCAACCCCTCGGCCGTCGTGCTCGGCGGCTTTCTCGCGACCCTCGCCGCGCACGACCTCGAGGGACTGCTCGACGCCGTCGCCGCCCAGGCGATGCCGGCCACGACCGAGGGCCTTCGCATCCTCCCCGCGGGGCTCGGCGCCGATCGCCTGCTCATCGGAGCGGCCGAAGCCGCCTTCGCCGACCTGCTCGCCGACCCCCTGGCCTGAGCACCGCGCCTGAGCGCCTCGCCTGAGCGCCTCGCCCCCTCGTCCCCACCCCGCGACTTGGCACCTTCGGTCGCCTGAGCGGGCGGGCAAGCGGCAACAGCTGCCAAGTCGCGGGAGGGAAGCGGGCATCAGAACCTCGCCCATCGGAGCCCCTCACCCCGCGACTTGGCACCTTTGGTCGCCATTTCGGGCGGGCAAGCGGCAACAGCTGCCAAGTCGCGGGAGGAGGGTCAGCGGCGGGCGAGGGCGACGCCGGCAGCGCGCAGCCAGCGGGCGGGATCGGCGAGGGCGGATGCGGGTGAACCCGCCAGTTCGGTGAGCGAGAGGGCCGCGGCGAAACCCCCGAGATCGGCGTCGGGGGCGATGCGTCCGGCGACCAGCAGCGCGGGCACTCCGGCGGATGCGGCGAGCTCTGTCACACGGGCGGGCGCCTTGCCGGCGGCGGACTGTCCGTCGAACGAACCCTCGCCCGTGATCACGACGTCGGCGCGGGCGAGGGCGTCGGGCAGCCCGATCAGCTCGGCCACTTCGGCCGAGCCCGGCACGAGCCGCGCACCCCACGCGAGCAGGCCGAAGCCGGTGCCGCCGGCGGCGCCGGCGCCCGGGGTCGCGGAGCCGGGCACGGCCAGGGCGGCGGAGCCGGGCGCGGCCAGGTCGGCGGGGCCGGGCGCGGCCAGGTCGGCGGAGCCGGGCACGACCAGGTCGACGCCACGGTGCACCGTACCCAGCACGTCCGCGAGCCGAACCAGGCCGGCATCGGCCGCGGCGAGCTCGTCGTGGGCGAACCCCTTCTGCGGCCCGAACACGGCGGCCGCGCCCGAAGGCCCGAGCAGCGGGTGGGTCACATCGCTCAGCACGACGACGCCCTCCGGGGGCAGCGGCCGCAGGCCCACGAGGTCGACCGCCGCGAGCCGCACCAGCCCGCGCGCGCCGCGCGCCACCGCAGCCCCCGCGGCATCGACGAATCGGGCGCCCAGGGCCGACAGCATCCCCACGCCGCCATCGGTCGAGGCGCTCGAGCCGATGCCGAGCACGAGCCGGCGCGCGCCGGCATCGAGCGCCGCGGCGATGGCCTGGCCGAACCCCGTCGTGTCGGCGTCCCACGGCAGCCGCCGGTCGCCGAGCAGTTCGATGCCGCTCGTCGAGGCGAGTTCCACGACGCCGGTGGCGTCCGGCAGCAGCAGCCATGCCGCGTCGACGACATCGCCGGCGGGCCCGCTCACGCGCACCGGCATCCGCCGCGCGCCGGGCACGGCAGCCGCGAACGCCGCGAGCGTGCCCTCGCCGCCGTCGGCCATCGGCCGCACCACGATGTCGGCATCGGGCTGCACCGACCGCCAGCCGTCGGCGAGGGCGGATGCCGCATCCGCGGCCGCGATCGAGCCCTTGAACCCGTCGGGGGCGATCACCACTGTCGTCACCGGCGCTCCTCTCCGCATGCCAGGCGATCGATCCTCCCACGCCGCGCGAGTGCGCCGATAGGCTCGTGGACGGTGCGCCGCATCCGGATATCGCGTAGGATGTTGACGTCAACATGGTTCGAAACGAGGAGGACGCATGACCTGGCTTGTCACCGGCGGAGCGGGATACATCGGAGCCCACGTCGTGCGGGCGCTGGCGGCAGCCGGCATCGATCCGGTCGTGATCGACGACCTCTCCAGCGGCCACGCGTCGTTCGTCCCCGAGGGCGTGCCGTTCGTCGAGGGCACGATCCTCGACCAGGCGCTCGTCGAAGACACGCTGCGCACGCACGGCGTCGAGGGCGTGATCCACGTCGCCGGCTTCAAGTACGCGGGCGTCTCGGTGCAGCGCCCCCTGCACACCTACGAGCAGAACGTCGAGGGCACCCGCGTCGTGCTGGCCGCCATGGCCGCCGCAGGCGTGACGAACATCGTCTTCTCGTCGAGCGCGGCCGTCTACGGCACGCCCGACGTGCCGCTCGTGACCGAAGACCTGCCCAAGCGCCCCGCGTCGCCCTACGGCGAGTCGAAGCTCATCGGCGAATGGATGCTGCGCGACCAGGGCGTCGCGACCGCCGGCTCATCGCAGCCGCTGCGGCACACTTCGCTGCGCTACTTCAACGTCGTCGGCTCGAGCGACACCTCGATCTACGACTCCAGCCCGCACAACCTCTTCCCCCTCGTGTTCGAGGCGCTGCTGGCCGGGAACACCCCCAAGATCTTCGGCGACGACTACGACACCCCCGACGGCACCAACGTGCGCGACTACGTGCACGTGGGCGACATCGCCGCCGCGCACGTCGTGGCGGCCCAGCGCCTCGCCGCCGGCGAGCAGGTCGAGCCGGCCTACAACCTCGGCTCGCAGAACGGCCTGAGCGTGCGCGAGATCATGGACGCCATGGCGCGGGTGACCGGCATCGCCTTCGAGCCCGAGATCTCTCCCCGTCGCCCCGGCGACCCCGACCGCATCGTCGCGACCGGCGAACTCGCCGCACGCGACCTCGACTGGGCGAACCGCTTCTCGGTCGACGACATGGTGCGCTCGGGATGGGAGGCCCGAAGGGCAGCCGGCTGAGCTCAGCGCGGCGCCGCGGTGCTCGACCTCACCACGAGCGAGGTCGGCACTCGTCCGTGCACGTGTGTGGAGCTGCCCTCGATGCGCGCGATGAGGGCCGTGACGGCGAGCTCGCCGAGCGCGTCGAAGTCCTGTCGCACCGTCGTCAGCGGCGGGCGGTACTCGCCGGCGTCGGCCACATCGTCGAACCCGACGACGCTCACGAGGCCCGGCACATCGCGCCCCGCCTCGGCGAGCGCGCGCAGCGCACCGAGGGCCATCTGGTCGTTCGCGGCGAACAGCGCCGTGGCGGCAGGGTCCAGGCCGGATGCTGCGGCGAACCCCGACGCGGCGCTCCAGTCTCCCCGAAGCACCTCGGGCACCTCGCGCCCCGCGAGTGCGTCGCGCCACCCGTGCTCGCGCTCGCGGGAGGCGTAGGAGTCCGCGGGACCGGCGAGGTGATGCACGGTCGCGTGGCCGAGTCCGAGCAGGTGCTCGACGGCCTTGCGTGCTCCGCCGGCGTGATCGGACTGCACGATCGTGAGGTCGGCGCCGTCGGACGACGGCGCGTCGACAACGACGAGGTCGAGCCCGGCGGGCACATCGGTGTCGTGCAGGGAGGCCGTCGCCTCGTTGAGCACGATCGCCCCGTCGACTCCTTGGTCGTGCAGGCGCTCGAACGCATCGTCGACCGAGGCGCCGGCGGCGAGGGTCGCGACCGTGACGCCGTAATCGCGGGCGGCAGCCGCATCCGTCACCGCCTGCAGCATGCGCGAGTTGCCGACGGTCGCGAGCGTCGAGACGACGAGGCCGATCGTGTGCGTGCGGCCGGTGCGCAGGGCGCGGGCCGCGCGATGCATGCGATAGCCGAGCCGCTCCATCGCCTCTTCGACGCGCGCACGCGTGGCGGGGTCGACCCGCGGACTGTCGTTGACGACGCGCGACACCGTCTGCCCCGACACCCCCGCCTCCGCGGCCACATCGGCCATCGAGACCCTCTTGGCAGCCATGCGCGCCTCCCGTGCTGAACTCCGTCGAGTCTAACCATGTTGACGATAACACGATCTCTTGCTACCGTCGAGACATGACTTCCGCTGCGTTCCCCCCGGCCGAGCCCACGACGCTCGGCGCCGGTGTCGTCAAGCGTCCCACGCGCCTCGCCGACGGGCGCGAGCTCATCTACTTCGACGACCCCGACACGACGCTCGGCCCCGACCGCGCCGTCGACGCCCGCGAGGTCGACCCGCGGCCGGCGACGGCCACGATGCGTCAGGACGTGCTCACCGGCGACTGGGTCTCGGTCGCCGCCGCCCGCCAGAACCGCGCCTTCCTGCCGCCGGCGGAGCTCGACCCGCTCGCACCGCAGACGCCGACGAACCCGAGTGAGATCCCCTCCCGCTACGACGTCGCCGTCTTCGAGAACAAGTCGCCGTCGTTCGGCCCCGCGCTGGCCGTCGCCACCGGCGACGCACCCGCCGCCGCCGACCCGCCCCGCGGACTCGACGACCTCGACGCCCTGGGCCTCGGCCGCACCCGCTCGAGCGTCGGCCGCTGCGAGGTCGTGTGCTTCAGTCCAGAGCACGCAGGATCGTTCGGCACGCAGTCGGTCACCCGCGCCCGCACCGTCATCGAGGCATGGGCAGACCGCACTGCGGCCCTCTCGGCACTGCCGGGCATCGAGCAGGTCTTCCCGTTCGAGAACCGCGGCGAGGCGATCGGGGTGACCCTCCACCACCCACACGGGCAGATCTACTCCTACCCCTACATCACGCCGCGCACGCAGCGGCTGCTGGCCAGCATCGAGGGCACCTCGCCCGACCTGTTCGCGCGCATCCTCGAGTTCGAGCAGCAGGGCCCCCGCGTCGTGCTGCGGGGCGAGCACTGGACGGCATTCGTGCCGTTCGCCGCGCGCTGGCCGATCGAGCTGCACGTGCTGCCGCACCGCCAGGTCGCCGACTTCACGGGCCTCACCGACGCCGAGCGCGACGAGCTCGCGCCGTTCTATCTGCGGCTGCTCCGAGGCGTCGACGCGCTCTACGACACCCCCACCCCCTACATCGCCGCGTGGCACCAGGCCCCCGTGAACCGCGGGCGCGACACGGTGCGGCTCAACCTGCAGCTGACCAGCCCCCGCCGCGCCGCCGACAAGCTCAAGTACCTCGCCGGCTCCGAGGCCGCCATGGGCGCCTGGATCGGCGATGTGCCCCCCGAGACCGCCGCAGAGCGCCTGCGCGCCGCCGTGGAAGGAATCGAACTGTGACCACCGGAACCTGGTCGGCCCCCGGCCGCGTCAACCTCATCGGCGAGCACACCGACTACAACGAGGGCTTCGTGCTGCCGTTCGCGATCGAGTACCGCACATCGGTCGCCCTCGCCACGCGCGACGACGCCCGTATCCGCGTGAGCTCGAGCTTCGATCCCGAGCCGGTCGAGGTCGCCATCGCCGACCTCGCCGAGATCTTCCCCGACGGCCGCGACCAGGTTCCCGAGTGGGCCCGCTACCCGCTGGGCGTCGCATGGGCGCTGCTGCAGGCGACGGGGGCGGATGCTGTCGCCGGCGTCGAGCTGGCGATCACGAGCGACGTCCCGATCGGGGCCGGACTCTCGTCGTCGGCCGCGATCGAGGGGGCCACCGCATCCGCTCTCAACGACGTGTGGGAGCTGGGCCTGGACCGCGTCGCCCTGGCCAGGATCGGCCGCACCGCCGAGAACGAGGCGGTCGGGGCGCCGACGGGCATCATGGACCAGATGGCCTCGATGCTCGGCCGCGAAGACGCCGCGATCTTCCTCGACTGCCGCTCGCTCGACGCCCAGGTCGTCGACCTCGGCTTCGCCGCGGCGGGCCTCGAGCTGCTCGTGATGGACACCCACGTCACGCACGCGCACTCCACCGGCGGCTACGGCGAGCGCCGCGCCGCGTGCGAGCGGGGCGCCGAGATCATGGGGGTGCCCGCGCTGCGCGATCTGACCCCCGAGGATCTCCCCCGCGCGCAGGAGCTCATGGACGACGTGACCTTCCGCCGCGTGCGCCATGTCGTGACCGAAGACCAGCGCGTGCTCGACACCGTCGCGATCCTCGCAGGCTCCGGCCCCGAGGCGATCGGCCCGCTGCTGCTGGCCTCGCACGCCTCGATGCGCGACGACTTCGAGATCTCGGTGCCCGAGCTCGACACCGCCGTGGAGGCCGCGATGGCCGCAGGCGCCATCGGCGCCCGCATGACCGGCGGCGGCTTCGGCGGCGCGGCGATCGCGCTCGTGCGCCACGCCGACGTTCCCGCCGTGACGGATGCCGTGACCGCCGCCTTCGCCGACCGCGGGTTCTCGGCCCCGAACATCTTCACCGTGCTCCCGTCGGCCGGCGCCGGCCGCGACGCCTGAATCGAGTCGTCAACCCCCTTCCGGGGACGGATGCCGCCGCCTAACGTCGAACCGGAGGCCGAGGCATCCGATCCCCTCGGCAAGGGAGTCACCGTGGCGTACATCACCGTCGGCACCGAGAACTCGGTCGACGTCGAACTCTTCTACACCGACCAGGGCACCGGCGACCCCGTCGTGCTGATCCACGGCTTCCCCCTCAACGGGGAGTCATGGACGAAGCAGCAGGCGGCCCTGCTCGACGCCGGCTACCGCGTGATCGCCTACGACCGCCGCGGGTTCGGCGCCTCGACCAAGGCCGGCAGCGGCTACGACTACGACACGTTCGCGGCCGATCTGCACGCGCTCATCGAAGACCTCGAGCTGCACGACGCCGTTCTCGTGGGCTTCTCGATGGGCACGGGCGAGATCGCGCGCTACCTCTCGCGCTACGGCAGCGCGCGGGTGGCGAAGGCCGTGTTCCTCGGGTCGCTCGAGCCGTATCTTCTCGTCACCGACGACAATCCGGACGGCGCGGGCCCGCAGTCGTTCTTCGACGACACCTCCGCGGCCGTCCGCGAAGACCGCTACGCCTTCCTCACCGGATTCTTCAGCGACTTCTACAACCTCGACGAGTTCCTCGACGAGCGCATCTCGCAGGAGGCGCTGGATGCCAGCATCCAGGTCGCCAATCAGGCCGGCAGCACGGCGATCATCGCCGCCCCACTGACCTGGCCCACCGACTTCCGCGCCGACATCCCCCACATCGATGTGCCCACCCTCATCGTGCACGGCACGGCCGACAACATCCTGCCGATCGACAAGACGGCCCGCCGCTTCAAGGACCTGCTCCCGACGGCGCGCTACCTCGAGATCGAGGGCGCGCCGCACGGGATGCTGTGGACCCACGGCGACGAGGTGTCGGAGGCGATCCTGGACTTTCTCGCCTCCTGACCCTATGCGGCCCCGTTCGCCATCGCGATCAGGCCGTCGATCATCTCTGGGCTGATGCCCTCTGCCCCGAACATGCCGATGCGGCCGATCGGGAACGAGGCCATCATCTGCTGCACGGCCTCCTGGTCGGCGAAGATGTCGCCCGCGCCCTCGAGGGCGCCCGCCATCTGAGCCATCGCAGCCTGCACCACGGGGCCCGCGATCGGGTGGGCCATGACCTCGCCGAGCGACGAGTCGCGGCTGAGCGGCACCTGCACGGCGTCGCCGTCGACCTCGACCGCCGCCGACGAGCGGAGGTCGCGGCTCGAGGCGCCGACCTCGATGAGGTACCGGCCTCCCTCGACGACCCAGCGGTCGACGCGCACGTCCCAGTAGGCGAGGTCGGCGCGGCGCACGGTGAGCACGGCCTCGCGGGTCTCGCCCGGCTGCAGCTCGACGACGGCGAACGACTTCAGCTCGCGCTGCGGGCGCTGCACCGTGCCGCCGGGGAGCGCGGCGTAGGCCTGCACGACCTCGCGGCCGGCGACCGCGCCGGTGTTGGTGATCGCGACGCGCACCTCGACGTCGCCGTCGGCGGTCACGGTGGCCGCGGCATCCGCGTAGGCGAACGTCGTGTACGACAGGCCGTACCCGAATGGGAAGGCCACCTCGAGGCCGCGCGCGTCGTACCAGCGGTAGCCGACGAACAGCCCCTCGCCGTAGCGCACGTGCGAGAACTCCCCGGGGAAGTCGAGGAACGCCGGGGTGTCGGAGAGGCGCACCGGAATGGTCTCGGTGAGCTTGCCCGACGGGTTCACGACGCCGAACAGCACGTCGGCGGTCGCCCCGCCGCCCGCCTGTCCGAGCAGCCACCCCTCCACGATCGCCGGCACGCGGCCCGCGAACGGCAGCGCGACGACGCCGCCGTTGGAGAGCACGACGACGGTGCGCGGGTTGGCCGCGACGACCGCGTCGATGAGGGCGAGCTGGTCGGCCGGCAGGTCGATGTCGGTGCGGTCGTAGCCCTCGGACTCGAGGCGCGCGGGCAGGCCCGCGAACACGACGGTGACGTCTGCAGCGGATGCGGCCGCCACCGCCTCATCGCGCAGGCGCGCGGTCTCGTCGGCTGCGGCATCCTTCTCGATGCTGAATCCGGCGGCGTACGCGACCTCGCCGCCTGCGAGCGCACGGATCTCGTCGAGCGCACGGTCGAGGCGGGTGGGGTTGATCATCGACGACCCGGCGCCCTGGTAGCGCGGCTTCTCGGCGAACGCGCCGATGACGGCGATGTTCGCGTCGCGGCGCAGCGGCAGCAGCGGTTCGCCGTCGACGGCGTCGTTGCGCAGCAGCACGATCGAGCGGCCGGCCGCCTCACGGGCCAGGGCGTGGTGCGCGTCGACGTCGAGGGGGCCGGCGATGCGGCCCGCGCCCTCCTGCGTCTTGCGCACGAGGTCGACGATGCGAAGGGCCGCGAGGTCGAGCGCGCTCTCGTCGAGCGTGCCGCCCTCGACGGCGGCGACCAGCTGCGCGTCGGTGCGGCCGCCCGACGACGGCATCTCGAGGTCGAGACCGGCCGGAAGACCCACCACGCGGTCGTTCACGGCGCCCCAGTCGCTGACCACGAGCCCCTCGAAGCCCCACTCGTCGCGCAGCACCCGGGTGAGCAGCCACGGGTCCTCCGACGCGTAGACGCCGTTGATGCGGTTGTAGGAGCACATGACCGTCCACGGCTGCGCGTCGGTGACGACCCGCTCGAAGCCGCGCAGGTAGATCTCGCGCAGCGGCCGGGGGTCGATGTCGGAGCTCGCCCGCATGCGGTCGCTCTCCTGGTTGTTCGCGGCGAAGTGCTTGAGCGAGGTGCCCACGCCCTGCGACTGGATGCCCCGCACGAGCGCCGCACCGATGACGCCCGAGATGATCGGATCTTCGGAGAGGTACTCGAAGTTGCGACCGCACAGCGGCGAGCGCTTGATGTTGATGCCGGGACCCAGCAGCACCCCGACGTTCTCGATCGCGGTCTCCACGCCGAGGGCCTGCCCGACGCGCTCGACGAGCTCGACGTCCCACGACGAGCCGAGGCCGACAGCCGGCGGGAAGCACGTCGCCGGCACCGACGAGCCGAGCCCCAGGTGGTCGCCGCCCTCCGCCTGCTTGCGCAGACCGTGCGGACCGTCGGTGACCATGATCGAGGGGATGCCGAGCCGCTCGATCGGCTTCGTGTGCCAGAAGTCGAGGCCGCTGGTCAGCGCCGCCTTCTCGTCCAGGGTGAGCTCGGCGACGAGCGCCTCGGTGCTCGAGGTGTCGGACATCCACGTCTCCTCTCGGCGGCCGCCCTGGCCGTCAGAAAAACCATATGACACTAGGTTTTGAAGTTCAACCGTCGGTGCGGTTGACTCTCGGTATGACCGGCACGCGCGGCTCGTACGCCAAGGGCATCGCCAAGCGCGAAGAGATCCTCTCCCGCGCCCTCGAGGTCGTCGCGCGCGAGGGCTATCGCGGGGCATCCGTCAAAGAGATCGCCGACGCCGTGGGGCTCAGCCAGGCCGGCCTGCTGCACTACTTCGACTCGAAAGAAGAGCTCTTCACCGAGATCCTGCGCAAACGCGACGAGGTCGATGGGGCGGCGTACGGACCGTGGGATGCCGAGGGCACCGCCCTCCCCGAGATGCGCGAGGCCTACCTCGCCGTCACGCGCCACAACGCCGAGGTGCCGGGGCTCGTGCAGCTGTTCTCGCGGCTGGCCGTCGACGGCGCCGACCCCCAGCATCCGGCCCACGACTACTTCGTCGACCGCGGGCGGCGCCTGCGCGAGACCTTCGCCGCCGCCCTCGCCTCGCAGCAGGCCGGCGGCGAGTTGACCGATGCCGTCGCGCCCGAGACGCTCGCCCGCATCCTGCAGGCGGTCGCCGACGGACTGCAGCTGCAGTTCATGCTGGAGCCCGACCTCGACATGGCCGCGACGATCGACGCGCTCTTCTCGGCACTCGCCGCTCCTGGCGGGCCCGGCGAGGCCGTGCGATCATCGGCAGATGCCCGACCGCCCGGATCTTGAGACCCTCGTGCTGCTGCGGCGCGTGCGGGACCGGATGGACCGCGATTACGCCCAGCCGCTCGACGTCGAGACGCTCGCCCGCGGGGTGCACCTGTCTGCGGGGCACCTCAGCCGCCAGTTCGTCCGCGCCTACGGCGAGTCGCCCTATCAGTACCTGATGACCCGCCGCATCGAGCGCGCCATGACCCTGCTGCGCCGCGGCGACCTGTCGGTGACCGAGGTGTGCTTCGCCGTCGGGTGTCAGTCGCTGGGCACCTTCAGCACGCGCTTCACCGAGCTGGTCGGCGTGCCGCCGAGCGTCTACCGCGAGCGCGGCGCGGAGTTCAGACCGGGGATGCTGCCGTGCATCGCCAAGCAGATCACCAAACCGATCAGGAATCGAGAAGCGCGCCAGGGGGCACCGCTCGTACCGTGAGGGCATGGACATCACGATTCACTCGAGCTTCCTGCCGCACACCGACCCAGACGCCTCCCTCGCCTTCTACCGGGATGTGCTCGGCTTCGAGGTGCGCCTCGACGTCGGCTACGCCGATATGCGCTGGATCACCGTGGGACCGCAGGGCCAGCCCGATACCGCGATCGTGCTGCATCCGCCCGGCGTCGGCCACGACATCTCCGACGACGAACGTGAGATGCTTCTCGAGCTCATCGCGAAGGGCTCCTACTTCGGCGTCAACCTCGCCACCGACGACCTCGACGACACGTTCGCGCGCATCGAGGCGGCCGGCGCCGACATCGTGCAGGAGCCGATCGAGCAGGACTACGGCGTGCGCGACGCGGCCTTCCGCGATCCCGCGGGCAATCTCATCCGCATCCAGCAGAAGGGGGCCTGACATGGCCGACACCAAGACCGGGTTCAGCGACGCCGAACGCGCCGCGATGCAGCAGCGCGCCGAGGAGCTGCGCACCTCGAAGGGACTCAAGGGAGCTGCGAAGCTCGCCAAGGAGCTCGAGGCGTGCGTCGAGGCGATCGACGCGCTCTCGGGAACCGATCGCGAGGTCGCCTCGACGCTGCACCGCATCGTGACCGAGGTCGCCCCGCAGCTCGACCCGAAGACCTGGTACGGCTTTCCATCCTACGCCCGCGACGGCAAGGTCGTCGTGTTCTACCAGCCCGCCTCGAAGTTCGACACGCGCTACGGCACCGTCGGCTTCCAAGAAGACGCGCTGCTCGACGACGGCGAGATGTGGGCGACCTCGTATGCCGTGATCGAGGTGACCCCGGCGGTCGAGAAGACGCTGCGCGAGCTGGTGGCCAGGGCCGCCGGCTGAGGCTCAGGCCAGCGCGGGGATGACCTCGCGCTCGAACAGCTCGATGCCCGAGCGGTCGTAGGCGTGCTCGGGGAAGTAGTGGATCGCGTAGGTCATGCCCGCGCCCTGGATCTCGCGGATGCGCTCGATCACCTGCGCGGGGGTGCCCACCAGCGCCGTGCCGTTGCGGTAATCGCGCATGAAGCCCTCGGTGGCATCGCCGAGGAAGGGCGCGACGCGGGCCTCGATGCGGTCGAGCCGCTCGGCGACGTCGGCCTCGGTCTCGCCGATCACCGTGTTGAAGTTGGTCGACAGGGTGATCTCGGCGAGGTCGCGGCCGACCGCCGCGCAGTGCTCGGCGAGGATCTCGCGCTTGCGGGTGAACTCGGCCAGCACCGGCACCCAGTTCGCGTAGTCGGCGTAGCGCGCGACGGTGCGCAGTGTCTTGCGCTCGCCGCCGCCGGCGACCCAGATCGGGATGCCGCCTTCTTGCACGGGCAGCGGCTGCACGATCGCACCGTCGACCTGGAAGTGCTTTCCGTCGAGGGTCGCCGTGCCGGTCTCCCACGCCTGCTTCATGATCTGCACGCCCTCATCGAGCGCACCCAGCCGCTCGGCGATCGGCGGGAAGCCGTAGCCGTAGGCCCGCCATTCATGCTCGTACCAGCCGCCGCCGATGCCCATCTCGGCGCGGCCGCCCGAGATGTGGTCGACGGTCGCGGCGACCTTCGCCAGGTAGGCGGGGTTGCGGTAGCCCATGCACGTGCACATCTGGCCGAGGCGGATGCGGTCGGTCACCGCCGCGAAGGCCGCCATCAGCGTCCACGCCTCGTGGGTGGCCTGGTCGCTCGGCACCGGAACGGTGTGGAAGTGGTCGTAGACCCACAGCGACTCCCACGCGCCTTCATCGGCGCGCTGAGCGAGTTCGCTCATCACCCGCCACTGCTGGGCCGGCTCGATGCCGACGAGGTCATGCCGCCAGCCCTGGGGGATGAAGATTCCGAATCGCATGCCCCCAGCATCCCCCATCCCGCTTACGGACGCGACACGCCGTGTGCACGCGTCGCACGCACGGCGCGTCGTGACCGTAATCGGAGTGGGGGTCAGGGGGCGAGCACGGCGGAGGGGATGCGGGCGCGGATCACGGCGATCGCCTCGGCGTTGTCGTCGACGAGCACGGCGTGGCGGCCGAGGGATGCGGCGACCGCCCCGGTCGTGCCGCTGCCGGCGAAGAAGTCGAGCACCCGATCACCGGGGCGGCTGGAGGCCTGCACGATGCGACGGAGGATGCCCTCGGGCTTCTGGGTGGGGTACCCCGTCTTCTCGCGGCCACTCGTGGGCACGATCGTGTGCCACCAGACATCGGTGGGGAGCTTGCCCCGAGCGGCCTTCTCGGGGGTGACGAGACCGGGCGCCATGTAGGGCTCGCGGTCGACCTCCTCGGAGTCGAACCAGTAGGCCGTGGGGTCTTTCACGTACACGAGGATCGTGTCGTGCTTGGTGGGCCAGCGGCGCTTGCTCTTGGCGCCGTAGTCGTAGGCCCAGATCAGCTCGTTGAGGAAGTGCTCGCGGCCGAAGAGGGCGTCGAGCAGCACCTTCGCGTAGTGCGCCTCGCGGTAGTCGAGGTGCAGGTACAGCGTGCCGTCGGGCGCCAGCAGTCGCCAGGCCTCGATGAGCCGCGGCTCCAGGAAGCTCCAGTAGTCGTCGAACCGGTCGTCGTAGCGCCGGAGGTCGCCCCGCAGCCGCGCGTACTGCGCGCCCCGGAACCCGCCCTTGACCTCGCGCTCGTCCCCGCTCGCGGGCAGGGCGGTCTCGATGGCGCGGTGGCGAGGGCGGCCGGTGTTGAAGGGCGGGTCGAGGTAGATCAGCGTGAACGACGCGTCGGCGAAGCCGCGGATCACCTCGAGATTGTCTCCGTGGTGGATCTCGACCGTGCCGGCGGGGGCGGCGCCGGGCGCAGCATCCGTCACGGCACCCGCGTCAGCCACGCGTCGGTCGAGAACTTCGAATCGACGAGGGCCTCTGCCTCGGCGTACTCGTCGGCCGAGATCGTGCCGGGCACGGCGCCGTAGAGCTTGGCGAAGGTCTCGATGAACCGCTCGATGATCGCCTCGCGCGGCAGGCCGGTCTGGCTGCGCAGCGGATCGACGCGCTTGGCGGCCGACACCGTGCCCTTGTCGCTGAGCTTCTCGCGACCGATGCGCAGCACCTCGGTCATGACCTGGCCATCCATGTCGTAGCTGAGGGTCGCGTGGTGCAGCACGCCGCCGTTGGCGAGGCGCTTCTGCGCAGCGCCGCCGATCTTGCCGCTGGGCGACGCGATGTCGTTGAGGGGCTGGTAGGTCGCCTCGATGCCCAGCGAGCGCAGCGCCTGCAGCACCCAGTCGTCGAGGAAGGCGTACGAGTCGGCGAAGGTCATTCCGGCGACGAGGGATGCCGGCACGTACAGCGAATAGGTCACGATCGAGTTCGCGCCCATCATCATCGCGCCGCCGCCCGAGATGCGCCGCACGACGTCGAACCCGTGGCGGGCAGCCCCCTCCGGGTCGACCTCGTTGCGCAGCGACTGGAACGACCCGATCACGACCGCCGACTCGTTCCACTCCCACAGCCGCAGGGTGGGGTTGCGCCGGCCGTCGCCGACGCGGGTCGTGAGCACCTCGTCGAGGGCGAGGTTCATCCGCGGCGAGACGGGGCGCTCGTGCACGATCTCCCAGTCGAAGTCCTTCCAGCCGGGTGCGGTCACGAGGGCCCGCCGCACGGCGGTGCCGACGGCATCCGGAGTGAACCCCAGCAGCTGCGCACCCTCGGGGAGGGCCGCGCGCACCGCCGCGGCGATGGTGGCGGCATCCGACTCGACGGGCAGCCCCGTCACGGCCGCATCGATGTCGGCGAGCGCGTCGTCGGGCTCGAGGAAGAAGTCGCCCGCGAGGTGGAAGTCGGCGATGCGACCGTCGACGACCTCGAGGTCGACGACGACGAGCTTTCCGCCAGGAACCTTGTACTCACCGTGCATGGCTCCAGCCTAGGCGCGGGTCAGTCGCGGGCGGCGAAGCGCTGGTCGAGCCAGGCGAGCAGGTCGGCGCGCACATCGACCTGGGCGACCTCGTTGAAGATCTCGTGCCGCGCGCCGGGGTAGACGAGGGTCGTCACGTCGGTCAGCCCCGACCGCGTGCGGTAGGCGTCGGCGAGGCGGTGGACGCTCCGCGGCCCGCCAACGGGGTCGTCGCGGCCGACCATGAGCAGCACGGGGAGGTCGCGGCCGAGGCTCTTGCGGGGCTTTCCGATCAGGCGCAGCACATCGAACACCCCGAACAGCTGCGGCAGCGTGCGGGTCGTCGTGAGCGGATCGTCGAGGAACGCCTGACCGACCGCGAGATCGGACGACAGCCACTCGGTGCCCATCGCCCCCGGCTTCTTCCACGGCTTGTTGAGGTCGCCCGAGTTCAGCGACCCCGGCCAGCGCAGCGACGAGCCGCTGAGAACGACGGCGTCGTAGGCCTCGGGGTCGCGGTCGACGAGCATCTGCGCCAGGAACGACCCCCACGAGTGCCCGAGCAGCACGAGCGGCAGGTCGGGGTTCTCGGCGCGGATCAGCTCGGTCAGCTGCGCCACGGCGGCCACCGCCGCGCGCAGCCCTCCGGGGCCGAGCTCGCCGAGCTTCGTCGCATCGCCGCCGTGCTGCGTCATGCCGGTGCGGCCGTGCCCGCGGTGGTCGTCGGCATAGACGGTGTAGCCGTCGGCGACGAGCGCCTCGATGAGCGCGGCGTAGCGCCCGACGTGCTCGCCGACGCCGTGCAGCAGCTGCACGACGGCGCGCGGGGCGGATGCCGCCGGGTGCACGTCGAAGAAGATCTCGATGCCGTGCGCGTCGGTGAAGGAGCGGGTGGATGCGGGCATGGCACGACTCTAGGACCCGCCCGCGCGGTGGGCGAGACGACATTTATTTAGCACAGCTAATGAGCTAAGCTAAGGATTCTGATGACGACGAGCACCACCCCCTCAGACGCCTCCCCCGACCTCGCCCACGCGGCATCCGATCTGCGCATGGCGACCTTCCGCCTCGCCCGGCGCCTGCGCGCCCAGCAGGCCGTCGACACCATGAGCGACGGGCAGTACGCCGTGCTCGCCGCCCTCAAGGTGCACGGCCCGCACACCCTCTCGGAGCTCGCCGACCGCGAGCGGGTCACCGCCCCCTCGATGAACCGCACGGTCAACTGCCTCGAAGAGGGCGGCTACCTCTCGCGCACCCCCGACGAGGCCGACCGGCGCAAGGTCAACATCGCCCTCACCGACCTCGGTCAAGCCACCGTCGACGAGACCACACGCCGCCGCGACGCGTGGCTCGAGGCCGCTCTCGCCGACCTCTCGCCCGACCAGCTGGCGACCCTGGCCGCCGCGGCCGACCTGATGCGGGAGGTGGCGTCGTCATGAGCGCCATGTTCCGCTCGTTCTCGGTCTTCAACTACCGCGTCTGGTTCATCGGCGCACTCGTGTCGAACGTCGGCGCCTGGATGCAGTCGACAGCCCTCAGCTGGGTCGTGCTCACCGAGCTCACCCACAACGACGCCGCCGCGATGGGCATCACGATGGCGCTGCAGTTCGCGCCGCCGCTGCTGCTGGTCGGCGTCACCGGCTACGTCGCCGACCGCTTCGACCGCCGCCGCCTGCTGCTGCTCACCCAGTCGCTGCTGCTCGTGCTCGGCCTCGCGATCGGCGCCCTGCTGCTGATGGGCATGATGACCCTGCCGCTCATGTACGTCTTCGCTCTGGCGCTGGGCGTCGTCGCCGCCTTCGACAACCCCGCCAGGCAGGCGTTCGTCTCCGACCTCGTGAGCCGCGAGAACGCGTCGAACGCGGTCGCCCTCAACGCCGCGTCGTTCAACGGCGCCCGCATGATCGGCCCGGCAGTGGCGGGCATCGTGATCGTGGCGGTCGGCACCGGGTGGGTGTTCCTGGTCAATGCGCTGACCTTCGTCGGCATGCTGGTGGCCCTCAAGCTCATCCGCACCGACGACCTCATCCCCCGCGCGAAGGCCGACGGCTCGGCGCGTCTGGCCGACGGCTTCCGCTACGTCGCGAAGCGGCCAGACCTCGTCGTGATCTTCGCCGTCGTGTTCCTCCTGGGCGCCTTCGGCATGAACTTCCCGATCTTCGCCTCGACGATGGCGCTCGAGTTCGGCCGCGAGGCCGACGGCTATGGCCTCCTCAGCTCGATCATCGCGATCGGCTCGCTCGCCGGGGCCCTGCTCGCGGCCCGTCGCGACCGCGCCAGGGTGCGGGTCGTGATCGCCGGCACCGCACTGTTCGCCGCCGCATCCCTGCTCTCGGCGTTCATGCCCACCTACCTCACCTACGCGCTGGTGATCCCGCTGACCGGCTTCGCCGTCGTGACGACCCTCACCACCGCCAACGGCTACGTGCAGACCACGACCGACCCGGCCCTGCGCGGCCGCGTGCTCGCGCTCTACATGGCGATCCTCATGGGCGGCACCCCCATCGGCGCCCCGATCGTCGGCTGGGTGGCGTCGGAGTTCGGCCCGCGCACCGCGATCCTCGTCGGCTCGGCGGCGGCGTTCGTCGCGTTCGCCATCGGGGCGACGTGGATGCTGGCCTCCGGCCGCATCAGCCGTCACGAGACCAAGCGCTTCCGCCTCACGATCGACGAGACCGTGCCGATCGCGATCGTCACGCCCGCCCCCGCGGAGTTCTCCGACGAGGTCGCCGGCACGACCCCGATCGCCCTCCCCCGCGAGGCGCGCGTCCGCGGCTGATCAGACCCCGACGGTCGAGGCCCGCACCACGAGCTCGGGCTGGAAGACGATGTGCTGGCGCTGCAGCACCGAGCCCTGCTGCAGTTCCAGCAGCAGGTCGACGGCGTTCGAGCCGATCAGCGCGGCAGGCTGGCGCACCGAGCTCAGCGGGATGACGGCGGCGGCCGAGAAGTCGATGTCGTCGTAGCCGATCAGCGCGATGTCGTCGGGCACGCGCACGTCGCCGGTCATGACGAGGCTCTGCAGCATGCCGAGGGCGATCAGATCGTTCGCGGCGAAGACGGCGTCGGGTCGCGAGGCGGCGGGGCGATTCAGGATGCTGCGCCCCGCACGCCGGCCTTCGTCGACGGTGAGGGCGTCGGTGCCGATGAACTCCAGCATCCCGCCCGCCGCGGCGACGGCGGCCTCGGCGCCGGCGAGGCGGTCGGAGACCTGGCAGATGGCGACAGGACCGCCGACGAACGCGAGGCGGCGCCGCCCCTGGGCGAGGAGGTGCTCGGCGGCGATGCGCCCGCCCTCGACGTCGTCGACGGCGACCGACGCGAAGGTCGGATCGTGCGACTCGCGGTCGACGAGCACGGTGGGGATGCCGCGGTCGCGCATGCGGCTCAGGCGAGGCAGGTTCTCGGCGACGGGGGTGACCAGCACGCCGAACACGCGCTGCTCTTCGAACAGGTCGAGGTGGGTGGCCTCGCGATCGTGCTTCTCGTCGCTGTTGGCCACGAGCACCGACAGGCCGTGCTCGGCGGCGCGCTCCTCGGCGCCGCGGGCGACCTCGGTGAAGAAGGGGTTGCGCAGGTCGAGCACGACGAGGCCGATCGTGCGGCTGCGGCCGGCGCGCAGCTGCCTTGCGGCGTCGTTGCGCACGAAGCCGAGCCGGGCGATCGAGGCCTGCACACGGGCGACCGTGTCGGCGGCGACCTTCTCGGGCCGATTGAGCACGTTCGAGACCGTGCCCACCGACACTCCCGCGTCGTCGGCGACGTCCCGCACGCTGACCGCCATCGGTCCTCCTTCGTCGTGCACTCTATCCGATCGATGTGAAACGAATCATGCACGATCGTCCGGCTCATCTTGACACCGGATCGGAGCGTGTCCTAATCTCGCTTCGGCAGGGACTGAAACGATTCACTCCCTCAATGATGAGAGTGGGTGGTGTCCCCGATGTCAGCAGCGCCTGTGCTGGAACTCGCGGACGTGCAGAAGGCCTTCGGGGCGGTGATCGCACTGCGCTCGGGCACCATCTCGGTCGACGCCGGGTCGATCCATGCCCTCGTGGGTGAGAACGGCGCCGGAAAG
The DNA here is from genome assembly GCF_025515205.1 of Microbacterium fluvii. Lineage (GTDB taxonomy): Bacteria > Actinomycetota > Actinomycetes > Actinomycetales > Microbacteriaceae > Microbacterium > Microbacterium fluvii. The sequence goes on along the minus strand of NZ_JAOPFX010000002.1, from coordinate 365,517 downwards.
TCGACACTGGTCAAGATCGTCGCCGGTCTCTACCAGCGCGACGGCGGCGTCTTCCGCCTCAAGGGCGAAGACGTCGACTTCACCTCGACGGCGCAGTCCAAGGCCGCCGGGGTCGCGGTGATCTACCAGGAGCCGACGCTGTTCCCCGACCTGTCGGTCACCGAGAACATCTTCATGGGGCGCCAGCCCACCGGCCGCGCCGGCCGCATCGACCGCAAGGCGATGCGCCACGAGGTCGAGCGCCTGTTCACGCGCCTGGGCGTGCTGATCGACCCCGACCGCCCGGCCGAAGGCCTGTCGATCGCCGACCAGCAGGTCATCGAGATCGCCAAGGCCGTCTCGCTCGACGCGACCCTGCTCATCATGGATGAGCCGACCGCCGCCCTCTCCGGCGTCGAGGTGGAGCGCCTCTTCACGATCGCGCGGAGCCTCCGAGACGAGGGACGCGCCCTCATCTTCATCTCGCACCGCTTCGACGAGGTCTTCGACCTGTGCGACACCATCACGGTGATGCGCGACGGCGCCTACATCGCCACGAGCGCGATCGCCGACACCACCGTCGACGAGATCGTGCACCAGATGGTCGGCCGGGAGGTCACCGACCTCTTCCCCAAGCAGGAGGCCGCGATAGGCGAGGCCCTCCTCGAGGTCGAGGGGCTCACGAGCCCCGGCGTCTTCCACGACATCTCGTTCACGGTGCGCTCCGGCGAGATCGTGGGGCTCGCGGGCCTCGTGGGCGCCGGCCGCAGCGAGGTGGCCCGCGCCGTCTTCGGCGTCGACGACTACCGCGAGGGCACGGTGCGCCTGTCGGGCAGGACGGTGCCCAAGGGCAAGCCCGCCGACGCCATGCGCGCCGGCATCGCCCTGGTGCCGGAAGACCGCCGCAAGCAGGGCCTCGTCATCGAGTCGGGCGTCGGCCAGAACATCACGCTGGCCATCCGCCGCCAGCTCGCGAAGTTCGGGCTGCTGACCACCGGCATGGAGAACCGCGCCGCCAAGGAGTGGGCGAGCCGCCTCGAGGTCAAGTCGCACGCGCTCGACACGGTCGCCGCGACCCTCTCCGGCGGCAACCAGCAGAAGGTCGTCCTGGCCAAGTGGCTGGCCACCAACCCCACTGTGCTCATCATCGACGAGCCCACCCGCGGCATCGACGTCGGCACCAAGAGCGAGGTGCACCGCCTCATCTCGCAGCTCGCGGGCCAGGGCATGGGCATCCTCATGATCTCGTCGGAGCTCCCCGAGGTGCTCGGCATGGCCGACCGCGTGCTCGTCATGCGCGAGGGCCGCATCACCGCCGAGATCGCGCGCGAGAACGCCACCAGCGAGAACGTCATGTACGCCGCCACGCACGCAGAGGGACAGCACTCATGACCTTCACCTCCACCACCCGCATCCCCGTCTCGGGGATGACCAAGCGCATCGGCGCGCTCGGCAAGGCCCGCGAGTTCGGCATCCTCGTCGCCCTCGCCATCGTCATCGTCGCCGCCACGGTCAAGAACCCCGCGTTCCTGTTCAGCACCGACGGCTGGCGCGACCTGCTGCTGACCCCCTCGATCCTCGTGCTCGTGGCGGTCGGCCAGGCGATCGTCATCATCACGCGCAACGTGGACCTCTCGGTCGGCTCGGTGATGGGCCTGTCGGCCTACCTCACGGGGCGTCTGTTCATCGACGTGCCTGGCCTTCCGATCATCGCCGTCGTCGTGCTCGCGGTGCTCTTCGGCGGCGTGCTGGGCCTGATCAACGGCGCGCTCGTGGCCTACGCCAAGGTGCCCGCCATGGTGATCACCCTCGGGACGCTCTACGCCTACCGCGGCATCAACGTCGCGTGGGCCGGCAGCAACCGCGTCAACGCGTCCGACATGCCCAAGGACTTCCTTGCGCTGGGCACCGGCCAGATCCTCACGATCCCGATCCTCACGATCGTGGCCCTCGTCGTGCTGGCCGCCGCCGCCTGGTACATGCGCAACACCCGCGGCGGCCGCGAGTACTACGCGATCGGCTCCGACCCTTCGGCCGCAGAGCTCTACGGACTGCGGGTGACCCGCCGCATCCTCACCGCCTTCATCCTCTCCGGCGCCCTTGCGGGCCTGGCGGGCGTGTTCTACGCCGCCCGATACGGCTCGGTCAGCTCGCAGGCCGGTGCCGGATGGGAACTGGATGCTGTCGGCGCTGCCGTCATCGGCGGCGTCGCCATCACCGGCGGCGTCGGCTCGGTCTGGGGCGCGGCGATCGGCGCCGTGCTGCTGATGACCATCAACCGGGCGCTGCCGATCCTCGGCATCCCCGACTTCTGGCAGCGCGCCGTCGTCGGCGTGCTCATCATCGGCGCCATCGTGCTCGACCGCGTGCTCGCGGTGCGGCAGAAACGGCGGCTCATCGAGGCGAGGGACCACTCATGACCACGGCCACCACCACCGCCACGACTCGCGTCATCCGCGACTTCGACCGTCCGCTCTGGCGACGCGTGCTGCTCACCCGCGAGTCGGCGATCATCGCCCTGCTGATCGTCGTCGTGCTCGTCGCATCGTTCTCGGTGCGCGGCTTCGCCCAGCCGATCACGCTGAACTACCTGCTGCTCGACATCGCGCCGATCCTGTTCATCGCGCTGCCGATGACCCTCATCATGATCACGGGCGACATCGACCTGTCGGTGGGCTCGATGGTCGGGCTCGCGAGCGTCGTGACCGGCGTCGGCGTGAGCGCCGGGCTGCCCTTCGAGGTCGCGGCCCTGCTCGCCCTGCTCGTGAGCGTCGTCGGCGGTGCGCTCAACGGATTCCTCGTGACAGTCGTGGGGCTGCCCTCGCTCGCCGTCACGATCGGAACGCTCGCGCTCTTCCGCGGCCTCGCGGTGGGGCTTCTCGGCACGACGGCCGTCACCGACTTCCCCGAGCTGTGGACGGCTCTGGCCAAGGCCAAGATCGCCGGCACGACGATCCCCTACATCATGGTGCCGTTCCTCATCCTGCTGGTCGTCTTCGTCGTGCTGCTGCACTTCACCCCGTTCGGCCGCGGCATCTTCGCGATCGGCCTGTCGAAGGATGCCGCGTGGTTCTCGGGCGTGAACGTCGAGCGCACCCGCTTCATCCTGTTCGTGCTCGCCGGTGTCGTGTCGGCCTTCGCCGGCATCTTCTTCACCCTGCGGTTCGGCAGCGCCCGCGGCGACAACGCGACGGGGCTCGAGCTCCAGGTGATCGCGGCGGTCGTGCTCGGCGGGGTGTCGGTGTTCGGCGGCCGCGGCGCCCTGCACGGCGTCGTCGCCGCGGCCGTGCTCATCGGCGTGCTCTCCAGCGCCCTGCGCCTGGCCAACGTCACCTCCGACGTCATCAACATCATCACCGGCGTGCTCCTGGTGCTCTCGGTCGTCGCCGGCAGCATCCTCGGATGGCTGCAGCGGGCCCGCAGGCGCCCCGGCCGGATCTCACCTGTCGCGGTCTCCACAGCATCATGACGAGACCGCAACCGCCCGCCGACGGCACCCGCCGCGGTGGACCCCACGAAAGGAAAGAACAATGACGTTTGCACGCAAGCGTGTGGCGGCTGTCGCAGCCGTCGCCGTGACGGCGGTGCTGGCACTCGCCGGCTGCGCCGACACGGGGTCGAGCAGCTCGCCCAGCGAGTCGGCCGCCGCCGGCGGTGACGCGAACCTCGCGATCACGTTCCTGCCCAAGAACCTCGGCAACCCCTACTTCGACACCTCGAGCAAGGGCGGCAAGGCGGCCGTCGAGGAGTTCGGCGGCACGTTCGCCGAGGTCGGCCCCGCCGAGGCGACCCCCGACGCGCAGGTCAGCTACATCAACACCGCCACCCAGCAGGGTGTCGGCGGCCTCGTCGTGTCGGCCAACGACCCCGAGGCCATCTGCGACGCCCTCAACGAGGCGCGCGACGCGGGCGTCAAGGTCGTCACCTTCGACTCCGACACCAACCCCGACTGCCGCGACCTGTTCATCAACCAGGCCACCGCCGACGGCATCGCCAAGGTGCAGGTCGACCTCATCGCCGAGCAGATCGGCGACGAGGGCCAGATCGCGATCCTGTCGGCCTCGGCCAACGCGACCAACCAGAACGCGTGGATCGAGACGATGAAGACGCTGCTGGCCTCCGACCACCCGAACATCGAGCTCGTCGACGTGGTCTACGGCGACGACGACGACCAGACGTCGTTCGACAAGACCGCGGCGCTGCTGCAGACCTACCCCGACCTGAAGGGCATCGTCTCGCCCACCACGGTCGGCATCGCCGCCGCAGCCCGCTACGTCTCGACGTCGGACTACAAGGGCAAGGTCGCCATCACGGGCCTGGGCACCCCCAACCAGATGCGCGAGTACGTCGAAGACGGCACCGTCACGGCGTTCGCCCTCTGGAACCCGGAAGACCTCGGCTACCTCGCCGCCTACGCCGCGCAGGCCCTGATCACCGGTGAGATCACCGGCGCCGAGGGCGATTCGTTCGAGGCCGGCAAGCTCGGCTCCTACGAGGTCGGCGCCGACGCGACGGTGCTGCTGGGCGACCCGTACGTGTTCGACGCGGACAACATCGGCGACTTCGACTTCTGAGTCGCCTGCCCGGCCGGTCCTCAGGGCCGGCCGGGCACCCCACCCCCGAAAGGCCCCTCCCATGACGCGCGTCTCGTTCCAGCTCCAGGTCCGCCCCGAGCTCCTCGACGAGTACATCGCCCGCCATACCCCCGTCTGGCCCGAGATGCTCGCCGAGATCGCGGCGGCCGGCCGGCGCAACTACTCCCTCTTCCTCGCCGACGGCGGACGCCTGGTCGGTTACTACGAGACCGACGACGATGCCGCCGCGCAGGCCTACCTGGCAGCATCCGCCGTCGCCGCCCGCTGGGAGGCCGAGATGGGCCGCTTCTTCGTCGGCCTCGACGGGCGGCCCGACCAGGCCGCCACCCCCCTCACCGAGGTGTTCCACCTCGAAGACCAGCTCGCCGCCGCAGGCTCCGCCGCCGGCGACTCCGCAGACCCCACGAATCCATCCACCATCGAAAGCGACGCATCGTGAGCATCCTGACTCCCGACATCCAGTCCTCCCTCGAAGCCCAGGGCATCGAGCTGCCCTCGTGGGCCTTCGGCAACTCCGGCACCCGGTTCAAGGTGTACGGCACCCCCGGCACCCCGCGTGACCCGTTCGAGAAGATCGCCGACGCCGCTGAGGTCAACCGCGTCACGGCCCTGGCCCCGAGCGTCGCGCTGCACATCCCGTGGGACAAGGTCGACGACTACGCCGCCCTGCGCGCGCACGCCGAAGACCTGGGCGTGAGCCTCGGCACGATCAACTCGAACACCTTCCAGGACGACGACTACAAGTTCGGCGCGCTCACCCACCTCGACCCGAAGGTGCGGCAGAAGGCGATCGACCACCACCTCGAGTGCATCGACATCATGGATGCCACGGGCTCGCGCGATCTGAAGATCTGGCTGGCCGAGGGCTCGAACTACCCCGGCCAGGCCGACCTGCGCGGCCGCCAGGACCGCCTCGCCGAGTCGCTGCAGAAGATCTACGCGCGCCTGTCGGGCGAGCAGCGCCTCGTGCTCGAGTACAAGTTCTTCGAGCCGGCGTTCTACCACACCGATGTTCCCGACTGGGGGACCTCGTACGTGCAGGTGGCCGCCCTCGGCGAGCGCGCCATGGTGTGCCTCGACACGGGCCACCACGCTCCGGGCACCAACATCGAGTTCATCGTGATGCAGCTGCTGCGCCTGGGCAAGCTCGGTTCGTTCGACTTCAACAGCCGCTTCTACGCCGACGACGACCTCATCGTGGGCGCCGCCGACCCGTTCCAGCTGTTCCGCATCCTCTTCGAGGTCATCCGCGGCGGCGGCCTCAACAACCCCGACGTCGCCTTCATGCTCGACCAGTGCCACAACATCGAGAAGAAGATCCCCGGGCAGATCCGCTCCGTGCTCAACGTGCAGGAGATGACCGCCCGCGCGCTGCTGGTCGACCGTGCCGCGCTCGCCGCCGCGCAGGAGGCTGAGGATGTGCTCGCCGCCCACGCCGTGTTCATGGACGCGTTCTCCACCGACGTGCGCCCGGCCCTTGCCGAATGGCGTGAGTCGCGCGGCCTTCCGGCCGACCCGATGGCCGCGTACGCGGCATCCGGCTACCAGGAGAAGATCGAGGCCGACCGCGTCGGCGGCGTGCAGGCCGGATGGGGAGCATGAGCATGACCAACGACACCGTCGCGGCGCTCATCGCCCGCAGCAACCGCCTGGGCGCGGACCCGAAGAACACCAACTACGCCGGCGGCAACACCTCCGCCAAGGGCACCGAGACCGACCCGGTGACGGGCGAGCCGGTCGAGCTGCTGTGGGTCAAGGGCTCCGGCGGCGACCTCGGGACGCTGAAGCCCGAGGGCCTCGCGGTGCTGCGCCTCGACCGCATGCGCGCGCTCGTCGACGTCTACCCCGGCGTCGACCGCGAAGACGAGATGGTCGCGGCCTTCGACTACTGCCTGCACGGCAAGGGCGGGGCCGCCCCCTCGATCGACACCGCGATGCACGGCCTCGTCGACGCCGCGCACGTCGACCACCTGCACCCCGACTCCGGCATCGCGATCGCGACCGCCGCCGACGGCGAGGAGCTCACCTCGACGATCTTCGGCGACAAGGTGGTGTGGGTGCCCTGGCGCCGCCCCGGGTTCCAGCTCGGCCTCGACATCGCCGCCATCAAGGCGCAGAACCCGCAGGCGATCGGCACGATCCTCGGCGGCCACGGCATCACGGCGTGGGGCGAGACGTCGCATGAGGCCGAGGCGAACTCGCTGTGGATCATCGAGACCGCCGCCGCCTACATCGCGGAGCACGGCAAGGCCGACCCGTTCGGCGGCGTGCGCGCCGGCTTCGAGGCCCTCCCCGAGGCAGAGCGACGCGCGAAGGCGGCCGCTCTCGCCCCCACGATCCGCGGTCTCGCCTCGACCGACAAGCCGATGGTCGGCCACTTCACCGATTCCGACGTCGTGACGGGCTTCCTCGCGGCAGAGCGCGCGCCCGAACTCGCGGCGCTGGGCACCAGCTGCCCCGACCACTTCCTGCGCACCAAGGTCAAGCCGATGATCCTCGACCTGCCGGCGGACGCGTCGGTGGAGGCATCCGTCGCCCGCCTGCAGGAGCTGCACGCCGAGTACCGCGCCGACTACCAGGCCTACTACGACGCGCACGCGGATGCCGACAGCCCCGCGATCCGCGGAGCCGACCCGCTCATCGTGCTCGTGCCGGGTGTGGGCATGTTCTCGTACGGCGCCAACAAGCAGACCGCGCGCGTGGCCGGCGAGTTCTACGTCAACGCGATCAACGTCATGCGCGGCGCCGAGGCGCTGTCGACCTACGCCCCGATCTCGGATGCCGAGAAGTTCCGCATCGAGTACTGGGCGCTCGAGGAGGCCAAGCTCCAGCGCATGCCGAAGCCCAAGACGCACCAGGGCCGCATCGCGTTCGTCACCGGCGCAGCATCCGGCATCGGCAAGGCGATCGCGACGCGCCTGGCCGCCGAGGGCGCGTGCGTCGTCGTCGCCGACCTCGACCTCGAGAAGGCGCAGGCCGCCGCCGCCGAACTCGGCGGCACCGACGTCGCGATCGGCGTCGCCGCGAACGTGGCCGACGCCGACGGCGTGCAGGCCGCGATCGACGCGACCGTGCTGGCGTTCGGCGGCATCGACCTCGTCGTCAACAACGCGGGGCTGTCGCTGTCGAAGCCGCTGCTGGAGACCACCGAGAAGGACTGGGATCTGCAGCACGACGTCATGGCCAAGGGCTCGTTCCTCGTGTCGAAGGCCGCCGCCAAGGCGCTCATCGAGCAGCGGATGGGCGGCGACGTCATCTACATCTCGTCGAAGAACAGCGTCTTCGCCGGCCCCAACAACATCGCCTACTCGGCGACCAAGGCCGACCAGGCGCACCAGGTGCGGCTGCTCGCGGTCGAGCTCGGTGAGCACGGCGTTCGGGTCAACGGCATCAACCCCGACGGCGTCGTTCGGGGCTCGGGCATCTTCGCCAGCGGCTGGGGCGCCAACCGCGCCGCGACCTACGGCGTGAACGAAGAGGACCTCGGGCAGTTCTATGCGAACCGCACGATCCTCAAGCGCGAGGTCGTGCCCGAGAACGTCGCCGACGCCGTGTACGTGCTCACGGGTCCCGAGCTCAGCCGCACGACGGGCCTGCACATCCCTGTCGACTCGGGCGTCGCCGCGGCGTTCCTGCGATGAGCACCCTTCACCTCCGCTTACGGACGGGACGCGCCGTACGGCCGCGGCCACGCGCGGCGCGTCGCGACCGTAACCGGTGTGGAGGGCTGCGATGAGCGGGGGCGCCGTCGCGGCGATCGACCTGGGCGCGACGAGCGGCCGGGTCATCGTCGGCCACGTCGGCCCCGACACGCTCGAGACGACCCTCGTCACGCGCTTCCCGAACGAACCCGTCGCCACCGGCGACGGTCTGCACTGGGACGTGCTGAGCCTCTACGGCGCGGCGCTCAAGGGCCTGCGCGAGGCGTTCCGCACCGAGCCCGCCATCACCAGCATCGGCGTGGACTCGTGGGCCGTCGACTACGCGCTGCTCCGCGACGGACGGATGCTGGGCGATCCCTTCCACTACCGGGACGAGCGCACGGCGGCAGGCGTCGACGCCGTGCACGCCCGCGTGCCGCACGCCGAGCTGTTCGAGCGGAACGGACTGCAGTTCCTGCCGTTCAACACGCTCTACCAGTTCGCCGCCGAGCCCCGAGACGTGCTCGCCTTCGCCGACACGGCCCTGCTGATCCCCGACCTCATCGGCTACTGGCTCACCGGCGTCGCGCGCGCCGAGCAGACCAACGCGTCGACGACGGGGCTGCTGCGGGTGCCGGGCGGCGAGTGGGACGAAGAGCTCATCGCCTCGCTCGGCGTGCCCCGCAGCATCCTCCCCCCGCTCATCGCTCCCGGCGAGACGCTCGGGGCGCTGCGCACCGACGTCGCCGCGGCGCTCGGGGCCGGCGCCGGCGCGCACGTCACCGCGATCGGCTCGCACGACACGGCGTCTGCCGTCGTGGCCGTGCCGATGCAGGCGGATGCCGCCGCGTACATCTCGTGCGGAACGTGGGGCCTGGTCGGAGTCGAGGTCGACCGGCTGGTGCTGACCCCCGAGGCGCTCGCGGCCAACTTCACGAACGAGGGCGGGGTCGACGGTCGCGTGCGGCTGCTGCACAACGTCATGGGGCTGTGGGTGCTGAGCGAGGCCGTGCGCACGTGGGAGCGCGAAGAGGGGCATCGCATCGACCTGCCGACGCTGCTCGATTCGGCCGAAGAGGTGCCCGCGGCATCCGTCCCGGTCTTCGACGTGAACGACCCGCGGTTCCTCGCCCCCGGTGACATGCCCGCGCGCATCGACGCGTGGTGCGCCGAGCACGACGTGGCCGCCCCGCGCACCCGCGCGGAGTACGCGCGCTCGATCGTCGAATCGCTCGCGCAGGCGTTCGCCGAGGCCTCGCTCGAGGCGGGTCGCATCGGCGGCGTCGACGTGCGCACGATCCACATCGTCGGCGGCGGAGCCCTCAACGAGCTGCTCTGCCAGCGCACGGCCGACCGCGCCGGGATGCCGGTGCTCGCCGGCCCCGTCGAGGCGACGGCCCTCGGCAATGTGCTCGTGCAGGCGCGGGCGCTGGGCCTGGTGAGCGGCTCGCTCGAGGCCCTGCGCGACCTCGTCGCCCACACGCACCGGCCCCGCCGCTACGCTCCGCGCGCCGACCGGACGGCATAGTCCGCATCGGGCGCTCCCGCCAGGCATAATGGGTGGGTGTCTTCCCCGGGCACCCAGATGAGTGAGGTGCCATGCCGTATCGCGATCAGGCGACGGTCGAATCGTGGGTGGACGAATTCCGTCGCCGCGAGCCCATCGCCACCGACGTGTCGGTGCTCGAGAAGGACTTCCAGGCAGGCCCCGACTCAGGCCTCGTCGTGGTGTCGCTGCGCACCGCATCCACGGTGACCTACATCCAGGCGGTCGTCACCGACGGCACCCCGCACTGGGTCGTCACCTTCGAAGCACGTCCCGAGAGCTTCGACCTCGATGCCGCGGGCGTGGCAGCCCTGGCGCATGACCTGGACACGCTCGCCCGGCTGTGCGAGCACCTTCAGGACAAGACGGATGCCGCGCTGAGCGCTCGCTGACCTACAGGTAGGGAGCCATGGTGCCGGCGGCCAGCACCATGACGCCCGCGACGGTTCCCGATACCGCCGCGACGGCATGCAGGGCCTGCAGCGTCTTGCGCTGAGACGTGATCTCGCGAGTGTTGGTGACCGAGGTCACCGCCCGCTGGGCAGCGCGAAGGTCGTCGTAGCGGCCGACCGGCGTCGAGTGGCCGTCGAAGGCGATGTAGCTGCCACCGGGGGCCGTGTCGACGTAGCCGACGAACTCGCCCTCGCGCGAGGCGACGTACAGGCCCGAGTCGACCCGAGCCCAGGTCGCGCGGCGAGAATCCCCCGGCACGACGGTCAGCGCGGGGGCGCTCACGCCGCACGCACCAGTTCGGTCGCGAGCACGACGGGCTCGGCGATCGCGGTCAGGTTCTCGGTGAGGTCGAGCACGATCCCGGCTGACGACGACGCCGCCTGCGCGAGCTCCTGCAGATAGTCGCGGTCGAGCTGCTGAGCCTCGAGCGTGTCGAAATCGAACCGCAGCGGAATCGAGCAGTGCAGCCAGACGGTCGAGCGACCGCCCTCGTGCTCGGTGCCGTAGGTCCACGTCAGTGTGAAGCTCTCGAGGCGGCGGAGCTTGGTCGCCGCGACGGTCTTGACGTGCGCGAGCACGCGGTCGGGCATCTCGATCGGGTCGAGGCTGCTGCCGTAGTAGAGACGTCCCATGAGCTGACTCCTTCTTGAGGTTCGGCCGAGTGAGTTTTGGCTTACTCGAAACGTTACTCACAAGAAAAGTAGTTAGTCAAGCGAGATACTCTGGAACCTGTATAGTTGTCCCGAGAGCAGTCGGGAGGGGACATGGGCGTGAACGAGAACTCGGATCCGGCCACGGTCGTCCGCGAGGCGTACCGCCGGTTCCGCGACGCCGATGTGGCGATGCACGTGCGCATCCGCACGGCGACCGGAATGACCGACAACGAACTGCGCATCGTCCGCTTCCTCCTCAGCGAGCGCGGGGTGGGCCACGAGGTCAAGCCGAGCGAGATCTCGCGCCACCTCGAGATCACGTCGGCGTCGACCACGGCCCTCCTCGACAGACTCGAGCGCGCCGGCATGGTCGAGCGGGTCAGTCACCCGACCGATCGCCGCAGCATCCTCATCGCGGCCACTCCCCGCGCCGAACAGGCGCTCGCCGAGACGATCGAGGAATTCGATCGGCGACTGGCCGAGCTGGCGTCGGGCCTCGATGAGGCCGAGCGACGCAACGTCGCGGCCTACCTCACGGCCCTCGCCGACGCCGCCGATGCGACCGCCGCGGGCGTGCTCACCCGCTGAGGCGGCTCACCCGTCGATCTGGTCGACCGCCGCGCGCATTCCGTCGAGAAACGAGATGACGGCGGCGCGGTCCTGTTCGGTCATCGGCTGCACGACGGACATCATGCGCTCGTGCATGGCCCCGAGGGTCTGCCGGATCTCCTCTTCCGCGTGCTCGCTGGAGGTGATCAGGATGCTGCGCCGATCGCCCGGGTTCGGCACCCGCGCGATGTGGCCGCTCTTGACGAGCCGGTCGAGCAGAGCCGTCGTCGAGGCCGACGTGATGCCGAGGTAGCGGCTGAGGTGCACGGGCGTCACGCCCTCGCCGCGGCGCTTGGCGCGGGCGAGATAGCGCAGCACGAGCAGCTCGTTCTCACCCATCTCCATCGACTGCCGCGTGCGCCGGCGCATCGCCGTCTCAGCCGCGCGGTAGGCGCGCAGCGCCTCGAGCACGCTCGTCGAGGGAGATTCGTCGCCGGGGTACCAATAGCCCTCGCCCGACTGGTCGCTCTCGCTCACAGCATCCATCCTGCCCCATGGGGCAGCCGCTCACGCCTCTCGCGTGATGGTCACCTTGACGTGCAGGTGGCTCTTGAAGGGGCCCGCGTACACGCCGCGCAGCGGCGGCACGTCGCCGTAGTCGCGGCCGCGGCCGACGAGCACGTGGCGATCGCCGATCTCGATGTTGTTGGTGGGGTCGAACCCGGTCCACTCCCCCGCGAACCACTCGATCCATGCGTGCGACTCGCCCGTGACCGCCACGCCGACGTCGGCATTCGGCCGCGGGTGCAGGTATCCCGAGACATAGCGGGCCGGGATGCCGACCTCTCGGAGCGCACCGAGGGTGATGTGCGCGATGTCCTGGCAGACGCCCTTGCGGGCCTCCCACGCCTCGCTCGCGGTCGAGTGCACTCCGGTGATGCCGTGCATGTACTCGACGGCGTCGCCGATCGCGATCGAGATCGCATGCGCGGCCTCGCCGGGGTGGTCGTGCTGGGCGGCGATGGAGCGCGCGAGCTCGGCGACCTCGGCATGCGGACGCGTGCGGCCGGTCTGCCCGAGCTGCTCGACGGTCTCGATCGAGCGCGAGGCCCGCTCGGCCAGCTGCTCCCACGTGATGTCGACGTGCTCGATGGGCCGCGGGCGCACCTCGACGAGCGAGCGTGCGGTGATGACGAGGTCGCTGTGCGGCGAGAGCACATCGAACGCGGCGACGCGGGTGCCGAAGTAGTCGACGTACTGGTTCACCGAGGTCGACGGCTCGATGTCGAGGGTCGAGTTGAGCACGAACTGACTGTCGGTGGAGCCGGGCAGCATCCGCGCCTCGTTGTACGAGGCCGACACGTCGCCCTGGTACGAGAAGCCGGTCTGGTGCTCGATCCGGAGGCGCTTCACGAGATCTCTCCGATCCAGCTCGGCTCGGCCTGCGTGGGGAAGAACCGCTGGCGGATCGCCTCCGACGCCTCACGCGTGACCTTCTGCACGCGGCGCATGTCGGCCGGAAGCTCCGCGAGGATCTCGCTGATCGGGCGGTACTCCAGGTCGTTGCGGATCTGGCCGAGCGCGCGCAGCACCGTGTTGGAGTGGCCGACGCGGTCGGCGCGGGGGTCGATGGCGCTCATGCAGTCCTCTGCGCGCTGGATGGAGTAGATGATCGACCTCGGGAAGAGCCGATCGAGCAGCAGGAACTCGGCGGCGTTGCGGGCGCTGGGCATGCCGCGGTAGGTGCGCAGGTACGCCTCGTAGGCGCCGCACGAGCGCAGGATCGTCGTCCACGAGGGGCCGGACGCCTCGGTCAGCGAGCGGGTGGCGAGCATGCGCGCCGTCATGTCGGCGCGCTCGATGGAGCGCCCGAGGGTGAAGAACTGCCACGCCTCATCGCGGCTGGTCGAGGCATCCACGATGCCCACTGCCAGCGCCGCCCGCTCGCGCACCCACTGGAAGAACTCGTGCGCCTTCTCGGTCTGCAGTCGCCGCGGCATGCGGGCATTGGTCGTGTTGAGGCACTCCCACAGCTCGGTCGAGACGATCTCGCGCGCTCGGCGGGCGTTCTCGCGCGCCGCCGACAGCGAATACGAGATGGATGCCGGGTTCATCCGGTCGCCGGCCAGGCCCTGCAGCACGTGGGCGCGGGTGACGTTGTCGACGCCCTCCGGCGCGAAGGTGCCCATGACGCTCAGCAGCGACCGGCACGCGGTGTCCTCGTCGATCCAGGGATCTTCCAGCAGCAGCTGCAGGTGCACGTCGAGGATGCGCGCGGTGCCGTCGCTGCGCTCGATGTAGCGCCCGATCCAGAACAGTGATTCGGCAATGCGGCTCAGCATGAGCCGACCTCCTGGTTGGTGAGCAGCGCGCGCAGCGCGCGTGTCGAACCATCGGCAATGCGGCTCAGCATCCGTCCGCCCCGCTTTCGGTCGTCGAGCGAGCGAAGCGAGACGAGACGCCCGCACCCTCGGCGGACTGCTGCTGCTGCTCCTGCTGCTCGACCCGCGAGCGCGGGCGGTCCTGCGGGGAGTGGGTGACCTCGTCCTGGTCGTCGTAGATGATCGGGATGGCGGCGGTGATGGTCGCGGCCTGGTCGGCCACGAGCCCGCCGACGCCGACGCCCTGGCCGTACTCGACGTGGCCGGGGGCCGCGCCGCCGACGATCCAGGTGTCTTTCGATCCGCCGCCCTGGCTCGAGTTGACCACGAGCTGGCCCTCCGGCAGGGCGACGCGGGTGAGGCCGCCCGGGAGCACCCAGACGTCTTCGCCGTCGTTGACCGCGAACGGGCGCAGGTCGGCGTGCCGCGGCCGCATGCCGTCTTCGACGAGCGTGGGGATGGTCGAGAGCATGACCACGGGCTGCGCGATCCAGCCGCGCGGGTCGGCGATCAGGCGCGTGCGCAGCTTGTCGAGTTCGTCGCGCGAGGCATCCGGACCCACGACGAGCCCCTTGCCGCCCGAGCCGTCGACCGGCTTGACCACCAGTTCGTCGAGGCGGTCGAGCACCTCTTCGAGCGCGCCCGGGTCTTCGAGCCGCCACGTGTCGACGTTCTTGAGGATCGGCTCTTCGGCGAGGTAGTAGCGGATCAGGTCGGGCACGTAGGTGTAGAGCAGCTTGTCGTCGGCGACCCCGTTGCCCACGGCGTTGGCGATCGTGACGTTGCCCAGGCGCGCGGCGAGCATGAGCCCAGGGGCGCCGAGCATCGAGTCGGCGCGGAACTGCAGCGGGTCGAGGAACTCGTCGTCGACGCGGCGGTAGATCACGTCGACGCGCTTGGGACCGCGCGTGGTGCGCATGAACACCTTGCCGCCGATGCACAGCAGGTCGCGCCCCTCGACCAGCTCGACGCCCATGAGCCGCGCCAGCAGCGTGTGCTCGAAGTAGGCGGAGTTGTAGACGCCGGGGGTGAGCACCACGACGTTGGGGTCGTCGATGCCGGCCGGCGCCGAGGCGCGCAGCGCGGCGAGCAGTTTGTTGGGGTAGTCGCCGACGGGGCGCACGCGCATCGAGACGAACAGCTCGGGCAGCGTCTGGGCCATGACCCGCCGGTTCGAGATGACGTAGCTGACGCCCGACGGCACCCGCACGTTGTCTTCGAGCACGCGCATCTCGCCGTGCTCGTCGCGGATGAGGTCGATCCCCGACACCTGGATGCGCACGCCGTTGGCCGCATGGATGTTGGCGGCCTGGCGATAGAAGTACTGCGAGCTCGCGATGAGCGCGGCCGGCAGTACGCCGTCGCGCACGCAGTGCTGGTGGCCGTAGGCGTCGTCGAGAAAGGCCTCGAGCGCGTGCACGCGCTGCTTGACGCCCGCCTCGATGCGCGACCACTCGTCGAACTCGATGACCCTGGGCACCGCGTCGAGCGGGAACGGGCGCTCCTCGCCGGCGAAATCGAAGGTCACACCCTGGGCGAGGTACGAGCTGGCGAGCGAATCGGTGCGCCCTCGCAGCTCTTCCTGCGTCATCTGGGCGAGTGCCTGGTAGAGCTCGCGATAGGCCTGCCTGGACTCGGCCGGCGCCCCGGGGTGCGACGGGCTGCCGAACATCTCGTCGAACGCGGGGGTGCCCGAGACGGTCTTGCGCGGCGCCAGCGTGGAGCCGTAGCCGTCGAACAGATCACCCATGATGAGAGCCTAGCCCGGGGCGTGTTTCGGAAGTGTGACGACGGATGCTGCCCGGCTGCGCGGCGCGAACGGCCCACGGCGCCACGACCCGACGTACGCTGGGCGAATGGCCGGGCCGCGCGTTCTCGCTGCGGCGGCGGGCGTCGCCGCCGTCGTGCTCGGCGCGGGCGTCGGCGAGCTCGTCGCCGGCCTGTTCGTGCCCGGTGCGAGCCCGATCGCCGTCATCGGCGGTGCCCTCATCGATGCCGCGCCGGCCTGGGCGAAGGATGCGGCGATCGGCCTGTTCGGCACGGCCGACAAGCTCGCGCTCGTGGTCGGCATCGCGCTCGTGCTGGGGCTCGTCGCGGCCGCCGCCGGCCTGCTCGAGGCACGGTTCCCCCCGTGGGGCCGCGTGGCCGTGCTGACTCTCGGCGCCGTCGGAGCGCTGATCGCCCCGACCAGGCCCGACGCGGGCACATTCTGGTGGGTGCCGTCGGCGGTGGCCGCGCTCACGGCCGCCCTCGCCCTGAGGCCCCTCGTGCGGCTGACCGAGGCGGAGTCCGACGCCGGCGAGCAGCCGGGGATCGACCGCCGCCGGTTCCTCGTCTACGGCGGCGCCGCGGCCGCCGCCGGTGTGCTGGCAGCCCTCGGAGCCGCGGCCCTGCAGAGCGGGCGGCAGGCCGCATCCGCCGTGCGCGAGGCGATCACGCTGCCCCGCCCCGCGAAGACCATGCCACCGGTTCCGGCCACGGCCGACCTCGGCATCGACGGGCTCGCGCCGGTGGTCACCCCGAATTCCGACTTCTACCGCATCGACACGGCGCTGATCGTGCCGACCGTCGAGGCGCAGACCTGGACCCTGCGCATCCACGGAATGGTCGAGCACGAGCTCACCCTCACGTGGGACGAGCTGCTCGCCCTCCCCCTGCAAGAGAGCGCGACGACCCTCGTGTGCGTGTCGAACGAGGTGGGCGGCGACCTCATCGGCAACGCCGTGTGGCTCGGCTACCCGATCCGCGAACTGCTCGCCCGCGCGAAGCCCACGGCGCAGGCCGACATGGTGCTCTCGCGCTCGATCGACGGCTTCACGGCGTCGACGCCGTTGGAAGTGCTCACCGACGACCGCGACGCGGTGCTCGCGGTCGGGATGAACGGCGAGCCGCTGCCGGCCGAGCACGGGTACCCGGTGCGCATGGTCGTGCCGGGCCTCTACGGCTACGTGTCGGCGACCAAGTGGGTCACCGAGCTCGAGGTCACGCGGTTCGACGCCGCGACGGCGTACTGGACCGACCGCGGCTGGTCGGCGCGCGGCCCGGTCAAGCTGGAGTCGCGCATCGACGTGCCGCGGGCCGGCAGCCGCGTGACCGCAGGCGACACCGTGATCGCCGGGGTCGCCTGGCAGCAGCACACCGGAGTCGCCGGCGTCGAGGTGCAGATCGACGAGGGCGACTGGATGCCGGCGGCACTGGCGACGGCGATCTCGGACGACACGTGGGTGCAGTGGAGCCTGCCGTGGCGGGCCACCTCGGGCGATCACACGCTCCGGTGCCGCGCGATGAGCGCCGAGGGCGAGGTGCAGACCGCGCAGGTCGCCCCTCCCGCACCCGACGGCGCCACCGGATGGCACGCCGTGCAGGTGAGCGTGGCCTGACCGGGGTCAGCCGGCCAGTACGTGCTTCAGCTGCTCCACGGCCCAGTCGAGCTCGGTCGCACGCACGACCAGCGGCGGGGCGATGCGGATGGTCTGTCCGTGGGTGTCTTTCACGAGCACGCCGCGCGCCAGCATCCGCTCCGCGACCTCGCGCCCGGTGCCCACGGCGGGGTCGATGTCGACGCCGGCCCACAGCCCGGCCACGCGCACGGCGGTGACGCCGTGGCCGACGAGCGCCGCCAGGCGCGTCTCGAGGTGCTCGCCGAGGGCTGCGGCACGCGCCTGGAACTCGCCCGAGGCGAGCATCTCGACCACCCGCAGGCCGACGGCCGCCGCCAGCGGGTTGCCGCCGAAGGTCGAGCCGTGCTCCCCGGGGGCGATCACGCCGAGCACGTCGGCGTTCGCGACGACCGCCGACACCGGCAGGATGCCGCCGCCCAGGGCCTTGCCCAGCAGATACACGTCGGGAACGACCTGTTCGCGTTCGCATGCGAAGGTCGTGCCGACGCGGGCGAGGCCCGCCTGGATCTCGTCGGCGATCATGAGCACGTTGTGCCGCGAGCAGATCTCGCGCACCGCCTGGAGGTAGCCCGCCGGAGGGATGATGACGCCCGCCTCGCCCTGGATGGGCTCGACGAGCACGGCCGCCGTCGACGGCGTGATGGCCGCCTCGATCGCGGCCGCGTCGCCGAAGGGCACCGAGACGAACCCGGGGGTGAACGGTCCGAAGCCCTCTCGGGCCGAGGGGTCGTCGCTGAAGCCGACGATCGTGGTCGTGCGGCCGTGGAAGTTGCCGTCCGCCACGACGATGGTCGCCGCATCCGCCGCGATGCCCTTGACCCGGTAGCCCCACGCGCGCGCGACCTTGATGCCGGTCTCGACGGCCTCGGCGCCGGTGTTCATCGGCAGCACGAGCTCTTTGCCGCACAACTGCGCCAGCGCCGCCGCGAACGCCCCGAGGCGGTCGTTGTGGAAGGCGCGGCTCGTGAGCGTGACGCGGCCGAGCTGCTCGGTGACGGCGTCGAGGAGGGCAGGATGCCGGTGCCCGAAGTTGAGCGCGGAATACGCCGAGAGCAGGTCGAGGTAGCGCCTGCCCTCCACGTCGGTGACCCACGAGCCCTCGCCGCGGGCGATCACGACCGGCAGCGGGTGGTAGTTGTGGGCGAGGTGGGTGTCTTCGACGTCGATGATCTTCAGCGTCGTCGTGTCGAGGGCGGGTGCCGGAGTCATCGTGGTTCCTCTCAGCGACGCAGCTCGAGCGTGCAGCACTTGATGCCGCCGCCGCCCAGCAGCAGTTCGGACAGGTCGATCATGACGGGGTTGTAGCCGCGCTCGCGCAGCTGCGCCTCGAAGCCGACGGCGCGGGGAGAGATGATCACGTTGTATCCGTCGCTCGACGAGTTCAGCCCGAACACGGCGCCGTCGTCGTCGGAGACCAGGATCGCATCGGGGAAGCGCTCGGCCAGGATGCTGCGGCTGCGCTCGTCGAACGCGTGCGGCAGATAGGCGATGTTGGCCTTCTCGGGCCCGCCGTTCTCGACGCCCTGAACGGGGTCGAGCACCGCGATGGCCGTGTCGAGGTGGTAGAAGCGCGGGTCGACCAGCGTGAGCGAGACGACCTCCTTGCCGAACACCTCGCCGACCTCGCGGTGGCTGTCGCCGGTGGAGCGGAAGCCGGTGCCGGCCAGGATCACGTCGCCCACGAGCAGGAAGTCGCCCTCGCCCTCGTTCACCTCGACGGGATCGGCGACCGTGAAGCCGTTGTCGCGGAACCAGTCCATGAACGCCGGGCCCTCGGGGCCTCGCTCGGCGAAGCGGAACTTCGCGCCGTACGCGGTGCCGTCGATGACGAAGCCGCCGTTGGCGGTGTAGACCATGTCGGGCAGGCCCTCGATGGGGTCGATCAGGTGCACCTCGTGGCCGAAGCCGAGGTAGGCGTCGTACAGCGCCTCCCACTGCCGCACGGCCTTGGCGGTGTCGGTCGGGTTGGCCGGCTCCATCCACGGATTGATCGTGTAGCTCACCGTGAAGTGCTCGGGGCGGCACATCAGGTAACGGCGGCGGTGGGCGGTGCGGGTGGTGGCGGACTCAGCCGCCGGCGCGATGTTGTGCGTCATTTCGCTCCTGTAGGAGGGGATGGCGGACGCTGTCCTGTGGCCCGGCGGACCTTCGACTCAGGCTGTTCCCTCGGGAACAGTGATCTCAGGGGACGACCCGGGCACGCCGCGTCCATTGTCGCACGGGCCGAACCTTTGCCAATCTGGACCCATGGCGCGCCGCACCGCAGACGACACCCGCAGGCTCCTCCTCGACGCGGGCCTCCAGCTGCTGCTCGAACGCGGCGCGTCGGCGGGGGTGCAGCACATCCGGCTGCAGGAGGTGCTGCGCAACGTGGGACTGACCACGGGCGCCGCGTATCGCATCTGGGCCGACCAGACCGAGTACCACCGCGACCTCGCGATCGCGATGGTGCGGCTGCGCTTCGCCTCGCCGACGGCGAACGTGGCGGCCGCGATCGCCGACGCCGCATCGATGGACGACGTCATCCGCGCGGCGACCCGCGAGCACGTCTCGAACGCCGAGCTCTTCCACCTCGAGCCCGAGTCGCGAGCTTCGCACGCGTTCACGACGGCGCTCGCGCTGCGCACCGCGGCCGGCGCCTGGCCCGAGCTGCGCGAAGCCAGCGCCCAGCGCCACGCCGAGTCGGTCGCCGCCTATGCCGCGATGTACGCCGAGCTGATGGAGGGATTCGGCTATCGCATGCGCACGCCGCTGACCGTCGACGACTTCGCCGAGGTGCTCGCCGCACTCGGTGAAGGGTTTGCGGTGCGCGCCGCCGAGGGACTCATCCATCCCACCTACGAGATCGCCGAGGGCGACGAGCTCGCCCCCGGCCAGTGGAGCCTGTTCGGCCTGGCGGTGCGGGCGCTGGCCGACAGCTTCTTCGTGCCGAAGGACCCCTCAGCTGCGGAAGCGGCCACCGGCTCAGGACAAGAGCCGTCCTGAAACCGGGGCCGCAGCTCCCCAGCGGTTTTCCCTCCACACAGACGGTCGTCGCGCTGCCCCCAACCCGCTCGACACGTCCGTGCCAGAGATGATCCTCGCGACGCGCAGGTAAATCCAGAGAAAACTGTTACCGAACCGCGCGGTACATTCCGCTCACAGTCCGAATCGCGTCAGGTGGTCGTTGACGAACCGGCGATCCGGGTCGAAGCGAGCCCGAAGATCCGTGAAATCGCGCCATCGGGGGTACCTCCGGGTGATCTCCCTCGGCTCGACCCAGGAGATCTTGCCCCAGTGCGGGCGGGCCGTCGACGGCAGTGCCGCCTCGATCTCCGGCAGCAGGCGAGCGACCGCCGGCTCGTCGGGGTGCCAGGTGAAGTGCAGGCCGACCGTCGCGCTGCCGTATGCCCCCGACAGCCACAGGTCGTCGGCGGCCATCGTGCGCACCTCGCAGACGAACAGCAGCGGCGAGATCCGATCGGCGAGGCCGCGCAGCGCCTCGATCGCCGCGGGCGCGTCGTCGCGCGGCATGAGATATTCGCTCTGCAGCTCGGCACCCACTGACGGGGTGAAGGCGAGGCGGAAGTGCGGCAGCCGGTCGAACCACGGCCCCGGCACCCCACCCTGCGACGTGCACGGATCCGGCGATATGCCGGGGATCGGATGCCGCTTCCCCGCGGCGCGCGACGCACCGGCGACGGCGGGCGCCGGTCGCCCTCGGTCGGCGCGCCGCTTGACCCAGATCTGGTCGACGCGCTGCGCGCTGCGCCACGTCGTGAACAGGCTCACGCTGTCACCCGCCGAGGTGACGCCGTCGAGGTCGGAGAGGATCGCATCCCACGCCGCATCCTCGTAGACCGTCTGCGCGACCTCGTAAGCGGGCTCGACGTCGATCTCGAGATGGGTCACGGCGCCGAGTGCGCCCAGCGCCACCACGGCGCCGGCGAACCCCTCCTCGCCGCGGGAGAATCGCATCCGCTCCCCTGAGCCGGCGATCAGCTCGAGCGCGCGCACCTGCGTCGCGAGGGTGCCGATGGCGTCGCCCGAGCCGTGGGTGCCCGTCTGCACAGCTCCGCCGACGCTGATGTGCGGCAGCGAGGCGAGGTTCGCCAGGGCGAGGCCCTCCGCCTCGAGCGTGGGCACCAGGTCGCCGTACCTCAGTCCGGCCGGCACCCGCACGCTCGTGCGGTCGTGCGACACGACGGGCTCGTCGGCGAGCGCGGCGAGCGAGATGAGCAGCCCATCGCTGTCGGCGAGCCGGTTGAACGAGTGCCGGCTGCCCAGCATCCTTACCCGGTCTGCTCCGGCGATCGTCTCGGCGAGCTCGTCGATCGTGCGGGGGGCGACGACGCGTGCGCGGTACGCGACGTTCCCCGCCCAGTTCGTCTCACGCACGAGAGCGATCCTGCCACCCCTCGGCCGGGCTCTGCGTCATGCCAGGGCGAGGGCCGTCTCAGATGACGGCCTGCGACCAGGGGTCGGGGTTGCCGAACCGGTGGGCCGTGATCGCGATCGCCTGCTCGCGCAGGAACGGCAGCAGCTCCAGTCGCCCCGCCGTGGTCACCTCGTTGTCGTACACGGCGATGTCGGGGTTGCCGGCGACCGCCTCGGCGAGCGCGCGATGGGCCGCGGCGACGGATGCGGAGGCCCCGACGAGACGCACGCGCGCGGCCTCGGGGGCACCGGTCTCGTCGTGCGGCGCAGCCAGGCGCTCGGCGAACTCGGCGTCGGTCTCGACGAACACCGGGATCTGCTGCTCACCGAGGGCCCTGCGCACTTCGGCCGGAAGCCCCACGGGAACGCTCAGCACGAAGGGCGCACCCGAGCGCACCCCCGCCACGACGACGCGCAGCAGCTCGTGCCACCGTGCATCGCCGGTCGCGCGCACCTCGACCAGCGGCACCGGCCGATAGCGGAAGAGGTTGCGCTCGACGCCGAGCCGCGACACGTCTTTGACCCGGCCGAACTCCCTGTCCCACGCGATGGCATCGGACAGCGCACCGCGGCGCAGCCACTCGAACGACTCGTAGTCCAGGCTCGGCTGGGCCGATTCGATGATCGAGGTGATGCGCGAGTCGAGGCCGCGCAGGTGGAGCGTCGCCGATGGCGCACCGCCCGCGCTCTGACGCCACCTGCCGAGCCCGATGAGGTAGTTGGGTCCGCCCGCCTTGGCGCCGGGCCCGACCGCCGAGCGCTTCCATCCGCCGAAGGGCTGGCGCTGCACGATGGCGCCGGTGATGCCGCGGTTGACGTAGAGGTTGCCCGCCTCGACCTGCTCGAGCCACAGCCGCAGCTCGTCGGGGTTCTGCGTGTGCAGCCCGGCAGTGAGGCCGTAGGCGACGGCGTTCTGCAACTCGATCGCCTCCGCCAGCGAGTGCGCGTGCATGATGCCGAGCACGGGGCCGAAGAACTCCTCGGTGTGGAAGCGCGACCCCGGCTGCACGCCGACGCGGATGCCGGGCGACCAGTACCGCCCCTCGCCTGCGCGCCCGCGGTCGAGGAGGGCCGGTTCGACCAGCCACTGCTCGCCGTCGTCGAGGGTGGTCAGCGCCCACGCCAGTTTGCCGGTGGGCTGCTCGATCACGGGCCCCACCTCGCTCGTCGCTGCAGAGGGCGGCCCGATGCGCAGCGATCGCACGGCGTCCTGCAACTGCCGCGCGAACCGCTTCGAGCGCCCGACCGACCCGACCAGGATCGCCAGAGACGCCGCCGAGCACTTCTGTCCGGCGTGGCCGAAGGCGCTCTTGACGAGGTCGGATGCCGCAAGATCCAGGTCGGCGGAGGGCGTGATGACGATGGCGTTCTTGCCGCTGGTCTCGGCCAGCAGGGGCAGTTCGGGCCGCCACGAGCGGAAGAGCGCCGCCGTCTCCCACGAGCCCGTCAGAATCACCCTGTCGACGCCGGGGTGGGCGAGCAGCGCCGCGCCGAGGGCGTCTTCGTCGAGGTCGACGAGGGCCAGCACGTCTCGGGGCACCCCCGCCTCCCACAGCGCCTCGGCGACCACGGCGGCGCAGCGCCTGGCCTGAGGGGCCGGCTTGAACACGACGCCGGAGCCGGCCGCGAGCGCCGCCAGCACGCCGCCGGCCGGGATCGCCACGGGGAAGTTCCACGGCGGTGCCACGACCGTCAGCCGCGCCGGCTCGAACACCGCGCCGCTGACGCGGTCGAGCTCCCTGGCGGTCGCCGCGTAATAGGCGGCGAAGTCGACCGCTTCGCTCACTTCGACGTCGGCTTCGGCGAACACCTTGCCGGTCTCGGCGGCGGCCACCTCGATGAGGTCGGCACGGTGCGCCTCCAACACGCGGGCGGCGGCGGCCAGCACGGCCGAGCGCTCGGCCGCAGGCTTCGCGCCCCAGGCGGCCCCGGCATCCCGCACACGCGCGATGATCGCCTCGAGAGTGCGCCTGTCGTCGACGACGGATGCGGCGATTGTCGCCTCGCCGAGTCGCGAGTCGTCGATGCGCTCGAGCACCTGACGGGCCCACGCGCGGTTGGCCGGCAGCGCCGGGTCGGTGTCGGCGGCGTTGCGGAACCCGGGGGCGCCCTGCGCCTGCAGGTCGTCTTCACGGGGGGCGAACACCGCCGTCTCGACGAAGGCGACGCCGCCGAACAGCTGTGCGTCGGAGACGGGGGCGATCGGCACGGTCTCGGACGGATCGACGGTCGACCCTCGCGCGATCTCGAGCACCGCCTGCGTGAGGTCGGCATCGGCCGCTGCCGGAGCGCGCAGTGCTCTCGTCTCGGCGCGACCGGGGCCCGACGCCTGATCGGACGAGCGGTCCTGCGTGCGGTTCGGACCGAGCTCCAGCGCCGGGTCGGCGGCGCGCCCGACCGACGCGAGAAAGCGATCGCGCTCGCGGTCGAACAGCGCGGGCTCGTCGACGAGGTCGAACGCGGCGGAGAGGAAGTTCTCGTCAGACGCGTTCTCCTCCAGCCGCCGCACGAGGTAGCTGATCGCGACGTCGAACTCGTCGGGGCGCACCACCGGCACGTACAGCAGCACCGAGCCCACCTCCCGGCGCACCGCCGCGACCTGGCCCTGGGCCATGCCCAGCAGCATCTCGAACTCGATGTCGTCGCGCACGCCGCGCAGCCCCGCCAGCAGCCACGCATAGGCGACGTCGAAGAGGTTGTGCCCTGCGACCCCGAGTCGCACCGCCGCGGTGCGCCCGGCATCCAGCGCGAAATCGAGGCACCGCAGGTAGTTGGCGTCGGTGTCGAGCTTGGTCGCGTAGGGCGCCGCCGGCCACCCGTGCATGACCGCATCCACCGTCTCCATGGCGAGGTTCGCACCCTTGACCAGGCGCACCTTGATGCGCGCTCCCCCCGCGCCGACGCGCTGCTGCGCCCAGGCGGTGAGCTGCTGCAGCGCCGGCAGCGCGTCGGGAAGATAGGCCTGCAGCACGATGCCCGCCTCGAGCTGCTGCAGCCGGGGGTCTTCGAGGAGGCGAGTGAAGACGGCGATCGTCAGGTCGAGGTCGCGGTACTCCTCCATGTCGAGGTTGATGAAGGTCGGCAGAGGCTGCCCGGCCGCGGTCAGATACAGCGGCAGCAGCCGCTCGACGACGGTGTCGACGGTCTCGTCGAACGCCCACATCGAGATATGGGAGGCGATGGCCGAGACCTTCACCGACACGTAGTCGACGTCGTCGCGACGGATGAGGTCGTGGATGCCCTCGAGTCGGCGCCGTGCCTCGCCCTCGCCGAGCACGGCCTCGCCCAGCAGGTTCAGGTTCAGCTGGGCGCCGTCTGCCCGCAGTGCAGCGATGGCCGGTCCGAGCCTGTCGGGGCGGGCGTCGACCACGAGGTGCCCGACCATCTCGCGCAGCACGCGCCGCGCGATCGGCACGGTGGGTGTCGGCAGCACCGGCGCGATCGCGCCGCCCGCACGCACGGCGCCTCGCAGGTACCAGGGAAGGAACCCAGGCACGAGGTCGGCGACCCGGTGCAGCCGGGAGGCCGCCGCCGATAAGCTCTCCGGCCGCATGACGCCGTCGACGAACCCGATCGTGAAGGGCAGCCCGTTGGGGTCTTTCAGCACTCCGGCCAGGCGCTGCGCGGCCGCATCGGCGGCCACCTCTGCGCTCTCGCCCACCCACACCCGCGCGAGCGCGACCGCGCTGTCGGCGAGATCGTTCGGGTGGGGGGTGCGTTCTGCGCTCGCCATGCGTCCAGAGTACGTCGGGGCACCCGCCCGCCGATCAGCGCCAGACGCTCGGCGCGGGGCTCTTGGTCGAGGGCAGCGCAGAGGCGGCAGCCCACTGCGCGATCCACGGCTCGAGGGGAGGCAGATCGTCTGGGCGGTGCAGGGCCTCGAACAGCTCGTCGAGCGGCACGATGCCGCCACCCTTGCGCAGGAACCGCGCCCGCACCAGCATCTCGGCGTAGACCTCGCCGCCGACGACGGCTCGGTGCAGCAGGTACACCGATTTCTCGTCGTGGCCGTGCAGACGCGATTCGATCGTGAAGCGCTGCCACAGCTGCAGCGACTTGCGGAACGTGATCGTCTCGCTGGCGACGACGGCGTACCAGCCCTTCTCTTCCACGAGATCCCACATGCCGGTGCGGATCAGCAGGTCGAAGCGGCCGAGGTCGAACAGCGAACCGTAGCGGCCGTTGTTCATGTGGCCGAGAAGATCGATGTCGGTGGGAAGGGTGCGCACGCGGATGCGGCCGACCGAGGTCGGGGGCACGGCGCCCTTGCGCCGCAGCATCACCTTCGCGCGCCAGATCGTCAGAAGGGTTCGCCACAGCACGTTCACGAAGCGCGATGTTAGCGAGATCAGAAGGTGTTCGGCGAACCCGACTGTGGAGGTTCTACAGCTTCGGTGCGGCAGGACTTGTCACGGCCCGTGCGATTTCGCGAATCCCCTGGCCAGACGTAGAGTCCTGGCCATGGAAGCCGAACTGCAGACAGACATCGTGGTCCGTCCGGTGCGGGATGTGGATGCCGAGGCCCTGGGCCGCGTGCATGCGACCTGCTGGCACGAGACCTACGACCACGTCATCTCGAAGGCCGCGCTCGAGCGCGTCTCTCCCAAGCGCCTCGCGGAGCTGTGGACCCACTGGGCCCAGCAGGGCGACGACTTCCGCATCTTCGCGGCGCTCGTCGGCGGCGAGATCGTCGGCTTCGCCGGATCGGGACCCGCGCGCGACCGCGACGCGCCCCGCAACCGCGAGCTCTACTTCATCTATCTGCTCGACGCCTGGCACGGCACCGGCATCGGACAGAAGCTGTTCGACGCCGTCGCAGAAGACGGCGAGTCCCTCTACCTGTGGGTCGCCGAAGACAACCCCCGCGCGCACCGTTTCTACACGCGCAACGGCTTCGCCCTCGATGGTGCCTCGCACACCGAGCCGTTCCTGGGCGAGACGCTGACCGAGGTGCGGTTCGTCCGCTGACCGTGCTGCAGATCTGGGCCCTCGAGGGCATCGGCGAAGTGCGGGAGGGTGACGACCTCGTCGCCCTCATCGCCGACGCGGCCGGCGATGCGCTGCGCGACGGCGACATCCTGGTGGTGACCTCGAAGATCGTCTCGAAGGCCGAGGGCCGGTTCGTGTCGGCCTCCGACCGTGAAGACGCGATCACCGCCGAGACGGTGCGCATCGTCGCCTCGCGCACGTCGCCGACGGGGCAGACCACCCGCATCGTCGAGAACCGCCTCGGCATCGTCGCGGCGGCCGCGGGCGTCGACGCGTCGAACACCCCGCACGGCACGGTGCTGCTGCTGCCGGTCGACCCCGACGCGTCGGCGAGGGCGCTCGCGACGGGCCTGCGGGAGCTCTTGGGCGTCGAGATCGGCGTCATCGTCTCGGACACTCATGGCAGGGCCTGGCGTGAGGGCCAGACCGACAACGCGATCGGCGCCGGCGGCGTGCACGTGTTCGACGACCTCCGCGGCGGAACGGATGCCGAGGGCCGGCCGCTCTTCGTGACGCAGCCGTGCGTGGCGGACGAGCTGGCCTCAGCATCCGATCTGGTCAAGGGCAAGGCCGCGCGACTGCCGGTCGCCGTCGTGCGGGGGCGCGCCGACCTGGTCGGGGCGCTCGATCTGCCCGGCGCCCGCTCGGTCGTGCGACCCGCTGAGCGCGACTTCTTCCGCCTCGGCGCCGACGAGGCGCGCGAAGAGGGCTACGAGGAGGGCTACGCCGACGGCTTCGAGTCGGCCCGCATCGAGGCCGACGGCGACTGACCCCGGGCCGCGCCAGCCGCACAACTCACTGAGATCTTGGGCGACACCCCGCGCCTCGCCCTGCCCACGCGGCGCGCCGGCAGAAAGGTCAGCGACCTGTGTGGCCGCGGCGCCCGCGTCGGGTCAGCTGCCGGCGCGCAGCACGGCGTCGCCGGCCGAGATCTGACCGGTGATCTGGTGCCCCGAGCCGACCGAGGTGTCGAGATGGTTGCGCAGCTCGCCGGCCGACACGTCGACCTGCACGTCGTAGACCTCGTCGGGCACGGTCAGTTCGAGCGAGCCCGCGCTGAGGTCGAGGGCGACCGAGCGTGGCGCCGTGCCCGTGAACTCGGCGACGAGCTCGCCGGCGCTCACCGACAGCTGGGCGTCGTCGACCGAGGCGAGCTCGAGCTGCGCGCTGCCGGCGCTGACGTCGGTGGCGAGCGAGCTCACCGCGCCGTCGACCTCGAGGCTGCCGGCGCTGACGGTCGCGTCGAGCGTGCCGAAGGTGCCCGCGGCGGTCAAAGAGCCGGCCGACAGGTTGAGATCGGCGTCGAGCAGCTGCGTCTCGAGCGCCGAGGGCAGAGTGATCACGGCGCTGCCGTTGCCGCCGAACACCCACGCAAGGCCGAGGAAGCCGTCGGGGGTGCGCACCCGCAGGGTCT
Source organism: Microbacterium fluvii (assembly GCF_025515205.1). Taxonomy (GTDB): domain Bacteria; phylum Actinomycetota; class Actinomycetes; order Actinomycetales; family Microbacteriaceae; genus Microbacterium; species Microbacterium fluvii. The sequence goes on along the minus strand of NZ_JAOPFX010000002.1, from coordinate 337,500 downwards.
CGCCGTCGCGCTCGAACGTCCAGGCGTCGGCGCCGAGGGTGCTCGTGACGTCGAGGGTGATCTCGGCGACGTCGCCGTATTCGACGCTGACATCTCCTGCCGACACGTCCAGGTCGAGGTCGCCGAGGCCCGCCGCCGTCACGGTGCGGGTGTCGGTGCGCACGCTCGCGGCGGCGATCCCGCCGACGATCGCGCCGGTCGCCGCCCCCGCGACGATGAGCGCGCCGAGCACGATCGCGAGCACCGCGATCACCGTGGCGGCCGGATGCGGGCGCCCACTCGGCGCGGCCTCCTGCGGTCGATCGACCTGCGGCGGCAGCGGCGGAACGGGCGGAGGGGTGATCGTGGTCATCGCTGGTCTCCTGTCGTGGGGGTGCCGCCGTGCTCGAGATGGGCGAGCACCGCCAGCACGCGGCGGTTGCCGTCGTCGGGCTCGAGGTCGAGCTTCTGGAACACCGAGGTGATGTGCTTCTCGACGCTGCCCTCGGTGACGAACAGCGCCTTGGCGATCGCCTGATTCGACTTGCCCTCGGCCACGAGGGCGAGCACCGTCGATTCGCGGTCGGTGAGTCGCCGCATCCGCTCGTCGAGAGAACGACGGCTCAGCAGCTGCGCGACGACCTCGGGGTCGAACACGGTGGCCCCCGCGCCGATGCGCTCGACGGTGTCGACGAACTCGGCGACGTCGGCGACGCGGTCTTTCAGCAGATAGCCGAGCGCTCCGCCGTTGCCGGCGATGAGGTCGGCGGCGTAGCGCTCTTCGACGTACTGCGAGAGCACGAGCACCGGCAGCTCGGGGCGGGCGGCGCGCAGGCGGAGCGCCGCACGGATGCCCTCGTCGGTGTGGGTCGGGGGGAGGCGCACGTCGAGGATGCACAGCTCGGGGTCGCTCTGCCCGACCGCCTCGTCGAGGGCCGTCGCGTCGGGGAGGGCGGCGACCACCTCGTGGCCGGAGTCCTCGAGCAGCCGCACGAGCCCCTCGCGCAGCAGCACGGAGTCTTCGCAGATCAGAATGCGCACGGCACGCTCACCTCCACCGTGGTCGGGCCGCCGACGGGGCTGTCGAGGCGGAACGTGCCGCCCACCCCCAGCACGCGGTTCGCGATGCCGTCGAGGCCACCGCCTGCGGCGATCTGGGCGCCGCCGATGCCGTTGTCTTCGACCTTGGCCCACAGCATCCCGCCGTCGCGCTGACGCACGACCACGCGCACCTCGCCCGCCCGCGAGTGCTTCGCGGCGTTGGTGAGGGCCTCGGCGATGACGAAGTACACGGCGGCTTCGGCGGCCCGGCTGCAGCGCTCGGTGAGGCGCACGTCGAGGGCCACGGGGATGTGCGAGCGGCCGGCGAGCGCCGACAGCGCCGCGTCGAGGCCGCGGTCGTCGAGGACGGACGTGTGGATGCCGCGGGCCAGCTGCCGGAGCTCGGTCACCGCCGCTTTGGTCGAGGTGTGCGCCTCGGCGATGAGCGCCTTGGCCGCGTCGGGATCGGAGTCGACCTTCTGCTGGGCCATGCCCAGGGTCATGCCGATCGAGACGAGCCGGGGCTGGACTCCGTCGTGCAGATCGCGTTCGATGCGGGTGCGCTCGACTTCGGCGGCACGCACGGCGCCGGCCCGCTGGGTCTGCGAAGTGCGGGCCTGCTCGGTCAGCTGCGCCTCGCGGCTGGGCACCAGGATCGCCCGCGAGACGACGCCGTGCACGATCGCGAGACCCACGACGGCGGCGAACGCGACGATCGCGATGATGAGCCCGATGACCGTCGCCCAGGCGGTGGGCACGTCGATCGGGGGGCGATAGAGCCGAACGGTGTCGGTCTCGGCGATCGCGGGCGCCAGTGCCAGAACGAGACCCGAGAAGACGAGGGTGGTCAGCGACAGCGTGATGACGCCGAGGATCGTCGAGACGGCGGCGTTCGCGATGCCCCGCCACATGCCGGGGTCAATGAACTGCTGCCAGATCGTGCGGAGGAACCCGCCGAACCCGGGGCGACCACTGTGGCGGGCCCGCAGCGGCGGGATGCCGAAGCGGTACAGGCCCTCCACTCGGGCGCCCTCGACCCAGGCCAGGGCGTACATCGCGTAGACGAGGGCGATCAGCAGCAGCAGGCCGATGCCGAGCACGGGGAGAAGACCGAGGCCGAGTCCGAGAAGGAGGAACAGCATCCCGAACGCGACCGATCCGACCACGCCGACGGCCACGAGCTGCGCCACGGCGCCCGCGATCGCGAGTGGCGACGTGACGGTGCGGGGTGGTCGGGCGGTGGTTTCCGAAGTCATGCCCCCACGGTAGGCCGCGGGGCCGCCGCCGCGCCTCGGGGGTGGCCGGACGATTGCGGTGGGGTTATCCCCCGGCCGACCCCCGCATCCGCCGACGCCCGCCCCGGTGCATGTGCGCCCCGCATCCGCGAAACCCAACTTTCAGAGCGAAACCCACCCCTGCGGGCGCGGTCTCGGTCTGGGAGGTGGGTTTCGGCGGATGGAGGGCGGGTCTCAGCGACCGCTGACGTTTCCGAACAGGCGGGCGATGGGGGCGAGCACGAGCGGGCGCGCCGCGACCCAGCCGCCCGCGATCACCAGCATGGATGCGGCGAAGATCCAGAATCCGGTCCAATTGACCGCATCCTGCGCGCCGTACATGTGGTTGAGGTTGCGCAGGGCACCCGTGGCGAACACGAGCGTGACGTGCACGATGATGAACAGCACGAAGAAGATCATCACCGGGAAGTGCACGGCCCGCGCCCACTCGACCGGATAGATGCGGCTGAGCGTCTTGGCGTTCTTCGGCCACATCTTCGTCATGCGGTAGCCGGTGATCGCGGCCAGCGGCGCCGCGATGAACACGGTCGTGAAGTAGGCGAGCTGCTGCAGCGAGTTGTAGTTGACCCAGCCGTTCTCGGTGGGCCAGTCCAGCGACACGTACTGCAGGGCGGCGCTGATCGCGTTGGGGAAGACCTCCCAGCTGGTGGGGACGATCCGCATCCACTGCCCCGTGACGAACAGCAGCGCCACGAACACGACCCCGTTGACCAGCCACAGGATGTCGAGGCCCTGGTGGAACCACAGCGCGAGGCTGATCTTGCCCTTGGGGTCTTTCTTGGGCGCCCAGAACACCGACGGGCGCTTCTCGTTCCGCACCTGCAGGCCGCTGCGGATGATCAGCACCATCAGGAACACGTTGAAGAAGTGCTGCCAGCCGATCCACGCGGGAAGCCCCACCGGAGCCGTCTCGGGAAGGTGGTACTCGCCGGGGTAGGTCGTCAGGAAGTCCTGCATGAACTCCAGCGAGATGAACCAGCGGACGAAGAACACCACCATCGCCGCGGCGAACAGCATCCCGGCGCCGCCGATGATGACTGCGCCCGCCCACTGCAGGCGCGTGAACGGGCCGATGCGCCTCGGCTCGGGCTTGGGTGCGGGGCGTGTGAACGCGTTCGCGCCCGCCCACACCGTGGGCGTGAACGGCAGCGGCTCGCGCACGGTCGCGACGGCCGTCGTCTCGGTCTCGCGAGTTGACACCTCCTGCCGCTGCGCGGCCTCAGCGGCGACCGAACCTGCCAACTCCGCGGGCGTTTGGGGGGCGGCGGGTGCTGCGGCGGGTGCTGCGGGCGCGGCCGGAGCGGTGGTCTGGGCGGCGGAAGTGGTCTCGGTCCCTGCGACGACAGTCGATGCGACGGCGGATGCTGCCGCACCTGGCCGCCGCGCGGTGAACTCCGCCGGAGGCCACGGCTCGCCACCGGCCACCCGCGGAAGCCCGCGGCGCACCGCGGGAGCGTCGGCAGCATCCGCCGCCTGTGGCTCGCCATCGGCACCGCGATATGGCACCTCCCGTCGCTGCGCGGCGTCCGCAACGACCGAAGCCGCCATGTCGCGGGAGGTGTCGGGAGCGGAAGCTGCGACGGCAGCGGGCGGATCGGCTGCGGAGACAGATGCGGATGCTGCCGCCCCGACCGCCGCGAACGACGCGGGCGGCCACGGCTCGCCGCCGGGCACCCGGGGCAGCCCACGACGCACGGTCACGGGAGCAGCGGCTGCCGCTTCAGTCGTCGTAAACGGCGACTCCGCAGCATCCGCGGTCGCCATCTGTGACGACTGAACCGAGGGACCAGCCGGCACGCTCGCTTCAGTCGTCGTAAACGGCGACTCCGCAGCATCCGCGGTCGCCATCTGTGACGACTGAGCCGCCGGCACCGCGGCGTCGGTCGCCCTATAGTGCGACTCGGCTGCCTCCGCGGCCGCAGAAGATGACGACTGGGCAGCGACCGGCGCGACGCCTGCCGGCGGCCAGGGGTCGCCGGCGGCGACGCGGGGCAGCCCGCGGCGCAGCGCGGAACCGTAGGTCGCCACAGGTCAGGCCTTCTTCTTCGCCTCGAGCGCCGCGATCAGCTGCGGTACGACGGTGAACAGGTCTCCGACGACGCCGAAGTCGGCGATCTCGAAGATCGGGGCCTCGGCGTCTTTGTTGATCGCGACGATCGTCTTCGCCGTCTGCATGCCCGCCTTGTGCTGGATCGCACCGCTGATGCCGAGCGCGACATACAGCTGCGGCGACACCGATACCCCGGTCTGTCCGACCTGGTGCGCGTACGGGATGTAGCCGGCGTCGACCGCCGCGCGCGACGCGCCCACCGCGGCGCCCAGCGCGTCGGCGAGCTGCCCGACGAGGTCGAACTTCTCCTCCGAGCCGAGGCCTCGCCCGCCCGAGACGACCTTCGCCGCACCGCGCAGCTCGGGCCGGGACGACGTCGCGACGGCCTCGTCGAACGACACGATCGTCGCGGCAGGCGCCCCGGATGCCGCCACCTCCAGCACCTGCGACACCACCGGCTGCGCGTCGGCCCGCGCCTCGATCGCACCCTGACGCATCGTGATCACCGGGGCCCCGAACGTCACCGAGGATTCCACGTTGTACGCGCCGCCGTAGACGGAGTGCTGCGCCAGCACGCCGAGGTCGTCGCGGATCACACCCACCGCATCCACCGCGATCCCGAGCCCCGCACGCGCCGCGAACCGGCCGGCGACATCGCGGCCCTCGATCGAGTTCGAGATCAGAACCGCATCCGGCGCCACCAGCGCGTGCGCCGCCGACAGTGCGTCGACCAGCGGCACCGTCAGCGCCGTGTCGGCGCCTCCCAGGCCCGCCACCAGCACCGAGGCGGCGCCGAGGGCGGCAGCATCCGCCGCCAGCGCCTCATGCCGCGCCTCGCCGGCCACAACCAGAGCCACCGGCGACCCGACCGATGCGGCGGCGCCCAGCAGCCCGGCCGACGACTTCGCCAGCTCGCCCCCGGGGGTCACCTCGAGAAGAACGAGAACCGCATCTGCAGCAAAACCCATCGCCATGACCCCTTACGCCAGTCGGTTCTCGATCAGGAAGGCGGCGAGCTTGTCGCCCGCATCGCCCTCGTCGACGATCTTCACGCCCGCGCCGCGCGCCGGCTTCTCGGCCACCGCCGTCATGATCGACCGCGGCGCATCCAGGCGCTCGGCATCGACGCCGAGGTCGGCCAGCGACACCGTCTCGAACGGCTTCTTCTTGGCCGCCATGATCCCCTTGAAGTTCGGGAACCGCGCATCGGGCAGCGCCTCGGTGATCGAGATCACCGCCGGCAGCGCGGCCTCGACCTGCGCCACCCCGAAGTCGGTCGCCCGCGTTCCCGACACGGCCGAATCGGTCAGAGACACCGACGTCAGCGCCGTCGCCTGCGGCACACCCAGGCGCTCGGCGAGCATCGCCGGCAGCACACCGCCCGACCCGTCGGTGGACTGGTTGCCCGTGATCACCACGTCGAACCCGACCCGCTGCACCGCGGCGGCCAGCACCTCGGCGGTCAGCGACAGATCCGCACCGGCGAGGGCGCCGTCGACGACCTGCAGGGCGGATGCAGCACCCATCGCGAGTCCCTTGCGCACCGTCGCCGCAGAAGCCTCCGGCGTCATCGACACCACGACGACCTCGGTGCCCGCGTTGGCGTCGGCGTACGACAGCGCCACCTCGAGAGCACGCTCGCCGATCTCGTCGAGCACCCGGTCAGACGCCTCGCGGTCGGCAAGCCCCGTCTCGAGCGAGAGCTTGCGATCTCCGTACGTATCCGGGACTTCTTTGACCAGCACGACGATCTTCATCGGTTCTCCTTCTGGGGGATCTTCATTCTAGGAGGTGCGACCCAGTCTCGCATTTCTTGAGACTCAGTCGCACCGACTACGAGCCCCGCGCCTCGCGTTCGGCCTCCCGCAGCAGCAGGGGAACGCCCTCTGCCAGCCGGGGCGCGAACTCGTCGCCCGGCCGCTCGCCGTCGCACCAGCGGGTGTAGATCGCCTCGCAGAACACGGCGGCCTTGAACAGGGCCAGCGTCCGATACCAGCCGAGCGCGCCGAGGTCGGCGCCGGTGCGCAGGGCGTAGCGCTCGGCGAGCTGCGCGCGCGAGGGGAATCCCTCCCCTCGCGTGACCGGCGTCAGCTCCAGCGGCGTCACGGCGGCACCGGGCTCGGCATAGGTCGCGAGGAAATAGCCGAGATCGGCGAGCGGATCGCCGAGGGTCGCCATCTCCCAGTCGAGGATCGCCTGCACCCGCACCGGCGCCTCCGGCGCGAGCATCAGGTTGCCGATGCGATAGTCGCCGTGCACGACCGACGCGCGCGCCGACGTCGGCACGCGCGTCGCGAGCCCCTCCGCCAGCCGGTCGACCTCGACGAAAGACCGCCTGGACACCGTCGGCCACAGCGACGCGAACCGCGACACCTGGCGCGAGAGATAGCCGTCTGGGCGGCCGAGCGTCGCGAGCTCGCCCTGCGACACGTCGACCGCGTGCAGGTCGGCGAGGGCGTCGACCGCGGCCCACGCGATCGCGGCGGGGTCCGACGCGGACATGGCAGGCACCGCATCCGTCACCACGACCCCGTCGAGCCGCTCCATGAGATAGAACGGCACGCCCAGCACGCTTTCGTCGTCGCACACCGCGACGATGCGCGGCACCGGCACGCCGGCATCGGCGAGCAGCCGCTGCACCCGCGCCTCCCGCAGCATGTCGTGCGTCGTCGGCGGCAGCGGCGGGCGCGGTCCGCGGCGCAGCACGAGCCGCCGCGCGCCGACATCGAGGCCGTAGGTGACGTTCGAGTGCCCGTCGCCGATGCGCGCCCACGACAGGTCGCCCGAGAGCCCCACCGACGACAGATACTCGCGCAGCGACTCGATCACCAAGAGGGGCGGATGCGGCATCCTCTGCGCGTCGGCGCGCGTCAGGGCGACGTCGTCGCTCACGACACCTCGTCTCGCCGCGGCTCGCCGGCGGCCACCTCGCGGGCACGGGCCCGCGCCGCACGGCGCGCGATCACCCAGCGGTGGGTCTCGCTCGAGCCGTCGTAGATGCGGAACGGCCGCACCTCGTTGAGGTACTGGATGAGCGGCAGGCCCGAGCTCACGCCGTCGCCGCCGCACAGCTGCACGGCGCGGTCGATGACCCGCCACACCGCCTCGGAGCAGTGCACCTTCGCGATCGACGACAACGCCGCCCCCGCTCGGGGGTCGGTCTCGAGCACCCGGGCGGCCTTGTCGATGAGCGCGTCGGCGGTCTCGAGGTCGATCGCGCTGTCGGCCAGCAGCGCCTGCGCGACGCCGAGGTCGGCCAAGGGCGACCCGAACAGCTCGCGGGCGTTGGCGCGGTCGAGCGCGATGTCGAACGAGCGGCGCGCGAGCCCCAGCCACCGCATGCAGTGCGTCAGGCGGGCGGGCCCGAGCCGCACCTGCGCGTAGCGGAAGCCCTGACCGGGGTCGCCGAGCACCTCTGCGTCGGGCACGAACACGCCGTCGAACCGCACGTGCGGGTGGCCGCCCGCGATCGCCGCCTCGATCGTGCGGATCGACGGGCCGATCGTGATACCGGGGGCATCGAGCGGCGTCAGCAGCATCGTCGCGCCGGCCTCGAAGTCGCCTTCGGCCTCGGTGCGGGCCATCACGATCGCGAAGCCCGCCCCCTCTGCTCCCGAGATGAACCGCTTCTCGCCGTCGATCGCCCAGCCGCCCTCGACCCGCCGCGCCGTCGTGGCGAGCGCGTCGGGGTCGGATCCGGCGCCCGGGTGCGGCTCGGTCATCGCGAACGACGAGCGGATGCTCCCCGCCACCAGCGGCCGCAGCCACCGCTCCTGCTGCTCGGGGGTGGCGACCTTTTCGAGCAGGCGCATGTTGCCCTCGTCGGGAGCCATGCAGTTGAGCACGGCGGGGCCGATCGGCGAGTACCCGGCCTCCTGGAACACCGGCGACCAGTCGGTCAGGGGCAGCCCCAGCCCGCCGAAGGCGACCGGGGCGTGCGGCGCGTAGACGCCCGCGTCGCGGGCGGCCGCGCGCAGCTCGTCGAGCACATCGGCGCCGAGGGTCTCGCCCCACCCGGGTTCGGCGGGGATCACGACCTCGCGCACGAACGCGCGTGTGCGGGCCGCGAGGGCGGTGGCAGCATCCGTCGTCATGCCGTCCCTCCCGCGTTGAGCAGCCCGCCGTCGAGCGTGACGACCTGCCCCGTGATCCACGACGACCGCTCCGAGCACAGGAACGCGACCGTCTCGGCGACGTCTTCGGGCACCCCGAGCCGGCCGAGCGGATACTCCGCCGCCACGTCGTCTTCCCGCCCCTCGTAGAGCGCGCGGGCGAAGCGGGTCTTGACGACCGCGGGGGCGACGGCGTTGACGCGCACCGAGGGGGCGAGTTCGACCGACAGGGTGCGGGTGAGGTGGCTGACGGCCGCCTTGCTCACGCCGTACCAGCCGATGCCGGCCGACGGCATGTCGCCGGTGACCGACGACAGGTTGACCACGGCGCCGGCGCCGTGAGCGCCGAGGCCGTTGCGCAGTGCGCCCTGCGTCCAGGCGAGGGTGCCGACGACGTTGACCTCGAGGATCTTTCTCGCGGCCTCGAGGTCGAGCTCCGCGAGCGGCCCGTAGACGGGGTTGATGCCGGCGTTGTTGACGAGGATGTCGAGGCGGCCGAACGCGCGGTCGACCTCGGCGAACACCTCTTCGCGATGGGCGGGGTCGTCCGCCCCACCGGCGACGCCGATCGCGCGCCCCTCGGGCAGCGCCGAGACCGCCTCGGCGAGCGCCTCGGCGCGACGGGCCGTGAGGCACACCGACGCACCGCCTGCGGCGAGGCGCTGTGCGATCGCCAGCCCGATGCCCCGGCTCGCGCCGGTGACGACGGCGACCTTTCCGGCGAACTCCGCCTCGGTCATGGCATCTCCTTCGATCCACGGATTTTCTCATCTTGATTAAACTCGGCGCCGCGCGCAAGCGCCACACATACAGAGAACCGAAGCCCACTTGCATCCTGCGCTTTTGAATGCATAATAAAAACGGATGCCGCATCGACGCGGCGCGGAAGGGATGCCGGCGATGGCGCTGACCCGAGACCTGTACGACGAGGAGCACGAGCAGTTCCGCGAGATCGTGCGCGACTTCGTCGACAAGCACGCCCGCGCGAACGTCGAGCGGTGGGACGCGGCGGGCAAGGTCGACCGCGAGCTGTTCACGGCCGCCGCGGAGGCGGGCATCCTCGGCTTCGGCATCCCCGAGGAGTACGGCGGCGGCGGCGCCGACGACTTCCGCTTCAACGCGATCATGGGCGAAGAGCTCGCCCGCCACCCGGTCTCGAGCGGCATGGCCGGCATCGCGCTGTCGAACGACATCGTGATCCCCTACTTCACCGAGCTGACCAGCGACGAGCAGAAGCAGCGCTGGCTGCCCGGCATCGCCGCCGGCGAGAAGATCGTCGCGGTCGCCATGACCGAGCCCGGCACCGGCAGCGACCTGGCCGGCATCCGCACCTCGGCGGTGCGCGACGGCGACGACTACGTCGTCAACGGCTCGAAGATCTTCATCTCCAACGGCCAGAACGCCGACCTCGTCGTCGTGGCGGTGCGCACGAGCGCCGACCCGCACCGCGGCCTCAGCCTGCTGGTCGTCGAAGACGGCATGCCGGGGTTCACCCGCGGGCGCAACCTCGACAAGATCGGCCTGCACGCGCAGGACACGAGCGAACTCGTCTTCGCCGACGTGCGGGTACCCGCGGCGAACCTGCTCGGCGACGAGGGCTCGGGCTTTCTCGGACTCATGCGCAACCTGCCGCAGGAGCGCCTCTCGATCGCGGCCGCCGCCGTCGCCTCGGCCGAAGGCGTCATCGAGCGCACCCTCGGCTACGTGACCGAGCGCACCGCGTTCGGCAAGCCCATCGGATCGTTCCAGAACACCCGGTTCGAGCTGGCCGAGATGTCGACGGCCGCGGCCGTCAGCCGCGCCTACATCGACGCCGCGATCCGCCAGCACTGCGCGGGCGCGTTGAGCGCGACGGATGCCGCAGCCGCCAAGTTCTGGACGACCGAGCAGCTCGTGACCACCGTCAACCGGTGCCTGCAGCTGCATGGCGGCTACGGCTACATGCTCGAATACCGCATCGCGCAGGACTACCAGGATGCGCGCATCACCACCATCTACGGCGGCACGACAGAGATCATGAAAGAGATCGTCGGCCGCGACCTCGGCCTGTGAGCAGGGAGACACCCATGACGAACGCGTACATCTACGACGCCGTGCGCACCCCGCGCGGCAAGAACCGGGGCGGATCGCTGCACGCGACCAAGCCCGTCGACCTCGTGGTCGGCCTCATCGACGCCCTGCTCGAGCGCAACCCCGGGCTCGACGCCGAGCAGATCGACGACATCGTGCTGGGCGTCGTGTCGCCGGTCGGCGAGCAGGGCGGCGACATCGCGCGCACGGCGGCGCTCGTGGCCGGCCTGCCCGAGACCGTCGCCGGCGTGCAGGTCAACCGGTTCTGCGCGTCGGGCCTGGAGGCCGTGAACCTCGCGGCCCAGAAGGTCGCGTCGGGCTACGAAGACCTCGTGCTCGCCGGCGGCGTCGAGTCGATGTCGCGCGTGCCGATCGGCTCGGACGGCGGCGCCTACGCGCAGGACCCGACCACCGGCTACGACAACTACTTCGTGCCGCAGGGCATCGGCGCCGACCTCATCGCCACGCTCGAGGGCTTCTCGCGCGAAGACGTCGACGCGTTCGCCGCCCGATCGCAGGAGCGCGCCGAGACGGCGTGGCAGGAGGGCAGGTTCGCCCGCTCGATCGTTCCGGTGCGCGACATCAACGGCGTCCTCGTGCTCGACGCCGACGAGCACCGTCGCCCTGGCTCGACCGTCGAGAGCCTGGGCGCGCTGCCGGCCAGCTTCGCCGGCATCGGCGACCAGGCCGGCTTCGACGCCGTCGCGCTGCAGAAGTACCACTGGGTCGAGAAGGTCGACCACGTGCACGGCCCGGGCAACTCGTCGGGCATCGTCGACGGCGCGGCCCTCGTGGTCGTCGGGTCGAAGGAGGCCGGCGAGCGCCTCGGCCTCACGCCCCGCGCCCGCATCGTGGCGACGGCGGTCACCGGCTCCGAGCCGACCATCATGCTGACCGGCCCCACCCCCGCCACCCGCAAGGCGCTCGAGCGCGCGGGGCTGACGACCGACGACATCGACCTGTTCGAACTCAACGAGGCGTTCGCGGCCGTCGTCATGAAGTGGCAGAAGGACCTCGGCATCCCCGACGACAAGGTCAACGTCAACGGCGGCGCCATCGCGATGGGGCACCCCCTGGGCGCCACCGGCGCCATGATCCTGGGCACCCTGCTCGACGAACTCGAGCGCCGCGACCTCAAGCGGGGCCTCGCGACCCTGTGCGTGGGCGCGGGCATGGGCATCGCGACAGTGATCGAGCGGGTGTGAGAGACATGAACGAGGAGACGACAGTGGCCGCAGCATCCATCAGCTACGACGGGTACGCGTGGGAGCAGGATGCCGACGGCATCGTGACCGTGACGATGGACGATCCGGGCAGCGCGGTCAACACGATGAACCCGCACTTCGTGCAGGCGCTCGAGGCGACCGTCGAGCGCCTCGAGGCCGAGCGCGACGGGATCGCGGGGGTCATCCTGGCCTCGGCGAAGAAGAGCTGGTTCGCCGGCGGCGACCTCAACCTGCTGCGCGCGGCCGACCCCGCGAAGTCGGCGGAGGAGACGGCGCACATCGAGCACGTCAAGGCGCTGCTGCGCCGCATCGAGACGCTCGGCACGCCCGTCGTCGCGACGATGAACGGCACGGCGCTCGGCGGCGGCCTCGAGGTCGCCCTCGCATGCCACCACCGCATCGCCGCCTCCGACGCGCGCGGCGCCCAGTTCGGCCTGCCCGAGGTCTCGCTCGGCCTCCTCCCCGGCGGCGGCGGCGTGACGAGGACCGTGCGGATGCTGGGACTCCAGCGCGCCCTGCAGGACGTGATCCTGCCGGCCACCCGCTTCCGCGCCGACGACGCGCTCGCGGTCGGGATCATCGACGAGGTCGTGCCGGGTGCCGAGCTCGTCGACCGCGCGAAGGCCTGGATCGCGGCGAACCCCGCGCCGGTCAAGCCCTGGGACGAGAAGGGCTTCCGCCTGCCCGGCGGCGCCCCCACCTCCCCCGGCGTCGCCTCGATGCTGCCGGCGATGCCTGCCCTGCTGCGCAAGCAGCTCAAGGGCGCGCCCATGCCGGCGCCGCGCGCCGCCATGGCCGCCGCCGTCGAGGGCGCCTACGTCGACTTCGACACGGCCTCGACGATCGAGACCCGCTATCTCGTGCAGCTCACGCACGGCCAGGTCGCCAAGAACATGATCAAGGCGTTCTTCTTCGACCTGCAGCAGATCAACTCGGGGGCGTCGCGCCCGCAGGGCTTCCCCCGGTTCCAGGCCACGAAGGTCGGCGTGATCGGAGCCGGCATGATGGGGGCTGCGATCGCCTACGTCTCGGCCAAAGCCGGCATCGACGTCGTGCTCAAGGACGTCTCGGCCGAGGCCGCCGAGAAGGGCAAGGACTACGCCAGGGGTCTCGAGGCCAAGGCCCTGGCGCGGGGCAAGACGACACAGGACCGGTCGGATGCGCTGCTGGGCCGCATCCGCCCCACCGGCGATGCCGCCGACTTCGCCGGCGTCGACTTCGTCATCGAGGCCGTCTTCGAGTCGGTGCCGGTCAAGCAGGGCGTCTTCCAGGAGATCGAAGACATCGTCGCCCCCGACGCCGTGCTCGGCTCGAACACGTCGACCCTGCCGATCACGGAGCTCAGCGAAGGCGTGAAGCGCCGCGACGACTTCATCGGCATCCACTTCTTCTCGCCCGTCGACAAGATGCCGCTCGTCGAGATCGTGCGGGGGCGCAACACGAGCGACGAGGTGCTCGCGAAGACGTTCGACTACGTGCTGCAGATCCGCAAGACCCCGATCGTCGTCAACGACTCGCGCGGCTTCTTCACGTCGCGGGTGATCGGCCAGTTCATCGCCGAGGCGGTCGCCGCCGTCGGCGAGGGCGTCGAGCCGGCCTCGGTCGAGCAGGCGGCGCTGCAGGCGGGCTATCCCGCGGGTGCGCTGCAGCTGCTCGACGAGCTCACGATCTCGCTGTCGCGCAAGATCCGCCTCGAGACGCGCGCGGCCGAGGAGGCAGCCGGCAGGGCGTGGGTCGAGCATCCGTCGGAGGCGGTCATGGACTGGATGGTCGTCGACGCCGAGCGCCCAGGCCGCAAGGCCGGCGCGGGGTTCTACGACTACGTCGACGGCCGGCGGGCCGGCATCTGGCCGGGGCTGCGCGAGAAGTACGGGTCTGGTCGCACGACGCTGCCGCTGAAGGATCTGCAGGAGCGGATGCTGTTCGCCGAGGCTCTGGATGCCATCGCGTGCCTCGACGCGGGCGTGCTGACCTCAGTCGCCGATGCCAACATCGGCTCGATCTACGGCATCGGGTTCCCGGCGTGGACCGGGGGCGTGCTGCAGTACGTCAATCAGTACTCCGGCGGCCTGCCCGGGTTCGTCGAGCGGGCGCGCGAGCTCGCGGCGACCTATGGCGAGCGCTTCGAGCCGCCGGCGTCGCTCGTGGCCAAGGCCGAGGCCGGTGAGACCTATGAGTGAGTCGGCTGAGCGCGTTTCGTCTCGCTCCGCTCGCTCAACGCCCGAACAAGAAGCTCCGGGCGCCCCGCGAGGAGCGCAGCGACGAGACGAAACGTCGCAACCCACCCGCATCCGCACCCGGTTCACCGAGGCGCTCGGCATCGAGCACCCCGTCGTGCAGGGCGGCATGATGTGGGTCGGTCGCGCCGAGCTGGCTGCGGCCGTGAGCGAGGCCGGCGGCCTCGGCATGATCACCGCGCTCACCCAGCCCACCCCCGCCGACCTCGTGAAAGAGATCGAGCGCGCCCGCACCCTCACCGACAAGCCGTTCGGCGTCAACCTCACGATCCTGCCGTCGATCACGCCGCCGCCCTACGACGAGTACCGGCGAGCGATCATCGACTCGGGCATCACGATCGTCGAGACCGCAGGCGCCAACCCCGAGCCGCACATGGAGCTCTTCCGCGAGCACGGGGTGCGGGTCATCCACAAGTGCACGTCGGTGCGGCATGCCCTGAAGGCAGAGCGCGTCGGCGTGACGGCCGTCTCGATCGACGGCTTCGAGTGCGCGGGGCACCCCGGCGAAGACGACGTGCCGGGGCTCGTGCTGATCCCGGCGGCGGCCGATGCGCTCAGCATCCCGTTCATCGCCTCCGGCGGATTCGCCGACGGGCGGGGCCTCGCTGCCGCCCTGGCCCTCGGGGCCGACGGCGTGAACATGGGCTCGCGGTTCATGTGCACGATCGAGTCGCCGATCGCGCAGGCGGTCAAGGAGCGCATCGTGGCAGCATCCGAGCTCGACACGAACCTGATCTTCCGGTCCCTCCGCAACACGGCGCGGGTCGCGAAGAATTCGGTGTCTGACGAGGTCGTGCAGATCCTCGCGGCCGGCGGCCAGTTCCCCGACGTGCAGCCGCTCGTCGCCGGCGCCCGAGGGCGCACGGTGTTCGAAGACGGCGACATCGAGGCCGGCATCTGGACGGTCGGTCAGGTGCAGGGGCTGATCCGCGACATCCCGCACGCGGGCGAGGTCGTGCGCCGCACGGTCGCCCAGGCCCGCGAGGTGCTCGCCGCCCGGCTCGCCCAGTTCGCCTGAACCACCCCGCGACTTGGCATCTGTTGCCGCTGCGCCCCGAGCTGGAGCGACAGAAGGTGCCAAGTCGCGGGATGGAGAAGCGGGTCAGGCGCCGGCACCGAAGCGCACCATGTCCTGCGTCGCCCGCACGAGTTCGTCGAGGGTGCGGGTGCGGGGGTTCCACCACTCCACGGCCCAGTTCATCGAGCCCAGCAGCAGCAGGCGGAAGATGTTGAGGTCGATCTCGGGCCGCAGCTCGCCGGCATCCTGCGCGGCGTGGAAGAGGTCGCGCCAGATGCGGCTGTAGGCCGCCTCCTCGGCGGCGGGCCGCACGCGCAGGTGCTCGGGCACCTGCCCCGCGTTGCGCACCGAGGCGGTCGTGTAGTCCGAGATCTGCAGCTCGTAGCGCAGGTGGGCGTCGACGGCAGCGAGGATGCGGTCCATCGGCGTCGCCGACGGGGCGGCGGCCGCGATCACCTCCTCGACGTGCACGCGCACGCGGTGGGCCCCCGCCCACATCACCTCTTCGACGAGGTCGTCGCGCGAGCCGAAGTAGTAGTAGATCGCCGGCGCCTGCACTCCGGCGGCCTCGGCGACGTCGGTGAGGCGCGTGCCGGCGTAGCCCTTGCGACTGAGCACCTGGGCTGCGGCATCCAGGATGCGCTGACGGGTGCGCTGCGACTTCGCCGTCGCGCCGTCCTGTCCTTCGCTCACCCGCGCCTCCCGTTCCGACCGCCGCTCCCCGCCCGCAACTTGGCACCTTCTGCCGGTTCGACCCGCACGCGAGCGACCACAACTGCCAACTTGCGGGGTGGGGGTGAAGCGATTCGCCCCGCGGGCCTCATTCTAACGGGGATTCGAAAAACTTCCGCGCAAGCCTTGTGCGCGCCGTCGGCACCGGCGATACTGTGAATCGCTGTTCACTTCCTGCTCAACGACGAGAGGACCCGACATGTCCCTGCTCGCAGACGGCGCCGCCGCGACGACGCTCACCACCACCGACCCGAAAGACGGCACGGTCATCGCGACCTATCCGGTGGCGGATGCCGCCGCCGTGGCCGCGGCGGTGACCGCCGGCCGCGAGGCCGCCCGCTGGTGGGCGGCCCAGGGCTTCGACGGGCGGAAGAAGCTGCTGCTGTCATTCAAGGGCGCCATCGCCCGCGACGCGCACGGCCTGGCCGACGTCATCGCCCGCGAGACGGGCAAGCCCGCCGGCGACGCACTGCTGGAGGTCATGCTCACCCTCGGCCACCTCGACTGGGCGGCCAAGAACGCCGAGCACGTGCTCAAGCGCCGCAAGGTGAAGGCGGGGCTGGCCAACTACAACCAGCACGGCAGCCTCGGCTACGAGCCCTACGGCGTGGTCGGGGTCATCGGACCGTGGAACTACCCGTTCTACACGCCGATGGGGTCGATCTCGTACGCCCTCGCCGCCGGCAACGCCATCGTCTTCAAGCCGAGCGAGCTGACCCCCGGCACCGCCGAGTGGCTCGCGGCGAAGTGGCGCACCGTCTCGTCGAAGCCCGTCTTCCAGGTGGTCACCGGCGACCGCACGACCGGCGACGCCCTGGTGCGCGCGGGGGTCGACAAGGTCGCCTTCACCGGTTCGACGGCGAGCGCCAAGAAGGTCATGGCCGCCTGCGCCGAGAACCTCACTCCCCTCGTGGCGGAGTGCGGCGGCAAGGACGCACTCATCGTCGCGGCGGATGCCGACCTCGACGCCGCGGCCGACTTCATCGCGTTCGGCGCCTTCGGCAACGCGGGGCAGACGTGCGTCGGCGTCGAGCGGGTCTACGTCGAGAAGCCCGTGCGGGACCCGCTCGTGGCCAAGGTCGTCGAGCGCGCGAAGCGCATCGAGGTCGACGGCGACACCGCGACCTACGGCCCGATGACCCTCGGCACCCAGCCCGGCGTCGTCGCGGCACACGTGCATGACGCCCTCGCCCGCGGCGGGAAGGCCGCCTTCGGCGGCGAGGAGTCGGTCGCCGGCCGCCGCATCGGCCCGGTCGTACTGGTCGACGTACCGGAGGACTCCGACGCCGTGCAGCTCGAGACCTTCGGGCCCACCGTCGTCATCAACACCGTCGCGGGTCTCGACGAGGCCGTCGCCCGGGCCAACGCGACCGCCTACGGCCTCGGCGCCGCCGTCTTCACGAAAGACGCGCGCAAGGGCGAGAAGGTCGCCGCGCAGCTGGTCGCCGGCGTCGTGACGATCAACTCGGTGCTCGGGTTCGCGGCGATCGGCGCTCTGCCCTTCGGCGGACGCAAGGGATCGGGCTTCGGCCGCATCCACGGCGCCGACGGGCTGCGCGAGTTCAGCGTGCCCAAGTCGATCGCCCGGCAGACCCGCAAAGGAGCCCTCAATCTGCTCACGCTCGAGCGCAGCGACCGCGACATGCACCTGGTCGACCGCATGATTCCGATGCTGCACGGCAAGGGCCGCTGAGCGCCGATCACGCGACGCCGAGCACGACCTCGACGAGGTGGGTGAGGCGCACGGCGGCCGACGCGTCGCGGTGCTCGAGCAGCGGAGCCTGGTCGGCGACGACGCCCAGCCCCGCATGCACGAGCACGGCGGCCTCTCGGCCGCTGAGTTCAGGCCGGACGGCCTGCAGCAGCGCCACCCAGTCGGCGATGTGCGCGCGCTGCAGCGCGCGCAGGCGCCGCTGCTCGTCGGGGGCGAGGTTGCCGATCTCGGAGAAGTACACGCGCATGAGGCCGAGGTGCGCGAAGGTGTGGTCGACGTAGGCGCGGCAGAGGCGCGCCAGGGCGTCGTCGGCGGATGCTGCCGCCTCGCGCTCGCGCAGCACCGCGCGTTCGAGCTCGACCGCCGCCCGGTCGCAGGCCGCCAGCAGCAGGGCCGACTTGCCCTCGAAGTGCCGGTAGATGCCCGACGGGGTGAGCCCGACCTGAGTCGCGAGGTCTTCGATCGTCACCTCGTTGTAGCCGCGCGCGGCGAACAGGCGGATCGCGCTCTCGACCAGCTGCTCGCGGCGGGGGGTGGAGGGCAGGGGCGATTCGTCGGAGTGGGATTGCTGCGTTTCGTCTCGTCGCTGCGCTCCTCGCGGGGCGCCCGGAACCGGTTCATCGGGCGCCTCGCGAACGGGGGCGGAAACCTCTCCGGGCGTTGAGCGAGCGAAGCGAGACGAAACGTCCTCGACCTCCCCGGGCGCCCTGCGAGCGAAGCGAGACGAAACGCCCCCAGCCGACGACGCCGCCGGGAGATCGGCCTCGAGCACCCGCCACGCGGCGCCGCGAAGCAGCATCCGCAGCGACTTGGCGGCGACCACCGTGTGGTGCGCCGTGATGCTGGCCACGGCGCTCAGCGCCGCTAGCACGAGCTGCCGCCGGTCGGTCTCGTCGACCTCCGGCCGCAGCACGCGGTGCGCGACCTCGAACCGACCTCGCAGCCGCGTGAACTCTGCCGTCAGCCGATCGCGGTCGTCGCGCTCGAGGTAGCGACCCTCCCAGCGATAGATGCCGCCGGTGGCGCGCAGCTGGATCGTCGTCGAGATCACGGCGTCGAGCAGAGCGTCGATGGCCGCACGGGCCTCGCCCGGCGAGTCCAGCGGCAGCGCCGCGGCGGCGTCGGTGTCTTCGATGAGTCGATGCGCGAGGGCGAGGGCGGTGCGCACGAACAGGGCGTACTTGTTCGGGAAGTGCCGATACAGCGCCGGCGCCGAGATGCCGACGGCCGCGGCGACGTCGCTCATGCCCACGCCGTGATACCCGTGCTCGGCGAAGGCGAGGGCCGCGGCATCCTCGATCCGCTGCTTGCGGTCGCGCGGCCGGGTGCGCTCGGGAGCCGTCGTCGACATGGGTCACACTTTAGTGCGACCGGGGACGGCCGGAGGGATTCCGTGTTCACTTCGGCCCACTCGAAATACGTGAATCATGGTTAACAAAACGCGTGACAAACCCGCTCCTCCGGTGACATACTCGACACCAGCAGCGGCCCGCGCGATGAGGCGCGGGCGACGACAGTCCCGAAGGTGAGTCATGTCAGAGCAGACCCTGATCCCCGCATCCCTGCGTCGCAACCACTGGATGAACCAGGTGACGACGCACGCCGAGATGAAGCCCGACGCCACGGCGTTCAAGTTCCAGGGCGTCGTGACGACGTGGCGGCAGGCGGCCGACCACATGGATGCGTTCGCCGCGTCCCTGCAGCGCCGGGGCGTCGGCTTCGGCGACCGCGTGCTGCTGCTCACCCTCAACCACCCCGGCGTCGTCGAGGCCGTCTTCGGCATCAACCGCCTGGGAGCGATCGCCGTGCCCATCAACATGCGACTCACCCCGCCCGAGATCGCCTACATCGTCGACGACGCGGATGCCGACATCATCCTCGTCGACGCGCAGCTGGCGCCGCTGGTCGGGGCCGTCGGCCAGCTCACCGACCGCCTCACGCGCGTCATCGTGTTCGGGGCCGCGGGCGAGGGCCAGGAGAGCTTCACCGATCTGCTCGCCGAGCCCGTCGGCGACTTCGAGGCCCCCGACGTGCCGGAAGACACCACTTGCCTCATCATGTACACCTCCGGCACGACGGGGCGCCCCAAGGGCGCGATGCTCGACCACATCAACCTGTTCAGCCAGGCGATCACCTGCATCCGCGTCAACGAGGTGTTCACCGAGAACGACATCTCGTTCATGACGGCGCCGCTCTTCCACATCGCCGGTCTCGGGTCGATCGCCCCGAACTTCATCATCGGCATCCCGACGGTGATCCACCCGCTCGGCGCCTTCGACCCGGTGGCTCTGCTCGACGCCTACGAGGCCGAGAAGGCGACGGTCGTGTTCAACGTGCCGCAGCAGTGGCAGGCGATCTGCGCCGTCCCCGGCATCCACGAGCGCGATCTGCACCTTCGCATCATCAGCTGGGGCGCGGCCCCCGCCTCGACGACGGTGCTGCACGCGATGGCCGACGCCTTCCCGAACGCCCTGAACGTCGCCGTCTTCGGGCAGACCGAGCTCTCGCCCATCACGTGCGCGCTCCGAGGCGAGGATTCGCTCCGCAAGATCGGGTCGGTCGGCCGGCCCATCCCGACCATCCAGTACCGCGTCGTCGACGCCGCCGGCAGCGATGTCGCGCCCGGCGAGGTCGGCGAGATCCTCTACCGCGGCCCCAACCTCATGCAGGGCTACTGGCGCAAGCCCGCCGAGACGGCCGAGGCCTTCGAGGGCGGCTGGTTCCACTCCGGCGACCTCGTGCGACAGGACGAGGAGGGCTTCGTCTACGTCGTCGACCGCAAGAAAGACATGATCATCACCGGCGGCGAGAACGTCTACTGCGCCGAGGTCGAGAACGTGCTGTTCGGCCACCCCAAGGTGCTCGAAGCGGCCATCTACGGCCGTGACGACGAGCGCTGGGGCGAGGTGCCGGTCGCCGCGATCGCGCTCCAGCCCGAGCAGGAGCTCACGATCGAGGAGCTGCAGGAGTGGCTCAGCGACAAGCTCGCCCGCTTCAAGCAGCCCAAGGCGCTCGTGATCGTGCCGGCCCTCCCCCGCAACGCGGCGGGCAAGGTCAACAAGGTCGCGCTGCGCGCGGCCGACCGCGAGCCGTCTGCGGTGTGATGCGATGACGGATGCTGTGGCCGCCCTCGTCCGTGAGCGCGGCGGATCCGCCGCGCTCACGGCGGTGCGGCTGCGCGAGCCCGGCGAGGGCGAGATCCTCGTGCGGATCGCCGCGAGCGGCGTGTGCCCGACCGACCTGTTCGCGATCGACGGGGGCGCAGGCGACGTGTTCCCGGCCGTGTTCGGCCACGAGGGCGCCGGGGTCGTCGAGGCGATCGGAACAGGGGTCGACCGCATCCGCCCCGGCGACCATGTCGTGCTGGGCTTCGATTCGTGCGGCTTCTGCGACGCGTGCCGCGGAGGCCATCCGGCCTCGTGCGCGCGCTTCGCGGCACTGAACTACCGAGGCCGCCTCGACGACCTGGCGGTGGATGCGACCGGCGAGCCGGTGCGCACCGCGTGGATGGCGCAGTCGTCGTGGGCGACCAGGGTGATCGTGCGCGAGCGCAGCGCCGCCGTGATCGCGCCCGACGTGCCGTGGGAGGTCGCCGCGACGCTCGGCTGCGGCATCCTCACCGGCGCGGGCACCGTGTTCAACGTGCTCGCACCGGGGCCCGGCGACGTGCTGCTCGTGATCGGGGCGGGCACGACCGGGCTCGCCGCCGTCATGGCCGCCGCCCACCGCGGAGTCGGTGAGATCGTCGTGTGCGAGAGCGTCGCCGAACGACGCGCGCTCGCCCTGGAGGTCGGCGCGACGCGGGCGGTCGCGCCCGCCGACCTCGGTGCCGCGTGGGGCTCGGTGCGCCCGACCCACGCCCTCGACACCGTCGGCACGCAGGGCACGGTCGACGCGGCACTCGAATCGCTCGCGCAGGGCGGCGTGTGCGCGACGATCGCGCTCAAGCCCGGCGAGAACCCCGTGCTCGTGTCGCAGTCGCGACTGCTGTGGGGGCGGGGCCTGCGCGGCGTCATCGAGGGCGACGCCGACGTGCCCCGCGACATCGCGCGCCTGGTCGCGCTGTGGCACGCCGGGCGGCTGCCGGTGGAGCGGCTGATCCGGCGGTACTCGTTCGACGACCTCGACGCCGCCATCGCTGACGCGCGCAGCGGCGAGGTGGTCAAGGCCGTCGTCATGGTCGAGCCCGCAGCGGCCGGAGCGGGGGCGTACAGCGCGAGCGCCGCACGCACGTCGGATGCGGCGGCCGCGCTCGGGGCGGATGCGGCGCGGGTGCCCGCCGGGGACGCGCTGGGGGAAGCACCCGCCGAACTGACAGCCCTGCTGCGCAGCGGCGCCGTACCTGCCGACGACCTGCCCGCCCTGTGGCGCTCCCTGCCGCCGGTGTCGCCGGCCGAGCTGCGCGGCTTCTGGCGCGGCACCGGCCTGACGGCCTCCCACCCCGCGCACCGCCTGCTGGTGCGGCACCGCTGGATCGGCAAGCTCTTCCGCGGCGACGACGACGTCGCCCCGATCGTGGGCCTCGACGAGAACGACGCGCCCTTCGCCGACGTCGAGACCGCCCGCGGCGGCGCGAGCCTGCGCACCGTCGTGCACGACGGCATCACCACGGCCGCGATGCTCTACGACGGGCAGCCGATCGTCGACTGCTTCACCCGGATCGGGCCCGACGCGGTGCTGGGGGTCATGACCGGCCGCGGCACCGCCGCCCCCGGGTCGTACTTCTTCGTGCTCGAGCGCTCCGGGGACCTCGCCCTCTGACCGCGCGGCCGGCACCCGCCCCGTTCAGTCGTCACAAACGGCGACCCGAAGCCCCTCAAGGTCGCCATACGTGACGACCGAAGCCCGCGCAGCATCCACCCCCTCCGTTCAGTCGTCGTAAACGGCGACCGAACTGTCATTCGAGGTCGCCATATGTGACGACCGAATGATCGGATGCGGCGACCCCGGGTCCGTGGAGATCGCCGCGTGCGCGGCCCGCGCGCGGCGCGCTCAGCGGTGGCGGAACTCGGGGGCCCGCTTCTCGCGGAAGGCGGCCATGCCCTCCTTCTGGTCGTCGAGGGCGAACAGCGAGGCGAAGACGCGCGACTCGAGCCGCAGCCCTTCGGCCAGCGTCGTCTGCTGCGCGGCGCGCAGGGCGTCTTTGGCGGCATACACCACCGGCAGCGACTTCGACGCGATCACCTCGGCGACCCGTCCCGCCTCGTCCAGCAGCTCGGCGGCCGGCACCACGCGCGAGACGAGGCCCGCGCGCTCGGCTTCGGCGGCATCCATGGTGCGCCCCGTGAGCACGAGCTCGGCGGCCTTGTAGACGCCGATCGCCCGCGGCAGCCGCTGCGTTCCGCCGAGCCCGGGGATGACCCCGAGGTTGATCTCGGGCTGGCCGAACACGGCGGTGTCGGCGGCGAGGATCACGTCGCACATCATCGCGAGCTCGCACCCGCCGCCGAGGGCATAGCCGGCGACCGCCGCGACGACGGGAGTGCGCAGCCGCGAGAAGGTCTCGAGGCCCGCGAACGGATTCTGCATCGACATCTCGTGCGCCGACTTGTCGGCCATCTCCTTGATGTCGGCGCCCGCCGCGAACGCCCGCTCGCTGCCGGTGAGCACGATCGCGCCGACACCCTCGTCGTCGTCGAAGGCGGATGCTGCCGCCGCCAGCTCGGAGGCCAGCTGCGAGTTCAGCGCATTCAGCGCCTGCGGACGGTTGAGGGTGATCCAGCCGACGCGGCCGCGCTGCTCGACGAGGATCGTCTCGTACTCGGCCATCAGCTCGCGGCCTCTTCCGGCCGCTCGAGCGCCTCGAGTGTCGCGGTGTCGGCGACATAGCCCTCGATGTGGCGCTCGTCGGGGCCGTTGTACTCCGACAGCGGGCGGATGAGTGCGTTGGCGGCCATCTGCTCCATGATGTGCGCCGTCCACCCGACCACGCGCGCCGCGACGAACAGCGGCGTGAAGGTGAGCGTGTCGAAGCCCATGAGGTTGTAGGCGGGCCCAGAGGGGTAATCGAGGTTCGGGTAGATGCCCTTGCGCCCCACGAACTCGCCCTCGAGGGTGTCGTAGAGCTCGCGGATGTCTGCGCGGTCGTAGTGCTCGACGAGCGAATAGAACGCGGCCTGCATCGTGGGAACCCGCGAGTCGCCGCGCTTGTAGACGCGGTGCCCGAAGCCCATGATCTTGCGCTTCGAGGCGAGTGCCTCGTCGAGCCACGGCACGACGTTCGACGCCTCGCCGATCTCGTCGAAGATGTGCATGACGGCCTCGTTCGCCCCGCCGTGCAGCGGCCCCTTGAGCGCGCCGATCGCCCCGACGACGGCCGAGTAGAGGTCGCTGAGGGTCGACGTGATCACGCGCGCCGTGAAAGTCGAGGCGTTGAACGAGTGCTCGGCATAGAGCACGAGCGACCGGTTGAACGCGTCGACGACGAGGGGGTCGGGCTCTTCACCGAAGGTCATCCACAGGAAGTTCGCCGCGTAGTCGAGGTCTTCGCGCCACTCGATCGGCTCGAGCCCGTGCCTGCGGCGCTGCCCGTAGGCGACGATGGCGGGGAGGGCGGCGTAGAGGTGCAGGCTGCGCTCGCGGTTCTGCTCGACGGTGCCGACGGCATCCAGCACGTTCTCGATGCCGGCGAGGTCGAGCGCCCCGATGACGCTGACGGCGGTGCGCACCTCGTCCATCGGGTGCGAGTCCAGCGGCAGCGCATCGATGGCGGCCTTGACCTCGGGCGCCAGCGCCCGCCACGGCCTGCCGTCCTCACGCTGCGCCTCGAGCTGCTCGGCGGTCGGCAGCTCGCCGTTCCACAGCAGGTACGCGACGGCGTCGGCGGGCTGCGTGGCCGCCAGCTCCTGCACGGGGTAGCCCCGGTACAGCAGCGAGTTGGTCTCGGGGTTGACCTTGCTGACCGCGGTGTAGTCGACGACGACTCCCGCGAGGCCCTTCTTGATGTCGGTCATGCGGTGCTCCTAGCGCTCGATCTGGAAGTTGAAGACGCTCGTGTCGAAGTGGTTGTAGTCCTCGTAGTCGATCAGGTCGTAGAGGTCGGCGCGGTGCTGCATCTCGCCGAGCTTGGAGGTGAGGTGCCCCTCGTCGGTGAGCGTATCGAGTGCGCGGGATGCTGCGCCCATCGCGATCCGCAGCAGCGACACGGGCCAGATCACGATGTTGACCCCGACGTCGCGCAGCTGGTCGACCGAGAAGAGGTCGCTCTTTCCGAACTCGGTCATGTTCGCGAGGATCGGCACGTCGACCGCCGCCCGCATCGCGGCGAACTCCTCGAGCGTGCGCATCGCCTCGGCGAAGATCGCGTCGGCCCCCGCGTCGACGAGCGCCTTGGCGCGGTCGGTGGCGGCATCCATCCCCTCCACGGCGCGGATGTCGGTGCGCGCCATGATGAGGAAGTTGTCGTCGCGGCGGGCATCGACGGCGGCGCGGATGCGCTTCAGCGCCGTGCCTTCGTCGACCACCGCCTTGCCGTCGAGGTGACCGCAGCGCTTGGGGTTGACCTGATCTTCGATGTGAGCGCCGGCGATCCCGGCGTCTTCGAGGGTCTGGATCGTGCGGGCGACGTTCATAGGCTCGCCGAAGCCGGTGTCGGCGTCGATGAGGGCGGGGAGGTCGGTCATCCGCGCGATCTGCTGCCCGCGCCCGGCGACTTCGGTGAGTGTCGTCAGGCCGATGTCGGGGAGCCCGAGGTCGGCCGAGAGCACGGCACCCGAGATGTAGACGCCCTCGAACCCCTTGCGCTCGATGAGCCGGGCGCTCAGCGGATTGAACGCCCCGGGAAAGCGCAGCAGCTCACCCGTCGCCAGTCGTTCGCGGAACGCGCGGCGCTTGGAGTGCGCCGGCACGGTGGAGTACAGCATCAGCGGGCCCCCGTCGTCGAGAGCTGCGAGCGTTTCGTCTCGGTCGCTGCGCTCCCTCGCTCAACGACCGGGTGCTTCCGGGAGACGAAACGGCCCGACGCCTTCCGGTCGTTGAGCGAGCGCAGCGAGACGAAACGGCCCGACATCAGAAGAGCCCCTTCGGCGCGGGGGCACCGAGCAGCAGGCCGGGCTTCGCGACGATCGTGAGCTGCTGCACCTCGTCGGCGCTGAGCTCGGGCAGGCGCTGGGCGAGCTCGAGGAAGCGCTCGATCTCTTCGGGCTCGAGCACCGGCTCAGCGAGGATGCGGAACTTGCGCACGTAGTCCTCGCGGGCGAACGGGCGGGCGCCGAGCGGGTGCGCATCGGCGACGGCGATCTCGTCTTCGATCACGGTGCCGTCGGTCAGGCGGATCTCGACGCGACCGCCGAAGGCCTTCTCGTTCGGGTCTTCGGAGTGGTAGCGGCGCGTCCACTCCGGGTCTTCTGCCGTCGTGATCCTGTGCCACAGCGCGACGGTGTCCTCACGGCCCGCCCGCTCAGGCAGGTACGAGTCGACGTGGTGCCAGCCGCCGTCCTGCAGAGCGACCGCGAAGATGTACGGGATCGAGTGGTCGAGCGTCTCGCGGGAGGCGGTCGGGTCGTACTTCTGCGGGTCGTTCGCCCCAGAGCCGATCACGTAGTGCGTGTGGTGGCTCGTGTGCAGCACGATCGCCTCGACATCGGCCGGGTCGAAGGCGGCCTCGTTGTGGAGCTTGCGCGCCAGGTCGATCCACGCCTGCGCCTGATACTCGGCCGAGTGCTCCTTCGTGTACGAGTCGAGGATCGCGCGCTTGGGCTCGCCGGCGGCCGGCAGCGGCACGTCGTACGACGCGTCGGGGCCGTCGAGCATCCACGCGATCACGCCGTCTTCGCCCTCGTAGATCGGCGACGGGCTGGTCTCGCCGCGCATCGCGCGGTCGACCGCCTCGACGGCCATCTTGCCGGCGAAGGCCGGGGCGTGCGCCTTCCACGTCGAGATCTCGCCCTTGCGCGACTGGCGGGTCGCCGTCGTCGTGTGCAGGGCCTGGCCGATCGCCTGGTAGATCGTCTCGACGTCGAGGCCGAGCAGGGTCCCGATGCCGGCGGCCGCCGAGGGGCCCAGGTGTGCCACATGGTCGATCTTGTGCTTGTGCAGCGAGATGGCGCGCACGAGGTCGATCTGCACCTCGTAGCCGGTGGCGATGCCGCGCACGAGCGCCGCGCCGTCGGCGCCGACGTGCTGGGCGACCGCGACGATCGGCGGGATGTTGTCGCCGGGGTGCGAGTACTCGGCGGCGAGGAACGTGTCGTGGTAGTCGAGTTCGCGCACCGCGACTCCGTTGGCCCACGCCGCCCACTCCGGGCTCGTCTTGCGGTCGAGGGAGCAGCCGAACACCGTGGCGCCCGATCCCGACACCGACACGGCGTGGTCGAGCGCCTGCTGGCGGGCGGCGCTGACGGGTGCGCGGGTGAGGGATGCGGCGGCCACCGACGCGTTGTCGATGACACGGTTGATGATCATCTCGACGACGTCGTCGTCGACGGCGACCGGGTCGGCGGCGATCTCGGCGAGATGCCACGCGAGCTGGCCTTCGCGGGCCAGGTTCTCGTCGCTGCGGTGCACACGCAGGTGGTGGGTGATGGTCATGATGCTGCCTCCAGAGAATCGAGGATGCTGGTGAGCGCGTTGTGCAGGTGCACGTGCGTGGCGTGGGCCGCCAGGTCGGTGTCTCCGGCCGCGATCGCCGCGGCGATCAGCCGGTGCTCGGCCACGGAGGCCGAAAGACGGTCGGGATTGTCGCGGGCGAGCCGGCGCACCCGCACGAGGTGGGTGCGCACCGTCCGCAGGGCCGCGGTGAGGTAGTCGTTGGCGACGGCCGCGTCGAGAGCGGCGTCGAAGCGGGCGATGACGCCGTAGTAGGCGTCGGCATCGGCGACGGGGTCGACCGCGGCGAACTCCGCAGCGAATCCCGAGAAGACGTCGGCCGTGGCAGGGGTCCGGTCGCGCTGCCGGGCGGCGGCCAGTCGCGCGGTCGTCTCTTCGAGGGCGCGGCGCAGCTCGAACAGCTCACGGATGTCGTCGGCATCGATGTCGGTGACCACGGTCACGCGGGCGGACTGCTGGGCGACGAGGCCGTCGGCGCCCAGGCGCCCCAGCGCCTCGCGCAGCGGCGTGCGGCTCACGCCCAGTCGGGTGGACTGCTCGACCTCACCCAGCACGGTGCCGGGGGCGAGCGCCCCGGTCTGGATCTCATCGAGGAGCACCCGATAGGCACGATCGCTTGCGCGCACGGCGTCACCTCCTCGGACGCCTCAGTGTATACACAAAGCGGGCATCGGTGCCAGGCGGATGCCCAACACCCCGTTTTGCGTATACACTCCGCATTCGCCGTTCGGAGTATTCACAAAATTGTGAAGTCAGCGTATCGTACGGCTCATGACCACCGTCATCGACGCCCGCGGCCTCACCAAGCACTACGGCCGCATCCACGCTCTCGACGGACTCGACCTCGCCGTCGACGAAGGCCAGGTACACGGCTTTCTCGGGCCGAACGGCGCCGGCAAGACCACGACCATCCGCATCCTGCTGGGCCTCGCACGCAAGACCGGCGGCGAGGTCTCGGTGCTGGGAGGCGACCCATGGGTCGACGCTGTCGCCCTGCACCGCCGCATCGCGCACGTGCCGGGCGATGTGAGCATCTGGCCGAACCTCTCCGGCGGCGAGGCGATCGACCTGCTCGCACGCCTGCGCGGAGCCCGCTCCGCCGACCCGGCCTATCGCGACGAGCGGCAGCGACTGCTCGAGGCGTTCCAGTTCGACCCGCGCAAGAAGGGCCGCGCCTACTCCAAGGGCAACCGCCAGAAGGTCGCCCTGATCGCGGCGCTGGCCGTGCCTGCCGACCTCTACATCCTCGACGAGCCCACGAGCGGCCTCGACCCCCTCATGGAGCAGGTGTTCCGTCGCGAGCTGACGCGGGTGCGGGATGCCGGGGCCACGGTGCTGCTGTCGAGCCACATCCTCTCCGAGGTCGAGGTGCTCTGCGACCGCGTCTCGATCATCCGCGCCGGCCGCGTCGTCGAGTCGGGGTCGCTGGCCGACATGCGCCACCTGACCCGCACCGAGGTCTCGTTCGAGGCGACCGACGCCGCCGCGGTCGACGGGATCCCCGGCGCGCACGACGGCGGGTTCGCCGAGGGGCGCGCGCACTTCACGATCGACAGCGACGCCGTCGCATCCGCTCTGCCCGTGCTCGCCGCGCGCGACGTACAGGGTCTGCGGGTCGAACCGCCGTCGCTCGAGGAGCTCTTCCTGCGGCACTACGGAGACGACCTCGGTGAGGCCGGCACGACCGACGCGCCGCCGGCCACCCGTCGAGAACGGCGCCGATCATGAGCGGATTCGGCGCACTGCTGGCGCAGCGCCTGCGCCGCGACCGGATGCAGGTGCCGCTCTGGGCGGTCGGCACCGCCCTCCTCGCCTATCTCTCCTACGTGGGCGTCGCGCAGTCGTATGGCACGGAAGCAGACCGCGAGGCGCTGCTGTCGACGGTGATGGCCAACCGGGTCATCCTGCTCTTCCGCGGGCTCCCCTCGGGCGCCGACGACGGCGCGTTCATGCTGTTCCTGATCCTGCCGTTCCTCGTGATGATGGCGGCCTTCATGAGCACGTTCCTCGCCGTGCGGCACACCCGCGCAGACGAGGAGTCGGGTCGCGCCGAGCTCGTCGGGGCCACCGCGGCCGGGCGCCTCACGCCGCTCGCGGCGACGGCCGCGCACGGCCTGATCGCAGGCGCCATCCTCGCCGCGCTCACGACCCTCGCCTACCTCGCCGTCGGCCTGCCGGTGACAGGATCGCTGATCGCCGGGTGCGCGACGGGAGCCGCGGGTCTCACCTTTCTCGGAGTGGGCCTCGTGATGGGGCAGCTGTTCCGCACGCCGCGCGCCGCGAACGCGGCGTCGGTGTGGATCGTGCTGCTGACCTACCTCATCGCCGGCATCGGCAGTGCCCTCGGCACCCCGACGAGCGACCTGCAGCGGCTGGAAAGCTCATGGCTCGTGTGGCTGTCGCCCTTCGGCTGGGCCGAGCAGTCCCGCCCGTTCGCCGACGATGCCGGGTGGCCGGTCGTGCTGTGCGCCCTCGTCGGCCTGGCGCTCGTGGGCCTGGCGTTCGCCCTGCAGTCGGTGCGCGATCTCGGCTCGAGCTTCGTGGCCGAGCGCTCAGGGCGACCGGCCGCACGGCCCGCGCTCGCGTCGCCGATGGCTCTCGTGTGGCGCCTGAACACCGGCGCGCTGATCGGCTGGGCGATCGGGGGTCTTCTGACCGGGATGCTGGCGACCAGCCTCTCCGCGCCGCTGCAGGAGACCGCGGCCAGTCTGCCGTCGGTGGAGGCGATCCTGACGGCGCTGTCGGCGGGCGGATCGCTCGAGGAGGGGGCGGTGGTGATCTTCTTCACGATGCTCGGCATCCTCGCCGCGTGCTGCGCCGTGCAGGTGATCTGCCGTGCCAGGCAGGAAGAGACGCACGGCACCGCCGAGATCGTGCTGGCCGCACCGGTCGACCGCGCGCGGTGGCTCGCCGACTACGTCGTGGTGGCCTTCGCCGGCATCGTCATCGTCGTCGCCTCCGCCGTGGTCGGGGCCCTGCTCGGCATCGCGAGCCTGGACGATCCGGACTGGTCGCTGATGACCGACGTGCTGGTCACCGGCGGCGGGCAGGTGGCCGCGGCATCCGTGTTCCTCGTGATCACGGCGCTCGTGTTCGTGCTGGCGCCTCGCCTCACGATTCCGCTCGGGTGGACGCTCGTGATGGTCGGCATGATCCTGGGGCTCTTCGGCCCGCTGTTCGGTTTCCCCGATTGGCTCGTGAACCTCGCCCCCATCGGCGTCGCGCCGACGATGACTTCCGACGGTGTCGACCTCAAGGGACTCTGGTGGCTGCTGCTCGCGGTCGCCGTCGGCGCGACCGCGACGCTGTCGCTCATGCGCCGTCGCGAGCTGGCGGCCGACGGATGAGCGGCGCCGGCGGCGAGCACCGCGCGATCGAACCGGCCGAACAGGCGGCCGCGATGATGACGGCGGCAGGGATGCCGCGGATGCCGGCGAGGGTGATGATGGCGCTCGTCGCAGCGCCCGGCGAGGGCTACACCGCCGCCGATCTCGCCGACCGGCTGGGCGTCTCGGCGGCGGCCGTGTCGGGCGCCGTGCGCTACCTGCAGCGGGTGCACTTCATCCGTCGGCGGGCCGTACCCGGCGACCGGCGCGATCGCTACGAACTCGTGCCCGAGGTCTTCTACGGGTCGATGACGAGCAACACGGCGCTCTACGAGCACTCGGCCGACCTCATGGATCGCATCGCCGACGAGACCTCCGATGACGCGGTGGCGCAGGAGCGAGCCGCCGAGATGGCGGCGTTCTTCCGGTTTCTCGCCGAGCGGATGCCGCGGCTCATCGACGAGTGGGAGCACCGCCGCTCGGCGGGGGCCTAGCCTGTTGGCCATGACGACGTCGGCCGACGACCTTCTGCCCTGGCTGCTCGACTCCGACCCTGCGCTGCGCTGGCAGGTCGAGCGCGACCTGGTCGGCGCCGCGCCCGAGCAGTGGCAGGCGACGCGCGCGCGGGTGGCGACCGAGGGCTTCGGGGCGGCGCTGCTGGCCAGGCAGGATGCCGACGGGCAGTGGGCGAACGGCGCGTTCTTCCCGGGCGACGACGCACCCGACGAGGCCCGCAGCGAGCACCCCGATGGGCGGGGCCAGCCGTGGACGGCGACGACGTGGAGCCTCAACTCCCTGCGCGAGTGGGGAACGGATGCCGCCGCCCTGGCCGGCACCGTCGAGAAGCTCGCCGCGAACTGCCGGTGGGAGTACGACGACCTGCCGTACTGGCAGGGCGAGGTCGACTGCTGCATCAACGGCTACACCCTCGCCACCGGCGCGTGGCTGGGCGCCGACGTGTCCGCCCTGGCGGAGTGGTTCCCCGCACATCAGCTCCCCGAGGGCGGCTGGAACTGCGAGTGGGAGGAGGGCTCGACCCGCTCGTCGTTCCCCTCGACCCTCAACGCCCTCAAGGGCATGCTCGAGTGGGAGCAGCGCACCGGCTCCGACGCTCAGCGTGCCTCGCGATGGCGAGGGCAGGAGTTCCTGCTGGAGCGGCGCCTGCTGTTCCGGCGGACCACGGGCGAGCTCTTCGCGCCGTATGCGACGCACATCGCCTATCCGTTCCGCGCGTACTACTCCGCACTCAACGCCGCCGACTACTTCCGCGCCGCCTCGCTGCACGACGGGGTGGCGCCCGACGAGCGCATCTCCGACGCGATCACGGCAGTGCGCGAGAAGCGCCGGCCCGACGGAACATGGATGCAGGAGCGCCGGCATCCGGGCGCCGTCTGGTTCGAGATCGACGTGCCCGCCGGTGAGCGCTCGAAGTGGCTGACCCTCATCGGCACGCGTGTGCTCGACTGGTGGGACGCCGCGCACTGACGCCCGTCACATGCCGGTGCTGCCCTCGAACAGGCCGATCGCGTTGCCGTCGGGGTCGCCGATGACGGCCCACCAGCTGGTCGGGGTGATCTCGCTCTTGGCCATGAACACCGTGGCGCCGGCAGCTTCGGCAGCCTCGACCGTCTGGTCGATCGAATCGACCTCGACGTACGAGCGCGGCTGCGTGAAGCCCTCGCTGCGCGGAGCGAGTCCGCCGCCGCTGATCTTGTTGGGCGCATGCCACATGGGGTAGCCCTCGAAGCCGGGCACCTCGGCGATCTGCCAGCCGAACAGGCGCGAGTAGAACTCGCTCGCCCTGCCCAGGTCGCTGACCGGGATGTCGATGTGGGTGATGTCTCCGTGCGCCATGATGCGCCTCCTCGTGAGTCCGACCCGCCCAGTGTGCACCGGGGGTCCGACACCGGCAACGGGGTCGGTGAGCCCCTAGCGATCGAGGGCCGCGAGGTGCTGCTCGAGCGCGGCCAGCGCGGGCCGCTGGCCCTTCACGAGACGGGTGGCGGCCGCATCCGTCGTCGTCCACGCGGCGCGGTCGACCTCGGGGAACCGCTGCGTGCGACCCGACCGCGGCGGCCACTCGAGCTCGAACTCGCCGAACACCGCGCCGTCGAGCGAGAACGCCGTGCCGTCGGCGACGAACACCGTGACGCGCTTGCCCCCCGAATACGCCCACGTGCCGAGCTCGGCGAGCGGAGCGGGAGGGTCGAGGCCGAGCTCCTCACGGAACTCGCGCACCGCGGCGTCGGCGGGCGCCTCGGTCTCGGGGTCGAACTCGCCCTTCGGGATCGACCACGCGGCATCGTCTTTGCCCGCCCAGAACGGGCCGCCCATGTGCGCGATGAGCACCTCGGTGCCGCCGCCCGTCAGGCGGTAGAGCAGGATGCCGGCGCTGCGGGCCGCCATGAGATCAGACCTCGGCGGGAACGGATGCGGCGACCGCCGCGTCTTCTTCGGTGGCGACGAGCTGGCCGCACGCGCCGTCGATCTCTTTGCCGCGGGTATCGCGCAGGGTCGTCGGGATGCCGGCGTCGTTGAGTCGGCGCACGAACTCGTTCTGCACGTCGACGTCGGAGGAGGTCCAGATCGAGCCGGGGGTCGGGTTGAGCGGGATCGGGTTGACGTGCACCCAGCCGCGTCCGCGCTCGTTGAGCTTGGTCGCCAGCAGATCGGCGCGCCACGCGTGGTCGTTCATGTCTTTGATGAGCGCGTACTCGATCGAGACGCGGCGGCCGGTCTTCTCGAAGTACTCGCGGGCCGCGTCGAGCGCCTCGTCGACCTTCCACCGGGAGTTCACCGGGATGAGCTCATCGCGGAGGCGATCGTCGGGTGCGTGCAGCGACAGGGCGAAGGTCACCGGGATGCTCTCGTCGGCGAGCTTGCGGATCGCCGGCACGAGACCCACCGTCGACACGGTGATGCCGCGGGCGCTCATGCCCATGCCGTGCTTCTTGTCGGTCATCACCCTGACCGCCTGCATGACGCGGGCGTAGTTGGCCAGCGGCTCGCCCATGCCCATGAACACGATGTTGGTGACGCGCTCGCCCTCGTGGCCGACGCGGCGGGGGTCGCCGAGACCGCCGTCGGCGATGAGCCGGTTGGCGCGCACGATCTGCTCGATGATCTCGGCCGCCGACATGTTGCGGGTCAGGCCCGCCTGGCCGGTGGCGCAGAACGGGCAGTTCATTCCGCAGCCGGCCTGCGACGACACGCAGAGGGTGATGCGGCCCGGGTAGCGCATGAGCACCGACTCGACGAGCGCGCCGTCGTGCAGCTTCCACAGGAACTTGATGGTGTCGCCGCGGTCGGTCTCGAGCCGGCGCACCTCGGTCAGAAGCGGCGGCAGCATGCCGTGCACGAACTGCTCGCGCCCCTCGGCGGGCAGGTCGGTCATCTGGGCCGGGTCGTGCGTGAAGTGCTGGAAGTAGTGCTTCTCGAGCTGCTTCGCCCGGAAGCCCGGCAGGCCGAGCTCTTTGACCTTCTCGACGCGCGCCTCCGGGGTGAGGTCGGCGAGGTGCACGGGCGGCTTGCCGCGCTTGGGCGAGGCGAACTGCAGGAGCGGGCGCCCCTCGGCATCCTTCTGCTGCGTCCACCCCTCGGTGGCGGGCCGCACCTGGCGGGGCTTCGTGGCGCGCACGGGAGTGGGTTCGGTCATTCCTCCAGGGTAGAGGAGGCACCTGGGCAGCGCCGGGGAGCGGGCGTACCGTGAAGAGGTGGACGCGAGGGGGCGGGCCTTCGACATCGCCCGGCGGGGTGCGCACGCGGAGCGCGCGTGATGGATGCTGCCGCCCGCGCCGAGCTGGATCGCCTGCGCCGCCGGGTGTACGGCCCCGACGCCGGCGCCACCTCGGCCGAGATCGCGCGCCTCACCGAACTCGAAGCGGTCGCCCATGCGGCGGCGCGGCCCACGACAGGTGCGGACGCCGACACGTCGGCCGCTCGCATCACTCCCCCTCGGGGCGTCGCCACCGCTCCCGCGCGGAGCCGCACCTCGGCGGCGCCCCTCTCGCAGACGCCCCCGGCGACCGGCCGCTCGGCGGCGGCCCCCTCCGAGCGCGGCGGGCGCACGGCCCGCGCGGTCGCGGTCGGCATCGTGGTGATCGCCGCCGCCGCCGTCGTGGGCCCCTACCTCGTGCGCCTTCTCGAACAGCGCGCCCCGGAGCGCACCGTGGTGATCGAAGCGGCCGAGGCCTACACGCTCGTGCGAGACCCCGACGCGATCGTGCTCGAGCGCATTCCCCTCGAGACCGACTACGACCAGCACCTCGTGCCGCAGAGCGAGCGCCCGCACTTTCCCAGCAGCGGCGAGGTGAATTGGGCGTTCTCTGCCGGCACGCTCTATGGCTGGGAGGTGTGGCTCGGCGGCGTCGACGGCGTCGCCCAGCCGGTCGACTGCATCGCGCTGCGCCGAGACGACACGACCCGCGCCCGCTGCGTCAACGCCGTGCTGCGCGGCCAGAGCGCCCTGGCCGCGACCCTGCCCTACGACCTCATCCCCGCCGGCGACCGGCCTGCGCAGATGACGCCACGGCAGCGCATCGGGCTGTGGTGGACCGGCGGCGACACCGGCGTGATGGTGCTGCTGGCCGATGCGCGCGAGTGAGCGGGGTCAGCGGCGCTGTGCGACCCGTGCGGCGACGTCGGCGATGTCGGCCGGCGTCGTGCGGCAGCATCCGCCGACGAGGCGGACGCCGGCGTCGAGCCAGACGTCGACCAGGCCGACAACCGCCCCGCCGTCGCCCGCCCAGCGGCGATCGGCGGCGATCCAGCGCTCGCCGCTGTTGGGATATGCCACGAAGGGAATATCCACCTCGACCTCGGCGAGCGCCGACAGCACCGACTCGGGCGGGCAGCAGTTGACGCCGACCGCGACGACGCCCTCGGCAGAGGCCGCACCGCGCAGCGCGGCTGCGAGCGAGTCCGCGTCGAAGCCGGTGCTCGCCGCCGACAGGCTCACCCACACCGGCACGCCGAGCCCTTCGATCTCGGCGCACATGGCCTCCACCTCGGCGGGGCTCGGGACCGTCTCGACCGCCAGCAGGTCGGGCCCGGCGTCGGCGAGCACGTGAAGCCGACGACGGTGCCACGCGCGCAGCTCGGCGACTCCGACGCCGTAGTCGCCGGTGTATTCGCTGCCGTCGGCCCGCGCGGCGCCGAAGGGCCCCACCGATGCCGCCACGAGCGGCGCTCCGGCCTCGCGGGCGAGGCGGATGCTGCGCTGCAGCAGCGCGTCGACGCCTGCGTCATCGAACCCCGCCGCGCCGAGCCCGTCGTAGCTCACCTGGTACGACGCGGTCGTGGCCACCTGCGCCCCCGCGGCGGCGAACTCGGCATGCGCGGCCCGCACCTCGTCGGGCTGTTCGGCCAGCAGCCGAGCCGACCACAGCGACGACGACAGATCGTGGCCCCGAGACTCGAGCAGCGTGCCGAGCCCGCCGTCGAGCACGATCGGCCCGGCCGCCAGCATCTCGGTGAGGTGCGCCATCCGCTCACTCTAGGCGCGCGCCCACCCGCCCCGGCACTAACCTTGACCGGTGGTCCCGCTCGACAACCTCCTCGCGTTCGCGCTCGCCTCGCTCGTGCTGATCGTCATCCCGGGCCCCGCCGTGCTGTTCTCGGTCGGCCGCACGCTCGCGCTCGGCCGCGCGGGAGGCCTGCTCAGCGTCGTCGGCGTGACGCTCTCGCTCTTTCCGATCGTGGGGCTGGTCGCTCTCGGGGTCGGCGGCATCGTCGCGCAGTCGGTCGTGCTGTTCACGGTGCTGAAAGTCGCCGGCGCCCTCTACCTCGCCTGGCTCGGCGTGCAGGCGATCCGCCACCGCAAGCAGGCGGCCGCCGCCGCGATCGACCCCGCGGCCCTCCCCCGCACCCACGGCCGGCAGCTCTGGCAGGGCTTCGTCGTGGGCATCACCAACCCCAAGACGATCGCCTTCTTCGTGGCCGTGCTCCCCCAGTTCGTCGACCTCTCCGCGGGATCCGTGCCGCTGCAGATGATGGAGCTCGGCCTCGTCTTCGGCGTCATCGGCGTCGTCTCCGACACGTGCTGGGTGCTGCTGGCCGCTGCCGCGCGCGCGTGGTTCGCCAAGTCGCCCCGGCGCATCGAGCGCCTCACCGCCACCGGCGGCGGCATGATGGTCGGCCTCGGCGGCATCCTGCTCGTCTCCGGCGGCAGCCACTGAGGCTCGGCCTCCCGCATCCGCTTCGCTCCTAGACTGCTGGCATGGCCGACGGCACCGATGCGCACCTGACCGGCACGGTCGTGCACAAGGTGCTCAACAACAACGTCGTGATCTCGATCGACGAGTCCGGCCGCGAGCGGGTGCTGATGGGCCGCGGGCTGGGCTTCGCCCTCAAGCCCACCGACGTCATCGACCCGGCGCGGGTCGAGAAGACCTTCGTGCTCGATGGCGGCGATGACGGCGACCGCGCGGTTCAGATGCTGACCGATGTGCCCTACCCGGTCATCGAGGCGGTCTCCCGCGCCGTCGACGAGGCGGAGCGGATGCTGGAGCGCAGCCTCGGCCGGCGCTTCACCATGGCCGTAATCGACCACATCCAGTTCGTCCGAGAGCGGCTCGCACAGGGAATCCGCATCCCCACCGCCTCGATGCCCGAGCTGCGGGTGCTGCATCCCCAGGAGTTCGCGACCGCCGAGGCCATGGCAGCCTCGATCGGCTCGGCGCTGGAGATGACCCTCCCCGACGAAGAGGCCGTCTTCCTCACGATGCACCTGCTCAACGCCACCCGCGACGAGCCCAACGGCACCGCCGCACTGCTGTTCCGCCGCGTGCAGCACGTCGTGCACACCGTCGAGAACGGGCTGGGGGTGACGCTCGATGCGACCAGCCCCGACTACGCGCGATTCATCCTGCACGTGCAGTTCCTGCTGCAGCGGCTGGTCAACCGCAGCATGCTGCACAGCCAGGACTCGTCGTTCTTCGAGTTCGCCAAGCACAGCTATCCGCGGTCGTTCGAGATCGCCGAGCAGGTCAAGGACTACGTGCGCGAGGCGACCGGATCGGAGCTCACCGACGAGGAGCTGCTCTACGTCATCGTGCATGTCGAGCGGCTGAAATCGCAGCTTTCCTTGCCCACGGAGTGATCCATGCGCTAGCATGAGCATCAGATCTCCGGATCGTTACTGCATCAGCAGGCGAAACCTGGACTCATCGAATGCCATTTCGGGCATTCTCCGAGTCCAGGTTTTTTTGTTGCCCGGGGACCCTTAATGGAAAGGTGGGCGGATCCGATGGCGGATTACGCGAAGACCGCGGCGGGCGTGCTCAAAGGCGTCGGCGGCGAAGAGAACGTGCAGAACCTGGTGCACTGCGCCACGCGTCTGCGCTTCGTCCTGAAGGACGACAGCAAGGCCGACACCGCGGCGGTCAAGGCGATCCCCGGTGTCGTGACGGTGGCGCAGGCCGGCGGCCAGTACCAGGTCGTCATCGGCAACGACGTGCCGGAGGTGTTCGCCGAGATCGGCAAGATCTCGAAGTTCGGCGGCACCGAGTCGGCCCCTGCTGAGGCGGGCCCCAAGGGGAGCCTGTTCACCCGCTTCATCACGATGATCTCGGGCATCTTCACCCCCGTGCTGTGGACGCTCGCCGGCACCGGTCTGCTGAAGGCGTTCCTCGCCGCAGCCGCGACCTTCGGCTGGATCGACACGGCGGGCTCGACCTACCTCGTGCTGTACGCGCTGTCCGACGCGTTCATCAACTTCCTGCCGATGGCCCTGGCGATCACCGCCGCGCGCTACTTCAAGGCGAACGAGTGGACGTCGCTGGCGATCGCCGGTGCGCTGCTCTACCCGACGATCACCGCCGCGGTCGGCGCCGAGGGCCTCACGCTCTTCGGCATCCCGTTCACGATGGTCAGCTACGTCTCAAGCGTCATCCCGATCGTCATCATCGTGTGGCTGCAGAGCCACGCCGAGAAGTTCCTCTATGCCAAGCTGCACAGCTCGGTCAAGCGCTTCCTCACCCCGATGATCGTCGTGCTGGTCGCCGTTCCGATCGTGTTCCTCGTCATCGGCCCGATCTCCGACCTGCTCGGCGGCTGGCTGGGCGACGGCATCGGCTGGGTCTTCAGCGTCGTGCCGTGGCTGGGCGGCGCCATCATGGGCGGCCTGTGGCAGGTGTTCGTGATCTTCGGTCTGCACTGGGGTCTCGTGCCGGTCTTCCAGATCGAGTTCCAGACGACCGGTCAGATGCTGCTCATCGCCCCCGTCTTCGCCGCCGTGCTCGCCCAGGCAGCCGCCGTCGCAGGTGTCTGGGTGCGTGCCCGCAACAAGAACCTCAAGTCGCTCGCGGCCCCCGCGACGCTCTCGGGCTTCCTCGCCGGCATCACCGAGCCCGCCATCTACGGCATCAACCTGCCCCTCAAGCGGCCCTTCGCCTTCGGCATCGTCGGCGGCGCGATCGGCGGCGCGATCATCGCGATGGGCGGCGTGTTCTCCACGGCGTTCGTCGTGCCCTCGGCCCTCGCCCTCCCGGCGCTGCTGGGCAACGGCAACATGTGGTTCCTCGTGTTCGGCCTCGGCGCCGCGATCCTCATCCCGTTCCTCATGGTCGTGCTGATCGGCTTCAAGGAGCCGGCCGAGGAGGCCCCCGCGGCCGTCGCCACCGACGACGTCGAGATCACGAGCCCCGTCGACGGCACCGTCGTGCCGCTGAGCGAGGTTCCGGATGCGGCGTTCGCCAGCGGCGGCCTGGGTGAAGGCGTCGCGATCAAGCCCGCCTCTGGTGCCGTGTTCGCCCCGTTCGACGGCACGGTGGTCGCCGCGTTCCCCACCGGGCACGCGATCGGGCTGCGCAGCGTCAACGGCGCCGAGGTGCTCATCCACATCGGCATCGACACGGTCAAGCTGAACGGCGAGCACTTCACGCTGCACGTCACCAGCGGCCAGGAGGTGAAGGCCGGCGACCTGCTGGTCGAGTTCGACGGCGACGCGATCGAGCGCGCAGGCTACGACACCATCACCCCCGTCATCGTCACCAACGGCGACGCGTTCCCCGCCATCGGCGATGAGGCCGCAGGCCCCGTCGCCCACGGCGACCCGCTGTTCCTCGCGGTCGCGGCCCACGTGCCCGACGCCGTGGCGGTCAACTAGAGCAATGCCGGCGGGTGGGGTGCAGCAGCATCCCACCCGCCTCACCCGAAGAGAGACATACAGAACATGAGCACGCAGATCACCTTCCCCGACGGCTTCCTCTGGGGCGGCGCGACCGCCGCCAACCAGCTCGAGGGCGCCTACGACCAGGGCGGCAAGGGGCTGTCGGTGCAGGACGTCATGCCCCGCGGCATCGTCGGCCCGCGCACCGCCGAGCCCACGCCCGACAACCTCAAGCTCGTCGGCATCGACCACTACCACCGCTATGCCGAAGACATCGCGCTGTTCGCCGAGATGGGCTTCAAGACCTACCGCTTCTCGATCGCGTGGAGCCGCATCTTCCCGCTGGGCGACGAAGAGGCGCCCAACGAGGAGGGCCTGGCCTTCTACGACCGGCTTCTCGACGAGCTCGAGAAGCACGGCATCGAGCCGCTCGTGACGATCTCGCACTACGAGACGCCGCTGCACCTGGCAGAGACCTACGACGGCTGGACCGACCGCCGCATGATCGGCTTCTACGAGCGCTACGCCCGCACCCTGTTCGAGCGCTTCGGCTCGCGCGTGACCTACTGGCTGACCTTCAACGAGATCAACTCGCTGCTGCACGCCCCCTTCATGTCGGGCGGCATCAACACCCCGAAGGACGAGCTCGACGAGCAGACCCTCTACCAGGCGATGCACCACGAGCTCGTGGCATCCGCCCGGGCCACCCGCATCGCGCGCGAGGTCGCCCCGAACGCGCAGATCGGCTGCATGGTGCTGTCGATGCCCGTCTATCCGCTGAGCCCGTCGCCCGCCGACGCACTCGCGGTGATGGACTTCGACCACTCCAACCTCGTCTACGGCGACGTGCACACCCGCGGCGCCTACCCCGGCTACTTCCTGCGGACCCTCCGCGAGAAGGGCATCGAGCTCGAGATCACCGACCAGGACCGCGAAGACCTCGCCCACACGGTCGACTTCGTCTCGTTCAGCTACTACATGTCGGTCGCCGCGACCGCCGACCCGGCCAAGAAGGTCTCCGGCGAGGGCAACATCATGGGCGGCGTTCCCAATCCCACGCTCGAGGCGAGCGAGTGGGGCTGGCAGATCGACCCGGTGGGGCTGCGCATCGTGCTCAACCAGTTCTGGGACCGCTGGCAGAAGCCGCTGTTCATCGTCGAGAACGGCCTGGGCGCGAAAGACCAGCTGGTCGAGGTCGACGGCGTCAAGACGGTCGTCGACGACTACCGCATCGCCTATCTCAACGACCACCTCGTGCAGGTGGGCGAAGCGGTGCTCGACGGCGTCGACGTGCTCGGCTACACCACGTGGGGCTGCATCGACCTCGTCTCGGCGTCGACGGCGCAGCTGAGCAAGCGCTACGGCTTCATCTACGTCGACCGCAATGACGACGGGTCGGGCACCCTCGAGCGCTTCAAGAAGAAGTCGTTCGACTGGTACACCGAAGTCATCCGCACCAACGGGGCATCCTTGAAGGCATGACCTCCTCGCGCATCGCCTTCCTCGACGTCGACGGCACGATCCTCGACCACGGCCGAACGGTCGCACCCTCGACGGTCGAAGCGATCCGCGGAGCCCGCGCGGCCGGCCACCTCGTGCTTCTGAGCACGGGGCGGTCGGCCGCCGACATCCACCCCGAGGTGCGCGCCATCGGCTTCGACGGCGCCATCACCAACGGGGGCGCGTTCGCGACCGTGGGCGACGAGACCGTCGTGGCCCGGCCCATGCCGCGGGCCGCCGCACAGCGGCTCATGGCCTACTTCGACGAGCACGGCATCCACTTCTTCCTGCAGTCCGACGACGGCGTCTATGCCAGCGCGCGCGTGCGCGAACTGGTCTCGTCGCTCGCCTCCCGCTGGATGCAGCGCCCTGACAACGTCGCGATGCCGAGGTTCCACGACCTCGACGGCATCGACATGGATGCGGTGGCCAAAGCCGTCTTCGTGAGTGACCGCACCGGGACCGTCGACCAGGTGCAGGCCGACCTCGGCGCCTCGTTCCACGTGGTGCCCGGATCGATGCCCCTGCCCGGCGGCTCGAACGGCGAGGTGGGGCTCCGAGGCGTGACCAAGGGCTCCGCCATCACGACGGTGCTCGAGCACCTCGGCCGCACGGCGGCGGATGCGATCGGCATCGGCGACAGCTGGAACGACGTCGAGATGTTCGAGGTCTGCGGCGTGGGCATCGCGATGGGCAACGCCGAGCCCGAGCTGCAGGAGCGCGCCGACGAGATCACCACGTCGGTCGCCCACGACGGCGTCTACAACGCCTTCGTGAAGCACGGGCTCATCCCGGGCTGACTCAGAGGAAGATATCCGGGAACAGCTCGGAATCCGGGGTGCCCGGCACGGCGGCATAGCCCGAGAAGTCGGTGACGCCGGCGGCCTCCAGCACGTCTTCGACGATGAGGGTCTGCCCGGTGTACTCGCGCGAGGGCTTCAGCAGGATCTCGTAGGCCGCGTCGGCGTAGATCTCGGGCGTGCGGCTGACCCGCATCATCCGGTCGCCGCCGAGCGAGAACTGCACGGCCGCGGTGGCGATCGTCGTCCGAGGCCACAGTGTGTTGGCCGCGACGCCGGCATCGGCGAGCTCTGCCGCCAGGCCCAGCGTCGCCATCGTCATGCCGTACTTCGCGAGCGTGTAGCCGGTGTGCGCGCCGAGCCACTTCGGGTCGAGGTTCAGCGGCGGCGACAGCGAGAGGATGTGCGGGTTCTCGGCATCCTTCAGGATCGGGGCCGCCGCCCGCGAGAGCATGAACGTGCCCCGGACGTTGACGTCCTGCATGAGGTCGTACTTCTTGGCGGCGAGGTCGAGCGAGCGCGACAGGTCGATGACCGACGCGTTGTTGACGACGATGTCGATACCGCCGAACTCGCCCTGGGTCTTCAGCACGGCCTCGGTGATGTCGTCGTCATTGCGCACATCGCCGACGATCGGCAGCGCCTGACCGCCCGTGGCCCTGATCTGCTCGGCCGCGGAGTGCACCGTGCCCTCGAGCTTGGGGTGCGGAGTGTCGGTCTTGGCCAGCAGGGCGATGTTCGCGCCGTCGCGCGCAGCGCGCAGCGCGATCGCCAGGCCGATGCCGCGGCTGCCGCCCGACATCAGGATGGTCTTGCCCGCGAGGGTCATGAGTTCTCCTTGGTTGCTGCGGTCTTGCGGGATGCGGCGGCGAACGCCGCGATGCGGGCGCGGGCCGCATCGGTGCCGAAGGCGGCTCCGATGGTCGCCGCCTCGTCGTCGAGGTTGGTCGAGAACGGCCGGTGGGCGCCCGTGCGCACGAGGCGCTTGGCCTGGCCGAAGGCCGCGGTCGCGCCGTCGAGCCAGAAGGCGGCGATCTCTGCGGCACGGGAGGCGACGGCATCCGCGCCGACGACCTCGGCGACCAGGCCCCACTCGAGTGCCGTGGCCGCGTCGATCGTGGTGTCCTGCAGCAGCAGCTGCAGAGCACGGCGCTGGCCGATCGCGGCCGGCAGCAGCGTCGAGACGCCG
This sequence comes from Microbacterium fluvii, assembly GCF_025515205.1. GTDB lineage: Bacteria > Actinomycetota > Actinomycetes > Actinomycetales > Microbacteriaceae > Microbacterium > Microbacterium fluvii. Next base: position 294,556 of record NZ_JAOPFX010000002.1, on the reverse strand, counting down.
AGGTCGGGGGTCAGGCCGATGTTCGCGTACTTCGAGACGAACTTCGCGCGGTCGCTCGCGACGATGTAGTCGGCCGCGAGCATGAGTCCGAGGCCCCCACCCGCGACCGCGCCCTGCACCGCGGCGACGATCGGCTTGTCGGACTCGACGAACGTGCGGATGCCCTCGTGGATCACGTGCGCCATCTGGGCGATCTCGTCGCTGCCCGAGACGGCGGAGCTCATCGCGACGACATCGCCGCCGGCGCAGAACGCGGGGCCTGCGGCATCCAGGATCACCGCTCCCACCGCCGGGTCGCTCGTGACCTGCCGCGCGACGTCGCGCCAGCGCGCGCCCATCTCGAGGTCCATCGCGTTGAGCGACGCAGGGCGGTTGAAGGTGACGCGGGCCAGGCCCGCCTCGATGTGAAGGAGGATCGTGTCGCTCATCGCGGTGCCATTCTGATCGAGCCGTCGAGGCGGATGGTCTCGCCGTTGAGGTAGCCGTTCTCGACGATGTGCTGCACGAGCGCGGCATACTCGTCCGGCTTGCCGAGGCGGGCGGGGTAGGGCACCTGCTGGCCGAGACTCTGCTGGGCGGCCTCGGGCAGGCCCGCGAGCATCGGGGTCTCCATGATGCCCGGGGCGATCGTGCAGACGCGGATGCTGTGGCGCGCGAGCTCGCGCGCGATCGGCAGGGTCATGGCGTGCACGCCGCCCTTGCTCGCCGAGTAGGCGGGCTGGCCGATCTGGCCGTCGAAGGCGGCGACGCTCGCGGTGTTGACGATGACGCCGCGGTCGCCGGAGTCGGCCGGCTCGGTCTTCGCGATCGCGGCCGAGGCCTGGGCGATCATGTTGTAGGTGCCGATGAGGTTGATCTGGATGATGCGGGCGAAGTCGGCGAGGCTCCCCGGGTTGCCGTCGCGGTCGAGCACCTTGGCCGGCGGAGCGATGCCGGCGCAGTTGACGACGATGCGCAGGGGCCCCAGGCTCGCGGCCGTCGCGACGGCAGCGGCGACCTGGCTCGGGTCGGTGACGTCGGCGGGGGCGAACGCGCCGCCGAGCTCGGCTGCGGCCTCGGCGCCGGTCGAGCCGGGCAGGTCGACGATCGTCACGATCGCGCCGGCCGCGGCGAGGCGCTTCGCGGTCGCAAGCCCGAGTCCGCTCGCGCCGCCGGTGATCAGCGCGGAGCTGCCGGTGATCTGCATGGGTTCTCCTTCGAACGACGGATGCTGCGGCATCCAGTGTCAGCATACGCGGCACTCAGTACCAGCACGCATCCTCTTCCAGGGTATCGGCGGCCGGTGTTGACTGGGCGGATGCAGCTCAAGCTCAAGCGCGTGTACGAGCCGGCCGACCCCGGCGACGGGTTCCGCGTGCTCGTCGACCGGCTGTGGCCTCGAGGGGTGTCGAAGGAGCGCGCGGCGATCGATAGGTGGGGCAAGGATGTCGCGCCGAGCGCCGAGCTGCGCCACGCGTTCCACCACGAGGAGATGGGGTGGGACGCCTTCGCCGCCGCCTATGGCGCCGAGCTCGCGGGGCCTGCGCGAGGAGCCCTCGACGCGCTGCGGGGCGAGCTCGGGGCCCACCCGGTCGTGACGCTGGTGTTCGCGAACCACGACCTCGTGCACAACCACGCCCTGGTGCTGCGCGACGCGCTGGAGGGCACGCCGCCGTGAGCCACCCGATCATGTTCGACGACGACGACCCGGTGCTGGGGCGGGTGCGCCGGGTCGCGCTGGCGCTCCCCGAGGCCGACGAGAAGGTGTCGCACGGGCGCCCGACCTTCTTCACGACCAAGGTGTTCTGCTATTACGGAGGCTCGCAGCGCATCGACGACGAGTGGGTGCGCCACGACCGCGCGGTGCTGGTCGTCCCCGACCCCGGCGACGCCCCCGCTCTGCGACAGGACCCGCGGTTCTGGGTGCCCGCCTATCTCGGCCCTCGGGGCTGGCTCGGCCTCGATCTCGACGAACGCGCCGACTGGGGCGAGATCGCCGAGCTCATCGACGCGTCGTACCGGGCGACCGCGGCGAGGCGCCTCGTGCGGCGGCTCGACGACGAAGGACTCAGCCCGGGCCGAGGATGAAGTTCCACGCCCCCGTGGCCACGGCGGCGACGATCGCGACGGCAGCGATCGTGAGGCCCAGGGCGATCAGCATCCATTCCCGCCGGCCGAACGGCGATGGCCGCGCCCACGTGCGCTGCCCCGGCGCACCGAAGCCGCGCGCCTCCATCGCGGTCGAGAGCTTCGCGCCCCGGCGGATCGACAGCACGAGCAGCGCGAAGGCCATGCCGGCGAAGCGCCGCAGCCGCCCGCGGTCGGCTACGCCGCGCGCACGGCGGGCGAGCTCGAGCGCACGCCAGTCGTCGAGGAAGAGCCCGACCATCCGCAGCCCCGCGAGCCCGCCCATGACGAAGCGGGCCGGCAGCCGCAGCACCTGGCCGAGGCCGTCGGCGAGATCGGTCGGGTCGACGGTGGCGAACAGCACGACCGATGGCAGCGCGATCGCGAGCACCCGCAGCATCGTCGCCAGCGCCAGCTGCAGCGAGCCCTCGCTGATGCGCACCAGGAACCAGTCGACGTAGACCGTGCCGCTGGTCTCTCCGTAGAGCGCGATCGTCACCGCCGTCAACGGCGCCAGCACCCACACGATCGCCGTGCGCGACCAGAACTCGCGCCAGCCGAGCCCCGCGAACGGGAACAGCAGCAGCTCGAGCACGAGGGCGACGCCGGCCGAGACGGGATCGAGAGTCAGCACGAGCGGAATCGTCAGCGCGGCGGCTGCGCCGAGCTTCGCGACGGGGTTGATGCCGGCCAGCGGCCCGGAGCGCGCGCGGGACTCGAGCAGGGTCATGCCGGCACCGCCTCGAAGGCGAAGCGGCGCGCGTGCAGCGCGGCGACGATGTCGGCGTCGTGCGTGATCGCGACCAGCGCGGTGCCCTCGCCGGTCGCGTCGCCTGCGTCGCGCAGAGCCGCCAGCATCCGCACCAGCTCGCCCCACGTGCGGGCGTCCTGTCCGAACGTCGGCTCGTCGAGCACGAGCACGCGGGGCCTGGTCGCGAGCGCTGCCGCGACCGTGAGCCGCCGCTTCTCGCCGCCCGAGAGCGTATAGGGGTTGGCACGGGCGAGGCGGTCGAGGCGCAGCCGCTCGAGCAGCTCATCGACGCGCACGGCCGTCTCGGCCTCGCCGAGCCCCAGCGCGCGGGGGCCGACCTCGAGTTCGTCGCGCACGGTGCGCCCCAGCAGCTGGTGCTCGGGCTCTTGGAACACCATGCCGAGCCGTGTGAGCAGTTCGCGCGAGCGCCAGTCGATCGGCTGCGGGCCGACGCCGGCGGCGAGCGCGGGCGCGGCCGCGAGCAGACCGGATGCCGGGGCCAGCAGTCCCGCCAGCGTGAGGCCGAGCGTGGACTTGCCGGCTCCGTTGGGCCCCGTGATCGCGAGCGCCTCTCCCGCGCGCACATCGAGGTCGATGCCGGAGGCCACCGCCTGACCGCGCACCCGCTGCACGGCGAGATCGCGGGCGCACAGCAGCACCTCGCCCGGCTCGCGCGCCGGAGCCGGAGGAAGCTCGGGTCGATGGCCGGGCACCCAGACCCCCTGGGCCGCCAGCGCCGCACCCTCGGCGGCGAACACCTCGTCGGGGGTGCCGTCGGCGATCACGCCGCCGCCGGCGGCCAGCACGATGACGCGATCGACCAGCGGCAGCCACACCTCGACACGGTGCTCGACGACCACGAGCGTCGTGCGCCGATCGTCGACGAGCCGCGCGACGGCACCCTGCACCTCGGCGACCCCGTCGGGGTCGAGGTTGGCGGTGGGCTCGTCGAGCAGCAGCAGCCCCGGGCGCATCGCGATCGCCCCGGCGAGGGCGAGCCGCTGCTTCTGCCCGCCCGACAGGGCCTTGGTCGGCCGGTCGAGGGGCACGTCCAGGCCCACGGCGTCAAGCGCCTCCCGCACCCTGGTCCAGATGAGCTCGCGCGGCACGCCCAGGTTCTCGCAGCCGAACGCGACGTCGTCGCCGACCCTGGCGAGGATCACCTGCGCATCGGGGTCCTGCAGCACGAGCCCTGCGCGCCCCCGCGCGCGGGCCGCCGGCATCCGATCGATGAGCAGTTCGCCGACCTGCTCGCCCTCTTCGTCGCCGCCGAGCACGCCGGCAAGACCCTGCAGCAGCGTCGACTTGCCCGCGCCCGACGCGCCCAGCAGCAGCACGCGCTCACCGGGCTCGATGCGCAGCGTGGCCCCCGCGACCGCCCAGGCGCGGCGGCCGGAGTGCCGCCACCCCCAGCCGCGCGCCTCGACGGCAGACGGATGCAGCGTCTCAGACACGCTCGCGCACGGCCGCCCCGGAGGCGAACCGGTCGAGGGCTCCCGTGGCGGCCAGGCCCCTGGCCAGCAGCCACGACAGTCCGCCCGCGATGACCGCGCCCGAGATCGCGGTGCTCACGAGATACACGGCGGTGAAGGCGGGACCCGCGCCCGCATACCAGAGCACGAGGTTGTTGATGCCTCCGGCCAGTGCCGCGCCCACGCCGGCGAGAACGGCGACCGGCAGGTTCCAGCGGCGGTAGAGGAACAGCGCGAAGACGAGCTCGGCGCCGAGGCCCTGCACGAGCCCCGCCTCGATCGTGAGGAAGCCGCCCCACGTGTTGCCGACCAGCGCGCTCACGACGGCGGCGAGGGTCTCGGTGTAGATCGCGGCGCCGGGCTTGCGGATGATCAGCGCCCCGAGCACGCCGGCGAACAGCCAGGGGCCGTCGAGCAACCCCTGCAGGCCGGGCAGCAGCGGCTCGAGCAGGCTCTTGGGCCCGACGTAGGCGACGTTCCAGAAGAGGAAGATCAACCCCGCGGCGACCCCGACGACGCTGGCGACGACGATGTCGACGACTCTCCAGCGCAGAGTGCGGACGGATGCTGCCGCCCCGGTGGGCGTAGACGTGGACATGTGCATTTCTGCTCCTCCCTGCGCCGGCATGATCCGGATCAGGTTCGACGGTCGAAGCGTGGGTCGCTTCCTCTCAGCCCGGCTCACCGGACTCCCGTGGTTTCGCCGATGAGTATACGCCGACGGCGACAAGGTAGGTTTGGCGGGTGACTCAGGAGGAGACGCCGCCCACGCGCCGCAGACGTCGCGAGCAGGAGGCGGCGCGTGAGGCCGAGTCGACGCCGGTCGACCCCGACGACGAGGGGATCGACGACGAGCTGCCCGTCGAGTCGTCGCTGTCTGCTGCACCTGTGCTCGCCACCGCCTCGGCGCCCTCCGGCGACCTCGATGTCTCCGGACTGTTCGAGCAGAAGCCGCGCACCGCGGCCCTCACCTGGGTCGACGAGAACACGGTGGTGCGCCCTCTGACCAAGGCCGAGATCGCCGAGGCTGCGAGCCCGTACATCCCCGTCACCGCCGACCTGCTCACCGACGACGAGCCCCTGCGCTCACCGCTGCGTCGACGCATCGCGCTCGCGATCACGGCGGTGGTGCTGATCGTGGCCGCGTACGCGGCGGCGACCCTGCTCTGGCCGCTGACCGCCGTCACCCCGACCGCGGAAGCGGTGACCGTGACGTCGGCGGCGGCCCCCGCATCCGCCGCCGCGTGGCCGGCCGACGGCACCGCCGCCGTCGCGGTGGAGGGCATCGACCAGCTCGCGAGCGCGAACGACGACGTGCTCTCGATCGCCTCGATCACCAAGGTGGTCACCGCGATGCTCGTGCTCGAGGCTGCACCGCTGGCCGAGGGCGAGAGCGGCGACGCGTTCTCGTTCACCTACGCCGACAGCCAGGACTACTGGGCGTACCTCTACCGCAACGAGTCGGCGCTCGACGTGCCGGTGGGGGGCACCCTGACCGAGCTGCAGCTGCTGCAGGGCATGCTGATCGGCTCGGCGAACAACTACGCCGATCGACTGGCGAGCGAGTACTGGAGCTCGGATCGCGCCTTCGTGAAGGACGCGAAGGCGTGGCTGGCCGAGCACGACCTGTCGGGCATCACGATCACCGATCCCACCGGCATCGATGCCGGAAACACGGCCGACGCCGCGTCGCTGGTGCACCTGGGCGAACTCGCGATGCAGAACCCGGTGTTCGCCGAGATCGTCGGCACCGAGTCGATCGAGTTGCCCGGCGCGGGCGAGGTCGAGAACACCAACGAGCTGCTGGCCGATTCGGGAGTGCTCGGCATCAAGACGGGCTGGCTCGAGGGGTACAACCTGCTGTCGGCGAGGGAGATCGTCGTCGGAACGACGCCCGTGGTCATGTATGCCGCCGTGCTCGGGCAGACGAAGGACGAAGACCGCTTCGACACGTCGCGCGACCTCTATCTGAGCGTGCAGAAGGAGCTCGTGCCGATGACCGCCGTTCCCGCCGGCACCGTCGTCGGCACCGTCGAGACGGCATGGGGCGAGCAGGTGGATGCGGTCACCACGGCCGACGCGCAGGCGATCCTGTGGAACGGGGCATCGGCGACGACCGAGGCCACGCTCGACCTCGGCAGTGCCCGCTCGGAGGGCGCCGTGATCGGCTCGCTGGCGGTGACAGGACCCCTCGACGACACCACTGTCGAGGTGGCACTGGCGGGCGACATCGAAGACCCGTCGGCGTGGTGGCGCCTGACGCACCCCCTGCAGCTGTGGGGGCTCGTCGGCTGATCCCGGTCGCGGCCTCGTGCACCGCCGAGCCGCCCACAGATAACGAAATGATCTCGGAGTGTGGTCAGGCCTTACCTGGGTGAGGCCGTTCGCTCTACGCTGGGACCGGTCACAGACTGTGACCGGTCACAGTCTCTGCGTTCTGACCAGGATGGCGACGACGCCGAGAGCTACGACCAGTCGAAGGGGATTGGAAGGCAGACGTATGAAACGGTTCGTGTCGAGAGCCATCGCGGTAGCGACGGCGGCGGCGATGCTGGTGATGGCCGGGGCCTCACCCGCGCTCGCCCAGGACGACCCTGTCGAAGCGGGGATCTTCGTCGAGAAGGTCGACGGCCTCTCCGACGACTTCAAGATGGGCGTCGACATCTCGTCGTACCTCTCGCTCATCGAGTCGGGCGTCGTGTTCCGCGACGACGAAGGACAGCCCGCGAACCTCTTCGAGGTGCTCGCCGATCACGGTGTCACCGACGTGCGCCTTCGCGTGTGGAACGATCCGTTCAACTCCACGACGGGCCAGGGATACGGCGGCGGCAACGTCGACGCCGAGCGCGCCGCCGAGATCGGCGCACTCGCCACGGCCGCGGGGCTGAGCGTGTTCGTCGACTTCCACTACTCGGACTTCTGGGCCGACCCCGGCAAGCAGAAGGCACCCAAGGCCTGGTCGAGCTTCACGATCGACCAGAAGGTCGCTGCCGCCAAGGAGTACACGATCAGCGCCCTCGAGCTCATGGCCGAGGCCGGCGTCGACGTCACCATGGTGCAGGTGGGCAACGAGACCACCAACGGCGTCGCCGGCGAGACCAACTGGACGAACATCTCGAAGATCTTCCAGGCGGGCTCCGAGGGCATCCGTCAGGTGTTCCCCGACGCGCTCGTCGCCGTGCACTTCACCAACCCGAACCGGGCGAACTACACGACCTTCGCGGGGTACCTGAAGACGAACAACGTCGACTACGACGTGTTCGCGTCGTCGTACTACGCGTTCTGGCACGGCACGCTGGCGAACCTCAAGAGCGAGCTCAACAAGATCGTGAACCAGTACGGCAAGAAGGTGCTCGTCGCCGAGACCTCGTGGGCGTACACCCTCGACGACTTCGACGGTCACGACAACGTCATCCGCACGGCCGCGGCCGCCACCCAGTACCCCGTGTCGGTGCAGGGACAGGCGCGGGCGCTGCGCGACGTGATCGCGACGGTCAGCTCCGTGGACCAGAACGCCGGCATCGGAGTCTTCTACTGGGAGCCGGCCTGGCTGCCGGTCGGCACCGCCGACACCCTCGAGGCCAACAAGGTGCTGTGGGAGCGTGACGGCTCCGGCTGGGCGAGCTCGGCGGCCGCCGAATACGACCCGGCGGACGCCGGCGTCTACTACGGCGGCTCGGCCTGGGAGAACCAGGCGCTGTTCGCCGCGAACGGCACCCCGCTCGAATCGCTCTCGACGTTCGACTACGTCTACACCGGAACCACCACCGACCGGGAGGTCGTGTCGTACCAGTCGGTGTCGCTGACCTTCGCCGCCGCGTCGGCTGTCGCGCTGCCCGCCACGGTGACGGTCGAGTACAACGACGGCTCCACCGGAACCGCCGAGGTCACCTGGTCCGACGCCGCGTCCTGGATCACGAGCCCGGGCTCCTACACCGTCTCGGGCGTCACCGCCGAGGGCCTCGCGGTCAGCGCGAGCATCACGGTCACCGCGTCGACGACCAACTACGTCGTCAACCCCGGCTTCGAGAACAGTGCGGCGACGCCGTGGGCGGTCTCCGGCTCGGGTGGCTCGATCACCACGACCACCGACGCCTCCTCGGGCACCAAGGCCTTCAAGTTCTACTCGGCCAACACCATGACCACCGCGGTCACCCAGACCATCACCGGGCTGGACGAGGGCACCTACCTGCTGTCGGCGGTCGCGCACGGCGGCGCCTTCACCTCGGGATCGGCGACGCTGCGAGCCGTCACCTCGGTGGGCACGTACGAGACCCCGCTGAAGATCACCGCATGGGGCGAGCACAACGCCTCGAGCGTCGTGGTCGAGGTCGGCTCGAACGGGCAGGCCGTCGTCTCGGGTGCACTGGCGTCCGCATCCGCCGGCACGTGGGGCACGTTCGACGACTTCGCCCTCATGAAGTACTCCGCGTCCGACATCGACACCACCGAGCTCGCGGCACTCGTCGCGCAGGCCGATGAGGTGAGCCGTTCGCTGTACACCGACGCCTCGCTCGCCGAGCTCGATCGGGCGCTCGAGAAGGCGCGGATCGTGCTGGCGGCATCGGCTCCCACCGAAGACCAGGCGACGACCGCCGTCGCGCTGCTCACCGCCGCGCTCGACGGTCTCGAGCTGGTCACCCCGCCCGCGATCACGGCCGTGTCGGCACCGACCCTCACCGGGACGGCTCGCGCAGGCGAGACGCTGACCGCGACGGCCGGCGAGTTCGAGCCCGGCACCGCCGCCGTCGAGCTGCAGTGGCTGCGCGACGGCGAAGCGATCGCAGGCGAGAACGGCGAGGCCTACACCGTCACCGCTGCCGACCGAGGCGCGCAGATCGCGGTGCGGGCGACGGCGACACTCGACGGCTACACGTCGGCATCCGCTGACTCGGAGCCGGTGACGATCGACCGCGTGTTCTCGACGATCGGCACCCCGGCGATCACCGGCACCGCCCAGGCCGGCAAGACGCTCACCGCGCAGCCCGGCACGTGGACTCCCGCCGCGGAGGAGCTCGCGTACCAGTGGTCGGTCGGCGGCACTCCGGTCGAGGACGCCACGTCGGCGACCTACCTCGTCGCGACGGCCGATCGAGGCAAGTCGATCACCGTCGCGGTGACGGCGTCGCGCGCGGGCTACGAGCCCGCCACGGCGACCTCGGCCTCGGTCACGGTGGCGAAGGTGTTCACCAGCGTCTCGACGCCGAAGATCACCGGCAGCGCGAAGGTCGGCAACAAGCTCAACGCGAGCATCACGGTCAGCCCGACGGCGTCGACCAAGACCTACCAGTGGTACGCCGACGGCAAGGCGATCTCGGGCGCGAAGAGCTCGACCTACACCGTGAAGAAAGCGGATGCGGGCAAGAAGCTCACCGTGAAGATCACGGTCGCGAGAACCGGCTATGAGTCGGTGACCAAGACCTCGGCGTCGACCACCGTGGCGAAGGTGTTCACGAGCGTCTCGACGCCGAAGATCACCGGCACCGCGAAGGTCGGCAAGAAGCTCACCGCGAGCATCACGGTCAGCCCGAAGGCCTCGACCAAGACGTACCAGTGGTACGTCAACGGCAAGGCCATCTCGGGAGCCAAGAAGTCGACCTACACCGTGAAGAAGGCGGATGCGGGCAAGAAGCTCACCGTCAAGATCACGGTCGCTCGGAGCGGCTACCAGAGCGTGAGCAAGGTGTCGGCCGCCACCAAGATCGCCAAGTAGCGGCGAACGGACCCCCCGGGGGAAGGGCCGCCTCGCCGCACGGCGTGGCGGCCCTTCTCCGGTCTGCGGGAGGTCCGACCGATCGGGATCCCGCATCCGATCACTCGTGCTCCGCAAGCAGCGGCGCGTCCCAGCCCGGGTCGCGGCCGAGCTGAGCGGCGCGGGCGAGTGCGGCCGACCCGAAGCGGTCTTTCACGGCGTCGAGCACGGTATCGAGCCTGGCGTTCTCGGCCCAGTCGATCGGGAGCTCGGCCGGCACCTCGGCGCCGCGCACGAGCTGGCCGAAAGAGACGCCGATGAGGGTGATCCCACGCTGGGCGATCTGCGGCTGCGCCGCCTGCAGCAGCCCGCGCGCCGCCGCCAGCAGCACGGCCGTGCGATCGGTAGGCGACCGCAGTGTGCGCGAGCGCGTCGCCTTCGAGAAGTCGCCGAATCGCAGCCGCAGCACGACGCTGCGGCACCCGCGGCCGCCATCGCGCAGTCGGCGGGCGAGACGGTCGATGATCTGGGTCAGCATGACCTCGAGCTCGTCGGCGGTGCGCGGCGCAGCGCCCAGCGCCCGCTGCGAGCCGATCGACCCTCGGCGGGGTGTGCTGACGACCGGCCGCGGATCGCGCAGCCTTGCCATCGCGTGCACGTGTGCTCCGGCGGCCCGGCCGAGCAGCCGCTCCGCGGTGGCCGACTCGAGTTCTGCCAACTCGCCGACGGTGCGGATGCCGAGGCGGTGGAGCTTCTCGGCCGTCACGGCGCCGACGCCCCAGAGCCGTTCGACCGGGAGCGGATGCAGAAACTGCTCCTCCGCCGAGGGATCGACCAGCAGCAGCCCGTCGGGTTTGCTGGCGGCGCTGGCGACCTTGGCCAGGAACTTGGTGCGCGCGACCCCGACCGAGATCGGCAGCCCGACCTCGGTGCGCACCCGATCACGCAGTCGCACGGCGATCTGCTCGGGAGGCCCGACGAGGCGACGGAGGCCACCGACCTCGAGGAACGCCTCGTCGATCGAGAGGCCTTCGACCAGCGGAGTCGTGTCGCGGAAGATCGCGAAGACCGCACGGCTGGCCTGCGTGTAGGCCTCCATGCGCGGCGGCACGATGACGGCATCCGGGCACAGCTCGCGCGCCTGCCGCCCGCCCATCGCGGTGCGCACACCCCGCGCCTTGGCCTCGTAGCTGGCGGCGAGCACGACCCCGCCGCCGACGATGACCGGCCGACCGCGCAGCTCGGGCGCATCGCGCTGCTCGACCGACGCGTAGAAGGCGTCGAGATCGGCGTGCAGCACGGTCGCCTCCCCCCGCATCTCTCCCCCGATCGTCTGAGGCGATGGTCGCACCGGCCACCGACAGCGACGTCGGAGGCCGCGCGTACTGTGCACGACGTGGCCGAGCGCGTGGAGGACTGGTGGGCGCGACGGCAGTTCTCGCGCGGCCGGGAGGTGCCCTACGACGTGGGCGCCTACCGCGAGGCGTGGGCGGCGTACCCCCTGCTGGTGCGGCAGTATCACCCCGAGCTCAACGCCGGGATCGTGCTCTCGCAGATCCCCCCTGCCGCCGATGTGCTGCTGCTGTGGCAGTGCGAGGCCGGGCATCTCTTCGTGGCCACCCCCAGCGAGCAGCGCTCACGACCCGGTGGGCGCCGGCGCCGATCGGCCTGGTGCCCGGAGTGCACGGCCGGCGCAGTGCCGAGGCGGGTCGCGGCGCCCACGCGTGCAGCGGCGGGCGGCGCAGGGTCGGGTATGCCCGGGTCGGGTGTGTCCGGGTCTGGTGCTTCCGCGGCGCCGCAGGCCGCCGGTCGCCCCCGGCGGGCGCGCATCTGCGCGAAGACGCCCGATGTGCCGGTGGGCTCGGCGTTCGTGAGCGCGTGCGCGCCCAGACCCGCATCCGCGGCCGAGGGGGCACTGCGGGCCGCCGTGTTCTCCGCTCTCGCGGTGACACCGGGGATGAACGCCGTGCGCGTCGCACGGCCTTTCTTCGAGCACCTCGAGGTGTGGCCCGATCTGCTGCTGCCCGAACTGCGCGTCGCCATCGAATACGACACCGTCGGGCGGTTCGGCCTCGAGCACGTCGGACCGCACGAAGAGACCGACCGTCGCAAGGACCGGCTGCTGCGCGCGGCCGGCTGGGAGGTGGTGCGCCTGCGCACCGGCCCTCTGCGCCCCCTCGGCCCGCACGACATCACCGGCGCGACGACGAGCCGCCGTGGCATCGAGCGCCTGATCGACGCGCTCCGCGACATCCGCGGCCCCCTGATCGTGGACGCCTACCGTGTCTGAGCCGGTGGCTTGCGTGCTGTGCGGGTTGGCCGCACCCGAATCGGATGCCGGGGCTCCCGGCATCCGCACCTGCCCCGTCTGCGGCTGGCGCCTCGGCGACAGCCCCGATCCCGACCTGCCGCGCCCGCGGGTCGACGTCGTCTACTACCTGCGGTGGGACGCGCGCATCAAGATCGGCACCTCGTCGCAGCCGCAGCGGCGACTCGCGGCGATCTGGCATCACGAGCTGCTCGCGTTCGAGCTCGGCGACCGTACGCTCGAGCGCGCGCGGCACGCGCAGTTCGCGCACCTGCGCGAGGGCGGCGAGTGGTTCCGCGCCGACGCAGAGCTGCGCGCGCACGCCGAAGCCGCGGCCGCCGGCACACCGCCCTGGCACTCGTATGCGCGATGGGTCGCCGATGCCCTGCGGCACAACCTGAGCTGACGGCCGATCGCAGGTCGCCCCGCTCTCCCCCGCCGACTGCTGGTCGCACTATAGGGCGACCGCGAGTCGCGGGAGGTCGCACTATAGGGCGACTCCGGTGCCGGTGAGCCACACCTTGTGCGACCATCCCAGGGCTCGGTCACACAAGATGCCGCCTCGGGCGCTGGAAGCCGCAACTTCTGCGACCACGGGCCGGGTCGCACATCCGGTCGCACCTCGGTCGCACAAGATGCCGCCTCGGGCACCGGAAGCCGCATCTTCTGCGACCACACCCGGGGCCCAGTCGCACAAGATGCCACCCCGGGGCGCCGGAAGCCGCACCTTCTGCGACCGGCAGCGGCGGGCGGATGCGGTCACCTGCGCCTGCCCAAGACTCCGGGGTCAGGTCGGCTCGGTCGTGCGGATGAGCCCGCAGTTCAGGCACGACCAGGCCACGACGAACCTCTCGTCGTCGAGGATCTCCCACCGCAGCCGCTCGCCGCAGGTCGGGCAGGTCCACGCCGGCGACTCGCGCTCGCGCCTACGCGTAGCGCACCACCTGCTGCAGGCGGGTGCGCACGTCGAACAGCTCGTTGCCGCCGATCGCGCGGGCGCCGGTGAGTCCCCGGCGCAGCACCGTCGACAGCGCGCTGCGGCCGACCAGCACCACCGGAGTCCCCCGCACCTTGCCGAGCTCGTCGATCGCCTGCAGCACGTCGTCGTCGGGCAGCACGACGATCGCGCCGCTGAAGCGCACGCCGGCCGCGCGGGCGAGCTGCCGCATCCGCCCCACGAGGGTCGCGATCGGTGCACCATCGACACCGTCGCCGACGAGCTCGCCGCGGCGCACCCGCACGGGGCCGCCGAAGTCTTCGGAGAGCACGCCGTACAGCCCGCTCGGACCGAGCACGACGTGGTCGAGCTTCGCGTCGGGGTCGGGCTCGCGCGGCGAGGCGACGTCGTGCCACACGGTGTAGCCCATGCCGAGGTCGGCGACGATGCGGGCGGTGGCCTCTTCGGCGAGCGCATCGGCCAGCAGCCGACGGATCTCGACGGGCGCCGTGCGCACCAGCGCAGGATCGTAGGGGTCGGCCAGCTCGACGCCGCGGCCCACCCACTCGCGCATGAGGTCGAGGTAGCGCTCCCGCCGCCACCCGCCGGGGTGGCCGTGCGACCGGGCCCGCGGCCGGGTGTCGGCAGGACCCGATCGCGGCCGCCACGATGCGGCGTCGGTCGGCGCGAACGACGGCGCCTCGTCGGCGAAGCCATGCCCGCGGTCGTAGGCGGCGCGCGCCTCGGGCGTGCCCACGAGCTCCCACGCCCGCTGCACCTGGATGAACGTCGCCGCGTCTCCCCCGGTGTCGGGGTGCGCCTGCCGCAGCCTCAGCCGGTAGGCGCGCTTGAGCGCCTCGTCGTCGGCATCGGGCGCGACGGCGAGCACCTCGTAGGCCGAGGCCGACAGCGGGCTGTCGAACACGTCAGGCCCACAGCGGGGTCGACGGAACGAAGGCGAGGGCGGATGCCGCCAGCTCCGCCGGCACGTCGGCCGGGGTCGGCGGGGTCCAGCGCGGCGAGCGGTCCTTGTCGACGAGCTGCGCGCGGATCCCCTCGACGAGGTCGGGCTGGGTGTGCGCGAACCAGAGCACGAGGCCGTACTCCTGCGCGAGCGCGGCGCGCAGGTCGGGCAGCTCGCGCGCCGAGCGCACGGCGGCGAGGGTCACCGCCATCGCGGTGGGCGAGAGCTCGCCGAGCGTCGCGATCACGGCGTGCGCCTCCGACTCGGGGCGCGCTCGAAGCCGCTCGATGATCTCGGGCACCGTGTCGGCGGCGAAGGCGTCGTCGATCCAGGGGCGCGCGGCCTCGAGCCGCGAGGTCCCCGGCGTCTCGTCGAACAGCAGCACGAGCTCCGCGGGGCCCGACGGATCGGCGCGGGTCTCCAGCGCGTCGCGCAGGCCCTCCAGGTGATCCGCGGGCACGAGGTGGTCGGCGAAGCCGGCGTAGACGGCATCGGCGGCATCCATCGTGCCGCCGGTGAGTCCCAGGAACTCGCCGATGCGTCCGGGGGCGCGCGCCAGCAGCCACGAGCCGCCGACGTCGGGAGTGAGCCCGATGCGCGTCTCGGGCATCGCGAGCTTCGACCGCTCGGTGACCACCCGCACGGCGGCGTGACCGGCAAGACCGATGCCGCCGCCCATCGTGATGCCGTCGGCGAGAGCGACGACGGGCTTGGGGTACTCGGCGATGCGCGCGTTGAGGGCGTACTCGGCGCGGAAGAACGCGGTGACGTCGTCGGGCGCGCCTCCGACGATCTGGTCGTAGAGACCCCGCACGTCGCCGCCGGCGCACAGGCCGCGGTCGCCCGCGCCGTCGAGCAGCACCGTGTCGATGTCGGGGTCGTGCTCCCACTCGTCGAGCGCGGCGTGCAGCAGCTCGATCATGCCGAGATCGAGGGCGTTGATCGCTCGAGGACGATTGAGGGTGAGGTGGCCGAGGCCGCTCTCGCGGCGGGCGATCACGCGGGGCTCGGACTCGGGTGCGGTCACCCCCGCAACGTTACCGCGCGGAATACCCCCGGTCGGCCGGGTCATCCAGCAAGATGGGGGCAACGGCTCAGAGGAGAGGTGCCGCATGCCTGCAGGCGACGTACTCGAGTTCTCGGGTGTGACCAAGCGCTTCGGCTCGGTCACCGCCGTCTCGGACTTCACCGCCAGGGTCGAGCCCGGCATCGTGACGGGCTTTCTCGGCCCCAACGGCGCGGGAAAGACGACGACACTGCGGACGCTCGTGGGCCTCGTGCGGCCGACCTCCGGCGCGGCGACCATCGGCGGCGAATCGTATGCGCAGCTGAAGCACCCGCTGCAGACGGTGGGAACGGTGCTCGAGGCCTCGAGCTTCCACCCCGGCCGCACCGGCGCGAACCACCTGCGCGTCTACGCCGCGGCCGCGGCGCTGCCCGCGGCGAGGGTCGATGAAGTGCTGGGCCTCGTGGGCCTGGCCGATGCGGCCGGGCGCAAGGTCGGCGGCTACTCGCTGGGCATGCGGCAGCGACTGGGGCTCGCCTTCGCGCTGCTGGGCGACCCCGGTGTGCTCGTGCTCGACGAGCCGACCAACGGGCTCGACCCTGAGGGCATCACGTGGATCCGCGGCTTCCTGCGGTCGCTGGCCGCCGAGGGTCGCACGGTGTTCGTGTCGTCGCACCTGCTCGCCGAGGTGCAGCAGACCGTGGATGCCGCCCTCATCATCTCGCGCGGTCGCCTTGTGTATCAGGGAGCCCTCGACGACCTGGCCGACCCGGCGGAGTTCCGCACCGTGGTCGACTCCCCCGACCGTGCCGCCCTGCGCGCGGCGCTGGAGGCCGAGGGCGCGACCTTCGAGACACTGCGCACGGGTCTCGCGGTGCGCGGCCTCGACACCGCCGCCGTCGGCGCCCTCGCCGCGGGCGCCGGAGTCGCCCTCTCGTCGCTGCAGCGCAAGGGGCCATCGCTCGAAGAGGTGTTCTTCGAGCTTGTGAACGGCGTGCGGGTGCACCCGAGCGCCGCGGGCGATCCCGGCTCGGCGGAGGCGCCGGTCGCCGTCGAAGCAGAGCCGGAGCCGGAAGCCGAGGCCGAAGCAGAGCCAGAGTCAGAGCCCGAAGCAGAGACCGAGGCCGAGCGCGAAGCAGAGCCAGAGCCCGAGCCTGAGCCCGAGCCAGAGCCCGAAGCAGAGCCAGAGCCCGAGCCCGAGGAAGAGGCGGACGTCGAGCCCGAGACCGAGTCCCCCACCGAGCCGGAACCCGAGCGGGCCGACGAGCCGCTCGATGAACCGGTCGACGACGAGTCGCCGCACGACCGCCCGTGGGAGCAGTACGTCAAGACCGAGGCCGATGTCGCGGCCGATGAGTTCTTCTCGTCGTACGACGAGCACGCGGCTGCGCAGCACGCCGCAGCATCCGCATCCGATCCGGCCGACGAACCCGGCGAACCCGCCACCCCGGAGGAAGGTGATCAGCGATGAGCCTCGCGGCCGCCACCCGATCCGAGTCGATCAAGCAGTTCACCACATCGATCTGGTGGATTCTCGCGGTCGTCATGCTCGCCTACATCGGCTTCACCGCCGCGGTGCTGGGCTTCGTCTTCGCGGCATCGGCGGCGGGAGAGCTGCCCACGCAGGGCGCGCCGACGCCGACCGAAGGGCTCGCCGCCACCCTCTACAGCACCGCGACGTCGGTCGGCTATGTCTTCCCACTGCTGATCGGAACGCTCATGGTCACGGCGGAGTTCCGCCACAAGACCCTCACCCCGACCTTTCTCGCCGTTCCGCGGCGCGGCACGGCCCTGGTGGCCAAGGTCGCGATCGGGCTGGTGCTGGGCGTCGTCTACGGCATCATCGGCGTCCTGGCATCGGTCGCACCGTCGGTCGCCTTTCTCGCCGGATACGGGCTGGAGACCGATCTCGACGCTGCGCAGACCTGGGCCATGCTCGGCCGCATGGTGCTCGCCTTCGTGCTGTGGACGGTGATCGGCATCGGAGTCGGTGCGCTCGTGCGCAATCAGGTGGGCGCGATCGTGGGTGTGCTGGTGTTCACGCAGTTCCTCGAGCCGGTGGGGCGTGCGGCTGCCGCCTTCGTCGAGGGCCTCGACACCGTCGTGCAGTACCTCCCAGGAGCGGCCAGCGACGCGCTGGTCGGGGCGAGCGTGCTCACCGCCAGCACCGGCGGCGAGCAGCTCGAGTGGTGGGTCGGCGGCCTCGTGCTGCTGGGCTATGCGGTCGTGCTGCTCGTGCTCGGCTGGTTCGTCAGCTGGCGTCGCGACGTGGCGTGATCCGGCCTCACGCCGTGGCGGGCCGCGCGGCTGCGCGCGGCTTCCTGGCCGGCTTCCTGCCCGCGGCGATCTCGGCCACGTCGGCAGCCTCTTCGGCGACATCGAGCCGCAGCGCCGTCACGAGCGCGAGCCCGTGCCGGGTGGTGAGCACGACCCGCTGGAACTCCCCGCTGCCGTCGAGATCGATGACCACGCCGGGGTGGCGGCGGCGCACGAGCACGAAGTCGTCGCCCCCCGCCGATCGCCAGATGCCCATCGCGATGATGCCGCGCGCGTGGGTGCCGGGGCTCGGCACTCCGCGCAGCCACGTCCACACGTCGTCGGTGAGCTGCACCTTCGCGATGCTCGAGCGGTCGAGCACCACATTCTCCTTGCGGAATGCGAGCGCCCGCTCGGCGACCGACAGCGCGAGCTCGAGCTGCGTCGAGTCGAGCAGGAGCGTCACCATGACGCCTAGTCTGCCAGCGGCAGGGTGACCTCCACAGGTCGTTTTGCTTACAGAGCGGCAACGATCGGTCGCCTCGCGGCGCCGCGGCGGTGCAAGACTGGAGCGATGACTCTGCTCGATCCGGCGCGACCGGTGCAGGCGCGCTCGGCGCGCGGGGTGCTCGATCGCGCCGAGAGCGGAGCGCGGCTCGACGTGCACGACGCGCAGGCGCTGCTGGCGGCATCCGGCGACGATCTGGAGCGGATGCTGCGCCTGGCCGCCGCGATGCGCGACGAGGGTCTGGCGGCAGCCGGCCGCCCCGGCGTCATCACCTATTCGCGCAAGGTGTTCGTGCCGTTGACGACGCTGTGCCGCGACCGCTGCCACTACTGCATCTTCGTCGACACCCCTGGCCAGCTGCTCAAGAAGCACAAGCCCGCCTACATGTCGCCCGAGCAGGTGCTCGCCGTCGTGCGGCAGGGGCAGGCGATGGGCTGCAAAGAGGTGCTGCTGACCCTCGGCGACCGGCCGGAGCAGCGCTGGCCAGAGGCCCGCGCCTGGCTCGACGAGCACGGCTACGCGTCGACCCTCGACTACGTCGGCGCGATCGCGCGGCTCGTCACCGCCGAGACCGGCATGCTCGCCCACCTGAACCCCGGGGTCATGAGCGCCGACGAACTCGTGATCCTTCGGCCCACGGCGCCCTCGATGGGCATGATGCTCGAGACGACCTCGCGGCGCCTCTTCGAAGAGCCGGGCCAGGTGCACTACGGCTCGCCAGACAAAGACCCCGCACTGCGCCTGCAGGTGATCGAGGATGCCGGCGCGCTGCGCATCCCGTTCACGACGGGCGTGCTCGTCGGCATCGGCGAGACGCTCGACGACAGGGCGCAGTCGCTCATCGCGCTGCGCGACGCGCACGAGCGTCACGCCGTCGACGGCCGAGGGCACCTGCAGGAGATCATCGTGCAGAACTTCCGCGCGAAGCCGAAGACCGCGATGCAGGCGGCCCCCGACGCCTCGATGCTCGAATACGTCGCCGCCGTCGCGACGGCGCGGCTCGTGTTCGGCCCGCACATGCGCATCCAGGTGCCGCCGAATCTCTCGGACCCGGCCGAACTCGCCCTTCTCGTGCGCGCGGGGGCCGACGATTGGGGCGGCGTCTCGCCGCTGACCGCCGACCACGTCAACCCCGAGCGCCCGTGGCCGCACCTGAGCGACCTCGCCGCCCGCACGGCCGAGTGCGGCTTCGAGCTGCGCGAGCGCCTGACGGCGCACCCCGAGTACGTGCGGGATGCGTCGACCTGGGTCGATGAGGGTCTGCACGCCGCCGTGGCCGCGCTGACCGACCCCGACACCGGGCTCGCGATGGACGAGACGCGGTTCGGGGAGCGAAGCGACGAGACGAAACGTCGCAACCCGACCCGGGGCACCGGCCACGGCCTCGCCGAGCGGGCGGCGGCCGACCCCCTCGCCCTCGACGACGCCGAGTGGGCGGCACTGCTGACGGCGACCGGCGCCGACCTCGAGGCGCTCGTGGCCACCGCCGACGACGTGCGCCGCTACACGGTCGGCGAGACGGTGAGCCTCGTCGTCAACCGCAACCTCACCTCCAGCGGGTTCCGGGCGGCCGGCGG
This sequence comes from Microbacterium fluvii, assembly GCF_025515205.1. GTDB lineage: Bacteria > Actinomycetota > Actinomycetes > Actinomycetales > Microbacteriaceae > Microbacterium > Microbacterium fluvii. The sequence continues at coordinate 274,979 of NZ_JAOPFX010000002.1, read as the reverse complement.
TGTGGGCCCCGATACGTTCGACCTCGACGACGTCGCCGCCATCGCGGCCGATGCGGCAGACCTCGGGGCGACCGAGCTGTGCATCCAGGGGCGCCTGCCCGGCACGGAAGACCCTTCCGCCTATCTCGAGATCGCGCGGGCCGCCACGGCCGGGGCCCCCGGCATCCATCTGCATGCGTATCGCCCGCACGACGTGTGGGACCTCGCCGACCGCGGCGGCCTCGGGCTCGACGGTGCTCTCGCGGCACTGCGCGCGGCCGGTGTCGACACGGCGCCCGGCACGGGGGTCAAGGTGCTGAGCGAGCGCGTGCGCGCCCTCGTCGCGCCCGACGACCTCGAGATCGATCGCTGGGTCGAGGGCATCACGGCCGCCCACCGCGCCGGCTTCCGCTCGACGAGCGTGCTGTTCTACGGCCACGTCGAGACGGCCGCCGAGCGCATCGCGCACCTGCGGGAGCTGCGGCGCATCCAGTCCGCCACCGGCGGGTTCACCGAGTTCGTGCCGATTCCGCTGCCGGGCCGTGCCGGCGGCGTGCCGCTGGTCGCCGGGCGCAGCCCGCTCGACGAGCACCGCGCGATGGTCGCCGTCTCGCGGCTGCTGCTCAGCGGCAGCATCCCGCACCTGCAGATCGCCTGGACCCGCGTCGGCCGCGAGGCGGCTGCCGAGCTGCTGCGCGCCGGCGGCGACGACCTGGGCGGGGCGCTCCTCGACGGACGCGTCAAGCCCGAGGCCGGCATCGAGCACGGGCAGCAGCTGCCGGCGACGGATGCCGCCGCCCTCGCCGCGCGCCTGTTCCGGCCGTTCCGGCTGCGCACGACCGACTACCGCACGGTGACCCTTCGACAAGCTCAGGGACCGGTGGGAGGCGACGCATGACCGCGCAGGTCGACGTCGCGATCGTCGGGGCCGGATTCGCCGGCCTCGCGATGGCGATCGCCCTGCGCCGCGCGGGTCGCGACGACTTCGTGCTGCTCGAGCGGGCTGCGTCGGTCGGCGGCACGTGGCGCGACAACTCCTACCCCGGAGTCGCGTGCGACGTGCCCGCCCACCTCTACGGCTTCGCGACGCACCCGAACCCCGACTGGTCGGGCCTCTACGCCGGCGGCGACGAGATCCGCTCCTACCTCGAGCGGGTCGCCGAGGCCGAGCAGCTGGGCGACCGGCTGCGGCTCGGCACGCCGATGACCTCGGCCCGCTGGGACGACGAGGGCGACCTCTGGGTCATCGACACGCCGGGCGGCGGCATCCGCGCCCGCACCCTGGTGCTCGCGTGCGGCCGGCTCACCGAGCCGCGCATCCCCGAGATCCCGGGGCTCGAGACCTTCCCCGGGCCGATCTTCCACTCCGCGCGGTGGGATCACACCGCCGACCTGACCGGCCGCATCGCCGTCGTCGGCTCGGGCGCGAGCGCCGTGCAGCTGGCTCCTGAGCTCGCCCGCACCGGCGCCGTCACCCTCTTCCAGCGCACGCCCGCGTGGATCGTGCCGCGCGACGCGCACCCGTACACCGACGAAGACCGCGAGCGCTTCGCCACGCACCCCGGCGAGCTCGCGCGCCTGCGCGCAGAGCTCTATGCCGAGGGCGAGGCGCGCTTCGCGTCGCGGTCGGGGGATGCGACCGCATCCGCCGCCGCCGAGGCGACCGCGCGCGCCCACCTCGCCGCCCAGGTGCCCGACCTCGCGCTGCGCGCCCTGCTGACCCCCGACTACGCGTTCGGCTGCAAGCGGGTGCTGCTCTCCGACGAGTTCTATCCCGCCGTCGCCGCCGGCGAGATCGCCCTCGTGCCCTCGGCGCTCGCGGCGGTGCACGGCAGCACACTGGTCGCCGCCGACGGCTCGCGGCACGAGGCCGACGCGATCGTGCTGGCCACCGGCTTCGCCACGACCCGCCAGCCCTACGCCGACCTCGTACACGGCGAGGGCGGCGAGACCCTCGCGGTGCACTGGTTCGAGGGCATGACCTCGTTCGGCTCGACCGTGGTCTCGGGCTTCCCCAACCTCTTCATCCTCGACGGACCGAACGCCGCCCTCGGCCACTCGTCGTCGGTGCTCATGATCGAGGAGCAGGCCGCCTACGCCGTGCGATGCCTCGTCGCGCGCGACCGCGCCGGCGGCGTGCTGCGGCTCGACCCTGCGGCCGAGGCGGCCTACACCGACGAGATCGCGCAGGCCGCGGCATCCACTCCGTGGCTGGTCGGCGGCTGCCGCAACTGGTACGTCGACGAGCGCAGCGGCCGGCTCACGCTGCTGTGGCCCGGCACGGTCGACGCCTTCCGCGCGCGGCTCGCGCGCGCCGACGGAACGGAATTCGCCCACGTGCGTGCGTGGACGTGAGAGGAGAAGAACGGATGCCGGTTCCCCTGCGATTCGGATACAAGGCGTCGGCCGAGCAGTTCGGTCCCGTCGAACTGCTCGACTACGCGGTGCAGGCCGAGGAGGCCGGGTTCGACTCGGTGTTCATCAGCGACCACCTGCAGCCGTGGCTGCACGAGGGCGGGCACGCCCCGGCATCCGTCCCGTGGCTCGGGGCGCTCGGGGCCAAGACCTCGCGCGTGCTGATCGGCACGTCGGTGCTCACCCCGACCTTCCGCTACAACCCGACGGTGGTCGCGCAGGACTTCGCGACGCTCGGCGAGATGTACCCCGGCCGGGTGATCCTCGGGGTCGGCACGGGCGAGGCGCTCAACGAGGCCAACCTCGGCATCGCGTGGCCCGACCCGCCCGAGCGCTTCCAGCGCCTCAAAGAGGCGATCGGCCTCATCCGCACGCTGTGGTCGCAGGATCGGGTGACCTTCGACGGCACGTACTACCACGCGCACAACATCACGATCTACGACAAGCCCGCCCACCCCGTGCCGATATACATCGGCGCCGCGGGCCCCGCCGCGACGCGCCTGGCCGGGCGCATCGCCGACGGGTTCATCACCACCAGCGGCAAGAAGCGCGAGCTCTACACCGAGACGCTGCTGCCGGCCCTCGACGACGGCCTGTCGAAGGCAGGCCGCACCCGCGACGACCTCGACACCCTCATCGAGGTCAAGGTGTCGTTCGACCACTCGCTGGAGGCCGCGCGCGAGAAGACCCGGTTCTGGGCGCCGCTGGCTCTCACCCCCGAAGAGAAGATGGGCGTCGACGACCCCATCGAGATGCAGCGGCTCGGCGAGCAGCTGCCGATCGAGCGCACGGCGTCGCGGTTCATCGTCTCGGACGATCCCGACGAGCATGTCGAGCGCATCGGCTGGTACATCGAGCTCGGCTTCCGGCACCTGGTCTTCCACGACCCCGGGCATGACCAGGGCGCGTTCCTGCGGATGTACGGCGAAGAGATCCTGCCGCGCCTGCGCGCGACCTACGGCGCGTGAGCTGGATCGTCGTCGTCCCGGTCAAGCCGGCGGCGGCGGGCAAGTCGCGGCTCGAGGCGCCCGGCGTCGACCGGGTGGCGCTGGCCCGTGCGATCGCGCTCGACACGATCGCGGCGGCCGCGGCGTGCGCCGAGGTCGGGCAGGTCGTGGTCGTCACCGACGACGGGATGCTGGCGCTCGGGGCCGCCGGCATCCCCGGGCTGCGCTTCGAACCCGAGACGCCCGCGTCCGCCGCCCCGCCGACCGGCGACTCGGCCCCATCGCCCGTCGCACCGCCTGAGCCGGGGAGCTCGCGCCCGCACGACGCGGCTCTCGCGGTGCTCGCCGCCGGCGGCAGCCGGCTCGACGCCGCGGTGGCGATCGGCGCGGCGGTCGCCGACGGACGCCCGACCGCCGCGCTGCTGGGCGATCTGCCCGCGCTGCGGCCGGAGGATCTCGCTCAGGCGCTGGAGGCGGCGGCATCCGTCGACCGCGCCGTCGTGGCGGATGCCGAGGGCACCGGCTCGACCCTGGTCACCGCGGGCGCGGGGGTGCCGTGGGCGTCGTCGTTCGGCGACGGGTCGCTCGCCCGGCACGTGGCGCTCGGCTGCGCGCCGCTCGACGTCCCTGCCGACTCGACCCTGCGCCGCGACGTCGACACCGCCGATCAGCTCGAGGCCGCGCGCGCCCTGGGCCTGGGCCCCCGCACCTCGGCCCTCCTCGACTGACCGCATCCCTTCCCGCGACGTGGCAGCTTCGGTCGCATCCGACGGCCGCCGAGCGACCGGAGCTGCCAAGTCGCGGAGGGAGGGTCGACCCGGCGGTCAGGCGAGGATGAGGTAGGCGGCGCCGACGAGGGTCAGAGCGATCACGATGCGCTCGAAGACGGCCTGGTCGAGGCGGTTCGCGATCCACCGGCCGAGGAAGGTCGCCGCGACGACGACCGGCGCGAGCACGAGATCCACCAGCAGCCCGGGCGCCGTGATGAGCCCGAGGCCGATCGAGAACGGCACCTTGCTGATGTTCACGAGAAAGAAGAACCACGCCGCCGTGCCGAGGAACTCCTTGACCGGAAACCGCGCCGCGAGAAAGTACATCGACATCACCGGTCCCGCCGCGTTGGCGACCATCGTCGTGAAGCCGCCCAGCACGCCGTAGCCGGTCGCGGCGACGACGTGCGGCCCGGAGTCCTCCGTCCCGCGGCGCATCCACCGGCGGGCGAGCGTGAAGGCGACCACCGCGAGCAGCAGCACCCCGATGACGCGCCCGACGAGTTCGTCGGTGGCTACGGCGAGGAACCAGATGCCGATCGCGAGCCCCACCACGACGGCGGGCGCGAGCCGCAGCAGCGCCTTCCAGTTGACGTGCCGGCGGTAGGCGGTGATGGCGAACAGGTCGGCGAGGATGAGCAGCAGCAGGATCGTGCCGGTGGACTGCTTGGGCGGCAGCACCGCGGCGAAGATCGCCACCGCGACCGTGCCGGCGCCGGGCAGCGCCGTCTTCGAGACTCCGATGATGACGGCGCCCAGCACGAGCAGCGCCCAGCCCCACACCGCGATCTCGGGCACGTCAGAGGCCCGCCGCCGCCAGCGCGCCTTCGGCGAGCGCGGCCGAGGCGGCCGCATCCGTCATCCAGAGCGGCCGCACGTGCGCCTCGATTCCGAGGGCGGAGACGGATGCCGCGGCCTCCCCGTCTTCCTCGCCCACCAGCCACGCATCCAGCACGCCCGAGCCCGAGCGAGCGCCGTAGTGCGCCGCGACGGCGTCCGCGGCCGTCGGCACCCCGATCGCCGCGAGGCAGACGTCGGCCATGCCTCGGACGACCGCTCCCCCGATGATCGGCGAGACACCGACGACGGGGGCCGTCGTATCGCGCAGTGCGCCTCGGATGCCGGGGACCGCCAGGATGGGCCCGATCGAGACGACGGGGTTCGAGGGCGCCAGCAGCACGGCATCCGCCGAGGCGATCGCCTCGAGCACGCCCGGCGCGGGAGTCGCGCGCTCGATGCCCGGGTTCTCGAAGCGCTCCGGCGTGAGGGTCGCGCGGTGGCGGGTCCACCACTCCTGAAAGTGCATCCGCTCGCCGTCGGCGACCACCACGTGGGTGTCGACCTCGGCGTCGGTCATCGGCAGCAGCCTCGCGCCGAGCGGCCAGCGGCCCGACAGGCGCTCGAGCACCTGCGTCGGAGTGAGGCCGTCGCGCAGCCAGCCGGTGCGCGCGAGGTGCGTGCCGAGATCGAGGTCGCCGAGCGTGAACCACGGCCAGCCGGCGCCCCACGCCTGCAGCTCCTCATTGACGCGCTCGGTGTCGCCCGCACGGCCCCAGCCGCGTGCGGTGTCGTTCACCCCCGCCAGTGCATAGATGATCGAGTCGACGTCGGGCTGCAACCGCACCCCCGACAGCCACAGGTCGTCACCGGTGTTGACGACGACGGTGGGCTCGGCGCCGCGCGCGGCGAGGGCGGCGCGCACGCCGAGGGTGAACCGCGACCCGCCCACGCCGCCGGCGAAGACGACGACCCGCGGGCTCACAGGGCGAATTCGTCTGCCGCGTGCGGAAGCGGAAAGCGGCCGACGGCTTCGATGAGCGCGTCGACGGTCTGCCGGTCTGCCACGACGTCGACCGAGAGCCCCGCGCGCTTGGCGTCTTTCGCGGTGCGCGGCCCGATCGCGGCGATCACGGTCGTGTCAGGGACGTCGGGGAACTGCTGCGAGACCTGCTCGGCGACCGAGCCGCTCGTCACGAGGATCGCGTTGATGCGGCCGTTGCGCACATCGTGGGCGATGCGCTCGGTCACCGGCACCCCGACCGTGCGGTAGGCCACGACGCTGCGCACCCGGTGCCCGGCGTCGGAGAGCATCTTGGTGAGCACCGGCTTGGCGATCTCGCTGCGGAGGGTCAGCACGTCGCGCGGCTCGGGCTCGAGCGCGATGAGCTGCTCGGCCATGCCGGCGGCCGAGTTGTCGCGCTCGGGCACGAGATCGACGCGATAGCCGACGGCGGTCAGGGCCGCTGCCGTCGTCTCACCCACGGCGGCGACCTTGGTGGTCTCGGGGATCACCGCGCGGTAGGCGTAGAGCACATCGACGGTCGTCGCGCTGGTGAGGGTGAGCCAGTCGAACCTGCCGGCGGCGAGGTCGGCGATCGCCTGCTCGAGGGTGGCCTGGTCGTTGCTGGGCGCGAAGTTGATGAGGGGCGCGACGACCGGCACGGCGCCCTGACGGCGCAGCGAAGCGGCGACCCCGTCTCCCCACGGGCCGCCACGGGGCACGAGGACGCGCCAGCCCGTCAGGGGCTTCTCGGGTACCTGCTGCAGTGCTTCGCTCATGGGACTCTCGTGGTGCTGGTTCGGCCGCCCCCAACGTCGAGCAGCCGACAGACGCACCGTTGCTGATTCGGGATCGCGCCGCCGGCAGCATCCGCACCATTGCACTGCCAGTATCCCGAGCATACCCCCCACTCGGGATAAGCCAAGGTGGCGTGGTGTATGGGGTCAGTCGGTGAAGGCCTTGACCGCGAGCCAGACGAGCCCGCCGACGGTGGCGGCGACGGCGACGACGGCGGATGCTGCGAGCACCGGCTGCCGGCGGCTGAACCTCTGTGCGGCCTCGACCTGCCTGTCGATCGCGCGTCCCGCCCGCCGGGGCAGGTTGCCCTTCTGCTCGATCGCGGCCAGCGCCGCCTTCAGTTCGGCGCGGGCGCGCTCGACGGGGTCGGTGATCCCCAGCGGCACGGCGGTGCGGGGGGTGGGCACGGGCGCGTCAGAGCTCATCGCGCACCTCCTTGACGTCCTGGGCGATCGACTGCACGGGGTTCTGGCGCGCCTTGAGCTTGCGGAAGCGCAACAGGCCCAGCAGCGCGAAGACGGCGGTGATCAGCAGCATCACGAACATCACGACGAGCGCCGACAGCCACACCGGCCACCAACTCGACAGGCCCGCGATGAGGAAGGTGCCGAACACCGGCACCGTCCAGAACAGCACGAACAGCGCCACGAAGAACCAGAGGCCGCCCATGCCGGCGTCTTTCGAGGTGCGCGCGAGCCAGGCCTTGGCGGCGTCGATCTCGGCGGTGACGAGGTTGCGGACGAGTTCTGGGACCTCGCCGATCAGGGTGAACAAGCTGTCGTCCGCGCGATCGCGGAACCCGCGGGGGGTGGTCATGTCAGCTCTCGGTGCGCTTGCGGGCGGACTTCGCGGCCTGGGCGACGCCGTCGATGGCGTCTTCTGCCGCATCCTTCACCGCGTCGGCGGTGGTTCCGGCGGCCTGAGCGACATCGTCGACCGACTCTTTGCCGGCCTTCACCGCGGCATCGAGGCGGTCGCCCGGCGTGCCCTTCGACGAGGCGGCCTTGGTGACCTTGACGGCGGTGTTCCACAGCGTCGTCGGCAGCGCCATGGCGCTGGACTTCGCGAGGTCCTTGGCCTTGTCGACCTGCTCCTGCACGGGCGGGAGGTTCCAGACCTTGAGCGCCTGCTCCTTGATCTGCTCGTAGCGCTGACGACCGGCGCGCGCACCCAGCACGTAGCCCGCCGCGAGTCCGATGACGATTCCGACTTTGCCCCTCATGGGGTACTCCTCACGCTCGATCCGGCGGCTGGACTACCCAGAGTAGACCCGTATGCCGAAATCGGCATCCGCGGTTGACAGCGCCCAGGGGGCCGTGCTTCACGCCTGCGCCTGCTCGGCCCACAGTGCGGTGCGACGCACGTGCTCGGCCTCGTCGATCGCATCGGGGACGACCTGCGCGAGCCCCGTGCCGGCCAGCCACGCACCGGTGACCCCGACCCTCGGCACGCGGTGCACGGCCTCGCGCACCGCCGCCATGCGCTCTCGCCGGCCGATCACCGAGGCGGGCTGGCTCTGCGCGTAGCGCTCGATGTGCGAGGCGACAAGCTGCGCCGGCTCGAGTGCGACGCCCAGCAGCACCGATGCCTCGGCCAGCGCCAGCGCCGCGACGTCGTCATCGGAGAGGCCATCCGTGGCGGGGGCCTCGCCCTGCGCGCCGAACGAGACGCGCACGACGTGGCGGTGCGGATGCTGGGAGCGCGCCTGCGCGGCCAGCCACTGCCATTTGGCGGTCGAGTGGGTCAGCGCCTTGGCCTGCGTCGTGCCGGGCACGGCGAGCACGCCGGTGCCGCGGGGCGCCGTGTCGAGCGCCGCGGCGTCGAGCACGAGGGTGACGACGTCGATGCGGGGCTGGGCGGGCTGTTCGTCGGCGAGCGCGGGCACTTCGGGTGCCAGCAGCGCACGGGCCGCGGTCTCGTCGGTGGCGACGATGACGATGTCGGCGGCGAGCTCTTCTTCGACGGGGGCATCGGCATCCGTCGTCGTCGTCGCGAGGCGCCACGCGCTCTCGCATCGGGCGAGCGCGTCGACGCGAACACCGGTGCGCACCTCGACGCCGAGCTCGCGCAGACGGCTCACGAGCGCATCGATGAGCGTCGACATGCCGCCGTCGAGTCCCTCGACGGCGGCGCCGGGCGCCTTCGACAGGTCGCGATGCCCCTGCAGGGTCGAGACGGCGCCCGAGAGCGAGCCGGTGCGGGTGAGCGCGGTGCTCAGCCCCGGCGCCGCGATCTCGACGTCGACGTCGTCGGGCCGCGCCGAGTAGACGCCCGCCACGACGGGCGCGACGAGGCGGTCGAGCACCTTGGCGCCCATGCGCGAGCGGACGAGCTTGCCGAGGCTGCGCTCGTGGCCGATCGTCAGCGGCGGCCGCACCCGGTCGAGGTAGGCGCGCCACACCCCGCTCCACCCGATGATGCGGCGCACGTCGTCGTTCCACGGGTTGGCCGGGATGCCGAGCACGCCGCCCGCCGGCAGCGGCGCCGCGCCGGGGAGCCCGTGCACCCACGCGCGGCCGGCCGAGGGGGTGACGACGGCGTCGGTGAGGCCGAGTTCGTCGATGAGCGCACGCACGTGGCCGCCGCGGGTCGCGTAGCTCTCGGCGCCGGCGTCGACGGTCAGGCCGGCGACCTCGGCTGCGCGGATCGCTCCCCCCGGGCGGTCGGCCGCCTCGAGCACCGTCACCGCGATGCCCACCTTCGCGCACTGCAGCGCCGCGACGAGCCCTCCGATGCCGCCGCCGATCACGACGAGGCGGGTGTGCTGGGCGCGGTCGAGAAGCTCGGATTCGGCGGTCACCCTACGATTGTGCCCCCGCCGCCTGGGCGGCGCCTCCGCGCGGGTGCGACGATGGAGGCATGAGTCTGCACATCACCGGCGACGACGCAGCCGACCGCCTGCTCACCGACGACCCGCTGGCGCTGCTGATCGGCATGCTGCTCGACCAGCAGATCGCGATGGAGACGGCGTTCTCGGGGCCGCTGAAGATCTCGGAGCGCACCGGCGCCCTCGACGCTGCGGCGATCGCAGGATACGAGCCGGAGGATTTCGTCGAGGTCTTCCGGCAGACCCCCGCCGTGCACCGCTTCCCCGGGTCGATGGCCGCCCGCGTGCAGTCGCTGTGCGCGGCGGTGGTCGACGACTGGGGCGGGGATGCCGCCGCCCTCTGGACCAGGGACGACCCCGACGGGGCGACCGTGCTGAAGCGCCTGAAGACGCTGCCGGGGTTCGGCGAGCAGAAGGCGAAGATCTTCCTGGCGCTGCTCGGCAAGCAGTACGGGTACGACGGCGACGGGTGGCGGGAGGCCTCCGCCCCCTACGGCGAGGAGGGCTCGTTCCGCTCGGTCGCCGACATCGTCTCGCCCGAGTCGCTCACCAAGGTGCGCGAGCACAAGCGCGCCATGAAGGCCGCGGTCAAGGGCTGACCCACTCGCAGGCGTCTCACGGCCCCGGGCAAGACATCGCCGTCCAGCTCGGAATACGGCACACGCCATTGATATGCAGAGTTCCGCGGGCCCAGAGTGCGGTCATGCCAGAGATCAGCGCGATGAGGCGCAAGTCTTTGCCGGGGTGGATAGTCGTTGTGACGCTATTGGTCGCGACGTTCTGGTTCCCGCCCGCAACAGCTGCGTCCGCGTACGTCAATGACACGTTGACCGCCTGCCCGGTGAACGACAGCATCCGTTGGAAATTCGAGTCGGGCTTCTCGGCTGCGAAGAAGGTGCCGGTCCGTGATGCTTTCGAGACCATCGAAGAGGCACTCGACTACGACGGGACACAACTCGTCAGCCTTCCTGAGACGAGCACCCTCCCGTACACTCTTGTCTTCCTGAATGACGTCCCTCCGGAGACGGGATACGGGTACGCAGTCTGCGGCGTCAGCATGTGGATCAACGCGAACATCAGTGCAGATAAGTTCCTGTGGAAAGTCGCCAGGCACGAGATGATGCACCAACTGCAGGCAACCCATGGTGGACGGGCGGACTCAGCTCCTACGGGTGAAGACCCGACGACCATGTCGACGTGTGTGGCTTACACCGAGTTCTTGACCACGAACTTCCTTGATCGCGACGCCGAAGCCTATCTGAACTGGCTTCATAGCGACCTCAGCTTCCGCCAGATCAACTCCAACATCGGCTTCGACAATGGCACGACCGGATGGGGTGGTACCAACGGATCAATCTCGGCCCCCACAAGCGGCGGGTTCTCAAGCCCAAGACATCTCGCGTTCAACGCATCCGGAACGTCAGCCGATTCGTACGCCCGTCAAACCATCCTGCTCTGGGTGGGAGACGACACAAACGACTTCGAGGTACGCGCGTACCTCCGGGCGAAAGCGCCGAACTCCACGGATCCCACGAACGTAAGGGCGGCCGTCTACCGAAAGAACTTGTCCGAATCTGGCACGAATACGTGCGACTACCAGCGCGGGCTCAAGAACCCCAACAACCTCACGTTGGCGGATATGAATTACATTCTCGTGGTCGAGAGTTCGCTTGTGAACGTGGACACCAGCTGGACTGCGGTTGCCTCCGATTGGTCATCGATCCCCATCAAGCGTGACGGCTATCAACTACAACTTCGTGCCTATCGGAACGCAGCGGGCGCCGACAATGTCGTTCGCTTCGATAACGTTCGGATGGAAGAACGGTAGATATGCGCATGCGACGTTCACAAGCCCTCGCCACGCTGGCAACACTGGCCGTGGCCGTTCTGCTTGCGGGATGTGCGACCCCCGCTGCGTTGTCGTCCGAGGCGTCCGCCGCCCAGCTCGGGGCCGCGTTCGGAGCCTGCTCTGCGGGTGGCCCCGGCGAGGGCGGGTCGCCTATCGAAGCCGTAGCCGCGACCAAGGACTGGGTGGCCGCTGCGGCGCTCAACACTGGCCAGCGCCCCGACAGCGGGGTGACCGGCACCCGTGACGTGGAGGTGCAGACGGTGTCCGGTGGCAAGGAGACGGTGCGTCTCCACTCTTCGTTCTGGCCCGGGATCGAATGGGCCTTCAATAATGATGCCAAGGTCTGGCTCGCGATGGCCGACCCCGAGTACTGGGAGCAGGGAACGGTCGGCTACGTCTTGGTCGAGACGGCGGGCGGGGAGGTCTTCTTCCCAGGCGAGTGCCTGGACGAAATACTTCGGATACCACTCCACGACGAGCTTGGGCCTGAGAGCGACAAGCTGCTGGCAGGACTCCCGCTCGTCGAACCAGGCAAAGTGCGCGACTACCTGGGGATCGAAGACGCCGCGCCGGAAGAACAGCACCCTGACCGAGTGATCCTCAACCCCGACGACGTCGATGCCGCCGTTCTCGAACCGCTCACCCTCATCGGCATCTATCTGAAGACCAGCGGCGAAATCGGAGACGGCACTTTCACCATCTGCACCCGCATCCCCGCAGGCTGGAATGAGTGCGTCATGGCGGACGAGAAGAGCACCCTGGATGGATGGAACTTCAACGCCTACATCGACGATTCGGGTGAACTCGAATTCTGGCTGCTCAACGGAGACGCTGACGTGTCGCAGCCCTTCGGGAAGATCGGCGAGGTCAACACCCGAGGCAAAGGGATCGAAGTATTCGTGGACACGTCGACGATCGGTGTAGACGGAACGGTAACGAACGACGACCTAGTGACGCTGGCCGACTAGGGTCGGGGGCATGTCATCCGCTCGGGCTGCGGGTGTCCAACGCACAGACTTCAACCAGCAGATCGCGATGGAGACGGCGTTCTCGGGGCCGCTGAAGATCTCGGAGCGCACCGGCGCCCTCGACGCCGCGGCGATCGCAGGATACGAGCCGGAGGAGTTCGTCGAGGTCTTCCGGCAGACCCCCGCCGTGCACCGCTTCCCCGGGTCGATGGCCGCCCGCGTGCAGTCGCTGTGCGCGGCGGTGGTCGACGACTGGGGCGGGGATGCCGCCGCCCTCTGGACCAGGGACGACCCCGACGGGGCGACCGTGCTGAAGCGCCTGAAGACGCTGCCGGGGTTCGGCGAGCAGAAGGCGAAGATCTTCCTGGCGCTGCTCGGCAAGCAGTACGGGTACGACGGCGACGGGTGGCGGGAGGCCTCCGCCCCCTACGGCGAGGAGGGCTCGTTCCGCTCGGTCGCCGACATCGTCTCGCCCGAGTCGCTCACCAAGGTGCGCGAGCACAAGCGCGCCATGAAAGCTGCAGCCAAGGGCTGAGGGGCGCCCGGCTCTAGGGTTGATCCGTGCGGCTGACCTACTTCGGCGGCCCCGCGTGGGACGGCGGGGCGCTGCCCGCGCGCGGCCGCGGGCAGGAGGCGCTGCTCTTTCGGCTGGCCCTCGACACGGCGACGACCGTCTCGTATCGCGCACTGGCTGAAGACGTCTGGCCGCAGGATCCGCCTGAAGACCCCCGCGCCGCCCTGCAGTCGCTCGCCTCGCGCCTGCGCCGCGCGCTGCCGGCCGGCACGCTCGAGGCTGTCAGCGGCGGCTACCGGCTGACCCTGTCGCGCGACGAGATCGACCTCACCCGCTTCCAGGATCTGGCCGCATCCGCCCGCCATGACGCCGATCCGTCACGAGCAGACGCGGCGCTGGCGCTGTGGACGGGCGATCCGTGGGCGCCCGACGGCTTCGACTGGGCCGTGCGCGACCTGCTCGAAGACCGTGCCGCGCTGGAGCAGCTGACCCGCGCGCTGCCGGCTGTTCCTTCCGCGCCGCAGGCGGCACCCGCTGTGCCGGCCGCCCTCACGCCGCTCGTCGGCCGCGCAGACGAGCTCGACCTCGTCGCCGCCCAGCTGGCCGCCGCGCGCCTGGTGACCCTGATCGGCCCCGGCGGCGCGGGCAAGACGACGCTCGCCCTCGAGACGGCGCGCCGTCACGCCGGCGCGATCGTGGTCGAGCTCGCGCCGGCGGCGGCGGGCGAGGTGTGGCCGGCCCTCGCCGGCGCCATCGGCCGCAGCATGCGGCTCTCCGAGGCGCCGACCGCCCTCGACCCCCGCGAGCACGTGCACACCGCGCTCTCGGGGCGCACCGTGCTCGTCGTGCTCGACAACTGCGAGCACGTCTCGGCGGAGGCCGCCGCGGTCGCGCTCGACCTGCTGCGGGCGGTGCCGGGGCTGCGGCTGCTGGCGACGAGCCGCGAGCCGCTGGGCATCGCCGGCGAGGCCTTCGTCGATCTGGGTCCGCTGCCGGAGGCGGATGCCGTCGAGCTCTTCTCGCGCCGCGTGCGCGCCGCGCGCGGCACGGCTCCTCTTGCGTCCGACCGCCTGACGGTGCAGCGCATCGCCCGACGCCTCGATGGGCTGCCGCTCGCCCTCGAGCTCGCCGCCGCCAAGACCCGCACCCTGACGCTCGCCGAGATCGATGAGGGGCTCGACGACCGCTTCGCCCTGCTCGCGGCGGGGCCGAGGGCCGCCGACCCCCGGCATCAGACGCTGCGGGCGCTCATCGACTGGAGCTGGGAGATGCTCACCGAGGCGGAGCGTACGGCGCTGCTGGCCTCGGCGGTCTTCCCCGACGGCATCGTGGCGGCCGACGCGCCGGCGGTCGCCGCGCAGTTCGCGACGGATGCGGCCGCCTTCGACAGCCTCGTCGACCGCTCGCTGCTGCACCGCTCGGACGGGCGGTTCCGGCTGCTCGAGACGGTGCGCGAATACGGCCTCGATCGCCTCCGAGGCCGCGGGGATGACGCATCCTTCCGCGCCGACGCGGCGCGTGTGCTCGCCGAACTCGCCCTGCGACGCGACCCGCTGCTGCGGGGGCCGGGGGTGCGTGCGGCGCTGGCCTGGTTCGACGCCAACGACGAGAACATCTCGGCAGCCGCCCGCGCGACCGCCGACGATCCGGCGCTGCACGAGACCGGCGTGCGGCTCGTGCGCGGCTGCTTCTGGGCCTGGGCGATGCGCGAGCGGTTCGGCGACCTCTCCGGCCGGCTCGCCCTCTTCGCCTCCGACGACGATCCGCTCGAGTCGGAGCCGGCCGTGGTGGTCAACGGCCTGCAGATGGTCGTGCGCATGTTCGCGACGGCGGCACGCCTGAGCATGGCTGCCGAAGCAGGCGACGGCACCGACGATCGCGCGGCCGAGCTGCAGCAGGAGCTGTTCGGCGACCCGCCCGCCGAACCAGAAGACGTGGCCGCGCTCGTGGCCAGGGCGCAGCAGATCTCGCAGGCGGCGCGCGCCCACGCGTCGGAGGTGTCGCTCGTGCTGCCGCCCTTCCTCGCCGCGGCGGCACGCGGGCTGCAGCAGGCCGAGCACAGCCCGCCGCAGGTGTGGGGGTTCGACCTCGACATCGACCTCGCCGCCGACACCCCGCTGTGGACCCGCGCCTTCGTCGCGCTGCTGCGCACCGCCTTCTCGCAGAACGCAGGCGAGATCCAGACGCTCGGCGAGCAGAGCGAGCGCGCGCTGACGATGTTCCGCGAGGTCGGCGACGTGTGGGGCACCGCCTTCGCGAGCCAGATGCGCTCCGAGTGGCTCATGCTGCACGGCCTGCTCGACGAGGCGCTCGAGGTCGCCGACGCCTCGACCCGCGATCTCGCCGGGCTCACCTCGGCGTGGGACCTGCTGCAGCAGCGCTCGATCGGCGTGAACCTGCTGGTGCGCATGGGCCGGTTCGACCAGGCCCGCGAGCGGCTGGAGTCGATCAGAGCGGATGCCGAGGCCGACGGCTCGGTCAGGTCGCTCCTGCAGTACGGGTTCACGCTCGGCGACCTCGAACTGGCCGCCGGCGACGGGGCCGCGGCGCTGCGCGCCTTCGACACGATGCCGCACGAGGATGCCGTGGGTCCGGAGCGCCAGATCCTGGCCTGGAGCGCGGCCCGCAGGGCCCAGGCGCTGCTGCTGCTGGGGCTGGGCGACCAGGCGCGCGACGAGCTGCTGCGGGCGATACCGGTGGCGATGCGCACCGGCGATCAGCCGATCCTGGCCGAGGCGGCACTGACCCTTGCGGCCTGGTTCGCCTTCCGCGGCGCCGACGACACGGCCCGCCGCGCGTTCTCGCTGTCGGTGCGGCTGCGGGGACTCGCCGACGAGACCGACCCGAACTACCGCAGGCTGATCGAGCGGCTGGGGCAGCCGCATCCGCGCGACGCCGACGGCGTCGACCTCGATGAGCTCATGGGGCTCCTCGAGGCTGACGCCGGTTCGCGCTGATTCCCCCGCCGGGCAGCCACCCGCCAGATCAGGTGATTCGGCCAAGGCAGGTCAATCCGCGAGCGAACGACCTGTGTCGGCGAGATCTCCTGATCTGGCGAACCAGCGGGACGTGAGCGCGGGCAAGGGGACGGATGCCGCGGGTTCAGGCCTTGCGCATGTACGCCCGCACCGTCAGCGGGGCGAACACCGCGACGATCACGCCGGCGCCGAGCAGCGACATCCAGAAGTCGCCGCCGATGACACCGCTGTTGGCGAGGTCGCGCACGGCGGTCACCAGGTGCGAGATCGGGTTGACGTTCGCGAACCACTGCAGCCAGGTCGGCAGCGTCGACGGGTCGACGTAGGCGTTCGAGAGGAACGTCAGCGGAAAGAGCACGAGCATCGAGATGCCCTGCACGCTCGAGGCGGTGCGGGCGACGACGCCGAAGAACGCGAAGACCCAGCTGATCGCCCACGAGCAGGCGATCACCAGCAGTGCCGCCAGCACGACGGCGCCGAGGCCTCCTGCGGGGTGGTAGCCCATGATGAAGCCGACGACGAAGGTGATGGTCGTGGCGATCGCGTAGCGCAGGGTGTCGGCCAGCAGAGCACCTGACAGCGGGGCGATACGCGCGATCGGCAGCGAGCGGAACCGGTCGAACACGCCCTTGTCCATGTCTTCGCGCAGCTGCGTGCCGGTGACGACCGAGGTCGTGATGACGGTCTGCACGAGGATGCCGGGGATCAGCGAGGGCAGGTAGTTCTCGACGCTGCCGGCCAGGGCCCCACCGAAGAGGTAGGCGAACATGAGCGTGAAGATGATCGGCTGCACCGTCACGTCGATGAGCTGCTCGGGCGTGCGGCGGATCTTCACGAGCCCTCGGTAGGCCATCGTGAAGGTGTTCTGCACGGTCTGGGTGAGGCTCGTGCGGTTGCTGAGGCGGCGCTCGGCCGCCGGGGCGATGGGGGTCAGGGTGATGGCGCTCATGCGGGCACCTCCTGCTTCTGCTCGGAGTCCGACCCGCTCCGGCCGGCGTCGGCATCCGCGTCGGTGGAGGGGTGACCGGTGATGGTGAGGAAGACCTCGTCGAGGGTCGGCTTCTGCACGCTCATCTCGGTGAGCCCGATGCCGGCCTCTCGGAGCGTGATCAGCAGGTCGGCGACGCGATCGGCGTCGGCCATCGGCGCCGTGATGCGGGTCGACTCGGGCGACAGGGTGCCTCGAACGCCGAGCACCTGCTCGATGGCACGCAGCGCGTCGGCGGTGTCGGTGCCGTCCGCCAGGCGCAGGTGCAGCGACGAGGTGCCCACCGACGCCTTGAGCTCGTCGGCGGTGCCTTCGGCGACCACCCGTCCGCGGTCGATCACGGCGATGCGGTCGGCCAGTTGGTCGGCCTCGTCGAGGTACTGCGTCGTCAGCAGCACGGTCGACCCGGTGGCGACGAGCTCGCGGATCGTGTCCCACATCTGACCGCGGGTGCGCGGGTCGAGACCGGTGGTCGGCTCATCGAGGAAGATCAGCGGGGGCTGCGCGATGAGCGATGCGGCCAGGTCGAGGCGCCGGCGCATGCCGCCGGAGAACTTCTTCAGCGGCCGGCGAGCGGCCTCGGTGAGACCGAAGCGCTCCAGCAGGTCGGCCGACTTGCGCTTCGCCTCGGCACGCGAGAGCCCGAGCAGCCGCGAGAAGATCATGAGGTTCTCGCTGGCAGACAGCGCCTCGTCGACCGAGGCGAACTGCCCCGTCACGCCGATGAGCTGGCGCACGACGTTGGGCTCGCGCACGACATCGTGGCCGAAGATCTCGGCGTGGCCGCCGTCGGGGCGCATGAGGGTCGCGAGCATGTTGATGGTGGTGGTCTTGCCGGCGCCGTTGGGGCCGAGCACGCCGTAGACGGTGCCGGCGCGCACCTGCAGGTCGACGCCGTCGACCGCGCGGTTGTCGCCGAAGACCTTGACGAGGCCTTCGGCGCGCACCGCGAGCGAAGTGGTGGAAGTTGTCATGCCTCCACGGTGCTCCCGGTGCGCTGTCAGCGCGCTGTCACGAGGAGACGGACACTGTCGCCCCGCTGTCACGCCACCCCGACCCGCCCGACCCCAGACGGTTACGGTCGCGACGCGCCGCTGCGCGCGAGGGGCGTCGCGGCGCGTCGTGACCGTAACCGGAAGGGAGGGCCGGGCCGTGCGGCACTCGTGGCGAGGGCCACCCCGGCGAGCAGGATCACTCCGCCGACCGCCTCGAACACGGTCGGCACCTCGCCCTGCACGAGCCAGGCCGCGAGCATCCCGACCGGCGGCACGAGCATCGTGAAGGGCACAACGGCCGAGGCGGCGTGCCGGGCCAGCAGCGTGTTCCAGACGCCGTAGCCGACGAGGCTCGCGAGCCACGCCGTGTAGGCGGTCGACAGCAGCTGCGCAACCGTGAGGTGGGTGAGCGCGAAGCCGACCGCATCCGCCCCGTCGATCGCGAGCGAGAGCAGCAGCATCGGCACCGGCACCACGAGCGACGACCACACCGTCATCGACAGACCCGCGAGCGGCCCCGACCCGGCGCGGGCGCCCACCCGCCGCGAGATCACGTTGCCGATCGCCCACGATGCGGCCGCGGCGAGCGTCACGACGAAGGCGACCGCGGGGGTGGCGGCCCCTCGGCCCGCTGCGACGACGAGCAGCCCGACCGCACCGATCAGCACGCCGGCGAGCTGGCGGCGGGTGGGCAGCTCCCGCAGCGCGAAGGCGGCGAAGACCACCGTGAGCACGACCTGCGCCTGCAGCACGAGCGAGGCGAGCCCCGGCGGCATGCCCAGGGCGAGCGCCGTGTAGAGCAGGCCGAACTGTCCGAGGCTCATGAACGCGCCGATGAGCAGCACGTCGCGCACGCGCGCGGTCGGCCGCGGCACGAAGAAGATCGCCGGCACGAGCACCACCGCGAACCGCAGCGCGACGAACAGCGTCGGTGGCATGCCGTCGAGTCCAGCGTCGATCACGACGAAGTTCACACCCCAGATGACGGCGACGAGCACGGCGGCAAGGGCGGAGCGAAGGGGCATGATCACAGTCTGATCCCGGCTACCGTGAACCTCCAGCGCACGATTCTGCACAGAACGCGGTGCGGATGCTGCACAATCGAGTCATGATCGATCTCGCCGCCGTCGACGCCCTGGTCGCCGTCGCCCGCACCGGATCGGTGCACGCCGCCGCCGGCGAGCTCGGCTTCACCCCCTCGGCGGTCTCGCAGCAGGTCAAGCGCCTCGAGCGCGACCTGGGGGCGCCGCTGCTCGAGCGCGCGGGGCGCGGCGTCGTGCTCACGGCCGCGGGCAGGCGTATGGTCGATGAGGGCGGGGCGCTGCGCGAACAGGTGGAGTCGCTGCGCGCGCGGCTGCACGACGCGCGCTCGCGGCCGACCGGCACGATCCGGCTGGGGGCGTTCGCGACGGCCGTTCGTGGGCTCGTGCCGCAGCTCATCGTCGAGGCGCGGCGACAGCATCCCGATCTTCGCGTCACCGTCACCGAGCTCGACCCGTGGGACGCGGTCGACGCGGTCTCGGCGGGAACCCTCGACCTGGTCCTCGTGCACCACTGGGAGGGGGTCGGGCTGGCGCTCGCACCCAATCTCGCGAGCGACGTGCTGCTGAGCGATGTCGCCGATGTGCTGCTGCCGGCCGATGACCCGCTCGCCGGACGCGCGAGCGTCACCCCCGAAGACGTGCGCGAGCGCACGTGGGCGTGCACCCCCGACGGCACGATCTGCTACGAGTGGTTCTGCCACATGTACCGCGGCGACCGGCCACCGCCGCGGATCGACTTCCGCTGCCTCGAGTTCGCCTCGCAGGTCGAGCTGGTCGCCGCCGGCGCCGCGGTGGCGCTGGTGCCGAGACTCGGTCGCGGCACCCTGCCGCCGCAGGTCGTCGCGGTGCCGGTGGTCGACCCCGTGCCCACCCGCCCGGTCAGCCTGGTGTGGCGCGCGAGCATGACCACCGCCCCCGCCGTGCGGGCGCTGCGCGAGGTGCTCACCCGCCCCGCCTGACGGCCCGAAACGGTTACGGTCACGACGCGCCGCTGCCCACAGCGGACCTCGCGGCGCGTCGCGACCGTAATCGGGGTGAGGGCGGGGTCAGGCGCCCTTGAGGCGCTCGGAGAGGTAGGCGCGCAGCGAATCGAGCGGCACGCGCTCCTGCGCCATGGTGTCGCGGTCGCGCACCGTGACGGCCTGGTCGTCGAGCGAGTCGAAGTCGACCGTGACGCAGAACGGCGTGCCGATCTCGTCCTGACGGCGGTAGCGACGGCCGATGGCCCCTGCGTCGTCGAAGTCGGTGTTCCACCCGGCCGCGCGCAGATCGTCGGCCACCTGGCGTGCGAGCGGCGACAGGCTCTCGTTGCGCGAGAGCGGCAGCACGGCGACCTTGACCGGCGCCAGGCGCGGGTCGAGCTTGAGCACCGTGCGGGTGTCGACGCCGCCCTTGGCGGTGGGCACCTCCTCTTCGACATAGGCGTCGACGAGGAACGCCATCATCGAGCGGGTCAGACCGAACGAGGGCTCGATGACGTAGGGCACATAGGTCGACCCCGACGCCTGGTCGAAGTAGGCCAGCTTCTGCCCCGACGCCTCGATGTGGCTGTTGAGGTCGAAATCGGTGCGGTTGGCCACGCCCATGAGCTCGCCCCACTCCTTGCCGGGGAAGCCGAAGCGGTACTCGAAGTCGATCGTGCCGGCCGAGTAGTGCGCGCGCTCGTCTTCTGGGACGTCGAACTGGCGCATGTTCTCGGGGTCGATGCCGAGGTCGATGAACCAGTCCCAGCACGCCTTCACCCAGTGCTCGAACCACTCCTGCGCCTCGGCGGGCGGAGTGAAGAACTCGATCTCCATCTGCTCGAACTCGCGCGTGCGGAAGATGAAGTTGCCCGGCGTGATCTCGTTGCGGAACGCCTTGCCCACCTGGCCGATGCCGAACGGCGGCTTCTTGCGGCTCGCGGTGAGCACGTTCGAGAAGTTCACGAAGATGCCCTGCGCGGTCTCGGGGCGCAGGAAATGCAGGCCGCTCTCGTCGTCGACGACGCCGAGATAGGTCTTCACAAGACCCGAGAACGCCTTGGGCTCGGTGTACTGGCCCTTCGTGCCGCAGTTGGGGCACGGCACGTCGGCGAGGCCGTTCTCGGCGGGACGGCCCTTGCGCGCCTCGAAGTCCTCGATCAGGTTGTCGGCGCGGAAGCGCTTGTGGCACTGCAGGCACTCCACGAGCGGATCGGTGAAGGTCGCGACGTGACCGGATGCCTCCCAGACGCGCTTGGGCAGGATCACCGAGGAGTCCAGGCCCACCATGTCGCCGCGGCCGCGGACGAAGGTCTGCCACCACTGCCGACGGATGTTCTCCTTGAGCTCGGTGCCCAGGGGGCCGTAGTCCCATGCCGAGCGCGAGCCGCCGTAGATCTCACCGGCCTGGAACACGAACCCGCGGTGACGGGCGAGGGCGATGACTTTGTCGAGACGGGACTGCTCGGCCACGGTGGCTCCAATGGTCGGGATGGGGCGAGGGGGTGCGCGCGGCAGAGCGCCGCAGCATCCTTCGATTCTATCGAGGGATGCTGCGCGCCTCGCTCGATCAGTCGCCGACGGCGGGGAGGCCGCCGGTGTCGCCCTCGGCCTTCTCGAAGGCGCGCTGCCAGTCGCGCAGCTCTTTGCGTCCGCCCATCAGCGAGTCCAGCGACACCTGGAACTGCAGGCCCCGCCGCGCATTGACCTGACGGATGTTCTCGACGAGCTGGTCGGCCACGGCGGCCGCCGCCTCGCGCACCTCGGCGACGCGCTCGTCTGGGTCGTCCCAGAGGTCGGGCCGCCGCACGATGTCGAGCAGATAGTCGCGGTCGAGCGCGGCGGTGAGTCGGCGCAGCGTCTCGCCGTACTCGACGGCCGCGACCGAGCGCTGATCGCCGTCGCCCTTGCGCTCCAGCCGCGAGAACAGCTCGTCGGCGTGGCCGGAGATCGTGCCGATGCGGTCGGCGAACTCGGCCGCCACGGAGCTGCCGGCCGCCGCCGTCGCGGCGTACTCCCCCTGCAGCGCCCGGAGCTTGCCCACCGATCCCCTGACCTCATCGGGGGCTGCGCGGCGCCCTCGGCGACGCAGCCGCAGGAACACGCCCAGGCCCGCACCCCCGAGGGCGACGACCACGGCGACGCCGACGGCCACCCCGATCGCCAGCCCCGCGTCTGCGCCGGCGCCCGCCGACCCGGCCGGGAGCTCGTCGACGACCTGCTGCACCGTCTGGGTGAGGGCGTCGTCGACCGAGCCGGCCGCACCCTCGGCCTCGTTCGCGATGCGCATGGCCTCGCCCTGCTCGAGCACGCGCGAGCCCGCCGAGAGGTCGTCGCCCACCGCGACCACGATGGTGTCGAACGAGGTCTGCGATGCCAGCTGCTGCACGATCTCGGGGCCGGAGGCCTCGAGGGCGGCGTTGTCGGAGAACACCGCCACTCCGATCGAGGCGTCGCCGACCTGCTGGGTGAGACTCGCGGCCAGCTCCGAGGCGCCGTCGACCTCGGGCGAGACATAGACCGAGCTGCCGGACAGCGCCGTCACGGCGTCGTCGATGTACCCGTCTGCGGCGGCGAGAGTCAGCATCCGCACCTCAGAAGTTGTTGATGACCGAGGCGAACACGAGGTCGATCTTGGCCGCGTCGGAGGCGTCGAACCACTGTCCGCCGGTGGCGTCGGCGATGCGCCGAAGCGCCGTGGTGTCTGCGCCCTCGCCGTAGGCGATCGGGAAGATGCGCACCGGCGCGGCGTCACCGCCCTCGCCCTGGCTCTGCCCGATGCGCGCCAGCAGCGAGTCGAGCGAGATCGACGAGTCGGTGTCCTGCCCGTCGGAGAGCACGACGATCGCGTTGATGCGCCCGGGCTCTGCCCGAGCCGACATCTCGTCGTAGGCGATCGCGATGGCGTCGTACAGCGGCGTGCCCTCACGCTCGGCGAACCGCAGGTCGTCGAGGGCCGAGTCGACCGCCTCGCGGTCGGAGGCCAGTGGCGTCACGTCGCGGAGTACCACGATGCCGTCGCCGACCGCAGAGGTCACCCCCGTCGTGAACGCCCACACCCCGACCTCGTCGCTGGAGCGGAAGTGGCCGAGGGTCGACTGCGCGCCCTCGATCGCACCGTCCAGGCGCGAGCGGCCGTCGCCGATGCCCTCATCCATCGAACCGGAGATGTCGATCAGCTCGAGCACCGACGAGGGCTTGCGGATCTGGGTCCACTGGTCGATGGCCGCCGAGACCACCGCGACCTCGGGCTTGGGCAGGGTCACGGCGGGGCCGGCCGGGTCGACGCCGTAGGCCTCGGTGAACAGATCGCCGAGCGCGACCGAGCCGTCGAGCGGGCGGAACCCGTAGTCGGGGAGGATCTGCTGCGCGGGCTCGGTCTGCAGGAACTGCGCGAACGCCTCGCCCGCTTCGCGCTGCACGTCGGTCACCCACGAGGCGCCGAGCACCGTGATCGGGTTATCCGACCACATCGAGCCACCAGAGGGATAGATCGCGACGAGCTTCTCTTTGGGCGGGGTGAGCTCTTCGCCCGGCTGCACCGTGTGCGAGTCGGGGTTGCCCTGGTTGTAGTTGAGCAGCGAGGTCTCTTCGAGGGCGATCGCCGAGACGTAACCCGAGCCGCTCGCGCCGTTCTGCGTGTCGTCGTAGAGCGTCGAGAGCACCTTGCCCGTGGTGTCGCCGTAGTGGATGACGCACTCCTCGAACACCCGCGAGAAGTCGGCCGCCGCCGCAACGTCGTCGGTCGTGAGGTCGGCGGTCTTGCCCGATGCCTCGTAGGACTGCATGAGGATCGCCGACAGGCCCGTCGTCGACGTGTTCGGATTGGTCTTCGAGATCTTGAAGGCGCCCCACAGCGACTTGCCGACGCTGCCCCAGCCGTCGGGGTCCTGGCACAGCTTCTCGAGGTCGGTGATGCCGATCTCGGCGTTCGGCCAGCCCAGCGCCCGCGCCATCGTCTCGGGCATGCCGAAGACGACGGGCGTGTGCGTGAACGATTCGGGTTCGCCGACGAGAGAAGCGGATGCCGCAGCTGCGACCCGATCGGTCCACACGGTCGAGGCGGGCGACCACATCGTCGGCCAGCGCCGCTGGTCGGCATCGGGCCAGTCGCCGCCTGCGGTGAGGAACCGCGTCGCGTCGCCCGACGACACGTTGATCGGGTGGATCGTCGCGCACTCGTCGAGGCCCTCGTGCTGCGGCGACTCCTTGAAGGCGTCGGCCAGAGCGTCGAGCATGTTGACCTTCTCGGACGAGGTCGCCACGACCACGCTCGTGCAGCCGTCGTCGACGAAGTCGCCCCCGTCGCCGAATCCCTCGTCGACCGTGTCGCCGAAGCATCCGGTCAGCGTCGCCGCCGCCGAGGCGGCCACGAGAGCCGCCAGCACGGCGCGCCGCCTCCCGGCCGCGCGAGAAGGAGCCGATCGGGAGGCGAGATGCCGCAGCGCAGGTGCCATGGCTACAGCGTAGGTGCGCCGCGGCCGAAAGCGCGGTGCCTGCGCCTGTCGATCGGCCCCTGAGCCTGTCGAAGGGTCAGCTGACGAACTTGATCGACAGGGGGTAGGTGTACCACTGCCCCTGGTTCGCCTTGATGGCGGCGACGATCGAGAAGACGAGGTTCACCACCCACACGGCGGCCAGGATCAGCAGGCCGATGCCGACCACCGTGAGCACGGAGCCGACGACGTAGGCGATGGCCATCGTGATCTGGAAGTTGAGCGCGGTCGCCGAGTGCGCCCGCACGAAAGGGCCGCGGTCTTTGAGCAGCAGGTAGCCGATGAGGGCGGGGACGAAGCTGAAGAAGATGCCGCCCACGTGGATGAGCGTCGCCCACAGCTTCTCGTCGGACTGGTTGAGGGGCTGGGCCTGCTGCGGGCCGCCGTACGGAGGCTGCGGAGGAGGAGTCGTCATGGCGCCAGCCTAGGGCCAGCGCCGAGGCCGCGGCATGCGGTTATCCCGAATGTCGCCCTCACCGCCGCAGCAGCACGCGCTCCACCGTGAACTCCTCGAGCGCGAGCGGGTCGATCTCGACCCCCAGGCCGGCGCCGGTGGGCACCCGCACGTGACCGCTTTCGAGCACGGCGGGCTCGGTGACGATGTCGCGAGGGTAGAACCGGCTCGAGGCCGACACGTCGCCCGGCAGGGTGAAGCCGGGAAGGGCCGCGAGCGCCGCATTGGCCGCGCGGCCGATGCCGGTCTCGAGCATGCCGCCGCACCACACCGGCACGCCGGCGGCCAGGCACAGATCGTGGATGCGCACCGCCTCGAGGTACCCGCCGACGCGGCCGGCCTTGATGTTGATGATGCTCGTGGCGTTCAGCGCGAGCGCGTCGCGGGCGGCCTTGGCCGACACGATCGACTCGTCGAGGCAGATCGGCGTCGTCAGCTGTCGGGCGAGGGTCGCGTGGTCGACGATGTCGTCTTCCTGCAGGGGCTGCTCGATCAGCAGCAGGTCGAAGCGGTCGAGCTCGGCGAGCGTGTCGATGTCGGCCAGGGTGTAGGCCGAGTTCGCGTCGACCTGCAGCGGGATCGTCCCGAACGCATCGCGCACGGCGGCCGTCTCGGCCACATCGCGCCCCGGCTTGATCTTGATCTTGATGCGCACGTAGCCCTCGTCGAGGTAGCCGCCGACGGTCTCGACGAGCGCAGCCGGGCTGGACTGGATGCCGACGCTCACGCCGCTGGGCACCCGATCGCGCACGGCGCCCAGGTATTCGCCGAGGGGCCTCCCCTCGGCCCGCAGCGCGGCATCGAGCACCGCGAGCTCCAGGCCGGCCTTGACCATGCGATGCCCGACGACCGGCTCGAGCACCTCGCCGACGCGTTCGGGCGACAGCATCCGCTCGTCGAGGAGCGCCGGCACGAGGAAGCGCTGCGCGACGTCCCACGCGCCATGCGTGTATTCGCTGGAGTACAGCGGCGCGGCACTCGTGACGATCTCGCCCCAGCCCTCGCCATCGGCGGTGAGCGCGCGCACGACGATCACCTCGCGCACCGTCTCGGTGCCGAACGAGGTCGTGAACGGCGAGACGAGCGGCAGGTGCAGCACGCGCAGCTCGATCCCCTCGAGGGCGACGGATGCGGCGGGTCGGGCGATCGGCATGGCTTCAGGCTATGCCGCACGCGGCCGCGCCGGCGCCTGCCCCCTTGACCGCCGAGCCGGATGGGATCACCATGGGGGCGGGTCGACCTGGGGGGTTGACGATCATGGTGGATCGCAAGACTCGTTCATCCGCGCGCACCGGACTCGGGCGCCGATACGTCGCGGCGGCGCTGGCCGGCGCACTGCTCTTCGGGGCGGGGGCGATCGTGGGGCTGCCGCCCTCGAGGGCCGCCGACACGACGGTGAGCTTCAGCGCGGCCGGCGACTACGGCATGAACGTGAACGGCGATGCCGTGCTGCGGGCGATGAAGACGTCGGGCAACGACCTCACCCTCGCGCTCGGCGACATGCTGGGCGCCGGCGG
Source organism: Microbacterium fluvii (assembly GCF_025515205.1). Classification (GTDB taxonomy): domain Bacteria; phylum Actinomycetota; class Actinomycetes; order Actinomycetales; family Microbacteriaceae; genus Microbacterium; species Microbacterium fluvii. The sequence continues at coordinate 248,699 of NZ_JAOPFX010000002.1, read as the reverse complement.
CGTCGTGGGCACCGAGGGCACCTTCTGCGACTACGTGACCGCCCGCGTCGACGCCGGCTATCCGTTCGAGCTGATCGCAGGCAACCACGACAACGGCAGCAACGGCAACATCAACGACTTCAGCGCATGCCTGCCCAATCAGCTGCCTGGACTGATCGGCACCTACGGGCGGCAGTACTACGTCGACTATCCGCAGAGCGATCCGCTCGTGCGGTTCATCATGGTCTCGCCCAATATGGCGTTCAACGGCGCCGCCGCCTGGAGCTACAACGCGGGCTCGGCCCGGTACAACTGGACCTCGGCCGCCATCGACGGCGCGCGGTCGGCCGGCATTCCGTGGGTCGTGGCGGGAATGCACTACCAGTGCCTGTCGGTCGGCATCTACGACTGCCCGATGGGCGCCGACCTCGCCAACCTGTTCGTCTCCAAGCGCGTCGACCTCGTGCTGACCGGCCACGAGCACATCTACCAGCGCACCAAGCAGCTGGCGCACGCCGCCGGGTGCACGACTCTGACGATCGCCGCGTACAACTCCGCGTGCGTCACCGACGCCGACAATGCGCTCGCGAAGGGCGCGGGCACCGTCTTCCTCACGGTGGGCCTGGGCGGAGTGCAGAACCGCACGATCAACGAAGACGACCCCGAGGCGCCCTACTTCGCGGCCCTGAGCGGGTCGGACCTGAACTCGTCCTACGGCTTCCTCTCCACGACACTGACCGAGACGACCATGACGGCGCACTTCGAGAACGCGGTCGGCCCGTTCACCGACTCGTTCACGATCGGGGGCACGACCCAGCCGCCGGCGAACGTCGCGCCTGTCGCCAGAGCGGATGCCGTCTGCACCGGCATGTCGTGCCACTTCGACGGCCGCACCTCGAGCGACTCCGACGGCACCGTCTCGGCGTACCGGTGGACCTTCGGCGACGGTGAGACGGCCACCACCGCGGAAGCCGACCACGTCTACACCACGGCGGGCACGTACACGGCCGAGCTCACCGTCACCGACGACGACGGCGACACGGGGCGTGCGACCACGACCGTCACGGTGGCGGAGCCCGGCACCGCCACCGTCTACGCGGCCGACGAGTTCGCCCGCACCCTGACGTCGGGTTGGGGCACCGCCGACATCGGCGGCGCCTGGTCGTCGGTGGCCTCGACGTCGGTCAGCGGGGGCGCCGGCGTCATCTCGGTCGCGGCCTCGACGGTGCGCTCGCCCGCGCTGCCGTCGGTGTCTGCGCAGGACGTCGACGTGCGAACGGCGGTGTCGTTCGACAAGATCCCCGTCGGCGGCACGACCGGCACGACCTTCGCGACGTACGTGCGCCGCACGTCGGACGGGCGCTACTGGGCCAAGATCCGCGTGGCACCCGGGGGCGCCGTGTATCTCACCCTGTGCCGGCTGAACGCGGCCGGAGCGCAGACCATCATCGCGAGCGAGACCCGCATCACCGGCATCACCCTCACCGCGGGCACACCGCTCAATCTCCGCTTCACGGCGACCGGCACCTCGCCGACGACGCTGACGGCGCGGGTGTGGACGGGATCGACCGAGCCGACCACGTGGAACCGCACCGCCACCGACTCGACGGCGGGCCTGCAGGCTGCCGGCTATCTGGGCTTCGAGGCCAACACGAACGGCTCCGTCACGAACGGGCCTATCGTGCTGTCGGTGCCCGACCTCCGAGCCGTCGACAGCACCCCCTGAAGCGGTGCTGTCGACGCCCGGCCGATCGGATCACTCCCACACGGTCCCCTTCTGGTAGACCTTGCCGCCGGTCACCCGCACGATCGTGCCGGGCGCGGCGGGGTCTTCGCTCGCCATCGTCGCCGCCCACACGGCGCCGCGCGCGCTGGTCTCCACCGCCACGACGCCCGGCAGCGACACGAGCGTCGAGGTCCTGCCGTGGCGCACCTGCGAGATCTGGCCGCCGAAGAGCTCTGCGACGTAGATCGTGCCGTTGGGCGCGAGGGCGAGGTTGGTGGCCCCCAGGAACCCGCCGGCGACCCGCTTCGCCTTGCCGGTGAAGGGGTTGACCTTGTACACCGACCCCCGTGCACCGAGGGCCGCGCTCTCGGGGCCGCCGGGCAGCGTCGAGACGTACAGCCAGCCGTCTCGGCCGACCTCGACATCGGTCGGCACCGCCTCGAAGGCGTAGGTGACGCCCACGACGCAGTCCGGCAGGCCGAGCTCGGCCGCCGCGTCGGCCGTGATCTTCGCCGGCTGCGCCGGCAGCACCGCGAGGGTCTTCACGCGACCCTTGCGGTCGACCGTGAACAGGGCGTTCGCGCCGGCGTCCGCGACGACCCAGCCCCGCCCGAGGGCGGCAACCGAGTAGGCGTGCGAGTCGACGAGTCCCGTATAGGAGGCCGGGATGCCGGCGGCGGCCAGTGCCTCGGCGACGCACGGCGACGGGTTCTCGATGCCGTAGGTGATGCTCTGGTCGGGGTTTTTCGCCGTCTCGTACGCCAGGGTGTCGGCGTAGAGCTTCGAGCCGCCCTGCCCCCAGACGTTGAGCCCGCTGTCGGTGATCGTGAAGGTCGAGTAGTCGATCACGGTCGTGGTGAACGCCGTGCGCCGACCGTCTCGCGAGACGGCGATGCCCGACGCTCCAGGCTGGTCGGTCGCGATCGGGGTGATCGAGCCGTCGGAGGCGAGCGAGCCGACCAGGCCCAGCCCCCCATCGGCGACGAGCACCTTCTTGGTCGACAGGTCGAGGTTGAACGGCTGCACCACGGCGGTCGATTCGACGACCGGGGTGGGCGTGGGCGCGGGCTTCGACCCGCCGGCGGATGCCGCCACCGGGGTGGCGGCGACGAGCCCTGCGGCGGCGAAGCCGACGACGAGCAGGCGGAACTTGTTCATGGACACCTCCGAGTGAGAACCCGGCAGGACCGCCGGGCGGATCCGGGCGGTGGTCCCTCTCCTGCGCCGTCGTCCGGAGATGCGGGCGCCGATTGCGGCGACCCGGCGCTCATCTTCGTACGGCGGCATGGCTCCGTCAACGGGGTCGGCGCGCGACGGGAACCGGTTCGGTACCGGGGCGAGCGGCATCCGCCCGCCTGCGCCGGCGGTCGACGGCGATCAGGCGCGCACGAACAGGTAACCCGGCTCGTCGCGGAAGCCCGCGACCACGAGACCCTCGCCCATCAGCCGCTGGAACTCGCCGCGCACCTCTCGACGCCAGTGCTCCGCCTCGGCGGGCGCCTCGGTGCGCATCGTCTCGATGTCGCGCGGCACGGCGACTGTCGCGACGACCCGGTCGTCGTGCGGATTGCGCGGACGGGCCGCGGCGAGCGCCCACGACACCATGAGCCGGTCGGACTCGTCTCCGCGGTTGACGCCGTCGTCCATCGCGCCGTACTGGTTGACGAGATAGTCGGTGACCTTCGCGCCCAGCACCAGCAGGTTGAAGTGCGCGTTGCGCGCCACCAGCGGGTCGAACGTCCACGTGATGTGCCCGACCTCGCGGGCGAGCGCCCAGCCGCGCTGGTGCTCCTTGAGCAGTCGCCCGAGGCCCTGCGAGCGGTAGCCGGGCAGCACACCGGTGATGTGGGAGTGCATCGAGCGGGAGGCAGGGGGCCCGAAGAACGCGACGGACGCGCCGATCATGCGGTCGCCGTCGTACAGGCCGACGGCATAGTTGCCCGAATAGGCGAGGGCGCGCAGCAGGTTCGGCGGCATGCCGGAGCGGTCGCCGCCCCACACTTCTGCCAGCACCGCGGACGCCAGATGGATCTGCTCGACCGTGTCGAGCTCGCGGATCTCGATGCCCCCGGGGGCTGCCTCGCTCATACCTCCACGGTAGTGCGGCCCTCGCCCCCGCGAGCGCGATTAGCCTGGACCGATGGCACGACGCGGCGACGACCGGAGCAGACTGAGCCGCCCGACCCCGCAGGCCGCCGTCGTCGCGGTGCTCGCCGTGGCTGGGCTGGCCTCGTCGTTCATGTTCACGCTCGTCGTGCCGATCCAGTCGAAGCTCCCCGAGCTGCTCGACGCGAGCCGAGAAGACACCGCGTGGGTCGTGACCTCGACGCTGCTGGCGGCCGCCGTCATCACGCCCATCTCGGGGCGCCTGGGCGACATGTACGGCAAGAAGCGCGTCGTGCTGGCGCTGCTGGCCGCCCTCGTCGTCGGATCGGTCATCGCCGCAGCATCCCCCGGCATCGTCGGGGTGATCGTCGGCCGCACCCTGCAGGGAGCCGTGACCGGCGTGATCCCGCTCGGCATCTCGATCCTGCGCGACGTGCTGCACGAGAACCGCGTCGACTCGGCGATCGCCCTCATCAGCGCGACCCTCGGCGTCGGCGGGGCGCTCGGCCTGCCCATCAGCGCCCTGATCACCGAGCGCGGCGACTGGCACGCGCTGTTCTGGGTGGCAGCGGGCCTCGGGGTCATCGTGTTCGCCCTCGTCGTGTGGATCGTGCCCGAGAGCGTGCTGCGCACGGCGGGCCGGTTCGACTATCTCGGCGCCGCGGGGCTCGCGGTGGGCCTGGTCGGCGTGCTGCTGGCGGTGTCCCGCGGCAATGAATGGGGCTGGGCCTCGCCCGCCGTGCTGACGTGCGGCGTCGGCGGCATCGCGGTGCTGCTGGTGTGGGGCTGGTATGAGCTGCGCATCGCCGACCCGCTGCTCGACCTGCGCGTCGCGGCGCGTCCGCCGGTGCTGCTGACCAACATCGCCTCGATCGCGATGGGGTTCGCCCTGTTCAGCTCGAACGTGTCGTACCCGCAGATGCTGGAGCTGCCCACCGCCGTCGGCGGCTTCGGCCTCACCCTGTTGCAGGCGAGCCTCGTCGTGATGCCGGCGGGCCTCGTGATGATGGTGCTCTCGCCCTTCTCGGGGCAGCTGGCCCGCTCCGTCGGCCCCAAGCTGCTGCTCGTGCTGGGCTCGCTCGCGCTGGTTCTCTCCTACGGCTACACGCTGCTGTTCTCGGCCGAGGTGTGGCAGATCCTCCTCGCCAACATCGGCATCGGCGTCGGCATCGGCTTCGGCTACGCCGCGATGCCGATGCTCATCATGCGCTCGGTGCCGCAGAGCGAGACCGGTGCGTCGAACGGCCTCAACGCGCTGTTCCGCTCGCTCGGCACCTCGACCGCCGCCGCCGTCATCGGCGCGGTGCTGGCGACCTTCACGACGGATCTCGACGGGATGCCGGTGCCCGCACCCGCGGCCTTCCAGCTGTCGTTCGTGCTCGGCGGCGCGGCCGCCGTCGTGGCGTTCGCGCTCGCGCTGTGCATTCCACGGGCGTCGAGCGAGCAGCATCCGTCGCTGCCGCACTGACCTTTCGGCGCGCCGGATGCCGGGTCTAGCCTGGCGAAATGAGCGGCAGAGACGGCAGCAGCGCGCAGGTCGCGGCACCCGACGACGGCGCCGACCACGACACCCGGTTCTTCGGGCAGCCGTGGGCGCTGGCGCACGTCTTCGGCGTGGAGATGTGGGAGCGGTTCAGCTTCTACGGCATGCAGGGCATCCTGCTGATCTACATGTACTACTCGGTCGCAGAGGGCGGCCTCGGCATCGACAAGGCCGTCGCGACCGGCATCGTCGGCGCCTACGGCGGCACCGTGTACCTGTCGACGATCCTCGGCGCATGGATCGCCGACCGCATGCTGGGGTCCGAGCGTGTGCTCTTCTTCAGCGCGATCGTCATCATGTGCGGCCACATCGCCCTCGCCGTGCTGCCGGGGGTGGCGGGCCTCGGCGTCGGTCTCGTGCTCGTGGCGCTCGGCTCGGGCGGACTCAAGGCCAACGCCACCTCGGTCGTCGGCACGCTCTATGCGCCGGGGGATCCGCGCCGCGATGCGGGATTCTCGCTCTTCTACCTCGGCATCAACCTGGGCGCCTTCTTCGGCCCGCTCATCACGGGGCTCCTGCAGAGCAGCATCGGGTTCCACTGGGGCTTCGGCGCCGCCGCCGTCGGCATGGCGCTGGGCCTCGTGCAGTACTCCTTCGGCCGCAAGAGCCTGCCCGCCTCGTCGCGCACCGTGCCCAACCCGCTGCCGCACAGCCGCTATCTGCTCGTGGGCATCATCGGCGTCGTCGGGCTGCTGGCGATCGCCGCACTGGTGCTGACCGGCGTGATCCGCGCCGACAACCTCGCCGGCGTCGTGATCGTGATCACCCTCGTCGCCGCGATCGCCTACTTCGCGGTGATCCTGGGGTCGCGGCAGCTCGATGCGACCGAGCGCTCACGGGTCGCCGGCTTCATTCCGCTGTTCATCGTGAACGTCGGCTTCTGGTCGCTCTACCAGCAGCAGTTCACGGTGCTGACGATCTATTCCGACGAGCGCCTCGACCGCACCTTCGGCTCGTGGGAGATGCCGGTCTCGTGGATCAACTCGATCAACCCGATCTTCGTCATCGTGTTCTCGGGGGTGTTCGCTGCGATCTGGTCGCGCCTGGGCAGCCGTCAGCCGTCGGCGCCGATGAAGTTCTCGATCGGCGCGATCATCATGGGCGGCGCGTTCCTGCTGTTCCTGCCGTGGGCCAACGGCGCCGCGAACTCCACGCCGCTGTGGGCGATCACCGGCATCCTGCTGGTGTTCACGATCGCTGAGCTGTTCATCTCGCCCCCTGGACTGTCGGTGTCGACCAAGCTCGCGCCCGCGCGCTTCCACACCCAGATGATCGCGCTGTACTTCCTGTCGGTCTCGCTGGGCACCTCGATCGCCGGGTGGCTCGCGCAGTTCTACGACCCCACGAACGAGGTGCCGTACTTCACGATCCTCGGCTTCATCGCGATCGGTCTCGGGGTCGCGCTGCTGCTGTGTGTCAAGCCCGTGCTCGCCCTCATGCGCGGCGTGCGCTGACCCGCCCCGTCCCCCCATCCGTTTACGGTCACGACGCGCCGTGCGAGCGATGGGCGTTCGCGGCGCGTCGTGACCGTAATCGGTGCGGGGCGAGGGGATCAGACCAGGCGCAGCTCGGCATCGACGGCGGATGCCGTGGCCAGCAGCTTCGGCAGGTGCGCCTCGGTGAGGTGCTCGATCGTGTCGCGGGTCGCACTCGTCGACACGTTGAGGGCCGCGATGACCGCTCCGTCGCGGCCGTGCACGGGGGCGGCGACCGACCTCAGCCCCGGCTCGAGCTCGCCGTCGACGAGCGCCCAGCCCTGGGCGCGCACGCGGTCGAGCTCGGCCCGCAGCGCGGCGGGCTCGGTGAGGGTGCGGCCCGTCAGCTGCTCGAGGGCGGCGGCCGCGATCGCCTGCTCGCGGGCCGCGTCGGGGAGGGCGGCCAGCAGCATCCGCCCCATGCTCGTCGCGTAGGCGGGGAAGCGCGTGCCGATCGTGATGCGCACGCTCATGATGCGGCGGGTGGGGACGCGCGCGATGTAGACGATGTCGGTGCCGTCGAGCACCGCCGCAGAGACCGACTCGTCGACCTCGCGCGAGAGGCGCTCGAGGTGCGGCTGCACGACCTCGGGGAGCGACAGCGCCGACAGATAGCTGAAGCCCAGCTCGAGCACACGAGGGGTGAGCGCGAACAGCTTGCCGTCGAACCTGACGTAGCCGAGGGTCTCGAGGGTGCGCAGAAACCGGCGGGCGGCGGCCCGCGGCACGTCGGCCCGGCGCGCGACGTCGCTCAGCGACAGCTCGGCGTGCTCGCCGTCGAAGGCGCGGATCACCGCGAGCCCTCTGGCCAGCGACTGCACGAAGTCGCCGGAGTCTGCGATCTCGCTCACGTCGTCTCCTCTCGCCTGCCGCACGACCGGGTCTGGCCGTGCACTCAGTCTGGCCGATCCGCCCTGCTTCCCGGCCATGTGGCACACCTGATGCCCTCGGCAGCCCGCGAGCCCTTCATGTGTGCCACATCGTGCGAGAGGTCAGTCGACCAGGTGGCACACCTCGTGGGCTCAGCGGGGCCGGAGCCCTTCATGTGTGCCACATGGTGCGAGAGAGCGAGGGCTCAGCGCTCGAGCACGACCGCGAGGCCCTGGCCCACGCCGATGCAGATCGCCGCGACCGCGACGCCCGACCCGCGGCGGGCGAGCTCGTGCGCGGCGTGGCCGATGATGCGGCCGCCCGAGGCGCCGAGCGGATGCCCGATGGCCAGGGCGCCGCCGTGGATGTTGACCTTGGCGGGGTCGAGGTCGGGCCAGCCCGCGATGCACGCGAGCGACTGCGAGGCGAAGGCCTCGTTGAGCTCGACGACGTCGACGTCGGCCCACGTCCTGCCGGCGCGGGCGAGCGCCTTGTTCGCCGCCTCGATCGGGGCGATCGGGAACTGGTCGGGGTCGACCCCGTGCGCGGCACGGCCCACGATGCGCGCGAGCGGCTCACCGGGGAGCACGCCTTCGCCGGCCAGCAGCACGGCGGAGGCGCCGTCGTTGATGGGCGACGAGTTGCCGGCTGTCACCGACCCGTTGCCGTCGCCGGCGAACAGGGGCTTGAGGGCGGCGAGCTTCTCGACGCTCGAGTCGTCGCGGATGCCCTCGTCACGGGCGAGCTCGGCCCCTGGCACCTGCACGATCTCGCCGTCGTAGACGCCGGCAGCCCACGCCTCGGCGGCGAGGCGGTGCGAGCGCACGGCGAACTCGTCCTGCTGCTCGCGGCTCAGGTTCCACTCGCGCGCGATCTTCTCGGCCGACTCGCCGTTCGAGATCGTCCAGTGCTTCGGCAGCGCCCTGTTGACCATGCGCCACCCGATCGAGGTGTTCCAGAGGGTCTGGTTGCCCACGCTCGGCCACGGCCGCGGCGACTTCTCCACGACGAACGGCGCGCGGCTCATCGACTCGACGCCGCCGGCGAGGATGATGTCGGCATCCCTCGCTTCAATGGCGCGAGAGCCCTGGATGACAGCCTCGACGCTCGAGGCGCACAGGCGGTTGACGGTGACGCCGGTCACGCTCGTCGGAAAGCCCGCCAAGAGCGCGCCGAAGCGCGCGACGTTGCGGTTGTCTTCCCCGGCCTGGTTGGCGTCGCCGAAGATGACGTCGTCGATGCGGGCGGGGTCGAGCCCCGTGCGCTCGACGGCGGCCTTCATGACGAGGGCGGCGAGGTCGTCGGGGCGCACGCCGCTCAGGGCGCCGCCGGCGCGGCCGAAGGGCGTCCGCACGGCGTCGTAGACGAAGGATGCGGTCATGTTCAGTTCTCCGATCCGGATGCGGTGGCCACCGCATCCGCCAGGGCCAGGCCGGTGAGCTCCGACAGCGAGGCGACGGTGTTGTCGCCGAACGCTTCGCGCACCGCGAAGCCCTCGGGCGTGACGTCGAAGACGGCGTGGTCGGTGTAGACGCGGGTGACGCAGCCGGCTCCGGTGAGCGGGTAGCTGCAGGCCTCGACGAGCTTCGACCCGCCCTGCTTGGTGAGGAGGTCCGTCATGACGTACACGCTCTTGGCGCCGATGGCGAGGTCCATCGCCCCGCCGATCGCGGGGATGGCGCCGGGGGCGCCGGTCGACCAGTTGGCCAGGTCGCCGTTCTGGGCGACCTGGAAGGCGCCCAGCACGCACACATCGAGGTGGCCGCCGCGCATCATCGCGAACGAGTCGGCGTGATGGAAGTAGGCCGCGCCCGCCTGAGCGGTCACGGGCTGCTTGCCGGCGTTGATGAGATCGGGGTCGATGAGCCCGTCCGCGGGCGCGCCGCCCATGCCCAGCATGCCGTTCTCGGTGTGCAGGATGATCTCCTGGTCGGCCGGAAGGTAGTTGGCCACGAGGGTCGGGGCGCCGATGCCAAGGTTCACGAACGAGCCCTCGGGGATGTCGGCCGCGATGCGCGCGGCCAGCTCGTCACGGGTGATGCGGGTGCTCACTGGTCGACCTCCGTCTCGGTGGCGGCATCCGCCAGCGGACGCCCTTCGATGTCGACGCCGCCGACGAAGGCGCCCTCCTGCAGCCACCGGCGCTCGCCCACCGCGACGACGCGGTCGACGAAGATGCCGGGGGTCACGACCGCCTCGGGGTCGAGCGACCCGAGCTCCACCACCTCGTCGACCTGCACGATCGTGGTGGTCGCCGCGGTGGCCATGATCGGCCCGAAGTTGCGGGCCGTCTCGCGGTAGACGAGGTTGCCCCAGCGGTCGGCCTTGAGGGCCGAGATGAGCGCGAAGTCGGCCTTGATCGGATACTCGAGCAGGTAGCGGCGCCCGTCGATGACGCGCTCCTCCTTGCCTTCGGCCAACTCCGTGCCCACGCCCGTCGGGCTGAAGAACGCGCCGATGCCGGCGCCGGCTGCCCGGATGCGCTCGGCGAGGTTGCCCTGCGGCACGAGCTCGAGCTCGATCTCGCCCGAGCGGTAGAGGCCGTCGAACACCCACGAGTCGTGCTGCCGAGGGAACGAGCAGACGATCTTGCGCACGCGCCGCGCCGCGAGCAGGGCCGCGAGCCCCGTGTCGCCGTTGCCTGCGTTGTTGTTGACGATGGTCAGGTCGGTCGCGCCGTGCGCGATCAGGGCATCGATGAGCTCGACGGGCTGCCCGGCGCGGCCGAAGCCGCCGATCATGACGGTGGCGCCGTCCGGGATGCCGACGACGGCGGCCTCGACGTCGGTGACGGTCTTGTCGATCATGCGCACCTCCTCGTGTGTTCGCTGTGCGAACGCGTGTTCGCTATACAGACACAGAATACTCCGGCTCCGGACATTCCGCTACCCCGTCACATAGCGTCACCGCGCCGCGAAGGCCACGGCAGGCCCGATAGAGTCGCACCCGGCTCGGAAACCGGAAGCCTCCGCCTTGAGCCGCAGCCGACCGACGGCTGCGGCAAGAGTCCCGACACTCGTCACTTGGAGGCTCCCATGCCCGATATCCAGACCACGACCGCCGGCAGCCTGCCCCGCACCCAGGCCCTCATCGACGCGAACGGCGCCCGCACCTTCGCCGACGACGGCTTCACGCTGCAGTCGACGCCCGCCTTCGACGCCCAGGTCGCCGCCGCAGTCTCCGACGTCGTCGCCCGCCAGCGCGAGGCCGGCATCACGCTCGTCGGCGACGGCGAGTTCGGCAAGGCCATGTCGAGTGCCGTCGACTACGGCGCGTGGTGGTCGTACTCGTTCCAGCGCGTGAACGGACTGTCACTGACCGAGGTCAACGCCTTCAACGAGCCGCCGGCCAGAAGCGATGCCGGCAGCATCCGCCTCACGTCGTTCCTCGACCGGCGCGACCGGCAGCTGTTCCCCGCCGTCTACGCCGAGGCCGTCGAGGCCGGGCGCACCGCGACCGCGTTCCCCACAACGACGGGCCCGATCTCGTATCGGGGGCAGGATGCGGTGGCCGCCGACATCCGCCATCTGAAGGCCGCGCTGGCACCCGGCGAGCAGGGCTTCCTCACGGCGATCGCCCCGGGGTCGGCGGCGCGCGTGCGCAACGACTTCTACGCGACCGACGAGGAGCACATCTGGGCGTGGGCCGAGGCGCTGCGCGAGGAGTACCGGGCGATCGTCGACGCGGGGCTCATCGTGCAGCTCGACGACCCGTCACTGGCCGAGAACTTCGATCAGATCAACCCCGAGCCCTCCATCGCCGACTATCAGGCCTTCACGAAGATCCGCATCGACGCGATCAACCACGCGATCGAGGGCCTGCCGAAGGAGCAGGTGCGCCTGCACCTGTGCTGGGGCTCGTGGCACGGGCCGCACACGACCGACATCGAGCTGCGCGACATCCTGCCGGTCGTGCTCGGCGCGAACGTCGGCTCGATCTCGTTCGAGGCCGGCAACGTCCGCCACGAGCACGAGTGGTCGGTGTGGAAAGACGCCGGGGTCCCCGACGACCTCGTGCTGGTGCCGGGCGTCGTCAGCCACGCGACCCAGGTCGTCGAGCACCCCGACCTCGTCGCCGAGCGCATCGGCCGCTTCGCCGGCATCGTCGGCGCCGACCGCGTGATCGCCTCGACCGACTGCGGCCTGGGCGGTCGCATCCACCCCGACCTCGCGTGGGCGAAGCTCGCCGCGCTCGGCGAGGGGTCGCGCCGCGCGCGCAGCTGAGCCTGCACAGCCGAGTGAGGTCTCGGCCGCCACGCCGGGTGACGGATGCCGTCGGCCCGCGTGTCGGCCGGGATCTCAGCGAGCTGTGCGCGGGGTCGCCGGGCTACGGCTCGAGGGTCAGCGACGCGGGGATCGGCACGATGTGCTCGCGCAGCGCGATGATCTCGAGCGCGAGCTCGTGCCGGCGGGTGTCGACCTCGTCGGCCGGCGTCCACTGCGGCAGCGCGGCGGCGACGCCGGCGGCATCGGGCACGACGAACACGCTCATGCACTGGGTCGTGAGGGTGAGGTCGTGCGGAGTGCGGGGGTCGGCGGTCGACACGCGGATGCTGAGATGCACGCTGTGCCTGCTCGTGTGGACGATCCGCGCCTCCACCTCGACGAGGTCGCCGATGCGCACCGGGGCGAAGAAGTGGATGCCGCCGGAGTAGACGGCCACGGCGTCGGCCGCGGCATCCCCGAGCTCCGCCGCCCACGCGACGGTGCACGCATATGCGGCCTCGTCGATCCACCGCATCACGGTGCCACCGTGCGCTTTGCCGCCCCAGTTGACGACTCCCGGCGGCACGAGGAAGCGCAGGGCGGTGGCCGGCGCGGTGCCGGCCACGACCGCGTCGTCGGCGAGCATGAACTGCTTGATCTGCGCACGAGAGTCGATGCGCTCGACCGCCGCGGCGGCGAGCTTGTGGTCGGAGCGACTGACGGGCGTCCAGGCCGGCACCTCGGCCGGCCGCCCGTCGGCGCCCTTCGCGACGAAGATCAGGATGCAGGTGGTCGCCGGCGTATAGACCCGATCGGCCACTTCGGCAGACGACACGGTGACCACGACGTGCATGCTCGTGCGACCGGTGTGCACGAGCCGCGCCTCGACCTCGATGAGGCACCCGGGAGTGATGGCGCGGCGGTGCCGCACGTTGCCGACGTACGCCGTGACGCAGTAGGCGCCCGCCCACCCGACCGCGCACGCGTAACCCGCCTTGTCGATCCACTCCATGACGCTGCCGGCCGCGACCGAGCGACCACCCGCTGCGGTGTCGGCGGGGGTCGACATGAACCGCAGCGTGATGCGGTCGTCGCGCCCGGCGACGCGGGAGGTGCTGTTCACGCCGCCAGCATAGGGCGGCGGCGGCAGCAGCATCCGCCCCGCTGCCTGCCCGGATCAGGAGATCTCGCCCACGCAGGATGATCGGATGCGGAAACAACCTGTCTCAGCCGCATCACCTGATCTCGGCCCGGGGCGCCGAGCTCAGTCGCCCAAGAGTGCGACCCAGGCGTCGACGAGCACCGCGAAGCGGACGTCGGAGTCGACCGGCCACTCGTGGGTCATCCAGTTCAGCGCCGTGCGGTCGAGCATGCCCACGGCGAGGTCGCCGCGCACGTGTCGGCCCTCGGGGTCGAAGCGCCCCGCCTGCGTGAGGCCCTCGGCGATGTCGTCGGCGACCTCGTCGAACCAGGCGTGGAACACCTCGCGCAGCTCACCGTCGACCGCGGCGGCCTCGGTGGCGGCCAGGATGTAGGGCCGGATCGCCGGCCACCGCGAGGCCTGCGCACGCAGCCACGGGCCGAGCGCGTCGGCGGTGCCGATGCGCACGGCTTCGACCAGGCCCACGGCTGTCGAGCCGTGGTCGGCCGACTCGCTGCGCTCGAGCAGCTCGTTGAGCTCGTCGATGAGGGCCCGCATGATCTCGCGCCGCGACGGGAAGTGCGCGTAGAACGTGACCCGGGTCGTGCCGGCGGCTCCGGCGATCTCGTCGATCGTGGTCGCCGAATACCCCTGCTTCTCGAACAGCTCCAACGCCGTCGAGAGCAGTCGCTTGCGGGTGAGCTCCTTCTGAGCGACACGCAGACTCGCCATGCACGCCACCCTATCCGCCGTCGCACGCACTCCGATCGTTCGGCATACCTTGCGCATACTCACTTGACATTCTGTAAATGCAAGTCCACTCTGTTGCAGTGCGGTCGAAGACGCCGCCCCACCCGAGACAGGACGAAGGAGTCCACGTGACCACTCACGACGCCCCCGCGAAATCGCGGGTCTCCGCGACGTTCGCGACGGCCTACATCGCCGTCGCCCTCGCACAGCTCATCAACGCTCTGCCCGGCGCGCTCAACGGCACCTTCCAGGCCGAGTTCCACACCGAGGGCTCGCAGCTGGTGTGGATCACGGCGATGTTCATGATCCCGCTGGTCGTGTTCGAGCTCACCTTCGGCGTGCTCGGCGACATGTTCGGCCGCAAGCGCCTGCTGCAGATCGGCGGGCTGCTGGCGGCCGCCGGCGCCGTCACGGCGTCGCTCGCGCCGACCGTGCAGTGGATGTGGGCGGCGCAGGCCCTCAACGGCCTGGGCGCCGGCATCCTCTTCCCGATCTCGCTCGCGATGATCGCCGCGATCACCCCCGACCACCACGCCCGGGCCAAGGCGATCGCGGCGTGGGCCGGGTTCCTCTCGCTCGGCGCGGCGATCTCGCCGCTGCTGGCGGGGCTCACGGCGCAGTTCGGCTCGTGGCGCTGGTCGTACGCCATCTCGGCGGTCGCGGCCCTCGTCGTCGTGCTCGTCAGCGCCCGCGCCATCGACTCGTCGGCCCCCGAGGGCCGCGCGCTCGACATCCCGGGCCAGATCACGTTCGCGCTGGGCCTGACCGCCGTGCTGTTCGCGACCGTGCAGGGCGCCGAGACGGGCTGGGGCGAGCCCTACATCATCGGCGCCTATGTGCTCGGCGCCGTGCTGCTGGTGGCGTTCGTGCTCATCGAGCGCAAGGCGGCCTCGCCCCTCATCCACCTGAGCCTGTTCCGCAACCGCGCGTTCTCGATCGCCGGCATCGTCGCGGTCGTGGGCATGTTCGCCTTCCTCGCGATCTGCTTCGCCACGAGCATCTGGATCGGCGGCCTCCAGCAGCAGGAGCCCATCTTCATCGGCATCCTGTTCCTGTTCATCCAGGGTCCGGCGTTCGTGCTCATTCCGCTGGTGTCGTACCTCATCCGCCACGTCTCGCCGCGCTGGGTGCTCACGATCGGCTTCGCCGTCATGGCGATCGGCGGCTTCATCCTGTCGACCTTCGACGTGGCGAACCAGGACTGGACGCGCTTCATCGTGCCGCTGCTGCTCGTGGGCATCGGCTTCGCCTTCACGATGGGCTCGATCACCGCCGTGGCGATCAACACCGTGCCGCTGCACTACGCGGGCATGGCCTCCGCCACGACCAACCTGCTGCGCGACCTCGGCTTCGCCCTCGGCCCCGTGCTGGGCGGCGCGATCGCCTTCAGCGTGGCGGGGTCGACCTTCGGCCAGGCCTTCCCCGCCGTCGCCTCGGGTGCCGGCATGCCCGACGAGGCGATCGCCCAGCTCTCGCACGTGCCGCCGCTCGCGTTCCTGTCGAGCCCTGACATCCAGGCGGCCCTCCCGCAGGACGGCATCGGCCAGATCCTCGGCCTCGCCGTCGGCGCCCTCGGCAGCGGCTTCTCGCTCGTCTACCTGGTCTCGGCGATCTGCGCGGCAGCCGCCGCCCTGCTGACCCTCGTCGGCCTCCGCGGCACGCACACCGACGCTCCCCTCACCGAAGACGAGGTGGCGGAGATCCCCGAGGCGAACGCCGAGGCGGCGGCGGATGCTGTCGCCCCTGCGGGCGGCACGCCCCAGGCGTAGGCCGAAGCCGGTTCACCCTGCGGTCGCGGACGCAGGGTGAACCGGCTTCGGGCCCCGGCCCTGACAGAATCGAAGGCATGCCCGCCCTGCATCTGCTCCCGGAACACGCCTGTCTCATCGTGCACGGCACCGACTCCCCCGGGATCGTCGCGGCCGTCTCGGCGATGATCACGCGCATCGGGGGCAACATCGTCGCCTTCGATCAGTACTCCGACGACCCGGTGGGCGGTGCGTACTTCCAGCGGGTCGTGTTCCATCGCCCCGGCTTCGCGGCGGCGCGGCCCGAGATCGAGGCCGAGATCACGCAGACGCTCTCGGCCTTCGAGCTGGAGTGGTCGCTGACCGACCAGTCGGTGCCCAAGCGCATGGCCATCCTCGCCTCGAAGCAGGACCACTGCCTGCTCGACCTGCTGTGGCGCCACCGCCGCGGCGACCTCCCGGTGTCGATCTCGATGGTGATCTCGAACCACACCGCGACGGCCGAAGACGTGCGCAGCTTCGGCGTGCCGTTCTTCCACGTCCCCTCGGTCGCCGGCCCCGACAAGGCGGCGTCGGAGGCCGAGATCCTGCGACTGCTCAAAGGCAACGTCGACTTCGTCGTGCTGGCGCGCTACATGCAGATCCTCAGCGGCGACTTCCTCGCCGAGCTCGGCGTGCCGGTGATCAACATCCACCACTCGTTCCTGCCGGCCTTCATCGGCGCCGAGCCCTACAAGAAGGCCAAGGAGCGCGGCGTCAAGCTCATCGGAGCGACGAGCCACTACGTCACCGACGACCTCGACGAGGGCCCGATCATCGAGCAGGACACCGTGCGCGTGACCCACGCCGACACCGCCGGCGAGCTCGCCCGGCGCGGCGCCGACGTCGAGCGCCAGGTGCTCTCGCGGGCCGTGCTGTGGCACGCGCAGGACCGCGTGATCCGCCACGGCAACCACACGATCGTCTTTTGACGCGTCGCGGCTCAATGCCGCGCAGCGGCGCTGATGCGCGGCGGGTCAAGGTTGAGCGAGACGCCGCAGGCGCCGAGTCGAAACCGCTCGCGCCCGGCCTGCACCCTCACCCCACCCGCGCCCGGCCGTCCAGCATCCGCGCGACGACGACTCCTGCGCCCAGGAACAGCAGCGTCGCCGCCAGCACGAGCAGCAGCGGCCACACCCACGTGGCGGTCCACTCGTGGAGGGCACCCAGCAGCAGAGGACCGAGGCCGGCCACGGCGTAGCCGACGCCCTGCACGATGCCCGAGCGGCCGGCGGTGGTGTGCTGATCGTCGCGGAACGCGTTGATCATGATGAAGACGAGGGTGATGCCGGCGCCCTGGGCGACGCCGCCGATCGCGCACCAGGCGAACCAGCCGGCGGGTGCGAGAAGGAAGCCGAGGGGCACCGTGAGCCAGGCAAGGCCGGTGCACGTCACCGCGAGCCTGAGCGAGGTGCGCGTGGTCAGCTGCGGCAGCAGGAGGCTGCCGGCGATGCCGGCGACCTGGAAGATCGCCGCGATCGCCCCGGCGGCCGCCGCGGTGAAGCCCTGGTCGCCGAGGATCGTCGGCAGCCACGCGGTGGCCGAATAGAACGCGAACGCCTGGCCGGCGAAGGCCGCCGCCAGCAGCCACGTGGCCGCATCGCGGGCGGCCGACGGCGCGTCGGATTCGCGCGAGGGTCGAGGCCCGCGGCGCGGCACGAGGGCGAGGCGCAGTCCGCGCAGCGGAATCCACACCGCGACGGCGCCGAGCCCGAATGCCGCCCACACGAGGATCGCCGTGCGCCAGCCGACCTGCGCGGCCAGCGGCGCCGTGGCCAGGGTGACCGTCATGGTGCCGACGTTGAACGCCGACGTGTAGACGCCCGTCATGGTGTGCGCCCGTCGCGTGTCGTACTCCCGCGCCACGAGGATCGGCACGACGACGTTGCCGATCGTGAGGAAGGCGCCCAGGATCGCGGTGCCGGCCACGGCTGCCGCGATGCCGCCCGATGAGCGCACGATGCAGCCGACCACGGCCCCCGCCATCGCGAGGGTGAGGGCGAAGTCGGGGCCGCCTCGGCGGATGATGCCGACGGCGAACGGCGTGCACACGGCGAAGCAGAGGATCGGGATGCTGGTGAGCAGCCCCACCGTGCCGGCACCCACTCCGAGGTCGGCGCCGATGTCGCCCGCGACCGGTGCGACCGCGACGAAGGGTGCGCGCAGCATCCCCGCCGTCAGCACGATCACGACCGTGAGCCACCACAGCGACCGCACCGGGGGGAGGGATCTGGGCGCGGTCACCGCCCCACGCTATCCCCCCGCCGACTCAGAACACGTACTCCATCAGTTCGACGCCCAGCGTGCGGAATGCGTCGTGGGCACGGGAGCGATGCATGATCGACAGATCGTCGAAGCACACGATGAGCGCGTAGGCCACACCGGCCCTGGGCCCCGCGAGCACTCCCGCCTCGACGCGCACTCCCGTGTCGCGCCCCGTCTTGTTGACGAACAGCAGACCGTGATCGTCGTCGTCGTGCGCGAACGGGTCGAGCCCGGTGGCCGAGGCGACCAGCGAGAGGTCGTGGTTCAGGCTCAGCCACTCGGCGACCTGGGCGCTGACGGCCGGCGACACGGCGGTGGAGTTCACCAGCGCCGCGAACAGATCGGCGAGCTCGCGGGCCGAGCTCAGCGCGACCTGGGGTGCATCGTCGGGCCCGCGCTCGTCGCGGAACGCGTCGATCAGCGCCGTGCGCTCGAGTCCGAGCTTCTCGATGCGCGCCCGCACCGCCTCGAGCCCGACCTTGCCGATGAGGGCGTTGGCCGCGAGCGCGTCGCCCGCCGATGCCGCCAGCACGGCCAGATCGACCACGGGCAGCGCCGGCGCCTTGAGGTGCTGCCACACCCCCGACACGGCGACCGCCCCGACGTCGGCGCGGTCGACGATCTCGAGCGGGTCGAGGCCGCCCGCCTCGATCTGGGCGGCGACTTCGACCAGCAGCGGCACGAGCCCGAGACCCGCGACCGGAAGCGTGACGTGGTCGTCGCCCGCGAGAACCGGGGTGCCACGGTCGAGATCGATCACCCGCACCGACACATTCGCGCCCGACTGGGCGAGGGTGTCGAGCGCCTTCATCGTGGCGGTGAACGAGCGCTTCTCGGCCGCCGCGCGCCGCGACACCCGGCGTTTGCCCCCTCGGCGCAGCTCCCGAGGCGCGGCGGTGTCCCTGGCGGGCTCGGGGGGCGTGCCCATCGGCGCACTTCCTTCCGATGAGGGGTGGGGTGGGGGTGTGTTCGGTTGTGATGCGGATGCTGCGGCGATCACCAGATGGTGACGCGCTCCGCGTGGTCGAGCCAGAGCTCATCGCCCTCCACGACCCCGAAGGCGTCGTAGAACGCGTCGATGTTGCGCACGATCTGGTTGCAGCGGAATTCGTTGGGCGAGTGCGGGTCGATCGTCAGCAGCCGGATGGTCTCGGCGTCGCGTCCCTTCTGCTGCCAGATCTGACCCCAGCTCAGCAGCAGCCGCTGCACGCCGGTGTACCCGTCGAGCGCGGGCGCCGCGTCGTCGCCCAGCGACAGCGCGTACGCCTTCAGCGCGATGCCGAGCCCGCCGAGGTCGCCGATGTTCTCGCCGATCGTGAGCGCGCCGTTGACGTGGTTCTCTTCGGCCAGGCCCCGCGGCACGAGCGCGTCGTACTGGGCGATGAGGCTCTTGGTGCGCTCCTCGAAGGCGGCGCGGTCGTCGTCGGTCCACCAGTCGCGCAGCGACCCGTCGCCGTCGAACCGGCTGCCCTGGTCGTCGAAGCCGTGGCCGATCTCGTGGCCGATCACGGCGCCGATGCCGCCGTAGTTGGCTGCCGCATCGCGCTCCGCATCGAAGAAGGGGTACTGCAGGATCGCCGCAGGGAAGACGATCTCGTTCATCAGCGGGTTGTAGTAGGCGTTGACGGTCTGCGGCGTCATGAACCACTCGTCGCGGTCGACGGGCTCGCCCACCTTGCCGAGCTGCCGGTCGTGCTCGTGCACGTGCGCGCGGCGCACATTGCCGATGAGGTCGGTCGCGTCGATCTCGAGGCCGCTGTAGTCCTTCCACTTCACCGGGTAGCCGATCTTCGGCGTGAAGGCCTCGAGCTTGGCCAGGGCCCGCTCGCGGGTGGCGGGGCTCATCCACTCGAGGGTCGTGATCGACTGCCGATAGGCCTCGATGAGGTTCGCGACCAGTTCGTCCATCGCCTCTTTGGCCGCCGGCGGGAAGTGCCGCTCGACGTAGACCCGGCCGATGGCCTCGCCCATCGCGGCCTCGGCCAGACCCACGCCGCGCTTCCAGCGCTCGCGGTTGACCGGCACGCCGGTGAGCTGCGTGCCGTAGAACGAGAAGTTCTCGTCGACGAACGGCTCGGAGAGGAAGGCGGCGGCGGCATGCACGACGGCCAGGCGCAGCCACGCCTTCCAGTCGTCGAGGCGCTCCTCGACCAGCAGGGCCCCCAGTCCCTCGACGAACGAGGGCTGGTAGACGTTGACGACTCCGAACGCGTCGGGGTGGCCGGGGGCGACGCCGTCGAGCCACGGCTGGAGGTCGCGGCCGACCAGTGCGACGAAGTCGGCCCACTCGGTGAGGTTGTAGGTGGCGACGGCGTCGCGGCTGCGCACGTTGTCCCAGTGATGGGTGGCCAGCTCCGTCTCGAGCGCGAACACCCGGTCGGCGGAGGCGGCAGCATCCGCGATGCCGGCGAGGTCGAGGATGCGCTCGACGTGTGCGCGGAAGGCCGTGCGGGTCGCTTCGAAGCTCTCGAGCCGGTAATAGCTCTCGTCGGGCAGCGACAGGCCGCCCTGCAGGACGAAGGGCACGTAGCGGGTCGGATCGCCCGGGTCGGGCTCGACGTAGAGGCCGAACAGGCCCCGCACGCCCTCGCGCTCGAGGTCGCCGACGGTGCGCAGCAGGTCGTCGACCGACGCGATGGCGTCGACCTTGGCGAGCTGATCGGCCAGCGGTGCCGCACCCTGCTCTTCGATGCGCGCGGTGTCCATGAAGCTCGAGTACAGATCGCCGATCTTGCGCGCCTCGGTGCCGGCCTCGGCCTCCTGCGACTCCTCGACGATGGCCCGCACGTCGCGCTCGGCCTGCTCGGCGATGAGGTGGAACGACCCCCAGCGCGCCTTGTCGTCGGGGATCTCGGTCCGCTCCAGCCACGCGCCGTTGACGTGGCGGAAGAGGTCGTCCTGGGGGCGGATCTCGGCGCTCAGCTCATCGAGCGCGAGACCGGAGCGCAGCGCATCGGTCATGGCATCCAGAATAAGCACCACGGCGACGTGCGGATGCTGGGAGTCGGGCTCACTCGTCGGTGCGCGTGCACTCGGTGCCGGCCTGTTCGCCGTCGAACCGGGCGTGCGTCCAGGCGAAGAGATCCTCGATCAGCGGCGAATAGCCCTCCATGATCTGGGCGTGCTCGTAGCCGGCATAGAGGTGATAGTCGACGGTCTGCCCCGCGGCGCACATGCGCGCGACCGAGGCGTTCTGGGTGGCGGCCGAGATGACGCTGTCGGCGGCGCCCTGGCCGACGAAGACGGGGGCCGCGACCCACGCCGGCGGAGTGTTCTCTTCGAGGTCTTCGCCCAGCGCCCCCTCGGTGGGGTCTTCGGCGAAGATGTCGGGGTCGCGGCTCATGCCCAGTGACGCGAGCACCGAGACGACGGTGCCAGGGTCGGTGAGGCAGCGCTGGGCCATCGCCCGCACGATCGTGGTCGCCCCTGGGCGGATGTATTCGCCGTAGGTGACGTCGGGGTAGATCTGCGAGAACGCGGCGAAGGCGAACGAGGCGAAGATGCTGCCGCCGGTGACGTCGGTCACGTTCTCGACGAGGCCGACCGGGTCGGCGGCGGGGGCGAGCGCAGCAACGCCGCGCACCCAGACCTGCGGCGCGTAGGCGCCCGCGACCGCGCCGGTCCACAGTGCCGCACCGCCGCCCTGCGAGTGGCCCCACACGACGGTGCTGCGGCTGAGCCGGGCGTCGTCGAGCTCCCACGCCGCGCGCACCGCGTCGAGCGAGGCGTGCGCGCTCGGCTCGCCCATGAGGTACGGATGCGGCCCCTCGGTGCCGAGGCCGATGTAGTCGGGGGCCACGACCGCCCACCCCTCGGCGATCACCTTCTTGAGGATGTACATGGTGCCCGACCAGAACGGCCGCGACTGCAGCGACGGCGCGCAGTGCTGGGCGAAACCGGTGGTGCCGTGGTTCCAGTCGACGACCGGCCAGCGCTCGTCGCCCTCTGGCACCACGACCAGCGCACTGGCCACCCGGATCTCGTCGTCGACGCCGGTCGTCGTGTAGAGGATGCGCCAGCCGCGCGCACCCATCGGCACATCGCGGGTGAACTCCTCGGCGCGCACGAGATGGCCCGCCGTGTCGGGGATGTCCCGGGGCGCGGCATAGAACTCGTCGACGACCGTCGAGCCCTCGCGCAGCGGCATCGTGACCACGGCGGTCGCCACGGCGGCGGCCACCGACACGAGAGCGAGCGCCGTGCGTCCCCACCGGTGCGGGGCGGCGGGCGCATCGTCTGCGCGGCGCACCCTGCGCGTGCGCACCGCCTTCCACAGATCGGTGATCCCCTGCATGATGAGCCAGCCGCCGAAGACGACGGCGACCACCAGCAGCGTGATGTCGGGCCAGAACAGCGCGAGCACGCCGAAGATCAGGCCCGTGACGCCGAAGGCCGCATCGGCGATGCGTGCGTCCCAGCCCTTGCCACGGCGGAAGGCCGCCGCGACCGTGAGCAGTCCGCTGATCAGCAGCAGCACGCCGGTGAGCCCCGCCACGATCCGCACCGTGAGGGCGGGCCACAGCAGCACGAAGGTGCCGGCGGCGAACCACGCGAACGCCAGGGGGATCTGCCACCAGCGCCGCTCGGCGTCGTCGTCGGCCCTGCCCGTGAGATCGAGCACGCCGGTGAGGATCATGCCGCCGCCCAGCAGCAGGGCGAGGGTGTCGAGCGCGGAGGTCGGCCGGATCACGATGACCGCGCCGAGCACGATCGCCACGATCGCCACGGCGATGCGCATCCAACCGGGCAGGCGCGCGTGCAGCCGCCCGAGCGGGAAGCGGCTCAAGAAGCCGGTGCGTGCCATCGATCAAGGGTAGGCCCGGTCGGGTTGCACGCCGGCCACGGGGTCGTCGGCCGGCCGTAGGCTCGGGGGCATGCCCGCCCCGACGCTCAACCGCGAGATCCTGCGCCTGGCGGTTCCCGCGCTCGGGGCGCTCGTGGCCGAGCCCCTGTTCCTCATCGTCGACTCGGCGCTCGTGGGCCACCTCGGCATCGTGCCGCTCGCGGGCCTGGGCATCGCCTCGGCGGTGCTGCAGACGATCGTCGGGCTCATGGTGTTCCTCGCCTACTCGACGACTCCGGCCGTCGCTCGGCGCTTCGGCGCGGGCGAGAAGGGCGATGCGGTCTCGGTGGGCATCGACGGCATGTGGCTCGCCGTGCTCATCGGCGCGGTGCTCGCCGCCGCGGGCGCTCTGCTCTCACCGGCCATCGTCGGCCTGTTCGGCGCATCCGACGCCGTCGCCGAGCAGGCGCGCATCTACCTCGAGCTGTCGATGTGGGGGCTGCCGGCGATGCTCATCGTCTTCGCGGCGACGGGTCTGCTGCGCGGCATGCAGGACACTGTGACGCCGCTGTGGATCGCGGGGCTCGGGTTCGCCGCCAATGCCCTGCTGAACTGGCTGTTCATCTACGGCTTCGGCTGGGGGATCGCCGGCTCCGCCCTCGGCACCGTCGTCGCGCAGTGGGGCATGGTGGCCGCGTACGTCGTCGTGGTGGGGCGCCTCGCCCGCACGCATGCGGCATCCGTCCTCCCCCAGCGCGAGGGCGTTCGGGGCTCGGCGCGCTCGGGCGGCTGGCTGTTCCTGCGCACGGTGTCGCTGCGGGCGGCGCTCCTGGCCACGGTCGCCGTGGCGACGCTGCTCGACACCGACGAGCTCGCCGGCTGGCAGGTCGCCTTCACGATCTTCTCCACCGCCGCCTTCGCCCTCGACGCCCTCGCCATCGCGGCACAGGCGCTCATCGGGCGGGGCCTCGGCGCAGCCGACGAGACGTTCGTGCGCCGCGTGCTCGGGCGCACGGTGGCATGGGGCGCGTGGTTCGGGGTGATCGTCGGAGGCGCCATCGCGGCGCTGTCGGGCGTGATCGGACTCGTGTTCACGGGGGATGCGGCGGTCGCGGCGCTCGTGCAGCCGGCCCTCGTCGTGCTCGCCGTCGCCCAGCCGGTGTGCGGCGTCGTCTTCGTGCTCGACGGTGTGCTGATGGGCGCGGGCGACGCGCGCTACCTCGCAATCGCCGGCGGCCTCAACCTCGTGCCGTTCGTGCCGGCCCTCATCGCGATCGAGATGCTGCACCCCACCGGCGCGGCGGGGCTCGCGTGGCTGGCCGTCGCCTTCTTCGGCGTCTACATGCTCGCCAGGCTCGCGACCCTCGGCTGGCGCGTGCGGGGGGCCGCCTGGCTCACCGTCGGGGGCTGATCCTCAGCGGCGGCGGCTCGTACATCACGCCCAGCGGCGGCACCACTCGTACATCACGACGGCCGCCGCCGCGCTCGCGTTGATCGAGCGCGTCGAGCCGTACTGCGTGATCTCGACCGCGGCGGATGCTGCCGCCAGCGCCTCGGCCGAGAGCCCCGGCCCCTCCTGCCCGAACAGCAGCACGCAGCGCTCGGGGAGCTCGGCGGTGTCGACCGGCGCCGACCCCGGCACGTTGTCGACCGCGATGACCGGGAGTGCGGCATCCGTCGCCCACGCCGCGAACGCCGCGACGTCGTCGTGGTGACGCACGTGCTGGTAGCGGTCGGTGACCATCGCGCCGCGGCGGTTCCAGCGGCGCTTGCCGATGATGTGCACCTCGGCGGCGCCGAACGCGTTGGCGCTGCGCACGATCGAGCCGATGTTCATGTCGTGCTGCCAGTTCTCGATCGCGACGTGGAACGCGTGCCGGTGCTCGTCGAGGTCGGCCACGATCGCCGCCATGGTCCAGTAGCGGTAGCGGTCGACGACGTTGCGGCGGTCGCCGTGCTCGAGCAGCTCGGGGTCGAATCTCTCGTCGTCGGGCCACTCCTCGCGGCCGCCAGGCCACGGCCCGACCCCCACCGGCAGCTGCGGCTCGGCGTTCACCTCGGGGTCGGCTGCACTCACCGCCTCAGGCTACCCAGCCGCCCGCGGGGAGCGCCCTCCCCGCCGAGCTTCAGTCGTCACATACGGCGACCCCAGGCGAAGCGAAGCCACCGTATGTGACGACTGAACGCAGGGGTCGCCGGTTCAGTCGTCACATACGGCGACGTGAACCCGCGAGAGGTCACCGTATGTGACGACCGAAGCAGGGCCGCCCAGCCGCCCGGCGGTCAGGGGTTTTCGGCGTGCCGAAAACAGGCTAAGGTTTCGGTGTGCCGAAAACAGCGATCGACGACGACGTGAGACCCGCCGCAGCCCCGACCGTGCGGGGCACCCGCCTCGCGTGGCTGCTCGGGCCCGCGCTGGTCGCCGGAGTCGCCTACCTCGACCCCGGCAACGTCGCGAGCAACATGACCGCGGGCGCGCGCTACGGCTACCTGCTCGTGTGGGTGGTCGTGCTCGGCAACACCATGGCGTGGCTCATCCAGTACCTCTCGGCCAAGCTCGGCATCGTCACCGGCCAGAGCCTTCCCGAAGTGCTCGGTGAGCGCCTGCGCAACCGCTGGGGCCGCCGCGCCTACTGGCTGCAGGCCGAGCTCGTGGCGATGGCCACCGACATCGCCGAGGTCATCGGCGGCGCGGTCGCCCTGCACCTGCTGTTCGGCGTCCCGCTCGTGTGGGGAGGCGCGATCACCGGCGCCGTGTCGATCGTGCTGCTGCTCATCCAGTCGCGTCGCGGGCCTCGGGCCTTCGAGTTCGTCATCATCGGGATGCTGGCGATCATCGCCGTCGGCTTCGTCTTCGGCGTGTTCGTGGTGCCGCCCGACCCGGCAGGCGTCGCGGGCGGCCTCGTGCCGCGCTTCGAGGGCGCCGATTCGGTGCTGCTGGCAGCATCCATCCTCGGCGCGACGATCATGCCGCACGCGATCTATGCGCACTCCGCGCTCAGCCGCGACCGGTTCCGCGACCGCACGCACGACACGAAGCGGCTGCTGCGTGCGACCAAGTGGGACGTCACGATCGCCCTCGCGATCGCCGGCACGGTGAACCTGTGCATCCTGCTGCTGGCGGCGGCCGCCCTCGCCGGAGTGCCCGGCACCGACAGCCTCGAGGGCGCCTACGCGGCCCTGCGCGACGGCATCGGCCCGCTCGTGGCGACCCTCTTCGCGGTCGGGCTGCTCGCGAGCGGCCTGGCGTCGACCGCCGTCGGCGCCTACGCGGGCGCCGAGATCATGCACGGCCTGCTCGAGGTGCGCATCCCCCTGCTCGCCCGGCGCCTCATCACGCTCGTCCCCGCCCTCGTGATCCTCGCGATCGGGGTCGACCCGACGTTCGCGCTGATCCTCAGTCAGGTCGTGCTGAGCTTCGGCATCCCCTTCGCCCTCGTGCCGCTGGTCGTGCTCACGGCGCAGCGACGCACCCTCGGGCGGCATCGCAACCGCATCGGCACCACGGTGGCGGGGGTGGCGGCATCCGTCTTCCTCATCACCCTCAACGTCGTGCTCATCTGGCTGGTCGCGACCGGCGGGTAGCCTTGGCGGATGCCGCACTCGGTCGCGATCGACGACTACCTCAAGACGATCTACCACCACACCGAGTGGCAGACGCAGCCGATCACGCCGTCTCAGCTGGCCGCCGAGCTCTCGCTGGCTCCCTCGAGCGTCACCGAGATGGTGCAGAAGCTCGCCGCGCAGGGTCTGGTGACCCACCGCCCGTACGGGCCGATCCGCCTGAGCGAAGCCGGCGAGGAGCGCGCGGCGGCCATCATCCGCCGCCACCGGCTCATCGAGACGTGGCTCGTGCACGAGTTCGGCTACGCGTGGGACGAAGTGCACGACGAGGCCGAGGTGCTCGAGCACGCGCTCAGCGACCGGCTGCTGGCGCGCATCGACGAGCGGCTGGGGCATCCGCGGTTCGATCCGCACGGCGACGCGATCCCCGACGCAGGTGGGCATGTGCACCGCGAGGACTTCGTGCTGCTCGCGGCGGCGCCCGCCGGGCACACCGGCCGCGTGCTGCGGGTGAGCGACCGCGACCCCGATCTGCTGCGCGCCGTCGAGGCGGCCGGCGTCGCCGTCGGCGCGCCGGTGACCGTGACGGATGCCGCCACCCTGCGCATCGGCGAGTCCGAGGTCGCCCTCCCTCCGGAGGCGGCCCACGCCGTGTGGCTCACCGCCTGAGCGCCTGTCAGTGAGGCCGGCTCAGAAGAACACGAGGCCCGCGAGGTAGCTCACGCCCATCGTGCCCAGGCCCACCGCGAGGCTGCGCAGCAGCATCCGCAATGCCGAGAACCTGCCGACGCCGGCCGCGACGAGCGAGGTGAGCGAGAGCGAGACGATGACGGCGACCACGATCGCCCAGGTCTCGATGGCGACCGGCGCGAAGTAGGTGATGAGCACGGGGACTGCGGCGCCGATCATGAAGGCGAGCGCCGTCTCGACACCCGCCCACCACGGGGCGCTGGGGGCGAGGATCTCTTCCAGGCCGTGCTCGGCGTCGAGTTGGGCGGCGAGGGCGTCGCGTGCCGTGAGCTCGGCGGCGACCTCGCGCGCGAGCGACGGCGAGAGGCCGCGACCCGCCCAATAGGCGGTGAGCTCGGCCAGCTCGCCCTCGGGGTCCGCGGCCAGCTCCGCGGCCTCCTGGCGGGCCACCGCGAGCTGGCCCTCGCGCTCGGCGGCCGTCTCGGCCCATTTCGCGCCGCCGGCGCTGAGCCCGCCGGCGAGCATCGCGGCGGTGGCGGCGAACAGCAGCAGCCGGTCGCTCGCGCCGGCCCCCGCGAAGCCCTGCAGCAGACCGGCGGTCGCGATGATGCCGTCGTTGGCGTCGATCGCCCACGACGTCTCGCGAAGGCGACGCACCGCGCGATGCCACAGCGAACCCTCGCCGCTCATCGGCGGCTGAACCACCAGCGCCGCAGACTCGGCCGCGCCGCCTTGTCGAGGCGCCACTTGACCTGGGTGGTCTGCTCGGCGTCCTGCCAGAGTCGCTCCGCCACGTCGCGGTCGCGCGTGATGCGGGAGGGATGCACGCGCTTCGGCTCGCCCTTGACGACGAACCGCGGCCCGTAGACGTCGCCGCCGCGCGCGGCCGGATCGGTGAGCGCGCGCACCGGCGCCCACGCTCCGCGCGCCTTGGACTGCGCGATGGGGGTGAGCAGGCTGTCGGTGAAGCGCTTGGCCGAGGTCGGCTCGTTGACACCGGCGACGCCGGCGGTGCGTCCCCCGATCGAGAAGCCGGGGTGGGCGACGATGCTCGACACCGGCACTCCGGCCGCGCCGAGGCGCCGCGCGGCCTCCAGCCCCAGGGCGGTCGTCGCGACCTTCGACTGCACGTAGGCGCGCCAGGGCGTGTAGCCGTCGACCAGCTGCGGGTCGACGGGATCGTACGGGGTGAGCGAGGTCGACATGCTGCCCAGCCACACCATGCGCCCGAGGCCCGCCGCCAACGGCAGCAGCAGCTCGCCGGCCAGGGCGAAGTGGCCGAGCACGTTGGTGGCGTAGACCAGCTCGTTGCCGTCGGCGGTCGTCTGGCGGTGCGCGGGAGGGTGCACGATCCCGGCGTTCAGGAGCAGCCCGTCGAGGCGCTTGCGACCGCGCAGAGTCGCGGCGGCCGCGCGCACCGAGCCGAGGTTGCTGGTGTCGAGCAGCAGCGTGTCGACGGCGCCCCGGTCGGCCGCGCCCGGCACGCGGCGATGCACGGCGGCGCGGGCGGCGGCCACCCGCAGCGGGTTGCGGCCCGTCATCACGACGTGGGCGCCGGCGCGCACCAGCTGCTCGCTCGCGAAATAGCCGAGGCCGGCGTTGGCACCGGTGACGACATAGGTACGCCCGTTCAGGTCGGGCAGCAGGTCGGGATCCCACGCGGGCACGCACCGAGCCTAGAACCCCGCCCAGCGGATACGCTGACCACATGCGGACCTCAGCCGACATCGAATGCTGGCTCACCGACATGGACGGCGTGCTCGTGCACGAGAACCGGCCGATCCCGGGGGCCGCGGAGCTGCTCGCGCAGTGGCGCGACACGGGAACCCCGTTCCTCGTGCTCACCAACAACCCGATCTTCACGCCCCGCGATCTGAGCGCACGCCTCGCCCGCTCCGGGCTGGATGTGCCGGAGGAGCGCATCTGGACGTCGGCGCTGGCCACAGCCGAGTTCTTGAAGTCGCAGCATCCTGGGGGCACGGCGTTCGTCATCGGCGAGGCGGGGCTGACGACGGCGCTCTACGAGGCCGGCTACGTCATGACCGAGACGCAGCCCGACTACGTCGTGGTCGGCGAGACCCGGCAGTACTCCTTCGAGGCGATCACCAAGGCGATCCGCTTCATCAACGCCGGCGCCCGCTTCATCATCACCAACCCCGACGCCACCGGCCCGACCCCGAGCGGCGTCGTGCCGGCGACCGGATCGTTCGCCGCCCTCATCACGCACGCGACCGGCAAGACGCCGTATGTCGTCGGCAAGCCGAACCCGATGATGTTCCGCTCGGCCCTCAACCGCATCGGCGCCCACTCCGAGAACACCGGCATGATCGGCGACCGCATGGACACCGATGTCGTCGCCGGCATCGAGGCGGGCCTGCACACGGTGCTCGTGCTCACCGGCATCAGCGACCGCGCCGAGATCGAGCGCTACCCGTTCCGCCCCGACGAGATCCTCGACTCCGTGGCCGATCTCGTCTCGCCCGAGCCGGTCGAGTCCGAGCTGCCCGAGGGGCTGGAGTGAACGCCCTTCGATACGCGATGCAGGGCATCGCTACTCAGGAACCACAGACCCTGCTGCTGGTCGCGGTGCTGCTGATGACCGCGACCGCCCTCGTGCTCACGATCGTGCAGTACGTGAAGCGCTACGGCCGCAATCGCGACGAGTGAGCGGATGCCGCATCCGCCCCGAAAGGACGTACTGACGTGTCGATCGTGCTCGCCCTGACGGGCCTGGCTCTGCTGCTGGTGGCCCTCGTGATGTTCGTGCGCACCTCGAAAACCGCTTCGGAGCACGGCGCCACCACCAACCGCCGCGCCATCGTGGTGCTCACGCTGCTCGGGCTGGCCCTCGGGCTCGCCTCGCAGCTTCCCGCATTCCGCGGCTGATCCTCGCCCGAAGCGAGGACTTCTCGCGTAGCGAGGGCCGGATCCGGCAGAAACCTCCTCGCCTGGCGCGATCTCCTCGCCTCACGCGAGGGCGGACGACGTGGGGCGGATGCTGCCGCCTACTGCGGCGCGAGCCCCAGGTCGTCGAGGTCGATCGCGGCGAGCCACTGCAGGCCCTCGGCCTCGACGGCGGCCTGCGCGCCGGTCTTGCGGTCGACGATGACGGCGACGGCGACCGGCTCCGCGCCCTCGCGGCGCAGCGCCTCGACGGCCTTGAGCGCCGACTGGCCGGTGGTCGAGGTGTCTTCGACCACGACGACGCGCTTGCCGACGACATCGGCACCCTCGACCTGGCGGCCGCGGCCGTGGTCCTTGGGCTCCTTGCGCACGACGAACGCGTCGAGGGGCGCGTCGGTGCGGGCCGACTCGTGCATGACGGCGTTGGCGATGGGGTCGGCACCGAGAGTGAGCCCGCCGACGGCGACGATGCCGTCGATCCCGCGCACGAGGTCGAGCATGATGCGACCGATCGCCGGCGCCGCGCGGTGGTCGAGGGTGAGCTTGCGCATGTCGACGTAGTACGACGCCTTCTTCCCGCTGGACAGCGTGAAGTCGCCGTGGAAGACGGCCTCGGCCTTGATCAGGGCGATGAGCCCCTGGCGGTCGGCTTCGAGTTCGGGCGTGGAGGCGGCGGTCATGGGTTCGAGTCTACGGACGGCGCCTGATCATCTCTGACGCAAGAAGGGGTGTTCTTTCGACCACCCGCCGCGTAAAGAAAGGGGCGGGCGTGCACTCTTCCGACAGAATGACCACCGATGGCGACCCCGATGCGGGCGCCGTCGCCACGACGACAGGAGCACCCATGAGCCTCATCGGCATCGTCGCCGAACCCGACGGCGAGACCCGCGTCGCCGGCACCCCCGACACCGTCGCCAAGCTGATCGCGCTCGGCTACGACGTCGTCGTCGAGCACGGTGCGGGCGCGGAGTCGGCGTTTCCCGACGCGGCGTACGAGACCGCCGGAGCGATGCTCGGGGCGCGCGATCAGGCGTGGGGCGCCGACATCGTCTTCACGATCACGCCGCCGACCGCCGCCGAGATCGCACTCCTGCGCGACGGCGCGACGCTCGTCGGGATGCTGAGCCCCGCCCTCAAGCCCGAGCTCACGGCGTCGCTGGCCACCCGCGGCATCACCGCGCTGTCGATGGACGCCGTGCCGCGGATCTCGCGCGCCCAGTCGATGGATGTGCTGAGCTCCATGGCCAACATCTCGGGCTACCGCGCGGTCGTCGAGGCCGCGAACGAGTTCGGCCGCTTCTTCACCGGCCAGGTGACGGCGGCGGGCAAGGTGCCGCCGGCCAAGGTGCTCGTCGCGGGGGCCGGTGTGGCGGGGCTCGCCGCCATCGGCGCGGCATCGAGCCTCGGCGCCGTCGTGCGCGCCACCGATCCGCGGCCCGAGGTCGCCGACCAGGTCGCCTCGATCGGCGGCGAGTACCTGCCGGTCGACGTCGAGGTCGCGGCCTCCACCGACGGCTACGCCAAGGCCACGAGCGCCGCCTACGACCAGCGCGCCGCCGAGATCTACTCCGAGCAGGCCGCCGACGTCGACATCATCATCACGACGGCCCTCATTCCAGGGCGCCCCGCGCCGAAGCTCATCACGGCGGCCGACGTCGCGAACATGAAGCCCGGCTCGGTGATCGTCGACATGGCCGCAGCTCAAGGCGGCAACGTCGCGGGCACCGTCGCGGGGCAGCGCACCGTGACCGCCAACGGCGTCGTGATCCTCGGCTACACCGACCTCGCGGGGCGCCTGCCCGCCCAGGCGTCGCAGCTCTACGGCACGAACGTGCTCAACCTGATGAAGCTGCTCACCCCCGGCAAGGACGGTGAGCTCGTGCTCGACTTCGACGACGTCGTGCAGCGCTCGGCGACCGTCGTGCGCGACGGCGCCGTCACGTGGCCGCCGCCGCCGGTGCAGGTGTCGGCGGCACCCGCCGCGAAGCCGGCGGCCACCGCATCCGTCGCCGCGAAGCCGATCCCGAAGCCCTCGCCGATCCGCAGCGGCGGGCTGATCCTCGCCGGCATCGTCGCGCTGTTCCTCGTGTGCGCGTTCGCGCCCGCGCCGCTCCCCCAGCACTTCCTCGTGCTGACCCTGTCGATCGTCGTCGGCTTCTACGTCATCGGGCATGTGGCGCACGCGCTGCACACGCCGCTCATGAGCGTCACCAACGCGATCAGCGGCATCATCGTGGTCGGCGCGATGGTGCAGATCACGACGCCCGACCTCGCCGTGCAGATCCTCGCCGCGATCGCGGTGCTGCTGGCATCCATCAACATCTTCGGCGGGTTCGCCGTGACCAGGCGCATGCTCGCCATGTTCCAGAAGGGCGACCGCCAGTGACCTCCCTCGCCCTGGCGACCTCTGTCGCCGCCGCCGCCTACGTCGTCGCGGCCCTGCTGTTCATCCTGTCGCTCGCGGGCCTCTCGAAGCACGAGACGAGCCGCCGCGGCGTGCTCTACGGCATCCTCGGCATGGCGATCGCCCTCGTCGCGACCGTGTGGCTCACCGCGGCGAGCGCGTGGGGCGAGCCGCAGGCCGCCCTGGGGCTCACGCTGCTCGTGGTCGCCGTGCTCGTCGGCGGCGCGATCGGGCTGTGGCGGGCGCGCGTGGTCGAGATGACCGGCATGCCCGAGCTCATCGCGGTGCTGCACTCGTTCGTGGGCCTCGCCGCCGTGCTCGTCGGCTGGAACGGCGCCCTCTACGACACGGGGCTGACCGGCTCGCTGAACGACATCCACCACGCCGAGGTGTTCATCGGCGTCTTCATCGGCGGCGTGACCTTCACGGGCTCGATCGTGGCGTTCCTCAAGCTCTCGGCGCGCATGTCGTCGAAGCCCCTCGTGCTGCCCGGGAAGAACGTGCTCAACGTCGGGGCCCTCGTCGCGTTCCTCGTGCTGACGGTCTGGTACGTCATCACGCCGTCGATCTGGCTGCTCGTGGTCGTCACGGTGCTCGCCCTCGCCCTCGGCTGGCACCTGGTCGCCTCGATCGGCGGCGGCGACATGCCCGTGGTCGTCTCGATGCTCAACAGCTACTCGGGCTGGGCGGCCGCGGCGGCCGGCTTCCTCCTCAACAACGACCTGCTGATCGTCACGGGCGCGCTCGTGGGCTCCTCCGGTGCGTACCTGTCGTACATCATGTGCAAGGCGATGAACCGGTCGTTCCTCTCGGTGATCGCCGGCGGCTTCGGCATCGAGGCGCCGCGCAAAGACGGCGAGGAAGACCTCGGCGAGCACCGCGAGGTCGACGCCGCGACCGTCGCCGAGATGCTCGCGGGAGCGTCGTCGGTTATCATCACGCCGGGCTACGGCATGGCGGTCGCCCAGGCCCAGCACGGCGTCGCCGACCTCGTGCACAAGCTCCGCGAGCGCGGCGTCGAGGTGCGGTTCGGCATCCATCCCGTCGCAGGCCGCCTCCCCGGTCACATGAACGTGCTGCTGGCCGAGGCCAAGGTGCCCTACGACATCGTGCTCGAGATGGACGAGATCAACGACGACTTCGCCGGCACCGACGTCGTGCTCGTGATCGGCGCCAACGACACCGTCAACCCCGCTGCCGCCGAAGACCCCTCGTCGCCGATCGCCGGCATGCCGGTGCTGCGGGTGTGGGAAGCCGAGAACGTCATCGTCTTCAAGCGATCGATGGCCTCCGGGTATGCGGGCGTGCAGAACCCGCTGTTCTTCCGCGACAACGCGCAGATGCTCTTCGGCGACGCCAAGGAGCGGGTGGAGGACATCCTGCGGGCCCTGTAGCCCCCGCAGGCGGGCGGATGCTGTCGGCACCCGCCCGTAGGCTGGGTTCATGCGCTTGGCCACCTGGAACGTCAACTCCATCCGCGCGCGCGTCGCGCGCACCGTCGAGTTCGCGGTGCGCGAGCACATCGACGTGCTGGCGATGCAGGAGATCAAGTGCAAGCCCGAGCAGTTCCCCTACGGACCGTTCGAAGACGCCGGGTACCACGTCGTCGCGCACGGCCTCAGCCAGTGGAACGGCGTCGCGATCGCCAGCCGCGAGCCGATCGACGACGTGGAGCTGTCGTTCCCCGGCATGCCGGGCTTCGCGAAGGGCCACGAGGGCCCTGATGCGCCGCTCGAGGCCCGCGCGATCGGCGCGACCATCGGCGGCGTGCGGGTGTGGAGCCTCTATGTGCCCAACGGCCGCTCGCTCGACGACCCGCACTACGTCTACAAGCTCGACTGGCTGTCGGCCCTCGCCGAGCACACCCGCAGCGAGCTGGCGGCGAACCCCGACCTGGCCCTCGCGCTCGTCGGCGACTTCAACATCGCCCCGACCGACGCAGACAACGGCGACCCCACCGTGATCGAGGGCGCGTCGACCCACGTGTCGGCGCCCGAACGCGCGGCCTTCGCCGACCTCGAGGCGGCGGGTCTCGCGGACGTGGTCCGCCCCCTCGTGCCGACGGGCTTCACCTATTGGGACTACAAGCAGCTGCGCTTCCCCCGCAACGAGGGCATGCGCATCGACTTCGTGCTCGGCTCGCACGCCCTCGCCGATGCCGTCACGGGTGCGGCGATCCACCGCGACGAGCGCAAGGGCGAGATCCCGAGCGACCACGTTCCCGTCGTCGTCGACCTCGACCTGGCCGGGTCCGATGACGACGACGTCCCGATGATATTCGGCTGAGGCTACATCCCTCGGTCCTCGGCGCCCATGTCACCCGTGCGCACGGGGCCCGCGGGCGCATAGCGCAGCCGCACGGCCCCGGTCTCCGAGGTGAACGCCGACTCGACGAGCCTCAGTGTCTGCGGCGCGGAGCCCTCGGGGAACACGCGCTTTCCCCGCCCCAGCACCACGGGGTACACCCACAGGTTGAGCTCGTCGAACAGCCCCGCGTCGAGCAGCGAATGGGCGAAGTCGATGCTGCCGATCACGTGCACGTTCTCGTGCCGGTCGCGCAGCATCCCGATCTCCGTCTCGAGGTCGGGGCCGAGCTGCGTCGACCCCACCCAGTCGAGGGTCGGTGTGCCGCGCGAGGCGACGTACTTGGGGATGCGGTCGAACACCGCCGCGATGACGTTGTCGTGCTCCTGATCGAGCTGGCCCGGCCAGTACGCCGCGAAGATGTCGTAGGTGCGCCGACCCAGCAGCAGCGCGTCCATCGCCTGGATGCCGGCGATGATCTGCTCGCCACCGGAGTGGTCGGCGAACGGCGCCTGCCAGCCGCCGAACGGAAACCCGTCGCTCGGGTCTTCCTCCGGGCCGCCTGGGGCCTGCGCAACCCCGTCGAGGGTCGTGAAGATGTCGATGACGATGCGTCCGGCCATGGTGGCTCCTCCCGGCTGCGGTGGCGGCATCCGCCCCGTCGAAACCCATCGTTGCGCCCGAGACCGCCCTTGTGAACCCCGGTCTCGCCGCGCCGCCCGGGTCTCGCCACCCCACCGCCCCGAGGGGCACAGGGACGACGGATCCCCTGCCGCGAGCTGCAGTCAGGGGAGCAGCTCGCGACAGGGGACGGGGGGATGCCCGGGGGCCGAACGGCCCGGCCGGGCGCTTACGCGGCGACCTCCGCGGGCGCGTAGCGCTCGATCAGCGCGCCGAAGGCGGCCAGGTAGGCGGTCAGGAAGGCGGCGGTGCCCTCGTTGGTGACCTCGAACTCGTCGGTGATCAGCCCGGGCAGCGTCTGCACGTAGCCCTCGGGCTGGCCGAGCGTGGGAGCGTTGTAGTGGCTGAGGATGGCCTTGAGGTGCTGCTGCGCCGCGGCGGTGGCGATGCCGCCGCCCGAGGTGCCGATGACGGCGGTGGGCTTGCCGTCGAACGAGCCCTGCCCCCACGGCCGGGCCGCCCAGTCGAGGGCGTTCTTGAGCACACCGGGGATCGAGCGGCTGTACTCGGGGGTGACGATGATGACGCCGTCGACGTCGGCGATGGCCTGCTTGAAGTCGCGCGCGACCTGCGGGTAGTCGGCGTCGAAGTCGGGCGAGTAGAAGGGCAGGTCCTTGATCGGGATCTCGACCAGCGTCGTGCCCTCCGGCGCGAGACGCTCGAGCGCCTTGGCAAGGCGGCGGTTGATCGACGTCGACGAGATGCTGCCGACGATGTAGCCGATGGTGCGGGCCATCATTCCCTCTTTCAGACATGACGGCCGCCGACGACGCGGTGGCCGTCGTGGACAATCCACTCCCAGTCAACTCGACCAGTCTGAGATCCATTCCCAGGAAAGCACCTGCCACTCGGTTTGTGATCTCCCATAGGTTGGAACGACGGCGGCGAAAAGGAGAGTGGATGCTGCGCCTCGATCGAGTCAGCAAGAGCTACGGCGGGCGTCTCGTGCTCGATGAGGTCGGGTTCGAGGTGCGCCCGGGGCGGCTCACCGGGTTCGTCGGGGGCAACGGCGCCGGCAAGACCACCACGATGCGGATCATCCTCGGCGTGCTGGCCGCCGACGGCGGCGAGGTCACGCTCGACGGCTCCGCGCTGACGGCGGCCGAGCGCCGCACCTTCGGCTACATGCCGGAAGAGCGCGGGCTCTACCCCAAGATGCGCGTGCTCGAGCAGATCGTGTACCTCGCGCGCCTGCACGGCTTCGCCAAAGACGACGCGACCGACCGCGCCACGGTGCTGCTGACCAAGCTCGGCCTCGGCGAGCGCCTGAACGACAACATCGAGGCGCTGTCGCTGGGCAACCAGCAGCGCGCGCAGATCGCCGCGGCCCTCGTGCACGATCCGCGCGTGCTGATCCTCGACGAGCCGTTCTCGGGTCTCGACCCGATCGCCGTCGACGTCGTGGCGGGCGTGCTGCAGGAGAAGGCGCGCGCGGGGGCGGCGATCCTCTTCTCGTCGCACCAGCTCGACGTCGTCGAGCGCCTGTGCGACGACCTCGTCATCATCGCCGGGGGCACGATCCGTGCAGCCGGCTCGCGCGATGAGCTGCGCGCCAGATACTCCTCGTCGCGCTTCTCGCTCACGGCGCACGACCTCGACTGGCTCGCCGCCCAGGCGGGCGTCAGCGCCGTCTCGGCAGAGGGCGACACGGTCGCCTTCGACGCCGATGACGAGACGGCGCAGCGGGTGCTGCGCGAGGCCCTCGCCCGCGGGCCGGTCGCCGCGTTCGGGCCGCAGCATCCGACTCTCGCCGAGATCTTCACGGAGGTGATCCGATGACCGCGGCCACCGAGACCGCCCCGCCGTTCGCCCGGAGCGTGTGGCTGGTCGCCGCACGCGAGATCGGCGCGAAGCTGCGCAGCAAGGCGTTCCTCATCTCGACGGGCATCCTCTTCGTCGGAGCGCTGCTGCTGGTGATCTGGGGCGGGTTCCAGGCGCAGACCATCGACGGCATCGACGTCGCGGTCACGAGCGAGACGGAGGCGGCGGTCACGGGGATCCCGACCGTCACCGCGACCGTCACCGACACCGCCGATGAGGCGATCGCGCTCGTCTCGTCCGGCGAGGTCGAGGCGGCGCTCGTGCCCGAGAGCGGCGCGTTCGGCTACAAGGTCGTCGCGAACGACAGCGTGCCGACGAGCCTCATGACCCTTCTCAGCCAGACCCCGCAGGTCGAACTGCTCGAGGTCTCGGAGACCAACCCGTTCCTCGGCTACATCGCCGCGATCGGGTTCGGCGTCGTGTTCCTGCTGGCGGCGTCGCTCTTCGGCGGCACGATCGCCCAGAGCGTCGTCGAAGAGAAGCAGACGCGCGTCGTCGAGCTGCTCATCTCGGCCATCCCCACCAGGGCGCTGCTGGCCGGCAAGGTCATCGGCAACACCGTGCTGGCGATGGCCCAGATCGTGCTGCTGTCGTCGATCGCCGTCGTGGGGCTGAGCGTGACGGGTCAGACCGAGCTGCTGCAGGGCCTCGGCATGCCGATCGCGTGGTTCGCCGTGTTCTTCCTGTTCGGCTTCGTGCTGCTGGCCTCGATGTTCGCCGCGGCCGCCTCGATGGTCTCGCGGCAGGAAGACATCGGCTCGACCACCACCCCCATCACGATGCTCATCATGGCGCCGTACTTCCTGGTGATCTTCTTCTTCGACAACCCCACCGTGCTGGCGGTGCTCTCGTATGTGCCGTTCTCGGCGCCGGTCGGCATGCCGCTGCGCATGTTCCTGGGCACGGCGCAGTGGTGGGAGCCGCTGCTGTCGCTGGCGATCCTCGTCGTCACGTGCATCGTCGCGGTCGTCGTCGGCGCGAGGATCTACCAGAACTCGCTGCTGCGGATGGGAGCGCGGGTGTCGCTGAAGGAGGCGCTGAGCTCCTAGCGCCGCTCGACCAGCACGCCGTCGGCATCCGCCCACACGTGCGCGCCGGGGGTGAAGGTCACCCCCGCGATCGTCACGGGCGCGTCGACCTCGCCGACGCCGTCTTTCGCGCTCTTGCGCGGGTTGGAGCCGAGCGCCTTGACGCCCAGCGGCAGCGCCGCGATCGCCTCCCGGTCGCGGATCGCGCCGTGCACGATGACGCCCGCCCAGCCGTTCTCGACGGCGGAGGCCGCGATGAGGTCGCCGACGAGAGCCGACTCCAGCGAGCCGCCGCCGTCGATCACGAGCACGGCGCCCTCGCCGGGTGTCGCGAGGGTCGCCTTGACCAGCGCGTTGTCGC
This sequence comes from Microbacterium fluvii, assembly GCF_025515205.1. Lineage (GTDB taxonomy): Bacteria > Actinomycetota > Actinomycetes > Actinomycetales > Microbacteriaceae > Microbacterium > Microbacterium fluvii. The sequence goes on along the minus strand of NZ_JAOPFX010000002.1, from coordinate 210,312 downwards.
GGTGGCAGCGCACGGTGCGGGTCGGCCCGTCGAAGGCGGTGCGCCCACCGAAGTCGTGGAGCTGCAGAGCGAGCGAGTCGAGCTCGTCTCCTCGGTCGTCGTAGAGGTCGGCCGTCGCGGTGGTCATGGGTTCACGGTAATCCGAAGCGGATGCGGTGGGCACGGCGTCCTCCGGGAAAGATCGGGCGGAGTTCACGAGCGCGGAACCTGCGGGAACACTCCGCTCCCCCGCGCTGTTGATGGACAGAGGACAACGGCGTACCTCCCCCGCTGACTGATCCCCAGGAGACGCCATGAGCCTCGCCCTCGACCGTACCGCCCGCACCGACGCGCCCATTCTCGACGTGCTCGCCGAGCGCTGGAGCACCCGCGTGTTCGACGCGACCGCGCCGATCGACGAGGCGGCGCTCACGGCCGCGCTCGAGGCGGCGCGATGGGCCCCGTCGGCGAACAACTCGCAGCCGTGGCGGTTCGTCGTCGCCCGCCGGGGCTCCGCCGCGCACGCGGCGATCGTGGATGCGCTCATGGGCTTCAACCGCGCGTGGGCCGCCGACGCGGGCGCCCTGATCGTGTTCGCCACCGCGACCGCCCTCGACGGACGCCCGCTGCCGTGGGCCGCCTACGACGCCGGCCAGGCCGCCGCGCACTTCACCGTGCAGGCGCACGCCTCGGGCCTGCACACCCACCAGATGGGCGGCTTCGACCGCGCCGCGCTGGCCACGGCGTTCGGCTTCGACGGCGATCTCGCGGCCGTCACCGTGATGGCCGTCGGTGTGCTGGGAGACGTCGACGCCGCGCCCGAGGCGCTGCGCGAGCGTGAGCTGGCACCCCGCACACGGCGTCCGATCGCCGACTCGGTGCTCGTCGACGAGTGAGCCGCATCACCGTCCCGGCGGGTTGACCTCGGGCGAGGTGATGACCGCGAGCGAGTACGCCTCGCCATCGGGGTCGGGTCCTCGGTCCTTGTAGTCGTCGAACAGCGCGAGCACGCGCCGGTCGAGCTCGGCCTTGTTCTCGGCGTTCAGACGCAGTCCGAGCCAGCCGAACATCACCCGCTCCGGGTCGGCGGCGGCCAGCTGCTGCCGCACGGTCTCGAGCAGCACCTGCGGGGCATCCTCCATCGGCGCGTCCCACGAACGGCCGGTCGCGAGGTAGGGAACCTCGCGCGCTCCCCGCGCGCCGGCCCGCTCGGGCTGCGCCTCGAGGAAGCCGGTGTCGACGAGCGCGCGCACGTGGTGCAGCATCGTGCCGGGATTGACCTCGAGCAGCTCGGCGAGCTCCTTGTTGGTGCGCGCCTCGAACCGGCACAGTCTCAGCACGCGCAGCCGTAGCGGCGAGCTCAGCGCCCGCGCGCGGGCTCGCGCTTCGGCATCCGTCGCGTCGTCCATGCCGTCCACCGTACCCGCGCGATTGACTTTTCTCAATCACTCGTCAAGACTGATTGACATGTCCCAATCAGTCGAGCCGTCGGCGGATGCCGCCGCCCCCGCATCCGGCTCGCTGTGGCGCGATCGCAACTTCCTCACGATGTGGACCGGCCAGGCGCTCAGCCAGTTCGGCGCGCAGATCGTGGAGCTCGCGCTGCCCGTGCTCGCCGTGCTGCTGCTGCACGCGACCGAGTGGCAGGTGGGCCTGCTCGGAGTCGCCCAGACCGCCGCGTTCCTGCTGGTGGGGCTGCCCGCGGGCGCCTGGATCGACCGCATGCGCAAGCGCCACGTCATGATCGCCGCCGATATCGTGCGCGCCCTGGCGCTCGCCGCACTGCCGCTGCTCGCCCTCTTCGGGCACCTGCAGATGTGGCACCTCTACGCCGTCATGCTCGTGATGGGCGTGGCGACGGTCTTCTTCGACGTGTCGAACCAGTCGATCGTGCCCTCGCTCGTGCGGCCGACGCAGATCGGCGAGGCCAACGGCAAGCTGCAGTCGACCGAGCAGCTCGCGGGCCTCGCGGGGCCCGCCTTCGGCGGCTGGCTCGTGGGCGTGCTCGCCGCGCCGGTCGCGATCGTGGTGACGGTGGGCACCTATGTCGCCTCGTTCGTCGCCCTGCTGTTCACCCGCGACGACGAGAAGCTGCGCGAGCGGCACGAGCACGCCCCGCTGCTGCACGAGATCGGCGAAGGTCTGCGCTGGGTGTTCGGCAATCCGCTCCTGCGTCGCATCGTCGCGACGACCGGCGTCTCGAACCTCTTCTCCACGCTCATCTTCACGCTGATCTCGATCTTCTACCTGCGCATCATCGGGTTCAGCCCCTCCGCCATGGGGCTGCTGCTGTCGATCGGCGCCGTCGGCGGCCTCGTCGGCGCGGTGCTGACCCCCCGCATCGCCGCCCGCATCGGCGAAGCCCGCATGATCCCGATCAGCGCGATCGGCTTCAGCCTCATCATGCTGCCGATGCCGCTGGCCGCCGTGCTGCCGACCCCCGCCGCCTTCGCGCTGCTGGCGGTGCAGGGCTTCCTCTCGAGCTTCAGCGTGCTCGTCTACAACATCACCCAGGTGACGTTCCGTCAGCGCATCACGCCGCCGCGCCTGCTCGGTCGCATGAACGCGTCGATCCGCTTCTGCGTCTGGGGCGTCATGCCGCTGTCGGCCCTCGCCGCCGGCTGGCTCGGCACGTGGCTGGGCACGGTCACCACGATCTGGATCGGCGCGATCGGCTGCGCCCTCTCGGCGCTGCCCGTCGTGATCGGGCCGTTCTGGCGGATGCGGGAGCTTCCCACCGCGGCCGAGTGACCGCATCCGCCCCGGTCAGGCTCCGCGGCGGCTGCGGGCCACGCCCAACGCGGCCGCGACGATCGCCGCGATCCACGCCAGCACGGCCACCGCGAACGCGATGGCGAACACGATGACCGACGTCTCGTAGCTCATGCCGGTCCATGCCGTCAGCGCGGAGTCGAGGTGCCCGCCGTCGCCGGAATCGGGGATGCTGAGGGCGGCGACCACGAGTGCCAGCCACAGCACTCCCGTGATCGCGGCGTACGCTTCGCGCACCGAGCGCACCCGGCGCGCCGTGACGTCGAACAGGCCCACGATCGGCGGCACGAGCAGCGCCACGATGAGGATCGCGCCGTACAGGATGCCGAGCACGGCCATCCAGCCGAGCTCGGCGCCGACGAAGCCGCGCCCGGTGAACACGAAGAACGGCAGGAACACCGCCAGCACCCACTGGGCCCAGAAGACGACACGGCCGGTGCTGCTGAGCTGCATGCACCGACCGTATCGCGAGGGTCACCTCATTCGTCGAGCAGTTCGGCCTCGATGACATCGTCCTCGGGCTCGGACGCGGCCGCGGGGCCGGTGCTGGTCAGCACGAGCTGCGAGCCCGCCGCGTCGACATCGACCCTCACGACGTCGCCGTCGCGCACACCGCCCGACAGCAGCGCCATGGCGAGGCGGTCCTGGATCTCGCTCTGGATGAGCCGGCGCAGCGGCCGCGCGCCGAACACCGGGTCGTACCCGCGCTCGGCGAGCCACGCGCGTGCGTCGGGCGTGACCGCCAGGGTGAGCCTGCGGTCGCGCAGGCGCCGCTGCAGCTGATCGACCGAGAGCTCGACGATCTGCGCGAGGTCGTCTTCGGTGAGCGCCTGGAAGATCACGATGTCGTCGAGCCGGTTGACGAACTCGGGCTTGAACGCCTGGCGCACCATCGCCTGCACCGTCTCGCGCTTCTGCTCGAGCGACAGCGTCGGGTCGATCAGCACGGGCGAGCCGAGGTTCGAGGTGAGGATCAGGATGACGTTCGTGAAGTCGACCGTGCGGCCCTGGCCGTCGGTGAGGCGACCGTCGTCCATGACCTGCAGCAGCACGTCGAAGACCTCGGGGTGCGCCTTCTCGACCTCGTCGAGCAGCACGACCGAGTACGGGCGGCGCCTGACGGCCTCGGTGAGCTGACCGCCCTGCTCGTAGCCGATGTAGCCGGGAGGGGCGCCGACCAGGCGCGAGACGGAGTGCTTCTCGCCGTACTCGCTCATGTCGATGCGCACCATGGCGTGCTCATCGTCGAAGAGGAACTCCGCGAGCGCCTTGGCCAGCTCGGTCTTGCCGACGCCGGTCGGACCGAGAAAGAGGAACGAGCCGGTGGGCCGGTTCGGGTCGGCGATGCCGGCGCGCGAGCGCCGCACCGCATCCGCCACGGCCTTGACGGCGTCCTTCTGGCCGATCAGGCGCCGGCCGAGCTCCCGCTCGAGGTGCAGCAGCTTCTCGGTCTCGCCCTGCATGAGCCTTCCGACCGGGATGCCGGTCCAGGCGGCGATGACGGCCGCGATGTCTTCATCGGTGACCTGGTCGTTCACCATGCGCTCACCCTCGGCCGGCTCGGCACCCTCGGCGTCGGCGATGCGACGCTCGAGGGCGGGGATCTCGGCGTAGTACAGCCGCGACGCCTTCTCGAGGTTGCCTTCGCGCTGCGCACGCTCGGCGTCGCTGCGAGCCTGGTCGAGCTGGGTCTTCAGCTCGCCGACGAGGTTCAGCGACGCGCGCTCGCGCTCCCACCGCGCCTGCAGCTCCTTCAGCCGCGACTCCTCGGCCTGCAGCGTCTGCTGCAGCACCGCCTTGCGCTCCCTCGACGCGTCGTCCTTCTCTTTCTTCAGCGCCAGCTCTTCGAGCTTGAGCCGGTCGACGTGCCGGCGCAGCTCGTCGATCTCCAGCGGCGCCGAGTCGATCTCCATGCGCAGCCGCGACGCGGCCTCGTCGATGAGGTCGATGGCCTTGTCGGGGAGCTGCCGCGAGGGGATGTAGCGGCTTGACAGGGATGCCGCGGCCACGAGCGCTCCGTCGGCGATCGCGACCTTGTGGTGCGCCTCGTAGCGCTCCTTGAGTCCGCGGAGGATCGCGATGGTGTCTTCGACGCTGGGCTCGCCGACGTAGACCTGCTGGAATCGGCGCTCGAGCGCGGCATCCTTCTCGATGAACTCGCGGTACTCGTTGAGCGTCGTCGCGCCGATGAGGCGCAGCTCGCCGCGGGCGAGCATGGGCTTGAGCATGTTGGAGGCCGCGACCGACCCCTCGCCGCCGCCCGCGCCCATGAGCACGTGCAGCTCGTCGATGAACGTGATGACGCGCCCATCGGATTCGGTGATCTCTTTGAGCACGCTCTTGAGGCGCTCCTCGAACTGGCCGCGGTACATCGCGCCGGCCACGAGCGCAGAGATGTCGAGGGTGACGAGCTCTTTGTCTTTGAGCGACTCGGCCACGTCGCCCGCGACGATGCGCTGGGCGAGCCCCTCGACGACGGCCGTCTTGCCGACGCCGGGCTCGCCGATGAGCACGGGGTTGTTCTTCGTGCGGCGGGTGAGCACCTGGCTGACGCGGCGGATCTCGCTGTCTCGGCCGATGACGGGGTCGAGCTTGCCCTGGCGCGCGCGGTCGGTGAGGTTGATGCCGAACTGCTCGAGGGCGCTGCCCTGCTCCTCCTGCCCGGGCATGGGTTGTGCGTTCATGTGTCTCCTTGAAAACCTGCGCGACTCAAAGTTGAGTCGCTGTGGCTCAAGTTTAGCATCGGCGCTCGGGCGCGGCAATGCTCCGCCCCCGCGTCGTGCGCGAGGGCGGAGCACCGTCCGATCAGCTGCGGCGCGTGCGACGCTCTCGACGCGCCATGACGATCGCCGCAGCCCCGGCGATCAGCAGCGCCAGGGCGCTCAGCATCCCCGCCGCCGGCAGCACGCCGCCGGTCGCACCGAGCTCGTCATCGACGTTCGCACCCGAGCCCTCGCTGCCGTCGTCACCGTCGTCGGTCGCCGCGGCGACCACCGTCGTGGCGGCACTGATCACGCGCGCCGTGCCGTCGTCGCCGATGCCGGCCGCGGCGAGCACGTGCGAGCCGGGAGTGATGCCGGCGGGCACCGTCACCGTCAGCGCGAACGAGCCGTCGGCTGCGGCGACCGCGGTGCCCAGCGCCGTCGGTGTGGAGTAGATGCCGACGTTCACGGTCGCGCCCGGCAGGTACCCCGTGCCCGACACCGCGACGCGGTCGCCCGGATGCAGCTGCCCCGGCACCCCCGCAAGCGCGCCGTCGGGCGTCGGCGCAGTCGCCGGCAGGGCGACCTCGTCGCGCACCTCGATCTCGACGGTCGTCGAATCGCTGCCGTACGCGTTCGTCGCGGTCACCGTGACGCGCACGGTGCCGGCGTCGCCGAGGCCGGGCGTGCCCGTCAGCACGGCCGTGCCGTCACCGGCGTCGGTGAGCGAGAGCCAGGTGGGCAGGCCCGTCGCGGTGATGCCCGCGTCCGGCACGCCGTCTGCGGTGACGGTCACGGTGTGCGCGGCACCTGCCAGCACGCTCGCCGGGGCGACGGCGTCGAGCACCGGCACGGTGCCGACCTCGAGGGTGGCCGTCTCCGTGATCGCGCTGCCGCTGCCGTTGGTGAAGACGGCGCGGTAGTCGCCGGCATCAGCGAGCGCGGCCGTGAACGCGAGCGTCGTCGCCGTGGCACCGGCGAGGTCGGTCCATGACCCGCCGACCGATCGCTGCCACTGCACCGTAGGAGCGGGGAAGCCCGAAGCCGACGCCGTCAGTTCGACGTCGTCGCCGACGACCTTCGCGGCATCCGCCGGGTCGGTGGTGACCGCGGGCGCCTCGTTCACCGTGAGCGTGAACGACTGCTGCACCGATCCGGTCGAGTTCTCGGCTTCGAGCTCGAGAGCGTAGACGCCGCCCGTGCCGGCATCCGGCGTGCCGGCGATCGCGGCGGTGCCGGGGGCGCCCTGGGTGAACGAGAGCCCCGCGGGCAGCGTGCCCGAGGCGAGCGAGAACGTCACGTCGTCGGGGTGACCGGCCGAGGCCGCGGGCTCGAATCGCCCTGCCGTGCCCGCGGTGAAGGCCACGGCATCCGCGCTGGTGAACTCCGGCGCGGCGGTCACCGCCAGCACGAGGGTCTGCGCGGCCGAGTCCAGGGCGTTGACGGCCGTGAGGTCGATGTCGAACTCACCGGCAGAGGTGGGGGTTCCCGCGATCGTCGCGGTGCCGTCGCCGTTGTCGGTGAGCGAGAGTCCCGCCGGCAGGATCGGCGCGGTGATCGCCGGAGCGGGGCGGCCGCTCGTGCGCACCGTGAACGAGAAGCTCGCATCGCGCGCGGCCGTCGCCGTCGCCGCGCTCGTGATCGCGGGGCGCTGCGACACCCGGATGGTCGCCGACGACGACGCGCTGCCGGCCGCGTTATCGGCGTGCACCGTGACGGCGTAGGTCAGCGGGGCGCCGGCGGCAGCAGTGGCCGCGACCGTTCCTTCGATCGTGCCGCCGCCGGCGGCGGGGGCGAACACGAGTCCTGCGGGCAGGCCGTCGAGGGTGACCGCCGGCGCCGGCACGCCGAGCGCCGAGACGGTCAGTGCGACCGACGCACCGGCGGTGATGTCCCAGGTCTCCGCCGCCACGGGGGTGGTGATCGAGGGCGGCAGCTGCACGTCGAGGACCGCGGCGTCGGTGGCGACGCTGTCGACGGTGTTCGTGAACACCGCCCGGTAGCTGCCCGCATCGCCGAGGGCGGCGGTCAGGCGCAGGGTGGTCGAGGTCGCCGAGGGGATGTCGGTCCACGTGCCACCGACCGACTTCTGCCATCTCACGGTCGGCGCCGGGTAGCCGGATGCCGCCGCCGACAGCTCGACGGTCGCCCCGACGGTCGCCGTGGCGTCGGTCGGTTCGGTCGTGACGGCCGGAGCCTCGTGCACGGTCAGGGTGAACGGCTGGGTCGCCGAACCGGTGGAGTTCTGCGCCTCGAGCACGACCGGGTAGCGGCCGCCCGTGCCCGTCGAGGGGGTTCCGGAGAACTCCGCCGTTCCCGCCGCCCCCGGCGTGAACGACACCCCGGAGGGCAGGGTGCCCGAGGCGAGCGAGAAGGCCACGTCGTCGGGGTGGCCGGGATCTGCCGTCGGGGCGAATACGCCGGCCGAGCCGACCGTGAACGTCGCGGCATCGGCGCTCGAGAAAGACGGCGCCGCGTTCACGGTGAGCCGGAGCGTCTGATCCGAGGTGCCGGCCGCGTTCGTCGCTGCCACGGTGATCGCGTGGACGCCCGCGGCGGTGGGCGTGCCGCTGATGGTCGCGGTGCCGTCGTGGTTGTCGACGGCGGCCACTCCGGCGGGCAGATCAGTGATCGTGATCGCGGGAGTCGGGCGTCCGGTCGCGCGCACCGTGAACGAGAACGCCTCGCCGCGCGCGGCGCTTGCCGCAGAGGCGCTGGTGAGCGAGGGACGCTCCGAGACGCGGATGCCGGCACTCGCCGTCGCCGATCCGCCTCGGTTCGACGCCGACACCGTCACAGGGTGGGTGACCGGTGCGCCGACACCGCCGACGGGGTCGATCTTGCCGACGATCGAGCCGCCGCCCGTCGCCGCCGCGAAGGCGAGTCCATCGGGCAGCCCGGTGACGCCGACGGTCGGAGCGGGTGCACCCGAGACCGAGACGGCGAGGTCGACGTCGTCTCCGGCGATGACGTCCCACGTCTCGCCGGCCAGCGGACGGCTGATCGCCGGGGCAGAGACCAGCGACACCGTCACCGTCGCGGTGGCGCTGCCGCCGGCGACGGTCGCCGTCGCGCTGCCGGAGCCGTCGGCCGCGGCGGGGGTGTAGGTCACCGTCGCCTCTCCCGCGCTCATGGTCGTCGCCGAAGAGACCGCGGCGCCGCTCGGCGCGACCGACGCCCAGTTCACGGGGGCGCCCTCGAACGCGGTCAGGTCGGCTGCTGCGACCGCGACACCCGCCGAGTCGGTGCGCAGCGATGCGCGCAGCGCGGCGGTCTCGTCGGAGAAGATCGCGGCAGGCGTCGCCGACGCCGAGAGCTTCAGATACGGGGCCGTCACGGCGTTCACCGCGCCGCCGCATCCGCTCGCGCCGGGGGCGCCGTTGCAGCCCCACCAGTTGCGCACCGCGTCGATCGAGTTCGAGGTCGCCCCTCGCACCGCAGTGCCGCCGTCTTCGAACCGGTTGAAGCGCGCCGTCGCGGAACCGGCGGCGACCTCGAACGACCGGGCGCCGGGCGAGGTGTTTCCCGTGAAGACGTTCCTGCTGACGGTCGCGGTGCCGCTCTGCTGCCAGATCGCTCCGCCGCGACCGGTCGCCGTGCCGGCCGCCGTGTTGCCCGTGAAGACATTGCCCTCGATCGCGATCGTCGCCGCCGAGCCGGTGTCGGCGCCGTAGCCGATCGCACTGCCGCCGCCGAGTGCGGCCGTCGACGTCACGGCGTTGCCGGTGAACGTCGACCCGGTGACGGTGAACGCCTCGCGCGGCGCGCCCGTCGCGAGATAGAACACCGCACCGCCCGGGGCGACCCCGGTGCTGTTGTCGCGGAAGGTCGAACGCTCGATGGTGAGCGTGCCGCCCATGAACTGCACGGCGCCGCCGGGGCTGGCCGAGTCGGTCACGCCCGCGGTGTTGTCGGCGAACACCGCGTCGCGGATCACGAGGGTGTCGCCGGCATCCGTGCGCCCGGAGCCGGCGATGATCGCGCCGCCGCCGTAGACGCTGTCTCGGCCGCCGGTGAGAGTCAGGCCGGCGAGCGTCACCGAGACGCCGCCGACGAGGTCGGGGTCGAGGGTCATGAGCTGCTCTGCACCGTCGCCGACGATCTTGGTCGCCGCAGCCCCCGCTCCCGTGACGGTGATCTCGGTGCCGCTGTCGGTGCCGAACTCGAGGGCACCCGCGGTGAGCGTGTAGGTGCCGGCCGGCACCGTCACCGCGGCGCCGCCGAGGTTGTCGGCCACGCACAGCGCGGTGCGCAGGGTCACGGTGGCCGGCACGGCGACGACCGCATCACTGGTGCAGGCGCCGGCGGGGTCGCCGTCGGCCGTCGTGGTGACGGCGATGGTGGTCGTGGCCGCCAGGGCGGGCGCGGTGGCGAGCCCGGCGGTGCCGATGCCGAGCGCGACGGCGAGAGTCAGCGCGACAGAGCGCACACGCAGACGGGCAACCGCCATGGAAACCCCCAAGATTTCGACGATACGAGCCAGAGCCTAGCGGTGCGCCGAGCCTTTGCACGCCAGATATTGCGGTGGGGCGAAATCATGAGGCCGCTCTCATGTGCGGTAGTGTCCCGCTCGGAGGTGTGCGCTATGGGGCCGATCGTCGACCGCCGAACCGTGCTGGGGGCCGCTGTGGGAGTGGCCGCGCTCGGCGCGGTCGCCGTGCCCGCATCCGCGGCGCCGCGATCCGCCCGCAGCACGGCGACGCCGTCGACGACGGGCGACCCCGATCTGCCGGTGCGCTCCGATTTCGACGGCCGTGTCGGCGAGCGCTACACCGCGCTGTCGCCGTGGGGTACGGCATCGCTGGTGCTCGATGAAGTGGCCGATCTGCCCGGGGCGCCGGCCGGGTCGGAGAACGCCTACAGCCTGCTCTTCTCCGCCGACGCCGGCGACGCCCGCGACGCGATCTACCGGCTCACCTCCGCCTCCGGCGCCGAGCACGTGCTCTTCCTCGTGCGAGCCGGCGGCGCCTCGACGCTCGAGGCGACCGTGGACCGCACCCGATGATCGCGGTCGACACGGTGCGCGTCACGACGATCGCCGACCCCGCCGTCTCCGCGGTGCTCGACGCGCACTGCGACGCGCAGTTCGCCGCCTTCCCCTCCGAACTGCGCGAGAGCCTCGTCAGCCAGCAGCGAGCCGCGCGCCTGGGCGCCTTCGCCGCGGCTCACCCGGCGGCGCAGGCCTGGATCGCCGGTGACGCTGCCGGCTACGCGATCGTCGATCTCAGCGGTGGCGACGGCATCCGCCTGGTCGATCTGATCGTCCACCCCGCGCACCGCGGCGGAGGGATGGCGCGGATGCTGCTGCGCGAGGTGACCGCCGAGGCGGACGCCGCCGGGCGCGCCGTAGACCTGACGGTCGAACCCGGCAGCGTGGCCGAGGCGATGTACCTGCGGCGAGGATTCTGCGGCGCGCCGGCGGTCGGCGCGCATCGCGCGCTGCGCCGCGAGCCGATCGAGAACGGAGCAGAACGATGAGCACCCCGTATGTCGGCGAGATCCGTCAGTTCGCGGGAAACTTCGCCCCGGCCGGCTGGGCGTTCTGCGACGGTTCGCTGGTGCAGATCGCCGACAACGACACGCTGTTCCAGCTCATCGGCACGACCTACGGCGGCGACGGGCAGACGACGTTCGCCCTCCCCGACCTGCGCGGACGCGCCGCCATCGGCCGGGGCGCCGGGCCCGGCCTGAGCACGCGCACCATCGGCGAGACGACAGGCGTCGAGTCGGTGACGCTCGCGGTCACCCAGCTTCCCGCGCATTCGCACGTGCCGACAGCGGCGGCGGCCGCCGGCTCGAACAGCGCCGCCGGCGCGGTGTGGGCCGCGCAGCCGACCGACGCGTTCTCACCGGCGACACCCGGGGCCGCGCTCTCGCCCACGGCGATCAGCGTGCAGGGCGGATCCCAACCGCACGACAACATGCCGCCCTACGTCGTGGTGAACCACATCATCTCGCTGTACGGCATCTACCCGTCGCAGACGTGAGAGCGAGAGGAGACAGCCGATGAGCGAACCCTTCATGGGCGAGATCCGGCGCGCGGCCTTCGGCTTCGCGCCGAAGGGCTGGGCGCTGTGCGAAGGCCAGCTGCTGACGATCAACCAGAACCAGGCCCTCTTCTCGCTGCTGGGCACGACCTACGGCGGCAACGGGCAGACGAACTTCGCCCTGCCCGACCTGCGCGGTCGCATCCCCTTCGCCGTCGGCGACGGCATCGACCAGGGCGAGCGGGGCGGAGAAGAGGCACACACCCTCCGCGCGAACGAGATGCCGATCCACACTCATCAGGTCACCGCCTCTTCGGCACAGGCCACCACGACCGACCCCACCGGGGCCGTGTGGGCAGGCACGCCCCAACCGGCGTACGGCACGGGGGCGAGCACGACGATGGCAGCCGCCGGCGTCGCGTCGACGGGCGGATCCCAGCCGCACGAGAACATGCCGCCGGTCCTGGCGGTCACCTACATGATCGCCACCGCAGGCATCTACCCCTCGCGAGACTGATCGGAACCCGATGCCATGAGTGATCCCTTCGTCGCCGAGATCCGCACCGTCGGCTTCAACTTCGCGCCCCGCGGCTGGGCGCTGTGCTCGGGTCAGCTGCTGCCGATCTCGCAGAACACCGCACTGTTCTCACTGCTGGGCACGACCTACGGCGGCGACGGCAGGTCCACCTTCGCGCTGCCGAACCTCAACGGCGCGATGGCGATCGCCCCTGGGCAGGGGCCCGGCCTTTCTCAGCGCGACCTCGGCGAGACCTCGGGTTCTGCCACCGTGACGCTCCTCGAATCAGAGATCCCCGCGCACACGCACGGGGCTCGCGCGGTCGCCGGAGCCGCGACGACGGGAGACCCGGCCGGAGCCACGTGGGCGAACCCTCGCTATGGGCGCGTCACGCGCCCCGCCTATGCAGCAGCCGGCTCCTCACCGACGACGATGTCGCCACAGGCGCTGACGATCGCGGGCGGCTCCCAGCCGCACAACAACCTGCCGCCCTACCTCGGCATGTACTTCGTGATCGCCCTGCAGGGCGTCTACCCGCCGCGCGGCTAGCTGCGACGCTCAGGCCGCCGGGGCCGCCTCGCCCGAGCACGTGAAGCGCGCACGGTAGGCGGTCGGGGTCATGCCGAGCACCCGGGCGAAGTTCTGCCGCAGCACGGCGGCCGAGCCGAAGCCGCTCTCATACGCGATCGCGTCGAGACCGAGATCGGTCTGCTCGAGCAGCCGCTGCGCCTGGATCAGCCGCTGCCGGCCGAGCCAGGCCGCCGGCGTCGCCCCGTGATCGGCCTTGAACCGGCGGGCGAAGGTGCGAGGCGACATGTGCGCCTTGGCTGCGAGCTGGTCGACGGTGAGGTCTTCGCGCAGGTGCTGCAGCATCCAGTCGGTCACCGGCGCGAGCGACTGGCTGCGCACCTCGGCCAGGGGCTTCGTGATGAACTGCGCCTGCCCGCCGTCTCGCTGCGGGGGCACCACCATGCGGCGGGCGATCGTGTTGGTCATCTCGGCCCCGAGCTCCTGCCGCAGCAGGTGCAGGCACGCGTCGAGCCCGGCCGCGGTGCCGGCGCTCGTGATGATGCGCCCGTCCTGCACATAGAGCACGTCGGGGTCGACGTCGATCGCCGGGTACATGCGCGCCATCAGATCGGCGTACTTCCAGTGCGTCGTCGCGCGACGCCCGTCGAGGATGCCGGATGCCGCCAGCACGAACGATCCGCTGCAGACGCTGAGCACCCAGGCACCGCGCTCGGCCGCGCGTCGCACGACGCCCGCGACCCGCGTATCGACCTGCGACCAGGTCGACCGCGGAATCGGGGTCACGACGACCAGGTCGGCCTCGTCGGCGAAGGCGAGGTCGTTCTCGACGTTGATCGAGAACGCCATGTTGCTCTCGATCGCGCCAGGCTCGGGCGCCACGATGCGGAAGTCGAAGGGCGGAATGCCGTCGTCGGAGCGGTCGAGCCCGAAGGCCTCGCAGGCCAGGCCGAACTCGAACGGCGAGAAGCCGGGCTGCACGATGACGGCGACCGATTCCATGGGGGTTCCTCCGCGAGGTCGAGGTGGCAGTTTTCCGTTGTTTCCTGTCCATCCTGCCACTCGTGGCAGTTTCACCGCAAGCGTAGCGTTCCTGCCATGGTCATTCTTCTTCTTCTCAGCGCCCTCGCCCTCGCCGGGCTCCTCGCGACGATGACCGGTCTTCCCAAAGACGGCTACCGTCGCATCCCCACCGATCGCACGCGGCTGCCCTGACCGCAGACCCGCCGGCTCAGCGGCCGAGGGCGCGCGCGTAGATCTCGACCATCGCCGCCGTGCGCGACGACTGGCGGAACCGCTCGCGGATCGTCGGATCGACCGCCGGCACCGCGCCGGCGGCGATGTCGGCCACCGCGGTCCGCAGCGCCGCGGCCAGAGCAGGCACCGAGGGGTCGGCGACCTCGGGCGGCGCGTCGCGCTCGCCCCCGACCGCCCAGAACCCCCGGCCCAGCTCCCGGGCGATGTCGGGGTCGCTCACGACCGCCGGCGTCCCCAGCGATGCGGCCTCGAACGGCGTCATCCCCTGCGTCTCGAAGCCGATCGAGGTCTGCACCACGGCGTCGGCGGCGTGCAGGGCGCCGAGCACCTCGGCATACGGCATCCGCCCGGCGAAGAAGACGGATGCGGTCGGCTGCAGCCGTTCGACCAGGCGCTGCGCCGCGCGCAGCTGGCCGCCGCCTCCGATCACCTCGACGTCGGCGTCGATGCCCGCCAGCGCCACCGCCTCGAGGAAGGGCAGCAGGCGCTTCTCGGGGCTCATGCGCCCCACCCACACGAGGCGCGGTCTGCCCGCATCACGTGGCGTGCCGGCCAGGGCCGCCTCGAGCAGCTCGTCGTCGATGCCGTTCCAGACCACATCGACGCCGCCACCGGCCGGCACGGCGCCGTGCGCCTCGAGGCGGCGGGCGAAGTGGGCCGAGGGAGCCGTGACGGCGGCGGAGCGCTGCGCGAGCCGGCGCAGGTACGCCCAGCCGTCGGTTCCGCCGGTGGCGTCGCCGAGCGCGCGCCGCTCCCAGGCGTTGAGCACGCGCAGCACGAGCCCGGGGGCAGGTGCCACCGCTTCGATGCCCACGTCGACGCGGTTGTGCATCGTGTGCACCACCGGCAGCGCGTGCCGCTGGGCGAACCGGTGCCCGATGTAGGCGCCCCAGAAGTCGGCCTGCACGTGCACGAGGTCCACCGGCGGCCGCGCCGCCATGAGGGCGTCGAGCGTGCGATCGGTGCGCCGCCCCGGCCAGGTCAGCGAGTACTCGCGGTCGAGCGTGATCGGCACGGACGGAAGGTCGACGTAGGCACCCGCCGCTTCGACAGGCTCAGCGACCGCTGCCGCGCGCGCGCCGTGCATGCGCGGGGCGACCATCGTGACGACGTGCCCCTGCTTCTCGAGGAACCGCCGCTGCAGCCGCATCGAGACCTGCGCGCCGCCGAGCGACTCGACGTGCTGATCGCCGAACATCACAACGTGCACGGCGGGCTACTCCGGCAGGGGTTCGTCGCGGTACAGCGCTTCGAAGGTCTCGAGGGTGCGCGTCATGTCGTGCACCTTCACGCCCTCCAGCGACGCCTGCTGCATGCGCAGCCGCTCTGCCGGCGCCGCCGTCAGCACCGTCGTCAGCTTCGCGACGAGGTCGTCGACGTCCCCCGGCTCGAACAGGTAGCCGTTCTCGCCGTCGTGCACGAGGTGGGGCAGCGCGACGGCGTCCGCGCCGACGATCGGCAGACCGGATGCCATGGCCTCCATCGTGGCGATGGACTGCAGTTCGGCGATCGAGGCGATCGCGAACACGCTCGCGCGCGTGAGCAGCCCCCGCAGCTGCTCGTCGGTGGTGTGTCCGTAGAACGTGACGCGGTCGGTGAGACCGAGCTCTTTCGTGAGCTGCTCGAGGTTGCGTCGCTGGTCGCCGTTGCCGACGATGTCGAACGTGGCATCCAGCGCGGGGTCGAGCTTCGCGAGCGCCCGCAGGATCACGTCGATCTGCTTCTCGGTGGTCAGCCGCCCGACGAACACGATGCGGTTCGCCTCTCGCGGGGTGAGATCGGCGGTGTAGTCGGAGGCCTCGATGCCGCAGCTGACCGGCAGCACGCCGCGGATGTCGACGGTCGCCTCGAGGAAGTCGGCGGCCTTGCGGGTCGGCGTCGTCACGGCGCGCGCCATCGACAGCGTGCGCTCGGCGTCGGCCCAGGCGAGCTTGAGGATGGTCTTGTTGAGGAACGACGGCAGTGCCGTGAAGTCGAGCACGTTCTCGGCCATCACGTGGTTGGTCGCGATGATCGGGATGCCGCGCTTGCGCGCCTCGCGGGCCAGGCCCCGGCCGATGACGATGTGCGACTGGATGTGCACGACGTCGGGTCTGACCTCGTCGAGCGCCTTGCGGGCGTAGTGCTTCGACATCCACGGCAGCACGAAGGTGAGCCAGTCGTGCGGGTACCAGCGCCACGACGGCAGGCGGTGCATGATCACCTGCCGCCCTTCGATCGTCTCGGTGAAGACGCCGTGGTTGCGGTGTCCGGCGCTGGGGGCCATCACGTGCACGTTGTGACCGCGGCCGACAAGGCCCGCGGCGAGTCGCTCGGCGAAGCGGGCGGCGCCGTTGACGTGCGGCGTGAAGGTGTCGGCGCCGATGAGCACCGTGAGCGGGCGCGCCTGCTCGGCGGGCGGGAGGTCGGGGGTCGCGGGGGAAGTCACGGGATCGGTGGCTGCCTATCTCTGCGGCGGCCCGGCGCGGTGTGCGGGGCCGCCTCAACTCTACCGGAGGGCCCGCCGGAGCGACCGAGCACAGCGGCGCGCCAGCATCCGCGCCTACCCTGGAGACATGCCGCGCCTGCACGCCGACGCCGACCCGCTCCACTGGGTGCCGATCACCGGCTCGTTCGGCTGGCGCGGTCGTCGCCATCGCAAGAAGGCGATCGGGATGCTGCTGTCCCAGGCGGGCGCCGCGATGGGCGCCTCGCCCCGCCCCGGCGGCAGCTTCGCCGCGTGGGCGATGAGTCAGGCCGCGCCGGCGCTCATCCGCCGAGCCGACGGCCGGGTGCTCGTGTGGGTGTGGAAGGACGACCCCGAGCTGCTGGTGGCGATGGCCCAGCTGCAGCAGCTCACCCCGCAGCTGCGGGCGGCGCGTGCGGCGATGCCGATCGAATACGACGACACCGAGAGCTTCCGCGGCACTCACCTCGGGGTCGGCGAGAAGCTCGCCATGCCGCTGCCGCCGGCGCACGACGGCGCGACGCCCCCGCCGTTCGCGACCTACACGTGGGACACCGGCACCCACCTGGTGACGCTGACGGCCGTGTGCGGCGACCGCGAGCGCTTCGGCACCGTGATCGGCGGCGTCGACGAACTCGCCCGGTCGCTGCGCATCGTCGACGATCTGCCGCTGGCCGAGTCGGGCGACGTGCTCCGGCTCGATCCCGCCTGACGGCGACGTCGGCGCCCTCAGGTCTTGAGGTCCTGCTGGGGCACGACGATCTCGCGGATGATCAGCAGGATCGACGCCATCACCGGCAGGGCCACGAGCACCCCGAGCACTCCGGCCAGCGCGCCGCCGACCATCGCGCCGATCAGCACGAGGGCCGCGGGGATCGAGACCGCACGGTTCATGATCCGCGGGCTCAGCACATACGACTCGAGCTGGATGTATACGAGGTAGGCGAGTGCGAACGCGAGCGCCTGCCCCGGCGAGCTGAACAGCGCGATCGCCGAGGCCAGCACCCAGAAGATCACCGAGCCGAACAGCGGGATCAGCGTGATGACGAAGGCGACGACCGCCATGAGCGCGGGGAAGGGCAGGCCGATCACGAGGTGCAGCACGAGCACGGCGGCGGCGTTGAGCGACGAGAGGATCACCGAGCCGATCAGGGCGCTGCCCACCGACCCCGTGATGCGCTCGGTCATGTCGGCGAGCCTGGACCTGCGGCGCGCGGGGGCGAGCGAGTACATCGCCCGCTTCATCGCATCGAGCGACGCGAGGAAGTAGAGGGTGAGGGCCACCACGATGAAGCTCGCCGAGATGCCGCCGACGATGCCTGCGCCCACTGCCAGCACGCCGCCGCCGATCACCGCGAGGGTGGCAGGGTCGGCGATCCATGCCGAGAGCTCCGCCGCGCAGTCGATGACGAACGCCTGCCCGTCGGGAGTGAGCGACTGGAACCACGCCGACTGCGGGACGCCGGCGAGGGCTTCGGGGATCGTCTCGACGAGCTGCCCGATCTGAGCGAGCACCGACGGCAGCACGAAGACGAGGAAGGCGACCATGAGCAGGGCGAACGCGCCGAACACGATCGCGATGGCCCCGCCCCGCTTGATGCCTCGCCGCTCCAGCATCCGCACGATCGGGTCGAGCCCGAGAGACAGGAAGAGCGCCAGCACGATGTAGACGATGATCGTCGAGATCTGCCCGATCGCGCTCCCGATGACGAGGGCCCCGAGCACCCCGAGCGTCGCCGCGAAGGCCGAGACCATCGGCCGGTCGATCGCGGTGAGCACGCCGGCGAGGCGGCGGTGGGATGCCGCGTCCTCCGCCGCGCGATCCGGCTGCACGGCCGGCACCGGCGCGGCGCCGGCGCCGTCTTCGCTCATGCCCTCACCCTGGCGGCCCCGGCGGCCGCCCACGTCACCCGGCATGGACGATCTCGCCTGGGTCGAGCAGGTCGAGCTCGTACGCACGGCGGATCGCCTCGTCTCGGGTCGCGACCCCGAGCTTGCGGTAGATGTGCGCGAGGTGGGTCTTGACGGTGTTGCTCGAGACGAAGCAGCGCGCACCGACCTCGGCGACGGTCAGTCGGGTCGGCAGATACACGAGGATCTCGCACTCGCGCGCGGTGAGCGGTTCCAGCAGCGGCTCCGGTGCGGCCGCGGGCGGCGCCCCGAGCGGCCGGCCGCCGAACAGTCCGAAGCGGGTGCCCGCGCCGCCGCTCTGCGCCCGGAGGCTCCGCAGCGCGCGATCGACGACCGAGGGCGGGGGCCCGGGGGGCGTCTGCGCGGCGGGCGCATCGCCGTCGAGGGCGATCGCCTCGGCGATCAGGTGGGCGATCCACTGCAGCTGCGTGCGGTTGTTCGCCGTCGCGCACCGCCACCCTTCGGCGAGGTCGGCCGCGGCGGAGGCGTGCGCTCCGCGCTGAGCGGCGATGACCGATCGCGCCAGGAACGCATCGGCCGGCGCGGGATGGCCGGGGGTGGTCACGTCGCGGCCGATCGCCACGGCCTCCTCCGCCAGCGACTCCGCCTCCAACAGGTGCCCCGCGAAGGCGTCGACGAGGGCCAGGCTGCCGAGGGCATGGACCCGATACGGCAGGTAGTCGGCGGCATCCGTCTGCAGTCCCGTGCGCAGCGCGACGCGTGCGGCGTCGAGGTCGCCCTGGAAGAAGCGCGCCCGCCCCAGCGCCACCCACGCGACCATCTCGAGGTAGGGGCGGGCGGTGAGCCCGAGCAGGTCGGGGGTCTGCGCATCGGGGAAGGCTGCCAGCTCGGCGAGCGCACGCTCGGCGGCCGCCACGAAGAACTCGGCGTCCGGCAGGAACTGCACGCACACCGCGCGGTAGGCGAGTGCCGCCTGGCGTTCGCCCTCGCCGAGCCCGTCGGAGGCCAGCGCCCCGCCGAGCACGTCGATGCACGTCGCCGCGTGCCCCGCCATTCCCTCGGCGATGCCACGGAGCACGTCGGACACCGGGCGCTTCGCGCGCGCGTCTGCGGGCACGGCACCCAGCCACCGGGCCAGGCGCGGCGTGCGCACGGCCTCGTAGACGTCGCGCCCCGCAGCCAGCAGCTCATCGAGCACCTGATCCCACGCGTGCGCGCGGAGGAGGCATTCGACGGCGGCGTCGCGGTCGCCGTCGCGGCGGTGCCACGCGGCGGTGCGCAGCAGCAGCTCGCGCTCGAGCGCGGGATTCCCGGCGCGCAGCCGGTACGTCAGCAGATCGCGGAAGAGGCGGTGGAACCGGTAGACGCCCGGCTGCCCGGGCACCGGGGCGAGGAACATCGACTCGCGCTCGAGGGCTTCGAGCAGGCCCGCGCCGTCGGGCACCCGCGCCACCTCGCTCACGAGCGGACCGGTGAGCTCGTCGGGCACCGCGAGCCGCACGAGCGCCCGCAGGCGCTCGTCGGGCAGGCGGTCCATCACCTCTTCGCCGAGGTAGTCGACCACGAGCCGATCGGTCTCGGCGATCGCCTCGACGAGCTGATCGGGGTCGCTGTGGTGGCGCAGCCCCAGCGCCGTCAGCTGCACACCGGCCGCCCATCCCTCGGTGCGCTCCATCACGGCGGCGAGCGCCTCGGAGGCCACTTCGACGCCGCCGATGCGCCGGATCACCTCGGCCGCGACGTCGGAGTCGAAGGCCAGCTCGCGCTGACGCAGTTCGACCAGGCCGTGCCGCAGGCGAAGCCCGCTCCACCCCAGTCGCAGATCGACGCGCGACGAGAAGACGAAATGGATACCGGGAGGCAGCAGGTCGACGAGCCGCCAGAGATCGGCGAGCACCTCGGTGCCGCCGAGGTGGTGGAGATCGTCGAAGACCACGACGAGCGCGCCCGCCTCGGCGAGGCAGTCGGCCAACTCGTGCAGGAAGGGCTCGCCCAGCCGCCCCACGACCGAGGCGACGGGAACGCCGGGGAGGGCGAGCGACGGCACGGCGGCGCGGAGGGCGTCGATCAGCCGGTCGGTGAACTCGATCGGGTCGGCGTCGCCGCCGGTGATGTCGACCCAGGCGACCGGCATCGCCCCGAGAGTCGCGGCCCACTGCGCCAGCAGCACGCTCTTGCCGGCGCCGACGGGGGCGACCAGCAGCGACAGCGGAGCCTCGAGGCCCGCGTCGAGCGCGGCGCGCAGGGAGGGGCGGTCCACCGCGTGAGCCGGTGGCCGCCGGGGCACGGCAAGAGGCGGCATCCTGGGAATCCCTCCGCTTTTCCCGAATCATTCCACACGGGTGAGGCGGGGCGCGATGACTCCCGTCACAATCGCGACAGGGCCGACGACTGCGACGGGCAGCCGTGATGACCGAGATCCGGGGGGTCGGCGCATGGAATCTCACCTCGTCGAGATCGTCATCTCGGGCCGGCTGGGCACAGACCTCAGCGCCGCCCTCGGAGGCTTCGACCTGCAGCCGATCGACGACGGGCGCACGAGGATCGTCGGCCCCGTGCCCGACCAGGCCCGGCTGATGGGCCTGCTCGACATGCTGGCGGATCTGCACATCGACGTGCTCTCGTTCCAGCGGCTCGACGGCGACGAGGCTTTTCACCCGGCCGGGGTGACGCTCGACGATCCGCCCCGCTCCTAGCGTGAAGGTGCCGGCACTCCGACCGGCACGCTCGACGATTGGTCAAACAATGGATCTGTGGTCCTGGATCGCCTGGTTCTTCTGGTGCTTCGTCTTCATCGCCTATCTGATGGCGCTGTTCTCGATCCTCAGCGACATCTTCCGCGACAGCTCACTGAACGGCTGGCTCAAGGCCGTGTGGATCATCTTCCTGATCTTCGTGCCGTTCCTCACGGCCCTGGTCTACCTCATCGCCCGCGGCGACGGCATGAGCCGGCGCAGCATGGCGCAGGCGCGGGCGCTGCGAGAGGATCAGGACGCCTACATCCGCGCGACGGCGGGCTCTGGCAGCTCGATCGACGACATCGCCAAGGCCAAGACGCTGCTCGACAGCGGCGCGATCTCGCAGGCCGAGTTCGACGCCATCAAGGCCAAGGCTCTCGCCTGACAGACAGGAGTGCGCTGTGGCTACGTTCACATTCGGCCCCGTCGAGTTCTATCTCGTCGCCCTCGAGGGCGACAGGCCGGCACCCGACGTCTTCGAGGCGCTCGCCGACCTGATCGCCGACGGCACGCTGAGACTGCTCGACCTGCTCATCATCTCCAAGGACGAGGCGGGCGAGGTCACCGTCACCGAGATCGAAGACGAGACCGACCAGTACGGCTTCGGCACCGTCGAGCTCGCCGCCGAGGGCCTGGCCGGCGACGACGACGTGGACGAGCTCGCCGAGCTCATCCCGCCGGGCACCTCGGCGATGCTCGCGGTGCTCGAACTCGCCTGGGCGACCAAGCTCGCCGAGCGCGTCGCCGCCTCCGGCGGCCGCGTGCTCAGCGTGGAGCGCATCCCCGCTCCCGTCGTCAACGCCCTGGTCGACTCGGTCGTCGATAGCGAGGAGGAGGAATCATGATGAGAAGAGGGGGCCGGCCCGGCCTCATCGGACTCGCCGCCCGTACGGCGGTCGTCGCCGGTACGGCCAACGCGGTCAACGCCGGCATGTCGAATCGACGCCAGCAGCAGGCTCAGTCGGAGTGGGAGCAGCAGCAGTACGCGGCTGCTCAGCAGCAGGCGCAGATGCAGGCCGCCGCCCAGGCCGCGGTCGCGCAGGCCGCTCCCCCGCCTCCGCCGCCCGTGCCGGCGGCATCCGGGGTCGACGTCGTCGCCGAGCTGCAGAAGCTCGCGGCGCTGAAGGATGCCGGCGTGCTCGACGACGCCGAGTTCGCCGCCGCCAAGGCGAAACTGCTCGGCTGATCCACCGCAGAGGGGCCGCACCGGCGTTCAGCGCGGGTGCGGCCCCTCTGCGCGCGCATCCTGCCCCAGCACCGCGGCGCCGCGGATGAACACGATGATCCAGCTGAACACCAGCACGCCGGCCACGAGCTCCACGGCCGTGAGCGTGTAGTAGCCGACGGCATAGAGCACGCCGAGCACGACGATGGCCGCCAGGAACAGCAGGCCCATGAGAAGGAACGGCCGCGACAGCCCGGGCATCCAGTGCGACAGCCGCACGACCAGCACGCCGTAGGCCACGACCATGCCCGAGGCGACGGCCGTGTGGATCCAGAAGAACCTGTCGACGGGGAACACGCCGACAAGGCCCAGGAACACGCCGATCATCACGAGACACGTGCGGATGCTGCGCCCTCCCGTGCCGACCACGTTCGGCAGCGCGCGCGTCGTGTAGCGGGCGAGGGTCGTGACGATGACTCCCGCGACGATGAGGGTGAGGTTGAAGGCGAGCGCGGAGATGTCGTCGGACATGCCGAGGGCGCTCAGATGCTCGTGCCACCACAGCGGGTCGCTCGCGGTCAGCATGCTCGCCGTGATGCCGAGCACCAGGAAGACCGCCAGCACGACGGCCAGGAGCTGCAGGTCCATGTGGGTCGCAGAGAAGAAGGAGAGGTAGGCGGTCACGGCGGCGGTCGCACCGGCCAGGGCGAGGGTCGGCAGGGCGAACACCTCGGCGTCGACGAAGGCCTCGGCCATGATGTCGGCCACCAGCAGCCACGCCAGCAGCGCGATGACCCCGTGGGCGAAGGCGAGCGCCGCGACATCGAGATAGTCGAGCGGACCGAGCGGCCGCGGCCCCTCGCCTCGGCGGTTCAGCACGAATCGGCCGAAGGCGAAGGCGCCGATGCCGACCACCGCCGACGCGATCGCCGAGAACTGCCCGACCGATCCGTGGCCCGAGATGGGGGTCGGCTCCAAGCCGAAGACCAGCAGGGCGGCAACGGCGCTGAGCACGAACGCCACCGCGCCGACCCCGAGGGCGAGCGACTCCAGAGACTTCTCTGTTCGATCCGCGATCATCGCCGAGAGGGGGCGCAGCCCGCGACCGCCCGATCCGCCGTTCACGGCGGGCCTCCGGCATCCGATCGGTGCGCTGCCGCATGGTCGCCCGACAGCCAGCGCAGCCAGCGCGTGTTCGGGTCGCCCTCCAGCACGAGAGCCCGCACCAGCAGCGTGAGCGGGATCGAGAGGATGGCACCCAGCGGGCCGATGATGAACGTCCAGAAGATCACCGAGAAGAAGCTCAGCGTGAGACTCAGGTTGACCGCATGGCTGACGAACTTGGGCTGGATCAGCACCTGGAGCGTGACGTTGACGACGCAGTAGATGGCGATGACGGCGAGCATCATCGGCCACCCGCCGACCACCAGCGCCAGCACGGCGGGCGGCACGAGCCCCAGCACGAACCCGATGTTGGGGACGAAGTTGGTGACGAACGCGAGGATCGCCCAGATGGCCGCCCCCGGAATCTGCAGCCACCACAGCGCGAGACCGTCGATGATCGCCACGACCGCGCCGAACGAGGCGTTGACGACGTAGTAGCGCCGCACTCCGCGGTTGAAGGAGTCGAACCGCGCCATCGCCGGTCGCACCCGCGGCCCGAACGAGCTCTCGGCGCGGGCGTAGCGCGAACCGTCGGCGGCCATGAAGATCACGTAGGCGAGCACGAAGAAGAACGCGGTCAGCACGTTCAGCGCTGTGCCTCCGAGCGACGTGACGACGGCGAGGATGCGGGTGGGCTCCAGCAGCGTGGCGGTCGCGCCGGCGAGCTGCGAGTCGAGGCCCAGAGAGGTGAGCCACGCCATGACCTCGTCGGCCGTGCCCCGCAGATCCCCGGCCATATCGGCCACGAGTCTGCCGAACTGCACACCGGCGAACACGAGCAGTGCGGCGAGGATCGCCAGCACGACGTAGGCCACCACGATCACCGCCGTGGTGGCAGCCCAGCGCGGCCAGCCCGCGCGCTCCAGCGGCCGGCGCACCGGATGGCAGATGATGACGATCACGGCGGCGAGGGCGAGCGGGCCCACCAGCTCACGGGCGAACGAGAGCCCGGCCAGCACGACGACCGCGGCGGCGAGGCCGAGGAGGATGCGCAGCGACGGCGACAGCACAGGGGCGGGGGCCGCCGGCGGTGGGACGGGGGCGACGCGGCGCCTCATGAGGCGACCTGCGCCTTCTCGTGCGGCGCCGGATGCACGACGAGCTCGGGCGCCTTGGTCACCAGCAGCCACACCGGCAGCACGATGATGCACAGGAGGGCCAGCACCGTCACGTCGCCGACCAGCACGACGCCGATGAACATCGCCATCCAGCCGTCCTTCGTGGCGGCCAGGGTGATGCCCATCACGCCGCAGGCGACCGCCAGCGCGATCGGGATGCCGGGGATCAGCGCGTAGCCGAGCAGGCCCAGCGCCGTCCCGATGAAGACCGCGGGGAAGATCCGGCCGCCGCGGAATCCGGCGCTGGCCGCCACCAGGAGCGCGACGACCTTGACCCCCGCGAACAGCGCCAGCTGCCCCGCCGAGTAGGCATCGGGGTGGGTGAGCAGCTCACCGGTCTCGTTGAGTCCCTTGAACAGCGTCAGCGGCCCTCCGATGATCCCGAGCACGCCCAGCACGGCGCCGCCGAGCGTCGTGAAGACGATCGGGTGCTTCAGGGAGTGGAACGCACGGTGCAGGTACGGGAACAGCCATGCCGCGAGGATGCCGACGCCGGCGGAGGCGGCCGCCACGACGAAGCCGAGCACGAGGTACATCGGCTGGATCTCGCCCATCGGCTCGAGGGTGAACGCGATCGATTCGCCACCGAGCAGGTGCATCGTCACAGCGCCCGCGCCGGCCGCCGCCAGCGGCAGGAACAGCTTGTCCCACAGCGAACCCGGTCCGCGCATCGCCCCGACCGTGCCGGTGAGCACGAGAGCCGCGGCCACCGGGGTCGCGAACAGCGCGCCGATCGTGCCCGAGATCGCCAGCAGGATCACGAGCTGAGGCGGGAGAACCTTCGACATCCCGGCCAGCAGCGTCACCGCAAGCGCCGAGTTGATCGCGATGATCGGGTTCTCGGGGCCCAGGCTCACGCCGCCGGCGAGGCTCAGTGTGACGGCGATGACGATCGAGGGCACCGCGAGGATCGGCGGCGGCGGCGCGTTGAGTTCGACCGTGGCGGAGTCGACGCCGCCGCGCCCCGGCGCGAACTGCACGACGGCGCCGACGAGCAGTCCGACCGCGGTGAGCACGACGAAGATCCACCAGGGCGTCGTGCTGCTCGCACCGAACTGCGCCGGCAGCGTGTCCCACAGCCAGTGCTGCAGACCGTGGGCCAGCATGTCGATGACCCACAGCACCAGCGCGCTGCCCGCGCCGATCAGCAGCGCCGGCACCGAGGCGATCAGCATCGCCCGCACTCCTGGGCCTTCGGTCGTCGCCTCCGCCGCAGTCATGCGTCCTCCTTCTCGGCCGTGCCGTCGCCCGGTTCGCCCAGCCGCCGGGCGAGATCGTCGATCTGCCGTGCCACGGCGCGCAGCTGCCCCCTGGTGGAGGGCTCGTCGTCGTCGCGGCCGAGGGCCGCACGTTCGATGATCCACGACGACAGCGTCGCGGTCACGACGCCGACGACGGCGATACCGCTGAGCATGAGGCCGACCGCGACCGTGCGCCCGATCATCGTGACGGGATAGAAGTCGCCGTAGCCGACGGTCGCGAGCGTCACGAACGCCCACCAGATCGCGTCGCCGAAGGTGTCGATGTTGCCGCCGGGAGCGCGGCGCTCGACGTCGAGCACGATCAGGCCACCGAGGTAGACCAGCAGCAGCGCCGCTCCCGCCCCGTAGATCGCGATGCGGGTGCGCAGCGCTGTGCCCGCGCTCCGGCGCAGCCCGGGCGCGAGCGTCATGAACTGCAGCAGGCGCAGGGCCCGCAGCATCGGCAGCGCGACCACCAGCAGCTCCCAGAGATGCCCGCGCACCCAGGAGAGATGGCCGCCGCTCTGCACGAGCCGCACGACGTAGTCCACGACGAAGAACACCCAGGTGACGCCCATCACCGCCAGCGCCAGTGTGCGGTCGGCGCCGACCGGAACCGCGATCACCGACCACGAGTAGGCCACGAGCCAGGCGAACGACGCGAGCAGCATCGGCCAGTGGATGGCCTGCTCCCAGCGTGCGCTGCCTTCGCCGCTCATGGGAGCACTCTAGGGCGCCCGCATGCGCCGCACAGGAAGCATCGCCGCGCCGCGCCCCGCGCGGGAGGCGACGCGACGCCCGCGCGGGTGCGAGGATGACGGCATGACGGATGCTGTCGACCCGATCTCGGCGACCTGGGTTCACCCTCCCGAGCCCGGCACTCTTCGAGAGCTCGGGCGCCGCGCCCGGCAGAACGCGCCGCGGGGCACGCTCGCCCGGCGCACCACGACCGACCGGGATCCGCTCGGGATCATCGACCGTCAGAATGCGTCGAGACTGCAGGAGCTGCTGCCGCTGCGCACGGAGCGCATGTCGCAGAGTCCGTTCGCCTTCTACCGCGGCACCGCGGCTCTCATGGCGGCGGACCTCGCCCGCGACCCGCACACCGGCATCCTGGTCGCCTCCTGCGGTGACGCGCACGTGGCCAACTTCGGGTTCTACGCCTCGCCGCAGCGCACCCTCGTCTTCGACCTCAACGACTTCGACGAGTCGGCCTGGGCGCCGTGGGAGTGGGACCTCAAGCGGCTCGTGACCAGTGTCGTCGTGGCGGGGCAGGCGACCTCACGCGATGCCGGCGTGATCGAGACCGCCGCCCGGGAAGCGGTGGCCACCTATGCCGGCGCGATCGAGACCAGCGCGCAGCTGAGTCCGACCGAGCGCTACTTCGCCCACTTCGATCTCGAGTCGGTGGTGCGCGGCCTCGACAAGAAGTCGCGCGCAGCCATCACCGCCGCGATCAAGGATGCCCAGAAGCGCACCGGCGAGCGCGCCGTGCGCAGACTCACCAGGGCGAACGAACACGGCAGGCTGGTATTCGTCGAGACTCCGCCGACGATGGTGAGGTTGAGCGATCCCGAGGTGCTCGCGCGCCTCGAGGGCAACGTGGGCGATTACCTCTCCAGTGCCCAGGTCGACATCCGCACCGTGCTGTCGAACTACGTCACCAGCGATGTCGCCCTGCGTGTCGTCGGCGTCGGCAGTGTCGGCACCAGATGCTTCCTGGTCGCCTTCCAGGACGGCGCCGACAACGCCCTGCTGCTGCAGGCGAAGGAGGCGAACCAGAGTGTGCTGGTGGAGTACGGCGGCATCCGCCAGC
This sequence comes from Microbacterium fluvii, assembly GCF_025515205.1. Lineage (GTDB taxonomy): Bacteria > Actinomycetota > Actinomycetes > Actinomycetales > Microbacteriaceae > Microbacterium > Microbacterium fluvii. The sequence continues at coordinate 183,010 of NZ_JAOPFX010000002.1, read as the reverse complement.
CGGCCGCGCTTCAGGCCGAGATCGCACACGGTGGACAGGGCGCCAGGGTCGTCGCGATGCAGCGGGTGCTGCAGGCCTACTCCGACCCGTTCCTCGGGAGCGTCAGGGCGGCGCTCGGTGACATCTATGTGCGGCAGTTCCATGACATGAAGGGCGGCGTCGACGTCGAGGCGCTCGACGACCGCGCTTTCGTGACCTACGCACAGGCCTGTGCGGCCATCCTCGCCCGCGCGCACGCGCAGTCGCCGAGCGCATCGCAGGTGGCCGGATACATCGGCAAGGGGCACACTCTGGGCGACGTGTTCGTGGACTGGGCGCTCGCCTACGCAGACCTGTCACGATCGGATTTCGAGGCGTTCCGCGCGGCGAACAAGGTGCTTGACTGACCTCCGAGCCCCGATCAGGTTGGACACCGATGCGCACCGACGCCGCCCAGTACCCCCGACGCCGCCGTCTCGCCGCGGCGACCCTCGCCGTGGCTCTGGCCGCCTCCGGCGCGGTCGCACTCACGCCCGCATCGCCCGCCGCTGCTGCCTATCCCGACAGCCTCAACCCGTTCGCGATGAACGGCGGCTTCACCGTGTATGCCCGCGAAGACCTCGTGATGGCCAACGACGAGACCGAGGGATCGCTCGCCGCGGGCGGGGTCGCGCGCACGTCACAGGCAGAGAGCGACCAGTACACGATCATCCACGTCTCGGCCGGCACCGCCGACTACACGCTGCCCACGGTCGACGGCGACCCGACGCGCCTGCTCGTCGGGTCGTACTCGCCGGCCAGCAACGGCATCCTGGCGATCACGAGCGCCGGAACGTCCGACCCGACGCTGCAGGGCGATCTGAAGATGGTCGAGCGCACCGGCCCGTGGCAGGCCGCGGCGCGCGCCGACTGGCTGCGCCTGAACCTCGACGCATCGACCGTCGATGCGACGCCGCTGATCGACGCCACGGCGCAGGATTACCCGGCGAATGCCGCGCCCCCCGCATCCGCGACGGGAGACGGCAGCATCTACACGTTCGACACCTCCGCCACCGCCGTCGCCGACTACGTCGAGGCGAACGCGGAGGCGACCTACGACCAGGCCAAGCAGTGTCTCGACGATCTGGCCTTCACCGACGTCGGCCATCACGTGGGGGTCGCCGAAGACGTGGGCAGCCGCGTCGTGCTCGAGCCGCTCAGTGCCGACCAGCCCAACGTCGTCGACTATGAGGACATCGCCGGCACCGCGCTCATCCAGTTCTCCCCCGGCCCGACGCCCGGCGTCGTCAACCCGCTCGTGATCCGCGTCACCGACCCCACCACGACGACCGTGATCGGGGCGAGGGCCGACCCGCAGGGCGCCTATTCGCCCTACATCTTCTGGGATCTGTCCGAGCTCACCGGCGACGTCGCGGTGGCGGCCGCCGAAGCGCGGATCGACGGATCGATCTACGCCCCCGACGCGGATGTGACGATCACCGCCGCACCGCTGGACGGTCAGGTGCTCGGGCGCGACGTCACGCTGCAGGGCGGCGAGGTGCACTCGTTCCTGTTCGCCGGAACGCTCACCTGCGAGCCGACCCTCGGCACCTTCTCGATGCGCAAGGCGCTCGTCGGCATCGACGACGACGAGCTGCCCGACGGCACGACCTTCACGGTCAATTACACCGCGACCGAGCCGGACGGCACCGTGTACTCGTCGTCGCTCGAGCTGCCGGCCGGCGGCACGACGGTAGACGCGGGGGTCGACTTCCCGATCGGCACCGAGGTGACCTTCGCCGAGATCGAACCGATCTCGGTGCCCGGGTACACCTGGACCGACGTCGAGATCACGCCATCGCCGATCACCATCGGCGACGAGCCCCAGCTGGTGACGGTGACCAACACCGCCGAGGCCGACCCCACCGGCACCTTCTCGGTGGCCAAGGAGGTCGAGGGCGTAGCCCCCGGCGACCTCCCCTCCGGCGACGTCACGGTCGCGTGGGCGGCCGCGTTCGAGGGAGGGTTCGTCGGCACCGGCACCCTCGACGTTCCGCTGGACGGCACGCCCGTCGACGTCGGCGATCAGTTCCCTGTGGGCACCCGCATCCTCCTCGTCGAAGACCGCACGACGCTGCCCGATGTGCCGGGGTACGACCTCACGGGTGTCTCGTGGAGCCCCTCTCGGATCGTCGAGATCACCTCGGGCGGGCAGAACGTGCTGGCCACCGTGACCAACACCTACGCACCCGAGGGGGTCGGCCGCACCATCACGATCGTCAAGTCGATCGGCGATGCGAGCATGGCCGCCTTCGACTACACCCTGTCGTACGGCGCAGCCCCGTCGGCCCTCACGACCGTGCCGCTTCCGATCGATGCGCCGGCCGAGCTCACCGGCGTCGACCCCGCAGCGGATGTGCTCTATCTCGCCGAGGAGGTGCCCACCAACGGCGGCACTCCGGTCGATGTGAGCGGGTGGGCGGAGCCCGTCATCACCGTGACGACCGGCACCGGTTCCACCGATTACCCGGCGCCTTTCGGCGAGCCCGTCGAGGTCGACCTGCCCACCGACGAGGGGGCGATCACGATCGAGGTCGCCAACTCGCTGCGGCAGGGCACGTTCACCCTGCAGAAGGAGTTCGAAGGCATCTCGGGCGAGAACCTGCCCTCCTCGATCGAGTTCACCGTCGCGTGGGAGGCGACGCTGCCCGACGGCAGCACCGTCGACGGCGTGCTGCGGCTGCCCGCAGACGGCACGCCGGTGGGACCGGTGGACGCCGCCGGTGATCCGCTGCAGTTCCCTTACGGCACGGTCGTCACTTATGAAGAGCTCACGGCACCCAACGTGCCCTTCCTCCGCTGGGGCGCCCCCGGCTACTCCTCGTCGAGCCTGGTCATCGGCACCGGCGGCGAGGGCACGGTCGATGGCACCGTGACCAACGACGCCTCGTTGATCACGGGCACCTTCCTTGTGTCGAAAGACCTCGTCGGCATCAGCGCCGACGAACTGCTCGACGACACGTTCACGGTGACCTACACCGCCTGGAGCCCCAGCTCGGGGGTCACCACCGGAACGTTCGAGCTGCCGGCCGACGGCACGGCGGCGGGGCCCCTCGACGGCGACGGGATGCCCGTGCGGTTCACGGTCGGCACGGTCGTGCGCCTCGAAGAGGTGACTCCCGCAGAGTCCGCCCTCCCCGACGACTACAACTGGGGCGAGATCGTCTGGACGCCCTCGAACTTCCTCGTGATCCGCGCCGGCGAGACCGCCGAGGCGACCGTGACCAACTCGGTGGAGCAGCTGACCCGCTATTCGATCGTCAAGCGGGTCGACGGCCCGCGGGCCGACGCGGTGCCCGCCGGCACGACCTATCCGGTCGACTGGTGGCTCGACAGCGAACCGCAGACCCACCTCGAACTCGAGCCGGACATCGTGCTGACCAGCGACTGGATTCCGGTCTCGTCGATCGTCGAGGTGGAGGAAGGCGACCTGCCCGACGTCGACGGCGTCTCGTGGGGGGCGCCGACGTGGACTGTCGACGGTCAGGTGCTCACGCCGGAGCCCGACGGCAGGGTCGTGATCCCGAACGCGGCGATCAACGACCAGTCGCTCGTGCGGATCACCCTCGTCAACACGGCCGACACCGCACCCACGCCGGACGACCCCGACACAGCGCCCGACGATCTCGCCGGCACCGGTGGCGGCGGCGTCTCGCCCCTCCTGCCGCTGGCCGCCCTCGGGCTGATCGTCGCCGGCATCGCGGTGACGGCGCAGCGGATGCGGCGGGCCGGGCGACTGCAGGGCTGACACGCGGCTCGGATCGGACGCGCGGGCCGGCACGCGTCGGGACGCGGGCGCGACAGCATCCGCCCCCCGCGTGTCGACTCAGTCGTCGTCTGGCTGCTCTTGGCCCTGCTCGATCGTGTGCCGGGGGCGCCACAGCACGACCTCGGTCGCGCGGCGCACCCGCACGCCGTGGCGGAGCGGAATGACGCCGCCGCTGGCACCGGCCGCGAACACGCGGGCGCCGGGGCGGCGCTCCATCTCGGTGCGCACGCGCTCTTCGAGGTCGCGCACCCGCAGGTGCAGCTCGCGCACACGCCCCTCGAGCTCGAGGATGCGCGAGATGGCCGGAAGCCCCATGCCCTCGGCCGACATCTTGGCGACCTCGCGGAGCTGCCCGACGTGGCGCAGCGAGTATCGGCGCGATCCGCCGCGGGTGCGGTCGGGCACAACGAGGCCCAGCCGGTCGTACTGCCGCAGCGTCTGCGGGTGCATGCCGGCGAGTTCCGCGGCCACGGCGATCGCGAAGATCGGCGCGTCGTCGTCGATCGGGCTGTCACTCATCGATGCCACCGCCCCTCCCGCAACCCGCCTGAGATCAGGAGATCTCGCCGGGGCAGGTCGTTTCGCCGCGGAACCTCCTGTGTCGGCGAGATCTCCTGATTCGAGCGCATGATGTCAGCCTCGGGCCTTGCTCATGAGGTCGGCGCGCGGGTTCTCTTTGGGCTCGAGCTGCTGGAACTGCTCGAGCGCCTCGCGGGCGCGCTCGTCGAGGTGCGACGGCACGGCGATCTGCACCTCGGCGAGCAGGTCGCCGGTGCCCTTGGCCGTCTCGACGCCGCGCCCCTTGACGCGCAGCACGCGCCCCGAGGGAGTGCCGGGGGCGACCCGCAGCTTCACCGGGTCGCCCCCGAGCGTCGGAACCTCGATCGTCGCACCCAGAGCGGCCTCTGTGAAGGTCACCGGCACGGTGACCCGCAGGTTGAGGCCGTCACGGGTGAAGACCGGATGCGGCCGCACCGCGACCTGCACGACGATGTCGCCGGTCTCGCCGCCGTCGGGCGACGGGCGCCCGCGGCCGCGCAGCCGGATCTTCTGCCCGTCGGAGACCCCCGCGGGGATCTTGACCTTGAACGGCTTGCCGTCTTCGCCCTGCAGCGTGATCGTCTCGCCCTTCGTGGCGGTGAGGAAGTCGATCGTCGTGCGGGCCGTCACGTCGGCACCGCGCTGCGGGCCCCCGTAACCGCGGAATCCGCCGGTGGACTGGCCGAAGCGGCCGGAGCCGAAGCCGCCGCCCTGCTGCTGGTTGAACATCGCGAAGATGTCGTCGAAGTCGGCGCTCTCGGTGCGCCCGCCGCGGGCCCCGCCGAAGCGGCTGAAGACGTCTTCGAAGCCGCCGGCGCCCTGGCCGCCCGCCGTGAAGCGTGCGCCGGAGCCCATCGCCCGGATCTGGTCGTACTCCGCCCGCTGCTCCTTGTCGGAGAGCACCGAGTACGCCTCGCTGACCTCCTTGAACTTCGCCTCCGCGCTCGCATCGCCCGCGTTGGAGTCGGGGTGATACTTGCGCGCCAGCTTGCGGTAGGTCTTCTTCAGGTCGGCGTCGGAGACGTCTTTGGAGACCCCGAGCGTCTTGTAGAAGTCCTTGTCGAACCAGTCCTGACTGGCCATGGATGCTCCTTACTCCGCCGGGACGGCGACCACGACCTTCGCCGGTCGCAGTTCGACCGAACCCAGTCGGTAGCCGACCTCGACGACCTCGAGGATCGTCGACTCGGTGACACCCGGGGTGGGCACTTGGAAGATCGCCTCGTGCTGCTGCGGATCGAACGCCTCGCCGGCGACGCCGTAGGACTCGACGCCCAGCTTCTCGGCGACGCCGCGCACCTTCTCGGCGATCGCCGAGAACGGGCTGCCCTCTTCGAGGTCGCCGTGCTTGTCGGCCCGGTCGAGGTCGTCGAGCACCGGCAGGAGGGCCTTGACGGCCTCGCCCTTGGCGCGCTCCTTCTCGATCTCGCGCTGCTCCTCGGTGCGGCGGCGGTAGTTGGCGTACTCCGCCTGCAGACGCTTGAGGTCGTTGAGCAGGGCCGACTCGAGATCGGCGATCACGGCGTCTTCGGCGGCGGCATCCGCGTTCTGGGCGGTGCCCAGGATGTCGTCGACCGTGAGGCCCTCCTCCTGCGGCTCGGGGCCGGAGGCCGAAGCCTCCGACCCCTCGTCGTCAGGAAGGACCTCTTCGTTGTCGAAGTCCTTGTCGGTCATCAGTCCTTCTTCTCGTCCTCGTCGTCGACGACCTCGGCGTCGATGACATCTTCCTCGGGGTTCGGCACGTCGCCGTTACCCGGGTCGGTCACCGTGGGGTCGCCCTGCTCGCCGGCAGCCTGGCTCGCGGCGTAGATCGCCTCGCCCAGCTTGCCCTGGCTCTGGTTGAGCTTGTCGAACGCGGCCTTCACGGCCTCGTCGTCGTCGCCGGCCAGCGCCGTCTTCAGAGCGTCGACGTCGCCCTGCACCTCGGACTTGACGTCGTCGGGCAGCTTGTCGTCGTTCTCCTTGATGAGCTTGTCGATCGAGTACGACAGGGTCTCGGCCTGGTTGCGCACCTCGGCGGCCTCGCGGCGCTTCTTGTCTTCGGCGGCGTGCTCCTCGGCCTCGCGCACCATGCGCTCGATGTCGTCCTTGGGCAGCGACGAGCCGCCGGTGATCGTCATCGACTGCTCCTTGCCGGTGCCCTTGTCCTTGGCCGACACGTGCACGATTCCGTTGGCGTCGATGTCGAAGGTGACCTCGACCTGCGGGATGCCCCGAGGCGCCGGCGCGATGCCGGTCAGCTCGAACGTGCCCAGCGGCTTGTTGTCGCGGGTGAACTCACGCTCGCCCTGGAAGACCTGGATGGCGACCGACGGCTGGTTGTCGTCGGCGGTCGTGAAGGTCTCGCTGCGCTTGGTCGGAATGGCCGTGTTGCGCTCGATGAGCTTGGTCATGATGCCGCCCTTGGTCTCGATGCCGAGGCTCAGGGGGGTGACGTCGATCAGCAGCACGTCCTTGCGCTCGCCCTTGAGGACGCCGGCCTGCAGGGCCGCGCCCACGGCGACGACCTCATCGGGGTTGACGCCCTTGTTGGGCTCCTTGCCGGCCTCGCGGTTGACGAGCTCGCTGACGGCGGGCATGCGGGTCGAGCCGCCGACGAGCACGACGTGCGCGATGTCGCCGACCTTGATGCCGGCCTCGCGGATCACGTCTTCGAACGGCTTCTTGGTGCGGTCGAGGAGGTCTTTGGTGAGGTCCTCGAACTTCGCGCGCGTGATCGTCTCGGAAAGCGACACGGGGCCGGAGTCGGTCAGCGACAGGTAGGGCAGGTTGATGCTGGTCGAGGTCGAGCTCGACAGCTCCTTCTTCGCCTGCTCGGCGGCCTCCTTGAGGCGCTGCAGCGCGATCTTGTCGCCCGAGACGTCGACACCCGAGGTGTCCTTGAACTGCTTGATCAGGTAGTCGACGAGGCGCTGGTCCCAGTCGTCGCCGCCGAGGCGGTTGTCGCCGGCGGTGGAGCGCACCTGGATGGTCGAGAAGTCGTCGTCCTTGCCCACCTCGAGCAGGGACACGTCGAAGGTTCCACCACCGAGGTCGAAGACGAGGATCAACTCGTCCTCCTTGCCGCGGTCGAGGCCGTAGGCCAGCGCGGCGGCGGTGGGCTCGTTGATGATGCGCAGCACGTTCAGGCCCGCGATCTCGCCGGCCTCCTTCGTGGCCTGGCGCTCGGCGTCGTTGAAGTACGCGGGCACGGTGATGACGGCATCCGTCACGGAGTCGCCCAGGTACTGCTCGGCGTCGCGCTTGAGCTTCTGCAGGATGCGGGCCGAGATCTCCTGCGGCGTCCACTTCTTGCCGTCGACGTCGAACGTCCAGTCGGTGCCCATGTGGCGCTTGACCGACGCGACGGTGCGGTCGACGTTGGTGACGGCCTGGCGCTTGGCGGTCTCGCCGACGAGCACCTCGCCGTCCTTGGTGAATGCGACGACCGAGGGGGTCGTGCGGAATCCTTCGGCATTGGCGATGACCTTGGGCTCGCCGCCCTCGAGGACGGAGACGACGGAGTTCGTCGTACCCAGGTCGATGCCCACAGCACGTGCCATGTGTTTCTCCTTTGTGTGGCTGAATCGGTGAAGTCTGCGCGACTTGAGTCGCAATGGCTCAAGGCTACTCCGGGCCTCGCGAGGTGTCAAACGAAGTTGAGCCGACACATATCAACTTTTCAGCCAGGGGTTCGGCTCGGCGACCACTAGCCTGAGCGATGTGACTGAGGCGACTACGGCCGTGGTGCCGCGCAAGCAGGTGTTCTCGTGGGCGCTGTGGGACTGGGCGACCCAGCCCTTCAACTCGGTGATCCTCACCTTCGTCTGGGTCTCGCTCTATCTCGTCTCCGACAGCTTCCTGCCCGATTCGGTCGCCGCACAGAACGCCGACGGCGAGCTCGTCTGCTCGCGGGCGGCGGATGCTGCCACCGAGTACTGTCGAGGGCTCTCCGACCTCTCCGAGTGGTACGGCTGGATCACCTTCGCCGCCGGCATCCTGGTCCTGGTGCTCGCCCCCGTGCTGGGCCAGCGATCGGATGCCCGCGGCACCAAGAAGCGCTGGGTCGTGGGGGCGACCGTCGCGCTCGCGCTCGCGCAGTTCGCCCTGTTCTTCGTCTACTCCGAGCCGCAGTACTTCTGGTTCGGCGCGATCGTCGTCGCGCTGGGGTCGGTGGCCAGCGAGATCGGCGGCGTCAATTACAACGCGATGCTCGTGCAGGTCTCCACTCCGCGCACCGTCGGGCGCGTGAGCGGCCTGGGCTGGGGACTCGGGTACATCGGCGGCATCCTCGCCCTCGTCGTCGTGGTGGTGCTCACCCAGCTGGACTGGTTCGGAATCGACGTCTCGAACGGCCTCGCCTACCGCCTCATCGCCGTCGGGGCCGCGGTGTGGACGATCGTGTTCGCGCTGCCCTTCTTCTTCAACGTGCCAGAGACCCCTGGGCGCGACGACCGCCCCAAGGTCGGGTTCTTCCAGAGCTACGCCGTGCTCGCGCACGACATCGTCGGGCTGTTCCGCACCCACCGGCCGACGTTCTGGTTCCTCATCGCGAGCGCCGTCTACCGCGACGGACTCGCGGGCGTCTTCGCGTTCGGCGGCGTGCTGGCCGCCGTCTCATTCGGGTTCTCGGCGACCGAGGTCATGCTCTTCGGCATCGCGCTGAACATCGTCGCCGGCATCTCGACGATCATCGCCGGCCGCCTCGACGACCGCTTCGGGGCGCGCGCCGTGATCGTCGCGGCACTGTCGATCCTCATCGTCAGCGCGCTGTTCGTCTTCGTCTTCCGCGAGGAGGGCAAGCTCATCTTCTGGATCGGGGGCATCGTGCTCTCGGCCGCCGTCGGTCCGGCGCAGGCATCGAGCAGATCGCTGCTGGCCCGCGTCGCGCCCGAGGGCATGCAGGGCGAGATCTTCGGCCTCTACGCGACCACGGGCCGGGTCATGAGCTTCCTCTCGCCGCTGCTGTGGTCGCTGTTCATCGGATGGTTCGGCGCGACGCACTTCGGCATCCTCGGCCTCGTCATCATTCTCGCTCTCGGCCTCGGCCTGCTGCTGCTCGTGAAGCTGCCGAAGCACGTGCCCGCCCCGCGCGAGTAGCCCCTCCGCGCGGCCCGGTCACACTAAAGTGCGACCGGGCGAGGCCCGAAGCTCAGTCGTCACGTATGGCGACCTCCGCAGCGATTCGGTCGCCGTTTACGACGACTGAACGGGGAGGCCCGAAGTTCAGTCGTCACATGTGGCGACCTTGGCGAGCGGTTCAGTCGCCATATGTGACGACTGAAGGATGCTGGCGGCGGCAGCCGCCGGGCGGGCCGGGCGGAACCGGGGCAGCTGTCGCGCCCGACCGGCCGGCCGGCGCGGGTCAGCGGTCGGGCCAGGCCTGGGCGAACTTCGTCAGGAGGCGGGCCAGCTCTTCGCGCTCGGCGGCGGTGAAGCCGGCCAGGGCAGCCTCGACCGCCTCCCGGCGCTGACCGCGGAACCCACGGGCCAGCCGCGACCCCTCGTCGGTGAGGGCGATGCGGGTGCGCCGCGCGTCGTCGGGGTCGGCTTCTCTCCGAACGAGTCCGAGCTCGACGCACTGCTGCACGAGACGCGACGCGCGCGGCTGATCGACGCCGACCGCCTCGGCGAGCGCACTGACCGTGAGCGAGCCGTCGGCGGCGGCGAGTGCCTCGAGCAGTCGCAGGCGCGCGGGGCCCGCGAAGCGGGCCTGCGGACCCATGCCGCGCATGCCGCCGTGCAGACCGCCCGCATGCGGCCCCATGCCGTGGCCGCGGGGCCCGCCGTGCGGACCGAAGCCCGGATGCGCCTGCGGATCGCGCCCCCCGGCGTCGGCCCACGGCGGACGAGGGCGACGGCCGCGCAGCAGCGAGAGGGCCTCGGCGATGGCGTCGGCATCCGAATCGGTCATACCCGAAATTTTACATGCGACTTGACATGCTTCCGCAATCCATGTCACACTGCATATACATGCCATTCGACATGCATTGAACCGGAGGCCTCTGAGCGCCGCCCCCGAAAGGACACCCCATGAACGACATGAACACAGAAACCACACCCACCGACCGCCGCCCGCTCGGCTTCTGGCTGCGCGCCGTCGACGGACTGCTGACCCGCGAGTTCGCGGCGGCCTTCGAGGCCGAGGGCGTCACGCGACGCGACTGGATGCTGCTGAACGCGGTCTCCGGAGACGTCGAGGAGCCGCGCCTGGCCGAGCTCATCGCCCGCCGCGGCAAGAAGCTCACCCGACTGCTCGACCGCGGCTGGATCCAGGAGGCCGGCGACGGCACCTGGTCGCTGACAGACGAGGGCCGCGCGGCCAAGGAGCGCCTCGGCGCCGTGGTCGACGGCATCCGCGCCCGTGTGGCCGGCGCCGTCTCGCCCGAGGACTTCGCCACCACGATGGCCTCGCTCGAGGCGATCGCGGGCGAGCTCGGCTTCGACGAGACCGACCCGCGCGCCTTCGGCGGCCGCTTCGGCCGACGCGGGTTCGGACCCGGTCGCGGGTTCGGACCCGGTCGCGGCTTCGCCCCGGGCTTCGGCCCGGGCGCCCATCGCGCCTTCGGCCAGGGCTTCGACCCACGCGACGGCTTCGACCCGCGCGACGGGTTCGGCCCCGAGCGCGAGTCAGGCCGGCACCACTGCCGCGGCTTCGCGCACGGCCACGGCTGCCCCGAGCAGCACGGCCACCACCACGGGCACCCGGGCGCCCACCGTCGCCACCGCGGCGCGGAGCACTCCTACGAGCGCGGGTTCGACGCGGGCTTCGCCCGCGGCCGGGCCGAGCACGGCGCCTGAGACGCCGCATCCACCCCGATCCGCCCGCGGATCACCGAGACCCACCCTTCGCACCGAAACCCGCCCCTGCAAGGCCGGCTTCACCTCGAGGGGTGGGTTTCGCCGCATCCGCGCCGGGTACCCGGGCTCAGCGGTGCGTCTGCTCCGAGCCCGACAGGCGCTGGGCCAGATAGATCGGCACGATCGAGACGACCACCAGCACGACCGCGATCACAGCCACGATCGGCGCCTGCGACGGGCGGAACATGTTGTTGAGGATGAAGATCGGCAGCGTCGCGACCCCAGAACCGGCGGTGAAAGTCGTCACGATGATCTCGTCGAAGCTCAGCGCGAAGGCCAGCAGGCCTCCCGCCAGCAGCGCCGAGCGCAGCTGCGGGAAGGTCACGAGACGGAAGGTCGTCCACACCCCGGCGCCGAGGTCGGCCGACGCCTCTTCGAGCGACGTGCCCATGCGGCGCAGGCGCGCGATGACGTTGTTGAACACCGTCACGATGCAGAAGGTGGCGTGGGCGATGACGACCGTCCAGATCGACAGCGGCACCCCCATGATCGTGCGGAAGAAGTTGTTCAGCGCGATGCCGGTGATGATGCCGGGCAGCGCGATCGGCAGGATGATCAGCAGGTTCACGGTCTGCTTGCCGAAGAAGTCGAAGCGCTGCAGCGCCATCGAGATCAGCGTGCCGAGCACGAGGGCGATCGCCGTCGAGGCGATGGCGACCAGGATGCTGGTGGCCACGGCATCCCGTGCCCCCTGGCTCTCGAAGGCCTTGGCCCACCACTCCAGCGTGAAGCCGGGTGGCGGCCACGACAGCGACGTGGAGGTCGAGAAGGAGTTGACGAGCACGACGAACAGCGGCACATAGACGGCCAGCAGGATGATGCCGGTGACGATGGCGAGCGTGACGCGCGCGGAGGTTCCCAGTCGCATGAGGCCTACAGGTTGTCGAGGGCGCCGGTGCGGCGCACAAGGGCGAGGTAGCCGAAGATGATGACGATCGGGATGAGGGCGATCGCCGCGGCCAGCGGCAGGTTGTTGGCGGCTCCGACGTTCGTGTAGACGAGGTTTCCGAGCATCTGGTTGGCGCCGCCGACGATGTTGACGGTGATGTAGTCGCCCAGCGACAGCGAGAACGCGAAGATCGTGCCGGCGATGATCGCCGGGAACGCCAGCGGCATCACGACCGACCCGACGGTGCGCCACGTCTTGCCGCCGAGGTCGGCCGAGGCCTCCAGCAGCGAGTCGGGCACCCGCTCGAGCCCCGCGTAGATCGGCAGTATCACGTACGGCAGCCACAGATACGACAGCGTGATGATGGTCGCCGTCAACCCGTAACCGGGGGTGTGCAGGCCCAGCGGCGCCAGCATCCACTCGAGGATGCCGTCCTGCGAGAGCACCGAGCGCCACGCGTAGGCCTTGACGAGGTACGACGCCCACAGCGGCATGAGCACCGCGATCACGAGGAACCGCTGCACGCGGGGCGTTGCGACCTTGGCCATGTAGAAGGCGATCGGCAGCGCGATCGCGACGTCGATGATCGTCACGGCGATCGCGACACCGAGGGTGCGCAGGGTCACCGTCTGATAGAGCGAGCCGGTGACGACCGTGATGATGTTGTCGAACGTGAACTCGGTGACGATCTCGCCGGTGAAGCTGTCGACCTGCCAGAACGCGGTCACCAGCAGCAGCACGAGCGCCACGATGTAGACGAGCACGAGCCAGAACAGCGGAGCAGTCAGCAGCAGCGCGAGCCGCGTCCGAGGGTGCGTGCTCAGAAACGCCGAGGCCCTGCGGGCCGGCGTCGCCGCGGGCGAGGGCACCCGCACGGTGCGGGTGTCGACGGGCGGTTCGATTCTCATCGGTTCCTCGAGTGATGAAGGCGGATGCCGGGGGCGGCGCGTCGTGCGACGCCCCCGGCTCGTGCGGGCCTCAGCCCTTGATCTCGGCCCAGGCCTGGGTCCACTGCGCGTAGTCGACGCACTCGACGTCGGTACGGCCGTCGACGCAGTCGGCGATGGGCGTCGTCCAGTACCAGATCTTCGACGCGTAGTCGGCGTCACCGGCGTGGTAGGCCTCGCAGTCGTCGCGGTAGTCGCACGCCGCGTCGCTGGAGGGCGCCTCGCCGAAGTAGGCCGTCGCCTGCGCGTTGGCCTCGGGGCTGGCGATCCAGTCGAGCCACGCGTACGCGCAGTTCGGGTTCTTGGCCTCCGACGCGATCATCCACGTGTCCGACCAGCCCGTCGCGCCCTCTTCCGGCAGCACGACCTCGGTCGCCGCGTCCTCGGACGCGAGCACGTTCTGGATGACCTGCCACGTCGTGCCGACGACCGAGTCGCCGGTCTCGAACGCCTGGATCTCCTTGAGGTAATCCGACCAGTACTCGCCCACGTGCTCGCGCTGGGCCTTGAGCAGGTCGACGGCCGCGGCGAACTGCGTCTCATCGAGCGCGTACGGGTTCTCGATGCCGAGGTCGGGCTGGTGGGCCATGAGGTAGACGGCCGCGTCGGCGATGTAGATGGGCGAGTCATAGGCGGTGACCTTGCCCGAGTACTCCGAGGCGTCGTCGAAGACGGCGCTCCACGAGGTGGGCGCGGGGCTGACCTCGTCGGTGTTGTACATCAGCAGGTTGGCGCCGTAGCCGTGCGGCACGCCGTACGACTGCCCGTCGACCGAGTTCCACTCCTTGTCCTTGAGGAAGTCGTAGATGCCGGCGTAGTTCGGGATGAGGTCGGTGTTGACCGGGGCGACGTCGCCCGCGGCGATGAGGCGGAGCGTCGCGTCGCCGGAGGCGGCCACGACGTCGTAGTCGCCGGTCTTCATGAGGCTGACCGCCTCGTCGCTCGTGCCGTACGACTTCGAGGTGACCGTGCATCCGGTCTTCTCCTCGAATCCGCTGACCCAGTCGACCGTGGGGTCGTTGCTGCCGTCTTCGACGTAGCCGGGCCACGCGAGGATCGACACCTGACCCTCGGTGTCGCCGAGCTCGGTCTGCTCTTCGCCGCCGCCGGCGCTGTTACCCGACGACGTTCCGCAGCCGGCCAGCAGGGCGATCGTGCCGATCGCCAGCGCGCCGACCGCGGCGGTGCGCATTCCGCGTGTCGTGAACATGGTTTCCTCTCGGATGCTGTGTGTCTTGCTGTGTGTGGTGGTGCTCCGGGGCAGGTGCCCGCGGTCTGGGGCGGCGCCGTGGGGGCGCCGATCCGGCTAAGCGCCGGGCGGGACGAGCGCGACGACGTCCTCGTCGTGCCACGTGACGTGCACGCGGTCGCCGCGGTCGGAGTCGCCGCGGCGCGAGCGGTCGTTGCGCTCGAGCACCGTGACCCGAGGGCCCTCGTCGAGGTCGACGACCCGGCGGATGCCGCTGCCGACGTAGATCGACTCGACCACGGTGCCGGGGGCGCTGCGCTCGCCGGCGCCGGTGGCGGCGGCATCCGCCAGTGTGAGCTTCTCCGGGCGGATCGAGTGCTCCCCCGCGCGGCCGATGAGGGCCGCCGACCGGTCGGCGTCGAAGAGGTTCGACGTGCCGACGAAGTCGGCGACGAACCGCGAGGCGGGGCGCTCGTAGAGGTCCTGCGGCGAGCCGAGCTGCTCGATGCGGCCGTCGTGGAACACCGCGATGCGGTCCGAGAGGGTCAGCGCCTCTTCCTGGTCGTGCGTCACGAAGATGAACGTGATGCCGAGGTCGCGCTGGATCTGCTTGAGCTCGACCTGCATCTGCTCACGGAGCTTGAGGTCGAGGGCGCCCAGCGGCTCGTCGAGCAGCAGCACCTTCGGCTCGACGACGGTGGCGCGGGCGAGCGCGACGCGCTGGCGCTGGCCGCCGGAGAGCTGCGAGGGCTTGCGGGCGGCGAACTGCTCGAGGCGCACGGCGGCGAGCGCCTTCATGGCCCGCTCGCGGCGTTCGGCGCGCTTGATGCCGCGTACACGCAGCCCGTAGGCGACGTTGTCGAGCACCGTCATGTGCGGGAACAGCGCGTAGTCCTGGAACACCGTGTTCACATCGCGGTCGAACGGCGCCTTGGCGGTGACGTCCTGCCCGAACAGCTCGATCGTGCCGCTCGTGGGCTGCTCGAAGCCGGCGATGAGGCGGAGCACGGTGGTCTTCCCAGAGCCGGAGGGGCCGAGCATCGAGAAGAACTCGCCCGCGGCGATCTCGAGGTCGACGTGGTCGACGGCGCTGACGGCGCCGAACTCCTTGGTGAGCCCGGTCAGCCGGATGGCCGGCTGCTGCTGGTCGGTCATGGACGATCTCCCTCGATGTCGGGGTAAATCAAATCATATGGATCCAGATGTCAAAAGAGGACGCGTCGTGTTACGGTCTTGTCACGACCGGCCGGCTCATCGGATGCGGTCGCTCGCCGCCTCCCAGAGGCCGCCCCCGGGAGAGCCCCATGCCGCACGCGACGGGTCGAGTCGACGCCGCCCGCGCCGTCGTGTTCTCACCACTGGAAGACCTCGGGCGGGCGGAGCTCGTGGAACAGCGCCTCACCGACGCGATCGTCAGCGGCGTGCTGCGCGACGGCGAGCGCCTGCCCAGCGAGACCGAGCTCGCCCGCAGCCTCGGCGTCGCCGTCGTCACGGCGCGCGAGGCGCTCGAGGGCATGCGCGACAAGGGCCTCGTGCAGACCCGCCGCGGCCGAGACGGCGGCAGCTTCGTCACCTACGACCGCGACGCGGCAGCGCGGATGCTGCAGGCGCGACTGCGCGCCTCGTCGCGCATCGAGCTTCGCGACCTCTCGCTCATGGTGCGCGCCGTGGCCGGCACGGCAGCCGAGATCGCCGCCGACCGCGCGAGCGAAGACGACATCGAGAGCCTCGTGACGATCGACGCGCAGGCCGATCTGACGACCGCGGGCGGCGCTCGCCGAGCGCTCAGCCGCTTTCAGCTCGAGACGGCCGCGATCAGCCAGTCGCCGCGGCTCGTGCACGAGGAGATCCGCCTGCAGAGCGAGGCGGGGCCCCTGCTCTGGCTGTGCCTGGGCGAGCAGGAGTACCGTGACCGCAGCGCGTGCGCGCGGCGGGAGGTCATCGCCGCGATCCGCGCGGTCGACCCCGCCGGCGCGCGCGATGCGACCGCCGCACACGTGATGTCGGCGTTCGGCTGGCTCGTCGACCAGCGGGCCAGGCTCGAGGCCGAAGACCCGACCGGGCGCCGGACGGGACGAGAGGAGGCAGCATCCTGATGACGACGATCACCACGCGCACCCCGGCGCAGATCGCGGAGCGGATCGCCGCGGTCCTCGACCAGATCTTCACGACCATCGACGGCTGGCGCGACCGCATCGAGCACGACCTCGCGGCGGGGTTCACCACGGCCCTCGTCGATGAGGTCGCCGCCTCCTTCGCGGCGGCGGCGCTGGCCGACGACACGCTCAACACCGGTGCGGGATTCGTCGCGACCCCCGGTGTGCTCGACGACGCGCAGTGGCACCTCGCCTGGTGGCTGCGCGCCCCCTCGGGCACCCGGCGCCTGGCGACCATCGACGACCCCGAGCACGAGCAGTTCCGCGACTACACGGCGCTGGAGTGGTGGCGCGTGCCCGCCCGCACCGGCGCGCGGCACCTCACCGGGCCCTACGTCGACTACCTCTGCACCGACGACTACACCGTCACGATCACGACCCCCGTGCGGGTCGACGGCGAGATGGTGGGGGTCGTCGGCACCGACGCCCTCGTCGACCGGCTCGAGCGCGAGCTGCTGCCGCTGCTGCGCTCGGCCTCGGGGTCGGCGACGATCGTCAACGCGAGCGGGCGCGTCGTCACCTCGACCGATCCGCACCTCGAGCCCGGCGCGATCCTGCGGCGCGAGGGCCTGGTCGAGGCGCTGGCCGCCCTGCGCGACGGTGCGGCGGCCCATGCGCTCACCGGCGGCGGCCGCGCGCTCGCCTGCGGCGACACGTCCCTGGTGCTCCTCGTCGAGTCCTGACCCCCCTCCCCCGGATCCGTTTACGGTCACGACGCGCCGTGCGACCCGAGGCCCCGTGCGGCGCGTCGCGACCGTAACCGGTGCGGGGCAGAATGGGCGGATGCCGCATCCCGCCCTGCTCGCGATCTCGCACGGCACCGGATCGCGCGCGGGCCAGGCCGCCGTCGCCGCGCTCGTCGACGCCGTCGCGGCGCGGCTCCCCGAGTTCGAGGTGCGCCTCGGACACGTGGATGTGCAGCGGCCCGACGTCGAGGCGTCGCTCGCGGCCCTGCCCGACCGCGCGGTCGTGATCGTGCCGCTGCTGCTGTCGGCGGGCTACCACGTGCACGTCGATCTGGCGGAGGCCGCCGCCACCCGCGACGACGTCGTGATCGCGCCCGCCCTCGGACCCGACCCGCGGCTGGCCGAGGTGCTCGCCGACCGGCTGGCGCAGACGGATGCCGCCCCCACCGCCCCCGTCGTGCTCGCCGTCGCGGGCTCGAGCGACGAGCGCGCCAACGACGACTGCCGCGAGGTGGCGCGCCTGCTGAGCGCGCGCCTGGGGCGCGAGGTCTCCGTCGGCTTCCTCGCCGCGGCGGAGCCCCGGTTGCCTGCCGCCGTTGCTGCGGTGGGCGACGACGCGGTCGTGGCGACCTATCTGCTCGCCCCCGGCTACTTCCACGACCTCACCGTGGCGCAGGCGGCCGGCCGGCCGGTCGCGCGCCCGCTGCTCGACGCCGACCCACCCGCATCCGCCCTCGTCGAACTCGTGATCGACCGCTACCGCGCGGCGGTCGGAGGCCACGTCAAGTAGATGACGCCGTGTGTCGCACGTTAACGCGGCACTGAAACACAACGTCGCCGCTCGGGCCGTCGACCTAACCTCGCGTACACGGACTGACGAGTCCGTCCCCGGGGACGCCCGGGGCTTCCCCGGAGGCCAGTGTGACCGACGACACCTCGACCATTCAGCCCGCGCGCACCGAGCGCGCCGCGCACGGCGACCTGCCGCGCGCCCGCCCGCCCCGCCCCTCGAGCCGTCCCAACGGCCAGTGGAAGATCGACGGCACGACCCCGCTCAACGCCAACGAGGAGTGGAAGCAGGTCGACGACGGCCTGGCGGTGCGCGAGCGCATCGAGCAGACCTACTCCAAGGGCGGCTTCGCCTCGATCGACCCGACCGACCTGCACGGGCGGTTCCGGGTGTGGGGCCTGTACACGCAGCGCAAGCCCGGCATCGACGGCGGGCGCACCGCGACCCTCGAGCCGCACGAGCTCGAAGACGAGTTCTTCATGCTGCGCGTGCGCATCGACGGCGGCCAGCTCACCACCGAGCAGCTGCGCGTGATCGCGGGCATCTCGACCGAGTTCGGCCGCGACACCGCCGACCTGACCGACCGCCAGAACATCCAGTTGCACTGGATCGAGGTCGAGTCGATGCCCGAGATCTGGCGCCGGCTCGAGGCCGTGGGCCTGGGCACCACCGAGGCCTGCGGCGACGTGCCCCGCGTGATCCTCGGGTCGCCGGTGGCCGGCATCGCCGCCGACGAGCTCATCGACCCGACGCCGCAGATCGACGAGATCCAGGGGCGCTTCATCGGCGATCCGTCGCTTTCGAACCTGCCGCGCAAGTTCAAATCGGCCATCACGGGGCACCCGAGCCAGGATGTCGTGCACGAGATCAACGATGTCGCATTCGTCGCGATCGAGCACCCTGAGCTCGGCGTCGGCTACGACCTGTGGGTCGGCGGCGGCCTGTCGACGGCGCCGCGCCTCGGCGAGCGCCTCGGCGCGTTCGTCGCGCCCGACCAGGTCGGCGACGTGTGGCACGGGGTCGCGCAGATCTTCCGCGACTACGGCTATCGGCGCCTGCGCAACAAGGCGCGCCTCAAGTTCCTGCTGGCCGAATGGGGTACCGAGAAGTTCCGTCAGGTGCTGCAGGACGAATACCTCGGCTTCGCCCTTCCCGACGGCCCCGCAGCTCCGAAGCCCGCGACCCCCGGCGACCACGTCGGCGTGCACCGCCAGCGCGACGGACGCTTCTACATCGGCGTCACCCCCATCGTCGGGCGCGTCTCCGGGCCCGTACTGGCCGAGCTCGCCGACGTGCTCGAGGCGCACGGCTCGACCCGCCTGCGCACGACGCCGCATCAGAAGCTCGTCATCCTCGATGTGCAGGAAGACCGGGTCGCCTCGCTCGTGACCGAGCTCGACCGCCTCGGTCTGCAGTCGCGGCCGAGCCTCATCCGCCGCGGCACGATCGCGTGCACCGGCATCGAGTTCTGCAAGCTGGCCATCGTCGAGACCAAGGGCTACGCGACCAACGCCGTGCTCGCGCTCGAAGAGCGCCTCGACGGGCTCGACCTGCCGCATCCGATCAGCCTGCACGTCAACGGCTGCCCCAACTCGTGCGCGCGCATCCAGACCGCCGACATCGGCCTGAAGGGCCAGCTCATCACGACAGATGCCGGCGAGCAGGTGCCCGGCTACCAGGTGCACCTGGGCGGCGGCCTCGCCTCGCAGGACCGCGACGAGGCGGGCCTGGGCCGCACGGTGCGCGGCCTCAAGGTCGCCGCCGACGGCATCGCCGACTACGCGGAGCGGGTCGTCAGGCGGTTCATCGCCGACCGCGACGCCGCCTCCGACGAGACGTTCGCCCAGTGGGCGCACCGCGCCGACGAAGAGGCCCTGCAGTGAGCGGGTCGCGTTTCGTCTCGCTTCACTCGCGGGGCGCCCGGGGAATCTCGGGCGCCCCGCGAGGAGCGCAGCGACGAGACGAAACGAGGCCCAGCCGATGACCGTCACACTCGCACCCCGTGCCGCACGCACGCGGAGCCACGACGAGCTGAAGGCCCTCGCCGAGGCCGGCAACGAGCTGCTCGGCTCGCTCACCGACCACGAGGCCTCGCCCGAACAGGTCGTGCGCTGGGTGGCCGAGAACTTCTCGGCGGATGCTGCCGCCGTCGCCTGCTCGATGGCCGACGCCGCGCTGCCCCACCTCGTGGCCGCGCAGCTGCCGGGCGTCGACGTGCTCTTCCTCGACACGGGCTACCACTTCGCCGAGACGCGGTTCACCCGCGACGAGGTCGCGAGGGCCCTCGACGTGCGGATCGTCGACGTGCTGCCCGAGCAGACCGTGGCCGAGCAGGACGCCGAGTTCGGCGCGCGGCTCTATGAGCGCGACCCCGCGCTGTGCTGCGCACGCCGCAAGGTCGCTCCCCTGCAGGAGGCGCTGGCCGGCTATGAGGTGTGGTTCACGGGCGTGCGCCGCGAAGAGGCGCCGACCCGCACGCACACGCCCTTGGTCACGTGGGACGAGCGCAACGGCCTGGTCAAGGTCAACCCCGTCGCCGCGTGGACCTTCGACGACCTGCTCGACTACGCCGGCGATAACCGCGTGCCGGTGAATCTGCTCGTGAGCAATGGCTACCCCTCGATCGGCTGCGAGCCGTGCACGAAGCCGGTCGCCGCCGGCGAAGACCCCCGCTCTGGCCGCTGGGCCGGTCTGAGCAAGACGGAATGCGGGCTGCACCTATGAGCCACCCAGACCTCACCGAAGCCGCAGCGCCGGCGTCGCTCTCGGGCGCGCGGGGCGCAGCATCCGCCACGTCCTCGCCCGAGGCGAGGAGATCGCGCGAGACGAGTACGGATACGGCCCCGGCGTCCTCGGCCGGCGAGATCTCCTCGCGCGGAGCGAGGACGGATGCGGGGCGCCTCGACACGCTCGATCTGCTGGAGGCCGAGGCGATCCACGTGATCCGCGAAGTCGTGGCGGAGTTCGAGCGGCCCGTGCTGCTGTTCTCGGGCGGCAAGGACTCCGTCGTCGTGCTGCACCTCGCGGCCAAGGCGTTCCTCCCCGGCCGCGTGCCGTTCCCGGTGCTGCACGTCGACACCGGGCACAACTTCCCCGAGGTGCTGCGCTTCCGCGACGAGACCGTCGCGCGCCTGGGCATCACCCTCGAGGTCGCCCGCGTGCAGGACTACATCGACGACGGCCGGCTCGCCGAGCGCGCCGACGGCACGCGCAACCCGCTGCAGACCCAGCCGCTGCTCGACGCGATCGCGGCCGGTCGCCACGACGCCGTCTTCGGCGGCGCCCGTCGCGACGAAGACAAGGCGCGCGCCAAGGAGCGCATCATCTCGCTCCGCGACGAGTTCGGCCAGTGGGATCCGCGCAACCAGCGCCCCGAGCTGTGGAGCCTCTACAACGGCCGCCACACCCCCGGCCAGCACGTGCGCGCGTTCCCGATCTCGAACTGGACCGAGCTCGACGTCTGGCGCTACATCGAGCGCGAGCACATCCCGCTGCCGCCGCTCTACTTCGCGCACGAGCGCGAGGTGTATGCCCGCGACGGCATGTGGCGCGCGATCGGCGAGTTCTCGCCGATCCGCGCGGGCGAGACGCTCGAGCGGCGCGTCGTGCGGTACCGCACGGTCGGCGACATGAGCTGCACGGGCGCGGTCGAATCGGATGCGGCGGACGTCGCATCCGTCGTCGCCGAGGTCGCCCGCTCCACCCTCACCGAACGCGGGGCGACCCGCGCCGACGACCGCATCAGCGAGGCGGCGATGGAAGACCGCAAGAAGGACGGGTACTTCTGATGACCGATCTCCAGGCCCGCGACGTTTCGTCTCGCTCCGCTCGCTCAACGCCCGGGGGCTCGGGCGTTGAGCGAGGAGCGCAGCGACGAGACGAAACGCCGCAACCCACCCTCTTCCGCTTCGCGACGGCCGGCTCGGTCGACGACGGCAAGTCCACGCTCGTCGGCCGCCTGCTGCACGACTCGAAGGCGATCCTCGCCGACCAGCTCGAGCAGGTCGCCCGCACCTCCGCCGAGCGCGGATTCGCACACGGCACCGGGTTCGACTTCGCGCTGCTGACCGATGGCCTGCGCGCCGAGCGCGAGCAGGGCATCACGATCGACGTGGCCTACCGCTACTTCTCCACCGGCACCCGCAGCTTCGTGCTGGCCGACTGCCCCGGCCACGTGCAGTACACGCGCAACATGGTCACCGGCGCCACCACCGCCGACGCCGTGATCGTGCTCGTCGACGGCCGCAAGGGCGTGCTCGAGCAGACCCGCCGGCACCTCGCCGTCGTCGCCCTGCTGCGCGTGCCGCACGTGATCGTCGCGGTCAACAAGATCGACCTGCTCGACTACGCCGAAGAGGCCTTCACGCCGGTGGTCGAGCAGGTGCACGCCGTGACGGCCGAGCTCGGCATCGGCGACGTGCACGTACTGCCGGTCTCTGCGCTCGAGGGCGACAACATCGTCGAGCGCAGCGCCCACACGCCCTGGTACACCGGCCCCGCCCTGCTCGAACTGCTCGAGCAGCTGCCTGGGCACGACGAGCTCGATGCCGAACTCGACCCGTTCCGCCTGCCGGTGCAGCTCGTGCTGCGGCCGCAGGGCGGACTGTCGCCCGAGATCGCCGAGCCCGACGCCTACCGCGATTACCGCGCGGTCGCCGGGCGCATCGCCTCGGGCTCGGTGCGGGTCGGCGACCGGGTCACGGTGTTCCCCGCCGGCATCGAGACGACCGTCACGGGACTGACCTCGGCCGGCTCCCCCGTCGAGCAGGCGGTGAGCCCGCAGTCCGTCGCCGTGCAGCTCGCCGACGACGTGGATGCTGCCCGCGGCGCCGTGCTGGCGGCATCCGGCACCGCCCCCTCCGGCCGCCGTGAGTTCGCCGCAGAGCTGTTCCAGCTCGACGGGCGCCCGCTCGCCTCGGGCTCGCGGGTGCTGGTCAAGCACGGCACGGCGACGGTGCAGGCCGTCGTGACCGTCTCGAGCCGGTACGACCTCGACACCCTGACCCACGGCGAGGCGACGAGCCTCGCCGTCAACGACATCGGCCGCGCCACCATCCGGGTCGCGGCCGACCTGCCGGTCGAGCCCTATGCGCGGGGACGCGCGGGCGGCTCGTTCCTGGTGATCCACCCCGCCGACGGCGCGACTCTCGCCGCCGGCACCGTCCTGGCCTGAACGGCCGCTTCGCTCGAAGGAGGCGACAGATGAACACCCGATCCCTGAAACTGACCACCCTGGCCGTGGCCGCCATGATGCTGGCTGGGTGCGCCGGCTCGTCGGCCGCCTCGACCGAACCCGCCGACCTCGAGGGCGGCACCCCCGCGGCCGAGCTGCGCCTGGGCTACTTCGCCAACGTCACTCACGCGCCTGCGCTCATCGGCCTGCAGGAGGGCATCTTCGAACAGGCGCTCGGCGACACCGAGCTGAGCACCGAGGTTTTCAACGCGGGGCCTGCGGCGATCGAGGCGCTGTCTGCCGGCGCGATCGATGCGACCTTCATCGGGCCCAACCCGTCGATCAACACGTTCATCCAGTCGGGCGGGCAGTCGGCGCGGATCGTCGCGGGAGTCACGACCGGCGGCGCGGCCCTGGTCGTGCGCGACGGCATCGACAGCGCGGAAGACCTCGCCGGCACGACGCTGGCCACGCCTCAGCTGGGCAACACGCAGGACGTCGCGCTGCGCAGCTGGCTGAAGGACCAGGGCTTCCAGACCGACACGACCGGCGGAGGCGACGTCAGCATCACCCCCACCGAGAACGCGCAGACCCTGACGCTCTTCCAGAACGGCGACATCGACGGCGCGTGGCTGCCCGAGCCCTGGGTCTCGCGCCTGGTCGTCGACGCGGGCGCCCACGTGCTCGTCGACGAGGCCGACCTGTGGGAGGACGGCGCCTTCCCGACGACGGTGCTGCTCGTGCGCGCCGACTACCTCGCCGAGCACCCCGACACGGTCGCGGCGCTCGTGCAGGGCAACCTCGACGCGATCGCGTGGCTGGGCGACAACGCCGATGACGCCGCCGAGGAGATCAACGCGAAGCTCGAGGCCGACACCGGCAAGCCGCTCGACGACGCCGTCATCGACCGGGCGCTTCAGAACGTGACGTTCTCGGCCGACCCGCACGCCGAGACATTCCAGACGCTCGTCGAGAACGGGCTCGAGGCCGGTACCCAGAAGGACGGCTCGATCGTCGGCCTGTTCGACCTGCGCCTGCTCAACGAAGCACTCGAGGCCTCGGGCGCCGACCCGGTGTCGGCGGCCGGCCTCGGCGAGGACGGACTCTGACATGACCGAGCCGCGCACCGCGGCGCCCGCTCAGGGCGCGCATATCGACCGGGCGGATGCTGCCGGCACCGCCCTCGGCCCGAGCTTCGACCTGGCGGCGCCGCCGGCCGCCCCCGCCCCGGCGCCGGCACCGGCGGTTCGCCTCGAGGGCGTGGGCAAGCGGTTCGGCCAGGGCCCGCTCGTGCTCGACGGGGTGACCCTCGACGTCGCCCCCGGCGAGTTCGTGTGCCTCATCGGAGCCTCGGGGTGCGGCAAGTCGACGATCCTGGGCCTCATCGCCGGGCTCGACAGACCCACCGCCGGCACGATCTCGACCCCGGGCGAGGGCTCGGCCCTCATGTTCCAGGAGTCGGCGCTCATGCCGTGGCTCACCGCCTCGCGCAACGTCGAGCTCGCACTGCGCCTGCGCGGCGTCGGGCGCGCAGAGCGGCGGGCGCGCGCGATCGAACTGCTCGATGTCGTGAACCTCGCCGACGCCGCCGACAAGCGCCCGCACGAGCTGTCGGGAGGCATGCGTCAGCGCGTGGCACTGGCCCGCGCACTCGCGCAGGACCGCCCCGTGCTGCTCATGGACGAGCCCTTCGCCGCCCTCGACGCCATCACCCGCGATCTGCTGCACGAAGAGCTCGAGCGCGTGTGGCGGGCCACGGGCCGCACCGTCGTGTTCGTCACGCACAACGTGCGCGAGGCCGTGCGCCTGGGCCAGCGCGTCGTGCTGCTCTCGAGCCGCCCCGGCCGCGTCGCCGGCGAATGGCGCGTCAAGCAGACCAGCGGCCGCCGCATCGAGTCTCCCGAGGTCTCGGCCCTGTCGGTCGAGATCACCGAGCACCTCCGAAGGGAGATCCGCCGCAATGCCGCGTGACACCCTCATCCCCGACACCGCCGCTCCGGCGGCAGCCGACACCGCCGCCGTGCCCGACGCCGACACCGCGACCGAGCTGCGCACTCTGTCGGCGGGCCTCGACCGCCTGCAGACCGATGCGGATGCCGCACCCTCGCGGCTGCGTCAGGTGGCGGCATCCGTGCTCCCTCCCGTGATCCTGCTGGTCGTGCTGGTGGTGATCTGGCAGCTCTACGTCGTCATCTTCTCGCCGCGCCCAGACATCACGCCGGGCCCCGTGGACGTGTGGAACGCCCTGGGCTCCTCGTGGGAGAGCGGCCGGCTGCAGCTGGCCGTGATGACGAGCCTCGAGCGCGGGATCTCGGGCTTTCTCATCGCGATCGTCGTCGGCACGCCGCTCGGCCTGCTGCTGGCCGAGGTGCGGCCGCTGCGCCGCGCGGCCGGCCCCCTCATCTCGGGCCTGCAGGTGCTGCCCTCTGTCGCGTGGGTGCCTGCCGCGATCCTGTGGTTCGGTCTGTCCGACGCGACGGTGTACTTCGTGATCCTCATGGGGGCGATCCCCTCGATCGTCAACGGCCTGATCGCCGGGGTCGACCAGGTGCCGCCGCAGCTGCGACGGGTGGGAACGGTGCTCGGGGCAGGCGGCATCCGCCAGGCGACGCTCATCGTGCTGCCGGCGGCCCTCCCCGGCTACCTCGCGGGTCTCAAGCAGGGCTGGGCGTTCTCGTGGCGCTCGCTGATGGCGGCCGAGATCATCGCGACGGGCGGGTCGATCGGCTTCGGCCTGGGCGCGATGCTCGACCAGAGCCGCACCCTCGCCGACATCGCCGGCGTGCTGGCGACGATCCTGCTGATCCTCGCGATCGGCGTGCTGATCGAGCTCGTCATCTTCGGCCCCCTCGAGCGGCGACTGCTGCGCCGCCGTGGGCTTCTGCAGGGAGGCGTCAAGTGACCGCCGCGAACACATCCATCGGACACGTCACCCTCGTCGGAGCCGGCCCCGGCGACGCGGGGCTGCTGACCCTCCGGGGCCTGCGCGCCCTCGAGGCGGCCGACGTCATCGTCGCCGACCGGCTCGGCGCACGCGCCGTGCTCGACGGCCTCGAAGCCGACGGGGTGCACCTGCGCGCCGAGGTCGTCGACGTCGGCAAGCAGCCCGGCCACCACGCCGTGCCGCAGGACGCCATCAACGCGCTGCTGGTCGAACTCGCCCGGCAGGGCAGGCGCGTCGTGCGCCTCAAGGGCGGGGATCCGTATGTCTTCGGCCGCGGGCTCGAAGAGCTGGCCCACTGCCGCGCCGAGGGCATCGACGTCGAGGTCGTCAGCGGGGTGACCAGCGCCATCTCGGTGCCGGCGATCGCCGGCATCCCGCTCACCCACCGCGGCATCGCAACGGCGTTCACCGTCGTCACGGCGCACGACCAGATCGGCGACATCGGGGGCGGGCGCGACCACACCGTCGTGCTGCTGATGGGCGTGGGCACCCTCGCCCACGCGGCGATCACCCTCGCCCGCGGCGACCGCGGCGCCGACTGCCCCGTCGCGATCGTCGAAGACGGCTTCGGCGAGCGGCAGCGCGTCACCGTCGGCACGCTCGCCACCATCACGCACCAGGCCGCCGCGCGCCAGGTGCGCAACCCGGCCGTCATCGTCGTCGGAGACGTCGTGACCCTCAGCCCCTACGCCCCCGAGACCCTCGTCTCGACCGCACGAAAGGCCGCATCACTGTGACCACCCCCTCTCTGTCGTTCCGTCCGCTGCGCGTCGCGATCGTCGGCGCCGGGCCCGCCGGCGTCTATGCCGGCAACCTGCTCTCGGCCGCCGTCGCCGAGCGCGAGGGGCGCGTCGAGATCGACCTCATCGAGTCGCTGCCGTCGCCCTACGGGCTCATCCGCTACGGGGTCGCCCCCGACCACCCGCGCATCAAGGGCATCGTCACCTCCCTCCACGAGATGCTCGATGCGGCCAGCGCCGCCGACCCGGCGCGCCGCACCATCCGCTTCATCGGCAATGTAGAGGTGGGTCGCGACATCGCGGTCGACGAGCTGCGGGCCCGGTACGACGCCGTCATCTTCGCCACCGGCGCGATCCGCGACGCCGCGCTCGACATCCCCGGAATCGACCTCCCCGGCAGCCACGGTGCGGCCGACTTCGTCGCCTGGTACGACGGCCACCCCGACGTGCCTCGCACGTGGCCGCTCGAGGCCGAGCAGCTCGCGGTCATCGGCAACGGCAACGTCGCCCTCGACGTCGCCCGAGTGCTCGCGAAGCATCCGGAGGACCTCCGCTCGACCGAGGTGCCCGACAACGTGCTGGCGGGCCTGGAGGCCTCGCCCGTCACCGACGTGCACGTCTTCGGCCGCCGCGGGCCCGAGTCGATCAAGTTCACCCCGATCGAGCTGCGCGAGCTCGGCGAGGTGCCCGACGTCGACATCGTGCTCGCCGACGAGGACTTCGCCCACCTCGAGGGCTTCGTGCCGGGCAACAACCAGCTCAAGGTCATGCTGCGCACGTTCGACCAGTGGCGAACCCGCGGCACCACGGGGGCGAGCCGCCGCCTGCACCTGCACTTCTTCCACCGCCCGGTCGAGGTGCTCGGCGACGACCGTGTCTACGGACTGCGCTTCGAACGCACCGCGCCCGGGGCCGATGGCACCGTCGAGGGCACCGGAGAGCTCCGCGACTACGAGGTGCAGGCCGTCTACCGCGCCGTCGGCTACTTCGGCTCGCCCGTGCTCGACGTGCCCTTCGACGCCGACCGCGGCGTGATCTCGAACGTCGAGGGCCGCGTCGTCGATGCCGAGGGCGCACCGGTGGCAGGGCTCTACGCCACCGGCTGGATCAAGCGCGGCCCCGTCGGGCTCATCGGGCATACCAAGTCCGACGCGATGGAGACGATCGCGCACCTGGTCGCCGACGCCGAGCGCGGCATCCTCTCGGCGCCCGACGAGACGCGCGACCTGTTCGAGCTGCTCGACGAGCGCGAGATCGCCTACACGACGTGGGACGGCTGGCGCGCCCTCGACGCCCATGAGCGCACGCTCGGCGAGACGCACCTGCACGCGCGCGAGCGCGTGAAGGTCGTGCCTCGCGACGAGCAGGTCGACATCTCGCGTGCCGGCAGCCTCACCCGCTCATGAGCGGGGGTTCAGGCGTCGGATCGGAGGGCGACCAGGGGCCTCACGGGCCGCAGGGGGCAGCATCCGTCCCACCCGTCCGACAGCTGCGTCACACCGAGGTCGAGCCCGACGGCGACCACGACGGCGAGCGGATGCGGGACGCCCTCGTGATCGGCGGGGGCCCGGCCGGTCTGTCGGCAGCCCTCAACCTCGGTCGCGCCCGGGCGACGGTCGCCGTGATCGACGCCGACCGCCCTCGGAACGCCGCGACGCTCAACTCCCACGGCTTCCTCACGCGCGACGGCATCCCGCCGCACGAGCTGCGGGCGCTGGCCCGAGAAGAGCTCGCCGCCTACCCGCAGGTCGAGCTGCACCGCCGCACGCAGGTCGCGCGGCTCGAGCGCGACGGCGAGGGGTTCACCGCGACCCTCGCCGGCCGCGGAGCCCCCGCGACGCTGCGCGCCCGCGCCGTGCTCGTGGCGACCGGGCTGCGCGAGACGCTGCCCGACGTGCCGAACATCCGCGGGTTCTACGGCATGAGCCTGTTCAGCTGCGCCGCGTGCGACGCGTGGGAGCTGCAGGACCGCCCGCTCGCCCTCATCGGCGAGACCAGCGACCTCGCCGCCCGCGCCCGGCTCATCGCCCGATGGACCCACACCCTCACCGTCTTCACGAACGGCGCGGATGCCGTCACCACCGTCGAAGAGGCGGAGCTGGCAGCATCCGGCATCCGCGTCGAGCGCGCCCCCATCGCGGGGCTCGTGGGCGACCGCGGCGCCCTGGAGGCGGTCGCACTCGCCGACGGCACGCGCGTCGAGGTGACCGGCGGCTTCGTGCGGCCGGTGTGGACGCCGGCGCTCGAGTTCCTCGACGGCCTCGACGTCGAGCGCGACGCCGAGGGGCACCTCGTGGTCGACCGGTCGGGCCGCACGTCGGTGCCGGGGCTCTACGGTGCGGGGGATGCGGCGAGCCCCGGCCCGCAGCAGCTCATCGTCGCGGCGGGCCAGGGGGCGCGAGCCGCCGCCGTGCTCGTGCACGACGGCCTCGGAGTCGTGACCGCGCACTGACCACCTGCCCGGTGGGGCAGGATGGGGGCGTGGGGGAGCACGACGACGAGCTGAGCGCACTGCGCGAGCGGGCCTATGGGCCGAGCGCCGACATCCACGCCGATCCGGCGGCGATGGCGCGGCTGGCCTCGCTCGAGGCGTCGCTGCGCGCCGACGCGGTGGCCGACGCGGCGGCGGATGCCACCGGCCAGGCACAGCCCGACGACTCAGCCGATTCGCCCGACGTGACCTCCAGCCCCGCGGATCGCCGACTCGATCAGCAGACCGTCGGCGCCACGGCCGCCGACGCCGCGGCACCCGACAGCGGGGCGCCCGCCCTCGCCGCCGAACCCGACACCTCTCCCCGCCGCCCTCGGCGAGCGCTCGTCTGGGCCGCATCGATCGTCGTCGCAGCCCTCGTCGGAGCGGGCGCGACGCTCGGCGTGCAGTCGTTGATGTCGGGCCGGGTCGCCGTGCTGGGGGTCGAAGAGGGCGCCGAGTGGCCGACCGAGTATTTCGGCTCGGCCACCGACGACTCGCGCGTGTTCACCGAGTTCCACGGACTCTCGGTGGCGGCAGTCGATCAGCCGGGCATCGAGGGTGTCACGGTCTGTCTCTACGTGCTCGATGAGCGCGGCGTCGACAGCCAGATGATGACGGCCGGGTGCGCAGCCGGGTCGTTCCCGGCCTCCGCCTCGCTCGTGGTCACCGGGGATTCTCCCGACGAGCTGACCGAGGCCTTCGAGGCGGGAACGGCCCTGCTGTTCGTGCTCGAGGGCGACCGGGTCGAGGTCTTCGCGTCGGCGCCCGCGCCGATCGAGACGGTCTGAGCCGCCGGCATCCGTCAGGCCCCGCGCGATCCGGCTTCGCTCGACCCCACATCGGTGCGGTGGAAGTTCTGGAACGAGCGCGATGCCGTCGGCCCCCGCTGCCCCTGATAGCGGTTGCCGTAGGGGCCCGAGCCATAGGGGTTCTCGGCCGCCGAACTCAGCCGGAAGAAGCAGAACTGCCCGATCTTCATGCCGGGCCACAGCTTGATCGGCAGGGTCGCGACGTTGGCGAGCTCGAGGGTGACGTGCCCCGAGAAGCCGGGGTCGATGAACCCGGCGGTCGAGTGCGTGATCAGGCCCAGGCGGCCGAGCGACGACTTGCCCTCGAGGCGCGCCGCCACATCGTCGGGCAGCGTGATCTGCTCGAACGTCGACCCGAGGGCGAACTCGCCCGGATGCAGGATGAACGGCTCGTCGGGAGCCACCTCGATGAGCCGCGTGAGCTCTGGCTGGTCTTCGGCCGGGTCGATGAAGGGGTACTTGTGGTTGTCGAACAGCCGGAAGTAGCGGTCGAGGCGCACGTCGACGCTCGATGGCTGCACCATCGCGGCATCCCACGGGTCGAGGCCGATGCGGCCCTCGGAGATCTCGGCTCGGATGTCGCGGTCGCTCAGCAGCACGGCATCAGCCTAGTCACCGCGCCCCGCCGTGCCGCGCGTCACACGAACCGGCCCCGGAGGTCGGTCTTGCGGATCTTTCCGCTCGCCGTGCGGGGCAGCTCGTCGACGAACTCGACGCGCGTCGGCACCTTGTACTTCGCGATGCGCGACGCGACGTGCGCGAGGATCTGCTCGGCCGCGATCTCGGCGCGCGTGACGGCGACCGCGATCGGCACCTCCCCCCACCGCTCGTGCGCGACCCCGATCACGGCGACCGACTCGATCTCGGGCAGCTCCATGATGATCTGCTCGACCTCGGCCGGGTAGATGTTCTCGCCGCCCGAGATGATGAGGTCCTTCAGGCGGTCGGTGATCGTGAGGTAGCCGTCGGCGTCGATCGAGCCGATGTCGCCCGAGCGGAACCACTCCCCCCGGTGCGCGTCGCGGGTCGCGTCGGGGCGCAGCCAGTACTCCGCCATGACGTTGGGACCGGCGATCTCGATCTCTCCGGCCTCGCCCGTGGCGAGCGGGGTGCCGTCGGCATCCACGATGCGCACGTCGGTGAAGAAGTGAGCGAGCCCCGACGAGCCGATGTGCTCCCGGGCCTTGCGGTAGGGAAGCGACGTGGCCCCCGGCGAGGTCTCGGTCATGCCGTAGCCGCTGGAGAAGTGCAGGCCTCGCTGCTCGTAGGCCTCGATCACCCGCAGCGGCACGCTCGAGCCGCCGCACGTGAGCTTGCGGATCGATGAGAGGTCGGTGCCCGCCCAATCTGGGTGCTCGGCGAGCAGCTGGAAGGTCGTCGGCACGCCCGACAGACTCGTGATGCCGTGCCGCTCGATCGCCGCGAGCACCGCGGCGGGGTCGACCTTCTGCTGCAGCACGAGGGTGCCGCCCTTGAGCAGCGTTGGCAGCGCGCCCATGCCGAGCGAGGCCACGTGGAACATCGGCGCGATCATGAGGGCGCGCTCGTCGCTGGTGACGTCGTAGTCGACGAGCACGTTCAGCGCCTGCCAGGTGAGGTTGCCGTGCGTGAGCACGGCGCCCTTGGGTCTGCCGGTCGTGCCGGAGGTGTAGAGGATCATCGCCGGGTCGTCGAGCGTCACGGCGACCTCGGGAAGATCGGCGGATGCTGCCGCCAGCACCTCGTCGAACGCCTCCACGGCCGGCACCTCGGCCGGCCCGTCGACGACGATCCGCCCGGTGACGCCGCTCGACCACGCGGCGGCCCGCGCGAGCTCGCGCACCTCTTCGTGGAGGATCAGCACCCGCGCACCCGAGTCCTCGAGCATGTACTCGAGCTCGCGGGGGGCCAGGCGCGTGTTCAGCGGCACGAAGATCGCCCCGACGGCGCCGCAGGCGAACAGCGTCGTGAGGAAGTCGGGGTGGTTGTTGCCGAGATAGGCGACCCGGTCGCCGGTGACCACTCCGCGCTCGACGAGCGCGCTCGCGAGCCGGGCGACCCGGTCGGCGAGCTGCTCGTAGCGCAGCTCGGTGTCGCCGTGCACGATCGCGACGTCGCCGTGCGACTTGACGCGGCGGCGGTCGATCCATGTGCCGATGCCCTGGTTGAGCATGTCGTCCTCTCCTTCGAGGGTGGTGCTGTCGTTTCGTCTCGCTTCGCTCGCTCAACGCCCGGTGTGCAGGCTCCGGGCGCCCCGCGAAGAGCGCAGCGACGAGACGAAACGTCGCGACAGCGGGTCAGGCGTAGAAGCGGTAGATCCCCCGCGCGACGACGGCGGGCTTGGTGCCGCCCTCGATCTCGATGGTCTGGTCGACGGCGAACTGGTAGCCGCCCGGCACCTCGGCGACCTCGGCGATGACGGCGTTCATGCGCACGCGCGAGCCGACCTTCACCGGCGAGATGAACCGCACCTTGTCGAGGCCGTAGTTGACCTTGGTGGTCACGCCCTCGACCTCCAGCAGCTCGGTCCAGAACTTGGTGGCCAGCGACAGCGTGAGGAAGCCGTGTGCGATCGGCCCGCCGAAGGGGCTCTCGGCGGCCGCGCGCTCGGGGTCGGTGTGGATCCACTGCTGGTCGTCGACCGCGTCGGCGAAGCCGTTGACGCGCTCCTGGGTGATCTCCAGCCAGTCCGACCAGCCGAGGTCGGCGCCCTGGAGGCCGGGGATGTCTGCGTACTGCACGGTGGTGGTCATTGTGTTCCTTTCAGGTGAACGCCGACACACCCGTGAGGGCGCGCCCGACGATGAGGGAGGTGATCTCGTGGGTGCCTTCGTACGAGTAGACGGCCTCGGCATCCGCGAAGAAGCGCGCGACGTCGTGCTCGAGCACGATGCCGTTGCCCCCGCACACCTCGCGAGCCAGGGCGACGGTCTCGCGCGCGAGCAGCGCGGTCTGCATCTTGGCCAGCGCCGAGTTCTCGTCGGCGTACTCGCCGGCGTCCTGCCGCGCCGACAGCTGCACGACGGTGCCGAGCGATGAGGTGAGGTTCGCCAGCATCCGCGCCAGCTTCTCCTGCACGAGCTGGAAGCCGGCGATCGGCCTGCCGAACTGCTCGCGCGCCGCGACGTAGCGCAGGGCCGCGTCGAGCGCGCCGGCCTGCAGGCCCGTCGCGATCCAGGCGACGTCGGAGCGCGTGACGCGCAGGATCCGCGCGACGTCGCGCCACGACTCCACCCGCTGCAGCCGCGCCGACGCGGGCACCCGCACCCCCTCGAGGGCGATCTCGGCGTTCTGCATGGGACGCAGCGACACCTTGCCCTCGATCGGGCGCAGGCTCACGCCGGGGGCCTGGCGCGGAACGAGAAAGGCCTTCACCTGCCCGTCGGCGATGTCGCGGGCGAACACCGCGAGCACATCGGCGGTCGCCGCTCCCCCGATCCAGCGCTTGGCGCCGTCGATGATCCACTCGTCGCCGTCGCGGCGCGCCCTGGTGACCAGGCCCCCCGCGATGTCGGAGCCGTGCTCCGGCTCGGTGAGGGCGAACACGCCGGTCAGCGCGAACGAGCGCACTCTCGGATCGAGGTCGGCGACCTGCCGCGCCGAGCCGCCGTGGCGCACGGTGGCGCGGAACAGGCCCGACTGCGCGTTGTAGAGGGTCGCCACCGACACGTCGGTGCGCGCCAGCACGTAGTTACGCAAGCCCGTGAACATGCTCGAGTCGGCCTCGGCCGCCTCGACTCCGTCTGGGCGCATCAGGTGCAGCGGCACGAGCGTCTCGAGCACCGCCGCGGGCATCGTCGCCGTCTCCCAGGCGTCGGCCATGAGCGGGCGGATGCTGCCCTCCAGCGTCGCACGCAGCTGCGCGAGCGCCGCTCGGGCCGGCGCGCTCAGGTGCGTGTCGGCGAACCCGTAGGGGTCGAGGCCGATCGCCGATTCGGGGAGGGCCATCTCAGCCGGCCAGCCCCAGCAGGCGCGCCGCGTTGTCTTTGACGATGCCGGGCAGCACCTCGGGCTTGAACAGCTGTGCCGCCTCGGCGTCGCGCTGCCAGCGGTCGGGGGTGAGCAGCGGAAAGTCCGAGCCGAACAGCACGCGGGTCTTGAGGTACGAGTTCGCGGCGCGCACGAGCTGCTCGGGGAAGTACTTCGGGCTCCACCCCGATAGGTCGATCCACGTGTTGTGCTTGTGAGTCGCGACGCTGATCGCCTCGTCCTGCCAGGGCACCGAGGGGTGGGCCATGATGATCTGCAGCTCGGGGAAGTCGGCCGCGACGCCGTCGAGCAGCATCGGGTTCGACAGGGCGAGCCTGAATCCCCGACCGCCGGGCATGCCCGCGCCGATGCCGGTCTGACCGGTGTGGAAGAGCGCGACGGTTCCGGCCTCCTGCATCGCCGCGTAGAGCGGGTACCAGCGCTCGTCGCTCGGGTCGAACGCCTGGATCGTGGGGTGGAACTTGAACCCGCGCACGCCGTGGTCCTCTGCCAGGCGCCGGATGCGCTCGAGAGCGTCCGGGCGGTGCGGGTCGACCGAGCCGAACGGGATGAGCACGTCGTTGTTGCGCGCGGCGCCCTCGGCGATGTCGATGCTCGAGATCGGCGGATGCTGCAGCCGCGTCTCGGCGTCGACCGAGAAGACCACGGCGGCCATCTGCCGCTCGCGGTAGTACGCCGCGACCGAGTCGAGGTCGGGCCGGGCCGCATCGGCGGCGAAGTACTTCGAGGCCGCGGCGGTCAGATCGTCGGGCATCGAGGCGTGGCCGTGGCCGTCGATCTCGATGTGCACGTGCACGTCGATCGCGGTGATCGCGTCGAGGTCGATCGCGGATTCGTAGCGGGTCATCGGGTTGCTGCGTTTCGTCTCGGTCGCTGCGCTCCCTCGCTCAACGCCCGGTGGTGCCGCCCCGGGCGTTGAGCGAGCGCAGCGAGACGAGACGCGCTCATCGCTGCAGCTCCTCCGGCAGCGCCGGGAACCGCTCGCCCACCGACTGCGCGACGAACACGTCGCCGAACTCGGCCTCCAGCGCCTCGACGCTCCAGCCGCCCTCGTGGTACGCCGTGACGACCGGCTCGGGGTGCGACCACACCTGCAGGCGGTCGCCGCCGATGCCGATGGCCTGACCGGTGACAGAGGCGGCGGCATCCGATGCCAGGTAGGCGATGAGGCCCGCGACATCGTCGGAGGTGCCGAAGCCGAGGTCGTGGCGGAAGAACGGCGGCATGGGCTCGCCCGCCGCGTCGGCCTCTACGGCCGCGGCGAAGTAGGGCACGGTCGCGGTCATGGCGGTCGCGGCGACCGGGATCACGGCGTTGACGGTGATGCCCGCGCGCTTCAGCTCGAGCGCCCACGTGCGCACCATGCCGACGATGCCGGCCTTGGCGGCCGCGTAGTTGGTCTGGCCGAAGTTGCCGCGCTGGCCGGTCGGCGAGCCGATCGCGATGATGCGACCGGGGATCTCGTTGTCCTTCATGTAGGTGGCCGCCGCGCGCACGCACGTGAAGGTGCCGCGCAGGTGCACGCCGATGACGGTGTCGAAGTCGTCGTCGCTCATCTTCCACAGCACGGTGTCGCGCAGCACGCCGGCGTTGGTCACGAGGATGTCGAGGCGCCCGAACGTGTCGACGGCGGTCTGCACGAGCTGTGTCGCCGTCTCGGTCGGGCCGACCGGGGCGACCACGGCGGTCGCCTTCCCGCCCAGCGCCTCGATGCTCGCGACGGCCTCCGCCGCGGTCGCGGCGTCGACGTCGTTGACGACGACGGCTGCGCCCTGCTGGGCGAGCTCCTGCGCGTACGCGAGGCCGAGGCCCCGACCCGATCCGGTGACGATGGCGACTTTGCCCTCGAGTGACATGACTGCTCCTTCGTAGCTCTGCTGAGTGAAGCACATATTACTTGAAAAGGTCAATGATCTGATTCTTCATCTTTTTGCTAGGGTCGACCCATGGCGGACGACCCGGCGACCGATGCGCTCGACCAGAGCGCCCTGGTCGACGACCTGAGCTTTCTGCTCGCGCGTGCCAACGCGCTCTCGATCGCGGCCGGCAACGCCGCGCTGCGCGCGCACGGGCTCAAGGTGCGCTCGTACTCGGTGCTCGCCCTCGCCGGCGCCGCGCACGCGCCGACCCAGCGGGAGATCGCGGAATGCCTGCGACTCGACCCCAGTCAGGTCGTGGCGCTGGTCGACGAGCTGCAGCGCGCGGCACTCGTCGAGCGCGCGCCCGACCCCCGCGACCGCAGGGCCAACATCATCGTCGCGACGGCGACCGGCCGCGCACTGCTCGACCGCGCGCGGGTGGCCGTGGGCGATGCCGAGCGCGAGCTCCACGCGGGTCTGAGCGCACCCGAACGAGCGACCCTCGCCGAGCTGCTGCGCAAGGCCGCGACCGCCTGAGACCGGGCGACACGCTCAGCGATCGCGCCCGGTCTCCTCCAGGCGACGCCACGCGAGCTCGGCATGCACGGTCGCGACGAGGTCGAGCACCGAGTCGTCGAAGACCGCGCGATCGGAGTGCATCGGCCCACTGCCCCCGTCGGGCTCTGCGCCGACGAACACGAGCGTCCCCGGAACCTCGTCGAGGACGTAGGCGAAGTCCTCCGACGCCATCGAGGGCGCGGGGAGCATCGTCACGCGGTCGTCGCCGACCAGCGCGCTCAGCACCTCCCGCACGAACCGCGTCTCTGCCGGATCGTTGTAGGTCACCGGGTACGACTCGACGAACTCCGTCTCGAGCACGCACCCGTGAGCCTCGGCGATCCCCCGCAGCAGCGCAGGCAGATTCGCCTTCACGGCCTCGAGGGTCTCTTTCGACAGCGTGCGGATGTTGGCCTCCATCGCCACCTCCGATGCCAGCACATTGCCCGCGGCCGAGTCGCTGCTCACTCGGGTGATCGAGATCACCGCCTGATCGGTCGCCGGCAGCCGGCGGGCCGCGAACGACTGCACGGCCAGAATGAGTTCGGCCGCAACCGGCACCGGGTCTGTCCCGAGATGCGGGAACGCCGCGTGGCCGCCGGCCGCGAGCAGCCGCATCCGCAGAGCGCTCGCGCTGGCCATCATCGCGCCCTCCCTGGTGACGACGCGTCCGCGCGGCGTCACGCAGTCGACGTGGATCGCGAAGGCGGCGACGGGCCGATCGCCCGCAGCATCGAGCACGCCCTCCTCGAGCATGGTCCGCCCGCCGGCGTAGCCCTCTTCGCCCGGTTGGAACATGAAGATCACGGTGCCGGGCAGTTCCGCTCGCCGCGCCGCGAGCAGCCGCACCGCGCCGACCAGCCCCGCCATATGCAGATCGTGCCCGCAGGCGTGCATCGCACCGTTCGTCGACGCGAACTCCAGTCCCGTCGCCTCGCGCACCGGCAGACCGTCCATGTCGGCCCGCAGCAGCACGGTCGGCCCCGGCCGCCCGCCGCGCAGCACGGCGGTCACCGACGACAGTGCCGAGCCGACCGCGACCTCCAGCCCGAGGCCGTCGAGCGCCCGCAGCAGGATGCGCTGCGTGGCCGGCAGGTCCAGGCCCACCTCGACCGCGCCGTGCAGCTCGCGGCGCACGGCGACCAGCTCGCCCAGCATCCGCTGCGCATCCGCGGCGAACGGGGTTCTCGCAGCGGCATCCGCTTCACGCTGTTCCATCGCTGCGGCACTCTTCCGTTCGTCTTGTGGGCCCGCTCGCCAGTGTGGAGATGATCCCGTGCTCCGACCATGGATGCAACGTCCATCGCGCACCCGATCTGATGTGCGGTCGTCCGCCGCGCCGGTCGCCGCGGCAGGGCCTCTCAGCGCTCGCCGACGGTCTGGGCGCTCAGCCCGGCGAGCAGCTGCGCGGCGTCGATCGTGAACCCGTAGCACTGGCGCGTGTTGTAGAGCGTGGCGTCGTGGCAGTAGGCGGGCGACGTGGTGCCGGACGCCTGGTCGACCAGGACGACGTCGTACCCCAGCGCCGCCGCGTCGATCAGCGACGCGAAGACGCACTGGTCGGAGTTGACCCCGGTGAACAGCAGCGTGTCGACGCGCAGATTGCGCAGGATCGAATCGAGCGGCGTATCCCAGAAGCCGCTGAGCCGATGCTTGTCGACCCAGATGTCACCGGGCTCGGCGTGAAGGCCGTCGACCAGCTGCGCGCCCCACGCACCGCGGGTCATCGCGCGCGAGTCGTGCGCGCCGGCGGCGCCGATGCCGCGGCCGTCGCCGAAGGGGTCCATGCTGTGCCGCACGCCCGCGGGGAGGTTCGCCTGGTCGAGGCGCGCTCCCCAGTTCACCCAGACGACCGGCACTCCGGCGGCGCGGGCAGCCGGCAGCAGCGGCTGCAGTGCGCTCACGACCCCCTCGCTGCCGCTGACGTCGATGCCCCAGCCGGCGAGCCACCCGTCGGGGGCGCAGAAGTCGTTCTGCATGTCGATCACGATCAGTGCGCTGCGCGCAAGGTCGATGGTCACCGGCGACGGCAGGCACTCCAGCCGCACCGCCCGCTCGGCCAGGGCGGGGCGCCGCAGATCGACGCCCTGCGCGCTCACCCGCCACCGGCTGCGCGCGGTCGCCGGCGTGCTGAGATCTTCTTCGAGGGTCATGTGCTCTCTCCTGGTGCGCGGATGCCGGCGCTCACGCCCCGGCGGGGATCACCGCTTCGATGACGAACGGCCCGCGGGTGCCGAGCGCCTCGGCGAACGCCGCGGCGAACTGGGCGACGGTGTCGGCGCGGACGGCCGGCACTCCCATCCCGCTCGCGAGGGCGACGAAGTCGAGGTCGGGTCGGCCGAGGTCCAGCGTCGAGCGCGCCTTCGGGCCGGCCGACCCGCCGCCGACGGCGGCGAGCTCCTCTTCCAGCACGGCGTACGACCGGTTGGCGAACACGACCGTGGTCACGTCGAGCCGCTCGCGCGCCTGCGTCCAGAGCGCCTGGATCGTGTACATCGCGCTGCCGTCGCCCTCCAGGCTCACCACTCGCCGGTCGGGGCACGCGACGGCCGCTCCGACGGCGAGGGGCAGCCCGTCGCCGATGGCGCCGCCGGTGAGGTGCAGCACGTCGTGCGGCGCCGCCGCGGCCAGGGCGTCCCAGCCCGGCGCGGCACTCGTGAGGGCCTCTTCGCTGACGATCGCCTGATCGGGCAGCAGTCGGGCGACGACGGCCATGGCGGCGGCCGCCGTGAGCGGACCGTCGTCGGGAGCGGGCGGCACCGAAGGGGCGACGACGAGCGGCGCGACCCCGGCTGCGCAGCGCGAGGCGACCTCGACGAGGGCTGCGGCGGTGTCTTCGTGCGGGTGGGCGAGCACGATCGTGGGCACGTCGGCGGCGAGCTCGCTGGCCTGCCCCGGGTAGGAGAAGAACGCGACGGGAGGCGGCGCGCCCACGAGGATGAGGGTGTCGAGCTGCCCCAGCAGCTCGATCGCCGGTGCGGCGCGGTACGGGATCTTCTCGACCGCCACGCGGCCGGCGCCGCGCTCCAGGCGCGGCGCGAAGGTGTCGCAGAACAGCCGCGCACCGGTGGCCGCGGCGATCCTCCCTGCCGCGCGCAGGCCCTCGCCGCGCAGGGCCTCGCCGCGCAGCAGCATGCCCGCCCGGCCGGAGCTCAGCGCCCGCAGGGCTGCGTCGATCGCGGCGTCCGAGACCGTGGAGGGCGCGGCCGCCGGCAGCGGCGCGGCGGGCCTGCCGCCCTCTTCCCACGCGACGTCGGCGGGCAGGATGAGGGTCGCGATCCGGCCGGGCGCAGACCGCGCCTCCTGCACGGCGCGCGCGGCCGCCGCACCGGCGTCGCCCGGGGCGGTGGGCTCGTCGATCCAGTGCGACACCGTCCGCGCGAACGCGGGCACGTCGGCGGTGAGCGGGGCGTCGAACTGCTGGTGTGCGGTCGCGTGGTTGCCCACGAGATTGACGACGGGCGACTGGGCCTTGCGCGCGTTGTGCAGATTCGCCAGGCCGTTGCCCAGCCCAGGACCCAGGTGCAGAAGCGTGGCCGCAGGCGTTCCGGTCATGCGCGCCCAGCCGTCGGCGGCTCCGGTCACGACACCCTCGAACAGTCCCAGCACCACCCGCATCCCCTCGACGCGGTCGATCGCGTCGACCAGGTGCATCTCGGAGGTGCCGGGGTTCGCGAAGCACACGTCCACGCCGCTGTCGCGGAGGGTGCGGACGACCGCCTCCGACCCGTTCATCGTGGGTTCGCTCACGCAGCCACCTTCTCGTCTTCGACCTCAGCAGTCTCCTCCTGCGGCGCCACCATCGAGTTCCAGCTCGCCCGCAGCAGGCGCTGCATCGAGCTGTCGAGGAGGATCGCCACGATCAGCGTCGCGCCGATGAGGATCGTCTGCAGAAACTGCGAGACGCCGAGGATGATGAGTCCGTTGCGCAGCACGCCGACGAACAGGAGGCCGGCGATGACGCCGCTGATGCGTCCGGACCCGCCCTCCATCGCCACTCCGCCCAGGAGCACGACGGTCAGCGCCTGGATCTCCATGCCGGTGCCCACCGTCGGCGGCGCGGACTGCAACTTGGCCGTCAGCAGCAGTCCGACGACGGATGCGGCGACGCCGGCGACGACGAACAGCACGAAGCGGGTCGAGCGCACCTTGACGCCCATGAGCCGCGCGGCGCGGGCGTTGCCGCCGATCGCGAGCACATTGCGGCCGAAGGGGCGGCGGTTGAGCACGAACCAGGCCGCGATCAGCACGACGATCAGCACAATCATCTGGATGTTGGCAGGCCCCAGTCTCCACAGTCCGACGGCGCGGAACGCCTCGCCGAGGCCCGTGACGGTGGCGCCGTTGGTCAGCAGGAGTGCGAGTCCGCCCCACACGCTCAGGAAGCCGAGGGTGACCACGAGCGGGTTCAGCCCGAGGAAGGCCACCAGGAACCCGTTGATGCTGCCGGTCACGACGCCGACCGCGATCGCGACGAGCAGCCCGAGCATGACGTTGCCGGTGCCGGCGATCGTGTAGGCCGAGAGCACCGCCCCCAGGCTCGCGACCGAGCCGATCGACAGATCGAGCGTCCCGGTCATCACGAGGAAGGCCATCGGGATCGCCACGATGCCGAGCTCGGCGATCTGCAGCAGCACGGTGCTGGCGTTGCCCGGCGTGAAGAAGCGGGGGTTGAGCACAGCGAAGACGGCGATCAGCACGAGCAGCGCGAACAGCGTGCCGTTCTGCGCCAGGACGAGGCGGACTCGGTTCATCATGCGGCACTTTCGTCGGGGGTGGATTCGAGAAGGATGCGCAGGAGGTTCGCCTCCATGCGCTCGTCGCGGTCGACGGCGACGGCGCCCGCGGGTGTGACGACATAGGCGCGATCGCACATCGATGCGATCTCGTCGCTCTCGCTCGAGGCGACGAGCACCGCCGTGCCCTCCGCGGCGATCCGGCGCAGCGCCCGGCGGATGTCGACCTTGGCGCCGACGTCCACCCCCTGCGTGGGCTGCGCGAGCAGCAGCAGATCGGGGCGCTGGGGGAGCGTCCAGCGGGCGAGCAGGTGCTTCTGGCGGTTGCCGCCGCTGAAGGCGGCGATCGCCGCATCCGCACCGGGGCCGAGGATGTTGTACGCGTCGCGGGCCTGCGCATACCCGGTCGCGACGGCGCGGCGCCCGAGGCCCTTCGCGCGTCCGCGCCACGGCAGATACACGTTGTCGACGGCGCTCATGCCCGCGACGAGGCCGTCGCGCTCGCGATCTGCCGGCACGTACTGCACGTTGCGCGCGATCGCGGCCGACGGCGAGCCGAACGAGATCGGGGCACCCGCCATCGTGGCCGTGAACGCGGGGGCATCCGCCGGCTGCAGCCCGAAGAGGCGCTCCAGGATGCCGAACTGCGGGCCTGCGGCGATGCCGTAGAGGCCGACGATCTCGCCGGCACGGCAGTCGAGGTCGACCTGCCCCGAGAGCACGAGCCCCGGCCCGGCGGCGGTGGAGTGCCACCCGGCGTCGAGGTCGACCTGGGGCGCCAGTGCGTGCGACAGGTCGCGTGCGGTCAGTTCGACGGCCGGGCGGTCCATGACCATGCGACCGCCCTGCAGCACCACGATCCGCCGGCACACATCGAGGATGTCGGGGAGGCGGTGCGACACGTAGACGATCGCCGTGCCGCGCGCGGCGAGCTCGCGGATGAGCCGGTGGAGCACGCGCGTCTCGTGCTCGCCGAGGGCGGCGGTCGGCTCGTCGAGCAGGAGCACCTTCAGGTCGCCGCGGAGCTGTGCTCGCGCGAGGTCGACGATCTGCCGACGCCCCAGGGGCAGCGTCCCTACGGGCACGTCGAGGTCGAGCCCACCGGCCCCGATCGCGTCGAGCACCTCCCGCGCCCGCGCGCGCCGCCGCCGGCGCGTGTCGGGCGTGCCGCTGGAGAGGAAGAGGTTGTCGAGCACCGAGAGGTTGGGAGCGAGCGCCGGCTCCTGGTGGATGACGGCGATGCCCCTGGCCGCCACCTGCCCCGGCGTGATCCGCTGCGGCAGCTCTTCGCCGTCGAGGCTCATGCGCCCGGCGCTTGCCGGCACGGCTCCGGTCGCGACATTGAGCAGGGTCGACTTGCCGGCGCCGTTGTGGCCGAGCAGGCCCAGGATCTCTCCTGGCTGCAGCGACAGATCGATGCCGTCGAGAGCGATCGTGGAACCGAAGCGCACGGACAGCCCGGCGAATCCGAGCCGTTCGGGTGCAGTCATGGCGGTCCTTTCGGGAGGGTGCCCGCCCGTCGCGGGTGAGGCGACGGGCGGGCGGGGGTCACTCGCTGTAGAAGTCGTCCGCGTTCGATGCGTCGACGGGGTTGTACGTCAGCACGATGTCGTCGACGGTCTCGCCATTGGCGGCCTGCAGCAGCAGCGTGACGTTGGCCTCGGCGATCTCCCTCGCGGTGATCGCGTAGCCGAACCGCCACACGGTGTCGGGGAGCTTGATGACATCCAGCGTCTCATCGGTGGCGTCGAGAGCCCCGAAGGCGTACGCGGGGTCGTCGGCGGCGACACCCGAGTCCATCACGGCCTGATAGGCGCCCAGCAGCACACCGTCGGTCGGGCTGAGCCAGACC
The DNA here is from genome assembly GCF_025515205.1 of Microbacterium fluvii. Classification (GTDB taxonomy): domain Bacteria; phylum Actinomycetota; class Actinomycetes; order Actinomycetales; family Microbacteriaceae; genus Microbacterium; species Microbacterium fluvii. The sequence continues at coordinate 140,073 of NZ_JAOPFX010000002.1, read as the reverse complement.
TTGGTGTCGGGCTCGGCGACCATCTGGCTCTGCGCGGTCGAGTAGCCCTCGTCGCGCGTCTGCGCGTCGATCTCGGCGAGCGAGACGCCCCCGTCGACGAGCTCGTTGAGCGCGTCGCGCATCCCCTCGACGATGCCGCGGTTGCGGTCGGAGACCTGCTCGCCCATGATCACGACGGGAACGTCGGTCTCACCGGCCATGTTCTCGTTGATCCACTCGGCGGCGGCCTGGCCGAGGGTGTAGCCGTCGGCGTGATAGTCCGACGAGAGGCTTCCGGTCGTGCCCTCCCACGTGTTGGCGTAGCCGACGACCGGGATGCCGGCCGCGATCGCCTCCGCGGTCACCGGGATGATGGCGTCGGCCTGCACGGGGAAGCCCATGATCGCCTTGACGTCGCCGCGCTGGATCCAGGCCTGCCAGTCGGCGATCTGCTTCTGCACGTCCCACTGCGGGTCGTCGCTGAGGAACTCGTAGCCGGCCTCTTCGACCAGCTCCTTCATGTAGACGAGCTCGTCGTTCCAGATCGGCACGTCGAGGCCGCCGAAGCTCATGGCCAGCGCGCCCTTCGACTCGCCGGTGGTCGAGGCAGCATCGGGTTCGTTCGCGGTGGTGCCGGAGCAGCCGCCCAGCATCAGGGCCGTGGCCACGGCGGCGGCGACGACCGCTGCGCCGCGGATCGGGATGGTTCGCATGTGGTGCTTCCTTTCGTCGGGTACTGCGGTGTGATGGTGCATTCGGGAGGAGGTGCGGGTCAGGCGGAGAAGTCGACGACCGTGCGACCGCCGGTGTGGGTCGGCAGGTCGAAGAGGGCCTGAACGGTCCGGGAGTGCGGAATGCGGCGACCGACGAGCCGGTCGAGGTCGAGCCGGCCGGAGCGGTACAGCCCGACGATGCGCGGGAAGTCGATCTGGATGTTGGACGAGCCGTAGTTGCACCCGAGGATGCGCTGGTTCATCGCGACGATCGGCCAGGTGGGGATGGGCGCGGTCGCGTCGCGGCGCGGCATCCCGACGAGCACGGATGCCCCGCCCTGACGCACGAGCGACGGCAGCAGCGCCGCCGTGCCTGGGCGCCCGATCGCATCGAAGGCGTAGTCGACCCCGCCGCCGGAGATCTCCTGCACCCGCTCGACGAGGTCGGGGTCGTTCGCGTCGAGCGCGTGCGTCGCCCCCAGATCCAGAGCCAGGTCGAGCTGGGTCTCGCTGACGTCGACAGCGATGATCGTCTCGGCGTGCACGAGGCCGAGGCTCATCAGGATCGCCTGGCCGACCCCACCGCACCCGGCCACGAGCGCCCGCTGCCCGATCGGCATCGCCGCCGTATTGACGACCGCGCCGTACCCGGTGAGGATCGAGCAGCCGATCAGGGCGGCGACGTCGGCGGGGAAGTCGGCGGGGATCTTCACGACCGACCGCCGACCGGCCAGCACGTACTCCGAGAAGGTGCCGACGCCCAGGTACGGCCGCACGTCACGGCCGTCCGGGGCGGTCAGCGGCGTCTGCCCGTCGGGGGCGCCGTTGACGACGGTGCTGCTGCGGCTGCACAGCCAGGTCTCCCCCTCGATGCAGGCGGGGCAGCCGCCGCACGTGGCGAACCAGCTGAGCAGCACGTGGTCGCCGACCTCGAGGTCGGTGACGTCGGGGCCGACCTGCGCCACGACACCGGTGCCCTCGTGACCGAGTGCGAGACGGTGGTCGTACGGCCAGTCGCCGTTGACGACGTGCAGATCCGAGTGGCACACGCCGGCAGCGGTCATGCGCAGCAGCACTTCGCTGCCGCGGGGCTCGCGGACCGTCACCGTGCCGAAGTACGGCTCGGTCCCGGGGCCGTCGAACAGCACGGCGGTGGATTCGATGCTCATCTCGCTGCTCCCGGTCTCAGATGTGCGCACTGGTGACGTGCTTGATGCGGGTGTAGTCCTCGAGCCCGAAGTAGCTGAGGTCCTTGCCGAAGCCCGAGTGCTTGAAGCCGCCGTGCGGAGTCTCGGTCGCGATGATCTGGTGGCAGTTGATCCACACGGTGCCGAAGTCGAGCCCGACGCTGAGCCGCGTGGCGCGTCCGTGATCGCGCGTCCACACGCTCGAGGCGAGCGCGAGATCCACGCCGTTGGCCAGCGCCAGCGCCTCGTCCTCGGTCTGGAAGGTCTGCACCGTGAGCACGGGACCGAAGATCTCGGTCTGCACGACCTCGTCGTCCTGTCGCACGCCGGTGACGATGGTCGGCGCGACGAAGAATCCGGCGCCCTCCAGAACGCCGCCGGTGCGCACCGTCACGTGGGCGGGGAGCCGCTCGAGCACCCCGCGGATGCGGCCGAACTGCGCGTCGCTGTTCACCGGACCGAAGAAGGCCTCGTCGGCGGGCGCCCCCGTGGGCAGCGCGTGGGCCTGCGCGACGAGCCGCTCGGTGAGCTCCTCCGCGACGTCGGCGTGGACGATCACGCGCGTCGCCGCCGTGCAGTCCTGGCCCGCGTTGAAGAACGCCGCGGAGGCGATGCCGGCGGCCGCGGCGGCGAGGTCGGCATCCGCGAAGACGAGACACGGCGCCTTGCCGCCGAGTTCGAGGTGCACCCGCTTCAGGTCTGCGGCCGCGGCCGCCATCACCTGCGAGCCGGCGCGTGTGCTGCCGGTGATGGCGACCATGTCGGCCTCGGGATGCGTCGACATCCGCGAGCCCACCTCGCGCGCCCCGCACACGACGTTGAGCACTCCGGCGGGGAGCACGTCGGCGGCGAGTCGGGCCAGCAGCACGGTCGTCGCCGGTGTGGTCTCGGCCGGCTTGAGCACAACGGTGTTGCCCGCGGCCAGAGCCGGGGCGATCTTCCAGATCGCCATCATGAACGGGTAGTTCCAGGGTGTGACCTGTGCGATCACGCCGACGGGCTCGCGGCGGATCGAGCTGGTGTAGCCCTCGGTGTACTCGGTCTGCGCGAGTCCCACGGTGACCCGCGCGGCACCCGCGAAGAAGCGGATGATGTCAGCGCCCTTGCTCACCTCCAGCGGCCCCGTGAACTCGTGGCGCTTGCCGGTCAGACGCACCTCGAGCTCGGTGATCTCATCGACGTGCTCGTCGATCAGATCGGCGAGGGCGAGAAGCGCCGTGGCGCGCTGCTGCGGCGTGGTGCGGCTCCAGCCGGCGAAGGCGCGGCGGGCGGCGGCGAACGCCTCGTCGACCTCGGCGGGCGTGCTCTCGGGCGCCGTTCCCACCTGGGTGCCCGTCGCCGGGTCGACGAGCGCCAGCCGCTCGCCGCGCGATGGGCTCAGCTTCCCGTCGATGACGTTGTGCACGGTCAGCTCGATGGCCATGTCGTTCTCCTTGCTGCCTGCGGCGTTCATGCGACCCGCACCGCTCCGGTGTCGTGCACGAGGTGGCCGCCGATGATGGTGGCGCCCACCGTCACCTCGCCGATGCGCTCGGGCGAGACGGCGAGAAGGTCGTCGCTGAGCACCGCGAGGTCGGCGAGCATCCCCCGGGCGATGGTCCCCTTCATCCGCTCCTCCCGTGCCGCGTAGGCCGAGCCGTAGGTGTAGGCCCGCAGCGCCTGGAGCGGGGTGATCGCCTCGGCGGGGCCGATGGGCCGGCCCTGCTCCGTGCGCCGGTTGACCATCGCCGAGATGCTCGCGATGGGGTCGGCGCCCACGATCGGCGCATCCGTCGAGCCCGGCAGCTCGATGCCGCGCTCGAGCCAGCTGGCCATGCGGTAGAGCAGATCCGCACGGTCCTCGCCGACGGCGGCGAGCAGGCCGTCTCCGGTCTCGGAGAGGAAGGTGCCCTGCGGGTCGGGGATCAGCCCGAGCGCGGCGACCCGGTCGAGCTGGTCGGGCCGCGAGATGCCGCAGTGCTCGATGCGGTGCCTCGGGTCATGGCGGGGGAAGAGGCGCTGTGCTTCGTCGACGGCGTCCATCACGACATCCAGCGCCCTGTCGCCGATGGCGTGCGTCGCGACCTGCCAGCCGTTGCGGTGCGCCGCGATGATGAGCTCGCCGAGCTCCCGCTCATCCTGGATGAGCAGGCCCGTGTTTCCGGGCGAGTCGTGGAAGTCGCAGCACACGGCCGCCGTGCGCCCGATCAGCGAGCCGTCGCTGAGCACCTTGACACCGCTGATGCGCAGGCGGTCGTCTCCGAATCCGCTGCGGATGCCGAGATCGAGCCCCCAGCCGGTGTCGCCGCCGCCGATGTCGCCGAGGTCGTGCAGCGCGCGCACATAGGGCATCACCGACAGCCGCACACGGATGTCTCCCGCGTCGATGCCGTCTTGATAGGCCCTGATCTCGATCGGCGTGCGGCCGATCTGGCCGGGCACGCCGATGCCGGGCTCGGTGATGCTCGTGATGCCCAGCCGCACCAGATCTCGGGAGGCGAGCACCGAGCCTCGGCGGTGCCTGGCCAGCGGAACGGGAAGGAAGAGCTCGCTCACGAGCTCCTGCGCACGCTCCTGCAGGAGGCCCGTGGGAAGCCCCTCGGCGTCGAGTTCGACGAGGCCCCCGTCGACCGCCGGCATCGAGCGCAGATCGAATCCGCCGACGGCGAAGGCCGCCGAGTTGGCCACGCCCATGTGACCGGAGGTGTGCTCGAGGTAGACCGGATTGTGCGGGGCGACGGCGTCGAGCATGCGCCGCGTCGGATGCGCGCCGATCTTGTTCTGGTCGTACCCGGCTCCGAGGATCCACTCCCCCGGCGTCGCATCGGCGACGGCGGCGGCGACCGCGGAGTACAGCGCGTCGAGGTCTGCGCAGGCCGCGGCCGACACGTCGACCTGCAGCAGGCGGTGGCCGTAGAGGCTGAAGTGCAGATGCGCGTCGTGGAAGCCGGGCACCGCGGGCGCGCCCCCCAGATCCATCCGGCGCGCGGCGGTCACGCCGTCGAGCTGCTCGTCGATGCCCACGACGCGCCCCGCGAACACGCCGAGCCGCGTCGCCCAGGGCCGTCGGGGGTCACCCGTCCAGATCCTGCCGTTTTCGATGAGGGCGTCGAGCTCCATGCCTGCCGTTCTGTGAAGTGCGCTGTGTCGCGGCGTTCGCCGTCCCTTCACAGTGGGGCACACGCGCATATGTGGCAAATGCAATTTGGTACGTCATGTATGTTCTGTGTGCATGATGGACCTTCGCGTTTTCGCCTCGTTCGTCGCCGTCGTCGAGGAGGGTTCGATCTCGGCGGGCGCCAGACGTGCCAGCATCACGCAGCCGGCGATGAGCAGACAGATCGCCGGTCTCGAGAGGGACCTCGGCGTGGCCCTGTTCGTGCGCGGCTCCGGGGGCCTGCGCACGACGACGGCGGGCAGCAGATTTTACGAGCGCGTAACAGACCTGCTGAGCCTCGCCGAGAACATCATCGGCCGCACCAAGCAGGAGGGCACCCAGACCGTGGCGGCACTGCACGTCATCGCACCCCCTGCCACGATCGACTCCGGCATCGTGCCGTTCCTGGTCTCGCGCGGCGAGGGCGGCCCGACTCTCGACTGCGAGCCCGCCGACCCCTTCCGCGTCTTCGACATCGCACAGGCCCGAGGGGCCGATCTCGCGCTGTCGACCAGGACTCCGCCCCCGATGTGGCGGCACAGCAAGCTCAGCGACGGCGTCGTGCGCGCCCACGTTCCCCGCAGCCACTCCCTGGCGGGCCGCGGATTCGTCGCGATCGAAGAGCTCCTCGACGAGCCGCTGATCGTGCTCACGCCGAACAACGCCGCCCGACGCATCGTCGACGACGCCCTGTCGAGCCTGGATCGCCCGTTCGAGTTCAGCCAGGTCGTGCGCCACCCCGCCATCGGCGCGGCGATGGCGGCGGCGGGGCGCGGCATCGCACTGTTGACCGACGACGCGCTCCGCGGCACCGTGGCCATCCCGGTCATCGGCCCCGCGGGGCCGCTCCTGGTGCCCGTCAACGCCGCCTGGAGTCCCACGAACCCCCGGCGAGACGAGATCGAGGCGCTGGTGGGCGAGCTGACCCGCTTTCTCGATCTGCGCCGCAACCACAATCTCGACCGCGTCATGTGAGCGGTCGCCGCCGGCGCGGTCAGGGGATGAGCAGGATCTTCAGGCTCACCGAGCGGCGGTCGACCAGGTCGGCGAGGGCCTGGGCTCCCTCTGCCAGCGGTCGGCGGTCGAACAGCAGCGCGAGCGAGGCGTCGTCGTCTGGCAGCAGCCCGTCGGCGAGAAGCCCCAGCGCGGCCGCGAAGTCCTCGTGGGTGTACATGTGCGAGCCGGTGATCGTCCGCTCCTGCCGCTGCAGCAGCATCCCCCCGAACGCGAGCTCGGGTGCCGCCACGCCCACGAGCACGAGGGTGCCGCCCGCCACCACCGTCGCCAGCAGCGACGGGCCGACCGCGCCCCCCACGCAGTCGAAGACGACGTCGTGCGGCGCGCTCGGGATGGCGGCGGCCACCCGAACGCCGAAGTGCGACACGACCTGCTGGCGCGCGGGAACCGGTTCGATGAGGGTGACGTCCGCGGCCCCGCGGGCGCGGGCGGTCAGGGCGACGAGCAGTCCGATCGGCCCACCCCCCACGACGAGCACGTGGGCGCCGTCCAGGCGCCCGGCACGCCCGACGGCGTGGTAGGCCACCGCGAGGGGTTCGACGATGGGCGCCACCGTCGAAGAGACGGCGTCGGGGATGGCCACGAGCGAGGTCGTGGGAACACGCACCTCTTCGGCGGCGCCGCCGTCGATCTGTCCTCCGATCAGGCGCATCCGGTCGCACAGCCGCGGGTGGCCCGCGGTGCACGCCGTGCATTCGCCGCATCCGATCTGCGGCAGGACGGCCACCCGTCTGCCGAGCAGCCCCTCCGCACCGCCACCCTCGGCCACGACCGATCCGACGATCTCGTGCCCAGGGACCAGCGGCGGCGTGATCACCGGGTGCTTGCCGGTGAACATGCTCGCGTCCGACCCGCACAGCCCGCACGACTCGACGCGCACGATCGCCTCGCCCGGCGAGGGCGAGGGCGACGGCACCGATTCGATCTCGGCTCGCCCCGGCGCGGTGATGCGCAGGCGGCGCATCACCGGGCCACGGCCGCTCGCCTCACTCAAAGACGACCTCAGGCTTTCGCACGCGGTCGGCCTCCTGCTGCGCTTCGAGCTCCCGCCGCATGTCCGCCTCGCCCCACAGCGGAACCCGCGGTCCGGCAGACGGATGCTGCGCGGCGCGCTCGACGACGACGGCGATGCCGGCAGCATCCAGTCCGTAGTAGCGGTAGAGGTGGGTGGGCGGCCCGAAGATCGCGAAGTCGCGCAGACCGTGGCGATGCACCGGAACGGCGACGCCGTGCTCGGAGAGCGCCGTGATGACGCTCGTGCCGAGTCCGCCGTCGACCATGTGGTCTTCGACCACCACGACGACCTCGTGCGCGGCGGCGAGCGCGGCGATCTGCTCGGCCGGGAACGGGCGGATCGTGTGCACGTCGACCACCGTCGGCTCCGCGATGTGCGCGGCGCGCAGCGCATCGGCCGCATCGCGCGCGGCGTGCACGGTGATGCCCGTTGCGACCACGAGCACCCCCGAGCCCCTGCGCACCGTCGCCGCCTCGCCGAAGACGACCTCGCCCTGCGACTCGTAGACGTCGGGCCCGCTCGCCCCTCGACCGAGGCGGAGGTAGACCGGTCCGCTCGCATCGACCGTGGCCCGCACGAGCGCCTCGGTGGCGGTGTGATCGGCCGGGGAGAGCACCGTGAGGTTCGGGATCGACCTCAGCGCGCCGATGTCTTCGATCGCGTGATGCGACGAGCCGAAGTAGCCCATCGACACCCCGGTGTGGGTGCCGATGATGCGCACCGGCAGGTTCGTGTAGGCGGCGTCGTTGCGGATGACGTCGAGGCTCTGCAGGCTCGCGAAGGCCGAGAAGGTCGACACGTACGGCAGCGCGCCGCACGAGGCGAGTCCCGCGGCGATGCCGAGCATGTTGCGCTCCGCGATGCCGGCCTGCACGAAGCGGTCGGGGTGGCGCTCTGCGAAGTCGGCGAGGAACGTCGACCACGTCAGGTCGGCGCTTCCTGCCATGATGCGCGGGTCGTCGTCGGCGAGGTCGGCGAGGATCGTCCCGATCGAGCGCGACGGATACCCGGCCTTGCCCTCGTGATCGAAGGAGACGGGATCCTGCAGGATCGTGGGCTGTCGCAGCAGTGTCATCTCAGTTGCCTCCGGTCGACGCGACGGTCAGGAGTGCGGCATCCAGGTCCGCGCCGCCGAGATATCCGATGTGCCATTCGGCCATGCCCTCGATGGGCGGGACGCCCTTGCCCGCCACCGTGTCGGCGAGGATCACGGTGGGACGCCCGCCGTCGGAGTGCCGCTGCGCGAAGCGGCCGAGGGCGCCGTCGATCGCGTCGAAGTCGTGCCCGTCGATGCGCTCGACCTCCCAGCCGAAGGCCGCCCACTTGTCGCCGAGCGGCTCGTAGTCGAGAACCTCGCGCGTCGTGCCGTCGACGCACACGGTGTTCACGTCGACGATCGCGACCAGGCCCGACAGTCGGTTCGCGCCGGCGAAGCCGGCCGCTTCCCAGATCTGACCCTCGTTGAGCTCGCCGTCGCCGAGGATGGCGACCGTCCGCGCCCCGTCTGCGCGGAGGCGGGCGTGCAGCGCCATGCCGACCGCGACCGAGAGGCCGTGGCCCAGGGCGCCCGCCGAGAAGTCGACCCCCGGCACCTTCTTCATGTCGGGGTGGTCTCCGAACGCCGTTCCGAGGCGGGTGTAGGTGCGCAGCAGATCGGCGGCGAAGAAGCCCCGCTGCGCGAGCACGGCGTACAGCGCCGAGCAGGCGTGCCCCTTGCTGAGCACGAGGCGGTCTCGCCAGGCCGCATCGGGGTCGGCGGGGTCGACGCGCAGCAGGTCGGTGTAGAGGGCGACCAGCAGGTCGGTGCACGAGAGGCTCGGGCCGTAATGGCCGCTGCCGGCGATCTCGGCCTCGAGCAGCACCGTGCGGCGCACCTGCGCGGCGAGCTCTTCTCGGGTGGGTGCCGCCGTCGCGGATTCGATCGACATGGTCATGCCCTACCTTCCTGTCCAGCGGGGGGCGCGCTTCTCGACGAAGGCGCGCACTCCCTCTTGTGCATCGTGCGAGCGCAGCAGCGTCGCGTCTTCTTCGCGGATGCGGTCCCAATCGGCGCTGTCGCGCTCGGCGTCGCCGTGGTCGATCCCCAGGAGCGTGCGCTTGCTCGCCCGCACCGACAACGGCGAGTTGGCGTTGATCTCGTCGGCGAGGGCGAGGGCCGCCTCGAGCGCGTGGCCGTCGGCGACGACCCGGTTGACCAGGCCCAGCTCGAGAGCGCGAGACGCCGGGATCGCGGCTCCGGTGTAGAGCATCTCCGCGGCGAGCTTGGGCGGGATCTGTCGGCCGATGCGGAATGCGCCGCCGGCAGCGGCCATCTTGCCCACCCGCGCCTCGGGAAAGCCGAAGGTCGCGCTCTGAGAGGCGACGGCGAGATCGCAGTGCAGCACGATCTCGAACCCGCCGCCCAGGGCGAAGCCGTCCACCGCGGCGATGACGGGCTTGGCGATGTCGAGGCGGACGAACCCCGCGAACCCGAGGTGCTCCCGATCCGGATCGTGCACGACCTCGCCGGCGAACACGGCCTTGAGGTCGGCTCCCGCGCTGAAGGCGCGGTCGCCCGCTCCGGTGAGTACGACCGTCCAGATCTCGGGGTCGTCGTCGGCGGCGATCACGGCGTCGGCGAGCGCCCGCGCGACGCGCGAGTCGATCGCATTGCGCACCTCGGGTCGATTGATCGTGATGATCCTGGTGCGCCCCTCGGTGCGGGTGAGGACGACCTCGGCGTCTGCTCCCTGCGTCGTGTCAGCCACGGAACACCTTCCTCTCGATGAGCGCGTCGATCTGCTCGGCATCGAGCCCGCCGAACTCCTCGGCGATGCGTCGCGTGTGCGCACCCAGCAGCGGCGGCGCCTCGAAGCGCTCGACGGACTGGTTGGAGAATCGGATCGGCGGGGCCACGAGCGTCACCTCCCCCGCGGTCGGATGCTCGACCGTGCGGAACATCCGGTTGTGCACCACCTGGGGGTCGTTCGGCACGTCGGCGAACTCGTTCACCGGCGCGCACCACACATCGTGACCGAGCAGCTCGTCGAGCAGCTCGTCGCGGTCCCACAGCGCGATCTTGGCGTCGAGGAGCGGCTTGACGAGATCGCGCCCCTCCATGACGTTCTTGGACTCCTCGTCCATCAGCTCGGGGATCTGCAGGATTCCCGCGAGGAGCTTCAGCGGATTCATCGCGATGGCGATGTAGCCGTTGCGTGCGCGGTAGATGCCGTAGGGCGCACCCGTGAAGGCGTTGCCCGCGCCGGCCGCCGGACGCTGGGGCTTCTCGGCGCTGCTGATCGTCGCGACGAACTCCTGCGTCTGGAAGGCGATGACGCTGTTGAGCAGCGACACGTCCACGCGCTGGCCGATGCCGGTCCTGCCGCGCTCGATCAGCGCGGCGAGGGTGCCGTAGATGATGTGGAAGCTCGCCGCCACGTCGGCCGCGCTGACTCCGACCGCGACGGGGGGATCCTCGGCGTTGCCCTGCAGCATGGGGAGCCCGGCCACCGACTGGGCCAGCAGGTCCTGTCCTGGCCGCGTCGCGTACGGACCGTCGACGCCGAAGCCCGAGGAGGCGACGTAGACGAGCCCTGGGTTGTCGACTCGCGACGCCTCGTAGCCGATCCCCAGCCGGTCCATCACCCCTGGGCGGAAGTTCTCGACGACCACGTCGGCGCGGCGGATGATGCTGCGGGCGAGCTCCAGCCCCTCCGGCGACTTCAGGTCGAGCGCGATCGACTCCTTGTTGCGGTTGAACGCGAGGAAGCTGACCGACTCGCCGCCGGGGTAGGCGTTGAGCATGGCGTAGGAGCGGGTCCAGTCGCCGCCCAGGGGCTCCACCTTGATGATGCGGGCACCGAGGTCTGCCATCGCCTGGGTGGCGAAGGGCCCCTGCAGCAGCTGCGAGAAATCGGCGACGAGCACACCGTCGAGCGGGCCCGTCACGGTCGCCGTCCCCGGGCCGTCATGTGATGCGTCGTCATCGTGCCTCCATTGCCACTCGCGTCTCGATTCGAGTCCTGACACGAAATGGTTACGTATTCATCGGGGATTGTCAACCGGATGCCGCTGCACGTCCGAGTGGACGGCGACACCTCGAATACGCAACCATCGACGCGGGGACCACGCGAAGGAGAGCCCGATGAGCCCGAGGCCGCACGGAGTGACCAGCATCGACGTCGCCAAGGCGGCCGGCGTCTCGCAGACGACCGTCTCGCGCGTGCTCAACGGGCATCCCGCCGTCTCCGACAAGATGCGCGAACGCGTGCTGACCGCGATCGACGGACTGCGCTACCGACCCAATCTCAGCGCGAGGAGCCTCGTCACCAGCCGCACCAACACGATCGGCGTCGTGCTCGGCGAGCTCACCAACAGCTACTACGCCGAGCTGCTCAACACGATCAGCGCGGAGCTGGCCGCCGCCGGCTACCGCACCCTCATCGTCAGCGATCGGGCGGGCGGCGCCGAGAACCTGGCGTCGACGCTGTGGGAGACCAGCGTCGACGGCGTCATCGTCACCACGACGCTGCTCCCCTCGGAGGAGATGTCGCCCATCCTGTCGCTCGGCGTGCCGATGGTGACGATGGGCCCCGACTTCGAGGCCCGCGTCGACTCCCTCACCCCCGACAACTCCGAGGGCGGTCGGCTGGCGGCCCGCCACCTCCTCGACCTCGGGCACCGCCGCATCGGGGTCGTCACCGGCCCGCTCGACGCGGGATCGGTGCGCGATCGCCACCGAGGGTTCCTCGAGGAGTTCGCCGCGCGCGATGTGCGGCTCGACGACGATCTCGTGCAGGGCGCCGACCTCACCTACGAGCGCGCCTACACCGCCGCGCACGCACTGCTCTCGCTCCCCGATCGCCCGACGGCGCTGTTCTGCCACAACGATCTGATGGCGTTCGCCGCCCTCAACGCGGCGACGGGCCTGGGCATCGAGGTGCCGGGCGAGGTCTCCATCCTCGGCTTCGACGACGTGCGCGCCTCCGCGTGGGAGTCGTTCCGCCTGACCACCGTGCGTCAGCCGATCCGTGACATGGCCCTCGGCGCCGTGCGGATGCTGCTCGACCGGTTCGCCGACCCCGACGGCGATGCCGTTCACGTCGTGCTCCCGTGCGAACTGGTCGAGCGGGCGACGACCCGCGCTCTCGCGGCGGGGTGAACCGACCGCATCCGCGGAAAAGGGTCTCGCCATCGTTCGGCGATGCGCGTATGGTGGTTACGCAACCACAAATGGTTACGTAACCAAATCGCGGTCGGCACCGACGCCCCGCGCAACCGATGTCACAAAGGAGTGTCATGGCACATCAGTCAGATATCGACCAGCTCGGGCTCGACTCCCGCGCGCAGCGCCGCCGAGCCATCATCGGCAGCTCCGTCGGAACGGTGATCGAGTGGTACGACTTCACGCTCTACGGCCTCGCCGCCGCGCTCGTGTTCGCTCCGCTGTTCTTCCCGGGGGCGGGTCAGCTCGCCGGCGTGCTCGGGTCGTTCGCGACCTTCGCCGTCGGGTTCGGCGCGCGCCCCATCGGCGGTCTGATCTTCGCGCACTTCGGCGACAGGGTCGGCCGCAAGGCGACGCTCCTGGTGACCCTGCTCATGATGGGCACCGCCACGACGCTGATCGGACTGCTGCCGACCGCCGAGACGATCGGGGTCTGGGCGCCGATCGCCCTCATCGTGCTGCGCATCTTCCAGGGCGCGGGCGCCGGCGCCGAGTTCGCCGGTGCGATGACGATGGCCAGCGAGTCGTCTGCTGACGAGCACCGTGCCTTCACGGCCGGCTTCCCCGGCGCCGCCGTCTACCTCGGCATGGCGCTGGCGACGACCGCCTTCGCCCTGGTGAGCATGCTGCCACAGGAGCTGTTCCTGGCATGGGGATGGCGCATCCCGTTCATCGCCAGTATCGTCATCGTCGCCTTCGCGCTCTATTTCCGGCTGCGGGTGAAGGAGACGGCGGCGTTCGAGGCGATCGACAGGGAGGGCGAGGTGCGCCGCGCGCCGCTGGTCATCGCGGTGCGCGAGCACTGGCGGTTCCTGCTGTCGGGCATGGCGATCTTCGCGTTCGCGCTGCCGTGGTCGTACATGGTCGGCACGTTCTCGCTCTCGTATGTGACGGGCACGCTCGCCGTCGAATCGACGCCGGTGCTCGTGGGCCTGCTGATCGCCCAGCTGCTGACGATCCCCGCGACTCTGCTGTTCGGCCGTCTCGCAGACCGGGTCGGCCGCAAGCCGGTGCTCATCGGCGCGGCGGTGTTCGCGATCGCCTTCGCCTTCCCGATGTTCCTGCTGTTCCAGACTCAGAACATCCTGCTCATCGTCCTGGCGATCGTGCTCGGGATGGTCGTCGTGCAGGGTGCGACGATCGGCGTGTCGGCCGCGATGCTCGCAGAGCTGTTCCCGACCGCCATGCGCTGGAGCGGCATCGCGATCTCGCGTGAGATCCCGGTCGCACTCGTCGGAGGAACCACCCCGCTCATCGCGACGGCGCTGGTCGCCGCCGGGAACGGCCCGTGGCTGGTCGGCGGCTTCCTGCTGGTGCTGAGCGTGATCGGCCTGATCGGCATCATGACGCTGCCCGAGACGCTGCGCCGCCCCCCGGCGGCCGCTGATGTCGAGGCCGTCACGTCGGAGCGGGTCCCCGCCTCCTGAGACACCGGAAGACACAGGAGGGGCCCGCGCCTGCGGGCCCCTCCTGCATGTCGTCGGCGTTCACAGCTGCATGCGCTCCCCCAGCACGGGGACGGCCGTCAGCAGCTGCCGGGTGTAGTCGTCGGCGGGCGCGGCCAGCACGTCGGCGGTCGGCCCCGACTCCACGATGCGCCCGCGGCGCATCACCGAGACCTCGTCGCTGATGTACCTCACGACGGCGAGGTTGTGCGAGATGAAGAGCATCGAGAGCCCGAGCTCCCCCTGCAGCTCCCGCAGCAGGTTGAGGGTGGCACCCTGCACCGACACGTCCAGCGCGCTGGTCACCTCGTCGGCGATCAGCACAGAGGGCTCGCCGGCGAGCGCCCGCGCGATCGTGATCCGCTGCCGCTGCCCTCCCGAGAACGCGGCCGGGCGCTCTCCTGCGCGATCGGGATCCAGGTGCACCTGCCGCAGCAGCCCCCGCACCCGCTCGACGCGCTCTGCTCTGCTCCACCGCCGGCCGGTGGCGCGCAGCGCCTCGGCGATGGAGTCGCCGACCGTCATCAGCGGGTCCAGCGCGGAGAACGGATCCTGGAACACCAGCTGCATCCGCTGGCGCGCGCGCCGCGCCGCCGCGCTCGAGCCCGCCGTGTCGACGCCGTCGATCAGGATGCGGCCGCCCTCGGGTCGCACGAGTCCCACGGCGGCGGCGGCCACGGTGCTCTTGCCGGAGCCCGATTCGCCCACGAGCCCGACGACGCCGCCCTTGGGCACGGCGATGCTCACGTCGTCGACGACGAGGGTGCGGCCGTAGCGCACGCTCAGGTTCTGGATCTCCAGGGCGTTCATGCCGTCGTCTCCTCCCGGATCGCCTCCGGCGCGAGCTCGGCGGGGATCACCGGGAGCGGCGCCGTGCGGTCGCTGGTCATATCGGGCAGGCATGCGATGAGTGCCTTCGAATAGGGGTGCCGCGCGTCTTCTCGGATGCGGGCGGCAGAGAGCTCTTCGACGATCCGGCCGTCCTTCATGACGACGACCCGATCGCAGAACGCCGAGACCAGGGCGATGTCGTGCGAGATGAACACGATGGCGGCCCCCGTCGCGTCCTGCGCGCGCCGCAGCACACCCATCACCTGCCGCTGCACGGTGACATCGAGCGCGGTCGTCGGCTCGTCGGCGATGATGAGCTTCGGCTTGCCGGTCAGCGCCATGCCGATCATCGCGCGCTGCCGCATCCCTCCGGAGAACTCGTGCGGGTACTGCGTGAGGCGCGCACCGGCGTCGGCGATGCCGACCGAGCGGAGCGCGTCGACGGCGCGGGCGCGGGCGTCCGCGGACTTCATCCGCAGGTGCACCTCGGGGACCTCGGTGAGCTGGCGGCCGATGGTCAGTGACGGGTTGAGCGATGTCAGCGGGTCTTGGAAGACCATCCCCAGTTCGACACCGAGACGGGAGCGATCGGCCGGCGAGAGGGGGCCGGTCATGTCGATGCCGTCGAACCGGTGCCGGTCGGTCGTCACGATGGCCTGCTCGCCGAGGAGCCCCGCGAGCGCCATCGCCGTGAGCGACTTGCCCGAACCGGACTCGCCGACGATGCCGACCACCTCTCCTCTGCCGATGCGCAGGTCGATGCCGTGGACGCGTTCGACGATGCCGCCGTCGGCGGTGGGGAAGGCGACGCTCAGCCCCGCGATCTCGGCGACGACGTCGCTCGGAGGCGCCGAGGCGGGGGCCGCGCCCGCCGGCGTCTTCGACCGGGCGCGCTCCAGCCCGACGGCGCCGCCCGCGCGAGCGGCCACCGCGCGCACGCCCCCACCGCCGCCGCCGGCGACCGCCTCGCTCACGAGGGTGAATACGAGACCGGCCAGCACGACGGCGGTCCCCGGCCCCAGAGCGGCCATCGGATTGACGTAGATGCGCAGGATGCCCTCCTGCAGCATGCGGCCCCAGTCGTAGTCGGGGGCCTGCACGCCGAGGCCGAGGAACGAGAGCCCCGCGAACGACAGCAGCGTCACACTGGCCGTCGCCGCCGCGTTGACGAAGAACGGGTTGGCGATGTTGGGCAGCACGTGCCTGGCCAGGATGCCGACCGGCCCGACACCGACCACACGGGCGGCGCGCACGTAGTCGCGCCCCGAGACGGAGGCCGCCATGTTGTAGACGAGCCGCGCGAACGACGGGATCCCGGCGAACCCGATGGCGAGCATCGCGCCGGTGGCCGTCGCGCCCCAGATGACGGTGAAGAAGAGCACCAGCAGCAGCCAGGGGAAGGCGAGGAGGATGTCGAGGAGCCCCGTGAACCATCGCCGAGGGTAGGTGGGGAGGATGCTCGCGAGCAGCCCGAACACGACCCCGCCGGCGAGCGAGATGGCGGTGGCCCCGAGCGTGAGCAGCAGCGTGATGCGCGTCGCGGTCATCACGCGGGCGAAGATGTCCCTGCCCAGTTCGTCCGTTCCGAACGGATGGCCGGGCCCCGCCGGCAGCAGGCGGTCGGCGACCGAGGTCTGCGCGGCCGCCTCGCCCCAGATCACCGGGCCCAGCGCCGCGAGGAAGACGAGGATCACCGCCCCGCTGATCGCCGCGATGCCCGTGGTCGTCAGTGCCCTGCTCTTGACTGCCATCGCTCAGCCCTCCGTGATCGAGGATCGGGGGTCGATCGTGGCGAGGACCACGTCGACGACGAGGTTGACGCCCAGCACGATGAGGGCGAACACGATCACCACGCCCTGCACCATCGGGTAGTCCTTGGCACCGACCGACGACACCATGACCGTGCCGAGGCCGGGGATGGCGAACACCGTCTCGACCAGCACCGTCGCCGCCGTCAGTCCGGCGAGGATCAGTCCGCCCACAGTCAGCGACGCCGTGATCGTGTTCGGCAGAGCGTGCCGCAGGTAGATGAGGCGTCGGGGCAGGCGTTTGGCCCGTGCCGTGGTCATATATGTGGTGTCGAGCACCGCGAGCATCTCGACCTGCACGATGCGCACGAGATAGGCCATCGGACCGAGAGCCAGCGTGATCACCGGCAGGATCGCGTCGCGCGGCGCGCCCCAGCCTGCTGCCGGGAGCCACCCCAGCTGCACCGCGAACAGGGCGATGAGCCCCACCGCGAGCAGGAAGCTCGGCACGGCGATGATCACCCCCAGCACGCCGGAGAGCGCGAGGGAGAGACCGCGACGGCGACCCGATCGCGCAAGCACGGCGGCGCCGATCCCGGCCGGGATGGCGCCGACGACGGCGATGACGAAGGCGAGCACCGCCAGCAGGAGCGTGGTAGGGAACCGCTGGGCGAGCACGTCGCCCACCGGGCGGTGCAGCCGCACCGAGGTGCCGAGGTCGCCCGTCAGGAGCCCCGTGACGTAGTTCACGAACTGCGTGAACAGCGGCTGGTCGAGCCCGAGCTGGGCCCGAGTGGCCGCCACCAGCTCGGGCGTCGCGCTCGGTCCGAGCGCCGCCCGCACCGGGTCGCCTGGCACGAGATGGACGAGGAAGAAGGAGGCGACCACCACGACGGCGAGGGAGACGAACAGGCGGCCGATCCGTCGGATCAGGAAGGCCGTGCGCGGCGAGATGCCGTGCAGGCGACGACGCCCCTCCGCTCGCGCCGCGATCGCGGCGGTGGCGGATCCGACACCCTCGGAGGGCGGCGCGAGCGGAGGAGTCATCGTCATGTCAGTTCGTCATCCGGATCGAGGTCGGCTGGATGCCGTTCGGCTGCTCGAACACCGCCCCCGACTGGTAGGTCGGAAGGATGTTGTCGGCCAGCGGGAACACATCGAAGCGCTCGATCAGCTCGGTCTCCGCCTGCTGCCACAGGCCGCAGGTGTCCTCCGGAGTCGCGCTCGAGGCCTCGCTCACGAGGGTGTTGTACTCCTCGTTGTCGACGAACATGAAGTTCAGTCCGCCCTCTTCGGGCGTCCCGCCCGCGAAGAAGGTCGACAGCACGAGCGGGCTGCCGGGGAGCAGCACGATCCACCCGGTGTCCCAGTCGAACGTCGACCACAGCTGCTCCGACCACGCCGCCGCATCGTTGGCCACGAGCTCGGTGGTCACGCCGAGCTGGTCCCAGGTCTGCTTCACGAGCTCCGCCGCCGGGGCGTGGGTCGAGGTCGGCGCGTTGTAGACGAACTTGATCGTCAGCGGCTCGCCGTTCTTGCTGCGCTTGCCGTCGGCGCCGAGCGTCCAGCCGGCCTCGTCGAGCAGAGCCGCTGCACGGTCGAGGTCGGTGTCGGGAAGAGACCACGCGGGCGGGTCGACGACGCACAGCAGCGGGTTCTTCGTCACGAGCGAGATCGACTCCAGGGGGTCGCCGTCGGCGACGACCGTGCCCACCTCTTCGCGGTCCAGTGCCGTCGTGAGCGCTTCGCGCACCAGCGGGTCGGAGAACGGGCGGCCCTCCTTCTCGTTGAACAGCATCATCCCGGCGGGGTTGCGGGTGCCGGTGAACTCCAGCCCTGCTCCGTCGAGTCGCGTGCGGTCGGCGCCCGAGATGGCCGCGGCGTTCATCTCGCCCGACAGCAGCAGGTTCGCCGCGGTGCTCTCGTCGGTGACGACGCGCGCCTCGATCGAGTCGGGCAGGCCCACCGTCTCACTGGTGACGTCGTCGGGGCCCCACGTGTAGTCGTCGCGCTTGGTGAAGGTGTAGGTGTCACCGGGGCGCACGTCGGTGAGGTCGAACAGCCCCGTGCCGTTCGTGGTGTCGGACATCGACTCCGGATCGGCCAGGCCCGCGTCGCACACCATCAGGATGGTGCCGACGTTGACCGCGAGGAACGGCGAGTTGGTCTCGCTGGTCACGGTGACCTGGTCGCCCTCCGCGGTGGCGCTGACGGTCTCGTCGATGACCGAGCCGTACGAGAACGTCGCGTTGTCGGGGTCGGCGTTGTAGTTAAGGTTGTCGGCCACGGTCTGGGCGGTGAACTCGCTGCCGTCTGCACAGGTCAGACCCTCCTTGAGGGTGAAGACGACCTCGGTGCCGGTCTCGGTCCACTCCTGTGCGAGCCACGGCTTGAGCTCGCCGTCGGGAGAGACGTAGATCAGGGACTCGTAGGCGAGCGTGAGGACGCTCCACGTGTCGGGCGAGATGGCCTTCATCGGATTGAGATCGCCCGGATCGTCGGTGATCCGGGTGACGAAGGTTCCACCCGAGACGTACTCGGCCTCGGAGGAGGCCGACGGCTCGGAGGATCCAGAACACGACGTGAGCGCGAGCGCCAGGGCGAGAAAGCCGGCGCCGACGGGTACGGCGATACTGCGTTGCATTGCGATTCCTCTCATGCGGTGGTGGTGCAGGTCTGATGCCTCAGCGCGCGCCGACGCGTGCGCTGAGGTGAGCGAGGGGTCCGGCCGCCTTGACGGCGACGTTGACGGTGGGGCGGGTCGTGTAGGGCACGTGGGTCTCGAGGATCTCGACCACCGAGACCTCCAACGGGTCGGCGCCGGCCTGGATGGCCTTGGCGATGGCCGCCTCCGACGCCGCCTCGATCGCGGCCTCGCGCTCGTCCATCGGCGCCATCTGGTCGGCACGGCCGCCCGCGAGCGACAGCGCGGCGCCGACCGCGTTCGCGACGTCCCCGTATTCGGGACGGATCACGACTCCGGCGCTGTCGAGGCGGTCGGGCACGAGGAACCCTCCGCCGCCGACGACGACCAGCGGCAGATCCAGGCGACCGAGCGAGAGCCGTTCGACGGCCTCGTCGAGGCGTTCGGCGACGACCGCGAGCGCGGCTTCGAGAGCCGCCGACGTCGACTTCGCCAGACGCGGCAGCGAGCGCCCTGCCACGGGGGCGCCGCGCAGCGCGGCGGCATCCGTCAGTGTCGGAGTCGACCCGCCGAACAGCAGCCCCTCGCGGTCGATGCGGTAGCCGACCGAGTCCGGACCCACGCGGCCGGTCTCGACGTCGACGATCGTCCCGCCGCCGAGCCCCACCGAGAGGATGTCGGGCATGCGGAAGTTGGTGCGCACACCGCCGATCTCGCGCGGCAGCGTCGACTCCCGCGGGAACCCGCCGGTCACGACGCCGAGGTCGGACGTCGTGCCGCCCACGTCGACGACGATCGCGTCTTCGTGACCGGAGAGGAACGCCGCTCCGCGGATCGAGTTCGCGGGCCCCGAGCCGATCGTCAGCACCGGGTACTGCGCGGCGTAGTCGAGCGACATGAGCGTGCCGTCGTTCTGCGCGAAGAAGGTCTGCGCGTCCAGTCCCTCCTCGCGCACGACGGCCACCAGCGCCTCGGTGACCGAGCGGGCGACGCTGTGCAGTGCGGCGTTGAGAACGGTCGCGTTCTCGCGCTCGATCAGGCCGATCGGGCCGATGTCCTGACTGAGGAAGACGCGCACGTCCGGGCCGATGTGCTCGCGCAGCAGCCCCGCCACCTCCTGCTCCTGGTGGGGCGAGGAGGGGCTGAAGATCCCCGCGACCGCGATGGCGTCGAAATCGTCGAGCCCGTCGACGAAGCGCAGGATGCCGTCGCGGTCGAGCGGCGAGATCGGGGTGCCGTCGACCATGTGCCCGCCGCCGAGCATCGCCGACCCGGCGAGCACGCGGTCGACGAGATCCTGCGGCCATCCGCCCAGCGGCGGGAACTCGGTCGCGGCGGGGGCGCCGAGCCGGATCATTGCGACCCGGTCGAGCTGGCGGCGGGCGACGATGGCGTTGGTGGCGTGGGTCGTTCCGAGCATGACCCGCGACACGCGGGCACGGCGCTCACCGAGCGACGCGAGCACATCGGCGATGCCGGCGCGGATGCCGCCGGTGATGTCTTCCGTGGTCGGCCGCTTGGTGTGAGCGAGCACGGAGCCGCTCGCGTCGAGCACCACGGCATCGGTGTTGGTGCCGCCGACGTCGACGCCGATGGAAAGGTCACGGGCCTCGGTCATCGTGCGGCTCCTTCGAACGGGACGTAGGGGAGGTCGTAGCCGAAGGCCGCGGGGCCGGCGAGCTCGAGCCCCCGAGGGCTTCGCCAGATGGGGTCGCACGCCCACGCGAGCACCGACACCCGCTGGCCGAACCGCAGCATCTCCGTCGTGATCGCGTGGCCGGTCTCGGCGTCGATGATCGTGATGAGATCGGGGACGCTCACGATGACCTCGCCGTCTTCGAGCACGAGGAGGTTCTCGTTCTGCAGCTCGAGCCGCTGCATGCGCCCTCGATCAGCCCCCGTTCCGGTGATGGTCACCGAGCCGCGCACGAACCCGCCGACCGTGCGGCGGTCGAGATCGGTGATCTTGCCCGACATCAGCACGCGGGCGTCGAGCTCTCTCGAGACGGCGGCGACGGGATCCGACGACGACATCAGCGCATGCCCGACCCGCACGGCCGTGCTGACCGTGCCCTCGATGACGGCGCCCTTGGCCATGGCCGCGGTCATCGGGTAGTGCGTCGCGATGCAGATCGATCCGCTCGCCACGGTCAGCGCGCGGGCGTGGCGCTCGAGCCAGTGCAGGTCGACGGTCTTCATCACCGAGATGTTGCCGACGACGTCGCTCTGCACCGCCCACTCGCACGGCACGCCCGCGACGTTCATGGCGACCATCGCGCCGTCGGGGAAGGCGCGGCCCATGCCGTCGGCGTCGAGCACCTTGACGCCCAGCCGCGCGGCCCAGCCGATGGGCTGCACACCGTTGCTTCCGCCGATCTCGGCCGCCATGATCGCCGTGATCGGCCGGCCGAGCAGGCGCTCCGCCTCGTTGCGCAGCGCGACGATCTGCCCGCTGGCGGCGAGCATCTCGATGCCGACGGTGGGGGCGCCGATGCCCGACATCAGCACGATGACGTCGTCGGGTTCGAGCTCGTCGACGGTCACGAGCGGCACCGGGCCGTGCTCGCGCAGGGCCCGTTCTGTCATCATCTGCGCGCCGTGCACCGCGCCGCCGCCGCCGGTGCCGAGCACCGCCGTGCCGATTCCGAGTGCCGCGACGTCGTCTTCGGTGATCTCGGAGAGTCGCTCGACAGCGCGCGGAGCGGGGGGGATCTGCGTCATGTGCCCACGCTACGAAGGAGTCGGCGATGCAACAATGTTCCACCAGGCTAGAACTTCGACTAGAACTGTGCTCATGGCACAGTATTCGGTCACGGACCTGCTGACGGATGCCGCGAGACTCGGCATCCGTCACCTCGCCGGTCCGCACGATGCCCGCCCCATCGTGCGGGTCGAGGTCGCCGCCGTCGACCGCATCTCCGGCATCGGCCCCGACACCCTGGTGATCGTCGCGGGCGACGAGCCGCCGCCCGCGTTCCGCGTCGACGTCGCGCTGCGCCAGGCGGTGGCGCAGCAGCTCGCCGGCCTCGTCTTCGCGTCGGACCTCGTGATGGCCGACACGGCCAGAGCACTCGCCTCGCGGGGTGGAGTGCCCGTGTTCGCCGCGCCAGGCGTCGCCACCGCCGACCTCGCGGTGTCGATCGATCGCGTCATCGCCGGCGGGGCGTCGGCGGCGCTGCTGCGGGCGACGCAGGCGATCGACCGGGCCACCGAGGCCGCCGCCGTGCCGTCGGCGACTCTCGAGGGGATCCTGGCCGAGGCCGAGCGCACCCTCGGCGCACGACTCTCGCTCGTCGACGACCCGCTCGCGCCGTGGTCGGCCCCCGACGTCGTCTGCGTCGGCGAGGTGCCGGTGGGGCGCATCGTGGCGACCGACCCCGATGCCGCGACGACGATCGCCGTGCCCGTCATCGCGGCGCTGCTCTCGCGCGTGGCCCAGCTGCAGGTGCGCGACCGCTACGCGCCCACCCAGTCCCGGTCCGACCTGCTGGTCGAGCTGGTGCTCGCCGAGTCGTCGCGCGTCGAAGGGTTCGCCCCGCAGGCGGCGCGCCTGGGGCTCCCCCTCCAGCTCTCCCACTGCGTCGCCTGGCTCTCGCCCACGCACCGAGCCGACGCCGGGTCGCGCGCGCCGCGCAGCGTGCAGCCGGCACTCGAGCTGTTCGCACTGCAGTCGGTCGACGGGCGCGACGAGATGTGGCACGTCGCCTTCGTGCAGGACGACCTCATGCTCGTGAGCACGGAGGAGCACGGAGCGGGCGACCACCAGCGGCGGATGCGGGAGGTCGCCGTGCGCGTGCAGCACCACGCCGAGAGGCTGATGGGCGACGAATGGACCTACACGCTCGGACTCGGCACTCCGCAGCCTGGCGGTCTGGGGCTGCGGCAGTCCGCCGCGGAGGCGAGGATCGCCGTGGAATCGGCGATCGCCGCGGGACGGCCGGGCGGAGTCGAGCTCACCGACATGACGGGCCTGCGACGGGTGCTGCTCGACGTCTACGCCTCGCCGATCAGCCGCAACCTGCTGCACGACCTCCTGCGCCCGCTCGACGACCTCGGCTCGGAGCGGGCCCTCACCGCCGCGCGCACGCTGCTGTCGTACCTCTCCCACCGCAACTCGCTCGCGCACGCGGGGCGCGAGCTGAACCTCCACCCCAACGCCGTGGGCTACCGCCTCAAGCGCATCAAGGCCGCGCTCGAGGTCGACCTCGACGACCCCGACACGCGCTTCGCGCTCGAACTGGCCTGCCGGGTGCGCCTGCTGGGGGCCCGGCGCCGCACGATCGACACCGATCCGCGCGGATCGTCTGCGGGCTGATCAGCGCGCGGCGGTGTAGACCCGCTCGCCCCTGATCCAGGTCTCGGCGGCCCGCACCCCGGCGATCTCGTCGCTCGGAACCGTGAACACGTCGCGGTCGAGCACGACGAAGCTGCCCTCGAAGCCTGGGCGCAGCATCCCGACCCCCTCCAGCGGCGACAGGAGTCTCGCCCTGCCGGTGTACAGCAGCAGCGCCTGGGCGGGGCTGATCGCCGCCGCCGGCCCGAAGTCCACCCCGTTGTAGGTGCGACGCCGCACGGCCGCCTCCACCGAGAGCATGACGTCGTCGGCCCCGCTCCACGCCGTCGCCGGGCGGTCGGACGACAGTGCGAGCGGCTCGAGTCCCGCGTACAGGCGGGCGATCGGGTAGGCGTCGGGAACCTGCTCGGCCCGCAGGGCCGTGCGGTAGCCGTCATACTCGGCGAAGAAGAAGACCGTGTGGGTGGCGATGCCGAACGACATGCGCGCCGCGCGCAGCCGATCGAGATACTCGTCGCTCACGATCGTGGCGTGCTCGATGCGCACCGAGGGGACGCCCTCCAGCCACGGCTCCTCGTCGCCGAACAGCTCCAGCACGCGATCGAGCGCCCGGTCGCCCATGGCGTGCAGGGCGAGCTGCACCCCGTTGCGCCGCGCCCACGCGGCCGCCGCCCGCACCTCGCCGTCGGGGACGAGGCTCAGACCGTGGTCGCACGACCCCGGGTAGGGCTCGTGCACCCACGCGGTGCGGTTGGAGTACGCACCGTCGAGCACGACCTTGACCCCCGCGACCCTGATCCGACCCTCGCGGTCGCCCGGTCGCAGATCGGCGAGCGGATGCTGCGGATCCCACCCCGGATAGAGCGCGACCTGCGTGCGCATCCCCCGATCCGCGGCAGCGCGGAACGTGTGCAGCGGATCGTCGACGCGGGTCGACAGCAGGTCGCACACGGCCACGATCCCGCGCGAGGTCAGCTCGTCGCCGATGGCCACGAGCGCGTCGATCTGCTCGTCGCGCGTCGGGGCGGGGATGAAGGCGGCCACCGCCTGCACCGCCGCGAGCTCGGTGAGCACACCGGTCGGCCGGCCGTCGGGGTCGCGTTCGAAGCGGGCGCCGTCGGGGTCGGGTGTCGCCGCCGTGATCCCCGCGATCTCGAGCGCGCGGGAGTTGCACACGGCCGAGTGTGCGTCGCACCGCCACACCAGCACGGGACGATCGGTCGAGACCCGATCGAGGTCCGTCGCCGTCGGCATGCGCGCGCCGGGGAACTTCGTGTCGTCGAAGCCGCGGCCGAGAATCCACTCCCCCTGCGCCTGATCGGCGTGCGCTCGCAGCACCGCGACGAGCTCGTCGGGCGAGGCGACCGCCGGCGGGAAGCACTCGACGGCCGGCGCCGTTCCGGCGATCACCGCGGGATGGGTGTGGCTGTCGATGAGCCCGGGCACGACGGTGCGGCCGCCCAGGTCGAGGGCCTCCTCGCCGGCGACCTCCTCTTGCGAGCCGACCCAGTCGACGAGCCCGTCGACGATGCGGAACGCGGTGGCGAACTCGCCCTCGGAAGCACCCGTGAACACCTTCGCGCCGATGAACAGCTGTGCGGCCATCTCTCCTCAGATCTCCCGCCACGTGAAACGGCCACCCACCAGGGTGGCGGCCACCGGCATGTCGCGAAGCTCGTCGCGGTCGCACGAGCCGGGGTCGCGGTCGACGACGACGAGGTCGGCCTGCTCCCCTACCGCCAGGGACGAGCGGACGGATGCGGCCAGCGCGACGTCGAGATCGAGGCGCTGCTCTGGGTGCCAGGCGTCGCGGTCGCCTCGGCTGCGCGCGGTCGCGGCGGCGATCGAGATCCACGGGTCGAGCGGGGCGACCGGCGCGTCGGAGCCGAGCCGCAGCTGCGCCCCTGCGCGGTGCAGCGAGGCGAAGGCGAACGCGCGGTCGGTGCGCCCCGGCCAGTGGCGGTCGGCGACGTCGCGATCGTCCATCGCATGCTCGGGCTGCACGCTCGCGACGAGCCCCAGCGCGGCGAACCTCGCGAAGTCGTCGTCGCGCACGAGCTGCGCGTGCTCGATCGTGCCGTGCATGCCGAGTTCGGCGAAGACGTCGAGCACTTCGCTGTTCGCGCGGTCGCCGATCGCGTGCACCGCGGCGGCGATGCCGGCCACGCGGGCGCGCTCCAGCAGTCGGCGGAGCTCGGGCAGATCGACGCCCTGCATGCCGCACGCGTGCGGCGAGGCGGGATCCGCCCCGGGATAGGGGTCCCAGCACCACGCGGTGCGGGTGTTGAGCGAGCCGTCCACGACGACCTTGAGCGGCCCGAACGAGACGAGACCCGTCGGGTCGAGGGCATCGCCGGTGCGCAGGCCCTGCGCGATCGCCGCTTCCAGCCGGTTCGGCCAGACCGCCGCCTCCACGCGCAGCGACGTCACCCCGGCGCCCACCCGCGCGGGCCACGCGGCGACGTTGTCGTCGTTCTCGAACTCGACGATCCCGACGACGCCGCGGGCGGCGGCGGCATCGGCTGCCTCCCGGTACTCCTGCATCGACGGCGAGAACGACGAGTCCAGCGTGTGCAGCGCCTCGATCCACGGCCCCTCGCGCAGCAGCCCCGACTCGTCGACGGCGACGCCCAGGCGCGCCGCCGCGGCGCGGGTGAGCCATCCGCAGTGCAGATCGCCGCTCACGAGCACGACGGGGGCGTCCCCGGCGACCGCCTCGAGCGCGGCGAGGCTGGCCGGCACCGGCCAGAGCGCGTCGCGGAAGCCATAGCCCACCAGCATCCGCTCGGTCGCCAGGGGTCTGCCCTCGAGCGCCCTGCCGACGACGGCGAGCACGTCGTCGGCCGTCGCGGTGCGCGTGAGATCGAGGCGGCTGCGCCGCACGACGTGCTGGGTGAAGTGCACGTGGGCGTCCCACAGGCCAGGCCCGATCCAGCGCCCATCGGCGTCGACGACCTCGCCGACCGCAGCGGTCGAGCCCGCCGGCGCGATCTCGGTGATCCGTCCGTCTCGCACGACGACGTCGACGGGGTCGGCGCCGAACGGGCGGGCACCGCGGATGGTCAGGGAGGAGGAGGCATCGCTCATGGGCGCCGTCACACCACCGGCACGGGGGCGGTCGCGAAGCCGAAGAGGTCCTTCGGGTCGTCGGGGGCCGCCACGAGGTCGATCTCCTGGGCGAGCCCGGAGCCGGCGACGTCGGCGCGCAGGTGCCGCAGCGCCGAGAAGTCCTCGATCGCGAAGCCCACCGAGTCGAAGATGGTCACCTGATCGGCGCTCGTGCGCCCCGGCGCGTGGCCGAGGAGCACGCGCCAGAACTCGGTCACCGGGAAGTCGGCGGCCACGTTCTGGATCTCGCCCTCGATGCGGGTCTGCGGCGTGTACTCCACGAACACCGGCCCGCGCTGGAGGATGCGCGGATCGAGCTCGGTCTTGCCTGGGCAGTCGCCGCCGATGGTGTTGATGTGCACGCCGGGTGCGACGTCGGCGTCGACGAGCGCCTGGGCGACCGCCTTGTCGGCCGTGCAGGTCGTGATCACATCGGCCCCTCGGGCGGCCTGCGACGCCGAATCGCACACCGTGATGCGGAATCCGCGCGGGGCGAGATTGCGCTCGAACTTGGCCATGGCGGCGGGGTCGACGTCGTAGATCCGCAGCTCGTCGATGCCGAGCACGGCGCGCATCGCGAGCGCCTGGAACTCCGCCTGGCTTCCCGCGCCGATCATCGCCATGACGCGGGAGTCGGGCCTCGCGAGGCGGCGGGCGACCATCGCCGACGTCGCCGCGGTGCGCAGCGCGGTCAGCAGCGTCATCTCGGCCAGGAACACCGGGTACCCGTTGTGCACGTCGGCGAGCACGCCGAACGCGGTGACGGTCTGATAGCCGCGGGCGGGGTTGAAGGGGTGCCCGTTGACGTACTTGAACGCATACGTGTCGGGGTCGCTGATCGGCATCAGCTCGATGACGCCGAAGGGCGTGTGACTGGCGATGCGGTGGGTCTTGTCGAACGACTCCCATCGGCGGAAGTCGGCCTCGATCGTCTCGGTCATCTCGGCCAGGATGCGCTCGACGCCGTGGTGCGCGATCCACTTCACCATCTCGGCGACGCCGACGAACGCGGTCACGGGGCGACCGCTTCGACTCGGGTGCGCTCGATGCGCGACGCCAGCGCGGGGTTGCGGTACGGCCCCGGCTGCCGCAGCGCCTCGATGACGCGGGCGACCACGTCGGCCGGCTTGTCCTGGCTCATCTTCTCCTTGGCCTCGAATCGGGTGACGACCATGCGGAAGCCGACCGTGCCGTGCACGATCCGTGCCGCATAGTCGGCGTTCTCCAGCGTTCTGTTCATCAGGTAGGGGTCGGGCAGCACGCGCTCGAACCGCTCGACGAGGCGATCGAGCACCCGCAGGTTCTCGTCGTCGGCGAGGATCTCGGGGGTGCCGTGCAGGTGCGCCACGACGAAGTCCCACGTCGGTACGGCGTGCGACACGTCGTACCAGCCCGGTGACACGTAGCCGCTCGGGCCGTAGACGATCACCATCAGGTCGTGGCGCCCGAGTTCGTGCAGCCTCTCGTCGGGTCGGCCCACGTGGCTCAGCAGCACGATCCCCTCGGCGTCCTCGTCCAGCAGCACGGGGTAGTGCGATGCGACGAGCCCCGCACCGGGGACGTGGCTGACGATCGTCGCCCACGGATTCTCGCGGACGAGTTCGCGGATGCTCGACTCGTCGTCGAGGCGGTAGTCGGGGTTGTGCCTCATGGCCTGGTCCAATCGATGTCGGCGACGGCGAGCACGACGTCGTCCTGGTTCAGCGCGGTCACCCGCGTGCGGTCGCCCTCGGTGCGACCTGCCACCCGGAGGGGGCGATCGACCAGCACGGGGGCGATCGCCCGTACGTCGAGCCGCGCAGGCGTGCGGCCCTCGACGTTGCGACGGGCGGCGTCCATCAGCAGGATGCGGGTCAGCGGGCCGTGCACGAGCAGGTCGGGCAGCCCCTCGACGTCGCGGGCCCAGGCGCGGTCGTAGTGGATGAGATGCGTGTTGAAGGTGAGCGCCGAGAAGCGGAAGAGCTGCCGGGCGTCCAGCACGAGATCTTCGACCCAGTCGGCGCCCTGTGCCACGTCGTGATCGGTGCGCGGCGGGCGCGCCGGGGCATCCGGGTCCGCCTGCTCGAGGAAGACGTCGTGCCACACGCTGCGCACGGCCGTCTCGCCGGCCACCGCGTACTCCCGCACGACGTCGACGAAGACGAGCCGCCCGTGCGATCCGGACTTCTCGACGACGTCTCCCAACCGCGTCGTCTGCGTCACGGTGGCGCCCATCGGCACGGGGCGCACGAACTCGGTCGTCTCACCCGCGTACATGCGCCGAGGAAGGTCGATCTCGGGCACGACGCCGTCGCGCGCCGGAGTGCCGTCGGGGCGGAGGTCGGCGAGCGCGGCATCGAAGGGGAAGAACACGCCCTCCCAGGCGGGGGGAAGCGTCCCGGTCTCGGCGAGCGCCTCTTCGCCGGCCGCGAAGGTGCCCCGATAGGCCTCGACGGTGGCCGCCGAGATGAGCGCCTCGCGCACCACCGTCACGACAGGGCTCCGGCTGCGCGCAGCTCGGCGATGCGGGCGGCGTCGTAGCCGACGAGGTCGGCGAGCACGCTGTCGGTGTGCTCGGCGAACCTGTTCGCGGTGCGGGCCGGCGTCGCGGGAGTGGCCGACAGCTTGATCGGCTGGCCGAACATCCGCAGCGTCCCGAGCGGGCCGTAGTCGGCCGAGACGATCATGTCGCGCTCGGCGGTGCCCGGGTCGTCGACCACCTCGCCGACGGTCTTCACCGCCGTCAGCGGCACGACGTCGCCGGCGAGCGCCTCGAGCTCGGCCTTCGTGTGGTCTTTCAGCCACCCGGCCACGATCGGCTTGACCCGGCGCTCGTAGGTGTCGGCGTCGAACCTCTTGCGCATCGTGTCGATCTCGGGGTCGTCCACCAGCTCGGGGGTGCCGAACAGCTCGCAGCTGGCGTTCCAGAGCTTGTCGGTGTAGGCGCCGAAGAACACCTGCCCGTCGGCGCAGTCGAACAGCTCGTACGGCCGCACCCAGGCGTGCTCGTTGCCTGCGGGCTGAGCGACCTTGCCGGTGACGGTGTAGTCGACCACGGCCGTCTCGGTGAGCGCGAGGATGCTGTCGACCTGGGCGACGTCGACGAGCTGCCCCTCGCCGGTGGCCTCGGCGTGCCGCAGCGCCGCCAGGACGCCGACGACCGCGAACAGCGTCGCGGACAGATCGCCGATGGTCACCCCGACCCGCACGGGGGGAAGCCCCGGGTAGCCGTTCATCGACCACATCCCGCCGGCGGCCTGCGCCGTGTTGTCGAACGCGGGTCGGCGACTGCGGGATCCGGTCTGTCCGTACCCGGAGATGGCCGCGTAGACCAGGCGGGGGTTGATCTCGTGCAGGCTCTCGAAGCCGAGGCCCAGCTTCTCCATCGTGCCGGGGCGGAAGTTCTCCACGAGCACGTCGGCCCGGGCGACGAGATCCCTCAGCACGTCCTTGCCCTCGGGAGTCGCCAGGTCGATGCCGAGACCGAGCTTTCCCCGGTTGTACTGCGCGTAGTAGGCGCTGAACTCCTCGTCGCCGTCGGTGAGATACGGCGGGAAGCCGCGCGACACGTCGGGATCGCGGGGGTTCTCGATCTTGACGACCGTCGCGCCGAGGTCGGCGAGCATCTGCGCCGCATAGGGCCCCGCGAGCACGCGCGAGAGGTCGAGCACGGTGACACCGGTGAGCGCACCGGGTGCAGCGGGAAGAGTGTGGTTCATGTGGGTGATGCCTCCATGGCCAGCGGTTCGGGGTCGTCGACCCCGGCGAGCAGCAGCGCCGTGGCGACCGTCGACGGCGCGCGCACGCCGCGGTAGCGCGACAGCCACGCCGTGGTCGCCACGAGCGCGTTCAGGTCGAGTCCGGTCTCGATGCCGAGGCCGTGCAGCATCCAGACGAGGTCTTCGGTCGCGAGGTTACCGGTCGCCCCCTTGGCGTACGGGCATCGGCCGAGCCCTCCGACCGACGCGTCGAACTCCGCGACACCGAGCCGCAGGGCGGCGTAGACGTTGGCGAGCGACTGACCGTAGGTGTCGTGGAGGTGGAGGGCGGTCGCCTCGATGGGGAGTCCCTCGGCCAGCAGCGCCTCCAGCACGTGGGTGGTCAGCCCCGGGGTCGCGACGCCGATGGTGTCGCCGATGGCGACCGTGCGGCACCCGGCCTCGTGCAGCGCCGCCGCCGCGGAGGTGACCGCATCCGTCTCGACGCTCCCCTCCCACGGATCGCCGAACGCCATCGACACGTAGCCGCGCACGGGAAGTCCGGATGCCGTCGCCTGCTCGATCACCTCGACGGCACGCGCGATCGCACCCTCGCGGCTGTTGTTGAGGTTGGCCTTCGCGAACGACTCGGTCGCACTGACGACGACCGAGACCTCCCGCACGCCCGACTCGAGGGCGCGCTCGAGGCCGCGCAGGTTGGGAACGAGGCCGACCGCGCGGGCGCCGGCGGGCACGTCGAGCTCGGCGAAGACCTCCGCGGCATCGGCCAGCTGCGGCACCCAGGTCGCCGGCACGAAGCTCGACACCTCGAGGTCGCGCACACCGGCGGCGTACAGTCGGCGGCACAGCTGCGCCTTCACGGCCGCGGGGATGATGTCGGCCTCCGCCTGCAGTCCGTCTCGGGGGCCGACCTCGAAGACGGTGACGCGGGAGGGCAGCCCGGGCTCGCGCACCGTCTGCGGAGCCGGGGCGGTCATCTCGATGCCGCCGCGCGCAGCTCGGCCAGCACATCGCGCGCATGCTCGACGCGGATGCGCCGATCGGCGACGATGCGCGCGGCGACGGCGCCCACCTCGTCGACGGTGGCGCCGGCCGTGGCGGCGATCGTGCGGGCGTGCAGGGTCATGTGGCCGCGCTGGATGCCCTCGGCCGCCAGCGCGCGCAGCGCGGCGAGGTTCTGGGCGAGTCCGACCGAGGCCACGACGCTCGCCAGTTCCCTCGCCGTGGAGACGCCGAGCAGCTTCACGGCGGCCTGCGCGGCGGGGTGGGCCCTCGTGGCCCCGCCGACGAGGCCCACCGCGAGCGGAACCTCGAGGGTCGCCGTCAGGTGGCCGTCGGCGTTCTTCTCGAACCGCGACAGCGCGCGGTAGTCGCCGTCGCGGGCCGCGTGCGAGTGGCACCCGGCCTCGACCGCGCGGGTGTCGTTGCCCGTGGCGAGCACGACCGCGGTGATGCCGTTCATGATCCCCTTGTTGTGGGTGGCGGCGCGGTAGGGGTCGGCCTCGGCGAAGGCGCTCGCGGCGACGATGTCGTCGACGACCTGCGGGCCGCCGAGCTGCTCGGCGTCGAACACGGCGCGCACGCGCGTGAGCCGGAGGTCGGCCTTGTTGGTGAGGATGCGCAGCAGCGTGCGGGTCCCCGCGATCTGCGCGATCCGAGGGGCGATCGCCTCGGCCATCGTGTTGACGGCGTTGGCGCCCATCGCATCGCGGACGTCGACATGGAGGTGCACGATCACCTGGGCGCCGGCGCGGGTGCCGAGCACGCGCACCGAGATGTCGAAGGCGCCGCCGCCGACCGACACGAGCATGGGGTCCTGCTCGTTGGCGAGCGCCAGCAGCTCGTCGCGCGCGAGCAGGAGGGCGACGCGGGTGCCGTGCGGGTCGACCGCGTCGAGCACCTGGATCTGCGCGACCATGATGTCGCCCGTGTACGACGTCGCGAAGCCGCCGTGGCCGCGGGCCATGCGCGCCGCGTTCGAGGCCGCCGCGACGACGCTCGGCTCCTCCGTCGCCATGGGGATGAGCCGGTCGACCCCGTCGATCGTGAAGTTGGTGGCCACCCCCACCGGGATGGCGATGAGGCCGACGACGTTCTCGATCATGTGGTCGGCCTGCGCGAGAGACAGCCCGCCGTCGGCACGAAGCCCGTCGAGATCCGCGGCCTGCACCTGTGCGCCCGCGGCGACGAGCGCGAGGCGCGCATCGGGGTCGTTGTCCCGCAGTCCCGGGATCCGGCTGTTCGTTGGCATTCGCCGCCCTCCTTGTCGCAGACGGCACCGCGTGACCGCTGTCTGCTGACGACACTAGATGTCGGACGTGTCGACATCGATGGAGCATTCGCCCGGCCTGGAGGCGATTGCGTGTACTTTCAACACATCGGGAGCCGTCGTCGGTGCTCCTAGACTCGGCAGGGCCGTTCGCCGTCTGAAGGAGGAGCCGACATGCCTTATACCGACACCGCAGACGTGCGGCTCTACTACGAGGTCTTCGGCGACGACGCCGACCCGGTGCTCGTGCTGATCTCGGGAGGAGGCGCCCAGCTGCTGAGCTGGGATGAGGAGTTCATCTCGCTCCTGACCGCCGGCGGCCTGCGCGTCGTGCGCTTCGACAACCGCGACACCGGCTTCTCGGAGCGCTTCGGCACCGAAGACGACATCGACGGCGGCTACGGCCTCGCCGACATGGGCGACGACGTCGTGCGCATCCTCGACGATCTCGGCGTCAAGTCCGCCCACCTCTCCGGCCACTCGATGGGCGGCATGATCGCCCAGATGGTGGCGATCGAGCACCCCGAGCGCATGCGCAGCCTGGGCCTGCTCTCCAGCATCCCGGGCCAGAATCCTGGCTACATCCTCCACGGCGAGCGTCCAGAGCTGCGCGAGGCGCCCGTGCGCATCACCCGCGAGCAGGCCGTCGCGTTCGCCGAAGCTGCCGTCCTGGCCTCGCCGGCGCGCAGATACGACCCGCAGGTCGCCTGGCATCGCGACCGCGCCGGCATCGCCTACGATCGCGGCTACGCGCCGGAGGGGTTCTCGCGGCAGTGGGCGGCGCTGCGTCGCGCACCGGAGCGCCTCGAGCGCCTGCGCGAGGTGACGGTGCCGACGCTGGTGCTGCACGGCCGAGACGACGATGTGCTGCACTGGAGCGCGGCCGTCGACATGGCGGAGGCGATCGACGGCGCGGAGCTTCAGGTGCAGCCCGACATGGGGCATCTGATCCCGCACGAGCTGTGGCCCGATCTCGCGCACGCGCTGCTGCGCACGGCGCAGCGCGCCGACGAGCGGATCGCGCAGCGCACCGAGAGCTGAGCGAGGCGGAGGAGACCGGATGCCAGACGAATCGACCGCGATCGCGGCCCTCCTCGACGCGGCCTTCGGCACGGATCTGGTCGGTCCGACCGCGGTCAGCGATGCGCTCGACGCCCTCGACGTGAGTCGGGACGAGGCGACCGGCCTCGCCGACCTGGTGCGTCGCTCACAGCTCGAGCTCTCGCGGCTGCGCCGCCGCGAGCACGAGCTAACGGCGCTGTTCTCGAGCGCGCGGGAGCTCGCCGAGCTGCGTGACAGCGACGCCGTGCTGGCGCGGCTCGTGCAGCGCGCCCACGAGATGATGAACGTCGACGTCGCCTACCTGTCGGAGTTCGACGTCGACACCCGCGAGCTGCGGGTGCGCGAGACGAGCGGTTCGGTCAGCGGGTCGTTCCGGTCGCTGCTGGTTCCGCCTGGGCGGGGCCTGGCGAGCGTCGTCGTCGAGACCAGGGCCGCGCAGTGGGTCGACGACTACTCGTCGTATGCGGCCGATCGGCACGACTCCGGCGTCGACGACGCCGTCGCCGCGGAGGGACTCGTCTCGCTGCTGGGGGTTCCGATGCTCACGAGCGACGACGTGCTCGGTGTGCTGTTCGTGGCGAACCGCGAGCGCAAGGCGTTCTCGCCCGATGAAGTCGCGCTGCTGTCGGGGCTCGCCGACCACGCGTCGATCATCCTGCAGACGACGCAGATGCTGCGGGAGCTCCGCGAGTCCGAGGCCGCCAGCCGCCGCGCGCTCGACCGTCTCACGGCCACGCTCGCCGAGCGCGACCGCGCCAACACCGTGCATCAGGACCTCGTGCAGGCCGTGCTCGCCGGCGGCGGATGGGCGTCGGTCGCCGAGACGCTGGCGACAGCCCTGCACCGCTCGGTCGCGATCCTCGACGCGAACGACCAGATCATCGCCGCGGCCGGTCTGCCGCTGGCACCCGGCATGCTCGAGATCGCCGAGCCCCTGCGCACCGCGCTGGCCGAGAGCAGGCGCTCCGGCCACTGCGTCATCACCGATCGGGACGGCGTGCACGCCATCGCGGCCCTCACCGCCGGAAAGCGGCACTTCGGCGCGATCCTGCTCGGCGAGGGCGCCTTCTCGTTCGGCGCCGTCGACCTGCGCACGGTCGAGCGCGCCGCGCAGGTGGGCGCACTCCTCGAACTCCAGCACGAAGCGGCATCCGGGGCCGATCAGCGCATCCGCAGCGAGCTGCTCGCCGACCTGCTCGACGACGTCCCCGAGCGCCGTGCCGACGTGGAGCGCCGGGCACGCCGGCTCGGCTTCGACGTGCGCGCCCTCGAGTCGCTGCTGGTGCTCGTCGTTCCCGCCGAGCACCAGGCTGCGGCCGCGCAGGTGCTCAGCCGTCAGCTCGACGAGCACGCCCTCGTGGGCGAATACCGCGGGTTCGTGATCGCGGCGCACACCCGCGAGAACGCGCAGGTCGAGCCCGAGAGCGTACGCGGCAGCCTGTCGAAGCTCGTCGGCGCGCCCGTGATCGCCGTCACTTCGCCGGCGGCGCCCGGCGGACTCGCCGGCTCGTTCCGCGCCACGATGCGCACCGCTCGCCTGGCGACGGCGCTCGGCGTCGCCGACACGACCGTGCGCGTCGAGGACTTCCTGCCCTACTCCGCGATCCTCGACACCGACGCGCAGGGGCTGACCGCGTTCCTCGACGAGACGATCGGCCCCGTGCGCCGCTACGACAGCGAGCGCAACGCCGACCTGCTGGGAACGCTCCGCGCGTTCGTGCGCAACGGCGGCAGTCCGACCCGCACGGCGCGCGCCCTCAACTTCCACACCAACACGATCCTGCAGCGGCTCGAGCGCCTCGACCACGTGCTGGGCGCCTCGTGGCGCGACGATGAGCGCTTCTTCCGGCTCGGCATCGCGGTGCGCCTCGACGAGCTGCGTGCGCGGCTCCAGCCCGACGACTGACCAATGGGTGAAGGACCCATGGCGGCGGCGCTCCGCTGTGGCGCGAACCCGTGCTGCCGCCACCTCGCATGGTCTACCGTCGAAGCATGCTGTCCACGGACTTTCGCGCCCTCG
Organism: Microbacterium fluvii; assembly: GCF_025515205.1. Taxonomy (GTDB): domain Bacteria; phylum Actinomycetota; class Actinomycetes; order Actinomycetales; family Microbacteriaceae; genus Microbacterium; species Microbacterium fluvii. The sequence continues at coordinate 104,704 of NZ_JAOPFX010000002.1, read as the reverse complement.
GGCTGGACGACGTGCGTTCGACGCTGGGCGACCCGACGGATGCGGCGATCCAGAAGATCACCGATCACCTCGACGACAACTGCCTGACCTTCCTGGCCCACTCCCCGTTCTGCACCCTCGCGACCTCCGATGCGCAGGGCAACTGCGACAGCTCTCCTCGAGGCGACTATCCGGGCTTCATCCGGCCGCTCGACGAGCGCACCCTGGCGATCCCCGACCGCCTCGGCAACAAGATCGCCGACTCGATGCGCAACATCATCGACAACGGGCACGTCGGACTGCTGTGCTTCGTGCCGGGCATGACCGAGACGCTGCGCATCAACGGCACCGCCTTCATCACCGACGACCCGACGCTGCGGTCGATGCTCGAGCAGGACCACGTGCAGCCCGACCTCGCGATCGTGATCCGCACCGAGCAGGTCTACCTCCACTGCGGACGAGCGCTGCTGCGCGCGGGGCTGTGGGACCCCGAGATGCAGGACCTCGCCGCCGAGGTGCCCAGCTCCGGCCAGATCTGGGCGAGCATGTCGGGCTGGGACTCCTCCGTCGGCGACGTCATCGACGGCGCGATGGTCGACGCGTACCGGGCGCTCTACTGAATGGCGAGCCGCGCAGGGATGATGCCGCTCGTCGTGCGCGAGCTGCGACGTGAGACCCCGTCGATCGTCAGCATCCGCCTCGAAGACGCGCAGGGCGCTCCGCTGCCGAGGTGGGAGGCCGGATCGCACCTGGACATCCAGCTGATCACGCGCCAGGAGCGCCAGTACTCGCTGTGCGGCGACCCCGACGACGAGCGCGGCTACCGCATCGCCGTGAAGCTCGAGCCGCTCTCGCGCGGCGGATCGCACTACATCCACCGCTTCCTCCGCGTCGGCAGCACGGTGTGGGCGAGGCCTCCTCGCAACCACTTCGCCCTGCAGGACGCGCCGTCGTACCTGCTGCTCGCGGTCGGCATCGGCATCACGCCGATCCTGTCGATGGCCAGGCACCTGGAGGCCGCGGGCGCCGACTGGCGCATGCTCTATCTGGCGCGCACAGAAGACGACGTGGCGTTCCGCTCCGAGATCGATGCGCTGGGTTCGCGTGCCCGCGTGCACCTCAGCGCCGTCGACGGACGGATCGATCTCGATGAGCTCACGGCGGGCCTGGCCGAGGGCACCGAGGTGTACACGTGCGGCCCGCAGGGATTCATCGACGCGCTCATCGAGCTGCGCGACCGCCGCCCCGAATTGAGCATCAACCTCGAGCGATTCGAGCCCATCGCTCGCGAGTACCGCCCCGACGAGGAGTTCGAGGTGTACTGCAGCGGCTCCGACCTCGTCGTCACGGTGCCGGCCGACCGGTCGATGCTCCAGGCGCTCCAGGGCGCGGGGGTCGCCGTGTCCGGATCGTGCCTCCGCGGGATCTGCGGGTCGTGCGCGCTGCAGGTGCTCGACGGCATGCCCGAGCATCGCGACTCGCTCAACACCGACGACTCCTCGACGACCGTCTATCCGTGCGTGTCGAGGTCGCTCTCGCCTCGGCTCACCGTCGACGCCTGAGCCGACCGCATCCGCTCACGAGGTCGCCGACGGGAACACCGGCGGCCGGCGCTGCGCGAACGCCGCGAGGCCCTCGCGCGCGTCCGCGCTCGCGAACGCCTCCTGCCCGATCTGCGCCTCGCGCCGGAACGCCTCGTCGTAGGGCAGGTCGGCGAGCTCTCGGACGGCGCGCGTGATCACCGACAGGGCCACACGGCTCTTGCCGAGCAGCTCCTCGGCGATCCCGTGCGCCGTGGACTCGAGCTCCTCCGGCGCGACGACCCGGGTGACCAGCCCGTAGCGCAGCGCGGTGTCGGCGTCGATGCGGGTGCCGCGCAGCATGAGGTCCATCGCGAACGCATAGGGGATCTGCCGCACCAGGCGCACCAGCGTGCCGCCGGCGGGGACCACCCCGACGCCCGTCTCGGGAAGGGCGAAGGATGCCGCAGACGACGCGACCCGGATGTCGGTCGACAGCAGGATCTCGAACCCGCCGCCCAGGCACAGTCCGTTGACGGCGGCGATGACCGGCTTGTCCAGACGCGAATGCTTCTGGTGTGCGCCGTCCCACTCGCTGATGTCGAACCGCCCCTCACCGAGGGCGGGAATGGACTCCTGCAGGTCGGCTCCCACGCAGAAGGCCCGGTCGCCGGCGCCGGTGAGGATGGCGACGCCGATGCGCGGGTCGTCGCGCACTTCGTCGAAGGCGGCGCCGAGCTCCTGATACATCGACAGCGTGAGGGCGTTGAGCTTGTCGGGTCGGTCGATCGTGATGACGGCGAGCGCGCCGTCGCGCTCGAGGCCGATCCTGCCCATCAGATGGTTCCGCTCTCGCTGAGGGCGGCGATCTCGTCGTCGCCGAGCCCGACGAATCCGCGGAGGATCTCGGCCGAGTGCTCTCCCATGTCGGGGGCGAGGCCCCTGGCCCTGGGAGGAGTGCGATCGAGCTTGACGGGCGAGCCGAACGTGCGCAGCGAGCCGTAGCCGGCGTAGTCCGCGTCGACGATCATGTCGCGGGCGGCGATCTGCGGGTCGGCGACCACTTCGCCGATGTCCTTCACGGCGCTCAGGGGCACGAGATCGCCGGCGAGCTGCTCGAGCTCCGCCTTCGTGCGATCGGCGAACCACCGATCGACCATCGGCTTGACGCGCGTGCGGTACACGTCCTCGTCGAACCGCACGGCCATCTTCTGCAGATCGGGGTGGGCGTCGTACTCCCCCGGCTCGCCGAAGATCTCGCACGAGATCTTCCAGAACTTGTCGGTGTATCCGCCGAAGAACACGAACCCGTCCGCGCAGGCGAACAGTTCATAAGGTCGGACGAACGGATGCTGATTGCCCAGCGGCTGCGGGATCGTGCCGTCGGTCGTGTACGACACGACGGCGTTCTCGGTGAGGGTCAGCACCGAGTCCTGCTGGGAGATGTCGACCAGCTGCCCCTCGCCGGTGTGCTCGGCGTGCCGCAGCGCCGCCAGCACCCCGATGACGCCGTACAGGCTCGCGCCCAGGTCGCCGATGATGGTCCCCACGCGGATGGGCGGCCCCCCGGCGGGGCCGTTCATCGACCAGAGCCCGCCGGTGGCCTGCGCGCTGTTGTCGTACGCGGGCCGGCCGCGATACGGGCCGTGCTGACCGTAGCCGCTGAGCGCCGCGTAGACGAGGCGGGGGTTGACCTCGCGCAGCCGGTCGTAGCCGACCCCGAGCCGCTCCATCGTTCCCGGTCGGAAGTTCTCGACGAGCACGTCGGCCTTCTCGACGAGGCGCTCGAGCGTGCGCCGCCCATCGGGGTGGCGCATGTTGAGAGTGAGACCGAGCTTGTTGCGGTTGTACTGCGCGAAGAAGCCGCTGAGCTCCGGCGCCCCCTCGCGCTCGAGCAGGGGCGGGAACGTGCGGGTGTAGTCGGGGTCGTCGGGGTGCTCGACCTTGATGACGGTCGCCCCCAGATCCGCGAGGATCATCGAGCAGTAGGGCCCCGCCACGACGCGGGTGACGTCGACGACGACGACCCCCGCCAGAGCGCCCGGCCGCACATCGAGACTGCCGAGGCTCTCGAGCCAGGTGCGGGTCTGCTCATCGATCATCGCTGCATCCTTCTTCTGCCGGATCTCCTGATCACGATGATCGCACCCCCGAAAGTGCCCCCAGGACGGGGTCTGGAACCATAATCCCGTCCTGGCAGTGGTGATTCACCACATATCGGATTCGGATACGCCTCACTAGCGTTCGATGCACATCGTGGCCGCGGACACCCAGCACCCGCTGCACGATGCCGTGAAGCGCAACTCCCACCGCCCGGCAGGTACGCGTGCCGGCTGATCGAAAAGGCAGTCGAATGAGGAGATCCATCAGCGTCATCGCACTGGCGGTCGCCGCCGCCCTGGCCGTCACAGGGTGTGCTGCGAGCACCGACGACGCGGCCCCGGCCGGTGACAGCACTCTGTACGTGCTCACCAGCGACACCGAGCTGACGTTCGACCCGGCGACCAACGTCAACTTCCCCACGACCTGGATGGGGCTCATCGGCCGCCGCCTGACCACGTGGTCGACGGAGTCGGGAACCGTCGAGGTCGTCCCCGACCTCGCGACCGACACCGGCACCGCCAGCGACGACGGTGAGACCTGGACCTACACGCTCAAAGACGACATCTACTTCGAAGACGGCACGCCGATCACCTCGGCCGACATCAAGTACGGCGTCGAGCGCACCTTCGCCCCCGAGCTCACCGGCGGCCTGACCTACCACCAGGGTCTGCTGGAGGGCGGCGCCGACTACACCGGCCCCTTCGACGGCGACGAGCTCGCCTCGATCGAGACCCCCGACGACAAGACGATCGTCTTCCACCTCAACAGCGCGTTCGGCGACTGGCCGTGGATCGTGGCGATGAACGCGTTCGTCCCCGTCCCCGAGGGCGAGGGCACCGACGTCGCGACCTACGGCGTGACGCCGGTCGCCTCGGGCCCCTACCGCGTCGAGTCCAACGACGCGGGCAGCGAGACGGTGCTCGTGCGCAACGAGAAGTGGGACCAGGCCACCGACGAGGCGCGCACCGCCGAGCCCGACAAGATCGTGTTCCGGCAGAGCCAGAACCCCTCGACGGTCGCCCAGACGCTCATCTCCGACACCGGCGACGCCCAGACCTCGATCAACGCGGCCCAGCTCGGCGGCGCGGAGCTCTCGCTCGCCCACGCCGACCCGGCGGCCGAGGAGCGCCTGGTCACCTCGGACGGCGGCCTTCTCTACTACGCGGCACTGAACAACGACAGCCCCACCCTCAGCGACCCGCTCGTGCGTCAGGCCGTGCAGTACGCGGTCGACCGCGACGCGCTCGTACTCGCGGTGGGCGGAGCGGATGCGGCTGCCCCGGCGTCGACGGTGATCCCCCCCGGTGTCCCCGGTCACGAGGAGTTCGACCTCTACCCGCACGATGTCGACAAGGCGAAGCAGCTGCTCGCGCAGGCCGGCCACCCCGACGGCATCACCCTGAACCTGTGGGTCGCCAACGAGGACACCGCCGCGGCCGAAGCGCTCCAGCAGAGCCTCGCCGAGGCCGACATCACGGTCGAGATCACGCCGCTGGACATCGGCGTGATGTACGGCGACGCGATGGGCGGCAACCCCGACTACGACATGTTCCTGTCGTACTGGATCCCCGACTACCCGAGCGCGAACAGCAGCATCAGCCTGCTCTTCCTCTCGCAGTACATCGACGGCGGCTACAACCTGTCCCGCACAGACGACGCCGATCTCGACGCCGCCATCAACGAGGCGATCGCGACGACCGACCTCGACGAGGCGACCGCGAAGTGGTCGGCGATCGACCGGCAGGTCATGGGGCTCGCCTCCGAACTGCCGCTCTACGTGACGCGCAACTCCTTCCTGCGCGGCAGCGGGATCGCGACGTTCGAGGTGCCGGCCTACCCGTCGTTCCCGAACTACCTCACCCTGTCGTTCAACGGATGACCGATCTCGGGCGCGCCGACGCCGTTCTCACGGTGAGCGGTCTGCGGATCGCCTTCGGCGGGCGCGGGCGCTCGGCATCCGCGCCGGCGCCCGCCGTCGACGACGTGTCGTTCGATCTGCGAGCGGGGAGCGTGCTCGCGCTGGTCGGCGAGTCCGGCTCGGGCAAGAGCGCCACGGCGATGTCGATCCTGGGGCTCGTGCCACCCACGGCCTCGATCTCGGGGAGCGTGACCCTCGAGGGCAGGGAACTCCTCCACGCGGATGCGGCGCAGCTGCGTCGCATCCGCGGGAGCCGCATCGGCACGATCTTCCAAGAGCCGATGAGCGCCTTCACTCCGGCCTACCGGGTGGGCTGGCAGATCGCCGAGGCCATCACGGCGCATAGGCGCCGGCTGGGGCGCCGCGCGGTGCAGGAGCGCGTGATCGAACTGCTCGCGTCGGTCGGGTTGCCCGATCCGGCCCGCATCGCGCGCTCCTTCCCGCACGAGCTGTCGGGCGGTCAGCTGCAGCGGGCGATGATCGCCATGGCGATCTCGTGCGACCCCGTCGTGCTGATCGCCGACGAGCCGACCACTGCTCTCGATGTCACGGTGCAGGCCGGCATCCTCGAGCTGCTGCGCACGCTGCGCGACGAGCGCGGCGTGGGCGTGCTGCTGATCACCCACGACATGGGCGTCGTCGCCGACCTCGCCGACGACGTCGTCGTGCTGCGCACGGGGCGCGTGGTCGAGACCGGCCCTGTGGAGCGGATCTTCGCGTCTCCCGAGCACGAGTACACGCGGGAGCTCCTCGCCGCCGTTCCCCAGCTCGATCGCCTCCGCTCTGCGGCGACCGTGTCGGCCGACTATGTGGCCCCTGCGACCGAGATCGCCGCCGAGGCGCGCGAGGTGACGATCGCCTACCCGGGTCGCGGCTGGCGGGCCCCCGACGCGGTGGCCGTTCAGAACGTCAGCATCCGCATCCCCCGCGGCAGCACCTACGGACTGGTGGGCGAATCCGGCTCGGGCAAGTCGACGCTCGGCCGCGCCTTCGCGGGCCTGCTGCCCCTGCGCGCCGGGTCGGTCCGCCTCGACGACGTCGACCTGTCGACCGCCTCGTCTGGGCGACTGCGCGACCTCCGGCGCAAGATCGGCTACGTCTTCCAAGACCCCGCTTCGTCGATCAATCCGCGCTCGATCGTCTCCGACGCCATCACCGAGCCGCTGCGGCTGCACACCGATGCCTCCGCGGATCAGCGCCGCGCCCGCGCGCTCGAACTGCTCGACGCGGTGCGGCTGCCCTCCGCCGTGATCGACCGCTTCCCGCACGAGCTGTCGGGCGGGCAGCGCCAGCGGGTCGCGATCGCCCGTGCCGTGGCGCTGAACCCCACCCTGCTCATCGCCGACGAGCCCACCAGCGCCCTCGACGTCTCGGTGCAGGCGCGCGTGCTCGAGCTGCTCGCTCAGCTGCAGCGCGACCTCGGCTTCGCGTGCCTGTTCATCAGCCACGACCTCGCGGTGGTCAAAGAGCTCGCCGACGAGGTGGGGGTGATGAGGCGGGGCGCGCTGGTCGAGACCGGACCCAGCAGCCGTGTGCTCACCTCGCCGGAGCACGCCTACACGCGCCGCCTGCTGGCGGCCGCCCCCGTGGCCGAGCCCAGGGAGCAGGCGGTGCGCCGCGCGCACTGGCTGGGCCTCGAGGCGGACCAGGAGGCGGCATGACCACGACCGGCGCTGTGCAGGAGGACGTCGCCGTCCCCGGGCGCAAGACCCGCCTGCGGGTGCTGGCGGGCACACTGCTGCGCGACCCGTGGGCGGTCGCCGCGGCGGTGGTGATCGTCGTCTTCGTGCTGTGCGCCGTCTTCGCCGACGCGCTCACCGGGATCACCGGCAACGATCCGTACACCTACCACCAGGAGCTGCTCGACGATCGCGGCCAGCCGATCGGGTTCGGCGGCGGCATCAGCGCCGACCACTGGTTCGGCGTCGAGCCGCTCACGGGGCGCGACCTGTTCTCGATCGTCGTCTACGGCGCGCGCATCTCACTGTTCGTCGGCATCTCGGCGACCGTGCTGGCCGTTCTGCTGGGCACGATCGTCGGAGTGACGTCGGGCTTCTTCGGCGGCTGGTACGACCGCGTCGCCAGCCGCGTCGTCGACGTCATGTTCGGCTTTCCGACGCTCGTGTTCCTCATCGCGCTGATGGCGGTGATCCCCTCCGACGTGCCGCGGCTGCCGTTCATCGCGCTCATCATCGCGCTGTTCACCTGGCCGGGGATCTCGCGGATCGTCCGTGGGCAGGCGCTCGCTCTGCGCGAGCGCAACTTCGTCGTCGCCTCCCGCGCGATGGGCGCTCGGCCGTGGCGCATCGCGCTCGCGCAGGTGCTCCCGAACGTCGCCACGACGATCGTGGTGGTCGCCTCGATCATCATCCCGGCGATGATCGCGACCGAGGCTGCGCTGTCGTTCCTCGGCGTCGGGGTCACACCGCCCACGCCTTCGTGGGGGCGCACGATCAGCGAGGCCATCCTGTGGGTGCGCACGAGCCCCATGTACCTCGTCTTCCCCGCCGCCGCGCTGTTCCTGGTCACACTCGCCTTCAACGTCTTCGGCGACAGTCTCAGGGACGCCCTCGACCCGAGGTCACGCCGATGAGACTCGCCCGCTACGTCGCCTTCCGGCTCGCCGGCATCCTTCTCGTGCTGCTGGCGATCGCCGTCGTGACCTTCGCCGTCTTCTACCTGCTGCCCTCTGACCCGGCGCGACTCGCGTGCGGCCGGCCGTGCTCGGCCGACAACCTCGAGCAGATCAGGGCCTACATGGGAGTCGACCAGCCCTGGTTCGTGCAGCTCGGCGCGTTTCTGAAGGGGATCGTGTTCGGGCGCTCCTTCGGCACGGTCACGTGCGAGGCGCCCTGCTTCGGGTATTCGTTCATGCGTCACGCCACCGTGACCGACCTGATCGGCGCGCGGTTCCCCGCGACCGCGTCGATCGCCGTCGGCGGCGCCGTGCTCTTTCTCGTGCTCGGCGTGCTGGGGGGGCTGCTCGCCGCCCTCAAGCGCGGTTCGGTGTTCGATCGGGGCGTCATGACGTTCTCGATCGCGGGGGTCTCGACTCCCGTCTACCTCGCCGGGGTGCTCGCCATCCTCGTGTTCGGGTTCTGGCTGCGCTGGCTCCCCGTGTCGAACTACGTGCCGTTCGAAGACTCGCCGGCGGAGTGGTTCCGCCATCTCGTGCTGCCCTGGATCACGATCGCCTTCGTCTCTGCCGCGGTGTACGCGCGGCTGACCAGGGGCGAGATGCTCGAGGTCATGGGGCAGGACTACATCCGCACGGCGCGTGCCAAGGGCCTCTCCGAGACGAGGGTCGTCGGCCGGCACGGCCTGCGCACGGCGCTCCTCCCGGTGATCACGGTGTTCGGACTGGATCTCGGGGTGCTCCTGGGCGGCGCCGTCATCGTCGAGAAGGTGTTCGCGATCCCCGGCATGGGCTCGCTGCTGCTGGAAGCGGTGACCTTCGTCGACGTGCAGCTGATCGTCGGGCTGACGCTCTTCTCGGCGTTCCTCATCGTCTTCCTCAACTTCGTGGTCGACCTGGTCTACGGCCTCGTGGACCCGAGGGTGCGCGTGGCCTGAGAGAGTGTGAAGCGACCCCCACCAGGAGGAATCGGATGCCGTACCTGACCATCGACGACCGAACGATCTACCACGAGGTCGCAGGCTCTGGTGAGCCGCTCGTGCTGCTGCACGGCGGCTACTGCTCGCTCGAGGTGATGCGCGAGCTCGGCGACGAGCTGTCTCACCGCTTCCAGGTCTTCGCGCCCGAGCGCACGGGGCACGGCCGCACGCCCGACCGCGACGGCGGATACACCTACGCCGGGATGGCCGACGAGACGGTCGCCTACCTCGATGCCCTCGGCATCGAGTCGGCTCATGTCGTGGGCTTCAGCGACGGCGCCGTCGCGGGTCTGCTGGTGGCCAGGGACCACCCCGAACGCGTGCGCACGCTCATCGCGATCAGCGGCAACCTCAGCACCGACGCCTACGTCGCAGACGACTACCCGCACGTCGTCGTCACGCCCGAGGCGCACGCCGCCGTGCGGCGCGAGTTCGACGAGCTCTCGCCCGACGGCCCCGAGCACTGGGAGGTCGTGGACGCCAAGCTCAGCGCCCTGTGGCAGGTCGAGCCCGACGTGCCCGCCGCGTCACTGGCCGCGATCGACGCCCCCACGCTGGTGCTGGGCGGCGAGCACGACGCGATCCGCCACGATCACCTGGAACTGGTGGCCGACAGCATCCCCCGCGCGTCCCTGGCGATCGTGCCGGAGACGACGCACATGCTCGTGCGCGAGCGGCCGCGAGAGGTCGCCGTGCACGTCATCGACTTCATCGCCTCCGCCTGAGAGGCGGCCCTCAGGGCTGCGAGTCCTGCGGCGGGCCGAACAGCAGCACGAGCTCGGCCGGAGCCTCGGTCTCGTTGGCGACGCCATGCGGCAGCCCCGCGGGTGCGTACACGGCGTCTCCCGCCGCCAGCACGTGGCGCTCGTCGCCGAGCGTGACGACCACCTCGCCGGAGGTGACGAGGTACAGCTCGTCGGAGCTCTGCTCCGAGCAGCTGCCCTCGTCGCCCTCGAGGTGGAAGTGCTCGCCCTCGGAGGCCCCCGGCTCGAGGTGGTACAGCATCACGTTCGGCCCCAGCCGCGACGACGCGCGGAAGTACCACTCGATCTGCACCTGGCCGGCGCCTCCGTACAGCGCCCAGTCGTAGTGCTCGCCGCCGCGGCGCTGCACGAGCGGCCGCTCGGTCGGATCGACCTTCTGCTGCGCACCGTGGTGATCTCCCATGGGGCTCCCTTCGTCGAGCGCTCGGGTCTCAGCCGATGTGCGACGACGCCTGCGCCAGGGCGTCGGGGGCGAATTCGGCCGAGAAGTGCGACAGGTCGTCGGTGGACTCGCCGTCGAGGGCGAGTTCGGCGAGCACTCGGCCGATCGCCGGCGTGAACTTGAACCCGTGCCCCGCGGCGAGGCCGACGATGACGTCCGGATGCTGCGACAGCGGCCCCAGTGCGAACCGGCGGTCGGGGGTCAGCGCGTACTGGCAGGTGACGGTGCGCAGCGCCCGACCGCTGTCGGGGATCGTGCGCCCCATGAACTCGGTGAGCTCCTGGAGGAGCTCCGGCGACGGCTCGAAGGTGCGCTCGGCCGGCGTCATGAGGTTCTCCGACACGTCCCGCGCCGCCTTGATCGTCGGCTCGCCGTAGGTCGGGAAGCCGTAGAAGCAGTGCTCGTCCTCCCAGATCCACACCGGGAAGCGGTCGCGGTCGTACAGCTCGGGCCGCTCCGGCTTGAAGTAGGTCACCTGCTCCTGCATCACCACGAGCGGGATCTCGGCGCCCAGCGGCGCCAGGAGGGTGTTGGCCCACGCATCCGCCGCGACGATCACCTTGCGCGCCCGCACCTGGCCGAAGGGCGTGTGCAGGACGACGCCCTGCGCGTCGGGCACGAGCCGCTCGACCGGCGTGCGCTCGCGCAGCTCCGCCCCGCGGGCGCGGGCGTGCATCTGCAGAGCGGCGACCGACCGAGAGGCGTGGACGATGCCCGAGTCGGCCGTGTAGACCGTCTCGACGCCGTCGGGGATGCGGAACTGTGGCCAGCGCCTGGCCACCTCGACGGGATCGAGCAGCTCGTAGGGGACCTCGGTCTCGGACAGGCTCGTGGCGAAGTCGGCCGCCGCGAAGGGTCCGTCGGTGGGGAGGAAGACGAGACCGCCGGTGCGCGTCGTGAACCGCTCGCCGGCGACCTGCTCGAAGTCGGCCCAGTCCCGGTAGGCGGACTGGGCGAGGCGCACGTACTGCGGTGCGCCGTAGGACGTGCGGATGATCCGCGAGGTGTCGTGCGACGCTCCGCGCACGTGGCCGAGTTCGTACTGCTCGAAGGCGACGACCTTCGCGCCCCGCCGGGCGAGCTGGTAGGTGGCGGCGCTGCCGAGCGCGCCGAGGCCGACGACGGCGACGTCGAATGTCTCCATGGGGTGGGTCACTTCTCCTGGATCTGGGGGTGGGGGTCAGAGGACTTTGGCGAGGAACGAGCGGGTGCGCTCGCGCTGCGGATCGTCGATCACCTGGGCGGGAGGTCCCGTCTCGACGACGACGCCGGCGTCCATGAAGGTGACCGTGTCGGCGACCTCCTTGGCGAAGCCGATCTCATGGGTGACGACGATCATCGTCATCCCGTCGGCCGCGAGGTCGCGCATGACGTCGAGCACCTCGCCGACGAGCTCGGGGTCGAGGGCCGACGTGGGCTCGTCGAAGAGCATGAGCTTCGGCCGCATGTTCAGGGCGCGGGCGATCGCGACCCGCTGCTGCTGCCCGCCGGAGAGCGAGCGGGGGTAGGCGCCCGCCTTGTCGGCGAGCCCCACTCGCTCGAGCAGTCGGATCGCCCGCTCCGAGGCATCCTTCGTCTTCTCCCTGCGCACCTGCACGGGGGCCTCGATGAGGTTCTCGAGCACCGTCATGTGCGGGAAGAGGTTGAAGTGCTGGAACACCATGCCGATCTCGCTGCGGCGCTGGGCGATCTCGTGATCGCGCAGCTCGTAGAGGCGATCGTTCTGCCGCCGGTAGCCGACGAGTTCGCCGTCGACCGCGATGCTGCCGCCGTTGATCTTCTCGAGGTGGTTGATGCACCTCAGGAACGTGCTCTTGCCCGAGCCCGACGGGCCGAGCAGGCACATGACCTCGCCCGAGCGCACCGTCATGTCGACGCCGCGCACCACGTGGTTGCTTCCGAAGCGCTTGTGCACGTCGCGCGCCTCGACCATCACCGCAGCGGTCATCGGGTGCCTCCTTCGGTGGGGATCGGGGCCGTGACCGGCGCGGGCTCCGGCGTGTGGTGACGAGGCACGAGCCCCGCCACCCACTCCGCGAAGTAGGAGCGCTCGCGGGCGCGGTCGCCTCGCTTGAAGCGACGCTCGATGAAGTACTGGCCGACGCTGAGGATCGAGGTCACGATGAGGTACCAGAGGCTCGCGGTGATGAGGAGGGGGATCACGTCGAAGTTGCGGGAGTAGATGACCTGCACCGCGAACAGCAGGTCGGGGATCGCGATGACGCTGACCAGCGCCGTGGTCTTGAGCATCGAGATCGTCTCGTTGCCGGTGGGCGGGATGATCACGCGCATCGCCTGCGGGAGCACGATGCGTCGGAAGACCTGTCCCTTGCGCATGCCCAGCGCCTCGGCGGCATCGGTCTGCCCGGGGTCGACCGAGAGCAGCCCTGCGCGCACGATCTCGGACATGTAGGCGCCCTCGTTGAGGCCCAGGCCCAGGATCGCCGCCAGGAACGGGGTGATGATCGCGTTCGTGTCGTACTCGGCGAAGGTCGGCCCGAAGAACGGGATGCCGATGCCGAGCGTGGGGTACAGCGCCGCGAGGTTGAACCAGAAGATCAGCTGCACGAGCAGCGGCGTGCCTCGGAAGAACCAGACGTAGCCGGAGGCCGCGCCCGACACGACGATGTTGCGCGACTGCCGTCCGACGGCGAGCACGACGCCGAGGACGACGCCGATCACCATCGCGATGACGGTCAGCAGCAGTGTCATGCCGAGGCCGCTGACGATGCGCCCGTCGAGGAAGTAGCCGAAGACCGTCGGCCACTCGAAGTTGGGGTTCGTCGCGACCGACTGCACGAGGATCGCCAGGAGCAGGAGGATGACCACGGTGGCCACCCACTGCCCCCAGCGACGGACGGGGACCACCGTGGTGGGGGCCGCCTCCGAGGAGGCCCCCACCACGGTTTCACGCATCATCGTCTGACTCAAAGCTCTGACTGCGACGGCTCGGTGTAGATGACGGGCTCGTCGATCGCGCCGGCCTCGACGCCGAAGCGCTCGAGGTTGGCGAGGTAGTCGCCCGTCTCCATGAGGTGCAGCAGCGCCGCATGGATCGCCGGGGTCAGCTCCGAGCCCTTGGGGAAGGCGAGAGCCCACGGCGACGGCTCGAAGTTGATGTCGAGCGCCTCGAGCGCACCGTCGGACTGCTGTGCCTGATAGACGGCGGGCGGAAGGGCGCTGACGGTCGCCTCGACGCGGTGCGAGCTCAGCGCGAGCACGGCGTCGGCGGCAGCCGGGAACGTCGAGATCTCGATGGGGTCGCCCGCCGCCGTGCACTCCTCGTTCCAGATCGGGAGCGTCACGGTCTCTTCGGTCGAGCCCTTGAGCACACCCACGACGTGACCGCACAGGGTGTCGAGCGACAGGCCCAGCGGGTTGCCGCCTTCGACGAGCAGCGTCGTACCGCCCTGGAAGTCGCTGACGAAGTCGACGGTCTCGAGGCGCTCGGCGGTGACGCCGAGGGCCGCCGCGGCCATGTCGACTCGCCCGGACTCGAGGGCAGGGAACAGGGCGTCGAACTTCACGTCTTCGAACACGATGTCGACGCCGAGCACCTCTCCGATCAGGCGCACCTCCTCGGGCTGCGAGCCCGAGAGCGTCACGCCGTCTTCTGCGAGGTCGAGGATCGGCGGGTATCCGGGTCCGCTCGCGACCACGATCTCGGTGACTCCCTCCGGCAGCAGCGCGGCGGCATCCTCGTCGAACAGCGCGCTGGCGGCGGCGGTCTCGGAGTCGTCGGGGGCGGCGGCGGCCGAGCAGCCGACGGCGGCGAAGCCGATGGCCGCGACCGACACGAATGCGGCGAGACGCCGCAGGCGAATGGGGGACTTTCTCATGGCACTCCTTGGCAATGGGTGGGGCGACTGACCGGTGCACGCGGGGTTCTGACTCGAGTGCGGCCCATCGTAGGAGCGGCCTGTTTCGGGGCTGGTTGCGGCCCACTGGACTGCAATCTCACCGCGTCAGGTTTCCAGAATTGCGCTAACGTGTGGCACCTATGAGCCACATCACGGCCGCCCTGCGCGTGCTCGACGAGGTCGCCTCGAGGTCCGATCCGACAGCGCCGATCACGGTCGGCGAGCTCGCCCGCAGCCTCGGCATCACCCTCAGCACGGCCTCGCGACTCTGCTCCGAGCTGACCTCGCGCGGGCTGCTCGCCCGCGCGGAGCCCTATGGCGCCTACCGCATCGGCGAGAGCGCCGTGGGCCTGTCCGGCGCGGCCGCGTCACCGTTCGCGCACGCCGTGCGCTTCGCCCTGACACTCGTCGGTCAGCAGACGGGAGAGGCGGCGTTCCTCGCCGTGCCGACCGGCGGAGCCCTCCGCATCGTCGCGTCGGTCGAAGCGATCTGGACGCTGCACTCCCCCGCCGAGGTGAGCGAGGCCATCGTCGACGCCGACAGCGCCTCGCTGCGGGCGGCAGCCGCATCCGACGACCGCTCCGAAGGCCCTCGCCTGTACGAATCGACCGCGGGCGAGAGCCTCGAGGTAGCCACCCCCGTCCGTGCACACGACGGCGAGTGCATCGCGGTCGTCGGGGTGAGGTTCCCGGCACATCGGGCGGCGACGGCGGCCAGGGCCCAGCGCGCGGTCACCGTCGCCGCCCGTCACATCGAACGTGCGCTCGAGGACTGGCTGCTGGTGCCCGCCGGTCGCCCGCCGCTGCCGCCCGCGCCGGCGGACCGCCCGACCTCGCTCGACGGGGCGCTTCGGATACTGCGGCATCTCGCCGCCGGCTCCGACACGGTCGCCGGGATCGCCAAGGCGACGGGGCTGCGCTCGGCCACCGCGACCCGGCTGATCGACTCCTGCCGCCGGGCGGGCTTCGTGATCGCGGGCGCCGAACAGGGGCACCTGCAGCTGTCGTGGCGCATGCACGGCTGGCATCGCAGCACGAGGATCCCCACCCTCACGGCGGAGGGGCGCGAGAGGGTCGCCGCGGTCGCCGTGCGCACAGCCACGTGCGGCTTCGTCACGGTGCTGAAGGGCATGCGCAGCTTCACGATCATCGAGGAGCTCGAGATGGTGAGCGAGGGCCTCGCGATGATCCCCTGGCGCGGCCGCTCGCATCCCATCGTCGGCTCGGACGGCGGACCGACCATGCTCATGGACTTCAGCCCGGAAGAGCTCAGACAGCTCTTCCCCTCGCGGCACACCGAGCGCGACCTCCGGCGCCTCGTCGATCGCGCCAAGCGCGTGCGGCGCGAGGGCCTGCTGGCCATGGAGGCCTTCGACGACGGGGGGATGCTGTCGGTCTCGGCTCCCGTGCGCGACGCGAGCGGAACGGTGTGCGCCGCCGCGTGCCTGGTCGCGACGATGGATTACGCGTCTGCGCACCTCGAGCAGATCAGCCGCGAGACGGTCCGGCTGGCCGACGACCTCTCGCGCCTGCTGCAGTCGGGCGCGGCGGGCTGACCTGCGAGGTGTCGCCCCACTCAGCCGGCCGTCACCTCACGGGCAGACCCGCACCCGGCGCCCGTCGTGCTCCACGACGTCGCCGATCTGCAGCTGTCGGCCGCGGCGGCGATCGACCTCGCCGTTGACGGTCACATAGCCGTCGATGATCGCCTCTTTCACGTCGCCGCCCGAATCGAGCAGCCCGGCGAACTTCATGAACTGCCCGAGGCGGATGCCGTCGCCGCCGATCGGCACGTCGACGGGGGGCGGGGTGGTCATGACCGGAATGCTACCGGCCCGCACCTCAGACCTGATCGCGGATGCCCCGCACGAAGGCCTCGACGTTCTCGCGCAGCATGTCGATGCGGCGCTGGCGGGCAGCATCCACGTCGAATCCGAGGTAGGCGGTCTTGGGCGTCCGCCGCGCGTTGACATTGCACTCGAACCGCTCGCAGACGAGGGTGCCGACGACGTCGCCGCGGCGCCCGGCGGCGCCCGCGCGCTTCGCGCTGAACATGACGACGGCGTTGGGCAGCTCGACATCGGCGCACCACACGCACTGCGTGCGGCCGGTCGGCCGTGCCTCGGTCTGCCGCAGGATGACGCCCGTCGGCACGCCGTCGATCTCGACGACGACGTACCCGACGAGCGGCAGCTTGGCGTCGCGCCACCCGAGGAAGTCGCGCTTCTCCCAATCGAGCTCGCCGAGGTCGGCGGGCAGGGCGACGCTCTTCTGCTCGCTCTTGGAGGCATTGATGAAGCTGGTGCGGATCTCGGATTCGCTGAGGGGACGCATGATGTCGCTTTCGTGAGAGCGGATGCCGCAGGCCAAACGCGCGGTCGGGCATCCGGTCTTCGAGCCTACGCTCGCCGCGTGCTCCGGCCGCTGTCGGCCGCGGCGGCTAGGGTGGCGGCCATGGCATCGCCCCGATCACGCAAGGCAGCGGGGCCGCAGGCTCCGCTGTTCGACTTCGACGACGGCGTGCTCGATGACCTCCCGCCGGGCGACGAGGAGGCTCTCGACGACGGCCCGTTGGACGGGGTCGCCTATCGCGATCTGGTGCGCGGCGACTGGGTGATCCGCGCCGGCGACGTCATCGACGGATGCCGCTTTGACGGCGTGCGCGCGAGCGCGTGGACGATCCGCGGAGCGCGCCTCGCCGAGACGTCGATCAGGCGGGCCGACATCCCGGTCGTCTCGGCGGCACGCAGCGACGCCCGCGACCTGATCGTCTCGGACAGCCGGCTGGGTTCGGTCGACGCGTTCGACGCGTCGTGGCGGTGCGTGCGGTTCGTGCGCTGCCGGCTCGGGTTCCTGAACCTGCGAGGGGCGAGCCTGACCGACGTCGCCTTCGACGATTGCACGATCGACGAGCTCGACCTGCTCGATGCGAAGGCGCATCGGGTCGCGTTCACCTCGACGACCCTCGGCTCGCTCACCGTCGCGGGCGCGACCCTGACCGACGTCGATCTGCGCGGCGCCGAGATCCGCGAGATCGTGGGCCTCGCGGGGCTGCGCGGCGCCACGATCTCCGACGATCAGCTGCGGCAGATGGCGCCGGCGTTCGCCGATCTCGCCGGCATCGAGGTGCTCTGAGCACGGGCTGCACAGACCCTGCCCAGCCGCACCCGCTACGGTGGGCGGCGGGTGCTCGATCGAGACCCCCGGACGACGGATCAGTACCCGGTGAGCGACAAGACTGGCCAGGAGCACAGTCATGTCATGGGTCATCCTCGTTCTCTCCGGCATCCTCGAAGCGGTCTGGGCGACCGCCCTCGGCAAGTCCGAGGGGTTCACCAAGCTCGGCCCGAGCGTCGTCTTCGGCGTCGCGCTGATCGCGAGCATGGGCGGGCTCGCGTGGGCGATGCGCGACATCTCCACCGGCACCGCCTACGCCGTGTGGGTCGGCATCGGCGCGGCGCTGACCGTCGCCTACGCGATGATCACCGGCGCAGAGCCGTTCTCGATCGTGCGGATGCTGCTCATCCTGGGTCTCGTCGGCTGCGTCGTGGGGCTCAAGCTCGTCGGCCACGAGTGATCGCCCACTCGCGCTCGAGGATCGCGTAGTGGCCGGTGTCGGTCCACTCGCCCTTCAGCCACATGTGCTCGATGAACCGCCCTTCGTGCCGCATCCCGAGCGCTTCGCACAGCGCGACCGAGGCGTCGTTGCGCGGATCGAGCTCGGCGTACACGCGGTGCAGTCCGAGCTCGCCGAAGGCGAGGTCGAGCAGCAGCCCCGCCGCCTCGCGCGCGTATCCGCGACCGCGGGCGCCCGGCAGCAAAATCCAGCCGATCTCCGCCGTCGAGTCGGGTGCGCCGGCCTTCAGTTCGAAGTACATCGTTCCGCAGAACCGGCCGTCGGCGTCGCGGATCACCGGCTGCAGATAGTCGCCGGGGTTCTCGAGGCGGGTGGCGGCAGCATCCCGCCGCAGTACGTCGGCCACCTGCGCGCGCGACCGCGGCTCATAGAGCAGGTAGCGGCACACCTCGGGGTCGGACTGCATGGCGAACAGCGGCTCGAGATCGTCGTCGCGCAGCAGGTCGAGGCGCACGCGCTCGCCCTGCAGCGGGCGGAAGTCCCACGGGAAGCCCATGGGCGACCATTCTGCCGGAAGGTCTCGCGCGCCTGTCCGTCGCAACGATGACGCGGGCGTAGCCGGCCAGGGTCACGGCGACGTCGACTCGGCAGGTCGAGCTCCGTCTGGCCAGGCGGCCAAGCACACTTTGTTGCCCGACCGGTCGGCCAAGATCCACGAGCTGGGTGCTTCGGATTCGTCGACGATCCGACCTCCCGCGGCCACGGCTTCTGCCAGGCATTTCTCGATGTGACCCTGGGGCAGTGAGACGTCGATGTGCATGGCATGGCGGAGCGGCCTGGACGGGTCGAGCTCCTGCATCCACACGGTGGACCCCTGCCCAAGCGGGTCGATGCAGTTGTCTTCATGCAGCGGTGCGTAGCCGAGGACCGCGCACCAGAACGGCAGGTCGACCGCCTCGGGCTGTGCCGCGATCGCCAGCTGGATCTCCTGCGCCATGCTCGCGTCGGCGACCGCGTCATGGTCACGGGCAGCGGCAGAGATCGCACGCGCCACATCTATATGAGAGCGCTCGGTGCCCCACATCTCACGGGTCAGCTTCACGGTCAGGCGATCCGACGTCAGGGTGAGCAGCGTGCGCGGCCCCAGCCCGGGTATCTCCGACACCGCAGCGGCAAGCCGCGCAGCTTCCGTGAGCGATCGGACGACGAAGACCGCCGTTGGACCGCCGTGCAGGATCACCCAGTCAGCGACACCGTCGGCCGCGAGGAACGACTGCCACCCGTCTTGGCTCATGGGCCACACCCTACGCACGCCACCGTGCACTGAGTAGATCACTCGGGAGGCGATCCTTATCCGGGCATTGCACGAGACGAGCAGCCGCGAGCGTCATTGGGACCCAAGTGGTCGTCCTGCTTGTCGCGGGCGGATTTTCTAGTCCAAGGCGGATAAAGCTCGCTTCGCGACGATGCCGAGCGCTGTCACGAGTACCCCAAGGCGCGCCCAGTCCCAGGCTGACCGGGCGTACCGGCGCGCGCTCGCCTGTAGCGAAGGAGGCTCGGTCACCCACGGGTCACGTCGGTTCTCCTCTGCAAACCACTCCCGCTTGCGCTCACGGTGCGACCATTTGACCAGCTCGGTGGCGATCAGCAGACCGTGGCGTGTGACAGCCTTTCGATCGGCGTTCAACTGTTGGATCTGCACCTGTCGGGCGACCCATGTGGCTATTGCGTGGTCCTTCGCCGGGAGTTGGGCATACAGCCGAGGAATCAGAAGTGCGTACTCAAGGCCGCTTGGCGCCCACAGGTCGGAGAGCGGCGCACGGGCTGCGCTTCGCGTAGCACGGTCGACTGTGTCGAGAACGCTGCGAACGATCTGCTCCCGCTGCTTTCGCGCATCCGCTGCCCATCGGCGGATATAGTCCACGGCGAACAGTGCGACGGTAACGAACAGGGTAACTCCGGTTGTCACGAAGCCGATCGTGGTGGTGTCCATGCGCCGACCTTATGGCCAGACCACGACACCGCTCGACACGGATGACCAGCCGTTGGTCGCCCGGCCGTTTGCGCCGCGGGGCAAGTAGCTGCGTGTCCAGGCATAACTGAGTGGTCGCTCGCGAGCCTTTGTGCCGTGCCCCTCCTCAGGTGGATGGGATCGGTCCGAACGCTGAGTCGCGTCGCGGGTGCATCGTGTCAAGACGGCGCTCCACGCTGCCCAGCGCATCGAACGTTAGCGAGATCGCAAGCAGAGTCGCTGCCTGCGTCCATTGCATCGATGCCGATAGACGCGCGTTCATCACGCCGTGGTCGGACTCTCCGAGTACCTCGATGGCGGAGTACCTGGTCGCCCGGCTCGCCGATGGATGACTGAGCCCGCTGATGATCCGCCACACGCTGGCGGCGTAGTTCCCCGGGATCTCTCCCGCACCCCCGACCGCGCGAATGATCGTCGCGTACCCGGGCAGGCCTTGATTCACGCGACTCCACGAGATCCCTTGCTCGCCACAGAGCTCGCGAATCAGCCGCCGAGCCTTCGTGTCGCCCTCCTTGAACGATTCGTCGCCACGCTTGAGCACAGACGTGTCCATCCCGCCGAACAGTGCAGCGGACTTCATCGCTTCTTCGTGGAGCGCGCGATCCTCATTGAGGTCCGCGACGCGGGCGCTGAATGAGCGTCGAAGGCGTTCCGCTTGATCTGTCGGCTCCGAGATCCATTTCGCAAGTGCCGACGCTTCGATCACGGACCGGATCACCGGATAGTGGCCGTACATGGGCACGGCCATCTCGCCGTCGCGGAGCAATATGTCGCGAACAACGCGAAGATTATCGGCCGACATACCGAGAAAGGTCTGGAGTTGATGGCTGACCTGCAACCAGCGGGAGACCGAGTCGTCCGCTCCCAGCTGTGACCAGGGAGCTGGGGTACGCGCACTGACTGTCGCGTGTCGCTCCAGAACGGTATCGACATAGTTCAGTCGGTGATGGAGGGCGCCGGCGATCTGAAGCTCGTCTTCGTCGGAGATCGTCTGTTTTATCGCTCGCACGCCCTCCACTCTTGCATCGACGTCGGACAACGCGGTGAGCGGCCCGGTTCGTGCGTTGCAGTCCGGATGCGCGGACGCCGACAGACATGGGAGCCTGACCCGGTTGCATCTTCGAACCGCTTGCGGGCACTGCGCTAATAGCGGGCCAGTTCGCACACACCGAGGAGGCCGGACGAAAGCTGCTCGTGCACGAGTCCCTCAGCGCGACTCTAGGGCGGTGCATCACAGACCGCTCGATGACCGGTCCGCCACGAGGGCCGACTCGCGCAAGCAGAGTCGGTGTCGGAGGCGGTCGCTAGCATGTGCTCATGGCACAGTGCACGGCTCCGATCCGGGGGCATATCCGTGGCGGCGGTGCGGACTGCCCAGTTCATGGTGGGCGCTACGGGCGATACGGCGGATACCGGGATCCCTACTACGAGCGCCCGGCCCACACGCCCCCACCTCCTCGAGTCGAGCCGGCAGTCGCTCCTGCACCCAAGCAATTCCCCAGCTTTAGCCGGTCGTCGGGCGGATCGAATCGAAGCAACAGCGGCGGAAGTGGCCGTCGACGCACGAGCACATTAAGTCGCACCCGGCGCGCGGCGGTTACCTACTCGGTTCGCGAGTATCAGACCCTCAACCCGGTGCGCGAGCAGGTCGTGCGTGTTGCCGACGCCACGACCGGCCAGCGCGACCTCTTCCTCTGCCACGCGTGGCACGACCGTCAGGGCGCGGCGCTGGAGCTGCACAATTTGCTGACTGGGCTCGACGTCACGGTCTGGTTCAGCGAGATGGACGTGCCCTTGGGTACGTCGCTTATCCGAAAGATCGACAAGGGGCTGGCGAGCTCCCGCGCGGGAATCGTGCTGGTGACGCCTGCGCTGTTCCAGAGCCTCAACAGTGACGGCATCGCCTCCCAGGAGCTGTCGGCCCTACTCGCGACCGACCGCGTAATCCCGATCGTGCACGGCACTACATTCGAGGAACTCCGCAAGGTCAGCCCTCTGCTCGCCGCCCGATCAGGACTGACGACTTCGGACTACGGCTCGCTTGACGACGTGGCCACGAAGATCGCGGACACAGTCCTGCTAGACGACGACCAGCTCTTCTAGGGCGTTGAGCGAAAGTATCTTCCCGCAGCTGTGTGCGGTCCGTCGTCAGGACTACTAACCGCGCGACTCGGCATGCTGAGGCTGGTGCTGCGTCGGTGGCCGTGTCGCCGTCGTCGTCCAGCTCGTCGAATTGCGAACCTGTCGCCCGTATTGATGCCCCTAGGCTTACTCCGACGCTGAAGGAGGGCGCAATGGCGGCTACGGGGTCAACAGAAGAGGCGCGTCGCGCTCTCGTCGAGCGCCAGCGGTTGGCGCTCGAAAGCGGCGAGCTCATCGAAGGCGAGATGGGCGCGAATGGTGAGGCCGGGCTGGTGACGGCTGATGACATCAACCAGAAGTACGAGCGCGGCGAGATCCGGATCGTGACCGAGGCAGGCCGATATCCTCTGGACTCGATCACCGCCCTGCTGAAGGGGAATAACTACAAGCTGGACCCCGATTACCAGCGTCGTCATCGCTGGACGGTGGATCAGAAGAGTAGACTAATTGAGTCGTTCATCATGAACGTTCCCGTTCCGCCGATCTTCCTCTATGAGTGGGACTTCAACCAATACGAGGTGATGGACGGCCTGCAGCGTATGACTGCGGTTCGCGAGTTCTACGAGGGTGCGTTCGCCCTTTCCGGCCTCGAGTACTGGCAGGAACTCGAAGGTATGCGATACGAGACGCTGCCATCGCGCATCAAGGCCGGCATCGACCGAAGATACATCTCATCGATCATCCTGTTGAAGGAAACCAGCCACGGTGATGAGGATCCGGAGCGACTTAAACGATTCGTGTTCGGCCGGATCAACACGGGTGGGGTGAAGCTGTCGCCCCAAGAAGTCCGCAATGCGCTCTACGACGGGCCGATGAACGACTTGTGCAAGGAGTTGGCTGCGAGCAAACGACTTCGCCAGCTTTGGGGTATTCCAACAGAGGTGGAAGAGCTAATCGAGCACCCCGAACGCGCCTTCGCGGACGAGAACATGCTGGACTTCGACGTGGATATCGAGGTGGGGCGTGACCCAGTTCCCGAGGACTACCGCCAGATGATCGACGTCGAACTCGTGCTCAGGTTCTTCGCGAACCGACAGCGAATGATCCACTATCGAGACAACCTTCGTGACTACCTCGATGATTACCTGAAGGCCGCGAACCAGTACGACGAGGACACGATCGATACGCTTCGTTCCCTCTACACCGACACCTTGGAACTGGCGTGGAGCATCTTCGGGCAGAACGCCTTCCGACGTACCCGAAACCATCGGTGGGGCAATGACCCGAAGGTGTCGATCTACGATGCGCTAACCAACGTCCTGTCGCGCTTGATCCCCCAAAGCGACCAGTTGATAGCGCGCAAAGATGACATC
Organism: Microbacterium fluvii; assembly: GCF_025515205.1. GTDB lineage: Bacteria > Actinomycetota > Actinomycetes > Actinomycetales > Microbacteriaceae > Microbacterium > Microbacterium fluvii. The sequence goes on along the minus strand of NZ_JAOPFX010000002.1, from coordinate 81,439 downwards.
GTCGCCGGGATGGATTACTTCTACGCCACAAACGCGGTGCGCTTCAATCTCCGCGGGCAGTCTCGGTCGGATCTGATGGATCGCGAGATTCTGTTCGAAGAGTATCTGCGCTCCTTCATCTGACACACGACGAGATGGAACAGGATGTTGAAGGGGCGTGGCAGGACGCGGAAGCGCGGTTTGCCACATTCACCGCGTTCGTCGATGAATCCCATGCGTCCGCGCCCGAGGGGAACCTGGATTACGCGACAGAGCTCTACTCGGGATGGGTGTTGCTGGCGTATGCAGCGCATGAATCGGCTCTCACCGGCCTCGGCCGGGCTGCGATGGCCGTGCTGGCCAGAAATGCACCTACCCCTGATGCATTGCCCGAGGTCATGCAGGAGTGGCACCTCCGCCGGACGATTGCGTTCGCCAACGAGCTCTCCGGAGTGAATGCGCCGCGTCGAAGGGCAGGGCAGGTTCGCCTAGAAGACGTCGTTCGGAGGGCTTACACCAGCGACTGGGCCGACGTATCGATCCTGATGCGGCTAGACGCAAATGCGTGGCCGAGTAACGTCAGGGAGTGGCTGAGCCGGCTCGGAGTTTCTGGTGATCAACTTCGTTGGATGAAGGACCCCCACGGCCAATCGACTGACACTCTGGAGTCGCGCGTCTCCGAACTTGTTCAGGAGCGCAATGATCTGGCGCACGGCATTCGCCCGACAAGCGTGCGAAGCGCCGACGCGATGCGTGAATGGTCAGATGCGGTTCTTGAGTTCTCGCGGCGCGTGTCCGAGGCCATCCAAGTAACCCTGGCGACTTCGCTGAAGATCGATCTGAAACCCATCGGCGTTCGCGCCGATGAGGAGCTTGGATCCAACACAGCCGCGCTAGCGACGGTTGCGTCGCAAATCTGTGTCGGTGGACATGTCCTCTGCAAGGGCGCTGACGGTCGCGTCCACCACGGCCGCATCGTATCTATTCAGTGCGACGGAGCGGATTTAGCCGAGGTGGCGGGTGGCTCCGAGCGTGTAGCCGTCACGCTCAACCGGCCCGTCGAGGGCATGGTCCTGTACGCGCCGATCTAGCGCTCGAGTCGGTGAGGGATTCCGTGGGGCATCAGCCTCGGGGCCGATGGGGTCGTAGCGCGAGATCCCAGGAAGTGGCTGGTGTGGAAGCGCGAGCCGCTATCTTCCGTTTTGGCTCGGGTCGTGGATCGCAACACTAGCCGGGTGCACCGCTGCGCGCGGCTTGGGCGAAGATGTGCTCATGACTGACTTGAACGCCGCCTTGGCTCTCCAGGTGCTCACTGGATATCACGAGGTCCAACACACGATTGACGAGCTCCTCGCGGCCAAGTATCGATCGCTCGGGGGCTTCGGCGGGTGGATGGCCAAGCGCGCGAATCGACTCACCGACGGCGAACGACGCGGCGGGCTCCTTGCTATAGCAAGCGATGCGGGGCTGGCAGAGCGCGTGAAGCACGTGCCTAACGTGCTGGGAGACGTGAAGGCGGTCCGAGACAGCTTGGCTCACTCTATGACTCTCCACATGGTCGATGAGGGCGTCCGGGGTTTTAAGGACGGTGATCTCTTCAGCTATTCGTCGGCGCAACTCGAGCTCACTGCGTGGCGCATCTTCTGGGTTCTAGAACACGTGCTTCATACTGCCGAGGTCGCAGACCTGAGCCCGGCCGCCCCTTTCAACATCGTGCGAAGGTCCGGCGTCCGTCTGGTTGATGCGCCTCCCACGGTCGAGCCGCCCGCAAGGCCGATAGAAGATCCATCTCGGATTCCGCGCTTTGACTTGCGACACGCGCAGATGAATGAGCGGGAACGGCGGAGCCAAGAGTCGTCGGCGCCATAGACGTAGGACATGGACTGTGCGGCACGGCCCGATAGCCGGTCCTCCTGCGTTCGCACCCCCACCCGAGTTCGACCTAGCGGCACACCCCGCCCCACGCGCCCGAATACCGGGCCCGCACCGAAGCCCACGGCCGGCGCCCCAAACGAGCGCCCACCGTTCCGCTGTGCGGAACGCCCCGTGGAACGGCCGAACAGGCTGCACGATCCTCGATCGGAGCCCGCAAGGAAGCGGGCCCCGACCAGGGAGCCTCAATGACCGAGCTACGCAGCACCGCAGAACCGGCCACATCCACCGCGGCCACGCCCTCCAAGAAAGACTCGCGCCGAGCGCTCGTGTCGAGCTTTCTCGGCTCGACCGTGGAGTACTACGACTTCCTCCTCTATGGAGCAGCCGCAGGCCTCGTCTTTCCCGTCCTCTTCTTCCCCGAGACGATGGACCCGACCGTCGGAGCGATGCTCTCGTTCGTGATCCTGCTCGCGGGCTACATCTCGCGCCCGATCGGCGGCATCCTCTTCGGCCATTTCGGCGACCGGTTCGGCCGCAAGAACGTGCTGTTCATCACTCTCATGATGATGGGCGCCGTGTCGGTGCTCATCGGCCTCATGCCGACCTACGACGCGATCGGGGTCGCGGCTCCGCTGACCCTCGTGTTCCTGCGCATCGTGCAGGGCCTCGCGGTCGGCGGGGAGTGGGCCGGCGCCACGCTGATGGCGGCTGAGCATGTGAAAGAAGGGCGCCGCGGCTTCGCCGCATCCATCGCCGTCACCGGCGGCCCGACCGGCTCGGTGCTCGCGACCCTCGTGCTCGGCATCTTCGCGGGTCTTCCCGACGAGCAGTTCCTCAGCTGGGGCTGGCGCATCCCGTTCCTGCTGTCGGCAGTCATCGTGATCATCGGCCTCTACCTGCGCTACCGCGTCACCGAGTCGCCCGACTTCGCCAAGGCGCGCGAGAAGGGCGAGGTGCACACCGGCGTGCCGATCCTGCGCGTGCTCAAGAAGTACCCGCTGTCGAGCCTCTACGGCATCCTCGCCGTCGCCGGCCCCCTCTTCATGCAGGCGCTGCTGGCGGTGTGGGCCGTGCCCTACGTCGCCGCGCAGGGCGTCGTGCCTCGCCAGGACGCGCTCTACATGCTGACGTTCTCGTCGTTCGTGCACATCTTCGCCATCCCGTTCTTCGCCTGGCTGAGCGACCGCTTCGGCCGCCGCCCCGTCATGCTCGCGGGCGCCCTCATCTCGGTCGCGCTGGTGTTCCCGATGTTCGCGCTGCTGAACTCGGGCACCTACTGGGGCGTCGCTCTCGCGTTCCTCGTCGGCAACCCGATCATCCAGGCGTCGATGTACGGCCCGATCGGCGCGTTCCTGGCCGAGAAGTTCGAGACGCAAGACCGCTACACCGGCGTCTCGCTCACCTTCCAGCTCGGCTCGGTGCTCGGTGCCGGCACGGCGCCCCTCATGGCGACGTGGCTCATGGGGCTCGACAATGGCGCAGGCACCAGCAACATCGCCTGGTACTTCATCGGGCTCATCGTGGTGGGCGCGATCGCGGTGCTGCTGTCGAAAGAGACGCTGCGACGCGCGTCGAAAGACTGACGGACAACGGATGCTGACGCCTCCCGCACGGCCACCTCGCCGTGCGGGAGGTTCAGCCGTGAAAGGAGCCTCATGGCCATCTCCCCCACCCTTGACGACCTCACCACCTATGTCGACGCCTTCACCGCCCGCCGCGGCTTCGACGACATCGCGGCGACCCTCGGACTCACCCCGCACGCCGCCGACGGCACGTCGATCAGCCTGCGGATGCCCCTGACCGACGCCCTCGCCCAGGCGAACGGCATGTTCTCTGCCGCGGCCCTGTTCGGCGCCGCCGACATCGCCGGCACCTTCCTCGCGATGCAGTCCTCCGCCGAGGCCGGGCAGTTCCCGCTCGCCGTGCAGTCGAACCAGAACTTCCTGTCGAACTCGAAGGCCGACTACGCCGTCGCGACCGCACGCCTCCTCCGCGGCGGCGGCAAAGTCGCCGTCGTCGAGGTGGCGGTCGACGACGCCGCCGGCAAGCAGCTCATGCACGCGACCTTCACCTACGTGCTCTCGGAGCGCAGCCTCGGGCGCTGACGTCTCGCCTGACGGAACGACGGGATGCGGCATCCGCCCCCGCTCGGATGCAATGGGAGAGATCCGCTCGACGACGAAGGAGCCCGCCATGACCCAAGCGCTCGTGTGCATGTCGCACAGTCCTCTGCTGGAGCACACCGACCCGCCCGCCGACGTCAAGAGCGCCGTCGAGGCGGCCTTCGACCAGGTGCGCGCGTTCGCGAAGGACTTCGCCCCCGACCTCGTCGTCAACTTCGGTCCCGACCACTACAACGGCTTCTTCTACGACCTGATGCCGCCGTTCTGCATCGGCTACGAGGCGCTGGGCACGGGCGACTACGACTCGTGGGAGGGGCCGATCTCGGTGCCCACGTCGATCAGCGAGCAGCTCGCACAGTATGTGATCGACCAAGACATCGACACCGCAATCTCGCGCCGCATGGAGGTCGACCACGGTGCCGTGCAGCCGACCGAGATCATCTTCGGCGGGCTCGACGTCGTGCCGATGGTGCCGATCTTCGTCAACTCGGTCGCCCGCCCGTTCACGAAGGTCTCGCGCGTGCGCAAGTTCGGCCAGGCGGTGGGCGAGTTCTTCCGCAACTCCGACAAGCGCGTGCTGTTCATCGGCTCGGGCGGCCTGTCGCACGACCCGCCGGTGCCGCAGATCGCGACCGCGACGCCCGAGCAGCGCGAGTTCCTCGCGGTCGGCCGTCACCCCACGCCCGAGGCCCGCGCGGCCCGGCAGCAGCGCACGATCGACACCGCCATCGCGTTCGCGAAGGGCGAGGCCGACATCATGGAGCTCAACCCCGAGTGGGATCGCGGCTTTCTCGATGTCGTGCGCTCGGGCGACGTGGCGCGGTTCGACGCGTACACGGCGGATGAGATGGATGCTGTCGCCGGACACTCCTCGCACGAAGTGCGCACGTGGGTCGCGGCCTACTCCGCGCTGCGGGCGTGCGGAGAGTACGAGGTGACCTACGAGTTCTACAAGCCGATCAAGGAGTACATCGCCGGCTTCGGCGTGACCACCGCGGTGCTGAAGTGAGCGACCTCTCCGAAGCAGGGCAGGAGTTCGACTCCGACGTCGTGATCGTCGGGGCGGGGCCCGCCGGGCTCATGCTCGCGAACCTGCTCGGCGGCTACGGGCGCACCGTCACAGTGCTCGAAGCCCGCGACGACCTGATCGACTTCCCCCGTGGAGTCGGGCTCGACGACGAGTCGTTCCGTACGATCCAGGCGGTCGGCCTGGTCGACACCGTGCGCCCGCACACCAATCCGCACCACATCATGCGGCTGGTCAACGGCGCCGGCAAGGTGATCCTGGTCAACGACCCGAAGACCGACGAGTTCGGCTGGGAGCGCAAGCACGGCTTCATCCAGCCCGAGGTCGACCGCGCCCTCTACGAGGGCCTGGCCCGCTTCGACGGCGTGCGGGTGCTGTTCGGCCACGAGGTCGACGACGTCGTCGAAGACGCCGACGCGGTCACCGCGATCGCGCGCACCACGGGCGGCGAGGTGCGCATCCGCGCGCGGTATCTCGTCGGCTGCGAGGGCGGCAAGTCGCCCACCCGCAAGCGCCTCGGCACGACGTTCGAGGGCGAATCGCCCGCGACCCGCTGGCTCGTCGTCGACGTCAACAACGACCCGCTGGGCACCCCCAACGTGTTCCTCGGCGCCGACCCGAAGCGCCCCTACGTCTCGATCGGCCTGCCGCACGCCGTGCGCCGCTGGGAGTTCATGCTCAGAGACGGCGAGACCGAAGAGCAGGTCACCGACCCCGCCTTCGTCGACGCGCTGCTGCGCGACCACGTGCCCGACCCGTCGTCGCTCGACTTCATCCGCCGCCGCGTCTTCACCCACCACGGCCGGGTCGCCGGCTCGTTCCGCAAGGGCCGTCAGATGATCGCCGGCGACGCCGCCCACCTCATGCCGGTGTGGATGGGGCAGGGCTGGAACTCCGGCGTCCGCGACGCCACCAACCTCGCCTGGAAGCTCGCCACCGTGCTCCGCGGGCAGGCAGCCGACACCCTGCTCGACACCTACACTGCCGAACGGAAAGAACACGCGCAGGCGATGGTCGACCTGTCCCTCACGTTCGGCAAGTTCATCAAGATCACGAACCCGATCGTCGCCGCGGGGCGGGATGCAGCATCCACCGTCCTCAATCTGTTCCCCGGCGTGAAGAGCTACTTCGCCGACATGCGCTTCAAGCCCATGCCCCGCTACACCCGCGGCGTGCTCGCCGACCCCAACACGATCGCGAGCGGTGTCGCCGCCCCCACCCTCACCCGCCGCCTCGTGCCGGTGCGCTCGGCCAACACCGACGTGTCGCCGGTGGGCGTGCAGTTCATCCAGCCGCGGGTCATGTCGGCGGATGCCGTCGACGCACGCCTCGACGACGTCATCGGCCCGTGGTGGTCGGTCATCGTCTGGGGCAACAGCCCCGAAGACGTGCTGCCCGAGCGCTCCCTCGCGCAGCTGCGCGAGCTCGGCGCGCGCCTGGTCGCGATCGTGCCCGAGACGCAGCGCCCGTGGCTCGAGTGTGCCGCGGGGCCCGACGTGCTCGTGCTCGGCGACCACACCGGGCGAGTGAAGACCTGGTTCGACGACCGCCCCACCCCGATGGTGTTCCTGCGCCCCGACCGCTTCGTCGCCGGCGCCTGCCTCGCCCAGGACGGGCCCGCGACCCTCGACGCGATCCTCCGCGCGATGTCTTTCCGGCAGGCGGCGAGCACATCCACGCCGACCCCGGTCGAGACCCCCGCCGCAGCGAAGCTCGCCAGAGCCTGAGGTCTCCTCGCTGAGCGCGGGTCGAAGTGGGAAGCCGCAGGGCTCGCGTTCAGTCGTCGTAAACGGCGACCCGCAGTGCGCTCCGGTCGCCGTACGTGACGACTGAACGCAGGGGGCATACGTTCAGTCGTCGTACACGGCGACCCGCAGCGCGCGCGGGTCGCCGTACGTGACGACTGAAGCCAGGGGGCAGCGGACCCGAGGCGTCAGGCGTGGCGGCTGAGGTAGGCGCCGATGACCTCGTTGAACTCGTCGGCGCGCTCGACCTGCGACCAGTGGCCGCACTGGCTGAAGATGTGCGCGTCGGCGTGCGGGATGACGTTCAGCAGCTCCCACGTGCGCGAGACGGGGATGACCGCATCCTGCACGCCGTGGATCAGCAGCACCGGCACCTCGAGCCCGGCGAGCACGTCAAAGTCCAGCGGCAGCTCGGTGCGGTCGCGGTCGCGCGCGGCGACGACCTCGGCGAGGCGGTCGGAGGCGGTGTCGTTGAGCGCCGACGCGTAGCGCAGCGAGACGAGCTCGTCGGTGACGAGACTCTTGTCGACGACGAACAGTTCGAGGGTCTTGCGGATGCCCTCTTCGGTGAGCACCGGGTTGGAGTGCCCCTGCAGCGCCTGGGTGAGTTTGGCGCCGCCGGTGCCCATCGACACGATGCCGAGCAGCCGCTCGGGGTGGTCGATCGCGAACTGGAAGGCGAGCCATCCGCCCAGCGAATTGCCGACGATCCAGGTCTTCTCGATGCCGAGCGCGTCGAGCACGCGCACGGCGTGCTCGACCCATTCGCGGATGCCGTAGGCGGTGCCGTCGGCGACGACGGTCTGGCCGTAGCCGATCGAGTCGATCGCGATGCACCGGCCGTGCTGCGATAGCTCGGGCAGGTTCAGCCACCAGTTCGCCGCCGCAGTGACGCCGGTGCCCGACCCGTGCAGGAACAGGATCGGCGTCCCCGACCCGAGCTCGTGGTAGTGGGTCAGCTCACCGGGCGCAGTCTGAAGCCATCGGTCGTCGAGGCCGAAGAACGGGTCGGTCGTGTAGGCGGGGGTATCCACGGTCATGGATGCTGTCTCCTCAGGCACGGGTGGCCGCCAGGTCGAGGGCGATGTCGGTGATCATGTCTTCCTGCCCGCCGATGAGCCGGCGAGCGCCGACCTCGACGAGGATGTCGCGGGCGTCGAGCCCGAACCGCTCTGCGGCCAGCTCCGCGTGCCGCAGGAACGACGAGTAGGCACCCGCGTAGCCGACCGATAGGGTCTCGCGATCGACCTGCACCGGCCGGTCGTGCAACGGGCGCACGAGGTCGTCGGCGGCATCCTGCAGCGCGAAGAGGTCAGCGTTCACGTCCCACCCCTGCAGCTTCGCGACCGCGACGAACGGCTCGATGGGGGTGTTGCCTGCGCCGGCGCCGTGCCCGGCGAGCGACACGTCGACGCGGTACGCGCCCTCTTCGACGGCGACCACCGAGTTCGCGACCGCGAGCGACAGGTTCTGGTGGGCGTGGATGCCGATCTGGGTCTCGGGGTTCAGCACGTCGCGGTAGGCGCGCACACGGTCGCGCACGCCGTCCATCGTCAGGCGGCCGGCTGAGTCGGTGACGTAGACGCAGTTCGCGCCGTACGACTCCATGAGCTTGGCCTGCTGCGCGAGCGAGGCGGGGTCGGAGAGGTGGCTCATCATGAGGAACCCCGACACGTCCATGCCCCACTCGCGGGCGGCGGAGATGTGCTGGGCCGATACGTCGGCCTCGGTCGCGTGCGTGGCCACACGCACGCTCTTCACGCCGAGCTCGTGGGCCCGCTTGAGCTCGTGCAGCGTGCCGATGCCCGGCAGCAGCAGGGTCGTCAGCACCGCGTCCTTCACGACGGCGGCGACCGCCTCGATCCACTCCCAGTCGGTGTGCGACCCGGGGCCGTAGATGAGCGACGAGCCGGCGAGCCCGTCGCCGTGCGACACCTCGATCGCATCGACGCCGGCGGCATCGAGCGCCGCCGCGATCTGCGCGGCCTTGGCCGGTTCGATGCGGTGGCGGATGGCGTGCATGCCGTCGCGCAGCGTGACGTCTTGCAGATAGATCTTCTTCGTCATGCGACGACCTCCTTCTGGCGTGCGCCGGTCACGAGCCGCTCGGCCGTGCGCAGCGCGGCGCTGGTCATGATGTCGAGGTTCCCGGCGTACTCGGGCAGATACATCGCCGCCCCCTCCACCTCGAGGAACACGCTGACGCGGGTGTATCCGCCCGGCTGCACGCGATCCGAAGGCACGAGTCCATCGGCCTCTGCCCCCTGGTCCACGAACTGCACGGTCTGCTTCAGGCGGTACCCGGGCACGTAGTCGGCGACCTCGCCGACGCGGGCGGCGACAGCATCCTCGATCCGTGCCTTCGTGGCGTCGTCGAGGCGCGAGGTGAGCACCTGCACGGTGTCGCGCATGATCATGGGGGGCTCGGCCGGGTTGAGGATGATGATCGCCTTGCCGCGCGCCGCTCCCCCGACCTGCTCGATCGCCGCCGACGTCGTCTCGGTGAACTCGTCGATGTTCGCTCGGGTGCCGGGGCCGGCAGAGCGCGACGCGATCGATGCGACGATCTCGCCGTAGTGCACCGGGGTGACCGAGTTGATCGCCGCGACGATCGGGATCGTGGCCTGCCCGCCGCACGTGACCATGTTGATGTCGGGCGCGTCGAGGTGCTCGTCGAGGTTCACCGCCGGCACGACATACGGGCCGATCGCGGCCGGCGTCAGGTCGATGAGCTTCTTGCCCAGCGGCAGGAGCTTGGCGGCATTCGCCTTGTGGGCACCGGCGCTCGTCGCATCGAAAACGATCTCGATCTCGTCGAACTGCGGGCTCGCGATCAGCCCGTCGACACCGTCGTGCGTGGTCTCGAACCCGAGCCGGCCCGCCCGCGCGAGCCCGTCGGATGCGGGGTCGATGCCGACCATGACGCCCATGTCGAGCACCGACGACAGCCGGATGACCTTGAACATGAGGTCGGTGCCGATGTTGCCCGAGCCGATGATCGCGACCTTCGTCTTGGTCATGATTACTCCTTCAGCGGGATGTCTTCGAGGATGTGCGGCTGGGCGAGCACCCAGTCGGGCTCGGTCACGAGCAGCGAGAACGCACCGGCGCGCGTCTCGACGTCGACGACGTAGCGGAAGCCGGCGTCTTCGGCCCAGGCGATCGCGTCGAGGTCGCGCTCGGGCACCGGCAGCACGACGCGCCGGCAGCGCGGGTCGTCGTCGAGGAGGCGCGCGGTGAGGGCGGCGACGGCGGATGCTGTCGGGTCGCCCTCGATGACCAGTTCGCGGTCGTGGGTGCCCGCCGGATAGGCGTCAGCGAGCTCGCTCGCGCGGGCCCGGCGCACGCCCACGCGGGCGTGACCAGAGCCGGCACTGTCGACGACGGCGACGTCGTCGAGCGCGGCCGGGAGCACGAGGCCGGGGAACGGAGTGGTCATAGGTCGTCACCTCCTGCGGCGGTTGCGAAGCCCCGCACGCCGATGCCGCCGTCGGCGTGGATGACCGTGCCGGTGATGACGCTCGCGTTGCGCTTCGACGCCAGCAGCACGTACGGCCCCGTCGAGTCGTCGGGGTCGGTCGAGGCGTCGTGGAGCGGCAGCCACATGTTCGGGCCGCGCTCTCCGTCGCGCTTCGCGAACGACTGCTCGATCGAGCGGTCTTTCAAGCCCGCCGATTCGGGACCGCGCAGGTCGGTGCGCAGGCCCCCGACTGCGACCCCGTTCACCCGCACCTTGGGCGCCAGCTCGTAGGCGAGCTGGGTCACGAGGCCCCGCGTGGCGTGCTTGGCCGCCGTGTAGACGGGGCCGCCGCCGGCCGCGTAGTACGCGGCGTTCGAGAGCGTCATCACGATCGACCCCTCGGTCTTCACGAGCTCGCGCCACGCGGTCGAGACCGTCAGCAGATAGCCCTTGACGTTGATGTCGAACAGCTCGTCGTAGATCGCGCCGATCTCGTCGGGCGTCGTGCGGCTGATCGAGCGGTTGAAGTCCCAGATGCCGGCGTTGGGCACGAGCACGTCGAGCTTGCCGAACCGCTCCACGGTCGCCGCGACCGCCGCCGACAGGTCGTCGGCCGAGCGCACGTCGCCGACCAGCGGCAGCACGCGGTCGGCATCCGCCCCCGCCGCCTCGACGGTCGACTGCAGCCGGTCGAGCTCGCGCCCGAACACGGCGACCGACGCACCCTCGCGCAGGTAGCGCAGCGCGACGGCGCGGCCGATGCCGGAGCCGGCGCCGGTGATCAGCGCGACGTCGCCGTCGAGCCAGCCGGTGGTGGTCATGTCTTCGCTTTCGATGGGGTTCAGAAGAAGGTGGAGATGTTCTTCATGAGCAGCACGTTCTGCTCGAAGAGGATCGTGCGCTTGACGACCTCGAAGCCGTGGGCGCCCGCGCGACGGATCACGTCGTTGCGGCCGCCGGCATAGATGTCGACCTCGGTGTGCAGCCGGTTGCGGTAGACGATGAAAGCGCTGCGCACCTGCAGCAGATCATCGCTGCGCTCGCGCGCCGAGATGTTCGAGACGAGATGGCGGGTGCGGCTGGGCGGGTCTTCTGCCCACGCCATGCCGGAGTCGTAACGGCGGATGCGCCAGGCCAGCGAATCGCGGGTCTCGTCGTAGAACGCCGACTCGCCGGGCGCGGCGATCGACAGCGCCTGCTGCCGGCGCAGCCGGTTGGAGCGGATGGGCGCCCAGTAGTGCAGGTCTTCGGCGAGCATCTCGAGCCAGTCGGCGAAGCGGCCGTCGTCGAGGAACTCTGCTTCCAGGTTGTAGAACTGCGTGAGCTCGAAGTGGGTCTGCATGTCGGCCAGGCGCATCCCGTCGATCTCGTCGTCGAGGATGCTGGTCGACGCCGACGTGGCGCCGTTGAGCGTCGCCGGGTTCAGGCGGAAGGCGTCGGTCATGATTCCATCTCAGTTCGGTTCGGACTCTTGTTCCATCGGATGTGCCGACCGGCGGCACGGATGCCGCAGGCTCAGCGGGCGGCACGCAGCAGCGACCGCAGCGCCACGCCGGGGTCGGCGAGCTCCGCCTCGGAGACCGGGATGCGCTGGTCGATCAGACGCCGCGCGGCGCGCACGGTGTTGTTGTCGTCGACGGCCGCGGCCCCCACCAGCACGCCGTCTTCGACGAGGAAGACCGCGGGGTGAGCACCGCCGTCGCGCACGACGATCTCGCCGGGGCCCGAGAGGCGCCCGGTGGCTTCGAGGTGCACACCGTGGCGGTCCGACCAGAACCACGTGGCGCCGCGCGCGGGCACTTCGAGCCCGAGCATGCCGTAGGCGGCATGCTGGCCGCTCAGCTGCGCGGCCTCCCAGTGCTCCTCGCGGCGGTGCAGGCTGCCGTCGTCGTCGCGGCGGCGCGCGACGTCGCCCGCGGCGAACACTCGCGGTGCGCTCGTGCGGTAGGCGGCGTCGACGAGGATGCCGTTGTCGGTCTCGATGCCGGCATCCGCGGCGAGCTCGGTGTTGGGCACGAGCCCCACGCCCACGACGACCAGATCGGCCTCGAGCCGCGGCCCCTCGTCGACGGCGACGACGAGGCGGTCGCCGTGCTGTTCGATCGCGGCGGTGACCCCGACGACGACCTCGACGCCGTGGGTGGCGTGCATGTCGTGCAGGTGGGTCGCGAGCACCTCCCCGACGGCGGGCAGCAGCGGCACGGCGACGGGGTCGACGAGGGTGACGCCTGCTCCCGCGTGCAGCAGCGACGAGGCGAGCTCGGCGCCGATGAGCCCGGCCCCGATCACCACGCCCCGGGTCCCCGGTGCGACGCGGTCGCGGATCGCGACGGCATCCGCGAACGAACGCAGCACGTGCACGCCGGGCAGATCGTTGCCGGGGATCTGCAGCGTGCGGGCCCGGCCGCCGACGGTCAGCAGCACCGTGTCAGCCTCGACGACGGAGCCGTCGTCGAGCGAGACGTACTCGCCGCTCGGGTCGATCGAGGCGACCGTGCGGCCGAAGATCGCGTCGATGCGCTTGGCCTGCAGCTTCTCGGCGGTGGCGAAGGCGAGCGAGTCGACGGTGAAGTCGTCGTCGAACAGCCGCTTGCTCAGCGGCGGCCGATCGTAGGCCGCGGGCTCCGAGTCGATGAGCGTGATCGGGCCCTCATGCCCGAGGGCGCGCAGCTGCTCCGCGGCGCTGAAGCCGGCCAGGCCCGCCCCGACGATGACGACGCGGCCGGCGTCGCGCGGGGTGCTCATGAGGCGACCCGGTCGGGGTTGGGCACGAGCCGGATGTCGCTGCCGTCGACGATGAGTCGGTGGCAGGCGACGTTCTCGGTCGCCGGCATCGAGAGCACCTCGCCGTTGCGCAGGCAGAACTTGCCGGCGTGCAGCGGGCACTCGATGACGCCGTCGTCGATCCACCCGTCAGACAGCGACGCCTCTTCGTGCGAGCACGTGTCGTCGAGGGCGAAGAACTCGCCGCCGTCGTTGAAGATCGCGATGTCGTCAACGGTGCCGGTGACGGCGGCATCGATCTTGATCGCCTCGCCGTCGGGCACGTCGTCGGTCTGGGCGACCAGGATTCCCTCGCTCATCGGCTCTGCTCCTCTTCGTGCCACGCGGGCGTGTTCATCAGCTCGGCCCAGCGGCCGTAGAAGCGGCGCCCGGCGGCGTCGCTGTAGAGCGCACTGGTCGATCCGGGGTAGACCCCGTCGTCGGTCTCGCTGCCCATGCCCATCTGGTAGTTCAGCGGGATGGTGTTGGTGCGCCAGCCGTGCGAGATCGCCTGGATCTCGCTCCAGTTCTCGCCGTCGTCCTGCTCGAAGATGCCCGACGGCCCGAACGTGCGCAGGTTGTAGAGGCGCTGCGCGGTGCGCACCTCTTCCGACATGGACTTGTCGAGCACGGTCCAGGTCCACACCTCCATCTCGTCGGGCCCCTTCGGGTGCCACACGCGGATCGAGCCGTTGACCGGCAGGTACGAGAAGTTCGGGAAGACGGTGGCGTGGCCTGTGGTGAGCGGGCCGTGCACGCGGGCCTCGCCGAGGCGCTCGGTGAGGGCCTGGTAGTCGTAGTGCTGGTGCACCGGCAGCGCATCGAAGCGGCTCTTCGGATGCGTGGGGAACCCCGTGCCGTTTCCGTGCTCGTCGGAGAACTGCCGCCCGGGGGTGTTCGCGATCTCGGCCTTGGGGCCCTTTCCGGTGGGCGAGAGCACCATGAGCGCCGAGGCGTGCGACATGTTCACGTGGTACCAGTCGGTGCCGAACTGCTCGGCCGCGAGCTTCCAGTTGCCCTTGAGCACCCACTTGGTGATGCCACCGACGACCGTGGTGCCCTCGCTGTCTCGATCCAGGAAGGCCTCCATGTAATACTTCATGTCGCCCAGCTGCTCGTCGAGCGGGATCGCCTTGGGGTTCCAGGTGGCGAAGATGAGCCCGAGCACGGTGTCGAGCTGGGCGACCTCCTGCAGGCCCCACTCGCTGCGGTCCCAGCTCTCGGCCGGGTACCCGTCTTCGTTCGGGACGCTGATGAGCTTGCCTTCGAGGTCGTACGACCAGCCGTGGTACGTGCAGGTGAAGGCGCGGGTCGTGCCGTAGTCGGCGCGCAGCACGCGGGCGCCGCGGTGCCGGCAGGAGTTGAGGAAGGCGCGGATGCGGCCGCTCTTGTCTTTCGTGACGATCACGGGGTCTTCGCCCATATACGTCGTGAAGAAGTCGCCGGCCTTCTGCAGCTGGTCGACGTGCCCGAGGAAGAGCCAGCTGGTCGCGAAGACGCGGGCCTGCTCCTGGTCGTAGAGCCGCCTGTCGGTGAAGATCGAGCGGTCGACGAGGCCGTTGCGACTGTCGACGAGGCCCGAGACATCGATGTCGGGGCCGTAGCCGGCGGGCCGGCAGAGGTCGCCGGTGGGGAAGAGCTGCCGCTCGCCCTCATGGGTGCTGGGGAGTTGCGTGATCGTCATCGCTCAGCCTCTCGCTGCAGGAGTCTCTGCGGACACGGATACGGAAACGGGCGCGAAGCCCGCGGCGGTGGCAGCGAACACATCGCCCGCCGCCAGGGGAACCGCGGCGGCCACGGCGCCCGCCAGCACGATGTCGCCGGCGGCGAACGCGTCGCCGAAACCGCCGATCGCGCGGGCCAGCCACTGCAGAGCGACCAGCGGATCGCCCAGCACCGCCGAGCCGGGACCCGCCGCGACCTCATCGCCGTTGCGGGTCATCGAGATGACCTGGGCGGGCAGCGACGCGAGCAGTTCGGGGGTGGCGGGAAGGATCTCGCCGTAGACGATGCGGGCGCTCGATGCATTGTCGGCGACGGTGTCGACCAGGCTGATCTTCCAGTCCGCGACGCGGGAGTCGATGATCTCGATCGACAGTGCGACGCCGTCGATCGCGTCCCACAGTTCGTCGGCGCTCGGCAGGGGCGGTAGGTCGCGCCCGATGCGGAAGGCGAACTCCGCCTCGGCACGAGGGGCGATCAGCATCCGCGCATCGAGTTCGCCACCGTCGGGGATCACCATCGCGTCGGTGACGACGCCGAAGTCGGGCTGGTCGACGCCGAGCTGGCGCTGCATCGCGAGCGAGGTGAGACCGATCTTGCGCCCGACGATGCGCTCACCGGCGTCGAGGCGTCGCGCGATGTTCACGCGCTGCACCGTGTAGGCCTCGTCGAGCGTGAGCTCGCGGCCGGCGGAGGGCGGGGGCACGGGCGAGCCCGTCTCCTCGGCGGCGTTCAGGGCGTCGGCGAGTGCGACCAGGGCGGGGTCCGCGTCGATGCGTGTCGTTGTCACCCTGACATGGTCGGCACCGGTCCATGCTCGGCGCGAACGCGTGTGCCGCCCGCCGGAACACGATCTGAGGCGGGCGCCGGTGCGCCCGGCACGATCGGAGTCAGGAGGAACACCACATGCGCGCAGCCGTCGCCGTCGCCCAGCACCCCGACGATCCCGTCGCCGGGCTCTCGCTCCGCGAGCTCCCCGACCCGGTCGCACAGCCGGGGTGGACGCGCGTGAGCGTGCGCGCCGCCGCCCTCAATCCGCACGACACGTGGACGCTGCGCGGCGTGGGGCACCCGGCCGACCGCATCCCGATCGTGCTGGGGTGCGATGCCGCCGGGGTCACCGACGACGGGCGGGAGGTGATCGTGCATCCCGTCATGGGGGATGCCGCCGCCGGCCGCGGCGACCAGACGCTGGATCCCGCGCGTGCGCTGCTGTCGGAGACGATCGACGGGGGGCTCGCGGAATACCTCGTCGTGCCCGACGAGCTGATCGTGCCCAAGCCCGCGGGGCTCAGCTGGGCCGAAGCCGGCGCCCTCGGGGTGACGTGGGGCACCGCCTACCGCATGCTGTTCACCCGCGCGGGGCTCACCGCCGGCGACCGCGTGCTCGTGCAGGGCGCGAGCGGCGGGGTCGGCAGCGCCGCGATCGCCCTCGCCCGCGCCGCCGGCGCGCGGGTGTACGCGACGGCACGGTCGGAGGCCAAGCGCGCCTTCGCGCTCCATTGCGGCGCCCACGCGGCGTTCGCGCCCGGCGCGCGCCTTCCCGAGCGGGTCGACGTCGTGATCGAGACCGTTGGCGAGGCCACGTGGGGCCATTCGCTGCGGGCCCTGCGCCCCGGCGGCATCGTCGTGATCGCCGGGGCGACCAGCGGCGGCATGCCGCCGGCCGAACTGCAGCGCGTGTTCTACCAGCAGCTGCGCATCGCGGGCTCGACCGGCTGCACGCGCAGCGAGTTCGAGGCGATGCTGCGGCTCGTCGAGGTCGCCGGCATCCGCCCCCAGGTCGAGACGCTCGGCTTCGACGACATCCCCGACGGCTTCCGCCGGCTGCTGGCCGGCGATGTGCTCGGCAAGCTCGTGGTGGAGTTCGACGAGCCCTAGAAGACCCGGCCACCCCCGGCCATCGACAGCTGCGGCGCCGTCGTGTTGACGAAGACGAGCGCGACCGGCGTGCGCGCCTCGAACACGTGGTCGGCGTCGGCGGGGAACCGCACGAAGTCGCCGGCGTCGACCACCACGGGATCCGACACGGGGCCCATGCGCACGATGCCCTCGAGCACATAGCAGTGCCGCAGCGCCGCGCGCCCGCGTGCGGGGCACAGAAATGGCTGGTCGCCGCCGGTCAGGCGCAGCACGGCGTTGACGACATAGCCCGAGCCGAAGGCCTGGTCGAGCTGGCGCACCTGGGCGCCCGCCTGCTGCTGCCAGCGGATGTCGCGGCCCGAGTGCGTGAGGATCTCGGTGCCCATCTCGCTCAGCAGGGCCCGGATGCTGATGTCCAACGCATCCGCGAGGCGCTCCAGCGTGTCGACGGTGGGGTTGCTGCGCCCCGCCTCGATCGCGACGATCGTCTGTTTCGCTAGACCGGAGCGTCGGCTGAGCTCCCCCAGAGAGAGATCGCGATCGCCGCGGAATCGCTTGAGATTTCGGGCGACGACGTCGTTCATGGCCATGGGTGTCGCCTTTCCACGAGCGAGGCTGCTGTCTGGTTCACCATACCGGTCGCGTTGCCCGCAGCATCCGCCCGGGAGCACACTCTCACCACCGACGCACCCGTTCCGGCATCGATGAGGATGAGGACCCCATGAACGAGACCCGCACCCGCGACGAGCGCACCGCCGTCGACAAGGCGATCGACGTGCTCAAGGCGTTCGGCCGCGACGCACACCTCGGCATCGGCGTGAGCGAGCTCAGCCGCAGGGCGGGCTTGAGCAAGTCCACGACCTTCCGCGTGCTCGGGATGCTGGAGCACAACGGCGCCGTCGAGCGCGCCGGCACCGCCTATCGCCTGGGCCGGCTCATCGAAGAGCTCGGCACGCCTGCGGCCGCTCCGATGCAAGACGCGGTGCGCGACGCGGTCACACCGTTCCTCGCCGAGCTCTACGTGCAGACGCACGCGACGGTGCAGCTGGCCATGCTCGCGGGATCCCACGTCGTCTACCTCAACAAGCTCGAGGGCCCCGCGCGCCTCCGCACACCCTCGCGCATCGGCGGCCGGATGCCGGCCTATTGCACGGGCGTCGGCAAGGTGCTGCTGGCCGCCGACCCGATCGCGACCGAGATCGCGCTGCGCGAGCCGCGGCACGCCTGGACGGCGCACACGATCGTCGACGAGCACGCGTTCCTGGCCGAGCTCGACCACGTGCGCACCTCGGGGGTCGCCCACGACCGCGGTGAATCGCTCGAGACGCTCTCGTGCATCGCGGCGCCCGTGCGCGGCGCGGGCGGTCGGGTCATCGCCGCGCTGTCGGTGTCGGGCGACGCCGCGACTTTCCAGCCGCTGCGCTACGAGCGCACGCTCCGCGCCGTCGCCTACTCGGCCTCGCGGGCGCTCGCGACCCAGAAGCTCGCCGCCGAGCGGCGCACCGCCGCCGTCGCCTGACCGGGCGGCATCCGCTCGCAGCGAGCTACGTTCACCGCGGCACCTGCAGCGACGCGGTGAACGAGGCGCCCGTCATCTGCTCGCGGTGCCGCTCGATGTATTCGGCGACCCGAGGGCGGATCGTCGGCTTGTCGAGCTTGCCCGCGCCGTTGCGCGGCACCTCGTCCCAGACGAGCAGCCGGGTCGGCAGCTTGTAGCGGGCGATCGACAGCGCCGCGAAGTCGCGCACCTCGTCGAGCGAGATCGTGCCCTCGCGCAGCGAGACGACGGCGCACACCGCCTCTCCCCACTTCTCGTCGGGCACGCCCACGACGGCGACATCGGTGATCATCGGGTGCGCGTTGAGCACGTTCTCGATCTCGGCGGGGTACACGTTCTCGCCGCCCGAGATGATCATGTCTTTCAGCCGGTCGACGATGAAGAAGTAGCCGTCGGCGTCGCGGTAGCCGATGTCGCCGGTGCGGAACCAGCCCTCCGGCGTGAACGCCGCCGCCGTCGCCTCCGGGTTGTTCCAGTAGCCCGACGACACATTGGGGCCTCGGACCCAGAGCTCACCGGTCGTGGTCGCCTCGTCGACCTCGGCGTGGGTCGCCGGGTCGACGATCTTGACCTCCGTGTAGGGCATCGGCACACCGCACGACCCGAGCTTGTCGAGCGTCTTTCCCGACTCCAGGTAGGTCGCGAACGGCGATGTCTCGGTGAGCCCCCACGCCTGCTGCAGGTAGACGCCGCGCTCGGCGTACGAGGCGATGAGGGCGGGCGGCACGGGGGCGCCGGCGGCGATGGTCGATCGGAGCGCCGTGAGGTCGGCATCCGCGAACCCGGGTTGGCGCCCGATCGCCGCGAGCATCGCCGGCACGACGAACATCGTGTTCACACGCAGGTTCACGAGGTCGTCGAGGGCCTGCGCGGGGTCGAACGCGCGGCGCACGACGACCGTGCCGCCCCGGGTGAGTGTGCGCAGCGTGAGCGCGTTGAGGCCGCCGATATGGAACAGCGGCGCGACCGCGAGGTACACGTCGCCGACGCGGGTGTCGACGACGGTGTCGACGTTCACCCAGTTCCACCAGATGTTGCCGTGCGTGAGCAGCACGCCCTTCGAGCGGCCCGTCGTGCCCGACGTGTAGAGCACGACGGCGAGGTCGTCTTCATGTCTGGTCACCGGGGGCGCCTCGCCGGTGGCCGACCTGCGGAAGGCCTCGTACGACTGCCAGTCGGCAGCGAGGGACACATCGGATGCTGCCGCCGCATCGTCGTCGACCAGCAGCGGCCGGCGAACGCTGAGCTCGCCGAGGAACGGGTCGATGAGACCCGCGTGATACGGCTCGGCCACCAGCACGTCGGGGCGCGCGTCGAGCAGGATGGCGCGCAGCTCGGGGCCGGCGAGGCGGAAGTTCAGCGGCACGAACGCGGCGCCCACCCACGCAGCGGCGAAGTAGCCGGCGATGAAGGTGATGCTGTTGACGCCCGCATAGGCGATGCGGTCGCCGGGGCCGATGCCGTCGGCGCGCAGAGCGGCCGCGAACCGGTGGATCTCGTCGGCGAACTCGCGGTAGGTCCACTCCCGGCCCTCGTACACCACGGCGGTCGCCGCGCCGTGCTGGGCGGCGTGGCGCTGCAGGTGGCGCACGGGGCTGATGTCGTTCGCGATCACGGGTGACTCCTCGGGAAGACGGCGGTGTCCGCATCCGAGGATGCCGGGGATGCCTCCATCATGCGCGAGGTCGTTCCGCTGCGCGGCACGACCCGACGTGCGGCGCGCGCCGCGCTGCGCTTGAGTGGGGTGATGGAAGACGACTCGATCTGGTTCGGCGGCATCGAGGCCGCACAGCTCAACGAGAACAGCCGGTCCACCCTCAACGAGAATCTCGGCATCGAGATCACCGCGATCGAGGCCGATCGCATCGTCGGCCGCATGCCGGTCGACCATCGCACGATCCAGCCGGCCGGCGTGCTGCACGGCGGCGCATCGGTCGCCTTCGCCGAGACGCTCGCCTCGTGGGGCGGCTATCTCACCGTCGACCCGGCGCGGTTCCACGTGGTCGGGCAGGAGATCAACGCCAACCACGTGCGCCCGGCGCGCGACGGCACATGGGTCACCGGCGTGGCCACGCCCGTGCACCTCGGGCGGCGCGCGCAGGTGTGGGACATCCGCATCACCGACGAGGCCGGCAAGCTCGTGTGCATCTCGCGCTGCACCCTCGCCGCCATCGCCGAGGCCAGCGGCTACGCGCCGCCGGAGCAGCGCTCGCGCTGATGCCGGACGGACGGGCGGTCAGCGCGGATCGACGCGAAGAGTGGTCTGCCTGGCTTCGGCCTTCATGAGCGACTGGGTCGCAGAGCCCGTGCCGTACTTGGCGAAGTAGGCAGCATCCACCGCATCGTCGTGCGAGGAGTCGGGCGTGTACGTCACCTCGCGGGTGGTCGAGCCCCACCGGAGGAACCCCTCGTGGTGATGGGCGACGCCCCGATACCACTGCCCCTCGGGGCCCTTGACCGAGCGGAGATACAGGTCGCCGTCGACGACGACGTGCCACACGATCGTGAGCGACCTCGATGAGCCGTCGGCCCGCCGGCCGGCGACCCGCACCTCGCCCGCGCGGTCGAGTTCGTCCAGCTCCTGCTGCGTCCATCCCGGCATCGCCGTCTCCTCTCGAAGGCCTCACCCCATCTGAGCAGCGCCGAGGCCGCGCGGCAAGGGATGCCGCCCGCTGAAGGGAGCCCTGTCAGGGCCTCCCGCGAGGCTGTCGCGCCTGGTTCTCTGGTGGCATGTATGGAGCAGTGATCCACGCCGCAGGCGACGTCCGCTACGAGGAGCGCCCCGACCCCGAGATCGTCGAACCGACCGATGCGCTCGTGCGCACGGTCGCGACATGCGTCTGCGGGTCGGATCTGTGGCGCTACCGAGGCATCTCGAAGGTCGACGGTGCGACGCCGATCGGCCACGAGTTCTGCGGCGTCGTCACGGCCGTCGGCGCCGCGGTGACCACCGTGAAGCCCGGCGACTTCGTCGTCGGCGGGTTCAATCCGTCAGACGACACGTGTGCCCTGTGCCGCAAGGGCGCGACGGCGAACTGCGAGCACGGTTCGCACTACGACGGCGCCCAGGCCGAGCAGATCCGCATCCCCTTGGCCGACGGCACCCTCGTCGCCACCCCCGAATACCCGTCAGGCGACCTGATCCCGAGCCTGCTCGCCCTCTCCGACGTGATGTGCACCGGCTGGCACGCGGCCGTCTCGGCCGGCGTGCGGCCCGGCGACAGCGTCGCGGTCGTCGGCGACGGCGCGGTCGGGCTGTGCGCCGTGCTGGCCGCCGCACATCTCGGCGCGACGACGGTGATCGCGATGAGCCGGCACGAGGCCCGGCAGCGCGTGGCCACCACCTTCGGGGCGACCCACATCGTCACCGAACGCGACGAGGCCGGCATCGCCAGGGTCAGAGAGCTCACCGACGGCATCGGCGCCGACCGCGTGCTCGAGTGCGTGGGCACCGAGGGCGCGCGACTTCAGGCGGTCGGCAGCGTGCGCGACGGCGGCAGTGTGGGCCTGGTCGGCGTGCCGCACGGCGACCTGCCCATCGACCAGCTCTTCTGGCGCAACGTCGGCATCAAGGGCGGCCCCGCCGACTGCCGCGCCTACCTGCCCCACCTCATGGAACTCGTGTGGAACCGCACCATCGATCCCGGCTTGGTCTTCGACCTCGAGCTGCCGCTGAGCGAGGTCGGCGAGGCGTACGCCGCCATGGACGAGAGGCGCGCGATCAAGTCGCTGCTGTGGCCGTGAGGGCGGATGCCGCCTCTCAGGCTGCGCCTGAGTATGGATCGGAGATGGCAGACTGGCGCTGATCGCGCCGTGTCGACTCCCGTCGCGGCACCGCCGAACCGCCGCCTGGAGCCCCTGACCGATGTACGCCTTGCTTCTCGCGATCATCTACATCGCGTTCATCAGTCTCGGCCTGCCCGATGCGCTCGTCGGCTCCGGCTGGCCCGTGATGCACGAGGACCTCGGGGTCCCCCTGGGATATGCCGGCATCCTCACCATGATCATCGCCGCCGGCACGATCGTGTCGAGCCTGCTGTCAGAGCGCGTCACGCGGCGCTTCGGCGCGGGGCTGGTCACCGCCGTGAGCGTCGCCCTCACAGCATCCGCCCTGCTCGGGTTCGCGTTCTCGGGTTCGTTCTGGATGCTGTGCCTGTGGGCCATCCCGTACGGCCTCGGCGCGGGCGCGGTCGATGCCGCCCTGAACAACTACGTCGCCCTGCACTACGCGGCACGGCACATGAACTGGCTGCACAGCTTCTGGGGTGTCGGCGCCTCCATCAGCCCCTTCATCATGGGCGCCGCGATCAGCTCCGGACTCGGCTGGTCCAGCGCCTACCAGGTCGTCGGCGGCATTCAAGTCGTGCTCACCGCCCTTCTCTTCGTGAGCCTTCCGCTCTGGACGCGCGTCGATCGCACTCGGCCTCCCGTCGCGCACGACGACACCACCGATACCGTCGCACCGTCGAACGCTCCCGCACACCGGCACGTGCCCCTGCGCGCCGCCCTCAGCATCCCCGGCGTGCCGCTGATCCTCGCCGCCTTCTTCGCCTACTGCGCCGTGGAGAGCACCCTCATCCTCTGGGCCTCGACCTACCTCGTCACCGAGCGCGGCATCGACGCGGCCACGGCGGCGACCTTCGGCGCGCTGTTCCTGCTCGGCATCACCGCCGGCCGCTTCCTCAGCGGATTCTTCGCCGACCGCGTCGGCGACCGCGCCCTCATCCGGGGCGGCTTCCTCACCGTCGGCGTCGGCGTCGCGCTGATCGCACTGCCCTTCACCACCGACGCCCTCGCGCTGGCCGGTCTCGTGATCGCCGGCCTCGGCTGCGCCCCCATCTACCCGGCGATCGTGCACTCCACCCCCGCGAACTTCGGCGCCCGCAACTCGCAAGCGATCATCGGCATCCAGATGGCCGCCGCCTACACCGGATCCACCGTCATGCCGCCGCTGTTCGGCGGGCTGTCCGCCTGGACGGGGATGTGGGTGCTGCCGCTCTACCTCCTGCTCTTGGTCGCCCTGGGCCTGGTGATGTCGGAGAGGTTGAACCGGCGGATGCAGGTGACCCACGCGGCAGCGGACTAGACGCGGAGTCGTCGCGCCGTCAGATCTCCTGCCGCTGGCGGGTTATCCACAGGCGGCCCCTCGCGCGTCGGCGCCTGGAGTCACACTGACCTCAAGGAGCAGCATCCAGGAAGGCGCGACCGTGTCGTGCTCGCAGCGTGGCTCCCGCCTCGGACCGGTACCGGATGGGTAGTGCCGATTCCTATCGTGCGGAGGAGTTGAGGGTTCCTCTTGAGCAATCGCTCAGACCCGTGATTCGAAAGGAAGGCGTGCCATGCCGAACATTCACGACATCGCGATCAAGCCTGCTGTGGACTGGGTGCTGCCCGTCCCCAAAGGCTGGATCGACCTCATTCGGGCTACGCCGGGCCAGGTGGTCTACAAGGGGGGCGTCGACGGCATCGACATCGAGGCCCTCGGAGCGGCCAAGGCGTCGATCCACCAGGTCGCGGTGACGGGCACAGCTGAGTTCCATGACTACGAGACATTCGGCTCGGATGAGCACGGCTTCCGTGCTTTCCGCTCGGAGACTCAACTATCGACCGACGACATCAGCGTCACCATCCTGGACTGGGAGGCCGGGTTCGGCGGCGAGGAGCGAGTGGAGATCGATATGAGCGGCTCCCTCCGCGAAGACGGCGTCCTGATCGCGAGCTTGGAAGTCAGGTTCTACGAAGGCGCCACCGAAGGAACGACAGAACTGGAGGACTCGAAGGCTCTGCAAACCGCGGTCGCGCGAGGGGGTGTGTCGAACTTCACCATTCATCTCGCAAATGATGAAGACGACTGGGCAACCGTCCGGGGCACCATCTCGAACCGCCTGATCAAGAAGTAGCGATCGAACGCCAGGTCGGCGGGGCCCGACTTGCGACGCGGTCGGACCCCGCCACTACGTGGACAGCGCGCGCCCCAAGCCCAGGCCGGAGCCCCTGAGCAGCTGCTGGCACTGAAGCGTCACTGGATCGAGATGGGCTTCGAGGCGATCCCGAAGACGAGTGCGCTGATCCTTCCGCTCTCGGCACGCCCGTGGCTTCAGTAGCAAGGAGGCCGGTGGCCACTCTGCGAGGTCTCCGCCGGTCTCCCGATCCGTCGCGGCGCTGCTCGAGCACTCCGACGCCCTTCTCCTGGGTATGATCAAGGGGTGCTTCGGCACCTCGGGGCTGTAGTTCAATGGCAGAACTTCTGCTTCCCAAGCAGACAGCGCGGGTTCGATTCCCGTCAGCCCCTCCACTTTTCACGACCAGCGCAGGCGCGTCCCCTGCGCCCCGTTCTCACCCGAGCGGGCGGGCCTTCACGACGGCGGCGTCGGCACTGGCCGCCCAGCTGGCGAGCAGCGTGAGGGTGTCGGCAGAGGCCGATCCGGGTTCGGCCGTGTAGGTCGACAGCGTGAGGCCGGGATCGGCGGGCAACTCGAACGCCTCGTAGGTGAGGACGAGCTCGCCGACGACCGGATGGTGGATCCGCTTGACCCCGCTGCGGTGGAAGCGCACGTTGTGCGCAGCCCAGAGGCTGCGGAACCGCTCGGAGCGGGTCGAGAGCTCACCCACCAGGTCGGTCAGCTTCCTGTCGAAGGGATTGCGGCCGGCCTCTCCCCTCATCGCGGCGACGAGTTCCTGGGTGTTCTTCTCCCACTCCGGATAGAAGTCCTGCGCGGCCGGGTCGAGAAACGCGAAGCGGGCGCTGTTCGGCGCGGGGTCGGCGAACACCGGTGCGTAGAGCGCACGGCCGAGCGCGTTGGCGGCGACGTAGTCGAAGTAGTTGTTGCGCAGGATCGCCGGCGCATCCGTCATCGCATCCATCAGACGTTGGATGCTGGGGCGCACGGCCTCCGTCTTCTTCCTCGGCCGGCGCGCCGTGGGTGACACGTTCGCAGTGCGGGCGAGATCGAACAGGTGCGCCGTCTCGGCTTCGTCGAGCTGGAGGGCGCGTGCGAGGGCATCGAGCACGCTGTCGGAGGCGCCGGAGAGATCGCCCCGCTCGAGGCGGGTGTAGTAGTCGACGCTGACGCCCGCCAGCAGCGCAACCTCTTCGCGGCGCAGCCCCGGCACGCGCCGATTGCCGCCGTAGGCGGGGAGCCCGGCCTGATCCGGGGTCATGCGGTCGCGTCTCGTCGAGAGGAACTCGCGCACTTCACTGCGGTGATCCATGTCACAGAAGCTACGCCGCGCGGCGTCGGCGAGGGAGGCCCTGCGGGTACCGGTCACGACGGACACTCCCGCCCGCCGGCATCCCCCAGTGGGCTGGGATCACCCCCCCCCCCGAGAGGAAGCCCCATGCTTCACAAGGGCGCGATCCTCACGATCGTCCTCGTCAGCTACTTCATGATCCTGCTCGACAACTCGGTCATCTTCACGGCGCTGCCGAACCTGCAAGCCGACCTCGGCCTCTCGTCGACCGAGCTGGCGTGGGTGCAGGATGCCTACACCCTCGTGTTCGGCGGGCTGCTGCTGCTCGGCGCGCGGGCGGGCGACATCCTGGGGCGCAAGCCGGTCTTCATCTTCGGACTGGTCGTGTTCTCGCTGGCCTCGCTGCTGATCGCGCTCGCACCCGCCGCATGGTGGATCATCGCGGCTCGAGCCGTGCAGGGCGTCGGCGCCGCGATCGTCGCCCCGTCCGCGCTGTCGCTGATCACCGCGACCTTCGAAGGCGAGGAGCGCAGCCGCGCGGTCGCCTGGTACTCCGCGACCGCCGGGATCGGAGCGAGCCTCGGCCTCGTGGTCGGCGGGGCGGCGGCGACGTGGTTCTCGTGGCGTGCCGGGTTCTTCATCAACGTGCCGATCGGCGTCGCGATGCTGATGCTCGCGCCCCGCTTCCTGCCCCGATCCGTCGCTCTGCCCGGCCGGTTCGACGTCATCGGAGCGGTCGCCTCGACCCTCGGCGTCGGGTCGCTCGTGTTCGCGATCCTCTCTGCATCGGAGTCCGGATGGGCGGCCCCGCAGACGATCGCAGGGTTCGTCACAGCCGCGATCATCCTCACGGTGTTCGTGATCGCCGAGAGCCGCGCGTCGCAGCCCATCATGCCGCTGCGACTGTTCGCCAGCCGCATCCGCACCGGCGCCTACCTCACGCGCCTGCTGTACCTGGGCGCGATGATCGGGTTCTTCTTCTTCACCTCGCAGTACCTGCAGGAGGCACTCGGGTTCACCCCGCTGCAGGCCGGGCTGGCGTTCCTGCCGATGACGCTCGTCAACTTCGTCGTCGCGATGGGCATCCCCTGGCTGGTCCGCCGCTTCGGCGACCCGCCGATCCTCATCGTCGGCGCGGTGCTCACGCTGGCCGGCATGATCTGGCTCAGCCGGATCACCGAGGACGGCGACTACCTCACCGCCGTCGCCCTGCCGATGCTGCTGCTCGGCGCCGGTCAGGGGTTCGCGTTCGCCCCCATGACGACCTTCGGCCTCGCCGGCGCGACCGCGCAGGATGCGGGAGCGGCGTCGGGAGTCGTGAACACGTTCCACCAGATGGGCTCGTCGCTCGGCCTCGGAATCCTCGTGGCCGCGGCCGCCGCAGCGACGCCCGGCACAACCGGCACGGCCGCGATCATCACCGCTCAGGCCTCGGCGGCGCTCACCACGGCGAGTCTGTTCCTCGCCGCGGCCCTGGTCGTCGTGCTGGCTCTCATCGCACCGGCCGCGCTCTTGCGGCCCTCGCGCACCGCCGAGAGTGCGAGCACCGCCGTCGCCGAGAAGGCGTCGTGAACCAGGTACTGCCAGGGCCTTACTCGCGCCGGAGCCCGCGCGTAGCGTTGCCGGCG
Source organism: Microbacterium fluvii (assembly GCF_025515205.1). Lineage (GTDB taxonomy): Bacteria > Actinomycetota > Actinomycetes > Actinomycetales > Microbacteriaceae > Microbacterium > Microbacterium fluvii. The sequence goes on along the minus strand of NZ_JAOPFX010000002.1, from coordinate 54,505 downwards.
TGAGCGCAGAACTGATCCTCAACAACGGTGTCCGCATCCCCCCGATCGGCCTGGGCGTGTTCCAGAGCCCGCCGGAGGAGACCACCGCTGCCGTCGAGACCGCGTTGGCGGTCGGCTACCGCCACATCGACACCGCGGCCGCCTACGGCAACGAGCGCCAGGTCGGCGAGGGCATCCGTCGCTCCGGCCTCGATCGCGACGAGATCTTCGTCGAGACCAAGGTGTGGCCGAGCGACTACGGGTACGACGAGACCCTGCACGCCTGGGAGAAGTCGACCAGAAAGCTCGGCGTGGAGCAGCTCGACCTGCTGATCCTGCACCAGCAGGCCGCCAACCTGTTCGACCGCACGATCGCCGCCTACCGCGCGCTCGAGACCCTCCTCGCCGACGGCAGGGTCCGTGCGATCGGCGTGAGCAACTTCACCGAGGCCGCCCTCGACCGCCTGCTGGCGGAGGTCGGGATCGTGCCCGCCGTCAACCAGGTCGAGCTGCATCCGTACCACTCGCAGCCCGCTCTCCAGCGCGCGCACGCCGCGCGAGGCATCCTGACACAGGCCTGGTCGCCGATCGGCGGCATCACCTTCTACCCAGGCCCGTGGGGCGACGAGCGACGAAACGTCATGCAGGATCCCGTGCTCGTCGCGCTGGGCGAAGCGCACGGCAGGTCGACTGCGCAGATCATGCTCCGCTGGCACCTGCAGCAGGGCCGCTCGGCCATTCCGAAGTCGACCAAGTCGGAGCGCGTCGCTGAGAACTTCGACGTCTTCGACTTCGAACTCTCCCCCGACGAACTCGCCCGGATCGACGCGCTCGACACCGGCCACGGCAACGGGCCCGATCCTGACCGCGAATTCGACGAGCGGATGCTGTTCCCCATCCCCGAGGACTGACCGCGCGCGGGGGGCTCAGACGCGGCGGTAGGTGCTCACCATCGGGCAGTCGAAGGGGTCGCGCGCGGCGAGCCCGACGCGGTTCAGGTACGCGATGACGATGCCGTACGAGCGCCACAGCGTCGTCTCGGTGTAGGGGACGCCGAGTGCGCGGCACTGGTCGATCACGATCTCGCGCGCCCGCGCAAGGTGCGGTCTGGGCATATTCGGGAAGAGGTGGTGCTCGATCTGGTAGTTCAGTCCGCCCATGAGCCACGTCGCCCACCATCCGCCGCTGATGTTGCGTGAGGTGCGCACCTGCTTGCTGAAGAAGTCGAGCTTGGCATCTTTCGCGATGATCGCCATGCCCTTGTGGTTGGGCGCGAACGAGGCGCCCATGTAGACGCCGAAGACCGCCAGCTGCACGCCGAAAAAGGCGAAGGCAATGCCCAGGGGCAGGAAGACGAACACCGGCGTCCAGATCACCGCGAACCGCACCGCGATCAGAGCGAGCTCGATCCATCGTCCCTTCACGGCCTGCCGCCCGAGCAGGTGCCGCAGCGCCAGGAAGTGGAGGTTCAGCCCCTCGAGCGTGAGCAGCGGGAAGAACAGCCATCCCTGGCGCCCCGTGATCAGGCGACGGATGCCGCGCGCCTGCGCAGCATCCTCATCGAGGAACGAGATGGTGTCGACCTCGATGTCGGGGTCTCTGCCGACGCGGTTGGGATTGGCGTGATGGCGCGTGTGCTTCGACGTCCACCACGAGTAGCTCATGCCGACGACCCCGTTCGCGAGCACCCGCGCGAGCCGGTCGTTCGCCGGCCCCGAAGCCAGGATCTGCCGATGGGCGGCCTCGTGTCCGAGGAACGCGACCTGCGTGAACAGGATGCCGAGCGCTGCGGCGATGAGCAGCTGGAACCAGCTATGCCCGAGCAGCACGAATCCGGTGATCGCGCCGCCGAATCCGAGCGCGACCGCCATGCCGACGAACGCGTAGAACCAGGGCGTGCGCCGCAGCAGTCCGCTCTCGCGGACGACCTGCGCGACCTCGGTGTACGCCTTGGTCATCGGGGGGAACTCGGCGGTGCCGGCATAGGTCTGGCGCACCGGACCGAGGCGGTGGGTGGAGACGGTGGGTGAAGAGATGGCGCACCCGTTTCATCAGGACCGTAAGGCCGGTGAAAGCCAGGGGCGGATGCCCATCGCTGCCCCCACCGTACGGGGAGGTGTATGAGCGAAACGGCATACAGCCCTCGTCGGGCAGCTACCGCCGCGCTGCGGGCTCGCGCACGAGCTGCTCCCGCAAGAAGTCCGCGCCTCGCTCGATCTGCGCCAGCGGGTCGGTGCCGACGAAGACGTGGTCGGCACCGGGCACCGCGAGGAGCTCGGCCGACGCACCGGCGTCGCGCAGCGCCCCGAGCAGCTGTTCGCTCTGGCTGAACGGCACCAGCCCGTCGTCTTCGCCGTGCACCAGCAGGAACGGCGGAGCGTCGGCGCGCACGTGGTGCACCGGCGAGACGAGCCTTCTCGCCTCTGCGGGCGGATAGGGCGAGCCGGCGAGCAGCACGTCGATCGGCTCGGCGGTGCCCTGCGACTCGAGGTTCTCGATCCATTCCGCCGGCATGGTGTCGCGGAACGACGGCATGGTGTCGACGTCGGCGACGCCGTAGAACACGACGGCGGCGGCGACGGCCGAGCTCTCGCCGGTCACGCCCGCGTCGCCCTCGAGCTCGGGTGCGTCGACGAGAGCGAGCAGCGCGGCCAGGTGACCTCCGGCCGACTCGCCCCACACGCCGATCGCGGCGGCATCGATGCCGAGCTCGCCGGCGAAGCGGCGCAGATACCTGACGGCGGCCTTCGCGTCGTGCAGCTGCGCCGGGAACGACGCCTCGCGCGAGTGCCGATAGTCGATAGATGCGACCGCCAGGCCCCGGTCGATGAGCGACTGGAAGAGGCTCCCCGCCGGCCAGTACTCCGGCGGCGCGAGTCGCGTGCCGAACAGCCACGCCCCGCCGTGGATCCACACGACGCAGGGCACCGGCCCCGTGCGCTCCGAGGGCACGTACAGGTCGAGCTGCAGCGGACGGTAGCCGTCGGGCATCGCGTAGGTCAGCGCCGGATGCACGACCGCGCGCGCCGGATGCTGCCGCTCGGCCTCGCCGGGGGCGGAGAACGCCGGCGGCTGGAACCCGGGCTCCGCCGCTGCGCGCGCACGCCCCACGAGCTCGGCATACACGGCCGCGCTCGGCTTCGGGATGCGCGCGAAGCTCCCCCGGTCGACCGAGAACAGCCCCAGCTGACGCGTGTAGCCGAAGATCCACTCGAAGTTGTCCATGAGGGTCCAGTGGCAGTACCCGAGCACGGGCACGCCCCCGGCCATCGCGGCGGCGAGCCCCTCCAGCGCAGGCTCGAGCAGACCCGCGCGCAGCGTGTCGTCGTCGGTGCTGACGCCGTGCTCGGTGACGAACACCGGCACCCCGCTCACCGCGTAGGCGTACTCGACGGCGCCGCGCAGCGACTGCGGCTCGACGGCCGAGCCCATCTCGTTGAGCGCGGTGCCGGCAGCGGGTCGCACGAGGCCGTCGGGTCCGTAGACAAGCCGCTCGTAGTTCTGCACGCCGATGAAGTCGTCGTCGGCCGCCAGCCGCAGCCAGTAGTCGTAGGCCTCGGCGCGCTTGCGGTCGCGCAGGGCCTCGCCGCCGGGGAGCGCCACGTCGTCGGCCATCGAGATCGACAGCCCCACCTCGAGGTCGGGTCGCAGCTCGGCGATGACCTGCTTGGCGGCGAGGTGCGCACGGGTCATGCCCTCCCGCATCCCCGGGAAGTCCTCGGGGATCATGACGTTGCCGGTGCGATACCGCTCTACGCCCGCCGCACGGCCTGCCGCTTCGAGGGTCGCCCGCTCGAGCTCGGCGACGAACGGCGGCAGCCCGCTCCACGTGAGCATCTCGGGCAGGTTGGGCTCGTTGAAGGTGACGACGGCGCGGATGCTGCCGCCCAGGCGCTCGATGACCCTCCGGGTGAAGCGGGCGAACAGCTCTGGCGCCTCTGGGTCGAGCCAGGCACCGCGCATCGCGAACCAGTGCGGGCTCGTGAAGTGGCTGAGGGTGATCACCGGCGCGAGGCCTCGGGCGCAGCATCCGTCGACGACAGCCGCGTAGTGGTCGAGGGCGTCTTCGGAGAACTCGCCGGGCACGGGCTCGATCCGCGCCCATTCGACCGAGAAGCGGAACGCGTTCAGCCCCAGCCCCGCGGCCAGGTCGAGGTCGGTCTGCCACAGCTCCCACGAACGGCAGGCATCGCCCGACGGCTGCTGGAAGACGGTGGGGGCGACCTGCTCGAGGAACGAGGTGTCGCTGGCGGTGTCGCCGCCTTCGACCTGGTGGCCTGCGGTGGCGACTCCCCAGAGGAACCCGGGGGGAAAGGCGAGGGACATGCGAATGACTCCGAATCGAGGGGGTCGCGCACCGCTCCGGGCAGGCGGAGCGGTGCGCGACGGGTTACTTGACCTTCTTGATGGGGATGATGAACGCCGCGCCGAGCAGGCCCGCGATCGCGCCGGTGAGGAAGAGCGCCGGGAAGTTCTGCGGGTGCTCGGCCGATGCGCCGATCGCAAGCAGGATGGGCGCCACGGCGGGCACGATCGACGACGGCAGGGTGCTCGCCAGGCCCATGATGCCCATGTCTTTCGCGATGTTCTTCTTGTCGGGCAGGATCTCGCTGATCAGGGCCAGGTCGACGGCGAAGTAGACGCCCTGGCCGAGACCGATGACGGCCATCGCGATGAGGAACGTCGTGTAGTCGGTCGCGAAGGTGACGATCACGAGCCCGATCGCGAAGATGAGGGCGGCCACGATGACGAACGGCTTGCGACGGCCGAGCTTGTCGGAGAGCTTGCCGGCGATCGGGGCGAAGACGAGCGCCATCGCGGTGAGCACGAGGGTCGACAGGAACACGGCGCCCGACACTTCCGCCGGCGTGAACCCGAGACCCAGGATCAGGTAGAACGCCTGGTAGGCCTGCACGGCGGCGACACCGAAGAAGATCAGCAGACGGCTCCACCACGCCCACCCGAACGACGGGTGCTTCACGGGGTTGACCCAGAAGGTGCCGAAGAAGTCGCGGGCGGTGAGGGCGGGCACCTCGTCGCGCGTGATGACGCGGTCGGGGAGGCGCAGGGCGAGGAGCAGTGCGCCGACGGCGCCGATGACGGCGGGGATGAGGAACTGCGCGAGCAGCGACCCCGACACGAGCTGCGCGAGGAACAGGCCGATGACCGCTCCCACGGGCAGGCTCAGACCGACCAGGGCGGATGCCGGACCGCGGCGGTCGGGCGAGTACTGGTCGGCGAGGATCGCCGTGCACGCGACGGTCACGGCGGTGAAGCCGAGCACCGTGATGATGCCGCCGACAGTCAGAGTGGCTGTGTTCGTCGCGGCGAAGCTCAGCGGCGCGCCGATGAGGAAGAGGATCGCGCCCAGGATCAGCAGCGGGCGACGGCGCCCGGTGCGCCAGGTGATGCGGTCGCTCACGCGGCCGAACACCGGCGCGGCGACAAGGCCGAAGACGGCGGCGATGGCGACGGTGATCGACAGGATCGTCGTGGCGTTCTCGGGGTCGAGCAGGTTCGCCTTCAGCGAGAGCGTCAGCACGGCGGGCACGAGCTGCGCCATGCCGGCCGCGATCGCGGCGAAGCCGAGGAAGAAGAGGAACCCGCGGCGCGGGTTGGGCCACTCCTGTGGAGTGGTGTCGACGTCGGGTGCGTCGTGCGAGTCGATCGAGGTCATGTGCGCTTCCTTGCGTGCGGCCGGCCGCCATGGCCGGCTTCGGGTGGTGGAGTGTTCAGTTGTTCCGGTGCGTCAGGTCAGGACAGGTGTGTGGGCTCGGACGTGGGTGGATTCACCCGGATGCAGCGCCGTGCGCTCCCCTCCGAGCACGAGCTCGGCCTCGACGCCGTGCGGCACGGCGCAGGTGATCCGGGCGCCGTCGCCGGTGTGCTGCCAGTCGAGGGTGATCGGACCGTAGGGAGTGGGGACCGAGGCGTGCACCGAGGTGACGCCGGCCTCGAGATCCGGCTCGATGACCGCCCTGCGATAGCCGGGGGCGAGGGGGCGGATGCCGGCGACCCTCCGGTAGAGCCAGTCGTCGACGCACCCGAAGGCGTAGTGGTTGAACGAGACCGCACGGGGCGTGCCGTCGGTGCCGACGGCGTCCCACGACTCCCAGATCGTGGTGGCACCCGCATCCACTTCGTACAGCCACGACGGCATCCGGTGCTGCCACAGCACGCGACGGGCGAGGTCGCGATGCCCCGACTCCCAGAGCACGTCGAGCAGATAGGGCACCGAGAGAAAGCCTGTGTCGAGGCGGTCGCCGCGCTCGCGCACGAGGGTCGCGAGCCGGTCGGCGGTGCGCTCGCGCAGCGCCGGAGGCACCATGTCGAACGCGAGGGCGAGGGTGTAGACGCCCTGCAGCCGCACCGGCAGGTCGCCGTGCGCGTCGATGTGCGCGGCCGCGAAGTCCGATCGCACCGCGGCGGCGCGCGCCGCGAGTTCGTCGGCCTGCGGCGCTCTGCCGAGCACCCGGCACATGCGGGCCGCGATCGTGAGCGTCTGAGCCTGGAACATGGGGGCGAGCAGTGCGCCGGTCAGCGTCGGCGCGACGAGGATCGCCTCGTGCGGCGGCAGCCCCTCGAGGGTCGACGGCGCCAGCCAGTCGCCGAACTGGTCGCCCCAGTCGCCCGTCTCGCTCTGCCGCCGTTGGAACGCGACCCAGGCCAGCACGGCGTCGAGGTTGTCTGCGAGCACGCGGCGGTCGCCGCAGTGCTCGTAGATGGTCCACGGCACGAACGCGATCGCATCCGACCAGCCCGCCGCGTGCACGATGCCGCCGATTCCGGTGGCCTGTGCGGCGGCGGCCGCGTCGAAGGGCGACCGGGGAGAGGTGATCGGCACGGCGCCGCCGGGCAGCTGATCGGCGCGCAGGTTTGCGAGCCAGCGCGAGAAGAACGGCGCGACCAGGGCGTTGCTCGCCGCGGCGGGGGCGAACGCCTGCGCGTCACCGGTCCATCCGACCTTCTCGCGCTGCGGGCAGTCGGTGGGCACCGACACGAAGTTGCCCTTCATGCTCCACACCGCGTTCTCGTGCAGGCGGTTGAGCCGGGCATCCGAGGTGGCGAAGCGCCCGGTGTACTCGAGGTCGCTGCCGATCACCACCGCGACGATGTCGTCGGCGGTCAGCACGGCGACGCCTGCGATGCGCGCGTAGCGGAAGCCGTGGTAGGTGAACGTCGGCTCGTAGGTCTCGTGCGCGCCGCCAGCCGAGACGAACACGTCAGCCTGGTCTTTGTTGATGCCGACGATGTTGTCGAACCATTCGCCGTCGGCGCCGAGGGTCTCGGTGTGCTCGATCGTGATCGCCTGCCCCGCCGCGAGCCCCGAGAGGCTCAGCCGCACGCGGCCGGCGATCACCTGCCCGAAGTCGACGACGAACACGTCGCCGGCACGTCGCACCGAGACGGCGGGCAGCTCGCCGATCCGACGGATCGGCTCGCCCGTGAAGGGGGTCAGCGCCGCGGTCGGCTCGGCGGTCGTGGTCACCGGGGCCCATGCCGCGGCATCGAAGCCGGGCTCGTCCCACCCCGTCGGCACGGCGCGGGCGTCGTAGCACTCCCCCACGAACAGGTCGGCGTAGCGCCACGGGCCGGGTGCGCTGCGCACGTCGCCGGCGGAGCGGATGCGGCGGGTCTGGCCACCCGGCAGCTCGACGTGCAGCTGCCACGTCGCCGCCGTGCGGTCGCCGAACTGGGCGCTCGACCCGGTGATGCCGATGCGGCCCGCCCACCATCCGTCGGCGAGCGCGACGCCGAGCACGTTCTGCCCCGCCGTGACGAGATCGGTGACGTCGTGGCACTGCACGCAGATGCGGTGCAGATAGCTGTCGAACCCGGGGGCGAGCACCTCGTCGCCGACCGCGCGGCCGTTCATCGTCGCCTGGTACACACCGTGCGCCGTCACGAACAGTCGTGCGCGCACCGGCTGGACCGCGAGGGTGAACTCCTGACGCAGCAGCTGCGCGGGGCGAAGGCGTTCGGCGGGAGCGGTGTCGTCGACCGAGCCTGTGATCCAGTCCCGCAGCGTCCATCGCTCGATCGCGGTGGGCTGCTGTTCCGGCTCGATCCACGGCGCGACCCAATCGCCCGCTGCCAGCAGCGCCGTGCCGAACCGCGACGAGCCGGTGAGCAGTGCGCCGGCAGCATCCCGGCTCTCCACCGTCCAGCCGTAGTCGGCGTCGGAGCGCAGCCGTCGCCCGGCGTACTCGATGAGCGAGGTCTCGGCGCTCGCGACGAGCCCGCTGTCCCACTGCAGGTCGCCGCGGCGATCGCGCACGATGAGGCGGTACGACGCCTGGGCATGATCGGCGATCCACGAGAAGCGCGGAGCGTCGGCGCCCACGGCGATCGGCGCGTGGAGATGCTCCACCCGCAGATCACGGCAGCCCTGCTCGTCCATCGCGCTCCTTCGCTCGAATCGTGAATACCTTACATCACAGGTTTTCATTTGCAAGCGATAGTAGGTACCTTTGCCACTGTGGGATCGACCAAGCGCGGCTCGTATGCCGTGGGACGCCGTCGCCGGGACGAGATCCTCGATGCCGCCGCCGAGAAGTTCGCCGAGGCCGGCTACTCGCAGACCTCGCTCGCCGAGATCGCGCGCACGGTGGGGCTCACGACCCCCGGGCTCACCCACCACTTCCCCACGAAGCAGCATCTGCTGCTGGCGATCGCCGACCGCCGCTTCGATGTGGCACACGAGATCGCCGACTCCTCGTCGACCGATGCCGACGGGCTCGGGCCCCTGCGCATGATGATCAGAATCACGGCGCGCTTCGCCGAGCAGCCGGCATTGGCCCAGTTGTTCGTGCTCGTCTCGGCGGAGGCCGCCGACCCCTCCAGCCCTGCGCACTCGCTGTATCAGGAGCGGTATGCGCGCGTGGTCGGCGAGCTGACCGAGGCGTTCCAGCTCGGCGTCGCGGAGGGCCTGCTGCGCGCAGACCTCGACTACGTCGACATCGCGCGCGAGTGCATCGCCGTCTCCGACGGCGTTCAGCTGCAGTGGGTGATCTCGCAGGGTGCGATCGACCTCGTCGGCATCATCCGAGGGCACCTCGAGCGCCTGATCCCCACGATCACCGTCGCGGGCGTGCCGGTGTCGCTCTCGACCTGAGCGCACGCTCTGCCACCACGCCCAGCACGCGGTCGATCACCACGTAGACATAGCCCACCGCGACGAGGGCGACCGTCAGCCCCGCGATCCACGTCGCCACCCCGGCCACACCGAGCACCTCGACGTCCATGAACGGATACGGATAGCGCACGCCGGGTGCGAACCGGCCGCCCAGCGCCCCGAACGCGTACGCGAAGACGAGATAGGCGTAGGGCGCCAGCGTCCACAGCAGCGGGTCGTACCAGGCGAACCTGCCCTTCGGCACGAACAGCAGCCAGTCGACGATCACGAGCACCGGCGTCACGATGTGCACGAGGTTGTCGGTCAGAGTGAAGGGCTCGTATGCCCCGGGCTGGGTGAAGAGGCTCGGCACCAGCACGAAGAGGTAGATCAGCATCGTCACGGTGATCGCCTCCATGACGGCACCGGCCACCCGCGCCGACGGAGTCGATGTGCCGCGGGCGCCGTCTGCGGCGATGTCGACCGCGGTGCGCACGCCGCTCCATGTCATCCACACCAGACACAGCACATTGCTGAGCACCGTGTAGTAGAGAAAGGCGTTGAGCGACGGATGCGGCGAGAACAGCCCGGCGACCCGCACGATGCCCGTGGCGATGAGACCCACGGCGACCGTGCGATAGACGAGCGCTGCCCAGCGCAGACGGATGACCACGGCATCAATGTAGGGGGCGCGCCGCGCCCCTCCCCCGCACGACGCGTGGTTTGCACGATAGAACCGAGAGTGCAATACTGCACTCCATGCTCGATGGTGCAGATACCCTTCGCGAACGCCGCCGCTCCGAGACGACGCGCACCCTGGTGCGACTCACCCGGCGCCTGACGGCGGAGCGCGGGCTTGCGGGGTTCACCGTCGAGGAGGTGTGCAGCGAGGCGGCGATCTCGCGCCGCACGTTCTTCAACTACTTCGCCTCGAAAGACGACGCCGTGCTCGGCATCCCGCTCGATCGATCGGATGCGGCCGCCGTTGCCCGCTTTCTCGCCGGAGGCGACGCCGGCACCCACCGAGAACTGTCGCCGACGCTGGTCGCCGACCTGGCGCTGCTGCATGAGGAGCGCTGGAAAGCTCTGGATCTCACCGGCGATGCGGTCTCAGAGCTGCGCGCCGCGATCGAAGCAGAGCCGCGGCTGCTGCAGCGACTGCTCGAGCAGGCCCGCGAGCGCGAGCTGTTCGACGTGCGCCTCATCGAGCAGCGCGAGCAGCTCGCGGAGGGCGACCTGCGCGCCGACCTGGCCGCCCACCTCGTGGGCGCCCTCGCGCGCGCCGCGATGAGCGACTTCCTCTCCCGCGACACCGAGTCGTTCAGCGTGCTGTTCGAGCAGCGGATCATCGCCGCGCGCGAGCTGCTGCTCGGCCAGGTCGCACCCGCCGCCGCACTGCAGAGGGGCTGAAATGAGCCGACGCCGCCGCATGCGCCGGGAGCACCCCGATGTCGAGACGCGCGAGTTGCGCGCCGCGGTGCTCAAGGAGCGCATCTATCTCACCTTCACCGGGCTCGCGGTCATCGTCGCGATGCATGCACACGGCCACATCGAGGCGACCACCGCTCTGAGCACCCTCGCGGTCACCGTGTTCGCCGTGCTGCTCGCGGTGTTCGTCGCCGACGTCGTCGCGCACCTCGTCGCCCACGAAGCCCTCCCCACGAGACAGCAGCTGCGCGAGATGGTGGCCTCGAGCTTCGGCGCCCTCGGGGCGCTGGCGCTGCCGTTCGTGTTCCTGGTGCTCGCGGTCGTCGGGGTGTGGACGACGGATGCCGCCCTCCGGGCATCCACGATCGCCCTGATCGTCGCGCTCGTGGCCATCGGGTACGCGGCGATCCGACGGGTCGACCTCACCTTCTGGCAGCGGGTGATCGCCCTCGGAGCCGAGGCCGCCCTGGGCCTGGCCGTCGTCGGCCTGCAGCTGCTCGCACACGGCTGAGTCAGCATCCGCCGTTCGTCAGCCGAGCGGCTCCGCCACCTCGCCCGCGGCGCGAGCCGACGAACGCACGGCGCCGATCGACGCGGCGATGACCAGCGCGACGCCCGCCAGCTGCAGCGGCGCGAGCTGCTGGCCGAGCAGCACGAAGCCGGCGAGCGCCGCGGTCGCCGGCGACAGGCTCATGAGGATCGCGAAGACCGCCGCCGGCAGGCGCCGCAGGGCGATGAGCTCGAGGGCGTAGGGGATGGTTGACGACAGCACCGCGACGGCGGCGCCGATGGCCAGCAGGTCGACGCGCAGCAGCGCGTGCTGGGCCTGGATGATGCCGAACGGCAGCGCCACGAGCGCGCCAACGGTCATGGCCAGGGCGAGTCCGTCGAGCTGGGGGAACTGCCGGCCCACGCGCGCCGACGCCAGGATGTAGAAGGCCCAGCTCGCCGCGGCGCCGAGCGCGAACAGCACGCCGATCGGGTCGAGGCTGCCCCACCCCGCTCCCCCGCCGAGGGCGAGCACGCCGCAGAATGCGAGAGCCGCCCACAGCCACGCCGAGGCGCGGCGGGCGGCGACGATCGAGAGCACGAGCGGCCCGAGCACCTCGATCGTCACGGTGACGCCGAGCGGCAGCCGCTCGAGCGCGAGGTAGAACAGGCCGTTCATCAGGGCCAGCACGAGCCCGAACAGCGCCACCGAGACCCATCCGTCGCGGCCGTGTCCTCGCAGCGTGGGCCGCGCGATGGCCAGCAGCACGATCGCCGAGAAGACGAGGCGCAGCATCACCATGCCGAGCGGCCCGACGTCGTCGAACAGCAGCACCGCGAGCGATGCCCCGACCTCCTGGCACGCGAGTCCGACCGCGACCAGCAGCACCGCCGGCGCGGTGCCCGATGTGCGCGCGCTCACTCGGTGCTGCAGATCGCGGCGTCGGCGAGCTTGTCGTGCTGCTGCTCGGCCGTCCAGGGGAGCCCGGCGTCGGGCGCGGTCTCACCCGATGCCGCGGGCGCTTTCGACGCGAGCGCCGCGAGCTCCCAGGAGAGGTAGGCGGCCATCTTGCCCCCGGCGGCCGAGTTGTTCAGCGCCACGACGACGGTCAGCCCCGAGGCCGGGTCCGAGAACGCCGAGGTGGCGTAGCCGGGAACGGCGCCGTACTGGCCGACCATCGACCCCATGCGCACCGTTCCGCCGCTGCGCTGATCCCACGACTGCGCCTTCGATGATGCGGGGTAGATCTGCGCGTAGCGGTCGCTTCCCTTCGGCAGCAGTGCGTCGGTCGCGAGGGCCTGCGCATACCGCCCCAGATCGGCGACGTCCGAGACGACCCCCGAATCGGTGAAGCCCACGCTCGACGAGGTGCCGGTCACCTCGGTCGGCTCGGTGCACTGCCGCTTGCCCTTGACCTTCTTCGTGAACAGGCCGGTGAGCACGTCGTCGCCTTCGAGCCCCGACGAGGCCGCCGCCGGCAGCGCGGTCTTCTCGAGCGCGAGCGGCTCGGCGATGTACTCGTCGACGAGCTCCTGCGCCGTCATCCCGCTCGCCCGCTCGAGCGCGAGGCCGAGCAGCAGGTAGCCGGCGTCGGAGCTGCGGTAGGCGGTGCCCGGCGTCTGGCCGTTGCGCTTGCCGATGCCGTAGGCGGCCAGCTCTCGCGGATTCCACGCACGATCGGGAGTGCGCAGCCACGACGAGAGCAGCTGACCCTCGTAGGTGCCCAGGCCGGAGGTCGAGTCGCACAGCTGGCGCAGGGTGATGTCTTCGAGCTGGGCCACCCCGCCGACGTAGTCGGTGACGCTGGCATCGGCGTCGAGCTTCTTCTGCGCGTCGAGGTCGTAGAGGATGTCGCAGGTCATCGCACGCGTGACGTCGGCCACGTGGAACCTGTCGTCGACAGAGACGGGGGTGTCGTCGGCGAAGGACTGCGTGCCGACTCCGGCCACCCATGATCCGCTCCACGGCGCCCAGACCCCGACGATCGCGCCCGAAGCGCCCGCCGCCGCCATGGCGTGCGAGACCGCATCCTGCATCTGCTGGGTCGTGTCGTCTGGGAAAGCCCCGGCGGCCTGCTCGGGCAGATCGATGCTCACGGTGGGAGCCTGCGCGCAGCCGCTCAGTGTCATGACGACCATCAGGCATGCCGCTGCGGCGGCGATCGCGCCGCGCTTGCCGGTGAACTGCCTCATGATCTCACCCCCCGGTGGCTCACATAGATTCAAACACACGCCGCGCTTCCGCCCGGGCACGGCCCCGTAATCTGGGGGGATGACGCACCGCTTCGACCCCGATGCCCTCGCCGGCGTGCTCGGCCACATGAACAACGACCACGGCGACGACAACGTGCTGATCGCACGTGCGTTCGCGCTCGACGCGGATGTGGTGGCGGCGACGATGACGGGCTTCGACGGCGACGGCGGGCAGTGGCGGGCGACTCTCGCCGACGGTGCCGAGCTCGACGTCGATGTGCCGTGGCCGGGTGGACCCATCACCGAGCGCCGCGAGGTGCGCCGCGAGATCGTGGCCCTCTACGATGCCGCGTGCGCCGCACTCGGCGTGGAGCCCCGCCCGCACTCCTGACGCTCACAGCCCACGCTGGGCATCGTGTCACGAGATTTTTACTTAGGTTCAGCTTATCTCAAGGTATGATGGCTCCCATGAGCGACCCGATCCCGTTCTCCACCGCCCTGCGCGAGCGCTCCAGCGGCGCCCACTCCTCGAGCGAGGGCGCCGGCTTCATGTCCGATCTCATGAAGGGCGAAGGCACCCGCGACGACTATGTCGCCCTCGTGGTGCAGCACTGGTTCATCTACGAGGCCCTCGAGGCCGCGGCCGACCGCATGCGCAACGACCCGGTCGCCGCCGTCTTCATCAGCGAGAAGCTCACGCGACTCCCTGCCCTCGAAGCCGACCTCGAGTTCCTCATCGGCGCCGATTGGCGAGAGCGCATCGAGCCGCTCCCGACGACCCGCCGCTACGTCGAGCGCATCAACAAGGTCGGCGCCACCTGGGCGGGCGGCTTCGTCGCCCACCACTACACGCGCTACCTCGGCGACCTGTCGGGCGGCCAGTTCATCGGCAAGCTCATGGCGCGCCGCTTCGGCTTCGACACGAACGGCATCGGCTTCTACATCTTCGGCGACATCGCCGACCCCCGTGCCTTCAAAGACGTCTACCGCGAGCAGCTCGACGCCGCCCCGTGGGACGCCGCCGAGCAGGAGCGGGTCATCGACGAGGTGCTGGTGGCCTACCAGTTCAACACCGACCTGTTCGTCGACCTCGCCGCGGCCAAAGCGGCGCAGCAGGTCGCCTGAGGCCGGCATCCGGAATCAGGATGCTGCTGCATCCCGTCGAGCCATAAATCGCCGCACGTCGGGGTCGACCCGGATGTCGCTCGGGCGCAGCGGCCGCGACAGGTAGAGGCCGTCGAGCGACGTGAGCCGAGAGAGCGCGACGTAAGTCTGGCCGGGAGCGAACGCCCCCGACCCGAGGTCGACGATCGCGCGCTCGTAGGTCTTGCCCTGAGACTTGTGGATCGTGACGGCCCACGCGAGCCGCAGCGGGAACTGGGTGAACTCCGCGACGATGTCGCGCGTGAGCGAGCGTGAACCCGGATCGTAGGCGTAGCGGAACCTCTCCCACACGGCCGGTTCGACGTCGTGCTCCTCGCCGTCGACGTCGACGCGCACGGTGCCGCCGGCGATCCGCGTGACGGTGCCGATGGTGCCGTTGACCCACCGAGGCGGCTCGGGGTATCCGCCGACGTCGTTGCGCAGGAACATCACCTGCGCGCCCACCTTGAGCTTGAGTTCGGCGTCGGCCGGGTATCCTGCCTCGCCCCTCCCGAAGTCTCCGCTGATCTCGGCGCTGGCGGTCTGGGCACGCCCCGGCAGCGCGTCGAGGTGACGGCGGTTGATGTTGTTGACGATGTCGTTGCGCGTGGCCAGCGTGATGATCGGCGGTTCACCCTCGACCTGTTCCGGGGGTGTGCGGGCACCGGTGTCGTTGAGCACCTGGGCGATGTCGGCGGTGACCCGGCCGTGCCGCACCGCGTTGAGCATGGCCTTGAAAGCTGGGTCTGCCTGGCGATGGATCTCGGTGAGCTCGCGGATGTTCAGGTGCGCACCGAACGGACCGAGCTCCGCGAAGCCGTCGAGCGCCGGGCCGTCGGCGATGGCGGCGTCGCCGCCGGTCCACACCTTCGCATCGAAGAACCAGAACGAGCGGTAATGGTCGCGGATGTACCGCAGCTCGTCGCCCCGCGGCGGCACCGGGGCCAGCTGGTACGGATCGCCGAACATCACGATCTGCACCCCGCCGAACGGCTCTGCCCGCCGGCCCCGCGCCTGCCGCAGAGCGCGGTCCATGGCATCCATCAGGTCGGCGTTGACCATAGAGATCTCATCGATCACGAGGGTGTCGATGGCATTGAGGATCTTGCGGGTGGCGTCGGACTGATCGATCTCCGACGCGGCGATGAGCCCGATCGGCAGTCGGAACAGCGAATGGATCGTCTGCCCCTCGACGTTGAGCGCGGCCACACCCGTCGGCGCGCACACCGCGATCTGCTTCTGCGTGTTCCAGGCCAGGTGCTGCAGCAGCGTCGACTTGCCCGTTCCCGCCCGCCCCGTCACGAAGACGTGCTCGCGGGTGTCTTCGATGAGCCGGAACAGCGCCTCCTGCTCGGCGGAGAGAGGGGGCGCGGTCACCGATTCATGCTAGCCGCGCGGAGCGGTCGCCCTCGGTGCGCTCTCCCAGGTGTGGATTCATAGACTGGTGCGGTGGTCCAGGGGGCGATGGACGAGCCGTCGGCGGCGCCGCGACGCAGGCGCCGCTCTCTGGCGTGGGATCTGACCCTGCTGGGGCTGGTCGGCCTCGTGCTGCTGGGCGCACTCGGCGCCGGGGCGGCGGCCCTCTACCGCGAGCTCTACAGCCCCACGGCCTTCGTCGAGCGCTACCTCGAGCTGCTCTCCAGCGGCCGCGCGGCCGACGCCCTGGCGATTCCGGGAGTCGCCGTGAGCTCGGCCGACCTCGCCGCGTCGGGCCTCGACGAGTACGCCTCCGACGTGCTGCTGCGCCGCGATGCCCTCGCCGCACTCGGCGACGTCGAGGTCGTGGGCGAAGAGGCCTCTGGCGACACGGCGCACGTGACCGTCGCCTATACGGCCGGCGGCCACCCTGGCCGCACCACGTTCGAGGTGGCGCGCAGCGGCTTCATCGGCGTCGTGCCCACGTGGCGGTTCGCCACCAGCCCGCTCGCGGTGCTCGATCTCACGGTGCGCGGATCGATGAGCTTCGACGTCAACGGCTTCGCCCTCGACAAGCGGCAGGTCTCGCCCGACGGGCTCGATGCCGACCCGACCGCGCCGGTGTCGCTGCTCGTGTTCTCGCCCGGCATCTATTCGGTCTCGGTCGACTCCGAGATCTCGGCGACACCTGGAGTGGCCGTGCTCTCTGACAGCCCCTTCGCCGATATCCCCGTCAAGGTGCAGGCCGAGCCCACCGACGAGTTCGTGTCGGTCGTGCAGTCCAGCGTCGCCGAGTTCCTCTCCGACTGCGCGACGCAGCAGGTGCTGCAGCCCACGGGGTGTCCGTTCGGGTACTACGTCGAAGACCGCATCGCGTCGCTGCCCGAATGGACGATCGCCGTGCAGCCCACCGTCACCGTCGAGCCCGACGGTGCGGACTGGAAGATCCCGGCCACCCAGGGCGTCGCCCGCATCACGGTGCAGATCCAGTCGCTGTTCGACGGCTCGATCAGCGAGGTCGTCGACGACGTGCCGTTCGTCGTCACCGGCGACATCGAAGTGCTCCCCGACGGCACGGCGTCGATTCAGATCACCGGCATCGACGCGAGCTGATCGCAAGCGGATGCTGCCGCATCCGCCCTCTCGTCAGCCGCCGCGGCGGGCGTCGCGCTCGGCGAGGGCCGCGAGCCTGGCGTTGTAGGCGTCGAGTTCGGCATCGCCCGTGCGGTCGGCGTGCCGGTCGGCGCGGCGCTGCGCGCGCTCGTCGGAGCGGCTCCACTGGATCGCCACGGTGATCGCGAGGATCAGGGTGGGGATCTCGCCGATCGACCACGCCACTCCGCCGCCGACGTACTGGTCTTCGAGCGGGGTCGCGCCCCACGTGCGCCCCATCGCGCCGAACCACTCCGAGACCATGAGCCCCGACTGCATCATGATCGCGATGCCGAAGAAGGCGTGCATCGCCATGACGGCGATGAGGGTGAGCAGGCGGAACGGGTAGGGGGCCCGGTAGGGCACCGGGTCTGCGCCGATGAGCGAGAGCACGAAGAGGTACCCGCTGATCAGGAAGTGCGCCGTCATCCACTCGTGCCCGATGTGCTCGTAGAGCGACCAGCGGAACAGGTCGGTGTAGTAGAAGATCCACAGCGACCCGATGAACATCGCCGCCGCGAAGAACGGGTTGGTGACGACCCGCGAGAACGGCGTGTGCACGGCCCAGAGGATCCACTCGCGCCCGCCGCGGGTGCCGTCGTCGCGCTTGCGGATCGCCCGCAGGGCGAGGGTCACCGGTGCGCCCGAGACGAGCAGCAGCGGGATGGCCATAGTCAGCAGCATGTGGCCGAGCATGTGCACGCTGAACAGGTAGTCCTGGTACGCGTTGACCGGCCCGCAGGTCACCCAGAGAAGCAGCAGCATCCCCGCCGTCCAGAGCACCGTGCGGTAGACGGGCCAGCGGTCGCCGCGGCGGCGCAGGCGCCACACGCCCGCGAGATAGAAGAACAGCCCGAATCCGGCGGCGAACGCCCAGAGCAGGTCGACCTCCCATGTCGTGAGCCAGCGCTCGAGCGTCAGTTCGGGCGGCAGCAGCGCACCCGTGAGGATCTGCGCCGGCGTCTGCGCGGTCGGGAGGGTGGCATCGACCGGAGGAGGCGTCTGGGCCAGGGCCGCGGCGGCGCCGCTGGCGATGCCCATGAAGGCGAGTTCGAGCGCGATCAGGCTCCAGAAGCGGCGGGCGGGGCGGTCGTCGTGCAGGCGCCCGATGAGCCGGCGGCGGTAGACCGCGCCGAGAACGCCGAGCGCGACGAGGGCGACGATCTTGACGACGAGGATGCTGCCGTACGGCGTGGCGAGGTCGGCGAGCGAGCTGAGTCCGACGGCGGCGCGCACCGTGCCCGAGATCGCGACCACGAGGAAGGCGACCAGCGCGATCGACGAGTAGCGCGTGAGCACGACCGCGATCTCGTCGCGGTCGACGACGGCGCGCACGACGACGACGAGCACGAGCCCGCCGAGCCACACGGCGGCGGCGATGATGTGCAGCACGATCGCCATGGTTGCGGCGTTGTGGTTCGCCTCGTCGCCGGAGTGCCCGAGCGTTCCCATCGGCACGAGGGCGGCCACGGCGAGGATCGCTACCAGCAGCGTGGAGGTCCAGCCGCGCACGGCGAAGGTCAGCACCGTGAGCACGGCAGCCGCGATCGTGGTGATGAGCCATGCCCGCCCGGCCTCGGTCTCGACGAGATAGCGGCCCAGCTGCGCGCCGAACTCGGCGCCGGCGTTGACCGTGGGGTTGAAGGCGTCGATGAAGGTGAGGAACCCCGTCGCGGCGGCGGCGACCGTGAAGATCGCGGCGCTGATCGAGGCGAGATCGAGGGCGGCGTCGAACTCGCGGGTGCCCGAGCGCAGGGCATAGAGGGCGGCCACGAGCGAGCCGACGGTGCCGGCTGCGGTCAGATTGACCGCGAGGTTCGCCAGCGGCAGCCCCCAGCGCACGAGGGGACCAGGGTCGCCGATCACGAGCGGCGCGGCACCGCCGCCGACGGCCAGCGCCCAGATCGCGGCGACCAGTGCCGCGGCGATGAGGATCGCGGGGCCGGCGGCCCGCAGCACGCGCGGAGTCACCGAACCAGCCTACGCGGCCCTCGTGCGCTCCCCTGCCTTCCGCGACTTGGCAGCTGTTGCCGTTGCGAGCGGGGTGACGGCGACCAAAGCTGCCAAGTTGCGGGGATGTGCGGGGGGGGGGGAACGGCGGGGGGAGGCAGAAGGGGGATGCCGCCGGTGGCGGCATCCCCCTTCGAGGCAGGAGAGGTCTTACTTGACCGCGGCCTTGAGCTTGGAGCCGGCGGTCACCTTGACGCGCTTGCCGGCCGGGATCGAGATCTCGGCGCCGGTCTGCGGGTTGCGGCCGGTGCGGGCCGACGTGGCGACCTGCTCGAACGAGAGCCAGCCGGGGATGGAGACCTTGTTGCCAGCGGCGACGGCGTCGGAGACCGTCGAGAAGAGCGAGTCGAGAACGCTCGACACCTTCGCCTGGCTCTCACCGGTCGCGCTGGCGATGCTCGCAACGAGCTCGGTCTTGGTGATGGTCTTGTCGGCCATGTTGTTGTCCTCCAGGCGACGGATCGTCGCCATCGTTTCATTGCGGATCCGGAGCGCCGATGCCCTCCGGTGGTCGTACGACCAGCCCTGAATATACCCACGTTCCGCGGAATCACGCGGATTTCGGGCCATCAGAGGTCATTCTCTCGGCGTGTTGCCGTCAACGATGTGTCGGATGTGACTGGTGAGGTCTCAGACGTGCAGTCGCCGCAACGCCCGCACGACGTCGTCTTCCCACCGACGTGCGGCCTCGAGCGCGCCGACGAAGATCGGGATGTCGTGGGTGACGCCCAGGTAGCGCACGGCGCTGGCCTCGACCCCCGCCCGTCGCAGCGCCGCGGCGTAGGCCGCTCCGTCGCCTCGGAGCGGGTCGTACTCCGCCGTCAGGATGACGGCCGATGGGAGGTCGGCGTGCGAGGCCGCCCGCAGCGGAGACGCGAGCTGCTCCCGCGCCTGCTCCGGCCGGGCGAGGTAGGTGCGTGCGATCGAGCGCAGCTCGCGCAAGGCGATCAGACTGGGGATGCCGAGGGCCCACGTCGGGCGCAGATCGAGATGGCGGCCGGTGAGGTCGGTCACCGGCACCTCGAGCACCTGCAGCCGCAGCGGCAGCCGCTCGCGATCCCGGTTCACGAGCGTAAGCGCGGCGGCGATCGCGGCCCCCGCGGAGGTGCCGGCGACGCCGAGCCGTTCACGGTCGACGCCCAGCGTCTCGGCCTCCCGGTGCAGCCAGAGCAGGGCGGCGTGGGCCTGTTCGACGGCGACCGGGTAGCGGTGCTCGGGTGCGAGCGCGTACTCGACGGCGACCATCGCGACTCCCGCGGACGCGGCGCGGCGGCGGCACGCCGCATCCGTCGTCGGATAGTCGATCCCGCCGATGCGGAACGCTCCCCCGAAGAAGGTGAGGCAGGCGGGCACCGGGCCTGTCGCATCGGGGTGGTAGATGCGCACGCGCACGTCGGGCGCGCCGTCGACGGCGACCGTGTGCTCGGTGATGCGCAGCGGCGGTCCGGGCAGGCCAACGGTCTTCTGCTCGGTGCGGTCCCACGCGAGCGCCGCACGCCGGTGCGTGGCGCGCAGCTGCGCCGGGCGAGAGAGGGTGGGCGCGGACGCCTCGCCCCGCGCAGCGGATGCTGCCGCCGGAGCGGACGAGACGGCCGGGGTCGCCGCATCCTCTCGTCCGAACCGCCACGCGACCCGCACGCGGGCGCGCAGGTCGGACCACGCGCGGCCGAGGAGGTACCGCCGATGCACCCTCAGGCGCTCGGCGAAGAACGGATCCAGCGGCACGGCGCCTCCCCTCGGTGCTCGGTGTCTCCCGAGCGTACGACCCCGGCGGGCTCAGCGCGCGGCGGCCACGACCTCGCGGGCAGTGCGGCGGAAGGCGTCTGCCGTGCGGTCGCTGCCGTCGAGGTAGCCGCCGACGAGCGCGGCATCGCGCAGCAGGACGAGGGATGCGGCGACGTCGCGCGCACCGGTCAGCCCTGCGGCCGACGCCAACTGCTCGAGCGTCGAGCGGAACCACTCGCGGTGGTCGGCGATGAGCTCGCGCACCGGTCCCTCGTCGGGGTACTCGGCGGCCGCGTTGATGAAGGGGCAGCCGCGCGTGTGGCGCGTGCGGATGTCGTCGACGATCCCCTCGATCACGAGGTCGACGAGCACCGCGGGGTCGTCGGACTGCGCTCCGGCTGCCGCGAAGAGCTCGCGCAGCCGCGCATCCTCCCCCTGCAGATAGGCCAGCACGAGCCCCTCCTTGCCGGCGAACTGCTTGTACATCGTGGCGCGGGTGACCCCCGCCTGCTCGATGACGCGATCCACGCCGACCGAGTGGATGCCCTCTCGGTAGAAGAGGTCGGTCGCAGCGTTCAGCAGGCGCTGCCGCGCGCTGGGTGCGCGGACGACCCCGGTCTCATCGGTGGGGCTGTTGCTCATGTTTCCTCCTGCGGGACCATCGTGTCATCGATTTCGGGAATACTCTTGCGTAGATAGAACGTTCGGTCTACCATCAGGATACATCAGCCGGGAGCCCCCGGCTCCGCACACCACACAGAGCACCACCCACTCAAGGAGATCGACATGACCAGCACGACCAAGACCCCCATCGTCCTCATCCACGGACTGTGGATGACCCCGACGAGCTGGGACACGTGGGCGGAGCGCTTCCGCGCCGCCGGCCACGACGTGATCGTCCCCGGCTGGCCCGGGATCGACGACCGCACCGTCGACGACATCCGCTCGAACCCGGCGGCCCTCAAGGGCGTCGGCCTCAAGCAGATCGCCGACCACTACGAGCGCATCATCCGCGCGCTGCCCCAGAAGCCCATCATCATGGGCCACTCGTTCGGGGGAGTCATCACCCAGATGCTCGCCGACCGCGGCCTCGGCGTCGCCTACGTGGGCGTCGAACCGGGGCAGACCGCCGGTGTGACCGCACTGCCGGCCTCGACCCTGTGGACGGGCACGCCGATCCTGTCGAACCCGTTCGGCCGCAACGGCGCCAAGCCGCTGAGCAAGCGGCACTTCCATTTCACGTTCGGCAACGACCTTCCCCGCAGCGAGTCCGACAAGCTGTGGAAGGAGTACGCCGTCAACTCGTACAACCGGGTGTTCTTCGAGGGCGTCACGTCGGTGCTCAACGAGAAGAACGGCGTCACCCACGTCGACTACGACCGCGCCGACCGCGCGCCGCTGCTGATCATGACCGGCGAGATCGACCACGTCGTGCCGCCGGCGATCGGCAAGGCGCTCGTCAAGAAGTACCGCTCGACCGGCAGCCCCGCCGTCGTGGACTACAAGGAGTGGCCGGGCCGCACCCACCGCATCGTGAGCCAGGACGGCTGGGAAGAGGTCGCCGACTACGCCCTGGCCTGGGCGCTCGAGCACGCGCAGCAGCCCGCGGCGGCCTGAGCGGCAGCATCCGCTCGCCGAAACCCGGCCCCCGCTCGCCGAAGCCCGGCACACAAGGCGAAACCCCCCTCTCCGCGCTGGGTCTCAGCGTGAGAGGGGGGTTTCGACGTGGATGCTGTTGCTTACCAGCTCGACTTGGTCACGCCGGGCAGCTCGCCACGGTGGGCCATGTCACGGAAGCGGACACGCGAGATGCCGAACTTCGTGAGCACACCGCGGGGGCGGCCGTCGATGACGTCGCGCGAACGCAGACGCACGGGCGACGCGTTGCGGGGCAGCTTCTGCAGCCCGACGCGGGCCGCCTCACGCTGCTCGTCGGTCGAGTTGGGGTCGACCAGGGCCTTCTTCAGCTCGAGGCGCTTCGCCGCGTAGCGGTCGACGACCTCCTGGCGCTGCTTGTTGCGCGCGATCTTGCTCTTCTTGGCCATGAGATCAGCGCTCCTCTCGGAATTCGACGTGCTTGCGGATCACCGGGTCGTACTTCTTGAGCACGATGCGGTCGGGGTTGTTGCGGCGGTTCTTGCGCGTCACGTAGGTGTACCCCGTGCCGGCGGTCGAACGCAGCTTGATGATCGGACGGACGTCCTGTGCCTTCTTGGCCATCAGAGCTTCACACCCTTCGCGATCAGGTCCTTCACGACCGACTCGATGCCGCGCGCGTCGATCACCTTGATGCCCTTGGCGGACACGTTGAGGGTGACCTTACGACCGAGCGAGGGCACGTAGTAGGTCTTCTTCTGCACGTTCGGGTCGAAGCGACGCTTCGTCCGGCGGTGCGAGTGCGAGATGTTGTGACCGAAGCCGGGAACCGCTCCGGTCACCTGGCACACTGCTGCCATGGTGATTACTCCTTCTGTACCGTGAGGCCGGACGGCCCCACCCAAGATCCCTTGTCTGCACCCCGATCACCGATTGGCTTCGGTGGGGGGTACGAACTGCGTGCTGGAGTGCGCGCAGACAAAGAGTCAGTCTAGCACGGCGGAAGGCCCCGCCCCGCGGCCCCAGCGGAAGGGCGAGACCGTGGCATCGCCGGGGATCCAGAACCGCCACGGAAAGGCGTCGGTGCCCGCGACGCCGGCGACCCCCACGCGTGGCCCGCTGGCGATCGGTGCCACGGGGTCGACGGCGAGGTCGAGGCGGGCGACCGCTCCCGCGAGCGGCGTGCCGGCGATCGCGTCGATGCCGTCGTGGAACGGATGCCGCAGGCCCACGGCATCGCCGAGCCTGCCCGGTCCTCGGGCGAGGTCGCGTGCCGCGCGCACGACACCTCCACGCGCGACGCGGCGTGCGGTGGCGGCATCCGCGCCGGAGAGCACCTCGCCCGCGCGCAGCAGGATTCCGCCGGCGACCCCATCGGGTGCGCACACGACGTTGACGCACGAGTGGATGCCGTGGCTCAGATACACGTAGAGGTGCCCGGGTTCGCCCCACATCGTGGCGTTGCGCGCCGTGGGGCCCATGCGCGCGTGCGACCCGGGGTCTGGCACCTCGCCCGTGCCGCGGCCGTGATAGGCCTCGACCTCCGTGATGCGCAGCACGACCTCGGCCCCGTCGACGACCGTCGTCAGGTGCCCGCCGAGCAGGCGAGGGGCGACGACCAGCGGCAGCGCGACGAGATCTTCGCGGGCCGCGGGGCGCACGGCATCCGTCATGACCCGACCGGCGCCTGGCACCATGACACCGCGAAGCCGCTGAGGGCGACGACGGGGTCCGCACCTTCGCCTTCGCGCAGGTCGAAGACCCGCGTCTCGACGGCGGCCGGCATCGGCAGCAGGTAGGTGTCGTAGGGGTTGTCGACGGCATCGGGGGCGACGGTGACGGCCGCATACCGCCCGCTCGGCGACGTGCAGGTCTGCAGCACGGCGTCTGCGCCGTCGAGGTCGGCGAGCACCCGCGTGGTGCCGTCGTCGGCCACCAGCGCCACGGTCGTACCCACCGGCAGGCCGCTGTCGCCGAGGATCGCGGCGGTGCGCACCGTGCCGGAGCCCGCTACCGGCGTGACCTGCGAGACCGGGCCGAGGCCCTCGGCCTCGACGAGCGCGTGCTCGCTCGCGTCGGTCAGGTCGATGTCGACGAGCCCTTCTGCGCGGTCGACGACGGCGACCGACGAGCCGCGCGCGATGCCCTCGATGCCCAGAGCGCTGCCCAGGGCGGTCGCGTCTTCTCCGGTCGGGCCGGTCAGCAGCAGCGTGCCGTCGAATGAGAGCAGCAGGATGCTGTCGGTGTCGGGCACGAAGCGCCACTCGGCGACGCGGGGGTCGGCGCCGGAGACCTCCACCGCGGTGGGGTCGGCGTCGGGCGACTTGAGCGACGCGGTGAACAGCAGGCTCTCACGACCGCCGTCGGCGCCGAGCGACGCGTCGGAGAACGTGTAGCCGATCACATCGCCCCGGTCGGCGGTCTGGAGGTTCGACACGACGCCGTCTCCGGGGAGGGTCATCTGCTGCGGGTCGCTGCCGTCGAGGCCCATCACGAGCAGCTGCGCGCGGTCGTCGTCGGTGCGCACCGAGACGACCAGGTGCGACGAGGTCGCCCGGTAGTCCTCGATGTGCGCGTGCGTGAACACCGGCAGCGCCTCTTCGCCGGTGAGGTCGGTGCGGAAGATCGTGTCGCCGTCGTCGCCGCGCTGCAGCAGGTGCACCTGGGCCGCGGGGGTGCGGAACGTCTGCGTGAGGGTCGCCGGCTGCCCTCCGCCTGCTCCGCGCACATCGGCGATCGTCACGGTGTAGTCGGTGTCGTCGTCGAGGGGGCGGGCGAACTGCACGCCGACGGTGCGCCCCGACGTGTCGACGGTGAAGGCCACCTCGGGCTCCACCGTCACCTGGGCGGTATCGACGGGCGCGAGCGCCTGGGTCGTGGTCACGATCAATCGCGAACCGGATGCGGTCACCGCCGCCTCCGGATCGACCTGCACGTCGGTGACCCGCGGCCCCTGGGCGGTGCCGAGAGCGGCCGCGCCCAGGCCCACGACGGCGAGCGCGACGATCACGACGGCCAGCGACAGCGCGAACGCGCGCCCACGACGCCGCCGCGACCGGACGCGGCGCGAGTCAGAACTCATACGGGTCCTCGGGCTCGTCGATCTGCTCGACGGTGGCGGCGTCGATCACGAGACCCTCCGAGGTCGAGCGCACCGTTCCCGTCACGGTGACCCACTGCCCGGTCTCGCCCGCCTCGCCGGTCGAGGCGACCGGCAGGCTCGCCGGCTGCGCGTCGATGACGCAGTGCGTGATCACGAGGCGGGTGAGATCGAATCCGCCCGACGAGCCGTCGGTGACGAAGCCCGTGAGGGTCACCGGGTCGCCGTCGAAGGCGTCGGGATTGGTCGCCGTCGCGAACACGGCCGCCCACTCGCCCACTCCGAACGACGCCGTGTCACCGGTCGTGGCGAGCGCCACGACATCGGTGCCGCCGAACAGCGGCGCCGTGCCGACGTCGCGCGACATGGCGAGTTCGGCCGAGAGGGTCGCGGGCGGGGTCACCAGCGCGAGCAGCACGACGCCCGACGCGGCGACGCCGCCGACGGCGGTGGCCGCCGTGCCGAGTGTCCGCCGCGGCGAGTGGGCCGCCGAGCGGGTGCCCCCGGTCGCCGCGCGTGTCGAGGCGTCGCCCGACCCGCCAGCATCCGTCGTGTGCTGCCCGTCGCCGTGATCGTGGCCGTGATCGGACTCCGCGCCCAGGGGCAGGGTGAAGCTGAGCGCCGCCCCAGCGAGCACGACCAGCGACATGCCGACCGCGAACCATGTGGAGTCGGGGTTGATGTAGAGCCCCAGCCGGCCCGTCAGCGCGAGGCCGAGCGTGACGACGGCGAGCACCGAGGCGAGCCCGACGCCGAGCCACCGGGCAGCCAGGGCACGGGCCGGAGAGACGTGCGTGTGCTCAGGCGACAAGGTTCACCACCGTGCCGATCGCGAACGCCGCCAGCACGACGACGGCGACGATGCCCGCCAGGGTGCGGGTGGTGAAGGTCGTGCGCATGAGGGCGAGCATCTTGACGTCGACGAGGGGCCCCACGAGAAGGAAGGCGACGATCGAGCCGGGCGTGAACGTCGAGGCGAACGAGAGCGCGAAGAACGCGTCGACGTTCGAGCAGATCGACACGACCATCGCCAGCACCATCATCGCGACGATCGACAGCGCCGGGTTCGACCCGATCGCGACGAGCGCCTCGCGCGGCACGAGCACCTGCACGGCGCCGGCCAGCGCCGAGCCGATCACGAGAGCGGGCATGACGGCGCGCAGCTCGATGACGAGCTGCGCGATGCTGCGCCGGCCCTTCGAGCCAGGTTCGTCGACGACGAGGGCGCACGTGTCGCGGAAGCGGTCGGTCAGCAGCGCGTCGGGATCGGGATGCCGCGAGTACAGCCAGCCGATGAGGTTCGCGATCAGATAGCCGCCCACGAGCCGCCACACGAGTATCCCGTCGTCGAAGCCGAAGGCCTGGTGGGTCGTGATGATCACGATCGGATTCACGATCGGGGCGGCGATGAGGAAGGTGAGGGTCTCGGAGGGCGTGAAGCCGCGCATCAGCAGGCCGCGGGCGAACGGCACGTTGCCGCACTCGCACACCGGCACGATCATCCCGAGCAGCGACAGCACCGCCCGGCGAGCCCATGCCCGTCGGGGCATGAACCGTTCGATCAGCCCGGGCGGCACCCACACCTGCACGACGATCGAGAGCACGACTCCGAGCGCGACGAACGGCAGCGACTCGATGAGCACGCTCAGGGCGAGTGTGAGTCCGTCTTGAGTGCGGGTCGACAGCGAGGCGGGGAACAGCGTCGGGGCGAGGGCGTCGATGGCGAAGAGCACTACGATGACCCCGACGCCGAGTCCGATGCCGGCCAGCGTGCGCGTCGTGCGGCTGGGTGCGAGCCGCGCCGAGCGCGGGGCGACGGCGCGCTGACGCGGTTCAGTCGCCGGCACGCTCGCTCACCTGGCTGCAGTCGCTGCACAGCCCGAAGATGTCGACGACGTGCTCGGCGGCGGTGAACCCGTGGGTGGCCGCAACCGTCTTCGCCCACTGCTCGACCTCGGTCGCCTCGATCTCGACGGCGCGACCGCACGATCGGCAGATGAGGTGATGGTGGTGGCCGCTGGTCGCACACGCCCGGTACAGCGCCTCGCCCTCGGGGCTCTGCAGCGAATCGGCGGCACCGGCGGCGGCCAGGCCGGAGAGGGTGCGGTAGACGGTGGCGAGGCCGATGCCGGTGTTCTCGTCTCGCAGGGTGGCGTGCAGGGTCTGGGCGCTCACGAACCCCGGCGCATCGGCGAGCGCTTCGCGCACGCGCTCGCGCTGCCAGGTGTTGCGCTGGGTCATGGCGCGAGTCTACCGAGCGGGGGTGAGCGTGGGCTGGGCGTCGACCCTGCCGCGGCGGGCGCCGATGCCCCGGCACACGAGATAGATCACGAACGAGATCGTCGTGATGTAGGGACTCACCGGCAGCGTGCCCATGACGGCGATCAGGATGCCGCCGACTGCGGCCGTGAAGCCGAACAGCGCCGACAGCAGCGGCACACTGACCGGCCCTGACGCCACCCGCATCGCCGCGGCGGCGGGGGTCACCAGCAGCGCCATCACCAGCAGCGCCCCGATGATGTGCACGGCGACGGCGACGATGAGTCCGAGCAGCAGCATGAACATGAGTGAGACGGCGGTGGTCGGCACACCGCGGGCGGCCGCCGACTGCGGGTCGAGCGAATCGAACCGCAGCGGACGCCAGATCCACAGCAGCCCGACGACGACGAACAGGCTGATGCCGATGAGCCAGCCCAGCTGACTGTTCTGCACCGAGACGATCTGACCGGTGAGCAGGCTGAACCGGTTGGCGCTGCGTCCGTTGTAGAGCGAGAGGAAGAGGATCCCCAGGCCCAGGCCGAAGGGCATGAGCACGCCGATGATCGAGTTGCGGTCGCGCGCGCGGGCGCCGAGCACCCCGATGAGGGCCGCGGCGATGAGCGAGCCGACGATCGAGCCCGTCACGACGTCGACCCCGATCAGCAGGGCCGCGGCGGCGCCCGCGAACGACAGCTCGCTGATGCCGTGCACGGCGAAGGCCATGTCGCGCTGCATCACGAAGACGCCGATGAGTCCGCCGACGATGCCGAGCACGGCGCCGGCGATGACGGAGTTCGACACGAGGGCGAGGATGTCGCCGTAGTCGGCGATGCCGCCGAACATGGCGTCGGCGATGTCTGCCCAGTTCATGCGAACGCCACCGTTCCGGTGTCGGTGTGGTCGTCGGGGTGATCGTCGTGCGCGTGATGGTGGTGATGGTGGTGGTGGGACTCCTCGGCGTCGGGCGCACCCACGACGACGAGCCGATCGCCGGCGTGCATGACGTAGACCGGCGCGCCGTAGAGGGCGGTGAGGGTCTCGCTGGTCAGCACCTCTTCTGGCGTGCCCAGTGTGAAGCGGCCGTTCGCGAGGTAGAGGATGCGGTCGACCTGCTCGAGCACCGGGTTGATGTCGTGGGTGACCAGCAGCACGCCGGCCTGCGCCTCGGTGCGGTGCCGGTCGATGAGCCCGATGACGGCCTGCTGGTTGGCGAGGTCGAGGCTCGTGAGCGGTTCGTCGCACAGCAGCAGTCGAGGGGTGTCGGCGAGGGCCTGCCCCACGCGCAGCCGCTGCTGCTCGCCGCCCGAGAGCACGCCCACGGGGCGGTCGGCGAAGTCTCGCGCGCCGACGGCGTCGATCAGCCGGTCGATGCGGGCAGCATCCGTCTTGCGATGCACGGGAAAGCCGAACCGGTGCCCGTCGACGCCGAGTCCGATGAGGTCGCGCCCGCGCAGCGATACGTCACGGGGGAGCGGCCGCTGCTGCGGCACATACCCGATGCGGCGGTTGCCCTTGCGCCGAACGGGCTCGCCGAGGGCCGTGATCGATCCTTCGCTGAGGGGTTCGAGGCCCAGGATCGCGCGCAGCAGCGTGGTCTTGCCGGACCCGCTCGGACCGAGCACGGCGATCAGTTCGCCTGGGGCGACGGTGAGGTCGAGCCCGCTCCACAGCTCGCGGCCCTCGCGGCGCAGGGCCGCGCCGCGGATCTCGAGCGGGGCCTCGCTCACGCCGAGAGCGCCGTCATCAGCGCGGCGATGTTCTGCTGCATCCACGAGAGGTAAGTCTGGCCGTCGGGCAGGGTCTCTGTGAACTCGAGCACCGGAATCCCCTGCGTCTGCGCCTCGTCGGTGATCGTCGTCGTCTCGGCACCGCCGGTCTGCGCGTTGGCGATGACGACGGCGACGTCGCCGGAATCGATGAGCCGCATCGACTCGAGCAGCGTGGCGGGCGCGACGTCGTTGCCCTCTTCGACCGCCTCGCTGAACGCGTCGGGGGTCACGTTCTCGAGCTCCGCGGCGGCCGTGAGATACAGCGGCACGGGCTCGGTCACGAACACCTTCTCGCCCCCGTGCGCGGCGGCGATGTCGGCCAGGTCGGACTCGAGACCCTCGATACCCTCGGTGAACTCCGCGAGATTCGCGGCATACGTCTCGGCGTTCGCGGGGTCGAGGTCGCCCAGCTCGTCGGCGATGGCCTCGGCGAGGTGCTCGACGGTGTGCGGGTCGTACCAGACGTGCTCATTGAAGCCCTCGACGTGGTCGTGCCCGGCGTGGTCGTCGTGGTCGTGGTCGTCGTCCGCGTCTTCTGTCGCCGATCCCGCCGAGGCGTCGTCGTCGTGATCGTGCCCCTCGTTCTCCGGCCAGTCGTGCGAGTACTCGACGGCGAGCAGCTGCGGCGCCGCAGCGGCGGTCGCCTCGATCGCGGTGTCGACGAACGGGTCGTAACCGCCGCCGTTCGAGACGATGAGATCGGCGCGGCTGATCGTGAGCTCGTCGCGCGCGCTCACCTCGTAGGAGTGCGGGTCGAGCGCACCCGAGTCGATGATCGCGGTGACCGAGACGAGGTCGCCGCCGATCGCCGAGGCGATGTCGCCGTAGACGTTCGTCGAGGTGACGACCGAGATGCCGGTGGTCTCGTCCGTCGTCGCGTCGCCGGCGCAGCCGGTGAGCACGAGAGCGGATGCTGCCGCAAGGGCGGCCGGAACGACGAGGCGGCGCGAGGTCATGCTTCGACCCTACGTCTATTGATAATCATTCTCAAATCGGGGCTGCACGCCGACCCCAGGCGCCTCGCCGCTCGATCCTTCAGTCGTCACAGATGGCGACCCCCAGAGCTCCACAGGTCGCCATATATGACGACCGAGCGCGGTGGCCTGAAGTTCAGTCGTCACAGATGGCGACGTCATCGCTCCTCAGGCCGCCATACGTGACGACTGAAGTGGTACTCGGAGGCGGCCGGGGCGCGGCGCGGCGACGTCGACACGCGGGCGACAGTCAGTCCAGCAGCAGCGCGGGCTCTTCGAGCACGGAGGCGACGTCGGCCACGAACCGGCTGACGCCGTCGCCGTCGATGACGCGATGGTCGAACGAGCCCGAGACGGTCGTCACCCACCGCGGCCGCACCTCGCCGTCGACGACCCACGGCTTCTGGCGGATCGCACCCATCGCGATGATCGCCGACTCGCCGGGGTTGATGATGGGAGTGCCGGCATCCATCCCGAACACGCCGATGTTGGTGATCGTGATGGTGCCGTGCTGCTGGTCGGCGGGGGTCGTCCTGCCCTCGCGCGCCGTGAGCGTGAGCTTCTCGAGCGCGGCCGCGAGCTCGCGCATGTTGAGGCTCTGCGCCTCCTTGATGTTCGGCACCAGCAGCCCACGGGGCGTCGCCGCCGCGATGCCGAGGTTGACGTAGTGGCGCACCTGGATCTCGGCGCCGCCGTCTTCCGTGTCGATCCAGGCGGCGTTGATCATCGGCGTGCGGCGCACGGCCCAGATCACGGCGCGCGCCATGATCAGCAGCGGCGAGATCTTGACGTCGGCGAAGTCGGGCGAGGCCTTGAGCCGCTTGACCAGCTCCATCGTGCGGGTCGCGTCGACGTCGGTCCACACCGACACGTGCGGCGCCGTGTAGGCCGAGCGCACCATCGCCGACGAGGTCGCCTTGCGCACGCCCCGCACCGGGATCGTCTCCTCGCGCTCCCCGTTCGCCTCGGCGACCGCGGCCGCCGAGGCGGGGGCGGATGCTGCCGCCTGCGGCGCGACCGGAATCGTCTCTTCCCGCACCTGCGGCCACTCCGGCGTCTGGATGTTGCGGAAGACCGATGCCTGCGACGCGTGCCCCACGACGTCGTCTCGCGTGACCTCGCCGGCGGCACCGCTGGGGGTCACATCGGCCAGGTCGACGCCGAGGTCACGGGCGAGCTTGCGGATGGGGGGCTTTGCCACCACCCCGACCGAGGACTTCACGGGCGCCTGGGCGGGCTTGCGGCGGCGCGACTGCACGGCACCGCCGGTGCCGTAGCCGACCAGCACCGCCCCTTCGCCCTCGGACTCGGCGGCCGCAGGCTCGCCGTGCTCGGACTGGCCGACGACGGAGGGGGCGGCATCCGCTCCCGCGATCGTGATGATCGGCGCCCCGACCTCGACGGTCGCGCCCTCGGCGACGAGCAGCTCGCCGACGACCCCCGCGAACGGCGAGGGCAGCTCGACGAGCGACTTGGCCGTCTCGATCTCGACGATCACGTCGTTGACGGCGACCTGGTCGCCCGGCGCGACGCGCCACTGCACGATCTCGGCCTCGGTGAGACCCTCGCCCACGTCGGGCAGAACGAACGTCTGGCTCATCGTCACTCCAACGATCAGTAGGCGAGGGCGCGGTCCACGGCCTCGAGGATGCGGTCGGCGTCGGGCAGGTAGGTGCCCTCGAGCTTGGCAGGGGGGAACGGCACATCGAAGCCCGACACCCGCAGCACGGGGGCCTCGAGGGCGTAGAACGCCTTCTCCATGACGGTCGCGGCGATCTCAGACCCGAGCGAGACGAACCCCGGCGCCTCCTGCGCATAGACCATGCGGCCGGTGCGGCGCACCGAGTCGAGCAAGGGGCCGTAGTCCACCGGCGACAGCGAGCGCAGGTCGACCACCTCGGCCGAGACCCCCTCGCCCTCGGCGAGCGCAGCCGCCTGCAGCAGGGTCGTCACCATCGCGCCGTGGCCGACGAGGGTCACATCGGTGCCGCGGCGCACGATCCGAGACGCGTGCAGCGGCAGCGCGGGGGCGGCCGTGTCGACCTCGCCCTTCTGCCAGTACTTGCTCTTGGGCTCGAGGAACACCACGGGGTCGTTCGAGGCGATCGCCTCCTGGATCATCCAGTACGCGTCGTTGGCGGTCGACGGCGACACGACGCGGATGCCTGGGGTATGCGCGAAGTACGTCTCGGGGCTCTCCTGGTGGTGCTCGACGGCTCCGATGTGCCCGCCGTAGGGGATGCGGATCACGACGGGCATCGACAGCGCGCCCTCGTGGCGGTTGGTGATCTTGGCCAGCTGCGTCGTGATCTGGTCGAACGCGGGGAAGACGAACCCGTCGAACTGGATCTCGACGACGGGGCGGAACCCGCCCATCGCCAGGCCGATCGCCGTGCCGAGGATGCCGGACTCGGCCAGCGGCGTGTCGAGCACGCGCTGCTCGCCGAACTCGGCCTGCAGCCCCTCGGTCACGCGGAAGACGCCGCCGAGGCGGCCGATGTCCTCGCCCATCAGCAGGACGCGGTCGCTCTCGGCGAGCGCGCGGCGAAGGCCGGCGTTCAGCGCCTTGCCCAGCGGCATGCTCTGCACGGCGGATGCCGCGGGCGCGGTCTCGATCACGGTCATGACGCCCCCTCCTCGTACGACGCCTCGTAGTCGGCGAGCCACTGCCGCTCCTGATCGATGAGCGGATGCGGATCGGAGTACACGTGGGCGAACATGCTGTCGGCCTCGATGCCGCCGAGGGCCAGCGTGCGCGTGCGCACGTCGTCGGCGAGGGCCCTGGCCTCCTCCTCGGCATCGGCGAAGAACGCGTCGGTGGCGCCCTTCGCCACCAGGTGCGCCCGCAGCCGCGCGATGGGGTCGCGCTGCGCCCACGACTCCTCCTCGTCGGAGGTGCGGTACTTCGTGGGGTCGTCGCTCGTGGTGTGCGCCCCCATCCGGTAGGTGAGCGCCTCGATGGCGCGGGGGCCGGCGCCCGCACGCGCCTCGTCGAGGGCCGCCTTGCTGACGGCGTAGCTGGCGAGCACGTCGTTGCCGTCGACCTGCACCGACGGCATGCCGTATCCCTCGCCCCGGCGGAAGAGGGGCGCCTTCGACTGCGTGGCCACGGGCACCGAGATGGCCCAGTGGTTGTTCTGCAGGAAGAAGACCTCGGGGGTGTTGTAGCTCGCGGCGAACACCATCGCCTCGTGCACGTCGCCCTGGCTCGATGCGCCGTCGCCGTAGTAGACGACGACAGCCTCGTCGCGCTCGGGGTCGCCGGTGCCGCACCTGCCGTCGAAGACGAGCCCCATCGCGAGGCCCGTCGCGTGCAGGGTCTGCGAGCCCAGCACGAGGGTGTAGATGTGCGTGTTGCCGTTCTTGGGGTCGAACGGGTCCCAGCCGCCGTGCGTCAGTCCGCGCATGACGCGGATGATGTCGACGGGGTCGACACCGCGGATGCGGCAGACCACGTGCTCCCGATACGAGGGGAACAGGTGGTCCTGCACTCGCGCGGCGCGCGCAGAGCCGACCTGCGCGGCCTCCTGCCCGAAGCTCGGCGGCCAGAGGGCCAGCTGGCCCTGCCGCTGCAGATTCGTCGCCTCGCGGTCGAACGCGCGGATCGAGACCATGTCGCGGTAGAACAGCTCGAGATCGGCGTCGGTGAGGGCGTCGACGAGCTCCAGATAGGGCTCGGCGGCCGGGGTCGGGGCGAGCGTCCCGTCGGCCGCGAGCACGCGGACGAGACCAGGGTCGTCGTGGGCCATTGCTCTACGCTAGCCCGCGCCCGGGGTGCCCCTCCGGAAGGTGGTCTACAACGGATGCGGCGATCCGCAGTATCTTCTCGACAGCTTCCTCTTCGCCCACCGAGATGCGCACACCGTCGCCGGCGAAGGGGCGGACGATCAGCCCCGCCTCTTCGAAGGCCGCCGCGAACGCGAGCGCGTGCTCGCCCGCGGGCAGCCACACGAAGTTGCCCTGCGCGTCGGGCACGTTCCAGCCCGCCGCGCGAAGGCCCGCCGCGAGCCGGTCGCGGCGCTCGGCGATGACGGCGACGCGCTCCTGCAGCGCGTGCTCGGCGTCGAGGCTCGCCAGGGCCGCCTCCTCCGCCTGCGCAGTGACCGACAGCGGGATGCCGGTGCTGCGGGCGGCGTCCAGGATCCTCGGGTGGCCGACGGCGTAGCCGACGCGCAGTCCCGCGAGCCCGAAGGCCTTCGAGAAGGTGCGCAGCACCACCACGTTGTCGCGGCCGGCGCCGCCCGGCAGCCGCATGCCGTCGACGGCATCCGGTGCCGTGACGAACTCGGCGTAGGCCTCGTCGAGGATCACCAGCACGTCGGCGGGAACCTTCTCGACGAACGCGTCGAACTCGGCCTGCGTCACGATGGGGCCGGTGGGGTTGTTGGGGGTGCACACGATCACGGCGCGGGTGCGCTCGGTGATCGCGTCGGCCATGGCGTCGAGGTCGTGCCGCGCATCGGGCAGCAGCGGCACCTGCACGGCGGTGGAGCCGGCGACCACGGCGAGCCCCGGGTAGGCCTCGAACGAGCGCCACGCGAACACGATCTCGTCGCCGGGGCCGCTCACCGCCTGCACGAGCTGGTAGAGGATCGACACGCTGCCGGCCCCGATGTGCACGCGGTCGGAGGTCACCCCGAAGCGCTCGGCGAGGCGCTCCCGCAGCCGCGCGGCAGAGGCGTCGGGGTAGCGGTTGACGCCCGTGGTCGCCTGCAGCGCCTCGACGACGCCGGGCAGCGGATCGAACGGGTTCTCGTTGCTCGAGAGCTTGAACGCCTCGGCGCCGGCCTGCTTGCCCTGCCGATACGGCGGGAGCGCGGCGATCTCGGGGCGCACGCGAACGGGGAAGTCGGCGGCGTCGGTCACGCCCCGAGTCTACGAGCGGCTCGCGCGACACGAAGAAATCCGCGGCCAGCCATGTATTCCCTCGCCGGTTGCGGCGTGCGACACTGTGCGCACTATGCGCTTTCTGATTCGCGTCGTCGTCAATGCGTTCGCCATCTGGGTCGTCACGCTCATCCCGACCCTGACGGTGACCGTGATCGCCTTCCCGCCCGGCGAGACCCTGCAGCTGGTGCTGACCCTGCTGGCCGTCGCCGCCGTCTTCGCGATCGTCAACACGATCATCGGCACGGTCATCAAGATCGTGGCGTTCCCCCTCTACATCCTGACCCTCGGGCTCATCTCGCTGATCATCAACGGCTTCCTGCTGTGGCTGACCGCGTGGCTCACGCACTGGTGGAACTGGGGACTGCGGGTCGAGGACTTCTGGTGGGGCGTGGTCGCTGCGCTGATCATCTCGCTCATCAACTGGGTCTTCGGCATCCTGCTGCGTCCGCAGTCGCGGCGCTGAGAGGTCACGGCCGCTCCGCCGCATACGAGAAGACCTCGACGGATGCTGCGCCGGCGAGCTCGTGCAGCAGCTCGCGCACCGCATCCATGCGGGGATCGACCGAGGCGTCGAGAAGGTGCGCCGTCTGCGCATAGGCCGCGATGCCGTGGCCGTCGAGGTCGAGCAGGGCGTCGTCGGGGTTCGCCGTGCGCTCGGCGATGAAGCTTCCCGGTGCCCCGACGGGCTCGTCGCCGCCGCCTCCGGCGAGCGCGGCGACCGGATCGTCGGTGTGCCGCAGCGCGACGCTCAGCGTCTGGGCGCCGACCTCTGCCTGCACCGGACTGCCGATCGAGATCAGCGTGCGGGTGCGGTAGGGCCCCTCGAGGGCCACACGGGCGCCCGCCATCGCCCCCTGGGAGTGCCCCGCGATGTGCACGACGTCTCCCGCGTGGGCACCCGAGCGGCGCAGCGCCTCGAGGGCGGCGTCGTACGACGCGGAGCGAAGGCCGGCGTAGAGCTGCAGATTCGACCGCATGTCGAACGGCTCGCTGCCGCCGGTGGTCGCGAGCGAACGGGTGCCGGAGATGTAGACCGCGAACTGCCTGCTGCCGTCGGGCATCGTGTAGCGCTCGACCCGCACGCGCTCATCGCCGGTGGGCATGCGCCGGGTCATCTCGGCGAGGGACGAGGGCGCCCGCGCCTGGGCCGTCGGGCGAGCGCGCAGGCGCACGGGCTCGGCTGGGCCCTCGAGCCTCGCCGTGCCGGGGATGCGGCCGGCCCGGCCGGCATCGAGGCCGTGCGCGAACAGCGCGACGCCGAGGGACGATGCCGCACCCAGCAGCGGGCTGACCAGCGTCGGCCCTCTGCCGGCCTGCACGGCCAGCTCGCTCCACCAGGTGAGGGCGCGCCGCGCGCCCTCGTCGGCCGACTCGTACAGCCAGGTGGCCGCCCGAAGATCGGCGGCGATGGCCCGCGCCTCGGCCATGGCCTCGCGCAGCGGCCGGTCGAGCAGCTCCATGATCTGCCCCGTGACCGGCAGCGCCGAGCGGTCGGCCGAGAAGAG
Source organism: Microbacterium fluvii (assembly GCF_025515205.1). Taxonomy (GTDB): domain Bacteria; phylum Actinomycetota; class Actinomycetes; order Actinomycetales; family Microbacteriaceae; genus Microbacterium; species Microbacterium fluvii. Next base: position 17,762 of record NZ_JAOPFX010000002.1, on the reverse strand, counting down.
CTGATCGGATGCGGTGGCCACCAGCATCCGCGCCCCGTCGAGGTCGGTCGCGAGTGCATCGAACCCGTCGGCGGCCCGCATGAGGGTGACCGGGTCGACGACGACGGAGCCGCCGCCGCGCACCTCGAGGTCGCTCATCGCGGCTCGGGCGGCGGCACGGCCAGGCTCAGGCCCAGCCAGCGCACCCGGTCGACGGCGTCGTCGACGCAGCCGACGAGCAGCGAGACGTCTGCGCACCACCGATCCGCCCGCCGGGCGAACGCCCTGGCTGCCTCCGACTCCCAATGAGTCGCTGCCGCCACCGACGCGCAGCGACAGCCGGCGGCGGCCAGCAGGTCGCGTGCATCGGCGAGCCGGCGCAGCGCGATCTCGGTCGCGACGAGCAGGTCGAACGAGGTCACGGCATCGAGTGTGGAGGGCATGGCGCGCTCGTGGGAGCTCCTCGCACCGATCGGGGCACACCTGATCGAGGGCGTCGGCTGTGCAGGAAGGCCGCCCACCCCCCACAATGGGCCTATGTCAGCCAGCGGCGCCGAGCCCTTCAGGGTGGTGTTCGTGTGCACCGGCAACATCTGCCGCTCGCCGATGGCCGAGGTGGTGTTCCGCTGGTTCGCCGAATCGGTGGGGATGGGCGAGCGGGTGGTGTCGACCAGTTCGGGCACCGGCGACTGGCACGTCGGCGAGCGCGCCGACCACCGCACGATCGACGCGCTTGAGCGCCGCGGCTACAACGGCTCGCTGCACCGCGCCCGGCAGTTCGCCCACGCCGACTTCGACCGCAACGATCTCGTCGTCGCCCTCGACCGCAGTCACGAGCGCATCCTTCGCGGCTGGGCGCGCGACGAGGCGGATGCCGACAAGATCGCGCTGTTGCTGTCGTTCGACCCGTCGGCCACGACCCTCGACGTGCCCGACCCGTACTACGCGGGGCCGGGGATGTTCGACGAGGTGCTCGGTATGATCGAGAACGCGAGCCGGGCGCTCTTCCGGCAGCTCGAACCCGCGATCCGCACGGCCCGCTGAGGGCCGCGGCGCGGCGCGTTCCGAACGGAGTCCCCGTGTCTGCTCTGCCCCCCCAGCCCCTGAGCCCCCTCGACGGCCGCTATCGCGCCGCCGTCTCGGGCCTCGCCGACTTCCTCTCCGAGGCGGGCCTGAACCGTGCGCGGGTCGAGGTCGAGGTCGAGTGGCTCATCGCCCTCACCGACCGGTCGCTGTTCGGCGCGTCGCCCCTGTCGGGTGACGACAAGGCGCGCCTGAGGGCGCTGTACCTCGAGTTCGGTCAGGCCGAGATCGACTGGCTCGCCGACAAGGAGGCGGTGACCCGCCACGACGTCAAGGCCGTCGAATACCTCGTGCGAGACCGGCTCTCGACGCTGGGCCTCGACGCCGTCGCCGAGCTCACCCACTTCGCCTGCACGAGCGAAGACATCAACTCCACCTCCTACGCCCTCACGGTGCAGCGCGCCGTGCAGCAGGTGTGGCTGCCGAAGCTGCGCGCCGTGATCGAGAAGATCTCGGCGCTGGCCGTCGAGCACCGCGATGCCGCGATGCTCTCGCGCACGCACGGGCAGCCGGCGACGCCCTCGACGATGGGCAAGGAGCTCGCCGTGTTCGCCTGGCGCCTCGAGCGCGTGGCCGCCCAGATCGAGTCCGGCGACTACCTCGCCAAGTTCTCGGGTGCGACCGGCACGTGGTCGGCTCATCTCGCCGCCGAGCCCGACGTCGACTGGCCCGAGCTGTCGCGCTCGTTCATCGAGGGTCTGGGCCTCGGATTCAACGTGCTGACCACGCAGATCGAGTCGCACGACTGGCAGGTCGAGCTGTACGACCGGGTGCGCCACGCCGGCGGCATCCTGCACAACCTCGCCACCGACATCTGGACCTACATCTCGATCGGCTTCTTCACCCAGATCCCGATCGCCGGCGCCACCGGGTCGTCGACGATGCCGCACAAGATCAACCCCATCCGCTTCGAGAACGCCGAGGCCAACCTCGAGATCGCGGGCGGTCTGCTCGCGACACTGTCGCAGACCCTCGTCACCTCGCGGATGCAGCGCGACCTCACCGACTCGACGACCCAGCGCAACATCGGCGTCGCCTTCGGCCACTCGCTGCTGGCCCTCGACAACCTCGGGCGGGGCCTGGGCGAGATCTCGCTGGCCCGCCAGGCGCTGCTGGCCGACCTCGACGCCAACTGGGAGGTGCTGGCAGAGGCCATCCAGACCGTCGTGCGCGCCGAGATCGCCGCCGGCCGCTCGCAGATCACCGACCCCTACGCGCTGCTGAAAGACCTCACCCGCGGTCGCCGCGTCGGCGGACCAGAGCTCGCCGAGTTCGTGCGAGGACTCGACATCGGCGATGCCGCCAAGGAGCGCCTGCTCGCGCTCACCCCGGCGACTTACACGGGCCTGGCCGACCGCCTGGTCGACGAGCTGTAACTCCAGCATCCGCTCGCTGAGAGCCCCCTCTCGGCGCGCGAAACCCACCGCCCGCACTCAGACCGCTCGCACGCCCGCGGGTCTCGAGCGGCAGTGCGGGTCTCGGCGCGAAACCCACCTGCGGTGGCGAAACCCCGCGGCGGATCAGCGCTCGGGGGTGTGGCCGGAGGCGCCGGCCTCGGGCTTCGCCTTCGGCTCGCCGCCCGCCTCGGGGTCGAGCAGCACCGGCCGGTCGACCGTCTTCTGCACGTCGGCCGGATCGACCGCCAGCAGCAGCAGCGCGATACCCAGCAGCACGACGATGAACGTGATGCCGGCGACGACTCCGGCGACCACGAGCGCGTGCATGTTCTGACCGTCGAAGCGCGACTGGAAGAAGCCCATCGACACGAGCGTCACGATGCCGGCGAACAGCGCGGCGACGAAGGCGAGCCCCACGAGCTGCGCCGGCTTCATCAGGTCGCGGCGGGTGGGCTTGTCGTCGGTCACGCCGACACCTCCTTGCGCGGCGAGAACCCGGCGATTCCGAGGTAGACCGCGATGATCGCCGCGTAGGCGCCGAACACGCCCACGCCGATGGTCGTGCCGGTGAGCGTGAAGTCGTGGCCTTCGACCGCGTAGGCGAGCGAGAACTGCGGCGAGACGAACAGCATCGCCACGCCCAGCGCGAGCGTGATGACACCCACGACGAACGTGTCGCGCGACTCGGCGCGTGCGCGCCAGCCCACGATCGTCTCGACCAGGCCGGTCGCCAGCGCCCACACGATCACGAGCACGAAGAACAGCGTGTCGTTGCGCAGGGCCGGGATGCCGCCGGCCATGCCCGCGAGCAGGCACAGGATGCCCAGCACCACCGACGGCCAGCGGTGGTCTGCGGGAAAGACGAGCCACACCGAGACGAGGTGCACGAGGGCGGTCGCGATCGCGAAGCCGCTGAAGACGGCGAGGCCGACGGCGGCGGAGTGGTCGGTCGAGAAGGTGATCATCACGGCGGCGAGCGCTGCGAACAGCGCACGCACGAGCTGCACGTGGCGCACCTCGAAGGTGCGGGGGGTGGGTGATGCGGTCACGACGACGATTTCTGCGGCACGACAGGGACCCCTCCAGTCTAGGTCGTGCGCGCCGCAGGCCCTGCCGCCGGCCCCTAGGCTGAGCGCGTGACCCGTCTCGACGATGCGACCGGCGACCTGGCCCGCGTGTTGGCGCGGCTCGGCGGCGACCACCCCCAGCCCGCTCCCGACGTGCTCGCGCGCCTGCACGAGCAGTTCCCTCGGCTGCACGGACTGTTCTCGCAGCTCTACGGCGCCCACCCCGACGGGTTCGAGCACCTCGCGGCGCTGCTGCGGATCGCCGCCGACGCGGCCGCCGAGAGAGCGGACGACCTCGTCGCGCTCGACGAGCGCCGCTCGGCCGATCCCGAGTGGTTCGCGTCGGAGCGGATGCTGGGCGGCGTCTGCTACGTCGACCGCTTCGCGGGCGACCTCGCCGGCATCCGCGAGGCGATCCCGTACTTCCAGGAGCTCGGGCTCACCTATCTGCACCTCATGCCGCTGTTCCCGGGCCCCGCCGGCAACAACGACGGCGGCTATGCCGTGTCGGACTACCGCACGGTGGAGCCTCGGCTCGGCACGATGGACGAGCTGCGAAACCTGGCCGCCGAGCTGCGCGCGGCGGGCATCTCGCTGGTCATCGACTTCATCTTCAATCACACCTCGAACGAGCACGCGTGGGCGCGCAAGGCCGTCGAGGGCGTGCCCGGCTTCGAGGACTTCTACCTGATCTTCCCCGATCGAACCCTGCCCGATCAGTACGAGCGCACCACGCGCGAGATCTTCCCCGACGACCACCGGGGGTCGTTCGTACAGCTGCCCGACGGGCGCTGGATCTGGTCGACGTTCTACCACTTCCAGTGGGATCTCAACTACGCCAACCCGGCCGTCTTCACGGCGATGGCGGGCGAGCTGCTCTTTCTCGCGAACGTCGGCGTCGAGGTCCTCCGGATGGATGCCGTCGCGTTCATATGGAAGCAACTGGGCACCCCGAGCGAGTCGCTCCCCGAGGCGCACCTGCTGCTGCAGGCGTTCAACGCGGTGCTGCGCATCGCCGCTCCCGCCGTGCTGTTCAAGTCGGAGGCCATCGTGCACCCCGACGAAGTGCTCGACTATATTTCGCCCGAGGAATGCGAGCTCTCGTACAACCCGCTGCAGATGGCGCTCACATGGGAGGCGCTGGCCACCCGCGACGCACGGCTGCTGCAGCAGGCCCTCGTGCGCCGCCACGCGCTGCCCGCCGGCACCGCGTGGGTGAACTACGTGCGCAGCCACGACGACATCGGCTGGACCTTCGCCGACGAAGACGCCGCAGAGCTCGGCATCGAGGGCTACCCGCACCGGCGCTTTCTCAACGACTTCTACATCGGCCGCTTCCCCGGCAGCTTCGCCGCCGGCATGCCCTTCCAGGAGAACCCCGACACCGGCGACGCCCGTGTGGCGGGAACGACGGCGTCGCTGGCGGGCATCGAGCGCGGCGACGAGGGGGGCGAGGACCGGGTCGTGCTCGCCCATGCCCTCGCGATGGCGACCGGCGGCATCCCGCTGCTCTTCCTCGGCGACGAGGTCGCCCAGCTCAACGACTACGGCTTCACCGACGACGAGCACCGCGCGGGCGACAGTCGCTGGGTGCACCGGCCCGCCCGGCCCGCAGCCGCCTACGCGGCACGCTTCGACCGTGACACGGTCGCCGGCCGCGTCTATCGGCGCATCCGCCGGCTCATCGCCGTGCGCGCCGCCTCGCCCGAATTCGGCGGCAACGCCCTCGTCGACTTCACGACCTCGCATCCATCGGTGGTGTCGTTCCAGCGCCCCGGCGCCGACGAGACGCGGATGCTGGTGCTCGCCAACGTCGCAGACCACGAGGTCGCGATCGACGCGCTCACCCTCTCGGGGTTCGCTCGTGAGGCCCGCGACGCCGTCGCCGACGAGCAGATCGACCTCGCGCGCGGCGTGCGGCTGCCGGCGCACGGCTTCCGCTGGCTGCGGGTGCGCGCCCTCTAGGCTGGGCCGATGACAGGCGCCTACACGCACGGACACCACGAGAGCGTGCTGCGCTCGCACCGCTGGCGCACGGCCGAGAACTCGGCGGCCTACCTGCTGCCGCACCTGCGGGAGGGAATGAGCGTGCTCGACGTCGGCGCCGGCCCCGGCACGATCACGCTCGATCTGGCCGAGCGCGTGGCACCCGGCAGGGTGCGCGGAGTGGATGCCGCCGCCGACGTCGTCGCGCAGGCCGAGGTCGCACGGGTGACGCGGGGGCTGCCGGCCGTCGAGTTCGCCGTCGACGACGCCTACGCGCTCAGCTCGGCCGACGCTTCGTTCGACGTCGTGCACGCCCATCAGGTGCTGCAGCACCTGGAGCGGCCCGTCGACGCACTGCGGGTGTTCCGCCGGGTGGCGGGGCCCGAGGGCCTCGTCGCCGCCCGCGATGTGGACTACGAGGGCGTCATCTGGTTCCCGCGGCTTCCCGCCCTCGACGACTGGCTGGAGCTGTATCTGGCGGTGCACCGCGGCACGAGCGGCGAGCCCGCCGCCGGCCGGCACCTCAAGGCGTGGGCGCACGAGGCCGGGTTCGCCGAGGTGCAGGCGTCGGCGTCGGTCTGGCTCTACGAGGGCGACGACGATCGCGCGTGGTGGGGCGGCATGTGGGCCGACCGCGTCGTGCAGTCGGCGTTCGCCGAGCGCGCCGTCGCGCTGGGCCTGGCCGACACGGCGCGTCTGGAGCGCATCCGCGCGGGCTGGCAGGAGTGGGCCGCGGCGCCGGACGGCTGGCTGCTCATGCCGCACGGCGAGGTGCTCGCCCGCGGCTGAGGCCGCCGCATCCGTCCGGCGCCGTCGGTCGCGATCAGCTCTGGTCTGCCCACGACCAGATGTCGTCGCCGCGGAGGGTCGCGTCGGCCCCGCCGTCGTCGTAGATGACCTGCCCGGCCATGTGCGTGTTCTCCACGCTCGTGAGCCAGATGAGCAGGTGCGCGATCGACTCGGGCGGCTGGTGGTAGTTCAGCGGCATCGGCACGGCGCCGTCGACCATCGCGGCGCCCTCGGGCGTCGCGAGCAGGTCGGCTGTCATCGGGGTGAGCACGGTGCCGGGGGCGACGGCGTTCAGCGGGATGCCGGCGCCCGCCCACTCCGGTGCGATCGAGCTGCGCCGCACCCAGCGGGCGAGCGCGCGCTTCGACGACGGGTAGACGAGGTAGCCGACCATCGGCCCCTGGGCGGCGAGCCCTTCGGCGATCTCGAGGGCCCGAGGCTCGTCGCCGGCGAGCGCGGCCTCGACCATCTCGGCGGAGTTCGGCTGCAGCGAGGCCATCGACGACACCACGGCGGCGCGCGGCGCCTCCGAGCCGGCGAGGGCGGGCAGCAGCGCCGTGAGCAGTTCGGTCACGCCGAAGTAGTTGATCGAGATCGTCTTGGGGATCGGCGCCGAGATGCCGGCGCACGCGATGACGGCGTCGATCGTGCCGCCGGCCAGCTCGGTCGCCTTCGCAGCGGCCGCGGCGCGGCCCTCTGCGGTCGACAGGTCGGCTTCGACCTCGGCGTCGCGCAGGTCGATGCCGATCACGGTCTCGCCGCGCTCGCGCAGGATGCGGGTCGTGGTCGCGCCGATGCCGGACGCCGAGCCGGTGACGACGTAGGTGCGGGTCATGAGTGTGTCTCCTTCATTCGGATGCGGCCTCCTCGACCGCGGTGCGGGTGTCGGGTTCTGCCGGCACGAGTCGGGTCTCGCCGACGACGGCGTCGACGAAGCGGGGGAGCAGCGTGGCGATCGCGGCGGCGTCGGCCGCCGGCCAGTCGGCGAGCGCCTCGCGCACGAGCTGAACGCCGGCGCCGAACAGACGCTCGAACACCGCCGCTCCCTCGTCCGAGAGCGCGACCCTCGACGCGCGGCCGTCGGTGGGGTCGCCTTCGCGGTCGATGAGGCCGGCCGCGGCGAGGCGGGCGAGCAGCTTCGACATCGTCGGCCGGGTGAGCGACAGCTCGTCGGCGAGTTCGCTCGGGCGAGCGGCGCCGCCGTGCAGTCCGAGCACGTAGACGGCCCGGATGTCGGCGGCGTCGAGCGTCACGCCGACGCCTTCGGCGATCGCGCGCTGCGTCGATGCGGTCGACCAGCGCGAGATGAGCCGGGTGAGGGCGGCCAGCATCGTGGTCTCGCGGGCGGCTTCGCTCATGACGTCATGATACGCCCGATAGTTGCCTGCGGCAATCAAGTTCGGATCTGAAAGAATCGCGGGAGCACCCGAACGGAGGCCCCCATGATCCGCATCGCCACCATCGGCACGAGCATGATCACCGGCATGCTCGTCGAGGCCGTCTCGCGCGTCGAGGGCGTGCGGGTGCAGGCCGTGTACTCGCGCGACCTCGCCAAGGCCCAACAGGCCGCGGCCGACTACGGGGCGGAATGGGCGAGCGACGACCTCGAGGCGGTGCTGACGGCATCCGACGTCGACGCGATCTACATCGCCTCGCCCAACAGCGCGCACGGCTCACAGGCCCGGCGCGCGATCGCGGCCGGCAAGCACGTGCTGGTCGAGAAGCCCGCGGTTCCGACCGAGGCGGAGTGGCTCGAGCTCGTGGCTCTCGCCGATGCGGCGGGGGTCGTGCTGCTCGAGGCGATGCGCACCGAATACGACCGCGGCACGGCGCTCGTGCGGTCGCTGCTGCCCGAGGTCGGCGTGCTCCGCGCCGCCTCGCTGCGCTACCAGTCTCGGTCGTCGCGCTACGACCTCGTGCTCGCCGGCGAGCGCGTCAACATGTTCGACCCGGCGATGGCCGGCGGCGGTCTCATGGACCTCGGGGTCTACTGCATCCACGCCATGCTCACCCTCTTCGGCGAGCCCGAGCGGGTCGCTTCCGAGGTGATCCCGGTCGCCTCCGGCGTCGACGGCGCGGGCACGCTGCTGGCCCGCTACCCCGGCTTCGCCGTGTCGCTGGAGTACTCCAAGATCTCGACGACCCAGCTCCCCAGCGAGATCCAGGGCGAAGACGGCACCCTGGTGATCGACCACGTCTCGGGCGCGCGGTCGGTGCGGCTCGTCCGCCGCGACGGCACCGTCGAGACGCACACCGTCGACGCGCCAGAGCTCGACCTGGCCGGCGAGGTCGAGCGCTTCGCCGTGCTCATCGCCGGCGGCGCGGATGCTGCCCGCGACCACGCTCTGACCGCATCCACGCTGCGCCTCATCGAGGCCGCCCGCGGCGCCATGGCCTGACCCGCGGCTCGTCCATCCGTCGGATGCCTGCGCCGCCTGCGCCTCAACAGCCCCACCAGCCGCATCCCGCCCCACGCCTCCGACAGATGGACGGATGCTGCGGGGCTCAGCGACCGCGAAAGCGCGGATGCTGCGGGCTCAGCGCGCGAAAGCGCGGGTGCGGCGGGTCAGGCCTCGCCGAGGAAGGCGATCGCGGCCTCGCGGAACACCCGCGAGCCGGGGGCGTTGAAGTGGTGCCGGCCGGGGATCTCGACGAACCGGCCCTGCGGGCACGCGGCGGCGAGCGCCTTGGAGCCCTCGATGATGGCGTCGAGCGATCCGGTCGCGAACAGCACGGGCTGGCTCGGCGCGTGCGCGGGGTCGGGGTCGACGGTGCGCGAGGTGCGCATGCCGCTCGCGATCGCCAAGAGGGCACGCAGGTCGTTGCCGGGCACGCGCTCGGTGAGGGCGATGTAGTTCTGGGTCACCCGGTCGGTCACCTCGGTGCCGTGTTCGATGAGCGCGCGCACCTGGTCGATGTCGAGGCGCGCGAGCGGGATGCCGTCCGGCACCCCTCCGAGCACGGCACGGCCGATGCGGTCGGGCAGATCCTGCACGACCTCCCAGCCGACGCGGGCGCCGAGCGAGTAGCCGACATAGAAGGCCGAGTCGATGAGGTAGGTGTCGAGCACCGCCTCGACATCGGAGGCGAGCGCGCGCACCGAGTAGTCGCGGGGATCGTGCGGCTTGTCGCTCGCGCCGTGCCCGCGCTGGTCGAGTCCGAGCACGCGGTAGCCGGCCCGCTGCAGGTCGCGCACCCAGCCCGTGGCGACCCAGTTGTCCTTCGTGCTCGAGGCGAAGCCGTGCACCACGACGATGGTCGGCAGGTCGTCGTCGCCCCAGGAGTACGTCGCGATGCGATGCCCGTCGCCGACCATCACGTACTGCGGGTCGGGCATCTGCGTCAGCTGCGGGAGGGCGTCGCTCATCCCCCCATTCTTCCGCCGAATCGGGGCCGGGGCGTCAGCGCGAGTCGACGCGGCCGCGGGCGCCCGCGCGGCTGCGGCGCGGCAGCATCCGGTCGATGCCTCGCCGAGGCGGCGCCACGACCGGCACGGGGGCGGTGACGACGGCATCGACGACCATCGAGCCGTCGACGGGCCCGACCACGGCGATCGGGGTCGTGGGGGTCGGTGCGTCGGGGCTGATCGGCATGCGACCGAGACGCCGGTGCTCGCGGATATAGGCCGGGATCAGCAGCACGGCCGCTCCCGCCCACGCGAGTGGGTTGCTCCAGACGACGCCGACGTAGCCGAAGAGCCCGCCGAGCACGACGGCGGCGCCCACGCGCATGATGAGTTCGACCACGCCCGTGACGGTGGGCACGAGCGTGTGGCCGAGCCCCTGCAGCGCCCCACGGAGCACGAACAGCACGCCCAGCGCCGTGTACGAGGCGCCGTTGATCACGAGCATCTGCGCCGCGAGATCGACGACCTCTGGTGACCCGTCGCCGATGAACATGCGCACGAGCACGCTGCCGAAGACGATCAGCAGCGCGCCGAGCACGAGCGAGGCGACGATCGCGATGCCGGTGCCCTGCACGACGCCGCGGCGGACACGGTCGGGCCGGCGTCCGCCGAAGTTCTGCGCCGCGAACATCGAGACGGCGAGTCCGAGCGACTGCAGCAGGGCGACGGCGAGTCCGTCGACGCGCGAGGCGGTCGTGTAGGCGGCGACGGCGTCGGCGCCCAAGGTGTTCAGCGCCACCTGCACGGCGATCGTGCCGATCGCGATGATCGACGCCTGGAAGCCCATCGGAAGTCCGAGTCGCAGGTGATCGGCGAGGTCGGCGCGGCTGACGCGCCAGTCGCTGCGACGCATGTGCAGGGCGGGAACGCGGCGACGGACGAACTCGAGGCACAGCACGACCGAGACGGCCTGCGCGATCACCGTCGACAGGGCCGCCCCCGCGACACCCCAGCCGAGCGGGCCGACCATCAGGATGACGAGCCCCACGTTCAGGGCACACGAAACCGTGAGGAACACGAGCGGCGTGCGCGAGTCGCCGATGGCGCGGATGATCGCGGCGAGGTAGTTGAAGAAGAGCATCGCGCCGGCGCCGAGGAAGCTCACCTGGGCGAACACGGTCGCCTCGGCCATGAGCACCTCGGGCGTCTGCAGCAGCCGCAGCAGCGGCTCGCTCACCAGCGGCGCGCCGATCGTGAGCAGCAGCGTCGTGCCGGCCGTGAGCAGGGTGCCGGCGGCCACCGAGCGCCGGACGGCCTGCCCGTCGCGCGCACCGAACGCCTGAGCGGTGGGGATCGCGAAGCCGCTCGTCAGACCCCACACGAATCCGAGCATGAGGAAGAGCAGGCTGCCGGTCGCCCCGACCGCTGCCAGCGAGTTCACCCCGAGGTGCCGGCCGACCACGATCGCATCGGCGAACTGGTACATCTGCTGCACCACGTTGCCGATCAGCAGCGGGATCGCGAACACCAGGATGACGCGCCACGGGCTGCCGGTCGTGAGGGTCTTGGACATGGTGGATCCCGGAGAGGTCGTGCGTGGAGAGGAGGAGGGGCAGCGTCCGTTCTCGACGACTGTCGAATCGATTCGGATGCTGACCCTCCATCATCTCACGACTCGCCTGGGTGTTGTCCATGCCCGGTGGCTTTTCGCTCCCTCCCTGGGCCGCGATGATGTATTGCGCACCCCGTTCCGGCAGGAGGCCCCGTGACCGACCGTGCACCCGAGACCTCGCGTGGCATCCACCCCGCGTGGTGGGTGGCCGCCGTCGCGTTCCTCGCGCTGATGGCCGCCGCCGGCTTCCGCGCGGCGCCGGGCGCCCTCATGGTGCCTCTGCACGACGAGTTCGGCTGGTCGACGAGCGTCATGTCGCTCGCGGTGAGCATCAACCTGCTGCTCTACGGCCTCACCGCCCCGTTCGCTGCGGCGCTCATGGATCGCTTCGGCATCCGCGAGGTCGTCGTGTGCGCTCTGGCCCTCGTCGCCCTCGGCGCGGGCGGCAGCGTGTTCATGACCGCGTCGTGGCAGCTGCTGGTGTTCTGGGGCGTGCTCATCGGTCTCGGCACCGGGTCGATGGCGCTCGTGCTGGCCGCGACGATCTCGAACAGGTGGTTCGTCGCACGCCGCGGACTCGTGATGGGCATGCTCACGGCGGGGTCGGCGACGGGGCAGCTGGTCTTCCTGCCGCCGGTGGCCGCCATCGCCGAGACCGCGGGCTGGCGACCCGCGTCGCTGCTGGTGGCCGTCGCCGCGCTCGCGGTGATCCCCCTCGTCTGGCTCGTGATGCGCGACTATCCGTCCGACCGCGGCGTGGTGCCCTACGGTGCGGATGCCGCGAGCTTCGTGGCGCCGCCGCGCCCCACCGGTCACGCGGGCCGTCGGGCGCTCGAGGGCCTCGCCTTCGCCGCGCGCCGCCCGGCCTTCTGGGCGCTCGCGGGGGCGTTCGCGATCTGCGGAGCGACGACCAACGGCCTCATCGGCATCCACTTCATCCCGTCCGCCCACGACCACGGCATGTCGACGGTGGTCGCGGCAGGGCTCCTGGCCGTCGTCGGCGTGTTCGACATCGTCGGCACCGTCGCCTCGGGATGGCTCACCGATCGGTTCGACCCGCGGCTGCTGCTGGTGGCCTACTACCTCTTCCGCGGAGTCGGCCTGCTGCTGCTGCCGGTGCTGCTGAGCGACGTCGTGCACCCCAGCATGGTGCTGTTCGTCGTGATCTACGGGCTCGACTGGGTCGCCACGGTGCCGCCGACGTCGGCGCTGTGTCGCGAGATCTTCGGCGAGCGCGGCACGATCGTCTTCGGCTGGGTGTTCGCCTCTCACCAGGTGGGCGCGGCGATCGCCGCACTGGCGGCCGGCATCGTGCGCGACACCCTCGGCACCTACACCTACGCGTGGTGGGGCGGCGCCGCGCTCTGCGTCATCGCCGCGCTGCTGTCGATCGCGGTGCGACGACCCGAGAGACCAGTGGGATCGAAGATAGATGCGAGATGAATCGCGTTATAGCACTTGACATCTCGCTCATGGATGGTAGTTTTGTTCTAGAGAGACGCGAGTGAGTGAGATGGATGCGGGAGCATCCGTCCAGGGATGAGTGAAGACACACGGGGGCGAGTGCGGCGCAGAAAGCGCCAGGTCTCTCACCTCGAACCGTGGAGCCTCCCATGTCTCACCCTCTTCCCGAGCCGCATCCGGCCGACCCGAGGCGCACCGAGGAGTTCATCGACGGGTTCGCCGAGCTGCGGCGACTGCGCGGTGCGGCCGACGCACAGGAGCTGCACCTGCTGGCCCGCGCCGGCACGGTGGTGACCGACGCCGACTGGACCGGCAGAGCGAGCACGCGTGAGATCGCCCGCCGCTCGCTCGTGGCCGAGCTCGCGTGCGCGGCGCGACTGAGCGAATGGACCGTCACCCGACTGCTGATCGAGGCCCGTGATCTGTGCGAGCGCTTCGCCCCGCTCGTCGCCGCCCTCGAGTCCGGCGAGATCTCGCGGCAGCACGTCGCGGTGATCCACGATGCCGGCGCCGCGATCCGTGACACCGCCGACCTCGAGCGCTTCACCACCGCCGCCCTGGCGCGGGCGCGCGAGACGACGCCCGGGCGACTCGGCCCCATCGTTCGTGTTCTCGCCGAGCGCTATCTCCCGGTATCGCTCGACGAGCGGCACGCACAGGCCGTCGCCGACCGCAGTGTCGAGGTGCGCGACCTGGCCGACGGCATGGCGAGCCTCATGGCCGTGCTGCCCGCCACCCTCGCCCACGGCATCGACGACCGACTCACGGCGCAGGCTCGGGCGGTGCTGGCCCAGACCGCCGACGAAGGCGAGTCCGCGGATGCCGGGGCGAGCGCCGAGGGGGAGCAGGCGTGCGAAGGGCCCGACGCCGATCCCCGCACGCTCGCGCAGGCGCGCACCGACGTGTTCACCGATCTGCTGCTGGGCGGCACGCCCGACACGATCGTCGCCGGCGACGCGGCCGGGGCGATCCGGGCGACCGTGCAGGTCACGGTTCCCGTGCTCACGATGATCGGCGAGAGCGAAGAGCCGTGTCTTCTCGCCGGCTACGGCCCGATCGACAGCGACACCGCCCGCATCCTGGCCGCGAACGCCCCCTGGTGGGAGCGCCTTCTCACCCACCCGTTCACGGGCCAGGTGCTCTCAGTCGATCGCTACCGCCCGAGCAAGCCGATGCGGCGCATGCTCGCCGCACGCGACGAGCGGTGCCGCTTTCCCGGATGCCGCCGGCCCGTCCACCGCTGCGACGTAGACCACACCGTCGACCACGCCCTGGGCGGGGAGACCTGCGTGTGCAACCTGGCTCATCTGTGCAGGCGACACCACACACTCAAGGGCGCCTCCGCCTGGACGGTCGAGCAGATCTCCGCCGGGGTGCTGGTGTGGACCAGCCCCTCCGGCCGGCGACATACCGACCGGCCGGAGCCGACCGTCAGGTTCGAGCCCGACGACGAACTGCTCCTGCGCCGCCGGTTCATCAGCGAACCCTGGCTCGTGCCGCCCGACTACCACCACGACGGACACCTCCCACCCTTCTGAACCTGTCGCCGAATCGGGGAGTGGGGCTACCGTGGGCCGGGTGAAGCTCGATCTGAAGAAGCGGATCCCGGCCTACAGCGCGCGGCGCGGCGCATTCGAGGTCATCACGGTGCCGCCGCTGCAATACCTCATGATCGACGGACACGGCGACCCGAACACGTCGGCCGACTACGCCGCCGCCCTCGCGGCCCTGTTCCCGGTCGCCTACAGGCTCAAGTTCTTCAGCAAACGCGAGCTCGACCGCGACTACGCCGTCATGCCGCTCGAAGCCCTCTGGTGGGCGGACGACATGGCCGCGTTCACGACCGCCCGTGACAAGTCGGCATGGAGCTGGACGGTGCTGAACCTCGTGCCCGACTGGATCGCAGCCGACCAGGTCGCCGAGGCCGTCGACCAGGTCGCACGCAAGGGCGATGCTCCCCGCATCCGCGAGCTGCGCATCGAGACCCTCGACGAGGGCCTCGTCGTGCAGACGCTGCACGTCGGGTCGTACGACGATGAGGCGCCTGTGCTCGCCCGACTGCACGATGAGTTCCTGCCTGCCGAGGGCCTCACCCTGCGCGGCTGCCACCACGAGATCTACCTCAACGACGCCCGCCGCACGGCCCCCGAGAAGCTTCGGACCATCTTGCGCCAGCCGGTCGCGCGCGCCTGACCAGGACCACTCAAGGAGCCCTCGAATGCACACCCGCACCCTCGGACAGGGCCTTCGCGTCTCGGCCATCGGCCTCGGCTGCATGGGCATGTCGCAGAGCTACGGCCCCAACCCGGGCAGCCGAGACGACATGATCGGGGTGCTGCGCGCCGCGGTCGATCTCGGCGTCACGTTCTTCGACACGGCCGAGGTCTACGGTCCCTACGTCAACGAAGAGCTGGTCGGAGAGGCGCTCGAGCCGGTGCGCGACGAGGTCGTCGTCGCGACGAAGTTCGGCTGGAAGATCCAGGGCGGCAGGAGCGTCGGGCTCGACAGTCGCCCCGAGCAGATCCGCGCCGTCGCGGAGGCGTCGCTGACGCGCCTGCGCACCGAGGCACTCGACCTCTTCTACCAGCACCGCGTCGACCCCGAGGTGCCCATCGAAGACGTCGCCGGCACGGTGGGCGAACTCGTCGCCGAGGGCAAGGTGCGCCACTTCGGGCTGTCGGAGGCGTCGGCTGCGACGATCCGCGCGGCGCACGCCGTGTTCCCGGTGACCGCCGTGCAGAGCGAGTACTCGCTGTGGACCCGCGATCCCGAGGCCGAGGTGCTGCCGACGCTCGCCGAGCTCGGCATCGGGTTCGTGCCCTTCAGTCCGCTCGGCAAGGGGTTCCTCACCGGCACCGTCGACACGTCGACCTCGTTCGCAGAGGGCGACATCCGCCGGACCGTCCCGCGGTTCGAGGCGGACAACCTCGCGCACAATCGGGCGCTGGTCGAGCATGTGTCCCGGCTCGCTGCCGCCAAGGATGCGACGCCGGGGCAGGTGGCGCTCGCGTGGCTGCTGGCGCAGCATCCGTTCATCGTCCCGATCCCCGGCACCCGGCGCGTCTCGCGCATCGAAGAGAACACGGCCGCGACCACGGTCGCGCTCTCGGCCGACGAGCACGCCGACCTCGACGCCCTCGCGGCGCGCATCGGCGTGGCCGGCGAGCGCTACAACGCCCAGCACCTGGAGCTCGTCGGCCGCTGACACGCCCCCGCGACCATGGTCGTGCCGCCGGCTGACAGGGCGCCCGCTCAGGGAATGGGGAACAGCGTCGCGGCCCCCGAGGGGATCGTCGCGGTGACCAGCCGGCTATCGAACGTGGCCAGCAGAGCGTCGTGCGACGCGGCCAGATGCAGCAGATAGGTGTCGGTGACCTGGGCGCTTGCGAGCAGCCTCTCGGTATGCACCGAGGCGTCGAGCAGACTGACCGAATCGGGCAGGAACACGTGGTCGTCGCGCGCGGCGAGGCTCGACAGGCTCGCGATCACCACGGGCGCCGGCTGAGTATTGGGGTACTTCGGGTGGCTCACGACCCGCACGACGCCGTTCTGAACGATGGGGCAGGTGTGCCATACGCCGACGTCGCGCGCCGCGAACCATCGGTGCGCGCGATCGTGGTGCACGTGCAGCGGGTCGATCAGGGCGATCACCGCATTCACGTCGAGCAGATACCCCGTCATGCGAGGTCGTCTCGCAGCGCGTTGACGTCGTCGATCGTGGGCCGGCCCGCGGTCGGCGGGGCCGGCAGCAGTACGATGCCGTTGCGCGTGCCGAATCGCTGACGCTCGGTGAGCGTCGCGCGCGCAAGCTGCGAGAGCGCTTCGCCCAGAGTGATGCCCCGCGCGGTCGCGAACTGCTTCGCCGCTGCGAGCACGTCGTCGTCGATGGTCACTGTGGTGCGCATGCATCAAGCATCACGCATCACGCATCACTCGACAAGCGCGGATGCTGAGGGGTTCCGCCAGCCCCTCCCGCGCGAGCTCCGCGATGCCTAGCGTGGGGCATGCGCAGATCCGAAGGAGCAGTCGCATGAATATCGAACCCACCCGCCCCACGACCAAGGCCTCGCCCGACCAGTTCACCGGCGACGTCTGGGTCGACACCATCGCCGCTCCGAACGAAGGCGATCAGCGCATGACGGTCGCCCGCGTGCGGTTCGCCCCGGGAGCCCGCACGGCGTGGCACTCGCACGCGCGCGGGCAGTACCTGCACGTCACGCAGGGCGTCGCACGCTTCGGCACCCGCGACGGCGAGATCATCGAGGTCCACCCGGGGCAGACGCTCTACACCCCTCCCGGCCAGGACCATTGGCACGCCTCGGCGCCGGGGTGCTTCATGGAGCACTACGCCATGCTCGAGGCCGCAGACGACCCCGCCGCCACCACCGTGTGGAAAGAGCACGTCACCCAGACCGAGTTCGAAGGGAAGGCCGACGCATGACCGGCTGGACCGGAGGGCAGGACTCGGTGGGCGACATCGCCCCCGCGCTCGCCCACTACACCGATGCCGTGCTCTTCGACGAGGTCTGGAAGCGTCCAGAGCTCGCCAAGCGCGACCGCAGCCTCGTCACCGTCGCCGCCCTCGTGACCCTCGGCGCCGTCGAGCAGCTCCGCTTCCACCTCGCCTTCGCCCGAGACAACGGCGCGACCGAGGCCGAACTCGTCGAGGCGATCACCCACCTCGCGTTCTACGCCGGCTGGCCTCGCGCGATGGCCGCGATCGGCATGGCTCGCGAGGTGTTCGCAGAAGCGGATGCCGCCGGCTCCTGAGCGGGCAGCATCCGCCCTCCCCTGCTGCTGCCGCCCGAGCCCCCACCCCGCGAGATCAGGAGATCTCGCCGACACAGGTCACTTCAGCGGGCGGATTCAGGCGGTCAGTGCAACACCGGTTTCTGGTGGGTTTGAGAGTAGTTGTTCGAGGGCTTCGGTCGGGGTTTTCCAGTCGAGGGTCATGCGTGGCCGGTTGTTGAGTTGGGTGGCGACGTAGTCGAGGTAGTCGGCGGTGTAGCCGGCGAGGTCGGTGCCTTTCGGGAAGTACT
>NZ_JAOPFX010000001.1 GCF_025515205.1 Microbacterium fluvii | reverse complement strand
CCCGCCAAAACCCCCGCTTCACCGACCTCAACACCAACAGCATCGACACCCCTCACATCAGGGTGTTGCACTGACCCCTTGAGACCGCCCATCCGATCGTCCTGCGTAGGCCGAATCACCTGATCTGGCGGGCGGATGCGGTGGCCCCGGCATCCGACCATGCCCTGGGGGCGAGATCAGGAGCTTTGGCCGATGCAGGTCGTTCGGCGGCGAATCGGCCTGTGCTGGCCGAATCACCTGATCTGGCGGGCGGGCCGGGCGGGGCGGGGCGAGGGGGGTCAGGCCGTGCGCTCGAGGGCGGCGGCGAGACGCTCGACGGCCGCGCCGAGGCCCCATCGGGTTGCGAGGGCGTCGGCATCCGCCTTCTGCTGCGCATCGAGCGGATGCAGTCGAGTGTCGCCGACGGCCAGTTCGAGGTCGGTGACGACCTTGACGACCGTCGGGGCGACGGCGAGGTAGTCGTGCGCGGCGGTGAGCTTGGCGGCAACGCCGGCCGACATGCCGGTGCCGGCGGCGGCCGCCGCCGCGATGCCGGTGAGGTCGCCATGGGCTGCCAGCAGGGTCGCCGCCGACTTCTCGCCGATGCCGGCGACGCCGGGCAGGCCGTCGGAAGAGTCGCCGCGGAGGGTCGCGAAATCGGCGTACTGGATGGGCAGCACGCCGTACTTGGCGACCACCACCTCGTCGGTGACGACCTCGAGGTTGCTCATGCCGCGGGCGGTGTAGATCACGCGCACGTCGCGGGCGTCGTCGACGAGCTGGAAGAGGTCGCGGTCGCCCGTGACGATGTCGACGGGAATGGCGGCGGTGGTCGCGAGGGTCGCGATGACGTCGTCGGCCTCGTGCTCCGGCGCCCCGACGACCGCGAGGCCGAAGGCCGCGAGGGCGTCGCGGATGATCGGCACCTGCGTCTCGAGCGGGTCGGGCACCTCTTCGACATCCGGCCCGGTCGCGACCTGTTCGGCGACGCGGTGGGCCTTGTACGAGGGGATGAGATCCACGCGCCACTGCGGGCGCCAGTCGTCGTCCCAGCAGGCGACGAGGTGCGTCGGCTCGTAGATCGTGACGAGCTTGGTGATGATGTCGAGCAGTCCGCGCACGGCGTTGACCGGGGTGCCGTCGGGGGAGCGCACCTTGTCGGGCACGCCGTAGAACGCCCGGAAGTAGAGGCTGGCGCTGTCGAGGAGCATGAGGCGGTCGGTCACGGCCTCATCCTGACACGCCGGCCCGCCGCGCCGTCAGCAGCCCGGCCCGGTCGGGTTCTCGAGGCACGTCTTGTCGACCAGCGCGGTGTGCAGTTCGACGACGCGGATGCCGTAGCCCCCGGTCGTGGCGGTGACGACACCGGGCACCCGCACCCACCCGCCGCCGAAGTCGACGTAGGGCGCGAACTCGACCGTGACCGAGGCCGTGTACGTGCCCCGCTCACGGTAGACGTGGCTGGTCGCCGTCGGCGTCAGCTGGCCCTGCCCGAGCGCCTGCCAGCTGGACCCGCCGCTCGCCGAGCGCGCCGAGGTGCCGTCGCCGTGCGCGAAGACGAACGCGACCGGCGTGAACCGCACCGTCACGGGCCAGTCGAGGATCTCGCCGGTGAGGTGCTGTTCGGATGCCGCCGCGACCAGGTTCGTCGGCATGCCCACGACGCCGAAGCCCTCGGGCTCGCCCACGAGGGTCGGGCGGTCGGGGACGAACGAGGCGAGATCTTCGAGCGTGACGTCGGGCGGCGCGTCGACGGCGTACTGCGCGCGGCAGCCGAGGAGGCTGTCTTCGCAGGTGTCTTCGTAGTCGGGGTCGACGACGGGCTGCGTCACGACCGGCGGCGCGCCGGAGCCGCCGTCGGGATCGCCGCCGGGGCGGGTCTCGGAGCCCGAGATGTCGAGCTGGGTTCCGGTGTTGGTGGTGGTGGCGCAGCCTGTGGTTGCTGACTCGAGAGGAGTGCAGGCCTGGTCGTGGACAATGGGCGGCGAGACGAGTGCGACGGACGCCAGTAACAGAGCGACTGCTAGTCGCATGAGATTGCCCCATCTGCATTCTCAATCAGTGCGATGCCGAGGCCATTCTTAGTTGCGACGACCTCAACTCGGAGCGGCTGAATCGACGGGCGGTCCTCGGACACCAGAGTCTGCCCCGACGAATCGACGACGTCGACAGCGCTCACGTCATAGCAGACAAGCATGCCGACCTCCAGATCTCCGTTCCGAAGCCCGCTCACGTCTTCCAATTGCGCCGATGAGACGACTGCATTCCCTGTCATGGCGATGCCCTCCGCATGCCACTCCGAGAAACTGGAGCGGTCCGCAGCGTTCTGGTCGCCCGTAGTGAGTGCATACACGGCCTCGAAGGTCTCCGGGTCGCTGAGATCCACCTGGTTCAGGGCGTCGACGTACGCGCGATACGTCGCCTCGGCTGCGGCGAACGCCTCTTCCTCCGTCGCGAACGTCGGCGCCGTGGACGTCGGTGTCGGGGTCGCTTCCGGCGTGCATCCGCTCGCGGCGGCGACCACCACGAGCACCGCGAGGGCGGTGGCGACGAGGCGACGGATCACGAGATCACCGTAGCGACGGCATCCGTCATCGCGCCGGAGTTATCCACACGCGGCGTAGGCTCGAGCGCCATGGGATCTGCCGCTGCTGCGCTGGCCGCGCTCGCCGCCGACGTCGAGGCGCGCATTGCCGCGTTCGACGTCGAGATCGCCCAGCTGCGCGCCGACCGCGGCGCCGAGTCGGCCGACGACGAACACGACCCCGAGGGGGTCACGCTGTCGGGCGAGTGGTCGCGCATCGCGGGCCTGCGCGACGACGCCCTCCGCGAGCGCGCCGAGGTCGAGCAGGCGTCGGCGCGTGTGGAGGAGGGGACCTACGGCGTCTGCGTCGACTGCGGTCGCCGCATCCCCGCGGCACGTCTCGCGGCGCGGCCGACGGCGGTGCGCTGCATCGACTGCGCCGCCAGGGCGGGCCTCTGACGTGGGCGGCTCACCCGTGCGCGACACCGACCCCTGCCCGTGCGGCAGCGGAGAACCCTTCGGCGGATGCTGCGCCCCGGCCCTGCGCGGCACGCCTCCGGCGACGGCGCAGGCCCTCATGCGGTCGCGCTACACCGCCTTCGCGGTCGGCGACGCGCGGTATCTGTCGGAGTCGTGGCACCCCGGCACCCGCCCCGACTCCCTCGACCTCGACGAGGGGCTCCGCTGGACGGGCCTCGAGATCGTCGAGGTCGATGCCGGAGGTCCAGACGACACGCGCGGCGTCGTGGAGTTCCGCGCCCACTGGCGCGAGGGAGGTGCGTCGGGCGTGCTGCACGAGCGCAGCCGCTTCGTGAAGCAGTCGGGCCGTTGGTGGTACCTCGACGGCCGGGTGCGCTGAACCGGTCTGCCTCAGATGCACGGCCGGTGCCAAGATGACGGCATGACGCCCACGAGACCCGACACCGCCCGCGCCGTCGACGACGCCGCGCAGCCGGAGTCGCTGACAACGGTGCTCATCGCGCTCGGGGCCAACGCGCTCATCGCGATCGCGAAGACGATCGCGGCCGGCCTCACCGGCGCCGCGTCGATGGTCGCCGAGGCGGCGCACTCATGGGCAGACACCGGCAACGAGATCTTCCTGTGGATCGCCAACCGCCGGTCTGCGCGACCGGCCGACCCCCGGCATCCGGTCGGGTACGGGCGCGATGCCTATGTGTGGGCGCTGTTCGCCGCGTTCGGGCTGTTCGCCGTCGGGTCGGTCGTGTCGATCGTGCACGGCGTGCAGGAGCTGCTCGACCCGGAGCCGGCCAGCGACTTCTTCATC
Organism: Microbacterium fluvii; assembly: GCF_025515205.1. Taxonomy (GTDB): domain Bacteria; phylum Actinomycetota; class Actinomycetes; order Actinomycetales; family Microbacteriaceae; genus Microbacterium; species Microbacterium fluvii. The sequence continues at coordinate 1,841,358 of NZ_JAOPFX010000001.1, read as the reverse complement.
TCGTACATCGTGCTCGCGATCGCCTTCGCCCTGGAGGGCACGTCTTTTCTGCAGGCGACCAGGCAGGGCAAGCGCGAGGCCGGCCGCGGCGGCCACGACCTGCTCGAGCACGTCATGCGCACCTCCGACCCGACGCTGCGGGCCGTGTTCTTCGAAGACGCCGCGGCGCTCATCGGCCTCGTGATCGCGTTCGCCGGCATCCTGCTGCACCAGCTCACCGGCTCGCCCGTGCCCGACGCGGTGGGGTCGATCCTCGTGGGGATGCTGCTGGCCGTCGTCGCGATCGTGCTCATCGCGCAGAACCGACGGTTCCTGGTCGGGGTCGTCGTCGACCCCGCGATCCGCGCGGCGACTCTGCAGAAGCTGCTCGAGCACCCGGCGATCGCCCAGATCACCTATCTGCACATCGAGTACGTCGGCCCGGGGCGCGTCTTCGTCGTCGCCGCCGTGGATCTCGTCGGCGACACCGCCGAGCACGAGGTCGCGGCGACCCTCAACGACATCGAGGATGCGATGGCGAAGAGCCCGCGGGTCGCGTGGGCGGTGCTCACCCTCTCCCGTCCGGGAGCACCGGCGCTCGACCCGCAGCACCCTGCCGATCCACTGCGGGGCTGACCCGGGGGAATCTCCCAGGCGACACGGGCGTTCTGATACTCTGGAGTGTCACTCATGTGGCCGTTTCGGCATGCACGGGCGACATCGCACGAACAATCCACCTGCTGCACTCGGCATCCGTCCGCCTTCGCGCGTGCCGGCGAGGCGCAGCCCGAACACAAAACCATCCAAGGACAACCCACTACATGACTACCGCAACGACCGCCCCGGCGACCAAGCAGATCGCGATCAACGACATCGGATCCGCTGAGGACTTCCTCGCCGCGGTCGAACTGACCATCAAGTCCTTCAACGACGGCGACCTCATCGAAGGAACCGTCGTGAAGGTCGACCGCGACGAGGTTCTGCTCGACGTCGGCTTCAAGACCGAGGGCGTCATCCCCTCGCGCGAACTCTCCATCAAGCACGACGTCGACCCCAACGAGGTCGTCAAGGTCGGCGACGAGGTCGAAGCCCTCGTTCTCCAGAAGGAGGACAAGGAAGGCCGCCTCATCCTGTCGAAGAAGCGCGCGCAGTACGAGCGCGCGTGGGGCGACGTCGAGAAGATCAAGGAGAACGACGGTGTGGTCACCGGCTCCGTGATCGAGGTCGTCAAGGGCGGCCTCATCGTCGACATCGGCCTGCGTGGCTTCCTCCCGGCGTCGCTCATCGAGCTGCGCCGAGTGCGCGACCTGACGCCGTACCTCGGCCAGGAGATCGAGGCCAAGATCCTCGAGCTCGACAAGAACCGCAACAACGTCGTGCTCTCGCGCCGCGCCCTGCTCGAGCAGACGCAGTCCGAGTCGCGCACCACGTTCCTCAACAACCTGCACAAGGGTCAGGTGCGCAAGGGCACGGTCTCGTCGATCGTCAACTTCGGCGCGTTCGTCGACCTCGGCGGCGTGGACGGCCTCGTGCACGTCTCGGAGCTGTCGTGGAAGCACATCGAGCACGCCAGCGAGGTCGTCGAGGTGGGCCAGGAGGTCACCGTCGAGATCCTCGAGGTCGACCTCGACCGCGAGCGCGTCTCGCTGTCGCTGAAGGCGACGCAGGAAGACCCATGGCAGGTGTTCGCCCGTACCCACGCGATCGGACAGGTCGCGCCGGGCAAGGTCACCAAGCTCGTTCCGTTCGGTGCGTTCGTGCGCGTCGCAGACGGCATCGAGGGTCTCGTGCACATCTCGGAGCTCTCGGGCAAGCACGTCGAGCTCGCCGAGCAGGTCGTCTCGGTCGGCGAAGAGGTGTTCGTCAAGATCATCGACATCGACCTGGAGCGTCGCCGCATCTCGCTGTCGCTCAAGCAGGCCAACGAGTCGGTCGACCCCAACGGCACCGAGTTCGACCCGGCGCTGTACGGCATGGCGACCGAGTACGACGAGAACGGCGAGTACAAGTACCCCGAGGGCTTCGACCCCGAGTCGGGTGCCTGGAAGGACGGCTTCGACGAGCAGCGTCTGGCCTGGGAGGCCGAGTACGCCGCCGCCCAGGGTCGCTGGGAGGCTCACAAGGCCGCCGTCGCCAAGGCCCTCGAGGCCGAGGCCGCCGCTCCCGTGGAGCTCGGCGGTTCGTCGTTCTCCTCCGACTCGTCGAGCGCCGGCGGCACGCTGGCCGACGACGAGGCGCTCGCAGCGCTTCGCGAGAAGCTCTCGGGTCGCTGAGTCGACGCAGTTCACCCCACGGGGCCGGAACCTTCGGGTTCCGGCCCCGTGGCCGTTCCGGGGCCGTGTCAGACCCGGCCGCGGCACCGCCACGCGGTAGCGTCGTGGGGTGGGAATCCAGACGCAGGCGCCGCACGGCGAGGCCGTGCCGGCGCCGCGATGGGGCGACATCGTGCAGGGCGAGCGCGGCCGCGCCCGCACCGCCATGCTCAACCAGATCCTCATCTGCGCCGTCATCATGGTCGTGGCCATCATGGTGCTCGCCGGTGGGGTGGCCCTGCACATCGACCTGTTCTTCGCCGCTGTCGTGCTCATCTTCGTGCTCACGGCGTGCACCTTCCTGCTGCCGTGGCACCGCCTGCCGGCCGGTGCGCTCGCGCTGATCCCGCTCGGCGACGTCGTCGCCTTCGGCCTGCTGCGCCTCAGCGACCCCACCGCGGGGTTCGGGCTGCTGTTCGTCTTCCCCGTGATCTGGCTGGCCACGAGCTTCGGGCTCGCCGGCTACATCGGCGGGGTCGCCGCCGCGCTGACCGCGTTCGGCATCTCGTCGGCGATCGACCCCCGGCAGTCGTCGTCCTTCGCCTTTCTGCTTCTTCCGCTGCTGATGATCGCCGTCGGCACGATCTCGTACATCGGCGCGCGCCGCGCCGCCGCGCAGCGCCTGCTCCTGGATCGTCAGGCGCACATGCTCACCAGTTCGCTCGAGCGCGCGCGCCGTCACGAGCACGTGGTCACCGAAGCTCTCGACGGCATCGACTTCGGTGTGGCCCGCATCGAACGCGACGGCACGACGTCGCTCGCCAACGACGCGCACACCCGATTGCAGTGGGCGACGGGCGCCGGGGGGTCCGAGGCGGAGATGTTCGCGGCAGACGGCACGACCCCTCTGGATGCCGAGGACTATCCGCTGGCCAGGGCTCGTCGAGGGGAGGCCTTCGACGACGCGCGGGTGCGGCTGGGCGCCGACCCGGCCACCGCCCGTGTGCTGAGCGTCACATGTCACCGCATCCTCGACGACGACGGGGCGGATGCCGGGGCCATCGTGGTCTCCAGGGACGTGACCGCCGAGCTCGAGGCCATGCGCGAGCGCGATGCCCTCGTGGCGACCGTCTCGCACGAGCTGCGCACGCCGCTGACCTCGATCATGGGCTACATCGAACTGGCAGCCGATACGCCGGGGCTTCCTGAGGCCGCGGCCCGCCACCTGCAGGTGGCCGACCGCAATGCGGAGCACCTGCTCGAGCTCGTCGGCGACGTCATGGCCGCCTCGAGCACCGCGGCACGCTCGGCCGAGCTGTCGATCGATCCGCAGGAGGTCGACATCGCGCCCATCGCGCGGGCGGCGGTCGAGTCGATCCTCGTGAGCGCGGGCAGGCGTCAGATCGCGATCGACACGTCGCGCCTCACCCAGGCTCCCGTCCACGCCGACCCCCGGCGGCTGCAGCAGGTGCTCGACAACCTGCTCTCGAACGCCGTCAAGTACAACCGCGTCGGCGGCCGCGTCTCGGTCGCGACCGCGAGCGACGGCATCCGCACCACCGTGCTGGTCGAAGACACCGGCGTCGGAATGACGCCGGAGGATCTGACCGGCATCTTCGAGCGGTTCTACCGCGGCGCGGCCGTGCGGCGCAGCGACGTCAGCGGCACGGGACTGGGCCTCGCGATCAGTCGCGACATCGTGCGTCGGCACGGCGGCGACATCACCGTGCGCAGCACGGTGGGCGTCGGCACGGCATTCACCGTCACCCTGCCGGCAGCGCGCCCCGGCACGCTGGAACGGGAGGGCGACGCATGATCGATCAGTTCTCGGTCTCGGTGGTCACCGCGCTGGTCGTGGTGGTCAGCGGCGTGCTGTTCGTGTTCGAGACGCTGCTGCGCCGACAAGAGCGGTCGGGTCAGCTCTGGGCGCTGGGGTATCTCGCCGCGATCCTGACGACGCTGCTCTATCTCGTGTGGGCGTGGCAGCCCGACATCTGGTGGGCGGTCGCCCTGGGGAACGCCTCGTTCGTGATCGGCACCGGGTCGATGTGGCTGGGCTGCCGGCAGTTCAACGACCGCTCGGTCATCGTCAGCGGGGTGCTCGTCGCCGCCGCCGCGGCGGCCGCGGGCGTCGCCGCCGCCCTCCCCGGTGCCGATGGCGGCGACTGGGCGGGCGCGGCGTGGATGTTCATCGCCCTCGCCCTGGGCGCCGGCGCGGCCTGCGTGGAGTGCTTCCGCGGCGCGCTCGGAGCCACCGGCACCGCCGTCGCCCTCGGGCTGGTCTTCGGACTGCAGGCCGCCTATTACACGGCACGCACGGTCGTCTTCTTCGCGGCGGGGCCCGAATCTGATCTCTTCCAGACCTGGTTCGGCACACTCATGACGAGCTGTCTGACCGTCGTGCTCACGATCACGGCGGTCGTGTGCACGTGCCTGCTGCGCGCCTCGAGGGCATCGCTGCGCGGCACGGCTCCGCTGGCGGCCGGAGCGGTGGACGGCATCCGCTCGGAGGCCGGATTCTCGGCGGCGCTCGCGGCGATCTGCGACAAGGCGCGTGCGCGGCAGCAGCTGGTCGCCGTGACCGTGCTCCACCTCGAGGAGCTCGACTACATCGCCGCCGCCTTCGGACTCGACGTGCAGGAGGAGCTGCTGCTCACCTGGCGCAGCTCGGTGCTGCGGTCGGCGCCGACGCTGTCGGCCACCGGCGAGATCGGTCCGGGTGAGCTGGCGGTGGTCTCGATCGTGCTCGCTCCGGCCGACGCGCGCCGCGAGGGCATGCGGTTGTACCGATCGCTGTTCGAGGACCTCAGCGACGTCACGGGGGGCGTGCTGCCGGCGATCGGCGTCGGCATCGCCCTGAGCGACGGTGCCGGTTACGACCCCGACCGACTCGTGCGGCACGCCAGGGCGGCCGCGACCAGGGCGGCCTCCGGTCTCGCCTCAGCCGTTCTGCTCTCCGAGCCGGTCTGAGCCGCTGCGCAGCCCGGAGACATCGGGCGCGGTCGAGAACCCTTCGGCCGCGTGCCGCGCGGGGATGTGGGCGACCCTGGCCCGCAGGTCGCGCGGGCGGAAGGGCTTGCCCAAGTACTCGTCGCCGCCTGCCGCGCGGGCGCGCTCGGCGTCGGCGGGCTCGCTCAGCGCCGAGATGAAGATGACGTAGGCGTCGCTGAAGGCGCGCACGCGGCGGGCGACCTCGATGCCGTCGATGCCCGGGATGCCGATGTCGAGGGTGATCAGGTCGGGGGCGACGTCGCGGATGAGCTCGACGGCCGCCAGTCCGTCGGCGGCGGTGTGAACGCGGTAGCCGCTGGACTCCAGCACCGTCGCGATGAGACCGCCGATGTCGGCTTCGTCTTCGACGACGACGGCTGTGGGCTGCATACGGGTGGCCTTGCGTTCGGGTGGGCTGGCGGAACCGTCCCATCGTACTCGTCCGCCCCCGTGCCCACCTGCCGACCGGTTCATGGCATCCTCGGAGGCATGCCCCTCGTCGCGCTCACCGGCGGCATCGCCTCCGGCAAGTCCACGATCGCCGGCCGTCTGGCCGCACACGGCGCCGTCATCGTCGACGCCGACGCGATCGTGCGCGACGTGCAGCAGCCGGGGTCGCCCGTGCTCGCCGCCATCGCGGCGGAGTTCGGCGATCGGATGCTGCGCCCCGACGGCACGCTGGATCGCGCTGCCCTCGGCGGCCACGTCTTCGGCGATCCCGCCCGCATCGCGGCCCTCAACGCGATCGTGCACCCCGCCGTACGCGCCGAATCGGCGCGACGCTTCGCCGAGGCCTTCGCCGCCGACCCCGCCGCCGTGGTCGTCTACGACGTGCCGCTGCTGGTCGAGGCGCGGGCGGACGATCCGTGGGATCTGATCGTGGTCGCGCATGCGCCGGCCGAGCAGCGCGAGCGGCGGCTGGTCGAGCTGCGGGGACTGACCGCATCCGACGCGGCGGCGCGCATGGCGTCGCAGGTGGGCGACGAGGCCCGCCTCGCGATCGCCGATGTCGTGATCGACACCTCGGGCGACCTCGACTCGACCCTGCGGCAGGTCGACCGGCTGTGGGAAGAGCTCCCGGCCGAAGTGCGCCGCACTGAGCCCGCCGAAGTGTCCGTGCCCAGGCCTACGCTGGAGTGATGCAGACCACGCGATCCGTGCGGCCGTTCGAGGTCGTGAGCGAATACCAGCCCAGCGGCGACCAGCCGCAGGCGATCGCCGAACTCGCGGCGCGCATCAACGCCGGTGAGACCGACGTGGTGCTGCTGGGCGCCACCGGCACCGGCAAGTCGGCGACGACCGCCTGGCTCATCGAGCAGGTGCAGCGGCCCACGCTCGTGCTCGCCCACAACAAGACCCTCGCCGCGCAGCTGGCGAACGAGTTCCGCGACCTCATGCCCCACAACGCGGTGGAGTACTTCGTCAGCTACTACGACTACTACCAGCCAGAGGCCTACGTGCCGCAGACCGACACCTTCATCGAGAAGGACTCGTCGATCAACGCCGAGGTCGAGCGCCTCCGCCACTCGACGACGAACTCGCTGCTGAGCCGCCGCGACGTCGTGGTGGTCTCGACGGTCTCGTGCATCTACGGTCTGGGTGCGCCGGAGGAGTACCTGCGGGCCATGGTCGCCCTGCAGGTGGGGGAGCGGTACGACCGCGACGCGCTCATCCGCAAGTTCATCGCGATGCAGTACAACCGCAACGACGTCGACTTCTCGCGGGGCAACTTCCGGGTCCGAGGTGACACGATCGAGATCATTCCGGTGTACGAGGAGTACGCCGTGCGCATCGAGCTGTTCGGCGACGAGATCGAGGCGCTCTACATGCTGCATCCGCTCACGGGAGATGTCGTGCAGCGCATGGATTCGGTGCCGATCTTCCCCGCCTCGCACTACGTCGCGGGAACCGACACGGTGCAGCGCGCCATCGGCACGATCGAGACCGAGCTGGCAGAGCGCCTGACCGAGTTCGAGCGCCAGGGCAAGCTGCTGGAGGCCCAGCGGCTGCGCATGCGCACGACGTTCGACCTCGAGATGCTGCAGCAGCTGGGCTTCTGCTCGGGGATCGAGAACTATTCGCGGCACCTCGACGGGCGGCGGCCCGGCGAGCCGCCGCACACGCTGCTCGACTTCTTCCCCGACGACTTCCTGCTGGTGATCGACGAGTCGCACGTCACCGTGCCGCAGGTGGGGGCGATGTACGAGGGCGACGCGTCGCGCAAGCGCACGCTCGTCGAGCACGGCTTCCGACTGCCCAGTGCCCTCGACAACCGGCCGCTGCGGTTCGACGAGTTCAAGAACCGCATCGGCCAGACCGTCTACCTGTCGGCGACCCCCGGGCGTTATGAGATGGGGATCGCCGACGGCGTCGTCGAGCAGATCATCCGCCCGACGGGCCTGATCGACCCCGAGATCGTCGTCAAGCCGTCGAAGGGGCAGATCGACGATCTGCTCGAAGAGATCCGGGTGCGCGTCGAGCGCGACGAGCGGGTGCTCGTGACGACCCTGACGAAGAAGATGGCAGAAGAGCTCACCGACTTCCTCGGCGAGCACGGGGTACGGGTGCGCTATCTGCACTCCGATGTCGACACGCTGCGCCGCGTCGAACTGCTCACCGAGCTGCGCAGCGGCGTCTACGACGTGCTGGTGGGGATCAACCTGCTCCGCGAGGGCCTCGATCTGCCCGAGGTGTCTCTGGTGGCCATCCTCGATGCGGACAAAGAGGGTTTCCTGCGCAGCGGCACCTCGCTCATCCAGACGATCGGGCGCGCGGCGCGCAACGTCTCGGGTCAGGTGCACATGTATGCCGACACGATGACCGATTCGATGCGCAACGCGATCGACGAGACCGAACGTCGCCGCGAGTTGCAGATCGCCTACAACACCGCCAACGGCATCGACCCGCAGCCGCTGCGCAAGCGCATCGCCGACATCACCGAGGCGCTGTCGCGAGAGGCCAGCGACACCGACGGGATGCTGTCGCGCCGGGGCGCGGGCAAGACCAAGAGCGGCAAGGGCAAGAGCCCCACGCCGGCACTCCGCCGCGAGGGGATCGCCGCCGAGGGCGCCAATCAGCTGGAGGCGACGATCGGCGACCTCACGGCGCAGATGCTCAGCGCCGCCGAAGAGCTCAAGTTCGAGCTCGCCGCGCGGCTGCGCGACGAGGTGCAGGACCTCAAGAAGGAGCTGCGCGCCATGGAGCGCGCCGGGCACGCCTGAACGGAGCATCGATGGAGCAGCGACTGAGCCTGGTGACCCTCGGCACCGCCGACCTCGAGCGCGCTCTCGCGTTCTATCGCGCGCTGGGGTGGGAGCCGCATCCGTCGTCGGTTCCGGGCGAGGTCGCCTTCTTCCAGGTCGGCGGCATGGCGCTCGCTCTGTGGGGCAGGGCGGCGCTGGCGGCCGACTCGGGGGTCGCCGACGGCGGCGGATGGGGCGGCATCACGCTGGCCCACAACGTGCGCACGCCCGAAGACGTCGACGTCGTGCTCGAGGCCGCCGCCCAGGCCGGCGCGGTCATCGCGCGCCGCGGGGCGCCCACCGAGTGGGGCGGCTATTCAGGAGTGTTCATCGACCCCGACGGACATCCGTGGGAGGTCGCGCACAACCCGGGGTGGCCGCTCGCGCTCGACGGAACCGTCAGCCTCGACGAGTCCGATCAGTACCAGCCGTAGCGGTTGGAGTGGCTCAGGGCGCGGCATGGGGTGTCGTAGCGCGAGTCGATGTAGCCCAGGCCTCACTTGATCTGGGTGGTCGCGCCGGTGCGCCAGTCTTTGCCTTTCGAGGCCATCTTCTTGCCGGGGTAGGCCTGAGGGATGCCGTAGGCGCTCGACGTACGGCCGGCGGTGACCCGCCAGCCCGATTCGCGCTGCCACAGCTTGACGAGGCAGCTGTACTGCTTCGAGCTCCAGCCGCGCTTGGCGACGAGCGTCTTGGCGATCTTCTTGGCGGCGGTGGGGCTGGCCACGCTCGCGGCGCTCGCGGGCGTCGCGTCGAGGGTGGCGGACACGGGGGCGAGGCCCACGCAGAGGGTCAGAGCCAGGGCGGTGGTGAACGTGCGCTTGCGCATGCACGGATCCGTTCTCTCGGGTAGTTCGGAACCCGAACCGGAACCGAACCCTGAGACCTTAGCCGTGCATTTGTTCGCTGACCTGGGCAGAACCTGGACAGAACCTGATCAGGGGCAGTGCATGAGGGGCTTCGGACCTGACCGATCGAACGTGTGCGCGCTCATCGGACGGCCGCAGAGGGGGCAGGCGCGTTCGGCGCGCTCGGCCTGCGACGGAGCCGGCGTCGTCTCATACGGACCCACCGACGCGGGCCCCGCGACGCGGATCAGCGAAGCGTTGATCCAGGCGTAGAGGCCGCCTGCGGCACGGATCCGATCGCGCAGCGGCGCAGCATCCTTTCGTGTCATGATGATTAGTGTACTAATGAAATCGACGGGAGGCCCGATGGTCGAGAACGACGACCCGCTCGCGCTCGAGAACCAGGTGTGCTTCGCGATCGTGACAGCCGCCCGCAATGTCGTGGCGATCTACCGGCCGATCCTGGAGCCGCTGGGGCTCACGCATCCGCAGTACCTCGTCATGCTCGCGCTGTGGCAGCGCACGCCGCGCTCGCTGGGCGAGCTCGCCGACGAGCTCGCGATGGAGCCGGCGACCCTCTCGCCGCTCGTCAAGCGCCTCGAGGCGCAGGGGAGGGTCGCCCGCGCCCGCGACGGCATCGACGAGCGGATGCTGTCGATCACCCTCACCGACGAGGGTCGCGCGCTGCGTGAGCGCGCGCTGGAGGTTCCGCAGCGGGTGATGACCGAGGTGGGCGCCGACGCGGCGGCCCTGCGCGGCCTGCGCGACGCGCTGCAGCCCTTCGCCGGTCGACGCCGCTGACGGACCGGTCAACCGCCGCCGCGCGATGGTGAGGCTTCTCTCATCTTCGTAGCGGGTCGTTCAGCACATTCATAGGGTCGGTTCCATGGACACCCCCTCCTTCCCCCCTCGTCGCGCCCACCGTGCGCGCATCGCCGTCGGAGCCACCGCTCTGACCGTCACCGCCGCGCTTCTGGCGGCTCCCGCCGCCCAGGCCGCCGATCCCGTCGTCATCGATCTCGTCACGGTCAACGACTTCCACGGTCGCCTCGAGAACGAGTCGGGGAGCGCTGCGGGCATCGCGGCACTCGCGGGGGCGGTCGACAGCATCCGCGAGAAGAATGCGAACACGGTGTTCGCCGCGGCGGGCGACCTCATCGGCGCCTCGACCTTCACGTCGTTCATCCAGCAGGACGAGCCCACCATCGCGGGACTCAACGCGGCGGGTCTCGACGTCAGCTCGGTCGGCAACCACGAGTTCGACAAGGGCTGGGCAGACCTGCGCGACCGGGTCGAGCCGCTCGCCGACTGGGACTACCTCGCTGCGAACCTCTTCGACAAGGCCACGGGTGACCCGATCCTGCCGGAGTACTGGGTGACCGAGTTCGACGGCGTCTCGATCGGGTTCGTCGGCGCCGTCACGAACGAGTTGCCGAGCCTGGTGAGCCCGGCCGGCATCGCCGATGTCACGGTGGGCGACGTCACCGACAACGTCAATCGTGTCGCAGACGACCTGAGCGACGGCGACCCGGCCAACGGAGAGGCCGATGTCGTCGTGCTGCTCGTGCACGAGGGCGCGGCGACGACGGCCGAATCGTCGGCGACGGACCCCGCCTCACCCTTCGGGCGCATCGTGAACGGCGTCGACGACGACGTCGACGCGATCGTCTCCGGGCACACCCACCTCGCCTACAACCACGTCATCGACGGGCGGCCGGTGATCTCCTCCGGCCAGTACGGCGAGAAGTTCAGCGACATGGTGATCCAGGTCGACCCCGACACCAAGCAGATCCTGTCGATGGTCAACACGATCCACGACATGAAGGTGGGCGGGGTGCTGCAGTACCCGGAGGACCCCCAGATCCTCAGCGACATCGTGGCGCCCGCCAAGAAGGTCGCCGATGAGAAGGGGGCCGTGAGTCTGGGCTCCATCACCGCCGACTTCAACCGCGCGCTGCAGCCGGGGCTGGATGCGAACGGCAATCCGGCGCTCGTCGAGAACCGCGGCGGTGAGTCGACCCTCGGCAACTGGGTGGCCGACGTGCAGCTGTGGGCTGCACAGCAGGACAAGCCGGACACGCAGATCGCGTTCATGAACCCCGGGGGCCTGCGCGCCGACATGAAGTACGCGTCGAGCACCGCCACCGATCCCGACGGCAACGTCACCTATAAAGAGGCGGCCGCCGTGCAGCCGTTCGCCAACACCCTCGTGACGCTGAGCCTCACCGGCGACCAGATCCGTCAGGTGCTCGAGCAGCAGTGGCAGCCGGCCGCCGCTTCGCGGCCCTTCCTCAAGCTCGGCGTCTCGGAGGGGCTGAAGTACACCTTCGACCCGACCGCGGCCGCCGGTTCGCGCATCACCTCGATCACGCTCGACGGCGCTGCCCTCGACCCCGACGCGTCGTACGGAGTCGTGGTCAACAGCTTCCTCGCCGCGGGCGGCGACAACTTCGGCGCGTTCACGCTGGGCACGGGCAAGGCCGACTCCGGCAAGGTCGATCTCGAGTCGGCCGTGCAGTGGTTCGAGGCGAACGAGACGGCGACGCCCGATCTCGCCCAGCGTGCGGTCGGCATCAGCCTCTCGGCGCCCACCGACAAGGGCTACGCGGTCGGCAGCACGATCGACGTCGATCTCAGTTCGCTCGACTTCACGACCACCGAGACCCCGGCCGGCACGGTGACCCTGTCGATCGGCGGCAAGAAGGTCGGCAGAGCCGACGTCGACCGCACACTCACGACGGCGAACGACCTCACCGGCACGGCCTCGCTGTCGGTCGTCGTTCCCCGCGGTGCGAAGGGATCGACGACGCTGCAGGTGACCACGCCGACCGGCACCGTCGCCCAGGTGCCGATCACCGTCTACGAGAAGACGAAGACCACGACGATCGGCGCCCCCTCGAAGCTTTTCGCGAAGAAGGGGCAGACGATCACCTACACGGTGCGCGTCTTCGCGGCCGACCGCTCCGCACCCACCGGCACCGTGGTCGTCTCCGACGGCAAGAAGGCCATCGCCGAGGCGGAGCTGACGGGCAAGGGCACGGCGAAGGTCACGCTGCCGGCGCTGTCGAAGGGCGTGCATCTGCTGTCGGCGACCTACAGCGGCGACGACGACCACGCCGGTTCGACGGGGCCGCGGGTGCCGGTGATCGTCCGCTGACTCTCGCGTCTAGGCGGAGGCCCCGGCCCGAGTGCGATGCACTGAGCCCGGCCGAAGTGTCGGAGGCCCCGCCTAGACTTGTGTGGTGCCCATCGTCCCTGTCTCCCTGCCCGGCCACACCAGCGGAAAGCTGAGTGTTCGCGGCGCCCGCGTGCACAATCTCAAAGACGTCGACCTCGACATCCCGCGCGATTCGCTCGTCGTCTTCACGGGCATGTCGGGGTCGGGCAAGTCGAGCCTCGCATTCGACACGATCTTCGCCGAGGGGCAGCGCCGCTACGTCGAATCGCTGAGCTCCTACGCCCGCCAGTTCCTCGGTCAGGTCGACCGCCCCGACGTCGATTTCATCGAGGGGCTCAGCCCCGCCGTGAGCATCGACCAGAAGTCGACCAACCGCAACCCGCGCTCCACCGTCGGAACGATCACCGAGATCCACGACTACATGCGTCTGCTGTGGGCGCGCATCGGCGTGCCGCACTGCCCCGAGTGCGGCGAGGAGATCCAGCGTCAGACCGTGCAGCAGATCGCCGACCAGCTGATGGAGCTGCCCGAGCGCACCCGCTACCAGATCGTCGCGCCGGTGGTGACCCAGAAGAAGGGCGAGTTCGTCGACCTCTTCAAGGAGCTCACCGCCAAGGGCTATGCCCGCGCCGTCGTCGACGGCGACCTCGTGCAGCTGTCGGAGCCGCCGACGCTGAAGAAGAGCTACAAGCACGACATCGCGGTGGTCGTCGACCGCCTCGTCGCCGCCCCCGACATCCTGGGTCGCGTCACCGACTCGGTCGAGACCGCGCTGGGTCTTGCCGGCGGCATCATGCAGGTCAACTTCGTCGACGAAGAGGGGGATGCCGCCTGGCAGAGCTTCAGCGAGAAGCTCGCGTGCCCCAACGGCCACCCGCTGCAGCTCACCGAGATCGAGCCGCGCACCTTCTCGTTCAACGCGCCGTTCGGCGCATGCCCCGCCTGCTCGGGCCTGGGCACCCGCATGTCGGTCGACACCGACCTGCTGCTGGGCGATGAGGACCTCTCGATCCGCGAGGGCGTCGTGATCCCGTGGACCACGCAGGGCAAGGGCCTGTTCCAGTACTACGAGCGCCTGCTGGAGGGTCTCGCCGACGACCTCGGGTTCTCGCTCGAGACGCCGTGGCGCATGCTGCCCGCCGACGTGAAAGAGGCGGTGCTCCGAGGCGACAACTACAAGGTCACGGTGCGCTGGAAGAACCGTTACGGTCGCGAGATGCGCTACGCCTCGGGCTTCGAGGGCGTTGTGCCCTACATCGAGCGGCAGTACCAGCAGGCCGAGTCCGACACGCAGCGCCAGCGCTGGGGCGAGTTCCTCCGAGAGGTGCCGTGCCCCGTGTGTCAGGGCGCGCGTCTGAAGCCCGAGGTGCTCGCCGTCACGGTGCACGGCCACTCGATCGCCGATGCCTCGGCGCTGAGCCTCGGCGACGCGCAGCGCTACTTCGCCGACCTGCAGCTCACCGCCCGCGAGGCGAAGATCGGCGCGCAGGTGCTGCGCGAGATCCGCGCGCGGCTCGACTTCCTCATCCAGGTGGGCCTGAACTATCTGAGCCTCAGCCGCTCGGCCGGGTCGCTCTCGGGCGGCGAAGCCCAGCGCATCCGTCTGGCGACGCAGATCGGATCTGGGCTCACCGGCGTGCTGTACGTGCTCGACGAGCCCTCCATCGGCCTGCACCAGCGCGACAACCGGCGCCTCATCGAGACGCTCGTGACCCTGCGCGACCTCGGCAACACGCTCATCGTCGTCGAGCACGACGAGGAGACCATCCACGCGGCCGACTGGATCGTCGACATCGGCCCTCGGGCCGGCGTCGAGGGCGGCGCCGTCGTGCACTCGGGTCCGCTGTCCGAGCTGCTCGAAGAGCCCGAGTCGGTCACCGGCGACTACCTCGCAGGGCGCCGCGCCATCCCGGTGCCGACCAAGCGGCGGCCGATCGACAAGAAGCGTCAGCTGACCGTCGTGGGCGCCCGCGAGAACAATCTGCGCAACGTCACGGTCGACTTCCCGCTGGGCGTGCTGACCGCCGTCACCGGCGTCAGCGGGTCGGGCAAGTCGTCGCTGGTCAACGGCATCCTCTACGAAGTGCTGGCCACCAAGCTCAACGGCGCCCGGCGCGTGGCGGGCAAGCACACCCGCATCACGGGCCTCGAGAACCTCGACAAGGTCGTGCACGTCGACCAGGCCCCGATCGGCCGCACCCCGCGGTCGAACCCGGCGACCTACACGGGCGTGTTCGACCGCATCCGGACCCTCTTCAGCGAGACCCCGGAGGCGAAGGCGCGCGGCTACCAGCCTGGGCGCTTCAGCTTCAACGTCAAGGGAGGGCGCTGCGAGGCGTGCGCGGGCGACGGCACGATCAAGATCGAGATGAACTTCCTGCCCGACGTGTACGTCGACTGCGAGGTCTGCCACGGCAAGCGGTACAACCGCGACACCCTGGCCGTGCACTACAAGGGCAAGAACATCGCCGAGGTGCTCGAGCTGCCGATCGCGGAGGCCGCCGAGTTCTTCGAGCCGATCCAGGCGATCCACCGCTACCTCAAGACCCTCGTCGACGTCGGGCTCGGCTACGTGCGGCTGGGGCAGTCCGCCACGACCCTGTCGGGCGGCGAGGCGCAGCGCGTCAAGCTCGCCACCGAGCTGCAGCGGCGCAGCAGCGGCCGCAGCGTCTACGTGCTCGACGAGCCGACGACGGGCCTGCACTTCGAGGACGTCTCGCGGCTGCTGGAGGTGCTCAACGGCCTCGTCGACAAGGGCAACACGGTCATCGTCATCGAGCACAACCTCGACGTGATCAAGTCGGCCGACTGGATCATCGACCTCGGCCCAGAGGGTGGTTCGGGCGGAGGGCAGGTGGTGGCCACGGGCACGCCCGAGAAGGTCGCGCGCACCGAGGCCAGCCACACCGGCGCGTTCCTGGCCGAAGTGCTCGGCGTGCGAGCGGAGCCGCGCCGCAAGGCCGGCTGACGTGGCCGACCAGCTCGCATACAAGCCGAAGCAGGGCGAGATCCCGACCAACCCCGGGGTGTACCGCTTCCGCGACGCCGACGGGCGCATCCTCTACGTCGGCAAGGCGAAGAACCTGCGCGCGCGGCTGTCGAACTACTTCGCGCCGCTGCATACGCTGCACGAGCGCACGCGGCGCATGGTGACCACCGCGGCATCGGTGGAGTGGACGGTCGTGGCCAGCGACGTCGAGTCGCTGCAGCTCGAGTACATGTGGATCCAGGAGTTCTCGCCGCCCTTCAACGTCCGCTACAAAGACGACAAGTCGTACCCCTTCATGGCGATCACCCTCGCCGATGAGGCGCCGCGGGTGATCGTGACGCGCAATCGCCGCATCCCGGGCGCGAAGTACTTCGGCCCGTACCCCAAGGTGTGGGCCGTGCACGACACGATCGACCTCATGATCCGGGTCTTCCCGATCCGCACCTGCTCCGACGCGTCGTACAGGAAGGCGATGGCCACGGGGCGCCCGTGCTTCCCCGGGCAGATCGGCCGCTGCGGCGGCCCGTGCTCGATGAAGGTCACCGTCGAAGAGCACCGCGCGATCGTCGACGACTTCGTCGCCTTCATGTCGGGAGGCGATGAGCGCTTCACGCGCGAGCTCACGAAGCGGATGCAGGAGTCCGCCGCCGCCATGGACTACGAGGCCGCCGCGCTCTACCGCGACCGGCTGCAGGCGATCGACGCCGTGCTGAGCAAGAGCGCGCTCGTGCTGGCGGAGGACACGGATGCCGACCTCTTCGGCATCGCCGAAGACGAGCTCGCCGCGACGGTGCAGCACTTCGTCATCCGCGGAGGCCGCGTGCGGGGCGTGCGTGCCACGACGATCGAGAAGGAGATCGACACATCCGGCGCGGAGCTCGTCGACCAGGTGCTGCAGCGCGCCTACGGCGAGGCATCCGCCGACGACATCCCGCGGCAGGTGCTCGTTCCGGTGATGCCCGACGACGCGGCCGAGCTCGAGGAGTGGCTGCGCAGCCGCCGCGGGCGGCGGGTGACCGTGCAGGTCGCCCAGCGCGGCCGCAAGGCCGAGCTGATGAAGACGGCGACGCTCAACGCGCAGCAGGCGCTCATGCTGCACAAGACGCGCCGAACGAGCGACTACGTCGCCCGCTCGCAGGCGCTCACCGACCTGCAGGAGGCGCTGGGCATGACCGAGGCGCCGCTGCGCATCGAATGCTTCGACGTGTCCCATCTGTCGGGCACCAACGTCGTCGCCTCGATGGTCGTGTTCGAAGACGGGCTCCCTCGGAAGGACCAGTACCGCTCGTTCGGCGTGCCCGAGACCACCGACGACACCGATTCGCTCTACCAGGTGCTCACGCGCCGGCTCGCGCATCTCGATCGCCCTGACGAGGCCGAGGCGGACCCCGAACCCGAGGTCACCGCCGACGGCGAGGTGGTCACGACCCGCAAGCGCCCGCGGTTCGCCTATCGACCCCAGCTGCTGGTGGTCGACGGCGGGCAGCCGCAGGTCGCCGCCGCGGCGCGCGCACTCGCCGACGCCGGGCACCCCGAGATCGCCCTGTGCGGAATCGCGAAGCGACTCGAAGAGGTGTGGCTGCCGGGGGAGGACTATCCCGTGGTGCTCCCTCGCACTTCTGAGGCGCTCTATCTGCTGCAGCGACTGCGCGACGAGGCGCACCGCTTCGCCATCACCCACCAGCGCAAGCGCCGCAAGCGCGACATCCAGTCGGTGCTCTCGGAGGTGCCAGGGCTCGGGGCCGCCCGCATCAGGGCGCTGCTGCGGCACTTCGGATCGGTCGCGGCGCTGCGCCAGGCCACGCCGGAGCAGATCGCGGAGCTGCCGGGCATCGGTCCCACGCTGGCCGCCGCCGTCCACGGCCACCTGGCCGCCGGGTAGGCTGGGCGCGACGAGGGAGCGGGAATGTCCGAGCACGAGACCGGTGAGGTGCTGATCGTCACCGGCATGTCGGGCGCGGGGCGATCGACCGTCGCCGACGCCCTTGAAGACCTCGACTGGTACGTCGTCGACAACCTCCCGCCGCAGATGCTGCGGCCGCTGCTGGATCTCACCGAGCTCGCGAGCGGCGCGCTGCCGAGGGTGGCCGTCGTCGTCGACGT
Organism: Microbacterium fluvii; assembly: GCF_025515205.1. Taxonomy (GTDB): domain Bacteria; phylum Actinomycetota; class Actinomycetes; order Actinomycetales; family Microbacteriaceae; genus Microbacterium; species Microbacterium fluvii. Next base: position 1,823,776 of record NZ_JAOPFX010000001.1, on the reverse strand, counting down.
GCGGGGGCGCGACCTCTTCGCCGACCTCCCTGAGGCGATGCGGGCGCTGCGCGAGCGCCGGCAGATCCGCGTGGTGTTCCTCGACGCCTCCGATGACGTGCTGGTGCGCCGGTTCGAGGCGGTGCGCAGGCCGCATCCGCTGCAGGGCGACGGCACGATCGTCGACGGCATCCACCGCGAGCGCGATCGCCTCGCGGCAGTGCGCGAGGGCGCCGACGTCATCATCGACACGTCGCGCTTCAACATCCACCAGCTCGCCACCCGCGTCGTCGAGCTGTTCAGCGAAGACGGCGCCGCGCGGCACACCCTCACGGTGGTCAGCTTCGGCTTCAAGTACGGACTCCCGCCGGATGCCGACATGGTGGCCGACATGCGCTTCCTGCCGAATCCCTTCTGGGACGAGAGCCTGCGCGGGTTCACCGGCGAAGATGACGCCGTCGCGGAGTTCGTCTTCGCGCAGGAGGGGGCCACCGAGTTCCTCGATGCCTACTCCGCAGCGCTCCTGCCCGTGCTGGAGGGGTACCAGCGCGAGAACAAGCGCCACTCCGTCATCGCGATCGGCTGCACCGGCGGCAAGCACCGCTCGGTCGCGATGGCCCGCGCGCTCGCGGCCCGACTGTCGGACGCCCCGGGCATCGCCGTGCGGGTGACGCATCGCGACCTCGGGCGGGAGTAGTCCGCGCCGGTTAGGCTTGTTGTTCACCCCCTGACCCCACGCGAGGAGATCCGTGTCGCTGACCGCTGACGTGAAGGCAGAGCTCGCTGCCGTCCGAGACCCCCGCCCCACCGCCAGGGTCGCCGAGCTGACCGCGCTGCTGCGGTTCTCGGGAGGGCTGCACTCGATCGCCGGTCGCGTCGCCGTCGAGGCGGAGCTCGAGAGCGATCTGCTCGCCCGCCGCGTCGCCCGCGACCTCATGGAGCTCTACGGAGTGCGTCCAGAGCTCGTGCACGTGCAGGGCTCCGGAGGGCGAGGCGGCAGCCACTACGCCGTCCGGGTCATCGACGGCGGCGAGACCCTGGCCCGCCAGACCGGGCTGCTCGACCAGCGACGCCGCCCCGTGCGGGGGCTCCCCAACAAGCTCACGACCGGTTCGCGCGCCGACCTCGCCGCGATCTGGCGCGGCGCCTTTCTCGCGTCGGGTGCGCTGAGCGAACCCGGTCGCTCGGCGGCGCTGGAGATCAGCTGCCCCTCGGGCGAGACGGCCATGGCCCTCGTGGGCGCGGCGCATCGCCTGGGCATCCCCGCCAAGGCCCGCGATGTGCGCGGCGTCCCGCGCGTGGTCGTGCGGGAGGGCGAGCCCATCCGCACGGCGCTGGCCGAGATGGGGGCGCAGAAGGCCGCCGCCGCGTGGGATCAGCTGCGTCAGCGCCGCGAGGTGCGCGCGGGCGTCAACCGCCTCGTCAATTTCGACGACGCGAACCTCCGCCGCTCGGCCCAGGCCGCCGTCGCCGCGTGCGCGCGCGTCGAGCGCGCACTCGAGATCCTCGGCGACGACGTCCCCGATCACCTGCGCGAGGCCGGCGACCTGCGCCTCGCGCACCGCGACGCGAGCCTGGACGAACTCGGCCATCACGCCGATCCTCCGCTGACGAAGGACGCCGTGGCCGGCCGCATCCGGCGCCTCCTCGCGATGGCCGACAAGAAGGCCGAGCACGACGGCATCCCCGACACCGAGTCGGCCGTTCCCGCGGGCCTCGAAGACTGATCGTTACCCGCCGTCTCTCGGGGAATCAACCCCCTCCCGACGGGGTTGCCGCTCAGTAGGATGAGAGCGTCCCCTCGTCGCGTCGAGGTCTTCGGCGCGGCGCCGACAGGAAGAAGAGAACATGGCGCAGTACACCTTGCCCGACCTCCCCTACGACTACGCAGCGCTGGAGCCGCACATCAGCGGCAAGATCATGCAGCTGCACCACGACAAGCACCACCAGGCGTATGTCACGGGCGCGAACACGGCGCTGGAGCAGCTCGCCGAGGCGCGGGAGACCGGCAACCTCGCGAACGTCAACAAGCTCGAGAAGGACCTCGCGTTCAACCTCGGCGGGCACGTCAACCACTCGATCTTCTGGACGAACCTCTCACCCGAGGGCGGCGGTCAGCCCGAGGGTGAGCTGAAGGCGGCGATCGACGAGTTCTTCGGCGGATTCGACAAGTTCCAGGCCCACTTCACCGCCGCCGCGACGGGCATCCAGGGGTCGGGCTGGGCCGTGCTCAGCTGGGACCCGATCGGATCGCAGCTGATCATCCAGCAGCTGTTCGACCAGCAGGCCAACACCGCCATGGGCACCGTGCCGATCTTCCAGGTCGACATGTGGGAGCACGCCTTCTACCTCGACTACCTCAACGTCAAGGCCGACTACGTCAAGGCGATCTGGAACATCGCGAACTGGCAGAACGTCGCCGAGCGTTTTTCGACGGCAAAGGACAAGACGGCCGGGCTGCTCGCGTAGTAGTGTCGCAAGAAAGGTGAGGATGCCGGGTTCCTCCCGGTGACGGGAGCCATCCGGCATCCTTTCCTCTTTCATGAAACGATCGCGTTTCAGCGCGCCGAACAGGCGCGGCTGGCGCGACAGGAAACGGGAGACAACGTGTCTGTCAAGATCGGAATCAACGGCTTCGGCCGAATCGGGCGTAACTTCCTCCGCGCGGCCCTGGAGCAGGGCGCGGACCTCGACATCGTCGCGGTGAACGACCTCACCGACAACAAGACCCTCGCACACCTGCTGAAGTACGACTCCGTCGGCGGACGCCTCGACGCCGACGTCTCGTACGACGCGGACTCCATCACGGTCAACGGCAAGGCGATCAAGGTCTTCGAAGAGCGCGACCCCGCCAACCTCCCCTGGGGCGACCTGGGCGTCGACATCGTCATCGAGTCGACCGGCCGGTTCACCAAGGCCGTCGACGCCAAGAAGCACATCGAGGGCGGCGCGAAGAAGGTCATCATCTCGGCCCCCGGCACCGATGTCGACGGCACCTTCGTCATGGGCGTCAACGACGGCGAGTACGACTCGGCGACGATGAACATCATCTCCAACGCCTCGTGCACGACGAACTGCCTCGCGCCCCTCGCGCAGGTCTTCAACGACGCCTTCGGCATCGAGCGCGGCTTCATGATGACCGCACACGCCTACACGGCCGACCAGAACCTGCAGGACGGCCCGCACAGCGACCTCCACCGTGCCCGCGCGGCGGCGCTGAACATCGTCCCCGCCTCGACCGGTGCCGCCAAGGCCATCGGCCTGGTGATCCCCGAGCTCAACGGCAAGCTGAGCGGCTCGTCGTACCGCGTGCCGATCCCCACGGGATCGATCGTCGACCTCACGATCATCACGCCCACCGACGGCCTGACCGTCGAGACGATCAACGCGGCGTACGAGAAGGCTGCGGCCGAGGGAGCCCTCGTCGGCTACCTGAAGTACAACACCGACCCGATCGTCTCGACCGACATCGTGCACGACCCGTACTCGTCGATCTTCGACGCCGGCCAGACCAACGTGTCGGGCAACCTCGTCAAGGTGTCGGCCTGGTACGACAACGAGTGGGGCTACTCGAACCGCCTGGTCGACCTCACCGAGCTCGTCGGCGAGAAGCTCTGAGGCAGACCGATGGCACTGCGCACCCTCGATTCGCTGGGTTCGCTGGCCGGTAAGCGCGTCATCGTCCGTGTTGACTTCAACGTCCCCCTGAAGGACGGCGTCATCACGGACGATGGGCGTGTCCGGGCGGCACTTCCCACGCTCACGCGCCTGCTCGACCAGGGAGCGCGTGTCATCGCGTGCTCGCACCTCGGGCGTCCCGACGGAGCCCCTGACCCCAAGTACAGCCTCGCTCCCGTCGCCGAGCGCCTGAGCGAGCTGCTGGGCAAGCCGGTGGCGTTCGCCGCCGACACCGTGGGCGCCTCGGCCACCGACACGGCCGCGGGCCTTGCCGACGGCGAGATCGCCGTCATCGAGAACCTCCGCTTCAACCAGGGCGAGACGGCGAAAGACGAGGGCGAGCGCCGAGCGTTCGCCGAGCAGCTCGCCGCCCTCGGCGACGTGCTGGTCTCGGACGGCTTCGGTGTCGTGCACCGCAAGCAGGCGTCGGTCTACGACCTCGCCGAGCTCCTGCCGTCGGCCGCCGGGTTCCTCATCGAGAAGGAGGTCGACGTGCTCGACCGCCTGACCGAGAACCCCGAGCGGCCGTATGCGGTCGTGCTCGGCGGCTCGAAGGTCAGCGACAAGCTGGGTGTCATCGAGCACCTCCTCCCGCGGGCCGACAAGATCCTCGTCGGCGGCGGCATGATGTACACCTTCCTCGCCGCGCAGGGGCACAAGGTCGGCAAGAGCCTGCTGGAGCAGGACCAGATCGAGACCGTCAAGGGCTACCTCGCGCAGGCCGCCGAGCGCGGCGTCGAGTTCGTGCTGCCGGTGGACGCCGTCGTGGCTGCCTCGTTCTCGGCGGATGCCGCCCACGAGGTCGCCGACGCCGACGCGCTGGAAGAGACCCCGGCCGGAGCCGACGGGCTGGGCCTGGACATCGGGCCGAAGACCTCCGCGCTGTTCGCCGACGCGATCCGCGCCAGCAAGACGGTCTTCTGGAACGGTCCGATGGGCGTGTTCGAGCTCGCGCCCTTCGCCGACGGCACCAAGGCCGTCGCGCAGGCGCTGACCGAGGTCGACGGACTCAGCGTCGTCGGCGGCGGAGACTCCGCGGCCGCCGTGCGTCAGCTCGGCTTCTCGGACGACCAGTTCGGCCACATCTCGACGGGTGGCGGCGCCAGCCTCGAGTTCCTCGAAGGAAAGAAGCTCCCCGGACTGGAGGTCCTCGGATGGGCGTGACGCCCCGTACCCCGTTCATCGCCGGCAACTGGAAGATGAACCTCGACCACCTGCAGGCGGTCGCGTTCGTGCAGAAGCTGCACTGGACGCTGAAGGACGCCGGACACGAGCAGGGGAGAGTCGAGGTCGGGGTCTTCCCGCCGTTCACCGACCTGCGCACGGTGCAGACGCTGCTCGACGCCGACAAGATCCCGTTCGCCCTCGGGGCGCAGGACCTGTCGACGCACGACTCCGGTGCGTACACCGGCGAGGTCTCGGGCGCGTTCCTGGCGAAGCTCGACGCGCGCTACGTCATCATCGGGCACTCCGAGCGGCGCGAGTACCACGCCGAAGGCGACGATGTCGTGGCGGCGAAGGTGCAGGCGGCGCTGAAGCACGGTCTCGTGCCGGTGATCTGCGTCGGCGAGACGCTGGAGCAGCGCGAAGAGTCCGGACCCACCGCGGTCTCGGTGGCCCAGCTGCAGGCGGCCCTCGCGAATGTGCCCGCCGATGCGGACTTCGTCGTGGCCTACGAGCCGGTCTGGGCGATCGGCACCGGCCAGGTGGCCTCGCCCGAGCAGGCCCAGGAGGTCTGCGCTGCCCTGCGCGGCGTCATCGCGCAGACGCTGGGGGAGGATGCCGCAGCCCGCACCCGCGTGCTGTACGGCGGATCCGTCAAGGCGGCCAACATCGCGAGCTTCATGCGAGAGCCTGATGTCGACGGTGCCCTGGTGGGCGGTGCGAGCCTCGTCGTGGACGAATTCGCCTCGATCATCCGCTATCAGAAGCACGTCGGCGTCTGATCGGTCGCGCAGACCTTTTATACTGGGAGACTGTGCGCCCGCTCGGGCGCGGCGAAAGGCGGAGGTCCGTGCAGATCCTCGAGCTCATCCTGCAGGTGCTGCTGGGCATCACCAGCCTGCTGCTGACCCTGCTCATCCTGCTCCACAAGGGGCGCGGTGGGGGCCTGTCCGACATGTTCGGCGGCGGCATGACCTCCGCGCTGGGCTCGTCGGGTCTGGCCGAACGCAACCTCAACCGCTTCACCGTGATCCTGGCGCTCGTGTGGTTCGTCGCGATCGTCGCGCTGGGGCTCATCACCAAGTTCCAGGGGATGGTCTGATGGCTACCGGCGGAAACGCGATCCGCGGCACGCGGGTGGGCGCAGGCCCGATGGGCGAGCAGGACCACGGCTTCCACGCCGAGCGCGTCGCCATCTCGTACTGGGACGCCCTCGGCAACGAGACGGTGCGCTACTTCGCCGCCGGCATCCCCGAGGACGAGATCCCCGACGTCATCGACTCGCCGCACTCCGGACTTCCGGCCGGGCGCGACAAGCAGAACCCGCCGGCGGTCGCCAAGACCGAGCCGTACAAGACGCACCTGGCCTACGTCAAGGAGCGCCGCACCGAAGAAGAGGCCGAGAGCCTGCTCGACGACGCGCTGCAGCAGCTGCGCGAGCGCCGAGGCCAGTAGCCCTCGGCCTCGCTTCGGCGACGCTTCGGCGTCGCCGGAGCGTCAGTAGTATTCCTGGTCGATCAGCTCGGCCGGAACGCGCTCGGCGGCCGCGGCGTCGACGAAGAAGATCGTGCGCTTGGTGCCTTTCGCGCCGCCCGCCGGCACGTTCGTGTAGCTGGCGCCGGCCAGTGCCAGGCCCAGCGCCGATGCCTTGTCGCTGCCGGCCAGCACGAGCCACACCCGCGCTGCCGAGTTGATGACGGGCCGGGTGAGCGTGACCCGCTCCGGCGGCGGCTTGGGCGATTCGCGCACCGGGAGCACGCTCCGATCCGTGACCGTGATCTCGGCGCGATCGGGGAACAGCGACGCGATGTGAGCGTCCGAGCCGACGCCCAAGAGGCAGATGTCGAAGTGCGGCCACGGGTTCCCGTCGGCGGCGAACAGGGCGAGCTCCTGCGCATACGCATCCGCGGCCGCATCCAGGTCGAGGCCGGAGTCGGCGGCGGCGACCGCATGGATGTTCTCTGCCGGCACGGCGATGTGATCGAGCAGAGCGCGGCGCGTCTGCCACTCGTTGCGCTCAGGCGAGTCGGCGGCGACGAAGCGCTCGTTTCCCCACCAGACGTGCACCAGCGACCAGTCGACCTTTTCTCGCACGGGAGAGGCTCCCGCCGCGGCCAGCACCGCGAGGGCGATGTCGCCGCCGGTGACGGCGATGTGCTCGACGATTCCCGCGCGCGTGCGCTTGAGCAGACGATGCAGCAGCCGGTTCGCGACGGACTCGGCCAGCGCGGTGGGATCCGGGGAGATCACCACTCGCTTCTCTGCACCGAACTCAGACATCGCTCTCCTGCGGCCGGCCCAAGAGCTCCCAGCCCTCGGTGATGACACGACCATACAGGACGTCGGGGTCGAGCCGGCGGAGCTCCTCTGCCAGGCATTCCCGCAGGGTGCGGCGCGGGAAGGCGAGGTCATGGCTCGGCTGTCCGGGCTGGGTCAGCACCGCGACGCCGGCCTCGGGGCGCTCCAGCACGGTGGCCCCGCTCGGTCGCTCGAGGCGCACCGACTTGATGCCGTGCGCCCAGTCGTCGGTCGGAAGGTATTCGTAGGTCACCGGCACGCCCAGCTTGAGGCGCAGCCATGCGGCCAGCAGGCTCGTCGACGGCGAGTCGGCGGCGCCGCGCACGGTGGCGGACAGCACGGGCTCGTACGGCGGCTGATCGAGCACGGCGGCCAGCTGCTCGCGCCAGCGGGTGACGCGGGTCCAGGCGAAGTCGGTGTCGCCGGGGGCGTAGTGGGTGCCCAGCGACCGCACCCAGGCGGCCGGATCGGTCTGCGACGAGGCATCGGTGATACGGCGCTGCGCGATGCGGCCGAGGGCCGTCGTCGACGGCACGTCGGGCGTCTCGCCCGGCCACCACGCGATCACAGGCGCGTCGGGCAGCAGCAGTCCCGTCACGAGGCTCTCGGTGTTCGATCCGGCGGCCCCATGGGCCCGCAGCACGACCACCTCGCTGGCTCCGGCATCCCCGCCGATGCGGATCTGGGCGTCCAGGCGCGGCGCGCCCTCCTCGTCGCCGATCATCAGCACGATGACGCGCATGGGGTGCTCGCGGGAGGCGGCATTGGCGGCGTCGATCACCTCTTCTTCTGCACCGTGGCGTGTCGCGATGATGAGGGTGAGCACGCGGCCCAGGGCGACGGCGCCGCCCTCTTCGCGCACGCTGACCAGCGCACGCGTGATCTTGCTCACAGTGGTGTCGGGCAGATCGATGATCACGGTCGTCTCCAGACGCGTCCGTCGCGGGCGAGCATCGCTTCGGCCGAGGGCGGCCCCCACGAACCAGGCGAATACTGCTGGAGCGTGCCGCCTTCGGCCGCCCAGTACTGTTCGATGGGGTCGAGGATCTTCCACGAGAGCTCGACCTCTTCGTGCCGGGGGAACAGCGGCGGGTCGCCCAGGAGCACGTCGAGGATGAGGCGCTCGTAGGCCTCAGGGCTCTGCTCGGTGAAGGCGTGGCCGTAGCCGAAGTCCATCGTGACGTCGCGCACCTGGCTTCCCGCACCCGGCACCTTCGATCCGAACCGGATGGTGACGCCCTCGTCGGGCTGCACACGGATGACGAGGGCGTTCTGTCCCTGGCCCCCCGTCTCGCGGAACAGCACGTCGGGCGCCTTCTTGAAGACCACGGCGATCTCGGTGACGCGCCTGCCCAGTCGCTTGCCGGTGCGCAGATAGAACGGCACGCCGGCCCAGCGGCGGGTGTTCACCTCGAGGGTGACGGCGGCGAACGTCTCGGTGGTCGACGCCGGGTCCATGCCGTCTTCGTCGAGGAACCCCGTGACCTGCTCCCCGCCCTGCCAGCCGCCCGCATACTGCCCGCGCGCGGTGGTCGCGCCGAGGTCGGCGGGAAGGGTGACGGCGGCGAGCACCTTCTCCTTCTCCGCCCGCAGCTGGGTCGCGTCGAAGCTGATCGGCTCTTCCATCGCCGTGAGCGCCAGCAGCTGCAGCAGGTGGTTCTGGATGACGTCGCGCGCCGCGCCGATGCCGTCGTAGTAGCCCGCACGTCCGCCCACGCCGATGTCTTCGGCCATCGTGATCTGCACGTGGTCGACGTAGTTGCGGTTCCAGATCGGCTCGTACAGCTCGTTGGCGAAGCGCAGCGCGAGGATGTTCTGCACCGTCTCCTTGCCGAGGTAGTGGTCGATGCGGAAGATCGAGTCGGTCGGGAACGCGCTGCGCAGCGCGTCGTTGAGCTCGCGGGCCGAGGCCAGATCGTGGCCGAACGGCTTCTCGATCACGACGCGTCGCCAGCGCTCTGGCTGGTCGGCGGTGTCGTCGACCAGCCCGGAGCGCTTGAGCTGGTCGGCCACGATGGGAAAGTCCTTCGGCGGGATCGACAGGTAGAACGCGTGGTTGCCCATCGTCCCCCGCTCGAGGTCGAGACGCTCGACGGTCTCGCGCAGTCGACGGAACGCGTCGTCGTCGCCGAACTCGCCCGAGACGAAGCGGATGCCCTGCAGCAGCTGCTGCCAGGTCTCTTCGCGGTACTCGGTGCGGGCGTGGGCCTTCACGGCCTCCTGCACGACGTCGGCGAAGTCCTGGTCCGCCCAGTCTCGGCGCGCGAATCCGACCAGCGCGAAGCCGGGCGGCAGCAGGCCACGGTTGGCGAGGTCGTACACGGCGGGCATGAGCTTCTTGCGGGAGAGGTCTCCCGTCACACCGAAGATGACCAGGGCGCTGGGCCCTGCGATCCGGTTGAGGCGGTTGTCGTCCGGGTCGCGCAGCGGATTGTGTCCGCGCGAGATCTCGGCGGGCGCGAAAGATGCTGCGCCGCTCGCCTCAGAGGTGTTCACGGTCATAGGGGAGTTGCTCCTACTGGGCGGCCTCGAAGAGCGAGAGCACCTCGGTCTGCGGGTCGGTGAGGGTGAGGGTGACCACCGGGCGGCCGTGCGCCGCGAGCACGCTCGCGTCGCCGAGCGCCTGGGCCTGCACCAGCTGGCCGAACGTGAAGGGGCGCCCGGGGATCTCGAGGTCGACGTCGGTGCGCTCGAGGATCTGCAGGAACACGCCGGTCGCGGGACCGCCCTTGTGGTACTGGCCGGTGGAGTGGAGGAATCGAGGACCCCACCCGAAGGTGGCGGGGCGTCCGGAGTCGGCCGCCACGAGCTCGCGCAGTCCCTGCAGCTGGGGCAGGCGCAGTCGATCGACGTAGGCCTGCACCGAGACATAGCCGTCGGACGGCAGCTGCGCCCACAGGGCGTCGAGGACTCCGGCGATCGTGCCGGATGCCGCCAGTGCGGAATCCGAGACGCGCACCTCGACGCCGTCGACCGTGAAGGCCGGCGCCGACGGCTCAGGACGGGCGTCGAGCAGCCCGCGGGCCGCCACCTTGGCCGACTCGACGTCGGGCTGGTCGAACGGGTTGATGCCCAGCATCCGCCCCGCGATCGCCGTCGCGTACTCCCACACGATCAGCTGTGCACCGAGGGTGCCGCTGACGAGGACCTCGTTCTCGTGGTGCTCGAAGAAGTGGAACTCGTCGGCTTCGTCGACCAGGCGCACGATCTGCAGATCGGCGGGAGGGTTCTCGACCTCGGGCGAGACGGGCAGCAGCACGACGGGAAGGATGCCGGTGCCTTGTTTCCCGGTCGACTCGGCGATCAGCTGCTCGATCCAGTCGGGCAGGCCGACGATGTGCGTGCCGTCGGTGATGAGTCCCAGCTTGTCTTTGCGGGGGCTGCCGCCGGCGATCGCGGCGGCGAGCACCAGGGCGGGGTTGTCGGGGCTGTCGATCGCGACTTCGAGCAGCGACGCCTCGGCCTCGTCGAGCAGTTCGTCGAGGTCGACGCCGGCGAGGCCCGTCGGCACGAGGCCGAACGCCGTGAGTGCGGAGTAGCGCCCGCCCACGGTGGGGTCGGCGGTGAAGACGCGCAAGCCCTCGGCGCGCGCGGATTCGTCCAGGGGAGAGCCGGGGTCGGTGACGACGACGATGCGCTCGGCCGGGTCGATGCCGAGGTCGCGGAAGGCGGCCTCGAACGCGCGCTTCGCGGAGTCGGTCTCGATCGTGGAACCCGACTTCGACGCCACCACGAGCACGGTCTCGGCGAGCCCGCCGCTCTCGGAGTCGCCGTCGATGGCGGCCAGCACCTGACCGGGAACCGTGGTGTCGAGGATCACCAGCGGCACGCCGGCCGTCTGCGCGATGACCTCGGGTGCCAGCGAGGAGCCGCCCATGCCGGCCAGCACGACGCGGGTGACTCCGGCGGCGACCAACTCGGCCCGCAGCGCCGCGATCTCGGCCACGAGCGGCCGCGAGACGCTGACAGCCTGCACCCAGCCCAGGCGCTTGCTCGCCTCGGCCTCGGCCGCGGGGCCCCACAGGGTGGGGTCGCCCGCCGTGATGCCGGAGGCGACCAGCTCGGCCGTCAGTCGGGGGAGCGCCTCGTCGACGACCGACTTGACGTGACCCGACAGGTGGAGGCGAACGCTCATCGCGCGGCCTCGGGCGCCGCTGCGAGGGCGTCCGCGACGGTCTTCTGGAGGTCGTGCCACGAGGCGATGAACTTGTCGACGCCTTCGTCTTCGAGCACCTGGGTGACGTCGGCGAAATCGACGCCGGCGGCGGCCAGGTCGTCGAACACGCCGTGCGCTTCGGCGTAGGCGCCGGTGACGGTGTCGCCGGTGACGACTCCGTGGTCGAAGGTGGCCTCGAGGGTCTTCTCGGGCATCGTGTTGACGGTGCCGGGGGCGACCAGCTCGGTGACGTAGAGCGTGTCGGGCAGGTTGGGGTCTTTCACACCGGTCGAGGCCCACAGCGGCCGCTGCACGTTGGCGCCGGCGGCGACGAGCGCCCGCGCGCCGTCGGCGGCGAAGGCCTTCTCGTAGAGCTCGTACGCCAGGCGAGCGTTGGCGACACCGGCCTTGCTCTTGAGCGCGTCGGCAGCGCCGAGCGCGGCGAGGCGCTTGTCGACCTCGGTGTCGACGCGCGAGACGAAGAACGAGGCGACCGAGTGGATCTGCGACAGGTCGCGGCCCGCGGCCTTGGCCTGCTCGAGGCCGGCGAGGTATGCGTCGATGACCGCCGCGTACCGGTCGAGGCTGAAGATGAGGGTCACGTTGACCGAGATGCCCTCGGCGATCACGGCCGTGATCGCGGGAAGGCCCGCCTTCGTGGCGGGGATCTTGATGAGGGTGTTGGGCCGGTCGACCTTCGCCCACAGCTGCTTCGCCTCGACGATCGTCGCCTCGGTGTCGTGCGCGAGGTCGGGGGAGACCTCGATCGACACGCGTCCGTCGACACCGCCGGTCGCGTCGAAGACGGGGCGGAAGATGTCGGCCGCGGCCTGCACGTCCTCGGTCGTCAGCGCGAAGATCGCCGCGTCGACGTCGGCGCCCTGCTGCGCGAGCTCGGCGAGGCCGGCCGCGTAGGAGTCGTCGCTCGTGTTGCCGATGGCGGCCTGGAAGATCGACGGGTTGGTGGTGACGCCGGTGACGTTGCGGGTGGCGATCAGTTCGGCGAGGTTGCCACTGGTGATGCGGGAGCGCGACAGGTCGTCGAGCCAGATGCTGACGCCGGCGGCGGCGAGGTCTTGGGTGGGCGTGCTCATGCGTTCTCCTTGAGGGACTCGCGTGCCGCCTCGACGACGGCCTCGGCGGTGATGCCGAACTTCTCGAACAGGGTCTTGTAGTCGGCGGAGGCGCCGAAGTGGTCGATCGCGACGGAGCGGCCCTTGTCGCCGACGATGCCTCGCCAGGTGAGGGCGGAGCCGGCCTCGACCGAGACGCGCGCGGTGACGGATGACGGCAGCACGCTCTCGCGGTACGCCTCGTCCTGCTCGGCGAACCACTCCAGCGACGGAGCCGACACGACGCGGGCCTGGATGCCCTCGGCCGCGAGGGTCTCGCGGGCGGCGACGGCCAGCTGCACCTCGGACCCGGTGGCGATGAGGATCACGTCGGGGGTGCCGTCGGCGTCGATGAGCACGTAGGCGCCCTTGGCGACGCCGTCGGTGGTCGCGAATCCTTCTTCGCCGCGGGGGAACACCGGGATGTTCTGGCGGGTCAAGGCGATGCCGACAGGGCCGCCGCTGGTGCGGCGGACGATCTCGAGCCACGCGGCGGAGGTCTCGTTGGCGTCGGCGGGGCGCACGACGGTGAAGTTCGGGATCGCGCGCAGGGTCGCCAGCTGCTCGATCGGCTGGTGGGTGGGGCCGTCTTCGCCGAGGGCGACCGAGTCATGGGTCCACACGAAGATCGACGGGATGTCCATGAGGGCGGCCAGCCGCACCGAGGGGCGCATGTAGTCGCTGAAGATCAGGAACGTGCCGCCGAACGGGCGGGTGGGGCCGTGCAGCTTGATGCCGTTGACGATCGCGCCCATCGCGTGCTCGCGGATGCCGAAGTGCAGCACTCGCCCGTAGGGGTCGCCCGACCACTCGTGGGTCGACCACTCGGCCGGGATGAAGCTCTTGGCGCTCTTGATCGTCGTGAGGTTCGACTCGGCGAGGTCGGCAGAGCCGCCCCACAGCTCGGGCAGCTGGTCGGCCAGCGCGTTGAGCACGACGCCGCCGGCGGCGCGGGTCGAGACGTCCTTGCCCGATTCGAACGACGGCACCGACAGGTCCGCCGGCAGCTCACCCGCCTCGAGGCGATCGAGCAGCGCCTTGCGCTCGGGGTTCGCGGCAGCCCAGGCGTCGAACGACTCCTGCCACGCCGCGTGGGCGTCGGCGGCGCGGTCCGCCAGAGCGCGGGTGTGCGCGATGACGTCGTCGGCGACGACGAAGGTCTCGGCGGGGTCGAAGCCCAGCACCTTTTTAGTGGCGGCCAGCTCGTCGGCGCCCAGGGCCGAGCCGTGGATCTTGCCGGTGTTCTGCTTGCCCGGGGAGGGCCAGCCGATGATCGTCTTCAGGATGATGAGCGAGGGCTTGGCCGTCTCGCCCTTCGCGGCCTCGATGGCCGCGTGCAGCTCGGCGACGTCTTCGACGTACTGGCCGGTCTTCTTCCAGTCCACCGTCTGCACGTGCCAGCCGTACGCCTCGTAGCGCTTCGCGACGTCTTCCGTGAAGGCGACGTTGGTGTCGTCTTCGATCGAGATCTGGTTCGAGTCGTAGATCGCGATGAGGTTGCCGAGCTCCTGGTGGCCCGCCAGCGACGACGCCTCGCTCGTGACGCCTTCCTGCAGGTCGCCGTCGCCGGCGACCACGTAGACGAAGTGGTCGAACGGAGAGGTGCCGGCGGCAGCATCCGGATCGAACAGACCCCGCTCGTACCGCGCCGCGTACGCGAAGCCGACCGCCGACGACAGACCCTGGCCGAGCGGGCCGGTCGTGATCTCGACGCCCTTCGTGTGGCCGTACTCGGGGTGGCCGGGAGTCTTCGATCCCCACGTGCGCAGCGACTTCAGGTCATCGAGCTCTAGGCCGAAGCCGCCCAGGTAGAGCTGCACGTACTGCGTCAGCGACGAGTGGCCCGCCGAGAGGATGAAGCGGTCGCGGCCCAGCCAGTCGACATCCGCCGGGTCATGGCGCAGCACCCGCTGATACAGCAGGTAGGCCGCCGGAGCCAGGCTCATCGCGGTGCCGGGGTGGCCGTTGCCGACCTTCTCCACCGCGTCGGCAGCCAGCACGCGAGCGGTGTCCACCGCGCGCCGATCGATCTCATCCCAAACCAGCTCCGACACGCGGCCGCCTTTCTCAGTGGGGCGCCCTTCATGTCCGGTCGCGGCCCTCGTCCGAGCGGGAGAAGGGGGATCGGCGCAACGCGGGCGCGCGTGGTCCCAGCATAGCGAAGGGGGGTGGCGCTGCGGCGGTCGGAGACGATCTGTGACGCCGTCGTGCCCTAGACTGGACGGCGATCCGAAGAGGCTGATGCGGGGGACGATGGACATCTCGACGACGTCGTACGAACCGGTGGCGACGGCCCCGCGTTCGATCGGACGCACGGTCCGCGCCTACATCACGCTCACCAAGCCCCGCGTGCTCGAACTGCTGCTGGTGACCACGGTCCCGGTCATGATCCTCGCGCAGAACGGCATGCCGTCGCTGTGGCTCGTGCTGGCCACCGTCATCGGCGGATCCCTGAGCGCCGGCTCCGCCGCGACGTTCAACATGTACATCGACCGCGACATCGACGCGCACATGCAGCGCACGGCCGGTCGCCCGCTCGTCACCGGCGAGGTGTCGCCCCGCGGTGCGCTGATCTTCGCGTGGACGCTCGCCGTCTTCTCGACGGTGTGGCTGTGGCTGACCACCAACTGGCTCGCGGCGACCCTGTCGGCGGCCGCGATCTTCTTCTACGTCGTGATCTACACGATGGTGCTCAAGCGCCGCACCGAGCAGAACATCGTGTGGGGCGGGATCGCCGGCTGCTTCCCCGTCGTGATCGGGTGGACCGCGGTGACGGGTTCGCTGGCCTGGCCGCCGGTCATCCTGTTCGTGCTGGTGTTCCTGTGGACTCCGCCGCACTACTGGCCTCTGTCGATGAAGTACAAGGGCGACTATGAAGAGGCCGACGTGCCGATGCTCGGCGCGACCCGCAACGGCTCCCAGGTCGGCCTTCAGGTCATCCTCTATGCGTGGGCGACGGTCGCATGCTCGCTGCTGCTGATCCCGGTCGCGCAGATGGGACTCGTCTACACGGCGTCGTCGATCGTGTTCGGCGGCTGGTTCATCTACGAGTCGCACCGCCTCTACAACCGCGCCGTGCGCGGCACCGAGCCGCGCCCGATGCGCGTGTTCCACGCATCCATCACGTATCTCACGCTGCTGTTCGTCGCGATCGCGATCGACCCGCTCCTGCCGTTTTGACGCGTGACGGATCAATGCTGCGCAGCAGCGTTGATGCGGCGCGGGTCAAGGTTGAGCGAGGGCCGCAGGCGCGAGTCGAAACCCTCCCGTGCAAAGCTGAGACCCGCGATCCCGGCTGAGACCCGCTGGGGGGAGCGGGGTCTCGTGCGGAACCGCGGGTCTCGCGGATGCTGCGGGTCAGCGGGCCGGTGCGGCCTCCACCTCGGCGGCGTCGGCGTCGAGCTCCTCTGCGACGGGCTGCTCGGTCTCGAGGGCTTCGGCGGCGGGCTCTTCGTCGGCGACCTCGTCGGCGTCCCAGTCGATGACCTCGACGGCGGGGGCGACCGGGGCGAACACCTTCGCGGCGGTCGCGAGCGACAGGGCGAGGGCCAGGCCCACGATGCCGGCGCCGATCAGGATGGCGGCGACCACGACGACCGACTGACCGACGTAGACCTCGACGCCGGTGGCGGTGCCGTCGGTGAGTGTGGTCTCCATCACCGAGAGCTTCTCGATCAGCTGCAGGACGCCGTAGACGATGGATGCGAGCGAGCCGACGACGAGCACCCAGAACGGGATGCTGCGCAGCAGGCGGGTACGGGTGTGCATGGTGTGCGAACTCCTCAACGCCGCGCCCGGGCGGCACGGCGTGTTCCAGTGTCACCCGCCCGAATGGGCCGTCGGTCGGAGTTTGCGATGAGTTCGCTATGAACGCGCGATCGGCGCCTTGAGGTGCATGACGACGACCGTCATCGCCGCCACCAGGCAGACCGCGAGCACCATGTGGATGTTCACCAGCGCGATCGGAAGACCCGTGCGGGCCTGCCACAGGCCCACCCCGATCTGCACGAACTCGACGCCCAGCAGCATCCCCGTCCACCGGGTGAGGTGCAGCTGCCGCGGCTGACGGAACGACCACGCGAAGATCGCGATCGTCAGAGCGAGGGTCGCGTAGGCCGGCCAGCTGTGCACGTGCTGCCAGAAGATCGGGTCGAGGCCGTTGCGCGCCGCCGCGTCGTCGCCCGCGTGCGGGCCCGACCCGGTGAGCAGGATGCCGACGATCACGGTGACGAGCACGGCGAGCGAGGCCACGTGGGTGAGGATCGCGTAGCCGCGATCGACGAGGCGCTCGCGCGGCCCCGGCACGGCGTAGACGCGCACGAGGTGCACCGTCGCGATCGCGACGAGCGCCGCCGAGATCAGGTAGTGCACGCCCACGACGCTCGGGTGCAGGTGCATCCACACCGTGATTCCGCCCACGACGGCCTGCACGATGATGCCGATGCCGACCGCGAAGGTCAGCCACATCAGCTCGGGGCGCTCGCGGCGCAGCCGCACGACCGACAGGAACGCCAGCAGCGCGACGATCACGAGCACGCCGGTGAGCGTGCGGTTGCCGAACTCGATGAGGCCGTGGATGCCGAGCTCCGGAGTGGGCACGAGCGACTCGGACGTGCAGTACGGCCAGGTCTCGCAGCCCATGCCGGAGCCGGTGAGGCGCACGAGGCCGCCGGTGCCGACGATGCCGATGTTGACGATCAGCAGCAGCCACGCCATCGCCCTCGTCCAGCCGGTGATCTCGCCGGGCATGGGCGAGAAGCGTGTTCTGGACGTGGTCTGCGCGAGGGTCATGCGCCGGTCCTCCTGGGTGGCGCGTCCGAGTGGACGCCGGGCACGCCGCGGGTGAGGCGTTGCCTGTAGACTTGAGGGGTTGGATGGCGGGCGCGTGATGCGCACCGCATCCCTGACAGTCTAGGCGCGATGGACAGCGCCGGTTTATGTGGCCCGCAGAGCGGCATCCCCCTTCCGAACTCCCAGGAAGAACCGGAATGCCGGGGCGGATGACACCGTTGAGGCCCATTGAGGAGAGTGTGACGATGTCCGATGTGCTGATCGACCGACCCGAGCTCGAAGGCCTGGGGGTGTACGAGTTCGGCTGGCACGACCCCGATGCCGCCGGAGCCAGCGCCAAACGCGGGCTCAGCGAAGCCGTCGTGCGCGACATCTCGGCCCTCAAGAGCGAGCCGGAGTGGATGCTGAAGACCCGTCTGAAGGGTCTGCAGCTGTTCGGCCGCAAGCCGATGCCGACGTGGGGTGCAGACCTCAGCGACATCGACTTCGAGAACATCAAGTACTTCGTGCGCTCCACCGAGAAGCAGGCGCAGACCTGGGAAGACCTCCCGGAAGACATCCGCAACACCTACGAGCGGCTCGGCATCCCCGAGGCCGAGCGTGCGCGCCTGGTCGCCGGCGTCGCCGCGCAGTACGAGTCCGAGGTCGTCTACCACCAGATCCAGGAGGAGCTGGAGGCGCAGGGTGTCATCTTCATGGACACCGACACGGCTCTCAAGGAGCACCCGGAGTTCTTCGAGGAGTACTTCGGCACGGTCATCCCCGCCGGCGACAACAAGTTCGCCGCGCTGAACACGGCCGTGTGGTCGGGCGGTTCGTTCGTGTACGTGCCCAAGGGCGTGCACGTCGAGATCCCGCTCCAGGCGTACTTCCGCATCAACACCGAGAACATGGGTCAGTTCGAGCGGACGCTGATCATCGCCGACGAGGACTCCTACGTCCACTACATCGAGGGCTGCACCGCTCCGATCTACCAGAGCGACTCGCTGCACTCGGCCGTCGTCGAGATCATCGTCAAGAAGAACGCCCGCGTGCGCTACACGACGATCCAGAACTGGTCGACGAACGTCTACAACCTCGTCACCAAGCGCGCCATGGCCCACGAGGGCGCCACGATGGAGTGGGTCGACGGCAACATCGGCTCGAAGGTCACGATGAAGTACCCGTCGATCTTCCTGATGGGCGAGCACGCCAAGGGCGAGACCCTCTCGGTCGCCTTCGCCGGCCCCGGCCAGCACCAGGACGCGGGCGCGAAGATGATCCACATGGCGCCCTACACGCAGTCCTCGATCGTCTCGAAGTCGATCGCGCGAGGCGGCGGTCGCGCCGGCTACCGCGGCGAGGTGCGCGTCGACGCGAACGCCCACCATTCGGCCAACACGGTGCGCTGCGATGCGCTGCTGGTGGACACGATCTCGCGCAGCGACACGTACCCGGCGATCGACATCCGCGTCGACGACGTGCAGCTGGGCCACGAGGCCACCGTCTCCAAGGTCAGCGAAGAGCAGCTGTTCTACCTGCAGTCCCGAGGCATGCCGGAAGACGAGGCCATGGCCATGATCGTCCGAGGCTTCATCGAGCCGATCGCCCGCGAACTGCCCATGGAGTACGCCCTCGAGCTGAACAAGCTCATCGAGATGGGCATGGAAGGATCGGTCGGCTGACATGACGACCACGACAGAGGCACCCCAGGTGGTGCCGGGTTCCACCGCGCATTCCGACGGCGCAGGGGCGTTCGTGCCCGTGCAGACCCGCTCGGAGCGGCCGCACTCGTTCGACCCCGCCGACTTCGCGACGCCGACCGGCCGCGAGGTCAACTTCCGCTACACGCCCGTCGCGCGGCTCTCGGCGCTGTTCGAGGATGTCGCCGGCGACCCGGATGCGGTCGCCGTGACGGTCACAGGCGCCCCCGAGACGGGGCTCCTCGCCGTCGGCGACGCCCCGCGCGGCGAGGTGTTCACCCCCGAAGACCTCTCCGCCGCGATCGCGTGGAGCCGCGAGCAGGAGGCGCACCTCGTGCGGGTGCCGGCGGATGCCGAGCTCGCCGAGCCCATCGTCGTCGACGTGCACGGCAACGGCGGTCGCGCCCACGCCCACGTCGTGGTCGAGGCGCTCCCGAACTCCCGCGCCACCATCGTCATCCGCCACTCGGGGACCGCCCAGCTCGCGCAGAACGTCGAGATCATCGTGCGCGACGGGGCCCACCTCGAGGTGGTCACGGTGCAGAACTGGCAGGACGACGCCGTGCACGCGGCATCCCACCAGGCACGCGTCGACAAGGACGCCTACCTGCGTCACATCGTCGTCAGCTTCGGCGGCGGCGTCGTGCGCGTGAACCCCTCGGTCGAGCTCGCCGGCACCGGTTCGGAGGCGGAGCTGTACGGCCTGTCGTACTCCGACGCCGGCCAGCACCTCGAGAGCCAGGTGTATCTGCACCACAAGGGTGCGCAGACCAAGGGCGACGTGCTCTACAAGGGCGCTCTGCAGGGCGTCGGGGCGCGCAGCGTCTGGATCGGCGACGTGCTGATCGGACCGGATGCCGTGGGCACGGACTCGTACGAGGCCAACCGCAACCTCGTGCTCACCGACGGCGCCCGTGCCGACTCGGTGCCCAACCTCGAGATCGAGACCGGCGACATCCAGGGCGCAGGCCACGCCAGCGCCACCGGCCGGTTCGACGACGAGCAGCTCTTCTACCTGCAGGCCCGCGGCATCCCGGAGGAGGAGGCGCGGCGCCTGGTCGTGATCGGCTTCCTCGCCGAGATCATCCAGAAGATCGGCGTGCCCTCCCTCGAGGAGGAGCTGTCGGCGGCCGTCGAGGCGGAGCTGGCCGCTGGGGCGCAGGGATGACCGCGCAGAAGGTGCTGAGCCTGTCCGACCTCGAACAGGACGCCGCCGTGCGCGTCGAGGTCGACGGAGTGCCGATCGCGGTCGTGCTCGACTCCAACGGCGAGGTGCACGCGATCGGCGACACCTGCACGCACGGCGACATCTCGCTCGCCGACGGCTTCGTCGAGGGCGAGACGCTGGAGTGCTGGGCGCACGGCTCGGCGTTCTCGCTGATCACCGGCCGCCCCCTGAACCTTCCGGCCTACGAGCCGGTGCCCGTCTACGAGGTCACGATCGACGGAGACGATGTGCTCATCGACCCTGCCGTGACCAAAGAAGTGAACTGAGTGAGGAACCGAAGATGACTGTTCTGGAGATCCGCGACCTGCACGTCACGGTCGAGACCGAGGCCGGCACCACGCCGATCCTCAACGGGGTCGACCTGACCATCCGCACCGGCGAGACGCACGCCATCATGGGCCCCAACGGCTCGGGCAAGTCGACGCTGGCCTACACGATCGCCGGCCACCCCAAGTACACCGTGACCGGCGGCACGATCACGCTCGACGGCGAAGACGTGCTGGCGATGTCGGTCGACGAGCGCGCCCGTGCGGGCCTGTTCCTCGCGATGCAGTACCCGGTGGAGATCCCCGGCGTCACCGTCACGAACTTCCTGCGCACCGCCAAGACCGCGATCGACGGCGAGGCGCCCTCCATCCGCACCTGGACCAAAGACGTCAAGGGCGCGATGAAGAACCTGCGCATGGATCCCAAGTTCGCCGCGCGCAACGTCAACGAGGGCTTCTCCGGCGGCGAGAAGAAGCGCCACGAGATCCTGCAGCTCGAGCTGCTCAAGCCCGCCATCGCGGTGCTCGACGAGACCGACTCCGGCCTCGACGTCGACGCGCTGAAGATCGTCTCGGAGGGCGTCAACCGCGCCAAGACCGAGACCGACCTCGGCGTGCTGCTGATCACGCACTACACGCGCATCCTCAAGTACATCAAGCCCGACTTCGTGCACGTCATGGTCGCCGGCCGCATCGCCGAGGAAGGCGGGCCCGAGCTGGCCGAGCGCCTCGAGGATGAGGGCTACGACCGGTTCCTGGCCGGCGAGCCCGAGCCCGCCGTCGAGGCCTGAGCGTAGGATCGCACCCATGACCGCGACCCTCACGCCGGAGAAGTACGACGAGGTCACCGAGTCCCTCAAAGACGTCATGGACCCCGAGCTCGGGATCAACGTCGTCGACCTCGGGCTCATCTACGACCTCGCGTGGGACGACGAGAACGACGCGCTGGTCATCCACATGACCC
The DNA here is from genome assembly GCF_025515205.1 of Microbacterium fluvii. Classification (GTDB taxonomy): domain Bacteria; phylum Actinomycetota; class Actinomycetes; order Actinomycetales; family Microbacteriaceae; genus Microbacterium; species Microbacterium fluvii. The sequence goes on along the minus strand of NZ_JAOPFX010000001.1, from coordinate 1,802,458 downwards.
TCACGTCGGCCGGGTGCCCCCTGACCGACGTGCTCGAGGAGCAGACGGCTCAGGCGCTGGACGGCGTCGTGGAGCGCTTCCGCATCAACTGGGTGTGGATGCCGCCGTGGGGCCCCGAGCGCATCACCGACGACGGGCGCGACATGATGCGGGCGTTGGGCTTCGCCATTTGACGACACGCGGAGGCTCCCGCATCCGCCGCCGCCGATAGGCTCGGAGGGTGAGTGTCGCCCCCCTGCAGGCCCTGTCCGTCGATGAGCTGCGCCGCCGCTCGAGCACGAAGTGGCGCCGCTATCCCGACGACGTGCTGCCGCTGTTCGTGGCCGAGACCGACTACCCGCTGGCGCCGGCGATCACGGCGAGGCTGACCGAGGCGGTCGGCCTGGGCGACACCGGCTACACGCCGCCCGACCCCGGCATCCGCGACGCGTTCGCGCAGTTCGCGCTGCGCCGCTTCGGGTGGGAGGTCGACCCCGCCCGCGTGCGCTCGACGTGTGACGTCATGATGGGCGTGGTCGAGATCCTGCGCGTCGTCACGAACCCCGGCGACCGCGTCATCGTCACTCCTCCCGTGTATCCGCCGTTCTACGACTGCGTGCGCGAGGTCGGCGCCGAGCCCGAGACCGTGCCGCTCGTCGACACCGGCGACGCATGGGAGCTCGACCTGCTCGGCATCGAGGCGGCCCTGGCCGGCGGAGCGCGTGCCGTGCTGCTGTGCAACCCGCACAACCCCACTGGCACGGCGCACGCGCGCGAGTCCCTCGCGGCCCTCGCCGACCTCGCCGCCGGCTTCGGCGCCGCCGTCATCAGCGACGAGATCCACGCGCCGCTCGTGCAGCCCGGAGCGTCGTTCACGCCGTTCCTCGCGGCCTCTGAGACGGCGGCCAAGGTAGGGTTCGCCGTCACGAGCGCCAGCAAGGCGTTCAATCTCGCGGGCCTCAAGTGCGCCGTCATGGTCACCGCCGGCGACGAGACCGCGAAGATCGTCGCCGACATGCCCGACGAGGTCGAGTGGCGCACCGGACTGTTCGGCGCGCTCGCGGGTGTGGCGGCGCTGAGCCCCGAGAGCGACGCCTACCTCGACAGCCTGTTGGCAGCCCTCGACGAGAACCGACGACTGCTGGCCGACCTGCTCGCCGAGCACCTGCCTGCGGCGCGCTACCGCATCCCCGATGCCGGCTACCTCGCCTGGGTCGATCTCACCGACCTCGGCTGGGGGGACAATCCCGCCGTCAAGATCCTCCGCGAGGCCAAAGTGGCACTGCACTTCGGCCCGTACTTCGGGGCGGAGGGCGCCGGCCACGTGCGCATCAACTTCGCCTGCGCACCCGAGGTGCTGCGCGAGGCGATCACCCGCATCGGAGCGCTCGCGGCATCGTGAGCGACGTCACGGCGGAGAGCATCTGGTCGCCGCGCAACGTCGGGGTGACGGCGGGTGCCGTCGCGCTCATCTTCCTCGCTGCGCTGCAGGCGCTGGCGCTGACGACGGTCATGCCCGTCGTCAGCGCGGACCTCGGCGGCGACCATCTCTATGCCGTCGCGTTCGCGGGCACGCTCGCGACGAGCGTGATCGGCATGGTCGCCGTGGGAGCGTGGTGCGACCGGTCGGGTCCGAAGGGGCCGCTCTACGCCTCGGTCGCGCTGTTCACCGTCGGCCTCCTGATCGCGGGCCTCGCGCCCACGATGGAGCTGCTCGTCGTCGGGCGGCTCGTGCAGGGACTCGGCACGGGAGGCCAGACGGTCGCCCTGTACGTCGTCGTCGCGCGGGTGTATCCCGCGCATCTGCACGGGCGCGTGTTCGCGGCGTTCTCCGCCGCCTGGGTGGTGCCGTCGCTGATCGGGCCGTTCCTGGCGGGAGCGGTCACCGAGCTGTTGCACTGGCGCTGGGTGTTCCTGGGCGTCGCAGTGCTGACGGTGCTGGCCTTCGCCGCGGTCGCGGTGCGGTTGCACGCCCTCCCGCTGCACACGGACGATCCTGTGCGGGCGCGCATCGGGGCGCGGCTGGCCTGCGCCGTCGCGGTGGCCGCCGGCGCTCTCGCGCTGAGCCTGGCCGGCGGAGCCGGTGCGTGGGCACCCGCGGTGGTGGCGGCATCCGCCCTGCTGGTGGTCATCGCGGTGCGCCCGCTGGTGCCCCGCGGGACGCTCAGGGCGGCGCGCGGACTGCCGAGCGTCGTGCTCATGCGCGGGCTCATCGCGGGAGCCCTGTTCGGGGCCGAGATCTATGTGCCCTACCTGCTCATCGACGACTACGGCTTCTCGCCTACGTGGGCGGGGCTCGGGCTGACGGCGGCGGCGCTCGCGTGGGCGGGCGCCGCCGACGTGCAGGGACGATTCGGCGACCGCATCGGCAACGCGCGCATCACCCTGGTCGGCCTCGGGATGCTGTCGGCAGCCACGATCGCGGCGGCACTGACGGCGTGGTGGCACCTGCCGCCCGCCGTCGTCATCGTCGGCTGGGCGCTCGCGGGCGCCGGCATGGGGCTCATGTACCCGCGCCTCACCGTGCTGACGCTGGCCTACTCCACACCCCAGAACCAGGGCTTCAACTCGGCGGCGCTGTCGATCTTCGACGCGGTGGGGTCTGCCACCTCGATCGCGGTCATGGGCCTCGTCTTCACGGCGCTGGCAGGCTCGGGTCTCGCGTTCCCCGCCGTGTTCCTCGTGGCTCTCGTGCTGGCCCTCGCCGCCCTTGTGCCCGGGCTGCGGCTCGGGCACGCGCACGAGGTGGGGACTCAGGCGCCTTCGGCCCTGCCCAGCCGCCAGTAGCCCATGAACGCGACCGCGCGGCGGTCGACGCCCATGCCGGTCACGAGGTGACGTCGCAGCGCCTTGATCGCGCTCGCCTCGCCCGCCAGCCACGAGTACAGCGGCGCGCTCTTCAGCGCGGCGCCGCCCTTGGCGGTGCGCGGCACCTCCCAGAGGATGTCGTGGTCGATGTCGACCTCTTCGACCTCGGCGCCGCGGCCCGCCGGCACGAGGCGCTCGGCGGCGGCCTCGACCCCGGCGACCAGGTGGGCGTGCCGGCCGTCGTCGCCGGTGCGGGCGGCGACGTGGAACTCGAAGCCCGGGTGGGCGGGGAGGTAGTCGACGTCTCCGGCCGCGGGCACCTCGAGCACGACCACGCCGCGCGCCTCGGCCGGGAGCTGCTCGAGGATCACCGCGATGGCCGGCGCGGCGGTCTCATCGCCGGCGAGGAGGATCTGCTCGCTCTGCGCCGGCGGCACGAAGTCGATCCCGTAACTGACGCCGGTGTGCGCCGTCGTCGGGCCGTAGATCAGCACCTCGTCTCCGATCTGCGCGCGCGAGATCCAGTCCGAGGCCGGCCCGAGCACATCGTGCGAGACCATGTCGATGTCGACCTCGGCGACGTCGTTGCGCACGTACCTGGTCGTGTAGGTGCGGAACGGCAGGCGGTCGGCCTCGGGCAGCTCGCGCCACTGCGCGTACCAGTCGTCGCCCAGCGGCATCGCGTCGAGGCTCAGCTGGGCGGTCGGGAACACGACCTTGATGCGCTGGTCGAGTCCTGGGTCGCCGTAGTCGGCGAGGTCGTCTCCGGTGAAGGTGAACCGTCGGAAGCTCGGGGTCACATCGACGATCTTCGAGACACGGGCACGGAAGAAGGCGCTCATCGGCAGGGACATGGGGCTCCGTCAGTTCGAGGGGTCGGGGAGGATGCGGTGGCGTCCGCGGGGGATGACGAGGGGAGTGCCCGACACGGGGTCGTCGATGACACGACAGTCGAGCTCGAACACCTCTCTGACGAGGTCGCTTGTGATGACGTCGCGGGGTGCGCCGTCGGCGACGAGGCGCCCCTCGCGCAGCGCGAACAGGTGATCGGCGTAGCGTGCGGCGAGGTTGATGTCGTGCAGCACCATCACGATGGTCGTGCCGCGCGTGGCGTTGAGATCGGTGAGCAGGTCGAGCACCTCGATCTGGTGCGAGACGTCGAGGAAGGTCGTGGGCTCGTCGAGCAGCAGCACATCGGTCTGCTGCGCGAGGGCCATCGCGATCCAGACGCGCTGGCGCTGCCCGCCGGAGAGCTCGTCGACGGCGCGATCGGCGAGCTCCAGCACACCGGTGGCGGCGAGGGCTTCCGTGACGGCGCGATCATCGTCTGCCGTCCACGAGCGGAAGAGCTTCTGGTGGGGGTGGCGTCCTCTGCCGACGAGGTCGGCGACCACGATCCCCTCCGGTGCGATCGGCTGCTGCGGCAGCAGGCCCAGAGTGCGGGCGAGCTCTTTCGTGGGGATCTGGTCGATACGCTTGCCGTCGAGCACGACGGCGCCGCCCTGCGCGGGCACCAGACGCGAGATCGTCTTCAGCAGCGTCGACTTGCCGCACGCGTTCGCCCCGACGATGACGCTGATGCGCCCGGTCGGGATCTCGAGGTCGATGCCGTCGATGATGGTCGTGCGTCCGTAGCCGGCGACGAGTCCTTCGGTGCGCAGAGTGTGCAGCGTGGTCATGAGGAGCCTCCGCGACGGCTGGTTCGGATGAGCAGATAGATGAGATACGGGGCGCCCAGGATGCCGGTGATCACCCCGACCGGGAACTTGGTGTCGAAGGCGAACTGGCCGAGCAGATCGGCTCCGAGCACCAGGATCGCGCCGGTGAGAGCCGCAGGGACGATCGCGGGGGATCCGGGCCCGACGATGCGGGCGGCGATCGGGCCGGCGAGGAAGGCGACGAAGGCGATCGGCCCCGTCGTGGCGGTGGCGAAGCACGCCAGCGCGACGGCGGCGACCACGAGCAGCACCCGGGTGAGGTCGACCCGCACCCCCAGGGCCGTCGCCGACGCGTCGCCGAGCTCCAGCATCCGCAGATTGCGACCGAGCAGCAGCACGACGGGAACGATCACGATCACCGCGATCGCCAGTGGCGGGATGGCCTCCATGCGCGAGCCGTTGAGGCTGCCGGTCATCCAGCGCATCGCGACCGCGACGTCCCAGACGGCCGCCCGCAGCAGCAGGAAGGCCACGACGGCGTCGAGCATCGCTCCCACGCCGATGCCGATGAGGATCAGGCGGCCGCCCGTGGACTCGCCGCCGCGGGCCGCGAGGTAGATCACGAGGGCGGTGGCGATCCCCGCGACCAGCGACAGCCCCATCGTGGCGGTGGTGCTCCAGTGCAGCACCACGAGGGAGAGGATCGCGGCGGCGCTGGCCCCCGAGGTGATGCCGATCACATCGGGGCTCGCGAGGGGGTTGCGCAGCATGGTCTGGAAGGTCGACCCAGCCACGCCGAACGCGATGCCGACCAGCACGGCGGTGAGGGCGCGGGGCAGGCGCAGAGTGCCCACGGTGAACGACGCCCCGGGCACCTGCTGCCCGGTGAGCACCGCGATCACGTCGGAGACGGGGTAGATCGTGTTGCCGAGCATGAGCATCGCGCCGAACAGCACGACGATGAGGGCGACCATGACGGCGACCGCGACCGCGCGCCGGCGGCCACGCCGACGTCGGCCCGTGCGCACCACCTCGAGGGTGGCGTCGTCGATGCGGGGCAGGACAGCGGTCATCACAGGGCCTTCATGCGGGTGCGGCGGGCGATCGCGATGAGCACGGGGGCGCCGAGGAACGCGGTGATGATGCCGGCCTCGACCTCACCGGGGGAGCCGACGATGCGACCGATCGTGTCGGAGAGGGTGAGCAGCACCGCGCCGCCGAGGGCGGAGAGGGGCAGCAGCCAGCGCTGATCGGTGCCGGCGACCTGGCGCACCGCGTGGGGCACCATGAGACCGACGAAGCCGATCGGGCCGGCGACGGCGGTGACCGCGGCGCACAGCGTGACGCCGGCGATCGCGGCGACGATGCGGGTGCGCCCGACCGGGACGCCGAGCCCCACGGCGACGTCGTCGCCCAGGGCGAGCGCGTTCAGAGACGACGCGCACAGCAGGGCGATGAGGGTTCCCACGACGAGCACGGGGGCGATGACGCCGATCGTGTCCCACCCGGCGCGCCCGACGTTGCCGACCTGCCAGTAGCGGAACTCGTCGATGACGGATTGGCGGGGCAGCAGGATCGCCGAGATGAGCGAGGAGAGCGCGGCGGTGGTCGCCGCGCCGGCGAGGGCGAGCTTGATCGGCGTCGTGCCGCCTGGCCCCACCGAGCCGACGAAGTAGACGAAGAACGCCGTGAGGAAGGCGCCGACCATCGCCAGCCAGAGGTACTGGAAGGGCGACGAGATGCCGAGGAAGGCGATGCCGATGACGACGGCGAGGGCGGCGCCGGTGTTGACGCCGAGGATTCCCGGGTCGGCGAGCGGGTTGCGCGTGATCGCCTGCATGAGGGCGCCGGAGAGGGCGAGCGCTGCCCCGGCGAGCAGGGCCAGAGTGGTGCGCGGGATGCGGCTCTGCACGGCGATCGCGCCGATGTCGGTCGGGATCTCGCCGCGGAACCACGCCGAGATGCCCTCGACGACCTCGTCGAACGAGACCGGGCGCGAGCCGAACGAGAGCGAGAGCACCACCGACACCAGCACCGCGACGACGGCGACGGCCAGGACGACCACGCGGCGCCGCGCGCCCACCGCAGGGGTGGACGCGCGGCGCGCAGTCGCGGTGTCCGAGGTCACTGGACCTTCGCGGCCGCGGCCTCGAGGTCGCCGACGTACTGGTCGAGCACCCACGGGATCGACAGCGCGGTCGGGCTGACGGCGGCGCTGTACGCGTCGCCCATTCCGACCTCGACGACCGCGCCGTTCTTCACGGCGGGAAGCGTGCTCCACAGCGGGTCGGCCTGCAGGGCCTCGAGGACCGTGCCGTCGCCGTACGTGACGATCACGTCGACGTCCTGGATCTTGTCGGCGTTCTCGGCGCTGAACTGCTCGTAGAACGAGCCGGTCTCGGCGCCGTCGATCGCGACCTGCGGCAGGTCGAACCCGAGGTCGCCGAGGAACGCGGTGCGCGCGTCGCCGCCGGTGTAGATGTACACCGACGACAGGTCGGAGGCGCTGATGGAGAAGAACGCCGCCGTCTTGCCGGCGAAGTCGGCGTCAGCGGTGGCGTCGGCGATCTGGTCCTCGAGGTCGGAGACGAGCTGATCGCCCTGCGCCGAGAGGCCGAGTCCCTCGGCGTTGAGCGTGATGGTGTCGCGCCACGACGTGAACCAGGCGACGTCGGGGTAGGCCACGACCGGGGCGATCTCGCTCAACGTGGCGTAGCTCGCCTCGTCGAGGCCCGACTGCGCGGCCAGGATGACGTCGGGGGCGGTGTCGGCGACGGCCTCGAAGTCGGTGCCGTCGGAGGTCGAGAACAGCGCGGGGGCCTCGCCGCCGAGCTCGTCGATCGCGTCCTGCGTCCATTCGTAGACGCCGAGGTCGGCGTCGTTGGTCCAGTTCCAGACCTGCGTGTCCATGCCGACCGGCACGACGCCGAGGGCGAGGGCGACGTCCTGGTTGCTCCAGCCGATCGTCGCGACGCGCTCGGGCTTCGCGTCGATGGTGGTCTCGCCGAGGGCGTGCGTGATCGTGACGGGGAAGGTGTCCTCGGCAGCGGCACTCGAGTCGCTCGACGGCTCGGCCGTCGAGGATCCCGTGGCGCAGCCGGTGAGAAGCAGGACGGATGCCGCGGCGATGCCGGCGGCGGTGCGGATTCTGGGCACGGTGAACTCCCGGTGAAGGTGTAAGGGTCGCCTAACCTTATCCGCAGAGTCCGCACCCCCACAAACCCATGAAGGGCCTATGCGGCTGCTGGGGGGACTCAGTCGCGGGCTGCGGCGTCGGCCGCGCGCACGCCCTTCCAGGCCAGCGGGAGCAGGGCTGCCGCGACGAGGGCCTTGACGATGTCGCCGAGCACGAAGGGCACGAGACCCGCGCTCAGCGTCGTCGCCAGGAGGTCGCCCTGCGCCACGCCGAGGTTGGCGAGAACGACCGCGAGCCAGGGGAGTCCCACCGCGTAGATCGCGACCGATCCTGCGGCGAAGGCCACGATCGCCCGCGGCACCCTGCGGTCCCACCGACGGGCGGCCAGCCATCCCACGACGGCCGCGGCCAGGACGAATCCGACGATGTAGCCGAAGCTCGGCGTCGCCAGCAGTGCGAGGCCGGTGATGTGACTGCCGTCGGTCTGCGGGGCGACGACGGGGAGTCCGGCCAGGGCCAGTGCGGCGTACAGGGCCATCGAGGTCGCGCCCCGGCCCGCGCCCAGAGCGGCACCCACCAGCAGCACGCCGAGCGTCTGGCCCGTCATCGGCACCGGCCACATCGGGATCGTCACCTGGGCGAGCGCGGCCACGATCGCTGCTCCGGCGGCGACGAGCACGGCGTCGACGGCGAAGGCGCGGGCGCGGCTGGACGGGCGGACGATGACATCGGCGAGCACACGGGGCGCGGGGGCGGCGAGCGACATGGGACTCCTTCTGGGTGGGGGCCCGGGAAGCAGCGCTGGGCCGTCGCGACTTATACTAGGGGGCTGGCCATCGGCCGCCCCTTGTACCCCTTCACCGAACGAAACGGACAATCGCTGTGCTCGCCGTGCACGACCTCGAGATCCGCGTGGGCGCCCGCGTACTCATGTCCGACGTCTCGTTCCGCGTCTCCGACGGCGACAAGATCGGACTCGTCGGCCGCAACGGCGCGGGCAAGACGACGCTGACCAAGGTGCTCGCGGGCGATCTGCTGCCCTCCGACGGGCGCGTCGACCGCTCGGGCGAACTCGGCTATCTGCCGCAGGACCCCCGCTCGGGCGACCCCGAGATGCTCGCGCGCACGCGCATCCTCGACGCCAGGGGCCTGGGCACCCTCGCGATCGGCATGCACGAGGCATCGCTCGCGATGGGCGACGACGACGCGGATGCCGCGGCACGCGCCATGCGCAAGTACGCGAACCTCACCGAGCGCTTCGAGGCGCTCGGCGGGTACGCCGCCGAGGCGGAGGCCGCCTCGATCGCGCACAACCTGTCGCTGCCCGACCGCATCCTCGACCAGCCGCTGAAGACCCTCTCGGGCGGTCAGCGCCGACGCATCGAGCTCGCCCGCATCCTGTTCTCCGATGCGCAGACGATGATCCTCGACGAGCCGACCAACCACCTCGACGCCGACAGCGTCGTGTGGCTGCGCGAGTTCCTCAAGGGCTACAAGGGCGGGCTCATCGTCATCTCGCACGACGTCGAGCTCGTCGGCGAGACGGTCAACCGCGTCTTCTACCTCGATGCGAACCGCCAGGTCATCGACGTCTACAACATGAACTGGAAGAACTACCTGCGCCAGCGGGTGGCCGATGAGGAGCGCCGCAAGAAGGAGCGCGTCAACATCGAGAAGAAGGCGACCGCGCTGCAGCTGCAGGCGGCCCGATTCGGCGCCAAGGCGTCGAAGGCCGCCGCGGCCCATCAGATGGTCGCCCGCGCTGAGAAGATGCTCTCGGGCCTCGAGGAGGTGCGCCAGGAGGACCGCGTCGCCAAGCTCCGCTTCCCCAAGCCTGCGCCGTGCGGCAAGACTCCGCTCATGGCGTCGGGGCTGTCGAAGTCGTACGGGTCGCTGGAGATCTTCACCGATGTCGACCTCGCGATCGATCGGGGCTCGAAGGTCGTCGTGCTGGGCCTGAACGGTGCGGGGAAGACGACGCTGCTGCGCATCCTCGCCGGCGTCGACAAGGCCGACACCGGGGTCATCGAGCCGGGGCACGGCCTGAAGATCGGCTATTACGCGCAGGAGCACGAGAACCTCGACGTCAACCGCTCGGTGCTCGACAACATGATGTCGGCCGCGCCCGACATCAACGCGACCGAGGCGCGCAAGGTGCTCGGCTCGTTCCTGTTCACCGGCGACGACGTGCTCAAGCCCGCAGGAGTGCTCTCCGGCGGCGAGAAGACCCGACTGTCGCTGGCGACCCTCGTGGTCTCGAGCGCCAACATGCTGCTGCTCGACGAGCCCACCAACAACCTCGATCCGGCCTCCCGAGAAGAGATCCTGGGTGCCCTCGCCCATTACGAGGGCGCGGTCGTGCTCGTCTCGCACGATGAGGGCGCTGTGACGGCTCTCAACCCCGAACGCGTGCTGATCCTGCCCGACGGCGTCGAAGACATCTGGGGCCGCGACTACATCGACCTGATCACGCTCGCCTGATTCCGCTCGCGCTAGCGAGCGGGATCAGAAGCACGCTGATCGAGTAGCCGCGGTTTCAGCCGCGGCGTATCGAGATCACACGCTCGTGCCAGCGAGAGGGCCCGTCCAGCTGTCGGATGCCTGGGGCCGGTGGCGTCGGGAGTGCAACGGCAGGCAGCATCCGCCCCACGGCTCCGACGCCTGGACAGGGAGCGGCGTGCTCAGCGCTCGGCGGCGTCGAGCAGGGCATCTTCCTCTGCGGCGTCGCGGTCTTTGCGCAGGCGCGCGCGGTGCTCGCGCTCTTCGCGCTCCTCGGCGTCTTCGAGGCGCGCGCGCTTCTCGGTGCGGATGATGTAGCCGATGAAGACGAAGCCCATGATCGCGAACAGGATCCACTGGATCGCGTACGACAGGTGCGGGCCGGGGTCGGCATCGGGGGCGTCGATCTGCTGCGGGCTGGTGGCGGGAGCCGGGTCTTCCGAGGCCATCAGCGCGTATGCCGAGAGCTCGAGGCGGTCGGCCTGCGCGGCGGGCAGCGTCTCGGCGATGAGCGCCAGGTTGATCGTGGGCACCTGCCCCTCGGGGGCGGAGCGCCCAGACGACGGGAGCGCTTCGCCGGGCATGAGCCGGGCGACGACGGTGACGTCGCCCTCGGGCGCGGCGGGGATCTCGTCGGGCTCGGGCTGGGCGCTGCCGGGTGCCAGCCAGCCCCGGTCGACGACGATGACGCGGCCGTCGTCGAGCTGCAGCGGCACCAGCACCTCGTAGGCGGCGGTGCCGCCGTGCGCGCGGTTGCGCACGAGCAGCTGCTGGTCGCTGAGGTAGGTGCCGGTGAGCACGACCGGCTGCCACTTGTCGGTCGCCGCGAGCTGCGAGCCCTCGGGCAGCACGTCGGCGAGGGCGACCGGCTCGGCGTCGTAGTTGGCCTCGACGAGGGCGAGTTCGTTCGCGCGCTCGGCGTTGCGGGTGAACTGCCAGTTCGACAGGAAGGCGCAGGCGATCGCGAACACGATCGCGACGGCGACGTAGGCGGTCCATCGCACGGCGGCGGGGGCGGTGCGTCTGCTCACGCGGTCTCTCCTGCGCTTTCCAGAGGGGTGACCTGCAGCGGGAAGTCGCGCGCGGCCAGGAACTCGGTGAGGAACCCCCGATGCGCGTCGCAGGCGACCCACGTCTTGCTGCGGCCATCGGTGTGGATGCGGGGGTTGCGCCATTCGATGCGCCACGTGGCCGCATCCCGGCAGCCCGCCCGGGAGCACTCGGCGCTCATGCGCGCTCGTCGGGGTCGGATCGCTTCTCGTCGATGCGGATGACCGGATGCTGCGTGCCCGTGTCGGGGCGGGCATCGGGCTTCGGGGCGGCGGCCGGCAGAGCGCGCTCCGGCGACTCCGGGGTGGTGCCACGCACATCGGAGCCGACGTTGGCCACCACCACGGCGATGTACGGGAGGAAGATCGCGGCGGCCCCGAGCACCCACGTGTACCAGCCGTAGGGGGTGATCAGCACCATCGCGATGAAGCATGCGATGCGCACCCCCATCATCGTCAGGTAGCGCTTGGAGCGCGCTCCCGCGTCGTCGCGCGGTGCACGGGGCAGCGACGTCGCGGACTGCGGGTGAGGGGTGTGCTTCACGGTGCATCCAGGTTACGCCGCGCGGCGCAGGCCGGATGCCCCTCAGGCCGAGTAGGTGCTGCCGGCGATCGCGAGCGGGATGAACAGCGCGAACGCGAGGATCACGAACAGCACGCCCAGCGCCAGGCTCACCCAGCCGATGATGACGCCGGCCAGCGCCATGCCGCGGCCGCCTTCGCCACTGGTCTTCAGCTGCGAAAGCGACATGTGGCCCGTGATGATGCCGACGATCGTGCCGATGAGCGGGATCACGGTGAGCCCGGCGATGCTCGCGATGAGCGAGACGATCGCCAGCGAGTTCGTCTTGGCCGGGGCGTAGGCGCCGTAGGCCGGAGCCGAGCCGTAGGCGGGGCCGGTGCCGTAGGCGGGCGGCGCACCATAGGCAGGGGCTGCGCCGTACGCGGGCGGCTGGCCGTAGACGGGTGCGGCACCGGGGGTCGGCTGGCCGTAGGTCGGCGCCGCGGGCGGCGGCGTCTGCGGGTATCCGGCGGGAGCGGCGGGGGGCTCGGGCTGGTCGGCGGCCGGGGGAGTGGGGTTCTGGTCGCTCACGGAGGGCGCCTTTCGTCTGGTGCTCTCCAGCTTTCCGGGCGTCGCGGAGCGTGTCAAACGCCCGCCGGTAGGCTGGTGCGGATCGTCCGCCGAACAGGAGTGCTCCATGTCCACCGATCGCGTCGTGCTCGTCACGGGAGGAAACCGCGGCATCGGCCGCGCCATCGCGGAGCGCTTCGTGCGCGAAGGTTACAAGGTGGCCGTGACCGCGCGCAGCGGCGAGGGACCGGAGGGCACGCTGACCGTCCGGGCCGACGTCACCGATGCCGCCGCCGTCGACGCGGCGTTCACCGAGGTCGAGCAGCAGCTCGGCCCCGTCGAGATCGTCGTGGCCAACGCCGGCATCACGAAGGACACCCTGCTGCTGCGCATGAGCGAAGACGACTTCGACAGCGTCGTGGCCACGAACCTCGGCGGTGCGTTCCGCGTCGTCAAGCGCGCGTCGAAGGGGATGCTGCGAGCTCGCTGGGGCCGGGTCGTGTTGATCTCGAGCGTGGTCGGGCTCTACGGCTCAGCCGGTCAGATCAACTACTCCTCGTCCAAGAGCGGCCTGGTCGGCTTCGCGCGCTCACTGACCCGGGAGCTCGGCGGGCGCGGCATCACCGCGAACGTCGTGGCGCCGGGGTTCATCGAGACCGACATGACGGCCGAACTGCCCGAGGACACCCAAGCCGAGTACAAGAAGAACATCCCCGCCGGGCGCTTCGCCACCCCCGACGAGGTCGCCGGGGTCGTCGCGTGGCTGGCATCGGACGATGCGGCCTACGTGTCGGGCGCCGTGATCCCCGTCGACGGCGGCCTCGGCATGGGGCACTGACGCTCAGCGGATCGCGGCGATGAGCTTGTCTGCGAGCAGGGCGGGATTCGAGAACTGCGGCCAATGGCCGGTGCCCAGCCGCACGACCTCGGCGTCGCGGATCGCCTCGAACTCGGCGGCGTAGCGGCCCCACTGCGCGATCGCCTCGCGGAACTGCTGCTCGTCCATCGCTCCCGACAGCAGCGTCACCGGCACGTTCCATCGGCGCTCGTCGCCGAGCGCGATCGGATCGGACGGCACCCGCGCGGGCACGCTGCGGGTGAGGGCGGCCGTGCGCTCGCGGGTCGCCTGGTCGAGGTCGGCCGCGCCGTCTTCTTCGTCGCTGTCGAAGAAGTCCCACCCCGGGAAGGGCACGACCCCGTCGACGAGGTCGAACTCGGAGATGTCGCCGCCGTCCGGCGGGGGCACCGTGTCGACGAAGACCACTCTGGCGACGCGGTCGGGGCGGGCGTCGGCGGCGCCCCACGCGACGTTGCCGCCCCCGGAGTGGCCGACCAGCACGACCGGGCCCTCGGTCTCGTCGATCTCGGCGACGACGGCGGCCACCCAGTCGGCGATGCCTATGCCGCTGGATTCGGGCGCGGCGACCCCGACGCCCGGCATGGTGAGCGGTCGAGGGGTGTGCCCGGCCGCCGCGAGGGCGGGAGCGATGTCGCTCCACGAGTCTGCGTCGAGCCACAGGCCCGGGATCAGGATGACGTCCATGGCGCCACGCTACGCCGGCCCTCCGACACCGGCTACGGCAGCAGGGGGATGACGGCGCGCAGGTCGACGGGGCCGACCACGAGGTTCGCCTGCGCACGCACGGCGGGCTTGGCGTTGAAGGCCAGACCGAGGCCCGCCGCATCCATCATCCTGAGATCGTTCGCGCCGTCGCCGATGGCGATCGTCGAACGCAGCGGCACATCGAGTTCACCCGCCCATTCACGCAGGGCTGCCGCCTTGCCCTCGGCGTCGACGATGTCGCCGTCGACCAGACCGGTCAGCATCCCCTCGTCGACGTGCAGGCGGTTCGCGCGCCAGAGATCCACTCCGAGGTCGGGCGCCACCGTGTCGAGGACCTCGTGGAAGCCCCCGGAGACGACCGCGACCGTGCCGCCGCGCGCGTGCACGGCGTCGACGAGCTCGCGCACGCCCGGCGTCGGCTCGATGCGGGCCAGCACACGGGCGAAGGCCGTGACCGGCACGCCCCGCAGCGCTTCCACTCGCGAGCGCAGGCTCGTCGCGAAGTCGACCTCGCCGCGCATCGCCGCCTCGGTGGCCGCGGCGACCTCGGGCCCGCGGCCCGCCTCGTCGGCGATCAGCTCGATGACCTCGTTGCGGATGAGCGTCGAGTCGGCGTCGAGCACGACAAGGAAGGGGGATGCTGCCACCCTCCTACGCTATCGGCCGCAGGCGATGCCCCTCACGCCTCGACGACGACGTTCTTGCCCACGACGGTGATGCCGGAGTCGGTGACCGTGAATCCGCGGGCGAGGTCGCGCTCGCGGTCGACGCCGACGGTGGCGCCGGGGGCGAGCACGACGTTCTTGTCGAGGATCGCGCGGTGCACGCGGGCGCCGGCGCCGACCGACACGTAGTCGAACAGCACCGAGTCGGTGACCGTCGAGCCGCCGCCAGAGAGCGTCCACGGGCCCACGACGCTGCGCTCGAGGTGGGTGCCCGACAGCACGGAGCCGAGCGAGACGATCGAGTCGATCGCATTGCCCATGCGGCCCACGCTGTCGCGCACGAACTTCGCCGGCGGAGAGTTGACCGACTGCGAGTGGATCGGCCATTTCGTGTTGTAGAGGTTGAAGATCGGCAGGGTCGAGATGAGATCCATGTGCGCGTCGAAGAACGACTCGATCGTGCCGACATCGCGCCAGTAGTCACGATCGCGGTCGGTGGACCCCGGCACGTCATTGCGCTTGAAGTCGTAGACGCCGGCCTCGCCGCGGCCCACGAAGTAGGGGATGATGTCGCCGCCCATGTCGTGGTTGGACGTCGGCAGCTCGCCGTCGGTCTGCACGGCCTCGATGAGGGCGTCGGTGTCGAAGATGTAGTTGCCCATCGAAGCCAGCACCTCGCCGGGGCTGTCGGCCAGCCCCTTGGGGTTCTGCGGCTTCTCGAGGAACTCGCTGATCTTCGTGGGGTCGTCGTCGTCGACGGCGATCACCCCGAACTGGTTGGCCAGTGAGATCGGCTGGCGGATGCCGGCGACCGTCGCCCGCGCGCCGGAGGCGATGTGAGCATCGAGCATCTGCTGGAAGTCCATGCGGTACACGTGGTCGGCGCCGATGACGATGACGATGTCGGGGCGCTCGTCGTTGACGAGGTTGAGCGACTGCAGGATCGCGTCGGCCGAGCCGGAGAACCACCGCTTGCCGAGGCGCTGCTGGGCAGGGACCGACGCGACATACGAGTTCAGCAGCGCCGACATGCGCCAGGTCTGAGAGATGTGGCGGTCGAGGCTGTGCGACTTGTACTGCGTCAGCACGACGATCTGGCGCAGTCCCGAATTGATGAGGTTCGAGATCGCGAAGTCGATCAGGCGGTACTGCCCCCCGAACGGCACCGCGGGCTTGGCGCGGTCGACCGTCAGCGGCATGAGGCGCTTTCCCTCGCCACCGGCGAGGACGATTCCGAAGACCTTCGGCTCTGCAGGCATGGCACCACACTATGCCGCCCTCCGGGCCGTGTACTAGCGTTTCCAGACATGCGGGTGGACATCGTCACGAAGGAATACCCACCGGAGATCTACGGCGGCGCAGGCGTGCACGCGACCGAGCTCGTCAAGGCCCTCCGCGCCGACGGCGTCGAGGTGCAGGTGCGCGCATTCGGCGCCGAACGCGACGAGATCGACACGACCTCGTACGGCGTTCCGGTCGAACTGTCCGGCGCCAACGCCGCCATCCAGACGCTCGGCACCGACCTCGACATCGTGTCGGACGTCGCCGGTGCCGACGTCGTGCACTCGCACACCTGGTACGCCAACTTCGCAGGGCACCTCGCCTCGCTGCTGCACGGCATCCCGCATGTCGTGACCGCTCACAGCCTCGAGCCGCTGCGGCCGTGGAAGGCCGAGCAGCTGGGCGGCGGCTACGCCGTCTCGAGCTGGATCGAGAAGACCGCCTACGAGGGCGCGGCCGCCGTCGTCGCCGTCAGCAACGGCATGCGCGACGACATCCTGCGCAGCTATCCGAGCCTCGACCCCGCCAAGGTGCGCGTCATCTACAACGGCATCGACGTGCAGGCCTGGCGGCCGGTCGACGACCCCGCGCTGCTCGCCGAGCTGGGCATCGACCCCGCTCGGCCCTCGGTCGTCTTCGTGGGGCGCATCACCCGCCAGAAGGGGCTGCCCTACTTCCTGCGCGCCGCGGCGAAGCTGCCGCCGGAGGTGCAGCTCGTGCTGTGTGCCGGCGCGCCCGACACCCCGGAGATCCTCTCCGAGGTCGAGGGGCTCGTGCGCGGGCTGCAGGCCGAGCGCGACGGCGTGATCTGGATCGACCGGTTCCTGCCGCGCGATCAGCTGTGCGCGATCCTCACCACCGCGACGACCTTCGTCTGCCCCTCCGTCTACGAGCCGCTCGGCATCGTCAACCTCGAGGCGATGGCCTGCGGCGCGGCCGTCGTCGGCACCGCGACCGGCGGCATCCCCGAGGTCGTCGTCGACGGGGTCACCGGTCGGCTCGTGCCGATCGAGCAGGTGCAGGACGGCACCGGCACCCCCATCGACCCCGACCGCTTCGTCGACGATCTCGCCCGAGTGCTCACCGACGTCGTGGCCGACCGCGACCGCGCGGCGGCGTACGGCAGGGCCGGCCGCGAGCGTGCCGCACAGGAGTTCAGCTGGGCGCGAATCGCCGAGCAGGCCCAGGACCTGTACCGCGAGGTGACCGCGAGCGGCCGATAGGCTAGCGGCATGCCAGAGGTGCTCGAGTTCTCCGACGTCGTCGTCCGCCGAAACGCCAGGGAGATCGTCGACCACCTCGATTGGACGGTCGGCGACGACCAGCGCTGGGTGGTGCTCGGCCCCAACGGCGCCGGCAAGACCACGATCCTGCAGCTGGCCGACACGCTCATGCACCCGACATCGGGCACCGTGCGCATCCTCGGCGAGCAGCTGGGCCGCAGCGATGTCTTCGAACTGCGCCCTCGCATCGGCTTCGCCTCGTCGGCGATGGCCAAGCGGCTGCCGCCGGAGGAGACCGTGCTCGATGTCGTGCTGACGGCGGCGTACTCGGTCACGGGTCGCTGGCGCGAGGAGTACGAAGACCTCGATGAGCGCCGCGCGCTGCGGGTGCTCGCCGAGTGGAAGCTCGACCACCTCGCCGACCGCACGTTCGGCACCCTGTCGGACGGCGAGCAGAAGCGCGTGCAGATCGCCAGGGCGATCATGACCGACCCCGAGCTGCTGCTGCTCGACGAGCCGACCGCGAGCCTGGACCTCGGGGCGCGCGAAGAGCTGCTGAGCCTGCTCAGCGGCTATGCGCTGGCCCCGAGCACGCCCGCGATGGTCATGGTCACCCACCACGTCGAAGAGATCCCGGTGGGCTTCACCCACGTGCTGCTGCTGCGCGACGGAGCCGCCGTCGCGGCAGGGCCGATCGCCCAGACGCTGACGGCCGAGAACCTCACGGCGACCTTCGGAATGCAGATCGCCCTGACCGAGGACGAGGGCCGGTTCGCGGCCAGGGCTCGCTCCTGATAGAATCGCTACTTGGTGCATTCTCGCACCGCGGACTTGGTCCCTGGTTCTCGGCAGGGACGCCATCCCCACAAAGGACTCCTCATGAAGACTGACATCCACCCCGACTACCACGCGGTCGTCTTCCGCGACCTCGGCTCGGGCGACACGTTCCTCACCCGCTCGACGGTGACCAGCGACAAGACGATCGAGCTCGACGGCGTCGAGTACCCCGTCATCGACGTCGAGATCTCGTCGGCGTCGCACCCGTTCTACACGGGCAAGCAGCGCATCATGGACTCGGCCGGTCGTGTCGAGAAGTTCAACCAGCGCTTCAAGAACTTCGGCGGCTCCTCCAAGTAAGCAGCCACCAGCGAAAGCCCCGCCTCGGCGGGGCTTTCGTCGTTGTGCGTCAGCGGATCGGCCAGCTGCCGTCGACGGTCTCGTCGGGGGCGAGCCGGCCGATCTGGATGAAGTAGTCGGTCAGGCTCGCCGCCTGCGCGCGCGCCCACGAGATCTGCTGCGAGTGCAGTTCGTCGACAGACGGCGGCAGCTGCCCGCCGAAGCGCGCGGCGAGCGCCTGTGCCACGCGGCCGGCGGCCACGGCATCCGCCGAGGCCTCGTGTGCGCCCTCGAGGGTCACGGCGTAGTGGGCGGCGACCACCTCGAGGGTGCGCTTGCCGCGGCGGTAGCGGTCGTAGGCCTTGTCGACCACGAGCGGGTCGATGACCGGCGATGGCTCGAGGATCGGGGCGATGCCGTGACGCACCGCCTCGTGCTTGAGCAGCGAGAAATCGAACGGCGCGTTGTAGGCGACGACCGGGATGCCGGCGGCGAACAGGTCGCGCAGGGCCGTGACGACCTCGGACACGACCTCTGCTGCGGGGCGCCCCTCGGCGCGGGCGCGCGCGGTGGTCACGCCGTGGATGGCGGCCGCGCCCTCGGGGATCTCGACGCCGGGGTCGGCGAGCCAGTCCCTGGCGCGCAGCGCCGTTCCAGACGCGTCGAGGAGGCCCACGTGCGCTGTCACGATGCGGTCGGCCGTGACATCGACTCCCGTCGTCTCGAGGTCGAAGACCCCCACCATCCGCAGTGCTTCCATGCCGCCAACGGTATGCACCCCCTCCGACATCGCCGCCCAGGCGCGCCGCTGGCCCGCCCGTAGACTGGGCGGGTGACCGTGGTGAACCCCTATGCCGACCAGCTCACGCGCACTCCCGTCGAGCGTCGCGAGGCGGAGGTGCTCGGCGGCACGACGGCCTACTGGGTCTACGGCCCGGCCGACGCCGACACGACGATCCTCGCCGTGCACGGCTTCCGCGGCGAGCACCACGGCCTCGAGCCGGTCGTCGCGCAGCTGCACGGCATCCGCGTCGTCATGCCCGATCTGCCGGGGTTCGGCGAGACCGAGCCGATCCCCGGACGCGCGCACGACCTCGATCTGTACGCGCAGTGGCTGCAGCACTTCGCCGCGGCCGTCGCCCCCGGTGCCGTGGTGCTCGGCCACAGCTTCGGATCGATCGTCTCGGCGGCGGCGGTGAGCCGAGGTCTCGAGACTCCGAGACTGATCCTGGTGAACCCGATCGGCGCGCCCGCGCTGGAGGGCCCCCGAGGCATCCTCACCCGGCTCGCGGTCTTCTACTACTGGGCGGGCGCGAAGCTCCCCGCGAAGCTCGGCGACGCACTGCTGCGCAACCGCCTGATCGTGCGCGTCATGAGCGTGTCGATGGCCAAGACGCGCGACCCGCAGCTGCGCCGGTTCGTGCACGACCAGCACGACACCTACTTCTCGCGCTTCGCCGACCGCGACGTGCTGCACGACGCCTTCGTGACGAGCGTGTCGCACGACGTGAGCGAGTTCGCCGCCGCGATCTCCCAGCCGACATTGCTGATCGCCGCGGTGCGCGACGACATCACCCCCATCGAGAAGGAGCGCGAACTCGCGCGCATCTTCCCCGCCGCCGAGCTCGTCGAGATCCCCGATGTGGGGCACCTCATCCACTACGAGACGCCGGTGCCCGCAGCCGCCGCGATCGAGCGCTTTCTCGGGGCGCACTGAGAGCAGCGGCCCCGGCATCCGGGATCCAGATCAGGAGATCTCGCCGGCACAGGTCGTTTCGTGTCTGATCGTCCTGTCCTGGCGAGATCACCTGATCTCGGCGAGGGGCGGAGGGCGGATGCCGAGCCTCAGGCCTGCGCCTTGCGCTCTCGGTAGGCGATGACGTTCATGCGGTTGCCGCAGTTGCCGGTGTCGCAGTAGCGCTTCGAGCCGTTGCGCGAGTAGTCGACGTAGACCGCGTCGCAGTCGTCGGCCGCGCACACGCGCACGCGGCCGTACTCGTCGGAGCGGATGACGTCGACGAAGGCCATCGCCGCCTCGACGAGGATGCGGGTGGCCAGCGGCGCGTCGTCGCTCGTGGCGTGGATGTGCCAGTCGTAGCCCTCGTGGATCACGAGCCGGGGGAGGGCGCCGCCGTCGCGGAGCATGGCGTTCACGAGCGGCACGGCGTCGTCGCGGCCGACGTTCCACAGGCCGCGCAGTCGCGAGCGCACGTCCCGGATCGCCGCGAGCGAGGCGTCGTCGCGGGGGATGGGGCCGGAGTAGGGGTTGGCGGCGACGTAGTCGTCGAGGTCTCGGGCCGTCAGCATCCGGTCGTCGCCGTCGGTGCCGGGAAGGGTGTTGACGAGGTCGACGGCGGCCATGAGGGCGCGCTTGGTGTCATGAATGAAGACCATGTTGACTCCTGACAGTCCGGGGGACTAGTGTCGTCTCGCTGGTGTCACCAGTGTAGTCACAGTTCACTCCTGACAGTGGGATGCCGCCATGTCAACGCAGACCGCCCCGATCGCCGTCATCCCGACCATGGGCCGCGAGATCGCGCCCTCGTCGCATCGCACGTCTGGGCTCATCATGGGCGTCGTGTCGGCGCTCGCGTTCTCGTCGTCCGGCCCGCTGGTCAAGCCCCTGCTCGAGGCCGGCTGGTCGCTCGGAGCGGCGCTGCAGGTGCGCATGGGCGTGTCGGGGCTCATCCTCGCGCCCTTCCTCGTCCGCGCGATCCTGCGCGAGCGCTCGTTCCTGCGTCGCCACTGGCGCATCATCGTCGCGTTCGGGCTCACCGCCGTCGCCGGCTGCCAGCTGCTCTTCTTCTCGGCGATGCAGCGGATGCCGGTGGCCGTGGCCCTGCTCATCCAGTACCTCGCCCCGGTGCTGCTGGTCGGCCTCACGTGGCTGCGCACCCGCCGAGCGCCCTCGCGCCTCGTGGTGATCGGCTCGATCGTGGCGGTCGCGGGGCTCGTGCTCGTCGTCGACATCGCCGGCGCGCGGTTCGATCTGCTCGGGACGCTCCTGGCGCTCGGTGCGGCGGTCTGCGTCATGGCGTACTTCCTCGTCTCCGAGCGCGCCGGCGACGACCTGCCGCCGCTCGCCCTCGCCTCGGGCGGGCTGCTGGTGGGTGCGGCACTCATGGTCGTGCTCATCGCCACGGGCGTGTTGCCCTTCGCCGCGCCGACGGTCGACGTCGTGCTGGCCGGCGTCACGGTGCCTTGGTGGGTGCCGCTGCTGTGGGTCGCCGCCGTCGGCACGACCCTCGGCTACGCGCTCGGCGTCGGCGCGGTGCCGCGGCTCGGCTCGCGGGTGGCGTCGTTCGTGGGGCTTTCGGAAGTGCTGTTCGCGCTGATGTTCTCGTGGATCTTCCTGAGCGAGGTGCCGGCGCCCATCCAGTTCGTGGGCGGCGTGCTCATCCTCGCCGGCGTCGTGCTGGTGCGCGCCGACTCGGGTCAGGAGTCGGCTCTGGCCAGCTCCAGCAGCGGCGCGACCCGGTAGCCGATCACCTCGCCCATCGCCAGCGACGTCTCGGTGCGCTCGACGCCGTCGATCGAGAGGATGCGGGCGTCGGTGTCGAACAGGTGCTGCGTGTCGCGGCAGGCGACCCGCACGAGCAGATCGACCTGACCGCTCAGTCCGTGCGCCTGGATAACCTCGGGGATCCTGCCGAGCTCCTCGGTGATCCGCGGGAGGGCGGCCTGATGCACCGTGACGCTCAGGAACGCCTCGATGGGAAAGCCGAGCGCCGCCGACGAGATCGCCCGCTCGAACGAGAGGAACACGCCGGAGCGGTCGAGCCGCGCCATGCGCGCCTGCACGGTGTTGCGCGAGAGCCCGAGGCGCTCGGCCAGAGCCACGACGGTGGCGCGGTGGTCGGCCGACAGTGCGGCGAGAAGCTCCAGGTCGATGTGATCCAGCGTGGTCATAGTGCCCGAAGATAGCAGGTCACCCTCGCCCGTAGTTGCGCAACATGCTCAACGAGTCTTCGGATGCTTGAGCTAGGTGCATGTCGGACGTATCGTCGGGCTGTCGGCGACGCTGCCGGCGGTCTTTCGTCCGATCGCCTCACGAGGGTGCATCGAACAAGGAGGAACGATGATGTATCCCCGCACCGACCACGACCTGACAACAGGCACCGACGAACTCGCAGGAGTGCTCGCAACCGACGGCAGCCGCATCCCGCATCCGCAGCTGGACGCCTGGCTGACCGACGTGGACGTGCCGATGCTGCGGATGCTGCATCGCGACATGACGATCGTGCGCCGCCTCGACGCCGAGGGCATCGCCCTGCAGCGGCAGGGGCAGTTGGGGCTGTGGGCTCCGTGCCGGGGCCAGGAGGCCGCCCAGGTGGGCACGGCGCACGCGCTTCGGACGGGGGACTTCCCGTTCACGAGCTACCGCGAGGCCGGTGTGCTGTTCGTGCGGGGCGCGCGCCCCGACGAGTTCATCCCGAACTGGCGTGGCGAGGCGCATTCGGGCTACGACCCCTATCGCATCGGCGTCGCGACGCCGCAGATCATCATCGGCGCGCAGACGCTGCACGCCGTGGGGTACGCGATGGGCATCCAGCGCGACGGTGTCGACGACATCGCGGTCGCCTACTTCGGCGACGGAGCGACCAGTCAGGGCGACGCCAACGAGGCGATGGTGTTCGCCGCGTCGTTCGAGGCCCCCGTGGTGTTCGTGTGCACGAACAACCAGTGGGCGATCTCGGAGCCCGTCGGCGTGCAGAGCCGCTTTCCGCTGGCGGACCGCGCGCCGGGCTTCGGCATTCCGAGCCTGCGTTTCGACGGCAACGACGTACTGGCCTCGCTCGCGGCGATGCGGTGGGCGGCCGACCACGCGCGCTCGGGCGCCGGCCCCGCCTATCTCGAGGCGGTCACCTACCGGATGGGCCCGCACACCACGTCCGACGACCCGAGCCGCTACCGCGACGCCGCCGAGGTGGAGCATTGGGAGGCGCGCGACCCGATCGCCCGGCTCGAGGCGCTGCTGCGCGCCGAGGGCGGCTGGGACGACGAGTTCGCCGCCGACGAGAAGGCGGCCGCCGACGAGTTCTGCGCCGGCATGCGGGCGGCATGCCTGGCCGCGGCAGACCGCGACCCGCTGTCGGTGTTCGACCACGTCTATGCCGAACCGCATGCGGGTCTCG
This sequence comes from Microbacterium fluvii, assembly GCF_025515205.1. Taxonomy (GTDB): domain Bacteria; phylum Actinomycetota; class Actinomycetes; order Actinomycetales; family Microbacteriaceae; genus Microbacterium; species Microbacterium fluvii. Next base: position 1,779,273 of record NZ_JAOPFX010000001.1, on the reverse strand, counting down.
ACCAGGAGCGGGCCGATTACGCCGGCTATCTGGCCGGCTTCGCCCCAGAGGAGGAGTCATGACGGAGCTCACGATGGTCAAGGCGCTCGGAGCGGGGCTGCGCCGCGCGCTCGCCGACGACCCGCGTGTGCTGCTCATGGGGGAGGACATCGGGCGCCTGGGCGGCGTCTTCCGCGTCACCGATGGCCTGCTCGACGAGTTCGGCGCGCAGCGCGTCGTCGACACTCCGCTGGCTGAGGCCGGCATCGTCGGCACGGCGGTGGGGCTGGCCTACCGCGGCTACCGGCCGGTGGTCGAGATCCAGTTCGACGGCTTCGTCTACCCCGCCTTCGACCAGATCGTCGCGCAGGTCGCCAAGCTCCACTACCGCACGCGCGGCGCCGTGCGCATGCCGATCACGATCCGGGTGCCGTGGGCCGGCGGGGTGGGAGCGGCCGAGCACCACTCCGAGTCGCCCGAGGCCTACTTCGTGCACACGAGCGGCCTGCGGGTCGTCGCGGTCTCGAACCCGCAGGATGCGTTCGTCATGCTGCGCCAGGCCATCGCGAGCGACGACCCCGTCGTGTTCTTCGAGCCCAAGCGGCTCTACCACGCCAAGGGCGAGGTCGACGTCGACGCCGATCTCGCCGACGCGCCGCCGATGGGCCTGGCGCGCGTCGTGCGCGAGGGCGCCGACGTGACGGTGCTCACGTACGGCGGGCAGGTCACGACGGCGATGGATGCGGCGACCGCCGCCGAAGACGAGGGCATCTCGCTCGAAGTGATCGACCTGCGCTCGCTGTCGCCCGTCGACTACCGCACGGTCACGGCATCCGTCCGCAAGACCGGCCGGGTCGTGGTGACCCACGAGGCGGCCAAGGAGGCGGGCCTGGGGGCGGAGCTGGTCGCCGGCGTCACCGAGCGCTGCTTCCACCACCTCGAGGCGCCGCCCGTGCGGGTCACGGGGCACGACATCCCATACCCGCCGGCCAAGCTCGAGAAGCATCACCTGCCCGACCTCGACCGCATCCTCGACGGCGTCGACCGGGTGCTCGATCGGCCGAACTCGCTGTCGGGGGTGGAGCGGTCATGATCGCCGAGTTCCGACTTCCCGACCTCGGTGAGGGGCTGCCGGAGGCAGAGCTCGTGCAGTGGCTCGTCGCGGCGGGCGACGAGGTGTCGCTCAACCAGCCGATCGCCGAGGTCGAGACGGCCAAGGCCGTCGTCGACCTGCCCTCGCCGCACGCCGGCCGCGTGCGCGAGCTGCGCGCACAGCCGGGAGACGTCGTGGCGGTGGGCGCGGTGCTCATCTCCTTCGAGGTCGACGGGCCCGCCGACGACCGGCCCGAGAGCGCAGCCGAGCCCGCCACGCCGCTGCTGGTCGGCTATGGTGCGGCCGCGCGCGCCGACGGGCGCCCTCGGCGGCGGGCGCGCACGGTCGCCGCGATCGCCGCCGGTGACACGGCCGTGCTCGAGGCGGCACCCCACGACGTGCTGGGACGCGCCGAGGCAGCCGAGTGCGAGGGGGCCGCGCGCGACGACGCGCTGCGCGAGCGCCCGCGGTCGACTCCGCCGGTGCGCGCGCACGCCAAGCAGCTCGGCGTCGACCTCGCCCTGGTGACGCCCTCCGGCGACGGTGAGCTCATCACGCGCGCCGACGTCGACGCCTACGCCGCGCGGGTCGGAGCGGCGCCGCTCGCGCCCGCTGGCCCCATGGCCGATGCCCACCGGTCGACAGCGGAAGGAGAGACCCGCATCCCGATCAAGGGCGTGCGCCGCCTCACCGCCGAGGCGATGGTGCGCAGCGCCTTCACGGCGCCGCACGCCACGACGTTCCTCACCGTCGACGTCACCGCCTCGATGGAGCTCCTCGCCTCGCTCGCGGCCGACCGCGCCCGGCAGGGGCAGCGCATCGGCATCACGGCGCTGGCGGCGAAGGCGGTCTGCCTGGCGCTGCCGCAGCATCCGATGCTCAATGCGCGGTGGGACGACGAGGCCGGCGAGATCGTGCAGCACCACCGCGTGAACCTGGGCATCGCGGCGGCGACCGAGCGCGGGCTCGTCGTGCCGAACGTGCGCGCTGCCGACACCCTGGCCCTCGACGCGCTCGCCGAGGCGATCGGCGAATTGACGGCGGCAGCGCGGGCGGGGCGCACGGCGCCCGCGGCGATGACCGGCGGCACGTTCACGATCACCAACGTCGGGGTGTTCGGCGTCGATGCCGGCACGCCGATCCTCAATCCGCCCGAGGCCGGCATCCTCGCCCTCGGCGCGGTGCGGCGCCTGCCGTGGGAGCACCGAGGCGAGATCGTCCTGCGCGACGTGGTGACACTCAGCCTGTCGTTCGATCACCGGCTCGTCGACGGCGAGCAGGGCGCGCGGTTCCTCGCTGCCGTGGGCGACGTGCTGCGCGAGCCCGGCAGGGCGATGCTGCTGCGGTGATCAGGCTGCCCTGACGTTCACGCGGAGAGGGCGGCGAGGGCCATCGCGGTGAGGATGCCGCGCGCCCGCGCATCGGAGGTGCGGGTGGAGTGCGGTGTCGAGTTGAGCAGGCCGAAGCACGCCTGGGCCCGCACGCGCAGGTCGTCGCCGGTGCACTCGGCATGGAGTCTCGCCAGCACCTCGACCCACAGGTCGACGTACTCCCGCTGCAGGCGCCGCACGGCGTGGTTGTCGGCTGCGCCGAGGCTCGCCAGGTCACGGTCCTGCACGCGGATGACGTCGGGGCTCGACAGGGCGAAGTCGAGGTGGAACCCGATGAGCGCCGCGAGCGTGTCTTCTGCCGATGCGTGCGCCGCCGCGACCTCCCGGCCGCCGGCGAGCAGCCCCTCGCTCGTCTCCACCAGGATCGTCCCCAGCAGCGCCTGCTTGCTGGCGAAATGGCGATAGACGGCCGGGCCGCTCACCCCGACGGCCGCGCCGATCTCTTCGAGGCTCACGCCGCTGAAGCCGCGTCGCGCGAACTGTGCGGCGGCGGCGCGCACGATGGCGGTGCGGCGATCGGCCTTGGCGCGCTCTCGCGACGTGGTTGTCATTTCGGTTAATCCTCGCTAACCTGATTGAGTCCGGTTAATGGGCACTAACTATAGGGCGCGAGCCGCCCGGCTGTCGACGGAGACAGGAATGACGATGGATGCTGTGGCGACCGCCACGACCCAGGCAGAGCTCGCCGAGCGTCTCCGCGAGCGGCTGGCCGCGGCATCCCTCGGAGGTCCCGAGGCCTCCCGCGCGCGGCACGTCGCCCGAGGCAAGCTGCTGCCGCGCGACCGCGTCACGCGGCTGCTCGACGAGGACAGTCCCTTTCTCGAACTCGCGCCGCTGGCAGCCGAAGGCCTCTATGGGGCGGAGGCGCCCGCCGCCGGGGTCATCGCCGGCATCGGGCTGGTGCACGGCCGCCACGTCATGGTCATCTGCAACGATGCGACCGTCAAGGGCGGCACCTACTACCCCCTGACCGTCAAGAAGCACCTGCGTGCGCAGGAGGTCGCCCTCGAGAACCGGCTGCCGTGCATCAGTCTCGTGGACTCCGGCGGCGCGTTCCTGCCGATGCAGGACGAGGTCTTCCCCGATCGGGATCACTTCGGGCGCATCTTCTTCAACCAGGCGCGCATGTCGGCGGCCGGCATCCCGCAGATCGCCGCCGTGCTCGGATCGTGCACCGCCGGCGGCGCCTACGTGCCGGCGATGAGCGACGAGACGGTGATCGTGCGCGAGCAGGGCACGATCTTCCTCGGCGGCCCGCCGCTGGTCAAGGCCGCGATCGGCGAGGTCGTCTCGGCGGAGGAGCTCGGAAGCGGAGACCTCCACGCGCGACGCTCGGGCGTCGTCGATCATCTCGCCGACGACGACGAGCACGCGCTGGAGATCGTGCGCGACATCGTCGCGACGCTGCCGGCGCCCGCTGCCCCCGCCTGGGAGGTGCAGCCGGTCGTCGCGCCCTCGGCCGACGCGGCCGAGCTCTACGACCTCGTGCCGGTCGACGTCAACCAGCCCTACGACGTGCACGAGGTGATCTCGAGGCTGGTCGACGGCTCGTCGTTCCACGAGTTCAAGGCGCTCTACGGCACGACCCTCGTCACCGGCTTCGCGCGGCTGCACGGCCACCCGGTGGGGATCGTCGCCAACAACGGCGTGCTCTTCGGAGAGTCCGCCCTCAAGGGCGCCCACTTCATCGAGCTGTGCGACCAGCGCGGCATTCCGCTGCTGTTCCTGCAGAACATCTCGGGGTTCATGGTGGGCCGCGACGCCGAGGTCGCCGGCATCGCGAAAGACGGCGCCAAGATGGTCACCGCCGTCGCGACCACGCGCGTGCCCAAGCTGACCGTCATCATCGGCGGCTCGTTCGGCGCCGGCAACTACTCGATGTGCGGCCGCGCCTACTCGCCGCGGTTCCTGTGGAGCTGGCCCGCCGCGCGCATCTCGGTGATGGGAGGGCCGCAGGCCGCCTCGGTGCTGTCGACGGTGAAGGGCGACCAGCTCGCCGCGGCCGGGCAGGAGTGGGCGGATGCCGACCGCACCGCCTTCGAAGAGCCCATCCGCGCGCAGTACGAGCGGCAGGGCGACCCGTATTACGCGACGGCGCGGCTGTGGGACGACGGAATCGTCGATCCGCTGCGCACGAGGGACCTCCTCGGGCTCGCCCTCGACGTCGTCTCCCGCGTTCCCCTTCCCGACCCGCGCTTCGGCGTCTTCCGGATGTGATGGCCGTGGTTCGACAGGCTCACCAACCGGGGCAGGCTCACCAACCGCTCTTCGACACCGTTCTGGTCGCCAACCGCGGCGAGATCGCGCGCCGCGTCATCCGCACGCTCCGTCGCCTCGGCATCCGCTCGGTCGCCGTCTACAGCGACGCCGACGCCGATGCGCCGCACGCGCGCGAGGCCGACGTCGCGGTGCGCATCGGGCCGGCCGCGGCCGCCGAGTCGTACCTGTCGATCGACGCGGTGCTGGCGGCGGCCGAAGACACGGGGGCGCAGGCCGTGCACCCCGGCTACGGCTTCCTCTCCGAGAGCGCGGCGTTCGCCAGGGCGTGTGCTGCGCGCGGCATCGTCTTCGTCGGGCCGGAGGAGCGGGCCCTCGAAGTCATGGGCGACAAGATCCGTGCCAAGGCGCACGTCGCCGCGCACGACGTGCCGACGGTGCCGGGGTTCAGCGCGGTCGGCATGACGGATGCCGAGATCGCCGTCGCCGCCGAGACCGCGGGGCTCCCCCTGCTGGTCAAGCCCTCCGCGGGCGGCGGGGGCAAGGGCATGCAGATCGTGCGCGACGCGGCCGAGCTGCCGGAAGCGCTCGCCACCGCGCGGCGCGTCGCCGCGGCCGCGTTCGGGGACGACACGCTGCTGCTGGAGCGCCTGATCGAGCGCCCGCGGCACATCGAGGTGCAGGTGCTCGCCGATGCGCACGGCGCCGTGATCCACGTCGGCGAGCGCGAGTGCACGCTGCAGCGGCGCCACCAGAAGGTGATCGAGGAGGCGCCGTCGCCGGTGGTCGACGCGGCGACCCGTGCGCGGCTCGGAGCCGCGGCCTGTGCCGCGGCGGCATCCGTCGACTACCGCGGAGCCGGCACGGTGGAGTTCCTCGTGGCGGGGGATCGGCCGGACGACTTCTTCTTCATCGAGATGAACACGCGGCTGCAGGTCGAGCATCCCGTGACCGAGCTCGTCACGGGCATCGACCTCGTCGAGCAGCAGCTGCGGATCGCGGCGGGCCTCCCGCTCGCCCTCGCGCAGGACGACGTCGTGCTGACCGGCCACGCGATCGAGGCGAGGGTCTACGCCGAGAGCCCCGCCCGAGGGTTCCTCCCCGCGACCGGCGAGGTGCTCGCCTGGCGCGCGGCCCCCAGGGTGCGCACCGACGGCGCTGTCGATACGGGCTCGAGCGTGACCGCCGACTACGACCCCATGATCGCGAAGGTCGTCGCGCACGACGCGGATCGTGCGGGCGCCCTCGAGCGGCTCGACGCGGCGCTCGAGGGCACCGTGGTGCTGGGCGTCGACACCAACGTCGGCTTCCTGCGGATGCTGCTGGCCGACCCCGCGGTTCAGGAGGGCGACCTCGACACGGGCCTCATCGACCGCCTCCCGCCCTACAGCGACCCCGCGCCGACCGGCGCCGTGCTCGAGGCGGCTGCCGCCGCCACGCTCGCGGCATCCGCATCCGCGCCCTTCCGCTCGTCGAGACCCGCATCTGCCCCGGCGAGACCCGCCTGCGTGAGCGAGACCCTCGCTCCCGCGGGTGGTTTCGCGGCCGAACACGGGTCTCGCGCGGGTGAAGCGTGGCACGCGCTGCCCGGCTGGCGGCTCGGCGTCGACGCCGAGCCCGCGCCGATCGCCCTGCTCGACGACGCGGGGCGCGTGCACACCGCGCCTCCCTCCCCGCACGGAAGCTCCGGCTCGCCGGCCGCCGCGGTCACTACTTCCTCTCCGCAAGTTGGCAGTTCCGGTCGCTCGGCGGCGGGGGGAGCGGCCGGAAGTGCCACATTGCGGGGGGATGCAGGGGCCACCGCGGCGATCGACGCGGAGGGAGGTGTATGGGTACATGCCGACGGCGGCATGTGGCGGCTGCGGCCGATCGACCGCCGCGCGGCGATGGAGCGGCGGCTCGCCGAGGCCCACCGCCCGCAGGGCGCGGCCGACCCCGATCTGCGCGCGCCGATGCCCGGCGCCGTCGTCGCGATGCACGTCGAGCCGGGCGCTTCCGTCGCCGCAGGCGACCGCATCCTCACGATCGAGGCCATGAAGATGGAGCACCCCGTCACGGCCCCCCACGAGGGCACCGTGACACTGCTGGTCGCCGCCGGCGACCAGGTGCGACGCGACCAGGTGCTGGCCCGCGTCGCCGAGACCCCAGAAGGGAAGACCGCATGATCAGCTACGACCTGACCGACGAGGAGCGCGAGCTCTCCGCGATGGTGCGCGAGTTCGCCGACACCGTCGTCGCGCCGGTGGCGTACGAGGCCGACCGCACCAAGACGCTGCCGCTCGACGTCGTCGCGCAGATGGGCGAACTCGGCCTGTTCGGTCTGCCCTTCCCCGAAGAGGTCGGCGGCCAGGGCGGCGACCTGTTCGCGCTGGGCCTCGCGATCGAGGGCATCGCCCGCGTCGACCAGTCGCTCGCGATCACCCTGGAGGCGGCCGTGGGCCTGGGCGCCATGCCGATCCACCGGTTCGGCACCGACGCGCAGCGGGCGGAGCTGCTGCCCGACCTGCTCGCGGGCCGCGCGCTCGCCGGCTTCGGGCTCACCGAGCCCGAAGCGGGGTCGGATGCCGGGGCCACCCGCACGACGGCGCGCCTCGACGGCGGCGAGTGGGTCATCAACGGCTCCAAGCAGTTCATCACCAACTCCGGCACCGCCATCACGCGGTTCGTGACGGTCACCGCCGTCACGGGGGAGCGCGACGGGCGCAAGGAGCTCTCGACGATCATCGTGCCGGGCGGCACGCCCGGCTTCACCGTCGAGCCGGCTTACGACAAGGTCGGCTGGCACGCCTCCGACACCCACCCGCTGAGCTTCGCCGACGTGCGCGTTCCGGAGGGGAACCTGCTCGGCGAGCGCGGCCGAGGGTTCGCCAACTTCCTGTACACGCTCGACGAGGGGCGGATCGCGATCGCCGCCCTCGCCACCGGCGCCGCGGAGGGGTGTCTGGAGGCAGCGCTCGACTACGCCGCCACGCGCACCGTCTTCGGCGAGGCGCTCTCGAGGCGGCAGAACACGCAGTTCGTGCTGGCCCGCATGCAGCTGCGCGTGCACAATGCGCGCCTCGCCTGGCATCACGCGGCGCGCCTGCGCGATGCGGGCAAGCCCTTCAAGACCGAGGCGGCCATCGCCAAGCTCACCGCGAGCGACGCAGCGATGGACAACGCGCGCGACGCCACCCAGATCTTCGGCGGCAACGGCTTCATGAACGAGTACCCGGTGGCCAGGCACTTCCGCGACGCGAAGATCCTCGAGATCGGCGAGGGCACCAGCGAAGTGCAGCTGCTCGTCATCGCCCGCGCACTCGGGGTGGCGTGAGCGCCGTGGGCGAGCCGATCGAGCAGCGCGGCCTCTGGTTCGAGGAGTTCGAGGTCGGCGCCCGCTTCGCGCACCGACCGGGCCGCACGATCACGCAGGCCGACAACGCCCTCTTCAGCGCCCTGACGATGAACCCGCAGGCGCTGCACGTCGACGTGGCGTACGCCCAGACCCAGCCGTTCGGCCGCCCTCTCGTCAACTCGATGTGGACCCTCGCGACGATGGTCGGCATGTCGGTCGCCCAGCTCACGCAGGGCACGCTCGTGGCCCAGCTCGGCTTCGGCGACATCTCGTTCCCGGCGCCGCTGTTTCCGGATGACACCCTGTCGACCGACACCGAGGTCGTCGCCGCGCGCCCGTCGGCCTCCCGCCCCGGCGAGGGGATCGTCACCCTCACCCACACCGGCCGCAATCAGCACGGCGAGATCGTCGCCGTCGCGACCCGCACCGTGCTGGTGCGGTGCCGGCCGGCATCCGACGTCCCCGGTGCACGCGGGTAGCGTGAAGGCATGACGTCGACGCCGACCTTCTCTCTCGGGCCCGCCCTGCTGTTCTGCCCCGCCGACAGGCCCGAGCGGTTCGAGAAGGCCCTCGACCGCGCGGATGCCGTGATCCTCGACCTCGAAGACGCCGTCGCGGGCGAGGCCAAGGCCGCCGCCCGCGGCGCGCTCATCGACAGCCACCTCGACCCCGACCGCGTGATCGTTCGGGTCAATCCGCTGGGCTCCGCCGAGTTCGTCTCCGACCTCGCGACGCTGTCGCAGACCGACTACCGCACGATCATGCTCGCCAAGGCCGAATCGCCCAAGCGCATCTCACGGCTCGACCCGCGCTTCGCGGTGGTCGCGCTGCTCGAGACGGCGCGCGGCGTCGTGCACGCCGAGCGCATCGCCGAGCAGCACAACGTCGTGGCGCTGATGTGGGGTGCAGAAGACCTCGTCGCGAGCCTCGGCGGCACGTCGAGCCGCCGGCCTTCTGGCCGCTATCGCGACGTGGCGCGGCACGCGCGCGCCCGCGTGCTGCTGGCGGCGGGGGCAGAAGGCAAGGCCGCGATCGACGCCGTGCACCTCGACATCGATGATCTCAGGGGCCTGCGACAGGAGGCGCGCGACGCCGCGGCCTCCGGCTTCGCGGCGACCGCCTGCATCCATCCGGGGCAGGTCGAGGTGATCCGCGGCGCCTACCGGCCGGGGGCGGCGCAGGTGCGTGCCGCCGAAGCGCTGCTGGCGGCGGCCGCTGCGCACGCCGACGGGGTGTTCGTGCACGACGGGCGCATGATCGACGAGCCCGTGCTCCGTCACGCTCGCGAGACGGTCGCCAGGGCTACGCGCTGACGGGGTCGTACGAGAGCAGCGTGATGCGGTCGCGCTCGTAGCGCAGCGAATGCAGCGACGCATTGCCCAGCCGCTCGCCCGGCAGCGGGAACTCGCCCGAGGTCGCGTGGCGGATGAGTTCGCGGATGAGTGCGCCGTGACTCACGACGATGAGGGATGCCGCCACCGGCGCCGTGTCGAGGTGCGCGTCGCGCACGGCTGCGCGCAGGCCCTCGAGGCCCCGCACCCGCACGTCGGGCCACGCCTCGGCCCCGGGGACCTCGGCATCGTGCCACTCACCCCATCGGCTGCGGAACTCGGCGACGTCGAGCCCCTCGGCCTCGCCGTAGCCGCGCTCGCGGAGCTGCGGGTACAGTCGCAGCCCGTCGACGCCGAGCCCCTCGGCGATGATCTGGGCCGTCTCCCGCGCGCGCGACAGATCGCTCGTCGCGATGGCGATGGGCCCATCGGCCGGCAGCAGCTCGCGCAGCGAGGCCGCCGCATCCCGCGCCTGCGCCCGCCCCGTGTCGTTGAGCGGGATGTCGGTGGAGCCCTGGATGCGGCGCTGGCTGTTCCAGTCGGTCTCGCCGTGGCGCACGAGGGTGAGGATCGTCACCCTTCGAGGGTAACCGGGCTCACAGCTCCGGCAGCGCCGAGGCGAGGGCGGCGAGCACCTCGCTCGTGCCGGCGTCGATCTTGACGGTGGCCCGAGCATCCGCCCGCGTCGCGCCGCGGTTGACGATGACGACGGGCAGCCGGCGCCGCCGGGCGCGCTCGAGCAGTCGGATGCCGGAGTTGACCACGAGCGAGGATCCTGCGATCAGCAGCGCATCGCTCGTGCGCACGACCTGCTCGGCCTCGCGGAACTTCTCGGCCGGGATGAACTCGCCGAAGAACACGACGTCGGGCTTGAGCATGCCTCCGCAGACGCTGCAGGCGGGGATGCGGAAGCCCTCGGTGCTCTCGGGCAGCACGTCGCCGTCCGGGCCGAGCGGAACGTTCTCGGGCACCGTGATCCACGGGTTGTCGGCTTCGACCCGGCTGGCGAGGTCGCGGCGGTCGAAGACCTGGCCGCAGTGGGTGCAGAAGACGCGCCGCATGGTGCCGTGCAGCTCGACGACGCGTCGGCTTCCGGCGCGCACGTGCAGTCCGTCGACGTTCTGCGTCACGATCCCCGAGGCGATGCCTCTGCGCTCGAGGTCGGCGAGGGCGCGGTGGCCGGTGTTGGGGGAGGCTGCGGCGAACGACTGCCAGCCGAGGTGGCTGCCCACCCAGTAGCGGCGGCGGGCCGCGTCGCTGCCGAGGAACTGGTCCACCGTCATGGGCGTGCGCACCGGCGCTCCCTTGCCGCGATAGTCGGGGATGCCGGAGTCGGTCGACACGCCGGCGCCGGTGAGCACGGCGATGCGGCGCCCTGCAAGCGCGTCGACGGCGGCGGCGACGGCATCCGTCGTCGCGGTGTCGAAAGCTGCGGTGGTGGTCACGTCATCCCCTCGCCGCGAGTCTAGGCTCCGCGGTTTTCGGGCGTGTTACGGCGTGCGAGAGTGGACGGGTGCGGATCGAACGAGTTGACGATGCCGCCGACGCGCGCCTGGCCGACTACCGCGACCTGACCGATGTGGCCCTGCGCCGCGTGCAGGAGCCGGCCGGCGGCCTCTACATCGCCGAATCGGCGAAGGTCATCGCGCGGGCGCTCGCCGCGGGGCATGCGCCGCGCTCGGTGCTCGTGCAGGAGAAGTGGCTGGGCGACCTCGAGCAGCTCCTCGCCGGGCGCGATGTGCCGGTTCTCGTCGTGACGGCCGAGGTCGCCGAGCGGCTCACCGGCTACGCCGTGCACCGCGGTGCCCTCGCCGCCATGCACCGCCCGGCGATGCGCCCGGTCGCCGAGGTCGTCGCCGGGGCGCGTCTGGTCGTCGTGCTCGAAGACATCGTCGACCACACCAACGTCGGCGCGATCTTTCGCGCCGCCGCCGGGCTCGGCGCCGACGCGGTGCTGGTGGCGCCGCGGTGCGCCGATCCGCTGTACCGGCGCAGCGTGCGGGTGTCGATGGGCACGGTCTTCCAGGTGCCGTGGACCCGGCTGCCCGAGTGGACCGAGGCCGGCCCGATGCTGCGGGAGGCGGGACTGCACCTGGCGGCGCTCGCCCTGGCCGACGGCGCCGTCGCCCTCGACGACTTCGCCGCCGCGGGCCACGAGCGCGTCGCCCTCATGCTCGGCGCCGAGGGCGATGGGCTCTCGCGCCGCGCGCTCGCCGAGGCCGACACGGTCGTGACGATCCCGATGGCAGGTGGGGTCGACTCCCTCAACGTCGCCGCCGCCAGCGCCGTCGCTCTGTGGGAGCTGCGCCGCCGCTGAGGCCGGCTTCCGGGGCCTGTGCGAGATCAGGTGATCCGGCCGGGACAGGTCGTTCAGCATCCGATCGTCCTGTCCAGGCGAGATCTCCTGATCTCGCGGGCCGGGAGAGGCGAGGTCTCCCGATCTCGCGCACGAGAAGACGGCGGATGCTGCCGCTCAGCGCAGCTGAGCCAGGTGCTCGCGCAGGGTGGGACCGGCGCGGAACTCGCGGATCAGGTGCTGCACGACTTCGCGCAGGTCGCCCTCGGCGGCATCGGCGACCATGAGCTGACGGGCGTAGCTGGCGCCCTGATCGAGGATGGCCGAGACGCCGGCGAACTCCTTGGCGCACTTGAGCTCCACGGCGATGTCGCCGATGCGCTCCATCGTCTCGCGCAGGTGCTCGACGACGGGGCGCTGCGTGCCCTCGGCATCCACGATGACGCGCGCGTCGAGGCCGTAACGGGCCGCGCGCCACTTGTTCTCGCGCACATACCAGGGCTGCAGGCGCGGCAGGGTCTCGCCCTCGTCGAGCCGGCGGGAGAAGTCTTCGACGAGCGTCTGCACGAGCGCCGCGACGGCGGCGAGCTCGGGCAGCGTCGACATGCCGTCGCACGCGCGCACCTCGATGGTGCCCCAGCGCGGAGCGGGCCGGATGTCCCAGCGCACCTCGGTGGCATCCTCCATGACCCCCGTGCGCACCATGTCGTCGAGGTACGACTCGTATTCCGCCCAGGTCTCGAGCGGCCAAGGGAGCCCCGCGGTCGGCAGCTGCTGGAACACCAGGGCGCGATTGGAGGCGTAGCCGGTGCGCTCGCCCGCCCAGAACGGGCTCGAGGCAGACAGCGCCTGCAGATGCGGCAGATACGTGGCCAGCGCGTTCACGATCGGCAGCACCTTGTCGACATCGTCGACCCCGACGTGCACGTGGATGCCCCAGATCATCATGTTGCGCCCCCACCACTGCGTGCGCTCGATGAGCTTGTGGTAGCGGGTCTTGTCGGTCACGCTCTGGTCGAACCACTGGGCGAACGGGTGGCTCCCTGCGCACAGCAGGGCGATGCCGGCGGGGTCCGACACGGTGCGCACCGCCTCGATCGCGTCGGCGATGTCGTCGACGGCGGCGGCGACCGTGTCGCCGACGCCGCTGGTGACCTCCACCGTGTTGGTCAGCAGCTCTCCGGTCACGGTGTACCGCTCGAGCGCGGAAGCCTCTTCGAGCCCCTCGAGGATCTCGGGCCCTCGAGCCACGAGGTCGCCCGTCTCGGCGTCGGCGAGCATGAGCTCCCACTCCAGGCCCACCGAGGATCGGGCGGAGGGTGCGAAGGGCACGGTCATCGGCACAGTCTGACACGTCGGCTCTCGCGCGCCCCGGTGTTCGCGACGTGCGTCGTGATCTGGCAGAATAGAGGGTCGGACGCCCCGCTCGACCCTCTATCCGGTGTGGGTGTCCTCCGCAGAGCTTCCGCCGGGTGTGCACCCCACGCTCCAGGCGACCGGTTCGTTTCCTTTCACACATTCTGGAGAATCGTGGCTGTCAAGATCCGTCTCAAGCGCCTGGGCAAGATCCGTGCGCCGTACTACCGCATCGTCGTGGCCGACTCGCGCACCAAGCGCGACGGTCGTGTCATCGAAGAGATCGGCAAGTACCACCCCACCGAGGAGCCCTCGTTCATCGAGGTCGACTCCGAGCGCGCGCAGTACTGGCTGTCGGTCGGCGCGCAGCCGACCGAGCAGGTCGCCGCCATCCTCAAGCTGACGGGCGACTGGGGCAAGTTCAAGGGCGACAAGAACGCCGTCTCGACCGTGAAGACCGCCGACGCCAAGGCCGAGTTCTCGGTCGACGCCGCCAAGAAGTCGGTCATCAAGCCCAAGGCTGAGAAGAAGGCCGAGGAGCCCGCTCCCGCCGCCGAGGCGCCCGCCGAGGACGCCGCCGACGAGTCGGCCGAGTAAGTGCTGGCCGCCGCGCTCGAGCACGTCGTCAAGGGGATCGTCGATCACCCTGACGACGTCCGCATCCACTCGTCCACGTCGCCCCGCGGCGACGTGCTGGAGGTGCGTGTGCACCCCGACGACCGTGGGCGCGTGATCGGGCGCGGCGGACGCACGGCCAAGGCCCTGCGCACCCTCATCGCTGCGCTGGCCGACGGCAAGCGCGTCCGCGTCGACGTCGCGGACGACTGACGTGGCCGCACAGGCCTCCGGCTCGAAGGGGTCAGGCAAGACGCAGCTGCGCGTCGGCCGCCTCGTCAAGGCGCACGGTCTCAAGGGTGCGCTCAAACTCGAGCTCTACACCGACGACCCCGACGGGCGCTTCGTCCCCGGCGCCACCTTCACTCTGCAGGTGCCCACCTCGTCGCCGTGGCACGGCAAGACCCTCACGGTGCGCGAGTTCCGCTGGATGAATAGTCATCCCGTCGCCTTCTTCGAGGGCGTCGACGACCGCTCAGGCGCCGACGAACTCGTGCGCGCGATCCTGTGGATCGACGAGGATGCCGCGGCCCCCCCGGTCGAAGACGACGCGTGGTACGACCATCAGCTCGTCGGCCTCGACGTCGTGCGCGACGACGAGGTCGTGGGCCGCGTGACCCGCGTCGACCACCTGCCCGCTCAGGATCTGCTGATCGTCCGCCCCGTCGAGGGGGCCGAAGACGACGAGATCCTCGTGCCGTTCGTCAAGGCGATCGTGCCTGAGGTCGACGTCGCAGCCGGTCGCGTCGTCGTGACCCCGCCCGCTGGCCTGTTCGAGGCGCTGCCCGACGGCGACACCGAGCCCGACGAAGGCCCGCACGACTCCGACGAGGACTGACGCCGGTGCGCATCGACATCGTCACGATCTTCCCGACGTTCTTCGATGTGCTCGACGTCTCGCTGATCGGCAAGGCGCGTGAGCGCGGCATCGTCACGATCGGCGTGCACGACCTGCGCGCGTGGACCCACGACCGTCACCGCACGGTCGACGACACGCCCTACGGGGGCGGTGCCGGCATGGTCATGAAGCCCGAGCCGTGGGGTGAGGCGCTCGATGAGATCCTCGCCGACGACGGCGTGCTCATCGTCCCGTCCCCGGCGGGCGAGCCGTTCACGCAGAAGCTGGCCAGAGAGTTCGCCGACGAGGCGCAGCTCGTCTTCGCCTGCGGCCGCTACGAGGGCATCGACCAGCGGGTCGTCGATCACTACGCCCAGCGCGGGCGGGTGCGTCTGGTGAGCCTCGGCGACTACGTGCTCAATGGCGGAGAGGTCGCCGCGATGGCGGTCGTCGAGGCGGTGACCCGCCTCATCCCCGGCGTCGTCGGCAACCCGGAGAGCCTCGTCGAGGAGTCGCACGAAGACGGCCTGCTCGAGTACCCCGTCTACACCAAGCCGCAGCAGTGGCGGGGGCTGGAGGTGCCTCCCGTGCTGTTGAGCGGCAACCACGGCGAGATCGCCCGGTGGCGCCGCGAGCAGCAGCTCGAGCGCACCCGCGAGCGGCGTCCTGACCTGCTCGGCTGACCGGCGCAAGCCCCCCTGCGGGTGAATCCTCCGGCACTAGGGTGGGGAGCACCCGAGCGGAAGGTTCGCATGCACACCTGGCCAGGATCCAGCTATCCCCTCGGGGCGACATTCGACGGGAACGGCACGAACTTCGCGCTGTTCAGCGAGGGCGCGGAGCGCGTCGAGCTGTGCCTGTTCGGCGAGCGCGGCGGCGAGACACGCGTCGACCTCGTCGAGGTCGACGCCTACGTGTGGCACGCGTATCTCCCCAACATCGGCCCGGGGCAGCGGTACGGCTATCGCGTGCACGGCGAGTACGACCCGGCATCCGGTCGGCGCTTCAACCCCAGCAAGCTCCTGCTCGACCCCTATGCGAAGGCCGTCGACGGTCAGGTTCAGTGGAACCAGTCGGTCTTCGGCTACGACTTCGGCGACCCCGATTCGCGCAATGACGACGATTCGGCCGCGGCGATGATGAAGGGCGTCGTGATCAACCCCTTCTTCGACTGGGGAGGCGATCGCCAGCCCAAGACGCCCTACTCCGAGAGCCTCATCTACGAGGCGCACGTCAAGGGCCTGACGATGCGGCATCCGGCGATCCCCGAAGAGATCCGCGGCACCTACAGCGCCATCGCCCACCCCGCGATCATCGAGCATCTCAAGAAGCTCGGGGTGACGGCCATCGAGCTCATGCCGGTGCATCAGTTCGTCAACGATTCGACGCTGCAGGAGAAGGGGCTGTCGAACTACTGGGGCTACAACACGATCGCCTTCCTCGCACCGCACAACGCCTATGCCGCCTCTGCGCAGCGCGGCGGCCAGGTGCAGGAGTTCAAGGGGATGGTGCGGGCCCTGCACGCGGCCGGCATCGAGGTGATCCTCGACGTCGTCTACAACCACACCGCCGAAGGCAATCACCTCGGCCCCACGCTGTCGATGAAGGGCATCGACAACCTCGCGTACTACCGGGTCGAAGACGGCGACAAGCGCTACTACACCGACTACACGGGCACCGGCAACAGCCTCAACGTCGGCAACCCGCACACGCTGCAGCTGATCATGGACTCGCTGCGCTACTGGGTGCTCGAGATGCACGTCGACGGGTTCCGGTTCGACCTGGCGGCCACCCTCGCCCGCGAGTTCTACGAGGTCGATCGCCTGGCGGCCTTCTTCGAGCTCGTGCAGCAGGATCCGGTGGTCTCCCAGGTCAAGCTCATCGCCGAGCCGTGGGACATCGGCCCCGGTGGCTATCAGGTGGGCAACTTCCCGCCGCAGTGGACGGAGTGGAACGGCAAGTATCGCGACACGGTGCGCGACTTCTGGCGCGGCGAACCGCAGGCGCTCGGCGAGTTCGCCTCGCGCATCACGGGCTCGGCCGACCTCTACGAGCACTCGGGGCGGCGCCCCGTGGCATCCATCAACTTCGTCACGGCGCACGACGGGTTCACCCTGCGCGACCTCGTCTCGTACAACGACAAGCACAACGAGGCCAACGGCGAAGACGGCCGCGACGGCGCCGACGACAACCGCTCGTGGAACGGCGGCGTCGAAGGCCCCACCGACGACACCGCCGTGCTCACCCTCCGCGCGCGCCAGCAGCGCAATCTGCTGGCCAGCCTTCTGCTGAGTCAGGGCGTGCCGATGCTGCTGCACGGCGACGAGCTCGGCCGCACGCAGCAGGGCAACAACAACGGCTACGCGCAGGACAACGAGCTCACCTGGGTCGACTGGGAGTCCGCGGATCTGCCGTTGATCGAGTTCACCGCGGCCGTGGCCAGACTCCGCAGGGAGCACCCCTCGTTCCGCCGCCGCCGGTTCTTCGACGGTCGACCCGTCGGCCGACGTGAGGGTGAGGAGATCCCCGACATCGGATGGCTCCGCCCCGACGGCACCGAGATGCAGCCCGAGGACTGGGAATCGGGCTTCGGCCGGGCGGTCGGGATGTTCCTCAACGGCAACGGCATCCGCGAGCGCGACCGCCGAGGGTCGGCCATCACCGACCGGCACTTCCTCGTGCTGTTCAACGCCGGCGACGGCGCGGTCGAGTTCCAGGTGCCCGACGTGTCGTTCAGCCCCGATTGGGACGTCATCGTCGACACCGCCGGTGAGCACGCAGGCGATCTGACGCTCGCCCCCGGCGACGTCGTCACCCTGCTTCCCCGCTCGCTCATGGTGCTGCGCGAGCACACGGTGCCCGACACCGACGGCGACCACTCGGTCGCGGCATCGCTCGCGCAGGCGCACACCGTCTCGATCGACGAGGTGCCGGCGGCCGCTCCGAAGGCGGAAGTCTCGCGGTGACCCGACTCCCGTCGTCGACGTACCGCCTCCAGATCACGGCGGACTTCGATCTGGATGCCGCCGCCGACGTCGTGGGGTACCTGCGCGATCTCGGGGTCGGCGCCGTCTACCTGTCGCCGCTGCTGCAGGCATCGGCCGGCTCGACGCACGGCTACGACGTCGTCGACCCGAGCAGGGTGGACGTCTCGCGCGGCGGACGAGCGGGGCTCGAGCGCCTCGCGCACGCGGCGCACGAGGCGGGCCTCGACGTCGTCGTCGACATCGTGCCCAATCACATGGGCGTCGGCGACCCGCGGCAGAACGCGTGGTGGTGGGACGTGCTGGCCCGCGGGCGGGCATCGCGCTACGCCGAGGCGTTCGACATCGACTGGGACGCCGGCGAGGGGCGGGTGCTGCTGCCGATCCTCGGCGCGCCCCTGGAAGACGCGCTCGGCGACGTCGTCGTCGACGCCGACGAGGGCGTCGTGCGCTACTTCGAGCACGAGCTTCCCCTCGCCGAAGGCACCGGGGCGGGAACGGTCGCCGAGGTGCTGTCGGCTCAGCACTGGGGGCTCCTGTTCTGGCGCGACGGCGACGCCCGGCTGAATTACCGCAGGTTCTTCACCGTGACCTCGCTCGCCGGGGTCAGGGTCGAGGTGCCGTGGGTGTTCGATGAGACCCACGCCGAGATCCTCGGCTGGGTGCGCGACGGCCTCGTCGACGGCCTGCGCATCGACCACCCCGACGGACTCGCCGATCCCGGCGGCTACCTCGACCGGCTCGACGGTGCGCTGCGCTCAGCGCTGCGCGGGCGCCGCGAGCCGTATGTGGTCGTCGAGAAGATCCTCGAGCACGCCGCCACCGACCACCCCGAGGCGCTGCCGGGCTGGTGGGCGACCGACGGCACGACGGGGTACGACGCGCTCGCCGAGATCGACAGAGTGCTGGTCGACCCGGCGGGGGAGCGCGCGCTCACCGAACTCGACGCCCGCCTGCGCGCCGAGACGGGGCTCGCCCCCGTGCAGCCCTGGCTCGACGAGGCGCACGACACCAAACGCGCCGTCGCCGACACGGCGCTCGCCGCGGAGGTCGCCCGCCTCGTACGGGAGCTCCCGGCCTCGTCGACGCCCGACGCCGTGCGCGCGGATGCCGTCGCCGAGCTGCTCGCCTGCTTCCCGGTGTACCGCAGCTACCTGCCCGCCGGTCGCGCGATCCTGGTTCAGACGGCGGCCGAGGCCGCCCGCCGGCGCCCCGACCTCGCCGCCGCTATCGAAGACCTGCTGCCGGCCGTCGGGGCGGCAGGGTCCGCCCTGGCCGTGCGCTTCGAGCAGACGACGGGGCCGGTCATGGCCAAGGGCGTCGAAGACACCGCGTTCTACCGTCGAACGCGCCTCACGAGCCTGACCGAGGTCGGCGGTGATCCGTCGGTGTTCGCCCTCGACGTCGACGGGCTGCACCGCGCCTTCGCGCTGCGGCAGGCGCAGTGGCCGCACGCCATGACGACGCTGTCGACGCACGACACGAAGCGGTCGGAAGACGCGCGGGCGCGCATCGCGGTGCTCGGCGAGCGCCCCGATCGCTGGAGCGACGTGCTCACGCAGCTGCGGCAGGTCGCCACCACCGGCCACGGACCTTTCGACAACCTGCTCTGGCAGGCGGTCGTGGGGGTGTGGCCGGCATCGGCCGACCGCCTGCACGCCTACGCCGAGAAGGCGGCGCGCGAGGCCAAGGAGCGCACGAGCTGGACCGAGCCCGATGCGGCCTTCGAGAGCGCCGTGCACGCCGTCGTCGATGCGGCCGTCGGTCCGGCGCGCACGGTGCTCGACGCGTTCGTCGCCGAGATCGCCGGGTTCGGCCGGTCGAACGCCCTCTCGGCGAAGCTGCTGCAGCTGACCGGGCCCGGCATGCCCGATGTCTACCAGGGCACCGAGCTGTGGGATCTCTCGCTCGTCGACCCCGACAACCGGCGCCCGGTCGACTACGACGCACGTCGGCGGATGCTGGCGGACCTCGACGCAGAACACCCGCTGCCGCTGATCGACGACATCGGCGCCGCCAAGCTGCTGGTCACGAGCCGGGCGCTGCGGCTGCGCCGCGGCCGGCCGGAGCTGTTCACCCGATGCACGCCGATGACGATCACCGGCGCGGCCGCCGCGCACGCGGTCGCGTTCGATCGAGGGGGAGCGGTCGCGGTGGCCACACGGCTGCCCGCGGGCCTGGCCGACCGCGGCGGCTGGGGCGACGCGGTGCTGCTGAGGCACGAGGGGCCGACGGTCGACGTCATCACGGGGCGCCGCTTCGGCGGCGGCGAAGTGCCGATGGCGGAGGTGCTGGCCGACTATCCGGTGGCGCTGCTGGCGACCGAGGAGGAGTCATGATCGAAGTCTGGGCCCCGCGGGCGGAGCGGGTGCGGCTGCGCCGCGAGGGCGAGCAGGATCTGGAGCTCACGGCATCCGCGGGCGGATGGTGGCGCGCCGGCATCGAACTGGCCGACGGCGCCGAATACGCCTTCGTGCTCGGCGAGCTCGAGGCCGCCCGCCCCGACCCGCGGTCGCGGCGTCAGCCGCACGGCGTGCACGGGCCGTCGGCGTGGTTCGACCCCCGGGCGTTCGAGTGGACGGATCAGCGCTGGACGGGGCGCCAGCTGGCGGGCGGGCTCATCTACGAGCTGCACGTGGGCACCTTCACCCCGCAGGGAACGCTCGACGCGGCGATCGACCGGCTCGGGCACCTCGCCGCACTCGGGGTCACCCACATCGAGCTGCTGCCGGTGAACGGATTTAACGGCACCCACAACTGGGGATACGACGGCGTCGCCTGGTACGCCGTGCACGAGGGCTACGGGGGGCCGCGGGCCTATCAGCGGTTCGTCGACGCCGCGCACCGCGAGGGCCTGGCCGTCGTGCAGGACGTCGTCTACAACCACCTCGGTCCCAGCGGCAACTACCTGCCCGAGTTCGGCCCGTACCTGCGCGACGCGCACAGCAACACGTGGGGCCTCAGCGTCAACCTCGACGACGACGTCGTGCGCGCCTTCATCGTCGACAACGCGCTGATGTGGATGCGCGATCTGCATGTCGACGGGCTGCGGCTCGATGCCGTGCACGCGCTGCACGACGAGCGTTCGCCGCACGTGCTGCAGCAGCTCGCCGAGGCGACCGACGCGCTGTCGGCCCACCTCGGCCGGCCGCTCGCGCTCATCGCCGAGAGCGACCTGAACGATCCGACCCTCGTCCTGCCGCGCGAGGCCGGCGGCTACGGCCTGCACGCGCAGTGGAGCGACGACTGGCACCACGCCGTGCACGTCGCCCTCACCGGAGAGACGGTCGGCTATTACGCCGATTTCGCCGCCCTCGAGGCGCTGCCAAAGGTGTGGGTGGGCGGGTTCTTCCACGACGGCACGCACTCGTCGTTCCGCGGCCGCGACCACGGCGCGCCGCTGCCCGACGACCTGCCGGCGTGGCGGCTGGTGACCTTCGCGCAGGACCACGACCAGATCGGCAACCGCGCCGCCGGCGACCGGCTCAGCCAGACGATGCCGTACGGACGGCTCGCCGTGGCGGCCGTGCTCACCCTCACCGCGCCCGGCACGCCCATGCTCTTCCAGGGCGAGGAGTGGGGCGCTTCGACGCCGTGGCAGTTCTTCACCTCGCATCCCGAGCCCGAGCTCGGCGCCGCCACGGCGGAGGGCCGCGTCAGGGAGTTCGCGCAGATGGGCTGGGATCCGTCTGTGGTGCCCGACCCGCAGGATCCCGCGACCTTCGAGCGCTCGCACCTCGACTGGGCGGAGGCGACAGGCGGCGACCATGCGCGGCTGCTCGCGCTGTATCGCGATCTGGCGCGGCTGCGCCGCATGCGTCCCGAACTCACCGACCCTGCGCTGTCGTCGCTGTCGGCGGAGGCCGACGAGGGCATCGATCCCGCTCACCGCAGCTATCGGCTGCGTCGGGGCGAGCTGGAGGTGCTCGTCAACCTCACGGCGGATGCGGTGGCGTTCGCCGTCGGCGACGTCGACGTGCTGCTGAGCACGGTCGAGGCCGTCGCCGTCGCCGCGGGCGACGTGCGGCTGCCGCCGGATTCGGCGATCGTCGTCGCGCCGCGCTGAGGCGTCGTCAGTCGACGCCGAGGAACGAACGGTCGGTGAGCACGATGGGTCCGTCCGCGGTGATCGCGACGGTGTGCTCCGAGTGTGCACCGCGCGACCCGTCGGCGCTGCGCAGCGTCCACCCGTCGGGGTCGGTGACCAGCTCGTCGGTCGTCGCCAGGAACCACGGCTCGAGGGCGACCACGAGGCCGGCCCGCAGCGGATAGCCGCGGTTCGGCTTGCCGTCGTTGGGCACGTGCGGGTCGCCGTGCATGACCCGGCCCACGCCGTGTCCGCCGAAGTCGGTGTTGATCGAGTAGCCTTCGCCGTGCGCCACCTGCGCGACCGCGTGCGAGATGTCGCCGATGCGGTGCCCGACCGTGGCGGCCGCGATCGCGGCGTCGAGGGCCCGCTCGGTGGTCTCGATCAGCCGCAGGTCTTCGTCGCGCGGCGTGCCGACGACGAACGACACGGCGGAGTCGGCCACCCAGCCGTCGATCGACACGGCGAAATCGAGCGAGACGAGATCGCCGTCCCTGAGTGCGTAGTCGTGCGGCAGCCCGTGCAGCACGGCGTCGTTGACCGACGTGCAGATGACCTTTCCGAACGGACTGGCGCCGAACGAGGGGTGGTAGTCGATGTAGCACGACTCCGCTCCGGCCTTTCGGATCAACTCGTGGGCGCGGCGGTCGATCGCGAGGAGGTTGGTGCCCACCGCGGTCTCGGCTCGCAGAGTCGCCAGGGTCTCGGCGACGAAGCGGCCGGCCGGGCGCATGGCGTCGATCTCGGCCGGGGTGCGCAGTTCGATCATGGGATTCCTCTCGACGACTTCCATTCTCGCCGATGCGCGCGGGGCGTAGCATCGAGGCATGTGGGTGCGTCGCGCGATGTACGGCTGGCTGATCCCGGCGGCGTTCGTTCTGCCGGCATGGCTGCTGATCGGCTGGATCGCGTTCGGGGCGAGCGCCTGGGCGCTGCTGTGGGTGTTCCTCTCGATCCCGATCGTGTTCGTGCTGCAGCTGGTGTTCACCTTTCTGGTGCGTGCCCGCGGCACCGTGCGGGCGCACCGGGCCGTCTCCTGGACCGATGTCGCCGGCTTCGGCGCCTGGCACGTGCTGATCATCGCGCTGGGCCTTTTCGACCCGTCGTGGTGGTGGCCGGTGTTCTTCATCACCGTCGCGGTCGGCATCGCGATGTTCTGGATGCTGCTGTCGCAGCTGTGGAGCGAGGCGCGACCCGGTGCGACGCTGCGCACGAGCGCCGGCGCCGCCTACATCCCGCCGCCCACGGATGCCGCGCCCGGCGCGCGGGCGGGGGAGCCGGAGATCTTCGTGATCAACGAGAAGCGCACCGACGAGCGGAGCTGACCCGTTTTGGCGGGTATGCCGCATCCATGGCAGAATTGACGTTTGTGCCCTGATCGGCTCTGCCACAGGGGAGCGGTCGCGGGAGAAATCGTCAGCGACCTCGGGCACGGAACGACCTCTTACCCAATCCTTCGCGTTCGACCTGTGGCGGTCGCAGAGAGTGACGATCATGCAGATCCTCGACGCCGTCGACGCGGCATCCCTCCGCTCGGACATCCCGTCCTTCGCCCCCGGTGACACCGTCAAGGTGCACGTGAACATCACCGAGGGCAACCGCTCGCGCATCCAGGTCTTCCAGGGTGTCGTCATCGGCCGCTCCGGCGACGGTGTGCGCGAGACCTTCACCGTGCGCAAGATCAGCTTCCAGGTGGGCGTCGAGCGCACCTTCCCGGTTCACAGCCCCGTGATCGACCACATCGAGCTGGTCACCCGTGGCGATGTCCGCCGCGCCAAGCTGTACTACCTGCGCGAGCTCCGCGGCAAGAAGGCCAAGATCAAGGAGAAGCGCGACAACTGACGCGCCCCGCGACTTCACGTCGACGCCCCGAGGATCCGTCCTCGGGGCGTCGTCGTCGCTGCAGAATGTGCGAACCTTGACACCAGCGGTGCACGTGCGCCGGGGAGGGTACCGATGACCACCGAGCAGACCGCCGCACCCGCCACCCGCCGCGACCGCCGGCGCGGCTGGCTCTCGTTCGCGCGCGACGTCGTGGTGATCGTCATCATCGCGGTGCTGGTCTCGTTCCTGGTCAAGACGTTCCTCGTGCGCTCGTTCTACATCCCGTCGTCGTCGATGGAAGACACGCTGCTGGTCAACGACCGCATCCTCGTCGACGAGCTCACGCCGCGCTTCGGCGGCTACGAGCGCGGTGACGTCATCGTCTTCGAAGACCCGGGCGGATGGCTGCCGGTGAGCCCGCAGGAGCAGCAGTCGCCGTTCGTCGAAGCCGTCGACTGGGTGCTCTCGCTCGTCGGGCTCTCGGCTTCCGACAGCGACGACCACCTCGTCAAGCGACTGGTGGGACTGCCCGGCGACCACGTCGTGTGCTGCAACGCGATCGGTCAGATCACCGTCAACGGCGTGCCGATCGACGAGACCGCCTACCTCAAGCTCCCGGAGGGGCAGACGGCGGCCTCGGCCGACCCGTTCGACGTCACGGTGCCCGAGGGGAGCCTGTGGGTGCTGGGCGACAACCGGTACTACTCGAAGGACTCCCGCTACAACACCGACCAGCCGGGCAAGGGCTTCGTGCCCCTCGACAACGTCGTCGGCCGCGCGTTCCTGCTGACCTGGCCGTTCGACAGATTCGGCCCGCTCGACAGTCATCACGACGTCTTCGCCGGCGTACCCGATCCGGAGGCGTCTTCGCAGTGACGGTCGTCGAGCCCCGCCTCACCCTCGAGCGCCGCCTGCTGCGCGAGCACGCGCTCGTGATCGCGTGCGACGAGGTCGGGAGAGGGGCTCTGGCCGGTCCGGTCGCGGTCGGCGCCGTCATGATCGACGCGCCGCGCGCGCGAAAGCGCATCCCCGTGGGGCTCCGAGACTCCAAGCTCGTGCCGGAGCCTCGCCGGGCCGACCTCGCCCGCCGGGCTGCCGACTGGGTGGCCGCGAGCGCCGTCGGGTGGGCGAGCGCCGCCGAGATCGACGAGATCGGCATCATGCGCGCACTGGGTCTCGCCACCGCGCGCGCCCTCGCCGACCTCGAGGCCCACGGGGTGGTGGCAGCCGACGCGGTCGTCGTGCTCGACGGCAACTACGACTACATCAATCCGGCCGCCGGCACGCGACTCGACGTGCGACCCGTGATCAAGGCCGACCGCGACTGCGCGAGCGCCGCCGCGGCATCGGTGATCGCCAAGGTCGCCAGAGACGAGCTGATGGTGCGCCTGCACGACGAGCATCCCGCCTACTGCTGGGCCCGCAACAAGGGCTATGCCAGCCCAGAGCACCGCGAGGCGATCCGGGCCCAGGGGCTCAGCCCGCTGCACCGGGCGTCGTGGTCGATCGCCGATGCGCCGACGCTGTTCTGAAGCGGCCGTAGGATGGACTCACCATGGATGACGAGGTCTTCGAAGACTACGACCGCGAGCTCGAGCTCGCCCTGTACCGGGAGTACCGCGACGTCGTCTCGCAGTTCCAGTACGTGATCGAGACCGAGCGGCGCTTCTATCTCGCCAACGAGGTCAACGTCGTGCGTCGGGACACCGAGCACGACTTCTATTTCGAGCTGTCGATGAACGACGTCTGGGTGTGGGACATCTACCGCGCCGACCGGTTCGTCAAGAGCGTTCGGGTGCTCACCTTCAAAGACGTCAACGTCGAAGAGCTCCAGCGCCGCGACTTCCAGTTGCCTGAAGAGCTCTCGCTCGACAGCTGAGTCAGCGCCGAGCGGTCAGCCGTCGCCAGCCGTTGCCCGCGGGCTCGGCGACGCCCGACAGCTGCAGGGTCAGCAGCGCTTCGCGCACGTCGGCGGGGTCCATTCCGGCGCGTGCGGCGATCTCGTCGGGGGTGAGGTCGACACGCCGACTGAGCGCGTCGGCCACGCGGGTCAGCGCGGCCGCTGCGCCGTCGGGCGACGGATGCTGCGCCCCCGCGCCGCCGAGCAGCTCGCGCACGTCGTCGACACCGGTGATGCACCGTGCGTCGTGCTCTCGCAGCAGCCGGTGGCACCCGGTAGAGGCCGCGGAGGTGATCGGCCCAGGCACCGCCCCGAGCGGGATGCCCAGCTGAGAGGCGTGGGCCGCCGTGTTCAGCGAGCCGCTGCGCCATCCCGCCTCGACCACGACGACGGCATCCGATACGGCGGCGATGGTGCGGTTGCGCGCCAGGAACCGCCACTTGGTCGGGGCGGTGCCGCATGGCACCTCGCTGACGACGGCGCCGTGGGCGACGATGCGGCCGATCAGCTCGGCGTGCCCTGCGGGGTAGGGGCGGTCGACGCCCCCGGCGAGAAAGGCGATGGTGCGCCCGTCGACGTGCAGTGCCGCGCGGTGGGCGCAGCCGTCGATGCCGTATGCGGCGCCCGAGACGATTCGGGTGCCGTCGGCGGCCAGCGCCGCAGCCAGCTCCATCGCGACGTGCTCTCCGTAGCCGGTCGCCGCCCGCGCCCCCACGATGGCGACGGCGGGCGTCGGCTGCGCGAGCAGCGAGGCGTCGCCGCGCACCCACAGGCACAGCGGCGCGTGGGCGCTCAGCAGCGTCGCACCCGGTGGCCACTCGGCGTCGGCGGCGGTCAGCATCCGCGCGCCGACGCGCGCCGCAGCGCGCAGCGCCTCGACGGCCGACGCGGCTTTCAGCCGCGGCTGCCAGCGGGCCAGCGCGTCGCGCAGGGCGTCGGCCGGGATGCCCTCGATCTCGTGGCGCAGCAGGCCGCGGTCGTGCGCGACGTGCAGCGCCTCGTGCGCGCCCACCGCGGCGATCAGCGCACCGGCCACGCCGTCTCCTGGCTCCGCCACCGCGTTCCATTCCAGCAGAGCGCGTCGCTCGCGGATCGCCTCGTCGGAGAGGGCGTCGACGTCGGCGACGGGCCGCAGCAGTTCGCGCGCGGCGGCGAGGTCGTCGCTGGGCATGGTCATGAGGCGAATCCCTTCTTCAGGTACAGGGCATGGGCGATGTCGTCGAGCGACAGCTGGGGCCGGGCCGCGATGTCCGCGATGCTCCACGCCGTTCTCAGGGCGCGATCGAATCCGCGCAGGGTCAGGGCGCCGCGGTGCAGGGCCGCGTCGAGCGGCCGGCGGATCACCGGCGGCGGAGCGTGCGGGCCGTCGCGCAGCCACGCACCGCTCACCTGGGCGTTCGTGCGCCACGGGGTGTCGCGCAGCCGGTGCGCGGCCCTCGCCCTGGCTTCGCGCACCTGGGCACGCGCCTGCGCGGTGGTCGGCCCCGGCGAGAGCAGGCGGCTGTCGGCGACGACGACGCGGGTCATCGTGAGCTGGATGTCGATGCGGTCCAGCAGCGGCCCCGACAGCCGGTTGAGGTAGCGCCGGATCGCCGCCGGCGGGCATTCGCAGACCGCGCCGCGGATGCCGTGATTGCCGCACGGGCAGGGGTTGGTGGCGAGCACGAGCTGGAACCTGGCGGGGAAGGCGGCCGTGCCGGCCGCACGGTGGATGACGATGCGGCCGCTCTCGAGCGGCTGGCGGAGCGCATCGAGGGCGCTCGCGGCGAATTCGCCTGCTTCGTCGAGGAACAGCACGCCTTCGCTGGCGCGCACGATCGCCCCCGGCCGCACGCCGCGGCTGCCTCCGCCCACGAGCGCGGCGATGCTCGCCGAGTGGTGCGGTGCCTCGAACGGAGGCGTGCGCTCGAGAGAGGTGACCGGCACCCCCGTCAGCGATCGGATGGAGGCCGCCGTCAGCGCGGCCGCATCGTCGAGGTCGGGGAGGATGCCGGGGAGGCGCTGCGCGAGCATCGTCTTGCCCGCCCCCGGCGGCCCGCACATGAGCAGGTGGTGGCCGCCGGCGGCGGCGGTCACGAGCGCCTCGACCGCCTCGCGCTGCCCGATGACCTCGGCGAGGTCGGGCGGCGGCGGCGGCGCGGGCTCGTCGGGCGCCGCCTCGGGGGCGGCAGGCGGTTCATCTACGTCGACGATCGCGCCGTGGCTGCGCGCGACCTCGCTGAGGGTCGCCGCCCCCTGCACCTCGATGCCCGCCACGAGTTCCGCCTCGGCGACGTTCGCCACCGGCACGACGACGCGGCGGAATCCGGCCGCGGCCGCGGCGACCACGGCCGGCAGCACACCTGGCACGGCGCGGAGGCGCCCGTCGAGGCCGAGTTCGCCCAGGTGCACCGTCTCGGCCAGCCGCTCGGCGGCCATCGTGAGCTCCGTGGCCACCGCGGCGATCGCGATCGCGAGATCGAACGCCGAGCCCTGCTTGGGCAGACTCGCCGGCGACAGGTTGATGGTGACCTTGCGGCGGGGCAGCGGCAGCCCGCGGTTGGCGCAGGCGCTGCGCACGCGGTGGCCGGCCTCGCCGAGCGCCTTGTCGGGCAGGCCGATGATGCGCAGCTCGGGGGTCGCGTTCGACTGCGACGCCTCGACCTCGACCATCGTGCCCTCGACGCCGGCGAGCGCCACCGACCACGTGCGCGCGACGCTCACGCGATCTCCAGATCGCGCAGGTGCTCGACGGGGGCGAGCGCCGGCACCTCGCCGATGATGCCGACGGCGTCGAAGCGCAGGCGGCGACCGCGCGCCGCATTGGGGTGCTCGCGCATCCACGCCATCGCGAGCCGCCAGAGCCGGCGGCGCTTCCGAGGGTCGATCGCCTCGAACGGATGCCCGAAGCCGACGCCGCGCCGCGTCTTGACCTCGATCACGACCAGGTCGTCGCCGTCGAGCGCGATGATGTCGATCTCGCCGAGCCGGCACCGCCAGTTGCGCGCGACGATGTCGAAGCCGATCGAGCGGAGGTGGTCGGCTGCGCGGTCTTCGCCCGCTCGCCCCAGGATGTCCTTGTGCGCCATGACGGCATGCTCGCGTGCGCGCGGCATGCGGGTGCGGGCGCCGACCGCATCCGTGGACCGATCGGCGGTCCGCGCTCGCTGGGGAGGAGGCACGGCGCGCGTCGACGGTGCCGCCGCGGCGGCGGTGCGGGGGGCATGCTGGCAGGGTGAGGATCACCGACGCCGCCGAGTCGTACCTGCGCGGGCTCGCACAGGTGCGCCGGCTGTCGCCGGCGACGGTGCGCGCCTACCGGGGGGATCTCGCCGATCTGGCGGCGGCGACCGGCGACCCCGAGCTGTCGACGGTCGACATCGAGGTGCTGCGCGAATGGCTGTGGGCGGCCACCAAGCGCGGTGATGCGCGATCGACGATCGCTCGGCGCACGGCGGCGGCGCGCGGATTCTTCGCGTGGGCGCTCGAGGAGGGTCACCTCGACGGCGACCCCGCGCTGCGGCTGACCACGCCCAAGCGCGGACGCCACCTGCCGCGCGTCGCGGCGGCCCCGGCGCTGGCGGGTCTGCTCGACGGACTGCGCGAGCAGGCCGCTGCGGGCGACCCGCTGGCGCTGCGCGACCACGCGATGCTCGAACTGCTCTACGGCTGCGGCGTGCGGGTCGCCGAGCTGTGCGGGCTGGGGCTCGACGACATCGACCACGACCGGCGCACCGTGCGCGTGCTCGGCAAGGGCGCGAAGGAGCGCGTCGTGCCCTTCGGCGCTCCGGCGGCCGCCGCCCTCGACGCCTACCTGGTGCGGGCGCGCCCGGCCCTCTCGGCGCGCGCCGACACGGCCGGCTCCGCGCTGTTCCTCGGTGCCAGGGGAGGCCCGATCGGGCCCCGCGCAGTCTACGACGTCGTCGCACGCGCCGTCGGGCCGCTCGTGGGCGGCACGGCGGGGCCGCACGCGCTGCGCCACTCGGCCGCGACCCACCTGCTCGACGGCGGCGCAGACCTCAGAACGGTGCAGGAGCTGCTGGGGCACGCGAGCCTGGGGACGACCCAGATCTACACCCACGTCTCCAGCGAGCGACTCGCCGCGACCTACCGCCTCGCCCATCCGCGCGCCTGAGCCGCGTACCGTGGGGCGCATGAGCCCCCGCATCGCCGCCCCGACCCTGCTGCTGGTGCTCGGACTCGCGCTGGCCGGATGCGTCGCGAGTGCCGACCCGATCACCACCGTGCGCCCCGGCGCACCGGAGACCCCCGTCGCGGCCTCGACGCCGGCGTCTGAGTCCTCGGCGGCCGATCCCGTCGACGCGGACCAGGACTGCGGGGGAGACGAGCTCGCCCTCTCCGGCGGGGCCGCCTATGTCATCACCGGCGATTGCCCGCAGGTGACCCTCAGCGGCGCCGACATCGAGGTCGACCTCAGCGGCGCCGAGGTCGGAGCCCTCGCCGTCAGCGGCGACCGCAACGAGATCGACGCCGCCGACGTCGAGACGCTCACGATCGCCGGGCAGGACAACGACGTGGATGCCGGGGCCATCGGCTCGGCGACGATCAGCGGCGACCGCAACGAGATCGACGCGGCGGGCACCATCGAGACCCTCACCGTGAACGGCAACGAGAACAGCATCGAGGCGCTGCACCTGCCGCACGTCTTCGACAACGGCAACGCGAACGTCTACGAGTCCGGCAGCTAGCAGCACGGCAGCAGCACCGCCCGTGCAACGCCTCCGAGCAGCAGCCGCGGGTTGATGTAGGCGCCGTCACGGCGCACGCCGAAGTGCAGGTCGCCGGCGGCCGCGTGGCCGCCTTCGGCGAGCAGGCCCACCACGGCGCCCTGCGCGACCGCCGCGCCCACGGCGAGATCGGTGCGCACCGGCTCGAGCGTGGTGACCAGACCCCCGCCGTGGTCGATCGTCACGACGGGGCGCCCGGCGACCTGGCCGGCGAACGCGACGACGCCGGCCGCCGGAGCGTGCACCGGCTCCCCGGCGCCCACCCGCAGATCGATGCCGCGGTGCCCGGGAGCGTAGGCGTGGGCGGGCGCGACGTACTCGCGGACGGCCGCCACGGGCGACACCGGCCACTGCCAGCCCGGTGCCGCTGGTGGGGCCGCGAGCGCCATCACGAGCGCTCCGATCAGACCCCAGCGCAGCAGCATCCGCCCAGCCTGCCGCGGGTGCCGTGCGCCGGGGCGCACCGCGACCCGGATTGTGGACGGTTCGCCGCTGCGCGCACAGCGGGGAGGAGGCGCCTGCTGATACACTGGAGACCGCACCTCGACTTCGGGGTGACTACGCGTGCCCGCAGCGATCCTCCGGATCCGCGGCACATCCTCCCATCGGTCCTCTTCTCGAGGCGGGAGTGTGTCGGGCACCAGGCTCGCCGGAACCGTCCGGCGGAACAACCGCAAGCGGCGCATCGCGCCGAGAACAGGAGAACGGCCATGGCCGTCGTCACCATCCGCCAGCTGCTCGACAGCGGCGTTCACTTCGGACACCAGACCCGCCGGTGGAACCCGAAGGTCAAGCGCTTCATCCTCACCGAGCGCAGCGGCATCCACATCATCGACCTCCAGCAGTCGCTGTCGTACATCGACAAGGCGTACGAGTTCGTCAAGGAGACGGTCGCCCACGGCGGCACCATCCTCTTCGTCGGCACCAAGAAGCAGGCCCAGGAAGTGCTCGCCGAGCAGGCGACCCGCGTCGGCCAGCCCTACGTCAACCAGCGCTGGCTCGGTGGCCTCCTCACCAACTTCCAGACGGTCTCCAAGCGCCTCGCGCGCATGAAGGAGCTCGAGGAGCTCGACTACGAGAACCCGGCCGAGAGCGGCTTCACCAAGAAGGAGCTGCTGCTCAAGAAGCGCGAGCTCGACAAGCTGCACAAGTCGCTGGGCGGCATCCGCAACATGCAGAAGACGCCGTCGGCCATCTGGGTCGTCGACGCCAAGCGCGAGCACCTCGCCATCGACGAGGCCAAGAAGCTCGGCATCCCCGTCATCGGCATCCTCGACACCAACGCCGACCCCGACGAGTTCCAGTACCCGATCCCGGGCAACGACGACGCGATCCGCTCGGTGAGCCTGCTCACGCGCATCATCGCGGATGCTGCCGCCGAGGGCCTGATCCAGCGTCACAACCCGACCGACGAGTCGGCCGAGGCCGAGCCGCTGGCCGACTGGGAGCGCGAGCTCCTCGAGCAGGGCGCCCCCGAGCAGTCGTCGGCGTCGACCGAGAAGGTCGCCGAGGCCACCGACGCTCCGGCCGAGGTCGCCGAGGCCGAGGCCGAGGCAGCCGGCGTCGAGACCGCCGAGTAAGACACACCCTTTCGCCGGGGGCGCCCGCCGCGCCCCCGGCATCCAGATCCGATCCAAGGAGCCGCCACACATGGCAAACTTCACCATCGCCGACATCAAGGCCCTGCGCGAGCAGCTCGGCACGGGCATGGTCGACACCAAGAAGGCTCTCGAAGAGGCCGACGGCGACGTCGAGAAGGCCGTCGAGATCCTGCGCCTGAAGGGTGCGAAGGGCAACGCCAAGCGCGCCGACCGTTCCACCAGCGAGGGCCTGATCGCCGCCCGTGAGGGCGACGGCAAGGTCACGCTCATCGAGCTCGCCTGCGAGACCGACTTCGTCGCGAAGAACGACCGCTTCATCGCGCTGGCCGACAAGGTCGCCGACGCCGCCGCCGCGGTCTCGGCCGACTCCGTCGAGGCAGCCCTCGCCGCCGAGGTCGACGGCAAGACCGTCGAGCAGCTGATCTCCGACGACGCCGCCATCATCGGCGAGAAGGTCGAGCTCCGCCGCGTGCGCACGCTCACCGGCGACAAGTTCGAGATCTACCTGCACCGCACCAACAAGGACCTGCCCCCGCAGGTCGGCGTGGTGCTGGCCTACACGGGCGACGACGCCGAGACGGCGCGCAGCCTCGCGCAGCACATCTCGTTCGCCAACCCCTCGTACCTCTCGCGCGACGAGGTGCCCGAGGCCGAGGTCGAGAAGGAGCGCGAGATCGTCACCGAGATCTCCCGCAACGAGGGCAAGCCCGAGGCGGCTCTGCCCAAGATCGTCGAGGGACGCGTCAACGCGTTCTTCAAGCAGGTGTCGCTGCTCGACCAGGACTACGCCAAGGACAACAAGCTGTCCGTGGCCCAGGTCGCCAAGGACGCCGGTCTCACCCTGACGGGCTTCGCCCGCTTCAAGGTCGGGGCGTAACGCCTCGAAAGGGCCCGCATCGATGAGTCGATGCGGGCCCTTTCCATGCCCGCTTCGATAAGTTGTACGCGACGAGAGGAAACCCACTGTGATCGATGAGGCCACGGGACGCCGACGCGTTCTGCTCAAGCTCTCCGGAGAGGCGTTCGGCGGAGGCCAGTTGGGCGTCAACCCCGACATCGTCAGTCAGATCGCCAGGGAGATCGCTGCGGCGGTCGACCGCGTCGAGGTCGCGATCGTCGTGGGCGGCGGCAACTTCTTCCGCGGGGCCGAACTGAGCCAGCGCGGCATGGACCGCGGTCGCGCAGACTACATGGGCATGCTGGGCACGGTCATGAACGCCCTCGCCCTGCAGGACTTCCTCGAGCAGGCGGGCGCGGCCACCCGGGTGCAGTCGGCGATCTCGATGACGCAGGTCGCCGAGCCCTACATCCCCCGTCGCGCCGAGCGACACATGGAGAAGGGCCGCGTCGTCATCTTCGGCGCCGGCGCCGGGCTCCCGTACTTCTCCACCGACACCGTCGCCGCCCAGCGGGCCCTCGAGATCAACGCCGTCGAGGTGCTCGTCGCCAAGAACGGCGTCGACGGCGTCTACACGGCGGATCCCAAGAAGGATGCCTCGGCCACCCGCATCGACCGCATCACCTACCAGGATGCGCTGCAGCGTGGCCTCAAGGTGGTCGACTCGACCGCGTTCAGCCTGTGCATGGACAACGGCATGGACATGCGCGTGTTCGGCATGGAGCCGGCCGGCAACGTCACCAGGGCGCTGCTGGGCGAGTCCATCGGCACCGTCGTCACGGTCTGAGCCGCACCGCCCCGACTAGACTTGCTGTTCTGGTCATATCTGATGGGAGACACTGTGATCGCCGAAGCTCTGGCTGATGCCGGTTCGCGTATGGATCGGGCCGTCGAGGCCGCCAAGGAGGACTTCGCGACCGTCCGAACGGGACGCGCCAACCCGCAGCTGTTCCAGAAGATCCTGGTCGACTACTACGGCACGCCGACCCCGCTCGCCCAGCTCGCGTCGCTGAACAACCCCGAGGCGCGCACCGTCGTGATCACGCCCTACGACAAGTCCGCCCTCAAGGCGATCGAAGACGCGATCCGCAGCACGCCGAACCTCGGCGCGAACCCGACCAACGACGGCAACCTCGTGCGGGTGACGCTTCCCGAGCTGACCGAGGAGCGGCGCAAGGAGTACGTCAAGCTCGTGCGCTCCAAGGGCGAAGACGCCAAGGTGCACGTCCGAGGGATCCGCCGCAAGGCGAAGGACGACCTCGACGCACTGAAGGGGGAGGTCAGCGATGACGACCTCGCCCGTGCCGAGAAGGAGCTGGACGCGCTGACGCGGTCGCACGTCGACGGGATCGACGAGGCGCTCAAGCGCAAAGAAGCAGAGCTGCTCGAGGTCTGACGAGACCGCCATGACCGACGCGGGTGGATCGCGCGACGAGGCCGCCGAGAGCGACCCGCCGCTCAGGCGCAGAGGCGTCGATCGGCACTCCGTCGCGCCCTCCGGCGACAGTGCGGAGGCGCCGTCGCATCGGCGGGCGGCGCGCGAGGAGTTCGAGTCGCAGGTCGCGCACGCGCGCGCGGAGTTCGAGTCGCAGGTCGCGCACGCCCGCGCCGAGTTCGAAGAGGTCAACGACCGCATCAACAAGCGCACCGGGCGTGATCTGCTCAAGGCGATCGCGATCGGCGCGGCGATCGGGCTGGTGCTGCTGGCGTCGCTGCTGTTCTTCAAGCAGGCGTTCATCCTGTTCGCCCTGGCTGCGGCAGTGCTGGGCATCTTCGAGCTCTCGCGGGCGCTGACGGCCTCTGGCCGCCGCATCGACATCGTGCCGCAGCTGGTGGCCGGCGTCGCCCTGACCCTCTCGGGCTACTTCGCCGATGTCGGGCTGCACTGGGTCGTCGTCTTCGTCGCGGTGGCGCTCGTGATCGTCTGGCGTCTGGTGGCCCAGATGATCGCCGCCGACGGCCGCACCTACGGCGCCGTGCTCGACGACGTGCTGGCCGGCTCGCTCCTGCAGCTGTACGTGCCGTTCCTGGCGAGCCTGTGCCTGGTCCTTCTCCGACAGGACCACGGCGAGTGGTGGGTGCTGGGGTTCATCATCGTCGCGGTCGTCTCCGACACCGGCGCCTACGCGTCGGGGCTCGCCTTCGGCCGGCACCCGATGGCGCCGCGGATCAGCCCCAACAAGACCTGGGAGGGCTTCGCCGGCGCCGCCGCTGCGGCGCTCGCGGCGGGCGTGCTGCTGGCTCTGTTCATGCTGGGTCTGCCCTGGTGGGCGGGCCTGGTGTTCGGCGCAGCCGTGCTGCTCACGGCCACCGCGGGCGACCTCGGCGAGTCGATGATCAAGCGCGACCTCGGCATCAAGGACATGAGCTCGTGGCTGCCCGGCCACGGCGGCGTCCTCGACCGGCTCGACTCGATCCTCCCTTCCACGATCAGCGCGCTCGCGCTGTACTACCTGCTCTCACCTATGGCGACGATATGACGATCACCCCTGATGCCCCCACGAGTGTGTTCCCCGAGGTGCGGGGGCGCGAGAAGGGCTACGACCGGGCCGCGGTCGACGCCTTCCTCGAGCGCGCGCGCGAGGCGTTCGAACGGGCCGACGGCTCGTTGACGGCCGTCGAGGTGCGTCAGGCCGCCTTTCCGCTGCGCCGCCACGGGTACCAGGTCGCCCCCGTGGATGCCGCACTCGGGCGCATCGAAGACGCCTTCGCCGCGCGGGAGCGCGACAGTGCTCTGGCCGTCTCGGGTGCGCACGAGTGGGTGGATCAGGCCCGCACGAGCGCGCAGGAGATCCTGGACAGGGTGAGCCGCCCGGCGGGGGAGCGGTTCGACCGCGTCGGCGTCCTGCATTACGGCTATCGCCGCGACGAGGTCGACCTCGTCACGGACAAGATCGCACGCTACCTCGAGACCGGCGACGCCGTGACGCTCGAGCAGGTGCGTGCGGTCGCCTTCCGCATGCAGCGCCGCGGATATCGAGAGGCGCAGGTCGACGCTCTGCTCGATGCCGTGATCGAGGTCATGCTCGCCGTCTCATGAGGATGCGTTCACTCGGATGGCGCGTTCAGCATGGCGTCGGTAGACTCGGACGACTGTGACTTCAGGCAACGAGATGACCTCGCGGCGCGCCCAGCGCGCCGATCTCGCGACGCCGATGCCCCCGACGGCGGTGTCGCGACGGCATCCGTCACCCCCACGCACGGCGCGCTGGTCGCGCCGTCGCGGGGTGCTCGGGGTCTTCGCGGCGCTCGCGGCGATGGGGTTCGTGGCGGCATCGGTCGGCCCCACCGGCATGGCTCTCGCCGACGCCGCACCTGACGACGCGGCCGTGACGCTGTACGCCAGCACGATCGACGACGCCCAGTCGATGGAGGGCGACCCCGCGGCCGAGGCTGAGCCGACCGACCTCGATCGGGCCGGCTACTCCGTCTACGTCAAGCCGACCCCGACGCCCACTCCCACCGCCGTCGCCGCGACCACGACGACGGCCACGACCGGCTGGGCGCCCCCCGCCGTCGCGCCCGACCCCGGCAGCGCGCAGGCGATCGCGTACGACATGGTGATCGCCCGCGGCTGGGACGATGCGGACTACGACTGCCTCGTCGCGCTGTGGAAGAAGGAGTCGGGCTGGCGGGTCAACGCCTACAACTCCGGCAGCGGTGCCTATGGCATCCCGCAGGCTCTCCCCGGCAGCAAGATGGCGTCGGCCGGCGCCGACTGGGCGACCAATCCCGCGACCCAGATCAAGTGGGGCCTGGGCTACATCTCGGGTCGCTACGGCACGCCCTGCGGCGCGTGGAGCCACTCGCAGAGCGCCGGCTGGTACTGATCCATGCCGCGGGCGAACCGGCGTCGGCAGACGCCGGGAGGTGACGACTCGTTCGAGCGGATGCTGGCGGGCTGGAAGCGCACCGAGACGCGACGCGGCGTCGCCTGGACCGTGCAGCCGGTCAGTGCCGCGCAGGCCGTCAAGGAGTACACCTGCCCCGGATGCGGGCGCACCGTCGCGGCAGGTGTCGCGCACATCGTCGCGTGGCGCTCCGACGGCGTGCTCGGCGACGCCGCAGACCTCGCCGCCCGCCGCCATTGGCACACACACTGCTGGAGCATCGCCTGACATGGAGATCCGAGGACCCCTCGCCCTTCCCGCCCGCCGGGAAGACATCGAACTGCACACGCTCGACGGGCTGACCCTCGTCGGCGAACTAGCCCTGCCCCTCGAGCGCGACCCCGTCGCGACGCTCGTGACGCTGCATCCGCTGCCCACGGCGGGCGGCTTCATGGATTCGCACATCCTGCGCAAGGCCGCCGGGCGCCTGCCCGCCCTCGCAGACCTGGCCGTGCTGCGCTTCAACACGCGCGGCACGACGTCTCCGCGGGGCACGAGCGACGGTGCCTTCGACGGCGGCAGGGCGGAGGCCTTCGACGTCGCCGCCGCGATGGACTTCGTGCGGGAGGCGGGGCTTCCCCGCCCCTGGCTGGTGGGATGGTCGTTCGGCACCGAGCTGGCGCTGAAGTACGGCAGGGACCACGACGTCGAAGGCGTCGTGCTGCTCTCGCCGCCGCTGCACCGGGCCACGGCCGACGAGGTCGCCGCATGGGCGGGCGACGCGCGTCGCGTGATCGCGCTCGTGCCCGAGTTCGACGACTACCTGCGCCCCGCCGAGGCCGCGGAGCGCTTCTCGGCCATCCCCGAGGCGGTGCTGATCGCCGTCGAGGGCGGCAAGCATCTGTGGGTGGGCGAGACCCAGACCAGGCGCGTGCTCACCGAGATCGTCGCGGCCGTCAACCCCGACGCGCTGCCGCTGCCGACCGAATGGCACGGCGACGGATCGCAGGTGCGCTGACGCGCTACCTCTCGTTCTGCCGCGGGATGATCACCTGGCGATAGATGATGAGGATGCTGGCGGCCACCGGGATCGCCACGAGTGCGCCGAGCAGGCCCAGCAGCGCGCCACCGGCGAGGGCGGCGATCACGACGACGGCGCCTGGCACCGACACGGCGCGGTTCATGATGCGCGGCGAGATGATGTAGGCCTCGATCTGCATGTAGATCAGGTAGTAGATCGCCGCGATCAGGGCCGTCGTCGGGCCGCCCGGCGGGATGAAGCACGTCAGCACGATGATGATCGAGCCGGTGAGCGTTCCCACCAGGGGGATGATCGAGAAGAAGAACGCGATGACGGCGAGGACGGCGGGGAACGGCGCCCCGATGATCGTGAGGAAGATCGCACTGAGGATGCCGTTGATCGCGCCGAGGGTGAGCTGGCCGATCACGTAGTGGCCGACCGAGTCGGTGATCTGCTCGGCGAGGTCGATGAACCGTGCACGCTTGGAGGCCGGAACGAGCTGGTAGACCGCCGCCTTGAGCGACGGGGTGGATGCCGTGAAGTAGATGGTCAGGATCAGCACGATGAACGCGCCGGTGAACCCCGCGATCAGGGCACCGCCGATGGCGATGATGCTGCTGCCGACGGTCTCGCCGACCTGCCCGAAGTCGATGGACGAGTACCACTCCTCGAGGTACTCGAAGACCTGGTCGACGTTGAGGGCGGGGAAGGTGGAGTGCAGCCACGACTTGATGGTGCCGATCGGATCCCATGAGCCGGAGTCGACGAGGTCCTGGATCTGACCCACGAGCTGCGAGATCTGCCCGACGATGATCGGCACGACCATGAGGATGATCCCCGCGAACAGCCCGAGAAGGGCGAGGATCGTGATGAGCACGGCCGCCCAGCGGGGGAGCCGTCGCCGTTCCAGCCACGACACGACGGGCTCGAGGCCCAACGACAGGAACAGCGCCGTGCCGACGTAGAGCAGGATCGTCGACAGCGTCTGCACGCTGCCGATCAGCAGCAGGCCGAGTCCCACGCCGAGGGTCGCCACGAACGCCACCCGGAACGGGTTGTAGATCTTCATGAGCACTCCTGACGGTCGGCCGGTCTGGCCAGAATAGGCGCACCTCGGCTGCTCTCTGGGGACTTTCAGCCGTGGTTCGCTAGTCTGGAACGTCGAGTCGACGGGCCGCCGGAGCGCGAGCGGGCCGGGAAGAGGTGAAATCCGTGCGTTTCGTTTGGGCGGTCGCCGCCTTCGTGCTCGCCGCGCTGCTGATCGGGGCGGGCATCGCCCAGCGCACCGTGTTCCAGGGCGACACCGAGACGACCGCCGCGGTCGCCGTCGAAGAGGGCACGCCGTTCGTGCTGATCGACGGCGCGGCGCTCAATGCCGTTCCGGGAGCTCAGACGCTGCGGGCGCAGGGCGAGGGCACCATCTTCGCCGCCTACGGGCGCACCGCCGACGTGCAGGCCTGGCTGGCGGACTCCGACTACACCGCCGTCACGGCGGGTGCCGACGGCACGCTCGCTTCCGCCCTCGTGACCGCCCCCGCGCCCGAGTCGACCGACGCCGCCGGCGAGGAGTCGGCCGCGCCGACGGATGAGGCCGCCCAGGCGCAGGGTCGCGACCCGGTCGGCTCGGACCTGTGGCTCGACGAGTTCCAGCAGGACGACGTGCTCATCGCGCCGCTGCAGCTGCCGACCGACATGAGCCTGCTCATCGCGACCGACGGCACGGCGGCCGCACCCACCGACATCACGATCACCTGGCCGATCGCGAACCCGACGCCCTGGGCCGGACCCCTCATCGTGCTGGGCGGCATCCTCATGGCGCTCGGCGTGTTCCTGTACATCCTCGGCATCCGCCACGTGCGCCGCTCGCGCGGGCCGCGCCGCAAGGGCCTGCCGGTGCCGGTCACCGAGCCCATCGACCTGAGCGTCGAGCAGGCCGACAAGGGCGTCATCAGTGCGACGCGGCGCGGCCGCGCGATCACCGGCGGCAAGCGGCCGTTCGCGCTCGTCCCGATCGCGCTGGTCTCGGCACTGGCCCTGTCCGGCTGCTCGGCCGACGCGTGGCCGCAGTTCGGCAGCACCCCCACTGCGACGCCCACCACGACCCTCGTGCCGGAGGGCCAGCAGGCGCCGGCGGTCACACAAGCTCAGGCGAGCCGCATCCTGCAGGAGGTCTCGGAGACCATCGCCGCGGCCGACGAGGCGATGGATGCCTCCCAGCTCGCAGAGCGGGCAGGGGGAGCGGTGCTCGCGGTGCGCAAGACCAACTACACGCTGCGCGACGAGATCGACGACTACGACGCCCCCGCGGCCATTCCGACCAAACCGGTCGAGATCCTGCTGCCGCAGGCGTACGACGCGTGGCCGCGCACCTTCATGGCGGTCGTCAACGACGCCGAGGCCAAGACGGCCAACATCATGATGCTCACTCAAGACGACCCGTGGTCGAACTACAAGCTCGTCTACAGCGCGAACCTCGAGGCCGCCACCGAGATGCCGGCGCTGGCGCCCGAGTACGTCGGGGCGAGCGCTGTGCCGCCCGACTCGTCGTTCCTGCTGCTGGCGCCGCAGGACGTCGCCGGCGCGTACGCCGACATCCTCACCAAGGGCGAGAAGAGCGAGTACTACGGCCTGTTCGACGCCGACACCGACATGTTCCGCCAGAGTGTCGCCGAAGACCGCGCGCAGCGCCTCGAAGACTTCGAGAAGACCGGCGAAGACACCGGAAAGCTGAGCTTCTCGTCGGCGGCCGGGCCCGAGAGCCCCGTGTCGCTGGCGACGCTGGAAAGCGGAGCGATCGTCGCGGTGACCACCCACGAGACCGACATCGCCAAGCCCACCGACAGTGCCGCCGTCATCAAGCTGCCGAAGAACCCCACGGTGGCCACTCTCGCCGGCAAGACGCAGTCGGCCACCGGCTTCACGACGACCTTCAGCGATCAGCTGTTCTTCTATGTGCCGGGTCAGGGCTCGAACGAGAAGATCCAGCTGCTGGGCTATTCCAGCGACATCCTCGGAGCAAAGGTGATCGACAAGTGAGCAATGCACTCAACGGGGCCGCACTGCGAGGTGCCGTCGACCTGTCCGCACTGCGCAACCGACCGGCGGCGGCTGCTCCCGGTGCGTCGGGCGACCGGCCGGCCGGCGCACCCTCGCTCGTGGTCGACGTCACCGACGCGACCTTCGCGCAGGTGCTCGAGCTGTCGCGCAGCGTGCCGGTCGTGGTCGACCTGTGGGCCGAGTGGTGCGGGCCGTGCAAGCAGCTCTCGCCGATCCTCGAGAAGGTCGTGAACGAGCTGGCCGGCCGGGTCGTGCTGGCCAAGGTCGACGTCGACGCGAACCCGCAGCTCGCCCAGAGCTTCCGTGCCCAGTCGATCCCGCTCGTGGTGGCGCTTCTGGCAGGACAGCCGGTTCCGATGTTCACCGGCGCGGTGCCCGAGCAGCAGGTGCGCGACGTGTTCGCCCAGCTGCTGGAGGTCGCGGCGCAGAACGGCATCACCGGCACGGTGCCGGTCGGCGACGCCGCACCGGCCGACGATGCCGAGGCCCCCGCGCCCCTTCCTCCGCTGCACGCCGAGGCGTTCGCCGCGATCGAGGCGGGCGACTACGCGGCGGCGGTCACCGCTTACGAGAAGGCCCTCGTGGAGAACCCCCGCGACGAGGAGGCCCGCGCAGGGCTCGGCCAGGTGCGCATGCTGGAGCGGGTGCAGGGACTCGACCTGCACGAGGTGCGCGCGGCCGCCGCGGCCGAGCCGCTGTCGGTGCCCGCCCAGTTGGCCGCCGCCGACCTCGACGTCGCCGGCGGGCATGTCGACGATGCGTTCGGCCGGCTGCTCGATCTGTTCGCGGCGCTGCCGAGCGACGACCGCGCCCCGGTGCGCGAGCGACTGCTCGAGCTGTTCGGGCTCATCGGCGACGCCGATCCGCGCGTCATCCGCGCACGCGGCCGGCTGGCCTCGCTCCTGTTCTGATCTCGCTACTTCTCGTGCCGCAGCCAGAGCACGCCCAGCGGCGGCAGCACCATGCGCGCGCGTCCGCCCGCGCCGGCGGTGACCGTGCCGAGGTTGCCGACGCCTGAACCGCCGTAGGCCTGCGCATCGGTGTTGAGCACCTCGTGCCATACGCCCTGCTCCGGCAGATCGAGCTCGTACGCGTCGATCGGAGCGCCCGAGAAGTTGCACACCACCGCGACGGTGTTGCCGTGCCAGTCGCGGCGGGCGAAGGCGAGCACGTTGGGGTTCCAGCTGGGCGCCCCCAGCCGCGAGAACGCCTCGCCGTCGTGGTCGCGCGCCCACAGCGCGGAGTGGTCGCGATAGGTGCGGTTCAGTGCGGCGACGAAGCCCTGCAGCTGCGCGTGCGCGGGCTGGTCGAGGGTCCACCAGTCCAGCGACCTGGCCTCGGACCACTCCGACATCTGCCCGAACTCCTGCCCCATGAACAGCAGCTGCTTTCCGGGGTGTCCCCACATGTAGGCCAGGAAGGCGCGCATGTTGGCGAGCTTCTGCCAGTGGTCTCCCGGCATCCGTCCGAACAGGCTCCCCTTTCCGTGCACGACCTCGTCGTGGCTGATGGGCAGCACGAAGTTCTCGCTGAAGGCGTAGACGAACGAGAACGACAGCTCGCCCTCGTGGTACGAGCGGTACATCGGGTCGCGCTTGATGTACTCGAGAGAGTCGTTCATCCAGCCCATGTTCCACTTGAACCCGAAGCCGAGTCCGCCGTGGTCGGTGGGTGCGGTGACCCCGGGGAAGCTCGTCGACTCCTCGGCGATCATCGCGACACCCGGATAGCGCTTGTAAGCGGTCGCGTTGACCTCCTGGAGGAACCCGATCGCCTCGAGGTTCTCGCGCCCTCCGTGCACGTTCGGCTCCCACTCGCCGGGCTCGCGCGAGTAGTCGAGGTACAGCATCGAGGCGACGGCGTCGACGCGCAGGCCGTCGACGTGGAACTCCTCGAACCAGTAGAGCGCGTTCGCCACGAGGAAGTTGCGCACCTCCGAGCGGCCGTAGTCGAAGATGAGGGTGCCCCAGTCCTTGTGCTCGCCGCGGCGGGGGTCGGGGTGCTCGTACAGCGCTTCGCCGTCGAAGCGGGCCAGCGCGAACGCGTCTTTGGGGAAGTGCCCGGGCACCCAGTCCATGATCACGCCGATGCCGGCCTGGTGGAGGCGGTCGATGAGGTAGCGCAGGTCGTCGGGGTGGCCGAACCGGCTCGTGGGCGCGTAGTAGCCGCTGACCTGGTAGCCCCACGAACCGCCGAAGGGGTGCTCCGCCAGCGGCAGGAACTCGATGTGGGTGAAGCCCTGCGCACCCACGTAGTCGATGAGCTGGTCGGCGGCATCGCGGTACGACAGCCCTTGACGCCACGACCCCAGGTGCACCTCGTAGGCCGACATCGGCTCGGACACCGGCTGCGAGGACGCCCTTCTGGCCATCCACGCGCCGTCGCTCCACTCGTACGTCGACTCGGTGACGACGGATGCCGTCGCCGGCGGCACCTCGGCGGCACGGGCGAGGGGGTCGGCCTTGAGGATCCAGCGTCCGTCGCGCGTGAGGATCTCGAACTTGTAGGTCGAGCCCGCACCCAGCCCGGGGACGAACAGCTCCCACACGCCGCTGGAGCCCATCGAGCGCATCGCGTGGCCCTTGCCGTCCCACGTGTTGAACTCGCCCACCACGCGCACCGCCTGGGCGTTGGGCGCCCAGACGGCGAACGCGACGCCCCGCGAGCCGCCGTGGTCGCGCAGATGCGCGCCGAGCGCCCGCCAGAGCTCTTCGTGCCTGCCTTCGCGGATGAGGTGGATGTCGAGCTCGCCGATCACCGGCGTGTGCCGGTACGGGTCGTCGGCGACGAAATCGGGCGCCCCGTCGTATGCGGTCACGAGCTGGTAGGCGCCGGGGCTGCCGGTGTGCACGCCCTCCCAGATTCCGTAGGCGAGGTGGTGCAGCGCGACCTCCTCGCCGTCGGCGAAGACGGCGGTGACGCTCGTGGCCAGCGGCCGGCGGGCGCGCACCGTCCAGACCGACGCGCCGGCGGCATCCCTGCCCTCATGGATGCCGAGCACGTCGTGCGGTGCGTAGTACGAACCCGAGGAGACGGCGTTGAGGATATGGTCGTCGATCGCGGTCATCGGGTGCCCTTCACGTGGAGGATGTGCACCGGCTCGCTGAACGCGTCGAGCCGGACGAAGTTGTGATCCGACCAGGTCCAGTGCTGGTCGGTGACGAGCTCGTGCACCTCGAACGGGTCGCCCGGCGTGACGCCCCAGATGCGGGTGTCGAGGTGCACCATCGTCTGGCGCACCGAGTGCGGGTCGACGTTGGCGACCACGATGATCGTGTCGGCGCGACCGGTCTGCGACACCGCGGCGTCGAGGTGCTTGGAGTACACCAGGATGGCGTCGTCATCGCTCCAGTGCGCCGAGAAGTTGCGCAGCTGCCCGAGTGCGGGGTGGGCGCGACGGATCTCGTTGAGGCGGGTGAGGTAGGGGGCCAGCGAGTCCCCGCGGGCGAGGGCGCCCGCCCAGTCACGCAGCTTGTATTCGTACTTCTCGTTGTCGATGTTCTCTTCGGCGCCCGGGCGCGCGACGTTCTCGTAGAGCTCGTAGCCGGCGTACACGCCGTACGACGGCGCGGCCGTGGCGGCGACGGCGGCGCGGATGCGGTAGGCGGCGCGCCCTCCGTACTGCAGGTACTCGGTGAGGATGTCGGGGGTGTTCACGAACAGGTTGGGCCGCATGAAGTCGGCGGTCTCGGTGGACACCGAGGTGAGGAACTCCTCGAGCTCCTCCTTCGTGTTGCGCCACGTGAAATAGGAGTAGCTCTGCTGGAATCCGGCCATCGCCAGGCCCTGCATCGGCGCGGGGCGCGTGAAGGCCTCGGCGAGGAAGACGACCTCCGGGTGCGCGGCGGTCACCGCCGCGATCAGCCACTCCCAGAACTGCAGGGGCTTGGTGTGCGGGTTGTCGACACGGAAGATGCGCACGCCCTGTGCGATCCAGTGCTCGAGGATCCGCAGCGCCTCGGTCCTGATGCCCTCCGGGTCGTTGTCGAAGTTGATCGGATAGATGTCCTGATACTTCTTCGGCGGGTTCTCGGCGAAGGCGATGGTGCCGTCGGGAAGCGTCGTGAACCACTCCGGATGCTGTGCCACCCACGGGTGGTCGGGGGCTGCCTGCAGGGCGAAGTCGAGGGCGATCTCGATGCCTTCGGCGGCGGCGGCGCGAACGAACGCGCGGAAGTCGGCGAGGGTGCCGAGGTCGGGGTGCACGGTGTCGTGCCCGCCCTCGGCGGCGCCGATGGCCCACGGCGACCCCGGGTCGGCCGGGCCGGCG
The DNA here is from genome assembly GCF_025515205.1 of Microbacterium fluvii. Taxonomy (GTDB): domain Bacteria; phylum Actinomycetota; class Actinomycetes; order Actinomycetales; family Microbacteriaceae; genus Microbacterium; species Microbacterium fluvii. The sequence continues at coordinate 1,734,624 of NZ_JAOPFX010000001.1, read as the reverse complement.
TCGAGCGTGTTGTTGGGTCCCTTGCGGTTGATGCGGCCGATCGGGTGGATGGGCGGCAGATAGAGCACGTCGAAGCCCATCTGGGCGACTGCCGGCAGCCGCTTGATCGCGGTGCGGAAGGTGCCGCTCTTGATGGATCCGTCTCGGAGGCGCCTGGCACCCTCGGAGCGCGGGAAGAACTCGTACCACGCGCCGACACCCGCGCGGGTGCGCTCGACCCGGATGACGCGGTCGGCTCCGGCCGAGGCGAGCGACATCACGGGGCGGCGGCGGAAGAACGCGGCGATCGCGGGGCTCCCGACCACGCTCAGCGCGGCGTCGTCGTCGACGGCGGGATCGCGCAGCCGCTCCGCGGCGGCGGCCAGCTCACGGCGCTCCGCGATCGGGCGCGACTTCTCGGTGCCTGCCCGATCGAACAGCAGTGCCCCCATCTCGCGCATGAGGGGAGCATCGACTCCCGCGGCGATCTTGACCGCCGCGGCGTGCTCCCACGTGGCGAAGTCGTCGGCGAACGACTCGAACCGGAAGCTCCAGCATCCCTCCTCCAGGAGGGCGACCTCGCTCTGCCAGTGGTCGAAGCCGTCGTCGAGGGGCGACAGGCGGTGCAGCGAGACGTCGCCGGACGGGGAGGTGAGCCGCAGCTGCACCCCGATGCGGTCGTGGCCCTCGCGGAACGCCGTGGCACGGAACGGCACGACTTCGCCGGCATACGCCTTCGGGGGGAACACGTCGCCTGGAGTGGCGGGATGCAGCGCCGTCAGCGGGATGCGGGACGTGCGCGTGCCGGCGGGCGAGGCCGGTGCATCGAGGGGGCGGAGGGGGATCGCGTCGGCGCTGCGCCAGCGGGCGGCGGGATCGGTGCGAGTCGTCGTTGCCACGATGCGAACCTATCGCGCGACCTGCTCGGAGGGCACCCTCCGCGCCGTCGCCGCCCCGCTCACTCGGCCCGGAACAGGTGCAGGCAGGTGCCGGGGAGCGCGACGGTCTCGCCCGGCAGGTGCACGCTCTCGCGGGTGTCGGGCACGTCGTCGACGCTCGACCAGAGCGAGACGTAGCGGGTGACGCCCTCCACCACCGGCAGCGTCGCCTCGGTGGGGGTCTCGCTGCCGTGCACGATGAGGAGGATGCGGTTGGCCGCCTCTTCGTCGGGGGTCGCCTCGGCGTCGTACTGCAGAGTGCGGTGGGAGGGGTCCGTCCACTGCTGCTGCGACATCGTGCGTCCGTGCTCGTCGTACCAGTCGATCACCGAGGCGTTGGGCACCTCGAGCTCTTCGTGGGCGAATCGGCTCGGCCGGAGGGCCGGGTTGTCGCGGCGCAGCTGCAGCAGCCGGCGCACGTGCGCGTGCAGGTCGCGCTGCCACGGCGCGTGCGTCCACGAGAGCCACGTGAGGGCGGAGTCGTGGCAGTAGGCGTTGTTGTTGCCGCGCTGCGAGCGGCCGAACTCGTCGCCCGCCGTGATCATCGGCACCCCGGCCGACAGCAGGAGCGTGCCCAGCAGATTGCGCATCGCGCGGCGGCGGGTCGCGAGGATCGCCGGATCGTCGGTGGCGCCCTCCGCGCCGTGGTTGAACGAGCGGTTCGTATCGGTGCCGTCGCGGTTCTGCTCGCCGTTGCCCATGTTGTGCTTGACGTCGTAGGCGACGAGGTCGTGCAGCGTGAACCCGTCGTGGGCGGTCACGAAGTTGACCCCCGCCAACGGCCCCCGCTCGCGGCTGAACACGTTCGAGGAGCCCGCGAGCCGCGTCGCGAACCCGCCGACGCCGACGGGCGAGACCGCCGCGCGACGGGCGTAGTCGATGTCGCTGAGCCAGAAGTTGCGCACGCCGTCGCGGTAGCGGTCGTTCCACTCGTGCCAGCCTCGGCCGAACGCGCCGGTCTGCCACCCGCCCATGCCGACGTCCCACGGCTCGGCGATGATCTTCGATCCCGACAGCACCGGATCGGTCGTGATCGCCTGCAGGAGCGGATGCTCTGGGGTGAAGCTGTGGGTCGCGTCTCTGCCGAGGGTCACCGCCAGGTCGAAGCGGAACCCGTCGACCTGGAGGTCGTCGGCCCAGTACCGCAGCGAATCGAGCACGAGGCGCGCGGCCGCATCCGTCGAGGTGTCCACGGCGTTGCCGCATCCGGTCACATCGATGTAGGCGCCGTCCGGATGCTGCCGGTAGTACGCGCGGTTGTCGATGCCACGCAAGCTCAGCCGAGGGCCGCCGAGCTCGAGCTCGGCGGTGTGGTTGTAGACGACGTCGAGGATCACCTCGAGCCCTGCCTCGTGCAGAGCCTTGACCATCTGCTTGAACTCGCGCAGGACGGCGTCCGGCCCCTCGTGCCTGGCCGCCTCGGTGGCGTACGGCGCGTGCGGAGCGAAGAAGCCGAGCGTGTTGTAGCCCCAGTAGTTGACCAGACCGTGCTGCAGCAGGCGCGGTTCGCTGAGGAACGCCTGCACCGGGAGCAGCTCGACGGCGGTCACCCCGAGGCCCCGCAGGTGCGCGATCATCGCGGGATGCGCCAGCCCGGCATAGGTGCCGTGCAGGGCGGGCGGGATGTCGGGATGGCGCTTGGTGAGGCCCTTGAGGTGCGCCTCGTAGACGACCGTGCGGTCCCACGGGATGCGGGGCTTGGCCACACCGCCCCAGTCGAAGCCGTCGTCGATGACCGCGGCGCGCCAGTCGCCGAGGCCCCCGCTGATGAGGCCGCGCGCATAGGGGTCGAGCAGCAGCGTCTGCGGATTGAAGGCGTCGCCGCCGCCGCTGGGGCCGTCGACGCGCACGGCATAGCGGGCACCCGGGCGCAGGAGCGGCGTCGTCACGGTCCACACGTCGCCGGAGGCGCGCGTCATCGGCAGCGTGTCGACCGCCCAGTCGAGGTCGACGTCGTCGAACAGCACGAGCTCCATCGACGTGGCAGCCGACGACCACACGCGGAGGGTTCCGCCGCCGGAGTGCAGCGTCACGCCGAGCCGGTCGAGATCGGTCGAGAGCAGGTTCGGCTCGATGGGCGTCGCGGGATCGGGCTGAGCCATGGGTTCTACAGTAGTAACGCCGTGCGGTCCGTGCGGCAGGGAGGCTCCCATGGTCGTCTACCTCGATCACGCCGCGACCGCTCCGCTGCGGCCGGAGGCGCGCGACGCGTGGCTCGCGGCCGCCGGAGTCGGCGGCAACGCGTCGTCGATCCACGGGGCGGGTCAGGCCGCGCGCCGCCTTCTCGAAGAGGCGAGGGAGCGGCTCGCGGCGGTGCTCGGATGCGACCCCATCGAGGTGGTCTTCACCTCGGGGGGCACCGAGGCGGTCAACCTCGCCCTCAAGGGACTGTGGTGGGCGCGCCCCCGCGGCGCGGATGCCGTCGTCCTGCCCGATGGAGAGCACCACGCCACGATCGACGCCGTCGCCTGGCTCGCCGCCCACGAGGGCGCCGCCGTGCGCCCCGTCGCCCTCGATGCGGTGGGGCGCATCGGCCATGAGACGTTCGGTGCGGCGCTGGGAGGCGCCGCCGTGGCCACGGCGCTGGTCGCCAACAACGAGGTCGGCACCCTCAACGCCGCCGCCGCCCTCGCCGCGCTCGCCGCGGATGCGGGGGTGCCGCTGCACCTCGACGCCGTCGCCGCCTTCGGGCACGTGCCTGTCGCGTTCTCGCGCTGGCGCGCCGACGCGCGGGGTGCGACCGGGCTCGCGGCCCTCAGCGTCTCGGCGCACAAGATCGGCGGCCCCACCGGCGTCGGCGCGCTCGTGGTGGCCCGCGGTGCGACCCCCGACCCGCTGCTGCACGGCGGGCGCCAGCAGCGGGGACTGCGCGCCGGCACGCAGGACGTCGCCGGAGCCGCCGCCTTCGCGGTGGCGGCCGAGCTCGCCGAAGCGGAGCGCGAAGGGGAGGCGGCCCGCCTCGCGGCGCTGCGCGACCGGCTCGTGGCGGGGGTGCGGGCGGCCGTCGACGGTGTGACGCTGCTCGGCGACCCTCACGATCGGCTGCCGGGCAACGCGCACCTGCTGTTCGACGATGCGGCGGGAGAGACGCTGCTGTTCCTGCTGGATCAGGCCGGCATCTCGGTGTCGACCGGCTCCGCCTGTCAGGCAGGGGTGCCGGAGCCCTCCCATGTCGTGCTCGCCCTCGGCCGCAGCGACGACGACGCCCGCCACGTGCTGCGGATCACCCTCGGCCGCCCCTCGACCCAGGCCGACGTCGACGCCTTCGTGGCGGCGCTGCCGGATGCGGTGGCGCGGGCGCGAGCCGCCCACGCCCGACGCTGACAGTCGCCTGGGCCCTGCCGCATCCGCCCGCCGTAGAATCGTGGGATGCGTGTGCTGGCGGCGATGAGCGGTGGAGTCGACTCCGCGGTGGCCGCTGCGCGCGCCGTCGAGGCCGGGCACGAGGTCGTGGGGGTGCATCTGGCGCTCTCGCGGGCGGGAGGGACGCTCCGGACGGGCAGCCGCGGATGCTGCACGATCGAAGACGCGATGGACGCGCGTCGCGCGGCCGACCGCCTCGGCATCCCGTTCTACGTGTGGGACTTCTCCGAGCGCTTCCGCGACGACGTGATCGACGACTTCGTGGCCGAGTACCGCGCCGGCCGCACGCCGAACCCGTGCATGCGCTGCAACGAGAAGATCAAGTTCGCCGCCCTCCTCGAGCGCGCCCTCGAACTCGGCTTCGACGCCGTGTGCACGGGGCACTACGCGACGCTGGTCGAGGGGCCGGCGGGTCTCGAGCTGCACCGCGCCTCCGACAGTGCGAAGGATCAGTCGTACGTGCTCGGGGTGCTCACGGCCGCCCAGCTCGCGCACACGTACTTCCCGCTCGGCTCGACGCCCTCCAAGGCGCTCGTGCGCGCGGAGGCCGAGGCCCGTGGCCTGACGGTCGCGCACAAGCCAGACAGCCACGACATCTGCTTCATCCCCGACGGCGACACCCGGGGCTGGCTCGCCGACAAGGTCGGCGCCGAGCAGGGCGAGATCGTCGACCGAACGGGCGCCGTCGTCGGCACCCACGCGGGGGCGCACGCCTTCACGGTGGGTCAGCGCCGAGGGCTGCAGCTGGGGGTTCCCGCCGCGGACGGCAAGCCGCGGTTCGTGCTGGAGGTGCGCCCGGTGAGCAACACCGTCGTCGTGGGCCCCAAGGAGGCTCTCGCGACCGCCGAGATCGCGGGAGACCGGATGAGCTGGACGGGGCACGCGCCGGCGGAGGGGACCTTCGACTGCCAGGTGCAGATCCGCGCGCACGCCGACCCGGTCGACGCGGTCGCCACCCTGCGCGACGGCGAACTCGCGGTCGTCCCCGCCGCGCCGTTCGACGGCGTCGCGCCGGGACAGACGGCGGTGCTCTACGACGGCACCCGGGTGCTCGGGCAGTTCACGATCGCCCGCACCGTCTCGGCGGTGCCGGTCGGCTGAGCCGTGTCGGCGCCCGCTCGTAGACTGACGGAGTGACCGAAGCGACCGGCCCCACGATCTCTCTCGACGACGCCCGCGGCGAGGCCGAGGCGCTCACCGAGCGCATCCTCGACGCGCGCGAGGCCTACTACGGCCGCAACGCCGAGCTCGTCGACGACGCCACCTACGACGAGTGGATGCGGCGGCTCGAAGAGCTCGAGAGGTTTCACCCCGAGCTGCAGGGGCAGGACTCGCCGACTCTCACCGTGGGCGCCGCGCAGAGCTCGATGTTCGCGCCCGTCGAGCATGCAGAGCGCATGCTGAGCCTCGACAACGTGTTCAGCCTCGACGAGCTGCGGGAGTGGTGCCTCAAGGCCGAAGCCGGCGCAGGGCGCCGCGTGCGCTGGCTCACCGAGCTGAAGATCGACGGACTCGCGATCAGCCTGCGCTACGAGAACGGCGTGCTCACCTCGGCGGCCACCCGCGGCGACGGGCGCGTGGGGGAGGACGTCACCGAGAACGCCGTGCGCGTCGCCGGCATCCCGCAGCGGCTGTCTGGCACGGGCCATCCCGCGCTGGTCGAGGTGCGCGGCGAGGTCTTCATCCCGGTCGCGGCCTTCGACGAGCTCAACGCGCTGCAGTCGCGGCTGCGCGACCGCGTGCTCGACGAGGCGCGCGCCAAGGGCGTCGACGACGAGAAGGCCACCCGCAGCGCGCTGCGGCGGTTCCCCGCCTTCGCCAATCCGCGCAACGCCGCAAGCGGGGGCCTGCGCCAGCAGCTCGACAAGAAGAGCGGCATGGAGCTCGAAGCGGGCCGCGCGAGGCTCGAGTCGCTGCGGCTGTTCGTGCACGGCATCGGTGCGTGGCAGCATCCGCCGGTCGCCTCGCAGAGCGAGGTCTATGCGCTGCTGGCCGAGTGGGGGCTGCCGACGAGCCCCTACTTCCGCACCTCGGACGACGTCGAGGGCGTGCTCGACTTCGTCGCGCACTACGGCGAGCACCGCCACGACGTCGAGCACGAGATCGACGGCATCGTCGTCAAGGTCGACGAGCTGGCCCTGCACGACGAGCTGGGTGCCACGAGCCGCGCGCCGCGCTGGGCGATCGCCTACAAGTACCCGCCGGAGCAGGTCAACACGAAGCTGCTCGACATCGTCGTGTCGGTGGGACGCACGGGCCGTGCGACGCCCTTCGCCGTGATGGCCCCGGCGCGCGTGGCCGGCAGCGTCGTGCGGCAGGCGACGCTGCACAATCAAGACGTCGTCAAGGCCAAGGGCGTGCTCATCGGCGACACCGTCGTGCTGCGCAAGGCCGGCGACGTCATCCCCGAGGTTCTGGGACCGGTCGTCGAACTGCGCGACGGCACCGAGCGCGCGTTCGTCATGCCGGCGGAGTGCCCCGAGTGCGGGGCGCCGCTCGCGCCCGCCAAAGAGGGCGACATCGACCTGCGCTGCCCCAACACGCGCTCATGCCCCGCCCAGGTGCGAGGGCGGGTCGAGCACATCGGGTCGCGCGGGGCTCTCGACATCGAGGCGCTCGGCGAGGTGACGGCGTCGGCGCTCACCCAGCCCGAGGTGCCGGAGACGCCGCCCCTCGACACCGAAGCGGGCCTGTTCGACCTCACCCTCGACCAGCTCGTGCCGATCGAGGTCGTCGTGCGCGACGCCGAGACGGGCGAGCAGAAGGTCGATGAGAAGACCGGCGAGCTCGTGCGGCGGGCGCCGTTCCGGCGCAATCCGAGCGCGGCCGAGAAGAAGGAGGGGCTCGAGGGCCCGCAGCCGTCGGCGCAGGCGGTGACCCTGCTCGACGAACTCGAGAAGGCCAAGACCAAGGACCTCTGGCGGTTCCTCGTCGCCCTCAACATCCGCCACGTCGGCCCCGTTGCGGCCCGAGCCCTCGCGCAGTGGTTCGGCTCCCTCGAGGCCGTGTTCGCGGCCTCGAGGGATGATCTCGCCGCCGTCGAGGGCGTCGGCGGCATCATCGCCGATTCGCTGGGCGAGTGGTACGAGGTCGACTGGCATCGCGAGATCGTCGACCGCTGGCGTGCGGCCGGCGCCAGGCTCGAGATCCCCGGACACCCGGGGCCGGGCGCCGCGGCGGCCGCCGGGGGTGTGCTCGATGGGCTCACGGTCGTGGCGACGGGCTCGCTCGAGGGCTACACCCGCGATGGCGCGCAGGAGGCGATCATCTCCGCGGGCGGCAGGGCCGCCTCGAGCGTCTCGAAGAAGACCGACTTCGTGGCCGCGGGGCCCGGCGCGGGCTCGAAGCTCGCCAAGGCCGAAGAGCTCGGCATCCGCATCCTCGATGCCGCGCAGTTCCGCATCCTCATCGAGCAGGGGCCCGCCGCCCTCGACGCGCTCGACCCCGACGCGGGCTGACCGCCCTGGCTACGCTCCGGTCGTGAGCGTGAGCAGCGAGTCGCGCACCTGGCGACGGAGCACCTTGCCGATGAGCGATGTGGGCAGCTCGTCGACGACGAAGATGCGCCGGGGCACCTTGTAGGGGGTCAGGATGCCGCGGGCGAAGGTGCGGATCGCCTCGACGTCGACCTCGGCACCGGGCGCGGCGACGACCGCCGCGACGACCTCTTCGCCCGACTTCTCGTTCGGCAGCCCCACCACGGCGGCGTCGACGACCTGCGGGTGCTGGCGCAGCACGCTCTCGACCTCGGTGGGGGCGACGTTGAAGCCGCCCGTGATGATGAGCTCCTTGATGCGGTCGACGATGCGCACGAACCCGGCCTCGTCGATCTGCACGATGTCGCCGGTGCGGAACCACCCGTCGACGAACACCGCCTCGGTCTCCTCCGGCTTTCCGTAGTAGCCCTGGAACACCTGCGGGCCGCGCACGATCAGCTCGCCGCGCTCGCCGGCCGGCACGTCTTTCGTGGGGTCGTCGGGGTCGACGACGCGGCACTCGGTGCCGGGGATGGGCAGCCCCACGGTGCCGGGCACGCGGTTGTCGGCGACGGGGTTGGCCATCAGTACGGGGGAGCACTCCGAGAGGCCGTACCCCTCGACGAGGAAGCCGCCGGTCTCGGCCTCGAACGGCACGACGAGCTCGTGCGGCAGAGCCATGGCGCCCGAGATGGCGACCTCGGTGCCCTTCAGCGACACGCCCTTCTCCTTCGCGGCCGCCAGCAGCCTGGCGGCGATCGGCGGCACGAGCGGCAGGAAGGTCGCGGGGTGCTTGCGGGTGACCTCGAGCACCATGTCGGGGTCGAACTTCGGGAACAGCACGAGGCGCGCGCCCATCGACATCGCGAAGGTCAGGCAGAGGGTGAGCCCGTAGGCGTGGAACATCGGCAGCACGGCGTAGACGACGCATCCCCTGCCGCGCTGGATCGACGGCACCCACGCGCGCGCCTGCGCGGCGTTGGCGATGAGGTTGCGGTGCGTCAGGGCGGCGCCCTTGGGCGTGCCTGTCGTGCCGCTCGTGTACTGGATGATCGCGAGGTCGTCGGTGGCGGGCCGGGGGAAGGATGCCGGGAGCGGCTCGTGCTGCACCAGCTTCTCCCAGTGGGTCGTTCCGCTGACCCGTTCGGTGAGGGCCTCGCGCGACTCGCGCGCCTTCGCGATCGGGAGCTTGAGCGCCAGTCGCATGAGCGGGGGCATGGCCTTGGTGACATCGACTGAGATGAGGTTTCGCACCGCGAGGTCGGCGGGGAACTCCTGCACCGTGCTCACGACCTTGCTCCAGACGATCGCCGTCTTGGCGCCGTGGTCTTCGAACTGCTTGCGCAGTTCGCGCGCCGTGTAGAGCGGGTTGTGCTCGATGGCGACGGCACCCAGCCGCAGGATCGCGTAGAACGCGATGATGTGCTGCGGGCAGTTGGGCAGCACGATCGCGACGGTGTCGCCCGCGCTCACGCCCATCGCGCGCAGGCCGGCCGCCGCGCGCTCGATGGCGTCGTGCATCTGCCGGTACGAGGTCTCACGGCCGAAGAACTGCAGCGCCGGGGCGTCGGGGTAGTCCCGTGCCGACGCGTCGACGATGTCGACGAGCGAGCCGGTGACGGGTGCGAGATCCTCCGGCACCCCCGCGGCGTAGCTGGCGATCCAGGGGCGAGGAGGGTCGTACGCGGTCACGGCCCCAGCCTACGCCGGGGGCAGGCCGCGCACCGGGCCCCGCCTAGAATGGTCGGGTGTCTGAAATCACCCCCGACCTCGTGCGGCACCTCGGTGTGCTCGCCCGGATCCAGCTCAGCGACGACGAGGTGGAGCGCCTCACCGGCCAGCTCGATGTGATCGTCGACAACATCGCGAAGGTGGCGGAGGTGGCCACGCCCGACGTGCCGGCCACGAGCCACCCGATCGCGCTGGAGAACGTCTTCCGCCCCGACGTCGTGGGTGGCATGCTCTCCCTCGGCGAGGTGCTGCAGAACGCCCCCGATGCCGCCGACGGTCGCTTCCGCGTCACCGCGATCCTGGGGGAGGAGCAGTGATGACCGATCTCACCAGGCTCACCGCCGCCGACCTCGCCGACCGTCTCGCCGCGGGCGAGGTCTCGAGTGTCGAGGCCACGCAGGCCCATCTCGACCGCATCGCCGCCGTCGACGGCGACGTCCGCGCCTTCCTGCACGTCAGCGACCATGCTCTTCAGGTCGCCGCCGACATCGACCGCCGCCGCGCGGCCGGCGAGCAGCTCGGCCCCGTCGCGGGCGTGCCTCTCGCGGTCAAGGACGTGCTGGTCACGACCGACATGCCCTCCACGAGCGGCTCCCGCATCCTCGAGGGGTACCTGTCGCCCTACGACGCGACCGTCGTCGCGCGCTCGCGCGCCGCGGGGCTCGTGCCCCTCGGCAAGACCAACATGGACGAGTTCGCGATGGGCTCGTCGACCGAGCACTCCGCCTACGGCCCCACGCACAACCCGTGGGACCTCGACCGCATCCCCGGTGGCTCGGGCGGAGGGTCGGCCGCGGCCGTCGCCGCCTTCGAAGCACCGCTGGCCCTCGGCTCCGACACCGGCGGATCGATCCGCCAGCCCGCCCACGTCACGGGCACCGTCGGCATCAAGCCCACCTACGGCGGCGTGAGCCGCTTCGGCGCCATCGCGCTGGCCTCCTCGCTCGACCAGGTCGGCCCCGTCACCCGCACGGTGCTCGACGCGGGTCTGCTGCACGACGTCATCGGCGGCCACGACCCGCACGATTCGACCTCGCTCGCGCACGCCTGGCCGTCGTTCGCGGATGCTGCCCGCGAGGGCGCCCGCGGCGACGTGCTGAAGGGGCTCAAGGTCGGCGTCATCGCGGAGCTGCCCGACTCCGGCTTCCAGGCCGGGGTATCGGCATCGTTCCGCGCCGCCCTTTCGGCGATGGAGGCGCAGGGCGCAGAGATCGTCGAGATCAGCGCACCGCACTTCGAGTACGGCGTCGCCGCCTACTACCTGATCCTCCCCGCCGAGGCATCGAGCAACCTCGCGAAGTTCGACTCGGTGCGCTTCGGTCTGCGCGTCGACGTGCCGGGCGGCACCGTCGAAGACGTCATGGCGGCCACGCGCGACGCGGGCTTCGGCGACGAGGTCAAGCGGCGCATCATCCTGGGCACCTACGCCCTGTCGGCCGGTTACTACGACGCGTACTACGGCTCGGCGCAGAAGGTCAGAACGCTCATCCAGCGCGACTTCGACGCCGCGTTCGCGCAGGTCGACGTCATCGCGACGCCGTCGGCGCCGACGACGGCCTTCCGCCTGGGTGAGAAGATCGACGATCCGCTGCAGATGTACCTCAACGACGTCACGACGATCCCCGCGAACCTCGCCGGGGTGCCTGGCATCTCGATCCCCTCGGGGCTCGCCGAGGAGGACGGGCTGCCGGTGGGCATCCAGTTCCTCGCGCCGGCGATGCAGGATGCGCGGCTGTACCGCGTGGGCGCGGCGCTCGAGGCCGTGCTGGTGGATTCATGGGGCGGCCCGCTCCTCGACAGGGCGCCGTCGCTCGGCGCGGGAGGGGCACGCTGATGGCCAAGGTCGCGCTCATGGACTACGACAAGGCGCTCGAGATCTACGAGCCCGTTCTCGGGTTCGAGATCCACGTCGAGCTCAACACCGGGACCAAGATGTTCTCGGCCGCGGGAAACCCCGCCAACGAGGCGCACCACGGCGCCGAGCCGAACACGCTCGTCGCCCCCGTCGACATGGGGCTCCCCGGTTCGCTGCCGGTCGTCAACGAGACGGCTGTGCGCTACGCGATCAGCCTGGGCCTCGCCCTCGGCTGCCAGATCGCGCCGTCGAGCCGGTTCGCGCGGAAGAACTACTTCTATCCCGACCTCGGCAAGAACTACCAGATCTCGCAGTACGACGAGCCGATCGCCTTCGAGGGGGAGGTCGAGATCGAGCTCGACGGCGGCGACATCGTCACGATCCCGATCGAGCGCGCGCACATGGAGGAGGATGCCGGGAAGCTCACCCATATGGGTGGCGCGACCGGCCGCATCCAGGGCGCAGAGTATTCGCTCGTCGACTACAACCGCGCGGGCGTTCCCCTCGTCGAGATCGTGACGAAGCCGATCTTCGGCGCCGAGAAGCGTGCGCCGGAGATCGCCAAGGCCTACATCGCCACGATCCGTGACATCGTGCGGGCCCTGGGCATCTCGGAGGCCCGCATGGAGCGCGGGAACCTGCGCTGCGACGCGAACGTGTCGCTGCGCCCGCGGGGCCAGGAGAAGCTCGGCACCCGCACCGAGACCAAGAACGTCAACTCCATGCGCTCGGTGGAGCGCGCCGTGCGCTACGAGATCCAGCGGCAGGCCGCGATCCTGGCCGCCGGCGGCACCATCACGCAGGAGACGCGGCACTGGCACGAAGACACCGGCACGACCTCGCCCGGTCGCCCCAAGTCCGACGCCGACGACTACCGCTACTTCCCCGAGCCCGACCTGCTGCCGGTCGTTCCGGCGCCCGAGCTCATCGAGCAGCTGCGCGCCGCGCTGCCGGAGGCGCCCGCCGCGCACCGTCGTCGTCTGAAGACGGCCTGGGGCTTCACCGACCTCGAGTTCCAGGACGTCGTCAACGGCGGCCTCCTGGCCGAGGTCGAGGCCACCGTCGCCGCGGGAGCAGCACCGGCCGCCGCCCGCAAGTGGTGGACGGGCGAGCTCACCCGCGTCGCGAACGCCGCCGGCACCGAGCCCGCCGCTCTGGTGGAGCCGGCTGCCGTCGCCGAGCTGCAGAAGCTCGTCGACGCAGGCACTCTCACCGACAAGCTCGCGCGCCAGGTGCTCGAGGGCATGATCGCCGGCGAGGGCACGCCGCAGCAGATCGTCGACGCCCGCGGGCTCGCCGTCGTCTCCGACGACGGGGCGCTCATCGCGGCGATCGACGAGGCACTGGCGGCCCAGCCCGACGTGCTCGAGAAGATCCGCGACGGCAAGGTGCAAGCCGCCGGCGCCGTCATCGGCGCCGTCATGAAGGCCATGCGCGGCCAGGCCGACGCCGCGCGCGTGCGCGAGCTCGTGCTGGAGCGCGCCTCGGCCTGACCCTTCGCCTCGGCGCGGATGTCGGCGGGGGAGCGGAGAATGGGTGCATGGGACGCGGTGACGGCACGGGCAGGCTCGTCTCGCCCGACGGCGCCGATGACCGAGGCACCCGCATCCTGCACGTCGACATGGATGCGTTCTATCCGTCGGTCGAAGTGCTCGACGACCCGTCGCTGGCCGGCAAGCCGATCATCGTCGGGGGCGCCGAGGGGCGTGGGGTCGTCTCCAGCGCGTCCTACGAGGCACGGCAGTTCGGGGTGCGCTCGGCGATGTCGATGGGCGTCGCCCTGCGGCTGTGCCCGCAGGCGATCGTCGTCACGCCGCACTTCGACCGCTATGCCGCGCTCTCCCGGCAGGTGATGGCGATCTTCCACGACGTCACTCCGCTCGTGGAGCCGCTGTCGATCGACGAGGCCTTCCTCGACGTCTCGGGAGCACGCCGGCTCTGGGGGAGTCCTGCCCAGATCGCGCGGATGCTGCGCGCCCGCGTCAAGAGCGAGACCGGGCTCACCTGCAGCATCGGGGTGGCCGCCACCAAGCACGTCGCCAAGATCGCCTCGACGATCTCCAAGCCCGACGGCCTGCTCATCGTGAGCGAGCCCGAGACGGCCGCCTTCCTCGCGGCGCGGCCGGTGCGGGCGCTGTGGGGCGTGGGGCCCAAGGCTGCCGAGGCGCTGGAAGCCCGCGGCATCCGCATGGTCGCCGACGTGCTCGACACCCCGCGCGCCGTGCTCAACCGGGCGCTGGGGCCCGCGATGGGCGAGCGCATCTGGCATCTGGCCCGCGGCCTCGACGCGCGTGAGGTCTCGACCGAGCGCATCGAGAAGAGCGTCGGCCACGAAGAGACCTTTCTGGAAGACATCCGCGACGCGGTCGTGCTGCGCACCGAGCTGCGGCGCCTCGCCGACCGGGTCGCCGCGCGGCTGCGCGACGGCGGGTGGGAGGCGGCGACCGTCGCCCTGAAGCTCCGCTTCGCCGACTTCACGACCCTCTCGCGCTCGCAGACGCTCGGCGAGCCGACCAACGTCGGTCAGCGGATCGGCGACACGGCGATCGAGCTGTTCGAGCGCATCCCTCTCGACCAGCCCGTGCGGCTGATCGGGGTGCGAGGCGAGAAGCTGCGGGCGGCGGGGTTCGCCGGGGCAGCGCTGTGGGACGACGACGAGGAGTGGCGTCGCGTCGACGAGGCGCTCGACGGCGCACGCGAGCGCTTCGGCCGTGGCGCCGTGACGAGGGCGAGCGTGCTGGGTGCGCGGCGCGACGTGGATGCCCTGCCCACGAACCCGCGGCTGCGCGATCTCGAATCCGGCGCCTGACACGTTCGGCCCGACGGTCTACGGTGGGAGCATGCCCAACATCGCACTCGATCTCGGCAAGCAGTCCGCATCGTTCGGGGTCTCGGCCGCCTACGGCGAGCAGCAGGACGTCGACGGCGTCCGCATCGTTCCGGTGGCGCTGACGTGGTCAGGCTACGGCGGCGGATCCGACGACTCCGGCAACGGCGGGGGCGGAGGCGGCGGGGTCTCGGTGCCGCTGGGCGCCTACATCCGCCGCGGCGACGATCTGCGCTTCGAGCCGAACATCATCTCGCTCCTGGCCGTCGCGATCCCCTTCGTGTGGCTCGCCGGGCGAGCCCTCAGCCGTGTCGTCCGCGCCATCAAGAAGTAGCAGCGACCCGGTCACCGCGGCGCTGTCCGCCGCCGCGACGTCGCTCGCCTCGCGGGTGACCGCGCTCGGTGCGACGAACCCCGTCGTGCTGATCGACGGGCGAAGCGGCGCGGGCAAGTCGTCGCTGGCCCGCCTGCTCGTGGCGGCGTGGCCGCTGCGGGGGAGGGTGCAGCTGGTGGCCCTCGATTCGCTCTATCCCGGCTGGGACGGGCTCGAAGCGGGGGTCACGACCGCACTGGACGCGGTCCTCATCCCGCACGCGCGCGGAATGCTGGGGGTCTGGCAGCGCTGGGACTGGCCGACCGAACAGCTCGCCGAGGCGCACGCGATCGACCCCGCGCTGCCGCTGATCATCGAGGGGTCCGGACTGCTCACCGCTCGCACGGCGCGACTGGGAGACGTGCGGGTGTGGCTGGAGTCGCCCGAACGGTCGCGCCGGCATCGCGCGCTCGATCGCGACGGCGACACCTATCGACCGCACTGGCAGAGGTGGGCGGCGCAAGAAGTCGCGCACCTCGAGCGCGACCGCCCGCGCGAGCTCGCCACGCACGTGTTCGACGTGCCCTGATCAGCGCCCCTCGAGCGCTCCCACGAGGTTGTCGAGGCGGTAGCCCAGCCAGTCATAGACGGCGAACCGAGGGTCATCGTCGTCGTGCGCGTCGTCATCGGCGACGCCCAGGCGGGTGGCCAGCACGAGCCGCACGCCCGCGAGGGTGCGCAGCCACGCCTGCGCCGTGAGCCGATCGAGCGGCAGCGGATGCTGCGCCGGCTCATGGTCGGTGGCGGTCGGTTCGGCCAGCTCGCCGAGCGAGGTCAGCAGCAGCTGCGCGTCGGCACGGCGCCGATCGTGCAGATCGTCCGCGGTGAGCGCGCGGAACTCGGCGCTGGCCTCTGCGTCGTCGGGGTACACCGGCGGAGAGAGGCGCTGCAGTGCCGGATCGGCCGGCGGGGATTCGGACAGAAGCCGCACGAACTGCTCGACGAGTGCGGCCAAGTGCGCCGCCTCGCCCCGCGCCAACTCGATCACGACCGCGGCGTCCTCGCTCATCGCGGCGCCTCCCGCACCGTCGCCCACAGGCCGTATTCGTGCATCGCCCTGGCGTGAAGCTCCATCTGCTCGCGCGCACCTTCGGCCACCACCGCGTGCCCTTCGTGGTGCACGGCCAGCATGAGCTGCTCCGCCCGCTCGCGCGGGAACCCGAAGTACTCGCGGAAGACATACGTCACATAGCTCATGAGGTTGACCGGATCGTCCCACACGACGGTCTGCCACGGTCGTGCCGGATCGACGGCGTCCTGCGCGATGGTCAGGTCGTCGAGTTCGGGCGCGGCCAGCGGCATCAGGCCCACCCGAGCTCGTGCAGGCGCTCGTCGTCGATGCCGTAGAAGTGCGCGATCTCGTGCACGAGCGTCGTGTGCACCTCGTCGCGCAGCTCGTCTTCGTCGTCGCACACCGCCAGGTGCGGCTCGCGGTAGATCAGGATGCGGTCGGGGAGCTCGCCGACGCCGTACCGGTCGCGCTCGGTCAGCGCCCAGCCGTCGTAGAGGCCGAGGAGGTCGAGGCTCCCGTCGTCCGGACGGTCTTCCACCACGAACACGACGTTGTCGAGTCCCTCGACCATGTCGTCGGGGAGCAGATCGAGCTCCTGCACGACGAGGGACTCGAAAGCCTCGGCATCCATTTCCATCTTGGGGTGAGTAACGGGACTTGAACCCGCGACCCCCTGGACCACAACCAGGTGCTCTACCAACTGAGCTATACCCACCAAGCGCCCGCCTGAGCGGACAACCTCACCATTCTCTCACACCCGTGGAGCGAACGATGACACCGCGGCGGCCGCTGCGGCCTTCGCGTCGTCGCTGGTCGGCCCCGGCTCCGCGACGAACACCGCCGCGCGATAGTAGGCCAGCTCCTGCACCGATTCGAGGATGTCGGCGAGGGCGCGGTGGCCCCCGTCTTTGCGGGGAGCGTGGATGTAGGCGCGGGGATACCAGCGCCGGGAGAGCTCCTTGATCGACGACACGTCGACGTTGCGATAGTGCAGCCACCGGTCGATGCGCGGCATGTACTTGGCCAGGAACATCCGGTCGGTGCCGATCGTGTTGCCCGCCAGCGGCGCCTTGCCGGCCTGCGGCACGAAGCGCTGGATGTACTGCAGCGCCTCGAACTCGGCCTCGGCGACGCTCACGCCCTGCGGGATCTCCTGCAACAGCCCCGACTTCTCGTGCATCGCGGTGACGAAGTCGTTCATGTGCTCGAGCGCCGACGCGTCGGGCTTGATCACGACCTGGAACCCGGGGTCGAGCGGGCGCAGCTCGAAGTCGGTGACGACGATGGCGATCTCGACCAGCTCGTCGACCTCGAGGTCGAGACCGGTCATCTCGCAGTCGATCCAGACGAGCCTGTCGTTCTCGGAAGCGCCGACCATGTGTTCCTCTCGTGGAGCGACCGGTGCGGATGCTGCCGGCGCACAGTGCGAGCCCCCCCGGGAGGATTCGAACCCCCGACCTTGCGGGTAGAAACCGCTCGCTCTGTCCCCTGAGCTACGGAGGGATGGGGTGCGACCAGCCTAGCGCCGTCTGGCGACACGGCGTACCGTCGTTCACATCGGAAGGAGTTCCCATGAGCACGACCGAGACCCACCACGCCCTCTGGCTCGCCTATGGCTCTGGCGGTGCGGTGGCAGGGACGATCAGGAAGTCCGAGGAGGGCTACACCGTCACGATGGCGGGTGCCGACGCCTCGACGGGCACCTATCCGACCATGGAGGTCGCCAAGAGCGCCCTCCACGCGCACATGCCCCCTGGGAGCGACTGGCCGCGATTCCAGGAGCACTGAGCGTCGACGCGACGCCCCTCAGGCCTCCGCGGCGACGGAGGCGGATGCGGTGGCCCGCGGACGCGTGTCGAACAGCGGCAGTGCGACGTGCACGAGCGGCCCGATGAGGGCGGCGAACAGCACGGTGCCCAGGCCTACGGTGCCGCCCAGCATCCATCCGATCACGAGCACGGTGATCTCGACGATGGCGCGGCTGCGCCAGATCGGCCAGCCGAAGCGGGAGTTCAGCCCGGTCATGAGGCCGTCGCGGGGTCCTGGGCCGAACCGCGCGCCGATGTAGAGGCCGGAGGCCAGGGCGACCAGGCAGATGCCGGCGAGCACCGTGAGCAGCTGCCAGCCGAAGCCCGATGCGACCGGCAGCACGTCGAGTGCGAACTGCATGCTCGTGCCGACGAGGAGGATGTTGGCGATCGTGCCCGCACCCGGCTTCTGGCGCAGCGGAATCCAGGCCAGCAGCACGATGGCGCCGAGGATGTTGGCGACCCAGCCGATGCCGATGCCGGTGCGCAGTGAGATGCCCTGTGCGAGCACGGTCCACGGGTCCACGCCCAGCCCCGCCTCGACGGTCAGTGCGCAGCCGATGCCGAACAGCACCAGGCCGACGAGAAGCTGGACGATCCTCCGTGTCATGAGCCCATCCAATCGCAGAATTGGCCTACGCTTATCAGGCCAATCTGCGTAGGCTGGTCTGCATGGACTACCGCATCTCCGCGCGTGCTCTCTCGGCAGCCCTCGGCGGGTGGCGCACGCGCGAACCCGCCTACGAGGCGCTCGCCGACGGCATCCGCCTGCTGTGCCTGGACAATCGGCTCGCTCCCCGCACCGCACTGCCGGCCGAGAGAGAGCTGTCGGCGGCATTGGGGGTCAGCCGCAGCACCGTCACCGCCGCCTATCGGAGCCTGCGCGAGACGGGTCACATCGACAGCGTGCGCGGATCGGGGAGCGTGACGCTGCCCTCTCGCGACCGCGTGCCCGGGCGAGCCACTCCGTTCCCCGGGGCGATCGACCTGCAGCAGGCGAGTCCTCCGGCCTGGCCGGGACTGGCCGGAGTGTTCGCCGAGGTCGCCTCCTCGTCGGCCGCCCTCATCTCGCGGGTCGGATACGACGTCGTGGGGGCGCCAGAGCTGCGTGAGGCGATCGCGGCGCATTACTCGGCGAGGGGGATCGCGACCGATCCCACCGAAGTGATGGTCACGACGGGAGCGCAGAGCGCGATCCATCTGCTCGCGACCGTGATGCTCGGCCGCGCCGACCGTGCGCTGATCGAGACGCCCACCTATCCGCACGCGGCCGAAGCGCTGCAGCGCGCCGGAGCAAGGCTCGTCGGGGTGCCGGTGACGACGGATGCCGGGTGGGACCTCGATCGCATGGAGCAGGCCTTTGCGCGCACGCTGCCCGTGCTGGCCTACCTCATGCCCGACTTCCACAACCCGACCGGCCGCTCGATGACCGACCAGGAGCGCGCGGCCGTGCAGACGGCGGCCGAACGGGCAGGCACGATGCTGGTCATCGACGAGACGACCGCCGAGCTCGACATCGATCGGGGGCCCGTGCGTGCGGGCTTCGACGGCGATCCGACCGGCGTCGTGCGCCTGGGCTCGCTCGGCAAGACGGTCTGGGGCGGCCTGCGGGTGGGGTGGATCCGGGCGGAGCGCGACGTGATCCGACGGTTGGTGGCGGCCCGCTCGGCGCACGATCTGGGCACACCCGAGTTCGACCAGGCCGTGGCCGCGGCGCTGTTCGCACAGCATCCGCAGATCGTCGCGCAACGCGCCCACGTGCTGCGTGAAGGCAGAGACGCCCTGAGCGCGGCGCTGGCCGAGCACCTGCCGCGCTGGCGGGTGCCGCACACCGACGGCGGTGTGTCGCTGTGGGTGGAGCTCGACGCGCCGCTGAGCTCGGCGCTCGTGATGGCGGCACGGTCCGACGGGGTGCTCTTGAGCGCGGGTCCGCGCTTCTCGGTCGACGGCGGATACGAGAGGCACCTCCGGCTGCCGTTCACCGCACCCGCCGACGAACTCGTGCGGGCCGTCGCGGTGCTCGAGCAGAGCTGGCAGCGGGTGCGCTCCGGCGCGCCGGTGGCCGTGCACGAGCTGTACGACGCCGTCGTCTGATCAGCGGGTCAGGCGCAGGCAGTCGACGGCGTCGTCGGCCGACCAGAAGTCGCCGAGATCGAGGAACGCCCGCGCGCCCTCGTGGAAGCGCCGGGCGCGAAAGCGCGTGCCGTCGGCGTGGGCGAGGCGGTGCAGGTGGCCGATCACGCGCGCATCGGGGCCCAGCACGCGCCACAGCTGCGGGCCGGCGGCGGCCAGGCGCACCGTGCGGTTGCGGGTGAGTTCGGGCGCCGACTGCAGTGCCCGGATGGTGAGTGTGCTCATGGTCCTCCTCGCCCACGACGCTACGGGCGACCTCCGACATCGCCGCGCCCGTGGGCGCCGGCGGCGCACACGGTCGGGCGGTGCCTGCTCCTCCCCAACGACGGGTTCTGCCGCGCTCTGCCCGAATCCCGCCTCCGGCGCCCCACGGATGCGTCGGCACGCGCACCCTGGAGGGGCATCGGCGCCTGACGGGCACGCAGGCGCCGATGCGGTGACTCCCAACCCGGCCCACGCACACCGAGAGGCGCATCCCATGTCGGATTCCATCACCATCGTCGGCAACATCGCGACAGACCCCCACTTCCGTCGATCGCAGAACGGCGTGACCATCACCTCCTTCCGATTGGCGAGCACCCAGCGGGTGCAAGACAGGGCTACTGGAGCCTGGAGCGACGGCGACACCAACTGGTACTCGGTGTCGACCTACCGCGCCCTCGCCGACCACTCCTTCGCGTCGCTGCGCAAGGGCGAGCGCGTCATCGTGACCGGGCGTCTGCGCATCCGGGACTGGGAGGCCGGTGACAAGCACGGCACCTCGGTCGACATCGACGCCGATGCCGTCGGCCACGACCTGCTGTGGGGCACGACGCTGTTCACCCGAGACGCCCCGCCCACAGGCGCCGCGCCGGCGTCGCCCACCGACGCGTGGGCGACGCCGGCGGTGCCAGGAGCGCCCGATGCGGGCGGGGCCGCCGGGTGGGCCGTGCCTGGCGCCGAGCCGATGCCGGCTGCATCGACCGGCGGCGCACCGGCAGAGCCGCCGACCCCCGAACCCGAGCGCGAAGCCGCGCGCGATCCCGAGCCCGAGACGGTGCCGTTCTGACCGAGGGGAGACCACCACCTCGGCACGTAGACTCGACTCGTGCCCCGTCGCCCCCCGACCCGACGCCCGATCGTCGCCGTGCCGCTGCTCGCGTCGTCGGTGGCCGCACTGCTCGTGTTCGGACTCGCGGCATGCTCGGCGACGCCGCAGCCGACGGCATCCACGGCCGCCGCGACGCCCTCCGCGACCGCGAGCGACACCCCGACGCCCACGCCGACCCCGACCGGCCCGGTCTTCGTCGCCGACGGCACGGCGAACGACAACCTGCCGCTGTTCACGGCGGTCGTCGCGAAGGTGTGGAAGGGCGATGACAAGGTCAAGGGCCGCGCCTACATCAATGCCCTGGTGAAAGCCGGGTTCGACAAATCGGCCATGCAGGTCACCGAAGACGAGTCGACGGTGGGCAACCCGGCCGAGAGCATCCAGTTCTCGGTGCGCTGGGGCGACGAGTGCCTCGTTGGCCAGGTGGGGCCCGCGACCGGCGATCCCGTCACCGTGGTGCTGCCCGGGCTCGCGGGCGGCGCCTGCCTGCTCGGTCAGACGCGCCCCATCGACTGGTGATCCCGGCGGGGGAGTCCGCCGGGCGGCGGTAGGCTTGGAGGCTGACGTCGTCGCTCAGAGGAGTTCGTTCCACCCATGGCTGAATACATCTACTCGATGGTCCGCGCCCGCAAGGCGGTCGGCGACAAGCTGATCCTCGACGACGTGACGATGGCGTTCCTGCCGGGCGCCAAGATCGGCATGGTCGGTCCCAACGGCGCAGGAAAGTCCACGATCCTCAAGATCATGGCCGGGCTCGATCAGCCCTCCAACGGCGAGGCGAAGCTGAGCCCCGGCTTCACCGTCGGCATCCTCATGCAGGAGCCCGAGCTCGACGAGTCCAAGTCGGTGCTGGAGAACATCCAGGACGGCATCGCGATCAAGGCGAAGGTCGACCGCTTCAACGAGATCTCGGGCCTCATGGCAGATCCCGACGCCGACTTCGATGCGCTGCTGGCCGAGATGGGCGTGCTGCAGGAGGAGATCGACGCGGCCGACGCGTGGGACCTCGACTCCCAGCTCGAACAGGCGATGGACGCCCTGCGCACCCCGCCGGGCGATGCCGAGATCTCGAACCTCTCCGGCGGTGAGAAGCGCCGCGTGGCGCTGACCAAGCTCCTGCTGCAGAAGCCCGACCTCCTGCTGCTGGACGAGCCGACCAACCACCTCGACGCCGAGAGCGTGCTCTGGCTCGAGCAGCACCTGCAGAAGTACCCCGGCGCCGTGATCGCGATCACCCACGACCGGTACTTCCTCGACAACGTGGCGGAGTGGATCGCCGAGGTCGACCGCGGGCGGCTCATCGGGTATGAGGGCAACTACTCGACCTACCTCGAGAAGAAGGGCGAGCGCCTCGCGATCCAGGGCAAGAAAGACGCGAAGCTCGCCAAGCGTCTCGCCGAGGAGCTCGAGTGGGTGCGCTCCAACGCCAAGGGCCGTCAGGCCAAGTCGAAGGCGCGTCTGGCGCGCTACGAGGAGATGGCGGCCGAGGCCGACCGCACCCGCAAGCTCGATTTCGAAGAGATCCAGATTCCGCCGGGGCCGCGCCTGGGGTCGATCGTGATCGAGGCCAAGAAGCTGCAGAAGGGCTTCGACGGTCGCTCGCTCATCGACGGCCTCAGCTTCAGCCTGCCGCCGAACGGCATCGTCGGGGTCATCGGCCCCAACGGCGTGGGAAAGACCACGCTGTTCAAGACGATCGTCGGTCTCGAGCCGCTCGACGGCGGCGACCTCAAGGTCGGCGAGACCGTCAAGATCAGCTACGTCGACCAGTCGCGTTCCAACATCGACCCGCAGAAGACGCTGTGGGAGGTCGTCTCGGACGGGCTCGACATCATCACGGTCGGCAAGACCGAGATCCCCTCGCGCGCGTACGTGTCGAAGTTCGGCTTCAAGGGCCCCGACCAGCAGAAGCGCGCAGGCGTGCTCTCGGGCGGTGAGCGCAACAGGCTCAACCTCGCCCTCACCCTCAAAGAGGGCGGCAACCTGCTGCTGCTCGACGAGCCCACCAACGACCTCGACGTCGAGACGCTGCAGTCGCTCGAGAACGCGCTGTTGGAGTTCCCCGGCTGCGCCGTCGTGATCACCCACGACCGGTGGTTCCTCGACCGCATCGCGACCCACATCCTCGCCTACGAGGGCACCGACGAGAACCCCGACCAGTGGTACTGGTTTGAGGGCAACTTCGAGGCCTACGAGGCGAACAAGATCGAGCGTCTGGGCCCCGACGCTGCCAAGCCCCACCGTTCGACGTATCGCAAGCTCACGCGTGACTGATCCTTCGGCAGGCTCAGTCATCGGGCCCCATGGGCGACTCCACATCCCCATCCACCTGCGATGGGGAGACCTCGACGCGTTCAACCACGTCAACAACACGTCGATGCTGAAGCTGCTCGAAGAGGCGCGCGTGCGCGCCTTCTGGCTGCCGCAGCCGGGCGAGACGGCGCCGCCCACAGCCGTCATCGAGTCGGGACTGGCGGTGGGCACCCTCACTCTCATCGCCAGGCAGGAGATCGAGTACCTCGCGCCGGTGCCGTATCAGCGCGACCCGCTCGACGTGCAGCTGTGGTTCGGCAAGCTCGGCGGTTCGAGCATCGAGGTCTGCTACGAGGTCTGCAGCCCGATCGAGACGGCGGGCGCCGAAGGACAGACGGTGTATGCGCGCGCGACGACGGTCGTCGTGAAGGTGGATGCTGCCACCGGGCGCCCGCAGCGGCTCAGCGACGTCGAGCGCACGGCCTGGGAGCCGTACCTGGGCGAGCCGATCCGTCACGCCCACCGCAGCTGATCACTCCGCCTCTGGCACCCTGACCATGACCTCCTGGGCGACGCTGGCGATCAGCATCCCCTCGCGCGTGTAGATGCGCCCGGTCGCCAGCCCCCGCCCGCCGCGGGCGCTGGGGGATTCCTGCACATAGAGGATCCACTCGTCCACGCGCCCAGGGCGATGCCACCACATGGCGTGGTCGAGGCTCGCGACCTTGAGCCCCGGGGTCGACCACGGCACGCCGTGGGCGCGCAGGATCGATTCCTGGATGGTGAGGTCGCTGAGATAGGCGAGGGCGGCACGATGGATCGCGGGGTCGTCGGGGAGAGCGCGGCGGATCCGCATCCACACCGCCTGGCGAGGCACCCGCTCGCCGTCGACGGCGACATAGATCGGCGACGGCACGTGGCGCACATCGGCGGGCCGGTCGGTGAAGAGGCGCCGTGAGACGGGGTGGAGCCCGGTGAGGTGATCCTCGAGATCGGGCAGGTCGTCGGGTTCGGGGATCCCCTCTGGACGGTCCTGCTGGTGCTCGAGCCCCGGGTCCTCGTCCTGGAACGAGGAGATCATCGAGAAGATCGGCACGCCGTCCTGGAACGCCTGCGTGCGCCTCGTCGAGAACGAGCGGCCGTCGTGGATGCGGTCGACGGCGAAGGTGATTCCCTGCGACGAGTCGCCTGGGCGCAGGAAGTAGCCGTGCATCGAGTGCACCACGCGGTCGGGTGCCGTCGTGCGACCGGCCGCGACGATCGCCTGGGCGAGCACCTGTCCGCCGTACACGCGGCCGAGGGGCATGGCCTGCGACTGCCCGGTGAAGATGTCTTCGGTGGTGCGGGCGTCCGACCCCGAGAGGTCGAGCACCCGCAGCAGGGCTCCGACGGGGTCGAGTTCGGGCGAGGCGGTCACCTTGGTAGTTTAGGGCGGGTGTCCGAGCGCCTGATCTTTCCCGATGCGGCCTCCGCGCATGACGTGCTCACCTTCGCGGGGCGCGCGCGCACGGTGGGCGACGGCTCGGTGCGGCTGCGCGCCGAGGCCGGCACGATCGTGCTCACCGCAGCTCCCCTCGCGCCGCGCGGACTGTTCGACGCGACCCCGACGGTGCTGGCGATGCGCGCACTGCAGGTCGACCCCGAACTCGTGTGCGACCTCGTGGTCGACGCGGCGTCGCTGAGCGCGGCCGCCGACGATGCCGCGGCGCTCGTACTGCCCGAGGCGGGGCTCGCGCCCGCGTGGGCCGGCGTCTCTCCGCCGCGCGGCGGCTGGGAGCCTGTCGGCGCCGTGCCCGCCGCGACGCTGGCCTCCCGTGCCCAGTGGGGGATCGCGGCGGTCGCCGAGGCGCTTCCGGCCGACCCCGGCGACGACGTCGTGCGCATCGTGCGCGCCGACGTGTGGGGCGCGCCCGACGCCGAGCTCGCCGGCCGCCCGCTCGGGGCGGCCTTCGCCGCCTTCGCGATGGGCTTCATCGGCGGAGAGGAAGACGCGCGGATGCTGTCGTCCGGCGTCTGGACCCGCTTCACCCTCGCCAGGGGGCACGTGCTCGTGCGCGGTCCGCAGCGGGTCGGGCTGACCCCCGTGCGCACCACGGGCGCGGCGGACTGACCCAGCCGTCGGATCGGCGGGGCCAGTGTCTGCTCGGACGGCACGGCACGCAGCATCCGCCCCACCCGTCCGACACCTGAGTCGGCGAACCACGGTGAGCGGCGGCGTGCGCCCCGACCGCCGGTCGCCCTTTAGTGCGACCGGCGGTCGGGGAAATCGCGGGTTGTGCGACCCGCCTCGGGGCGCGGTCTCAGTACCTGCGGCTTATGGGGGCGCAGCTCGCGGGTTGTGCGACCGGCGCCCGGCGGGGGTCGCACTTTAGTGCGACCGAGCTGCCCGGGACCGAGCCGCAGCCGCGAGCCAGGGCTCAGACGGCGCGAGCGGCGGCGCGGCCCGCCGTGCGGCCCGAGAAGAGGCAGCCGCCGACGAACGTGCCCTCCAGCGCCCGATAGCCGTGCACGCCGCCGCCGCCGAAGCCGCTGGCCTCGCCCGCGGCGTAGAGGCCGGGGATCGGCGCGCCGTCGGCGCCGAGCGCGCGACCATCGAGGTCGGTCTCGATGCCGCCGAGCGACTTGCGGGTGAGCACGTGCAGCTTCACCGCGATGAGCGGCCCCGACTCGGGATCGAGGATGCGGTGGGGCTTGGCGGTGCGGATGATCTTGTCGCCGGTGAACGCGCGCGCCGACCGCAGCATCGCGATCTGTGCGTCTTTCGTGAAGTCGTTGTCGATCTCGCGGTCGCGGGCCTCGACCTCGCGTCGCACGCGATCGCCGTCGAGCGCCTCGCCACCGGGGAGTGCTTTCATGCCCGCGATGAGGTCGTCGAGGGTGTCGCGCACGACGAAGTCGGCACCTCGGTCCATGAACGCCTGCACGGGACCGGACGCGCCCTTGCCGAGGCGCGACTTGACGAGCAGCTGTACGTCCTTGCCGGTGAGGTCGGGGTTCTGCTCGCTCCCCGAGAGGGTGAACTCCTTCTCGATGATCTTCTGCGACAGCACGAACCAGGAGTGGTCGTGGCCGGTCTGCCGGAGGTGCGCGAGCGTGCCGAGCGTGTCGAAGCCGGGGAACAGCGGCACCGGCAGCCGCGTGCCCGTGGCATCGAGCCACACCGACGACGGGCCGGGGAGGATGCGGATGCCGTGCTGCGGCCAGACCGGATCCCAGTTCTGGATGCCCTCGACGTAGTGCCACATGCGGTCGCCGTTGATCAGGCGTGCCCCCGCGCCCTCGGCGACCGGGTACATCGAGCCGTCGACGTAGGCGGGCACCCCGGTGATCATGGTCTCCGGCGCCGTGCCGAGCCGCGCGGGCCACTGCTTGCGCACGAGGTCGTGGTTGCCGCCGATGCCGCCCGACGAGACGAGGGTCGCCGCGGCGGTCACCTCGAACGATCCGACGACCTCGCGGGAGGTCGCGACACCGCGCTGCGCGTCCGACGCACCGAGCACGTCTCCGGAGGCGCCGGTGACGACTCCGTCCGCCATCGTGATCGCGGTGACCTTGTGGCGGGGGAGGATCGTGACGCGACCCTCGGCCTCTGCCTTCTCGACCGCCGCCTGGAACGGGGCGACGAGTCCCGGCCCGGTGCCCCACGTGATGTGGAAACGCGGCACGGAGTTGCCTGGCCCGAGAGCCGTGTAGCCGCCGCGCTCGGCCCACCCGACGATCGGGAAGAACCCGACGCCCTTCTCGCGCAGCCACGCGCGCTTCTCGGTGTGCGCGAACTGCAGATAGGCCTCGGCCCACCGCTTCGGCCAGGCGTCTTCTTCGCGGTCGAACCCGGCGTTGCCGAACCAGTCCTGCCGCGCGAGCTCGAGTGAGTCCTTGATGCCCAGGCGTCGCTGCTCGGGCGAGTCGATGAAGAACAGCCCGCCGAACGACCACCAGGCCTGGCCGCCGAGGTTCGTCCGCGGCTCCTGATCGACGATCACCACCCTCTTGCCGAGTGCCGCGGCCTCCGACGCGGCGACGAGGCCGGCAAGGCCCCAGCCGATCACGAGCAGATCGGCGGAATGGGTGGCTGTGGTCATGGCGACTCCTTCGTCGTCGGGTGGAGGGGGATCCCGGATGCTGCGCGCCCCTGCGCGTCGGCACCGATGCCGGTCGGCTCGAAGGTGTTCACCATCGCGAACGCGGCACGTTGGAGATAATCCCACAGCGTCGCCTCGTGCAGCGCCGACAGGCCGAGCTCGTCGACGGCGACGCGCATGTGGGCCAGCCAGCGGTCGCGGGCGTCGGGGTTGACGTGGAACGGCGCGTGCCGCATCCGCAGCCGCGGGTGCCCGCGCTGCTCGCTGTAGGTCGACGGTCCGCCCCAGTACTGCGCGAGGAACAGCGTGAGGCGCTCCTTCGCCGGCCCGAGGTCCTCCTCCGGGTACATCGGGCGCAGCACCTCGTCGTCGGCGACGCCGCGGTAGAACGCGTCGACGAGCCGTACGAAGGTGTCGTGGCCGCCGATCTCGTCGTAGAAGCTGATCGGCTCGTCGGTCATGGCTTCGCCGTCCCCGTCGAGCCGGACGCATCGCCCTCGTCGGCCGCGCCCTGATCGGCGTTCGCGGCTTTGCCGGTCTTCTTGGGCTTCCATACCGGCCGCTCGACGGCGGGCGTGGGGGTGGGCTTGGTCTTGGGCGGATTGGCGCCGCGCACCCGCTGGGCGCCCTCGATGCCGGCCAGCGTGATGGTGTTCAGGGCCGGGAGCGTCAGGCCGAGCTCGTCGATCGCGTGCTTGAGGCGCATGCGCAGTTCGCGGGCGACGTCGTCCTTCGCGTTTGCGCGCGTCTTCATGACGACGCGGATGACGAGGGCATCGCCGGAGACCGACTCGAGGCCCCAGATCTCCGGCTTCTCGATGACGCGGGTGCGCCACTTGGGGTCTTTCTGGATGCTGAGCGCCGCCTCGAGCATGACGCGCTCGACCTCGGAGATGTCGGCATCCACCGGCACGGCGAGGTCGACGATGACGCGCGACCAGCCCTGCGACATGTTGCCGATGCGGGTCACTTCGCCGTTGCGCACGTACCAGAGCGTGCCGTTGACGTCGCGCACGTGGGTGATGCGCACGCTCACGTATTCGACGATGCCGGTCGCCAGCCCCATGTCGACGACGTCGCCGATGCCCACCTGGTCTTCGGCGACGATGAAGATGCCGTTGAGCACGTCTTTGACGATGTTCTGCGCCCCGAAGCCGAGGCCCGCGCCGATCGCGGCGGACAGCAGCGCGAACGACCCCAGGATCGACTGGTCGATCACATTGACGATCAGCACGATCGCGATGATCACGATGATGACGTTGACGATGTTCTGCAGGATCGACCCGAGCGTGCGGGTGCGCTGCACGAGGCGCATCGACGCGAGCGGCGACCGCTCCAGCGCCTGCGTGTCGTCGACGTTCGCCTTGCTCTTGGCGCCCGAGACGATGCGGTTCACGACCCGGCGGATCACGAACCGCAGCAGCCATGCCGCGACGAAGGCGCTCACGATGATCACGGCGACCGCGAGCAGCCGGCCGCCGACCGTCCAGGCGATCGAGCCGACCTTCTCCCAGAAGGTGGGGTCGGCGTCGTCGGCGGCGAGCACGAGGGTATCGAGGGAGATCATCGTCCCGATCCTAACGATGCGGCCCCGGTCCCGCCTGAGAGCGGGGCCGGGGCCGGAGGTGCATCAGTTCGCGTGACGGCGGCTCACTGGGCGTCGCGCTCCTGCACCGCGAGTGCCCGCTCGACACCGGCGAGGTTCTCGTTGACGAGGCGTCGCAGGGCCGCAGGGGCCCCGGTGTGGGCGCCCAGCCATTCGCGGGTCGCCGTGCGCAGCTCGCGGCTGGCCAGAGCCGCCGGGTAGAGTCCCGCGATCAGGTATTCGGCGATCTTGTACGTGCGCGAGTCCCACACCGGCAGCAGCATGTCGAAGTAGGGCTGCACGAACTCGCCGAGCAGATCGCGGCCGGCGGGGTGGGTGAACCCGAGCGCGGCCGAGCGCACGATGGTGTTGGGCAGGTCGTCGCTGTCGATGAGCGACGACCAGGCAGCCTGCTTGGCCTCTGCCGTCGGAAGGGCGGCCTTGGCCTGCGCGGCGAACTCGCCGCCCTTGGCGGTGTTGTCGGCCTCGAGCGCGGCATCGATCTGCTCGGCGGTGACTGCGCCGCCGGCGGCGAGCGAGACCAGCAGCTGCCATGACAGGTCGGTGTCGATCGCCAAGCCGTCGAACGCGATCTCGCCGTCACGCACCTTGCGCACGGTCTCCCAGTGCGCGGGGGTGGCTGCGGCCGATGCGAAGGCCGTCACGAACTGCAGCTGGCTGTCGCTGCCGGCCGCAGCCTGCTGCGCGAGCGCCCACAGACCGTCGGCGACCTTCTCGCGCGTCGCGTCGCGCCTGTCGGCGACGACGTACGAGTTGGCGGCGAGCTGCAGCTGCGCGAGCGTCGTGCGCACCGTCGTCGACTCGGTCTCGGAGCCGATGTTCTGCAGCACGAGATCGACGTAGTCGGATGCGGCGGATTCGGCATCCCGCGTCTGGTCCCACGCGGCGCCCCACACGAGCGACCGTGCCAGCGGGTCGGAGATCTTCGCGAGGTGTGCGCCGGCGGTGGCCAGCGACCGGTCGTCGAGGCGGATCTTGGCGTACGCGAGGTCGTCGTCGTTGAGCAGCACCAGGTCGGGCTGGCGTCGGCCCTTGAGCTCGGCGACCTCGGTGAGGTCGCCGTCGACGTCGAGCTCGATGTGGTGCGTGCGCACGAGCGCGTCGCCCTGCAGGTCGTAGAAGCCGATGCCGAGACGGTGCGGGCGGATCGTCGGGTAGTCGGCTGGGGCCGTCTGCACGACGGCGAAGCGCGTGATGACGCCGTTCGCGTCGGTCGTGATGGCCGGGGCGAGGGTGTTCACGCCCGCCGTCTCGAGCCACTTCTTCGACCAGCCGCTCAGGTCGCGACCGCTCGTCGTCTCGAGTTCGCGCAGCAGATCGACGAGCTCGGTGTTCGAGTACTCGTGCTTCTTGAAGTAGGCCGAGACCCCGGCGAAGAACTCCTCGATGCCGACCCACGCCGCCAGCTGCTTGAGCACCGAGCCGCCCTTGGCATAGGTGATGCCGTCGAAGTTGACCTGCACGTCTTCGAGGTCGTCGATCGTCGCGACGACGGGGTGGGTCGACGGCAGCTGGTCCTGACGGTAGGCCCAGGTCTTCTCCATCGCGTTGAAGGTCGTCCACGCCTCGGTCCACTCGGTCGCCTCGGCGGTGGCGATCGTCGACGCCCACTCGGCGAACGACTCGTTGAGCCACAGGTCGTTCCACCACTTCATGGTGACGAGGTCGCCGAACCACATGTGGGCCAGCTCGTGCAGGATCGTGACGACGCGCCGCTCCTTGACGGCGTCGGTCACCTTGCTGCGGAAGACGTAGGTCTCGGTGAAGGTCACCGCGCCCGCGTTCTCCATCGCGCCCGCGTTGAACTCCGGCACGAACAGCTGGTCGTACTTGGCGAAGGGGTAGGGGTAGTCGAACTTCTCCTCGTAGTAGGCGAAGCCCTCGCGGGTCTTGTCGAAGACGTAGTCCGCGTCCATGAACGGCCACAGGCTCTTGCGGGCGTAGACGCCGAGGGGGATCACACGACCCGAGGCGCTGGTGAGCTCAGAGAAGGTGGCCTCGTAGGGACCGGCGATGAGGGCCGTGATGTACGACGAGATGACCGGGGTGGGCTCGAACTCCCAGGTGCCGCTGTCGCCGTCGATGGCGGGCTGGGGCGTCGGCGAGTTCGAGACGACCTTCCAGGCGGCGGGCGCGGTCACGGTGAACCGGAACGTGGCCTTGAGATCGGGCTGCTCGAACACGGCGAACATGCGTCGGGAGTCGGGCACCTCGAACTGCGAATAGAGGTAGACCTCGCCGTCGACGGGGTCGACGAAGCGGTGCAGGCCCTCGCCGGTGTTCGTGTAGAGGCAGTCGGCGTCGACGACGAGCTCGTTGCTCTGAGCCAGCCCGTCGAGCGCGATGCGCGAGTCGGCGAAGGCCGCGCTCGGGTCGACCGCACGCCCGTTGAGGGTGATCTCGTGCACGGTGCGGGCGATGAGGTCGATGAAGGTCGACGCGCCCTCGGTCGCGGTGAACCGGACGACGGTGCGCGAGCGGAAGGTCTCGGGCCCCGTGGTGAGGTCGAGGGTGACCTCGTAGGAGTCGGTCGAGACGATCGCGCGGCGCTCCTGCGCCTCGATGCGGGTGAGGTTCTCTCCAGGCACTGCTTTGCTCCCGTGGGGTGAGTCTGAGTGCGGCGGGGATGCTGCCGCAACCTGATCAGCCTACGCGCCTTGCCTGCGCGGGCACGAAGCCGGTCTGCGCAGGTCGGCGGGAGCGGCGGCATCGTCCGTCAACGGAGAGTTCACCGACACGACATGCGAATGCATGTGCCGCGTCATCCTGCGCTGTCACGGTCATCTCGCTCCGGCCGACCCGAGTCGGAGCTGCAGCGCACTCGTCGACCCGAAGGACGTGTCAGTGGATTCTCCGCGCACACTCACGACCCTGCGCGCGCCCGTCGATACGGTGTTCCGCGGCGTCGCCGGGACCGGCGGCGTTCTCGTTCTGGTCACGATGGGCGCGGTCGGGGCATTCCTCGCGGTGCGCGCAGGAGAGGCGCTCGCCGCCGCGGGGCCGTCGTTCCTGACGGAGCAGCGCTGGGAGCCCGACTCCGGCACCTTCGGCATCGCCGCGGTGCTGGTCGGCACGATCCTGATCGCGCTCGTCGCGATCACTGTCGCCGTGCCGTTGGCCACCTCGATGGCCCTGTTCATCTCGGAGTACGCTCCGCGTCGGCTGCGCGCCACGTTGATCGCGCTCGTGGATCTGATGGCGGCCATCCCGAGCGTCGTGTACGGGCTGTGGGGCTTCTTCTTCCTGCAGGCGGCCATCACCCCCGTCGCACGCTGGATCGCCGTCACCCTCGGCTGGATCCCGCTCTTCCGCGTCGACGAGTACGACCCGTCCGATCCGCTGGCGACCACCACGATCTTCACGAGCTCCACCTTCATCGCGGGGATCGTGGTGGCTCTCATGATCACCCCCATCGTCACCTCGATCATGCGCGAGGTGTTCTC
Organism: Microbacterium fluvii; assembly: GCF_025515205.1. Taxonomy (GTDB): domain Bacteria; phylum Actinomycetota; class Actinomycetes; order Actinomycetales; family Microbacteriaceae; genus Microbacterium; species Microbacterium fluvii. The sequence goes on along the minus strand of NZ_JAOPFX010000001.1, from coordinate 1,702,655 downwards.
CCAGGCGCCGATCGGCGAACGGGAGGGCGCGTTCGCGCTCGGAGCGACCCGCTGGGGCATGATCCGACGAGTCGTGCTGCCCTACGGGCGCGGCGGGATGATCGGCGGCACCATGCTCGGACTCGGCCGCGCGCTGGGCGAGACGATCGCGGTGTACATGATCATCTCGCCGGTCTTCGCGATCCAGCCGTTCATCCTCAAGAACGGCACCAGCTCGGTGTCGAGTCTCATCGCGCTCCGCTACGGCGAGGCCAGCCCCTTCGGCATGTCGGCGCTGATGGCGGCGGGCCTTGCGCTGTTCGGGCTCACCCTGGTGGTCAACTTCGGAGCATCCGCGATCGTGGCGCGTTCGCGTTCGGGGGCCAGCAGCTGATGACGGTCGTCGACGACGCGCTCCGAGCGCCCGCCGGCACCGGCGCTCCGGTATCGGAACCCCGCACGGTGCTGCCCGCCCGCGCTCCGGCATCCGATCCGCCGCGCCGGCAGACCGGGGGAGTACGCGCCGCCGACCTGCTCGCGATCGGTGGAGCGGCGATGTCGGCGGTCTCGCTGACGGTGTTCCTGTTCATGATCGCGCCGCTGGAGGGGCCGATCGCGTTCGCGGCGATCGCCTATGTGCTCTTCGTGGCCGCCTATGTGCTGATCGTCGCGCTCGACGAGCCGGGGCCGGTGGTCGCCGACCGGCTGATCGCGGTCGTCATCCACAGCCTCGCCTTCACGGTGCTGGCCACTCTCGTCTTCGTCGTGGGCTTCACCCTCGCGCGCGGCGCCGAAGCGCTGACGTACTCCAACTTCTATGTCGAGGACATGTCGCTGGCGGGTCCGCTCGATCCGCTCTCCGCGGGCGGCATCGTCCACGCGATCGCGGGCACCCTCATCCAGATCTCGATCGCGCTGGTGATCACCATCCCGCTGGGGCTGACCACGGCGCTGTTCCTCACCGAGGTGCCTGGGCGGTTCTCGCGGTTCGTGCGCACGATCGTCGAGTCGATGACCGCGCTGCCCTCGATCGTGGCGGGACTGTTCGTCTATGCGTCGTTCATCCTCGTGCTCGGCGTGCAGAAATCGGGGCTCGCTGCGGCCCTGGCGATCAGCGTCATGATGCTGCCGATCATGATCCGCTCGGCCGACGTCGTGCTCAGACTGGTTCCGGCGACCCTCAAGGAGGCCTCCATCGGGCTCGGGGCGGGTCAGTGGCACACGGTGTGGCACGTCACGCTGCCCACGGCCAAGTCGGGGCTCACCACCGCCGTGATCCTCGCGACGGCGCGCGGCATCGGCGAGACGAGCCCCGTGCTGCTGACGAGCGGCTTCACGGCGGCGCTGAATCTCGATCCCACCGCCGACCCGATGGTCTCGCTGCCCCTCGCCGTGTTCGAGTTCGTCAAGTCGCCCGAGCCCTCGATGGTCGCCCGCGGGTTCGGCACGGCCGCGGTGCTCATGCTGCTGGTGCTGATCCTCTTCGTGGTCGCCAGGATGATCGGTCGCGACGATGTCGCTGCGCGCGCACGTCGGGCTGCCCGCTGGGCGCGTGCACGACGTGCGATCGGCGCGGTGCCCCGGCGCGTGCACGACGCGTTGGCGCCGCTGCGGAGACTGCTCGCGCGCAGCGCGGCGCCCGCCGGCGCGTGGCTCGCCGACCGTGCGCGCGCAGGGCACCTTCGGCTGCTCGCGCTCAGCGATCGGCTGCTCGCGGGCTATCGCACACTTCCCCTCGACGACCCGGCCAGCGCCGGCAGCCCCGAGATCGCCGAACTGGACCGAGCATTCTCACCCCGAACCGAGGACGACCGACCATGCGACGACTGAGCGCCTTCTTCGCGCTGCTTCTGGTGGGGCTGATCGCGGCTCCCGCCACCCCGGCCGCGGCGGCCGACTACGTCCCCATCAACGGTGCGGGGTCGTCGTGGTCGTCGAACGCGGTCGACCAGTGGCGCCGCAACGTGCAGCAGTACGGGATGCGGGTCAACTACGCCTCGACAGGGTCGAGCGACGGACGCAATCAGTTCAAGGCGGGCACGGTCGACTTCGCGGTGTCCGAGACGCCGTACGGGCTGAAGGACAACGGCATCGTGGAGGCCCTTCCCTCCCGCGGCTTCGCGTACATGCCGATCGTCGCCGGCGGCACGTCGTTCATGTACAACCTCACCTCCGGCGGCAAGCGCATCACCAACCTCCGACTGTCGGGCGACGTGCTCACCCTGATCTTCACAGGCGAGATCACGCAGTGGAACGACAAGCGCATCGCCGCCGACAACCCGGGGCTGACGCTGCCCAAGCGCAAGATCGTGCCCGTCGTGCGGTCGGACGGGTCGGGATCGACCGCCCAGTTCACGCTGTGGATGGCCACCGAGCACCAGAAGGCCTGGGATGCGTACTGCAAGAGGGCGGGGCGCTCGACGCCGTGCGGGCAGACCTCGAACTTCCCCGTGCTCGCCGGGGCCGGCTTCGTCGCCCAACCCAACTCGCAGGGCGTGTCGGGCTACGTCGCGCAGCTGGCGAACGAGGGCACGATCACGTACGTCGAGTACTCCTACGCGCTCAAGACGGGGTTCCCCGTGGCGAAGGTGCTCAATGCGGCCGGATACTACGTGGAGCCGACGGCGTCGAACGTCGCCGTCGGACTGCTCGGCGCGAAGATCAACCAGGACGAGGGGTCTGCGCAGTACCTCACACAGAAGCTCGAGGGCGTCTACCGCTCGACCGACCCTCGGTCCTACCCGCTGTCGAGCTACTCCTACATGATCGTCCCCACCCAGGCGCAGGGGTCGTTCACGACCGACAAGGGCCAGACGCTGGCCGCGTTCGCCTCGTACTTCCTGTGCGAGGGGCAGCAGCAGGCCGAGGTGCTGGGGTACTCGCCGCTGCCGATCAACCTCGTCAAGGCGGGGCTCGCACAGGTGGAGCGGATTCCGGGCGCCGGCAGCGTCAAGGTCGACATCAAGAAGTGCAACAACCCCACGTTCTCCTCCGACGGCACCAACACGCTCGCGAAGAAGGCCGCCATGCCCTCTGAGTGCGACAAGAAGGGCGTGACGCAGTGCACGCAGGGGACGGGCGGCGCGGCAGCGGGTGCCGGAGGCGGCACGACGGCGTCGTCGGGCTCCGGTGGATCGACGACCGGCTCCGACGTCGACACCGCGCAGACCGCGGCGGATGCTGCGGCATCCGGTGACGGCGACGCCCAGGTCGCCGCCGGCGAAGACGCTTCGGTCGCCGGTGTCACGTCTGGACTCGTCGGCCCCACCGCCTGCGACGCCGACACCGGCGTGTGCTCGGCCGTCGCCGCGGTTCCGGTGGAGGCGCCGGCTCCCGTCGGGTGGAGCCTCGCCCACACGATCGTGCTGCTCATCGTCGCGCTGATCGGTCTGCTCATCGTGGGACCGCCGGTTCTGGCTCTGATGCTCGGAAGGAGGCGCTAGATGCGCCTGCGCACCTGGACCCGCCGTCGCGGACTCGTCCTCTTAGCCGCCACGGCGCTGGCCGTCGACCTCACCGCCGGGGGAGTGTTCGCCGGCCTGGCCGTGAGCGCGGCAGCGGCAGACGACGACACGGCATCCAGTGCCGTGACGATGCTGTGGAACGACGGCACCCGCGACGCCGACGCCCCGGACTACGCCGCCTTCGAGCAGCTGTCGGTGACCGTCAGCCAGACCGAGGATCTGACCAATCAAGGCATCACGGTGTCGTGGACCGGCGGAGTCCCCACCAGCGAAGGCGACTTCACGAGCGACTTCCTGCAGATCATGCAGTGCTGGTCGGACGCAGGCGTCGCCCCCGAGCCGCAGCAGTGTCAGTTCGGCGCTCCGTCGTCGAGTCTCGGTGCGCTGACCGGCCCCAACGTGGGCGGCCGCGCATTCGTCGAGGGCGAAGACCCCGAGCAGCCGTACGACGACGATGTCAAGGTGCCGCCCACGCGCACGAACCCCTGGCTGCGCAGCTTCGCGATGCCCTTCACAAGTGTCAAGGGCACCAGCGGTTTCGACATCTCGCCGTACTGGTCGGCAGCGACGACCAACGAGCTCACCGCCGTGCGCACCGGTGACGATGGCACCGGCACGGCAGTGTTCGAGACGCAGACCTCGCTCGAGGCTCCCCACCTCGGGTGCGGGGCGACGGAAGCCGCCACCGGGGAGCCCCGATCGTGCTGGCTCGTGATCGTGCCGCGCGGCTCGACCAATCTCGACGGCACGCCGGCCACGACGTCGTCGAACGGACGGTTGAGCGGATCGGCGCTGTCGGCATCCGCGTGGAAGAACCGCATCGCGGTCGAACTCGGGTTCCGCGCGGTCAGCACGTCATGCCCGATCGGCGCACAGGAGGTGCGCACGGTCGGCTCGGAGCCGGTCGCCGAAGCGATGACGTCGTGGCAGGCCGCCCTCTGCTCCGACGGCTCGGTGTACGGCTATTCGCAGATCGGCGATGACGAGGCGCGCACCCAGCTGGTCAGCGACATGGACGGGGCGGCGAGTCTCGCCTTCGTGGGCCGCGCGCTCGACGCCGAGCAGAGTGAGGGCGAGACGCTGCGGTACGCACCCGTCGTGAACGGGTCGATCGGCATCGCGTTCAACATCGACTACGCCCTCGGGCGCACCTCGCAGATCTACGGGCGCAACGGCACGCCCGTCACCGACCTCGTGCTCAATCCGCGGCTGGTCGCCAAGCTCCTGACGCAGAGCTACCGGGCCGACGTGCCGGGTGGGAACGCCGCGGCCCAGGTCGCCGGAAACCCGCGGACGATCCGCAACGACCCGGAGTTCCTGGCGCTGAATCCGGAGTTCGCCGACTTCCTCTCCAGCGCCGGGCCCGACGGCCTCATCGTCGCGCTCGGGTCTTCCGATGCCAATGAGCTGGTGTGGAACTGGGTGCGTTCCGACCCCGACGCCGCGGCCTTCCTCCAGGGGCAGCCCGACGCGTGGGGGATGACGGTCAACGACGCCTATCTCGCTCTCGGGCTCGCCGGCGCGGGCTCGGACAGCTTCCCGAAGGCGGATCTGACGACGACTGCGGGCGACCAGGCGACCGGCGTGCCCGGCTACGGAACCCTTGATCTGCGTCCCTACGTCAACGACATGCACGAAGCGGCATACCGCGCGCGTCGCGCCGACGCCGGCATGAAGATCGTGTGGGATGCGGCCAAGACGCCGGCGGGCTTCGTCGCCGCTGCACCGCAGCTGCCGGGCAGCCGCTTCGAGCTGGCGATCACCGACACCGCGTCGGCGCAGCGTTACGGACTGACGATGGCGCGCCTGGTCAACGCGGCGGGTGTCGCGCTCGCGCCGACCGCGGCAGCCGTCGCCGCCGGCGTCGAGGTCATGCAGCCCGGCGACGTGGCGGAGGTCAGGGTCACCGATCCCGACGTGCGATCCAAGTCCGCGTACCCGCTCAGTTACACCGAGTACGCGGTCGTCGACGTCTGCGGCGCCTCGCTCTCGTCGCTGACCTCCTACGCGGGGCTGCTGGATTACGTCGGGGGAGCCGGGCAGGTGGCCGGCGACGGCGTCGGGGCGCTGCCGCGCGGATACGTGCCGCTCAACGAGGAGCAGAGGGCGACGCTGGCGGCCGCGGCCGCGGCGCTTCGGTCCGAGGTGAAGACTCCGACCTGCGATGAGCATCAACCGCAGCCGACCCCCACGCCGACACCGGATGCCTCAGCCGACCCGCCGGCCTCCGTCGACACTCCGGCAGATCCGGCACCCGTGACGGAGAACACCCCTGCGCCGCAGCCGAGCCCGACGGCGGGTGCCCAGGCGTCGGCGCCTGCCGAGTTCGCCGCCAACCAGACCGGGGGAGCGGCGCGTTACGCGTTCCTCGCGAGCGCCTTGCTGGCCGCGCCCTGCCTCCTGGGCGGCCCGCTCCTGCTGCGCAGGGGGCGCTGAGCATGCTCGCCATCGAATATTCAGCATCCGTACACCCGGCGGTGTTCCGCGCGTTCGCTCGCCGTCCCTACATTCTCAGCGTCCGCACAGGAACGACGCCCGTCGCTCTGAGCCGGATCATCACCCGAAGGGAATACATCGCATGAAGCGCTCTGCGTTCAGCACTGTGGCAATGGGGATCAGTCTGTCCGCACTCGTCGTGGCCGGCATCGCCGCCCCGGCATCGGCCGACCCCGCCGACTCCACCTACGGCACCCTCGTCGGTGTCGGCTCCGACACCACTCAGGACGTGCTCGGCGGGCTGTCGACCGCCATCGGCGGCACCTCCGGCCTGCGTCTGGCCTCGTACGACGCCACCGGTGGTGCGCAGATCGTGACGCGCGCGGGCGGCGCCCAGATCTTCCGACCGAACGGCTCCGGTCAGGGCCGCGATGCGCTGCGTGTCGCGATCGGTCAGAGCGCGGGCGCCACCGGCACCACCTTCTCGGGCGCCGCGGGCACCTGGGGGGCCGAGACCGTCGGCCAGATCGACTTCGCCCGCTCGTCGTCGGGCGCGCCCGCGACGGAGGTCGCCTCCGACGGCACGCTCGCCTACATCCCGTTCGCCCGCGACGCGGTCAGTTATGCGGTCTCGTCGGACTCCAAGCTGCCCGCGCTGTCGTACGGCTCGGCCAGCGACGCGGTGGACGCCTCCGGCGTCGGTCCGAACACGCTCTACGCCATCTACCGCAACGTCGTCGACTCGGTCGTGGTCGACGCCGACGGCGATTTCGTCGCGCTGGTCAAGGCCTCGGCCTACACCGCGGCGGCCGGCCAGACCGAGCACGCGATCAACGCTTACATCCCGCAGGCGGGCTCGGGTACGCGCAGCTTCTGGATCGGCAAGTTCGGCATCACCGAGACGGCGATCGCCGACAGCACCTTCCCCCTCAAGGCCATCTACGGCCCGTCGAACTCGGCGGTGCAGGAGCACGACGGCTCGGCGCTGGTCGGCGATCCGTACGCGATCGCCCCGTTCTCGGTGGCGCAGTGGGTCGCGCAGGCCAACGACGTCTCGGCCGATCGACGCCACGGAGCAGTGCTCGGCGAGCTCGGCGGCGTCGCGGCGACCACCGGCTCTGGCGCCTCGTTCGCGCTCAACCCCGAGTTCGCAACGAGCGCCGCGACCAAGGCGCTCACCCGACTGGTCTACAACATCGTGCCGTCCGCACAGGCCGACGATCCCGACTCGAAGACGAACTGGATGTTCGTCGGCAAGGGGTCCCTGGTCTGCTCGAACAAGGAGGTCATCTCCCGGTACGGGTTCGGCCTGCTCACGGACGCATCGGGCCCGAGCGCGTGCGGCGACACGTCGGTGCGCGCCTACCGCCCCAGCACCCCGACCGTCACGCTCGGGGGCGCCTCGGTGAAGTACGGCTCGAACGCCACGGTCACCGCGACCGTCGCCTCGAACTCCGACAAGGGCGGCACGGTCGAGTTCGCCAAGGGCACCACGGTGCTTGCGACGGTGAAGATCGCCGCCGGCGCCACCACCGCCAAGGCCACCTTCGCGTCCAAGACGCTCGGCGTGGGCACGTCTTCGATCGTGGCGACCTTCATCCCCGCCCTCTCGGGTGTGGCCGCCGCCGATTCGCCTGCGGCGTCGATCGTCGTGGCGAAGGGCAGCACGAAGGTCACCGCCACAGCCAAGTCGGTCAAGGCGTCGCAGCGGCAGACGGTCGTCGCGACCGTGACGGGCCCGAGCGGTGTCGCGGTGACCGGAACGGTGTCGGTCAAGAGCGGCACGAAGACGCTCGCATCGGCCACCGTCAAGAGCGGAAAGGCGAGCATCGTGCTGCCCAAGCTCGCAGCCGGCACGCGCAAGCTCACGGTGGTCTACTCGGGAAGCTCGACGCTGGCTTCGAGCACGGGCACCCTCACCTCCAAGATCACCAAGTAATCGGTGATCGGCACCACCTCAGTGCGGGGCGCCGGCCGGGACTCCCGGTCGGCGCTCCGCCGCGCCGCCGCGACCGTGCTGCGCCCCGTCCACGCGGTCTCCGCGCGAGCCGCGGCAGCGGCCGATCGCGCCGCCGCCGCCGGCACGCACTCCGAACCGGCCCTGCAGCGAGCCGTCGGCCGCCCCAGCGACAGGTCGCTGTTCCGCCTCTCCGGAGGAGTGCTGACGATGGTCGGGGTGATCATGCTCGGCTTCGTCGTGCAGGCGGCCGGCGTCTCTGCGCTCAGCCACACCCGCACCCAGGCGACGCTGTACGACCAGTACCGACACTCGCTCGCAGACGCCACCGCCCCTGTCGGACAGGTCGACGCCGAGGGTGCGCTGTACCCGCTCGGCACGCCGATGGCGATCCTCTCGATCCCCTCGATCGGGGTGAAGGAGGTGGTGGTCGAAGGCACCACTTCGGCTGCTCTCCTGGCCGGTCCCGGTCACCGCCGCGACAGCGTGCTCCCCGGTCAGAGCGGCACTTCGGTCATCATGGGCAGGCAGGGCGCCTACGGCGGCCCGTTCTCGCGCCTGCACGAACTCGCCGTGGGCGACGCGATCTCGGCGACCACGGGCCAGGGCACCTCCACCTACCGTGTGGTCGGCATCCGCGATACCGCCACCTCGCCGGCCGCCGTCGACGGGGCCGGCCGGCTCACGCTGGTCACCGCCGGCGGTGACCCGTGGCTTCCGGAGGGGATCCTGCGGATCGATGCCGAACTGATCTCGACACCGTACGCGACACCGCAGCGCGCATTGCTGGTGGGCTCGCTCACGGCGGCGGAGGAGGCCATGGCGCCCGACCCGTCCGCCGGGCTTCCGCTGCTCCTCAGCCTCGAGTTCGCCGTCGTCGCCGTCTGGGCGTGCGCCGTGGGGCGCAGGCGCTGGGGGCGATGGCACGTCTGGGTCGCCGCGGCACCCGTGCTGCTGGTCGCCGGAGCGCTCGTGGCCACGCAGACGGTCATTCTGCTTCCGAACCTGTTCTGACTCCCACCCCCGAAACCGAGGACCCCATGATCGAGACGCCCGCCGTCAGCACCGCCCCCACCGAGGTCATCACGACGGCCGTTCCCGCTGCGCTCGAAGCCTCGGCGGTCTCTGCCTGGTTCGGCGATCGCAAGGTGCTCGACCAGGTCTCGCTGGCCATGCCCTCGGGAAAGGTCACCGCACTGATCGGCCCGTCCGGATGCGGCAAGTCGACGTTTCTGCGCATCCTCAACCGCATGCACGAGCTGGTCCCCGGCGCGAGCCTCGCCGGTGAGGTGCGCATCGATGGCGTGGACATCTACGACGCGACCCTTCGGGTGACCGACGCTCGGCGCCAGATCGGCATGGTGTTCCAGAAGCCCAACCCCTTTCCCGCGATGAGCATCGCCGACAACGTGCTGGCGGGACTCACTCTCACCGGCATCCGCGCCACCAAGACGGCCAAGCGCGACCTCGTCGAGGAGTGCCTGATCAAGGCAGGGCTGTGGAAGGAGGTCAAAGACCGACTCGCCCAGCCGGGAGGGGGCCTGTCGGGCGGGCAGCAGCAGCGCCTGTGCATCGCCCGCTCCCTGGCGGTGCGTCCTCGCGTGCTCCTCATGGATGAGCCGTGTTCGGCGCTGGATCCTACCTCGACCCGCCGGATCGAGGAGACGATCGGCGAGCTCGCCCGTGACGTGACGATCGTCATCGTCACGCACAACATGCAGCAGGCTCAGCGCGTGAGCGACCAGTGCGCGTTCTTCCTCGCCTCGCAGGGCACTCCGGGGGTCATCGTCGAGCACGGCGACACGGCGGCGATGTTCTCGGCGCCGCAGGATCCGCGCACGTCCGACTACGTGCACGGCCGCTTCGGCTGACATCGGCCCTCAGGCGGCACCGCTCGCGCGCTCGCGCGCGACGTGACTGCGCGCGTGGGCCACCGCATCCTCCAGTCGGGTGAACAGGTGCTTGTGATGCCGCAGCGCATCCAGCACCCCGACCGTGCGGAAGAGCTCCTCGTGGCCGGGCTGCACCCCCTTGATCAGCACCGTGACGCCGCGGCGCTCGAGCCAGGTGACGATGTCGCCGAGCACCCTGGCGCCGGTCGCGTCGACGAGCTCGAGCTGCGACATGCGCAGGATCACGACCGAGACCCCGTTGGTCGCGGTGACCTCGTCGAAGACCCGGTCGGCGGCGGTGAAGAAGAGCGGCCCGTCGAACCGCAGCAGCGCGATGCGCTCGTCGCCGGGTTCGGCATCGCCCGGGAGCGGCTCGCGGTGCACGGTGGTCGCCTTCGACAGACTCCGCAGCGCGAAGACGCCGGCGAAGACGACGCCGATCGCGACGGCGACGATGAGATCGAACGACACCGTGACCAGCGCCGTCACGACGAACGCGACGGCGTCGGCGCGGGTCGACCGCAGGATCGAGCGCACCGTCGCGCGGTGCACCATGCGCACCGCCGTGACCATGAGCACACCGGCCAGCGCCGCCAGCGGGATGAAGCCGACGGGCCGGGCGGCGACGAGCACGACCAGCAGCAGCACGACGGCGTGGGTGATCGCCGCGAGTCGCGTGCGGCCACCCGAGCGGACGTTGACCGCGGTGCGGGCGATCGCCCCCGTCGCGGGCATGCCGCCGAACAAACCGGAGCCGATCGAGGCCAGCCCCTGCCCGACCAGCTCGCGGTCGGGGTAGAAGGTACCGGTGTCGGCCATGGCGCCGGCGACCCGCGCCGACAGCAGCGACTCGATCGCCGCGAGGGCGGCGACCGTGAGGGCGGGGCCGACGAGGGCGCCCAGGGTTGTGAGGTCGATGTCGGGCAGCGCGGGCGCGGGAAGCGAGGCCGGCAGCGCCCCGATCGTCGCCAGCGGGGTGGCGACGACCAGCGCGATCACCGTCACCAGCGCGATGCCGATGAGCGAGCCCGGCAGGCCAGGACGCAGCCGGGGAGCGAGCACCATGCAGACGGCGACGAGACCGGCTGCCGCCAGTGACCACGGCAGGTAGCCGGGGTCGGCGGCCACGAGCGCCTGCACGGCCGCCACGACGGCGTTCGAGCTGTGCTCGCCGGCCGCCGCCGTGTGCGGCGAGGCCAGCAGCGGCACCTGCTGGAAGAAGATGATCGTCGCGATGCCGAGGGTGAACCCCTCGATCACCGGCCAGGGGATGAACGACACGGCACGGCCGAGTCGCAGCATCCCCGCCGCCACCACCACGACACCGGCCAGCACGCTGATCGCCGCGACCGCCGCGGCGCCGTGCGTGGCGACGATCGGCATCAGCACGACGACCATCGCGCCGGTGGGTCCGGAGACCTGCACGTTCGAGCCGCCGAACACGGCCGCGACGAGGCCCGCCACGATCGCGGTGACCAGGCCGGCCTCGGCGCTCAGGCCCGCGCTCACCCCGAACCCGAGTGCAAGGGGGAGGGCGACGATGCCGACGGTCACTCCCGCCAGCAGATCGGCGCGCCACGTGCGGGCGATCGAGCGGTAGTCGGATGCCGCCGGCAGCAGGCCGCGCAGCGTGCGCGCCGCGGTGGTCATCGCGACCCGGTGGCCTCGCCCGGCAGGGCGGGCAGCGTCGCGGCGTCGGCGAGCAGGTCGCGGTCGCCGGCGAGCAGGCTCAGCAGCAGGCCACGGGCGACGGCGAGAAGGTCGGCGACGGCGGGGGAGGCGAGCCGGTAGTACACGTGGCTCGCGCGGCGCTCCGATTCGACGAGTCGGTGACGTCGCAGCACTGCGAGGTGCTGCGAGAGGTGGGACGGCTCGAGCCCCGTCTCGTGCTGGAGCTCGGCGACCGTGCATTCGGGGGCTGCGCTGAGCAGTTCGAGGATGCGGATGCGCAGCGGATGCGACAGCCCCTTGAACAGCCCGGCCTTGACCTCGTAGAGCGGCTTCTGAACACGTGTTAGCGGCATGATGAAGTCATCATATCGAGCGATGCCGTCGGCACAGCCGCCCGTGGCGCTCCGTAGGATGGACCCATGCGCATCCACATCGCGACCGACCACGCCGGCCTCGAGTTCTCGACGCAGCTGCAGCACCACCTCGCCGCGCAAGGGCACGAGGTCGTCGACCACGGTCCGATCGAGTACGACCCGCTCGACGACTACCCGGCGTTCTGCATCCGCGCCGCCCAGGCGGTCGTGCGCGACCAGGAGGCGGGCATCGTCACGCTCGGCGTCGTGTTCGGCGGGTCGGGCAACGGCGAGCAGATCGCGGCCAACAAGGTGCGCGGCATCCGCGCGGCCCTCGTCTGGAACCTCGCCACGGCAGAACTGGCCCGCGAGCACAACGACGCCAACGTCATCGCCATCGGCGCCCGCCAGCACACCTTCGACGAGGCGACGACGTTCATCGACCGCTTCATCGCGACGCCCTTCCCGGGCGAGGAGCGGCACGCCCGGCGCATCGCGCAGCTCGCCGCCTATGAGACCGAGGGCATCCTCGAACCCGACCCGCGGGCGACGGCGGGGGGCCCCGACGTGCTCGCGGCCTCCGACAGCTCGTTCGACCCCGAAGCCGGCTGATGCCCGAGGGGCACTCCGTCCACCGCATCGCCCGGCAGTTCGACCGCAACATCGTCGGGCGCCGGGTGTCGGCATCCAGTCCCCAGGGCAGGTTCGCCGAAGGCGCCACCGTCATCGACGGCCGTGAGGCGACCGCCGTGCGCGCCGTCGGCAAGCAGATGTTCCTCGAGTTCGACGACGACATCTGGCTGCGGGTGCATCTGGGCATGTACGGCGCGTGGGACTTCGCCGGCGAGATCATCGTCGACCCGACCATCGCCTCGGCCAACGGCCGGATGGGGCAGACCAATCAGCGCGGCACCGACCTCGACGCCATCATGGATGCCGCGGGCGAGAACTCACTGACCTCCATCGGCGCACCGCGCAGGACCCGAGTGCACGTGCGCATGTCGGAGCAGACGACGGGCCTCGCAGAAGAGACCGAGTGGCCGCCGCCGGTGGTCGGGCAGGTGCGGCTGCGCCTCATGACAGTCCCCACGCCCTCTCCGCTCGACGCTGACGCGTCGGGCGGAGCCTCGGGGCGCGTGGGCCCAACCACCTGCGCCGACCTCCGCGGCCCCACCGCGTGCGAACTGCAGACCGCCGACGAGGTGGCGGCGACCATCGCCAAGCTCGGCCCCGACCCGCTCGTCGACGATCTCGCCGAGGGCGAGGAGCGCTTCACCGCCGTCGTACGCCGCAAGCCCACCGCGATCGGGCAGCTGCTGATGGATCAGTCGGTCGTCAGCGGCATCGGCAACGTCTACCGCGCCGAGCTGCTGTTCCGTGCCCGGCTGAACCCGCACACCCCGGGGCGCGACGTGCCGGAAGAGGTCGTGCGGGGCCTGTGGCACGACTGGACGCGGCTGCTGCGCATCGGCGTCGAGACGGGCCAGATGATGACGATGGACGACCTGTCGCCCGACGACTACCGCAGGGCGATGGCCAGCCGCGACGATCGGCACTGGGTCTATCACCGTGCGGGGCTCCCCTGCCGCGTGTGCGGCACCGAGATCGCCCTCGAAGAGATGGCGACCCGCAAGCTGTACTGGTGCCCGTCGTGCCAGCGCTGATGGTGCAGAGGTGAACGAATGAGACAGAATCCGAGCTTCGCGCTCACCGACACGGCCGAGCTGCGGCGGCTGATCGCCCGCAACCCGTGGGTGACGCTGGTCTCGCACACCGACGACGGACTCGTCGCCTCGCACTACGCCGTGCTGCTCGACGACGAGCGCGACGACCTCACGATCGTCGGCCACGTCGGCAAGCCGGACGACCTCATCCACGGGCTGGGGGAGCGGGAGCTGATGGTGGTGGTGCAGGGGCCGCACGGCTACATCTCACCCGGCTGGTACGGCGACGTCGCGAGCGTGCCCACCTGGAACTTCGTGTCGGCCCACCTCACAGGCGTCCCCGAGATCCTCAGCCCCGAAGAGAACCTCCGGGTGCTCGACCGGCTCGTGGCCCACTTCGAGGGCGGGATGCCGCAGCCCCGGCTCATGTGGGAGCGCCCCAACGACGAGGACTACGTGCGGCGGCTCGAGCGCGGCACGGTCGGCTTCCGCCTCACGCCGAGCACGGTCGTCGCCAAGCGAAAGCTGAGCCAGAACAAGACCGACGAGGTCGTCGAGACGGTGATCGCGGAGCTGTCAGGCGACGCGGCGTGGGCGAACCCCGCGCTCGCCGCCGAGATGGTTCGCGCGCGCGACGCCAGGCGGCCCAGGTGAACGTGGGGGATTCGGTCGGCACGATCGTCGGCGCCCGCGTCTCCGGGCCGGGTAGCGAGCTGCTCCCTGAGGGACTGCTCGACGTCGTCATCGCCGACGGCCGCATCGTCGACATCGCGCCCACGCGCGCACTGCGCCCCGTCGGCGACGTACTGCGCGCCGACGGCGGCTGGCTGATCCCTGGACTGTGGGACCACCACGTGCACACCGTGCAGTGGGCCCTCGTCGCGCAGCGCGAAGACCTCGGCTCCGTCGGCTCGGCGGCCGGTGCCGCGCGCGTGATGGGTGGGGCTCCCGTGCTGGCCGACGGTCGTCGCATCGGCACGGGCTTCCGCGACGCCCTCTGGCCCGACGCCGCCGACCTCGAGCTGCTCGATGCCGCCACCGGCGGCATCCCGACCTATCTCATCAACGCCGACGTGCACAGCGTGTGGCTGAACTCGGCCGCCCAGCACCGCGAGGGACTGCAGACGGGACCCGACGGGATGCTGCGTGAAGCGCCCGCGTTCGAGATCTCGCGCCGGCTCAACGCCGCCGACCCGATCATCGCCGACGGGCTGGTCGCCGATGCGGCTCGCGCGGCCGCACGCAGGGGCGTGGTCGGCCTCGTCGACCTCGACATGGCATGGAACGTCGAGTCGTGGGCGCGGAGGCTCGCCGGCGGGTTCGACACGCTGCGGGCGGAGTTCGGCATCTATCCCGACCTGCTCGACCGCGCGCTCGCCGAGGGGCTGCGCACCGGCGACGCCGTCGGCGAGGGTGGGCTGGTGACGGTCGGCTCGCTCAAGGTCATCACCGACGGGTCGCTGGGCACCCGCACCGCGGCATGCTCGCACCCCTACCCAGGAGACGGACACGACCACGGGATGCTGACGGTGCCGCCCGCCGAACTGCTCGAGCTCATGACGCGAGCGACGGCCGGTGGGCTCTCGTGCGCCATCCACGCGATCGGCGACGTCGCCAACTCCCACGCGCTCGAGGCGTTCGCCTCGACGGGGGCGACCGGCACGATCGAGCACGCGCAGCTGGTCGCGCACGCCGACATCCCGCGGTTCGCCCGTCTCGGAGTGGGCGCCAGTGTGCAGCCCGAGCACGCCGTCGACGACCGTGACCTCACCGACACGATCTGGGCCGATCAGACGGCGCTGGCCTATCCGCTCCGGGCGCTCGCAGATTCCGGTGCGAACCTGCTGTTCGGCTCCGACGCGCCCGTGTCGCCCCTCGACCCGTGGGCCGCGATGGCCGCAGCCGTCTTCCGCACGCGCGACGGCCGGCCGGCGTGGCGCCCCGAGCAGGCGCTGGATGCGGCGACGGCGCTGGCGGCATCCACTCGAGGCGGCTCGGCGGATCCGGCCGTGATCGCACCGGGAGTCGTCGCCGACCTCGCGCTGTGCGCGGCCGATCCGCTGACCGCCGACGAGCCGGCCATGCGCGGCATGGAGGTCACGGCGACGCTGCTCGGCGGACGCCTCACACACCTGGCCTGAACGGCACGAAGCCCCGGCCGTCGGGCCGGGGCTTCGTTCACTCTGGGTCGCGCGAGATCACTCCGCAAGGTGCGCCGAGAGGAACCAGCGGTCCTTCTCGAGCGTCGCCTTGATGCCGATCACGACGTCCTGGCTCGTGAGGTCGACCTCGTCGAGACCGTCGATCGCGGCCTGCACGTCGGCGAGGATCGCGTCGATGTCGGCGACGATGGCGGCGACCGTCTTGTCCCACTGCGAGAAGCCGGCGGCGATCGTCGATGCGGGCGCCTTGGACGCGATCGTCGACAGTCGCGCGTCGACCGGAAGGCCGAGGGCGACGATCCGCTCGGCGGCCTCATCGGAGGCGGCCTGGGCGTGGTCGACGACGGAGTCGAGCAGCTCGTGGATCGACAGGAAGTTCGTGCCCCGCACGTTCCAATGGGCCTGCTTGCCGTTGACGACGAGCGCCTGCAGTCCGATCACGACGGGAGTGAGGAACTGCGCGGTGCCTGCGGCGACCGTGGGGTCGGCGGCGGTGGCGGAAATGGTCTGGTTCTTGGTCATGTTCTCGTCTCCCTTCGAGAGGCAGTGGCCTCGATGGTGTCAACGCTACTCAGGGCGGGGCATTCCGCAAGCAAGCGAAGGCTGGGCTAATCAGCCGTTATCGTCTGATCATGACCATCGCCGCCGATGCCTCGATCCTGTCCGTCTCCGGCCACGCGCCCGTCGTCGACGAGAGCGCGTTCGTCGCCTCCGGCGCCCGTGTGATCGGCGCCGTCACCCTCGAAGAGGGCTCGAGCGTCTGGTACAACGCGGTGCTGCGCGCAGACGGCGACAGCATCACCCTGGGAGCCGGCAGCAACCTGCAGGACAACGTCTCGGTGCACGTCGACCGCGGTCTTCCCGTCGTGATCGGCCGAGACGTCTCGGTCGGCCACAACGCCGTCGTGCACGGCTGCACGATCGAGGACGGGTGCCTCATCGGCATGGGCAGCGTCGTACTGTCGGGCGCCGTCATCGGCGCCGGATCTCTCGTCGCCGGGGGAGCGGTCGTGCTCGAGGGCGCGGTGATCCCGCCCGGCTCGCTCGTGGCGGGGGTGCCCGCCAAGGTGCGGCGCGAGCTGACCGACGACGAGAAGGCCGGCATCCTGCGCAATGCCGAGACCTATCGCGCGCATCTTGAGAACCACATCGCCGCCGAGGAGGCCCGCTGATGCACATCACCCGACTCGCCCCCAACGAGATCTTCGTTTTCGGCTCCAACGGCGGCGGGATCCACGGGGCGGGCGCCGCGCTGTACGCCGTGCAGAACTTCGGTGCGATCATGGGGCAGTCCGAGGGGATGCAGGGGCAGTCGTACGGCATCGACACGATGTCGGGGCCGGCTGTGTTCGCCGCGCAGGCGGCGCGTTTCGTCGCGTTCGCGGCGCAGCATCCCGAACTGACGTTCCTCGTCACCAAGGTCGGCTGCGGCATCGCCGGCTATGTGCCCGCCCAGGTCGCACCGTTCTTCCGCGGCGCGGGGCCGAACGTCGTGCTCCCCGCGGAGTTCGTCGAGGTGCTGGGCGGCTGACGCCCCGCCCGCCCTTGCTTCAGTCGTCACATACGGCGGCTCCGGCGCGTTCGCGGTCGCCGTATGTGACGACCGAAGCGGATGCCGGAAGCCTCAGTCGTCGTAAATGGCGGCTCGATCGGCCACGCGGTCGCCGTGTGTGACGACCGAGTGAGACGGCGGGCCGCAGGGATCTATGATCCGGCTATGACCTCATCGCCCGACCCCGCCGAAGCGGCCAGGCCCCGTACTCCCTCCCCGCTGAGCGCGCCGTTGCGGCACCTGCACGTGCTGGCCTACTCGGCGATCGGTCTGATCGCTCTGGCCGTGGTCCTCGCCCTTGCGGCAGGCGGAGATCCCTCGACGAAGGTCGATCTCATGGTGTGGGCCGCCGTCACGGTCACCGCCGGCATCACGTGCGCCGTCGGCGCAGTGGTGCTCGCCGGCATCGAAGAGGTCGCCCGGCGACTCGAGCAGGCGCGACGGGGTTAGCGCGAGAGGGATGACGGGAATCGGTCACTCCGCCTCTCCTCACGTCCACCCCTTCACACGCCGGCGGCGCCGGCGGGCACGTATCTGGCACGACCGGCTATCGAGCAGTGACCACCAGACAGCCGCAATAGCAGAGAGGCCCGGATTTCCGGGCCTCTCTGCTATTGCGAGGGGATGACGGGAATCGAACCCGCGTAATCAGTTTGGAAGACTGAGGCTCTACCATTGAGCTACATCCCCGCGGCCGCCGAGGCGACAGCATCCACGAGTCTACTGGACGTCGAGACCCCCCTGTGCACCGGCGACATCCGGATGCGGGCGCGTCGGCTAGACTCGTGGGGGTCGAAAAGGGCGCACGCGCGCGTGCGCACCCGCCCGGGGCGTAGCTCAGCTTGGTAGAGCGCCCGCTTTGGGAGCGGGAGGCCGCAGGTTCAAATCCTGTCGCCCCGACTGTCGGCCCCACGAACCCAGATCTCAGCCGTGCTGCACGTGCGCGGCGATCAGAAGGAGAACGAACAGGCATGGTCAACAGCACCGTCGAGAAGCTCAGCCCCACCCGGGTCAAGCTGCACATCACGGTCTCGCCCGACGAGCTCAAGCCCGCCATCGCACACGCCTACGAGCACATCGCTCAGGACGTGCAGGTGCCCGGCTTCCGCAAGGGCAAGGTCCCCGCGCCGATCATCGACCAGCGCGTGGGCCGTGGCGCCGTGCTCGAGCACGCCGTCAGCGAGGGCCTGGACGGCTACTACCGCGAGGCCGTCACCGCCAACGAGCTGCGCGTGCTGGGCCGCCCGTCGGCCGACATCGTCGAGTGGCCGGCCGAGAAGGACTTCTCGGGCGACCTGATCGTCGACGTCGAGGTCGACGTGCGCCCCGAGTTCGAGCTCCCCGCCTACGAGGGCACCACGATCGAGGTCGACGCCGTCGAGACCGACGAGGCCGCCATCGACGCCGAGGTCGACCGCCTGCGCGCCCGCTTCGGCACGCTCGTGACCGTCGACCGTCCCGCCGCGACCGGCGACTTCGTCGAGCTCAACCTCGTCGCCACGATCGACGGCAACGAGATCGACCGCGCCGAGGGCGTGTCGTACGAGATCGGCTCGGGCGAGCTGCTCGAGGGCATCGACGAGGCCATCGACTCGCTCACCGCCGGTGAAGACACCACCTTCCGCTCCAAGCTCATCGGCGGCGACCACGCCGGCGACGAGGCCGAGGTCTCGGTCTCGGTCGTGGCGGTCAAAGAGCGCGAGCTCCCCGACGCCGACGACGACTTCGCTCAGATGGCCAGCGAGTTCGACACGATCGCAGAGCTCCGCGAGAGCCTCGTCGAGCGCGTCGGCCAGCAGTCGGCGTTCACGCAGGCCTCGGCCGCGCGCGACAAGCTCGTCGAGACCCTGCTCGAGCAGTCCGACATCCCCGTGCCGGCCCAGCTCGTCGAAGACGAGGTGCACGCGCACCTCGAGGGCGAGGGTCGCCTGGAGGACGACGAGCACCGCGCCGAGGTCACCGAGGCCAGCGAGAAGCAGTTCCGCACCCAGATGATCCTCGACGCCATCGCCGAGAAGGCGAACGTGCAGGTGTCGCAGGACGAGCTCACGCAGTACCTCATCCAGTCGGCCGCGCAGTACGGCATGGCCCCGCAGGAGTTCGTCGACGCGCTGCAGCAGCAGAACCAGCTGCCCGTCGTCATCGGCGAGGTCGCCCGCAACAAGGCCCTCGCGGTCGCGCTCGGCAAGGTCACCGTCGTCGACACCAACGGCAAGGCGGTCGACCTGACCGGCTTCGCCGCGCTCGACGACGAAGAAGAGGTCGTCGAAGAGGCGCAGGAGCTTGCGGATGCCGCAGCCGACGCCGACGCGATCATCGAGGCCGAGGAGAAGCCGGCCAAGAAGGCTCCCGCGCGCAAGCCCGCCGCCAAGAAGGCCGCCGCCGAGGCTCCCGCCGACGACGCCGACGCCAAGCCCGCCAAGAAGGCGCCGGCGCGCAAGCCCGCCGCCAAGAAGAAGGCCGACGAGGCCGCCGCCGAGTAAGGCGCGCGCCCGCAGCAGCGATTCGGGGGACGGATGCCGACGGCATCCGTCCCCCATCGCTTTGCCCACGGCGAACACGGGCGGGTCGGTCGCGACGCGCCGGTAGATTCGAAGCACAACACCGGAACGGGAGTGAACATGGCCGAACCCCTTGTCGCGACGAGCGTCTTCGACAGGCTGCTGAAGGACCGCATCATCTGGCTGGGCTCGGAGGTGCGCGACGAGAACGCGAACGAGATCTGCGCGAAGATCCTGCTGCTGGCCGCGGAGGACTCCGAGAAGGACATCTACCTGTACGTCAACTCGCCCGGCGGATCGATCACGGCCGGCATGGCCATCTACGACACGATGCAGTTCGTGCCCAACGACATCGTCACGGTGGGCATCGGCATGGCCGCCTCGATGGGCCAGCTGCTGCTCACGGCCGGCACCAAGGGCAAGCGCTACATCACGCCCAACGCCCGCGTGCTGCTGCACCAGCCGCACGGCGGCTTCGGCGGCACCTCGAGCGACATCCAGACGCAGGCCCAGCTCATCGTCTCGATGAAGAACCGCCTCGCCGAGATCACTGCGGCCCAGACCGGCAAGACGGTCGAGCAGATCAACGAAGACGGCGACCGCGACCGCTGGTTCACGGCCCAGGAGGCGCTGGAGTACGGCTTCGTCGACCACATCCGCGAGTCGGCGGCCGACGTCATCGGCGGCGGCGGAACCGCGGCCTGAACGATCCGAAGGCGAAAGAGAGAGAAACCCGAATGAACGTCCCCACCTTCGGAGGCACGGCACACGGTGGCCTGCAGGCACCCGGAAGCCGCTACATCCTGCCGCAGTTCGAGGAGCGCACGGCCTACGGCTACAAGCGCCAGGACCCGTACAACAAGCTGTTCGAGGACCGCGTGATCTTCCTCGGCGTGCAGGTCGACGACGCCTCGGCCGACGATGTCATGGCGCAGCTGCTCGTGCTCGAGTCGCAGGATCCCGATCGCGACATCATCATGTACATCAACTCGCCCGGCGGCTCGTTCACGGCCATGACGGCGATCTACGACACGATGCAGTACATCTCGCCCCAGATCCAGACGGTCGTGCTGGGTCAGGCGGCATCCGCCGCGGCCGTGCTGCTGGCCGCGGGTGCCCCCGGCAAGCGCCTGGCGCTTCCCAACGCCCGCATCCTCATCCACCAGCCCGCGATGGGGGAGGCCGGCCACGGCCAGGCGTCCGACATCGAGATCCAGGCGCAGGAGATCCTGCGCATGCGCACGTGGCTCGAAGAGACGCTGGCCAAGCACTCCGGCCGCTCGCAGGAGCAGGTCAACCGCGACATCGACCGAGACAAGATCCTCTCGGCCACCGAGGCGGTCGAGTACGGTCTGGTCGACCAGGTGCTCACGACGCGCAAGCGCACGCCCGCGGCGATCACCAAGTAACGCCGTTCGCACGAAGGAGAGGATGCTGCGGCATCCTCTCCTTCGTCGTTCGCGGCCGGCGAACCTTGCGCCGCGTGTCGCCAATGCCCGCCGGTGTCGTCGGGAGCGTCTAGGCTCGAACCATGTCGGGGCCCGGGAGGGCGCTGGGGGATCTGGAGGCTGCACATGGCTCGCATCGGTGAGAGCGCCGACCTGTTCAAGTGCTCGTTCTGCGGAAAGAGCCAGAAGCAGGTGCAGCAGCTGATCGCCGGCCCCGGCGTGTACATCTGCGACGAGTGCGTCGAGCTGTGCAACGAGATCATCGAAGAGCGCATGGCGGAGTCGTCGTCGGGCGAGGTCAGCGAGTTCGAGCTTCCCAAGCCGCGCGAGATCTTCTCGTTCCTCGACGAGTACGTCGTCGGGCAGGATGACGCCAAGCGCGCGCTGTCGGTCGCCGTCTACAACCACTACAAGCGCGTGCGCGCGCACGGCACCCTGCAGAGCGCCGAGCAGCGCGCCGACGAGATCGAGATCGCCAAGAGCAACATCCTTCTCCTCGGCCCCACCGGCTGCGGCAAGACCTACCTCGCCCAGACGCTCGCCAAGCGCCTCAACGTGCCGTTCGCCGTCGCCGACGCGACGGCGCTCACCGAGGCCGGCTACGTGGGCGAAGACGTCGAGAACATCCTGCTGAAGCTCCTGCAGGCCGCCGACTTCGACACCAAGCGCGCCGAGACGGGCATCATCTACATCGACGAGGTCGACAAGATCGCCCGCAAGGCCGAGAACCCCTCGATCACGCGCGACGTGTCGGGCGAGGGCGTGCAGCAGGCCCTGCTGAAGATCCTCGAGGGCACCGTCGCCTCGGTGCCGCCGCAGGGCGGGCGCAAGCACCCGCACCAGGAGTTCATCCAGATCGACACGACGAACGTGCTGTTCATCGTGGCGGGCGCCTTCGCCGGCCTCGAAGACATCATCTCGTCGCGCGTCGGCAAGCACGGCGTCGGCTTCGGCGCACCTCTGCACAACAAGGGCGACGACCTGACGCTGTTCAGCGAGGTGCAGCCGGAAGACCTGCACAAGTTCGGACTCATCCCCGAGTTCATCGGCCGTCTTCCGGTCGTCGCCTCGGTGGCGCCGCTCGACCGCGCCGCGCTCATGGAGATCCTCACCGAGCCCAAGAACGCGCTCGTCAAGCAGTATCAGCGCATGTTCGAGCTCGACGGCGTGGAGCTCGAGTTCGACACCGAGGCGCTCGAGGCGATCGCCGACCTCGCGGTCAGCCGCAAGACCGGCGCCCGGGGCCTGCGCGCGATCCTCGAAGACGTGCTCGGCCCGATCATGTTCGAGATCCCCTCGGCCGACGACGTGACCAAGGTCGTCATCACGCGCGCCTCGGTCGACGAGGGCGCGCCGCCCACCGTCGTGCTGCGGCAGAAGCGCAAGAGCGCCTGACCCCGCGCGGGAGCCAGGCGCCCCCGCGCGTCAGGCGTCGAGCCCGCGGCGCGTGAGCAGCGGCTCGATCTCGGCAGCGCGTCCGCGGAAGTCGCGGTAGGCCTCCAGGGGATCCTTCGAGCCGCCGACGCCCAGCAGACGCTCGCGGAACCGGTCGCCGTTCGCGCGCGTGAGTCCGCCGTTCTCGCGGAACCACTCGACGGTGTCGGCGTCGAGCACTTCGCTCCAGATGTAGGAGTAGTAGCCGGCGCTGTAG
This sequence comes from Microbacterium fluvii, assembly GCF_025515205.1. GTDB lineage: Bacteria > Actinomycetota > Actinomycetes > Actinomycetales > Microbacteriaceae > Microbacterium > Microbacterium fluvii. Next base: position 1,679,925 of record NZ_JAOPFX010000001.1, on the reverse strand, counting down.
CCGCCGGAGAAGACATGGGCGAAGTACGTCGACGAGTAGCGGGTCGGCACGACGGGGTTGTCGAGGCCGATATCGGCCAGCGCTGCCGCCTCGAACGCCGCGACGTCGAGGTCTTCCGCGGCTTCGGCCTGCGTCAGCGAGTGCCAGGCCTGGTCGATCCAGGATGCGGCGAGGTACTCGCTCGTGGCGAAGCCCTGGTTGAAGCTCTCGGAGGCCTGGATCTTCTCCACCACCTCGGCCGGGAGCGGCTCGCCGGTGTCGATGTGCCGCGCGTACGAGTCGAGGATCTCGGGCCAGTAGATCCACATCTCGTTGACCTGGCTCGGGAACTCCACGAAGTCGCGGAACACATTGGTGCCGGCGAAGTGCGGATAGGTGACCACGGCGAACAGCCCGTGCAGGGCGTGGCCGAACTCGTGGAAGAGGGTCGTCACCTCGTCGAGGGTGAGGAGAGTCGGCTTTCCGGCCGCGGGCTTGGGCACGTTGAGGTTGTTGACGACCACGGGCGCGGTGCCGCGCAGCCGCGACTGGGCGACGATCGAGTTCATCCAGGCGCCGCCGCGCTTGGTGTCGCGCGTATACAGGTCGAGCACGTACAGCCCCAGCGCCGACCCGTCGGCGTTGTGCAGCTCGAACGTGCGGGCGTCGGGGTGGTAGCTCGACAGATCGGCCCGCTCGGTGAAGGTCACGCCGTAGAGCTCGGTGGCCGCGCGGAACACGCCGTCCTGCAGCACCCGCTCGGCTTCGAACCAGGGGCGCAGCGCCGTGCGGTCGAGGTCGTACTCGGCCGCACGCACCTTCTCGGTGTAGAACGCCCAGTCGTGCGCCTCGAGGGCGAAGGGGGCGGCATCCGCATCGATGATGCGCTGCAGCGCCTCCTGCTCGCGGCGTGCGTTGGCCGCGGCCGGCACGGCGAGGCGGCGCAGTAGCGCGTGCACGGCCTCGGGGGAGCCGGCCGTCTCGTCGCTGGTGACATAGGCGGCGTGCGAGTCGTAGCCCAGGAGCGCCGCGCGCTCGGCGCGCAGGCGCACGATCTCGCGCAGTACGGCGCGGTTGTCGTGCTCGTTGCCGCGCGACCCGCGTGCGCGCGAGGCCTCCAGAATGCGGCGGCGGCTCTCGCGGTTCGTCAGAGTCGAGAGGTAGGGGTGCCCGGTGAAGAGGGTGAGCGTGACCACCCACGTACCCTCGAGCCCGCGGTCGACGGCGTTCTGCGCGGCCGCCGAGAGCTCGCCCTCGGTGAGCCCGTCGAGCTCTGCGACATCGTGGAAGACCACGGCGAGGTCGTTCGTGTCGGCCAGCAGGTTCTTCTCGAAGGTCGTCGTGAGAGTCGACAGCCGCTGGTTCAGGGCGGTCAGGCGCTCCTTCGCGCCGTCGTCGAGCGCCGCGCCGGCGTGGGTCATCTCGCGGAAGTGCCGCTCGACGAGGTAGCGCGCCTCGGGGGCGAGGTCGAGCGCGTCGAGCTGCTCGTGGAGGGTTCTGATGCGCGCGTACAGCTGGGCATCGAGCTGGATCGCGTCCTGGTGGGCGGCCATCAGCGGTGCCAGCTCTTCGTCGAGCTGCTGGATCTCGGCCGTCGCATCGGCGGAGGAGACCGTGTAGAAGGCGTGCGCCACATCGCTCAGCAGCCTGCCGGCGGTCTCGAGCGGCACCATCGTGTTCTCGAAGGTGGGCATCGAGCGCACGCGGGTGATGTTCGTGATCTCGGCGCGATGCTGGGCGAAGGCCTCCTCGAACGCGGGCAGGTAATGCTCGGGGCGGATCCGCGAGTAGTCGGGCAGTCCATAGGGGAGCGTGCTCGGTGCCAGCAGGGGGTTCGCGGTGGTGTCGGTCATCCCTCCAGCGTAGGGCGTCAGCATCCAAAGAATCTCTTGCAAAGAAATGCTTGCATAACTCCTATTGCAAAGATATCTTTGCATCTATGGACGAGCCGAAGACCACCGCCGCACGCGCCGACCGGATGCTGGATGCCGGCGCACTGCGCGCGCTCGCGCACCCGCTGCGCGTGCAGATCTACGACATCCTGTCGCAGTACGGCGCGCAGACCGCCAGCACGCTGGCGGAGATGACGGGGGAGTCCTCGGGTGCCACCAGTTACCACCTGCGGGCCCTGGCCAAGCACGATCTCATCCGCGAGGTCGAAGGCCGAGGCTCCGCGCGCGAGCGCTGGTGGGAGCGCCCGAAGGGCGGCATCTCGTTCACGAACCCCGAGGCGATGAAGACGCCCTCGGGGCGCGCCGCCACCCAGGTCGTGATGACCGAGTTCCTGAACCGTCGACACCAGCAGCTGATGCGCTATGTGTCGCAGAGTCTCGCCTCGATTCCGCCGGAGGCGGAAGAGGCGATGATCTCCACCGCGACGGCGCGGATGACCGATGAGCAGACGATCGCGCTCATCGATAAGCTGCAGGCCGTCATCGACGAGACCGTCGAGAAGTACCGAGACCAGCAAGGAGACGGGGTGCGTCCGTTCACGCTGCGCGCCGACGTCTTCCCGCTTCCCACCGAGGGGAACTGACATGGCTTCCATCGCACTGAGCGCACCCCGCTCTGCGCAGCTCACTTCCGCAGACCGACTGCTGCTGACCGCTTCGCGACGTCTGAAGCGCCTCGCCCTCGCGCGCATCGCGCACCGGCGTGCCGCCATCGCGGCCGCGTCGGTGGCTGCGGCATCCGTCGATCGCCGTCGGGATGCCCTGGCCGCCGGCCACGTGGGCCTGCTGCCCCGATGACCGCCGCCGTGACCGAGCGCGTTGCGCGCCGCGCACCACTGGGGCGGGACTTCGGCAAGCTCTGGACCGCCGCCGCCTTCAGCAACCTCGCCGACGGCCTCGGGCGCACCGCCGTGCCGCTCGTGGCGACGACGCTCACGCACGATCCGCTGGCGATCTCTGCGATCGGCGCCGTCGCCTTCGTGCCCTGGCTCGTGTTCGGCCTCCCCGCGGGGATCATCGTCGACCGCTTCGACCGTCGCATCGTGATGGCCCTCGCCAACACGCTGCGCGGCGCCGTCGCGGTGTGGCTCGCGACTTTGGGGGTCGCGGGAGAGCTGAGCCTGTGGGCCCTCATCGTCGGCACGCTCGTCTTCGGTCTGGGCGAGACCCTGTTCGACAACGCCACCAACGCGGTCGTGCCGGGCGTCGTGCGCCGCGAGCAGCTGGATCGCGCGAACGGGTGGCTGCAGGCCGCGCAGGTGACGATCGACAACTTCATCGCGACGCCCATCGCCGGCGTGCTTTTCGCCTTGTCACTCGCCGTTCCGCTGTGGGCGGGGGCTGCGGGCTTCATCGTGCCGATCGTGTTGGCCCTGCTGCTGCCGGTGAGTGCCGCGCGGGCGCTGCGCACACCGGCGGCCGTCGACCCCGACGCGCCCGATGTCACGGTGGGCGTCATGGCAGAGCCTGTGGCGACGCCCGAGGCCGCATCGGCGACGACCACGCGCGAGGCGCTGCGCTACCTGTGGCACCACCGTTACCTCCGGGCGATGGTCGTGTTCACCTCGGTCATCGGCTCGGCGCTGTCGCTGGCGCAGGCGGTCATCATCCTGTTCTTCCTGCAGACGCAGCAGATCCCGTACGCCGCCGTCGGGTTCGTCACCGCCGGCATCGGCGTGGGCGCCCTCGCCGGGTCGCTGATCGCTCCGCGGCTCGTGAACCGGTTCGGACGAGGGCGGGTGATGGTGTGGTCGGTGGTCGTCGGGGCCGTCATGACGGCGGCGACCGGAGCCGCACCCGAGGCGATGAGCGCCGTGGCGCTCTTCGCACTTGCGGCAGGCGCCGTGTCGGTGTGGAACGTGCCGTGGGGCGCGCTTCGTCAGCAGATCGTCCCCGGCGAGATCTTCGGCCGCGTGCTCGGGGTGATCCGCACGCTCACGTGGGGGCTCTTCCCGATCGCGACGCTGATCGGCGGGTGGATCGGCCGCTTCGATCTGCGGCTGCCGTTCTACCTCGCCGGTGCGATCATGCTCGTGGCCGTGCTCGTGTCGCTGCCGCTGCTGATCGGCGGCACCCGTCGCGCGGGTGCGGAGTTCGCCGCAGACTCCTAGGCGAACTCGTCCTCGTCGTCGTGGCGCACGACGACCGTGCCGTCGCGATCGAGGGTCACGATCACGCCGGTGTCGAGCTCGACGACCGGCCGCCCCTCGAGCCACGTCAGCGTCCAGTACGGCGCCGGCTGCCCGAGGGCATCGGGCGGGACGGATGCCTCCACCGCCGCGATCTGAGCGTGCAGCGCGGCCGGCACGGCAGCCGGTGGCTGCGTGCGGGCGGCCCAGCGGGTTCCGAGCTGCATCATGCCTCCTGCGGGGCGAGTTCGACCGTGTCGACCACGAGCGCCTCGGCGCCGTCGAGCAGCTCGAGCTCGGCGATGCGGCCGACGGCCTTGAGGTCGCCCTCGGCCAGGCGCAGCGCCGCGATGGTCACGTCGTCGGCGCGCAGCACCAGCCGGCTCACCGGCGTCTTCTGCGACGCCTTGGCCTCGGTCTTCGCGCGACGGATGCCGATGAGTGCGGCGCTGGCGGCGCTCAGCACCGCCGGGTCACCCTCGATGCCGAGGGGTTCCGGCCAGCTCGAGGTGTGGATCGAGCCCTCCTCGAACCACGACCACGCCTCTTCGGTGGCGAACGCGAGCACGGGGGCGAGCAGGCGCAGGAGGGTCGACAGCGCGAGTCGCAGCGCGAGGGCGGCAGAAGCCTGGCCCGCATCCGCCCGGTTGTAGGCGCGCTCCTTGACGAGCTCGAGGTAGTCGTCGCAGAACGTCCAGAAGAAGGCCTCGGTCACCTCGAGGGCCTTGGCGTGGTCGTAGGCCTCGAACGCCGCGGTCGCCTCGCGCACCACCCGATCGAGGGTCGCGAGCATCGCTGCGTCGAGGGAGTGGGTCACCTCGGCACCCTCCGGCACCGGGAACGACAGCACGAACTTGGCGGCGTTGAGCACCTTGATCGCCAGGCGCCGGCCGATCTTGACCTGCGTCGGGTTCTGCGGGTCGAAGGCGGCGTCAGCGCCCAGGCGGCTGGAGGCCGACCAATACCGCACCGCATCCGTGCCGTGCGCCTCGAGGATGTCGGCCGGGGTCACGACGTTGCCCTTCGACTTCGACATCTTCTTGCGGTCGGGGTCGACGATGAAGCCGCTGATGGCGGCATCCGTCCACGGGGCGCGGTCGTCTTCGAGCACCGAGCGCACCATGGTCGAGAAGAGCCACGTGCGGATGATGTCCTGCCCCTGCGGGCGCAGGTCGAAGGGCGCCACGAGGTTCCACAGCTCCTCGTCGCGCTCCCAGCCGCCGGCGAGCTGGGGCGTGAGCGACGAGGTCGCCCACGTGTCGAAGATGTCCTTCTCGCCCTCGAATCCGCCGGGGACGCCGCGCTGGTCTTCCGTGTACCCGTGCGGCGCGTCGGTGGTCGGGTCGACCGGCAGGGCGGCGAGGTCGGGCGTGATGACGCGGTCGTAGTCGCGCTCGCCGTTCTCGTCGAGGCCGTACCAGACCGGGATCGGCACGCCGAAGAAGCGCTGGCGGCTCACGAGCCAGTCGCCGGTGAGGCCGTTCGTCCAGTTCTCGTAGCGCACCCGCATGAAATCGGGGTGCCAGTCCATCTCGCGGCCGAACGCGATGAGCTTGTCGCGCAGCGCCTCGTCACGGGCGCCGTTGCGCAGGTACCACTGGCGCGTCGAGACGATCTCGAGCGCCCGGTCGCCCTTCTCGTAGAACTTCACGGGGTGGCTGAAGGGCTTGGAGACCTCGAGAAGCTCGCCCGAGGCGGTGAGCAGCTCCACCATCTTCTTCTTCGCGCTGAAGACGGTGAGCCCCGCGAGCTCGGCGTAGGCGGCCTTGGCGGCATCCGTCGTCAGCGCCTCCGGCGCCTCGGCGATGATGCGGCCGTCCATGCCGAGGATCGTGCGGTTGGGCAGGTCGAGTTCGCGCCACCACACGATGTCGGTGACGTCGCCGAAGGTGCAGATCATGGCGATGCCCGAGCCCTTGTCCTGCTGGGCGAGGTGGTGGGCGAGCACGGGCACCTCGACGTCGAAGACCGGCGTGCGCACGGTCTTGCCGAAGTAGGGCTGGTAGCGCTCGTCGTCGGGGTTGGCAACGAGGGCGACGCAGGCCGCCAGCAGCTCGGGGCGGGTCGTCTCGATGTGGATGTCGCCCGAGCCGTCGGTCTTGTGGAACGCGATGCGGTGGTAGCTGGCCTGCTGCTCGCGGTCTTCGAGCTCCGCCTGGGCGATCGCCGAGCGGAAGTCGATGTCCCACAGGGTCGGCGCGAGCGACTGGTAGGCCTCGCCGCGCTCGAGGTTGCGCAGGAACGCGAGCTGGCTCGTGCGGATCGTCTCATCGGAGATCGTGCGGTAGGTCTGGGTCCAGTCGACGCTCAGACCCAGCTGGCGGAAGACCGCCTCGAACGCCTTCTCGTCCTCTTCGGTGAGGGCCTCGCACAACTCGATGAAGTTGCGGCGGCTGATCGGCACCTGATCCGAGGGCTTCAGGCTCTTGGCGTCGCCGCGGAACGGGGGAGTGAAGTCGGGGTCGTAGGGCAGCGAGGTGTCGCAGCGCACGCCGTAGTAGTTCTGCACCCGGCGTTCGGTGGGAAGCCCGTTGTCGTCCCACCCCATCGGATAGAACACGGTCTTGCCCCGCATCCGCTCGAAGCGGGTCTTCACGTCGGTGTGCGTGTAGCTGAAGACGTGCCCGATGTGCAGGGATCCGGATGCCGTGGGCGGCGGCGTGTCGACCGAGAACACGCCCGCGCGGCCCTTGGCCTTGGCGGCGTCGCGGTCGAACAGGTACGTGCCCTGCGCGCTCCAGGCGGCATCCCACTTCTGCTCGAGACCTTCCAGGGCGGGCTTGTCGGGAATGGTGGCGTCGGCCATGGGAGTCTCCAGAGCGTTATGTGCGGCACTGTGTGAGCGTGCCTGAGTGTGGGATGTGGCTCGATTCTACGCCCTGGCCCGGAGAAGGAGACTCAGGCGGAGAGGTGGTCGCGGGCCCAGAGTGCGGCGCTGGTGCGGTCGGCGACGCCGATCTGGCGGTAGACGCTGCCGAGGTGCGCCTTGACGGTGCGCTCGGTGATCTCCAGCGCCCGCGCGATCTGCTTGTTGGCGAGGCCCTTCGCGGCCAGCAGCAGCACCTCGCGCTCGCGGGGGCTGAGCGCATGCGTGGGCGCGTTCGGCAGCAGGGCGCCCGCGACCCGCGGGTCGAGCGGCACCTGACCGACGGATGCTGCCCGCACCGCGGCCCGCAGGGCCTCGGGCTCGGCATCCTTGAGCTGGTAGCCCACCGCTCCGGCGCGCAGCGCGCGCTCGACGCGCTCGCGGTCGGAGAACGACGTCAGCACCACGACCGCCGCATCGGGAACCGCGGCGCGTACGCCGCGGGTTCCCTCGATGCCGTCGCTGACGGGCATCGAGAGGTCCATCAGCACGACGTCGGGGCGCTGCGTGCGGGCCTGGGCCACGGCATCCGTGCCGTTCTCGGCCTGCGCGACGACCTCGATGTCGCCGTCGGTCGCGAGCACGGCCGACAGGCCCGCCCGCACCATCGCGTGGTCGTCGACCACCAGCACGCGGATCACGTGAGGCCGTCCGGGATCACGAGGCGCCAGGCGGTGCCGGCACCGGGTGCCGTGCGCAGCGAGAGTTCGGCGCCGGCCTCTTCGCCGAGGTCCGCGAGCACACGCAGACCGAGATGGCCCTCGGCGGGGCTGTTCAGGAGCGCGGGGTCGAACCCGATTCCGTCGTCGGCGACCTCCAGCTGCACGCCGCGCGGCTCGGCGCTCAGCCGCACCGTCACGGTGCAGTGGCCGGCATGGGCGGCGGCATTGCGCAGGCACTCCTGGGCGACCCGGTAGACGAGCTTCTGCTGCCGCTCGGTGAGCGCGACGGGGGCAAGGTCGAGCTCGACGCGGGTGCGGTGGGTCGTCACGGTATCGGCGAGGTCGGCGAGGGCCTGGCCGAGCCCCGCGCGGGCGAGGGTAGCCGGATAGATGTCGACCAGCAGCGACCGCAGCGCCCGCACCCCGCCGCGCACCTGGCCGGCGACCCGGCGCAGCCGCGCGGCCCCGTCGCCGTCGCCTTCCGACGCGGCCTGCGCGGCCGAGCCTTCGAGGGCCAGGCTCGTGGCGATGAGCTCCTGCACGGGGCCGTCGTGCAGCGACCCGGCGATGCGCCGCCGCTCGGCGTCGGAGGCGTCGATCGCCCGCTGCAGCAGCATCGCCCGCTGCGCCTCGGCGTCGCGCACGCGGCACACGAGCTGCCAGACCAGGGGAGCGGCCAGCGCGGCCAGCAGCAGCAGGCTGCTGAGGGTGACGCCGGCGAAGCCGCGCGAGAGGTCGGCCGAACGCCCGGCGACCGACGACGAGGGCAGGTGCAGCTCCAGCAGCAGCTCGCGGCCCGACGAGGTCCACACCGGGCGGTAGACGTCGACGATGCGCTCGCCTTCCTCCGCGTCGATCACCTGTGCGCGGGTCTGCGGGTCGCTGAGCGCGGCGGCGCGCGGTGTGTCGAGCGGCCGCGTCTGCCCGATCAGCGACGGGTCGGCGTCGAAGAGGATCGTGCCCTCGGGGGTCTGCAGGCGGATGCCGAGCACGGCGTCGCTGAGCATGCCCTCCCGTGCACTTCTGCCGAACGCCGCGATCTCCTCGTCGTCACCCTCGGCGATGCCCTCGCCCAGGGCCGGCTGCACGATCGCCTCGGCGAACAGATCGGCGAATCCCGCCGCCCCGTTGACGGCCTCGCGCTCGGCGAGCAGCCGCCCCGCCCAGATCCCGAGCAGCGACACCGCGACCAGCACGAGCGCGAGCCCGCCGACCAGCCCCCAGACGACGCGTCGGGTCGACAGCATCCGCGGCCGCGCCGCCGACGCGCCGTCCGCAGCGGCGACGACGATCCACTCCGCGCGCGCAGTCGCGGCCCCGACGACGTCTTCCGTCGGGGCCGCGACCGGCGCATCCGGGGTCACTCAGCCGCGCCCTCCGCGGTCGCCGCCGCCCTTGCCGCCGCGATCACCGCCGTGGTCGCCGCCGCGCTTGTCGCCATGACCGCCGCTCTTCCCGCTGCGGTCGCCCTTGGCCTGCTGATCGCTCGAACTCCTGTCGTCGCGCTCCGACTTCGTGTCGCGAGACCCGTCGTTCTTCGCGTCGCGGTCGTCGCACTCCCTGTCGTTCTTCGTGCGCTCGTCGTCGCTCTTGGTCTTGTCGGGCTTCACCGCGGCAGGGTCGCCCTTGACGTGGTCCTGTTTCGTCTTGTCCGGCTTCGGAGTCGGCGTGGCCGTCGGCGTCGCTGTGGGGGTCGCCGTCGGCGTGGCCGTCGGCGTGGCCGTGGGAGTGGATGCCGGCGCCTCCACGATCTTTGCGGACGCCGGCACCACGACGGGCACCTCCTGGGAGAACGAGGCGTTGCCCCACAGTCCGAACACGGCGGGTACCGCCGCGATGGTGAGGGCGGCGGTGCTTCCGAGAATCAGTCGCTTCATGTCATCGTCCTTCGTCGATTGTGTCGTGCCGCATGCAACCGCATGGGCTGTATGAGGCATCTCTCATCGCCCACCAGTCTTCGAGGCCGCGCGGACGAGCACCATTGCCCGATGGTCGTAGTACTCCGCGGCCGGGTAGACTGGCGCGAAAGCATCGATCCGGCCATCACCGGGGAGCTCTCGGAAGAACAGCGGTCCGCCGCCCAGTAGAACCGAGCGGGGCAGGCCCGTCACAGCCGCAGCACGAGTGGCGCGACCACGGATCAGAAGGTCTGGAGTCCGCAAGCGGGGTGGTACCGCGGTCGCACGATCGTCCTCGCAGGAAGCATCGCAACCTGCCGGAGTGACAATGACCTATCCTCTCGACCCTTCGACACCCTCAGGGACCGGCGAGCCGCTCGTCCCGAGTCCTCGGTTCCCCGACGTCGAGCGCGAGATCCTCGAGTACTGGGAGCGCGACGACACCTTCCGCGCCTCCATCTCGCAGCGCGAGGGCGCCGACGAGTGGGTCTTCTACGACGGCCCGCCCTTCGCCAACGGCCTGCCGCACTACGGGCACCTGCTCACCGGCTATGCCAAAGACCTCTTCCCGCGGTTCCAGACGATGCGCGGCCACAAGGTCGACCGCGTGTTCGGGTGGGACACGCACGGTCTTCCGGCGGAGCTCGAGGCGATGAAGCAGCTCGGCATCACCGAGAAGAGCGAGATCGAGCAGATGGGCATCGGCACCTTCAACAGCAAGGCGCGCGAGTCGGTGCTCGAATACACGCAGCAGTGGCAGGACTACGTCACCCGCCAGGCGCGCTGGGTCGACTTCGATCGGGGCTACAAGACGCTCGACACCGGGTTCATGGAGTCGGTGCTGTGGGCGTTCAAGCAGCTCTACGACAAAGACCTCGCCTACCAGGGCTACCGCGTGCTGCCCTACTGCTGGCGAGACGAGACGCCCCTGTCGAACCACGAGCTGCGCATGGACGACGACGTCTACAAGATGCGGCAGGATCCGTCGGTGACCGTGTCGTTCCCGCTCGTCGGCGTCAAGGCCGAGGCGCTGGGCCTGACCGGCGTCCGCGCGCTGGCGTGGACGACGACGCCGTGGACGCTGCCGACCAACCTCGCCCTGGCCGTGGGCCCCGGCATCCGCTACGTCGTGGTGCCGGGCGGCCCGCTGGGCGCTGCCGATGTGCACGCCGGCGACGACCCGCTCGAGGCGACCTCGCACAGCTACCTGCTGGCAGAAGACCTGCTCGGCGGCTATGCGAAGGACCTCGGCTACGAATCGGCGGATGCTGCGCGCGACGCCGTGACCGCGACGGTGCTCGGCGCCGACCTTGCGGACGTGTCGTACGACCGCCTGTTCGACTACTACGCCGACGCCGAGACGTGGGGCACCGGCACGTCGTGGCGCATCCTCGTCGACGACTACGTGACGACCGCCGACGGCACCGGCATCGTGCACCAGGCGCCCGCCTACGGTGAAGACGACCAGCGGGTCGCCGAGGCCGCCGGCATGCCGACGATCCTCTCGCTCGATGACGGCGGCAGGTTCCTCCCGCAGGTGACCGATGTGGCCGGCGAGCTGTGGATGGACGCCAACCGGCCGCTCATCCGCCTGCTGAAGGCGAACGGGCGTCTTGTGCGCGAGGCGAGCTACGAGCACTCGTATCCGCACTGCTGGCGGTGCCGCAACCCCCTCATCTACAAGGCCGTCTCGAGCTGGTTCGTGCGCGTGACGCAGATCAAGGACCGCCTGGTCGAGCTCAACGAGCAGATTACGTGGGCACCCGAGAACGTCAAGCACGGCCAGTTCGGCAAGTGGCTCGAGGGCGCGCGCGACTGGTCGATCAGCCGCAACCGCTACTGGGGCTCGCCCATCCCGGTGTGGCGCAGCGACGACCCCGAGCACCCGCGGGTCGACGTGTACGGCTCGCTCGAAGAGCTCGAGCGCGACTTCGGCCGGCTGCCCCGCAACGAGCAGGGCGAGGTCGACCTGCACCGCCCCTACATCGACGATCTCACCCGCCCGAACCCCGACGACCCCACCGGCCGGAGCACGATGCGGCGCATCGAAGACGTCTTCGACGTATGGTTCGACTCGGGCTCGATGCCCTATGCGCAGGTGCACTACCCGTTCGAGAACCGCGAGTGGTTCGACTCGCACGCCCCGGCCGACTTCATCGTCGAGTACATCGGGCAGACCCGCGGCTGGTTCTACGTCATGCACGTGCTCTCGGGCGCGCTGTTCGACCGCCCCGCCTTCACCGGCGTCGCCTGCCACGGCATCGTGCTGGGCAGCGACGGACAGAAGATGTCGAAGTCGCTTCGGAACTACCCCGACGTCTCCGAGGTGTTCGACCGCGACGGCTCCGACGCCATGCGGTGGTTCCTCATGGCCAGCTCCGTGCTCCGCGGCGGCAACCTCATCGTCACCGAAGAGGGCATCCGCGCGGGGGTCCGCGAGTTCATGCTGCCGCTGTGGAACGCCTGGTACTTCTTCGCGACGTACGCGAACGCTTCGACAGGCTCAGCGGGGTCCGCTTCGACAGGCTCAGCGGGGTCCGCTTCGACAGGCTCAGCGGGGTCCGCTTCGACAGGCTCAGCGGGGTCCGCTTCGACAGGCTCAGCGGGATCTGCCGCCGGCGGCCCCGAAGGCAGCGGATATCAGGCACGCTGGCGCACCGACTCGACCGATGTGCTCGACCGCCACATCCTCGCCCTCACCGGCGACCTCGTGCGCGGCGTCGCCGAAGACCTCGAGGCCCTCGACTCCACGACGGCGGCGGCCAAGCTGCGCGACTTCGTCGAGGTGCTGACCAACTGGTACATCCGTCGATCGCGCGACCGGTTCTGGGTCGGAGTGACCGACGCCCCCGCATCCACCGAGGCCTTCGACACCCTCTACACGGTGCTCGAGACCCTCACGAGGGTCGCCGCGCCGCTGCTGCCGCTCGTGGCGGAGCGGGTATGGCAGGGGCTCACCGGCGGGCGCAGTGTGCACCTGCAGGACTGGCCGGATGCCGACGCCTTCGCCCCCGCTGCCGACATCCGCGACGCGATGGACGCCGTGCGCGAGGTCTCGAGCGTCGCCAACGCGCTGCGCAAGAAGCAGGGCAAGCGCGTGCGCCTGCCCCTTCCGAAGCTCACCGTCGCGGTGACGGATGCTGCCGCCCTGGCGCAGTTCGACGGCATCGTGCGCGACGAGCTCAACGTCAAGGCGGTCGAGCTGGTCGAGCTGAGCGACGAGGTGGCCGACCGCTACGGCATCTCGCAGCGCCTGAGCGTCAACGCCCGCGCGGCGGGTCCGCGGCTGGGCAAGCAGGTCCAGCACGTGATCGCCGGCGCTCGCGCAGGGCTGTGGGAGGCGACCGCCGAAGGCGTCGTCGTCGACGGCGTCGCCCTGGAGCCGGGGGAGTACGACCTCACCCTCGAGGCCGGCGGGGTCGCGGAGGGCACCGCGATCGCGCTGCTCAAGGACGGCGGCTTCGTGCTGCTGGACACCACGACGACCGACGAGCTCGAGGCCGAGGGCCTCGCGCGCGACGTGATCCGCGCCGTGCAGGACACCCGCAAGGCCGCAGGCTTCGAGGTCAGCGACCGTATCCGCCTGCGCCTCGTCTTCGACGACGCGGCCGACGCGGTCGCGGTCGGGCTGGGGCAGAGCGCGGCCGACGTCGCCGGTGAGACGCTCGCCGTCGACCTCGTCCTGCTGCAGGCGGGCGCCGATGTCGAGGGCACCGCCGAGGCGGCGGCAGCCGCCTGGCCGCCCTCGCCCGGGTTCGCGCCGGAATACGTCGGTCTCGTGACCGCCGGCACCTACGCCAACCGCGGCGCATTCGCCGTCGCCGTGAGCCGATCGGAGGTGACGGCATGAACGACCGCCGCAGGGCCGACGCCGTCTACGAGCAGCTGCTGCAGCGCCAGGGCGAGCGCTGGGTCGAGCCGCGCATCGAGCGCACCCGCCGCGTGCTGGAGTACCTCGACGACCCGCAGCGCACCTACCGCGTCGTGCACGTGACCGGCACGAACGGCAAGACCTCGACCAGTCGCATCGTCGAGAGCGTGCTGCGGGCCCACGGGCTGCGCACCGGACTGTTCACGAGTCCGCATCTCGAGCGCTACACCGAGCGCATCATGGTCGACGGCGAGCCGGTCGCCGACGCGGCCGTGGCCGACGCATGGGACGAGATCGCGCCGTTCGTCGCGATCGTCGACGACGAGCTCGCCGCATCCGGCGAGCCGCCGCTGACCTTCTTCGAGCTGCTCACGGTGCTCGCCTTCGTCGTCTTCTCGGACGCTCCGGTCGACGTCGCCGTGATCGAGGTCGGCATGGGCGGCGCGTGGGATTCGACGAACACCGCCGACGGCGACGTCGCGGTGTTCGCACCGATCGACATCGACCACGCCGACCGGCTCGGCGACACGATCGAGGCGATCGCCGAGGTCAAGGCGGGGATCATCAAGCCGGGCGCCGCCGCCGTGTCGGCGCGCCAGCATCCGGATGCCGAACGCGTGCTGCGCGCGGCCGCCGCCGCCGCCGGCGCGACGATCGCCTTCGAGGGCGCCGACTTCGCCCTGCGCGAGGGCCGGCTCGCCGTCGGCGGTCAGCAGATCTCGGTGCGGGGCCTCGCGAGCGACTACCCCGAGCTGTACCTGCCGATGTACGGCGCCCACCAGGGCATGAACGCGGCGCTGGCGATCGCCGCCGTCGAGTCGCTCGTGGGCGGCGCGTCGCAGCCGATCGACGAGGGAGTGCTGGCCGAAGGCCTCGCCGAGACCACGTCGCCCGGCCGCCTCCAGCTGGTCGGCGTCGAGCCCACCGTGCTCGTCGACGCCGCGCACAACCCGCACGGCGCGCGTGCACTGGCCTCGGCGCTGCGCGAATCGTTCGCCTTCGAGGAGTGGGGCGTCGTGCTGGGCGTGCTCTCCGACAAGGATGCCGCCGGCATCGTCGCGGCGCTCGCCCCCGTCGCGACGCATGTCTTCGCGACCTCGCCCGCCTCGGATCGGGCGAGCGATGCCGAGGCCGTCGCCGATCTCGCCGAGGCCGCGGGGCTGCCGGTGACGGTGCACCCCGGGCTCGACGACGCGGCCGAGGCTGCGCGCGAGTGGGCGGCGGGGCACGAGGGCCGTGCCGTCGTGATCGCCGGCTCGGTCGTGCTGGCCGGGGAGGCGATCACGCTCGCCCAGGACGAGGACTGGAAGAGCGGGTGGCAGTCGTGAGCGCGCCGCGCGAGCGGCGGCGCCGCGGCGCCGCCGAGTCGCTCGGGTCGATCGTGCTCGTGTTCGAGTCGATCGTGGTGTTCCTGGGCGGGCTCACCGTCTACGGGCTGCGGGTGCTGCCCGCGGGCATCGCCCCCTGGTGGGGGATCGTCGGCGGCACGGTGCTCGCCGTGCTCATGATCGCTGTCAGCGGTCTGCTGCGGCACCGCTGGGCGATGGCGGTCGGATGGATGCTGCAGCTGCTCGTCGTGCTCGCCGGCTTGCTCGTGCCGGCCCTCGCGCTCGTGGGTCTCATTTTCGGGGCGATGTGGGCGTATGCGACCATCAAGGGGGCCTCGCTCGACCGCCGCAATGCGCGGCTGGCGGCAGAGCTCGCAGATTCGAACGGAGACTGACCTCATGGCCACCGAAGAAACCCTCGTCCTCGTCAAGCCCGACGGCGTGGCCCGCGGCCTCACCGGCGCGATCCTGGCCCGCATCGAGGCCAAGGGCTACGCCCTCGTCGACATCAAGCTCGTCGAACCCGACCGGGACCTCCTGGCCCGGCACTACGCCGAGCACGAGGGCAAGCCCTTCTACGAGCCGCTGCTGGAGTTCATGCTCTCGGGCCCGTCGGTGGCGATCCGCCTGGCCGGCAACCGTGTCATCGAGGGCTTCCGGTCGCTGGCCGGCACCACCGACCCCACCACGGCGGCCCCCGGCACGATCCGCGGCGACTTCGGCCGCGACTGGGGCCTCAAAGTGCAGCAGAACCTCGTGCACGGCTCCGACAGCCCGGAGTCGGCCGCCCGCGAGCTCGCGATCTGGTTTTGACGCGCGTCGCGCGCGTGCGTGCCGTTCAGCTGTCGGATGCGTGGCGCCGGTGCTGTCTGATGAGCCGCAGGCGGCAGCATCCGCCCCACCGCTCCGACGCCTGAACGGCTGAAGGGGCGGATGGCGCCGGGCGAGGGCCGCGGCGCGGCTCAGAACAGGGCGCCGAGCACGTCGAGGCGCACCTGGGCGAGCACCGCGATGATCGCGTAGCTGACGACCGCCAGCAGCGGCACCCAGCTCATCAGGGTGCCCGCGCCGCGCCGCAGAGCCGACGGCGACGGCACGATGCCCGTGCGCAGCACGTGCAGCCACACGGCGTAGAACGTCGGGATCGTCACGGCCCACGTGACCATGCACCACGGGCAGAGGGTGCCGAGCACGAAGATGCTCTGGCTGATCAGCCACACCACGAACCCGAACGCGAACGTGATGCCCAGGGTGAACGCCCACCAGAACCAGCGGGCGAAGCGTGCCCCGGCGAGGATCGCCATGCCCACCACGATCGGCGCGACCCATCCGGCAAGACCCAGGATCGGGTTCGGGAAGCCGAACACCTTGCCCTGCCACGACTCGAGGTTCGCCGTGCACTGCACGAGCGGGGAGAAGTCGCAGGATGCCGTCGCGCCGGGGTTCATCAGCAGGTGGAAGCGCTCCATGGTCAGCGAGAACGCCGCCCACCAGCCGATCGCTCCGGCCAGGACGAGCCAGACGGCGAGGGCGGTGGGACGCGTGCGGGAGGGCTCTGCGGGCATGGTCGGATTATCCCATCGGAGTGCCCGTCGGCGGTGCCAGCGGGGTTCTCGGTGGACGTCGACGACACGGCCGAACGGCCGAACGAGCGAGAAATGCCCGAAGGTGCGATAATGGCTGTCGATGTGTCGCGGCCGCGCCGTGACAGACATCACAGAAGACTTCAGGGCGACGACCGCCCTTCGCAGCCTGAGCCACGGGCTCGCTGCAGACCGAGTGAGTTCGCGGCACCGCAGGTGCGGCGCCGCCGAGATTTCGCCGGGCGACGCGCGGTGTCGCCCCGCTAGGAGTAAGCCAGTGATGGCCGATGGCACAGATGCACACGACGATCAGACCCTCGACATGGCGGGCGACGCGTCGCTGACTCCCGTCGAGACGGTGGCCGAACCGGCAGCGGATGCCGCGGCGCCCGACGAGCAGCAGGCCCCGGCAGAGTCGGAGGCCGACGCCGCGCCCCAGGCCGCCGAAGAGCCCGAGTCCGAGCAGGAGGCTGAGGCGACGCCCGAGGCCGAGGCGACGCCCGAGGCTGACTCCGCCCCGGAGTCGGAGACCGGGCAGGACCCCGCGCCCGAGTCGGAGACCGCCGAGCCCGAGCCCGGCCAGGACCCCGCGCCCGAGCCGGAGACCGAGCCCGAGACGGCGCCCGAGCCCGTCACCGCCGTGACGCTGGGCCTCCTGCCCGAGGTGTTCGTCTCGTCGGTGACGACGCAGCTGCACTTCTATGCCCCCGAGGTCATCGCCCTGCCGGCGCCCCCAGAAGAGCCCGAAGACGAGGCGCAGCCCGCGTCGAGCTCGTCTCGGCGCCGTCGTCGCTCGCGCAGCGGTTCGGGGGAGGGCCGGGAGGCGGCATCCGCTCCGACCGAGCGCCAGCCCCGTCAGCGCCCGGTCGAGCTCATCACCGAGCCGCAGCGCATCAAGGGGTCGACGCGCCTGGAGGCCAAGAAGCAGCGCCGCCGCGACGGCCGTGAAGCCGGTCGCCGCCGCGCTGTCGTGACCGAGGCCGAGTTCCTCGCGCGCCGCGAAGCCGTCGACCGCGACATGATCGTGCGCTCGAAGAACGGCCGCATCCAGATCGCCGTGCTCGAAGACAACGTGCTCGTCGAGCACTACGTGGCGCGCAGCCAGGAGGCGTCGCTCATCGGCAACGTCTACCTCGGCCGCGTGCAGAACGTGCTGCCCAGCATGGAGGCCGCGTTCGTCGACATCGGCCGCGGTCGCAACGCCGTGCTCTACTCGGGCGAGGTCGACTGGGACGCCGTCGAGACCGGCAATCAGCCCCGCCGCATCGAGCTGGCGCTCAAGAGCGGCGACCGCGTGCTCGTCCAGGTCACGAAAGACCCGGTCGGCCACAAGGGCGCCCGCCTGACCAGCCAGATCTCACTGCCCGGCCGCTACCTCGTGTACGTGCCCGGC
Source organism: Microbacterium fluvii (assembly GCF_025515205.1). Lineage (GTDB taxonomy): Bacteria > Actinomycetota > Actinomycetes > Actinomycetales > Microbacteriaceae > Microbacterium > Microbacterium fluvii. Next base: position 1,662,264 of record NZ_JAOPFX010000001.1, on the reverse strand, counting down.
GGGGCGATGAACGGCATCTCGCGCAAGCTCCCCGACGTCGAGCGGGCGCGCCTGAAGAAGATCCTCAAAGAGGTGCTGCCCGAGTCGTCGGGCGTCATCGTGCGCACCGCCGCCGAGGGCGCCACCGAAGAGCAGCTCACCCGCGACGTGCAGCGTCTGACCAGCCAGTGGGAGCACGTCAGCGCCCAGGCTCAGAACGGCCAGGCGCCCGCGCTGCTGCACTCCGAGCCCGACCTGCTGGTCAAGATCGTGCGCGACGTGTTCAACGAGGACTTCTCGCGGATGCTGATCCAGGGCGAAGAGGCGCACCACACGATCACCCGCTACCTCGAGGGCGTCGCGCCCGACCTGCTCGAGCGCGTCACCGCCTACGAGGGCGACGGCGACCCGTTCGACGAGTACCGCATCACCGAGCAGATCGAGAAGGCGCTCGACCGCAAGGTGTGGCTCCCCTCGGGCGGATCGCTCGTGATCGACCGCACCGAGGCGATGACGGTCATCGACGTCAACACCGGCAAGTTCGTCGGCACCGGCGGCAACCTCGAAGAGACGGTCACCAAGAACAACCTCGAGGCCGCAGAAGAGATCGTGCGCCAGCTGCGCCTGCGCGACATCGGCGGCATCATCGTGGTCGACTTCATCGACATGGTGCTCGAGTCCAACCGCGACCTCGTGCTGCGCCGCGTCGTCGAGTGCCTGAGCCGCGACCGCACGAAGCATCAGGTCGCCGAGGTCACCTCGCTCGGTCTCGTGCAGATGACCCGCAAGAAGCTGGGCCTGGGGCTGCTCGAGACCTTCAGCGAGGCGTGCGAGGTGTGCGCCGGCCGCGGGGTCATCGTGCACCACGACCCCGTCGTCAAGCACCGCCCGTCGGGCTCCGGCGCCTCGAACGGCTCCAACGGCTCGAACCGCCGCTCGCGCCCCGCTCCGACGAGCTCGGCGGCCCCGTCGACCGGAACGCACACGATCACCGAGGGCATGAAGTCCGCCCTCGCCCAGATCGCGGCCTCGACCATTCACCCGACGACCGGCACGATCGAGACCGTCGAAGAGCCGGTGCCGGCAGCATCCGCCGCCGACCAGCCCGCCGCCGACCGGCCCAAGAAGCCGCGCCGCAAGCGCAAGGAGCCGGCCCGTGCGGGTGCGCGCACCGAGACCGACCTGCTGTTGGACTCGGTGCTCAATGCGCTCCCAGAGCCCAAGGCTCCCGGTGAGGGGCGCTCCCGTCGTCGGGTGACGACGGCTGCGCTCACCGGCACGCCGGTCGCCCACCCGCCGGTCGGGCAGGCGACGGCCTCGGACGAGTAGTCGGCGCTAGCGTCCGCGGCGCTCGCGCGTCGTGACGCGCAGCCCGGATGCGATGAGCGCACGCACCAGCGTGTGCCCGTCGACATGCCGGGCGCCGGCGGCCACGAGCCTGGCGTGCATCTCATCGGGGACGTCGTAGTGGTCGAGGTCGAATCCGCGCGGAGTGATGCCGTTGGCCGCGGCGAAGGCGTGCAGTTCGTCGAGCGACGTGTCGCTGACCAGATGGGCCCAGAGCCTGCCGTGCGCCGGCCAGCGGGGGTCGTCGATCAGGATGGTCACGGGGCGATCCTAGGGGAGCCCGAGCCTCGGCCGACACGCCACCGGCGGCACGCTTTGGAGGATCGGGCAGGCATCGGGTAAACTCGATCCTTGGTGCGTGGCGTGTCGCCGCCGCAACGGCGACCAGTCGAGAGCTGTGGTTCCGCACCGTGACTCTCGGGAATTCCCAGACGAAGTCTTTCCAGACAGAACCGGAGCGGTGCGCTCCCAGATGAAACAGGTGTGAAGTGGTCTACGCAGTAGTGCGCGCCGGCGGCCGGCAGGAGAAGGTCGAGGTCGGCACGATCGTCGTCCTGGACCGTCAGAAGGCGAAGGTCGGCGAGAAGATCGAGCTTCCCGCTGTGCTCCTGGTCGACGGCGACGCCGTGACGACCGACTCCGACAAGCTCGCGAAGGTGACCGTCACCGCCGAGGTGCTCGGCGAAGAGCGCGGCCCGAAGATCGTGATCCAGAAGTTCAAGAACAAGACCGGCTACAAGAAGCGCCAGGGTCACCGTCAGGACCTGACGCGCGTCAAGGTCACCGGCATCAAGTAAGCGGAAGAGGCACGAGAGATGGCACACAAAAAGGGCGCAAGCTCCACCCGCAACGGTCGTGACTCCAACGCACAGCGTCTCGGCGTGAAGCGCTTCGGCGGCCAGACCGTCAACGCCGGCGAGATCCTGGTCCGTCAGCGCGGCACGCACTTCCACCCCGGCGTCAACGTCGGCCGTGGTGGCGACGACACGCTGTTCGCCCTCGCGGCGGGCGCTGTCGAGTTCGGCAGCAAGGGCGGCCGCAAGGTCGTCAACATCGTCGCAGCCGCGGAGTGATCGCGGGATCCGACTGATTCTTCGACGAGGGGCGGGCTTCGGCTCGCCCCTCGTCTGTTTCACCGACAAGTGAGGAGCCGCCCGTCATGGTGACGTTCGTCGATCGCGTGACCCTGCACCTTCGTGCGGGCAAGGGCGGAAATGGATGCGTCTCGGTGCGGCGCGAGAAGTTCAAGCCTCTCGCGGGCCCCGACGGCGGCAACGGCGGTCACGGCGGCGAGGTCGTGCTCGTCGCAGACCCGCAGGTGACGACGCTGCTGTCGTACCACCACTCGCCGCATCGCGCCGCCGGCAACGGCGGCTTCGGCATGGGCGACAACCGCTCCGGCGCCGCCGGCGAATCGCTCGACCTGCCGGTGCCTCTGGGCACCGTGGTCAAGAGCGCCGACGGCGACGTGCTCGCCGACATGCTGACGCCGGGAATGCGCGTCGTGGTCGCCCCCGGCGGCATCGGCGGACTCGGGAACGCGTCGCTGGCCAACCCCAAGCGCAAGGCTCCCGGCTTCGCGCTGCTGGGCACCCCCGGGTGGGAGGGCGACGTCCAGCTCGAGCTGAAGACCGTCGCCGATGTGGCCCTGGTGGGCTATCCCTCGGCCGGCAAGTCGAGCCTCATCGCCGCCGTCTCGGCTGCGCGTCCGAAGATCGCCGACTACCCGTTCACGACGCTGCACCCGAACCTCGGGGTCGTCGAGGCCGGCGATGTGCGCTTCACGGTCGCCGACGTGCCGGGCCTCATCGAGGGCGCGAGCGAGGGCCGAGGGCTCGGCCTGGAGTTCCTCCGTCACGTCGAGCGCTGCACGGCGCTCGTGCACGTGCTCGACTGCGCGACGCTCGAGCCCGGCCGCGACCCGCTGAGCGATCTCGACGTCATCCTCGCCGAACTCGGCGCCTACCCGGTGCCCGAGGGCCAGGTGCCGCTGCTCGAGCGCCCGCAGGTCGTCGCGCTCAACAAGGTCGACGTGCCCGAGGCGAAGGATCTCGCCGACCTCGTGCGTCCCGAGCTCGAGGCGCGCGGCTTCCGCGTGTTCGAGATCTCCACGGTCAGCCATGCGGGGCTGCGTCAGCTCACCTTCGCACTCGGCGAGATCGTCGCCGAGCATCGTGCCGTGGCGGCGGCGGAGCCCGTCGCCGAGCGCGTCGTCATCCGCCCGAAGGGCTCAGAGGCCGAGTTCAGCATCCGCGTCGAGGGCGGCAGCTACGGCGACATCTACCGCATTCTGGGCGCGAAGCCGGTGCGCTGGGTGCAGCAGACCGACTTCCAGAACGAAGAGGCCGTGGGCTACCTGGCCGATCGCCTCGAGAAGCTCGGCGTCGAGGATGCGCTCTACCGCGCCGGCGCGGTGGCCGGTGCCACCGTCGTCATCGGCGAGGGCGACGGCATCGTGTTCGACTGGCAGCCGGCGCTGAGCTCGGCCGCCGAGCTCATGACCGCGCCCCGAGGCACCGACCCCCGACTCGACCAGAGCACGCGCCGCACGACGTCGCAGCGCCGCGAGCGCTACCACGAGCGCATGGACGCCAAGGCCGAGGCCCGCGCCGAGCTCGAGGCCGAGCGCCTGGCCACCCTGGCCGACGAGGACGATCAGAAGTGAGCCTCGCCGATCGCACCGGCATCGCCACGGCTCGCCGGGTCGTGGTCAAGGTCGGCTCGTCGTCGATCAGCGGAGAGAACGCGCACCGCATCCAGCCCCTCGTCGAGGCGCTCGCCGCCGCGCACGGGCGCGGAGTGGAGATCGTGCTGGTCTCTTCCGGCGCCATCGCGACGGGAATGCCGTTCCTGAAGCTCGACGAGCGCCCGAACGACCTCGCCACCCAGCAGGCCGCGGCCGCGGTGGGCCAGAACGTGCTGATCTACCGCTATCAGGCGGCGCTGCGCGAGTTCCAGATCGTGGCGGGGCAGGTGCTGCTCACCGCCGGCGACCTCGAGAACCCGACGCACCGCTCCAACGCGCGCCGCGCCATGGACCGCCTGCTGGGCCTGCGCATCCTTCCGATCGTCAACGAGAACGACACCGTCGCGACCCACGAGATCCGCTTCGGCGACAACGACCGGCTCGCCGCCCTCGTCGCCCAGCTCATCGGTGCCGACGCGCTCGTGCTGCTCAGCGACATCGAGTCGCTCTATACGTGCCCGCCCGACCAGCCGGGCGCCCGGCCGATCCGCGAGGTGGCCTACGGCGAGAGCCTCGACGACTTCGAGTTCGGCTCGACGGTGGTCAACAGCGTGGGCACAGGGGGAGCGGCGACGAAGGTCTCCGCCGCCAGGCTCGCCGCATCCGCCGGGGTCGGAGTGCTCGTCACAAGCGCCGATCGTGTGGCGGAGGCGCTGGAGGGCGCCGATATCGGCACCTGGTTCGCCGCCAACCCCGCGCCCACGGCCGCGATACCGGTCGCCTCGGTAAACTGACCGGATGACCACGACGGCCCTTTCCGCGCGGGATCGGATGCTGGCGGCCCAGCGTGCGGCCCGCACCATCGGTCTGCTCTCCGATGATCGCAAGAGCGCCGCGCTGCGCGCGATCGCCGATGCCATCGAGGCGGCCTCGGCCGACATCGTCGCCGCCAACGCCGAAGATCTCGCCCGCGGCGAGGCGGGGGGACTCAGTGCGGCCCTCCTCGACCGACTCCGGCTCGACGAGGCGCGCGTGGCTGCGCTGGCGGCCGCGGTCAGAGACGTCGCGGAGCTGCCCGACCCGGTCGGCCGCGTACTCGACCGCCGTACGGTGGCCGGTGGGGTGGAGCTCACCAAGGTGAGCGTGCCGTTCGGCGTCGTCGGCTCGATCTACGAGGCCCGCCCCAACGTGACGGTCGACATCGCGGCCCTCGCGCTGCGCTCGGGCAACGCGGTCGTGCTGCGCGGCGGCACCGCGGCCGAGAAGACCAACGCGGCGCTGGTCTCCGCCATGCGCGCGGCGCTGGCGGCAGAGGGCATCGACCCTGAGGGCATCCAGACGGTCGACGAGTTCGGCCGTGAGGGTGCGCGCGAACTCATGCAGGCGCGCGGCATCGTCGACGTTCTCGTTCCCCGGGGGAGCGCCCAGCTGATCGAGACCGTCGTCACCGAGTCGTCGGTGCCCGTGATCGAGACCGGAGCGGGCGTCGTGCACATCGTGCTCGATGCCTCCGCCCCGCTGGAATGGTCGCGCGACATCGTCGTCAACGCCAAGGTGCAGCGCCCGAGCGTCTGCAACGCCGTCGAGACGGTGCTGGTGCACCGCGCGGCGGCCGACCGGCTGATCGGGCCGGTCGTGGCCGCGCTGCAGGAGCGCGGCGTGACGGTCCATGGCGATGCCGACGTCGCGGCCAGGGCCGACGGCATCCTGCCCGCCACCGACGAGGACTGGGCGACGGAGTATCTGGGCCTCGACCTCGCGATGCGCGTCGTCGACGACCTCGACGAGGCGCTGGAGCACATCCGCACCTACTCCACGCACCACACCGAGTCGATCATCACGGATGACGACGCCTCCGCCGAGCGGTTCCTGGCCGAGGTCGATTCGGCCGTCGTGATGGCCAACGCGTCGACGCGGTTCACCGACGGCGCCGAGTTCGGCTTCGGCGCAGAGGTGGGCATCTCGACCCAGAAGCTGCACGCCAGGGGTCCCATGGGCCTCCCCGAGCTGACGAGCAGCAAATGGCTCGCGCGAGGCGCCGGGCAGGTGCGCGCCTGAGCGCCTAGACTGATACCCGCGCGCCGCCCCCCGGCGCAGACCCGAAACGGAGCACGTATGACTCTCGCCACGCTTCTCGCCTTCGCCGCAGAGGAGGCCGAGCACCACGGCAACGTGGCCCTCGAGACCGTGGGCTACGGCATCGTGGCGCTGCTCGTCTTCGGCGCACTGGCCGTCGTGACCCTCTCGTACCGCAACGTGGCCAACCGCCACGCGCACAAGGCCGAGGCGTATGCCCGCGCGCACGCGAACGACGTGCAGCAGGCGGGGCACGGCCACTAGGCCGGCTGGATGACGGTGGCACGCGCCCCGCGGATCGGGGTCATGGGCGGCACGTTCGATCCCATTCACCACGGTCACCTGGTCGCGGCCAGCGAGGTCGCCGAGTCGTTCGACCTCGATGAGGTCGTGTTCGTGCCGACAGGCCAGCCGTGGCAGAAGCACAAGGTCAGTCCCAGCGAGCACCGCTACCTCATGACGGTGATCGCGACGGCATCGAACCCGCGGTTCACCGTGAGCAGGGTCGACATCGACCGGTCGGGCCCGACCTACACGATCGACACGCTGCGGGATCTGCAGGCCGAGCGCCCAGGGGCCGAGCTGTTCTTCATCACGGGAGCAGACGCCGTCGCCCAGATCTTCAGCTGGCGCGACCACGCCCAGCTGTGGGACCTGGCGCACTTCGTGGCCGTGTCGCGGCCGGGGCACGTGCTCAACACCGACGGCCTGCCCACCGAAGACGTCAGCCAGCTCGAGATCCCCGCACTGGCGATCTCTTCCACGGACTGCCGGGACCGTGTTCGTCGCGGACACCCGGTGTGGTACCTCGTTCCCGACGGGGTTGTCCAATACATTGCGAAGCACCACCTCTATCGGAGCAAGGCATGAGCACACCCGACCAGCCGGACAGCCCCGCGCTGACCCGCAGGCAGCTGCGCGAGCTGCGCCAGACCGGCGCCGTTCCCGTCGTGACCCCCGACGACGCGACCTCCGACGAGCCCTCGGCTGCCGATGCGGCCGTCGAGCCGGCCGTCGAAGAGGCGCCGGCTCCCGTCGCGGCGCCCCTGCCGCGGGCCGCCGAGCCCGCTGTCATCCCGCCGGCGCCCACCCCAGACGCCGCGGTCGATCTGGGCACTTCGCCCCTCACCCGACGCCAGGCGCGGCAGCAGGAGCGCATCCGCACGGCGTCGGTGCCCGTGATCACCCCCGACCTGGCGTCGCAGCTGGCCGAACCCGCACCCGTCGTCGACGCCGTGCCGGCCGCAGAGCCCGAGGCACCGGCCGCCGAGGCCGACGGCGCCGCCGAGGCCGCCGCCGACATCGAGGCCGCCGACACCGCCGCCGAGGCGGAAGCGGTCGAGGAAACCCCTGACACGCAGCCGGAAGAGGCGGCATCCGCCCTGCAGGACGCATCGGTGGTCGCCGAGTCGCCCGCCGAGATCGAGGATCGCCCGCTGGTGCACCCCGAGCTGGGTGCCGAGCTGCTCGGCGGCGAACCTGTGTCGATCGAGACGCCGCCCTCGTTCGATCAGCTGCTGTCGCGTTCGGCGACGGGGTCGGTCGCCGCGACCAACGCGTTGATCCTCTCGCAGACGCCCGCGAGCGCTCCCATCGACGGCCCCGTCACCTCGACGGGCGAGATCCTCATCACGGGCACGTTCAACCTGCCAGAGGGGCTGGGCTCGACGGGGCACGCCGTCGGCACCGCCGACGGCAAAGAGGTCGACGCCGTCCTGGTCGACGGCGAGCTTCCCGCGCACTCGTCGCCCACGCCGATCGCCGCCAGCGCCGCGATCAGCACGGTCAAGAGCGCGGGCGAGATCATCCAGCCGCCGGCGCCTGAGAAGGGCAGCCGCCTCATGCTGACGCTCGCCATCACCGCCGGTGTGCTGGCGGTGGCGCTCGTGGGTGTGCTGATCGTGGCGATCGTGACCGGAGTGTTCCAGTGACGGCGACCGACAACGCGAAGCGCATGCTGCAGATCGCCGTCGAGGCGGCCGACGCCAAGGGCGGCGAAGACCTCGTTGCGCTCGACGTGTCGCAGCCGCTGCCGCTCGTCGACATCTTCCTGCTGGTCACGGGGCGCAGCGAGCGCAACGTCGCCGCCATCGCCGACGAGATCGAGGACCGCATGGTCGAGGCCGGCTACAAGCGGCTGCGCCGTGAGGGCCGCACCGAGGCCCGCTGGGTGCTGCTCGATTTCGGCGACCTCGTGGTGCACGTCTTCCACGAGCAGGAGCGCGTGTTCTACGGTCTCGAGCGCCTCTGGAAGGACTGCCCCGTGGTGCCGTTCGACCTGCCGGAGCCGGCGTCGCCGACGGCCTGACGGGCACCGGTGGTGCGGAGCATCGCCCGGCATGTAGTAAGCTGGACGAGTTGCCCCGGCAGGTTCGGGGCGGCAGAAGATGGGCCTGTGGCGCAGCTGGTAGCGCACCTGCATGGCATGCAGGGGGTCAGGGGTTCGAGTCCCCTCAGGTCCACCGAAACGAAGAAGCGCCTCCGCGAGGGGGCGCTTCTCTCTTGGTTCAGGGGACGCCCGTCACGAGACCTCGTGCAGCACGAAGGCGGCGAGGAAGCCGGCCGTGGCCCACAGCCCCGTCAGCAGGTGCTGCTGCTCGAACGCCTCCGGGATCATCGTGCTGCACACCATCGCCAGGAGGCCGCCGGCGGCGATTGTTGTGACGACGGCGGTGAGTTCGGGCGGAGCCGCCTGAAAGGCCGTGAACCCCACGACAGCGGCGACGACGGTGATCGCGGCGATGCCGCTCCACAGCGCGAACACCCTGCCCGCCGGTGCTCCGCCGCGCTTGAGAGCGGCGGTCGATCCGAGGCCCTCGGGGATGTTGCTGATCGCGACGGCGGCGACGATGGGGATGCTGAGGCTGCCGCCGATCACCGAGAGCCCCATCACGATCGACTCCGGGATGCCGTCGATCAGGGCGCCGATCGCGATCGCGACCCCGCTTCCTCCGCCGAGCTTGGCGGCGGAGCGGCGGGCGACGACACCGGCCGGTGCGTCGGCGGGTCGCGGCTTGGCTGGCCGGGAGACGGCCCAGTCGGCCACCGTGTAGATGAGCGCTCCCGCGAGGAAGCCCGCCACGGTCGGCCACAGCCCTCCGTCGTCTGCGGCCTCCGCGACGAGCTCATAGGCGAGCGTCGAGATCAGCACGCCTGCGCCGACCGCCATGATCGCGGCGACGACGCGCTGAGGGATCTCGACGAACCACGCGATCGCGGCACCGACCAACAGCATCCCGCCGCCGATGACACCGCTCAGGGCGGCCAGCCACACTCCCATGGCCTCACCCTACGGCGGCGGGATGCCGACGCGTCAGACCGCCGCGGTCTCTCGCGCGCGCAGGTCTTTGCGCAGGATCTTGCCCGAGCTCGACTTGGGGATCGCATCGACGAACTCCACCCTGCGCACCTTCTTGTAGGGCGCGACGTGCTCGGCGACGAAGGTCATGACGTCTTCCGGCGTGAGCGCCGAATCGGGCGCCGCCACGACGAAGGCCTTCGGGATCTCCTGCCGCTCGTCGTCGAGAACCCCGATGACGGCGACGTCGAGCACGGCGGGGTGACCGAGCAGCAGCGCCTCGAGCTCGGCGGGTGCGATCTGGTAGCCCTTGTACTTGATGAGCTCTTTGACCCTGTCGACGATCGAGAAGTAGCCGCCCTCGTGGTAGACGGCGACATCGCCGGTGTGGAGGAACCCGTCGGCATCGAGTGTCTCGGCGGTGGCCTCCGGCTTGTTCAGGTACCCGAGCATGACGTTCGGGCCCTTCACCCACAGCTCGCCGGGGCGGGTCTGGCCGTTCTCGAGCTCGGTGATCTCGTCGCCGGTCTCGGTGTCGATCAGCTTGCATGCCGTGTTGGGCAGAGCCACTCCGACCGAGCTGACCGGGATGTCGTCGCGCTCGTAGGGCATGGCGTGCGAGACGGGGCTGAGCTCGCTCATGCCGTAGCCCTGCATCATGCGTGCGTGGATGCGGGCGCCCGCGGCCTCCGCCGTCTCACCGTCGAGCGGGGCGGCGCCCGAGAACACGGTGTGCACGCTCGAGATGTCGAACTGATCGACGATCGGGTGCTTGGCCAGCGCCACCGCGATCGGCGGGGCGATGTAGAGGTAGGTGCACTGGAAGGTCTGGATGTTGGTGAGGAACTCCACCAGATCGAACTTCGGCATCGTCACGAGGCTCGCGCGCTGGCGCAGCGCGAGGTTCAGCAGCACCGTCATGCCGTAGATGTGGAAGAACGGCAGCACCGCCAGCACACGGTCGCTCGAGCGCAGGTCGATGTTGACGCGGCACTGCTGCACGTTGGCGACGAGGTTGCGGTGGCTGAGCATCACGCCCTTGGGGATGCCGGTCGTCCCCGACGAGTAGGGGAGCACCGCCACATGCGTCGCGGGGTCGACTTCGATCGCCGGCGGCACGGCACCGGAGGTGAGCAGCTCCCGCAGGTTGGGGTGGCCCTCGGCGCCGTCGAGCACGATGAGCCGATCGGCGGGGATGCCGGATGCCGCCGCCGCGGTCTCGGCCTGTGCGAGCAGGGGCGAGACCGTGATGAGCCAGGTGGCTTCGGCATCCTTCAGCTGCTTCTCGATCTCACCGGCGGTGTAGAGCGAGTTGATCGTGGTGACGGTGGCCCCCAGGCGCAGGATGCCGTGGAAGACGGTCGCGAAGGCGGGGACGTTCGGGCAGAGCAGGCCCACCACCGTGCCGACGGTGACCCCGCGGGCCGCCAGTGCGCCGGCGAAGGCGTCGACCTGCGCCTTGAGTGCCCCATAGGTCGTCTCGGCGCCGGTTCCCGGATCGATCAGCGCGATGCGCGCGGCGTCTTCGGGGGAGAGGTCTGCGAACAGGTAGTCGTAGACGGTGACATCGGGGATCTCGACATCCGGGTACGGGCTTTCGAACACGTGGTCTCCTTCGAATCGCGTGCGTGCGGCATCGTCGCCGTGGCGACCATCATGTCACGGGCTCGCGAGACCGGGTATCTCGAAGCGTGGAACCGGGTGTCTAGTTGAGGTAGTCCTTGTGCACCCAGCCGGTGGTGCCCTTGTAGGTGACCTTGCGCCACGAGCCGCTCGTCGCCTTGACGGGACCGACCGAGACGCCCTTCGGGATCACGAGTACGACCTTCTTGCTCGTACTCGGGCCGCTTCGCATATTGAGCTTCGCGGTCGTCTTCTTGCCCGCGACGAGGTTCGACGCGGCCACCCAGCCGGTCTTTCCCGACACACTGACCTTGCGCCACGAGCCGCTCGACGCGGTGACGGTGACCTTGGTGAAGGCGGCCTTGGTGACGACCGCCTTCGCCGACGTCGAGGCGGAAGCGCGCAGGGCGACCTTCTTGGTGAGGTAGCGCGTGTAGCTGGTCGTCGTCGCACCGCTCGGGGCGGTGTTGGTGCCGGCCGGTGCCGACGTGTAACCGCCGAAGTTCTGCGTGTAATAGGCGCGCCCGTTGCTGTCGACACCCACCCCGATGCCGATGTGGGTGTAGGAGGTGCTGAGGATGTTCTTCTTGTGGCCGGCGCTGTTCATCCAGGCATCGACCACCGCCGCGGGGCTGAAACCGGCGGCGACGTTCTCGGCGGCGGCCTTCCAGCCCTTCGGGATCTGCGACGAGTAGTTCGGATTGTGCGACATCGTCTTGGCCTTGGCCTGCTTGCCCGACCACGATGTCGCGACCGAGTTGAGGCCGCTGTTCATCGTCAGCTGCTTCACGCCGGCCTTCTTGCGCTGCGCGTTCACCTCGTCGAAGATCAGCTTCTGGATCTGCGACGTACTGAGCCCCGACACCGTGACGGCTGCCTGCGCGGGCACGGCGGGCGCGACGACGAGTGTCGTCCCCCCGGTCAGCGCGAGGCCGGCGGTCAGGACGAGTGCGACGATTCTGGACGGTTGGCGGCGCGAAGTGCGGGGGGAAGGCACGACGAGGAGTCTCCTGATCTCCCCCCGGCTGGGAGGCTAGCAGGAGATCCGCTCAGCGCGCCAGCATGGATGTGCCACGGGCCAGGCGGTCGGCGGCGAGCTCTTCTGCGGCGATCAGGGGAAGGATGCCGCGCTCGCGCGCATCGTCGTAGATGCGCCGCAGCGTGTCGCCGATCCCTGCGACGCGCTGCATGATCTCGGCGCGCGAGTCGACGCCGCGCGCTTCGAGATCGAGCCAGATCACCCCTCCGGCGTTGACCACGAAGTCGGGTGCATAGAGGATGCCGCGCTCGGCGAGCAGCTCTGCGCCCGATCGCTCCGCCAGAGGATTGTTGGCGGGACCGCAGACGGCGCGCACGCCGAGGCTGGCGATCACGTCGGGGGTCAGCAGTCCTCCGATGCCGGCCGGCACGAGCACGTCGCCTGGCACCAGGTGCTCGGTGCCCGGCATCGCCCACGTGGCACCCAGTTCTGCGGCGAGGTCGCGCTTGGCGGGGTTCACGTCGGTGACGGTGAGCACGGCGCCTTCGGCGGCGAGCCGCACGGCCAGGCGGCTGCCGACCTGTCCGAGCCCCGACACGGTGATGTGCCGACCCGCGACCTCGGGCGAGCCGAACACCTCGTCGAGCGTCGCCCGCAGCGATTCGTAGACGCCCAGGCTCGTGGGGCCGGCGGGCTCGCCCGATCCGCCGACGGCGTCGGGCAGGCCCACGACGTGGGCGGTGCGCTCGCTCACGACGAGCATGTCGTCGGCGGTGGATCCCACGTCTTCGGCCGTGCGGTAGCGGCCGCCGAACGACTCGACGGCGTCGCCGAGGTCGAGGAACGCTGCGCGTCGGCGCTCCGCGTCGAGCTCGCCGGTCTCGGGCATGCGGATGACGGCCTTGCCGCCGCCGGCGTCGAGTCCGGCCGTCGCGTTCTTCAACGTCATTGCCGCCGACAGGCGCAGGGCGTCGCCGAGCGCGTCGCTCCAGCGAGGATACGACCACAGACGCGCGCCGCCGAGAGCGGGCCCGAGCGTCGAGGAGTGCAGAGCGACGACGATCTCGAGGCCGCTCCGAGGGCCGGTGATCACCTCGACGCGTTCGTGCGTGAGATCGGGCAGGGGCAGAGCGGTCATCGCATCCTCTTTCGGCCGGCCTTGTGGGCTGTGCACTCAGGATGCGGCGGCGTTGCCGCATCCGCTCTTCATTGTGCACGACTTCCTGAGCGAATCCAGGGCATTCTGCGGCGGGGCGGTAGGTCGGATCGGGTGTGCTCGTGGCCGTGGAGTTGCAGATGCAGGTCGGAATCGGCTGTGTGGCCTCGTGGTGCCTCACGACATCGGATCGGGCCTGCGCCTGCGACAGTGACAGGTGGGCGGGCGCCATTGAGCGGCGCAATGCTCCTCCCCAGCTCGGACCTCGCGTCGAATTGCACGCGATCAGAGGCCTTGCGGTCCCGGCGTGATCGCGCGATGGGCATGCTCGCCTCATGGCGACGCAGCATGTTGTCGACGCAGGACCCGGGCCCAGGCTGCTGCGCACACGTGAGCTGAAGGCGCAGGGGATGAGCGATCGCGCGATCCGCGCGGCCGTTGCGGATGGCACGCTGATTCGTCTGCGCGAGGGGGCGTTCAGCACTCCAGATCAGAATCAGGGGTGCGTAGGCGCTGCTCGGCTGCACGGGCGGCTCAGTTGCGTCTCCGAACTCAAACGGCGCGGGATCTTCGTGCTCGAGCGCAGCAAGCCTCACATCCACGTTCCGTCGACCTCGTCTCGGCTGCCGAGAATGCCGGCAGGGCACACGGTGCACCGCTGTCGGCTGGTGCGCACACCCGACCCGTGCGCCATGAGTGTCGAAGTGCTCGACGCGGTGGTGCAGGCCGTCAGATGTCAACCGCCCCGGGCGGGGATCGCGACGATCGATTCCGCGCTCCATCACCGCGTCATCGGGGCCGACGACTTGGACGACCTGTTCGACGCCCTGCCCCGGCGCTACCGCAGACTGCGTGGGCTGGTGGATGGCCGGGCGGAGTCCGGCCCCGAGACGATGGTGCGGCTGATGCTCCGATCTCTCGGATGCCGGTTCGAGCTGCAGGTAAAGATCACGGCGGTGGGACGCGTCGACTTCGTCGTCGACGGGTGGCTCATCGTCGAGTGCGACAGCAAGGCTTTCCACTCGTCGTGGGAGGAGCAACTCAAAGATCGACGGCGAGATCTTGCCGCGGCCGAGCGCGGGTACGCCGTGCTCAGGGTCGTGGCGGAAGACATCCTCTGGCACCCGGAGGCGGTGCTGCGTGCGCTGCGCGGACTCGTGACGGCGCGCAGTCTCTGACTCCGGGGTCGTACCCGGGTACCGCGGCGCGAGGTGTCACAGACACAGGGAGGATCGCGCGGGTGCCGCCGGAGTCGCCCGGCGGCGCTCGGTTCGCCCTGCATCTGCGACCTCACCGCGGCCGTAGGCTGGGGCGGTGACCGAACACCTCCCCGCACGCAGCAGACTCGTCCACGACCGACTGCGCGAGGCGGGGATCGCCGGAGACATCGTTGTTCTGCCCGACGCCGCATCGACGGCCGTGCTCGCGGCCGCGGCGCTGGGCGTCGAGGTGGGCGCGATCGCGAACAGCCTCGTGTTCGTTTCGGACGGCGCGCCGCTGCTGGTGATGACCAGCGGCGCGCACCGGGTCGACACGGCAGCGCTCGCCGAGCGCCTCGGGCGCGGCACGATCGCGCGCGCCACGCCCGATCAGGTGCGTGAGGCGACCGGCCATGCGATCGGCGGTGTCGCCCCGACCGGTCACCCGCAGCCGATCACGACGGTCGTCGACGAGGCGCTCGCCGCCTTCGATGAGATCTGGGCGGCCGGCGGCACCCCGCACACCGTCTTCCCGCTGACCTACGACGAGCTGATCGCGCTCACCGGCGGCACGGTCGCGAAGGTCGACTGACCTCACTCCCTCGACACGTCCCAGCACGTGACGGCGGCGGCGGCCGACCACGCCTGCGGCCGGCACGCGGCGGGATAGGGAGCGGGAACGGGCGCGTCGGCGTCGGAATCGCCGGCGTGCAGCTCCGGCATCCGATAATCGAACGCCTCGGCCGCGGCGAGGAGCCCCGCGACGACTGCGGCGGCCTCGGCGCGGCAGCCCGCCCTCGCCATGCCGTGCGCGACGATCGCCGAGTCGTGTGCCCACACGCTCCCGCCGTGGTAGCTGAGCGGCCAGTAGCCGGCGGCAGCGGTCGACATCGTGCGCACGCCGAACCCCGATGACATGGTCGGGCCGACCAGCAGCCCGGCGACGGCGCGCTCCTGGTCGGCATCGAGGATGCCGGTGCCGAGGAGATGCCCGATGTTGCTGGTGAGCGTGTCGACCGCCGAGCCGTCGCGGTCGAGCGCGATCGCGGGATACGTGCCCTCGGGCGTGGTCACCCAGAACCGCTCGGCGAACCGCGCCCGCAGCCCGGCGGCCCACGCGCGCAGGCGCGCGACGCCCGGCTCGTCGAACCGCTCCAGCAGCCGCGCCCCCTCGACAGCGGCCTCGTAGGCGTAGCCCTGCACCTCGCACAGCGCGATGGGCCCCGCCGCGAGCGTGCCGTCGCGCCACTGGATCGAGTCGCCCGAGTCCTTCCAACCCTGGTTCGAGAGCCCGTGGCCCGTCTCGTCGACGTAATCGAGGAAGCCGTCGTCACCGGCGCTCTCGAGCATCCAGTCGAGCGCCGCCCGCAGGGCCGGCAGCAGCGCGCGTACCTCGTCATCGGGCATGCCGCGCTCGGCGGCCTCGGCGAGCAGGCACACCCACAGCGGCGTCGCGTCGACGGTGCCGTAGTACAGCGGCGGCAGCACGACCCCTTCGCCCGGCAGTTCCAGAGCGCCGGCGCGCAGTTCGTGCAGGATCTTTCCCGGCGCCTCGGCGCGCTCCGGAGCGTGTGTCGTGCCCTGGAGGCGGGCGAGGACGCGCAGCGTGGATGCCGCCAGTCGGGCATCCAGCGGCAGCAGCAGGCGCGCCGCCCACAGCGAGTCGCGGCCGAACAGCGTCAGGAACCACGGCGCCCCCGCTCCGACGAAGACGTCGTCGGGATGGGCGGGCAAGACGAGCCTCAGCGCCTCGAGGTCGCTCAGCGCACGGCGCACCCACAGGCGCAGCCGCGGGTCGGCCTCCGGTGCGAGCTCGGCCTCCCAGCCTGCGGGAGGAGCACCGCGCACCACCAGCGACGGATCGTGCAGGGCGATCGCCCACTCGACTGAGAGTTCACCGCGGGCGGGGCACACCAGCATCCACTCCGCCCGCACCGCCCCGGAGGCGCTCAGCCGCGCGGCGGGGGCCGAGAGCGTCATGCGGCTGCCGGTGCCGGTCACGGTGACGAGCCCGTCACCGACCTCGGCGGTCCACTCGCGTGGCGCGGGGGCGCCGGCCTTCACCTCCTGCAGAGGCGCGAACTCGGGCACGAGGCGCAGTTCGAGAGCCACCCGCATCTCGGCGTCGCGGTGCGAGCGCACCGTGATCCGCTCTCGCACCAGCCCGTCGCCGACGGTGCGGTCGCGGCTCAGGCGCACCTGGGGGTCGGGCTGGTCGCCGTCGACATCGCGCAGCACGGCCTCGACCTTCAGCCGTGATGCCGCCGGCGACGCCGTCGAGATCACCTCAGGGTGTGCACCCGCGCTCGTGAGCTCGACGACGTGCGCGAATCGCGTGTCGCCGTGGTAGATCCCCTCGATCGCACCCGTCCCCAGATCGCCGTCGCGCGCGCTCCACACCTGGGTGGGCGCGTGCAGCGTCATGATCGCATCGGTGAGGAAGGGCTGTCGTGGCGCGCTCATCCCTTCACCGCCCCTTCGCTGGTGTTCATGATGCGCCTCTGGAACACGAAGAACATCACCGCGACCGGGATCGTCATGATCGCCGCGGCCGCGAGCTTGAGGGGGTACTGCGTGCCTTGACTGAGCTGCCCCGACGCCAGGCCCGCGACGCCCTTGGTCAGCGTCGTCAGCTCGGGGGACTGGGTCGACACGATGAAGTGGTTCAGCTCGTTCCACGACCCCTGGAACGAGAGGATCACGATCGTGATGAGGGCCGGCCGTGCCATCGGCAGCACGACCGACCAGAACACGCGGAACGAGCCGGCGCCGTCGATGCGCGCCTGCTCCTCGACTGAGACGGGGATCGACTCGAAGAAGTTCTTCATGATGAACACCCCCGCCGCATCGACCAGCAGCGGCAGGATCATGCCGGCATACGAGTCGTACAGGCCGAGCTGATTGAGCACGAGGAACCGCGGGATCAGCAGCACGACCGCCGGCACCGCCATCACGGCGACGACGAGGGCGAACACGACTCCGCGCCCGCGGAAGTGCAGACGGGCCAGGGCGTAGCCGGCGAGCGAGACGAAGAAGACCCGCCCGATGGTGACGCAGATCGTCACGATCGCCGAGTTGGCGAACCAGAGCGGAAAGTCGCTGTGCAGGAACAGCCGCTCGTACGCGGCGACCGTGAAGGTCTGCGGAATGAGCGAGATGGGGTTCGCGGCGGCCTCGGGCTCGGTCTTGAACGACGTCGCCACCTGCACGAGGAACGGGTAGATGTAGACGAGCGCGAGCGCGGCCAGCAGTGCGTAGAGCAGCAGCTGCGAGGCCCGCTGGCCGGGTGTGAGGTGGCGTCGATGCGGACGCGGGGGAGCGGCGGATGCTGTCTGCTCCGCCGTCGCCGCGTGCGCGGCGGACGTGCCGGTGTCGGTCATCGCGCGCCTCCTTTCGACCTGTAGCCCTGCGGCAGCATCGCGCGGATGCGGCGCCTCGAGACCGGTCGCTCTCGGAGCACCCACCGCTGGAAGATCGTGAACGCGATGATGATGAGGAAGAGGATGAAGGCGATCGCCGCGCCCACGCCCCAGTCCTGGTTGATGAAGGCGGCCGAGTACGACAGGTAGGCCGGGGTCATCGTCGTCTTGGCAGGACCCCCCTGCGTGCCGGTGTAGATCTGGTCGAAGACCTGCCAGCATCCGATCAATCCCAGCGTGAGCACCGTGAACAGCGTCGGGCGCAGCTGGGGGAGGGTGATGCGCCAGAAGCGCTGCCAGCCGTTGGCGCCGTCCATCATTCCGGCCTCGGTGAGCTCGTAGCCGACGTTCTGCAGGGCCGCGATGAACAGCAGCATGAAGGTGCCGCTCGTGGTGAACACGGCCATGAGGATGAGCGCCGACATCGCCACCGAGGGGCCGGCGAGCCACTCCCACCACGAGATGCCGAGGAACCGGTTGTCGACGAGCCAGTCGGGCCCCGCCGTGATCCCGACCTGACCGAGGGCGATGTGCACGATGCCCCGAGGGTCGTTGAACCAGTTCGGTCCCTCTCCGCCGAGCGCGGCGATGATCGCGTTGACCGGACCGGTGAACGAGAACAGGAACAGCCACAGCACCACGATCGCGACCGAGCTGGTGACCGAGGGGAAGTAGAAGGCGGTGCGGAAGAAGCCGCGGCCACGGAGGATGCGCCGGCTCACGAGCACCGCGAGAAAGAGCGAGATCGCCGTCTGCAGCGGCACCACCAGCAGCACGTACCAGGAGTTGTTGCGAAGGGCGATGCCGAAGTCGCGGGTGGGAAGGCCCCCGTCGACCGTGATGGCGGCGTAGTTGTCGAGGCCGATGAAGCTCACGTTCGACGAGAGCGGGCTGCCTCTGCCCGACCAGTCGGAGAAGCTCACCCACAGCGCCATGAGCACGGGGAGGAAGAGGAAGACGCCGAGGATCACGAGGATCGGCAGGACGAAGATCCATCCCGCCACCCCTTCCCCCCGGCGCAGGCCCGAAGTGCGCCTGCGCCGAGAGGAGGGGTTCGTGACCGGGGCCGCCGGTGTCGCGGTCGCGGTCATCACGTCACCCGATGATCGCCTCGAGGTTGGTCTGCACCGAATCGAGGATGGTCTTCGGATCGTCGGTCTTCAGCGAAGCCAGCTGGGCATTGAAGTCGCTGATGACGTCGGCCACTCCCTTGTTGAACGGCACGCCCTGCGCGTAGTCGGCGCCGTCGAGGAACGCCGCCATGTCGGGGTTGTCGCTCTTCCACTGGTCGGCGGCCGACTGCACCGAGGGCATCGGGCCGAACGCCTCCGAGAAGGCGAGCTGCTGGTCGGCCGAGGTGAGGTATTGGACGAGGTCGAGCGCAGCCTGCTGGTTGGGGCTGTCGGCTGCCATGCCCCAGCAGTTGGTGAACTGCAGGGTGCCCTGGCCCGCGGGGCCGGCGGGAAGCTCGACGACCTCGTAGTCGACGTCGGGGTAGTCGCCCATGGCTCCGGTGATCCAGTTGCCCTCGATCGTCATGGCGCCCAGCTCCTTGCCGAACGCCTCACCGCCCCACCCGGCGCCGACATCCGACGCATAGGCGAACGAGCCGTCGGCGAGGTGCTCCTGCACGTAGGTGAGGGCGTCGACGTTCTCCTGGCTGTTCGCCGTGGCCGTCGCGCCGTCTTCCGAGACGAGCCGGCCGCCGGCCTGGGCCATGAACGCGCCCAGGCGGGCGTACTCGCCGCTGAAGACGAGCCCTGTGGTGTCGCCCTGCGTCAGGGTGGCAGCCACATCGGCGAGGCCGTCCCAGTCGGTCGGGAGGTCGGCATCCGTGAGCCCCGCGTCTTCCCACAGCCCCTTGTTGACGATGAGCTGAAGCGTCGAGAAGTCCTTCGGGGCGCAGTAGAAGGCGCCGTCGTAGGTGAAGTTCTGCACGAGCGACGGATAGAAGTCGTCTTTGTTCTCGAGCATGTCGCCGTAGGCGATCACCGAGCCGTTGTCGGCGTAGCCGGCCAGCAGCTCGGGCGCAAGATAGAAGAGGTCGGGCGGCGAGCCGCCGGCGAACCCCTGCGAGAGCTGCTGAGTGAGGTCGGTGGCCGCCACGACTGTCACGTCGACGCCGGAATCGGCCGACCACGCGGCCGTCGCGTCCTGCACCGCCTTCGTCTCGGCATCGCCGCTCGAGCCGATCATGACGGTCAGCGGGTCATCCGACGAGGTGAGCTCGGTCGGGCCCTCGCTGGAGCCGCCGCCGGTGTCGCTGTCGAACCCCTGCCCGCCGCAGGCGCTGAGGGCGAGCATCGCGGTGACCGCGAGCCCTCCCGTGGCCAGCAGGCGCTGTGCTGTGTGCCGTTGCATCGCATCTCCTTCGATCACGAAACTCTTGATCGTTCAAACCGTGATGTCGCGTGCCGTGGTTTGATCGTTCAAATTTGGGAAGTGGTGCCAAGCTAGAGCCGGTTCGACAGGACTGTCAAGGGGTTGCGAAGGAGGCCGGGATGCAGCATCCCGCCACGATCGAAGATGTCGCGCGGGTCGCGGGAGTGTCGCGGCAGACCGTGAGCAACGTGCTCAACGCGCCAGACATCGTGCGCCTCTCGACGCGCGAGCGGGTCGAGGCCGCCATCGCCGAACTCGGCTACGCGCCGCACGCGTCGGCTCGGCGCCTGCGCACTCGGCGCAGTTCCACCATCGGCATCCACCTCGATCCCTACGCCGGGGGGATCTCCGGCGTCGTGCTCGACCGCTTCGTGCACGCGCTCACCGAGCGGGCGGGGGCGCGCGGCATGCGGGTGCTGGTCTATGCCGCCGGATCGCCCGAAGAGGAGATCCGGCGCATCGCAGACCTCCGCGATGGCGGCGACATCGACGCCGTCGTGATCACGGGCACCTTCCACGACGACCCGCGCACCCGATGGCTCACCGAGCGCGACGTGCCGTTCGTGTCCTTCGGCAGGCCATGGGGCGCCGACGACATCGCGGACCCGGCGCATCTGTGGGTCGACGTCGACGGGGCGGCAGGCACCCGCGAGGCGACCGCACACGCCCTCGGCTTCGGCGACCGCGTCGGCTTCGTCGGCTGGCCGGCGGGTTCGGAGACCGGCGATGACCGCGAGCGCGGCTGGCTCCAGGCGATGGGGGAGCGTGCGGGCGTGCGGCTGTCGAGCGAGGAGAGCGTGGCGTTGGCCCGCGAGGCCGTGGCCGTCGCGCTGCGCGTGCACGAGTTCGACGCCCTCGTGTGCGCGAGCGACTCGCTGGCGATCGGCGCGCATCTCGCCGCCGTCGCCGCGGGGCTTCCGGGGCTGCCGATCGTCGGGTTCGACAACACCCCGGCCGCCGAGGCGCTGGGGCTGGCGAGCGTCGAGCAGCGCCCCGAGTTCGTCGCCGCCGGAGTGCTGAACCTGCTCATGGGCGCTCAGGGCCGCCAGATCGCGCCGCGGCCCGCCGTGCCCGGCGAAGCGCACGTGCTGGTTCCGCCTCGGCTGATCCTGCGCTGACCCCCACCCCGCCAGGCCCGCCGTCGGTCTCCACTCACCGCGAGTTGGCAGCTTCGGTCGCTGCTGCCGAGGTACACGCGGCAAGAGCTGCCAAGTCGCGGAACCTAGGCGCGACCGTAGAGGCGGCGGGAGAGTTCGAGCGCCGCGGCCTCGACGAAGGGGACGAGGGATGCCGCCTCCCGGCCTTGTTCCGCGGGCCAGGTGACGGCGACCGCAGCCACGGGCCACCCGGTGTGGTCGCGCACCGCGACGCCGACAGACCGCAGGCCGAGCGTGATCTCGCCGTCTTCGGAGGCGTATCCGTCGGCGCGCACGGCCCTCAGCAGGGCCCGAAGCGCGCCCGGGGTGCCGGGGCCACGGCCGGTGCGGTCGGCGAAGGCTCCGGCATCGGGGAAGAGCGCACGCACCTGCTCGGCCGGGAGCGCCGCGAGCATCGCGCGACCGGTCGCAGTCAGGTGCGCCGGCAGCCGAACGCCGACGTCGGTCACGAGAGCCGGACGTCGAGGCGCGCGCTCCTCGACGATGTAGACGACGTCGCGACCGCTCATGACAGCGAGGTGCGCGCTCTCTCCCGCCCTGTCGGCCAGCCCCGCGATGAGGGGGCGGCCGACCCGCGCGAGCGGCGCCTGCCGGGCGAAGCCGCCGCTCAGTTCGAACGCCGCGGTGCCCAAGCCCCAGCGGCGCTCGGCGGGCAGATGCACGACGTAGCCGTGCGCGGCGAGCACCGAGAGCAGGTGGTAGACGCTCGATCGGGGGATCTGCAGCTGCTCGGCGAGGGTGCGCGCGGCGACCGGGCCGCGCTGGCGGGCGAGGAACGACAGCATCCGCAGCGTCTGGTCGGCCGCGGGGACCGGTGAGTTGTCTGGCATACCAGACACAGCATGACACGACACGCTGCCAACGGCGACCCCGCGGGTGTGGAATCGAGGCATGAGCACTTCCGTCCTGGTCGGCGCGGCGCCGCTGAGCCCCGCCGACGTCGTCGCCGTCGCCCGTCACGGGGCCCGCGTCTCGCTCGACGCCGCGGCCCTCGAGCGGGTGGCGGCCTCTCGCGCCCTCATCGAGCGCCTCGCCGACGACCCGCACCCGCACTACGGCGTCTCGACCGGGTTCGGCGCCCTCGCGACGACCTTCATCGCGCCCGAGCGCCGTCGTCAGCTGCAGGCGAGCCTCATCCGCTCGCACGCCGCCGGCACCGGCGACCCCGTCGAAGACGAAGTGGTGCGCGCTCTGCAGCTGCTGCGTCTGCAGACTCTGATGTCGGGCCGCACCGGCGTGCGACCGGTCGTCGTCGAGACCTATGCCGCGATGCTCGACGCCGGCATCACGCCGCTCGTGCGGGAGTACGGCTCGCTCGGCTGCTCTGGCGACCTCGCGCCGCTGTCGCACGTGGCCCTGGCCGCGATGGGCGAGGGTGAGGTGCGCGTGGACGGAGTCGTGCAGCCCGCCGCAGAGGCGCTCGCGGCGGCATCCCTCTCCCCGCTCGTGCTGGAGGAGAAAGAGGGGCTCGCCCTCATCAACGGCACCGACGGCATGCTCGGGATGCTGCTGCTCGCCCTCGACGACCTGTCGGTGCTGCTCGAGACCGCCGACATCGCGGCGGCCATGTCGATCGAGAGCCAGCTGGGCACCGATGCCGTCTTCGCCGCCGACCTCATGGCGCTGCGGCCACAGGTGGGGCAGGCGGCGTCGGCCGCGAACCTGCGTGCGCTGCTGGCCTCGTCGCCCATGGTCGCCTCGCACGCCGGCCCCGAGGACGGCCGCGTGCAGGACGCCTACTCGCTGCGCTGCGCGCCGCAGGTGCACGGCGCCGCCCGCGACACCGCCGACCATGCCGCGCTCATCGCCTCGCGCGAGCTGGCGGCCGCCGTCGACAACCCCGTGATCGCCGACGACGGCCGGGTGCGCTCGAACGGCAACTTCCACGGGGCTCCGGTCGCGTATGTGCTGGACTTCCTCGCGATCGCGGTGGCCGACGTCGCCTCGATCTCGGAGCGGCGCACCGACCGCGCGCTCGATGTCGCCCGCAGCCACGGCCTGCCGCCGTTCCTGGCCGACGAGGTCGGCGTCGACTCCGGGCTCATGATCGCGCAGTACGCGGCGGCGGGGATCGTCTCGGAGCTCAAGCGCCTCGCCGTGCCCGCGTCGGTCGACTCGATCCCGTCGTCGGCGATGCAGGAGGACCACGTGTCGATGGGCTGGTCGGCCGCGCGCAAGCTGCGCCGGGCGCTCGACGGTCTGGCCCGCGTGCTGGCTGTCGAGGTCATCACGGGCGCCCGCGCGCTCGACCTGCGCGCTCCGCTGCAGCCGGGGCCGGGCACCGGCGCCGTGCGCGACCTCGTGCGTGCGGCCGGTGTCGCCGGCCCTGGGCCCGACCACTGGGTCTCGCCCGACATCGAGACCGTGACCGCACTGGTGCGCGCCGGCGACGTAGCCCGCGCCGGGCTTCCGTCTACGGACGCGACGCGCCGCGCGGGCGCGAGGTCGGACGGCGCGTCGTGACCGTAATCGGATGGGAAGAGAAGGGGAAGACGAGATGACACGATCGATCAGGGCACCGCGCGGCCCCGAGCGCACCGCGAAGAGCTGGGGAGCCGAGGCGGCGAAGCGGATGCTGATGAACAACCTCGACCCCGAGGTCGCCGAGCATCCTGAGGACCTCGTCGTCTACGGCGGCACCGGACGCGCGGCCCGCAGCTGGGAGGCGTTCGATGCGATCGTGCGCACCCTCGACGAGCTCGAGCCCGACGAGACGCTGCTCGTGCAGTCGGGCAAGCCCGTCGGCGTGTTCCGCACGCACGAGTGGGCGCCGCGGGTGCTGATCGCCAACTCGAACCTGGTGGGCGATTGGGCGACGTGGCCCGAGTTCCGGCGGCTCGAAGAGCTCGGACTCACGATGTACGGCCAGATGACGGCCGGGTCGTGGATCTACATCGGCACGCAGGGGATCCTCCAGGGCACCTACGAGACCTTCGCGGCGGTCGCGCGGTCGCTCGGCCGCGACTCGCTCGCCGGCACCCTCACCCTGACGGCCGGCTGCGGCGGCATGGGCGGCGCGCAGCCGCTCGCCGTCACGATGAACGACGGCGCCGTGCTGATCGTCGACGTCGACGAGTCGCGGCTCGCCCGCCGGGTCGCCCACGGCTACCTCGACGAGTACACGACCGACCTCGACGCCGCGATCGCGCGGGTGGTCGGTGCGAAGGAGGCCGGCGAGGCGCTGTCTGTGGGCCTGGTCGGCAATGCCGCTGAGATCTTCCCCGAGCTGCTGCGCCGCGGGGTGCCGATCGACATCGTCACCGATCAGACGAGCGCCCACGACCCCCTCGCGTACCTGCCGATCGGGGTGGCGTTCGACGACTGGAAGGCCGCCGCATCCGCCGACCCAGAGGGTTTCACCGAGCGCGCCCGCACGTCGATGGCGGCGCACGTCGCGGCGATGGTGGGCTTCCAGGATGCCGGGGCCGCCGTCTTCGACTACGGCAACTCGATCCGCCGCGAGGCCGAGCTGGGCGGCTTCAACCGCGCCTTCGCCTTCCCGGGGTTCGTGCCCGCCTACATCCGGCCGCTGTTCGCCGAGGGCAAGGGACCGTTCCGCTGGGTCGCACTCTCGGGTGACCCTGCGGACATCGCCAAGACGGATCGGGCCGTCGCCGAGCTCTTCCCCGAAGACGCCGCGCTGCACCGCTGGCTCGACAAGGCCGGCGAGAAGGTGCACTTCGAGGGGCTGCCGGCGCGCATCTGCTGGCTCGGCTACAAGGAGCGGCACCTGGCGGGCCTGAAGTTCAACGAGATGGTCGCCTCTGGCGAACTGGCAGGGCCCATCGTGATCGGTCGCGACCACCTCGATTCGGGCTCGGTCGCCTCGCCCTACCGCGAGACCGAGGCGATGGCCGACGGCTCGGATGCGATCGCCGACTGGCCGCTGCTGAACGCCCTGCTGAACACCGCGAGCGGAGCCTCGTGGGTGTCGCTGCACCACGGCGGCGGGGTGGGCATCGGCCGTTCGATCCACGCCGGGCAGGTCACGGTCGCCGACGGGTCGGCCCTCGCCGCCGAGAAGCTCGAGCGGGTGCTGATCAACGACCCCGGCACCGGCGTCATGCGCCACGTCGACGCCGGCTACGAGCGTGCCCGCGAGGTGGCCGCCGAGCGCGGCCTAAAGGTGCCGATGCTGTGAACGGCATACCGGCGGGCGAGGCGGATGCGGCGGCGACGCTGCTGACGAACATCGGCGAGCTGACCACCAACGTCGGCTCCGACGGCGACCCGTGCGGCACGCTGCGGGACGCCGCCGTGCTGCTGGTCGGCGACCGCATCGCGTGGGTGGGCCCTGCCGCCGACGCCCCGCTGGACGTACGGGTCGTCGACGCGGGCGGACGCGCCGTCATCCCGGGATTCGTCGACTCGCACACGCACCTCGTGTTCGGCGGCGACCGGGCCGAGGAGTTCGCGGCGCGCATGGCGGGGCAGCCCTATGCCGCCGGCGGCATACGCACGACGGTGGCAGCCACCCGCGCCGCGACCGATGACGAGCTGCGCCGCCGCCTGGCCGGCTTCGTCGCCGAACTGCACGGGCAGGGCACGACGACCTTCGAGATCAAGACCGGCTATGGGCTCACGGTCGACGACGAGGAGCGCCTCGCCCGGCTGGCAGCCGAAGTCACGCCGGAGGTCACGTTCCTGGGGGCCCACGTCGTGCCCGCGGAGTACGCCGACCGACGAGACGACTACGTCGACCTCGTCACCGGCCCCATGCTGCGCGCCTGCGCGCCGCACAGCCGCTGGATCGACGTGTTCTGCGAGACCGGCGCCTTCACCCCGGACGAGACCGAGCGCATCCTCGCCGCCGGCATCGCGCACGGCCTCGCGCCGCGGCTGCACGGCAATCAGCTCGGCCCCGGCGACGGTGTGCGTCTCGCGGTGGAGTACGCCGCGGCATCCGTCGACCACTGCACGTACCTGACCGACGACGACATCGCGCTGCTGGCGGAGAGCGACACCGTCGCGACGCTGCTGCCGGGCGTCGAGTTCTCGACCCGCCAGCCCTATCCGAGCGCGCGGCGGCTCATCGATGCCGGCGTGACGGTGGCCATCGCCAGCGACTGCAACCCGGGGTCGAGCTTCACGAGCTCGATGCCGCTCATGATCGCCCTGGCCGTGCGCGAGATGGGGATGACACCCGCCGAGGCGGTCTGGGCGGCCACCGCGGGCGGAGCGCGGGCACTGCGCCGCGACGACGTGGGCGTCATCACGCCCGGGGCGCGCGCCGATCTCGTACTGCTCGACGCTCCGAGCCGCACGCACCTCGCCTACCGGCCCGGTGTGCCGCTCGTCGGCACCGTGTGGAAGAGCGGCTCGCCCCTCTAGCCGATGCCGGGGGCGTCGAACTCCCACCGGTCGGGGTCGAGCGCGGTCGCGACGTCCCAGTTGGAGGCCGCCCACATGAAGCGCGCGACGGCGCAGGTCGGCATGTGCGAGATGCCGCCGTCCGACAGCCGCTCGGCGAGCACCGTCATGCCGGGGTCGTGCGCCACGACCATGACCGACCCGAGCCCGGTAGCCGCCGCGACCTCGAGCAGCACCGACGCGGGTGCGCCGTAGAGCTCCTCGTCGCTGGTCACCGCGAGCCCGAGGGCGTCGGCGAAGGCCGCCGCCGTCGACTGCGCGCGCACGGCGGTGCTCGCCAGCAGCACGTCGGGGCGGAATCCGGTGGCGACCAGACGCCGCGCCATCGCGGGCGCGTCCCGGCGCCCTCGGGCGTTCAGCGGTCGATCGTGGTCGGGGAGACCCGCGTGCCCCCAGTCGCTCTTGGCGTGCCGCACGAGCACCAGTTCGATCGTCATCCGACCCTCCCCGCGAGAAGCTCCAGCACGCACAGCGCCGCCAGCCGCACCGTGCGCTGATCGTCGGTATCGGCGGTCGCATCGACCTCGGCGATGTCGGCGCTGACCACTCTGGGCTCGCGGGCGATGCCCCGAACGAGCGCGCGTAGCTCCCACGCGGCCAGCCCTCCGGGCACGGACGCGGGGCAGCCGGGGGCGACGGCGCGGTCGCACACATCGACGTCGACATCGAGATGGATGCTGCCGCCGCCGGCCCCGGCGACCTCCAGCGCGGTCGCCACGACATTGTCGATCCCGCGCCTGCGCACCTCGTCGAGCGTGATGACGGTGATGCCCCATTCGGCGGCGCGCCGGGCATAGGCCACGGAGTTGGCGAAGTCGGCGATGCCGATCTGCACGATACGTCGAGGGTCGAGCCCGCCCTCGACGAGCCGGCGCACCGGCGAGCCGTTGGAGACGCCGTCGCGCAGGTCGAAGTGCGCGTCGAGCGTGACGAGGCCCGCCGCGGCCGACCCCTGTGCGACAGCGACCGTGACGGAGTTGTCACCGCCGAGGGCGATCACCAAACCCGCCCGCTCTCGGAGCTCGCGGACGCGGGCGCGGGTGCGCGCCTCGCCCTCGGCGCCGTCGGGCTCGACGATGTCGCCGGCGTCCACGATGCGCAGCGCCTCGTTCAGGTCGAGCGCTTCGCCCACGAGCGTCGGGCTGTAACGGGCGAGCGCCGCGCGCACAGCGGCGGGAGTCTCGTGGGCGCCCGTCGGCGAGAGCGAGGTGCGCCAGGCGGGCACGCCCAGCAGGGCCGCGTCGAGGTCGCCCGCGAGGTCGTCGAAGGCAGGCCAGCCGCCTGCGCGGGGCCAGAAGGGGTCGTGGCTGAGGCTCATCGGCTTCCGTCGTCGGAGTGGTCGTGGTGGTCGAAGGGAGGGCTCATCGGCTCGAGAAGTAGGCCCACGCCTCGCGGCCGCTGTCGAGCGTCACGGTGCCCCGGCGGAACAGCGACATCTCGAACTGGTCGGCCGCGTCGAGCTCCTGTTCGGTCAGCAGGAGCAGCTCGCCGACCACTTTGTCGTGCGAGTTGCCTGTCCGTCGCAGCATGGGGTGCGAGGCGAGGCCGGTCAGCTCGCCGAAGCGGGTGTCTTCGACCTCGACGTAGTCGACGGTGTAGCCGGTGAGCACGGCGGCCTCCGTGGCGATGATGCGCCCGAAGGTGAGTCTGCGCAGATCGTCGCCCAGCAGCGCGCCGTAGCTGAACAGCAGCTGGTCGGCGGTCGTGCTCATGCGCTCAGGCTACCTAGCCGAGGAGGGCGTGCGCGATGGTGAAGATCGCGAGTCCGGCGAGGGCTCCGACGATCGTGCCGTTGAGTCGGATGTACTGCAGGTCGCGCCCCACCATGAGCTCGATCTTGGCCGTCGTCTCGGCGGCATCCCAGCGTTCGACGGTATCGGTGATGATCGAGGCGATGTCGTGACGGTAGCGATCGACGAGGAAGACGGCGGCATCGGTCACCCACCCGTCGACCCGCTGCTGCAGCGGTCTCTCGGTGGCCAGGCGCGTGCCGATCTCGCCGAGGGCGTCGGCCAGCCGCCGGCGCAGCGCGCTGCCCGGATCGGCCAGCGACGTCAGGAGCCCGGCCTTCGCGGTCTCCCACGCCTGCGCCGCGAGCTCGCGCACCCGCGGGCTGTCGAACACCGATCCCTTCGCGTCTTCGAGGCGCCCGATCGTCGTGGGGTCGTGCTGCAGGTTGTCGGCGAGCCGGGCGAGGTAGCCGTCGACGGCGCGGCGGGCCGGATGCTGCGGGTCGGCCTGAACGGCGGCCACGAACTTCACCGCCTCGCTGTAGACCGTGTCGTCGACGAGGCGGTGCGCGATGGACGGCACCCACCCGGGAAGCCGTCGGGAGACGAGGCCGCCGAAGGCCGCCCGATTGGCGGCGAGCCACACGGCGATGCTGTCGACGGCGAGGTCCACCGCGCCGCGGTGGGCGCCGGCATCCACGATCCGCTCCAGCCATCCGCCGAGGGCCGGCGCCCACTCGGGGGCGATGAGGTGCTCGCGTGCGAGGTCGGTCAACACGTCCTGCACGTCGTCGTCGCTGAGCGCCTCGAGCACGCCCGAGGCCATCAGCGACGCCTCGGCGCCGACACGCTCGGCATGCTCGGGCACCGCGAGCCATTCGCCCAGGCGCGCCGCGATCGCCGTCGTCTCGAGCTTCGCGCGCACGACGTCGCCGCGGAGGAACTCGGTCTCGACGAACTCGCCGAGGGTCGCCCCGATCTCGTCCTTGCGGTTCGGGATGATCGCGGTGTGCGGAATGGGGATGCCGAGCGGATGCCGGAACAGCGCCGTCACCGCGAACCAGTCGGCCAGCGCGCCCACCATGCCGCCCTCGGCCGCCGCGCGCACGTAGGCCATCGCGGGGTAGGTGGTCTGCAGCGTGAACGCGACGACGAACAGCACCGCCATGAACAGCAGCGCACCGAGGGCCACGCCCTTCATCGTGCGCAGCCCGCGGCGCCGTTCGAGGTCGGCGGGGCTCAGCGGCGCGGCGGCGGGGCGTGCCATCGGCTCAGTCCTCCGCCGGCCCCAGCCACGCCGCGGCCACGGTCGAGTGCGCCGACTCGGGGTCGGAGGGGTGGAAGAGGCCAGCGAGCACGTCGCGGTAGAGGCGGCCGAGCTCGGAGCGGGAGAAGTACGACGAGCCGCCGGCGACCAGCACGGCCTCGTCGACGACCGACTTCGCCGTCGTCACGGCGCGGTGCTTGACGCCGCTCATGTACGAGAACCAGCGGGCGTCGGTGGGCGCGACCTCGTCGACGGCGCGGCAGAGGGCCTCGATCTGCGGGGGCAGGGCGTCGTAGGCGAGGGCCATCTCGGCGATGCGCCACCGGATGTCGGGGTCTTGCGCATAGCTGCGACCCGTCTTCTTCGAGGGGCGCTTGTTCGCCGTCTCCACCGCGAGGTCGAGCGCGCGTCGCGCGATGCCGGTGTAGACCGAGGCCAGCAGCAGCTCGAAGACGCTGAAGATGCCGAACACGATGGGGTCGGGGGTGGGCCCAGGCGGCACCCGCCGCACGACGCGGTCGGCGGGGGCGACGGCCCCGTGCAGCTCGGTCGTGCGCGACTGCGTGCCGCGCATGCCCACGGTGTCCCAGTCGCCGCGGGTCACGACCGCCTCGGTGCGCGGCACGAAGGCGTAGACGAGCTTCGGGGCGCCTGGTGAAGTGGTGTCGAGGCCGTGCAGGCCCAGCTGCGTCCACACCGGGGCGAGCGAGGTGAAGATCTTGGTGCCGGTGAACGCGTAGCCGCCGTCGGGCTGGGGTGCGGCATCCGTGTCGCTGCCGAAGAGCACCAGGTCGTTGCCGGCCTCGCTGATGCCGAAGGCGAACACCTCACCGGCGGCGGCGCCGGCCTGCACGAAGGTCAGGTCGTCGATGCCGCGGTCGGCGAGCACCTTGGCGACGCCCGTCCAGACGAGGTGCATGTTGATCGCGAGCGCCGTCGCGGGCGCGGCGCCGGCGAGACGCTGCTGCAGCAGCGAGGCCTCGGCGAGCCCCAGTCCCGCGCCGCCCAGCTCGGTCGGCACGAGGATCGCGAGATAGCCGGCCGCGGTCAACTCGTCGAGGTCGTCCTGCGGAAAGGTGTTGTCGCGGTCGTGCACGGCGGCGCGCTCGCGGATGCGGTCGAGCAGGTCGTCGGGAAGGATCGACGCCGGATCGAAGACGCCGCTCATGCGAGCGCCTCGCGCAGCTGTCGGAGGGTCTCGTCGGGGTCGTCGCGGTGCGGCGAGTGCCCGGCGCCGGCGACGACCGACACCGTCACGACGGGATTGGCCCGCACCTCGTCGACGAGCGCGCCCGCGAAGATCGAGTAGACCCGCGGATCGCTCGCGATGACGTGGGTCGGCACGCGCAGACGCAGGGCGGCCTCACGCACGTCCCAGCGCGAGTTCTGGATGCTGGTCTGCTCGACCGCCCATCGACTGGCCTGCTGGGCCGACACCGCCTTGAGCTCGATGTCTTGGGGATGCCAGTTCGGATGCTCCGCGCGCACGAACGCGACCGTGGGATCGGCGAACGACGCCTCCTGGCTCTCGCGGACGATCTCGCGGTCGTGCGCCGACAGGTGGATCGCCGGGTCGATCAGCACGAGGCGGCGGGTCCACTCCGGGTCGTCGGCCGCGGCGAGGGTGGCGGCCGCGCCGCCGAGCGAGTGGCCGATCACGAGGTCCCACCTGCCGGCCGCGCCGTCGGGGCGTGTGGCGGCGATATCAGCCGTGTAAGCCGGGATCGTGTAGTCCAGCGCGCGGGGAGCGGCGCCGTGGCCGCGCAGGTCGACGGCGTCGGCCCGCCAGCCGTCATCGGCCAGCGCCGCGCCGTAGCGCCACATGAGTGCGCCGTTCGAGCCGAGGCCGTGCACCAGCAGGGCACGACGGGGAGCGAGCGGGTCGCCCCACGAGAGGCGGGGGAGCGTGACGGGTGCGGGCATGGCTTCAGCCTACGACCGCGCGCTCAGGTGATGACGGGCACCGGCTCGGTGTCGGGGATGGGGCTCGCGTCGCGGCCCCTCAGGTCGGGGAAGCCGCGCACGAAGACGACCGAGACGATCAGGCCCACGGCGGCGAAGCCGGCCGCTGCCCAGTACGCGCCGACCGGTCCGGTGCCGTCGATGAGGAAGCCCGCGACGGCGGAGCCGGCGGCCGCGCCGATGAGCTGGCCCGTGCCGACCCAGCCGTAGGCCTCTGCCGTGTCGCTGAACTTGACGCTGGCAGAGGTCATCGCGAACAGCACCGCGAGGGCCGGTGCGATGCC
The DNA here is from genome assembly GCF_025515205.1 of Microbacterium fluvii. Taxonomy (GTDB): domain Bacteria; phylum Actinomycetota; class Actinomycetes; order Actinomycetales; family Microbacteriaceae; genus Microbacterium; species Microbacterium fluvii. Next base: position 1,630,350 of record NZ_JAOPFX010000001.1, on the reverse strand, counting down.
GATGCCGGCGAGCACGAGGGTGCCGCCCAGCCACCAGACGTTGAGCGAGACCGTCGTCAGGGCGATGCCGACCGTGACGATCCCGAGGCGCCGCGCCATCGCCCACGGCCCGATCGGCACGTGTCCGAAGCTGAGGCCGCCGGCGAGGCTCCCCACCGAGAAGAGGGCCAGCACGATGCCGGCCTCCAGCCCCCCATGGCCGAACGAGGCCACGACGCCGGCCTCGACCGCCGCGCAGGCGCCGATGAGCAGCAGGCCGATGATCGTCGCCAGCAGCACGGCGGGCTTGGCGAGCACCTTGCCGAAGCTGCGACGGCTGCGCGGGATGCGCACACGCCCGACCTCGGGGGAGAGGATGAACCACGCCCCGCCGCCGATCAGGATGACGACGATCAGCAGCAGCGCGGGCACCGTACCCGCCTGCGTCGCGACGAAGGTGATGAGAACGGGCGCCAGGATCCAGATGATCTCCTGCAACGACGCGTCGAGCGAGAACAGCGGAGTGAGCTGGCGGGAGTTGACGAGCTTCGGATAGATCGTGCGCACCGCCGACTGCACGGGCGGCGTGGACAGCCCCGCGATGAGCCCCAGCGCCATGTAGGCCGGCAGCACCATCTCGCCGAGGGCGAGCACCGTGAGGGCGACGGCGCAGATCGTGAGGGTGAGGGTGAGCACCTTGCGCATGCCCCAGATGCCCATCCACCGGCTCGTGACGGGGCCGGCGATCGCCTGCCCGACGGAGGTCGCCGCCAACACCAGCCCTGCCGCGCCGTAGGAGCCCGTGACGTGCTCGATGTGCAGCAGGATCGCCAGGCTCGTCATGCCGTTGGGGAACCGCGCCGTCAGCTGCGCCGCGATGATGCGCCCGACACCCGGAGTGCGCAGGAGTTCGCGGTAGGTGGGCACTCCTCAACGCTACTCGCCCCGGCCGCAGCCGCGACACGCCGACGGGCGTCCTCCACAGGCTCTCGCGATGTCGGAGGCCCCTTCTAGCGTGTGATCTGTGGACAGCGGATGCGGCGGCATCCGAATTCCGCATGATTCAGGCGTTTTGGCGAACCTGTCGACTGTGGATGAAACGGTGGAGAACCTGTGTTGTACATGGGGAGAGCGGTGGAAAACTACACGGATGTAACTACTATCCCTTGTGGTGCTATCCAATGTCGGCACCCATATGTAGTATTGGACTCCCGGCGGGGGCTCTGCCGGTCAGAACGTTGAGAACGAGGGGAGAGACGGACACCATGGCGATCACCGTCTACACGAAGCCGGCCTGTGTGCAGTGCACCGCGACGTACCGCGCGCTGGACTCCAAGGGCCTGGAGTACGAGGTTCACGACCTGTCGCAGGACCCGGCCGCGCTCGAGCAGGTCAAGGCGCTCGGCTACCTGCAGGCGCCCGTCGTGATCACCGACGAAGACCACTGGTCGGGCTTCCGCCCCGACAAGATCGACGAGCTCGCCTCGCGCCTGGGTTGACCCTCATGAGCACGGTGGCCACGAGCGCCCCGCTGCTCGTGTACTTCTCCAGCATCTCGGGGAACACCGCCCGCTTCATCGACAAGCTCGATCTGCGGGCGGTGCGCATCCCTCTCCACGCGTCGGACGGCCCGCTCACCGTCGAGGAGCCGTTCGTTCTGGTCACCCCCACCTACGGGGGAGGCCAGGGGCGCGGTGTGGAGAAGGGCGCCGTTCCCAAGCAGGTCATCCGATTCCTCAACGATGAGGGCAACCGGAGCCTGATCCGCGGGGTCATCTCCGCGGGCAACACCAACTTCGGCGAGCAGTTCTGCGTCGCCGGAGACATCATCAGCCGCAAGTGCCGTGTGCCGCACTTGTACCGGCTCGAACTTTTCGGCACGCAGGACGACGTCGATCGCGTGAGCGACGGATTGGAACGATGGTGGAATCTGCAGTGAAGACCGAGGCGGAATTCAAGACCGACCCGCGATTCGAGGGTCTCGACTACCACGCGCTCAACGCGATGCTCAACCTCTACGGCGCCGACGGCCAGATCCAGTTCGACGCCGACAAGCGCGCCGCGCGGGAGTACTTCCTGCAGCACGTGAACCAGAACACGGTGTTCTTCCACTCCCTCAAGGAGCGCCTCGACTACCTCGTCGAGAAGCAGTACTACGAAGGCGCCGTGCTCGAGAAGTACCCCTTCGAGTTCATCCAGCAGCTCAACGACCGCGCCTACGGCGCGAAGTTCCGCTTCGAGACGTTCCTCGGGGCGTTCAAGTACTACACGAGCTACACGCTGAAGACCTTCGACGGCAAGCGCTACCTCGAGCGTTTCGAAGACCGCGTCGTGATGACGGCGCTGGGCCTGGCCGACGGCGACCAGCAGCTGGCCGTCGCGCTCGTCGACGAGATCGTCTCCGGTCGCTTCCAGCCGGCGACCCCCACCTTCCTCAACACCGGCAAGGCGCAGCGCGGCGAGCTCGTGAGCTGCTTCCTGTTGCGCATCGAAGACAACATGGAGTCGATCGCCCGCGGCATCAACTCGGCCCTCCAGCTGAGCAAGCGCGGCGGCGGCGTCGCACTCCTGCTGTCGAACATCCGCGAAGCCGGCGCCCCGATCAAGCAGATCGAGAACCAGTCCAGCGGCATCATCCCCGTGATGAAGCTGCTCGAAGACTCCTTCTCGTACGCCAACCAGCTCGGCGCACGTCAGGGCGCGGGTGCCGTGTACCTCTCGGCGCACCACCCGGACATCCTCAAGTTCCTCGACACCAAGCGCGAGAACGCCGACGAGAAGATCCGCATCAAGACACTGTCGCTCGGCGTCGTGATCCCCGACATCACCTTCGAGCTGGCACGTAACGGCGAAGACATGTACCTGTTCTCGCCGTACGACGTCGAGAAGGTCTACGGAGTGCCGTTCGGCGACATCTCGGTCACCGAGAAGTACCGCGAGATGGTCGACGACGCGCGCATCAAGAAGACCAAGATCAATGCGCGCGAGTTCTTCCAGACCCTCGCCGAGATCCAGTTCGAGTCGGGCTACCCGTACATCATGTTCGAAGACACGGTGAACAAGGCCAACCCGATCAAGGGCCGCATCAACATGTCGAACCTGTGCTCGGAGATCCTGCAGGTCAACACGCCGACGTCGTACAACGAAGACCTTTCGTACGCCGAGATCGGCAAGGACATCTCGTGCAACCTGGGCTCGATGAACATCGCGCTCGCGATGGACGGCAAGGACCTCGCCGGCACGGTGGAGACCAGCATCCGCGCCCTCACCGCCGTCAGCGACCAGAGCCACATCGCCTCCGTCCGCTCGATCGAAGACGGCAACGACCGCTCGCACGCGATCGGCCTGGGGCAGATGAACCTGCACGGCTACCTCGCCCGCGAGCACGTGCGCTACGGCTCCGAAGAGGGTCTGGACTTCACGAACATCTACTTCTACACGGTGCTGTTCCACGCCCTGCGCGCGTCGAACAGCATCGCGATCGAGCGCGGCACGGCCTTCGACGGCTTCGCCGACTCGACCTACGCGTCGGGGGAGTTCTTCGACAAGTACATCGACGAGGAGTGGGTGCCCCAGACCGAGCGGGTCGTCGAGCTGTTCGCCGGCATCGACATCCCCACGCAGGACGACTGGCGCGAGCTCAAGGCCTCGATCCAGGAGCACGGCATCTACAACCAGAACCTGCAGGCCGTTCCGCCGACCGGATCGATCTCGTACATCAACAACTCGACGAGCTCGATCCACCCGATCGCGTCGAAGATCGAGATCCGCAAGGAAGGCAAGATCGGCCGCGTCTATTACCCGGCGCCGTTCATGACGAACGAGAACCTGCCGTTCTACGAGGACGCCTACGAGATCGGCTACGAGAAGGTCATCGACACGTATGCGGCGGCCACCCAGCACGTCGACCAGGGTCTGTCGCTGACGCTGTTCTTCAAAGACACCGCCACCACGCGCGACATCAACAAGGCGCAGATCTACGCGTGGCGCAAGGGCATCAAGACGATCTACTACATCCGCCTGCGCCAGATGGCCCTCGAGGGTACGGAAGTGGACGGCTGCGTCAGCTGCATGCTGTGACCAGCCGCACCACCGCCCTCATCGACTCAGAAGACCGAGGAACATCGACATGACTCCCGAACCGCTCAAGCTCGTCGACCACGTGCAGGCGATCAACTGGAACCGCATCCAGGACGACAAGGACCTCGAGGTCTGGAACCGCCTGGTGAACAACTTCTGGCTGCCCGAGAAGGTGCCGCTGTCCAACGACGTGCAGTCGTGGGCGACGCTGACGCCTGAAGAGCAGACCACCACGATGCGGGTGTTCACGGGGCTCACCCTGCTGGACACCATCCAGGGCACGGTCGGCGCCGTCTCGCTCATCCCCGATGCGATCACCCCGCACGAAGAGGCCGTCTACACGAACATCGCGTTCATGGAGTCGGTGCACGCCAAGAGCTACTCGTCGATCTTCTCGACGCTGTGCTCGACGCCCGAGATCGACGACGCGTTCCGCTGGTCGGTGGAGAACCCGAACCTTCAGAAGAAGGCTCAGATCGTCATGGACTACTACCGCGGTGACGAGCCCCTCAAGCGCAAGGTGGCCTCGACGCTGCTGGAGTCGTTCCTGTTCTACTCGGGCTTCTACCTGCCGCTGTACTGGTCGTCGAAGGCCAAGCTCACGAACACGGCCGACATCATCCGCCTCATCATCCGCGACGAGGCCGTGCACGGCTACTACATCGGCTACAAGTTCCAGAAGGGCCTGGAGCGCATCTCGCAGGCCGAGCGCGACGACATCAAGGACTACACGTTCTCGCTGCTGTACGAGCTCTACGACAACGAGATCCAGTACACGCAGGACCTCTACGACGGCATCGGACTGACCGAAGATGTCAAGAAGTTCCTGCACTACAACGCCAACAAGGCCCTCATGAACCTGGGCTACGAGGCGATGTTCCCTTCGACGGTGACGAACGTCAACCCGGCGATCCTGTCGGCCCTCTCGCCGAACGCCGACGAGAACCACGACTTCTTCAGCGGGAGTGGATCGAGCTACGTCATCGGCAAGGCCGTCGCCACCGAAGACGAGGACTGGGACTTCTGACGCGAGACGCCTGAAAGGGGCCGAGAACCGCGGCATCGTGCGGTCCTCGGCCCCTTTTCGCGTTCCAGGAATACGGAGGACACCCAGTGTGGTCGGACCACTGATAGGGTGAAATGAATCGTTTCAGGCATGGAGGAGTGCAGTCATGAACAAGCGGCCTACGGTAGAAGAGCACCTGGCGTCGATGGGTGCCGCCGGCCGCCGGATCTGCGAGATCGACGCGAGCGAAGCCGGCGCCGGCAACATCTCGATCTGCGTCGACGAGTTGCCGCGCCTGCGCGACGTCTTTCCGATCTCCGAGCGCATCGAACTGCCGCTGCCCGCACCGCACCTCGTGGGTCGCACGCTTCTCGTGACGGGCTCGGGTCGGCGCCTGCGTCAGATCGCCGACGATCCTGCGGCTGCGATCGGTGCGGTCGTCGTGGACGGGGACGGTCTGCGGGCAGAGATGCTCACCTCACCGCGACGCGCGTTCGACAGACTCACGAGCGAGTTCAACTCGCACCTCGGCGTGCACGATGACCAGGTGGGTCGGCGCGACCTGCCGTTCCACGCCGTCGTCCACGCGCAGCCGCCGCATCTGACCCACCTCAGCCATATCCCCGCCTACCGCAGCGATCGTGCGATGAATGCCGCGATCCTTCGGTGGGAACCCGAGTCGATCGTCGCGCTGTCGAAGGGGATCGGTGTGCTCGAATTCATGGTGCCGGGGTCCACGACTCTGATGGATGCCAACGTGGCCCGATTGCGCGACGTCGAGATCGTCCTGTGGAGCAAGCACGGCACGATGTCTCGATCCGACGTCTCGGTGACACGGGCAGTCGACCGCGTCGAGTACGCGGAGACCGGCGCCAAGTACGAATACATGAATCTTCTCGCCGGGGGCAGGGGCGAAGGTCTCCTCCCCGAGGAGGTCCGCGCGGTCGCCGATGCGTTCGGAGTCGAATCCCCCTGGGTCGGCTGAATCGAGGAGAGCCCGGACGATGTGTGTGGGTGCCGCTCACGGATGAGCGGACAAGGCGCCGCGGTCAGTGGCCGGTCGGTGCGTCGCGCAGCATCCCCGATCTGAACGCGAAGGCCACCAGCTGGCCGCGGTCGCGGGCATCGAGCTTCATCATCGCCCGGTTCAGGTGGGTCTTGACGGTGTGCGGCGAGATGACGAGTTCGCGGGCGATGCGCTGGTTGTCCCAGCCTTCTGCTGCGTAGCGGACGAGGTCGCGCTCGCGTGCGGTCAGGCTCTCGACCCGAGAGACGAGTGCGGGGTCTGCGGGCTGCGCCGTTCGCGATCCCAGGTGGGCGATCACCGCCCGCGCGGCGCGCGGCGACAGACTCGCTTCGCCGCGCGCGACGGCGCCGACTGCCGCGACGAGTTCCTCGGGCTCCGCCGTCTTGCCGAGGAATCCGTCGGCACCGGCGCTGAGGGCCGCGATGACATCCTGGTCGGCGTCGAACGTCGTGAGCACGAGGATTCTCACGCCCGTGGTCCCCTCGTCGGCGCGAAGCCGTCGCACCGTCTCGACTCCGTCCATGATCGGCATCCGCAGATCGAGCAGCACGGCATCGGGCCGGGTGCGCTGGACCGCCTCGACACCCTGCCTGCCGTCAGCGGCCTCGGCGACCACGGAGATGCCGGCATCTTCGAGGATGCCGCGCAGCCCGGCACGGATCATCGCCTGGTCGTCGATGAGCACGACGGTGGTCATGGATTCTCCTTCTCGCCCGGGGTGAGGGGCAGACGCGCGCGAACCACGAAGCGACCGTCGCGGAGACCGGCCTGGATGCTGCCGCCGGCCAGTTCGACCCGCTCGCGCATGCCGACCAGGCCGAAACCGGATTCGCCGCTCCGCTCCAGTGGGGATGCCAGGTCGTTCGCGACGGTGAGGGTCACCATGCCCACGTCGGTCTCAGCCGAGATCGAGATGTCGCCTGCGCCGTGTCGGTGCGCATTGGTGAGGGATTCCTGCGCGACGCGGAACAGTGCGGCGTCGGCCAGCGGGTCGAGCCTGGCGGTCTCCAGCGCGCCCAGGCTCGCCTCGATCCGACGACCGGAGCGGGCGAGCAGCTCGATCACGCGCGGGATGTTCGCGGCGGTTGCCAGAGTGCGGTCGGAGTCGTCCTCGGTCTCGCGCAGCACGGTGAGGATGTCGGCCAGCTCACCGATGGTCGATCGTGTGACCGCCCGGATGACCTCCAGCGAGCGGCGGCTCCGCTGGGGGTCGTCTTCGAGGTGGCGGCGCGCGTTGGTGCTCTCGAGGTTGATGACGGCGAGCGAGTTCGCGACCGAGTCGTGCAGGTCCCGCGCGATGTGCAGCCGCTCGGCTCCCACCCGCCGGAGGACCTCGCTCTCCCGCACCGCGGCGGATGTGCGGGCCTGCTCCTCGAGCGAGTCGACGTGGTCCTGTTGCGTGCGAAGGGCTGTGCCGAACGCCATCACCGCTCCGGTCCACACCGGCAGCGCGAGTGCGACGGGGTCCCACAGCGGCACGCCGAACGCCAGCGGTGCGCCCAAGTACAGCACCGCTGCGTGCGCGGAACCGACCACGACCGTCGCACCGCGTGATCGGCGCAGTGGTACCGAGAACAGGCACACCTCCGCCAGTACCCAGACCACCAGCGCCGTCTGCGGGAACAGCAGGGCGAGCGCACTCGTGATGACCGATCCGCCCGCGGCCTCCAGGGGCGCGCGCCTGCGGACGACGAGGAGTGCGACCGATGTGAGTAGGAGCACAGCGGCTGCCCAGTGCGGCGCGAGGGGGCGTCCGTTGATCACCTGCATCCCGACGACACCGGCCAGCGTCACTCCGCCGACAAGGTCGAAGAACTCCTCCCACCGCGACCCCAGCCGCGCCCGCGTCGACGTCATCCTTCCATTCTCCCCGGGCGCGGCCCGCCCGTCACCGTGCGCCGACCGGCTCGACATGGGGGGCAGGGGTCGGTGAGACGTCCAGCCCCGCACCCTCGACGTCCAGGTCGGGCAGCATGCGATCGAGCCACCGCGGCAGCCACCATGCGGATCGTCCCAGGATGCTGAGCGTCGCCGGCACGAGCACCATGCGCACCAGGAAGGCGTCGGCGAGCACTCCCACGGCCAGCGCCAGGGCGATCGAGCCCACAAGAGACGACGGACTGAGCGCGAAGCCGGCGAACACGGCCGTCATGATCGCCGCCGCGGCGACCACAACGGGGGCAGAACGCTCGAATCCGGCACGGATCGCATCGCGCGGGGTCAGGCCGTGCCGGTACGCCTCCTGGATCCGCGAGACGAGGAAGACCTGATAATCCATCGCCAGGCCGAACAGGATGCCGGTCACCACGATGGGCAGCAGACTCAGCAGCGGATTGCCCTGCGGAGCCTGCACGAAGGCATCCAGCCACCCCCATTGGAAGACGGCGACGGTGGCCCCGAGTCCTGCGCCCAACGACAGGAGGAACCCCGCCGTGGCGATCAGCGGCACGAGCAGCGAACGGAAGAGCAAGACCAGAAGCAGCAGCGAGAGGCCGACGATGACGGCGAGGTAGGTCACGAGTGCGGTGCGCAGCTGTTCGTCCGAATCCAGACCCACAGCGGTGGCGCCGGTGACGGCCAGCTCCGCATCGTCGATGTCGAGAGAGCGGATATCGCGCACCAGCTGAACGGTGCTCTCGTCGAGGGGGCCGGAGTCGGCGAACACGGTGAGCATGGCCGTGCGTCCGTCGTCGGAGACGCCGCTCGGGATCACGGAGGCGACATCCGACAGGTCGCTGATCGCCTCCTGCGCATCTGCCTGCGCCGGGGTCACGTCGGAGTCCGTCTCGACCAGGACGACGAGAGGATCCTGCGCGCCGTCGCCGAACTTCTCAGCGACCAGTTCGTAGGCAGCGCGCTGCGTGGACTGCGGGTCTTCGCCGCCCGGTGTGGAGAGGGTGGTCTGCATGTCCAGCACGGGCAGCGAGCCGATGATCAGGATGGCGGCGGTCCCTACGAGAACGGCCCACGGCCGGCGGGTGACGTTGCGCGCCCACAGACCAGCCCACCGCGGAGTGCGCTCCGCGGTGCGCCTCGCGGCGCGCTGCGCGCGGGAGAGCGCGCGGGGTCCCATCCACGTCATCAGCGCGGGCAGCAGGGTGAGCGACATGACGACCGCCACCGCGACGGCGAACGCGGCGGCGAGCCCCATCTCGCCGATGAAGGGGATGCCCACGACGGTGAGCCCCACCAGGGCGATGATCACTGTCGTACCGGCGAACACGACCGAGGAGCCGGCTGTTCCGACGGCGCGTCCGACAGCCTCGTCGACCGACCGTCCGTGCTGGAGCTCGCTGCGGAATCGCGACAGGATGAACAGTCCGTAGTCGATGCCGACGGCCAGGCCGAGCATGACGGCGAGGATGGGGGTGACGGTGCCGATGGGCGAGAGTGCCGAGAACGCGAGGATGCCGAGGACACCGACACCGACGCCGACCAATGCCACGAGCATGTTCGCTCCTGCGGCGACGAGGGAGCCGAACGTGAGGAACAGGACGAGGAACGCGACGGCTGCGCCGACGACCTCGCTCGGCCCGAGGATCTCGGGGACGCCGCCGGCCAGCGATCCGCCGACCTCCACGGTCAGGCCGTGGGCGCGCAGCTCGTCTGCGATCGCCGAGAGGCCGTCGGCCGCGACGTGTGCCTGCTCTTCATCCATTTCGTCGAACTCGACCTGGATCACCACCGTCGTGGCGTCCTCCGACACGACGGGCCGAGCGGGGTCCAGCGGGTCGGACACCGACGTCACGTGTGTCAGCTCTGCCGCTTCCTGCCTCGCCGCCTCCAGCTGCGCGGCCTCGTCGGCGATCGCCCCGGAGTCGTGCTCGACCACCAGCTGGAGCGTGGGAGCGGCATCCTGATCGCCGAACGCGTCTTCGAGGGCCGACATCGCGCGGCTCGAGTCGGTGCCCGGCACGTCGAAGCCACCATCGGCGAAGCTCATGCCGGCGATCGCGATGCCGCCCGCTGCGACGAGCACGGTCAGCCAGGTGACCAGCATCGACCGCCGGTGGCGGCCGGAGAAGCGGCCGAGACGAGCAAGAAGCACAGCCATGGGGGACGTCCTTTCGACAAGCGGCGCGAGCGAGGCCCGCATCACCAACCTTCGCTTCGCCCCCTGGCTCGTCGCGTCGCCCTGGCGCAGGCAGGGGCGTACCGCATCCGCGGTATGCCGAGTGCTCTTGCCGTGCGGCGCGGCGGCAGAGCGGGCACGAGAGCACACTGGAGTCATGTCGATGACCCCGATCCTCACCGCCGTCCGCGCATTCGACGGCATCCTCGAGCTCGCCCCCGGGCCGGGCAGCGAGCACCCCGAGATCTCGTGGGGCGATCACTTCTTCTACTACGCGCCCGACGGGGAGGTGCCGCGCAACCGTCAGCCGTACGCGACGATCGTGACGAAGGACTACCCCGACGACGAGGAGTCGCGCCTCGGCGCCCCCGACCGCTGGCGGCTGAACATCCATGTCGGATCGGCCGTCTTCACCGAGCTGATCGGTCGCGCCCCCGAGCAGGCCGACGATGCAGCGGTGGACTACAGCGCCGTCGACGTGTTCATCCCGCATCCGCTCTACGGCGCCTACGGGTGGGTGAGCATCGTGAACCCGGACTCGGCGACGCTCGATCGCGCGGTCGAGGCGCTTCGCGGCGCGCACGAAGACGACCGGCGGCGCGTCGAGCGACGCCAGGAGCGGAGCACGACCGACTGAGCGGCGACTACTGCGGGTCGAACGCGATCCACATGTCGGTGCCGTCGGTGTTGTTCCACGCGATCGCGAGGTCGCCGTAGCTCGTGGTCTGCGGGGCGCTCGCGCCCGTCTCGATCGCGCTGAGCAGTTCGTCGCGGTCGGCCTGGTCGTCGAGCAGCTCGTCGAGGAGGCACGTGTAGGCGTCGCCGGTGGTGTCCTGCGCCTGCGTGTAGGCGATCCCATCGCCCGAGACGACGATGCCGGCGTCTTCGCCGCCGCACTTCTCGGCGACTTCGGCGGCCGTGGCCTCGGAGGCGGCGGAGCAGCCGGCCAGCAGCACGGCGGTCAGGGCGAGCAGGGGCACGGCGGCGCGGGCGGTGGAGAACACGTCGGCGAGCATAACCCGCCGACCTGTGGCATCGCGCATCGTCAGCGGCGCACCGACGCAGTGACGGTGAACTTGGCGTTGCGCGCGATCTGCCTCGTGGGCCCGACGAGCCGCTCGAGTGCGGGGCGGTAGCGCAGCGGCGAGTTCCACACGACCCACAGCTCGCCGCCGGGCGGCAGCACCCGCGCCGCGTCGGCGAACATCCGGGGGGCGATGAGGTCGGTCACGGCCGCGCCGGAGTGGAAGGGCGGGTTGAGCGCCACGAAGTCGGCCGAGGCAGCGGGCAGTGACGACAGCAGGTCGTCGCGCACGACGTCCACTCGGTCGGCCACGCCGTTCGCGGCGACCGTCGCGCGTGCCGACGCCACGGCGGCCGCCGACTGATCGCTCGCGTGCACGCGTCGAGACGGATGCTGCAGCGCGAGCCGCGTCGCGATCACACCCGTCCCGCACGCGAGATCGACCAGCATCCCGTCACCGTCGATCGCTGCGGGCAGGTGTTCGAGCAGCAGACGCGTGCCGATGTCGATCGCGGAACCGGCGAAGGCCCCGCCGTAGGCGCAGACGACGAGTCCGTCGTGCTCGGAGCGCCGCGGCTGCGGATCGACGCCGTCGTGCGGTTCGCGGGCGACGAGCACACGCGACTTCTGGCGCGCGTGGGTGACATCCAGCCGCGCGAACCTCCGGCCGAGCACACCGTTCATCGCGACCGTCATGTGCTTGAGGCGGCCGCCGGCGAACACCGTGACGTCGGGCGCGGCGTGCGCCGCGATGAGCCCCGCGATGTCGTCGAGCGCGTCGAGCGAGCGGGGGAGGCGCAGTAGCACGACGCGGGCGCCGCGCACGAGCGCGGGCTCGAGCGGCAGCGAGCGGAACGCCTCCGCGCCGCCGAGGGCGGCCGCATTGGCCGCGAGGGCCTGCTCGCCGGTGAGGGGATCCTGATGCACGCGGATGCCGGTGACCCCCGCGGCCGCCGCGCCGAGGGTGAGTGCACCGTACGCGTCGCCGATGACGACGAACTCCTCCGCCCCGAGCCCGGCCCGCGCCGACGCCGATTCGTCGAGGATGAGGCGGTCGGCAGCATCCGCCGCGACAAGCTCGGGCGCTTCGATGTCGGGCCACCGGCGCAGGGCATCGAAGGGGAAGGTCACCTGCCCACGGTAATGCGCCGCGCGGCACCGCCGCGAAGGGGTCGGGGTCGATACCATGAGAGCCATGCCAGAGCGCCCGCCCTTCAGCCCCGTCATCGCTCTGCTGACGGTGTCGAGCGTGTGGGACGCGCAGCTGGGCGCTGCGCTGAAGGACCTGGGGCTGACGACCCGCAAGTACGGCCTGCTCGCGCACATCGATGCGACCCCGGGGATCTCGTTCTCGGAGCTCGCGCGGCGCTCGCAGATCACGGTGCAGACGGCGCACACCGCCGTTCGTGCACTCGTGAACGACGGGCTCGCCCGCGACGACATGTCGCACGCCGGGGCGGCTTCCGATCTGCGGGTGACGGCGAAGGGGCGCCGTGCGCTGGCCGAGGCCGAGGTGCGCCTCGCCGCGCTCGACGCGCGCCTGCGCGCCGGAGTGCCGACCCTGTCCAACGCGCTGCAGGGCCTGCACGAGGAGCCATACGGCGGAACCGACCGCGCGGCCGGCTGACGCGCGCCATGCGGCGCGCGCCTCAGAGCGCAGGCGCGAGCGTCACGAGCGGGAGCACGGGATCGGCGCTCCACTCCTCGAGCGACCCGTCGTAGACACGCACGTCATCGACGCCGGCGTGCGCGAGGGCGAGGGCGTTCGCGGTGGCCGAGATGCCGCCGCCGCAGTACAGCAGCACCTCCGCGTCGAGGTCGACGCCTTCCGCCGCGAAGGCGTCGCGGATCTCGTCGGGGGAGCGCACGCGTCCGTCGTCGTCGAACAGCTCACGGGCCGGCACGTTGACGCTCCCCGGGATGTGTCCGCGGCGGTGATATCGGGTCGGCTCGGCGCCGGCGAACGCGGCGCGGCCGAGCCCGCAGACGAGGTTGCCGTGCGGCGGCAGCGCGACGATCTCGTCGCGCTCGACCCACTGCGGGCGGATCGCTCGCGCGGGCCACGGTGCGACGGGAGGCCGTGCGGGGGCGTCGTCGTCGCTCACCGGGCCCTCGGCGTCGCGCCACGCGGCCAGGCCGCCGTCGAGCACGCGCGCGTCGACGCCGATGCCCGACAGCAGATACCAGAGCCGCGCCGCCCACAGCCCGCCGACGGTGTCGTACGCGACGACGCGGTCGCCGAGGGCGACGCCGAGGGCCGCGAGCCGATCGGCCAGCTGCTGCGGCTCGGGGTGGTGGTCGTGGGTGACGGGGTGCGGCACCGAGAACTCGGAGTCGATCGCCACGTGGCGCGACCCGGGGATATGGCCGGCCGCCCACCGTGCGCGCCCGCTCTCTGCGGTGAAGTCGCCGTCGTGCCGCGGCCGGCGCAGCACGAGGGTCGCGTCGAAGACGATGGGGGGCGTGGCGCCGGCGAGTTCGGAGCGCAGCTCGGCCGCAGAGACGAAGACCGCACTCATGCGGCTGTCTCCGCGGCGCCAGACAGCGGCGCGATCGCGTCGGTCCACGCCAGCGGATGCTGCAGGATCCCGTGCGAGACGAGCCACTGCGCGTAGGGCTCCATCGCCTCGCCTCTGATCTCACCCCACGTGCCGTCGTGGAACCACGTCGGGGCGATGAGCTCGACGGAGCGGCGGATGACGGCATCCGCGAAATAGGGCGTCACCGTCGCGAACAGCGCAGCCGCCTCGGCCTGATGCGCCGCGGCGTGGGTGAAGCCCGCCGCGGTCGCCTCGACGAAGGCGGCGACCAGGCCGGGGTCGAGCCGATCGTCGCGGCCCCCGAGCAGATAGCTGTGATAGCGGATGCCGAGCTCGTCGTCGACGCGCCACACCCGCTCGGGGCGGTCGGCGCGTTCCGAGAGCAGGATGTCCCACGACCAGTACGAGCCGAAGGTCGCATCGGCCAGCCCCGCCTCGAGATCGTCGGCGGTGAGTTCGCGTGCCCCCGCGTCGACGATCTCGACGGCGTCGGGGTCGCCGCCTGCCCGCGCGACGAGGTCGCGCACGATCGCGAGTCCCCGCGGCGTGGGGTTGAGGGCGAGGCGGCGGCCGGCGAGGTCGGCGAGCGAGCGGATGCCGGAGCTCTCGAGTGTGCGGACGGTCTCGAGTCCGCGCTGATTGACGGCGGCGACGGCTCGCAGCGGCTGGCCGAGTTCGCGCCGCACGAGCAGGCGGTTGGTCGGGAAGATGCCCAGGTCGGCGCGGCCCGTGACGAGGTGCTCGAGCGTGTCGCCGATGCCGGGGTCGACGGTGCGGATCTCGAGTTCGATGCCGGCGTCGCGGTACCAGCCCTGATCACGGGCGACGTAGAAGCCCACCGAGTTGGGCCACGGGTGGAAGTACTCGAGGGCGAGGCTCAGGCGGGTCATACGGTCACTCCGGTGGGGATGAGGCGGAAGCCGCCGTCGGCGGCGTGGGCGATGAGGTCGGCGGCGTCCTGCGGACGGTGGGCGGCGATGAAGCGGTCTTCGTGCGCGGCCCAGCGGTCCCAGTGCGGCACATAGGTCGCACCGTCGCGGGCGAGGGCGCGACGCTTGCGCACGTCGTCGGGCGCGTCGACCCACACGGCGAGGTCGGCGAGGGCGCGGTTCGCAGGGGTGAGCGCGCCGACGCCCTCGACGATCAGGGCGGAATCGGCCGTGACGGTGCTCCAGTCCGCGGGGGAGGAGCCGGCCCAGTTCCACGCGCGCCAGCGCCCGGCATCGCCCTGTGCGCGCGGTTCGAGCAGTGACGCGCGCACGTGGTCGCTCGCCCACTGCAGGCCGTCCCAGCCCGGATAGATGTCGTCGAGGCGCACGACGACGGTGCCGGGGCGCGCGGCGGCGATCGCTGCCGCGAGGCTCGACTTGCCCGAGCCCGAGCGGCCGTCGATGAGGAGCGTGCGCGCGCCGTCGAACGCGGTGAGGAGGTCAGCGAGCACCGATGAAGCTCCACGTGCCTGCCGTGACCGCCGCGGCGATCGAGAGGATGCCGATGAGCGCGCCGAGCGCGATCACGACGATGTCGGCGCGCGACAGCGTCGACACGCGTGCCCACGTGCGGTCGGGGTAGGCGCCGAAGCCGCGCGCCTCCATCGCGGTGGCGAGCTTCGATCCGCGGCGCACCGCGAACACGAGCAGCGCGAACGCCTGCCCCGCCCATCGGCGCACGCGACCGTGATCGGCGACGCCGCGCGCGCGGCGCGCGTAGCCGAGGTACTGCCAGTCGTGCTGCAGCAGCCCGATCAGCCGGAAGCCGGCCAGCGCACCGAGCACGAAGCGCGCCGGCAGCCGCAGGATCTGCGCGAGACCGTCGGCGAGATCGGTGGGGTCGATGTCGAGGAACAGCAGGATCGACGGAAGGCCGATCGCCAGCACCCGCAGGAAGGTGGCCGCGGCCAGCGCGATCGAGCCGTCGCTGACGACGATGAGGAGGAACTGCGCGTGCACGGTGCCGCTGGCCTGTCCGTAGAGCAGGATCGTGACCGCGGTGAAGAACGCCGCGATCACGACGGGGAGGCTCCGCTGCACGAACTTGCGCAGCGCGATGCCGCTGGTCAGCAGCACGATCGTCTCGAGCACGAGGGCGGTCAGAGCCGACACCCAGTCGATGCTGAAGACGAGCGCGACGGCGATCAGCAGCGCCGAGAGCAGCCTCGCGACGGGGTTGGCGCGGGTGACGTCGACCAGGGCGACGGTCATCGCACGACCACCTCCTCGGCGCTCGCCCACGCGGGCAGTTCGATGCGGTCGTCGGCGAGCAGCTCGGCGAACTCCTCGTCGTGGGTGACGGCGACCACGGCGGTGCCGGCGTCGACGATCCCGGCGATGAGGCGCACGAGCTCTTCCCACGTGCGTCTGTCCTGCCCGAAGGTCGGCTCGTCGAGCACGATGAGGCTCGGCGCGGTGGCGAGCACCGTGGCCACAGACAGCCGCCGCTTCTCGCCGCCCGAGAGCGTGTAGGGGTTCGCGTCGGCCAGGTGGCCCAGGCGCAGGCGGCGCAGCAGGTCGTCGGTGATCTCGGCGATGCGCGCGTCGTCGAACTTCAGCGCGCGGGGTCCGATCGCCAGCTCGTCGCGCACGGTGGCGGCGAGGAACTGGTGCTCGGGGTCTTGGAAGACGCTGCCGATGCGAGTGAGCAGCTCGCGCGACTTCCAGGTCGCGGGAGCTGGCCGGCGCGGATCGGGGGCGAAGTCGGCGGATGCGGCCAGCTCGCCCGCCGCGGCGGGGATGAGGCCGCCGAGGGTGAGCGCCAGCGTCGACTTGCCCGCGCCGTTGGGACCGGTGACCACCGTGGTGCGCCCGCGGCGGATCTCGAAGTCGAAGCGCGGCGGCAGGTGGGTCGCCGACGGATACCCGACGGCGAGAGTGGATGCGGTCAGGACGACCCGATCGTCGGCGCTGCGGGTGCGCTGCAGCCGGGGGAGGGGCGCGCCGGGCACCCAGACTCCTGCGGCCAGCAGCCGCTCCCGTTCCCGCTCGATCGTGGCGGCGGCGGGGCCGTCGGCGATGATGCCTCCTTCGCCGAAGACGACGGCGCGGTCGACGACCGGCAGCCAGATCTCGGTGCGGTGCTCGATGACGACGAGCGTCGCGCCGGTCTCGTCGGCGACGGCGGCGACAGCATCCCGCACCTCCCGCACGCCGGCCGGGTCGAGGTTCGCCGTCGGCTCGTCGAGGAGGATGAGGCCGGGCTCCATGGCGATGACCCCCGCGAGGGCGAGGCGCTGCTTCTGCCCGCCCGACAGCTCGGAGGTGTCGTGATCGTCGGGGGCGACCAGACCCACGCGGGCGAGGGCCGTGCGCACGCGCGCCCAGATGCTCCCTCGTGGTACGCGCAGGTTCTCCATGCCGAACGCGACGTCGTCGCCCACGCGGGAGAGGATCACCTGCGAATCGGGGTCCTGCAGCACCATGCCGATGCGGTCGCGGCGCTGCGCAGGTCGGGCGCCGTCGACCAGCAGAGCGCCGGTCTCGTCGCCGTCTTCGTGGCCGCCGAGCAGGCCCGCGATGCCGTGGAGCAGCGTCGACTTGCCGGCGCCCGAGGGCCCGAGCAGCAGCACGTGCTCGCCCGCGCCGATGCGCAGGTCGAGCCCCTCGACCGCCCAGTCGTCGCGGCCGGCGTGGCGCCAGCCCCAGCCCGCGGCGCTGATCTGCGCCCCGCGGGCCGGGGCTGCTGCAGCCGCCGTCATCGACCGGCCGTGCGGGCCTCGCGACCTGCGGCGAAGCGGCTGAGGGCTCCGGTCTTGGCGATCCACTTGACCACGAACCACGACAGCACGCCGGCGATGAGAGCGCCGGAGACGATCGCCGAGACGGTGTAGATCACGGTGAACGCGGTGCCCGAGCCCGGGTACCAGAGGATGAGGTCGTTGATCGCGAGCGCGAGACCCGAGACGGCCCCGGCGAGCACCGCGACCGGCAGATTCCAGCGCTTGTAGAGGAAGACCGCGAAGACGATCTCGGCGCCCAGGCCCTGCACGAGGCCCGACTCGAGGGTCAGCACGCCCCACTGGTTGCCGACGAGGGCCGACACGCTCGCGGCGAGCAGCTCGCCGTACAGGGCGGCGCCGGGCTTGCGGATGATGAGGGCCGTGAGCACGCCGGCGAAGAGCCACCCGCCGGCGACGAGTCCCTGCAGCCCCGGCAGCAGTGCGCTCAGCGGAGCGCTGATCGGGTTGGAGGCGATGTTCCACAGCACGAAGACGAGGCCGGCGGCGACGGCGACGACGCTGGCCACGACGATGTCGATGACACGCCAGCGCAGCAGGCTGGGAGCGGGCGCGGCGACCGCGGAGGTCTCGCCGCGGGTGGTGGTCTGCTGGTCGGTCATGGTGCTTCCTCGGTGCGGAGCGGGTTCGGGACGCTCAAGTATGCGTCGGCGGGAGTGATCGGTGTGCAAATGTGTCGTCATGTGTAGCTGGCGTATGCAGTGGGGGCCTAGATGTATACAGTTGAGGTGATGACTGAACGCGCCTCCCTCCACACGCAGCTGCGCTCCGACCTCGTGGCCGGGCGGTTCGCCGCCGACGATCAGCTCGTCGAGGCGCGGATCGCCGACCACTACGGCGTCTCGCGCACCCCGGTGCGGGAGGCGCTGAACAGGCTCGAGCAGGAGGGGCTCATCGTGCGCGCCTCTCGCGGCTTCCGCATCCGGTCGGGCAGCCCAGAGGATGTCATCGAGATCTACGACGTGCGCATCGCGCTCGAGCGGGCCGCGGCCGAGGCTGCGGCATCCGTGCGCACCGAACTGCACCTCGCCGAACTCGATCAGCTGCAGCGGCAGTCTGCCGAGGCCGCGGGCGACCCGGCGCTGTCGCGACGGCTGCACTCGCGCTTCCACGAGGTGCTGTGGGAGGCGTCGCAGAACGCGACGCTGCAGTCGATGCTCGCGGGCCTCGTTGCGCGCCTGCGCATCTTCGATCAGGAGACGCAGCATCGCGACGACCGGGTCGACACGTCGGGTGAGCACGACCTGGTGCTCGCGGCACTGCGAGCGCGCGATGCCGACGCCGCCGGCCGCGCGATCGTCGCGCACCTGGCGCGCACCAAGCAGGAGCGCCTCGACACCTTCGCGCGGCGCCGCATGGGCGGCTGGTGAGGTCGGGGGTCTCTGGCAGAGTCGATGCATGACCCGCATCGGTGCGATCTTCAGTCCCTACCCGAACGCGCCCGAGGCGCTGCACGACGCGGCGCTGGCCGCAGAGAGCGCGGCGCTCGATGAACTCTGGCTGTGGGAGGACTGCTTCCGCCAGTCGGCGTATGCCGCGGCATCCGCCGTGCTCGCCTGGACGACGCGGCTGAAGGTCGGCATCGGCATCTCACCCATGCCGCTGCGAAACGTCGCGATCGGGGCCATGGAGATCGCGACGGTGGAGCGGCTCTTCCCTGGTCGCCTGCTGCCGGGAGTCGGCCACGGCGTGCTGCCGTGGATGGGGCAGGTCGGGGCACGGGTGGCGTCGCCGCTCACCCTCATGCGCGAGTACGTGCCGGCGCTGCGGACGCTGCTCGCCGGCGACGAGGTGACGGCCGATGGGCGCTATGTGCACCTCGATGCGGTGCGACTCGACTGGCCGCCGGCCGCCGCGCCGCTCGTGTACGCGGCGGCGGAGGGGCCCAAGACGCTCGTCCTGGCCGGAGAGGTCGCTGATGGCGTCGTGCTCGACAGCCGGCACACCGTGGACGAGATCGCCGCCGCAGTCGCTGCGGTGCGGTCGGCCCGGGCCGCCGCGCGGCGCTCGGGTGCTCCCGACATCGTCGCCTATGTGCTCACGGCGTTCGGAGCGGATGCGGTCGCGCGGGCGAGCGCGGAGTTCGCGGTGTTCGGAGCCGAGGCGCCGGCGGATGCGGCAGCCAGGGTCGCCGCCGGGTCGGTCGACGACGTCGTGGCGGCGGTGCGCGGGTACGCCACGGCAGGCGTGGACTCGGTGGTTCTGCTGCCGACGGCGGATGCCGTGCTGTCGGAGTTCTTCGCCGCAGCCGGCGAGGTGGCCAGGGCGGTGCGGGAGTGAGAGCGGTGCGGATTGTCGCCCGCCTGCTGTTGGCGGCACTGCTGGTGGCCGCCGGCGTCTCCCACCTGACGTGGGGTCGCCGGGGGTACCGCATCGTCGTGCCGGACTGGGCGGTGCGGGGGCTGCGCCTCGACAAGGATGCGATCGTGGTTGCTTCGGGTGCGGCCGAGATCATGCTCGGAGCGGCGCTGGTCGCGCTGCCGCGCGAGCGGCGCACGGTGGGTGCACTGATCGCGGGCTTCTTCATGGCCGTGTTCCCCGGCAACGTGCATCAGTGGCGCACCCGGCGCTCGGCACCGCTGCTGCGCACCGATCGTGCGCGCTTCGTGCGGCTGCTGCTGCAGCCGGTGCCGGTGGCGTGGGCGCTGTGGACTGGGGAGAACATAGGAACGAATAATGTATCCTGAATGCTTGCGAAATCCGAAACGGTATACGATGATGGAGTGGTAGTCGGAGGGTAGTGCCCGATCCTCCACGTGAACGGCTCGAAAGAGCCCGACGTGGGAGTCGAGTATGGGTGCACCTCGCGGTGACGCGGTCGACCAGGAGATCTGGCGGAACGATCTGGACGCGCTGGTGATCGAGGTGGCCTCGGCCAGGGCGACGCTGGCGGCGGCGCAGGCCGCAGAGGCGCAGGTGCTGGCACGGGCCGTGGATCTGATCGCCGAGCGCGAGCGGCACTGCCTGGCAGCGGCAGCCCCTGGACTCAGTTCACGTCTCGCGGTGCGCGAGGTCAGCGCCGAGCTCGGTGCGGCCGTGAGGGTCGGCGATCAGGCGATGCAGTGCCGCATAGGCGACGCCGCGGTCGTCGTGGCGCAGTTTCCCAAGGTGCTGCGCGCCTGGCGAAAGGGGCGCATCGACGCCGCACACGTCGCCGTGATCAGAGAGACCGGCACGACGATCTCCACCGAGAAGGGGCGCCGCCGCTTCGAGCGGAAGGTGCTCAAGGTCGCACTCGTCGAATCTGCGGGCCGGCTGCGGGAACCCGCCCAGGTGATCGCCGCACGGATCGACCCGGAAGCGACGGCCGCGCGTCTCGGGCGTGCAGCGTCGGAGCGCAACACTCGGGTGCGACCGCTCGGCGACGGGCTCGCGCGCGTGCAGGCCGACATCGACGCCGTGCTCGCCTATGCGATCGACGACCGGCTCACGCAGATCGCCCGCAGCATGTATCGGCAGCCGCTCGCCGGCGACGACGCGCCACGCGAGGGCGGGGCCGTCGTCGTGCGCACCGGCGGCCCGCAGGGCCGGAGCGACCTTGAGGGCGGCGCGGTAGAGGGCGGCGCGGTCGAGGGCGAGACACGCGAGGGCGCACCAGCCGGGGGAGTCCAGGGTGGCGGCGCGAGCGCCGAGCCCCCGGTGGATGGCCGCACGATGGACCAGCTGCGGGCCGATGCGTTCACCGATCTGCTGCTGACCGCCACCCCGATCGCCCACGGCGACCCCGACACGGCGGTCCACGGGCGCGTGCAGGTCATGATTCCGGCAATGACGCTGCTGGCCGACGCCGACGCCGACGCCGGCGATGCGCTCGTCCCTCTCGACGACCAGGGCTCCACGTCGCAGCCGCGGTCCGAGGGGCAGCCCGACGGTCCGGCGCTGCTGGCGGGGTTCGGCGTGGTGTGCGCGGCCACGGTACGGCGGCTCGCGGCGGCCATTCCCACCTGGTCGCGACTGTTCACCGATCCGTTCAGCGGCCAGGTCTTCACCGTCGACAGCTACCAGCCGACGGCGGCGCAGCGCCGCTTTCTCGCGGCCCGCGACGAACGGTGCCGGTTCCCCGGGTGCCGACGCCGGGTCGAACGGTGCGACGTCGACCACACGGTCGATGCGGCCACCGGTGGAGCGACCAGCACGTGCAACCTCGCCCACCTGTGCCGACGGCATCACACGATGAAGCACCACACCGACTGGCGGGTGCGCCAACTGGGCGGGGGAGTGCTCGAATGGACGAGTCCGACCGGCCGCACCCACCGGGACCGGCCGCCGGGGATGGTGAGATTCCTGCCGGATCCTGACCACCGGGCAGCGGCGCCGCTGCCCGCGGCGGCCGCCGGCGAGGATATCGGGCCCCCGCCGCCCTTCTGACCCGGGGGGTCCGGCAGCGATCCGGATCGGGAGGCGTGGGTAGACGGGGGATCACCCCTTCGGGCGCCGATGTCGCAGGTCGGTGCCAGAATGCGAAGATGCTGCTCGCTCAGCTCGTCGAGGCCGTCGGCGCCGTGACGTCGACACCGTCGCGGCTCGCCAAGGTCGCCATGCTCGCGGCGATGCTGTCGGAGCTGGAGGCCGATGAGATCCGCCCGGCGGTCGGGCTCCTGACCGCGCGGCCGCGACAGGGTCGGCTCGGCGTCGGCTGGCGCACGCTCGCCGCCATCGGCGAGCAAGCCGCCGGGCCCGAGCGCGAGTTCGAACGTGAGCCGGCGCTCACGATCCTCGATGTCGACGCCGCCTTCGACGCGCTGGCCGCGGCCGAGGGCGAGGGATCGACGGCGGCGCGCCGAGCGATCCTCGACGGTCTGGCAGCTCGCGCCGCACCGGGTGAATGGGACTTCATCGCCCGCGTGATCATGGGGGAATTGCGTACGGGAGCCCTCGAGGGCGTGCTCACCGACGCCGTCGCGAAGGCCGCGGATCGGCCGATCGCGGCCGTGCGGCGCGCCGCGATGCTCACGGGCGACCTCGGCGAGACGGCGGTGATCGCCCTCACCGGCACCGTCGACGAGCTCGAGGGCGTGGGACTCGTCGTCGGCCGGGGCGTCGCCCCGATGCTCGCCTCCACGGCGGCGACCACCGACGAGGCCGTGGCGATCACGGGTCCCGCATCGGTCGAGTACAAGCTCGACGGTGCGCGCATCCAGGTGCACCGCGACGGCGACGAGGTGCGCGTGTTCACGCGGAGCCTCGCCGACATCACCCACCGGGTACCCGAGATCGTCGCGGCGGTGCGGGAGCTGCCGGCATCCGCGGTGATCCTCGACGGCGAGACGCTCGCCCTCGATGAAGACGGCGGTCCGCGGCCGTTCCAAGACACCATGGCGCGCTTCGGGGCCGACGCGACCCGAGAGCTCGCGCTGCGGCCGTGGTTCTTCGACATCCTCCATGTCGACGGCCGCGACCTCCTCGACGAGCCGCTGCACGTGCGCCGCGCCGAACTCGAGCGGGTGGCGGGCGCGTTGCGCATCCCGAGCACGACGACCGACGACCCTGACGCGGCTGCCGCCTTCTCGCGCGAGGCCCTCGCCGCCGGCCACGAGGGAGTGATGGTCAAGGCGCTCGATGCCCCCTATGCCGCCGGGCGGCGCGGCAAGAGCTGGATCAAGGTCAAACCCGTGCTGACGTTCGACCTCGTCGTGCTCGCCGTCGAGCCGGGGTCGGGGCGGCGTACGGGGCTGCTCTCGAACCTGCACCTCGGTGCGCGCGATGCGACGGGCGAGTTCGGCGGCGGGTTCGTCATGGTCGGCAAGACCTTCAAGGGGCTCACCGACGAGCTGCTTCGGTGGCAGACGGCGCACTTTCCCACGATCGCGACCGACCGCACACGCTACGCCCTCGAGGTCGAACCGGTCACGGTCGTCGAGATCGCGATCGACGGCGTGCAGCGTTCCTCTCGCTACCCCGGCGGCGTCGCGCTGCGATTCGCCAGGGTCAAGGGCTACCGGCCCGACAAGCGGGCAGACGAGGCAGACACGATCCAGGATCTGCGGCTGCTGCTGCGCGGGTGAACCGCGGTCACTCGGCGTAGCGCAGGCGCGCGTCGACTGCCGTCACCTCGTCGCCGGTGCGGATGCCGTCGGCCACCCGCCCCTCATCGCGCAGCATCCGCAGGGCCTCGACTGCGCGGCGGCGCAGCTCCCACGGGTCGATCGTGTTGACGTAGATCTTGGTGCCGCCCTCGAAGCCCGCCGGGTTCGAGATGCGCCATTTCAGCACCACGCGCCATGGCATCGGCCACCCCGCACGCGGAGGGCGGTAGTGCCACTCCTCGTTGGTGGGCACGAACACTCCGGTCGCCGCGTGCAGCGCGTGCACGAGATCGGAGACGGCACGCACCTCGTCGGCGGAATGCTCCTGCGGCAGGTTCGCCCGAGACGTCGAGTACACCTCGAACGCGGGGTAGCGATGGCCGACGCCGGCGAACGCGACCGCCCCGTCGTTCGCGGCGACCAGCAGCCCCTCGCGCACGGCGAGATCGGCGATCGCATGCTGATAGAGATCGTGGTCTTCGCTGAGCATCCGCAGCTCCCGCTCGGCCTGCGGGCCGTGCTCGTCGATCGCGACGAGCTGCTTGTGCAGGTGGTCGAACGAGGCTCCGGCCGGTCGCAGCCAGTTCTGGAACACCGCGACGGAGGCGGCATTCGGCTGCGCCGCGGCGATCTCGGCGAGCGAGCGCACGGTGAGCGCGAAGTACTGCGCGTGCTCGTCGGCGGTGAGAACCCCCGAGCCGACGAGCTCGGCATCGGTGCGGGCGCCGTCGACGACGTGCCGGCGCGCCACCACGACGTCGTGCGATCCGCCGACCAGGTCGAGCGCCGCCTCTTCGATACTCTGCGCGGCACCCGACGCCCGCTCGCGCACCTGCTGCAGCGCCGCGATGTGCGCCCGCCCCTGCGGGTCGGCGAGATACTCGCGGGCCCACTCCACGATCTCGCGGGGCTGGCGGAACCCGTGGTCCTCGCGCCAGTACTCGGCCGAGACGATCTCGAAGAGGTTGCCGAACCGGCGGAACTCGGCGACGGTGTCGTGCAGCTCACGCGCCGGCACCCGGCGCAGCTCGGCGTAGTCGGGGCCGACGAGCCTCGTCTTCTCGGGCGTGGTCTCGAGGTAGCGGTCCTCGCAGAAGGCGCAGAGGCGCCGCTCCTCGCCGCGGCCGAGTCGCCGCGGCTCGTCGCGTGCGGCGGCCAGAGGCCTGTTGCCGCGACCCGGCACCGTCCACACGCGCGTTCCCGTGAGCGGTCCGATCTGCTTGACGGTGCCGTCGGGCAGCCGGCGCAGCGGGGTCGATGACGCGTCTTCGCTCACCCCGCCAGCCTACGACGGCGCCCGCGCGACAATGGGGTTATGCGTGTGGTCGTGCTCACCGGTGCCGGCATCTCGGCCGAGAGCGGGCTGGCGACTTTCCGCGGCGCCGGAGGACTGTGGGAGGGGCAGCGCGTCGACGACGTCGCGACCCCGGAGGGCTTCGCCGGTGATCCCGATCGCGTGCAGCGCTTCTCTGACGCGCGGCGGCGGGCTGCCGCATCCGCCGAGCCGAACGCGAGGTGCGCGCAGGTCCTGCCACGATGATCGTGCCGGAATGGGTCGACGAGATCACCGGGTGACCGCAATACTCGACGCATGAAGACCTTCGCGCGCCTCCTCCTCGCCGGTTCCATGATCTTCGCCGGCGTCAGTCACCTGTTCTGGGCGCGCAAGGAGTTCCAGGCGCAGGTGCCCGAGTTCGTCACCGAGCTCGTGCCGATCGATGAAGACGGCGTGGTCGTGGCCTCGGGGGTCGTCGAGATCGCGCTGGGCGCAGCGCTCGTGATCTTCCCGAAGGAGCGCAGCCGCGTCGGGCTCATCCTCGCGGCCTTCTTCGTCGCCGTCTTCCCCGGCAACATCTCGCAGTACATCAATCGCCGAGACGGCTTCGGGCTCGACACCGACCTCAAGCGCCTCGTGCGCCTCGTGTTCCAGCCCGTGCTGGTGGCGTGGGCGTGGTGGAGCACGCGCCCCTGACAGAGTCCCTGCATCAGCCGCCGACGGCGAGGTAGCGGTGTTCGGGGCGCCCCGTCGTGCCGTAGCGCAGCCGCACTTCGACGAACCCGCGGGCGGCCAGCGTCGACAGGTGCCGCTGGGCAGTCGCCCGTGAGATGCCGGCCCGCTCGGCGACCTCGAGCGCTGAGGCTTCGCCTTCGCCGAGCTTCTCGAGGATCAACTGCTCGGTCGCAGACCGCGAGGCCGACGGCTGCTCGCCGCCGCCGTGCAGGATCGCGAGTGCACGGTCGAACTCCTCCTGCCCGAGGGCGCGGTCGCCGCCGACGAGGTTGCGGAACCGCGCGTACCGGTCGAGCCGGTCCTCGAGCAGCCGCGCCTCGAACGGCTTGACGAGATAGCCGAGCGCACCCGCGCGCAGGGCGCGGCGCATCGTGGCGGGGTCGTCGGCCGCCGAGAGCACGAACGCGTCGGTGTCGGCCGAGCGCACGAGCTCGACCCCGTCGCCGTCGGGCAGATACACGTCGACGAGCAGCAGCTCGGGTCGGTGCGCCCGGATCGCCGACACCGCGTCGCCCACCGAGCGCACGGGGTCGAGGGCCGTGAAGCCGCTGTGGGCGGCGACGATGCCGTGGTGGAGGCCGGCGACGCGGAAGTCGTCGTCGACCACGAGCACGCGGATGGTCATGGGGTGGGGCCTTCCTTCGAGATCTTCTCGGATGCGGGGCGCACCGCATCCGGCAGGCGCGCGCCGAAGACCGCGCCGGCGCCCTCGCCGCCCCGGTCGATGAGCCACACCTCGCCGCCGCGGCGGCGGGCGAGCTCACGCGAGAAAGGCAGGCCGATGCCCAGGCCGTGCACCCGTCCCGCCGTCTCGCCCTCGAGGGCATGCTCTGCGGTGCCGCCGGCACGCGGCGCGAACACATCGACACCGTCGGGCACGCCGCCGCCGGAGTCGGCAACGGTGAAGACGAGTTCGGTCGCCTCGGTGAAGAAGGCGACGCTCACCCCGCGCGGCTCCGGTGCGCGCACGGCGGCCGTCGCCGCGTTGTCGACGAGGTTGCCGAGGATCGCCGCGACGTCTTCTGCGGCCTCGATCGTTCCGAGCACGAGGGTGTCGTCGTCGACTCGCAGCGCGACGCCTCGCTCGCCGAGCTCGATCGCCTTGGCGCCGAGAAAGGCCTGCAGAAACGGCTCGCCGACCCGCTCGACGCCCTCGACGGGAAAGTCGACCGACCCGCGCTCGCCCTGCTCGGCCAAGAAGGCGCGGGCGTCGCCGACGCGCTCCGCGTCGATGAGGCCCGTCGCCACGTGCAGGCGATTGGCGAACTCGTGCCGCTGCGCCCGCAGCGCTCCCGCCATCGTGCGCACCGTGTCGAGGCGCTCGCTGAGGGCGACGAGGTCGGTGCGATCGCGCACGACCACGACGTCGCCGAGGGCGCGGCCCTCGCGCGCGACGGGGCGCACATCGAGGTAGAGCACACGGTCGCCAAGCACGACGCCGTCGCCGGGGCCGCCCTCCCGCACCGAGCGGATGAGCCCCGCCGCGTCGCCGAGGTCGCCCAGCGACCTGCCGACCGGGTCGTGGAGCCCCAGCATCCGCGCCGCCGCCGCGTTGCAGACGCGCACGACGTCGCCGGGGTCGAGCGCGATGACGCCGTCGCCCACGCCGTCGAGCACGGCCGCCTGGTTCTGCACGAGCGCCACGAGCTCCTCCGGCTGCACGCCGAGGGTCAGTCGCTCCCAGCGGCGGCGCATGAGCAGCGTCGCCAGCACCGCCAGCGCGAGCGCGCCCAGGGCGGCGAGGCCGACGGCGACGATGAGCGCGGGCAGGTCGTCGAACACGCTCGCCCGCTCGAACCCGACGCTGACCTCGCCGACCGGCTCGCCCCCGCTCTCCGGCCAGATCGGCACCTTCGCCCGAGCCGACTCGCCGAGGGTGCCGCGCTCCCAGTCGACGACCTCGTTGCCGGCGAGCACCTCGGCATACGGGGTCGACACCTCCTGGCCGAGCAGCTCCTGGTTGGGGTGGGCGAGACGGATGCCGTGGTCATCGGTGATGACGACGAACAGCGCATCCGTACGCACCGCCACGTCGACGGCCAGCTCCTGCAGCGGGCCGTCGCGCAGCTCTGCGGCGGCGGGAGTGCCGGGGTCGGCCGAGAACTCCGCGACGAGGGCGCGCACATCGGGGTCTTCCGCGACCGTGCGGGCGATGTTGAGGGCCGACGCCTCCGACTCTGCGCGCAGCTGCTGCACGCCGAGCACCACGAACACGGTCGTGCACACCGCCACCACCGCGGCGACGAGCACGAGCTGCAGCACCAGCACCCTCGTCGTGAATCGCACCGGTTCCTCCGCTCGTGAGCACAATGCGCTCAACACACGCTACGCGCACAAGCCGCGGCAATGCGACATACCCCGCGCCGCACCCGCGGCCCGCCTAGATTCGCACAATCGCACACGGCGGAGTGTGCCAGGACGAAGGAGTCGAGATGCTCGCCACCACGCTCACCCTCGCGGCGGAGGCCGACGAGGCCTACGCCACGGCGTTCGTGCCGCCGGACGCCGTGCTCGTGATCCTCGGGTTCACGATGGTGCTCACCTTCATGGCGCTCATCATGACGCGCCGCCTCACCCCGATGGTCGCCCTCATCCTCGTGCCGACGATCTTCGGCCTGTTCGCCGGGGCAGGGCTGGGCCTGGGCGACATGGTCATCGACGCGATCGGCAACATGGCGCCCACGGCGGCGCTGCTGATGTTCGCGATCATGTACTTCGGCATCATGATCGACGTCGGACTCTTCGATCCGCTCATCCGCGTCATCACCCGGGTGCTGGGCGACGACCCCGCCAAGGTCGTGCTCGGCACGGCGCTGCTGGCGGGCGCCGTCTCGCTCGACGGCGACGGGTCGACGACGTTCATCATCACGACCTCGGCGATGCTGCCCATCTATCTGCGCCTGGGCATGAGCCCCGTCGTGCTCACCTGCGTCGCGGGCCTCATGAACGGGACGCTCAACATCGTGCCGTGGGGCGGGCCCACCGTGCGGGCGGCGACCGCGCTGGGCCTGGAGCCCACCGACATCTTCGTGCCCATGCTCCCGTCGCTCGCGGCCGGCCTGGTGATCGCGCTCACGTTCTCGTGGATGCTGGGGCTCTCGGAGCGCCGCCGGCTCGCCGGCTCGATCGACACCTCGAAGCTCAGCGGCGGAGACGGTGTGCTCGGCGGCCCGCGGATCTTCCGCGGCGCGGAGTCGAAGCCCGGCGCACGCGCGTCGCTGCGCACCGGCAACATCGTCACGGTGCAGGGCGGCCGCGGCGGCGTCGCCGTCGCAGAGCTCGTCGACCAGACCGACACCGCGATGGCCGACACGATGCTCGACCCGAACCGGCCGACGCTGCGGCCGAAGCTCATCTGGTTCAACCTCGCGTTGACCGTCGCCGTGATGGTGCTGCTGGTGCTCGACCTGTTCCCGCTGCCCTACGTGTTCATGGTGGGCGCGGCGATCGCCCTGGTCGTGAACTTCACGAAGCTCAAGAGCCAGGCCGACGAGATCGTCGCGCACGCGCCCTCGATCGTCGGGGTCGTCTCGATGGTGCTCGCCGCCGGCGTGCTGGTGGGAGTCCTCGGCGGCACCGGCATGGTCGACGCGATGGCGAGCTGGATCACGACGGTCATCCCGCCGTCGCTCGGACCCTTCATGGCCGTGATCACCGGCATCCTGTCGATCCCGTTCACGTTCTTCATGTCGAACGACGCGTTCTACTTCGGCATCCTGCCGATCCTCGCCGAGAGCGCCGCGAACTACGGCATCGCCCCCGTCGAGATGGCGCGGGCGTCGATCACCGGCCAGCCGGTGCACCTGCAGAGCCCGCTCGTGCCGGCCATCCTGCTGCTGGTGTCGCTGGCGGGCGTCAACCTCGGCGACCACCACAAGAAGGTGCTGTGGCGCGCGACGATCGTCTCGCTCGTGATGCTCGCCGTCGGAGTGCTCGTGGGTTCCATTCCGCTCGCGGCATAGAACCGGATTCTGTCGCCCGGCCTTCAGCGGTCGGGCGACAGCCGCACGCGCACGATGTTGGTCGACTCGTCGAGCTCGGCGACGGCGGGGTAGGCCTTCACGAAGTCGGAGAACGCGCGGTGGCCCTGCTCCTTCTCACTGAAGGAGGGGTCCATGCGCTTGAGAAGGTTCTTGACCGCCGACAGGTGCACCCACTCCTCGTCGGCGCGCTCGGTCTCGAGGCGGATGGCGCGCTCGAGCAGACCCGCCGCCGGATCCTGCGGCTTCTTGCGACGCGACCGGGTCGCGGGGGCCGAGGCATCCGCCTTCTTCGTCTCGGGCCGGGGGACGCCGGGGAGGGTGTCGTACGCGGTGAACTCGTCGCACGCGGCGGCCAGCGACTTCGCGGTGGAGCCGGCGACGCCCACCCCCACGACGACCCGGCCGAGGCGCTTGCAGCGCTGTGCGAGCGGCACATAGTCGCTGTCGCCCGCGACGATCACGACGTGGGTGAGGTCGGGCAGGCGGAACATGTCTTCGACCGTGTCGACGGCCAGGCGGATGTCGGCGCCGTTCTTGGCGTACGCGGCGGCCGGGAACAGCTGCACGAGGTCGACGGCGCGGGCCACAAGCTGCGAGCGGTAGTCGGCGTTGACCGGCTGCGACCAGTCGGCGTAGGCACGGGTGAGCACGAGGGTGCCGAACGAGGCCGCGTAGTCGATGATCGCGCCTACGTCGACGGTCGCCGCGGCCAGGCGCTCGGCGATCTCGGGCACGGTGGGATCTTCGACGATGCGCTGCCGATCACGCGAATACGAGTTGCGCCCGTGCACGCGGTCGTACCAGCTCATGACGATGTTGTCGAAGTCGAGGTACACGGCCACGCGGGGGTTCTGCAGATCCGGCATGGCTCAAGTCTGACAGGTGGAGGTCAGTGCTCCGAGGGGTAGCGCACGCCGATCTGCCGGCGCACCTCGTCGAGGGTGCCCATGATCGCGACCGTCTCGTCGATCGGCAGCAGGTCGCTGTCGGTGAGGCCCGCCGCGACCAGCCGCTCGGCGGCGATCGCCTGGTACTGCATGCCACGGCCCTCGACCTCGGAGACGTACTCCTCGAGCACCGTGCCGTCGGGGGCGGTCATGCGGAAGGTCGTGGGGTTGTACCAGACGCGGTCGATGTCGATGCGGGCCTTCGTGCCCACGACGTGCGCCGTGTTCGGGCCGGCTGCGCGCGAGGACGACACCGTCGTCGAGACTGCGCCGCTCGCGTGCGTGAAGATCGTCGCGACCTCGGTGTCGGCGCCGGTCTCGCCGAGCCGTGCCGAGGCGACGACGGTCGAAGGCGCGCCGAGCACGTCCCACACGAACGACACGGGGTAGATGCCGAGGTCGAGCAGCGCCCCGCCGCCGAGCTCGAGGGCATTCAGGCGGTGCGCGGGGTCGGCCGAGATCTGCTGCGTGTGGTCGGCGAACACCGTGCGCACCTCGCCCAGGGTGCCGTCGGCGATGATCTCGCGGATGCGCGCCATGTGCGGCAGGTAGCGCGTCCACATCGCCTCCATCGCGAGCACTCCGCGCTCCGCGGCCGCATCGCGCACCTGCTGTGCTTCGGCCGCGGTCAGCGTGAAGGGCTTCTCGACCAGCACATGCTTGCCCGCCGCGATCGCCAGCAGCGCGTTCTCGGCGTGCATCGGGTGCGGCGTCGCGACGTAGACGATGTCGACGTCGGGATCGGCGACGAGCTCTTCGTACGAGCCGTAGGCGCGGGCGATGCCGAACTCCTCGGCGAAGCGCTCGGCCGACCCCGGGCTGCGCGAACCCACCGCGGCGACGTCGAGCCCTGCCGTGCGCAGGTCGCTCGTGAACAGGCGGGCGATCAGGCCCGTGGCGAGGATTCCCCAGCGAAGTCCGGTCATGTCCTCGAGCGTACTCACGCCCGCGGCGCGGTGGGCGGCGTGTCAGAGACCCCGAGCACGAAAGCCACGATCTGCAGCGCCGGCGCGCTGACGGTCGGGCCGCGGCCGAACGACCAGTCGGCGTCGGTGGCGGCCACCGTGCGGCCCTTGAGCACGGCGCGCCGATCGAACGGACCGCTCGTGGCGCCGTAGAGCGCCACGGCGCCGGTCGTCGCCGCCGACAGCTCCGGCGCCGCGCCGACCGCCTCGCCGAGCACGAGCAGCGCACGCGTCGCGCGGGCGAGCGAGCGGATGCTGCGCCTGCGGCCCGCGCGCACGTGATCGGCCGCGGCGGACAGCGCCGTGGGGTCGAGGTCGAGGCGGGCGTCGGCGGTGAAGGCCGCGGCGAGTTCGGCGCGCCGGGGGAGCTCCGTCCGCTCGAGCAGATGTGCGGCCTCGGCGACCACATCGGCGAGGGCCGCGCGTCGGTCGCTCGAGACGGCGGCCTCGTCGCCGTGCGGGCGGCCGTTCAGCGGAAGGAAGCGCGCGAAGTCCGACACCCCGCCAGTGTAGGCGCGCGCCGAAGCGCCCGTGCATAATGGCACCGGGGCCGTGTGACCGTGCACATGGCCGTTCCCCACGGAGAGCACCACATGAGCGACGACGCCGGCGGCCGCAGGCCCAGCATCCGCGACGTCGCACGGCTGGCCGGAGTCTCGCATCAGACGGTCTCGCGTGTGCTCAACGAGCATCCCAGCATCCGCCCCGAGACCAAGCAGCGCGTGCAGCAGGTCATGAGCGACCTGCAGTATCGCCCCAACCGCGCGGCGAGGGCGCTCGTGACGAGCCGCTCGCAGACGATCGGCATCTTGTCGGCCTCGAGCGAGCAGTACGGTCCGGCCTCGAGCATCGCCGCCATCGAGGAGGCGGCCAGGCGGCGCGGCTATTGGGTGAGCACGGCCAACATCGACGCGCACGATCCGCAGTCGATCCCCGACGGCATCGCGCACCTGACGGCGCAGTCGGTGGAGGGGGTCGTCGTGATCGCGCCCCAGGTGCGCGTCTTCCGGGCGCTCGCCGCACAGCACCTCGACGTGCCCTACGTCACGCTGCAGTCGACGGGGCTCGACCCCGACCACACCCTGACCGTCGACCAGATCGCCGGGGCGCGCCTGGCGACCAAACACCTGATCAGCCAGGGACATCGGGCGATCTACCACCTCGCCGGTCCGCAGGACTGGATCGAGGCCGAAGCGCGCATGCGCGGGTTCCTCGACGAGATGAGCGCCAACGACATCCCGACGACCGCGCCGATCCTGGGGGACTGGACGGCGCAGTTCGGCTACTACGCCGGCCAGGAGCTGCTGCGGGTGCGCGACTTCACGGCGATCTTCTCGTCGAACGACCAGATGGCGCTGGGCCTGATGCACGCGATCCGCGACGCGGGACTCGATGTGCCGGGCGACATCAGCATCGTCGGATTCGACGACATTCCCGAGGCGGCGCACTTCTGGCCGCCCCTGACGACCGTGCGGCAGGACTTCAGCGAGCTCGGTCGCCGCTGCGTCGATCTGCTGCTGGGCCCGCACGACGGCGATCTCGCGCCGCTGCCCACGATCATGCCCGAGCTGATCGTCCGGCGCTCCACGGCGCCCTTGCGGTGAGCGTGCGGCATCCGTTACCAACCCGAGATCATGTCGTGTTGACAGGGGTGCGCACCGGCTGACTATAGTTTCGATGTGAACGGTCACATGGACTGTCACATCGGCTGTCACATGACGGCTCACGCAACAGATCAGACAAAGGAGTCGGCGCAGTGGTGCAGGGTGCCAGTGTTCCCGAGAGCGACAGCTACCTCGCGGGCGTGAAGACGGAGGTCGCGATCGCGCGAGTGCGCGCCGACGTCGCGGCCCTCCACGCCGAGCTGGTGCGCTACGGCCTGGTCGTCTGGACCGGCGGCAATGTCTCGGCCCGCGTGCCGGGCGCAGACCTCTTCGTGATCAAGCCCTCCGGCGTCTCGTACGACGACCTCGCGCCCGAGAACATGATCCTGTGCGACCTCGACGGCACCGTCATCGAGGGAACGCCGGGGAGCGACCGCTCGCCCTCTTCCGACACGGCGGCCCACGCCTACGTGTACCGCAACATGCCGGACGTGGGCGGCGTCGTGCACACGCACTCGACCTACGCCGTGGCGTGGGCGACCCGAGGCGAAGAGATCCCGTGCGTCATCACGGCGATGGCAGACGAGTTCGGCGGACCGATCCCGGTCGGGCCGTTCGCGATCATCGGCGACGACTCGATCGGCCGCGGCATCGTCGAGACGCTCACCGGGCATCGCAGCCGTGCCGTGCTGATGCAGAACCACGGTCCGTTCACGATCGGCGCGACGGCGAAGGACGCCGTCAAGGCCGCCGTGATGCTCGAAGACGTCGCCCGCACGGTGCACGTCGCCGCGCAGGGCGGCCCGCTCATCCCCATCCCGCAGGACGCGATCGACGGGCTCTACGCCCGGTACCAGAACGTCTACGGACAGGCCACCGACGACCGCCGGTAGCTCTCCTGACCCGTCAGGCCGAGCGCGGTCACAACTGAATATCGACACCAAGACAGTGATGTCCACTGGAAAGGAACCACAGTGAAGTTCAAGAAGATCGCCATCGCGGCCGTGGCCGCGGGCGCGCTCATGCTGAGCGCCTGCTCGGGCTCGACCGACAACGGCGACGCGGGCGACGGCGGCTCCGGCGACGGCGGCCTCATCGGCGTCGCGATGCCCACCAAGAGCTCGGAGCGCTGGATCCAGGACGGCGACGCCGTCAAGGCCGCGCTCGAAGACGCCGGCTACTCGGTCGACCTGCAGTACGCAGAGGACGACATCCCCACCCAGGTCTCGCAGATCGAGAACATGATCACCAAGGGCGCCGAGGCGCTGATCATCGCCTCGATCGACGGCACCACCCTCTCCGAGGTGCTCCAGACCGCGGCCGACAGCGACATCCCGGTGATCGCCTACGACCGTCTCATCAAGGGCACCGAGAACGTCGACTACTACGCGACGTTCGACAACTTCCTCGTCGGCCAGCAGCAGGCGTGGACGGTCCTCAACGGCCTGGGCCTCACCGACCTCGAGGGCAACCCGCTCGACGGCGCACCCGAGGGTCCGTTCAACATCGAGCTGTTCGCCGGCTCGCTCGACGACAACAACGCCTTCTTCTTCTTCAACGGCGCCATGGACGTGCTCCAGCCGCTGATCGACGACGGCACGCTCGTCGTGAAGTCGGGCCAGACGACGATCGAGCAGGCCGCCACGCTGCGCTGGGACGGCGAGACCGCCCAGAGCCGCATGGAGGACATCCTGACGGCCAACTACTCGGACGGCACGAAGGTCAACGCGGTGCTCTCGCCCTACGACGGGATCTCGCGCGGCATCATCTCGGCCCTCACCGACGCCGGTTACTCGACCGGTGACGAGTGGCCGATCATCTCGGGCCAGGACGCCGAGGTCGACTCGGTCAAGGCGATCCTCGCGGGCGAGCAGTACGCGACGATCTTCAAGGACACCCGTGAGCTGGCCAAGGTCGCCGCCGGCATGGCGATCTCGATCCTGAACGGCGAAGAGGTCGAGGTCAACGACACCACCACGTACGACAACGACGTGAAGGTCGTCCCGTCGTACCTGCTGGCTCCGGTCCCGGTCGTCAAGGACAACGTCCAGGAGGCTCTGGTCGACACCGGCTACTGGACCGCCGAGGAGCTCGGCCTGTAAGAGGCCGACGCACCCCGTCGAATCGGCGGCGGCGGTGGGGGATACCTCCCCACCGCCGTCGCCTCCAGTACTCTCCCGGTGACGGGACCACGAGGAAGTCGGAAACGTGACGAACAACATCCTGGAGATGCGCGGCATCACCAAGACGTTCCCGGGCGTCAAAGCGCTCGCGAACGTGAATTTCGAGGTCGAGCGCGGCGAGATCCACGCCATCTGCGGCGAGAACGGCGCCGGCAAGTCGACCCTCATGAAGGTGCTCTCGGGTGTCTACCCGCACGGCACCTACGACGGCGACATCGTCTATGCCGGTGAGGAGGTGGCGTTCAAGAGCCTGCGCGACAGCGAGGCCAAGGGCATCGTCATCATCCACCAGGAGCTCGCCCTCAGCCCCTATCTCTCGATCGCCGAGAACATCTTCCTCAACAACGAGCGCAAGGGCGCCGGCGGTCTGATCGACTGGAACAAGACCAACTTCGAGGCGCAGACCCTGCTGCGCCGCGTCGGGCTCAAAGAGAACCCGACCACGAAGGTCAACCAGATCGGCGTCGGCAAGCAGCAGCTCGTCGAGATCGCCAAGGCCCTCTCGAAGGAGGTCAAGCTCCTCATCCTCGACGAGCCGACGGCCGCCCTGAACGACGAGGACTCCGATCACCTGCTCGATCTGATCCTGAGCCTCCGCGAAGAGGGCATCACGTCGATCATCATCAGCCACAAGCTCAACGAGATCAAGAAGGTCGCCGACACCGTCACGGTCATCCGCGACGGCAAGACCATCGAGACGATCGCCAAGCACGACGTCACAGAAGACCGCATCATCAAAGACATGGTGGGCCGCGACCTCGAGCACCGATACCCCGACCACGAACCGCAGATCGGCGACGAGCTGCTGCGGGTGGAGGAGTGGACGGCGCACCACCCGCAGGACCCCTCTCGTGTCATCGTCGACAACGTGTCGCTGAACGTGCGCGCCGGTGAGATCGTCGGCATCGCCGGACTCATGGGCGCCGGACGCACCGAGTTCGCGATGAGCCTGTTCGGCCACAGCTACGGCTCGCGCATCTCGGGCCGGGTCTTCATGCGCGGCAAGGAGATCAAGACCCGCACGGTCGCCGAGGCCATCGACAACGGCATCGCGTATGCGACGGAAGACCGCAAGACCTACGGCCTGAACCTCATCGAAGACATCAAACGCAACATCTCGATGGCCTCGCTCAAAAAGCTCGAGAAGGGCGGCCTCGTCAACGACAACGAGGAGTTCAAGGTCGCCAACGAGTTCCGCAAGAGCATGAACATCAAAGCGCCGAACGTGCTGGTGCCCACCGGCAAGCTCTCCGGCGGCAACCAGCAGAAGGTCGTGCTGTCGAAGTGGATCTATTCCGACCCCGACGTGCTCATCCTCGATGAGCCCACTCGGGGCATCGACGTCGGCGCGAAGTACGAGATCTACACGATCATCAACAAGCTCGCAGCATCCGGAAAGGGGATCATCGTGATCTCCTCCGAGCTGCCTGAGCTGCTCGGCATCTCGGATCGGGTCTACGCGATCTCGGAGGGCCGGATCACCGGCGAGCTCCCCGTCGAACAGGCCACCCCCGAATCCGTCCTCAAGCTCATGACCATGGAGAAGCCCCGCTGACGGGGCCCGCAGGAGACACAGAAATGTCCAACGACAACCTCTCGAACGAGTCCACCGCCGCCGGCGGACTCGTCAACCCGACCGAGAACAAGTTCACCAGCTGGCTCAGCCACGTGCTCAGCGACCTGGGCAAGAACGGCATCTTCCTCGCGCTGATCGCGGTGGTGGTGCTGTTCACGATCCTCACCAACGGCATCCTGCTGCGCCCGCAGAACATCTCGAACCTCGTCGTGCAGAACGGGTACATCCTCGTGCTCGCGATCGGCATGGTGATGATCATCATCGCGGGCCACATCGACCTGTCGGTCGGCTCGGTGGCCGCCTTCATCGGTGCCGTCTCCGGTGTGCTCGCCGTCAAGTGGGAGCTCCCGTGGTTCCTCGCCATCGTGCTGTCGCTGCTCATCGGCGCCCTCGTCGGCGCGTGGCAGGGCTTCTGGGTGGCGTTCGTCGGCATCCCGGCGTTCATCGTGACCCTGGCGGGCATGCTCATCTTCCGCGGCCTCGCACTCGTCGTGCTCGGCAACGCCAACATCGGCTCGTTCCCCACGGAATATCGGGCGATCGGCAACGGGTTCCTCTCCGGCATCTTCGGTGAGACCGACCCCGACCTGTTCACCCTGGTCATCGGCGCCATCGCCATCGTCGCGTTCGTCGTGCAGCAGGTGCGCACCCGCCGCGGCCGTCAGAAGTACGACCAGGAGGTCGAGCCCGGCGTGTGGTTCGTCGCCAAGCTCGTGCTGATCGCCGTCGTCATCGGCTGGTTCAGCTGGGCGCTCGCGTCGTACAAGGGCATCCCGGTGACCCTCATCATCCTGGCCGCGCTCGTGCTGATCTACGGCGTCGTCATGAACCGCACGGTGTTCGGCCGTCACATCTACGCGATCGGCGGCAACCGCCACGCGGCCGAGCTGTCGGGCATCAAGACCCGTCGGGTCGACTTCTGGCTGTTCGTGAACATGGGCGTGCTCGCGGCCCTCGCCGGCCTCATCTTCACGGCGCGCCTCAACCTCGCCGGCCCCAAGGCAGGTGACGGCTTCGAGCTCGAGGCGATCTCGGCGGCGTTCATCGGCGGCGCGGCGGTGCAGGGCGGCGTCGGCACGATCGGCGGCGCGATCATCGGTGGTCTCATCATCGGCGTGCTCAACAACGGCATGTCGATCATGGGCATCGGCATCGAGTGGCAGCAGGCCGTCAAGGGCCTCGTGCTGCTGCTGGCGGTCGCCTTCGACGTCTACAACAAGCGGCGCTCCGGCAACAGCTGAGCCCCGAACCAGCAGAAGCGCCCCGCCGATCGGCGGGGCGCTTCTGCGTTCGCGGGAGGGGTCAGCGCCGGTCGAGCGCGACCGTGAGGTCGGCGATGACGTCATCGACGTCTTCGAGCCCGATCGAGAGCCGGATCGTGGTCGGCGAGATGCCGCCGGCGGCCAGCTGCTCGGCATCCAGGTGCGCATGCGTCATCGAGGCGGGGTGGGCGACAAGGCTGCGCGCGTCGCCGATGTTGGCGACCAGGCGCACGACGCGCAGTGCATCGATGACGGATGCCACCCGCGCGAAATCGTCGTCGGGGTCGCCGGTGGAGTGCAGCTCGAAGGCGAACACCGAGCCGGCCCCTCGCGGCAGGTAGGTCTGGGCGAGCGCGTGATCGGGGCTGGAGGCGAGCCCGGGGTGGTGCACCTTCGCCACGGCGGGGTGGGTCTCCAGCGCCTCCGCCACGGCGAGGGCGCTCGACGAATGCCGTGCCATGCGCAGGTCGAGGGTCTCCAGGCCCTGCAGCAGCTGGAAGGCGTTGAACGCCGGCAGCGACGGCCCGAGGTCCTGCGAGTACTTCGTGCGCAGGAGCGTGAGGTAGGCGCGGTCGCCGAACTGCTCGACGAGCGACGCGCCGGGCACGCGGTGCAGGGGCTGGTTCAGCTGCGGCCATCGGGAGGGGTCGGCGGCGAAGTCGAACGTGCCGAGATCGACGACGATGCCGCCCAGCGACGAGCCGTGCCCGCCGATGAACTTCGTCGCCGAATGCACGACGATGTCGGCGCCGAACTCCTTCGGGCGCTGCAGGAACGGGGTCGCGACGGTGTTGTCGATCACGAGCGGCACACCGGCCTCGTGCGCGACGTCGGCCAGCGCCCGCACGTCGAGCACCTGGGCGAGCGGGTTGGTGATCGTCTCGGCGAAGAAGGCGCGGGTGGTGGGGCGCACGGCGGCCCGCCACGCGTCGGGGTCGTCGAGGTCGACGAAGCTCACCTCGATGCCCCAGTCGGCGAAGGTGTCTTTGAGCAGGTAGATCGTGCCGCCGTACAGCTGGTTGGCCGCCACGATGTGCTCGCCCTGACGGGCGAGGGTGAGCAGGGCCAGCGCGACGGCCGCCTGACCCGAGGCGACCGAGACGGCCCCGACGCCGTGCTCGAGGGCGGCGACGCGGGTCTCGAGCACCGTCGCGGTGGGGTTGCCCGTGCGGCTGTAGACGTTGCCCTCGCGGCGCAGCGCGAACAGGTCCCTCGCTTCGGCGAGGGAGCCGAACTCGTAGGCGTTCGACTGGTGGATCGGGGGCACGGCGCTGGCCACCGGAGCGCCGGCGACATAGCCGGCCTGCACCTGGGTGGTGGCGAACGCGGGGTGACAGGATCCTTCGGGCATGACGACCATTCTCGTGGTCGGATGCCGCCGCCGACTGCCCGTGTGTCGAACTGTTGCAGCGCGTCGCCGCCGGCCCTGTCGCGGCGGGGGCACCATGGGGTATGGCCGTTCTCATCTCGCCCGCTCAGGTCACCGCGCTGCGCGCGTCGGGGGACCACCCGCGGCTGCTCGATGTGCGCTGGCGGCTCGACCGTCCGGAGGGGCGGCCCGACTACCTCGAGGGGCACATTCCCGGCGCCGTCTATGTCGACCTCGATCGCGAGCTGAGCAGGCGAGGCGAACCGGCCGAGGGGCGGCATCCGCTGCCGCGTCGCGACGACCTCGAAGACGCCGCCCGCCGCTGGGGGCTGCGCGAGGGCGACACCGTCGTCGTCTACGACGACGTCGCCTCGGTCGCCGCGGCCCGCGCGTGGTGGCTGCTCACCCGCAGCGGTGTCGCCGATGTGCGCGTGCTCGACGGCGGATGGCGCGCGTGGGTCGCCGGCGGCGGCGCCGTCGAGACCGGCGACGTGCAGCCGCCGCGCGGCGACGTCGTGCTGGCGGAGATCACCGAGGGCATCACGATCGATCAGGCGGAGCGGTGGTCGGCGACGGGTGTGCTGCTGGACGTGCGGGCGCCCGAGCGCTACCGGGGAGAGGTCGAGCCGATGGACCCTGTCGCCGGGCACATCCCCGGCGCCGTGAACCTCCCGACCACGACCCACCTCGCAGACGGACGCCTGCGCCCCCCGGCCGAGCTGCGCGCCGCGTTCGCCTCTGTCGGCGCCGACGGCTCGATCCCGGTGGCCGCGTACTGCGGGTCGGGGGTGACCGCCGCGCACACCGTGCTGGCGGGCGAGCTCGCGGGCATCGAGATCGCGCTGTACGCGGGATCATGGAGC
Source organism: Microbacterium fluvii (assembly GCF_025515205.1). GTDB lineage: Bacteria > Actinomycetota > Actinomycetes > Actinomycetales > Microbacteriaceae > Microbacterium > Microbacterium fluvii. The sequence continues at coordinate 1,590,103 of NZ_JAOPFX010000001.1, read as the reverse complement.
CAATGGGCGAACACGCCCGGCAGGTTCGCGGCCGGCGGTCCCTCGCCCGACGGCCCGCTCAGCCGGGTGTGACCGGCTGCTCTTTCAGCGCCTTCTGCACGCGCTGCAGCGAGACGGGCTCCGCGGTGCCCAGCTGCTGGGCGAACAGGCTCACCCGGTACTCCTCGAGCAGCCACCGGGTGTGCACGAGCGCGGCGGATGCGGCGGGCCCCGGCGGGATCGTGCCGCCGGCGTCGGCGAAGATCGCGCTCGCGCGCTCGTACTCGCTCATGCGCTGCCGGTCGCGCCCCGGGTTGTCGGAGAGGGCCCGCACCCGTGCGAGCGCGCCGGCGAGGTAGCGGGGCACGTGCGCGAGGCGCACGAGGCCGATGCGCGCGACGAAGCCGGGGAAGACGAGGCCCGCCAGCTGGGACTTCACGTCGTTCAGAGCCCCGAGCAGCGTCAGGGAGTTCTGCCCTCGCACGGCCCGCTCGACCTCGCGCGCGGCGGTGAGGATGCGGGCGGTGAGCGACACGGCGGCGAAGAGGTCGTCGACGACGGCTGCCGAGAAGGCCTCGCGCAGGGCCTCGAACTCGGCGCGGGTGCGCACGAGGCGGCCGCCGGTGACCCGCGCGGTCACCGCGTCGGCGACGGCGGCGCGCGCGTCTTCGATGAGCGCCTTCGCCGACGGATAGGGCGAGGCCGCCAGCGCGAGCTTCTCGGGCGCCGTGAGGTGCTCGAGCACGTGGGCGGCGGGGGAGGGCACCGCCAGCAGCAGCAGGCGGCGCACGGCAGCCCTCGTGGCGGCATCGGCGGCCTCGGGCGTCGCCTCGATGCGGGAGGCGACGCCAGGGCCCTCGTCGACGAGCGCGGGGTAGCCGCGCACGACGCCGCCGGCGACGCGCGTGTCGACGACCTCGGGCAGCTCGTCGAGGTCCCACGTGGTCAGGCCCGTGCGCTCGGCGAAGCCGCCGGACGCGCCGCCCCACGTGTGCACGCCGGGTGCCGGGGTGGCACCCTCGACGCGCTGCCGGCCCTTCGCGATCGAGCGCGACACCGAGGCGCGGGCGCGGCCGGACAGGCGCTGCTGCAGCGCCGTGAGGTCGCGGTCGGAGCCGACCGTGCGCCCGCGCTCGTCGACGGCGCGGAACGACACCTGCAGGTGCCCCGGCACACGGTCGAGCTCGAAGTCGTCGGCGGTCACGGGCTGATTGGCGACGCGCTGGATGCGCGTGGCGAGCGCCTGTCGCAGCGGCGAACCCGGAAGCCCGTCGCTGCTCTCGGGCCCCTGGCCCGCGAGCTCTTCGGCGAAGCGCGACGCCCAGTCGGCGGCGGGCACGACATGGCGGCGGATCGCCTTGGGGAGCGACCGGATGAGCCCCGCGATCAGCTCATCGCGCATGCCGGGGACCTGCCAGTCGAACCCGTCGGGGCGCAGCTGCGCGAGCAGGGCCAGCGGCACGACGACCGTGACGCCGTCGTCGTGCGCCCCTGGCTCGAAGCGGTAGGCGAGCGAGAGCACCTGGTCGCCCTGCGTCCACCGAGGGGGGAACTCGCCCTCGCCGCTGCGTGCGGCATCGCCCAGCAGGTCGGCCTCGGTCAGATCGAGCAGACGCGGCGTGCGGGCGACGGCATCCGTCCACCACGCCTCGAACGAGCGCGCGTCGAAGACGTCGCGGGGGAGGCGGGCGTCGTAGAACGCGAACACGGCCTCGTCGCCGACTAGGATGTCGCGGCGCCGCTCACGCTCCTCGATCTTCTCGAGGCGCCGGCGCTGCTCGAGGTTGCGGCGCTCGAACGCCGTGAGGCGCTTGTCGAGGTGCGACGAGTCCCATTCGCCGTCGACGAGCGCATGCCGCATGAACAGCTCCCGGGCGAGGGGTCGATCGAAGCGGGCCAGTTGCACGCGCCGCCGCGGGATGATCTCGACGCCGAACAGCGTCACCTTCTCGTAGGCGGATGCCGCCCCCGCCGACTTCGACCAGTGCGGCTCGCTGAGCTGCCGCTTGGCGAGGTCGCCCGCGAGCTGCTCCGCCCAGGCGGGGTCGACGGCGGCGACCGTGCGGGCGAAGAGGCGACTGGTCTCGACGAGCTCGGCGGCCATGACCGCGTTCGGGCGCTTCTTCTTGAGCCCCGACCCGGGGAAGATCGCGAATCGGGCGCCCCGCGCACCCACGTAGTCGCCCTTGGGGTTGTCGCGGGCGTCGTGGATGCCCAGGTGCGAGAGCAGGCCGGAGAGGATCGCGCGATGGATCTCGTCGGGGTCGGCGGCCTGGGCCTCGCCCTTGCGCGTCTTCGCGCCGACGAGCCTCGTCAGCTGTCGGTGCACGTCGTGCCACTCCCGCACGCGCACATAGTTGAGGTGCTCGCTGCGGCACAGCCGCCGGAAGGCGCTCGAGCCGAGCGCCGCCTGCTGCTCCTGCAGATGGTTCCACAGGTTCAGGAGGCTCAGGAAGTCGCTCGTGGGGTCGGTGAAGCGGGCGTGCAGCCGGTCGGCCTGCTCGCGCTGCTCCTCCGGCCGCTCGCGCACGTCCTGGATCGACAGCCCCGCCACGATGACGAGCACGTCGCGCTGCACACCCCGCTTCTCGGCCTCGACCAGCATCCGCGCGAACCGCGGGTCGATCGGCAGGCGGGCGATGCGCCGGCCGAGGTCGGTGAGGGTGCTGCGGCGCTTCGTCTCGTCGCTGCGCTCCTCGCTCAACGCCCGGGCTCTGCTGGGTGCCGTGTCCTTCGGCGCCCGACCTGAACCGGGCGCCCCGCGAACGAAGCGAGACGAAACGGCGCCGAGTTCGACGAGCAGGTCCATCGCAGCGCGCACCCCGCGCGAGTCGGGCGGAGTGAGGAACGGGAACGACGAGATGTCGCCGAACCCGAGCGAGAGCATCTGCAGGATGACCGAGGCGAGGCTCGTTCGCAGGATCTCGGGCTCGGTGAACTCGGGGCGCCTGTCGAAGTCTTCTTCGGCGTAGAGGCGGATCGCGACGCCGGGCGCCGTGCGGCCTGCGCGGCCAGAGCGCTGCTGAGCGGAGGCCTGCGAGATCGCCTCGATCGGCAGCTGTTGGATCTTGGTGCGCGCGCTGTAGCGCGAGATGCGCGCCGTGCCGGTGTCGACGACGTAGCGGATGCCGGGGACGGTGAGGCTCGTCTCGGCGACGTTGGTCGCCAGGATCACGCGCCGTCGCACGCCCGCGACCCGCGACCGCTCGAACACCCGGTGCTGCTCGGCGGCGCTGAGCCGGCCGTAGAGGGGCAGCACCTCGGTGGGTGCGGCGTCCTTCGCGTACATGCCGCGGACGGCATCGGCCGCATCGCGGATCTCGGCCTCGCCGGGGAGGAACACGAGAACGTCGCCCGCGGGCTCCCGATCGAGTTCGCGGAGGGCCGCCGTGATGCCGTCGACGTCGTCGTCGGCGTTTTCGTCGTGCGGGCGGTAGCGCACCTCGACGGGGTGGGTGCGGCCGGAGACCTCGATGATCGGGGCGGGGGTCTCGCCACGGCCGAAGTGGCGGGCGAAGGACTCCGGATCGATCGTGGCCGAGGTGATGATCACCTTGAGATCGGGGCGCTTGGGCAGCAGCTGCGTGAGATACCCCAGCAAGAAGTCGATGTTCAGCGACCGCTCGTGCGCCTCGTCGATGATGATCGTGTCGTAGCGGCGCAGCATCCGATCCCGATGGATCTCGTTCAAGAGGATGCCGTCGGTCATCACGCGGATGCGGGTGTCGGCCGAGACGGTGTCGGTGAAGCGCACCGTGAAGCCCACGGTCGAGCCCAGCGGCACCTGCAGCTCTTCGCTGAGTCGTTCGGCGATCGTGCGGGCCGCGATGCGTCGGGGCTGGGTGTGCGCGATCGCGGTGCGACCGAGCTCGAGGCAGATCTTGGGCAGCTGCGTCGTCTTGCCCGAGCCCGTGGCGCCGGCGACGATCACGACCTGGTGGTCGGCGATGGCGCGCGCGATCTCGTCCCGCGCGGCGCTGACGGGCAGCTCGGGCGGGTAGATGATGACGGGGGCGGGCGCAGACACAGCCTTACATCGTATCCGCCAGGCGGCCCGGTCAGCGCAGGGTGGGCTCCTCTGCGGGGGAGGCGAGGGCGGATGCTGCGGCTGCGACGCGCGGCGAACCGCCCAGCAGCCAGTAGCCCAGGCCGATCACGACGGCCCCTCCGACGAGGTTGCCCAGGCCCACCCACAGCAGGTTCGAGCCGAAGAGTGCGAGGGTCGCGTCGGGGGAGCCGGTGAACAGACCGATCGAGTACGTCGTCATGTTCGCCACGACGTGCTCGAAGCCCGACGAGATGAAGGCGAGGATCGCGGCGAAGATCACGGCGATCTTGGCGCCGTCGCTGGTCAGGCGCGCGCACATCCAGATCGCCACGCACACCAGCACGTTGCAGAGCACGCCGCGCACGAACAGCTCGAGCGGACCCTCGGCTGCCTTGGCGGCGAGCATGTCGTCGAGCATGGCGCCTGCGGCGGGGTTGGTGTGCAGCACGCCCGAGAGCGCGATGAGGCCACCGAAGAGCACGGCGCCGACGAGGTTGGCGACGAACGTGAACACGAGGGCCGCGGCCGCGCGACCGGCGCCGATCGCGCGCATCGCGGCGCCCTGGGTGAGCGTCATCATCGACGAGGTCACGAGGTCGGCTCCCGCGAACACGACGATCGTCAGCGCGACGCCGAACACGAGCCCCGCGACGAGCTTCGCGAGCCCGTCGCCCGCCGCGATGAGCGGGCCGGCGGTCGAGACCATGAGCACCACGCCGACGCCGATGTAGGAGCCCGCGAGCATGCCCGACACGGCGAACCGGCCGGGGGTGCGCAGGCCGTCGGCCTTGTGCACGGCGGCGTCGGCCTGCACGTCCAGTGCGTCTTCGATCGTGCGCACGACAGCTTCTCCCTCTGTGGTCGGACCACACGAGTCTACCGCGCCGCGCCGCCGAGCGGTAGCGCCGCATACTCTGGAGGGATGAGCATTCCCACCATCACCCTCAACGACGGCCACACGATCCCGCAGCTCGGCTACGGCGTCTTCAAGGTCGCGCCCGCCGAGACCGAGAAGGCCGTGAGCGAAGCCCTCGAGCTCGGCTACCGCCACATCGACACGGCTGCCATCTACGGCAACGAAGAGGGCGTTGGTGCCGCGATCGCCGCCAGCGGCATCGCCCGAGACGAGCTGTTCGTCACGACCAAGCTCTGGAACGACCGCCACGACGGCGACGAGCCGCACGCCGCGATCCGCGAGAGCCTCGACAAGCTCGGCCTCGAGCAGGTCGACCTCTACCTCGTGCACTGGCCGACGCCGGCCCGCGACAACTACGTGCACGCGTGGGAGAAGGTCATCGAGATCCGCGAGCAGGGCCTGGCGCGCTCGATCGGCGTGTCGAACCACCTCGTGCCGCACCTCGAGAAGATCGTCGCCGCCACCGGCGTCACCCCCGCGGTGAACCAGATCGAGCTGCACCCCGCCTACCAGGAGCGCGAGATCACCGACTGGGCCGCCGCCCACGGCGTGCGCATCGAGGCGTGGGGCCCGCTCGGGCAGGGCAAGTACGACCTGTTCGGCGCCGCTCCCGTCGCCGACGCGGCCGCGGCGCACGAGCGCACCCCCGCGCAGGTCGTGCTGCGCTGGCACCTGCAGCACGGCAACATCGTGTTCCCCAAGTCGGTGCGCCGCGAGCGCCTCGCCGAGAACCTCGACGTGTTCGGCTTCGAGCTGAGCGCCGACGAGATGACGGCGATCGACGGCCTCGAGGTGCCGGAGGGCAAGGGGCGCGTCAGCGCCCACCCCGACGAGCTGAACTGACGCGGCTCAGCCGGCGGCGAGTCCCTCGTCGCCGGCGGCCTCGTCGGAGGCGAGCTCGGCCACGGCCACGCCGAACACCATCTCGAGCGCGGCCTCGAACTCGGCCATGCGGCCCTGGGCGGCGAACTCGCGAGCGCGCACGGAGGGGCCGTGCGACAGCATCCCGGCGAAATGACGAAGGGCGGCCTCGGTCCGCGGCTCGTCCTCGCGCACGCGGAGGCGGCTGAGCTCGCTCAGCAGCGACTGCTGGATGTGTGAGCGCAGCGCGACGACGGCGGGCGCAGCGGCGCGCTCGGCGGCATACGTCGCGACCGCCGACCCCACCACCTCGTGCGCCCCGGCGCTGAGCTCGGGCAGCGACGCGTGCCGGCCGATGAGCTCGAGATCGAGCAGCTCGATGCCGCCGACCTCGCCGACGGCGGGGTCGACGTTGCGGGGCAGGCCCAGGTCGATCACGAGGCGCTCGCGCGAATCGGGGATGTCGTCGGGGGTGATGACGTAGCGGGCCGTGCAGGTGATGACGATATCGGCGCTCGCGATCGCGGCGGCGAGCTCCGACTCGGCCCGCACGCCGTAGCGCGCCGCGAACTGCTGCGCGCGCCCCGTGGCCGAGAACACCCGGATGTCGGCGGCGCCGCGGGCCTGCAGCGCCGCGATCGTCGTGGCGGCATACTGCCCGGTGCCCACCAGCAGCACGGGCGTGTGCGCCCAGTCGGTCACGCGGGTGTCGACGAGGTCGAGCGCGAGCCGCGCGAGCGAGCGGCCGGCGCCGGCGAGGTCGGCCTTGGCCCGAACGGCGCGGGTCGCGTAGGCCGCGCGCTGGAACACCTGCTCCAGCTCGGTCGAGGTCGTGCCGTTGTCGCGGGCGGATGCGAGGGCCCGCTGCACCTGGCCGGTGATCTCCTCTTCGCCCACGACCATCGACTCCAGGCCGCTCGAGACGGCGAACAGGTGCCGTACGGCGTCGTCGCCGACCAGGGCCGTCGCGGAGGCGCGCAGCACCTCGGCGTCGTCGCCCGCCGCGGCGGCCACGGCGTCGAAGACGGCCTCGTGGGCCAGAGCGGCGGCGCCGGTGACCGGCTCGTCGAGCTCGAGGTAGGCCTCGAAGCGGTTGCAGGTGGAGAGCACGACGGCACCTCGGACGAACTCGTGCGCGTGCAGGACGTCGGCGGCCGTGGCGGCGGAGACCTGGGAGATGCGGTCGAGCACGTCGAACTCGGTGTTTCGATGATTCGCCGTGACGCAGAACAGCACCAGGTGATTCTACCCGCCGTCTGCACGGGCCCCGGGCGCTTAGCCTGGAGACATGCCGTTCGAGCCCCTGACCCTGCCCGCCCAGCATCCGCTCGTCGACGGGCGCACGGCGTCATCGCCCCTCGTGCGCGCCGCCCGCGGCGACCGCCCAGAGCAGCCGCCGGTGTGGTTCATGCGCCAGGCGGGCCGCTCGCTCCCCGAATACCGTGCGTCGCGGGCGGGCACCGAGATGCTCGACGCGTGCCTCGATCCGGCACTCGCGGCCGAGATCACGCTGCAGCCGGTCCGACGCCACGGGGTGGATGCCGCCGTCTTCTTCAGCGACATCGTCGTGCCGGTGCTGCTGGCGGGCATCGACGTCAAGATCGTGCCGGGCAGAGGCCCCGTCATCGACCAGCCGATCCGAACGGCATCCGACGTGCTGGCGCTGCGCCCGATCGACCCCGAGGCGTTCGCGCCGATCAGCGAGGCGGTCGCGATCACGGTCGCCGAGCTCGGCTCGACGCCGCTCATCGGCTTCGGCGGCGCGCCGTACACGCTGGCCAGCTACCTCGTCGAGGGCGGGCCGTCGCGCGAGCAGCTGCGGGCGCGGGCGCTCATGCGCACCGACCCGCAGACGTGGGCGGCGCTGCTGAACTGGTGCGCCGACGTGACCGGCGCCTTCCTCCTGGCCCAGGTGCAGGCGGGCGCGAGCGTCGTGCAGCTGTTCGACTCGTGGGCGGGCTCGCTCTCGCGCACCGACTACCAGCGCCGCGTCGCGCCGCACAGCCGCCGTGCCTTCGACGCCCTGCGGGGGCTCGAGGTTCCCCGCATCCACTTCGGACTCGGGCTGACCGAGATGCTCGACCTGATCCCCGGCCTCGGCGCCGATGTCGTCGGCATCGACTGGCGCCTCCCGCTCGATGTCGCCAGCGAGCGCCTGGGCGACAGGGTGCCCCTGCAGGGCAACATCGACCCGGCGATGCTGACGGCGCCCGAGCACCTCATCGCCCGCCACGTCGAAGACGTCGTCGACCGAGGCCGCGCGGCCCCCGCGCACATCGTCAACCTCGGCCACGGCGTTCCGCCAGAGACCGACCCCGGGGTGCTCACCCGCATCGTGGAGCTCGTGCACGAAACGCACACCTGATTCGCCTCGTCGCGGCATCCGGGGGAGGATGGAAGGGTGAGCGACCAGACCCACCACTACACCCTCTGGGCCGTGCTGCGGCGCGACCCGCACCCCTCGGTCGACACCGAGACCCGCCCCGCCCTGGCCGATGCCGTCGCCGAGCTCGGCGACACCGTCCGCGGCCTCTACGACGTCTCGGGCCTGCGTGCCGACGCCGACATCCTCATCTGGCTGGTCGGCTCGTCGGCGCAGAAGCTGCAGGCAGACCTGCGGATGCTGCGCCGCACGGCCGAGCTGCACGCGCTGCTTCCGACGTGGAACGCCCTCGGCGTGCACCGCGACGCGGAGTTCAGCCGCGACCACGCCCCCGCCTTCGCCCGCGGACTCGCGCCGAAGCAGTGGCTCACCGTCTACCCCTTCGTCCGCAGCTACGAGTGGTACCTGCTCGACCCCGCCGAGCGCGGTGCGATGCTGCGCGACCACGGCCTCAAGGGCCGCGAATACCCCGAGGTGCTCAGCAACACCGTCGCGAGCTTCGCCCTCGGCGACTACGAGTGGCTCCTGGGCCTCGAGGCCGACGACCCGACCGAGCTCGTCGACCTCATGCGGCACCTGCGCAACACCGAGGCCCGCCGCCACGTGCGCGAAGAGATCCCGTTCTTCACCGGGCGCCGCATCGACGCCGCAGAGGTCGCGGAGGTGCTGCGATGAGCGCCGGTGCCTACGACGCGATCCTGCTCGCGAGCTTCGGGGGCCCGGAGGGCCAGGACGACGTCATCCCGTTCCTGCGCAACGTCACCCGCGGCAAGGGCATCCCCGACGAGCGCCTCGAAGAGGTCGCCCACCACTACCGCGCCAACGGCGGGGTGAGCCCCATCAACCAGCAGAACCGCGACCTCAAGGCGGCCCTCGAGGCCGAGCTCGAGGCGCGCGGCATCGACCTGCCGGTCGTCTGGGGCAATCGCAACTGGGCGCCCTACTTCGACGAGGCCTTCCGCGAGCTCCACGAGGCAGGCCACCGCCGCGTCATCGCCCTCATCACGAGCGCCTACACGTCGTATTCGGGCGTCGGGCAGTACCGCGAGGACTTCGACCGCACTCTCGACGAGACCGGGCTGCGCGACGAGCTCGAGATCTCGCGCATCCGCGAGTTCTTCGACCACCCGGGCTTCATCGGTCCGTTCGCGACCAACCTGCGGGCGGCCCTGGATCGGGCTCCCGAGGGCACGCACGTCATGTTCGTGACGCACTCGATCCCGACGGCCGCGGCAGCCGCATCCGGTCCGGAGCACGGCGAGGGCGGCGCCTACGTCGCTCAGCACCTGGCCGGCGCCGAGGCGATCCTCCGAGAGGCCGGCGCGACCGACGCGCCGTGGTCGCTCGTCTACCAGTCGCGCAGCGGCGCCCCGCACATCCCGTGGCTCGAGCCCGACATCAACGACGCGATCGACGAGCTCGCAGGCGCCGTGCCCGGCGTCATCATCGTGCCGTTCGGCTTCATCAGCGACCACATGGAAGTCATGTGGGACCTCGACACCGAAGCCGTCGAGACGGCGACCGGGCACGGCCTGCACGTCGAGCGCATCCCGACCCCCGGCGTCGACCCCGTGTTCGTGAGCGGCCTCGTCGACCTCGTGCTCGAGCGCGTCAACGAGATCCCGCATGCGGAGCGTCCGCACCTGACCGACCTCGGCCCCTGGCCCGACCACGAGCCGCAGGGCTCGGTGCGCAGCGAAGCGGCGCAGTCGGCATGACCCTGCGCATCGGCACCCGCGCCAGCGCACTCGCGACGGCGCAGGCCGGCACCGTCGCCCAGCAGCTGGGCGGCGAGCTCGTCGAGATCACGAGCGAGGGCGACACCTCGACCGCCTCTCTCGCCTCGCTGGGCGGCACCGGCGTGTTCGCCAAGGCGCTGCGCGATGCGCTGCTGGCGGGCGAGGTGGATGCCGTCGTGCACTCCTTTAAGGACCTCCCCACGGCGCCCGAGCCGGGGCTCGCCATCGCCGCCGTGCCGCGGCGCGCCGATGTGCGCGACGCACTGTGCGCGCGCGATGGACTGACCCTCGACACACTGCCCGAGGGCGCGCGCGTGGGCACCGGCTCGCCGCGGCGCCGGGCGCAGCTGGCCGCCAGACGCCCCGACCTCGTGCTCGTCGACATCCGCGGCAACGTCGACACGCGCCTGGGGCGCCTCGCCGCGACCGATCCGGAACGCCACCTCGACGCCGTCGTGCTCGCGGCGGCGGGCCTGAAGCGCCTGGGTCGCCTCGACGAGGCCGCCACCGAGCTGCTCGACGCCGACGCGTGGCCCACTGCCGCGGCGCAGGGGGCGCTGGCGATCGAGGTGCGCGCGGGCGACGAGCGGCTCGCCCGCCGCATCGACCACCGTCCGTCGCGCGTCACGGCCGAGGCCGAGCGGGGCGTGCTCGCGCGTCTCGAGGCGGGCTGCGCCGCACCCATCGGCGTGCACGCGTTCTTCGAAGACGACCTCGTGTTCCTGAGCGCCCGCGTCTATGCGCCCGACGGCTCGGCGCACCTGACGAGCTCGCACGCCGCCGCCGACGACGTCGATGTGGCCGAAGAGCTCGCCGTGCGCGTGGCCGACGAGCTGCTCGCGCAGGGCGCGGCCGACCTCGCGCCGCTGAACTGACCCGCATCGGGCGCCGCCCGAACCTCGAGGAGAAGAGATGACCGCCGAGTTCCCCACTGCTCGCCTGCGCCGCCTGCGCCAGAGCCCCGCCTGGCGGCGGCTGGCGCGCGAGACCCGACCGCAGGCCGCGCAGCTCGTGCTGCCGCTGTTCGTGCGGGAAGACAGCGCAGAGCCCGTGCCGATCTCGTCGATGCCCGGCGTCGTGCAGCACTCGCTCGATTCGCTCAAAGCCGAACTGAACCGGGCGGCCGCGGCCGGCATCGGCGGCGTCATGCTCTTCGGCGTGCCGACGCGCAAAGACGCGCAGGGCTCGGGCGCGACCGACCCCGACGGCATCCTCAACGTCGCGACCCGGGTCGCCGTGGCCGAGGTGGGCGATGCCCTCGTCGTGCAGACCGACCTGTGCCTCGACGAATTCACCGACCACGGCCACTGCGGCGTGCTCGATGCGCAGGGTCGCGTCGACAACGATGCGAGCCTCGAGCGCTACCGCGACATGGCGCTCGCTCAGGCCGAGGCGGGCTCCGCCCTGCTGGGCCTGTCGGGCATGATGGACGGCCAGACCGCTGTCGTGCGCGCGGCGCTCGACGGCGCGGGCCGCAGCGACGTCGCGATCCTCGGCTACGCCGCCAAGTACGCGTCGGCCTTCTACGGCCCCTTCCGCGAGGCCGTGCAGTCGTCGCTCGAGGGCGACCGCCGCACCTACCAGCTCGACCCCGCCAACCGTCGCGAGGGCGCCAGGGAGGTGGCGTTCGACGTCGCCGAGGGCGCCGACGTCGTCATGGTCAAGCCCGCCATGAGCTACCTCGACGTGCTGGCGGATGCTGCCGCATCCTCTCCCGTTCCGGTGTGGGCCTACCAGGTGTCGGGGGAGTACGCCATGATCGAGGCCGCCGCCGCCCACGGCTGGATCGACCGAGACCGCGCCGTCGAGGAGTCGGTCGTCTCGATCTTCCGCGCTGGCGCCGACGCCGTGCTCACCTACTGGGCTCTCGAGCTCGCCGAGAGATGGAATCGATGACCTCCAACGAACAGGCCGCCGCCCGCGCGCGCGCCGTCATCCCCGGCGGCGTGAACTCGCCCGTCCGCGCCTTCGGCTCGGTCGGCGGCACGCCGCTGTCGATCGTCTCCGCCTCGGGGGCGACCGTGCGCGACGTGACCGGCCGCGACTACGTCGACCTCGTCGCATCGTGGGGGCCGGCCCTGCTCGGCCACGCCCACCCCGAGGTCGTCGCCGCCGTGCAGCAGGCGGCCGCCCGCGGCCTCTCGTTCGGCGCCTCCACCCCCGGCGAGACCGAGCTCGCCGAGCTCGTGATCGACCGGCTGCAGACAGGCCGGCGCGCCGAGATCGAGCGCCTGCGCCTGGTCTCGACCGGCACCGAGGCGACGATGACCGCCATCCGCCTCGCCCGCGGGGCGACGGGCCGCGACGTCATCATCAAGTTCGCCGGCCACTACCACGGCCACTCCGACGGCCTGCTGGCCGAATCGGGCTCGGGCGTCGCGACCCTCGGGCTGCCGGGCTCGGCGGGGGTCCCGGCCGACATCGCGGGGCTCACCCTCGTGCTGCCCTACAACGACCGCGCGGCGGTCGAGGCCGCCTTCGCGGCGCACCCCGGCCGCATCGCCGCGATCATCGCGGAGGCCGCAGGAGCCAACGCCGGAGTCCTCGCCCCCGACGAGGGCTTCAACGCCTTCCTCGTCGACACCGCTCACGCCCACGGCGCCCTGTTCATCCTCGACGAGGTGCTCACCGGCTTCCGCGTCGGCTCCGCCGGCTGGTGGGGGCTCGAGCAGCAGGCGGGCCAGCGATGGACCCCCGACCTCGTCACCTTCGGCAAGGTCATCGGCGGCGGCATGCCGCTGGCCGCCATCGGCGGGCGCGCCGAGATCATGGACCTCCTCGCGCCGCTCGGCCCCGTCTATCAGGCGGGCACCCTCAGCGGAAATCCGCTCGCCGTCGCCGCGGGCATCGCGACGCTGCGTCTCGCCGACGCGGAGGTCTACCGACGCGTGGATGCGGCTGCCTCGGCCGTCGCCGACGCCGCGCATGCGGCGCTGGCGGCCGAAGGCGTCGCACACACGATCTCGCGTGCGGGCAGCCTCTTCTCGATCGCGTTCCGCGCCGACCCTGTGCGCACGTACGCGGACGCGAAGGCGCAGGAGGCGTGGCGCTACGCGCCCTTCTTCCACGCGATGCTCGCCGAAGGCGTGGCCCTGCCGCCGAGCGTGTTCGAGGCGTGGTTCCTCACGGCGGCGCATGACGAGTCGGCGCTCGAGCGCATCCGGGCGGCACTGCCGGTCGCGGCCACGGCGGCGGCATCCGCCACGGCGCCCTGATCCTGAGCCTGTCGAAGGGTGGTCCCTGAGCCTGTCGAAGCGTCAGATCCAGCTCTGCATCCAGTTGTGCAGCTGCCAGAACTCATAGGGCACGCTGGTCGCGGTGAGGATCGGGTACCAGAACGCCGAGATCGCGACGGCGACCACGAGGAACACCATCACGACGCGCTGGCCCGATATGCGGCGGGAGGCCGAGTCGTCGGGGCGCCCGGCGACGTCGCGCAGCGCGAAGGTGAGGGCGAGCACCATGAAGGGCACGATCGCGATCGTGTAGAACTGGAAGATCGTGCGCTCGGGGTAGAGCAGCCACGGCACGTACGTCGCGGCGATGCCGGTGAGCACGACCGCGTGCCGCCAGTCGCGGGCGACGACGAACCGGTAGGTCAGCCACAGCACCGCCGCCACGCCCGCCCACCAGATGAGCGGATTGGGCATGCTGTAGATGTTCTGCACCAGGTCGCCGTCCTGCTGGTAGTACATCGAGGTCGGGCGGGTCAGCAGCGGCCACTGCCACGCCGGTGAGGCGTAGCTGTGCCCCGAGGTCAGCCCCACGTGGAAGCCGTACATCTGCTCGTGGTACGCCCACAGGTTCTGCAGCGGCAGCGGCACCCACGACCACAAGCCGCTCCACGGCGTCTCGTCGAGGGCGTGCCGGCCGTACCCCCCGTCGGTCGTGAGCCAGCCCGTCCACGAGGCGAGATAGACGAGAGCGGCCACCGGCACGAACAGCACGAAGTCCACGAGACCCTGACGGACCGCATCCATCGGCCAGAACGTCACCCCCAGGCGCCTCCGCGCGAGCGCGTCGGTGACCACGAGGTAGATGCCGAGGGCGGCCGCGACGTAGAGTCCCGACCACTTGACGGCGGTCGCCGCCCCCACGGCGAGACCCGCCGCGATGATCCAGGGGCGGTTCCACAGCAGCGGACCCCAGGCGGGAGGCGTCTCGGCTCGCGCTCCGATCGCCCGTGTCAGCCGCGGGAGGTGCCGGCGTCTGTCGAGCAGCACGAACCAGAACGCCAGCACGGTGAAGAAGGCGAGGAAGATGTCGAGCAGCGCCACCCGGCTGAGCACGATCGCGAGGCCGTCGACGGCCAGGAGCACCCCCGCGACGCTCGCGAACGCGATCGAGCCGGTGAGGTGGCGGGCGACGAGGTAGACGAGCAGCACGAGGGCCGTGCCGAACACGGCCGGCATGAAGCGCCAGGCGAGGGCGGTGTCGGGGCCGAAGAGGGCGAAGCCGATGCCGATGAGGAACTTGCCCAGCGGCGGATGCACGACGTAGCTGCCGTCGGCCGAGAAGATGTCGGTCTCTCCGGCGAGGAAGCGCTCGTCGGCGCCCTCGGGCCAGGTCGAGGGGTATCCGAGATTCCACTGCGTCCAGGCGTCTTTCGCGTAGTACGTCTCGTCGAAGATCAGCGCGTGCGGGTGGGCGAGGTTCCAGAACCGCAGGATGCCTGCCAGCAGCACGATGAGGGTCGGCGCGAGCCAGCGCCACAGCCGCACGCGCCGAGGGTCGGCGGCGATCTGCAGTCGCACGCGGTCGAGCAGCGGCAGGCGCTCCGCGTGCTGGGCGGGGGCGGTCGTCGTCACCGCCCCAGCCTATGCTGGGGCGGTGATCATCCTCGCCGCGACGCCGATCGGAAACCTCGGCGATGCCTCCCGCCGCCTGGTCGAGGCGCTCACCGAGGCGTCGGTGGTCGCGGCGGAGGACACCCGCACGACCCAGCGCCTGCTCGCCGCGCTCGGCATCGACAACAGGCCGCGGCTGATCGCGCTGCACGACCACAACGAGAAGCAGCGGGCGGCCGAGATCGTCGAGCTCGCGCGCGGCGTCGACGTGCTCGTGCTCAGCGACGCGGGCATGCCCACCGTCAGCGACCCTGGATACGGCCTGGTCGCCGAAGCCGCCGCGCAGGGGGTCACGGTCACCGCGATCCCCGGCCCCAGCGCCGTGCTGACGGCGCTGGCGGTCTCGGGCCTTCCCACCGACCGCTTCACGTTCGAGGGGTTCCTCCCTCGCAAGCAGGGGGAGCGGCGCTCCGTCTTCCGTGCGCTGTCGGCCGAGCAGCGCACGATGGTGTTCTTCGAGGCGCCGACCCGGGTCGCAGCATCCCTCGCCGACATGGCCGATGGCTTCGGCGCCGACCGTCGGGCGGCGGTGTGCCGCGAGCTCACCAAGTTGCATGAGGAGGTCGCCCGCGGCACGCTCGCCGAGCTCGCCGCGTGGGCCGAGGCGGGCGCGCGGGGCGAGCTCGTGATCGTCGTGGCGGGGGCGCAGGCACGCGAGGTGGCGTTCCCCGACGCCGTCACGCAGGTGCTCGAGATCGTCCGAGACGGCGGACGGCTGAAGGATGCCGCTGCCGAGGTCTCGGCGCACACCGGGCATTCGTCCCGTGAGCTCTATCAGGCGGCGCTCGCGGTCAGGAACTGACGGCGAGCGCCGCCTGAAGTCGAGGGATCAGCCCTTGACGGATCCGGCCGTGAGGCCGCCCACGATGTAGCGCTGGAGTGAGAAGAAGAGCACCAGCACGGGGATCGAGGCCAGCACCGCACCGGCGGCGAAGATGCCCCAGTTGGCCGAGAGCTGGTTCGACACCCACTGGAACATGCCGACCGCGAGCGTCCAGTTCTGCTCCGAGACGAGCACGATCTTCGAGATGATGTAGTCGCCGAAGGCCGCGATGAAGGCCAGCAGGGCGACGACCGCGAGGATCGGGGTCACCAGCGGCATGATCAGCCGCCAGAAGATCTGGGCGTGGGTGGCGCCGTCGATCTTGGCCGACTCGTCGATCTCGATCGGGATCGTGTTGAAGAACCCGTACATGAGGAAGGTGTTCACGCCCAGCGCGCCGCCGAGGTAGATGCAGATGAGGGCGATCTTCGAGTCGATGCCCAGCGCCGGGATCACCTCTCCGAGCGAGAGCAGCATGAGGAAGATGGCGACGAACGCGAGGGCCTGCGGGAACATCTGGATGATCAGCAGCGCCGTCAGGCTCGTGCGGCGCCCCTTGAAGCGGAACCGCGAGAACGCGTAGGCGGCGGCGGCTCCCATCATGACCGCACCCACCGCGGCCGAGATGCCGACGATGAGGGTGTTGGCGTACCAGGTCCAGTAGCGGGTGTCGCCGAGCGCGGCGTAGTTCGACAGGTCGAAGGCCGAGAACATCGCGGTCGAGGCGGCGAGGCTCCCCTTCGGGTTGAACGAGGCCGACAGCACGTACAGCAGGGGGAAGATCGCGTAGAACAGGATCACCAGGGCCAGCAGGTACTTCCAGCCGACTTCGAGCAACCAGCGGCGGTTCTGACCGGCCCGCCGCTTCTCCCGCGCAGGGGAGGCGGAGGTGGCAGGGGCCTGAGTCGTGGTCGCAGACATCTCTAGAACTCCTCGAGCTTCTTGGTCTGGCGGAAGGCGAGCGCGGCGATGATTCCGACGACGATGAACACCAGGATCGACAGGGCGCTCGCCAGGCCGTAGTCGGCGGCGCCTCCCGAGACGCCGGAGATGTCGTAGATGGCCGAGATCAGGATGTCGGTCGCACCCAGGGCATATGGCGCCCCTGGTATCGCGGGCCCGCCGTTGTTGAACATGTAGATGATCGTGAAGTTGTTGAACGCGAACGCGAACGACGAGATCAGCAGCGGCGCGGTCGACACGAGAACCAGCGGCAGGATGATCGAGCGCATCTGGCGGAACTTGCTCGCGCCGTCGATGGATGCCGCCTCCAGCGCGTCGGCGGGGAGGGCCTGGATGGCGCCCGTGCACACGAGGAAGAAGTACGGATACGTGAGCCAGATGTTCACGAAGAGCACGGCGCCTCGAGCGAGCCACGGATCGCCCAGCCAGTTGATGTTGGCCCCGCCGAAGAACAGCTCGTTGATGATGCCGAACTCGGCGTTGAACATGCCGCGGAACAGCAGCGCCGACATGAAGGCGGGGAAGGCGTAGGGCAGCACGAACAGGGTGCGCAGGATCTTGCGACCTCGGACGCGCGGATCGTTGTAGATGATCGCCATCACGAGGCCCATCGCGAACGGCACGAACACCGAGAGGATCGCGAAGGCGAAGGTCCAGGCCGTGACCATCGCCAGCGGCTGCACCATCGCGGGGTCGGTGAACAGCCGGGCGAAGTTCTCCCAGCCGACGTGGGCGACCCAGCCGGTGGGAAGGGTCGTGCCGTCTTCGGCGACGAAGTTGCCGTGATCGTCTGCGGTGTAGACGGTGCCGCTGGTCGTGTCGGTGATCGTCTGCGCCTCTGCGTCCCACACCATCGTCGAGGTGTACACGGCGCCGGTGCTGCCCTCTCGGGTGCGGATCGAGCCGTCGTTCGGGTCGTCTGAGACGGGCACGCGCAGATCCTGCACGGCGGTGGCCATGTCGGGGTCGCTGATGAGCTGGTTGCGGGGGACGATCGTCCACCCCGGAACCTCGGTGGGGGCGCCGGAGTCGCCGGTCGTGGCGACGGTCTCGAGAGGCTGCTCCTCGCTGCCGACCTTGACCTCGCCCTCGTCGTTGATGGCGAAGCCGAGCGTGTCGCCCTGCTCGACGACGACGAGCGGATAGGTGGGGGAGCCCTCGACGCGGCGCTCGCCCTGGATGAGGGCGGCCTGCACGGCCTGCTCCTGCGTGCCGACGTGGCCCGTGCCGTAGTTGGTGAAGGCGATGTAGGCGGTGTAGCCGAAGATGAAGACCTGGAAGACGAAGAGGAAGACGAGTCCGGGGAAGAGGTACTTCAGCGCGATGGGGCGCTTGGAGAAGTAGATCCAGTCGGCGGCGACGACGATGAGCACCATCGCGCCGACGACGATCCAGTTGCCGGCTTCGATGCCGGCGATGATCGTGAAGATGCCGAAGGCGTTGATGACGGCCAGCAGCAGCACCTTGACCAGAAACGCCCAGCCCATGCCCTTCCAGTTGCGCGCGTGGGATTCGCGGGCGGCGGGGGGTGTCGAGTCGTCGCCGGAGGGCGTGGGTGGTGCGGCGACCGTTCCGTTCGGCGTCGACATGGGCGTCTCCTTCGTGGGACGAGTTGGGTTCAATGTAGCGGGGGCAGGATGCCGAGGCACCCTGCCCCCGCGCGTGTCATCAGCCGAGCGCCGAGTTGAGGTCGTCGATCATCTTGTTCCACGTGCTGACCGGGTCAGCGCCGTCGATGATCTGCACCTGAGCGGCGTTCCAGAGGTCCCAGACCGAACCCATCTCGGGGATCGAGGGCATCGGCACGCCGTTCTGCGACGAGGCGAGGAAGCCGGCGATCACCGGGTCGGACGAGACCTTCTCGGCGACCGTGCTCCACGCGGGGATGCGCGGGTCGGCGTCGTAGAGCGCCTGCTGGGCGTCTTCGGTGGCGATGTAGTTCACGAGGAACTCCTGGGCGACCAGAGCGTTCTTGCTCTGCGAGCTCAGGTAGAAGCCCTGCACGCCCACGAACGGCGAAGCGGTCTCGCCGCCGGCCGAGGGGATCGGGCTGACCTTGATGTTGACGCCGTCTGCGGTGAGCGCCTCGACGGCCCAGGGGCCCTGCACCGTGAAGGCGGCCTTGCCGCTGGCGAACAGCTCGTTGTTGATGTCGTAGTCGACAGTCGTCGAGATGTAGCCGGTGCCCTTCTTGCCGTTGTCGCTGAGCCACTGGGCGAACGCCTCGCCGGCCTCGCCGCCCATGCCCACCTCGGTGGTGTACGAGCCCGACGAGTCCTGCACGAACACCGGGGCGCCGAACGACGTCTGGAAGCCGTACATCGTGTAGGCGTCACCGGTCTGGCCGGCGGTGTTGATCGCGATCGGACGCTCGGCGCCTGCGGCATCCGCCTGCGCGACGAGGTCGTCCCACGTGGCGGGAACGTCTTCGCCGACCAGGTCGGTGTTCTGGATGAGCGCGATGGTCTCCAACGAGTAGGGCAGCGCGTAGAGCTGGCCGTCGTAGGTCATCGCGTCGAGGGCGACCTGCTCGAACGAGCTGGCCTTGTCGCCGAGGTCGATCGTGTCGACGACACCGGCGGCCACGAGGGCGCCCAGCCAGTCGTGCGCGCCGATCGTCAGGTCGGGGCCGTTGCCGGTGGGGACCTGGTTGATGAAGTCGGTGCGGATGTCGTCGAAGTTCTTCTGGACGAGCTCGATCTTGCCGCCCGTCTCCTCTTCGAAGACCTTCGCGGCCGCTTCGATCGCCGGCTTGCGGTTCTCGTCGGTCCAGATCGTCAGCGTCACGCCGGAGGCGTCGATCGCCGTGTCCTCTGACTCGGTGGCGGTGGGGGTGCTGCTGCCCGAGCAACCGGCCAGCAGAAGGGTGCCCGCTGCGAGTGCAGCGATGCCGATACCCAACTTGCGCATGGATTTTCCTTCCATAGGGTGGACGATCCGACGCGGCCTCTGTGCGAGGTCGCGTCGTCACGACCGATGGTGGGTGTCACGGCCGGTCAGCCGTGACGGGTGTTTCTCTCAGTGCTGCTGATTTGCGAGTCTCCCCGCGTGAGAGTGGTCGGTCAATGACCACCCCCTTCGGCTGTGTGCGGCTGACGGAGGACGGCGACGTCCCCACCCGGCAGCACCAGCTTGTCCTCGGTCTGCTCCTGCGTCAGCAGGTTCAGGCCCGAAGCAGGCAACGAAACCGTCTCGGTTCCGTGATTGATCACCACGAGGAAGTCGGCGTCGTCGCCGTGGCGACGCACGGTCTCGACCCCCTCGGGAAGTCCGGCGGGAGCGACGCCGGCGTCGGCGTAGACCGCGGTCATCACTGCGGCCAGGCCCGCCGCATCCGGTCGGGTGCCCACGTACCACCCGGCGCCCGCGCCGTGGACGTTGCGGGTGACGGCGGCGCGCCCGGCGGCGGGGCCGTCGAGATAGGTGCCGCGCACCTCGGCCGTCGTGAGCGCGAGGTCCTCCTGCCATACGTCGGCGGGGTAGGTCGCGCCGGCGAAGGAGATCTCGGCGACATCGCCCTGACGCAGCGGCAGGTGCTCTTCGACGGTGAGGCCGAGCGCGGGCTCGAGCGGGGCGGCGAACCCGCCCTCGTGCACGGCGTCGTGCTCGTCGACCACGCCGGAGAAGAACGACACGACCAGCGTGCCGCCGGCTTCGACATAGCGGTTGAGGTTGTCGGCGTCGGCGCGGCTCAGCAGGTACTGCGCGGGGGCGACCACGAGTCTGTAGCCGGAGAGGTCCTGGCCGGGCAGGGCGAAGTCGACCGTGATGCCGTCGCGCCAGAGCCGCTCGTAGTAGGCGCGGATGCGCTCATCGTGGGTGACGTCCTCCGACGGGCGCCATTCGAGATCCTGCGCCCAGAACGACTCGAAGTCCCACAGGATCGCGACGTCGGCGTGCACGCGCGAACCGCGGATGTCGGAGACCCGGCCGAGCTTGGCACCGAGGTCGACGACCTCGCGGAAGACGCGCGACGAGGTGCCGGCGTGCGGCAGCATCGCGGAGTGGAACTTCTCGGCGCCCGACCGGGAGGCGCGCCACTGGAAGAAGAGGATGCCGTCGGCACCGCGGCCGAGGTGCGACAGCGAGTTGCGGGCCATCTCTCCCGGGCGCTTGGCGACGTTGCGGGGCTGCCAGTTGACGGCCGACGTGGAGTGCTCCATGAGGATCCACGGGGCGCCGCCGCCGACCGAGCGGGTGAGGTCGGCGGCGATGGCCAGGCCGATCTCGCCCTCTTCGTCGGCCGCCCACAGGTAGTGGTCGTCCGAGACGATGTCGACCTCGCGGCCCCACGCCCACAGGTCGCAGCCGTTGTGCTGGTTCGCCATGAAGTTCGTGGTGATCGGCCGGTCGCTGTGCGCGCGGATCGCGTCGCGCTCGGCGATGAAGCACTGGCGCAGCTGGTGGTCGGTGAAGCGGGCGAAGTCGAGACGCTGGGCGGGGTTGACGACGGAGGGTGCGGCCGCCGGCGCGCCGACGTGATCCCACTCTCCGTAGTGCTGACCCCAGAAGGCGGTGCCCCACGCGGCGTTGAGGGCGTCGAGCGAGCCGTAGCGCTGCTGCAGCCAGAGGCGCCACTCCCGCACGGAGTGCGCCGAGTAGTCCTCGCCCACAGGGACGCCGAACTCGTTGTGCACGTGCCACAGCACGACGGCGGGGTGGTCGCCGTAGCGCTGCGCCAGCTCGGAGGCGATGCGCACGGAGGCTTCGCGATACGCGGGGGCGGAGTGCGAGGCCATGCCGCGCGCGCCGAAGCCCATCACGACGCCGTCGCGCGTGACGGCGCGGGCGTCGGGATGGTGGGCGAAGAACCACGCGGGGGGAGAGGCGGTGGGAGTGCCGAGGTCGACGCGGATGTCGTTCGCATGCAGCAGCTCGATCACATCATCGAGCCAGGAGAAGTCGTACTCGCCCTCGCGCACCTCCAGGAGGCCCCAGGAGAAGATGCCGATGCTGACGAGGTTGACCCCCGCCTGCTTCATGAGCTCCACGTCCTCGAGCCACGTCTCGCGGGGCCACTGCTCCGGGGTGTAGTCGCCGCCGTAGGCGATTCCACCCAGGTCGGGCCAGGCGGGCGTCGAGGTCATGAAGACCCTCCTTCGGATCAGGGGGCGGGATCTCCGCCGGACTCTCACGGTCACCTGGCTCTCTTCGCCAACTGTGACCGGTCCCAGTGTTACGTACGTGTTTCCGGATTGCAAGGTCAGACCACATGCCGTTATCGAACTGTGACCGGTCCCACCCTCGCGCCGCCGACGATGTAGAGTCACGAGTCATGGAACAGTCGCCGGAGTCCGCCGACGGACGCCGGCGCCCCACGATCCGCGACGTCGCGGCGGCGGCGGGCGTCTCGCGCGGCACCGTCTCGCGCGTCATCAACGGCGGGCACTGGGTGTCGCCCGACGCGCGGGCGGCCGTCGACGACGCCATCCGTCGCACGGGGTACACGGCCAATCACGCGGCACGCAGCCTCGCCACCGGGCGGGCGAACTCCGTCGCGTTCCTGCTCACAGAGCCGCAGCATCTGCTGTTCGCCGACCCCACCTTCGCGCTCCTGCTCCGGGGGGCCACCGAAGCGCTCGCCCAGCGGTCGATGACCCTCGTGCTGCTCATCGCCGACAGCCCCGCCGAGCGCGCCAATGTCGAGCACTACGTGCGGGCCGGCCACGTCGACGGCGTGCTGCTGATCTCGTCGCACGAGTCCGACCCGCTGCTGGCCTCGCTCATCGCCGCGGGAGTGCCGACCGTGTGCACCGGCGTTCCCCTGGGCGACCGCATCCACGTTCCCACCGTGTCGGTCGACGAGGTCGAGTCTGCGCGCGTCATGACGCGCTACCTCCTCGAGCAGGACTACCGCAGGATCGCCATCATCACGGGCCCCAACGACACTCCGGGCGGTCGCCACCGGCTCGACGGATTCCGCGAGGTGATGGGCGACCGGTTCGACCCCGGGCTGGTCGAGCAGGACCGCTATGACAGCGAAGCTGGCGCTGCCGCCATGACGCGGCTGCTCGAGCGCGCGCCCGACATCGACGCCGTCTTCGCCGCGTCCGACATCATGGCCGTCGGTGCGACCGCCGCGGCCCGCAAGCTCGGCCGGCGGGTGCCGGAAGACCTCGCCATCGCGGGCTTCGACGACTCCGGGCTGGCCGAGACCCACGATCCGCCGCTGACGACGATGCGACAGCCCTGGCCGGAGATCTCGACGATGATGGTCGAGATGGTGCTCGACCTGATCGCCGGTCACCCGCGCGAGTCCGTCGTACTGCCCACGACCCTCGTTCGACGCGTCAGCGCCTGAGCCCTCGCCTGGCCGGCCACGTCATACGCGAAGCGGCGGCATCCGCGCGAACTAGAATTCACTGGTGACTTCCGGCCGCTCCTTCTACATCACGACGCCCATCTACTATCCGAGCGACGTGCCCCACATCGGCCACGGCTACACGACCGTGGCGGTCGACACCCTCGCGCGCTGGCACCGCCAGTCGGGCGACGACACCTGGATGCTGACGGGCACCGACGAGCACGGCCAGAAGATGCTGCGTGCTGCCGCGGCCAACGGCGTCACCCCGCAGGAGTGGGTCGACAAGCTCGTGACCGAGGCGTGGTTCCCGCTGCTGCAGACCCTCGACGTGGCCAACGACGACTTCATCCGCACGACCCAGCCGCGTCACGAGGAGCGCGTGCAGAAGTTCGTGCAGGCGATCTACGACCGCGGCTACATCTACGCCGGCGAGTACGAGGCGCTGTACTGCGTGGGGTGCGAGGAGTTCAAGCCCGAGTCCGAGATCGTCGACGGCACCGGCGCCTTCGAGGGGCTCAAGGTCTGCGCGATCCACTCCAAGCCGCTGGAGCTGCTGCAGGAGAAGAACTACTTCTTCAAGCTCAGCGAGTTCGGCGATCGCCTGCTCGAGCTCTACAAGACCCAGCCCGACTTCATCCGCCCCGATTCGGCGCGCAACGAGGTCGTCTCGTTCGTCAAGCAGGGTCTGAAGGACCTCTCGATCTCGCGGAGCGCCTTCGACTGGGGCATCGAGGTGCCGTGGGACCCGTCGCACGTCATCTACGTGTGGGTCGACGCGCTGCTCAACTACGCGACGGCGGTCGGCTTCGGCGAGGATCAGGCCGAGTTCGCGCGACGCTGGCCGGCCTATCACGTGGTCGGCAAAGACATCCTGCGCTTCCATGCCGTCATCTGGCCGGCGATGCTGATGGCTGCCGGCCTCGACGTGCCCCGCGGCGTCTTCGCGCACGGCTGGCTGCTGGTGGGCGGTGAGAAGATGTCGAAGTCGAAGCTCACCGGCATCGCACCCACCGAGATCACCGACGTGTTCGGCTCCGACGCGTACCGGTTCTACTTCCTCTCTGCCATCGCCTTCGGTCAGGACGGCTCGTTCTCGTGGGAAGACCTCTCGGCCCGCTACCAGGCCGAGCTCGCCAACGGATTCGGCAACCTCGCCTCGCGCACGACGGCGATGATCGAGCGCTACTACGAGGGCGTGCTGCCGCCCGCGGCCGACTACCTCGAGGGCGACCTCGAGATCCAGAAGGTCGTGGCGGATGCGGCTGCCGCCGCCGACGACGCCATCGAGCGATTCCGCATCGATGAGGCGATCTCGGCGATCTGGACGATCGTCGATGCGCTCAACGGCTACATCACCGACAACGAGCCGTGGGCGCTGGCCAAAGACGACGCACAGCGCGCGCGCCTGGGCACTGTGCTGTACACGGCGGCGGAGGGCCTGCGTGCGCTCGCGGTGCTGCTGTCGCCGGTGATGCCGATCTCGACCGAGAAGCTGTGGATCGCCCTGGGTGCCGCCGAGGCGATCGGCCGCCTGCAGGATCAGCCGCTGCGCGAGGCGGGTCGGTGGGGGGTGCTGCGCCCCGGCACGTCGGTCAACGGGCTCGCGCCGCTGTTCCCCCGCGTCGAGCAGTCGGTATGACCGATCCGAGCCAATACGTGCGGCAGCGCGAGAAGGGCGCGCGCGATGTGACCTACCCCGACGCGCCCGAGCCGCTCGCCGTGGCCGTGTACGACAACCACGCGCACCTCGAGATCGAAGACGGCCCTTCGGCCGGCTCCGGCACCGGCGGCCTGTCGCTCGACGAGCAGCTCGACCGCGCCGCCGCGGTCGGGGTGGCCGGCGTCGTGCAGGCCGGCGGCGACATCGACTCGAGCCGATGGTCGGCGTGGGCGGCGGCATCCCATCCCCGGGTGCTCGCCGCCGTGGCGATCCACCCGAACGAGGCGCCGGCCTATGCCGAGCAGGGAATGCTCGACGAGGCGATCGCCGTGATCGACGAGCTGGCGGCACAGCCGCGCGTGCGCGCGATCGGCGAGACGGGACTCGACTTCTTCCGCACCGGCGATGAGGGACTGCCGGCGCAGTTCGCGAGCTTCGAGGCGCACATCGCGCTGGCCAAGAAGCACGACATCGCGATGCAGATCCACGACCGAGACTCCCACGACGCCGTTCTCGAGACCCTCCAACGCGTCGGGGCGCCCGATCGCACGGTCTTCCACTGCTTCTCGGGCGACGCCGAGATGGCCCGCATCGCGACCGGGCGCGGGTGCTACCTCTCGTTCGCGGGCAACATCACCTTCAAGAACGCGCAGAACCTGCGCGATGCCCTCGCCGTGACGCCGCGCGATCGCATCCTCGTCGAGACCGACGCGCCGTTCCTCACGCCCACGCCGCACCGCGGGCGCCCGAACGCGCCCTACCTCGTGCCGGTGACGGTGCGCTTCATGGCGGCCGAACTCGACGTCGACATCGACGAGCTGTGCGCGCAGCTGGCGGCCAACACGCTCGCCGTCTACGGCTCGTTCGACGACTGAGGGCGCCTGAGCCGGCGACTCACCCCTCCCGCACCGGCGGGGCGGCGGCGATGGCCGTGATCGGTCGCCACACGATCGCGAGCGTGAGTGCGGAGCCGGCGAAGGCGAACCACCAGGGCGCCGTCAGCCCGAAGCTCTGGGCGAGCAGGCCCCCGATGAACTGCCCGATCACGAGCCCGCCGAACACGCCCACCATGTTCACCGACGCGATGCGTCCCTGCAGCTCGAGGGGAACGAGCCGCTGACGCACGGTCGTCGAGATCGTGCCCCAGACGAACGCATACAGACCGAAGCCGAACATGATCGCGAACGCCACGAGCGGCGAGGTCGTCAGGGCGAACCCGAGGTGCATGAGCACCTCCGCCGACAGGCACACCCGCATGAGCGTCGAGAACGACACGTGGCGCTCGAGCCACCCGAAGGCGAACACCGAGATCATTCCGCCCACGGCGGTCGCGGTCGTCAGGGCGCCGTAGCCGACCGGCCCCAGTCCCAGCCGCTCGGTGGCATAGAGCACGAGCACGCTCCAGGGGGCCGCCCAGGTGATGTTGAACACCAGGATGATGATCACGAGGGTGCGCACCGGGGCGTTGTGTCTGAGCCACGTCAGGCCTTCGCGGATGGCGTGCGTCGTGGCCGTGCCTGCGCCTCGGTCGGGGACGGGAGTGTGCGCGATCCGAGAGATCAGCACGACCGCCAGCGCGACGCACAGCACCTGCAGCAGGAACGGCCAGAACGACCCGAGCGCGAACAGGAAGGCACCCAGCGGCGGCCCCGCGAGCTGATTGGCGACGAGGTATCCGGCCTGCATCCGCGCGTTCCCGATGCCGAGGTCGGCGGGGCCCACGAGCATCGGCAGCAGCGTGCTGCCGGCCGAGTCGGCGAAGACCTCGGCCGTGCCGTAGAGGAACGCCGTGGCCAGCACCATCCACACGGTGGCGTGGCCGGTCACCAGCACGGCGACCAGCGCGAGCACGATCACCGCACGCAGGCCGTTGGCGAGCATCACGAGCCTGCGCCGGTCGTGCCGGTCGGCGACGGCCCCCGCGAGCAGGCCGAACAGCAGCCAGGGCAGGTACTGCATCATGGCGCCCGCCGCCACCAGCAGCGGCGACGAGGTCAGTGACGCGATCAGCAGCGGAGCGGCCGCCAGAGCGATGCCGTCGCCGAGGTTGCTCGTCCACGACGACGCCAGCAGCCACCGGAAGTCCCGGCCCAGACGCCGGGGCGCGATGAACTCCCCGATCACCTCGTGAACAGCGTCTCGGTCTGCTCCAGCTCCATGCCCTTGGTCTCGGGGATGCGCCAGGCGACGTAGACGAACGAGAGAGCCGCGAACACCGCGTACATGCCGTAGGTCGCCGGCAGCGACCAGCCGCTCATGGCGGGGAAGGTGACCGTCACGAGGAAGTTCGCGATCCACTGGGCGCCCGCCGCCACGCCCAGCGCCTTTCCGCGGATGCGGCTCGGGAAGATCTCGCCGAGCAGCACCCACACGAGCGGGCCCCACGACGCACCGAACCCGACCACGAACACGTTCGCGGCGACGAGGGCGATCGGCCCCCACGCTCCGGGGAGCGACACGTCGTCTCCCGTGCCCTCGGCGAAGACGAAGGCCACCGCCATCGTCGCGAGCGACACCGCCATCAGCACCGATCCGGTGAGCAGGATCGGCTTTCGCCCGATGCGGTCGACGAGGAAGATCGCCACGAGGGTGACGAGCACGTTCGTCACGGCCGTCGCGACGCTGATCGTGAACGAATCGCTCTCGTCGAACCCGACCGAGGCCCACAGGCTCGTCGAGTAGTAGAAGATCACGTTGATGCCGACGAACTGCTGGAACACCGACAGGATGATGCCGATCCAGACGATGCGCTGCAGCCCGAACACCGGCCCGCGCAGCGAGACGCCGGCGTTGCGCCGGTCGGCCTCGATCGCGGTCTGCAGGTCGCGCATCGTGTGCTCGAGATCGGCGGGCGGCACGAGGCGCTCGAAGATCGCGCGGGCCTGGTCCGACCGCCCCTGCGCGATGAGGAAGCGCGGCGACTCCGGAACCGTGAACGAGAGGATGCCGTAGACCGCCGCCGGGATCGTGCCGACGAGGAACATCCACCGCCACGCCTCCATGCCGAACCACAGCACCTCGTCGGCGCCGCCCGCAGTGCCCGCCAGCAGGGCGTCGCTCAGCAGCGCCGTGAAGATGCCGAGGGTGATCGCCAGCTGCTGCAGCGAGGCGAGCCCGCCGCGGATCTGGCGAGGGGCGACCTCGGCGATGTAGGCGGGCGCCACGACCGAGGCGATGCCGATGCCCAGGCCCCCGATCACGCGCCAGAGCCCGAGGTCCCACACCGAGAACGCGAACGCGGCCCCGATCGAACTGGCGAAGAACATCACGGCGCCCAGCAGCATGACCTTCAGCCGCCCCCACCGATCGCTGAGGTTGCCGGCGAGCACGGCGCCGACGGCGCAGCCCAGCAGCGCGACGGCGACGACGAACCCCGTGACGACGTCGTTGAGGCCGAAATCCTGCTGGATCGAGTCGACGGCGCCGTTGATGACCGACGAGTCGAAGCCGAAGAGGAATCCGCCCACGGCGGCCGCGATCGACAGCGCGATCGCACGGCGGCCGTAGGGGCTGCGCAGCGAGAAGGCGTCGGAGGGGATCGTGCCGGAGTCGCTCATCCTGTCACCCTAGTGACGGCTGCTGACCCCCGCGAGCCACGCCAGCATCGCCGACCGCGAGTTGCCGTCGTCGATCGCGGTGTCGGGCAGTGCGTCGAGAGCCGCGGCGGCCGCGGCGGCCGCTTCGTCACCGCCGAGCGCCGAATACATCAGCACATAGTCGCCGAGCGCGCGGGGGAACGCCGCCGCACCGCCCGCCTCGTCGACGGCGCGCGCCACCTGCTCGGAGTCGCCGCCCAGGTACTGCAGGGCGATCGGCCCGAGCGGCAGCAGCTGGATGCCGAGGATCGCCGAGGGCTCCGCGCTGAACCACGTCGCGTAGTCGCGCTTGGCGCTCCAGCTGAGCGAGACGATCTGGTGGGCGTAGGGGGAGGGAAGCTCGGCGGGGGCGAGCCACAGGCTCAGCGCGGCCGCGGCTTCGACAGACAGCATCCACGTCGCCCGCGCCGCGAGATCGTCGTCGCCGGTCGCCGTTGCCCACAGCGCCAGACCGTTCCACGCGGCGACCGCCTCGGAGCTGGACTCCTGATTGTTGCCGTCGGCGAAGGGCGCCTGTCCGGACGCCCACGAGTGTCCGCGGTAGGGGTCGAAGACGCGCAGCGCCGGGATCTCGGGATCGACCGAGCCCGTCGCGACGTCGGCGGCGAGCGCATCGATCACGGGGGCGAGGTGCTCTGCCGCGTCGGGTCGGTACTCCACGAGGGCCGCGGCCGCGCTGAAGAAGTAGCCGTAGTGGAAGTGATGGTCGTTGCCCTGCTCCGAGCCGAACGACGGTGTGCGCCCGACGACCAGGTGCAGCGCGTCGTCGTAGACGAAGCAGCGTGCGCTCGCCGCCGAGCAGGCCGCTGCGTCGACCCACGGGTCGAGCTCCGTCTCGAGTCTGTCGGCGGTCCGTTCGGCGAGCGCCTCGTCGCCGAGGCCCCGCGCGATCGAGAGCAGGGCGCCCAGTCGCGAGAGCGCCTTGCCGCCGTAATAGATGTCGCCGGGTGCCGGCGCCGTGGCGTCGAGATCGGCCGCCACCTGGTCGACCAGCTGACGGCGATCGGCCGTGGGGAGTCCGGAGAGGTCGTACGAATCGGTGGGGGTGAGCGCCGCCGTCGACCAGGTCAGCTCGGTGCCCGCACAGGCCGTGGCCCGGCCGTAGGCGGTGTCGTACGTGCCGAGGCCGCAGTCGGGCCCGCCGGCGTCGTCGTGGCCGGGAAAGGACACCAGCACGGTCGACGAGGTGCCCTGGTAGGTCAGGCGTGTGCGGACTTCGGTGGGGCCCGTCGACCATGTGACATCGACGGCGGCGACAGGTGCGGCGAGCGCCGCGAGCCACTCTGCGGGATCGGCCCCCGGAGCGGGCGCGACGAACTGGGCCGTGCCACCGGCATCCATCCCGACGCTCGTCCCGCTGACGGCGGCGCCGGGGGCCGAGAGGGCGAAGACGGTGTCGTCGGCGGTCGCCGTCCAGCCTCCCGCGACGGGGGAGAGTTCCGCCCCCACGCGGAGGGTGAGCGCACGGGAGGCCGTGAACGCCACGACGGGGGAGCCTTCGGCGATCGTGAGGTCGCCGAGGTCGCCGGCGGCGTCCCACAGGCGCAGCGTCACCGAGACCGGGTCGTAGCGGACGATCTCGAATCCGCTCGCGCCCAGGTCGACCTCGAGGCCACCGGCGAAGCCCGCCGCGATCGTGTCGGCGGTCGCGGTGACGGCGGGCAGGTCGATCGCGAACCCGCCGCCGGTGACGGCGAACGCGATCGGGTACGGGTAGACCGGCTGCGGCGCCTCGCCGAAGGCGAGACCCGAGAACCACCGGCTGGTCGGCGGAGCGAGGCCGTCGGCGACGCGCACGGTCCCCGTGTCGGCGACGCGCTGCACAGGCAGCGAGGCGACGGTCGTGGGGCCGGCCGCCGGCCCCGCGTCGCGCATCGGGGCGCACGCCGTCGCCACGAGCGCCACCGCGATCGCGCCGGCCGCGCCGGCCGCGCGCAGGGCCCGCCTCATAGGCCGATCTTCCGCACGAAGTCGCCGAACGCGTCGGTGATGCCCGCCAGGGGGCCGTCGTCGCGCAGCTGCAGCGTCGCTGTCACCGGGGTGCCCGGCTGATAGAGGCCGCCGATCGCGTGCGCGGCCAGCGCCGGGCTCTCCACGACGATCGTGGAGCGGGCCGAGCCGCTGTCGGTCTCGACGTCGATCTCGGCGACGCGGCCCGAGATGCGCCGGTTGTCCGGCAGCAGCAGCTCCACCGTGCTGCCGGCCTCGACCCTGCCGTAGTCGCGGGCGGTCAGCTGGAACTGCGCCGCCACGGCCAGAGAACCGGCCTGGTCGATCGTCGCCAGCAGCTCTCCGGCCTGCACGAAGTCGCCGGCGGGCGCCAGCACCTCGGCGACGACGCCGTCGACGCTCGCGACGACCTCGTAGGTGCCGTCGTCGTCGACCGGCACGCCGAGGTCGTCGGCGGTGATCGCCTTCTGTTCGAGATCACGGGCGAGCTGCGGGCTGCGCACCGTGAACAGCGTGTCGCCCTGCGCCACGGTGTCGCCCGCCGAGACGTTCTGATCGACGACCGTGCCCGCATAGACGCTGCCCAGCGAGAACGCATCGGCGGTCATGGCGGCACTCACGCTGTCGGCCCTGGTCTGGCGCTGGGTGAACACGAGCGTGCACGCGCCGACGACGGCGAACACGACGAGAAGCCCCACGGCGAGGCGGATGCGGCCGGCCCACGTCATCGCGCACCTCCACCGGCGGCGACCGCTCGGGCGGCGGCGCGGGAGCGCGGAGCGTCGTCGATCAGGCGCGTCGCGGTGAGCGCCGGGACCGGCGCCGGAATGCGCGGCAGGGGGCGCGCGACGATCGTCGTAGGCGCGGGCGGCGCGGCGGCGGCCGGCGGCGCCGCCGCCCTCCGCACCGCCCGCCCCTCGCGCAGGGCGGTCGCGACGAAGGCTCCCAGGATCGCGGTGTTGGTCACGTTCCACGCGGTGGCGAGGGTCAGTGTGCCGTTCTGCACGTCGCGCCAGATCGCGACGACGGAGGTGAGTGCGAGGAAGACGAAGAACAGCACCTGCGGCACGATGAACTCGAACGGCGATCGGGTCGACCCAGACCCGGTGACGTGCCAGCCGACGTCTCGTCCGCACACGACGTTCCACAGCGCCTTCGCGTAGATCGGGAACGACACGGTGGCAAGCGTCAGCGTCTCCCAGCGGAACGAGCCCACGACGAACCAGGCGAGCACAATCTGCAGGACATAGAACCCCGCGTAGTACAGCAGCCACGTCACCGGGGTGATCGTGAGGTTCATCGGGCGCAGGTCGAAGTAGATCTCCAGCGGGGGCACGAGCAGCAGCAGGAGCGGGCAGATGCCGGTGAGGTAGAAGGTCGCGGTGACGAAGTACTGCACGCGCTGATCGCCGGTCAGGCGCCGCCGGGGGCTCAGCGGGTTGTGGGTGAGCAGGATCTCGAAGCCGCCGGTCGCCCACCTCAGCTGCTGCTTGCTGTAGGCCTCGATCGTCTCGGGGGCCTCGCCGACGGCGAGGATGTCGGCGATGTAGACCGAGCGCCAGCCGTGCTCGTGCAGGGTGAGCGCCGTCCACACGTCTTCCGACTTCGAGTCGGTGTGCATGCCGCCGATCTCGTCGATCGCGGCCCGGCGGAAGATCACGTTGGTGCCCACGCAGAAGGCCGCATTGAACCGATTGCGGCCGCGCTGCACGAAGCGGTAGAATACCGTCTGCATGAACGCCGCGCCCCTGGCGATGACGGTGTGCAGGTTGCCGTAGGCCTGCGGCGTCTGCACGAACGCGACGTTGCCGTCGATGAAGAACGGCACGGTCTCGACGAGGAACTCCGGATCGGGCACGAAATCGGCGTCGAACACGGCGAAGTACTCGCCCTTGGCCACCGACAGCGCGTGGTTGATGTTGCCGGCCTTGGCCCCGTTGGGGCTGAGCCTGCGGATGTACCAGGCGCCGAGCTGCTCGGCTGCCGCCCTCACCGCATCCGATCGGCCGTCGTCGAGCACCCACGTGCGGTGCGCGCCGCGCATCGCGACGGCCGCCGCGACGGTGCGGCGCACCGTGTCGATGTCTTCGCCGTAC
The DNA here is from genome assembly GCF_025515205.1 of Microbacterium fluvii. GTDB lineage: Bacteria > Actinomycetota > Actinomycetes > Actinomycetales > Microbacteriaceae > Microbacterium > Microbacterium fluvii. Next base: position 1,557,938 of record NZ_JAOPFX010000001.1, on the reverse strand, counting down.
ACCGTGACGAACACGTCGACGAGCAGATCGTCCGCGCCCAGTCGCATCGTGTCGTCGCCGAGATCGGCGGCGGGCATCAGCGTGCGCCTGGCCTCGTGATAGGGGAAGTCGCGCGGCTCGTATCCCGACGAGAGGATCGTCCACATCGACAGCAGCGCCTGCACGACGAGCACCGATTCGGCGACGATCACCAGGCCGTAGGGGAGCAGGTCGCCGCGGTGGCTCGGGTCGAGCAGGAACAGCGCGTAGGCGACGACCCCGAGCGTCGCGAGCACCGAGACGAGCACGAACAGGGCCGAGGTCTCGCTCACACGCACGGTGCGCCCGTTGCGATCGAATCTCGTCAGATGGGTTCGAGCCTCTGCTGGGATCGTCATCCTGTCCCCCCGGATCAGATGATCAGCGCCGCACAGGTGAGTGCGACACCTGTGTGCGAAGGCGACGACCGACCCGCCGCCCTTCCCGAGACCAGCATGCGCGCCGCGGCGCATCCGCGGTGTTCCGCGCGTGTGAACGCTGCGTGACGATTGGCTGGACGATCGCGCGCAGCCCGGTGGGTACTGTGGAGGCCATGCCCGTCTCCCTGCTCGGCGCCGCCGAGATCCGCGCGCTCGCCGCTGAACTCGACGTCACCCCCACCAAGAGGCTCGGGCAGAACTTCGTCGTCGACGCCAATACGGTGCGCAAGATCGTGCACGTGGCCGGCGTGCAGGCCGGCGAGCGGGTCGTCGAGGTGGGGCCCGGCCTGGGCTCGCTGACCCTCGCGATCCTCGAGACGGGCGCTGCGGTGACCGCCGTCGAGATCGACCACCGCCTCGCCGAACGGCTGCCGTCGACCGCCGCTGCCCACGGGGTCGCCGGGGGCGCCCTCACGGTCGTCGACGCCGACGCGCTGCGGGTCGCCGAGCTGCCGGGCGACCCGACCGTGCTCGTGGCGAACCTGCCCTACAACGTGAGCGTGCCGGTGCTGCTGCACTTCCTCGAGACGTTCGGGTCGCTCCAGCGCGGGGTCGTGATGGTGCAGGCCGAGGTCGGCGAGCGCCTCGCCGCCGCCCCCGGGTCGAAGATCTACGGCGCGCCCAGCGTCAAGGCCGCGTGGTACGGGCCATGGCGACTGGCCGGAACCGTCTCGCGGCAGGTGTTCTGGCCGGTGCCCAACGTCGACAGCGTCCTGGTCGCCTTCGAACGGGATGCCGTGGCCCGCGGCGACGACGACGAGCGGCGCCGCACCTTCCGCGTCGTGGACGCCGCCTTCCAGCAGCGGCGCAAGATGCTGCGCCAAGGGCTCTCCGGCCTGCTCGGCGGCTCGGCGGCGACGGCGTCCGCCGTGCTCGAGGCGGCAGGGGTGGCCCCCACGGCACGCGGCGAAGAGCTCGACGTCTCCGACTTCCAGCGCATCGCGCGCGCGGCCGATACGCTCGGAACGTGACCGATTCGCCGTACCTGTCCCGCGGGGGAGACCTCCTCCGGCCCTACGCCGCCGCATCCGATCGCTACGATCAGGCCACCTATCGCCGCGTCGGCGCCTCCGGGCTGCTGCTGCCTCCCATCTCGCTCGGCCTGTGGTGGAACTTCGGCGACAACATCCCGTTCGACAGCCAGCGTGCACTGCTGCGCCACGCCTTCGACCGCGGCATCACCCACTTCGACCTGGCCAACAACTACGGCCCGCCGTACGGGTCGGCCGAGACCAACTTCGGCCGGATGATGCGCGAGGACTTCGCGCCGTGCCGTGACGAGCTCATCATCTCGTCGAAGGCCGGCTACGACATGTGGCACGGTCCCTACGGCAACAACGGCTCGCGCAAGTACCTCATCGCCAGCTGCGAGCAGTCGCTGAAGCGCATGAGCGTCGACTACGTCGACATCTTCTATTCGCACCGCGTCGACCCCGACACCCCGATCGAAGAGACCGTGGGGGCCCTGGACACCCTCGTGCGCCAGGGCAAGGCCCTGTACGTCGGCATCTCGTCGTACAGCGCCGAGCGCACCGCCGTCGCGGCGGCCGTCGCACGCGACCTCGGCACCCCGCTGGTGATCCACCAGCCCTCGTACTCGATCCTCAACCGCTGGGTCGAAGACGGTCTCACCGGTGTGCTGCGGCAGGAGGGGATGGGGGCCATCGCCTTCACCCCGCTGGCGCAGGGCCTGCTGACCGAGAAGTACCTCGGCGACGGTACGGCGCAGCGTGCGCAGCAGCGCGCGTCGCTGCCGCAGCGTCGCGTCTCCGAGAAGGGCCTGGCGACGCTGCGCGGGCTCGACGTCATCGCCAAGGAGCGCGGTCAGACCCTCGCCCAGCTCGCGCTGCAGTGGGTGCTGCGCGACGGCGTGGTGGCCTCCGCGCTCATCGGCGCCTCGCGGCCCGATCAGCTCGACGAGAACCTCGCGGCTCTCGACGGCCCCGCGCTGACCACCGAAGAGCTCGAGCAGATCGACGCGCTCGCAGACGGCGTGGACCTCGACGTCGACCTGTGGGCCGAATCGACGACCCGGTGACGCTTCCCGCCACGCCTCCTCGCGTGCACGTTCGCGCCCCGGGAAAGCTCAACGTGTTCTTCGAGGTCGGCGGGGTGCACAGCGACGGCTACCACGACGTCGCGTCGGCCTATCAGGCCGTCTCGCTCTACGAAGACGTCTGGGCGCAGCCGGGCGACGATTTCACGGTGTCGGTCTCGGGGTCCGTCGACACCGCCGGCGTGCCGCAGGACGACCGCAATCTGGCCCTGCGCGCGGCGCGTCTGGTCGCCAGGGAGCTCGGCCACGACGGCGGCGTGCACCTCGAGATCGTCAAGCACGTGCCGGTCGCCGGCGGCATGGGCGGAGGCTCGGCGGATGCTGCTGCCGCCCTCGTGGCGTGCGATGCGCTGTGGGGCGGCGACCTCGGCACGCAGGGGCTGCATCGGCTGGCGGCGCGACTGGGCGCCGATGTGCCGTTCGCGCTCATGGGCGGCACGGCCGTCGGCACCGGCCGCGGCGACCAGCTCAGCCCTGCCCTCGCGAAGGGGCGCTTCGACTGGGTCATCGTGACGAGCGAGCACGGACTCTCGACGCCCGAGGTCTACCGGCACCTCGACGACCTGCGCGCCCGCACCGACATCGGCCCCGCCCCCGAGGTGCCCACCGTCGACGCCGGAGTGCTGCACGCGCTGCGCGCGGGGGATCCGGTCGCGCTGGCCGAGTACGTGCGCAACGACCTGCAGGCCGCGGCGCTGTCGCTGCGCCCCGATCTGCGCGAGCCGCTCGAGGCGGCGGAGAGCTCGGGCGCGCTGGCGGGCATCGTCTCGGGGTCGGGGCCGACCCTCGCGCTGCTGACCGCCGACGCCGAGTCTGCCCTGGAACTTCAGGTGACGCTGACGGCGACCGGATACCGCTCGCTGCACGTGCACGGTCCGGTGGCCGGCGCGCGCGTCATGGCCGGCTGAACGGAGAAGATCATGTCGCACGATGAAGACTCGGAGACCGTCGTCGCCGCGCATCTGCGCGCGCCCGCCGATGCCGCCGCCCGCACGGCGCTCGCGGAGCGCGGGCTCGACCTGAGCACCGTGCCCCACGACGACCGCGCGGCCTTCGACCGGTGGCTCGAGGCGATGACGAGGGGCTTTCTCGGCGGCGAGCGCACTCAGGTGCAGCGCGACGCCGCGCACGAGCGGCTCGGCTACCGCCGGCTGATCGGCGTGTTCGACACGACGGCGCCCGAACCCGAGACGCCCGTCGGCACGTTCGCGTCGTGGGTGGCCGAGCTCACGGTCCCCGGCGGTGCGATCGTGCCCGCGTGCGCCGTCAGCTCGGTCACCGTGGCCCCCACCCACCACCGCCGCGGCATCGCCCGCGCCATGATGGAGGGCGAGCTGCGTCACGCCGCGGCGGTGGGCGTGCCGATCGCGACCCTCACCGTGAGCGAGTCGACCCTCTACGGCCGCTACGGCTTCGCACCGGCGGCGGCCGGGGCGAGCTGGCGCATCGAGGCTCGCCGAGCCGGATGGGTCGGGCCGGAGCCGGCAGGGCGGGTGGACTTCATCTCGCGCGAGCGCTGGCGCGAGGTCGCCCCTGCGGTGCACGAGCGGCTGCGCCCCTCGCGCCCCGGCGAGCTGTCGGTTCCCCCCCGGCCACTGGGACGGATTCGCACGGACGCGGCCGGATGCCGAAGAGGCGGGCAAGCTCCGCGCCGTGCAGTACACCGATGCCGAGGGCGCGGTGCGCGGCGTCGCCCTGTACACGCTGAGCGAGAACCACGACGACTTCACGAAGTGGACGGTGGAGGTCGCGGCGCTCATGGCCGAGACGGACGACGCCTCCGCGGCGCTGTGGCGGTTCCTGCTGCAGCTCGACCTCGTCGCCGAGGTGCGTGCAGGAGAGCTCGCCGTCGACGAGGCGCTCCTGTGGATGATCGCCGACCAGCGGGCGGCGACGGTGACGGTCACCGACCACCACTACGTGCGGATCCTCGATGTGCCCGCGGCGCTCACCGCGCGCCGCTACGCGCGGCCGGGGGTCTTCGCCCTCGACGTGCACGACCCGCTGGGGATCGGCGGGGGCAGATTCCTGCTGCGCATCGACGCCGAGGGCGCCGCATCCGTCGATCCGCTCACCGGCGACGCGCCGACGGACGCGGTCGGGGTGAGCCTGGGCACCGCCGAGCTGTCGGCGCTGTATCTCGGCGGAGTGTCGGCGATCGCCCTGGCGGCGGCGGGGCGGCTGCGCTCTGACGATGTCGAGGCGACGGCATCCGCCTTCTCGTGGCACCGCGCCCCTCGGCTGAGCTACTGGTACTGAGCGGGCCGCGGCGGCCGAGCGCCTACCCTGGTAGGGACATGGCGCATCTTCTCGGGGCCGAAGCCCTGCATCTCGAGTTCCCCACCCGCATCGTCTTCGACTCCGTCTCGCTGGGCGTCGACGAGGGCGACCGCATCGGCATCGTGGGCCGCAACGGCGACGGCAAGTCGAGCCTGATGGCGATGCTCGCCGGGCGGCTCGAGCCCGACGCGGGGCGCGTCACGGTCCGAGGAGGCGTGCGGGTCGGCGTGCTCGACCAGGCCGACACCCTCGAGAGCGGCCGGAGCGTGGGCGAGGCGGTCGTCGGCGACACCCCGGAGCACGAGTGGGCGGGCTCCGCTCGCGTGCGCGACGTGATCGCGGGGCTGCTCGGCGGCATCCCGTGGGACGCCCAGGTCGACACGCTCTCGGGCGGGCAGCGCCGACGGGTGGCACTGGCGGCGCTCCTGGTGCGCGACGACGACGTCATCATGCTCGACGAGCCGACCAACCACCTCGACGTCGAGGCCATCGCGTGGCTCGCGGCCCACCTGAAGACGCGCTGGGCCGCGAACGCGGCCGGCCTTCTTGTCGTCACGCACGACCGCTGGTTCCTCGACGAGGTGTGCACACGCACGTGGGAGGTGCACGACCGCATCGTCGAGCCGTTCGACGGCGGCTATGCGGCCTACATCCTGCAGCGGGTCGAACGCGACCGGCAGGCGGCCTCGATCGAGGCGCGTCGGCAGAACCTCGCCCGCAAAGAGCTCGCGTGGCTGCGCCGCGGCGCTCCGGCCCGCACCTCCAAGCCCAAGTTCCGCATCGATGCGGCCAACGCCCTCATCGCCGACGTGCCCGAGATCCGCGACAAGACCGAGCTGCAGTCGCTGGCCGTCTCGCGGCTGGGCAAAGACGTCGTCGACCTGCTCGACGCGGGCGTCACCTACCCTCCGGTCGGGGCCGACCCCGCGCGTGAGGTGCTGCGCGACGTCGAATGGCGCATCGCCCCTGGCGAGCGCACGGGCGTGCTGGGCGTCAACGGCGCCGGCAAGTCGACGCTCCTCGGGCTCATCGCCGGCACCGTCGAGCCCACGAGCGGGCGGGTCAAGCGGGGCAAGACCGTCAAGGTCGCGACCCTCACTCAGCGGATGGACGAGCTCGACGCGCATCTCGACGACCCGGTGCGGGTGGTGATCGGGCGACTGCGCACGACCTATTCGTTCGGCACCGGATCGAAGGCGACCGAGCTGACCCCGGGGCAGCTCCTGGAGCGCATGGGCTTTTCCAGCGCGCAGCTGTCCACACCCGTGAAAGACCTCTCCGGAGGGCAGAAGCGGCGACTGCAGCTGCTGCTGATCCTGCTCGACCAGCCCAACGTGCTGATCCTCGACGAGCCCACCAACGACCTCGACACCGACATGCTCGCGGCCCTCGAAGACCTGCTCGACACGTGGCCCGGCACCCTTCTGGTCGTCTCGCACGACCGCTACTTCCTCGAGCGGGTCACCGACCAGCAGTTCGCCATCCTGCACGGGCGCTTGCGGCACCTTCCGGGCGGCGTCGACGAATACCTGCGGCTGCGCGCCCTCGACGAGGCCCACGCGGCAGCGCCGACGGCATCCGCCCCGGTCTCGACCGGTCTCTCCGGCGCCGAGCTGCGCGCCGCGCAGAAGGAGCTCGCAGCCCTCGAGCGGCGCATGCAGAAGCTCGAGGCGCAGATCTCGACGGCCCGCGCGGCGCTGGCCGATCACGACCAGTCCGACTATGTGGGCCTCGGCGCCGAGATGCAGCGCATCGGGGCGCTGGAGACCGAGCGCGACGAGGCCGAGACGCGGTGGTTCGAGATCACCGAGCAGCTCGACTGAGGTCCGTCACACCCCGAAGCTGAGGCTCAGCTTGCGCAGCAGCGCGGCCAGCCGCTCGCGGTCGCTCTTGGACAGCGACCCCAGCAGCGCCGCCTCGGCGTCGACGAGACGCGTGATGGCGGCATCGACGCGCACCCGCCCGTCTTCGCTGAGGATCACCAGGATGCTGCGCCCGTCGTCGGGGTCGGCTTCGCGGCGCACGAGCCTGCGCCCGACCAGGCGGTCGATCCGATTGGTCATCGTGCCGCTGGAGACGAGGGTCTGCTGCAGCAGCTGCTTCGGGCTCAGGCGGTAGGGCTCCCCGGCCCGGCGGAGCGCGGACAGCACGTCCCACTCCCACGGTTCGAGCTCGCTGCGGCGGAACGCCTCCCTGCGCGCGCGGTCGAGGTGGCGCGAGAGCCGGTCGACGCGTGAGAGCACCTCCAGCGGAGAGAAGTCGAGGTCGGGTCGCTGGGCGAGCCAGGCCTCGACGATGCGGTCGACCTCGTCGGAATGGTGCGGCACGTGCCCATTATCGCCGTGGGCGATCTCTCCGGCGCGCATCGGCCGCCCCGATGATCGCGGTGGCCGGAACCGGCGCCCCGGCCTGGCAGACTTGAGGGGCGGCCCGATCCGGCCGCGGTCCGCCGTGGTGTAATGGCAGCACGACAGCCTTTGGAGCTGTGAGGTCTAGGTTCGAATCCTGGCGGCGGAGCATGACTGAGACGCGCATCGACGAGTCCCTGGCCGTCATCATCCTCGCCGCGGGGCAGGGAACCAGGATGCGGTCGGCGCTGCCGAAGGTGCTGCACCGCATCGGCGGCCGGCCCCTCGTGGGCCACGTGCTCGACACGGCGCGCGATCTCGCGCCCGCGCACGTCGTCGTCGTCGTGCGGCATGAGCGCGATCAGGTCGCCGACGCGGTGCTGGGCGTGGCCCCCGAGGTCGTCGTCGTCGACCAGGACGAGATCGCCGGCACCGGTCGCGCCGTCGAGGTGGCGCTGACGGCGGTGCCCGACTTCGACGGCGACGTGCTGGTGCTGAGCGCCGACGTGCCGCTGCTGGACGCGCAGACCCTCGAGGCCCTCGTGCACGACCACCGCGCTTCGGCGGCCGCGGCCACGCTGCTGACGGCCGTGCTCGACGACCCGACCGGGTACGGGCGCATCCTCCGCGACGCCGACGGCACCGTCGCGCGCATCGTCGAGCAGAAGGACGCCACCCCGGTGGAAGCGGCGGTGACGGAGGTCAACGCCGGCGTCTACGTCTTCCAGGCGGCCTCGCTGCGAACCCAGCTGTCGCTGGTGGGAACCGACAACGCGCAGGGCGAGAAGTACCTCACCGATGTCGTCGGGCTCCTGCGCTCGGCGGACCGGGTGGTGGCGGCATCCGTCGTCCGCGACGTCGCGCTGACGCTGGGGGTCAACGACCGCGCGCAGCTGTCGGAGGCCGGACGACTGCTCAATGCCCGCACCGTGCGGCGGTGGCAGCTCGAGGGCGCGACGATCGTGGACCCCGCGACGACGTGGATCGATGTCACCGCGACGCTCGCGCCCGATGTCACGGTGCTGCCGAACACGCAGATCCTGCGCTCGACGGCGGTCGCCGCCGGCGCGGTCATCGGCCCGGACACGACGCTCGTCGACTGCGAGGTGGGGGAGGGCGCGACGGTCAAGCGCACCGATGCGACGCTCGCCGTCATCGGCGCCGGCGCGACGGTGGGGCCCTTCGCGTACCTGCGCCCAGGAACCGTGCTCGCAGCCTCCGGCAAGATCGGCACGTTCGTCGAGACCAAGAACTCCACGATCGGCGCCGGCAGCAAGGTTCCGCATCTGTCGTACATCGGCGACACCACGATCGGCGCGCACGTCAACCTCGGCGCCGGGGCGATCACGGCGAACTACGACGACCTCGCCAAGCACCGCACCGAGATCGGCGACGAGGTGCACACCGGCTCGCACAACGTGTTCGTCGCGCCGGTTAGGATCGGAGATGGAGCGAAGACCGGTGCCGGAGCGGTCATCCGCAAGGATGTGCCCGCCGGTGCCCTCGCTCTGAGCGTGGCCCCTCAGCGCAACATCGAGGGGTGGGTCGAGAAGAACAGACCGGGAACAGGCGCGGCGCAGGCTGCGGCGCAGGCCGGGTCGTCACAGAAAGCGGACGATGGGACGCAAGAGCAAGACGGTTGACCTGGATCGCGAACACGACATCGCGCCCGGCGTGGTGGCGAAGACCAAGAAGCGACTGGTCATCGCGTCGGGGAGCTCGCATCCCGAGCTGTCACGGCAGGTGGCGGAGGCGATCGGCACCGAGCTGGTTCCGACCGAGCACCGCACCTTCGCCTCCGGCGAGATCCTGACCCGCTTCGAGGTCTCGATCCGCGGATGCGACGCCTTTCTGATCCAGTCGTTCGGCCCGCCCGTCAACGAGTGGCTCATGGAGCTGCTCATCATGCTCGACGCCGCCAAGCGCGCCTCGGCGAAGCGCATCACGGTCGTCGCGCCGTACTACCCCTACTCCCGCCAGGACAAGAAGGGCCGCGGACGAGAGCCCATCAGCGCGCGTCTGGTGGCCGACCTGCTCAAGACCGCCGGCGCCGACCGCGTCATGAGCGTCGATCTGCACGCGGCGCAGATCCAGGGCTTCTTCGACGGCCCCGTCGATCACCTCTTCGCCAAGCCCGTGCTGCTGGACTACTTCGAGCGCACCCTCTCGCCCGAGGACCGGGAGAAGCTCACCGTGGTCTCGCCCGACACCGGCCGGGTGCGCGTCGCCGATCAGTGGTCCGACAGCCTCGGCGCGCCGCTGGCCATCATCCACAAGCGTCGTGACCCGAACGTCGCCAACCAGGTCACCGTCAACGAGATCGTCGGTCAGGTCGCCGGTCGCGTCTGCCTGCTCGTCGACGACATGATCGACACCGGCGGCACGATCGTGAAGGCGGCAGAAGCGCTCAAGGCCAACGGGGCCGAGCGGGTCATCGTCGCGGCGACCCACGCGATCTTCAGCGATCCGGCAGCGCAGCGCCTGCAGAGCCCGGCCATCGACGAGGTCGTCGTCACCGACACGGTGCCGCTGCCCGAGGAGAAGTGCTTCCCAACGCTGACCATCCTGCCGATCGCGCCCCTGCTGGCGCGCGCGATCCGCGAGGTGTTCGAAGACGGATCGGTCACCAGCATGTTCGACGGGGCCGCCTGACCACTAGCCTGACGGCATCGGATTCGGAGGACTCATGGCAGCTCAGCTCACCGATGCGGATCTCACGCTCGTCCGCCCCCACGCGCGCGACGTCGACGACGCGCTCGCATCGCTGCACTCGAGCACGTCGGGGCTGACCTCGGACGAGGCGCGAGAGCGACTCGAGGTGGTGGGGCCGAATCAGCTCCCCGAGCCGAAACGCAAGCCCGCGATCGTGCGCTTCCTGTCGCACTTCAACGACGTTCTGATCTACATCCTGCTGGCCTCCGCGGTGATCAAGGCCGTCATGGGGGACTGGCTGGACTTCTGGGTCATCATGGCGGTCGTCATCATCAACGCGATCATCGGGTACATCCAGGAAGGTCGGGCCGAGAAGGCGCTCGCGGGCATCCGCGCGATGCTCTCGGCTGACGCCAGCGTGCGCCGCGACGGCGGGTGGGCCACCGTCGCCGCCGCCGACCTCGTCCCCGGAGACATCGTGCGGCTCATGCCGGGAGACCGGGTGCCCGCCGACGTACGGCTCACGCAGACCTTCCAGCTGCGCATCGACGAGTCGGCGCTGACGGGCGAATCGGTGCCGGCGTCGAAGTCGCTCGACGCGGTCGACCCTGACGCCGGCGTCGGCGACCGATCGTCGATGGCCTTCTCCGGCACGATCGTGGCCGCCGGTCAGGGCCGCGGCGTCGTCACAGGCACGGGCGTGACGACCGAGATCGGCAAGATCCAGACCCTCGCCGACGAGGCGGGCGCGCTCGCGACGCCGCTGACCCGCCAGCTCGACCAGTTCGGCAAGCTGCTGACGATCATCATCCTGGGCATGGCCGCCGTCATGCTCATGATCGGCCGATTCCTGCATCAGATGCCGTTCGACGACCTCATCTCGGCGGCGATCGGCTTCGCCGTCGCGGCGATCCCCGAGGGCCTTCCCGCACTCGTCACGATCACACTCGCGCTCGGCGTGCAGCAGATGGCCCGCCGCCACGCGATCATCCGCAAGCTCCCCGCAGTCGAGGTGCTGGGGTCGGTCACGACGGTGTGCTCCGACAAGACCGGCACGCTCACCAAGAACGAGATGACGGTGCGCCGTGTCGTCACTCCCGTCGCCGATTATGACGTGACAGGTCTCGGCTACGACCCCGACGGCGAGATCGTCGCGCGAGCGGGGACGGCCGGAGGCGACCTGGCCGCGGTGCTGGCGGTGGCGACCCTCTGCAACGACGCGCACATCGTCCGAAGCGATGCCGGCGCGCCGCAGCTGTGGACCCTGGTGGGCGAGCCCACCGAGGGCGCGCTCAAGGTCGTCGCGATGAAGGGCGGCGCGAGCGCCGACGGCTCGAAGCGGGTGGCCGTCGTGCCCTTCGATTCGGCCAACAAGTTCATGGCGACCCTCAACCAGGGTGCCGACGGCTCGCGCGCGATCCTCGTCAAGGGCGCCCCCGACCGGCTGCTGGAGCGATCGGCGTCGCAGCGCGGTGCCGGCGGGCCGGAGGCCCTGGACATCGTGCGGTGGGAGGGTGCGATCGACGAGCTCAGCTCCGAAGGCCTGCGCGTGCTCGCCGCCGCCCGTCGCCCCGTGGGCTCCGACACCGACGGCGTCGAGATCGACGACCTGCACGACCTCGAGTTCCTGGGGCTCTGGGGCATCGTCGATCCGCCGCGGCCCGAAGCCATCGATGCGATCGCCGACTGTCATCACGCCGGTGTCGCGGTCAAGATGATCACGGGCGACCACGCCGGCACGGCACTCGCGATCGGCCGGGAGATGGGCATCGTCAGCGGCGAGAACCCCCGGGTGCTCACGGGCGCCGAACTCGAGGCCCTCAGTCAGGACCAGCTCACCCAGATCGTTCGCGACGTCGACATCTACGCCCGCACGAGTCCAGAGCACAAGATCCGCATCGTGCGGGCGCTCCAGGCACACGACGAGATCGTCGCGATGACCGGCGACGGCGTCAACGACGCCCCCGCGCTCACGCGCGCGAACGTCGGCATCGCGATGGGCATCAAGGGCACGGAGGCCACCAAAGAGGCCGCCGAGATCGTGCTGGCCGACGACAACTTCGCCACCATCCGCAGCGCCATCCACGAGGGACGGCGCATCTACGACAATCTGCGCAAGTCGATCGTCTTCATCCTGCCCACCAACGGCGCGCAATCGCTCGTGATCCTCATCGCGGTCGTCTTCGGCCTCACTCTGCCGCTGACCAGCGTGCAGGTGCTGTGGATCAACATGATCACGGCCGTCACCCTGTCGCTGGCCCTCGCCTACGAGCCGGCCGAGCGCGGCATCATGTCGCGTCCGCCGCGCAAGACGGGTGGACCGATCATCGACGGGCGCGAGCTGGGCTTCGTGCTCATGGTGTCGGCGATCATCGCGGCCGCGACGATGGGACTGTTCTACACGCAGCTGGCGATCGGCGCCGACCTGGTCTACGCGCGCACCGAGGCAGTCCTCATGCTGGCGCTGGGTCAGCTCGCGTTCCTTTTCAACGCCCGTTTCATGGGGCGCTCGAGCATCACCGTCGATGTGTTCCGCGGCAACCGGATGATCTGGATCTGCTCCGCGGGGCTCCTGGTGCTCCAGCTCGCGTTCACGTATGTGCCCTTCATGAACGTGCTCTTCGAGTCGGCGCCCATCGGCGCCCAGTCGTGGATCGTCCCGATCCTGCTGTCGATCGTGATCTTCTTCGCGGTCGAGGCGCTCAAGGCGGTGCTCCGAGCACGCGAGGCGGCCGCGCTCAAAGCCGGTTCATAGGCTGCTCCTGGAGGATCGCAGAGGTGCCCGCATAGCGTGGGCCATCCAGCCGAGCCGCACCAGGAGGACCGCATGAACCGCATCCAGGCCGCCCCCCGACCCGTCCGCGCCTCCGCCGCCCTCGTCGGCGTCGCGGGGGTCATCGTGCTCGCGGGGTGCTCCGCCGGCGCCGCCGACACGACGGACACGACCGACGACACCGCCGCGACGACGGCGCCGTCGACCGCGGCGACGGCTGACACGAGCGACTCGTCGACGACCGACTCCACCGCTACAGGCGACTACGCCGACGGCACCTACACGGCGGACGGCACCTACGTCGACGGCGGCGGACAGAGCGAGACGATCAGCGTCACCCTCACCCTCGAAGGCGACGTCGTCACCGACGTGCAGGTGTCGGGCGACGCGAAGAGCCCGCAGTCCCAGCAGTACCAGGAGGCCTTCATCGGGGGCGTCGCCGACGTCGTCGTGGGCAAGGACATCGACGATCTCGCGGTGAGCAAGGTGGCCGGATCCTCGCTGACCAGCGGCGGGTTCAACGCGGCGCTCGAGACGATCAAGGCCGAAGCGGCGGCATGACCCCGAGCCCTGCCGTGTGGCGCTTCGATGCCATCGGCACGCGCTGGCAGATCGACACGGACGGCGAGCTCCCCTTCGACACGCGCACCGCGGTGGCGGCCATCATCGATCGGTTCGATCGGGAGTGGTCGCGGTTCCGAGGCGACTCCGTCGTCTCCCGCCTCGCGGCTGCCGGGGGAGAGGTCGACGCTCCCGCTGACGCCGCCGCGATGCTCGAGCTGTATCTCGCCCTCGACGAGGCGACAGGCGGCGCTGTCAATCCGCTCGTCGGAGACGCGCTCGCCCGCCGGGGCTACGACGCGCAGTACCGGCTCGTCGACAGCGGTGCGCAGCCGGCGCCTGCCGACTGGCGCGACGTGCTCTCGTGGTCTGGCGGGCGGCTCGCGCTGCGCGCGGCCGCGACGATCGATGTCGGCGCACTGGGCAAGGGGCGGCTGGTCGACCTCGTCGCCGATGCCGTCGCGGCGCACCTCGGAGGCGCCGTCACGGTCGACGCGGGCGGCGACATCGCGGTGCGGGGGCGCACCGAGCGCATCGCGCTCGAGCACCCCTTCGACACGCGGCGCGCGATCGGCGTGTGGGAGGTGACGGATGCCGCCCTGTGCGCCTCCGCGGTGAATCGCCGCGCGTGGGGCGAGGGGCTCCACCACGTGCTCGACGCGCGCACTGGCGAGCCGGTGCGCGCCTTCGCGGCGACGTGGGCGCTGGCGGCAGATGCCATGACGGCGGATGCTGCGGCCACCGCCCTGTTCTTCGACGGGGGACCGGCTCTCGCGCACCTGTGGGGCGTGCAGTGGGTGCGCATGACCACCGACGGCGCGGTGCAGTGGTCGCCGGGCTGCACGGCCGACGTCTTCGCCCCACAGTGACCTGCGGCCGGTAGTTTGGAAGACGATGTCTCGCCTCGCTGCCGTCTGGAACCGCCTGCTGTCGCTCGTCGGCCGCTTCTCGATGTATCGCCTCGTGCTGCTGGCACTGGTGGGGCTCGAGTCGCTCGCCTTCGTGCTCTCGTTCTTCCAGCTCGTGACGCCTTCTCCGCTCGCGCTCCTGGCCACCTCCGCCGTGCTGGCGGTGTCGTGCCTGGTCGTCGATCTCATCGGCCAGCGGGTCACGGGTCGCGTCTGGCGCTACGAGTCGTCGCTCATCACCGCGCTGATTCTGGTGTTCGTGCTCTACCCCACGGTGGAGCCGGCGGGCCTGGCGGGCATCGCGATCGCGGGCGCCGCCGCATCCGCATCGAAGTACCTCATCGCGTGGCGCGGTCGGCACATCCTCAATCCGGCCGCGCTCGGGGCGACGGTGCTGTCGATCGTGACGGCGGTCTCCGGCCTCTACGCGCTGGGCGCCGCCGGCTGGTGGGTGGGCACGCCCGCCCTTGCCGCGCCCGTCATCGTGCTCGGGTTCCTCGTCGTCGCCCGCGCCGACAAGCTGCGCCCCGTGCTGCTGTTCCTCGTGATCGCCCTGCCGGTCTACGCCCTGCGCGTCGCCACCGCCTACGCGTCGGCGGGACAGTCGGTGCCGCCCGGGCAGATCGTGTCGATGGCGCTGCTGTCGTCGCCCTTCTTCTTCCTCGCGGCCTTCATGTTCTCGGAGCCCCTCACCCAGCCGCCGCGGCGCTGGCAGCAGTACATCGTCGCCGTCGTCGTGGGGCTTCTGGCCGGCTGGCCGCTGACGGTGGGCATCCTCACCTTCGGGCCGGAGGCGGCGGTCGTCGCCGGCAACATCGTGGCGTTCGCCTTCGCCTTCGCGACCCGTGCCAGGCTCACGCTGACCCTGATCGGCCGCGAGCAGCTGACCCCGAGCGTCGAGGAGCTCTCGTTCCGCGCGAGCCGCATGCTGCGCTTCGAGGCGGGGCAGTACCTCGAGCTCGAGGTGCCGCATGCCCACGCCGACGCGCGCGGCACG
This sequence comes from Microbacterium fluvii, assembly GCF_025515205.1. Classification (GTDB taxonomy): domain Bacteria; phylum Actinomycetota; class Actinomycetes; order Actinomycetales; family Microbacteriaceae; genus Microbacterium; species Microbacterium fluvii. The sequence continues at coordinate 1,542,905 of NZ_JAOPFX010000001.1, read as the reverse complement.
CGCAGGGAGTTCAGCATCGTCTCGGCTCCGGAGGAGCTGCCCGTCGTCAAGATCGCCATGCGCCGGGGGTCGCAGTCGACCTACAAGAAGGCCCTGGCCGAGGCCGCACCGGGCGCCGAACTGTCGGTCACGGGGGTGTGGGGCGATTTCGTGCTGCCCCGTCACGCCCAGACACCCGTCGTGCTCGTCGCCGCCGGCATCGGGGTGACGCCGTTCGTCTCGCAGCTGCGCCACCTGCGGCTGGCCGGCGACGCGCGCGACGTCGTGTTCGTCTACGTCGCGTCGGGGGCAGAAGACCTCGCCTTCCGCTCAGACCTGGAAGACGCCGGCATCCCCGTCGTCGTGTTCACCCGCGACGAGCCGGCGGGTCTTCCCGAGCGGTGGACGTGGGCGCAGGGCGAGCGGCTGACCGTCGAGTCGCTTCAGCGCGCCGTTCCCGATCTCGCGCGGCGCCACGCCTACATCTCGGGCCCTCCTGGGCTCATCGCCGACCTGGCCCCCGCGCTCGAGCGCGCACACGGACTGACCACCGACGCCTTCAGCGGCTACTGATCGGCGCCGGGCACCGCGGGCCTGGCCGGCAGGCGCACCTCGAAGGTCGTGTCGCCCTGCACGCTGTCGACGCGGATGCTGCCGCCGTGCGCGCTCACGATCGCCTTCGCGATCGACAGCCCGAGGCCCGTGCCTCCGGTCTTGCGGGCGCGGGAGCGGTCGGCGCGGGAGAAGCGCTCGAACAGCGCGTCGGCGATCGCCGGGTCGACGCCGGGGCCGTCGTCGTGCACGCGCAGCACCGCCTCGCGCCCGTCGCGGGCGACCGAGACCGTCACGACCGACCCTGCCGGCGTGTGGGTGCGGGCGTTGGCGAGCAGGTTCGCGACCACCTGGTGCAGCCGTGCGCCGTCACCGGCGATGACGACGGGCTCTTCGCCGAGATCGAGCTTCCACACGTGGTCGGGCCCCGCGGGCCGCGCGTCGGCGACGGCTTCGATCGCCAGCTGCGAGAGGTCGACGGTGCCGTAGACCAGCTCCTGACCCTCGTCGAGCCTGGCCAGCAGCAGCAGGTCCTCCACGAGCGTCGTCATCCGCAGCGACTGGGCCTGGATGCGCTCGAGCGACGACTCCGTCGTCTCGGTGGCGCTCTGTGCGCCGGGCTGGCGGAGCGCCCGCAGCGACAGCTCCGAGAAGCCGCGGATCGAGGCGAGGGGCGTGCGCAGCTCGTGGCTCGCGTCGGCCACGAACGACCGCATCCGCTCCTCATTGCGCTGGCGGGCGTCCAGCGACGCGTCGACATGGTCGAGCAGTGTGTTCAGAGCGTGGCCGACCCGGCCGATCTCGGTGTGCTCGTCTGTCTGATCGGCCGGAACGCGCTCGGCGATCGTGACGGAGCCCTCCGACATCGGCATGGCCGCGACACGGGTGGCGGTGTCGGCCACCGAGCGCAGCGGACGCAGGCTCACGCGCACCACGACGGCGATCGCGAGGGCCAGCAGCACGAGGCCGCCCGCGGTGACCAGGCCCACCGTCGTGAGGATCTGCGCGATCGTCGTGCGCATCTCGCTCATCGGCACGCCGGCCAGCCCCACCACGGTGTTGCTGTTGCCCAGCCCGATCGGGGCGACGAGGTAGTCGCCCAGGCCCGTCACGTCGACGACGCTCCCGTTGGGGTCGTCGACTCCCGCCACGAGCTGGTCGATCTGGGCGGAGGTGAGCTCGACGACCTCGTCGTCGGCGTCGATGTAGGCGCCGGTGGGGTCACCGCTGGTCGAGCTCAGCACGAGGAGGAAACCCTGCTCGACCCTGCTCTCCTGCAGCACGGTGGCCGCATCGCGCGAGTCGATCGGGTAGCCGGGCTGGAACAGCTGCACGCGATTGGCGGTGTCCTTCAGCTGCGAGCGCAGGTTCTGCTGCAGGATGCTGCCGAGGATCGCGCTGGTGGCCAGGCCCACCGCGATGAGGATCAGCGCCACGATCCCGGTGATCGTGATCATGAGCTTGGTCTGCAGGCTCCAGCGCCGGCGGGGTCGACGCGTCGTCGCCTCCGCGGTGGCGGAGGTCACTGCGGCGCTTTGATCATGTAGCCGACGCCGCGCACCGTGTGGATGAGCGGCTCGAAGCCGGCGTCGATCTTCTTGCGGAGGTACGAGATGTACAGCTCGACGACGCTCGAGCGTCCGCCGAAGTCGTAGTTCCACACCCGATCGAGGATCTGGGCCTTCGAGACGACGCGGCGCTGGTTGCGCATGAGGTAGCGCAGCAGCTCGAACTCGGTCGCGGTCAGTTCGATCTGGCGGCCCGACCGCTCCACTTCGTGGCTGTCTTCGTTGAGCGAGAGGTCGGCGACCCGCAGGATCGGCTCCGACTCGTCGGCCAGGGCGCTGCCGGCCCTGCGCATGAGGCCGCGGAGGCGCGCGACCACCTCTTCGAGGCTGAAGGGCTTGGTGACGTAGTCGTCACCGCCGGCGGTCAGGCCCGCGACGCGGTCGCCGACCGAGTCCTTCGCGGTGAGGAACAGCACCGGCACGTCGTTGCCCGACTGGCGCAGCCGCTGCAGCACGGCCATGCCGTCGAGGTCGGGCATCATGATGTCGAGCACCATGGCGTCGGGCTCGAACTCGCGCGCCGACTGCAGCGCCTGGAAGCCGCTCGCCGCGGTGCGCACGTCCCAGCCCTCCATCCGCAGTGCCATCGAGAGCAGGTCGGTGAGCATCTGCTCGTCGTCGACGACGAGCACACGCAGCGCGGAGCCGTCGGGGCGGTGCAGGGAGGTGGCGGGGGCTGTGGCGGTCATGGGGACCATTGTGCTCTGCCGGCTATGCGATTCCTATGGGGGATGTTATGCGATGGCTGTGAGTCTGCGATCGAGGTGGTCGTAGGGTGGCGACATGTCTGTCATCGACACCGCGGTCTACCTCGATGGGGAGCTCGTCGCGCGCGCATCCGACCCGTTCGCGGCGATCCACGAGGCACGCTCGCGCGGCGGGCTCGTCTGGATCGGCCTGAGGAGGACGGATGCGGCGGAGCTGCAGGTTCTCGCCGACCTGCTGCGGCTGCATCCGCTCGCCGTGCGCGACTGCCTGCGCGGACACCAGCGCGCCAAGCTGGAGAAGTTCGGCGAGATGGCATTCCTCGTGCTGCAGCCGGCGCAGTACCACGACGACACCGAGACGGTGGAGGTCTCGGAGGTCGACCTGTTCGTCGGGCCCGACTACATCGTCACGGTGCAGGAAGACGATGCGGTCGACACCGACGCCGTGCGGGCGCGGCTGGAGACGCATCCCGAAGTGCTCCGCAGGGGGTCGTACGGCATCGTGTGGGCGCTCATCGAAGAGGTCATCAATGGGTATCGCCCCGTCACCGACGGCGTGGAGAACGACATCGACGAGATCGAGGCGCAGCTGCTGAGCGAGCAGCCGCAGGTCTCGCACCGCATCTTCGCGCTGCAGCGCGAGGTCATCGACCTGCAGCACGCCACGACGCCGCTGGTCGACATGCTCGAGCAGCTCGAGCAGGTGGTCGCCGACCGCGAGGCACCGCTGCGGGCGGAGGCGCTGCGGCTGAGCCGAGAGCGGGCGCAGCATGTCGTCGAGCGCGTCGACGGCTTCCGTCACACGCTGGAGTCCGCCCTCACCGTGCACGCGACCCTCGTCGAGCAGCAGAACAACGAGTCGATGCGCCGCATGACCGAGCAGAGCCTGCTGCAGAACGACCAGGTGAAGAAGATCTCGTCGTGGGCGGCGATCGGCCTCGCCCCCACGGTGATCACCGGCATCTACGGCATGAACTTCCGCTACATGCCCGAACTCGACCAGCCGTGGGGCTACCCGTTCGCCCTCGGGCTCATGATCGCGGTCTCGAGCCTGCTCTACGTCGTCTTCAAGAAGCGCGACTGGCTCTGAGGGTCAGTGCGTGTCTTCTGCCTCGACCTCGGTGCGGTCGCCCGACCACAGGGTGTGGAACGTGCCCTCGCGGTCGATGCGCTTGTAGGTGTGGGCGCCGAAGAAGTCGCGCTGCCCCTGGATGAGGGCGGCCGGCAGCCGGTCGGCGCGCAGCCCGTCGTAGTAGGCCAGCGATGAGGCGAACGCGGGAGCGGGGATGCCGGCGCCCGCGGCCGTCGACACGATGCGGCGCCACGCACCCTGTGCGCGCCCGAGCGCCTCGACGAAGTACGGCGCCGTCATGAGCACCGCAAGCTCCGGGGTCGCCGCGTAGGCGTCGGAGATGCGGTTGAGGAACTGCGCGCGGATGATGCAGCCGCCGCGCCAGATCTTGGCGATCGCGCCCAGGTCGATCGACCAGTCGTACTCGGCGGCGCCGGCGCGGATCTCGTCGAAGCCCTGCGAGTAGGCGACGATCTTCGAGGCGTACAGGGCCAGCCGCACGTCTTCGATGAACGCGTCGGCGTCGTCGACCGTGAGCGCCTCGACGGGGCCGGGGAGCGCGCCCGCGACGCTGCGCTGCTCGGGGTGGCTCGACAGCGACCGCGCGAACACGGCCTCGGCGATGCCCGAGACCGGGGTGCCCAGGTTGAGCGCGGTCTGCACCGTCCAGGCTCCCGTGCCCTTGGCTCCGGCCTGATCGACGATGACGTCGACGAGGGGCTGCCCCGTGGCGGCGTCGGTCTGCCGCAGCACCTCGGCGGTGATCTCGATCAGATAGCTCTCGAGCTCACCGCGGTTCCACTCGGCGAACACGTCGGCGATCTCGGCGGGGCTCTTGCCGGTGCCGCGGCGGATGAGGTCGTAGGCCTCGGCGATGAGCTGCATGTCGGCGTACTCGATGCCGTTGTGCACCATCTTGACGAAGTGGCCGGCGCCGTCGTGGCCGACGTGCGTCACGCACGGCTCGCCCTCGGCGACCGCAGCGATCGAGCGCAGGATCGGCCCCAGGGTCACCCACGACTCGTCCGAGCCGCCGGGCATGATCGAGGGCCCCGTGAGGGCGCCCTCCTCGCCGCCGGAGATCCCGGCGCCGACGAAGTTGATGCCCGTGGCGCGCACGGCCTTCTCGCGGCGGATCGTGTCGGTGAAGAGGGCATTGCCGCCGTCGACGATGATGTCGCCGGGCTCGAAGACGTCGACGAGCGCGTCGATGACGGCGTCCGTCCCCGCGCCCGCCTTGACCATGATGATCGCCGTGCGGGGCTTGGCCAGCGACGCCGCGAACTCGTCGTACGTGAAGGCGGGCACGAACTCCGCCTCCGGGTGCGCCGCGACCAGCTCGTCGGTCTTCGAGCGCGAGCGGTTGAAGACGGCGACGGTGTTGCCCTCGCGTGATGCGAGGTTGCGAGCGAGGTTCGAGCCCATGACGGCAAGACCGACGACTCCGATGTTGGCCTGGGACACACGCACTCCTTGACAGAGAGAATCGAGAGGGGGTCGCCTCCAGCCTAGAGTCTGAACGTGCGCATCGTCGTGATGGGGCCCTCGGGGTCGGGAAAATCCGCCGTCGGAGCGGCGCTCGCGAATCGATCGGGCCTGCGTTTCATCGACGCCGACGACCTGCATCCGCCGGAGAACGTCGCCAAGATGACGGCGGGCGTGCCGCTCGACGACGACGACCGGATGCCGTGGCTCGACCTCGTGGGAGCCGCCCTGGCCGCACACGACGACGTCGTGGTCGCCTGCTCGGCGCTCGCCCGGCGTTACCGCGAACGGATCCTCGCGGTGGCGCACGAGGCGATCTTCGTCGAGCTCGACGTCGAGCGGGCCGAGCTGGAGCGGCGTATGCGAGCGCGCGACCACTTCATGCCACCGGCGCTGCTGGACTCGCAGCTGGCCGTGTGGGAGCACCTCGCCGCCGATGAGCCGGGTGTGCGCGTCGCCGTCGCCTGGCGCGACGTGGACGGCGTCGCCGCGGCCGCGCAGGCGGCGCTGGATCAGTCCTTGCGGTAGCCGGCGCGACCCAGCGAGAAGAACGCGGCGGCCGTTCCCACGACGCCGCCGAGGGCGATGAGGGCGATGACGCCCATGAGGATGTTGGTGGCGGTCTGGCTGTCGATCATCGTTCCTCCGGGTGGGGCTGCGGGCATCGTCGGCGCGCCCGGCGTGGCGCTGGTAGACTTGACGATCGTACTTCGGCGAGGGATGCCTCCGCTGCCCGAGAGGGAGCGAGCGCATCCGTGATCGACGCGGTGAAGCAGGCTCACGGCTTTCCTCACGCGCATGCGTTCGAGTCGAACCACAGACCCCACATCCCGGGCCCGTGTGCCCTGCAAGGAGAATCAGAATGTCGACCGAGACCGACAACAAGGTCACCGCGGAGCTCCGCGAGAACTTCGGCAAGGGCTACGCCCGTCGCCTGCGCGCGACCGGCCAGATCCCCGCCGTGCTCTACGGCCACGGCACCGACCCGGTGCACGTCGCCCTCCCCGGCCACCAGGTCGCGCTGCTGCTGCGTCGCGCCAACGCCCTCCTCGAGCTCGACATCGCCGGCAAGAGCCAGCTCGCGCTCGTCAAGGACGTGCAGAAGGATCCGGTGCACCAGATCATCGAGCACATCGATCTGCTCGTCGTGAAGAAGGGCGAGAAGTTGCAGGTCGAGGTGCCGATCGTCGTCGTGGGCGAGTCGTTCGCCGGCACGATCGCCAACCTCGACAACACCTCGGTCGCGCTCGAGGTCGAGGCCACGCACATCCCCGAGCACATCGAGGTCGACGTCGAGGGCCTCGAAGAGGGCGCTCGCATCACCGCCGCCGACCTGACGCTCCCCAAGGGCGCGGCGCTGGTCGCCGACCCCGAGCTGCTCATCGTCGCCGTCTCGGTGCCCGCCGCCGCGCTGGCCGCCGAAGAGGAGATCGCCGAGGCCGACGAGGCTGTGGCCGAGGCGCAGGCCGAGGAGTCGGCCGAAGCCGCCGAGTAAGCATTCATCGTGTGACGGAGCCCGTCGCCGCCTGACCGGCGGTGGCGGGCTCCGTCGTCGGAAGGAGCACCATGGCCGAGACCTGGCTCGTCGTGGGACTGGGAAACCCCGGTCCCCGCTACGAGGCGACCCGGCACAACGTCGGCCAGATGGTGATCGACGAGCTCGCCGCCCGCCGCGGCGAGGGCTTCAAGGCGCACAAGGCGAACGCGCGGGTCGCCGAGACGTGGCTGCGCCCCGGGGCGGCCAAGCTCATCCTCGCCAAGCCCACCTCGTTCATGAACGTCTCCGGCGGCCCCGTCGCGGGCCTCGCGAAGTTCTACGGGATCGCCCCCGAGCGCATCGTCGTCGTGCACGACGAACTCGACATCCCGTTCGACACGATCAAGCTCAAGACCGGCGGCGGCCACGGCGGCCACAACGGCGTGCGCGACGTCGCCAAGGCGCTCGGCACCGCCGACTTCCCGCGGGTGCGGGTCGGCATCGGGCGGCCCGTCGGCCGTCAGGAGGCCGCGGACTGGGTGCTCGATCCGTTCGGCGCCGCCGAGCGCCAGAACCTGCCGATCCTCGTCGGCGACGCGGCGGATGCCGTCGAGCAGCTCATCGACGAGGGGCTTCTGGCCGCCCAGCAGCGCCACCACGCGCCCCGGGTGTGAGAGGCGGCGCGTAGACTCGTCCGGTGACAGTTCCCGGGATCGTGCGCGCCCTCGAGCAGGCTGAACCGTTCCGGGAGGCGGTGGTCGCGGCATCCCGCGACGGCGACTTCTCGCTCGTCGAGGGCCTGGACGCACCGCTGCTGGCGGCCCTCATCGAGCGGCGGCGCGCAGGCGGCAAGCCGGGCGTGCTGCTGGCGATCACTCCCACCGGCCGCCGCGCCGATGCCCTGGGCCCTGCTCTTTCGGCGCTGCTGCCCGGCGCCGAGGTGCTGCACTTCCCGGCATGGGAGACGCTGCCGCACGAGCGGCTGAGCCCGAGCGCCGAGACGGTCGGTCAGCGACTCGATGTGCTGCGGCGCATCGCCCGATGGGACGCCGCGTCGCCCCTGGTCGTCACGGCATCGGTGCGCGCGGCGCTGCAGCCGCTCGCGGCGGGCCTCGCCGACGTCGAGCCGCTCGCCCTCACCGTCGGCGGCAGGGGTCACGAGCTGCGTGCCGTGACCGAGCGCCTTGTGGAGCTCGCCTACCACCGCGTCGACATGGTCTCGCGCCGCGGCGAGTTCGCGGTGCGCGGCGGCATCCTCGACGTGTTCCCTCCCGTGGCCGACCACCCCTGCCGCGTCGAGTTCTTCGGCGACGAGGTCGACCAGATCCGGGCCTTCTCGGTCGCCGATCAGCGGTCGCTGCCCGAGGCTGTGGCCACCGTCGAGCTCGTGCCGGCCCGCGAACTGCTGCTCACGGCATCCGTGCGCGAACGCGCCGAGCAGCTCAAGGCGGCCTTCCCCGGCCTTGCCGGCATGCTCGAGAAGATGACGGCGGGCATCCCCGTGGAGGGGATGGAGTCGCTGACCCCGGCGCTCGTGGACCGTGTGGTGTCGCTGGCCGATTACCTGCCGGTCGGCGGTGCGATCGCGCTGCTCGACCCCGAGCGTTCGGTGACGCGCGCCATGACCCTCGGCGAGACCAACCGCGAGTTCCTCGAGGCGGCCTGGAGCGCGGCGACGGCGGGGGCGAGCGCTCCCGTCGACCTCGGCTCGGGCGACTTCCTGACGCTTCCCGCCCTGCATGCGGCCGCGCGCGAGCGCGAGCAGGTGTGGTGGGGGCTCTCCGCGTTCGACTCAGGGGAGGCGGATGCGGCGGCCGACGGCCTCATCGACATCGATGCGGCGCTCGAGAACGCGGCCGTCGTGCGTGTGCCCGGCACCGCGGTGCCCTCTTTCCAGGGCAACGTCGACGGGGCCACCGCCCATGTCGGTGCGCTCGTCGCCGACGGGTGGCGGGTCGTCGTGGCGGCGTCGGGCGCAGGCCTGGTCGACCGTGCCCGCGACGTGCTCTCCGAGCGCGGCATCGCGGCGCGCCGGGTCGACGAGGTGCTCACGGCCCCCGAGCCGGGCGTCGTGCACGTCGTGGCCGCGACGCTCGAGCGCGGTTTCGAGTCGCCGGAGGCGAAGCTCGCGGTGCTCACCGAGAGCGAGTTCTACGGCCGCACGATCGGCGGCGACACGCGCGTCGTCAAGAAGCTCGCCTCGCGGCGGCGCAACGTCGTCGACCCGCTGCAGCTCAAGCCCGGCGAGGTCGTCGTGCACGCGACCCATGGCATCGGGCGCTTCGTCGAGCTCACCCAGCGAGAGGTGTCGTCGGGCGGTCGCAATCCCGTCAAGAGCAAGCGCGAGTACCTCGTGCTCGAGTACGCCCCCAGCAAGCGCGGCTACCCGGGCGACAAGCTGTTCGTTCCCACAGATCAACTCGACCTGCTGTCGAAGTACGTCGGGGGCGAGGCCCCCGTGCTCTCGAAGATGGGCGGCAGCGACTGGGCGGCCGCCAAGGGCAAGGCACGGAAGGCCGTGCGCGACATCGCGGTGGAGCTCGTCAAGCTCTATTCGGCGCGGATGGCTGCCAAGGGGCACGCCTTCGGCCCCGACACCCCGTGGCAGCGCGAGCTCGAAGAGGCGTTCCCGTTCGCGGAGACCCTCGATCAGCTGCAGACGATCGACGAGATCAAGGCCGATATGGAAAAGCCCATCCCGATGGACCGGCTGCTGTCGGGCGACGTGGGGTTCGGCAAGACCGAGGTCGCGGTGCGTGCCGCGTTCAAGGCGATCCAGGACGGCAAGCAGGTCGCGATGCTCGTGCCGACGACGCTGCTGGTCAAGCAGCACCTCGACACCTTCACCGAGCGGTTCGCAGGCTTCCCGGTGAAGGTGCGACCGCTGTCGCGCTTCCAGACCGACAAGCAGGCCGCCGACACCCTCGCGGGGCTCACCGACGGCACCGTCGACCTCGTCATCGGCACCCACCGCATCCTCACCGAGAAGGTCATCTTCAAAGACCTGGGCCTTCTCATCATCGACGAGGAGCAGCGGTTCGGCGTCGAGCACAAGGACCAGCTGAAGAAGCTCAAGACCAACGTCGACATCCTCGCGATGAGCGCGACGCCCATCCCTCGGACGCTGGAGATGGCGGTGACCGGCATCCGCGAGATGTCGACCCTCGCGACGCCGCCAGAGGACCGTCACCCGATCCTGTCGTACGTCGGCGCGCGCAACGACAAGCAGATCGCCGCCGCGATCCGCCGCGAGCTGCTCCGTGAGGGGCAGGTGTTCTACGTGCACAATCGCGTGCAGTCGATCCAGCGCGTCGCAGCCGACCTCGCCGAGCTCGTGCCGGAGGCGCGCATCGCCGTCGCCCACGGCAAGATGGGCGAGCACCAGCTCGAGCAGGTCGTCGACGACTTCTGGGAGCGCAAGAGCGACGTGCTGGTCTCGACGACGATCATCGAGACGGGCCTGGACATCTCCAACGCCAACACGATCATCATCGACCGCGCCGACAAGTACGGCCTCTCGCAGCTGCACCAGCTGCGAGGGCGCGTCGGCCGAGGGCGTGAGCGGGCGTATGCGTACTTCCTCTACGACGACCTCAAGCCCCTGAGCGAGACCGCCGCCGACCGGCTCGAGACCATCGCCGTCAACAACGACCTCGGCAGCGGCATGCAGGTGGCGCTGAAAGACCTCGAGATCCGCGGCGCCGGGAACCTCCTCGGCGCCGAGCAGGCCGGCCACATCGCCGGGGTCGGCTTCGACCTGTATCTGCGCATGATCGGCGAGGCCGTGGCCACCTTCCGCGGCGAGGACACCGAGGGACCCACCGAGCTGCGGCTCGAGCTGCCCGTGCAGGCCCGCATCCCCGAGGAGTACATCGACAGCGAGCGGCTGCGACTGGAGGCGTACCAGAAGCTGTCTGCCGCAGCATCCGCCTCGGCGAAGGACGACGCCATCGACCTCGTCATCGACGAGCTGCGCGACCGCTACGGCGAGCCGCCCGCCGAGACAGAGGGGCTGCTCGCGGTCGCGCGGCTGCGCCGGCGGGCGGCCAAGGCGGGACTCGCCGACGTCGTGGCGATGGGCCCGAACCTGCGGATCGCCCCGGCGCACCTGCCCGACTCGATGCGGGTGCGCCTGCAGCGGCTGCACCCCAAGGCGAAGCTGCTGGCAGGCGGCGACGCGCTGGTCGTGCCGCTGCCGAGCGCCGGCGGGGAGCCGGTCGGCGACGCAGACCTCATCGCATGGGTCGGCCAGCTGATCGATCAGCTGTGGCCGGCGAAGGATGCCGCGGCCTCGCCCGCGGTGTAACCTCGCGCCGCTTCTGCGACCCAGCCGCCCACCCGGTCGCACAACGTGCGACTTCAGCGCGCGGTGGGCGCCGGTTCTGTGACCGCCCGGACGGGGCAGTCGCAGAAGGTGTGAGGTGGCGGCGGCACAACCGCAGGATCTGAGACCGCAGGGGACGGCCGGTCTCGCACGTCGCAGGTGCGCGGAGGCCCACGCGAGGTGCGGGCCTCAGATCGATATCCAGTCCGCGGCGAGGGCGACGATGGCCACCACCGCGCCGACCAGCACGACGGCGAACACGACCGCCTCGCGGCGGGAGAACACCCTTCGGCCCGCCTCGCGCCTGGTCATCGCGAACAGTACCGTCGCGGGGGCGTAGATGAGTGCCGAGACCAGCAGATAGGTGACCCCGGCGGCCACGAGGAGGAAGACCGCGTACAGGGCCGCCCCGACGGCGATCAGGAGCGCCCCGGGGCGGCGGGACTCATCCGGCGCTGCGGCATCCCGGCCCGCTGCGACGCGCACGCCGTAGCCGGCGGCCAGCAGGTACGGGATCAGTACGAGCGAACTCGTGAGGTTGAGGGCGAAATCGAACGCGTCGGCCGAGAAGAGCACGACGATCAGGCCCACCTGCGCCACGGCCGACGACATCAGCAGAGCGGAGGTGGGCACATCTCGGCGGTCGTCGGCGCGCAGGAACCGGGGCATGTCGCCGTCGCGGGCGGCCACCAGGAGCACCTCGGCGGCCATCAGCACCCACGCCAGGTACGCACCGAGCACCGAGACGATGAGGCCGATGCTCACCAGCATCCCGCCCCACGGACCGACGACCGCCTCGAGCACGCCCGCCATCGACGGCTGGTGCAGCGCGGCGATCTGGTCGCGCGGCAGGATGCCGTACGACACGATCGTCACCGATGCGAAGATCGCGAAGACGCTGAGGAAGCCGAGCGTCGTGGCGCGGCCGACGTCGCGGCGACGCTTCGCGTGGCGGGAGTACACGCTCGCCCCCTCGACGCCGAGGAAGACGAACACCGTCACGAGCATCGTGCCCTGCACCTGCGATAGGAGCGATCCGGCATCCGCTCCGCCGCCCCAGTTCGCCGCGAACACGGCGGGGTCGAGGGCGAACGCGCACAGCGCGACGAACACGAGGATCGGCACGACCTTGGCCACCGTGACGACGTGGTTGATCGCCGCGGCCTGGCGCGCGCCGCCGCGAATCAGCAGGAAGAACGTCCACAGCAGCACCGAGGCGATGCCGATCGCCAGTGGCGTGTCGCCCGCCCCGAGCGCGGGGAAGAAGGCGCCGAGCGTCGACATGATGAACACGAGGTAGAAGACGTTGCCCGCGCAGGCGCTCGCCCAGTAGCCGAACGCCGAGAAGAACCCGAAGTACTCCCCGAAGCCGGCCCGCGCGTAGGCGTAGACGCCGGCGTCGAGGTGCGGGCGCCGCACGGCGAGCTGCTGGAAGACCAGCGCGAGGAGGAACGTGCCGCCGCCGGCGACCGCCCACGCGATGAGGGCGCCGGCGACCCCCGTCTCGACGGCGAACCGCGCCGGCAGCGAGAAGACGCCCGCGCCGACCATCGAGCCCACGACGAGCCCGCCCATCGTGGGCATCGACAGCTTCGCGGCCGGCGCCGCCTCGTCTGCGCTCACGCCCTCCACAATGGCAGAGCGGGCCGCCTCCGGGTCAGATGACGCCCTGGGCGAGCATCGCGTGCGCGACCCGCTCGAAACCGGCGGCGTTCGCGCCCACGACGTAGTCGCCCGGCCGCCCGTAGCGTTCGGCGGCCGAGAAGGCGGCGTCATGCACGCCCTTCATGATGGCGTGCAGCTTGGCCTCGCTGTCGGCGAAGCTCCAGCGCTGGCGCGCGGCGTTCTGGCTCATCTCGAGCGCCGAGGTCGCCACTCCGCCCGCGTTGGCGGCCTTACCCGGGGCGAACAGCACCCCCGCCTGCTGCAGTGCGCTGATCGCGCCGGGAGTCGTCGGCATGTTCGCGCCCTCGACGACGACCCGCACGCCGTTGCCGATGAGGGTGCGGGCGTCGAGCTCGTCGAGTTCGTTCTGGGTGGCGGCGGGGATCGCGACGTCGACGGCGACCTCCCAGGGCCTGGCGCCCTCGACGAAGCGCGCGCCAGGGCGGTGGGCGACATACGCTGAGATGCGTTCGCGCTCGACCTCTTTGAGACGGCGCAGCAGCGCCAGGTCGATGCCCGCGTCGTCGACGACATAGCCCGACGAATCGGATGCCGTCACCGGCGTCGCGCCGAGCTGGTAGGCCTTGTCGATCGCGTAGATCGCGACGTTGCCAGACCCCGAGACGCCGACGCGCGTGCCGCTGAGCGAACGGCCGTGGACGGCGAGCATCTCCTGAGCGAAGTACACGGCTCCGTAGCCGGTGGCCTCGGTGCGCACCTCCGCGCCGCCCCACTGCACGCCCTTGCCGGTGAACATGCCCGACTCGTGACGGTTGGTGATCTTGCGGTAGGTGCCGAAGAGGTACCCGATCTCACGGGCGCCGACGCCGATGTCGCCGGCGGGCACGTCGGTGTGCTCGCCGAGGTGACGCCACAGCTCGCTCATGAACGACTGGCAGAAGCGCATGATCTCGCGGTCGCTGCGCCCGTGCGGATCGAAATCGCTGCCGCCTTTGGCGCCCCCGATGCCCTGGCCGGTGAGCGCGTTCTTGAAGATCTGCTCGAACCCGAGGAACTTCACGATCGAGAGGTTCACCGACGGGTGGAAGCGCAGCCCTCCCTTGTACGGGCCGAGCACCGACGAGAACTGCACGCGGAAGCCGCGGTTGACCTGCAGCGTGCCCTCGTCGTCGACCCACGGCACGCGGAACATGATCTGCCGCTCGGGCTCGACCATGCGCTCGAGGATGCCGCCCTCCTCGAACTGCGGATGCGCCTCGAGCACCGGGGAGATCGAGTGGAGCACCTCGTGGACCGCCTGCTGGAACTCCGGCTCGTGCGGATTGCGGGTGACGACCGAGTCGAAGACGGTCGAGACGGAAGCGGGCAGGGCGACGAGGGTGTCGGGCATGGGGGTGGAGCTCTCTGGGGGGACGCGACGCGTCGGATAGAACGTCCTCACTCTAGCCAGGTCGCGGAGGGGGATTACGCTGACAGCGAGGAGGAACAGTGCGGTTCGAACATCTCGGGGCGAGCCCCCGCATCCACCCGGACGCCGTCGTCGCATCGACGGCCGTCATCAGCGGCGATGTCGAGATCGGGGCGGGATGCCAGATCCTGCACGGTGCCGTGATCACCGCCGAGGGGTCGCCGATCCGCATCGGCGCGCACGTGATCGTCATGGAGAACGCGCTCATCCGCGCGAGCGCCGTGCACCCCGTGCACATCGGCGACCACGTGCTGGTGGGCCCCATGGCTTCGATCTCGGGCGCCGAGATCGAAGACGAGGTGTATCTGGCCACCGGCAGTCGCGTCGTCAACGGCGCGCGGGTGGGCCGGGGGAGCCTCGTGCGCACCAACGCCGTCGTGCATCTGCGCACGACGCTTCCCGAGGGCACCGTCGTGCCCCTCGGTTGGGTCGCGATCGGCGACCCGGTGCAGCTGCTGCCCGCCGCCGAGGCCGAGGCGATCGGCGCCGCCCGCGAAGAGCTCGACTTTCCCGGGTACGTGTTTGGGCTCGACCGCTCGGCGCCCGACTACATGGTGCAGCTCACCGAGCGCTACGGCTCTGCCCTCGGCCGGCACCGCGCCGACCGCCCCGCCGACTGACAGCACGCCCCGTGTCCCGCGACTTGGCACTTCCGGTCGCCTCGGGGCGGGTTCGAGCGGCAACAGGTGCCAGGTCGCGGGGTGGGATGCGGGTCAGCCCGTGTTCTGCAGACCGGCGGCGACGCCCGACACCGACAGGAGCAGCAGGCGCTGCACGTCGGGATCGGCGGGGGCCGTCTCCGGCGCATCGCGCAGCGATCGGAGTGCGCGCAGCTGCAGTAGCGAGAGGGCGTCGACGTACGGGCTGCGCATCTTGACGGCGCGCTGGAGCACCGGCTTGTTGCCGAGCAGCTCCGTGCCGCCGGTGAGGCGGATCACCCACGAGCGGGTGAGCTCCATCTCCTCCATCACGAGCTCGGCGAGGTCGGCGCGGTCGCCGAGGTCGAGGTAGCGCCGCGCGATGCGCGCATCGGCCTTGGCGAGGCTCATCGCGACGTTGTCGATGAGGGTGTGCAGCAGCGGCCAATCGTCGTAGGCGGCCCGGAGCCGCTCTTCGTCGCCGACGCTCTCGAGCGCCGTTCCCAGGCCGAACCACCCGGCCAGGTTGATGCGGGCCTGCGTCCACGCGAACACCCAGGGGATCGCCCGAAGATCCTCCAGCGACTCGACCGACAGGCCGCGGCGGGCGGGCCGCGAGCCCAGGGCGAGCAGCCCGATCTCTTCCATGGGGGTCACCCGGGCGAACCACGGTGCGAAGCCCGGTGCCTTGACGAGATCGAAGAAGCGCTGCCGTGACGTGCGGTCCATCACCTCGGCGATGTCGGCGTACCGCTCGGCGGCGGCTCGGTTGCGGCGCTCGATGGTGGGCGATGAGGCCAGCAGCACCGCCGCGGCGACCTGGTCGATGTGGCGCATGGCGATGGCCGGGTCGCCGTAGCGGGCGAAGATGACCTCTCCCTGCTCGGTGAGCTTGAACCGACCGTCGACCGAGTGCGGCGGCTGGGCGAGCACCGCCGAGTTGGCGGGGCCGCCGCCGCGGCCGAGCGCACCGCCGCGGCCGTGGAAGAGCGTCAGCTCGATGCCCTCCTCCTGGGCCCAGGCCGCGATCCTCGCCTGGGCCTCGTACAGCGCGAGGTTGGCGGCGACGGGACCGACGTCCTTCGACGAGTCGGAGTAGCCGAGCATGACCTCCAGGCGCCGCCCGGTGGCCTCGAGCCGTTCCGCGAACGCGGGGTGCCCGATGACCTCGGCGAGGATCTGCGGCGCGGCCTGCAGGTCGGCGAAGGTCTCGAACAGCGGGATGACGTCGAGCACGGGCGGCGTTGCGTCGGGGCCGACCGCGTGGCGGGCGAGCAGATGCACGGCGTCGAGGTCGGCCGCGGACTGCGTGAAGGAGACGATGTAACGACCGGCCGCACGCGGGCCGTGGGCCTCCTGAAGGTGCGCGATCGTGCGGAACACCTCGAGCACCTCCTCGGTCAGCTCGGTGCGCGCCGTGCCGGCCTCCAGCTCGGCGAGCACGCGCGCGTGCACGGCGGAATGCTGACGCACCTCGAGCTCGGTGAGGTGGAACCCGTAGGTCTCGACCTGCCAGACCAGCTGCTGCAGGTGGCCGTAGGCCTGCCGCCCGGCGCCCGCGGCCGCCAGCGACTGCTGCACCGTGCGCAGGTGCGCCAGCAGCTCCTCGGGGTCCGTGTACGCGTGCTCGCTGTCGCCCGCGCGCGTCGAGGCGATGCGGGCGCCGATCAGCAGCAGCGCGGCGCGGTGCGGCTCGTTGGGGGAGCGCTGGGCGGCAGCGGTGCCGGCGCCGGGGTCTGCCGCCGCCAGGTCGTCGAGCAGAGCCGTCAGTTCGGGCGAGGCGGGAGTGCTCTCGCCGTCGACGGTGAGGGTGCGCCCGATGCGCGCCGCGGTGTTCTCGAGACCTCGCAGCACGTGCTCGCTCGCGATCGCGGCCGCGGTGCGGGTCACCGACGCCGTGACGAACGGGTTGCCGTCGCGATCGCCGCCGACCCACGAGCCGATCCGCACGAACGGCTTTACGACGGGTTCGCGGCTGCCCGCAGCGGGACCCTGCAGTGCGTCGTCGACACGCCGATAGACGTGCGGCACGGCCGTGTAGAGCGTCTCGTCGAAGACCGCCATCACCGAGCGCACCTCGTCGACCGGCGTCGGCTTCTCTGGCCGCAGCGGCGCCGTGCGCCACAGGGTGTCGATCTCCTCCAGCATCCGCCGCTCGGCCCGACGCTGGTCGGCGCCGCCCTGCAGCGACGCCTCGTGCTCGCCCAGCAGCGCGGCCAAACGACGGATGCTGGACGACACCGCGCGCCGGCGCGCTTCGGTCGGGTGGGCGGTGAACACGGGGTGGAACCGCAGCCCCTGCAGGCGCTGCAGCGCCGTCTCGTCGCCGACCTCGGCCGACAGGCGCACGAAGGCGGCGGCGACCGAGTCGGTCGCATCCTCGCGGTCGGGGCGTCCGTCGCGCTCGCGCAGCACGCGCACGCGCTGCTGCTCCTCGGCGAGGTTGACGAGGTGGAAGTAGCACGTGAAGGCGCGGGCGACCTCGGCGGAGCGCTCGATCGTGAACCCGTCGGCGATGGCGGCGGCCCGCTCGAACGCCTCCGGCGTCTCGTCGGTGTAGGCCTGGATGGTTGCCGCCCGCAGCCGCTCGACGTCGTCGTACAGCCCCGCGGAGCCGCTCTCGCGCAGCACACGGCCGAGGAGGGCCCCCAGCATCCGCACGTCTTTGCGCATGCGGGCCGGGATCTCCTGACCTGCTTCGAAGCGGCCGACGAGGTCGATGGCCTCGGTCTGGGTGAGTTCGCGCATCCCTCCACGCTACCGGCGCGCTGTTACGTGCTCGTGACGGACTACGATGCCGGGAGGTGTGCCGGGAAGTCTGGTCGGCGTCCGCTCACCGACCCTGGAAGGCCGCTCTGCATGAGACTGCTCCGCTCCGACCGTTTTCCCGCCGTGCTGCTGCTGGCGGCAGCGACCCTCGGCCTGATCGTGGCGAACTCGCCCGTCGGGCAGGCTGTCATCGATCTGTCGCACGTGCACGTCGGCATCGCGCCGCTCGACCTGTCGATCGCCCACTGGGTCTCCGACGGGCTGCTGGCGATCTTCTTCTTCTCGGTGTCGGTCGAGCTGCAGTTCGAGCTCACACGGGGTGAACTGCGCTCCCCGAAGCGCGCCGCCCTGCCGGCGATCGCTGCTGCGGGGGGAGTGCTGGTGCCGATCGCGGTGTATCTCGCCGTCGCCGCTCCTGCCGGACTCGCGCAGGGGTGGCCGGTGCCCACCGCGACCGACATCGCCTTCGCCCTCGGCGTGCTCGCGGTGTTCGGTCGCGGCCTGCCCTCCGGGGTGCGCGTGTTCCTGCTGGCCCTCGCGATCCTCGACGACATCGTGGGGATCGTGTTCATCGCGGTGCTCTTCGCCACCGACCTCGACGGCGTCATGCTGCTGCTGGCCCTGCTCGCCGCGGCGGGCTTCGCGATCGTGAGCCGGGTGATGGGCGAGCGGGTGCGACCGTGGATGGTGGTCGCGCTCATCGTGCTCGGTGTGGCGACGTGGGTGCTCGTCTATCTCTCCGGCGTGCACGCCACGATCGCCGGCGTCGTGCTGGGGCTCGCGATGGCGCAGAGCCCCGCCCTGATCGCCCGCCACACCCTCGAGCCGTGGATCAACGGCGTCGTGCTGCCGCTGTTCGCCTTCCTCGCCGCGCTCGTGGTCATCCCCGCCGCCGGCACCGGACTCTCGCCGGTGTTCTGGGGCATCGCGGTGGCCCTGCCGATCGGCAAGCTCGTCGGCATCGCCGGCGCCGGGTGGATCGGGCAGCGCCTCCTCGGCGGACCGCGCATCGCGTTCGGCGACCTGGCCGCTGCGGGGGCGCTCGGCGGCATCGGGTTCACCGTCTCGCTGCTGCTGGCGGGGCTCGCCTTCGCCTCCGACGCCGGCCTTCGCGACCAGGCGATCCTCGGCGTGCTCGCCGGCTCGCTCGTCGCCCTCGTCGCGGCAGCCGTGCTGGTGTCGCTGAGGGCACGGCATCATCGGAGCATGGAGATCGACGCATGAGCCAGGCGCCCGACCCGCGCGAGACGACCGCCGACGCCCTGCGCGCCGCCGCCGAGACGATGCACGCCGTGCGCGACCACTGCGTCTGGACCCAGCAGATCACGCACCGCGACCTCGTGCCCTACCTCGTCGAAGAGAGCGCAGAGCTCATCGACGCCGTCGAAGAGGGGTCGCGCGCCGACCTCCGGGAAGAGCTCGGCGACCTGCTGTGGCAGGTGCTGTTCCACGCCGAGATCGCCTCGCGCGACCCCGACGACCCCTTCGACATCGACGACGTCGCCGCGGGTCTCACCGACAAGATGGTGCGCCGGCATCCGCACGTGTTCGCCGGTGAGACGGCCGAGACGCCCGCCGAGGTGCTCGTGCACTGGAACGCGGCGAAGGCGCTCGAGAAGCACGAGCGCACGAGCGTGCTCGACGGTGTGAGCGAGCGGATGCCGTCGCTCGCCCTCGCCCACAAGCTGCTGTCGAAGGCCGCCCAGGTCGGGCTCGAGCCCGCCGCCACCGCGAGACTGCAATCGCCGGACGAGGATGCGGGGGCCGCCCGCGGTCTCGGCGGGCAGATGCAGTCTCGCGGATCGGAGGTCGCCGAGCCGGCCAGCGAGTCAGAGCTCGGTGACGCCCTGCTCGAGCTCGTCGCGACGGCCCGCGCCCAGGGGTGGGACGCCGAGCGGGCCCTGCGTGAGCGGCTCCGCGCCCTGCGCGACAGCATCCGCTCGGCCGAACAGGGACAATAGAGCCGTGCCCACCGTGAACCCGCCGCGCGGCATGCGCGACTTCCTGCCCGCAGACAAGGCCCGCCGAGAGCGCGTGCTCGCCGTCATCCGCGAGCGCTATCGCGCGCACGGCTTCGACGAGATCGAGACCCCGGTCGTCGAGGACTACGAACGCCTGCACGCCGGCATCGGCGGCGACAACGAGAAGCTCGCCTTCAACCTGCTGCGGCGCGGGCTCGACGCCGACGCGATCCGCGCCGCGGCCGACGACCCGGCGGCCCTCAGCGACCTCGGTCTGCGCTACGACCTCACGGTGCCGCTCGCGCGCTTCTACGCGAGTCACCGCTCCGAGCTGCCGGCCGTCTTCCGCGCCGTGCAGATCGCGCCGGTCTGGCGCGCCGAGCGCCCGCAGAAGGGCCGCTACCGCCAGTTCGTGCAGTGCGACATCGACATCATCGGCGACGGCTCGTCGCGTGCAGAGGCCGAGCTCATCACGGCGACCCTCGACACCCTCGACGCCCTCGGGCTCGACGGCGCGACCGTGCGCATCAACGACCGCAGGGCACTCGACTGGATGCTGGCGAGCTTCGGCTTCTCGGATGACGAGAAGCCGGGCGTGCTCATCACGATCGACAAGCTCGACAAGATCGGCGCAGAGGGGGTGGTCGCCGAGCTCGCGGAGCGCGGGGCCACGGCATCCGCCGTCGATGCGTTCGGCGCGTTCCTCCGCCGTCCGCAGACCCTCGAGTACCGACCGTACGGCGAGGGGCAGATCCGCAAGGCGCTGCCGGAGGGGGCGCCCGACGACGTCGTGGCGCACCTGGTCGCGCTCGGCGAGGCGGTCGCAGCCGCGCGGCCCGGCGGCGAGGCCGGGGGAGTGCCCCTCGTCTTCGACCCCTTCCTCGTGCGCGGCATGGGCTACTACACCGGCACGATCTACGAGATCGCGCACCCGAGCGTGCCGTATTCGCTCGGCGGCGGCGGCCGGTACGACGGCATGATCGGGCGGTTCCTCGGGCAGGAGGTGCCGGCGGTCGGCTTCTCGATCGGCTTCGAGCGGCTCGTCGACCTCGTGGCGGCGGCGGAGCCGGATGCCGCGCCCGCCGTCGTGCTCGTGCACGACCGCGACCTGCCGCTCGGCGAACTGCTCGCGCTGAAGTCGGCCGTCGTCGCCGGCGGCGCCCGCGTGCGGCTTGAGCAGCGTCCGAAGAACCTCAAGGGGCTGCTCGAGCGCGCCGCCGCCGACGGCTACACGTCGTTCGCGACGGTCTCGGCCGGGGCTGTGGCCGACGGCCTGGAGTTCAAGCCGCTGAGCTGATGCCGGCTTCAGTCACGCGCTTCTTCTCGCGCACGTAGACCTCTCGGCGCACCCGGGCGACCACGTCGCCTGCGGCATCGACGATGTCTGTCTCGAACCACTCGAGCACCTTCGCGCCGCCGCGCGCCCGCTCGCGCAGCTCGTCGGCCTTCTCCCGCGGCACCGCGAAGTGCGCGCGCAGCACACCTCGGCCGGGCTTGACGAACTCGATCTCGCCCCGCGTGTCCCACACGACGTGGTCGCGGCCGAGCTGGTGCATCACGAGCATGAAGAAGTACGGGTCGGTCATCGCCGACATCGACCCGCCGAACGCGGTCTTGACGTAGTTGCGAGTGAAGACGTTGACGTGCAGCTCGACGTCGGCGGTGGTCCAGTCGTCGGCGAACCGCCGCACGCGGATGCCGCTGAACAGGTTCGGGATCCACAGGCTCATGCCGATGGCGAGGCGTCGGGGCGTGATGCGCATGCGCGAGAGTGTGCCCGATGCGACGGATGCTGCGCACTTCGCTCGTGCGATCCCTACAACTGTTCTAGTTGTTATAGAATAGACGCATGCTCTTGAGAGTCGATCCGAACAGCGACGTGCCGCTGTTCGCCCAGATCTCGGCATCGGTGCGCGCCGACGCCGCAGCCGGACGGCTGCGTGCGGGTGACCGGCTTCCGGCCGCCCGCGAGGTCGCCGACGGCCTCGGCGTCAACCTGCACACGGTGCTGCGCGCCTATCAGGAGCTGCGAGACGAGGGCCTTGTCGACATGCGGCGGGGGCGCGGGGCCGTCGTGACCGATGCCGCGGCCCCGCTCGCCGCGCTGCGCGACGACGTGGCCGCACTCGTCCGCAAGGCCCGCGAGGCCGGGCTCTCGCCCGAAGCCCTCGCCTCACTCGTGAAGGAGACCTCCCATGACCGCTGAGCGCCCACCGCTCGCCGTCCGCCGTTTCGTGCTCGTCGCGATCGCACTGCCGATCGTGCTCACCGTCGCGGCCGTCATCGTGCAGCTCATCGCGCTGCCGCTGGTGCCGTCGCCGATCGCGATCCACTGGGGCGTCAGCGGCGCCCCCGACGCGTTCGGGCCGGCGTGGCTGCAGCCGGTGGTGACCGTCGTGATCGGTCTCGGCATCCCGCTCGGAATCGCCCTGACCTCCGTCGCGGGCCTGCGCCGAGGCGACCGGGGCGGCAGCTACCGGCTCATGGGAGCCGTCGCCGCCGGCACCTCGGTGCTCGGGGTGGTGCTGCTCACCTGGATGCTCGTCGTCCAAGTGGGCCTCGACGATGCGGCTTCCGCGGGGTCGATCCTCGTGCCCGGCGTCGTGTCGATCGCACTGGCGGTGCTCGCCGGCGTCGGCGCGTGGTTCCTGCAGCCCAAGGAGCAGCCGCAGCACCGCGGAGCCGCCGTCGACCCGCTGGTCCTCGCGCCGGGGGAGCGTGCCGTGTGGCTCGGCACGGCGGCGCTGTCGCGGGCTGCGTCGATCGCCATCGCCGCCGCGTGCGCCGTGCTCGTGCTCGTGGCGATCGCGATGTGGATCTTCGGCGCACCGCTGGGCGCGGCCGTGCTCATCAGCATCCTCGCCCTGGTCATGGTCGCGCTGGCGGCGACGACGGTCGTCTTCCACGTGCGGGTGGATGCCGATGGCCTCACCGTCACCTCGATCG
Source organism: Microbacterium fluvii (assembly GCF_025515205.1). GTDB lineage: Bacteria > Actinomycetota > Actinomycetes > Actinomycetales > Microbacteriaceae > Microbacterium > Microbacterium fluvii. The sequence continues at coordinate 1,520,333 of NZ_JAOPFX010000001.1, read as the reverse complement.
CGGGTCTGCCGCGGTTCCGCGTGGGGCTCTCCGACATCGTCGAGGTCGGCGTCTCGCAGGTGAACCCGATGGGCGAGTTCGGCGGCTGGGGCCTGCGCTCGGCGCCGGGCCGCTTCGGCATCGTGCTGCGCACCGGCGAGGCGATCGAAGTGACCCGCCGCAGCGGCAGGCGCTTCGTCGTGACCGTCGATGACGCGGCAACCGGCGCCGCGCTGCTGTCTGCCCTCGCCGAGCGCGCGGGGAGCCTGCGTTGAGCGCCCCGCGCCCCGGTGTGGATGTGCGGGCGGTGGCGGTGTTCTCGCTCACGGCCATGGCGCTCGCCTGGCTGGCTGCGCTCCCGCTGTGGCTCGACGGCGGACTGGCGAACCCGTGGGCCGTCGTGCTGCTGCCGGCGATGATGTTCACGCCGACGCTGGCGACCCTGCTGGTGGTCCTCGCGATGCGCGTTCCCGCCACGGATCGACGGCGGTGGTTGGGCATCTGGCCGCTGCGGCCGACGGGCCGCTTAGTCGCGATGATGGCGATCGCCCTCGTGGCGCCGATCCTGATCGTCGCGGCGGTGGCACTGCTCGCCGGTGCTCTGGGGATCGTGCGGCTTGACCTCGTCGGCTTCTCGGGTTTCGCCCAGACCCTCGCTGCCGCGGTGCCGGCCGGCACGCCGCTCCCGCCCGTCGAGGTGCTCGTGGGGCTGCAGCTGCTTCTGGTCCCGGTGGGGGCCGTCGTCAACCTCATCCCGGCCGCAGGCGAAGAGATCGGGTGGCGCGGGTGGCTGCTGCCGGCGCTGCGGCCGCTCGGGGTGTGGCCGGCACTGCTGATCACGGGTGCGATCTGGGGGCTGTGGCACGCGCCGGTCATCCTGCTCGGCTACAACTTCGCGCGCCCCGACGTGTGGGGGCTGCTGCTCATGGTGGGCGGCTGCGTCGCGTGGGGAGTGCTGCTGGGATGGATGCGGCTGCGCAGTGCCTCGGTGTGGCCCGCCGCGCTCGCACACGGCTCGCTGAACGCCGTGGGCGGTCTGATCGTGTTGCTGGCCGCAGCCGGCGAGCAGCCCGATCTGGCCGTCGTCGGCCCGCTCGGCGTGCTGTCGTGGGCGGTGCTGGGTGTCGTGGTCGCGGTGCTGGCGCTGTGCGGGCAGTTCCGCCCGAGCGTTCTCGCTCCTGCCCCGTTGCAGTCCCGAGGGCGGTAGCGGTTGGGTGGGGGGATGAGTGAACCCGATCCGCTGCCCACGCCCGAGGGGTGGCTCGCCGTCGACGCCTACCTCACAGAGACGCTCGTCGGGCACGACCCGGCCCTCGAGGCCGCCGTGCGCGACCAGGACGCGGCCGATCTGCCGGCGATCGAGGTGGCGCCGCTGAACGGAAAATTCCTGCACCTGCTCGCCAGGATCTCGGGGGCGAGAAGAGTGCTCGAGATCGGCACGCTCGGCGCCTACTCGACCATCTGGCTGGCCCGCGGCATCCCCGCCGACGGCCGAGTCGTCACGATCGAGGCCGAGCCGCGCATCGCCGCGATCGCGAGGGCGAACCTCGAGCGCGCGGAGGTGGCCGACAAGGTCGAGGTCGTGGAGGGGATCGCTGCCGACGTGCTGCCGACCCTCGCCGGCTCGGCGCCGTTCGACCTCGTCTTCATCGACGCCGACAAGGAGTCGAACACGCTCTACCTCGACTGGGCGGCCCGTCTCGGTCGGCCGGGCACCGTGGTCGTCGTCGACAACATCGGCCGTGCAGGGCGGGTGGCCGCTCCCGCGGACCCTGGATCGCAGATCGACGGCGTGCGCCGCGGACTCGAGATGCTCGGCGCCGATCCGCGGTTCGATGCGACGGCCCTGCAGACCCTCGACCTCAAGGGATGGGACGGGGTGGCACTGGCCGTCGTGGTGTGAGAACTCCCGGTCGGCGGACCCTGTGGCGACGGCATCCATCTCACTAGACTCGAAACCGGACCGACGACGCTCCGCGATCCACCCACAACACGAGGAGTCCCCAGTGGCACTTATCGAGGCAGTAGGCGCGCGCGAAATCCTGGATTCGCGCGGCAATCCGACCGTCGAGGTGGAGGTGCTGCTCGACGACGGGATCGTCCAGCGCGCGGCCGTCCCCTCCGGCGCATCCACGGGCGCATTCGAGGCGTACGAGCTGCGCGACGGCGACAAGAGCCGCTACGGCGGCAAGGGCGTCCTGAAGGCCGTCGCCGCCGTCATCGACGAGCTCGGCCCCGCGATCGAGGGCGTAGAGGCCAGCGAGCAGCGCCTTGTCGACGAGATCCTGATCGCCACCGACGGCACCGAGAACAAGTCGCGCACGGGCGCGAACGCCATCCTCGGCGTCTCGCTCGCGGTCGCCAAGGCGGCCGCCGACAGCGCCGACCTTCCGCTGTTCCGCTACATCGGCGGCCCCAACGCGCACGTGCTGCCCGTTCCGCTGTTCAACGTCATCAACGGCGGCGAGCACGCCGACAACGGCATCGACTTCCAGGAGTACTTCCTGGCGCCCTACGGCGCCGAGAGCTTCTCCGAGGCGCTGCGGTGGGGCACCGAGGTGTACCACGTGCTCAAGGGCGAACTGAAGGCAGCCGGTTACAACACGGGCCTCGGCGACGAGGGCGGCTTCGCTCCCGACCTGCCCAGCAACCGCGACGGCCTCGACTTCCTCGTCAAGGCCATCGAGAAGGCAGGGTTCACCCCCGGACGCGACATCGGGGTGGGCCTCGACGTCGCCGCATCCGAGTTCTACAACGACGGCGTGTACACCGTCGAGGGCAAGAGCTGGTCGGCCACCGAGCTGATCTCGTACTTCGACCAGCTCGTCAAGGACTTCCCGATCGTCACGATCGAAGACGCCCTCGACGAGGACGACTGGGACAACTGGAAGGCCTTCACCGACGACCTCGGCAAGAAGGTGCAGCTCGTCGGCGACGACCTGTTCGTGACCAACCCGGCGCGCCTGCAGAAGGGCATCGACCTCGGCGTCGGCAACTCGCTGCTGGTCAAGGTCAACCAGATCGGCTCGCTCACCGAGACGCTCGACGCCGTCGAGCTCGCCCACCGCTCGGGTTACACCACGATGTTCTCGCACCGTTCGGGTGAGACCGAAGACACCACGATCGCCGATCTGGTCGTCGCGGTGAACTCGGGTCAGATCAAGAGCGGCGCGCCCGCTCGCAGCGAGCGCGTCGCGAAATACAATCAGCTTCTGCGCATCGAAGAGGAACTCGGCGACGCGGCGGAGTTCATCGGCCGCAAGGCCTTCCCGCGCTACAAGGGCTGACGCATGACGAGAGGGGGAGCCGTGAGCGATACGACGGCTCCCCCTTCCCGTGCCCGCCGGCAGGCTCCTCGCCGCGTCGACGTGCGCGGCTGGCTCGGCGGCATCCGTCTCTCGGGCTTCACGGTGATCATGCTGGGCCTGGTCGTGCTGGCCGCCTTCGTGCTGGTGCCCACCGTCGGCACCTACGTCGATCAGCGTCAGCAGGTCGCCGCCCTCCAGCAGCAGGTCGTTCTCGCTCAAGACGAGGTCGCGGCGCTCGAAGAGCAGCGTGAGCGCTGGCGCGACCCCGCCTACATCACGACGCAGGCGCGCGAGCGGCTCTACTACGTCAAGCCCGGCGAAGTCGTCTTCCTCGTCGACGACGACCTGCCCGAGTCCGCGACTCCGCAGGAGGAGGCGCCGGTCAGCGCCGAGGTCGAGGCGACCCGCACCGACTGGATGTCGCAGCTGGTGCGCTCGGTGACCGAGGCCGGTCTCGCCCAGTCGGTGGCCGCTGACCAGGGCTGACAGCCGGTTCGCGGCCGGCGCCCGGTACCCTGGCGAGGTGAGCACCCCGCCGTATCCGCCCGTGACCGACGAGGACCTCGCGGCCCTCCGCGAGCAGCTCGGACGCCCCGCCAGGGGAGTGGTGGGGATCGCCGCCCGCTGCGTGTGCGGCAATCCGACTGTCGCCGCCACGGCGCCGCGGCTTCCCGACGGCACGCCGTTCCCCACCTTCTACTACCTGACGCATCCGGGGGCGACCGCCGCGATGTCGACGCTCGAAGCCACGCAGGTGATGCGGATGCTGACCGACGAGCTCGCCGACGACGAAGAGCTCGCTGCGGCCTATGCGGCCGCCCACGTGGCCTACCTGCACGACCGCGAGCCCTACGGGCACGTGTCCGAGATCGACGGGATCTCGGCCGGCGGGATGCCGACGCGGGTCAAGTGCCTGCACGCCCTCGCCGCACACGCGCTCGCGGCCGGCCCCGGCGTGAACCCGATCGGCGATCGCGCGCTCGCGCTGTCGGACTGGTCGCCCGATCGCTGCGTCTGCGCCCACCCCGGCGGGGGCGCATGATCGCTCGGGCCGGCGCCGCTGTCGCGGCACTGCTGGCGGCGTTCCTGCTCACCGGCGCAGCCGTGCCGGTGCCGGACGTCGCCGATCCCGATGTCGAGGTGGAGGCGACACCCGAACCCGATCCGGTGCGCTCCGCGCAGTACTGGCTCGACGACTACGGCATCTCCGACGCGTGGAAGACCAGCCGCGGCGCCGGCGTGCGCATCGCCATCATCGACACCGGCATCGGCAGGGGCCCGGTCGAGTTCCAGGGTGCCGTCGTCGACGGCACCGATGTCTCGGGCGTCGGCGCCGACGACGGCCGCACGCCGGTCGGTGCCGTCGACGGCGACCACGGCAGCTGGGTCGCCTCGCTGGCGGCGGCTCGAGGCACGGGTGAGGACACCGGCATGATCGGCGTCGCGCCGGAGGCGCAGCTTCTCTCGATCTCGGTCGGGTTCGGCGCATCGGCCACTGTGCCGTTCTCGGAGCAGATCGCCGACGCGATGTACTGGGCCGTCGACCACGGCGCCGACGTCATCAACCTGTCCCTCACCACCAACATGCCCGACTGGGATCAGAGCTGGGACGACGCGTTCCTGTACGCGTTCGACCACGATGTCGTGGTCGTCGTGGCAGCGGGCAACCGCGGCAGCGGCACGTCGAGGGTGGGCGCCCCTGCCACGATCCCCGGTGTTCTCACCGTCGCGGGCGTCGACCGCGACGGTGAGGCGAGTGTCGAAGCATCCACTCAGGGCATCACGATCGGCGTCGCAGCCCCCAGCGAGCAGTTGCTCGGGGTGTCGGCCGACGGAGACCTCGTCGAGTGGAGCGGCACGAGCGGCGCCGCGCCGATCGTCGCCGGCATCGCCGCCCTCGTGCGCTCGGCCCACCCCGAGCTCGATGCGGCCAACGTCATCAACCGCATCATCCGCACGGCCGATCCGGCCGAAGACGCCACAGCGGTGCCCGATCCGATCTACGGCTACGGACTCGTGGATGCCGCTGCCGCCGTCGAGGCCGACGTGCCGTCGGTCACGGCGAACCCGATGGGGAGCCTGAAGGACTGGATCCGGCTGTACCGTCGGGCCGACGCCACCCCGGCGCCCACGCCGACCTCGACGCCGATCGCCCTCGATCCGCTGCCGCCCGCGGACGTGCCGACGCGCGCGACCTCGCCCCTGCTGCCGTCGCGCGAGACCCTTCTCTACGGGTCGGTGCCGCTGATGGGGTTCACGGTGGGCGGTATACTGATCGGGCTCGGCGTCACCGCTGCTGTCCGACGCATCCGATTGGCGCGCGCATCCCGCACGCCGAGCCGTTGATCCGCGAGGAGTCCCACCCATCGTGTCCAGCACCGTCACCGCTGTGCCCAAGATCCTCATCGTCGGTGGAGGCTACGCCGGCTTCTACACGGCATGGAAGCTCGAGAAGCACCTGCGCAAGGGTGAGGCCGAGGTCACGATCGTCGACCCGCTGCCCTACATGACCTACCAGCCCTTCCTGCCCGAGGTCGCCGCGGGTGAGATCGAGGCTCGCCACGTCATCGTGGGCCTTCGTCGCCACCTCAAGCACACCAACGTCGTCACCGCCAAGGTCACCGGCATCGATCACGCCACCAAGACCGCGACGATCACGCCGGCCGACGGCGAGCCGTGGCAGCAGAGCTACGACCAGATCGTCGTGACCGCGGGCGCCGTCTCGCGCACCTTCCCGATCCCCGGCATCGCCGACAATGCGATCGGGCTCAAGACCATCGAAGAGGCCGTCGCGATCCGTGACCGCATCCTGACCAACTTCGACCGCGCGGCCAACCTGCCTCCGGGCCCCGAGCGCGACCGGCTGCTGACCGTCGTGGTCGTCGGCGGCGGTTTCGCCGGCATCGAGGTGTTCGCCGAGACCCGCGCGCTCGCATCGTCGCTGCTGAAGGACTACCCGCAGCTGCGCTTCGAAGACACCCACTTCCACCTCGTCGAGGCGATGGGCCGCATCATGCCCGAGGTGTCGCTGAAGACGAGCGAGTGGGTGCTCAAGAGCCTCGCGACCCGTGGTGCCAACGTGCACCTCGACACCCAGCTCACGGGCGCCATCGACGGCAACGTCGAACTGTCCACGGGCGAGACGATCCCCACCGACCTGATCATCTGGACGGCCGGCGTCATGGCCAACCCCACGGTGGTGCGCGGCAGCGACCTGCCCGCCGAGGAGCGCGGCCGCATCCGCACCCGCGCCGACCTGCGCGTCGGCACGCCAGAAGAGGCCGTCGAGGGCGCATGGGCGGCCGGCGACGTCGCGGCGGTGCCCGACCTCACCGGCGGCGGTGTGGGCGGCTACTGCGTGCCCAACGCACAGCACGCGGTTCGGCAGGCGAAGCTTCTGGCGAAGAACATCGTCGCGGTGCTGCGCGGCGAGGCCCCGCACGAGTACGTGCACAAGAACCTCGGTGCCGTCGCGGGTCTCGGTCTGTACAGCGGTGTCTTCCAGTCCGGCAAGTTCGCCCTCAAGGGCTTCCTCGCGTGGTGCGCGCACCGCGGCTACCACGGCCTGGCGATGCCGTCGTGGGAGCGCAAGTGGCGCGTGATCGGCGACTGGTGGCACAACTTCTGGCTGCACCGCGACAACGTGTCGCTGCAGACCGTGCAGAACCCTCGCTACGTGTTCGAGGAGTTCGCCGCGCGCCCGCGTCCGGCCGCTCCCGCTGCCCCTGCCGCGGCGCCCGCTGCTGCGGCCATCGATCCCAAGTCGGTCGAAGCCGAGAAGGCCGGCAAGACGCCGGCCAAGAAGGCGCCCGCGAAGGCGAAGGCCGCAGCATCCAAGACGGAAGAGAAGGCGGATGCTTCTGCCTGACGCATCGTCATGATCGAACCCCCGCCGCGGCACGCCCGCGCGGGGGTTCGCTCGTTCCGGCGGGCTAGCCTGGTGTCAGGGCCCCCGTAGCCCAATCGGCAGAGGCAGGCGACTTAAAATCGCTTCAGTCTGGGTTCGAGTCCCAGCGGGGGTACGTTCGGATCGCTCGGTGACTCGATCGATGCCTGCTCAGCGCTGAGGCGACGGACCCCAGGGCGAGGGGACGTCGGCGTAGGCGGAGGGGCCCTCGTTCTCGTAGCGGTCCAAGAGCGCCCACAGCTCGGCCGGGGAAAGATCCGGAATGGCGGCCCAGTAGTCGTACATCGAGTACGCACTCCGCGTCAGCGCATCTCGGCGGCGGGTATAGCGAGCCTCCGCGATGCGCAGCGAGATCAGCCAGGCGCCCACGGCACAGACCACCACGAGGAGCAGGGCGACGAACACCGGCCAGATGAGCCGCATCGACGCCGGCAGCACGCTGTCGCGGCCCAGGGCCGCGGGCACCGTGATCATGAGGGCGAGTGCGGCCGCCGCCGATCCCGCGAGGATGCCGAGCGCCGTGCCCGCCGTCGCGATCGCGCGCCGCGATCGCCTGGCAGCGCGCATCGCAGGTTCAGATCCTGGCCGCACGAGGCGATACGCGTCGACGATCATTCCTGCATCGTCGCACGCGACTCCTGAACGGGCCAATCACGTGCGCCACCCGCCTCACCGTGGCTGGCGTCGCGGCTCTCGCGCGAGGTGGCCGTTCTGGATGCGCTGGACTCCTCCGAACTGGCCGGCGCACACAGCAGCGAACAGCAGCGCCCCGCCTGCCCACAGCACGAGCTCCCATCCTGGGGCGCCGATGACGAGCGCGCGGACCGCGAGCGCCGCGAAGAACGTCGTCGCCAAGGCGGCCAGTGCCGAGGTCGTCACGCGCAGGAAGAGGTCCGGTGAGAATGAGAGGAAGCGCACGGCGAACCAGTCGCCTCCGGTCGGCCGGCGTCGACCACTCCGGTAGGGCAGTCCCGCCCAGTAGCCGGCGGCGCGCGCGAGGCGCCGGCCGGAGCGGTGAAGGCTGAGCAGGAGCCAGATCGACGGGATGCCGAGCGCGAGCGCGAGCACGAGGACGGCGGCGACGGTGACGGCGGTCATCGGGTCGCCGGGTTCGGTCAAGACCCACGCGGCCATGCTGACGACGACGGTCGCGATGAGCGCGCCGAATGTGCCCAGCAGACCCAGGAGCCATCGCGTCAGCCGACCGTAGTCCTCGCGCGTGCGCGCCGCCGCTGCGTCGGCGTCGACGGGGCGAACATCGCGGTCGGCACCCGCTTCGGCAACGAGCACATCGGGCATCGTCTCGGCGAGGATCATCCGATACACGCGATCTCCCGTCGTTCGTCGGCAGACGGGCTTCGGCGCATGTTCCGTGCTCGAGGCGACGGGGCACGACCGCCGAGAGGCACGCCGCCGGGCAACGCTAGCATGGGTGATCCGCGAGCCGGCCGTCGGCCCGGCCCCGCAACCCGGAATGGAGGAGTACGTGCGCGCACGGGTCAGGATCATCGCCCTGTCGCTGGTCCTGGTGGTCCCCGCGGTCATGACGACGGGCTGCTTCATGGGTCCCCTCCTCGACGGCCGATCGCCGTTCGACGAGCCGTCGAATGCGAGTCGGGCGCAGATCGCCGCGGCGCTGCCGCTGGTTCAGGACGCACTCGATGACGTCGGCGACGTCGATCCCGCGTGGCGCGCCGTGGCCGAGTCGGGGGCTGACAACTGTGAAGGCGCCTGCAATCTCAGGGTGGAGGTCAGTATCGAGCCTGTCGATCCTTCGGCGCTCACCGAGATCGACCGATCCGATCTTCCCGACAACGGATTCCCCCGGTACGAGGTTCCCCGCGCGGTGCTCGAGGCCGCCCTCGTCGCATCGGTCCCCGTCGCCGAACAGCAGCACGTCGATGTCTACGTCGTCCCGGGGCTGGGCGTGCCTGTCGGAGAGATCACGCCGCTGGCCGACCTCTCGGCGTCGGTCGAGGCGCTGTTCGCAGACGACGACGAGGCGACCGCGTTCTCCGTCAGCTTCGGGGAGCACAGCGAGGGCTGGGTGCGAGCGTTCACGCGCACGCACACCGACGTGCTGGCCGCGATGGGACTCGGCTGACATCTCCGCCCCGATGGTCACCCGAGCTGGTCGGCCAGCACCGTCTCGACGAGGGCCTCGGCCTCGCCCGGCGCGTGGACCGCGCGCCGCAGCACGCGCAGCACGAAGGCTCCGATGAGCGCGTCGACGATCATCTCGACCGACGCGGATGCTGCCAGCTCACCTCTCTCGTGCGCCCTGGTGAGCCGCTCCGTGAGCACGCGCGACGTCGGATCGGCCGCGTCCAGTCGGCGCCCCACCACCTCGTCTTCGGCCGCCGCGGCGATCAGAGAGCGCGTCAGCGCGGTCGACTCGGGGTCGGCCGAGAGCCGCAGCAGTTCATCGAGCCATGCGACGAGGTCGACCCGCAGGTCGCCGGTGTCGCCGGGGACGGGCGACGGGGGAGTGAGGATGCCCTCCAGCAGCGCATCGGCGATCAGCGCGCTCTTCGACGGCCACCAGCGGTAGATCGTCGGCTTGCCCACCCCGGCAGCTGCCGCGATGCCCTCGATCGTGAGCTGGTCCCAGCCGCGCTCGGCCAGCTGAGCGGCCGTCGCCTGCAGCACGGCGACACGTGCGACCTCGCTGCGCACCGCCCCACGGCCTCGCCCCGACATGGCGCCGACAGTAGCACTATTCACAAAACGTTCCGTTACGTAATATGAGTCGCGTCATCGATCAAGGAGGATTCATGACCGACCCTGCAGCATCCGCTCTCGAATACGACGTCGTCGTCGTGGGCTCAGGAGCGGCGGCATTCGCCACCGCGCTCGGCGCCGTCGACGAGGGCCTGACCGCGATCATGGTGGAGAGCACCGACCGCTTCGGCGGCAACACCGCGATGTCGGGCGGCGGCCTCTGGCTGCCGAACAATCCGCTCATGCAGCGCGACGGCGCCGGCGACTCGCGCGAGGAGGCCCTTCGCTACCTCGAAGAGACGGTGGGCGAGCCGGGACGCTCGTCGAACCGCGCCCGAAAGGAGGCGTTCGTCGACGGCGTCGCCGACTTCGTGCTCACGACCGAGAAGCACGGGTTCCGCTGGATCCGCGCCGACAAGTACCCCGACTACTATCCGGAGCTCCCCGGCGGCAAGATCGGCCGCTCCATCGAGCTCGCCCCCGTCGACAGCAGGAAGATCGGCCCCTGGCGCAAGAAGTCGCGCGCGCTGCTGCCGTTCCCGATGCTCAACAGCGATATGTATCTGCTCGGCCGTGCCTGGTCGACCTTCTCGGGTTTCTGGCAGGGGGTGCGCCTCGTCTTCCGCACTCTCGGCGGGCTCGTGACGGGCCGCATCCTGGTCGGCATGGGCGCCGCGGTGGCGACGTCGTTCGCGGGGACCGTCGTCGTCGACGGCAAGGTGCCGCTGTGGCTCGATTCGCCGGCGCGCCGCCTCGTCGTCGAGGGCGACCGCGTCGTGGGTGTGGAGGTCGAGCACGAGGGGCGGGCCGTCACGCTGCGCGCCCGCCGCGGCGTCATGCTCGCCGCCGGCGGGTTCGATCAGGACCGGCAGCGACGCAAGCAGCTGCAGGGCGTCGAGGGCAACCCCGCCGGGTCGCCCGGGGCGCTCGGCGGCGGCATCGACATGGCGGTCGAGGTCGGGGCAGACCTCGAGTACATGGAAGATGCCTGGTGGGGCGCGACCGTGCGCCCGGTCGAGGGCGGTCTCAGCTCCTTCATCGTGGGGGAGCGGTCGATGCCGCACTCGCTCCTGGTCGACAAGGACGGGAGCCGGTTCGCCAACGAGTCGGAGTCGTATGTCGACCTCGGTCACCACATGCTGGAGCACGACGGTGCGACCGGGCCCTACTGGATGATCCTCGACGGTCGGTACACGAAGCGCTACTTCCTCACGTTCGCCGTCGACCCCAAGGCCAACAGGGCGATGGTCGCTCAGGGCATCAAGGTCACGGCGCCCACCCTGGCCGAACTCGGCGAGAAGATCGGCGTCGACCGGGAGAAGTTCGCCGCCGAGATCGAGAAGTTCAACGGCTTCGCCCGCACGGGACGCGACCAGGACTTCAACCGCGGCGACTCCGCCTACGACCGCTACTACGGCGACCCCACCGTTCTGCCCAACAACAACCTCGCCCCGATCGAGAACGGCCCGTTCACGGCGTACGAGGTCGTGATCGGCGACCTCGGCACCAAGGGCGGTGTCGTCACCGACGAGCACGCCAGGGCGCTGCGCGCAGACGGCTCCGTGATCGAGGGGCTCTACTCGGCCGGCAACAACTCGGCCGCGGTCATGGGACACACCTACCCGGGCCCCGGCTCCACCATCGGCCCCGCCTGCGTCTTCGGGCTCATCGCCGCGAGGCACATGGCCGGCGCGGGGTCAGAGGCCGCATCGACGGGCGAGGCCGAGGCGGCCGTCGCCCGCAGCTGATCGATCCCCGGGCGGTGCCTCCGGCCCCCGCCGCGCACCGCCCGGCACCGGCTCACGCGCGGCGTGGCGTCGTGCCGGAGCAGCCCGCGGGACGGCGTAGTCTGGGCGTCTGCGTCGAGCGCGAAGGAGCCCGAACCGATGAGCATCGACCTCAGGCGTGCGACAGGCGCGCCCGCGGAGACCTGGAAAGACCCGGCCGCGCACTGGCCGGCGATGACACGCGCCGTCGCGCACCTCTCGGGCCCCGTGGCCGCCATCAGTCTCCCCGCCCTCGCCTACAACGCATTCGACATGGGGGTGCGCGCCTCAGGCGTTCCGATCCGTGTCGCGAGCAAGTCGGTGCGGGTGCGCGAGGTGCTCGACGCGACGCTCGATCTCGCGGGCTACCAGGGCATCCTCGCCTTCACGCTCCCTGAGGCGCTGTGGCTGGCCGAGACCCACGACGATGTCGTGCTGGGCTACCCGACGGCCGACCGTGCCGCCATCGCAGCGCTCGCCTCCGACGAGCGCGCGGCGGCTCGGGTGACCCTCATGGTCGACGATCTCGCCCAGCTCGATCTCGTCGACGGCGTCGTCGCGCCGACCGCGCGCCACCGCATCCGCCTCGCGATCGACGCCGATGCGTCGTGGCGCGCCCCCGGGCTCGGCCACATCGGCGTGCGGCGCTCTCCCGTGCACGAGCCGGCACAGGTCGCCGCCCTGGCCCGCTCGATCGCCGCGCGACCGGGCTTCGACCTCGTCGGCCTCATGATGTACGAGGCGCAGATCGCCGGTCAGCCGGATGCCACGGGCTCGGGCGACGCCGTCATCCGCTGGATGCAGCGCCGCTCGTCGCAGGAGCTGCTCGACCGCCGAGGCGCGATCGTCGAGGCCGTGCACGCCGTCGCCCCGCTCGAGTTCGTCAACGGCGGCGGCACCGGATCGCTGGAATACACGGCATCCGACCTGTCGGTCACCGAGCTCACGGCGGGCAGCGGGCTGCTGGCCGGGCACCTGTTCGACGGCTACCGGGTGTTCGACCCCGCACCGGCCGCGGCGTTCTCGCTCGAAGTGGTGCGCAAGCCCGCGGCCGACATCGCGACGGTGCTCGGCGGCGGCTGGATCGCCTCGGGGCCGCCGGTGGCCTCGCGGCAGCCGCTGCCGGTATGGCCCGCGGGGCTGAAGACGCTCGCGCGCGAGGGTGCGGGCGAGGTGCAGACTCCGCTCCAGGGCGAGGCGGCCCGCACGCTGTCGGTCGGCGACCGCGTCTGGTTCCGTCACGCCAAGAGCGGCGAGCTGGCCGAGCGCGTCGAGAGCTATCACCTCGTCGACGGCGATCGCGTCGTGGGCGAGAGCGCGACCTACCGTGGAGAGGGAAAGGCGTTCCTATGACTCGACCCGAAGGCACGTGGCAGAACTGGGGTCGCTCGGCGCGCGTGCGCCCGCAGCGGGTCGAGTTCCCCCGCTCGGTCGGCGCGGTCGTGCGCGCCGTCGAGGCGGCCAAGACGCGCGGGATGCTGATCAAGGCCGTCGGGGCGGGGCACAGCTTCACCGGCATCGCCGTCGCCCCCGGGGTGCTGCTGGATCTCACGGATCTGTCGGGGATCGTCTCGGTCGACCGCGAGCGGAGCCGCGTGACGCTGCTGGCCGGCACCCGGCTGCACCGCATCCCGGCGCTCCTGGCGCCCTATGGCCTGGCCATGCAGAACCTCGGCGACATCGACCGCCAGTCGATCGCCGGCGCCATCTCCACCGGCACGCACGGCACCGGATCCCGCTTCGGCGGCATCTCGACGCAGGTCGTGGGCGCGAAGCTCGTCACCGGCACGGGAGAGCTGCTCACGGTCGACGAGAACGAGAACGCCGACCTGCTGCCCGCCGTCGCCGTGGGCCTCGGTGCACTGGGCATCCTCGTCGAGGTCACCCTGCAGTGCGTGCCGGCGTTCGTGATCCACGCCCTCGAACGCCCGGAGCCGCTCGAAGCGGTGCTCGATGAACTCGACGAGCGCGGCACGGGCGCCGACCACTTCGAGCTGTACTGGTTTCCGCACACCGACGTGGCGATGACCAAGACCAACACGCGGCTTCCCGCCGACGCGCCGCTGCATCCGCTGTCGGCCGCCGGCAAATGGGTCGACGACGTGCTGATCGGCACGGCGGTGCACGAAGCCGTGTGCCGCCTGGGCAAGATCGCGCCGGGGAGCATCCCCTTCGTCAACCGCACCGCCGCCAAGATCTGGGGCGACCGCGAGTTCACCGACCGCTCGCACCGCGTGTTCGCGACGGCGCGCGACGTGCGCTTCCGCGAGATGGAGTACGCGGTGCCCGCCGACAACCTGCGGCCTGCGATCGATGCCGTTCGGGCCCTCATCGACGACCGCGGCTGGCGGATCTCGTTCCCGATCGAGGTGCGCTTCGCCGCAGCCGACGACCTGTGGCTGTCGACGGCATCGGGGCGCGCGTCGGGCTACCTCGCGGTGCACCGGTACTGGCGCGAAGACCCGACCGAATACTTCGAGGCGGTCGAGCAGATCATGCTGTCGCTGGGGGGTCGGCCGCACTGGGGCAAGATGCACACCCTCGACGCGTCGGTGCTGCGGGGGCGCTATCCCCGCTTCGACGACTTCGTCGCGCTGCGCGACCGGCTCGACCCCGACCGGCTCTTCCGCAACCGGTACCTCGATCGCGTGCTGGGTGAGTAACGACTGGGAGTCGCGCAGGCTCCCCTGGGCGCGCGCAGGCGCGTGGATAGGATGTGCACATGTGGGAATGGCTGATTCCGGTCCTGATCGTCGTCGCTCTCGTCGCGATCGTCGGCATCTACCTCTGGGCGACCTACAACTCGCTCGTCGCGCTGAATGTGCGCGTCGATGAGGCGTGGAGCGATATCACGGTGCAGCTGAAGAGACGCGCCGATCTGCTGCCGAACCTGATCGAGACGGTCAAGGGCTACGCGGCCCACGAGAAGGCCGTGTTCGAGAACGTCACGCGTGCCCGCGCCGAGACGCTCGGCGCCGGCGGGCCCGCCGAGGCGGGCGTCGCCGAAGGCCACATGCAGCAGGCGCTGCGATCGCTGTTCGCCGTGGCCGAGTCGTACCCTCAGCTGCAGGCCAGTCAGAACTACCTGCAACTGCAGCAGTCGATCGTCGACACGGAAGACAAGATCCAGGCCTCCCGCCGCTTCTACAACGGCGGCGTCCGCGAGCTCAACACCAAGATCAAGGTGTTCCCGAACAACCTGTTCGCCCGCAATCTCGGCTTCCACGAGCGCGAGTTCTTCGAGGTCGTCGACGGCGCCGCGATCAGTGAGCCGCCGCGCGTGCAGTTTTGACGCGTGACGGGTCAATGCCGCGCAGCGGCGTTGAGGCGTCACGGGTCAAGGTTGAGTAGGCCGCCGAAGGCGGCCGTATCGAAACCCGGGAGATAGAGCGTGTATTCAGCCATCGCCCGCAACAAGCGCAACACCTGGTTCATCGTCATCGCCTTCGTTCTCTTCCTCGGGGCGATCGGCCTCGTGGCGGGGTGGCTCGCCGGTGAGAACTGGTGGATCACGGCGTTCATCCTGATCTTCGCGGCCGGCTACGCGACGCTGCAGTATTTCATGGCCGACCGCGAGGCGCTCGCGCTGTCGGGCGCCGTCGAGGTGAGCAGGGCAGATGCCCCGCGGTACTATCGGCTCGTCGAGAACCTCTGCATCTCGACGGGCACGCCCATGCCGAAGCTCTTCGTGGTGACCGATGCCGCACCCAACGCCTTCGCGACGGGTCGCACCCCCGAGACGGCATCGATCACGGTGACCACGGGGCTGTTCGAGATCATGACCGACCGCGAGCTCGAGGGCGTGCTGGGCCATGAGCTCGCGCACATCCGCAATTACGACATCCGTGTCTCGCTGATCGTCTTCGGACTGGTGGTCGCCGTGGGCGTGCTGGCCGATTCGATGATGCGGATCGCGTTCTTCGGCGGCCGCGGCCGCGGCAACAACCAGGCCCAGTTGCTGTTCCTCATCTTCGGCGTCGTCGCCGCGATCGTCTCGCCCCTGCTGGCGGGAGCGGTGCAGGCGGCGGTCTCGCGGCAGCGCGAGTATCTCGCCGACGCGACGAGTGCGCTCACCACGCGCGATCCCGACGGTCTCGCCTCGGCCTTGGAGAAGCTCCAGGAGCACGCCCAGCCGCTGACGCGGGCGAACACCTCGATGGCGCATCTGTGGATCGCCGACCCGTTGCGGCCGAACGCGATGGCGCGCATGTTCGCCACGCATCCGCCGATCGCCGACCGCATCGCGCGCCTGCACACGATCGGCGGGCAGTTCTGAGATGCGCACGCTCAGCCGTGGCGAGGCCCGCCGCGTCGCGGTCACGGCGCAGCTTCTGAGCGCCGAGCGCCCCGCCGACATCATGGAGGCCCTCGACGGGCTCGGCGCGATCGACACCGAGCCCACCGCCGCGGTCGCCGGTGC
The DNA here is from genome assembly GCF_025515205.1 of Microbacterium fluvii. GTDB lineage: Bacteria > Actinomycetota > Actinomycetes > Actinomycetales > Microbacteriaceae > Microbacterium > Microbacterium fluvii. The sequence continues at coordinate 1,504,232 of NZ_JAOPFX010000001.1, read as the reverse complement.
GACGGATCTCGTGCTGTGGACGCGGCTCGGCTGGCCCTATCAGCCCTCCGATCTGGCGCGGCTAATCGAGCAGGATCGCGCCGTCTTCGAGTGGGGCGGGTTCCTGCGCCCGATGGCCGACCTGCCGCTGTTCCTGCCGGTGATGCGGGCAGGGCCGCGCTACCGCGAGCCGCGCGAGTGGCTCGACGCCAACGCCGCGTTCCGCCGCGACGTGCTCGCGCAGCTCCGAGAGCGGGGGCCGCAGCATCCCGTCGACATCCCCGACACGGCGCAGGTCTCGTGGCGATCGACCGGGTGGACCAACAACCGCAACTCGTCGCAGATGCTCGAGATCCTGCTCGCGTGCGGCCAGGTGGCGGTGTCGGGGCGCGACGCGAAGGGGAGGCTGTTCGATCTGGCCGAGCGCGTATATCCGGCCGATGTCGACGACCTGACCGAGGCGGATGCTGCGCTCGGTCGCGCATGGCGGCGCCTCGGCTCGCTCGGCATCGCCCGGCGCAAGGCGCTCACCGAGCGCGGCGACGACGTGGATCCCGCCGAGCTCGGCGAGATCGTGCAGGTGGCGGGCACCCAGGGGGAGTGGCACCTCGATCCGGTGCTGCGGGATGCGCCGTTCGCCGGTCGGACGGCGCTGCTCTCCCCGTTCGATCGCCTGGTGTTCGACCGCGACCGCATCGCCGACATCTTCGGCTTCGAGTACATCCTCGAGATGTACAAGCCGGCCGCCCAGCGCCGCTGGGGCTACTTCGCGCTGCCGATCCTGCGCGATGATGCGCTCGTCGGCAAGCTCGACGCCAGAGCCGACCGCAAGGCGGGCGTGCTGCGGGTCGCGGCCGTGCACGAAGATGTGGTGTTCGACGAGCAGGCCGCCGCCGACGTCGACCGCGAGATCGCCGAGTTGGCCCACTGGCTGGGTCTCGAGGTCGTCCGCACCGGCTAGGCGATGGTCGGCAGCGGGTCGGGCTCGTCGGGGGCGAGTGCGACCGCATCGGCGGCACCTCGGTCGTGGCGGGCGGCCCCCGGCAGCGCGTCGGCGAGCTCGTCGACGGCGTCGCCCCAGTCTGAGACCGAGATGCGTTCGAGCTGCTGCCACTCGGCCGCCGCCTGCAGCTCGCCGGCGATCAGCTCGGCGGCATGGGCGGGGCGGCCGTCTTCCCACCACGCCGACTGCACACGCAGCGTCGAGCCCGCCCTGTCGGCCTTGAGGTCGACCCGGCCGACGATGTCGTCTCCGACGAGCACGGGCAGCGAGTAGTACCCGAAGCGGCGCTTGGCGGCCGGTGTGTAGATCTCGATGCGGTACTCGAAGTCGAACAGGCGCTCGGCCCGATCGCGGAACCACACCACGGGGTCGAACGGCGTCAGCAGCGCCGCGCCCTCGATGCGCCGCGGCAGCCGCGCGTCGCGGTGCACCCAGGCCGGCATCGGTCGCCCGCCCGTGGTCCAGCCCTCGACGGTCACCCGCTGCAGCTCGCCCAGGTCGACGAGCGTCTCGGCCGCCGCCGTGACGGCACGTCTGTCGCGCACGCGCCAGTAGTCGGCGAGATCGGCCGCGCCGGCGACGCCATAGGCTTCGGCGGCACGGCGCACCAGTTCGAGGATCGCCTCGTCGCGCGAGACCGGGGCGGCCAGCACCTCGGCGGGGATCACGTGCTCGGCGAGGCCGTAACGCCGCTCGAAACCGCGGCGCCCGGCGATGGCGACGTCGCCGAACATCCACAGGAACTCCAGCGCGTGCTTGACGACGTCCCAGTCCCACCACGGGCCGCGGCGCGCCTGCTTGGCGTCGTGGTCGATCTGCGCGGGGCGCAGCGGCCCGCGCTCGGCGAGTTCGGCCCGCACCCAGTCCACGATCTCGCGGTGCCGCTGGTACCAGCCGTCGGCCGAGGTGCCGTACTTCGCGCGCATCTCGTCCATGCGGAAGCCGAACAGCGCCCAGTCGGCGGCGGGCACGAGCGCCGCCTCGTGGGCGACGTATTCGACATAGGGCGGACGCGGGGCGAACAGCAGCCGGTCGAGTGCCGCCGTGTCGTAGGGGCCGAGCCGCGAGAACAGCGGCATGTAGTGCGAGCGGGCGAACACGTTCACCGAGTCGATCTGCAGCGCCCGCATGCGCCGCAGTTCGATGTTGAGCTGGCGCGTGCCGGGGGCCGTGGGACGGGGGCGGCCGAAGCCCTGTGCGGCCAGGGCGATGCGGCGGGCCTCGGCGGCGCTCAGCGACTCCTTCACGCCGACGAGCCTAACCACGGCCACCGACACGGCACAGCCGCCGCGCGACTCTAGACTGGCCAGATGAGTGCGCGTCAGCATCCGTCGCGTCGGCCCGCGGTGCGGGCGACCGTTCGCACCGAGCGGCGCGCAGGCGAAGAGAGCGTCGTCTCGGCCCTGCCGCACGGCCTGCGCCTGTCGGCGGCCTACGCGTGGCGGTTCCTCGTGATCGCCGCGGCGATCGGCGTCGCGATCTGGCTCGTCATCGAGCTCAAGCTCCTGGTCATCCCGCTCCTGGTCGCGATCCTCGTGACGGCGCTGCTGTGGCCGGGATTCGCGTGGATGCTGCGGCACCGCGTGCCGCGCTGGCTCGCGATCGTGGTCGCGATCATCGGCACGGTCGTGGTGATCTCCGGACTCCTGTGGCTCGTCGGCTGGCAGATCTCGCTGCAGTGGGCGAGCGTGCAGGCCAAGACAGTCGTCGCGATCGATCAGCTGCGCGCCTACCTCATCGACGGCCCGCTGCATCTGACCGCCGAGCAGATCGACGAACTGCTCGCGCAGGGGCTCGACTTCATCCAGCAGCAGGCCTCGCTGCTGTGGTCGGGCGCCCTCGCGATCGGCACGACCGTGGGGCACGTCGCGACCGGAGCGGTGCTGTCGCTGTTCATCCTGCTGTGTCTGCTCGCCGACGGGTCGGGCATCTGGCGGTGGACGGTGCGGCTGTTCCCCCGGCGCGCCAGGGCGGCCGCCGACGGCGCCGGCCGGGCCGGCTGGGTCACCGTCGTCAACTACGCGCGCACGCAGCTGCTTGTCGCCACGATCGACGCCGTCGGCATCGGGCTGGGCGCCTTCCTGCTCGGGGTCCCTCTGGCGATCCCGATCGCCGTGCTCGTCTTCCTGGGCGCCTTCGTGCCGATCGTCGGTGCCGTCGTCACCGGCACCCTCGCCGTCTTCCTCGCCCTGGTCTACAACGGACCGTGGATCGCGCTGTGGATGCTGGTGGTCGTGCTCGGCGTGCAGCAGCTCGAGGGCCACGTGCTGCAGCCGCTGCTGATGGGCTCCGCTGTCAAGGTGCACCCGCTCGCCGTCGTGCTCGTGGTCGCCGGCGGCGCCATGATCGCCGGCATCCCAGGCGCCCTGTTCGCCGTGCCGCTGGCCGCATTCGTCAACGTCGTCGCCGTCTATGTCGGGTCCCGGGCGTGGGAGCCCGGCGCCAGACCCACCGGCGATCTCATCTGGAGCACCGTGCCCCGCCCGAGGAGGACCCCGCAGTGACCCGCCCGACCCTGGCGGCGTTGGAAGACGCCGCCGCGACGCTCGATGGCGTCATCGTGCACACGCCGCTCGACGAATCGCAGTACCTCAGCGATCTGCTCGGGGTGCCCGTGCACTTGAAGTTCGAGAACCTGCAGCGCACCGGCTCGTTCAAGATCCGCGGCGCCGCCTATCGGCTCTCGCGACTGAGCGCCCAGGAGCGGGCGCGGGGCGTCGTCGCCGCTTCGGCCGGCAACCACGCGCAGGGCGTGGCGATGGCGGCACAGGCCCTCGGCATCCCCGCGACGATCTTCATGCCGCTGGGGGTGCCCGTGCCCAAGCTGCTGTCGACGCGCGGCTACGGCGCCGACGTGATCCTCGAGGGTGCGACCGTCGAGACGCCGCTGCGCCTGGCGGCGGAGTTCGCCGAGCGCACCGGCGCGGTGCTGATCCACCCCTACGACCACGACGACATCGTCGTGGGGCAGGGCACGCTCGGGCTCGAGCTCTACGACGAGGTTCCCGACCTCGACACCGTGATCGTCGGCATCGGCGGCGGAGGCCTCATCGCCGGCGTCGCGGCGGCCGTCAAGGCTCGCGCGGCGGCCGACGGTCGCACGGTGCGGGTGATCGGCGTGCAGGCCGAGAACTCCGCGGCGTACCCGTCGTCGCTGGTCGAGGGACAGCCCGTCACCGTCGAGACCACCCCGACGATCGCCGACGGCATCGCGGTGGCCCGCCCCGGCGACATCCCGTTCGAGATCATCAGAGATCTCGTCGACGAGGTCGTCACGGTCACCGACGACGACATCGCCCGAGCGCTCCTGGTGCTGCTCGAGCGTGCCAAGCAGGTCGTCGAGCCCGCGGGTGCGGTCGGGGTCGCGGCGATCCTCGCCGGCAAGATCCATGCGACGGGCCCCACGGTGTCGATCCTCTCCGGCGGCAACATCGACCCGCTGCTGCTGCAGCGCGTCGTCGCGCACGGGCTGGCGGCATCCGGCAGGTACATGTCGCTGCAGATCCCGCTGCCCGATCGTCCTGGGCAGCTCGCGCGCGTCTCCGAGCTGCTCGCACAGGTCGGTGCCAATGTCATCGAGGTGCTGCACACGCGCCACGGCCAGGGGCTGCAGATCAGCGAGGTCATCCTGCAGCTGAGCGTCGAGACGCGCGGAGAAGAGCACCGCGCGCAGGTGATCGCCGCCCTCGAAGACGCCGGGTTCGCTCCGCGCGTCGTCGAGGACTGAGCACCTCGAGGCGGGGTGAGAGCCGGGCCTACTGACCCGCGTAGGTCTCGACCTTGACGACCTCGACGGCGATCTCGCGGCCGTTGGGGGCCGTGTACGAGGTCTTCTCGCCCTCCTTGAGGCCGAGGATGGCGGCGCCCAGCGGAGAAGCCTCGCTGTAGACGTCGAGCTCGGAGTTCGCCGCGATCTCGCGGCTGCCCAGCAGGAACACCTCTTCGCCTCCGGCGACGACGGCGGTCACCACGGTGCCCGACTCGACGACGCCGTTGCTCTCCGGCGCTTCGCCGACGGTGGCGTCCTTGAGAAGCTGCTGGAGGGTGCGGATGCGCGCCTCCTGCTTGCCCTGCTCGTCCTTGGCCGCGTGGTAGCCGCCGTTCTCCTTGAGGTCGCCCTCTTCGCGGGCCGCCTCGATGCGCTTGGCGATCTCTTCGCGGCCGACGGTGGAGAGGTGCTCCAGCTCGGCGGCGAGGCGGTCGTACGCCTCCTGGGTGAGGAAGGTCACGGGGGCATCGGCGGACACGTCAGACTCCTTCGAACGGCGACGGGGGTCGATATGGCAAGACGCCCCGGCGTTGGGCCAGGGCGTCGACTGCGGTGTGGTCAGATTACGTCACCCAGCACGAGTTGACCAAACCGGTCGTCGCTTCGGCGACGGTCGGGATCGTCTCTTCGAAGGCGCGCGCGTGCTGCTCGGATGCTGCGAACTCCACGATCTTCCAGCCCACGACCCCGTGCTCGACATCCTGTGCTTCGAGCGCGCACGCGACCGTGCGGCCGGGAGGCGCCGTGATCTGGAACGAGATGGTCGCGCTGTGCTGATCGACGATGTGGAAGCCCGTGGCATCCGCGCTGACGTCGTCCATCGCGGCGGCGACCGTCATCCACGCGAACAGCACGACGACGACCGCCGCGATGGCGCCGACGATCCCGAGCGTCCAGCGCGTGCGCGCAGGGCTGCGCCGACCGTAGCGGTCGTCGAGCTTCTGCTGAGTGGTCGTCATCGGGTTCCGGTCGTGCGATCTAGGCTGGACTTCCAGGCTAGGCGCTTCGGCGCGGAACGAGGAATCCCATGCACGACGCACTCGTCGCCTTCGCGGTGGCAGTGACCTCAGCGACACCCACGCCGACCTCGACGGTCGACCCCGATCTGGTGACGCCGGGCCCGTGGGGGTTCGCCGCGATCGTGTTCATCGCCGTCGCGGTGATCCTGCTCGTGTGGGACATGATGCGTCGCATCCGGCGAGGCCGCGTGCGCGCCGATATCGACGAGCAGCTCGACGCCGAGGCGGCAGCGCAGGCCGATGCGGCCGAGAGCGCGACCGAGACCGACGACGAAGACATCGACCCCGACGCGCGCCGCTGAGCCGTCAGGCCCCGAGCGACGGGCTCACGGGGTCGAGGGCGATGATCAGGCACGCGGTCCAGTGGCACAGGAACGCGAGCACCGTGCACACGTGGAAGATCTCGTGGAAGCCGAAGTGGCCGGGCCACGGGTTGGGCTTCTTGAGGCCGTAGACGATCGCGCCCCCCGTGTAGAGCAGTCCGCCGACGATGACCAGCACCATCATCGGAGCGCTCGCGTGGAACAGCGGCACGATGTACATCACGGCGGCCCAGCCCAGCAGCAGATAGAGCGCCACGTACAGCCAGCGGGGGGCGCCGATCCAGAAGACGCGGAAGAGGATGCCGAGGAGGGCCCCCGTCCACACGACGATCAGGAGGATCTTGCCCTGGTCGGGGGGCAGCGCCAGCACGGCCAGCGGCGTGTAGGTGCCGGCGATCAGCAGCAGGATGTTCGCGTGGTCGATCCGCTTGAGCACCGCCTTGGTGGTGGGGCCCCAGTTGAACCGGTGGTAGAGCGCGGAGTTGCCGAACAGCAGCAGCGAAGAGGCCATGAACACGGCCGACGCCCACTTGGCCGCACCACTGTGCGCGAGGCAGATCAGCACGATGCCGGCGGCGATCGCGACCGGGAACGTGCCGGCATGGATCCAGCCGCGCCACGAGGGCTTGAGCTCGACCTGCGCGCTGACGGCGCCGGCTTCGAGCAGGGGCAGCTGGGGCATCTCGGCGCCGTCGTCGGGCAGCGCGGCGTCGCGGGGTCGGGTCACGCTGCCGAGCCTACGCCGTGGCATATGCCGAGCCGGGCACGCGGCCGCAGACCCGCAGGGGATTCGTAGGCGGTGGACGGTAGCGTAGAGCCGTGGCTGCGTCGAACGAGGGGAGAGGGCCGCTCTATCGGCTCTACATCGGTCGACTCCGGCGTCGGCTGCGGCCTGAGGCCGTGCCGCGTCACGTCGCGATGATGATCGACGGCAACCGCCGGTGGGCACGCCAGCTCGGCTACGACTCGGCCGCGCACGGGCATCGGGCAGGGGCCGCGAAGATGCGGGAGTTCCTGGGATGGTGCGACGCCGTCGGCATCCGCGTCGTCTCGCTCTACCTGCTGTCGACCGACAATCTCACCAAGCGCGACACCCAGGAGCTCAGCGATCTCATCGAGATCATCGCCGAGCTGGCCGACGGGCTCTCCCGCGAGCCCGATTGGCGGGTGCAGCACGTCGGCAGGGCGGATCTGCTGCCGCCCGACCTCGCGCGTGTGCTCGCCGACGCGGCGGAGCGAACGCGGGGCAATGCGGGTCTGCACGTCAACCTGGCGGTCGGCTACGGCGGGCGCGGTGAAATCGTCGATGCCGTGCGCAGCATCATCGGCCACCATCAGGCCCAGGGCGGCTCGCTCGAAGACCTTGCCGCGAGCCTGACGCCCGAGCAGATCGGCGAGCACCTCTATACCGGCGGTCAGCCAGACCCCGATCTGGTCATCCGCACGTCGGGGGAGCAGCGGCTGAGCGACTTCCTCCTGTGGCAGAGCGCGCACAGCGAGTTCTACTTCGTCGAGGCGCTCGGACCCGACCTGCGCGAGGTCGACTTCCTCCGGGCCATCCGCGATTACGGGTCCCGCGATCGCCGCTACGGCGGCTGAACTGCGAGAATCGGACGATGAGCACGATCGAGTCGTATCTGGCCTCGTTCGACGGCGAACCGGGGTATCTCGATTGGGCGGCCTTCGGGCCCCTCTCGCCCTCGGTGCGCGCCGAGGTGCGAGCAGACGCCGATCTGCTGGGCACGGGGCGACGCTCGAGCATCGACCTCGTCGGTGAGAACCCGGGTCATGCCGCCGCGCTGGTGGCCGAGATGCTCGACGTGCCGGTCGACCAGGTGGTGCTGCAGCCGTCGACGACCGACGGACTGATGCAGGCGCTGTTCGGGCTGTCGGGCGCGGTGCTCGTCTCGGACGCGGAGTTTCCGAGCCTGCGGGTGGCGGCCGCGCGGGCGGCGCAGGCGCGACCCGATCTGCAGGTGGTGCGCTTCGAACCAGACGACGCCGTCGTCTCGCCCGAGGCGGTGCGCGAAGCCCTCACCGACGACGTGACAGCAGTGGCGGTGAGCCTCGTCGACTTCCGCACCGGCTACCGTGCCGACCTCGCAGGGCTGCGCGAGGTCATCGGCGACCGCCTGCTGATCGTGGACGCCGTGCAGGGGTTCGGCGTCGTCGACGCCGACTACGCCGCCGCGGACGTCGTCTGCGCGCACGGCTACAAGTGGCTGCGGGCGGGGAGGGGCACGGGCTTCGCGTGGTTCGGCGATCGCGCGCTCGAGCGTCTCACCCCGGTCTTCTCGGGGCTCACCGGTCTCGGCGAGGCCGATCAGCCCGGCGAGCTGCCGCCGGCCGCGCGGGCGGCCAGAGGATTCAGCGTGAGCAGGCCAGACCCGCTCGCGGCGGCGCGGCTGACCACCGCCCTCCGTGACGTGCGCGATGCGGGGCTCGACGCCATCGAAGCCGCACTGCGGCAGCGGGTCGACGAGGTCATCGCCATCGCCGACTCGCACCGCATCGCCGTCGTGACCCCTCGCGACCCCGTGCGCCGCGCGGGCATCGTCGCGCTCGCCCCCGAACCGGCCGACGCCGGCCCGATCGCTGCGGCGCTGGCCAACCACGGGCTCGTCTTCACCGCCCGCGAGGGTGTGCTGCGCATCGCCCCCCACGCCGGCACCGACGAGGCGACGATGCGGATGCTGGTCGACGCGCTCGCGACGGCGGCGTCGGGCCGCGCGTGGTGAGTGCCGAGGCACCGCGGAATTAACGCGGACGTAACCGACACGCCAGCGTGTCGCTGACCGCCGTTGTGCCAGGCGGACGTAGCTTGGCGTCATCGGGCAAGGAGCCCGGTCGGGTCGGCCCAGCGGTACACGACTCGTGACCACGGTCGACTCGCGACAGCCGGGTGCAACACCCGGGGCGGGAGTGGGTTGTGACCACACGAGCACCACATCAGCAGCACCGTCTCGACAGTGCGCAGGGGGTCGATGATCAGACCGATCTGCGCACGTATGTTCTGGACACCTCGGTTCTGCTGAGCGATCCGCGGGCGTTCTTCCGCTTCGCCGAGCACAGCGTCGTCATCCCCGTGGTGGTGATCTCCGAACTGGAGGGCAAGCGCCACGATCCGGAGATCGGCTATTTCGCCCGGCAGGCGCTGCGTCACCTCGACGAGCTGCGTGTGGAGCACGGAAGGCTCGACTTTCCCGTGCCGGTCGGCGCGGGTGGCACGCTGCGGGTCGAGCTCAACAACACCGACTCCTCGGTTCTGCCCTCGGGCATCCGCCTGAACGACAACGACAGCCGAATCCTGGCTGTCGCGATGCACCTCGCCCAGGACGGGCAGGAGGTGACCGTCGTCTCGAAGGACCTGCCGATGCGCGTCAAGGCCGCATCGCTCGGTATCAGTGCGGAGGAGTACCTGGCCGAGCAGGCCGTCGACTCGGGGTGGACAGGCATCGCCACGATCGACGTCTCGGGCGACGACATCAGCGACCTCTACGAGAGCGAAGTCGCCTCGAGCGACGACGTGCGGGGGCTTCCCGTCAACACGGGCCTGATCATCCACTCCGAACGGGGGTCGGCCCTGGGCCGGGTGAGCGGCGACGGCGAGTTCCGGCTCGTGCGCGGCGACCGGGAGGTGTTCGGTCTGCACGGGCGCTCGGCAGAGCAGCGCATCGCGATCGATCTGCTGCTCGACCCCGACGTGGGCATCGTGTCGCTCGGCGGCCGCGCCGGCACCGGCAAGTCGGCGCTCGCGCTGTGCGCGGGTCTCGAAGCCGTGCTGGAACGTCAGCAGCAGAAGAAGATCATCGTCTTCCGGCCGCTGTTCGCCGTCGGCGGGCAGGAGCTCGGGTATCTTCCAGGCGACCAGCAGGAGAAGATGAACCCCTGGGGCCAGGCGGTGTTCGACACGCTGGGCTCGGTGGTCTCCGGCAACGTGCTCGAAGAGGTCGTCGAACGGGGGATGCTGGAGGTCATGCCGTTGACCCACATCCGCGGCAGGTCTCTGCACGACGCGTTCGTGATCGTCGACGAGGCGCAGTCGCTCGAGCGCAACGTGCTGCTCACGGTGCTCAGCCGCATGGGGCAGAACTCCCGGGTCGTCCTCACCCATGATGTGGGCCAGCGCGACAACCTTCGCGTGGGCCGCCATGACGGCGTCGCCTCGGTGATCGAGACGCTCAAGGGGCACGATCTGTTCGGTCATGTGACACTCATGCGCTCGGAGCGCTCGGCGATCGCGGCGCTCGTCACCGACCTGCTGGAGGCGGGCGAACTGGCCTGACCGGCTCCGCGTCCTGTGTGGAGGAGATGGAGATGAGAAGAGTCTCATCCCCATCTCCTCCCAGTCTCACCGTGTAGTGCGACCATGGATGAGAAGCGCGAGGGGCGCGCTGCGGGGAGAGTGCACAGTGGACAGTCGGGCACGACTGGCGTTCGGTGGCGCGGCCACCGTCGCAGCCAGTGTCGCCGTCGTGTGCGCCGTCGCCCTCTCCAACGGCGCCGCCCTGGCGGACTCGAGCGGCGTGACGCTCACGGGAGCGCGCGTCGTCGTTCCCTCCGCGTCGACGGCCGCCGCGCCGGCACCGTCGCCGTCTGCTTCGGCCAGCGCGGAGGCGCCTCAGATCGATCACGTCGACGCCCCTGAGACGGTCCCGGCTCCCGAGCCGGTGGTCGTCGCGCCGGTCGCACAGACCCAGACGTCGCCCGCGACGTCGTCGACCTCGACCTCGTCGAAGTCCTCGACATCGTCGTCTTCGCGCTCCGAGAAGAGCCGCGATGAGAGTGCGGGCGAGCGCGGCGCGTCCGACGCGGTGCGCGAGTGGGCGCAGAACCAGGGGTGGTCGCAGAAGCGCACGGCAGCCTGGCTCGAGAAGGTTCAGGCCACCATGGGCGGCGACGATGCTCGCGTGGGCGACAGAGCCGACAGGGCACGACAGTCTTCCTCCGACCCCACGGAGGAATCATCCGCGAGCGACCGACGAAGCTCGCACGACGGATGGAGGAAAGGTCAATCGCACGATTCCCCTAGCGATCGCGATTGATGATGGGCCTGCGTCCCCAGCGCGGCCCCTCCCCAGCCCCCGGTGTCCCCCAGCACCGGGGGCTTCCTCGTCGGCGGGCGATACCCGCTACTCCCAGCGGTAGCCGGCTCCGCGCACCGTGACGATATGGTGCGCGCCGAGCTTGCCGCGCAGGTACCGCACGTACACGTCGACGACATTGGAGCCCGGGTCGAAATCGAGCCCCCACACCCGGCTCAAGAGCTGCTCGCGGGTGAGCACGTGACCGGGGCTGCGCAGGAACTGCTCGGCCAGCGCGAATTCCCGCGTCGACAGCTCGACCTCGACGCCGTCGACGCTCGCCTTGCGCGCCAGGATGTCGAGCACCACGTCACCGTGCGTGAGCACCATGCCGGTGGGCACGGAGCTCTCGCGCAGGCGTGAGCGCACGCGCGCCAGCAGCTCCTCGAAGGTGAACGGCTTGGCGACGTAGTCGCTGGCACCCGAATCGAGTCCTTCGACGGTGTCTCGCGTGCTCGTGCGGGCCGTGAGCATGATGATGGGGATGCCGATGCCCTGCGCGCGCGCCTGCTGCACGATCTCGTAGCCGTCGAGCGAGGGAAGGCCGATGTCGAGGAGCACGAGGTCGAAGTCGTCGCGCACGATGCGCTCCAAGGCGACCGCGCCGTCGTCGACGATCGTCGTCTCGTAGCCGTTCGCCTGGAGTCCGCGGCTGACGAACGAAGCGATCCGTGCCTCGTCTTCCACGATGAGGATCTTGGTCATTCGGCAGCCTCTCTCTGCAACACCACGTCACCGGCGCGCACCGGTGCCGGCAGCTCCGCTGCGGCCACCGGCAGCTGAATGGTGAACGTCGCGCCGCCGCCCGGCGTGTCGGTGACCGTGCACTGACCGTGGTGAGCCTTGGTGATCGCATCCACGATCGCCAGCCCCAGCCCCGAGCCGCCCACGGTGCGCTTGCCCTGGGCCCGATCGAAACGACGGAAGATGCGGTGGCGGTAGGCCGGCGGGATTCCCGGCCCGTGGTCGCGCACCCACAGCCGCACCGTATCGGCGGTGCGCACGCTCCCGATCTCGATGGGGGAGCCGGCCGGGGTGTACTTGGCAGCGTTGTCGGCCAGCTGCAGCCACGCCTGCAGCAGCCGGTCGGAGTCGCCGACGATGTCGCCCTGCGCGGTGTCGGCCACCTCCCACGTGTGCCCGGGGATCACGGCGACCAGCTCGCCGACCCGTGCCGTGAGCGCGGCGAGGTCGATCTCACCCATCGAGAACGCGTCGCCCTCCACGGCTGCGAGCAGGTCGATGTCGTCGACCAGGCGGGTCATGCGGTCGAGTTCGGCGATGCCGATCTCCCTCGTCGCGGCGACGTCGTCGAGATCTGTGGGATCCATCATCTCGAGGTGGCCGCGCACGATGGTGATGGGCGTCTTCAACTCGTGCCGCACGTCGTCGAGCAGCTGGCGCTGCACGTCGACCGACCCTTCGAGTCGGTCGAGCATCGAATTGACCGTGCGGGTGAGGTCGGAGATGTCGTCGTTGCCCTCTGCGGGCAGGCGAGGAGACAGGTCGGCGATCGTGATGGAGTCGGCCGCGTCGCGCAGCGACCGGATCGGCGAGAGGAGCCGCCCGGCGACGAACCAGCCCACGACGCCGATCGCGGCGAGCACCGCGAGGGCCGCCACGACGAAGGTCGTCATGGTGGCGGTGACCGGCTCGAGCTCGGCGCCCAGGTCGATCGCCCTGATGTAGACGCCCTGCTCGGGGTCGCCTTCCATCGTCACGGGAATGGCGATGTAGCGCAGCGACGCGGTCCCGTCGTTGAACGTGCCGCGCTTGACCTCACCGTCGGCCGTCTCGGCGACGGCGCGATCGATGAGCGCCTGATTCTGCGACAGATCGAACCCCGACAGCGTCGACGGCTTGAACCGGGGCTCTCCGTCGATCACGGCGACCGACCCCTCGTTGCGCGCCGGGACGAGTCGGGCGACGACGGCGTGCAGATAGTCCTCCACCGAGTCGAACTGGTCGAGGTTGATCGTCTCGGTCGCCGTGACCTCGCCGTCGGGATCGGGCGTGCCAGAGGGGCTCGGCGTCGCCGACGCGGTCGGATCGGGGGTCGCGACCGTCTGCAGCCTCGTCACCTGGTCCTGCAGGCGGGCGTTGACCGCCGTGAGCACGCGGTCGCGCTGCACGAGGAAGGTGACGCTGCCGACCACGGCGAGGCCGACGCACGCCACGGCGAGGATCGCCGCGAGAATGCGAGCGCGCGCCGAAATCGGGCGGGACGACGTGGTCACCCCCTGATTATCGCGCGCGCTCGCCCGTTCCGCGCGGGTCAACCCGGATGCGTCATCGAGAGCAGATCGAGCTTGGCATCCAGCTGCTCGAGGGTGATCTCGCCGCGCTCGACGTAGCCGAGGTCGATCACGGCCTCGCGCACCGTGATGCCCTTGGCCACGGAGTGCTTCGCGATCTTCGCGGCGGCCTCGTAGCCGATGACCTTGTTCAGCGGCGTCACGATCGAGGGAGACATGCCGGCGAACGCCGCGGCGCGCTCGAGGTTGGCCTCGAGCCCGTCGACGGTCTTGTCGGCGAGCACGCGCATCGCGTTGGAGAGCAGGCGGATCGACTCGAGCAGCGCCGTGCCCATCACGGGGATGGCGACGTTCAGCTCGAACGAGCCGGAGGCGCCGGCCCACGCGACCGTCGCGTCGTTGCCGATCACGCGTGCGCAGACCATGAGGGTCGCCTCGGGGACGACGGGGTTGACCTTGCCCGGCATGATCGACGAGCCGGGCTGCAGGTCGGGGATGTGCAGTTCGCCGAGTCCGGTGTTGGGGCCGGAGCCCATCCAGCGCAGGTCGTTGTTGATCTTGGTCAGCGACACCGCGATCGTGCGCAGCGCGCCGGATGCCTCGACGAGGCCGTCGCGGTTGGCCTGAGCCTCGAAGTGGTCCTTCGCCTCGGTGATCGGCAGCTCCGTCTCGGCGACGAGCAGCTCGATGACCTTCTGCGGGAAACCGAGAGGCGTGTTGATGCCGGTGCCGACGGCCGTGCCGCCCAGCGGGACCTCGCCGACGCGGGGGAGGACGGACTGCACACGCTCGATGCCGAGGCGGATCTGGCGGGCGTAGCCGCCGAACTCCTGGCCGAGCGTGACCGGGGTCGCGTCCATGAGGTGCGTGCGGCCCGACTTCACGGCGTCCTTCCACAGCTCGGCCTTCGCCTCGAGGGCGACGGCGAGGTGGTCGAGCGCCGGGATCAGGTCGTCGATGAGCGCCTGGGTGACGGCGATGTGCACCGACGTCGGGAAGACGTCGTTCGACGACTGCGAGGCGTTGACATGGTCGTTGGGGTGAACGGTGGCGCCGAGCAGACGGGTCGCGAGTGTCGCGAGCACCTCGTTCATGTTCATGTTCGACGATGTGCCCGAGCCGGTCTGGTAGGTGTCGACGGGGAAGTGCGCGTCGTAGGCGCCGGTCACGACCTCGTCGGCGGCGGCCGCGATCGCGTCGGCGATGGCTCCGTCGAGCGTGCCGAGCTCCTTGTTGGCGAGGGCCGCGGCCTTCTTGATGCGCGCCAGCGCGGCGATCTGACCGGGCTCGAGCCCCTTGCCCGAGATCGGGAAGTTCTCCACGGCACGCTGCGTCTGAGCGGCGTAGAGCGCGTCTTTGGGCACGCGCACCTCGCCCATGGTGTCGTGTTCGATGCGGTACTCGATCGCGTCGGTCATCTCGGTCACGTCCTCGTTTCCTGGTGGTGGTGTCTGTGCGGCGTCAGGCGTCGAGCCCGACGCTCACGTGCGGAACGGCGGTGCCTTCGGCCAGCCGGTAGTTGGCCCCGACGATGCCGAGGCGCCCCTCGGCCACGGCGTCGCTGATGAGCTTCGACGACGCCAGCAGGTCGTCGACCGTGTTGCGCAGGTGCTCGCGGCCGACCAGCTCGGCGTCGACGGTGTGCGCCGTCGCGTCGGGGGTGGCCCTCAGCACGGTGCGCGCGGCCGGCACGATGCGGGCGATGAGGCGCCAGATCGCCGGAGGAAGCTCCGCCGCCTCCGGGTCCGTCGAGTCGATCGCGGCGCGCACGGCGCCGCATCCGTCGTGGGCGAGCACGACCACCAGCGACACCTTCAGCACGGCGACGGCGTATTCGAGGCTCGCGATGGCCGAGTCGGAGACGACCTGGCCCGCGTTGCGCACGACGAACAGGTCGCCGAGGCCCTGGTCGAAGATGATCTCTGCCGCCAGTCGCGAGTCGGAGCAGCCGAAGAGCACCGCGCGCGGAGTCTGCACGGTGGCCAGCTCGTGGCGGCGGTCGGCGTCTTGACGCGGATGCTGCGGCGCCCCGTCGACGAAGCGAGCGTTGCCGGCGCGCATGTCGTGCCACACCGATCGAGGGGTCTGCTGCTCGGTCACGGGGTCTCCTCACGCAGGGCCGACACATCGTCGGCGATCGAGGCGGCGGCGGTCTCGAGGCTCGCGTCGTCGGAGCCGTAGACGATGACGGTGTCGGCGCCCGCCTGGGTGCTCAGGGCCGCCGAGATGTTGCCCGCGCGCTGAGCATCGGAGATCTCGTAGCGGATCCAGTCGATGCCGTCGATCACGACGGTCTCGCCGACGGCGGCGCCGGTGAGCACGCGGGCGGGCCAGCCGGCATCGGCTTCGAAGCCCTGCGCGACCCGCACGAAGCTCGTGCCCTGATCGTCGTCCTGCGCCCAGACCACGGCGAAGGCCCGCAGGCCCCCGACGTCGTCGAGCTGCGCGAGGTTGGCGACCCAGCCCTCACCCATGTCGGGCGCGACGATCGGCTGACCCTCGGTGTCGGCGACCTGCGCCGCGACGGCGGTGACGTCGATCGGATCGGCCTCCGCGAGAGTGCCTCTGGGGACGGCGAAGAAGATCACGGCGACCACGGCGACGGTCACGATCAGTGCGGCGACGAGGTTGCGCGCCGTCTGCGACGAACGGTAGACGCGCGACGACTCCGCCTTGCGCGCGGCGGTCTCGTCCGGCGTCTCGGGCCGGCCGAGCTCGGCGACGATGCGCTGCGCCATCAGGCCTCCGGCCCCTCGGCCTCGGCCCGCGCCGCATCCAGGCGCCGCTTGGCGCCCAGCAGCCACTCCTCGCAGCGGGCCGCGAGGGCCTCGCCGCGCTCCCAGAGGGTGAGCGACTGCTCGAGCGTGGGCGCGCCCTGCTCGAGTTCGGCGACGACGCGCACGAGCTCGTCGCGGGCCTGCTCGAACGACATGCTCGCCACGTCGGTGCTGGCCGGGGAGGTCTCGGTCACGGTGTCCATCCTAGTTCGACACGGCATCGCCGGTTTCGGCGACGGGTCCCTGCGAGCGGGCCGCGAACGACCCCTCGGCGACGGTGACGACGACGGTCGTGCCGTTCGGCGCCTGCGCGGCATCGCGCACGATGACGCCGTCGCCGAGGTGTGCGATCGCATAGCCGCGCGCCAGCGTCGACGCGGGTGAGAGCGCACGCAGTGTCGCCCGCAGCTCCGCGGCGCGCCGCGCGCCGGTCTCGATGCGGCGGTCGATGAGGTCTCTGCCCCGAGACACCTGCAGCCACAGCTGCTGCGCGCGCGCGTCGATGAGCGTGTCAGGCGCTCGCAGCACGGGTCGCGAGCGCAGCTGCTCGAGCTGGGCGATGTCGTGGGTGACCCGCTGCGTGAGCCGGCCGGTCAGGCGTGAGCGCAGGTGAGCCACGAGCGCCCGCTGCTCCGAGACGTCGGGCACGACGCGCTTGGCGGCATCGGTCGGGGTGGAGGCGCGCAGGTCGGCGACATCGTCGAGCAGGGGGTGATCGTTCTCGTGGCCGATGGCGCTGACGACGGGGGTGGATGCCGCGGCCACCGCGCGCAGCAGCCGCTCGTCGCTGAAGCCCAGCAGGGTCTGCGGGTCGCCTCCTCCGCGGGCGATGACGATGACATCGACGTCGGGATCGGCATCCAGCGCCTTCAGTGCCGCGATCGTCTCCGGCACGCACCGGTCGCCCTGCACGGCCGCGTGCTGCGTGCGGAAGCGCACCTGTGGCCAGCGCAGCTCGGCGTTGCGATGCACGTCCTTCTCGGCATCCGACCGTTCTCCCGTGATGAGCCCGATGAGATGCGGCAGAAACGGCAGCGGCTTCTTGCGGGCGGAGTCGAACAGCCCCTCCGCCTTCAGCTGGGCGCGCAGCCGCTCGAGCCGTTCGAGCTGGTCGCCGAGACCGACGTGGCGCATGGCCGAGACGGCGAAGGTGAAGTCGCCGCTTCGGGGGTAGTAGTCGGCCTTCACGCACGTGATGACGTGATCGCCGACCTTGAGATCGGCGGGCAGGCGCTGCCGGGTGCTCGACCAGATGCGGATCGAGATGGTCGAATCGGTGACGAGGTCTTTGATGCGGCCGAACACATTGCCGCCGCGCACGTTCCACGACGTGATCTCACCCTCGACCCACACCGACCCCCAGCGTTCGATGAATCCGCGGATGGTGTCGTTGAGCCGTGAGACCGAGGTCGGCGCGTCGAGCGTCGAGTCGCGGGGCGAGACCGAGTCGGCTGGGGGCGGCTCGCCCGGCACGGGCTCGGCCTGGAAGGTCGTCATCCGGTCCTCTCGGTGTTCGTCGCCGGGCAGGGGCCCGCCGTCATGCGGCGCTCGCCCAGGGCGGTCGCCGTAGACTCTTGTCGATGAGCAGCACAGCGATCCGCATGCCCGTGCCCCGCGTACCGCGGCGCCGCGAGCTGCTTCAGGATATCCCGGTGCCCGGACACAAGCGGGTGCTGCTGGCCTCGCCCCGTGGATACTGCGCCGGCGTCGACCGCGCGGTCATCGCGGTCGAGAAGGCCCTCGAGCGCTTCGGCGCCCCCGTGTACGTGCGCAAGCAGATCGTGCACAACATCCACGTCGTGACCGAGCTGGAAGCCCTGGGGGCGATCTTCGTCGACGAGGTCGATGAAGTCCCGGAGGGCGCCCACGTCGTCTTCAGCGCCCACGGCGTGTCGCCTGCGGTCGTCAGCGCGGCGTCGGAGCGCGGCCTGCGCGCCATCGACGCGACGTGTCCGCTCGTGACCAAGGTGCACCGCGAAGCGGTGCGGTTCGCCCGCGACGACTACGAGATCCTGCTGATCGGCCACACCGGGCATGAGGAGGTCGAGGGCACGGCGGGGGAGGCCCCCGACCATGTCACGGTCGTGAACTCGCCCGAAGAGGCGGCGCTGGTCGAGGTGCGCGACCCATCGAAGGTCGTGTGGCTGTCGCAGACGACGCTCTCGGTCGACGAGACGATGGAGACGGTGCGGCGTCTGCGCGAGCGTTTTCCCGAGCTGCACGATCCGCCCTCCGACGACATCTGCTATGCGACGCAGAACCGTCAGGTCGCGATCAAGAAGGTCGCGAAGGATGCCGACCTCGTGATCGTGGTGGGCTCGGCCAACTCGTCGAACAGCGTGCGACTGGTCGAGGTGGCCCTGGAGTACGGCGCCAAGGCCGCCTACCGGGTGGACTATGCCGATGAGGTCGAGCAGGCGTGGCTCGACGGCGTCGAGACCGTGGGCGTCACCAGTGGCGCTTCGGTGCCCGAGGTGCTGGTGCAGGAGGTGCTCGCCGACCTGGCCGCCGCCGGGTACGGCGACGTCGAAGAGGTGCGCACGGCCGAGGAGGACCTGATGTTCTCGCTGCCCAAGGAGCTCCGGCAGGATGCCGCCGGCTCCCGCGACGCGCGCGCGCTGGGCGGACGGACCCGCGCGTGACCGACGCCGCGACGCCCGCGCCCGACGAGCACCCGGCGAGCGGCGCGCCGTCGCGCCCCCGCTACGGCGAGTATGCGACGCCCGAAGAGCAGCGCGCCCGCATCCGGCAGCCCGACGTGACGGCCGCCTACGATGCGGGGCACGCCGTGCCGGCGCCGACCACGGCTCCGTCGCCGAACGGCGTCGGACACGACCCGCAGGCGGCGCCGGCGGCCGCGACGCGGCAGCATCCGGTCGACCGCGTCGTGACGACGGGCCTGCTGGGCTTCGGCTTCGTCAACGTGCTCTTCTCTGCGTTCGGCTATCTCGACCTGGCTGCCGTCATCCAGAACGCGTGGGAGATCATCGGCATCGACGGCAGCTTCACCAACACCGCCTCGGCACAGCTGTGGGGCCCGATCGCCGCCGGCGTGCTGGTGATCGGCTACCTGGCGACCGCCTTCATCTCGTTCCGCGTGATGCGCTCTGGGCGCATCGCGTGGTGGATCCCGCTGGTCGGAGCCGTCGTCAGCTTCATCGGCGTCTACGCCTGCCTGCTCGTCCCGCTGCTGTCGGATCCCGGGTTCATCGACTACGTCCTCGCGGGCGCCTGAGGGCGCCGCGCAGGAACGGTAGCCTCGGAGCATGCCGCGCCTCCTCGCCGTCTGCGTCGTCCGCCAGCTGCTGCCCGATGCGGGCACGATCGGGGTGACCGCGATCGACAAGCAGCCGGTCGAGGGCGCCGTGAAGATCGGGCCGTACGGCGTCTACGCCGACGTGCAGGCCGACCGCAAGCATCACGGGGGGCTCGACAAGGCGCTCTACGCCTACGCGCAGGAAGACGCCGCGCACTGGGAGGGGGAGCTCGGCCGCGAGCTGCCGCCCGGATTCTTCGGCGAGAACCTGCGCACCGAGGGCATCGACGTCAACGCCGCACTGATCGGCGAGCGCTGGCGCATCGGCGACCGCGTCGAGGTGGAGGTCACGATGCCGCGCACGCCGTGCCAGACCTTCGCGCGTTGGGTGGGCGGGCCCGACGAGCGCGGCTGGGTCAAGCGCTTCTCGGCCGAACGCCGCCTCGGACCGTATCTGCGGGTCGTGACGGGTGGTCGCGTGCGCGCGGGCGACGAGATCGTCGTCGTGCACCGCCCCGAGGGCGCGCCCGGGCTGCTCGAGGGCTATCGGGACCCGAGATGACGAAGGCCCGGGGTAGTTCCCCGGGCCTTCGTCATTCGGTGTGTCAGCTTTGCGAGTGCCCGTAGGAGCCGAGCTCGCGGGTCGCCTCGACGACGCGGGCGGCCATCGCCGACTCGGCGACCTTGCCCCAGGCCCGAGGGTCGTAGGCCTTCTTGTTGCCCACCTCGCCGTCGACCTTGAGCACGCCGTCGTAGTTCTGGAACATGAAGCCCGCGACCGAGCGCGTGAAGGCGTACTGCGTGTCGGTGTCGATGTTCATCTTGACGACGCCGTTGCTGACCGCCTCGGCGATCTCTTCCGGAGTCGAGCCGCTGCCGCCGTGGAAGACGAGGTCGAGGGGCTTGGGGCCGGTGCCGAAACGCTCGGCGATGCCCGCCTGGATCTCGCCGAGCAGCTCGGGCTTGAGCTTGACGTTGCCCGGCTTGTAGACGCCGTGCACGTTGCCGAAGGTGAGGGCGGCGATGTAGCGGCCGTTCTCGCCGAGGCCGAGAGCCTCGACGAACTTCGCGACGTCACCGGTGGTCGTGTACAGTGCGTCGTTGGTTCCCTCGTGCTTGACGCCGTCCTCTTCACCGCCGACGACGCCGATCTCGACCTCGAGGATCGCGTTGATGGCCTTCAGCCGCGGCAGCAGCTCCTTGGCGATCTCGACGTTCTCGTCGAGCGGCACGGCCGAGCCGTCCCACATGTGCGACTGGAAGATGGGCTGGCCTCCGTCGGCGACGACCTGCTCCGACGCGGCGATCAGCGGCAGCACGAAGTCGTCGAGTGCGGGCTTGGGGCAGTGGTCGGTGTGCAGGGCGACCGTGATGGGGTAGCTCTTGGCGACCTCGTGCACATAGGCGGCGAAGGCGAGGGCGCCCGTGGCGCGGGCCTTGACGGTGTGGCCGGCGAAGTAGTCGGCACCTCCCGTCGTGACCTGCAGGATGCCGTCGGAACCTGCCTCGGTGAGGCCCTGGAGGACCGCGTTGACGGACTGCGAGCTGGCCGCGTTGATGGCGGGGTAGGCGAAGCCACCCGCCTTCGCGCGGTCCAGCATCTCGGCGTACTGCTCTGGGGTGGCGACGGGCATGACAGCTCCTCCGGTCGGCGTGCGTTCATGGCCAGCCTAGCGAAGGAGGGTGGGCGCGGGGGATGCCGTCGCCCGGACAAATGACGGGCCGTCGGCGTCCTGCCGGTGGTGAAAGAAACACGATTCCTTCGCGCCGGTTGCGGCGAAAGACGCCGTGTGAGGCGCCTGAAATGGGTACTCTGGCGGCATGGTGAGCCTTACCGCGGACATGAGCCCGCTGCATCCCGATCGAAATCTGGCCCTCGAACTCGTTCGGGCCACCGAGGCCGCGGCGATCCGCTCGGTGCCGTTCATCGGCCGAGGTGCGAAGGAGGCCGCCGACGGCGCCGCCGTCGACGCGATGAGGGCGTTCCTGACGACCGTGAACTTCGACGGCGTGATCGTGATCGGCGAGGGCGAGAAGGACAACGCGCCCATGCTCTTCAACGGCGAGCATGTCGGCACGGGCCGCGGGCCCCAGTGCGACATCGCCGTCGACCCGATCGACGGCACGTCGCTGACCGCCGAGGGGCGCAACAACGCACTCTCGGTGCTCGCGGTCTCGGACCGCGGCACGATGCTCGACGCCTCGAGCGTCTTCTACATGGACAAGCTCGTCACCGGTCCCGCCGGCGTCGGGGTGGTCGACATCCGGCTGCCGATCGGCGAGAACATCCGCCTGCTCGCGAAGGCGCTCGGCAAGCCGGTCGACGAGATGGTCGTCTCTGTGCTGAACCGCCCCCGGCACGAGAGCCTCATCGACGAGATCCGCGAGGCGGGTGCCGGAACGCGCCTCATGAGCGACGGCGACGTCGCCGGCGGCATCAACGCCGCGCGCTACAACGCCCGCACCGACATGTGCGTCGGCATCGGCGGGAGCCCCGAGGGCATCGTCACGGCGTGCGCGATCAAGGCCCTCGGCGGCCACATCCAGGGGCGCCTGTGGCCGCGCGACGACGACGAGAAGCAGAAGGGCGTCGATGCGGGACTCAAGCTCGACGGCTATGTCTACGAAGCCGACGAGATGGTCAAGGGCAAGAACACGATCTTCGTGGCCACGGGTGTGACCAACGGCGAGCTGGTCGCGGGGGTGCGGCGTGCCGGACCCGACTACCTCTTCACCGAGAGCGTCGTGCTGCGCGGCGCATCGGGAACCCTGCGTCGCATCACGTCGGAGCACCTCACGTCGAAGTGGCTGTGACGACCCCCGAGGGCTGAGCCCGCAGCATCCGCGTCCTCGGCGCGCCTCCGTTATCGACCAGGCTCTCGGGGCGAGGGTGGGGGCGTGGCATTGGACTTCACCGCGATCGACTTCGAGACGGCGAACTCCTCCAATGCGTCCGCCTGCGCGGTGGGGCTCGCGCGGGTGCGCGGCGGTCAGGTCGTGGCGACGGCCGGCTGGCTGATCCGGCCTCCCGCCGGCCACGACCGGTTCTTCGAGCTGAACACCCGCATCCACGGCATCCGCGCAGAAGACGTCGTCGGCGCGAAGGGCTGGAGCGATCAGCTCGATGATCTCGCCGCCTTCGCGGGCGCCGATGTGCTCGTGGCGCACAACGCGGGGTTCGACATGACGGTGATCCGCCGCGCGTGCGAGGCGACCGGTGATGCGCACCCGCCCTACCGGTACGTCTGCAGCCTGCAGGTGGCACGGAAGACCTACGACCTGGCCTCGTACCGCCTTCCGCTGGCCGCGGAGGCAGCCGGCTTCACCGGATTCGCTCATCACGACGCCTCGGCCGATGCGCTCGCCTGCGCGCACATCATGATCGATGCGGCGCGTCGCACGGGGGCTGCCGACATCGTCGAGCTCGCGGCGCTGTCTGGGGTCAAGGTGTCGCAGATGTCGATGCCCGCCGAAGAGCCGGCGCACTTCGCCGCAGCCTGAGCGCGGCTGCGCTCCGATGTCGGAGGCCCGCGTCATGCTGTCGTCATGGATGCAGGGATGCTGTCGCTCATCGTCATCGGGTGCCTTCTGGCCGGAGCCCTCTTCGGCTGGGCGCTGGGTCATGCGCGGGCGACGGCCCGCGCGGCGCGCGCGCAGTCGGAGCTGACGGCCCGCGCGGCCGCCGCCGAAGCGGCGCGTGCGGGCGTGCAGGCTCAGCTCGACCACCAGCAGACGCTCTATCGCGAGTTGGCTGCCCAGACGCGGCACGACCAGGCATCGCGCGAAGAGCGCGAGCGGCGCGAACAGGCGGTGCTGCGGGCGCTCGAACCCGTGCGCGAGACTCTCCAGACGATGCAGGTCAAAGTCGACGACCTCGAGCGCGACCGGCAGAGCCAGTTCGGCACGCTGGCAGAGCAGCTGCGACGTGCCCAGGAATCCGACGAGGTCCTGCGGGCCACCACCGAGTCGCTCGCGAGTGCGCTGAGTTCGAGTTCGACCCGTGGGGTGTGGGGCGAGACGCAGCTGCGGCGTGTCGTGGAGGCGGCGGGGCTCACCCGCTACGTCGACTTCGATCTGCAGGCCTCGATCTCGTCCGACGCCGGTGCCGGCCGCCCCGACATGGTCATCCACCTGCCGGGCGACAAGGCGATCGCGGTCGATGCGAAGGTGCCGCTGGCCGCGTACCTCGAGGCCAGCGCGATTCCGCTCACGGCGCAGGGCGACGAGGCCCGCCGCCGCCAGGGCCTGCTCGACAAGCACGTGAAGGCCGTGCGCGCGCATGTCGACGCGTTGGCCGGCAAGGCCTACTGGGCCGGTCTTCCGACCAGCCCCGAGTTCGTCATCTGCTTCGTGCCGAGCGAGTCACTCCTGGCCGTGGCGCTGGAGGCCGACCCGAGCCTGCTCGACTACGCGTTCGGCAAGCGCGTCGCGCTCGCATCGCCGGTCAACCTGTGGGCCGTGCTCAAGACGATCGCCTACACGTGGACGCAGCAGAGCGTGTCGGCCGAGGCACGCACGCTGTTCGACCTCGGCACGCAGCTCTACGAACGGCTCGGCGGACTCGCCGGTCACGCCGACGATCTGCGCAAGGCGATCGAGCGCACGGTCGACAGCTACAACCGGTTCGTCGGGTCGCTGGAGTCGCGCGTGCTCGTCACGGCGCGGCGATTCCCCGGCATCGACGAGACGAAGCTCGATGCCGTCAACGGCCCAGAGCCGATCGAGAAGGCGGCCCGTCGACTGACCGCGCCCGAATTGCTCGAGACGACCACCGACTCGCTGCCGACGGCCGACCTGGGCGAACTGCGCGAGCGCCTGTGATCAGGCGCCGCCGGGGACGAGGCTGAGCAGTGCGATGACGGCGCCGGAGACGGCGACGAACGCGCCGATCATCCACCACGCCGACACCTGGTGGCCCTCATCGCGACGCACGCGAAAGAGAACGTCAGGGCGGCGAGAGGGGTCGGTCGCGTCGGCGATGACCGCGTGCGCGCCGGTCTGCGGCGCGGAACCGTTCACCTGAACAGACATCGAGACCCCCTGGGTGAATCCTCGGAAAGGCGGATGCGTCCACGTTGACACCGGGATCGATTCTGCCAGAGAACCCTGGGAACACGCGGTCACATCTGCATCACGAGTAGCTGGGAGTCCCACGCGCCGCGGCCGATGGCTCTGCGTCGAGCGCGGCGAGTAGGGTGCGATCATGGCGACTCGCGACGAGATGTCCCGTTCCTTCGGCTCCGCCGCCGAGGCATACGAACAGGGGCGGCCCGGGTATCCGGTCGCAGCTGTGGAGTGGATGCTGCAGCCGCTCGGCGCGACGACGCACGCGCCGCGCGTGGCCGATATCGGGGCCGGCACCGGCAAGCTGACGAGGGCGCTCGTCGATCAGGCGGTACAGGTGGTCGCGGTCGATCCGGACGCGCAGATGCTCGCCCGGCTGCACGCCGTGCTGCCGACCGTGCCGACCTTCGTCGGCTCGGCCGAGGCGCTGCCGCTGCCCGATGCGAGCCTGGATGCGGCCGTGTTCGGGCAGGCATGGCACTGGGTCGAACCGGGCGCCGCGTCGCTCGAAGTGGGCAGGGTCGTGCGGCAGGGCGGGGTGCTGGGTCTCGTGTGGAACATCCGCGACGAGGGCGTCGACTGGGTGAGGCGGATGACCGCGATCATGCACGGCAGCAACGCCGAGCAGATGATCTCGGACGACGACGTGCGCGTGGCGGCGCCGTTCGGCGCGCTCGAGCGGGCGCGCTGGACCTGGTCGCGCCCGATGACCCGCGCGGGGCTGCTGGCGATGGTCCGCTCGCGCAGCTACGTCATCACGGCCGAGCCGGTCGAGCGCGCGCGCATCGAGAGCGAGCTCGCGGCGCTGTTCGACGAGGTCGGAGCAGTCGGCGAGGCTGCCGTCGAGCTGCCCTACGTGACCGAGGCGTTCCGAGCGATCAGGGAGTGAGCATGCGCACCCTCACCGTCTGCAACTTCACCACCGTCGACGGCTTCTACGAAGACGACGACCACGACATCGGGTCGTTCTTCGAGCACCAGCATCCTGACTACGGGGGCGCCGACACCTTCGATCACTACACGACCGGTCTGCTGCGCGATGCCGACACACTGCTGCTGAGCGGCAGGCGGTCCTTCCTGGGCAACCTGGGGTACTGGACGGGTGTGCGCGACGATCCGGAGGCCACCGCCATCCGCCGCGAGTTCGCCGACCTCATTCTCGGAGTCGAGAAGATCGTCGTCTCCGACACGATCACCGAAGACGACATCGCTCCGTATCCGCACACACGCATCGTGCGGGTCGCCGACGCCCGCGCCGAGGTCGCCGCACTCAAAGAGGCGGAGGGCCGCAGCATCCTGGTCCTGCTCGGTCGCGTGCTGTGGAACGACCTGATGCGCGCGGGACTCGTCGACGAGCTGCACCTCGTGACCTTCCCGTTGATCGCGGGCGGGGGAGTGGCGCTGTTCGACGAGCGGCCGGCGGTCGCGCTGAAGCTGCTCGAGACCCGGGTGTGGGAGGAATCGGGCAACGTGCTGATGCGGTGGCGGGTCGATCCGGACTGAACGGCCCGGGCAGCCCGCGTAGACTCGAGTCCCGTGGCTCTTACCATCGGAATCGTCGGTCTCCCCAACGTCGGCAAGTCGACCCTGTTCAACGCGCTGACCAAGAACCAGGTGCTTGCGGCGAATTATCCGTTCGCGACGATCGAGCCCAACATCGGCGTCGTCAACCTGCCCGACCCGCGGCTCGACACGCTCGCCGAGATATTCCATTCCGAGCGGATCCTGCCCGCCGCCGTCTCGTTCGTCGACATCGCGGGCATCGTCCGCGGCGCGAGCGAGGGCGAGGGGCTCGGCAACAAGTTCCTCGCGAACATCCGCGAGGCAGACGCCATCGCGCAGGTCGTGCGCGGCTTCGCTGACGACGACGTCGTGCACGTCGACGGCGCGGTGAACCCGGCGAGCGACATGGAGACCATCAACGCCGAGCTGCAGCTGGCCGACCTCGAGACGCTCGAGAAGGCGATCACGCGGTACGAGAAGGAGGTCAAGGGCCGCAAGCTCGACCCCTCCGTGCTGGCCACGGCGGTCGAGGCGCGCGACGCGCTTCAGCGCGGCGAACTGCTCTCGGCTTCGCGCATCGATCTCGCACCGATCAAGGAGCTGGGCCTGCTCACCGCGAAGCCCTTCATCTTCGTCTTCAACGTGGACGAGACCGTGCTGACGGATGCTGCCCGCAAGGCCGAGCTTGAAGCCCTCGTCGCCCCCGCCCAGGCCGTGTTCCTCGACGCGAAGATCGAGTCGGAGCTCATCGACCTCGACCCCGCAGACGCGGCGGAGCTGCTGGCATCCACCGGTCAGGACGAATCGGGCCTCGACCAGCTGGCCCGCATCGGGTTCGACACCCTGGGCCTTCAGACCTACCTCACCGCCGGCCCCAAGGAGGCCCGCGCGTGGACGATCGGCAAGGGCTGGAAGGCGCCGCAGGCGGCAGGCGTCATCCACACCGACTTCGAGCGAGGGTTCATCAAGGCCGAGGTCATCTCGTTCGACGACCTGGTCGCGACGGGGTCTGTCGTCGAGGCGCGCGCCAAGGGCAAGGCGCGCCTGGAGGGCAAGGACTATGTCATGCAGGACGGCGACGTCGTGGAGTTCCGCTTCAACGTATGACGTCTGCTCGCACACGCGACGTCTGCGTGCGCCCATCGGCGACGTCCAGCGTCACCATGAACAGCAGCCGCTCATCGGGTGACGGATCGAGCATCTCCTCGGTGTGGAGAACCATGATCACGCCATCGTCATGAGGATCATTTCCGCTGAACGCATTGCCGCTGGGGACGCGTTCCACTCCGATGCGTGACCCGTCGGCGCGGACGACCTCGATGTCCACGACTGTCCCGGTGACCTCGGAGACCGGGACGTCGAGCGGATGGAGGGCCTGGAAGAACCGGCCGTCGCGGGTGGTGAGGTACGTCCACGTCACTCGCTGATAGCGCGTGACTTCGAGGCCGCAGCAGGTGTGCTCGCCGTCGGCCTCGATGATGATCTCCATCCGCATCCGCTCACGCTGCCGGTGCGTCATACGTCGGCGAAGTCGTTGCCCGGCGCCTGGATGCCGGAGACCGTGTCACCGTCGAGGATCACGAGGACGAACGTCGTGCCGACGGTGCCCGGGCTCGTGAGCGACTCGGTGCCGGCAGCATCCAGCGGATCCACGCTGAGCTGCTCGGGGGTTCCGTCCTGGTCTTCGTCCGAGATGGCGAGGCCTCCCGCAGCGAGGACGTCGGCCCGGTCGGAGCCGACCGCGATGCCCGAAGGGGTCGACACCGGCAGCCCGGCGAGGGTCTCTCGACGCACCGAGATGGAGACGCCGGGGCCGTCGCCCACCATCACCACGGCACCGTCGCCCCAATCGTATGTCGTCACCGTGCCCTCGTACGGGGCGGGAACGTCCTCCTCGGTGACGACCGGGTCGATCCCGCTGGCGGCGGTCACGGCGGCGACGAGTGCGGCACCGTCGGAGTAGGCGATCTCCTCCACGGCGCTGCCCGACTGCACGGCGACGCCCGTCGTGGAGACCACGAGAACGGCCGTCGTCACCGTCTCGGACGCGGTCGGAGAGGGGACTGCGGGGGCACCTGCCGCCGGGTCCGAGGCGGAGGGCGACGCAGCGGGCGACACGGCGGTGCACGCAGTGAGCGCGAGCGAGGTCATCATGACGGCGGCGACGAGGGCACGATGGCGCATTGCGCAACGCGAGCAGCGACGCGGCCGTCGTCCGTGCGGCGCGGTGCCGCTGAGCCACTCCTGCGCGCGGTACCGTTCGTCGCTCAGGGATGCGGTGCGGACGTGATGGCAGGATTGATCGGTGAGCGCGACACTGGTGGCCCGAGACCTTGCCGGCGGATACGGACACCGCACACTCTTCGAGGGAGTCGACCTGACCGTCGCGGCGGGCGACGTCGTCGGGGTGGTCGGTGCGAACGGCGCGGGCAAGTCCACGCTGCTGCGGCTGCTGGCCGGCGTCGACCAGCCTCAGGGTGGGAGCGTCTCGGTCGCACCCGCCGATGCGTTCGTCGGCTGGCTGCCGCAGGAGCACGAGCGGCTCGAGGGCGAGAGCGTCGCGGCGTACGTCGCGCGGCGCACCGGGTGCGCGCAGGCGACGAGCGACATGGATGCGGCGGCCGCGGCTCTCGCCGACCCGGCACCGGTCACCGGAGCCGATCCCGCCGACGTGTACTCGACGGCACTCGAGCGCTGGCTGGCCAGCGGCGCCGCCGACCTCGACGAGCGCCTGCCCGCTGTGCTCGACGACCTGGGACTCGATCTCGGCGACGCGCCGGAGCGCACGCTCATGACGTCGCTGTCCGGCGGCCAGGCCGCCCGCGTCGGACTCGCGGCACTGCTGCTGTCGCACTTCGACATCGTGCTGCTCGACGAGCCCACGAACGACCTCGACCTCGACGGACTGGAGCGACTCGAGGCGTTCGTGCGCGGCATCCGCGGGGGCGTCGTGCTGGTCAGTCACGACCGCGAGTTCCTCGCGCGCAGCGTGACGCGCGTGCTCGAACTCGACATCGCGCAGCACACGAACCGGCTCTACGGCGGCGGATACGACGCCTATCTCGAGGAGCGGGCGACGGTTCGGCGGCACGCGCGCGAGAAGTACGACGAGTTCGCCGAGAAGAAGGCCGATCTGGTCGCGCGGGCCCGCGTGCAGCGGGAATGGTCGAGCCAGGGCGTACGCAACGCGATGCGCAAGGCCCCCGACAACGACAAGATCCGTCGCAAGGCGTCGACCGAGTCCAGCGAGAAGCAGGCGCAGAAGGTGCGGCAGATGGAAAGCCGCATCGCGCGGCTCGACGAGGTCGAGGAGCCGCGCAAGGAGTGGCAGCTGCAGTTCACGATCGGCGCGGCGCCTCGCGCGAGCACCGTCGTGTCGACGCTGAGCGCTGCCGCGTACCGCCAGGGCGACTTCACGCTCGGGCCGGTGTCGCTGCAGGTCAACGCGGGGGAGCGCATCGGCATCACCGGGCCCAACGGCGCCGGCAAGTCGACGCTGCTGCGGGCGCTGCTGGGGCGACAGCATCCGGATTCGGGGTCTGCGAGCGTCGGCGCGAACGTGCAGATCGGCGAGATCGACCAGGCGCGGTCGCTGCTCACCGGCCCGCTGCCGCTGGCCGGCGCGTTCGAGCAGCTCGTGCCCGAGATGGCCTCGGCCGAGGTGCGCACGCTCCTGGCCAAGTTCGGCCTGAAGGCCGATCACGTCTCGCGTCCCGCGGGTGAGCTGTCGCCGGGGGAGCGCACCCGCGGCGCGCTCGCTCTGCTGCAGGCGCGCGGGGTCAACGTGCTCGTGCTCGACGAGCCGACCAATCACCTCGACCTGCCGGCGATCGAACAGCTCGAGCAGGCGCTGGAGTCGTACGAGGGGACCCTGCTGCTGGTCACCCACGATCGGCGGATGCTGCAGACCGTGCGCACCGACCGGCACTGGCGCGTCGAGTCCGGGCGTGTCGCCGAGCTCTGACCGCGTTCAGCGGAGCAGCTCGTCCACGAGTCTTTCGACGCGCGCGCGGATCTCGTCGCGCACGGCGCGGACGGCCTCGATCGGCTGGCCTGCGGGGTCGTCGAGCTGCCAGTCCTCGTAGCGCGTGCCGGGGAAGATCGGGCACGTGTCGCCGCAGCCCATAGTGATGACGACGTCCGACTCGCGTACCGCATCGACGGTGAGCACCTTCGGGGTCTCGCCCACGATGTCGATGCCCTCCTCGGCCATGGCGGCGACCGCGACCGGGTTGATCCGGTCGGCCGGTTCGGAGCCCGCCGAGAGCACCTCGATGCGCCCGCCGCCGAGCTCGCGCAGGTAGCCCGCGGCCATCTGCGACCTGCCGGCGTTGTGCACGCAGACGAACAGCACGGTGGGGGTGGAGGTCATGGTCCCATTCTCTGGGATCGCGCCCGAATCGTCCGCCGGGGGTGAACCGCGCAGCATCCGTTCTGCGGTAGACACGAGGGAACGGCTCTCGGGAGGTCACGGTGAACGGAGCGCTCGGCGCGAATCTCGGCTGGCTGATCGGCCTGGCCGTGCAGGCGGCGATCATCGCCGTCGCTCTCATCGTCATCCCCCGGCGGCGCAAGCCCACGGCGGCGATGGCGTGGATCCTGCTGATCGTCATCGTGCCGCTCGTGGGATGGGTCTTCTATCTGCTGATCGGCAGCTTCCGGCTGCCGGCGAAACGCCGAGACGAGCAGCGATCGATCGACCAACTGATCGCAGCGCGGGCGGGCGAGCAGGTCACACCTGTCGAGGGCGACTGGTCGGCGTCGTTCGCGACGGTGCTCGCGCAGAACACCGCGCTGACCCATCTGCCGCCGGTCGACGGCAACGGTGCGCGGCTGTACGCCGACTATCGGCAGTCGATCGACGCGATGGCGGCCGACATCGACCGGGCGGCATCCTGGGTGCACGTCGAGTTCTACATCGTCTCGTGCGACACCACGACGCAGGGCTTCTTCGACGCGATGGAGCGCGCCGTCGCGCGGGGGGTCACGGTGCGGCTGCTGGCCGACTACGTCGCCACGCGGCGCCTCGGCAACTGGAAGGAGACGACGGCACTGCTCGACCGCATCGGCGTGCAGTGGGCGTGGATGCTGCCGGTGCGGCCCCTGCGCGGCGAGTACCAGCGCCCCGACCTGCGCAACCACCGCAAGATCGTCGTCGTCGACGGCACGGTCGGCTACCTCGGCTCGCAGAACCTCATCTCGCGCGACTACAACTCGCCGAAGAACCAGAAGCGTGGGCTGATGTGGCAGGAGCTGGTTTCGCGCATCGAGGGGCCCGCGGTCGCGGCGATCAACGCCGTGTTCCTCTCGGACTGGAAGGTCGAGACGGGCGAGCTCGCGTCAGCCGAGACGCTGGCGGCGGGCGACGTGGCGCGCAGCGATGAGAATCTGCTCTGCCAGGTGGTGCCGAGCGGTCCCGCGTACGACACCGAGAACAACCTGCGCCTGTTCCTCTCGCTCATCCACGGGGCGACCGAGCGCGTCATCATCACGAGTCCGTACTTCGTCCCCGACGAGGCGATGGTCTACGCGATCACCACCGCGTGTCAGCGCGGGCTCGAGGTGCAGCTGTTCGTCTCCGAGATCGGCGACCAGTTCATGGTGTGGCACGCCCAGCGCTCGTACTACGAAGTGCTGCTGGAGGCGGGGGTGCGGATCTTCCTCTACCCGGCGCCCTACATCCTGCACTCCAAGCACTTCTCCATCGACGACGACATCGCCGTGATCGGCTCGAGCAACATGGACATCCGCTCCTTCAGCCTCAACGCCGAAGTCATGATGCTCGTGCGCGGTGCGGGCTTCGTCGCGCAGATGCGCGAGGTCGAAGAGGACTACCGGCAGGCGGGGCGAGAGCTCACCCTCGCGCAGTGGCGCGAGGAGCCTCGAAGCTCGACGTTCCTCGATGGAGTGATGCGGCTCACCTCCGCCTTGAACTGAGCGCGACGCACGAAAGGGTGTTGACCCCGCCCGTGCGCGGGAGGATCCTGTGTGCCAGCTGCACTGACGACGGAGCATGCAGCGGTGTTCTGACGCGTCTGTGCGGTGCATCCACACGCCGGCCTCAGGAGAATCACGCTGGACGACCGGCGACGACACAGTCGACCGGAGGAATCCTCATGCGAATCAGAAGAACGCTGCTCACCGGCGCCGCCGCCGCGGCGCTGGTGATCTCGTCGCTGCTGGCACCAGCCGCAGCGAGTGCCGCCGCCCCCTCGGGCAGGCACACCGCTCCCACCCTCTCGCTGCTGGCCGACGGGCTGCAGGGCACCAGCGGCAGCACGATCGGGCCAGACGGCGCCCTGTACGTGGTCGAAGGCGCGATCGGCCAGGTCACGCGCATCGATCCGCGCACGGGGGCCGCGACGCCGTTCGCGACCGGGCTGCCGAAAGCCGTCATCCCGATCGGCGGACCGATCGACATCGCGTTCGTCGACAAGACGGCCTACGTGCTGGTCGCCAACGTCGGCGACGACGTGCCGGGCGCCCCGTCCAATGAGGTCGACGGCATCTACCGCATCGACGGGCCGACGAGCTTCACGGTCATCGCCGACATCGGCGACTGGTCGCTGCGCAATCCGCCTCCGCCCGAGATCGACTTCTTCCTCACGCGGGGTGTGCCGTTCGCGCTGGAGCCGGTCACGGGCGGATTCCTCGTGACCGACGGCCACCACAACCGGGTGCTGAAGGTGTCGATGTCGGGCCGCATCCGCGCACTCGTGCAGTTTGAGAACACGGTGCCGACGGGCCTCGCCGCGCGCGGCAGGCTCGTGTTCATGGCGGAGGCCGGGCCCGTGCCGCACGACCCGTCGACCGGCACCGTGCTCGTCTTCGGGCTGACGAAGCCGCGCCCGGTCGAGGTGGCGTCGGGCTACAGTCTGCTCACCGACGTCGAGTTCGGTCCGTGCGGCCTCTACGCCGTGTCGCAGGGCGACTCGCCGGGAGACGTGCCGCCGGGTTCGCCGGCGCTGCCCGACAGCGGCGAGCTGCTGCTGGTCGGCACCCGCGGGAGGCTCTCGGTCGTGGCCGACGAGCTCGACCTGCCCGTGTCGGTCTCGTTCCGCGGCGGCACGGCCTATGTCGTGACGGTCAACGGAGAGGTCTGGACGGTCTCGGGCCTCATGCACAAGGGCTGCACAGGTCGCTGATGTCGGCGCGGACGCGCCGGGGCGGATGCGGTCGCCCCGGCGCGTCGGCCGAAATCTCAGTGAGCTGTGCCTCCGGGGGCCGCGCTCAGACCGTGAAGGGCAGCACCAGACGCGACGGATGCCGGGCGTCGCGGTAGATCGTGTGCGTCACGGGGCGGCCCACCGGCAGGTGGAACGCGTCGGGTGGCAGCAGCGAGTTGTGCTCGTCGACCAGCGGCTCATCGTTCGAGAGCTCCACCACCAGCGTGTGCCCTGGAAGGAACGTCGCCGCGAACGGGTACAGGCGCACGACGTACTCGACGACCTCGCCCGGCACGACCGGCTCGACGCTTTCGCGCGTGTGCGGGTGACGCGGGTCGCCCTCGCGCGTGCGATCGGCGTCGAGCGCGCGCTGCGAGGCCTTGAGGTAGCCCGAGGTGATGAGCTGCCGTGTGCCGGAGGGCCCGGCATCCCACAGGCGCAGGATGAAGTTCGTGTCGTCCTGGTCGATCGCGACGTGCAGGTGTGCGGCGCCCGGCCCGATCATCTCGGTCTGCTCTTCGAACGCCGGCGTCGACCACGTGAGCAGTTCGACTCTGTCGGTGACGGTCAGCGGCGCCTGGAAGAATCCGTCGGTCGCGACGTGCTCGACGCCCATCGGCTCGGGCTCGGTCAGCAGTCGACCACGGGGCCGCAGGTAGAGCGCCCGGTGCTCGACGGGCTTCGGCGGCCACGCGGCGGCCGAGACGACCTCGCGCGACCCCTCGACGAACACGTTGAGAGCGGGCTCGTCCATGATCCCGTTGTCGATGCCCTTGATCCAGTAGTCGTACCAGCGGAACATCTTGTCGTGCTCTTCGACCCACGGGCGGGACTGCATCGGGGGGTACGAGCCGATGTCGAGGCGCTTGGGGCCCTGCAGGCCCTCGAACAGCTCGATCGTGCCGTCGACCGTCCAGCCGCGGCCCTGGTCGATCTGCAGATAGACGGGCACTTCGATGTTGCGGGCGAGGGTGATCGGGTTGCGCTCCTCGTACCACTCGCCGTCGAAGTTGTTCGTGATGATGTCGAACCACGCCTCGTGGTGCGTCGGGTAGTGCAGCGTGTGCACGAGGTTCGGCCATGCCGCCACGTCGGGGTCGGCGAGGCGCTCGGCCACCCGCGCTGCGACCTCGTCGGCGGGCACGTTCTCGAGCATCCGGCTCTTCGTGCGGTCGGTGAACGCCCAGCCGCTGTCACCGCCACGCCCCTCGCGGGCCGCCCGCGGCATGAACCACATGACTCCGCCGTGATAGGTGGTCTCGTAGA
This sequence comes from Microbacterium fluvii, assembly GCF_025515205.1. Lineage (GTDB taxonomy): Bacteria > Actinomycetota > Actinomycetes > Actinomycetales > Microbacteriaceae > Microbacterium > Microbacterium fluvii. The sequence continues at coordinate 1,469,768 of NZ_JAOPFX010000001.1, read as the reverse complement.
AGTCGTAGTGGCCGCCCGAGACGAAGATGGCCTTCAGGTGCGGGGGGCGCTCGGCGGCGGCGAGCACCTGCATCGATCCGAAGTACGAGATGCCGATCATGCCGACGCTGCCGTCGCACCAGGGCTGGGCGGCGACCCACTCGATGAAGTCGTAGGCGTCCTGCCCGAGGGGCACGCCACCGGCGTTGTAGTTGCCGATGTGCTCGCCCTCCGAGGCCCCGGAGCCGCGGAGATCGCCGATCACGTGCACGTAGCCCTCGTCGACGACGCGGGCGATGTCGCCCGCCTCGATGCAGCCGTCCCACATCGGCGAAGGGCGGCGTTGCGGGGGCATCGTGAGGGCGAGCGCCTGCAGCTCCTTGCCGTACGGGCTCAGGGCCACGAGGGCCGGCCGCGGCGCGTCGTCGTCGCCCGTGTAGGCGTCGGCGGCGAGTTCCACCCCGTCGCGCATCGGCACGCGCAGGTCTTTCGTGATGCGGATGCTGCGGCCACCCGCCGTGAACGTCGTCTGGTGCGTCATGCCTGTGGTCCTCCTTCAACGCCGGCGAACAGCCGACGGTAGGCGTGCATCGTCGTGAAGAACGGCGATGGCTCGAGGGTGGGGTCGCCGGTGTAGCCGAGCGAAGCGGCGGCGGCGGCGAACGGGGAGTAGGGGGAGTCGGTGGGGTCGAACCCGAGTTCGGCCTGGTCGCGCGCGGCGGCGCGGATGCGGGTCTCGAGCTCGAGGCTCCCGTCGATCGCCTCGCGGGTGTCGGTCTGGTCGAGCACTTCGGGGAACGGGGTGCCGTCGGCGCGCCGGTAGGAATGACCGAGGTAGAGCCGCTGCGGCCGCACGCTGTCGCGCAGGTGCTCGATGCTCGCGCGGTAGAGGTCGGCATCCTCGTAGCCGGGGAATCCGCTCGCGGCGCCGTAGGCCTGCACCGAATCGCCGACGAACACGTCGCCCTGCCCCTCGACCTCGTAGGCGACGGCGCCGGATGTGTGCCCGGGCATCGCGTGCACGCGCACGCGCACGTCGCCGCCGAGGTCGAGCACCTCGCCGCCGCGCACCAGCCGGGTCGGCTCGAACTCGCCGGAGATCTGCGCGGCGGCGTCGGCGGTCTTTCGGGCCTGGGCCTGCGGGTCGTGGATGTAGTCGCCCCGCAGTTCCAGGAACTCGTCGACGTGGGCGCGACGCGACCGCACGAAGGGGGCATCCGCTTCGTGCACCACCACCTCGGCCCTGCGTCCGGTGAGCTCCCACAGCGCGTGGGCGCCGCCGACGTGGTCGATGTGTCCGTGGGTGAGCAGGATCCAGCGCACGCCCTCGATGCGACGGCCGAGCGCCTCGAGCGCGGGCGCCATGCCCTCTGCGGGCGAGGTCGCGATGCCGGTGTCGACGATCGCGGGCTCGGGGGCATCGATGAAGAAGCTGCGCAGGGTGAACCGGCCCCAGGGGGAGACGAGCGGGTGGATGCGCACCGTCATGATCGGCGGTCGTTCACGAAGTCGCCCACTTCGGCGAAGACGGCGGCGAACTCGGGGATCCACCCGAAGTTCACGACGAACCCGTGGTTCGCTCCCGCGTACCGGTGCACGGTGGCGGGCACGCCCGCATCGGCGAGGCGCTGCGCGTACGCCTCGCCCTCGTCGCGGAGCGGATCGAACTCGGCGGTCACGACGAGCGCCTGAGGCAGTCCGCTCAGATCTGCGCGTCGGATGGGCGAGACCAGGGGGTCGGCCGGATCGGCGCCGCCGTCGAGGTAGAAGGAGTTGTGCGGGGCGAGGGCGACCGACTCGAGCCCGTAGCCGAAGGCGTTCTCACGCCGTGACGGGTAGCGGTCGAGGTCGAAGTCGAGGTCGACCGACGGGTAGAGCAGCACCTGGTGCGTGATCGCGTCGCGCCCCTCGTCGTGCGCCTTCGCCGCGACGGCCGCGACGAACGTGCCGCCCGAGCTGTCGCCGGCGACGGCGAGCCGAGTGCCGTCCCACTTCAGCTCGTCGCCGTGCTCGACGATCCACGTCACGACGGCGTAGCTGTCGTCGATCCCGGCGGGAAAGGCGTGCTCGGGGGCCAGGCGGTAGCCCACCGAGATCACCCGGAAGCCGGATGCGGCCGCCAGCGCCCGCGCGACGGCGTCGTGGGTGTCGAGGCTCCCCGAGAAGAACGCGCCGCCGTGGAGGTACACGAGGATCCCGTAGGAGTCGGCTTCGACCGGCGTGTACATCCGCACCGGGACGTCGGCGTCGGGCCCCGGCACGACGGCGTCGTCGACGGCGTGGAGCTGCGGCATCCGCTCGTCTGCGGGCGGCACGTGCTGTTCGCCCATCGCGCGCCAGGCGGTGACGTCGGGCGGGGTGGCGCCTGCGGGTGGGATGACCGCGAGGATCTTCGCGATCTCGGGGTGGATCGGCATGAGGGGCTCCGGATCAGGCGTTGGCGGGGAAGGCCGACTCGACCTGTTCGCCGTTCCAGCCCTGACGCGAGATGGCCTGCAGGTGGTCGGTCATGGGCTTGCGCACCGCCTGGTAGGCGGCGAGTGCCTCGGAGACCGTGTCTGCTGCGACGAGAGCGGTCGCGAGCCCTTCGGCGTCGAGGATCGCCGAGTTGGCGCCCCAGCCCTGGTGGTGCAGCATCGCGTGGGCGGCGTCGCCGAGCAGGGCGACGCTGTCGGTGTGCCAGGTGTCGACCGCGTCGATGTCGTACACCGAGCGGCTCGTGACCTGGTCGATGTCGAGCTCGCGGGCCACGGCGACGATGCGCTCATCGAAGCCGTCGAGGAGAGACACGAGGTAGTCGTTGCTGATCTCGGGCGCCCACGTGTCGTCGTCGGAGGGCGCCGTGATGTCGTACGAGAGCTCGCCGCGGTAGGCGAGCGGCAGGTTGTAGGCGATGACGCCGTCTCGGCCTATGTAGAAGCGCGGATTCGCATCGGAGACGAGCCCGTGCGACTGGTCGATCGGCACGACGATTCGGTACGCATGCTCGTGGGCGAACACCGGCGGCTTCTGCGAGAAGAGAGCGTGGCGGACGACCGAGCGGATGCCGTCGGCGGCGATCACGAGGTCGGCTTCGACGACCTCGCCGTTCGCGAACCGCAGGGTTGCGGTGGCGCCGTCATCGACGATGCTCTCGAGGCGGTGGCCGAGATGCACCGAGTCGGCCGGAAGGGCGCCCAGCAGCACGTCGATGAAGTCGCCGCGGTGGATGATGCGGTTGTGGTTGGGCTGGGCGTAGTCGTTGAGCCCTGGCCATTCCTCCTGCGCCAGCACCATCGTGCCGTCGGCGGTGAGGATCTCGAGGTGGTCGCTGGCGCCCGAGACCTTCGCGATCTCGTCCCAGATGCCCCACGTACGGAACAGCTCGACGGCCGGGGGACGGATGCCGATGCCGGCGCCGATGGGCGCGAGCGCGGCGGCCTGCTCGTAGACGTGCACGTTCTGGGCACCGGCGTGGCGCAGCGCGACCGCGGCGGCGGCACCGCCGTAGCCGCCGCCGACGATGGCGATGCGGAGGGTCCGGAGTTCTTCGGTCTTCATGGATCTCTCTCTTTCGACGCGTCGATGCGCCGGCCAGGCGGTGAGGGTGTTCAGTTCTTGATCGTGAGGAAGTTGGCGGGGTTGTCGACGAAGAGCGTGCGCACCTGCGCGTCGCTCCACCCGGCGTCCTTCAGATCCGGGATGAGCTGCTCGAACAGGTAGTTCACGGTGTGCCCCTTGACCCCCGGCCAGCCGAGCGGGCTGCAGTTGGCGTCGGCGGCGGCGAGCACCCTGTCGATGCCGATGCGCTCGACGAACCCGAGGAAGTGATCGAGGCGCTCCTTGCGGGGGCGCGCCCAGAACGGCGGATCGGGGAGCTCGGTCTCGTACCCGAAGGTGTCGAAGCCCAGACGACCGCCCTGCTCGGCGATCCAGGTGTCGCGCGTGATCGGCGCGTTCACGCCGTCGTCGACGTGGCCGAACAGCACGCGATCGAGGGGGAGGCCCTCCTCCTGGAAGATCGCCACGGCGTTCTCGGCGTCGATCGCGAGATGCGTGAGGATCGGCACGCCCGTCTCGCGGGCGGCGCGCGCGGCGGCGCGGTAGATGCGCTTGTCGAGCTCGGTCATGCGCCCGCCGCGGCTGACGCCCACCTTGATGACACCGGCCTTGGCGCCGGTCGTGCCGATGCCGACGGTGATCTCGTGCACGAACACCTCGGCGAGGTACTCGACTGACGCCCTGGCGAAGTGGGCCAGGGCGGTGTCGCCGCCGACGAAGCCCGTGCACGCGATGATCTGCACGCCGGTCTTCTCCGAGAGCGACCTGTAGTAGTCGACGTCGCGGCCGTTGCAGATGCCGGTCGCGTCGACGATCGTCGAGCCGCCGTACTCGCGGAACGCCCGCAGCTTCGGCACCGTCTCGTCGTAGCGCTGCTCCGGCGACTTCCACCACGTCGTGTCGAGCTCGCTGCCCGGCATGCCGTAGCCGATGTGCTCGTGCACCGAGACGAATCCGAGTTCTTCGGCCGGGATCGTGCCCAGCACCGTGTTCACCTTCGACATGGGGCTCTCAGTTCTGCGCGGCGCGCACCGTGAGCAGGGCGCGGGGGTTGTCGACGAGGATGCGGCGCACGTCGTGGTCGGAGACGCCGGCGGCGAGGAGCGTGGGCGCGAAGCCGGTGAGCACGAGCTCGTAGGGGAGGGCGTCATCGGGGACCCCCTTGGCGACGCCGACCACGTTGCTCGACAGCAGGATCCGGTCGCCGTGGCCCGCCGCGATGAGCTCGCGCACGATCGTCACACGCTCCCGATCGGTGACGACATCGGCGTCGGCGCGCCCGACGTGGTCGAGGGCGACGAAGGCGCCGCGCGCGGCGACGAGCTGCGCCGCGCCGGTGGCGACGGCATCCCGCCTGTCGAGACCGCCCACGACGATGCGGTCGGCACCGAGGCCCTCGGACAGGGCGATGTCGAGATCGTGGAGCGCGTCGGCGCCGAAGCGCAGCGAGACCGGTGCGCCGGTGGCGAGGGCCGCGCGGGCGCCGCCGCGCACGAGGCTCTCGTCGGTGGCCGTCATGCCCCCCCGGGTGGCGGCGATCGCGATGAGACCGGCGCCACCGCGCCGCTCGACCCGGGGCACGACCATGCCGTCGTCGACCTCTCTGCCGAACAGCGCCGCGAACCTGTCGGCGGGCCACGGAGTGGGCGGATTCGTCTGCGGAGTGAGGAAGTAGCCGCCGAGCAGCTCCTCAGGTCCCTGACCGGTCGACGCGACGATGTGCACTCCCGTCGCGCGCGAGAGCGCCTCATAGAGCTTGACGTCGCGCCCGTGGAACATGCCGGTGCTATCGACGATCGTGCCGCCGCCGGCCGCCCGGAAAGCGGCCAGTCTGGTCACGAGGATCTCGAAGATCTCAGCGCGATCGATCGTGATGTCGGGCGCGTACTGCGCCCCCGGGTACACCGAGAGCAGAGCCTCGTGGACGGCCGTGACGCCGAGGTCGGCCGCGGGGACGGGTCCCAGCACCGTGTTGACCGTGGGGTCGCCGAGCAAAGCCGTGTCCGCCATTGAACGTGCCTTTCCGCGACGGACACCGCCATCGGTGCCTCGCGCTGTGGAGCGTTGGAAGCCGGGGGCGACTGCAGAGCTCGTCGCCCTCGGCGTGCATCCACTATACACACTGTAAAGTCAATGGCAATGACGTAAAGCGAACCCCCATGGTTCGCGGACCGGCGGTGTCAGTCGACGCGTTCTCCGCACATGCCGCAGACGCCGCTGGGGGGCACTTCGACGAAGCAGTTCGGGCACAGCGCCTTCGGCCGCTCTTCCGCGGCTGCCGCGCGCCGCGCGGGTGTGGACGAGCGCTCGGCACGCGCGGCGCGCGGCGCCCGGGATGCCGGGCGCACGTCGGGCGTCACCTGCGGGCGCGCCGGCGGAGCAGGCTTGTGCTCTGCGCAGTAGAAGCGCACGAAGCCCGCGTGCTGCTTGGGGTGGCGGTGCTTCACCGCCCACAGCTCGGTGCGCTCCCGCAGCGCCGAATCGGTGCCGCATGTGAAGCAGCGGGTCGGTTCTCCCGGGATGACTTCTGACACCAGGACGGGCGCCTCGAAGGGCAGCCCGTCACGCCAGTCGGCTCCTGCGACGATCTTCATGCTGAGCCCTCCTCGCTTCAACGGTACGCGACCCGCGGGGGCTGCGCGTCCACCCTCGCGCGCGCGGACGTAGCATGGAGCAATGGCCACATCGAACCTGCCGACGCCCACGCTGCAGCCGCTGCCCGCGGTCGCCGACGACAAGAATCTGCTCGTGAGCGACGAAGGCGCGTCGTGCTGCGGCGGAGGCTGCTGCAGCGTCTGATGCGCTGTCGGCGTGGCGTGGCAGGATGACGCCATGCCCGAGTCGCCCGAGGTGCAGGCTCTCGCCGAGTTCCTCGACGAGCGGCTGACGTCGCGACGCATCACGCGCGTCGAGGTCGACGAGTTCCGCGCGATCAAGACGCGCGACCGACCGCCCGCGTCGCTCGAAGGAGCGACGGTGACCGGCGTGCGCCGGTTCGGCAAGCACCTCTCCGTCTCGACGGATGCCGGCGCGCTCGTGATCTCGTTCGGCCGGGCGGGGTGGGCGCGCTGGAACGGCGAGGCGGCACCCGGCGGTGCGCCGGTGATCGCGCGCATCGAGCTCGACGACGACATGCTGGATCTGACCGATGCCGGGCAGTGGCTCTCGCTCGCGCTTCACGTCGTCGACGATCCGCTCGATGTGCCGGCGATCGCCGGGCTCGGGCCGGACCCGGCGAGCGATGGGTTCACGCTCGAGCGCTTCGATGCGGTGGTCGCCGGCCGGCGCAAGCAGCTCAAAGCGCTGCTGCAGGAGCAGGAGTCGTTTGCCGGCATCGGCAATGCCTACTCCGACGAGATCCTTCATGAAGCGCGCCTGTCGCCCGTCGCGCACGCATCGGCTCTCGACGAGGTCGGGCGCGACGCGCTGTTCGCGGCGACCACCGGTGTCGTGCGCGCCGCGATCGCCGCACGTCGCGGCATCCCTCCGCACGCGCTCAAAGCCGCGAAGGTCGCGGCGATGCAGGTGCACGGCCGAGGGGGAGCGCCGTGCCCGAGATGCGGCGACGCCGTGCGCGACCACTCGACGTCGAGCACGTCGTGGCAGTACTGCGCGACGTGCCAGACCGCCGGCATCCCGCTCGAATGAACGACGAAGGGCGGGGCTGAAGCCCCGCCCCGTGACGTGCGGATCAGGCGTCGACGTACCGCATGACGATGCGGCCTTCGATCTTTCCCGCTTCCATGCGTTCGAAGACGTCGTTGATGTCGTCGAGCTTCTCCTCGGTGATCGTCGGGTGGATCTTGCCCCGCGCGTAGAAGTCGAGGGCCTCCGCCAGATCTTGGCGGGTGCCGACGATGGAGCCGCGGATCGTGATGCGGTTCAGCACGGTCGAGAAGATGTCGGCGGGGAAGGTGCCAGGGGGGAGCCCCACGAACACCACCGTGCCGCCGCGGCGGCACATGCCCGTCGCCTGGCCGAACGCTTCGGTGTGCACCGCCGTGACGAGCACGCCGTGCGCGCCTCCCGTGCGCTCCTGGATGGCGGCGACGGGATCGGTCTTGGCGGCGTTCACGGTGACCTCAGCCCCGTGGTGCTTGGCCAGCAGCAGCTTGGCGTCGTCGACGTCGACCGCCGCGACCCGCATGCCCATCGCCACGGCGTACTGCACCGCGACGTGGCCGAGCCCGCCGATGCCCGAGATCACGACCCACTGTCCCGGCTTCACCTCGGTCTCTTTGAGCCCCTTGTACACCGTGACGCCGGCGCACAGGATCGGCGCGACCTCGTCGGGGTCGGAGCCCTCGGGGATGCGCGCGGCGAACCGCTCGTCGACCAGCATGTACTCGCCGAACGAGCCGTCGACGCCGTAGCCGCCGTTCTTCTGCTGCAGACACAGCGTCTCCCAGCCGGTGCGGCAGTACTCGCACGTGCCGCAGGCGCTCCACAGCCACGCGTTGCCGACCTTCTCGCCGACCGACAGCGTCGTCACACCCTCGCCGAGGGCGACGACCTCGCCATAGCCCTCGTGACCGGGGATGAGATCCGCCTTCGGCGGCACGGGCCAGTCGCCGCGCGCGGCGTGGAGATCGGTGTGGCAGACGCCGGTGGTGATCACGCGGACGAGGGCCTGCCCGGGGCCGGGCGCCGGGATCGGCACCTCGGTGACGAGAAGGGGCTTGTCGGGGGCAACGACCACGGCGGCCCGCATGACGCCCTGCGGCACGACGCCGCGGTCGTCACGAACCCGTGTGTCAACGTTGGCACTCATGATTCTTTCCTCCATCGGACGGACGGTCGCCGTCCTCACCCCCACGGTACGCCCAAGTGGTCAGACCACACGGAATGCTGTGGGATCCGACAAGACGGTGTTCATAACCGCGCCATAACCTGCTGTTGTTCACTGGACGGATGGTCGCCTTCCTCCGTCGCTTCGCCCTGATCGCGATGGCGTGCGCTCTGGTGCTCACCGGGTGCACGGCCACGCCAGCCTCGGACGCGACCGGTGCGGAGTCCGACCTGTGGGACTCCGAGGTCGTGCACACGATCTCGGTCGACTACGACCAGTCCGACTACGACGCGATGATCCAGACCTACCTCGACACCGAAGAGAAGGACTGGATCGAGGCGACGGTGGTCATCGACGGCGAGACCTACGAGGATGCCGGGCTCAAACTCAAGGGCAACTCGTCGCTGAGGGGCCTGTCCACATCGGCCGACGCCGAGCTCAGCAGCGAGAGCCCGGAGGATCTCCCGTGGCTGGTGCGCCTGGACAAGTACGTCGACGGCCAGAACCACGACGGCACCACCGAGCTCGTCGTGCGCGGAAACAGCAGCGAGACCGCCCTGAACGAGGCCGTGGCACTGGGGATGCTCGCAGAGGCGGGTCTGGCCTCGCAGCAGGCGATCGCCGTGCGCTTCAGCGCCGACGGATCGGACGAGCGGCTGCGGCTGGTGATCGAGAATCCCGATGACGGCTGGATGGAGCGCGAGCTCGGCGACGGGATGCTCTACAAGGCGGAGGCCGGTGGCGACTACAGCTATCGCGGCGATGACGCAGACGCCTACGCCGAGGTGTTCGACCAGGAGGGCGGCGGCGATGATCTGCAGCCGCTGATCGATTTCCTGGAGTGGATCAACGAGGTCGACGATGAGACCTTCGCCGCCGATCTCGACGAGCATCTCGACGTCGATGGGTTCGCCACCTACCTCGCCTTCCAAGAGCTCGTCGGCAACTCCGACGACATCGACGGGCCGGGCAACAACTCCTACCTCTACTACGACCCCGCCACCTCCCGCATGACCGTGGTCACCTGGGACCTCAACCTCGCTTTCGGCGCGAGCCCCGGGGGTGGGGGGTTCGGCGGCGGTGGCGGTGATGGCGGCGACCGCGGAGGAGATGGCGGTGGCCGCCCAGGTGATGCCGGTGGTGACGGCGGCGGAGGCTTCGGCGGCGGCCAGGGCGGAGGCTTCGGCGGGTCGAACGTGCTCGCCGAGCGCTTCCTCGCCGATGCGGACTTCGCCGCCCTCTACCGGAGCGAGCTCGAGCGGCTGCAGGCGGAGATCGTCGACTCGGGTGACGCGCAGCACCTGGTGGACCAGTGGACGCAGACGCTGCTCGACGGAGCGAGCGACCTCGTCGACAGTGCGACGATCCACAGCGACGCCGACGAGATCGCCGGCCAGCTCTCCTGACCCGAGGTCAGTGGGCGGCGACCGCCGCGACGCCGTCGTCCTCTGGCTTGCGGATGAGCGCGGCACCCACCAGCAGCGGCAGCGACACGATCGCGGCCACGAGGAACGCCGCGTGGGTGCCGGCTGCGCCGGCCGCAGCCTCGGTGGCACCGGAGGCGGCAGCATCCGCCGTCGCCGATGTCATCACCGTGATCATCAGGGCGATGCCGGCTGCGCCCGCCACCTGCTGCACTGTGCCGACGACGGCACTGCCATAGGAGTAGAAGCGCGGCTCGAGCGAACCCAGCGACGCGGTGAACAGCGGAGTGAACGAGAGTGCGAGGCCGAGCGAGAGCACGGTCTGGGCACCCGCGACGAGCCAGATCGAGGTGTGCTCATCGAAGGTCGTGTAGTACCAGAGCATGCCGACCGTGATGATCGCGCCGGGGATGAGCAGCGTGCGCGTGCCGCGGGCATCGTAGATGCGGCCGATCACGGGGCCGGCGAAGCCCATCACGAGCGACCCGGGGAGCACAGCCAGACCCGCCTCGATGGCGGGGTGGCCCAGCACATTCTGCAGGTACAGCGGCAGCACGGTGATGGCGCCGAAGAAGGCGGCCGACATGATCGTGAGCTGCGCGACGGCGAGCGAGAAGTTCGCCGAGCGGAAGACGCGCAGGTCGAGCAGGGCGTCGTCGACCCGCTGCAGCACGACCTGGCGCCAGAGGAACAGGCCCAGGGCGATGCCGCCGACGACGAACGACACGACGAGCATGGTCGTCGAGGCGGCTGCCGCGGCTGCCTCGGCCTCGGTCCCGCCGTGCGACGAGGCCCCGCCGATGAGGCTGAGACCGTAGACGATGCCGCCGAAGCCGAAGGCGGACAGGACCACCGAGAGGATGTCGATCGGGGCATGCGTCGGCTCGCCGAGGTTGTGGATCCACTTGGCGCCCGCGAAGAGGGCGACCAGGGCGATCGGCAGCACGACGCCGAAGATCCAGCGCCAGCCCACGGTCTCGAGCAGCAGTCCGGACAGCGTGGGGCCGATCGCGGGTGCGAGGGCGATGACGATGCTGACCCGACCCATCATGCGGCCGCGGGCATGGGCCGGTACGACGGTCATGAGCGTCGTCATGAGCAGCGGCATCATGATCGCGGTGCCCGAGGCCTGCACGACCCGTGCGACCAGCAGCATGGTGAACCCGGGGGAGAGGAACGCGATGAGTGTTCCCGCGGAGAAGAGGGTCATCGCGGTGACGAACACCTGGCGCGTCGTGAACCGCTGCAGGAGGAACCCCGAGATGGGGATGACGACCGCCATCGTGAGCATGAACGCGGTCGTGAGCCACTGGGCGGCGAGCGCCGTGATGCCGAGGTCGGTGATGAGGTGCGGGATCGCCATGCCCATCGTCGTCTCGTTGAGGATCGCGACGAACGCGGCGGCCAGCAGCAGCCAGATGACGCGGGTCTGCTCGCTCGTGAGCTGGGCAGTTCTGACGGTGGGTGTGGACGCGGTGTCGGTGGCAGCCATGTCGTCTCCTCGGGGTCGCGGCGTGGTCGTTCGACAGCGGCCGGAACGGACGCGTCGCGAAGGCAAGCTTCGATGATAACCACCGCGGCCGACATCCCATTCCCGCCGGTTACGCTGGCTCGATGAGCATGGGTCCGGCCGGTCACCCGGGGATGCGCGGCGGATTCCGCGGCGCGGTGGACGAAGACGCGCAGCGCAGACAGAATGCCGAGGCTCCCCGCATCCCGGATCTCGGCCCGCGGATCGTCGCGCTGTTCCGCCCTTACCTCGGCCGGATCTCGCTCACCGCGGTGATCGTCATGGTCTCGGCCGGCATCGCAGTGATCCCGCCGCTGATCGTGCAGCGCATCTTCGACGACGCGCTGTTCCCCGTCGACGGGAGCGCACCCGACCTCGCGCTGCTCGTGCGGCTGGTCGTGCTCATGGTGGCGCTGTTCCTGCTGTCGGCGGCCCTCGGCGTCGTGCAGACGTGGCTCACCTCCACCGTCGGCAACCGGGTCACCGGCGACCTCAGGGTGAAGCTGTTCGATCATCTGCAGGCGATGGAGCTGGGCTTCTTCACTCGCACCAAGACCGGTGTCATCCAGTCCCGACTGCAGAACGACGTCGGCGGAGTGTCGGGCGTGCTCACGAACACCGTCACCAGCATCCTCGGCAACGTCGTGACCGTCATCGCCTCCCTCGTGGCGATGATCCTGCTCGATTGGCGGCTGACCCTCATCGCCGTCGCCCTCATGCCGGTGCTGATCGTCGTGCAGCGCCGCGTCGGCCAGGTGCGCGCACGGATCGCCGGCCAGACGCAGGAGTCGCTGTCGGAGCTGACCTCGATCACGCAGGAGACACTGTCGGTCAGCGGCATCCTGCTGTCGAAGGCGTTCAACCGCCAACCCGCCGAATCGGCTCGCTACCGCGCCGAGAACGACAACCAGGTCGTGCTGCAGGTGCGCAGGGCCATGAGCGGGCAGGGCTTCTTCGCGGTGGTGCAGGTGCTCATGGCGAGCGTGCCGGCGGTCATCTACCTCGTCACGGGGTTCCTGCTCACCGGTGACGCCTCGTCGGCGCTGACGGCGGGCACGATCGTGGCGTTCACGACCGTGCAGGCGCGCCTGCTGCAGCCGCTCATGGGGCTCATGCGGGTCGCGCTGGACGTGCAGACCTCCGGCGCGCTGTTCGCGCGCATCTTCGAGTACCTCGATCTCGTTCCGCTCATCCAGGATGCGCCGGATGCCGCGCCCGTGGCGTCGGCGCCCGTTCCCGTGGGCCGCGTCGAGTTCCGCGGCGTGGGCTTCCGATATCCGGATGCGGCGGCATCCGCCCGCCCGACGCTGCACGACGTGTCGTTCACCGCCGCGCCGGGGCAGCACGTCGCCTTCGTCGGACCGTCGGGGGCGGGCAAGACCACGATCCTCTACCTCGCGCCGCGGCTGTACGAGGCGACAGAGGGCGCTGTGCTGTTCGCGGGTGCCGACGTGCGCTCGCTGACACAGGCCTCGATCATCGATGCGGTGGGCATCGTCTCGCAGGAGACATATCTCTTCCACGCGACGATCGCCGAGAACCTGCGGTACGCCAAGCCGGCGGCCACCGACGAGGAGCTCGTCGCCGCCTGCACCGCGGCGAACATCCACCACGTCATCGCCGGCTTCGAGCGCGGCTACGACACCGTCGTGGGGGAGCGCGGCTACCGCCTGTCGGGCGGCGAGAAGCAGCGCATCGCGATCGCACGCGTGCTGCTGAAGGACCCGCCGGTGCTGCTGCTCGACGAAGCGACCTCGGCGCTCGACACCGTGTCGGAACGTGTCGTGCAGGAGGCGCTGGAGGCGGCATCCCGCGGACGCACGACCCTCTCGATCGCGCACCGCCTGTCGACGGTGATCTCGGCCGATGTCATCCACGTCGTGGATGCAGGGCGGATCGTCGAGTCGGGCACCCACGCCGAGCTCCTGGCGCGGGACGGCCTGTACGCGCAGCTGGCATCGGAGCAGCTCGCCGGCGTGCGGGTGCTGGCCGCGGAAGGCGAGGCCGAGCCTGCGGCGCTGCCCGACCGTCGCGCCGATCGCGAGCCGGCGGATGCCGCCGTCACCGGTGCGATCGAGCTGCTGGTCGACGAGCAGCCCGCCCCCGCTCTGCCCCCCGAGCCCCCTCTCGACTGAACGTGCGCCCACAGCGCCCCTCCAGACCCCGCAACTTGGCACTTGTTGCCGTCGGGACCGTCCGAGACCGCCCAGACCTGCCATATTGCGGTGGGGTTGGACTCGAGCCACCCATCGCAACTTGGCACCTGTAGTCGCTCCGGGCGCTGGCGGGCGACCGAAAACGCCACGTCGAGGAGGATGCGGGGCGGCTCAGCCGCGCCAGCCACGCCGCCGCAGCGCGGCACGCACCGTCGCCACGGCCGTCGGATGCTCGCCGACGATGTGCTCGCGGGTGAGTCGGACGACCTCCCACCCTTCTGCTGTGTACGCGTTGTACTTCTCGATGTCGCGGTTCCATTGGTTCTCGTCGACACGATGCTGGTCGCCCTCGATCTCGACGACGACCTTCTGCTGTCGGTAGACGAGCTCGGTGATGCCGATCCGTCGGCCCTCGCGATCGTGGATGTCGACGTCGAGCTCGGGTTCGGGGAGTCCTGCGAGCTCTGCGTCCAGACGGACGTCGGTCTCGAGTGGTGACGCGCTCCCGACGCGGATGAACTCGATCGCCTCCCGCAGCTTCGGTGCACCCCGTCGACGTGACAGGTCGGCGGCGTGGCGCAAGGCGGTCGGCGATGCGAGCTGCGCCTCGGGTCGCGGCTGTCCGCGCTCGTCTCGGGGTATGCGCACGAGAGCGTCGCCCACCTCGATCAGTCTCCGCAGTGGGAGGTCACGCGCGAGGGTCGCCCACGTCGTGGGCACATCGGTGACCCTGAACCCCGAGGCCTCGACGACCGTGCCGAGTCTCGAGGTCAACTGGAAGCCACGGATGTCCCGATGGCGTGGCGCGCGGTGGGGCGCGAGCACGCCGACGTCGAGGGGCCCGGTGTTCGCGACCTGACAGCCGTGGATGACAGCCGCCGTACGCCCGATGAAGAACGCGTGCGGCTCCATCACCAGTGCGTACGCGCGCACCCGCCGGAGCACGGCGGCTCGCGCGGCCCGCTCCTGCTCCCAGCCGCTCTTCGGCGACGTGTCGTCTTCGGTGGCATCGGTCCCTACGCGCTGCCGCACCCCACGGTACGGCCGCTCGAGGTCGGCTGCGCGCAGGCGTCGATCCGTCGCACCGGCCTCGAGCGCCTCCTCCCGCGTGAAGGCCTCGCCGAGCGTCGCGGGAAGGGGGCGAGGATGCAGCATCCGCCCACTCTGTGGGATCGCGCGGATCCGTGGCGAGCGGCCGGGGTCATCCGGGCACAACTGCCTCGACCCGCACACTGTGCAGGAGCCGATCGGTGCGTCCACCTCCCCGCAATATGGCACCTCTCGTCGGTCTCGCACATGCCGAAGCGGCGACAGGTGCCAACTCGCGAGATCAGCGCGCGCACCCTCTCACACCCGCGACTTGGCACCTCTGGTCGCCCGAGCCCCCGCACCAGCGGCAACAGGTGCCAACTCGCGGGGAGGGGGCATCAGGCGGGGACGGTCACCAGAGGGATGCGGCGGCGGCCGCATCCGACGGCGGGAGGTCGCCGCCGCGGCCGGCGAGGTCGCGCACGAACGCGCCGAGTTCGCGGCGGTAGGTCACGTCCGGGTGGGTCTGGGCGATCTCGACGAGGCTCGGCAGATCCATCTGCTGGATCAGTCGCACCCGGGCGCGCACGGCGGCCCGATGCCCCGCGGCCTCGAGCACGCCGATCCCCCCGGCCATCGCCGCGAGGTACTCGCGCAGCACCGGCAGTGCGTCTTTGGTCTGGGTGATCGACGTGCCGTCGGCGCGCACGCGCCACTGCACGACGACATCGGGCACGACGTCGAATCCGCGAGCCGCCGCGTACATCTGCTGGGCGACCACCTGATCTTCGTACAGGCGACCGGCGGGGAAGCGCAGCCCGGTGCGCCGCCAGAGGTCCATGCGGCTCACCTTCGACCAGGCGACGATGTTGCCGGATGCCTCGGGGTGCTCGTCGATCGTCGTGCGCCGCCGCTCGGGATCGGTCGCCGCAGCCACCCACGGCTGCACCTCGCCCGCGGCATAGCCGCCGTCGGCATCGGGCCGCAGCCGCACGTACGCGCCGACGGCGAAGTCGCTGCCGGTGTCGTCGAGCACGCCGACGAGCCGCTCGAGAGCCCCTGGCGTGAGCACATCGTCGGCGTCGAGAAAGCCGACCAGCGGCGTGCGCACCAGATCGAGCCCCGTGTTGCGGGCGACGGCGAGCCCCTGGCGGGTGCGGTGCCGCACGAGGCGGAACCGCGGATCTGCCTCGGCGGCAGCGGCGAAGATCTCGCCGGTGCCGTCGGTCGATGCGTCGTCGACGAGGATCGCCGACCACCCGGTCAGCGTCTGCGCGCGCAGCGATTCCAGCGCCTCGTGCGCGTAGGGCGCCACCTCGAAGCCGGGGACGATGATCGTGACGACGGGCTGCACGGGGCGAGTCTAGGTGCTCGCGTGGCGGTCGGGGTCAGCCGCCGACGGCGGCGACGGATGCGGCGACCGCCGCCGCGAGAGCCTCGGGCGGCACGTCGGCGCCGTGGCCGAAGGTGAAGCGCACGGCGGTCTGGGCGACCTCGGGCTCGATCCCCATGGCGAGCAGCACGTGCGAGGGCTCGTCGCTGCCGGCGGCGCACGCCGAGCCGCTCGAGCTGACGACACCTCGCCGTTCGAGCTCGAGCAGCACCGCCTCGCCGCTCGTGCCGGCGAACGTGAAGCTCGCGGTGCCGGGGAGGCGCCGCACCGGGTGGCCGGTGAGCCGGGCGGCCGGTACGGCCGCGAGCACGCCGCCGATGAAGGCGTCGCGCAGAGCTCCGATCCGCGCCCCATCCGCTTCACGCTCGCGCTCGGCGAGCTCCAGGGCAGTGGCCAGGGCCACGGCCCCTGCGACATTCTCGGTGCCGCTGCGGCGTCCGCGCTCCTGGCCGCCCCCGTGCAGCAGGGGCTCGACCGGCACGCGCCCTCGGACCGCGAGGGCGCCGGTTCCCTGCGGCGCGCCCAGCTTGTGTCCCGCGATCGAGAGGGCATCGGCGCCGAGCCCCGAAAGCGGCAGCCAGCCGGCCGCCTGCACGGCATCCAGGTGCAGCGGCACGCGATGCTCGTGCGCGACGGCTGCGAGGCCGGCGGCATCCTGCACGGTGCCCACCTCGTTGTTGGCGTACCCGATGCTGATGAGCGCCGTGTCGTCTCGGACGGATGCGGCGACCTCCGCGGGATCGACCAGCCCGTCACCGTCCACGGGCACGAGGGTCACATCGAACCCGTGCACGCGCTGCAGGTAGTCGACCGACGCGAGGATCGACTCGTGCTCGATCGGCGTCGTCACGACATGTCGCTTCGCGTCGTTCACCAGCGCGGCGACCGCGATGCCCTTGATGGCGAGATTGTCGGCCTCGGTGCCGCCGGAGGTGAAGACGACGTCGCCGGGGCGGAAGCCGAGCACCGTCGCGACCCGTCGCCGCGCGTCGTCGAGGGCGGCGGCCGCCTGCTCGCCCACGGTGTGGTGGCTCGAGGGATTGCCGAAGCGGTCGGTGAGGAACGGCAGCATCGCCTCGAGCACCTCGGGGCGCACCGGCGTGGTCGCCGCGCTGTCGAGGTAGAGCACGGTCAGCCCTCGGTCGAGATGCGGATGTCGAGGCCCAGGTCGAGCGCCGGCGCCGAGTGGGTGAGTGCGCCCACCGAGATGACGTCGACCCCGGTCTCGGCGATCGCGCGCACCGTCTCGAGGGTGACCCCGCCCGACGCCTCGACCGTCGCGCGCCCCGCGATGAGCTCCACCCCGCGGCGCAGGTCGTCGAGCGAGAAGTTGTCGAGCATGATCGTGTCGACGTCAGCGGCCAGCACCGCCTCGATCTGGTCGACGCGATCGACCTCCACTTCGAGGTGGGCCGTGTGCGGCAGGCGGGCGCGCGCGGCCAGCAGCGCCTGCGTGAGCGAGGCGCCGTGACGGGTGAGCACCGCGAGATGGTTGTCTTTGGCCATCACCGCGTCAGACAGCGAGAAGCGGTGGTTGTAGCCGCCGCCGTTGCGCACGGCATGGCGCTCGAACACCCGCAGCCCCGGCGTGGTCTTGCGGGTGTCGACGATCCGCGCACCGGTGTGGGCGACCTCGGCGACGTAGCGCCCCGTGAGGGTCGCGATGCCCGACATGCGCTGGGCGAAGTTGAGGCCGATCCGCTCCGCCGTGAGCACGGCGCGGGCGGGCCCCGTGACGACGGCGAGCACGGCGCCCGGCTCGAACCACTCGCCGTCCTCGGCGACCGGCTGCACGTGCACCCGAGGGTCGGTCAGCCGGAACGCCGCCTCGAACACCTCCGCGCCGCTGAAGACCCCCGGCTCGCGGGCGGCGAGGTCCGCGGTGGCGACGGCATCCGCGGGAATCAGGTAGTCGCTCGTGAGGTCGCCCCACGGCGCGTCCTCTTCGAGAGCGGCGGTGACGACGCGGTCGATGACGGCGCGGGTGAGCATCAGGCTGCTCCTTCTCGGGTGGTGAGCGGCGTGAGTCGCGCCGCGCTCAGCGCGATCGGCTGGTCAGCATGTGATTCGGGTGCAGCGGCACGGGGGACCGCGAGAGGGGTCGCCGCCGCGTCGGAGCGGAAGTGCGCTCCGGCCGATGCGGTGCGCACCAGGGCCGCGTCGACGAGAGCCGTGCCGACCGCGAGCAGGTTGTCGTCCTCGAACTCGGCGACCGTGCACGGCGTGCGGGGCTGCGCGCGCCACGCGGCGAGCACGGATGCGGCACGCTCGAGCCCCGCCGCGTCCCGCACGAGTCCGGCGTGCTCCCAGAGCAGCTCCTGCAGCGCGGCGCGGGTGAAGGCCGGCGCGACGCCGCCCGAGTCCCTCGGCTCGCGCGGGGCGGATGCCGGGGCCACCGGCCATGCCAGGGATGCGGCATCCGCCGCCACCGCATCGCCGGCGCGCGCGCCGAAGACCGCACCTTCGAGCAGCGAGTTCGAGGCGAGCCGGTTGGCGCCGTGCACGCCGGTGCAGGCGGCCTCTCCGACGGCGTAGAGCCCCGGGAGGCTCGTGCGGCCGCGCAGATCGGTGACCACGCCGCCCATGAGGTAGTGCGCGGCGGGCGTCACCGGGATCGGCTCGCGCGCCCAGTCGAGACCTCGTGCCCTGACCGCCGCGTCGATCGTCGGAAAACGCCGCGCCAGGAAAGCCGCTGTCTCTGCAGGGGTGGGGCGCAGCCCGGTCGCGTCCAGCAGCACCGGTGCACCGTGCTGCGCCGCCATGCGCTCGGCGATCGCGCGGGCGACGACGTCGCGGGGCGCCAGCTCGCCGTCGGGGTGCGCGTCGAAGGCGAACCGGCGGCGCTCGGCGTCGAGAAGGGTCGCGCCCTCTCCGCGCACGGCCTCCGACACGAGGAACGCGTCGCCGACCGCGAGCACCGTCGGGTGGAACTGGAAGAACTCGAGGTCGCGCACCGCCGCGCCCGCGCGCAGCGCCGCGGCGATGCCGTCGCCGGTCGCGACCGGTGGATTCGTGGTGTGCTCGTAGAGCTGGCCCGCGCCGCCGGTGGCGAGGATCACCGCGTCTGCGGTCAGAGAGGTGCGGCTCTGTCCCACCAGCAGGTCGACGCCGGTGACGCGGCCGGCGGTCACGACGAGGTCGACGAGGAAGGCGTGCTCGATCACCTCGACCTCGCCCGCCCGAAGATGCGCGACGAGGGCCCGCTCGATGGCGATGCCGGTCGCATCGCCGCCGGCGTGCAGGATGCGCGGGTAGGAGTGGGCGGCCTCGAGGCCCTTCACCAGCGCGCCGTCGGCGTCGCGGTCGAAGGCGACACCGAGTGCGATCAGCTCGCGGATGCGCGCAGGCCCCTCGTCGACGAGCACCCGCACGGCCTCGGGGTCGTTCAGCCCGGCGCCGGCGACGAGCGTGTCGCGCACGTGGTCCTCGGCGGAGTCGTCGTCGAACATGACCCCCGCGATGCCGCCCTGCGCGAAGCGCGTGTTGGCGTGCTCGAGCTCGTCCTTCGTCACAAGCGTCACCCGGCAGCCGCTCGCCGCGGCGTGCAGCGCCGCCGTGAGCCCGGCGATGCCGCTGCCGACGACGACCGCGTGCGGCGTCGTCATGGCCGGGCCGCCAGCATCCGCTCGAGGGCGACGCGCGCAGGGTCGGCCACGTCTGCGGGCACCGTGATGCGGTTGACGACGCGGCCCGCGACGAGCTCTTCGAGCACCCACGCGAGGTAGCCGGGGTGGATGCGGTACATCGTCGAGCACGGGCACACGACCGGGTCGAGGCAGAAGATCTCGTGCTCGGGGTGCTCGGCGGCCAGGCGCTGCACGAGGTTGATCTCGGTGCCCACGGCGAAGGTCGTCGGCTCGGTCGCGGCGGCGATCGCCTTGCGGATGTAGTCGGTCGAGCCCGCCTCATCGGCGGCGTCGACGACCTCCATGGGGCATTCCGGATGCACGATGACGCGCACGCCGGGGTGCTCGGCGCGGGCCTTGTCGATCTGGGCGACGGTGAACCGCCGGTGCACCGAGCAGAAGCCGTGCCACAGAATCACGGTCGCCTCCTGCAGCTCGGCGGCCGACGAGCCGCCGAGGGGCTTGCGCGGGTTCCACATCGGCATCTGCGCGAGCGGCACGCCCATCGCCTTGGCGGTGTTGCGGCCCAGGTGCTGGTCGGGGAAGAAGAGCACGCGCCGGCCGCGGGCGAACGCCCACTCGAGCACTGTGCGGGCGTTCGACGAGGTGCAGACGATGCCCCCGTGCCGCCCGACGAACCCTTTGATGGCCGCCGACGAGTTCATATAGGTCACCGGCACGACGGGCACGCGGCCGTCGGCGTCGACCGCCTCCATGTCGCCGTAGAGCTCGCTCAGCTGCTCCCAGCACTCCTCGACCTGGTCGATGTCGGCCATGTCGGCCATCGAGCAGCCGGCCGCGAGGTTCGGCAGGATGACGGCCTGCTCGGGCTGTGAGAGCAGGTCGGCGGTCTCGGCCATGAAGTGCACGCCGCAGAACACGATCGCCTCGGCCGCCGGATGCTGCTTCGCAAAGCCCGCGAGCTGGAACGAGTCGCCGAGATAGTCGGCGTGCTCCACGACCTCTTCGCGCTGGTAGAAGTGCCCGAGGATCACGACCCGGTCGCCGAGGGTCGCTTTGGCGGCGCGGATGCGTGCCGCCAGCTCTTCGTCGGAGGCCGCGCGGTATTCGGCGGGGAGCTCTCCCTGCCGCGGGGCGCCGGTGGGGATGACGTCGCCCATCGAGGCGCCGGGGCCGTAGCCGGGGCGGGAATCGAAGTCCCAGGGGCCGGCGGCGAGGTCGGTGTTGCACGTCTCGCCGACGAGGTCGCCCGAGACGATCGCCTGGATCTCGTGGTCGACGGACGGGTCGATGGGGCGGGGCTGGAGGGACAGTGCGGTGGCGGTCATGATCTGCTCGATTCGCTGGGGAGGGGAGCCGGCGCGAGGCCGTGGGTGAGGGGGCCGCGGTCGGCGAGCTCGACTTCGCGGTTGTAGCGGTACAGGCGCGCGGGGCGGTGGCTGCCGGTGCGGAAGCGGTCGGTCGGGATGAGGTTTCCCGAGTTCTCGACCTGGCGGCGGAAGTTCGCAGGATCCAGGCGCCGCCCGAAGATCGCCTCGTAGACCTCGCGCAGCTCGGCGAGGGTGAATTCGCCCGGCAGCAGCCCGTGGGCGATGCGGCTGTAGCCGACCTTGCTCCGAAGGCGCCACAGGGCGTAGCCCACGATCTCGTCGTGGTCGAAGGCGAGCGGCGGCAGGTCTGCGGTGTCGAACCAGGCCACGTTCTCCTGCGGGTGGGCCTGCTCGACCTCGTCGGCGCGCACGAGCGCCCAGTAGACGATCGAGACGACCCGGGTGGGGGAGCGGTCGACGGCGCCGAAGGCATAGAGCTGCTCGAGGTAGCTCGGCGAGAGCCCCGTCGTCTCGGCGAGGGTGCGGGAGGCTGCCGCGTCGAGCCCTTCGTGCACGTCGAGCCAGCCCCCGGGGAGCGCCCACCGGCCCTCGAAGGGATCGCGCACGCGGCGCACGAGCGGCATGACGACCGACGCGTGCTCGTCGCCGGGCTCGCGCTTCAGGCTCAGGATGACCGTGGAGACGGCCACGCGGGTGATGTCTTCGCTGCTCATGGGTTCGTGTCCCCGTGGTTCGTGTCACAGTGACTCTAAGTGGGGACGCGCCCATCTTAGAGTCATGCTGACCAGAACCGCAACCGGGGCGATCGCCCAGCTTCCCTGCCTACGCTGTGCGGGTGACCCTCGTCGACATCGCGCTGATCGCGATCCTCGTCGTCGCTCTGATCGTCGGGCTCGTGCGAGGGCTCGTCGCGAGCGCAGGGTCGCTCATCGGCCTCGTCGTCGGCGGCGCGGCGGCGTTCTGGCTCGTTCCGATCGTCAACGACGCGTGGCCGTGGCCGCAGTGGCGCACGCTCGCGGTGATCCTGCTCGCGGTCGTGCTCGTCATCGCGGGCACGGCGATCGGCGGCGCGGTCGGCGACGTGCTGAGCCGCGGTGTCGAACGCACGCCGCTGCGCGTGTTCGATCGGATGCTGGGCGGCGCGCTGAGCGTCGTCGTGACGGCCCTGTCGCTCTCGCTCGTCGCCTCCACCGTCTCGGTGACGGGCGCGCCCATCATCTCGTCGGCACTCGGATCGTCCCAGGTGCTGCGCACGATCGACGGGCTCACTCCGACGCCCGTCTCGGAGGGGCTCGCCCGGCTGCGCCAGGCGGTGCTGCCGGAGGGGCTTCCCGCGCTGGGGCTCCTCTTCGACGTGGATGCCGACACGGCCCTGCCCGACGTCGACCTCGACGATCCCGAGCTCGCCCTGGCGGCAGCATCCGTCGCCCGCGTCTCGGGCACCGCCTACGCGTGCGGCACGAGCTCCAGCGGCACCGGATTCGTCGTCGCCGACGACCGCATCGTCACGAACGCCCACGTCGTGGCCGGCGTCGACCGCCCGGTCGCCCAGTTCCCCGGGGGAGAGACCGTAGAGACGCGGGTCGTGTACTTCGACCCGCAGCACGACCTCGCCGTCCTCGCCGCCGACGGCCTCACGGCAGAGCCCCTCGACCTCGGCGACACGCTGGAGGTCGGCGCGAGCGCTGTCGTGCAGGGCTACCCCTACGGCGGACCGTTCTCGATGGGCGCCGCGAAGGTGCTCAGCGCGGGCGCCGTGCCGGTGCCCGACATCTACGACACCGGAGTGCAGCTGCGCGACGTCTACGCCCTGGCCGCCGAAGTGCGGCCGGGCAACTCCGGTGGGCCGCTGCTGACGGAGGACGGCACGGTGGCCGGCATCGTCTTCGCCCGCGCCGAAGACGACGCCGAGCTCGGCTACGCCATGACGATGGCAGAGCTCGACCCCGTCGCGGAGGTGGCGCCGACCCTGACACGCGAGGTGTCGACGGGAGCGTGCACGGGGTGATCCCGCCCGGTATGCTGGCCGGGCAATCGAACATCGGGCCGCATGTTCGTCGCGGGAGAGCCCCGGAGCGCACCACGCCGGGCACCGAAGGAGCAAGCCTCCCCGCCAATCTCTCAGGTACGCGTACCGCGACGCACCGGCCGCTCTGAAAAGCGATGCCCTGTGGCATCCGCCGACGGTGAAAGCCTCCTCCCGCTGCGAGGGCGCGAAACTCTCAGGCCCATGACAGAGGGGGAGTTCTCAGGCGCCGTTCGGCGTCTGCTCGCCGAACCGGGAGAACTCATGTCCGATCCGACCGCCGACCCGCGGTACACGTCGCTGCGCGCGCGCCATGAGGCCCTCGGCGCCTCGTTCACCGACTTCGGCGGGTGGATGATGCCGGTGCGCTACACCTCCGACCTCGCCGAGCACCACGCCGTGCGCACGGCCGCGGGACTGTTCGACATCTCGCACATGGCCGAGTTCATCGTCGAGGGCGACGGCGCCGGAGCCTTCCTCGACTATGCGCTGGCCGGACGCCTCTCGACGATGCCGGTGGGCAAGGCCAAGTACTCGCTCGTGCTGGCCGCATCGGGCGGCATCGTCGACGACGTCATCGTCTACCGGCTCGACGAGGGCTGGTTCCTCGTCATCTCCAACGCCGGCAACCGGGAGGCCGTCGCCACCGCCCTCGCGGAGCGCGCCGCCGACTTCGCGGCCATCGGGCAGGGCGTCGCCGCCGTCGAGGACGCGAGCGACAGCTTCGCGCTCATCGCGGTGCAGGGGCCGGTCGCCAGGCAGATCGTCGAGGCGACGCCGGGCATCGAGGGCCTCGAGCGGGCGCTGACCGACGTGCCCTATTACGCGGCCGTCCGCGGCGAGTTCGGCGGCGAGGCGCTCCTGATCGCCCGCACCGGCTACACCGGAGAAGACGGCTACGAGCTCATGATCCCGGTCGCCGCCGCCGGCGCCCTGTGGGACGCCCTGCTGGACGCCGGGGCACCCCTCGGTCTCGTGCCTGCAGGGCTCGCGGCGCGCGACACGCTGCGCCTGGAGGCCGGCATGCCGCTGTACGGCCACGAGCTCTCGCTCGACATCGTCCCCGCTCAGGCCGGCCTCGGTCGCGTCGTTGCGATCGACAAGGGCGAGTTCGTCGGCAAGGCGGGCCTGGCCTCCGTCGTCGCCGCCGACGCGCCGGTGCTCGTCGGCCTCGTCGCCGACGGCAAGCGTGCGGGGCGTGCGGGCTACGAGGTGTACGCCGGCGACGAGCGCGTGGGCGAGATCACCAGCGGCGCCCTGAGCCCCACGCTGCAGCATCCGATCGCCATGGCCTTCGTCTCGCCCGCCCACAGCGCCCCCGGAACCGACCTGACCATCGACGTGCGCGGAACCCGCATCCCCGCGACCGTCGCCACCCTGCCCTTCTACAAGAGGAACGCGAAGTGACCGATCTGAACAGCCTCCGATACACCGCCGAGCACGAGTGGGTCGCCCTCGAGGGCGATGTGGCCACGGTCGGCATCACCGACTACGCCGCCGACAAGCTCGGCGACGTCGTCTACGTCGACCTGCCCGCCGCGGGCACCGCCCTCACCGCCGACCAGGTGTGCGGCGAGATCGAGTCGACCAAGTCGGTCGGCGAGCTCTACGCGCCACTGTCGGGCGAGGTCGTCGAGCTCAACGACGCCGTCGTCGACGACCCGTCGCTGGTCAACTCCGATGCCTTCGGCGCGGGGTGGCTCATCAAGGTGCGCGTCGACGCGTCGGCCGCAGAGGCCCTGCTCGACCGCGCCGCCTACGAGGCGCTCACGGGCGGCGAGGCGTGACCGGGTTCGCAGACCGTCACATCGGCGTCGACGCCGACGCGCAGCGCGTCATGCTCGACGCGCTCGGGTACGACACCGTCGAGGCGCTCGTCGAGGCGGCGGTGCCGGCATCGATCCACGTCGCACCTCGGTCGACGAGCGGCATCCCGGCCGCGGCGACCGAGGCCGAGGCCCTCGCCGAGCTGCGCGCGCTCGCGTCGCAGAATCGCACCGCGCGCCCGATGATCGGCCTCGGCTACTACGACACCCACACGCCCGCCGTCATCGCACGCAACGTCTTCGAGAACCCGTCGTGGTACACCGCCTACACGCCGTACCAGCCCGAGATCTCGCAGGGGCGCCTGGAGGCGCTCATCAACTTCCAGACGATGGTGACCGACCTCACGGGGCTCGCGACCGCCAACGCGTCGATGCTCGACGAGGCCACGGCCGTCGTCGAGGGGATGCTGGTGGCCCGCCGCGGGTCGCGCTCGACCTCGAACGTGTTCCTGGTCGACGCCGACGCGCTGCCGCAGACGAAGGCGCTGCTGGCCCACCGTGCCGCCGCCGTCGGCATCGAGCTCGTCGAGTTCGACGTGGCCGCCCTCGGGGAGCTGCCCGAGGCGTTCGGCGCGTTCGTGCAGTACCCGGGCGCGTCGGGGCGCGTGAGCGACCCCTCCGCCGTGATCGCCTCGGTGCATGCCGGGGGCGGGCTCGTCGTCGTCGCCGCCGACCTGCTGGCGCTCACGCTGCTGCGCTCGCCCGGGTCGCTGGGCGCCGACGTCGCGGTCGGCACGACGCAGCGCTTCGGCGTGCCGCTCGGCTTCGGCGGCCCGCATGCCGGGTACATGGCGGTGCGCGCAGGCCTCGAGCGGCAGCTGCCTGGACGCCTCGTCGGCGTCTCGCAGGATGCCGCCGGCCACCCCGCCTATCGGCTCGCTCTGCAGACGCGCGAGCAGCACATCCGCCGCGAGAAGGCCACCTCCAACATCTGCACGGCGCAGGTGCTGCTGGCCGTCATGGCCTCGATGTATGCGGTGTACCACGGGCCGCAGGGCCTCAAGGCGATCGCGACCGACGTCGCCCGCAAGGCCGAGGCGCTGGCCTCGGTGCTGCGCTCGTACGGCCTGAGCCTGGCCTCCGACGCGTTCTTCGACACCCTGCGCGTCACCGTGCCAGGGTCGGCGCAGCGCGTGGTCGACCGCGCGCGTGAGCGCGGCTACCAGCTCTTCCTGGCGTCGGATGCGACCGTCGGGGTCTCGGTCGACGAGACGACGACCGCCGCCGACCTCGCCGCCGTCGCGTGGGCGTTCGGCGTCCCCGAGGCCGAGGTCATCGGCGGGGGAGAGCAGGGCGAGCGCGCCGTGCCGTTCGAGGCCGCGGTGCCGCTTGCCCGCGTCGCCGCCGACCTGCACCGGGTCGAGGGGTACCTGCAGCATCCGGTGTTCAACAGCCACCGGTCCGAGACGGCGATGATGCGCTATCTCAAGCAGCTCGCCGACCGCGACTACGCCCTCGACCGCGGCATGATCCCGCTCGGGTCGTGCACCATGAAGCTCAACGCGGCCACCGAGATGGCGGCCGTGTCGTGGCCGGAGTTCGCCGGCGTCCACCCCTTCGCCCCGGCCGACGACGTGACCGGCTACCTCGCGATGATCGAGCAGCTCGAGACGTGGCTGGCAGAGGTCACCGGCTACGACGCCGTGTCGCTGCAGCCGAACGCCGGCTCGCAGGGCGAGCTGGCCGGGCTGCTGGCCATCCGCGGGTACCACCTCGCGAACGGCGACGAGGGCCGCACGGTGTGCCTGATCCCCTCCTCGGCGCACGGCACGAACGCGGCGTCTGCGGTGCTGGCGGGCATGAAGGTCGTCGTCGTCGCATGCGACGAGGCCGGCAACGTCGACCTCGACGACCTGCGCGCCAAGATCGCGGCGCACGCCGATGCGCTTGCCGCCCTCATGATCACCTACCCGTCGACGCACGGCGTCTACGAGCACGACGTGCTCGAGATCACGCAGGCCGTGCACGACGCAGGCGGACAGGTCTACGTCGACGGCGCCAACCTCAACGCGCTGCTCGGGTTCGCGCGCTTCGGCGACCTCCGCGGCGACGTGTCGCACCTGAACCTGCACAAGACCTTCGCGATCCCGCACGGCGGGGGCGGCCCCGGTGTGGGGCCTGTCGCGGCCAAGGCGCATCTCGCGCCCTACCTGCCCTCGCACCCGCTCGCCCAGCGCGCCGACCATGCCGGCGGCTTCGTCTTCGACGGTGGCCCGATCTCGGCGGCGCCCTACGGCTCGGCCTCGATCCTGCCGATCTCGTGGGCCTACGTGCGGATGATGGGCGCCGCGGGCCTGCGAAAGGCGACGGCCGCCGCCGTGGTGTCGGCCAACTACATCGCGCACCGGCTGCGCGAGCACTACCCGGTGCTCTACACCGGGGCCGCCGGACTCGTCGCGCACGAGTGCATCCTGGACCTCCGGCCCCTGAAGGAGGCGACGGGCGTCACCGTCGACGATGTGGCCAAGCGCCTCATCGACTACGGCTTCCACGCCCCGACCATGTCGTTCCCCGTGGCGGGCACGCTCATGATCGAGCCCACCGAATCCGAGGATCTCGGCGAGATCGAGCGGTTCATCGAGGCGATGATCGCGATCCGCGCCGAGGCCGACCGGGTCGCATCGGGCGAATGGGATGCCGCAGACAACCCGCTCGTGAACGCCCCGCACACGGCGCAGTCGGTGATCGAGGGGGAGTGGCGGCGTCCGTACTCCCGCGAAGAGGCCGTCTACCCCGTGCACGCGCTCGTGCGGACCAAGTACTGGCCGCCGGTGCGCCGCATCGACCAGGCCTACGGCGACCGCAACCTCGTCTGCGCCTGCCCCCCGCCCGAGGCCTTCGCCTAGCCGCGGGCGGGCGCGAAGCCCGTCGCGCACGCGCCGAGACCCACTTCCTGCACCGAGACCCACGCCCGACGTGAGGGTCTCGGTGTGGGGAGCGGGTCTCAGCGCTCGGGTCGAGACCGCCCCGGAACCTTCGGTCCACTGGCGGCCCAGAGCCCGCTCTCGGCCCCGAGACCCGCCTGGCCCCGAAGCCCACGTCACAGCAACCCGAGACCCGTCTCTGGCCCCGAAGCCCACGTCACAGCAACCCGAGACCCGTGTCTGGTCGCGAAGCCCACGTCGCAACGCGGGGTATCGGCGCCGGCGGTGGGTTTCGGCATCTCCGCGGTGGGAAGCGGGGTGCGGCGGGCGTCCGGTGGTCTGCGATCGGGCAGCCGACGCGGGGATCAGCGCTCGCCCGGCGGCCGGCGCGACGAGGCGACGGGCGGAAGCGACCGGGGGTTGCTCTTGAGCGTGGCGAGCATCGCGGCGTGACGCGGGTAGAGAGGGCTCAGCCCCGCGCTGCGCAGCGCTCGGTCGAGGGGTTCGAACCGCATCGCGTCGGCCCAGTCCCATCGCGCGAAACCGCCGAGATGGCGTCGCAGCCGGTCTTCGCGTCGCTTCTCGTCGACGAAGTGCTGCTTTGAGGCCTCCGCGTCGTCGGCGTCGTATTTTCCGTAGCCATCGGACTCGCCCGCGACGCGGACTCTGCGGAAGAAGAAGTCCACACGGTCTTCGACATCTTCGAAGTGGAAGACCTCCTGCGGTTCGGGCTCCTCGTACCCCAGCCACTCGATGACAGCGCGGCTGACGCTCTCGCCCGGCGACTCCGCCGCGGCGGATGCACGGGCCGCCACCCAGTCGACCTGGCGGAGCCCTCGGCGGTTCGCCGTCGCACGCGCGTGCTTTCTGAGATCGATGGTCGCCTCGCCGGCAGCGGCGGCGGCGCGCAGGAGCACATCGGCGGTCGCGAGCGCGAAAGCGGGAGGGAGGACCCGGCAGAGGTCGACCGTCGTCTGTGCCACGGAGGTGAGCACGTGGCCGTCGAGCTCGATGAGATCGGGCTGACCCTTGGAGCTGTGCACCACGACACCGTCGAACTGCCGGGACTTGCCCGTGACGGCGAGCACATGCACATGGCGTGGTTCGCCGAAGAGAGGCATCCCGAGCAGTGCCGCGGCCGACTCGAGCGTGAACACGACGCCGGGGTGGGTGAGGGCGACCGCATGCACGCGGGCCAGATACCGCTCCCACGGCCGCAACGCCTCCCACTCGCGCTTCGGCGCGACCACGCCGCGACACACGCGCACGACGGGTGCGCCCTTGGGCAGCACCTCGCGCAGCGCGCGGTCGCGCGCCGTGATCAGCAGCACGGGGCTCTGTCGGATCGTCGTGGATGCGGTGAGCACGGGCATGGCGAGAGCCTCTCAGCGACCTGACAGGAGGTGTGATCGGATCCGCCCCACCGGGCACAGAAGCTCCATCACGCGGGCTGGGGAGGAGCGGACGCTGCGCGCACAGCGGTCAGCGGAGGCCGCCGCATCCGCGCCGGGCAAGCTCGCCGAAACCCGCCCTTCACGCCGAGACCCTCGTGCGGGCGGGGGGTCTGGCGCTCAATTCGGGGTCTCACGTGTGATGGTGGGGGTTTCGCGGCGGCGACGTCGGCGGCTGCGTGGACGGCTAGGGGGTGGCGGTGGAGGTGGGGGTGGGGGTGGGGGAGACCGCGGGGGCGAAGACGCCCGGCCACAGCACGACCGCGAGCGGATAGCCGACGAAGGCGACGACGTCGATGAGGGTGTGGGCCACGACGAGCGGCATGACGCGGCCCCATCGCCGGTAGCACCAGCCGAACACGACGCCCATCGCGACGTTGCCGACGATCGCGCCGACGCCCTGGTAGGCGTGGTACGCGCCGCGCAGTCCCGCCGTCGTGAGGATGATCGACCACGAGGACCACCCCAGCCGGCGCAGCCTGTCGAAGAGGTACCCGATGAAGACCACCTCTTCCACCAGGGCAGCCCGCACGGCGGCGAGCACCAGCAGCGGCACGGTGTACCTGGCGGCATCCAGCGGCGACGCGCTCACCTGGAGGGTGAGGCCCAGCATCCGTCCCACGGCGTACAGCGCGAGTCCCGGCACGCCGATCACGACGACCAGCAGCGCACCGCGGCCGACGTCCGACCCGAAGCGGCGGAAGTCGAGGCCGATGCGCCGCAGCGCGTTGGACCCGGGCTCCCACAGCAGGTAGACGACCATCGCCACGAGCGAGAGCGAGAAGAGGATGCTGAGCAGCTGGTAGAGGGCATCCCAGAACGCGGCGGAATCGCGCGTCGGGTTCAGCGTCGTCTGCTGATCGGCGAGCGTGCCGCTGGACTCGAGGGCGCGCAGGATCGAGCGAACGAACGACAGCAGGCTGTACAGCGCCGACTGGCCCACCGAGATGGCCAGGACGATCCAGATCTCCCACCGCACGCGCACCCGCTCTCCGCGGGTGAGGGGCGGAAGACTGGGCAGATCTGAGGGTGTCGAGCCGGGCACGTTGTCAGAATGGCACAGCCATGTCACGCGGAGTAAAGGATATGTAACGGTTTCCCAAGGCGTTTTGCCGGTGCGAGGGGGCGTGCTTAGGGTTGCCGTGTCCGTGTCCAGAGCTGCCACAGGCTGGGCACTTAACCCTTGCACAGGAGGAAATGTGAAGATCGCACGTCTTATGGCGGGCGTGGGTGTCGTTGCCGCGGGAGCACTCGTGCTCTCGGGCTGCGGAAACCCGTACCAGTCGGAAGTCGTTGAAGGCACGGAGATCAACACCGCCTACAACGAAGGCTTCATGGCGTTCAACTCGAACAGCAGCGCCGGAAACAACACCGCCAACGCGAACATCAAGTACCTGACCGACTCGGCGTCGTCGTGGGCCTACTACGACAACACCCCCGAGCTCGTGAAGAACACGGATTTCGGCACCTACGAGAAGACGAGCGACGACCCGCTGACCGTCGACTACAAGATCACGGCCGACGCCGTCTGGTCTGACGGTGTGCCGATCGACGAGGCCGACATGCTCATGCAGTGGGCAGCCATGTCGGGCAACGTCGAGGGCGGCTGGGGCCCCGCGGCCACCACCGGCTACAACCTGATCACCGCGACCCCCGAGGTCGGCGAGAAGGAGATCACCCTCGTCTACGACGAGCCCTACGTCGACTGGGAGCTCATCCAGCCCCTCGGCGTGTCGGCCCACGGCACCTACGCCCTGGCCTACCCCGACGAGTACGCCGACGTGCAGGCCGCCTGGGACACCTACCAGAGCTCGCAGTCGGACGACGACTTCACCAAGTACACCGACGCGGCCAAGAAGTTCGCCGAGGGTGCCAAGGAGAAGGTCATCTCGGCCATCCAGGACGGCGACACCGAGGTGCTGACCGCCCTCGCCACCGCGTGGAACGACGCCTACGTCTACACGACGATGCCTGAGAGCCCCGCCGCCTTCCTCACCGCCGGTCAGTACAACCTGCTCGACACCAAGGAAGACGAGTACACGACGATCGTCGCCAACCCGCTGTTCACGTGGGGCGAGTCGCCGAAGTACGAGAAGATCACGGTGCGCGCCATCGCCGACTCGACCACCGCGCTGCAGGCTCTGCAGTCGGGCGAGCTCGACATCTGGTCGGGCCAGCCCACGTCTGACATCCTCCAGCTCGCGCAGTCGATCGACACCGCCGAGGTGCAGCAGGGCATCCAGGCGTCGCACGAGCACGTGGACCTCACGGTCAACAACGGCGGCCCGTTCGACCCCGCCACCTACGACGGTGACGAGGCCAAGGCCCTCAAGGTCCGCCAGGCGTTCCTGAAGACGATCCCGCGCCAGGAGATCGTCGACAAGATCATCGTTCCGCTGCAGTCCGACGCGGTCGTGCGCAACGCGAACCTCGTCAGCGCGGCCGACACGGTGCGCTACCCGGTGCTGACCGAGGCCAACGGCTCCGCCGACTACACCGACGTCGACATCGAGGGCGCCAAGGCGCTGCTCGACGAGGCGGGCGTCTCGGGCGAGATCGAGGTCGGCTTCTGGTACCCCGAGGGCAACGTCCGTCGTGGGCAGGAGTTCGAGCTGATCGCGGCCTCGGCTGCCAAGGCCGGCTTCAAGCTGGTCGACCAGAGCGAGCCGAACTGGGTCTTCACCGACCCGTCGGCCGAGCCGGTCAACCCGCACGACGCGACGATCTTCGCGTGGTCGCAGACCTCGCTGGCCGTCGGTGGATCCGACCAGATCTACGCGTGCTACGACGACCCGGCAGCCAAGGGCGGCAACTACATGGGCTACTGCAACCAGGAGGTCACCGACCTGCTGGCCGAGCTCAACGTGACCGCTGACGCCGACAAGCAGACCGAGCTCCTCACGCAGGCCGAGACCCTCATCTGGGCCGACGCCGTGACGATCCCGATCTTCCAGTTCCCTGGACTCACCGTCTCGAGCAAGAACGTGACGGGTGTCAAGCAGATGCCGCTGAGCCCCGACTACTTCTGGAACTTCTGGGAGTGGGCTCCGGCCAACGCCTCGGCCGAGTAATCGGCCACACGAAGGGGGCGGCTGCCCGCCGCCCCCTTCGTGCCGGACAACCGGATACAGACTGTGGGTGCCGAGAGACCCTCGGCACCCACAGTCGTGTCGGGCGGGCGTCCATTCTTCGACGAAGCCCCCGACGTAGTAATTTGGGCATACCGCATCCCGATCGGATCGAATCAATGACCCCTGCCCCGAACCTGGAGCGAGCGCTTCCGTGCTGACCTTCATTCTGAGGAGACTCGGCGCCACCGTCCTCGTCCTCCTCGTCGCCTCCTTCATCGTCTACACACTGACGGCGATCGGAACCGACCCCCTTGCCGACCTCAAGCAGAGCAACGCCGCGAACCGCCAGGAGCTCATCGACAACCGCATCGCGCTGCTGCACCTCGACGTGCACCCGGTGCTGCGCTACTTCACCTGGCTCGCCGGCGCCTCGAAGTGCCTCGTGTTCCAGTGCGACCTGGGCATCGCCTTCAGCCGCAGCAACCAGCAGGTGACCGAAGCGGTCGCCACCGCCGCCGGATCGACGATCCAGCTGGTGACCGCCGCGACCATCATCGCGATCCTCGTCGGCCTCACGATCGGCATCCTGACGGCCCTCCGCCAGTACAGCGCCTTCGACTACTCGGTCACCTTCCTGACCTTCATCGTCTACTCGCTGCCGATCTTCTGGGTCGCGGTGCTCCTCAAGGAGTTCGGCGCCATCCGCTTCAACGCGTTCCTGGCGAATCCGGTGATCGAGTGGTGGGTCTACCCGCTCGTGGGGTTCCTCACGGGCTTCATCCTCGCCGCCGCTCTGGGCGGCAGCTGGAAGACCAGGCTCATCACCTTCGCGTCGGGCTTCGTGGGCTCCGCGGGGCTCCTGCTCGTCCTCGACCTCACCGGCTGGTTCGCCCAGCCCTCGGTCGGCCTTATCGGAATCATCATCACGGGCATCGCCGCCGCATTCGGCGTCACCGCGGTCTCGACGGGGCTGTCGAACCGCCGCGCCCTCATCGCCTCGCTCATCGTCGTGGGCATCTGGGTGGCCCTCTGGTACCCCCTGCAGTATCTGTTCCTCTACGTCCCGACCGGATGGATGCTGTGGCTGCTGGCCATCGTCGGCATCGCGGTGGGCGTGGGCGTCGGCTTCCTCATCGGCGGCGACGACAAGAAGCAGGTGGCCCGCACCGCCGGCATCGTGAGCTTCATCACGTTCCTGGTGGTCGTCGTCGACCGCGTGCTGCTGATCTACCCCGACTACCTCGACCGCATTCCGCAGTCGGGCGTCATCGCGACGATCGGATCCGAGACCCCGAACCTGCAGGGCGACATGTGGTTCCAGATCCTCGACGGGTTCGCCCACCTGATCCTGCCGACGATCGCGCTGGCGGTCGTGTCGATCGCGTCGTACACGCGCTACGCGCGATCGAGCCTCCTCGAGGTGCTCAACCAGGACTACGTGCGCACGGCGCGCGCCAAGGGTCTCACCGAGCGCACCGTGATCGTCCGCCACGCGATGCGCAACGCGCTCATCCCGATCGCGACGATCATCGCCTTCGACATCGGCGCGCTCATCGGCGGCGCGGTGATCACCGAGACGATCTTCGCGTGGAAGGGCATGGGCGCACTGTTCACCGACGGCCTCCGCGCCGGCGACGTGAACCTCGTCATGGGCTTCTTCGTCGTGACCGGTGTGCTGGCGGTCATCTTCAACCTCATCGCGGACCTCTTGTACTCCGCACTCGACCCCCGGATCCGGGTGAGCTGAATCATGTCGACCACACTTCCCACCGACGCCCCTCAGGACCGCGGATCCGAGCAGTCGCTCGAGCAGAAGGCCGTCGCCGGCCTCAGTCAGGGCGCGCTCGTGCGCCGCCGGTTCTTCCGTCACACCGGCGCGATGATCGCGATGGTCGTGCTCGTCCTCGTGATCCTCCTGGCCTTCACCTCGGTCGGCACCGTCATCGGCGGCACCGGCAGCCTGCAGGCCACCCCCGACGGCACGCTCGAGATCAACGGCTGGCGCATCCAGGGCTGGTGGCCGCTGGACTGGTTCACCACCTACCCCGTGGTCAACGGCGGCCTGCCGACGCTGACGCTCTGGCCGTTCAGCCTCGGCGAGCACCCGTTCGGTCAGGACACCCTCGGCAAGGACGTCTTCGCGCAGGTCATGCGCGGCACGCAGCAGTCGATCACCGTGATGTTCCTGGTCGGCGCCGTGTCGCTGGGCATCGGCGTGCTGCTGGGAGCGCTGTCTGGCTTCTACCGCGGCACGATCGACTCGCTGATCATGCGCTTCACCGACGTGATCATCATCATCCCGATCATCGTCATCGGCTCGATCTTCGGCCGCATCTTCGGCGGCAACGCGATCGTGTTCGGCATCTTCCTGGGCATCTTGAGCTGGACCGGTCTCGCGCGCCTGGTCAGAGGCGAGTTCCTCGCGCTGCGCGAACGCGAGTTCGTGGATGCGGCGCGCGTGGCGGGCGCCAGCAACCGGCGCATCATCTTCCAGCACATCCTGCCCAACGCGGTCGGCATCATCATCGTCAACACGACGCTGCTGATGAGCGCGGCGGTGCTGACGGAGGCGGCGCTGAGCTTCCTCGGATTCGGCATCACCTATCCCGACGTGTCGCTGGGTCAGATCATCTCGACCTACCGCGAGGCGTTCCGCACCCGTCCGTGGCTGTTCTGGTGGCCGGGTCTGTTCATCATCATCCTGGCGCTGTGCATCAACTTCATCGGCGACGGTCTGCGCGATGCGTTCGACCCGCGGCAGCAGTCGAAGGTCAGCAAGCGCAAGGCGCGTCGCGCCGCCGCCGCCGTGCCGTCGGTGCAGGGCGTGCAGATCGTCGAGGGCGAGACCAGCTACGACGACCCCGAGATCGCCGACCAGGTCACCGTGCGTGACGAGTCGGTGATCGAGGACCCGGCCGAGCGCCCCGCCACCGACGTCGACGGCGAGTCGCCGAAGGACGGTCAGCCGTGAGCGGCCGCGCCCACGAGGCTCGCCGCGGCGGCCACCAGCAGCACCGCCGTGAGGACCGTCAGCGGAACGTTCCAGGTGGTCGTCGCGCTGCCCGGGAGGGCGGGTCCGCCGGCACGCCGGTAGCTCTCGAGGTGCCGACCCACGATGGTCGCGGCATCGCCCGACTCGGTGCCCTCGGCATCCGACGGGCGGCGCATGTCTCCGTCGCCGGGCGAGTGGGCGACCTCTTCGCGGCGCGTGCTCATGGCACGGCGGGCGCTGGGGGCCGGTGCCGCCCAGGCGCGGATGCTGCGCCCCGCGCGCGTGCGGACCGTCAGGGCGTACTGCGAACCGACCTCGTCGACGTCGCCCCACGGCACGCGGTGCGTGCGGAGGATGTTGCGGATCTCGACGAAACCGTCGGTGATCACGACGCAGGGGTGGATGTAGACGAGCCACGCCAGCCAGGCGAAGGCCACGATCGGCCAGCCCCACAGCACGAGGCCTTCAGCGCCGCCGGTGATGCCGGCGAAGACGAGCACCACCGCACTCAGCGCGATGGCGATCACGGCGAGGATCAGCCCGCCGCGAGGACGAAAGACGACCGGTTGTGGCATTCGCCCATCCTGACACGGGAGACCAGCCGATGAGCACGAACGACCGCCGCCGAGCGCACACCGCGGCCGTACCCACGGGGGGCCCCGCGCTCTCGGTGAAGAACCTGAGCGTCGAGTTCTGGGTCGGCGGCAGCTGGGCCGCCGCCGCCAAGCACGTCAGCTACGACCTCATGCCCGGCAAGGTGCTGGCCATCGTCGGCGAGTCCGGCTCGGGCAAGAGCACGAGCTCGATGGCCATCATGGGCCTGCTGCCCAAGAACGCCCGCGTGACGGGTTCGGCCAAGCTCGCCGGACGCGAGGTCATCGGGGCTCATCCCGAGGAGCTGCGCAAGGTCCGAGGCGAGGGCATCGCTGCGATCTTCCAGGAGCCGATGACGGCGCTGAACCCCGTCTACACGATCGGGTTCCAGATCTCCGAGACGCTGCTGACGCACCGCAAGGGCATGACGCGCAAGCAGGCCAAGGAGCGCGCGATCGAGCTGCTGGGGCTCGTGGAGATGCCCGACCCCGAGAAGGCGTTCAACTCCTACCCGCACCAGCTCTCCGGCGGCCAGCGGCAGCGCGCCATGATCGCGCAGTCGATCGCGCTCGATCCTCGCGTGCTGATCGCCGACGAGCCGACGACCGCGCTCGACGTCACGGTGCAGGCCGAGATCCTCGATCTGCTGCGCAACCTCCACCAGAAGCTCGATTCGGCCATCATCCTCATCACCCACGACATGGGCGTGGTGGCCGACATGGCCGACGACGTCATGGTGATGAAAGACGGCGACGTCGTCGAGCACGGCCCGGTCGGCCGCATCTTCGGCGACGCGCACCACCCCTACACGCGTGCGCTCATGGCGTCGGTTCCGCACCTCGGTCTCGGCGAGGCGGGGGCGGATGCCGCTGCGCGCGGCGACTCGTCGTCTGCGGCGCTCGTGCTCGAGCACCTGAGCATCGACTACCCCAAGCGCGGCCGCGTGCCCGCCTTCCGTGCCGTCGAAGACGCCAACCTCACGATCCAGCCCGGCGAGGTGCTGGGCCTGGTGGGGGAGTCGGGCTCCGGCAAGACCACGATCGCCCGCGCGATCGTGGGGCTCATCCCCGTCGCCGAGGGGACGCTCCGCGTCGCCGGCCAGGACATGGCGGGCGTCGAGGCGAAGGACCTCCGTGCCGTGCGCCGCAAGCTCGGCATCGTCTTCCAGGACCCGGGCTCTTCACTGAACCCGCGCTGGCCCGTCGGCGTCTCGATCGGCGAGCCGCTGGAGCTCGCCGGCTGGGACCACAAGGCGATCTCGAAGCGTGTCGAGGAGCTGCTCGACCTCGTCGAGCTTCCCCGCGACTTCCGCAACCGCTTCCCGCACGAGCTCTCGGGCGGTCAGCGCCAGCGCATCGGCATCGCGCGCGCACTCGCCCTCGACCCGACGGTGCTCGTCGCCGACGAGCCGACGAGCGCGCTCGATGTCTCGGTGCAGGCGCGCGTGCTCGAGCTGCTCCAGCGCATTCAGCAGGAGAAGCAGTTCGCGACCCTGTTCGTCACGCACGACCTCGCCGTCGTCGACCTGCTGGCCGACCGCATCGCCGTGATGCAGCACGGCAAGATCGTCGAGCAGGGCACCAAGGAGCAGATCCTGCGCAACCCGCAGAACGCCTACACGCAGCGGCTCATCGCGGCCGTCCCGGTGCCCGATCCGACCGAGCAGCGCGCGCGCCGCGAGGCGCGTGCGGCGCTGCTGGCCGACCAGGAGCGCTACCGCCCGGCGAGCTGATCCGGCCCGCGCCGCACGCTGCGGCATCCGCCTTGTAGAATGGGATGCACCCGAGTCCGGGTGCATCCCCTTCTTCTTCCAAGGAACCCTCATGGCGCGCGCCCTTCGTCCCGATCTCCGCAACGTCGCGATCGTCGCGCACGTCGACCACGGCAAGACCACACTCGTCGACGCGATGCTGCGCCAGACGGGCTCGTTCGGCGAGCACGCGCACGTCGAAGAGCGCGCGATGGACTCCAACGACCTGGAGCGTGAGAAGGGCATCACGATCCTCGCCAAGAACACGGCGATCACCTACAACGGCGTGCACACCGACGTGCCGGTGACGATCAACGTCATCGACACCCCCGGCCACGCCGACTTCGGCGGAGAGGTCGAGCGCGGCCTGTCGATGGTCGACGGCGTCGTGCTGCTGGTCGATGCGAGCGAGGGCCCGCTGCCGCAGACCCGCTTCGTGCTGCGCAAGGCGCTCGAGGCCAAGCTTCCCGTCATCCTGCTCGTGAACAAGACCGACCGCCCCGACGCGCGCATCGCCGAGGTCGAGGAGGAGGCGCACGACCTGCTGCTGGGCCTGGCCTCCGACCTCGTCGACGACGTACCCGACCTCGACGTCGACGCCCTGCTCGACGTGCCCGTGGTCTACGCGTCGGGTCGCGCGGGCGCGGCGTCGCGCACCCGCCCCGCCAACGGCGACCTCCCGGACAACGACGACCTCGAGCCCTTGTTCGAGGCGATCCTCGAGCACGTGCCCGCCCCCTCGTACGACGACGAGGCGCCGCTGCAGGCATGGGTGACGAACCTCGACTCGTCGCCGTTCCTCGGCCGTCTCGCGCT
Organism: Microbacterium fluvii; assembly: GCF_025515205.1. Lineage (GTDB taxonomy): Bacteria > Actinomycetota > Actinomycetes > Actinomycetales > Microbacteriaceae > Microbacterium > Microbacterium fluvii. The sequence goes on along the minus strand of NZ_JAOPFX010000001.1, from coordinate 1,431,640 downwards.
GCTGCGCGTGTTCAACGGCACGCTGAAGAAGGGTCAGACGGTCGCGTGGGTGCGCCACGACGGCACGCACTCCAACGCCCGCATCACGGAGCTCCTCAAGACCCGCGCCCTCGAGCGCTACCCCGCCGAGTCGGCCGGCCCCGGCGACATCGTCGCGATCGCCGGCATCGAGGAGATCACGATCGGCGAGACGATCGCCGACCCGGAAGACGTGCGGGCGCTGCCGGCCATCACGGTCGACGACCCCGCCATCTCGATGACGATCGGCACCAACACGTCGCCCTTGGTCGGCAAGGTCAAGGGGCACAAGCTCACGGCCCGCATGGTCAAGGACCGCCTCGACCGCGAGCTCATCGGCAACGTGTCGCTCAAGGTGGTGGACGTGGGCCGCCCCGACGCGTGGGAAGTGCAGGGCCGAGGCGAGCTCGCCCTCGCGATCCTCGTCGAGAACATGCGGCGGGAGGGCTTCGAGCTCACCGTCGGCAAGCCCCAGGTGGTCACCAAGAAGATCGACGGCAAGGTGCACGAACCCTTCGAGCACCTCACGATCGACGCCCCCGAGGAGTACCTCGGCGCGATCACCCAGCTGCTGGCCGCCCGCAAGGGGCGCATGGACACGATGACCAACCACGGCACGGGGTGGGTGCGCATGGAGTTCATCGTGCCCTCGCGCGGTCTCATCGGCTTCCGCACCGAGTTCCTCACCACGACCCGCGGCACCGGCATCGCCAACGCCATCTCGCACGGCTACGAGCCGTGGGCCGGTCACATCGTCACGCGCCAGAACGGCTCGATCGTCGCCGACCGCTCGGGCGTCGTCACGCCCTTCGCGATCATCGCCCTGCAGGAGCGCATGAGCTTCTTCGTGCAGCCCCAGGACGAGGTGTACGAGGGCATGGTCATCGGCGAGAACTCGCGCGCCGACGACATGGATGTGAACATCACCAAGGAGAAGAAGCTCACCAACATGCGCTCCTCCACGGCCGACACGTTCGAGTCGATGACGCCGCCGCGCCAGCTGTCGCTGGAAGAGAGCCTCGAGTTCGCCCGCGACGATGAATGCGTCGAGGTCACGCCCGAGAAGGTGCGCATCCGCAAGGTCGTGCTCGACGCGACCGAGCGCGGACGCGCCGCGAGCCGCCTGAAGAAGCAGGACGCGAACGCCTGATCGGCGTCAGGCGGTGCGCAGCACCTTGTGCATCGCCTTGCCGCGAGCGACCTCGTCGACGAGCTTGTCGAGGTAGCGGATCTGCTGCATGAGGGGGTCTTCGATCTCTTCGACGCGCATGCCGCAGATCACCCCGGTGATCAGCGCCGCGTTCGGGTTGAGATCGGCGTCGGCGAAGAAGTCCTGAAAGGTCGTGCCTGCGTCGAGGTGATGCTGCAGGCGCGCCTGGTCGAACCCGGTGAGCCATTCGATGACCTCGTCGAGCTCCTCCTGGGTGTGCCCCTTCCTGGCGAGCTTCTCGACGTAGAGGGGATAGACCCTGGCGACGGCCATCGTGTAGATGCGGTGCATGATCCGAGGCTACCCGCCGGACCACCCGTGCGCCGGTGGCCCGACGAATGCGCCCGGCGGCGTCGATAGGCTCGATCGGTGACCGCCGTGCCCGACCCCTCCGCCGAGACGCGTCGCGCGTGGCGTGACGCGATCGGCGTCGCTCTGGCGACGAGCGCCTACGGCGTCTCGTTCGGGGCTCTTGCCGTGGCGGCCGGCCTCGATGTGTGGCAGACCTGCGTGCTGAGCCTCGTGATGTTCACGGGCGGCTCGCAGTTCGCCTTCGTCGGCGTGATCGGCGCCGGCGGTATCGCGGCAGCCCCTGCCGCGATCGCGTCGGCGGCCCTGCTGGGCGTGCGCAACGTCGCCTACGGCATCCGCATGTCGCCGGTGATCGGCGGCGGCTTCTGGCGCCGCGCCGCCGCGGCGCAGTTCACGATCGACGAGTCGACGGCCGTGTCGCTCGCGCAGACGACCTCACGCGCACGCACCGTGGGGTTCTGGGCCACCGGCATCGGCATCTACCTCGGCTGGAACGCGTCGACCCTCGCGGGCGCCCTGCTGGGCGACGTGCTGGGCGACCCGCGGGCCTACGGACTGGATGCCGCCGCGGCGGCCGCGTTCCTCGCCCTCCTCTGGCCGCGACTGCGGTCGCGTCAGCCGATCGCGGTGGGCGTAGCGGCGGCGGTCGTGGCAACGATCCTCACCCCCGTGATGATGCCGGGGCTGCCGGTGCTGGTCGCCGCGCTCGTGGCGATCGTCGTGGGGTGGACGAACTGGCTCGGTCGCCCGCCGGGAGATCCGCAGGGCGCCGACGCGTTCCACGAGCCGCCCGACGTGCCGGAGCGGGAGGGACTGCCATGACCCTGTGGAGTGCGATCTGGATCGCGGCGATCCTGTGCGTGGCGCTGAAGACGCTCGGCTACCTCGTGCCGCAGCGCTGGCTCGAAGCGGAGCGCCCTGCCCGCACCGCCGACCTCCTCACCGTGGCGCTGCTGTCGGCGCTCGTGGCCGTGCAGACCCTCGGGGTGGGGCAGGCCGTCGTCGTCGACGCGCGCGTTCCCGCGGTGCTCGTGGCCGCGGGACTGCTGCTGCTGCGCGCGCCCTTCCTCGTGGTGGTCGTCGCGGCCGCCGTCGTGGCGGCACTCCTGCGGCTGTGGGGCTGGGCCGCGTGATGCGATGCGGCGCGCGGCGGATGCGGCATCCGCACGATCGCTGGCCGCACGCGGGCAGAATGGACTCATGAGAAGCGCCCTGTTCGCCCGCATCGCCACGTGGGTCGTCGCCTTTCTTGTCGGCGCCGTCTACGGCCTGGCGGGCACCGTCTCGCATGCATACGAGCTGGGCTGGTTCCCGCTCGGCCTGGTGCTGGCCGTCATCGGCTCCGCGGCGCTGTTGGCGGCGGTGCGTCTGCTGACCCTCGACCGCTGGGCGACGCTGGCGACCGGGTTCGGCATGATGATCGCGACGCTCGTGGTCTCGGGCACGGGCCCCGGGGGTTCGGTGATCGTTCCGCAGAGCATGCTCGGAGTCGTCTGGACCATCGCCGTGCCGCTGCTGGTGGCCGTCGCGGTCGCCTGGCCTGAGCGGCTTCATGTGACGCGTCCGGACGGACCCGTCTCGGCCGATCGGTAGACTGCTCAGGTGACTTATGTGATTGCACTTCCGTGCGTGGATGTGAAGGACCGGGCCTGTATCGACGAGTGCCCCGTGGACTGCATCTACGAGGGGGACCGGTCACTGTACATCCACCCCGACGAGTGCGTGGACTGTGGTGCGTGCGAGCCGGTGTGCCCCGTCGAGGCGATCTACTACGAAGACGATCTGCCCGATGAATGGCAGGACTACTACAAGGCCAACGTCGAGTTCTTCGACGAGGTCGGCTCTCCCGGAGGCGCTGCGAAGGTCGGCGTGATCCACAAGGACCACCCGCTGATCGCCGCGCTCCCGCCGCAGGACTGACCGGCCGATGGGCGTCTTCGACCTCGCCGACTACCCCTGGGATGCCGTCGCACCCTACGCCGCCCGAGCGCGCGCGCACGCCGACGGCATCGTCGATCTGTCGATCGGCTCTCCCGTCGACCCGACGCCGGATGTCGTCGCCGCCGCGCTGAAGTCCGCCACCGACGCGCACGCCTACCCGCAGACCGTCGGCGCTCCGGCGCTGCGCGAGGCCATCGTGGAGTGGTTCTCGCGCCGCCGCGGCGTCTCGTCGCTCACGGTCGATCAGGTGCTCCCGACTGTCGGCTCGAAAGAGCTCGTGGCGCTGCTGCCGCTGCTGCTCGGGCTCGGCCCCGGGGATGTCGTCGTGCATCCGCGCGCCGCCTACCCGACCTACGAGGTCGGCGCGCGTCTGGTGGGTGCCACCCCGCTCGCCGAAGACGATCCGGCGGCGTGGCCGGCGGGCACGAGGCTCGTCTGGATCAATTCGCCCGGCAACCCCGACGGTCGCGTCTGGGATGCCACCGCCCTCGCGGTCGCCGTCGCGCGGGCGCGGGAACTCGGCGCCGTGATCGCGGGCGACGAGTGCTATGCGGAGCTCGGCTGGGACGCCCCGTGGGATTGCCAGCCGATCCCCTCGGTGCTCGATCCTCTGGTCACCGGCGGCAGCGCCGAGGGCGTGCTCGCGATCTATTCGCTGAGCAAGCAGTCGAACCTCGCGGGGTATCGTGCCGCGTTCCTCGCCGGCGACGGCGAGCTGGTGTCGAGGCTCCTGACCTCCCGCAAGCACCTCGGGCTCATGCTGCCCCTCCCCGTGCAGGCGGCGATGACGGTCGCACTGGGCGACGACGCGCACGTCGCCGCGCAGAAGGAGCTCTATCGCACCCGCCGCGCCGTGCTCAAGCCCGCCGTGGAAGCCGCAGGCTTCCGCATCGACGGCAGCGAGGCGGGGCTCTACCTGTGGGCGACCGAGGGCCGCGACGCATGGGAGAGCCTCGGCAGGCTCGCCGACCTCGGCATCCTCGCCGGTCCTGGGCACTTCTACGGTGCGCACTTCGGCGAGCACATCCGGCTCTCGCTCACCGCGACCGACGAGCGCATCGCCGCCGCGGCGGCCAGGCTCACCTCGCGCTGAGCGCCGCGCGGCCGGCGGCGACAACATCCGGTGGAAACCTCCATCGGATGTCGGCGTTGTTTGGCCCTGTCCGCAGTGGGCCGCAAGGCCCGATAGGCTGTAGCGGCACGGTCGGCGGCATCCCGCGACCTTGTGCGGACACCCCGGCACGACCATGAATCGCGAGGAGGCGCCGTGAGCGAAGCGGGCACCGAGAACCAGAAGGCCACTCTCTCGATCGGCGACACGACCGCGGAGCTGCCACTGCTCGCCGGCACCGACGGCTCGGTTCCCAGCATCGACATCTCGACGCTCACCCGCCAGACCGGTTTCACGACGCTCGACTACGGCTTCGTCAACACCTCGGCCACGAAGTCGGCGATCACCTTCATCGACGGCGACCAGGGGATCCTGCGCTACCGCGGATACCCGATCGAGCAGCTGGCCAAGAACAGCACGTATCTCGAGGTCGCCTGGCTGCTGCTCTACGGTGAACTGCCCACCGCCGACCAGCTCGCCGAGTTCGACGACAAGATCCGCCACCACACGCTGCTGCACGAAGACCTCAAGCGCTTCTTCTCGTCGCTGCCGCACACGGCGCACCCGATGTCGGTGCTCTCGTCGGCCACCGCGGCGCTGTCGACCTACTACGAGCACCAGTCCGACCCCGCCAACCCCGAGCACGTCGAGCTGAACACGATCCGTCTGCTCGCGAAGCTCCCGGTGATCGCCGCCTACGCCCACAAGAAGAGCATCGGCCAGGCCTTCCTCTACCCCGATAACTCGCTGAGCTTCGTCGACAACTTCCTCAAGCTCAACTTCGGAGTGCTCTCCGAGCCCTACGAGATCAACCCGGTCATGTCGCGGGCGCTCGAGCGGCTGCTGATCCTGCACGAGGACCACGAGCAGAACGCGTCGACGTCGACGGTGCGCCTGGTGGGCTCGACCGGCGCCAACCAGTTCTCGTCGATCTCGGCGGGCATCAACGCCCTGTACGGCCCGCTGCATGGCGGTGCGAACGAGGCGGTGCTCGACATGCTCGCGCGCATCCAGGAGTCGGGCGAGAGCGTGCAGCGCTTCGTCGAGCGGGTCAAGAACAAGGAAGACGGGGTGAAGCTCATGGGCTTCGGCCACCGCGTCTACAAGAACTACGACCCTCGGGCCAAGCTCGTCAAGGAGTCGGCCGACGAGATCCTCTCCGAGCTCGGCGTGCACGACCCGCTGCTGGACCTTGCTCAGGAGCTCGAGCAGGTCGCCCTCGAAGACGACTACTTCAAGGAGCGCCGCCTCTACCCGAACGTCGACTTCTACACCGGCGTCATCTACAAGGCGATGGGCTTTCCGACGCGCATGTTCACGGTGCTGTTCGCCATCGGGCGACTGCCTGGGTGGCTCGCGCACTGGACCGAGATGCAGGGCGACCCGCAGACCAAGATCGGGCGCCCGCAGCAGCTCTACGTCGGCGCCGGCAAGCGCGACTACCCCGGCGCGGTCTGACCGCGCGGGGCACGCGCCGCGCTAGGGTCGGGGCATGATCTCCGGCGTGCGCTTCCTCGACGACTTCCCGATTCCCGACGATGTCGTGCAGGTGCCGGGCTTCGGAGAGCCGACCGGCATCTTCGCCGGGATGGGCGTGTTCATGGCGATCTTCATCGTGATCTTCATCGGCGTGGTCGTGTTCGGCATCGTGGTGGCGGTGCGCAAGTACACGGTGCTGAAGAACGCCGGAATCGACCCGCTCGCCGCCGACGCCGCGATCGCGGCCAAGCTCGTGAACAGTGAGGCTCTGCGTCCGCAGGCCCCGGCGCCCGCCGAGCGCACCGTCGAAGAGCGTCTGGCCGAGCTCGACGACCTCGTCGCCCGCGGAGTCATCAGCGCCGACGAGCGCCGCGACGCCCGCGCGCGGATCCTCGGCTCATGACGGCACCTCGGCTGCTGGTGCGCAGGCCCTCGCCGCGGCTGGCCGACGGCGAGCTCACGCACCTCGAGCGTCTTCCCGTCGACCCGGTCGTCGCACTCGAGCAGTGGGAGGGCTACGTCGAGGTCTTCCGCGCCCGAGGCTGGCAGATCGTCGAGGTCGATCCCGCCGACGACCAGCCAGACGGGGTCTTCGTCGAAGACGCCGTCATCGTCTTCGACGATCTGGCGGTGCTGTGCCGTGCCGGCGCCGCATCGCGCCGAGGCGAGGCGCCCAGCATCCGCGCGGCCGTCGCCCGGCTCGACCTCGAGATGGCCGAGGTCGCAGCCCCCGGCACGCTCGACGGGGGAGACGTGCTCAAGGTGGGGCGGGTCGTCTATGTCGGCGCGTCGTCGCGCACCGACGCCGAGGGCATCGCGCAGCTGCGACGGATGCTGGAGCCCCGCGGCTGGAGCATCGTCGAGGTTCCCGTGCACCGCGTGCTGCACCTGAAGTCGGCGGTGACGGCGCTCCCCGACGGCACCGTCGTCGGCTATGCGCCGCTGGTCGACGCGCCGGAGTCGTTCCCGGTCTTCGTGGGCATCCCGGAGGAGCACGGCACCGCCGTGGTCGTGCTCGACGAGCGCACGGTGCTGATGTCGGCCGACGCGCCCGAGACCGCGGAGGTCTACCGGAAGCGCGGACTCGAGGTCGTGACGGCCGAGGTGACGGAGTTCGAGAAGCTCGAGGGATGCGTCACCTGCCTATCGGTGCGTGTGCGTGACTGAGGCGCGCTCGGCAGGTCTCTCGGCCGGCCCGCGCGGCCGCCGCCTGCTGCTGGAACTCACGCGTGAGGCCGACCCCGAGGTCGGTCGCCTGATGGGGGATCTGTCGTACAACGCGGCACTCGCGTCGGGCGCGTCGATCACACGGTTCGGGTGGGACGAGCACGGCACGCCCTTCACCGACACGTCACGACAGCCGGTGCCGGTCGACCACACGATCGACGACCTCGCCGCCCGCGTGCGGGGTGTCGGGACGCTGGATCCGGAGGCCGGTGCGCTCGAAGAGGCGCTGCGCCGCAGTGTCGACGCCGCCGCCTACTGGCAGCCGCTCGACGGCGACGATCTGGTCGCGGCGGAACCCGCCGTGCGGGCCGCGCTCGACGAGATCGGGCACGGTCTCGCCGCCCACCCCTCGGCGGCATGGTGGCGCCGCGTACGCACCCCGGAGCAGTGGGCGGTGGAGTTCGATCCGATCGACGACGGGGCGCCCTTCGACCCGGCCGCGGGCGCTGCAGCCGCCTGGAGCGTCGATACGCGCGAGGAGGAGCGCAGGGCCGCTGCCGAGCGGCCGGTGGACCCCGCGGCGAACTGGAGCGGCACGTGGTGGTCGTTTCCGACGGGTGCGCCGGCGAGCACCGGGCTTCTGCCTTCTGGTGTGCCAGCGGGCATCCCGATGCTCGAAGACGGATTCGGGGCGACACGGGCGGTCGCCGTGCCGGTGCGCGGCGGCGGACGCACGTTCGAGATCGTCGGCGCCGACGACTGGGTCGAGCTGTGCCGGCGGCATCCGCTGCAGGCCACCGCGAGCCGGCGCCACGACTGGTACCGCGCGACCGGCCGCGACGGCGGCTGGCTGCTGCCGGACTGGGGCGCGGTCGCGCAGGAGTGGGACGCCGTGCACCTGACCGCGTGGGCCTACCTCACGGCTGCCGGACGGGCGATCGAGGTCGACGACGGGTGGGCGAGCGTCATCGCCGGATGGGGGCCCGATCAGACGTACTGGCTCGGCGGTCGCGTGCGCGAGGTCGAGGGGCCGCGCGTGCACCTGCGCGCCGACGACGTCGAGGATCGGATCGTCTGGCGGTGAGCCGGCTCACTCGTCGGCGGCCGGCGTGCGGTGGGTGAGCGTCGCCGCGTAGTCGGGCACATAGCCGTCGAGGTTGCGCGGCGGGCGCTCGTAGCCGCCCGATTCGGGGCGCGGCGGAATGACGACCTCCTCGCGCTCGACCATCTGGAACGGCACGCGCGAGAGCAGGTGCGCGATCATGTTGATGCGGCTGCGGCGCTTGTCGTCGCTGGGCACCTCCCACCACGGCGCCTCCGGGATGTCGGTGTGCACGAACATGGCGTCCTTCGCGCGGGAGTAGTCCTCCCACTTGGTGATCGACAGCACGTCGTTGGGGCTCAGCTTCCACCGGCGCATCGGGTCTTCGGCGCGCGAGCGGAAGCGGCGCTCCTGCTCGGTGTCCGAGACGCTGAACCAGTACTTCAGCAGCAGGATGCCGTCTTCGACCAGCATCCGCTCGAAGATGGGCGCCTGGTGGAGGAACCGGTGGTACTGCGCGTTGGTGCAATAGCCCATCACGTGTTCGACCCCCGCGCGGTTGTACCACGAGCGGTCCATGAGCACGATCTCGCCCGCCGCGGGCAGGTGCTGGATGTAGCGCTGGAAGTACCACTGGCTCCGCTCGCGCTCGGTGGGGGTGGGAAGGGCCACGATCCGCGTCACGCGGGGGTTGAGGTACTCCGACACGCGCTTGATCGTCGAGCCCTTGCCTGCGGCATCTCTGCCCTCGAAGATGATGACGATGCGGGCGCCGGTGGCCTGCACCCACGCCTGCATGTCGACGAGCTTCGCCTGCAGGGCGGAGAGCTCCCGCTCGTAGATGTCCTTCGACAGACGCTTGGTCATGGCCCGACTCTAGAGCCTCGCGTCGTCGCGCGTCAGGCGTGCAGGGCCGCGTTGAGGGTGACGCCCACGCCCGTCCGCTGCACGGCCTCCACCGCGCCGGTGAGCGAGTTGCGGCGGAAGAGGATGCCGGAGGCTCCGGAGAGCGCGGCGCCCTTGACGACGGGCCTGCTGCCGTCCGCCGTCGGCGCCTCGCCGGCGAGCACGATCTTCGTGCCCGCCGTGACGTAGAGTCCCGCCTCGACGACGCAGTCGTCGCCGAGCGAGATGCCGATGCCCGCATTGGCACCCAGGAGCGTCCTGGCGCCGATCGACACCCGGTGCGCGCCGCCCCCCGAGAGCGTGCCCATGATCGATGCGCCGCCGCCGATATCGCTGCCGTCGCCCACCACGACGCCCTGCGAGATGCGGCCCTCGACCATCGAGGCGCCGAGGGTGCCGGCGTTGAAGTTGACGAAGCCCTCGTGCATCACGGTCGTGCCCGGCGCCAGATGAGCGCCCAGGCGCACGCGCGAGGCGTCGGCGATGCGCACGCCCGCCGGGGTCACATAGTCGAGGAGCCGCGGGAACTTGTCGAGGCCGGTCACGTGGATGCCGGCGCGCAGCAGCTGGGGCCGAAGGCGCTCGAGGTCGGCGGGGTGCACGGGACCGGCGTTGGTCCACGCGACGTTCGGCAGATGCGCGAAGATGCCGTCGAGGTTCACCTCGTTGGGCCGCACGACCAGGTGCGACAGGGCGTGCAGGCGCAGATAGGCATCGGGGGTGGAAGCGGGGGCCTCGTCGAGGTCGATCTCGACGACGACCGTCTCGACCGTCACCGCCCGGCGCGGGTCGGGACCCTCGAGTCCGGCGAGCGGACCGAGGTGCTCGGCGGGGTCGTCGGGCAGGCGGCCCGTGTGCACCGCGGGGTACCAGGCGTCGAGGGTCGTGCCGTCGGCGGCGTGCGTGGCAAGCCCTGCGCCCCAGATCCATCGCTGTTCGCTCATCCCTCCACGGTATCGCCCGTGGGCGCCTCGCTAGAATCGGGGGATGCCGGTGCTCGATCTCTCCGCGACCTCTGTCGATCTGACCCGTACGATCTGCGACATCCCGAGCGTCTCGGACGACGAGACCACGCTCGCCGACGCGATCTTCGACGCCGTGTCAGCGTGCGCGCACCTGGAGGTCTTCCGCCAGGGCGACACGATCGTCGCGCGCACGCAGCTCGGGCGCCCCGCCCGGGTCGCGATCGCCGGCCACATCGACACCGTGCCGATCAACGGCAATGTGCCCACGCGCGACATCGAGATCGACGGGGAGTCCTACCTCTGGGGGCGGGGCACGGTCGACATGAAGGCGGGAGTGGCGGTGCAGCTCAAGCTCGCCGCCGAGCTCGCCGACCCCCGGCTCGACATCACGTGGCTCTGGTACGACCACGAAGAGGTCGACTCCGCCCGCAACGGCCTGACGCTGCTCGCCGCGACGCGACCCGACCTGTTCGCGGCCGACTTCGCGATCCTCGGGGAGCCGTCCAACGGCGAGGTCGAGGGCGGGTGCAACGGCACCCTCCGCGCCTTCGTGCGCACTCACGGCGTGCGCGCGCACAGCGCGCGGGCCTGGATCGGCGAGAACGCCATCCACAAGGCCGCCCCTGTGCTGCGCAGGCTCGCCGACTACCGGCCCCGCACCGTGACGGTCGACGGGCTGGACTACCGCGAGGGGCTCAATGCCGTCGCGATCTCGGGCGGCATCGCCGGCAACGTCATCCCCGACGCGTGCGAAGTCGAGGTCAACTACCGCTTCGCGCCCAGCCGCGACGCGGCAGAGGCCGAGCAGCACGTGCGCGACGTGTTCGAGGGGTTCGAGGTCGAGGTGGTCGACGTGGCCGAAGGCGCGCGCCCCGGGCTCGACGCGCCGCTCGCGCAGGAGTTCGTCGCCGCGGTCGGCGCGACGCCGCAGCCGAAGTACGGCTGGACCGACGTCGCCCGCTTCTCGGCCATGGGCGTGCCCGCCGTCAACTACGGGCCCGGCGATCCGCACCTCGCCCACCACGACGAAGAGCGAGTTCCCCTCGCGCAGATCGAGGCCGTCGAGCACGGCCTGCGTGCGTGGCTGAGCTGACCGGCCGCGCGACGGCGGGGGTGCGACTCGCTCCGCTCGCGCGCATCGCCCTGATCTATGTCGCGGCCCGTGTCGTGACGTTCGCGCTGCTCGCGATCGCCGCGCAGGTGGCGGCGCACAACAGCGGCGACCCGGCCGATCTCGGGCAGCTGCTGCTGCGATGGGACGCGCAGTGGTACTGGTACGTGGCCGTCAACGGGTACCCGTCCGACCTGCCGCTGACCGATTCGGGGCTCGTCGCCGAGAACCAGTGGGCATTCATGCCCGTCTACGCATATCTCTCGGCACTCGTCGGTGCGGTGATGGGCTCGTGGGGGGCCGGCGCGGTCGTGGTATCGCTGGCCGCCGGGTTCGGCGCCACCTACGTGCTGTATCGGATGCTGAGCGAGCGCATCGGCGAGGTGGCTGCCACGTGGGCCGCCGTCTTCTTCGCGTGCGGCCCGCTGGCGGCGCTGTTCCACGTCGGCTACGCGGAGTCGCTGTTCCTGCTCTGGCTCTTCCTGGCGCTGTGGGCGCTGCTGCGGCGACGCTACGGGTGGCTGTATCTGCTGATTCCCCTGATGGGCTACACGCGGCCGGGGGTGCTCGCCTTCGCCCTGCTCCTTGCGCTGCACGGCATCGTGCGGTGGTTCCAGCGGCGCACCGATCCGCTGCCCGTCCGCGATGTCGTGCACATCGTGGCGACGGGGCTGCTCGCCGTCGCGGTGGGCTTCTCGTGGCAGGTGCTGGCGGGGATCGCCACGGGTGACCCCGGCGCGTACCTCGCGACCGAACTCGCCTGGCGGCGCAACTGGATCGCCGACGCGCAGCCCGCGTTCGTGCCGTTCGACGGGTTCGTGCAGGCGGCGGCGTTCTGGTTCACCTCGTGGGGGATGACCGCGGTGGTCGGGTACGTCGCGCTGATCGTCGGGGTGGTCGGGATCGCCGCGCTGCTGCTGTTCGAACCGCACGTGCGTCGACTGGGATCCGATCTGCGCCTGTGGGCCGCGAGCTATCTGCTCTATCTGCTCGCGGTGTTCTTCCCGCAGTCCAGCATCTTCCGCCTTCTCGTGCCGCTCTCGCCCCTGTGGGGCGCGGTCGCTCTGCCGCGGTCGCGGACGTGGCGCGCGGGGGTGCTGACGGCGTGTCTGGTCGGTCAATGGTGGTGGATCTACAACATGTATGCACTCGGCAACACGTATTGGCAGATCCCGTGAGCGTTTCGGTTACCGACGATTCACCTCTTGTGCTGACCTCACGATAAACTTGTGAATCACATCCACGACGAAAGGGAGCCGCGATGGCAGCCATGAAGCCGAGAACCGGAGACGGTCCGATGGAGGCCGTGAAGGAGGGCCGCCTCATCATCGTGCGGGTGCCGCTCGAGGGCGGTGGGCGCCTGGTCGTCTCCGTGAACGACGCCGAGGCGAAGGAACTCTACGAGGTGCTGGGCGGGGTCGTCAGCGCAGCCTGATCCTGCAGCATCCGTATCGGAACGGCCGGTCGTCTGACCGGCCGTTCCGTCGTATCAGGGGTCAATCGCGCGCGACCGTCGCAAGCTGCAGCAGTCCCTCGCCGACGATGGAGAGAGCACCGACGACAGCGGGGGACGACTGTGTCTCTTGGATGAGCGAGCGGTAGGCGGTGGTCACGGCGTCGCGTCGCACCGGGTCGGCCACGGCGCCGCCGGCGAGCACTCGCGGAACCAGCACCGTGCCGCCCGCGCGCACGAGCCGCAGTCCGTGCTCGACGTACTCGATGACGCCGTCGGGGTCGGCATCGATCAGCACGATGTCGTAGGAGGCCTCGTTCATGCGGGGGAGCACCTCTGCGGCCCGCCCCGTGATGAAGCGCGCGCGTGCCGGCGGGATCTTCGCGTCGGCGAACGCCTGCCGGGCTGCCCCGAGGTGCTCGGGCTCCTTGTCGATCGTCGTGAGCGTCGCCCGCGGCGAGCCGTGCAGCAGCCAGAGGCCGCTCACCCCGGCACCGGTGCCGATCTCGACGATGTTCAGCGCCTGCGAGGCGGCGGCGATCACGGCGCACTGGGCGCCCACTGCGGCGCTCACCGGAGCGACGCCCAACTCGAGGGCGAAACCGCGAGCCCGGGTGATGTGGTCCGGCTCGATCGTCGCCTCAGCGGCGAAGCGGTTGTTCGCGTCGTACTCGCCCATGATTCCTCCGCTGACAGCCTAGGTGCGCCGTGGCGCGGGGCGGTGCAGGCGCGACGGTAACCTGGGACCATGTTCAACGGCATCACCATCGAGAAGCTGCTGCTGCTCGGCGTGATCGCCGCACTCATCATCGGCCCAGAGCGCCTGCCGCGGTATGCGGAGGGCCTTGCCCGCATGACCCACCGGGTGCGCGACTTCCTCTCGTCCACGAAGACGAGGGTCAAAGACGAGATGGGCGAGGACTTCGACGACGTCGACTGGCGCAGCCTCGACCCCCGTCAGTACGACCCGCGGCGCATCATCCGCGAGGCGCTCCTGGACGATGCTCCCATTGCCACAGGCGCCGCCGTGGCGACCTCGACCGCGCCCGCCGCGCCGACGAAGAAGGCGCCGATCGCGCTCGCACCCGGTGAGGTGCCGCCGTTCGACTCCGAAGCGACCTGATCAGCTCGGCCGCACCGGCAGGGCGCGCCCGCTGAGCCCACGTGGAGCGCGCGCGAGTGCGGCCGCCACCTCCTCGATCGCGTGGGCCGCGGCATCCTCCGGCGCACGCGTCACGATCGGCTCGCCCGCGTCGGCGGCGACCCGCAACGCGGGGCTCAGCGGCACGGATGCCAGCAGCGGCACGGGCCGGTCGGCGCCGAGGGCTGCGGCCACGGCGGCCCCTCCGCCGCTGCCGAACACATCGACGACCGTGCCGTCGGGCAGGGTCATCGCCGCCATGTTCTCGATCACGCCGATCACGCGCTGCCCCGTCTGGTGGGCCAGCAGCCCGCTGCGCACGGCGACGTCGGATGCGGCGGCCTGGGGCGTCGTGACCACGAGCACCTCGGAGTGCGGCAGAAGCTGTCCCACCGTGATCGCGATGTCGCCGGTGCCCGGCGGCATGTCGATCAGCAGCAGGTCGAGGTCGCCGAACCAGACGTCGGTGAGGAACTGCTGCACGGTGCGGTGGAGCATGGGCCCGCGCCAGGCGACGGCGCCCACCGGCCCGGCGGCGTCGCCGCGGCGCAGGAACATGCCGATCGAGATGACCTTCACGCCATGGGCGATCGGCGGGATCATGAGGTCGTCGATGCGGGTGGGCTGCGGTACCGCGCCGGTCGCGTCGACGAGGCCCATGAGCCCCGGGATCGAGAAGCCGTGCACATCGGCGTCGATGAGGCCCACCGACAGGCCGCGGCGGGCGAGGGCGACGGCGAGGTTCGCCGTGAGCGTCGATTTGCCGACGCCGCCCTTGCCGCTGGTCACGGTCACGACGCGAGTGAGCGAGTCGGGGCCGAAGGGCATCTGGCGGGCCGGGCGGCCGTCGCGGAGCTTCTCGGTGAGAGCGCGCCGCTCGTCCGGCGTCATGACCCCGACGCGGAGGTCGACGTCGGAGATCCCGTCGACGGCCGCAGCGGCGGCCCGCACGTCGGCCGAGATGCGGTCGGCGGCCGGGCACCCGACGATGGTCAGGGCGATGCCGACCTGTGCCGTCCGGCCGGTCACCGTGATCTCGCGCAGCATGTCGAGGTCGGCGAGGCTGCGACGCAGCTCTGGGTCCACGACGGCGCCGACGGCCCGTCGCACCGCGTCGTCGAGGAGCGTCACGGCGTGCGGTCGTCGTCGGCAGCGGCGCGCTCGTCGAGCTGCTCGACGAGGCCCCGCAGCTCTGAGCGCAGCACGTCGCGGGTGACGGCGGCATCGGTGATGTCGGTGAGCGCCATGCGCAGTGCGACGATCTCTCGGGCGAGGTACTCGGTGTCGGCGAGATTGCGCTCCGCGCGCTGGCGATCCTGCTCGATCTGCACGCGGTCGCGGTCATCCTGACGGTTCTGCGCCAACAGGATGAGGGGCGCGGCATACGATGCCTGCAGCGAGAGCATGAGGGTCAGCGCCGTGAAGCCGTTGGCGGCAGAGTCGAAGCGCACCGATTCGGGCATGAGGGTGTTCCACGCGATCCACAGCAGACAGAACAGCGTCAGCAGCAGCAGGAACATCGGCGTGCCCATGGCGCGGGCGATCCACTCCGTGAAGCGGCCGAACCGGTCGCGCGAAGGCTGCGGGGTGCGCTGCAGCATGCCGGATCGCCCGCGGGGGGCATCCAGTGCCACCTGGCGGGTCGCGCGTGCCATCATCGCCTCCTCCCGCCGACCGCGGGTGCGTTGGCCGCCGGCGCGGTCGCCTGCTCGTGCTCAGGGTCGTGCGAGCGCCAGTCCTCTGGCAGCAGGTAGTCGAGCACGTCGTCGACGCTCACCGCGCCGACGAGCCGGTGGGCGGGGTCGACGACCGGCAGCGAGACGAGGTTGTACGACGCCAGCAGTCGGGCGACCTCGGCCGCAGAGGCGGTCGCGGGCACCGGGTCGAGGGTGTCGTCGATGATCGCGCCGAGTCGCTCATGGGGCGGGTAGCGCAGCATCCGCTGGAAATGCACGGTGCCGAGGAGCCGGCCCGTGGGCGTCTCGTAGGGAGGGAGCGTCACGAACACCGCGGCGGCGAGTGCCGGATGCAGCTCGTGCCGGCGGATGAGAGCGAGCGCCTCGGCGACCGTGGCGTCTGCCGACAGCACGATCGGCTCGCTGGTCATGAGACCGCCCGCCGTGTCGGGCCCGTACTTCAGGAGTGCGCGCACGTCGTCGGCCTCTTCGGGCTCCATGAGGTCGAGCAGCTCCTCGCGCTGATCCTCCGGCAGCTGCGCGAGCACGTCGGCGGCGTCGTCGGGCTCCATCTGGTCGAGGATGTCGGCGGCGCGCTCGTCGCCGAGCGCCTCGAGGATGTGCACCTGCTCGTCCTCAGGCATCTCTTCGAGGGCGTCGGCGAGCCGGTCGTCCGGCAGCTCCTCCGCCACCTCGATGAGGCGCTCTTCTGGCAGGTCGAGCAGCGTGTTGGCGAGGTCTGCCGGCTTGAGCTCGGAGTAGCTGGCGACCAGCTGCTCGGCCGACTGCGCTTCGCCGGGGTTCTGCCGCTCGGCGACGTCGGACCACGCGGCGAACGTCGTCGGGCCCTTCGCGAACGGCGATGCGCTGGTCTTGGGCTTGCGCAGGAACAGCTGCCCGATGTCCCACTCGCCGAGGCGATTGCGCTCGATGGCGACGTCTTCGATGACGGCGTGCCCCGAGCCGTCGGCGAAGTACACCTTGCGGCCGAGGAGCTCCGCCATGACGCGCACCTCGCCGCCGCGCTGCTGGAAGCGGCGCACGTTGATCAGGCCGGTGGTGATGACCTGACCGGTCGCGATGGAGGTGACGCGGCCGATCGAGAGGAAGACATGGCGGCGCCCGGGGATCTCGACGATGAGGCCGATCACCCGGGGCGGATCGTCTTTTCGGTAGATGACGACGACGTCTCGGACCTTGCCGAGCCGGTCGCCCGCGGGGTCGAAGACCGTGCACCCTGCCAGGCGCGCGACGAATACCCTCTGCGTGCTCACACCAACCAGCGTAGTGCGGGGTGCATGCGAGGATGGGGAGATGAGCATGTTCGGGGCAGCGCGTCCGCAGGCCGGCGACGAGGTCGGGCCGACCGTCGCGAGCTTTCCCACCTACGAGGGGGCGCAGAAGGCCGTCTCGGCACTCATCGCCGCCGAGATCCCCGCCCGAGAGATCGCGATCGTCGGCAACCAGCTCCGCTCGATCGAACGGATCACCGGCAGGCTGGGATATGCCAGGGCCGCCAGGTCGGGCGCCGTCAACGGACTCTTCCTGGGCTTCCTGTTCGCGGCCATCTTCGTGCTGGGCATGCCGTCGGTGCAGATCCAGGTGTTCGTCGGGGTGCTCCTGATCGGCATCGCGATCGGCATGATGACGAGCATCGTGAGCTACTCGATCATCCGACGCCGTCGCGACTACGCGTCGGTGATGCAGGTGCTCGCCGACCACTACGAGGTCACCGTCGCCTCGCACAGCGCACCGCGTGCGCGGCAGGTGCTGGGGGTGCAGAGTCCCTCGGCGACCAGGGCGACCCAGCCCACGCCCGATCGCGGCGAGCCTCCGCAGTACGGCCAGCGGGTGACCGCACCCCCGCAGTACGGCGAGCGGGTCGACCCCGCGCCCGCACCTGTCGCGGAGCAGCCGTCACCGCCATCGACGACACCCGCCGAGTCCGAGCCCTCGACTGCCGAGCCCGAGCGCTCCGGTGACGACGCCCGCTGAGTCCGACCGCATCGCCGTCGCGCTGTCGGCGGGGACGGTCGAGATCTCGGCGATCGCCGAGTCGCCGGGGGAGCCGTGGGCGACCGTCGCGATCGCGCACGGCGCGGGCGCCGGGATGCAGCATCCGTTCCTCGTCGGGTTCGCCCGCGGCATGCGTGCGCACGGCGTCGCGACGGTGCGCTTCACGTTCCCCTACCTGGAGGCGGGAAGGCGGATGCCGGGGCCTGCGGCACACGCGATCGCGACCTGGTCGGCCGTCGAGCGGTTCGTTCTCGAACGCTCGAGGGCGCCGCTGTTCGCGGCCGGCAAGTCCTACGGCGGGCGGATGGCCTCGATGGCAGCGGCCGAGGGGGCGATCGCGCCGACAGGGCTCGTCTACCTCGGCTACCCCCTGCATCCGCCGGGGAAGCCCGAGAAGCCCCGCGTCGCCCACCTGCCGGCGATCGCGCAGCCGCAGTTGTTCGTCGAGGGCACGAACGACCCTTTCGTGCAGCCGCTCACGCAGCTGCGGGAGGCGATCGCCGCATGCCGCGAGGCGCAGGCGCACTGGGTCGAGGGCGGTGGCCACTCGTTCGAGGTCGCCGGTCGCAAGCTCCCCGCCGACGAGGTCGGTGAGCAGCTGGCCTCCCCCGTGGTCGAGTGGATGCGCGCCCTCGGCTGACAGGCCCGCGCGTCACCGCCCCGCGGCGTAGCCCTGCATGCCCCTCGGGTTCGCCGCGGCCCACAGCGTGCCGTGCGCCCGATCGATGCCGACGGCCGAGAGCCGACCGAGCCGCCAATCGCCTGCGCGCACGACATCGTGGCCGCGCCGTTCGAGGTCGGCGATCACCTCCTCGCCGAGCCGGTCTTCGACGTAGACGCCCGCCGGCTCCCACGTGCGCGGCCAGAACGAGTCGATGAGGGCCGTGGTGTGCAGCGTCGGGGCGTCGATGGCCTCCTGCGCCGTGTACCCGCCGACGATCATGCGCAGCAGCATCGGCAGCTGCCACTGGTCCTGCTGGTCGCCTCCAGGGGTGCCGAGGGCGGCGATCGCGCCGGCATCGTCGAGCAGCAGGGTCGGGGTGAGGGTCGTCCGCGGTCGTGCGCCTGGGCGCAGCGCCGACGGCGAGTCCTCGTCGAGCCAGGTCATCTGCAGCCGCGTGCCCAGGCAGAACCCGAGTTCGGGGATCGTCGGCGACGACTGCAGCCAGCCGCCGGAGGGGGTCACCGAGACGATGTTGCCCCAGCGGTCGACGACGTCGATGTGGCAGGTGTCGCCGCGCGTCGCACCTCGATGGTCGACGGTCGGCTCTCCCGTGCCGGCGGCCTGCCGGTCGCGGTCGCGGCGCAGCGGCGGGCGGAACGGCTCCCGCGCCTTCAGCGCGCCCGGCCGCCACTCGCGCGACGCCGTCTCTCCGAGCTGCGCACGCCGTGCGGCGGCGTACTCCGCCGACAGGAGCTCGTCGAGCGGCGCTCCGTCGCCGAAGTACGCGTCGCGGTCGGCGAGCACCAGCTTGAGCGTCTCGATCACGGTGTGGGCGCCCTCGGCGCTCGCGACATCGAGCCGGCCGTCGGGAAGGGGCTCCAGGATGCGCAGGGCCTCCAGCAGCGCGGGCCCCTGCGTCCACGCGCCGGCCTTGGCGACCGTGACGCCGCGGAAGCGGATGCTGACGGCATCCTCGTATCCGGCGGTGAAGGCGGCGAAGTCGTCCACCGTGATGACGCCGGCGTGATCGGTGCCCGAGGAGTGGCGGTGCGGACCGGCGACGAAGGAGGCCGCCGCGTGTGCGACGAAGCCCGTGCTCCACTCGTGCCGTGCGGCGTCGATGCGCGTCTCGCGATCTGGCGCATCCGCGCCGGCCGCCACGAGCCGCTCGAGGACCTCGGCGTACACCGGGTTGCGGTGCAGCGACCCCGCCTGCGGCACCCCGCCCTCTGGCAGCCACAGCGATGCCGAGGTCTGCCAGTGATCGCGGAAGAGGTCGGCGACGCGGGCGATCGTCGCTGCGGTGGTCGGCAGCACAGGCGTCCCATCGCGGGCGCACCGGATCGCCGGCTCGAGCACCTCGTCGAGTTCCATCGTGCCGTGATCGCGCAGGAGCAGCAGCCACGCGTCGACGGCACCGGGCACGGCGGCGGCGAGGGCGCCCGCACCGGGGACGAGGTCGAGTCCCTCGCCGCGCAGGTGCCCGATGGTCGCTGCGGCCGGTGCCGGCCCCTGTCCCATCAGCACGAGGGGGCTCGCCGGGTCGTCGGCGGTCGTGAAGATGCCGACGAGGTCGCCGCCTGGACCGTTGAGATGCGGCTCTGCCAGGTGCAGCACGAAGCCGCCGGCCACCACCGCGTCGAACGCGTTGCCGCCCCGCTCGAGCATCGCCTGCGCGGCTGCGGTGGCCAGCCAGTGCGTCGAGGCGGCCATGCCGAAAGTGCCGGTGAGTTGGGGCCGCGTCGTGAAGGCGGGCGCGGGGGCGAAGGTCACGGGTTGAGGCGTGCGATCCAGGCCTCGACCTCGTCGGCGGTGCGCGGGATGCCGGCCGACAGGTTCACGGGGCCCTCCGCCGTCATGACGATGTCGTCTTCGATGCGCACGCCGATGCCGCGGTACTCCTCGGGCACCGTGAGGTCGTCGATCTGGAAGTACAGGCCAGGCTCGATCGTGAAGACCATGCCCGGCTCGAGCAGCCCGTCGTAGTACATCTCGCGACGCGCCTGCGCGCAGTCGTGCACGTCGATGCCGAGGTGGTGCGACGTGCCGTGCACCATGTAGCGGCGGTGCTGGCCGCCGGCGTCGGCGTCCAGGGCCTCGTCGGCGGTGACCGGAAGCAGACCCCACTCGGCGGTGCGCGCGGCGATCACCTTCATGGCGGCCTCGTGGACGCTGCGGAACCTCACGCCCGGCTTCGCGGCGGCGAAGGCCGCATCCGCCGCTTCGCGCACCGTCTCGTAGACCTTGCGCTGCACGTCGGTGAAGGTGCCGGAGACCGGCAGGGTGCGGGTGATGTCGGCGGTGTACAGGCTGTCGACCTCCACACCCGCGTCGATGAGGATGAGATCTCCCGGTACGACCGCGCCGTCGTTGCGGGTCCAGTGCAGGTAGCAGGCGTGCGGGCCGGAGGCGGCGATGGTGTCGTAGCCTTCGGTGTTGCCGTCGCTGCGCGCGCGCTGGTGGAAGACGCCCTCGACGATCCGCTCGCCGCGGGGGTGCTCGATGACGCGGGGGAGGTTCGCGATGATGTCGTCGAACCCGCGTGAGGTGACCTCCACCGCGAGGCGCATCTGCTCGAGTTCGTACTCGTCTTTGACGAGACGCAGCTCGGAGACGAAGCGCGTGAGCTCGTCGTCGTCGTCGACGGTCAGATCGCCGTCCGCAGGCGCGAACTCGTCGATGTGCGCCGTCGCGACTCCCAGGTCTGCGGCCACCCCGCCGAGGGCGGGCCGCGGGCCGATCCAGAACTCGCCGATGGAGGCGTCGCCGTAGAACTCGGCGGTGGTGCGGTCGGCGCGCTCGCGCAGGTAGAGGGTGGCGTCGTGGCCGTCGGAGGTCGGATCGAGCACGAGCACCGAGTCGGGCACCGAGTCGGCAGCCCAGCCGGTGAGGTGGGAGAACGCCGAATGCGCCCGGAACGGATAGTCGGTGTCGTTGCTGCGCTGCTTCACCGATCCCGCCGGTACGACCACGCGCTTTCCGGGGAAGGCGGCCGAGACGGCGGCGCGGCGCGCCGCGGCGAAGGATGCCTGCGGTCGAGCAGGCGGAGTGTGCTCGGGACGGTCGGCCCAGCCCGTCGATATGGAGTCGAGGAACCCCCGGGGGAAGGGCTGGCGCCTGTTCGTCGTGGAGTTCTCGGTCGGCTCCGCGGCGGGCTCCACGGCGGGGGCGTCGGTGGTCGCAGTGGGGGAGGTTTCGCCGGTCGTGCTCATGCCCCCAGTCTCGCACGCACGACCGGACCGGTCACCCTGCCGGCTCGAGCTGCACGACCAGGGGACGGTGGTCGCTTCCCGAATCGTCGAGGGTCGTGAGCACCAGCGATCCCGTGGCCACCCACGCGTCGCCGGTCATGACGTGGTCGATGGGAGCGCCCAGAAGGGCGGTGAGGTCGGTGGGCCAGGTGCCGACGGCGCCGTTGCCCGATTGCACGGCGGAGTCGGTGCAGCGTCCCAGCATACCGCCGTCGACTCCGAGCTGACCGAAGTGGTCGACGGTCGCGTTGAAGTCACCGGCGAGGATCACATTCGACTGACCGCACTGATCGGCCAGCCACTGCAGATCGTTGCGCCAGTGCCCCATGTCGTCCTGCCGCGGCGCCACGGCGTGGGCCGCCACGATGGTCGGTCCGTCGCCGTCGACCGGCATCGCCACGGCGCTCGGCACCGTCGACGTATTGGACGATCCGTCGATCGACGACTCGATCACCGCGTAGTCGCCGAGGTCGGGTGAGATCAGCAGCGTCGTCGAGAGGGCTCCCCAGCCGTCGTCGCCGTATTCGGCGTGATAGGCCCACATGCGATGACCGAGATCGCGCATCGCCAGGGCGACGGCCTCGCCGGTCTCGATGGTCGTCTCGGGCAGCGCCACGACGTCGGCCTCCATCGCGACGGCCATCTGCGCGACCGTATCGGCGATGTCCGCGCCCGCCGTGTTCCAGGTGAGCACGCGCACACTGTCGTCGCCCTTGGCCGGCAGCGCCGAGGTGCCCGTTCCCCGCATGACGACGATCGTCCCGCCGGCGACGGCGGCCGCCGCCATGACGAGCGCCAGCGAGAGGGCGAAGCCGCGCAACGGCCGGATCAGTGCGAACAGGAGCGCGAGCACGGCCAGCAGCGCGAAGCCGATGGCCAGCACGGTGCGGAACGACACGATCTGGGCGATCGGGAACACACGATCGACGCGGAAGAACGACGGCCAGGTCAGCACGGCGGCGGCGATCGCGCAGACCACGGTCACGAGGACCCCCAGCAGGCGAAGCACGACGGCGACTCTATGTCAGCAGGCTGGGAGATCGGCCAGCGGCGCGGCGCGCTACGCTCGCAGAGTGGGTGGATCGCAGCGCTTCGCAGGGCCGAGCGACCTGCACCTGCACTCCATCCACTCCGACGGCACCGAGCCGCCCGCCGGCGTCATCTCGGCGGCGCACCGGCACGGCCTGCGCACGGTCGCTCTCACCGATCACGACACGACCGCCGGCTGGGCGGAGGCCGTTGAGGCGACGCTGTCGCTCGGGATGACCTTGCTCCCCGGCATGGAGCTGTCGGCGCGCCACGAGTGGCGCAGCGTCCATGTGCTCGCCTACCTCATCGACCCCGACGATGCGGCGCTGCGGGCCGAGACCGAGCGGGTGCGCGACGATCGCTTGGGCCGTGCCGAGCGCATCGTGCGGGCGATCGGGCGTGACTATCCGCTCACCTGGGACGACGTCGCCGCGCAGACGACCGATGGTGCGACGGTCGGGCGTCCGCACATCGCCGACGCGCTCATCGCTCGGGGCATCGTCGCCGACCGCGGCGAGGCGTTCGACGGCATCCTGCATCCTCGCGAGGGCTACTACGAGCCGCACTATGCTCCCGACGCCCGCGCCGCGGTGCGCCTCATCGTGGCAGCCGGCGGCGTGCCGGTGATCGCCCATCCGACTCCGGCGGGCCGCGGGCGGATGCTGCCGCTCGAGCTTCTGGAAGACCTCGTCGACCTGGGCCTTGCCGGGCTGGAGCTCGATCACCGTGAGAACACCGCGGAGGGGCTGACCGTGCTGCGCCGGTTCGCGGCCGCGCGCGATCTCATCGTGACCGGGTCCAGCGACTACCACGGGGCAGGAAAGCCCAACCTGCCGGGGGAGAACACCACCGCCGACGCGATGGTGCAGCGCATCATCGACGCCGCAACGGGAAGCGCCCCCGTCTACCCGTAGGCGGACGAGGGCGCTTCGCGGCGTCGGTCAGGCCAGCGCCTTGGCCTTGAGCTGGTCGTACTCGGCCTGGGTGATCGTGCCGGCGTCCAGCAGCGACTTCGCCTTCGCGATCTCGTCGGTCGGGCTCGTGCCTGCGACCGACTTGATGTAGTCGTCCTGCGCCGCCTTGTACTGCTGCGCCTGGGCCGCGCCGCGCTCGGCCATGCCGCCGCCGCGGGCGATCAGGTAGACGAGCGCCGTGATGATCGGGAAGAAGATCAGGAAGAAGATCCAGACCGCCTTCCACCCTCCGCTGAGCTTGCGGTCACGGAACAGGTCGCCGATGATCGCGAACAGCGCCATCAGGTACGCGAAGAAGACGAACAGCCACAGGAACCACCAGATCAGGTCCCAGAACGAGCCCCAGAATCCCTGGTACTCGACGGTCTCGAAGAATCGCACTCTCTGCCTCTTTCGGAAACGGCGGCACGGTGCCGCTCGGTTTCAACATAGCGGGCCGGAGAGGGGGCGCGGACGCCTGCGGGCGAGTGTGTCGTCAGACCCCGGCGGCAGCGCCTGCGGCCGAGCCGCCGCCACCGCCACCGCGACGTCGCCGACGGCGACGCGCCGCTGCCGGCTTGCCGTCGTGGTGCTCTCTGCCCGCGCCGTCGTGCGTGCCTGCTCCGTCGGTGCCGCGCTCGGCGGCCGCTCCGGAATCGGCGGTCGACGGTGCGCCGGCGGCATCCGCACCCTCGGCGAAGGTCGCCCCGACGCGCTCCTGGCCCGAGCGGCGACGCCGGCGACGGCGCGAACCCGCCTCGGCGGTGCCCTCTGCGGCGGCGTCGGAGGCGCTGGCCGGCTGCGCACGCTGCGTGCGGATCGTCTGGGTCTTCGGGGCCGTCGCGATGCGGCCCTTCGTGCCGGCGGGGATGTCGAGGTCTTCAAACAGGTGCGGGCTCGACGAGTAGGTCTCGACGGGCTCGGGCTGGCCGAACTCGAGCGCACGATTGATGAGGGCCCACTTGTGCAGGTCTTCCCAGTCGACGAAGGTCACCGCGATGCCGGTCTTGCCGGCGCGGCCGGTGCGACCTGCGCGGTGCAGATAGGTCTTCTCGTCGTCGGGGATCGTGTGGTTGATGACGTGCGTGACATCGTCGACGTCGATGCCTCTGGCTGCCACGTCGGTGGCGATGAGCACGTCCTTCTTGCCGGCCTTGAAACCGGCCATCGAGCGCTCCCTGGCCTCCTGGCTCATGTCGCCGTGCACGGCGCCCGCGTTGAAGCCGCGGTCGCTGAGCTCGTCGACCAGTCGCTGGGCGGCGCGCTTGGTGCGCGTGAAGATCACGGTCTTGCCGCGTCCCTCCGCCTGCAGGATGCGCGAGATCACCTCGTCCTTGTCGAGCGAGTGGGCGCGGTAGACGAGGTGCTTGATGTTGGCCTGCGTGAGCCCCTCGTCGGGGTCGTTGGCCCGGATGTGGATGGGGTTGGTCATGAACCGGCGCGCGAGGGCGACGATGGGCCCGGGCATCGTGGCGGAGAACAGCTGCGTGTGGCGCACCGCCGGCACCTTCTGGAAGATCTTCTCGATGTCGGGGAGGAAGCCGAGGTCGAGCATCTTGTCCGCCTCGTCGAGCACGACCTCGGTGGCGTTCGAGAGGTCGAGGAGTCGCTGCCCGGCCAGGTCGATGAGGCGACCGGGCGTGCCGACGACGATCTGCGCGCCGGCCTTGAGCTGCTCGATCTGACCCTCGTAGGCCTTGCCGCCGTAGATCGCCACGACGCTGGTCGAGCGGTTCTGCGTGAGCATGTCCATGTCTTCGTAGACCTGCACAGCGAGCTCACGAGTGGGCACCACGATGAGGGCCTTGACGCCATGCTCAGGGTCGAGGCCGAGACGCTGCACGACGGGGATGCCGAAGCCGAACGTCTTGCCGGTGCCGGTCTTGGCCTGGCCGATGATGTCCTGGCCGGGAAGGCCGAGGGGGATCGTCTGCTCCTGGATGGGGAAGGCGTCCACGATCCCCTTCGAAGCGAGAGCGTCGACGATGTCCTGATCGACGCCGAGTTCGGCGAAGGTCGTCACGATATGAACCTGTCCGGCGGTGAGATGAGCGCCTGGGAATGTCGGATCCACGCCCTTCACTCAGCCGCAGGCGCGGGGCCCCGATCCACAGCCGGGGACGCAGACCAGCCTACCGGCTCTAGGCTGTAGCCGTGGTGAAGTGGTTCTGGCAGCGTCGTCCCGAGGGGCGCCACCTGCAGCTTCGGGCCCGTGGAGACCTCGGTGACGCACGGCGCGTCGACTTCGAGGAGCTCGCCGCCGACATCGACACCTTCCTCGGCCAGGCCGCCTACCTGCAGCTGGGGTTCTTCGAGACCCTGTCTGAGCTGATCGCCTCCACACCGGAGCTGGATCGCAAAGACGCCCTGTCGAAGGCCGCCGGCGCCGCGCTGACCAAGCACGAGCGACTCGTCGCGATCATCCGCGAGCGTGGCGCCGACCCGACGGCCCTCATGCTCCCGTTCCGCGAGCCGCTCGACGCGTTCCGCGCCGCGACCCACGGGGTGCGACCCGAAGAGACGATGATGTCGGTGCACATCACGGCCGGGATGCTCGACGACTTCTATGAGGCGCTGTCGGCGGGCTACGGCGAGACCGGCAGGCGGGTGGCCCGCACGCTCGAGGCGGACAGCGATCGGCAGGCCATCGTCGAGATGATCGCGCAGACCATCGCCAGCGACGACGGCGAGTGGAAGTCGCTGCTGGCCATGTGGGGGAGGCGCCTCGTGGGCGACACCCTGCTGATCGCCCGCGCGGCGCTGCGTCAGACGGCGCTGGACCCCGCCGGCGAGAAGAAGGTGGAGCCCGTGTTCACGGCGCTGATGGCAGCGCATGCGCGCCGCATGGAAGACATGGGACTCGCGGCGTAGCGCACACCGAGGCGATCGGCATCCGCCGCCCGCGGTTCAGA
This sequence comes from Microbacterium fluvii, assembly GCF_025515205.1. Classification (GTDB taxonomy): domain Bacteria; phylum Actinomycetota; class Actinomycetes; order Actinomycetales; family Microbacteriaceae; genus Microbacterium; species Microbacterium fluvii. The sequence goes on along the minus strand of NZ_JAOPFX010000001.1, from coordinate 1,405,283 downwards.
CGCGCAGCGCGGCGCGGGCCCGCTCGTCGTGGCTGCGACGGGTCGCCGTCAGCGCCCCCACCACGACGAAGCTGAGCAGCGGGGTGAAGAACGCGACGATCCACAGCCAGGCGCTGTCGGTGCCCACACCCGCCCATGTCATGACGAGCCACGTGAGTCCGCCGATCACGGCACCCGCGAAGGGACCGATCGCGGCGCCGCGCCGCGCGCGCCCGGGGACGATGAAATGCGCCGCCAGACCCCACACCGCCCCGATCATGAGGGCGTAGACGATCTCCATGTCAGGCGACGAAGCCGACGCGACGTGATTCTTCGGTGCCGAACTCGACGAAGGCGATGCCCGCGGTCGGCACGATGTAGCTGTTGCCCTTGGCGTCGGTGAACGACACGTGGGTGGCTCCGGAGTCGAGGGCGCTCGCGACCGACTTCTTGACGTCTGCGGCCGAGTCGTTCGTCTCGAAGTTGAGCTCGCGGCCGGTGTTGACGATGCCGATGCGGATCTCCACGTGAGTGCCCTTCTGCCCCGCCGTGCTCTGCGGGCGCATCGCCAGCCTACGGCACCGTGATGTCGTCGGGCGCCGCTAACGTTGCGGGGGTGGAGGATTGGGATGCGGCGCAGCGTGCCGTCATCGAACTGCCGCACGCAGCCTCCGCCGTCGTCGTCGGCGCACCCGGCACAGGCAAGACGGCGGTCGCCCTCGAGCGAGTGCGCACACTGATCGCGGCAGGCGTCGACCCCGACGCGATCGTCGTGCTGACCCCGTCGCGGCAGACCGCGACCGCGCTGCGCGACCGGCTGTCGCTGACGATCGCGCGGGCGACCTCGGGCGCCCCTGCGCGATCGATCGCCTCCTTCGCCTTTCAACTGGTGCGCGCCGGCGCGGTCGCCGACGGGCGCGAGCCGCCGCAGCTGCTGACCGGCGCCGACGAAGACCAGCTGATCGCCGATCTGCTGGCAGGCGACGTCGAAGACGAGCAGAGCGGCGAGAGCCGCTGGCCGGAATGGCTGACGCCGCAGATCAGGGCGACCAAGGGCTTTCGCACCGAGGTTCGGGCGTTCCTGGCGGAATGCACCGCCCTCGGCATCCCTCCCGCCCAGCTGACCCAGTGGGGCGCCCAGCGGGATCTCGCGGTGTGGACGGCGCTGGCCTCGTTCTCGAGCGAATACATCCAGGTCCGAGACGACATGCGCGGAGCGCACCGCGACGCGGCCGGGCTCGTGCGCGAGGCGGTCGCGATCGTGCGTGCGGGGCTTCCCGGGGCGCAGCTGCTCGACGAGATGGCCGTGCTGATCGTGGACGACGCGCAAGAGCTCACCCTCGGCGGGGTGGAGCTCGTCGAGGCGTGCGCCGCCCGCGGCGTGGCCGTGCTCGCCCTCGGCGACCCCGACGTGGGGGCGGGATCGTTCCGGGGCGCGACCCCCGAGAACTTCGCGCGACTGGCGGCGGCGCTGGGCACCCCGCATGTGCTGTCGACGGCGCATCGGGGCAGTGCGGCGCAGGTCGACCTCGTTCGACGGCTGACGCAGCACATCGGGGCCGTCGGCGTCGTCGCCCATCGTCAGCGACCGACGGGCGCCCAGCCCGACGCCTCGGTGCAGGCCCTCGTCGCGCGATCGGCGGCAGAGGAGTGCGATGCGATCGCACGCCTGCTGCGCGAGCGCCGGCTGCACGACGGGGTGCCCTGGGGCGACCTGGCCGTCATCGCCCACGACACCCGTCAGGTGCAGACGCTCGAGGCCGAGCTGAGCGCGCGCGACGTGCCGGCTCGAACGGCGGGCCCAGGCAGCCCACTGGGCGTGCTCGCCCCCGCGCGCGATCTCGTGCGCGTCGTCGAGCTGGCCGCCGCCGACGAGTGGTCGGCCGACGAGCTGTCGGACCTGCTCGTGGGCTCGTACGGTCGCCTCGACGCGATCGGTCTGCGACGCCTGCGGTCGGCGCTGCGTCACGCCGAGCTGTCCGCCGGCGGGGAGCGCAGCGGGCGCGAGCTGCTGGTCGACGCGATGCGCACCCCGCTGGAGCTCGACCTGCTCGACACACGCGAGGCGCGGCGCGCCGGCGTGCTGGCGCGCACTCTGCACGAGGTGTCGCGGCTGCTGGCCGAGGGCGCGACGGCGCACGAAGTGCTGTGGGTGGTGTGGGAGCGCAGCGGGCTCGAGCGCGTGTGGAGCGATCTCGCGGCCGGGCGCGGACCGCTCGCCGACCAGGCGGGGCGCGACCTCGACGCCGTCGTGGCGCTGTTCCAGTCGGCCAAGCGCTTCGTCGAGCGCACGCTCGACCCCGATCCGCGGGCATTCGTGCGCAGCATTCTCGACAGCGACGTCGCCGACGATCGCCTCGATGCCGTGCTGCCCGACGACGCCGCGCGCATCCTCACCCCGGCTTCGGCACTCGGCGTGCAGTTCGACACCGTCGTGATCGCCGGTCTGCAGGACGGCGTCTGGCCCAATACGCGCCTGCGCGGATCGCTGCTGGAGACGTGGCGCCTCGCCGACGCCGCTGCCGGCCGAGATGAGCCGGCAGCCCTCGATCGCCGTCGCTCCGCGATGCATGACGAACTCCGGCTGCTGGTGCGCGCCGTGTCGCGCGCCTCTGCCAGGGTGGTGATGACCGCCGTGGACGACGACGACACCGGGCCCAGCGTGTTCGCCGAGTTCTTCCCCGATCCGCAGGCCCCGACCGCTGAGCATCCGCTCTCGCTGCGCGGGCTGGTCGCCCAGCACCGGCGCGCCCTCACGACGGGGGCGGATGCGGTGTTCGCGGCCGGTCAGCTGGCTCTGCTCGCCGATGCCGCCATACCGGGCGCGGCGCCGGAGCAGTGGTACGGCGTGACCGCTCCCAGCGCGCGCGGACCGCTGCGCGACCTCGAGGTCGCCGACATCCGCGTGTCGCCCTCACGTCTGCACGCCCTCGAGGAGTGCGAGCTCAACTGGGTGATCGCCGACCTCGGCGGCGACGCGTCGAACACGTCGGCGGGCCTGGGCACCATCATCCATGCCGCCCTCGAACACGCCGACGGGGCCGACGAAGCAGCGCTCTGGGCAGCCGTCGAGTCGCGCTGGGGTGAGCTGAGCTTCGAGTCGGGCTGGCGCGAAGAGGCGCAGCGCGCGACGGCGCGCGATCTCGTGCGCCGTCTGCACGCGTATCTGCGCGACTTCGATCGGGACGGCGGCACACTCATCGGCGCAGAGCCGCACTTCGAGGTGCCGGTGCCGTTGCCGGGTGAGCCGGCCCACCCGCATGGCGTCGTGCTCTCGGGCTACATCGACCGCGTCGAGCTCGCCCCCGACGGCACGGTCGTGATCGTGGATCTGAAGACCGGCAAGCGCGAACCTCAGCGCGACCAGGGTGTCGTCGACAACCCCCAGCTCGCGGCGTACCAGCTGGCGTTCGAATCCGGCGCGATCCCCGAGGCCGCAGGCCACCCGCCGGGCGGTGCGAAGCTGCTCGTGCTGCGGCCCACCTCGCGGGTCGACTACGTCACTCCTCGGCAGCCGCCTTTCGACGACGAGACGCGCACCGCCTTCCACGATCGCATCGCGGCCGCCGTCGAGGTGATGCGCGGCACGACCTTCGCGGCGCCCTACGAGGAGCACTGCCGCGACGAGCACTCCTACGGACTCTGCCGCATCCACACCATCGGGGCGGTGAGCGCGTCATGACGGCACCGCTCGCGGCAGGCGTGATCGCGGCCGCGCTCGGTCAGTTCCCGCCCACCCTCGAGCAGACGGCGGTCATCGAGGCGCCGCTGCAGCCGGCGCTCGTGGTGGCCGGCGCCGGCAGCGGCAAGACCGAGACGATGTCGGCGCGCGTCGTGTGGCTCGTCGCCAACGGCCTCGTCGGTCGAGACGAGGTGCTGGGGCTCACCTTCACCCGCAAGGCGGCAGGGGAGCTGGCCGAACGCATCCGCGCGCGGCTCGACCGGCTCTCGGAGTTCGAGCGCCGCGGACTGCTCCCGCACCTGCCGGCGCTCCACGCGGCCGGAAGGCTCGACGTGTTCGGTGAGCTGGAGCGCAGCGGGGGCCGCGGGCGCGAGCGGCACGCCGTGCTGGATGCGCTGGCGATCGAGTGCGGTGCGGTGGCGGCCGAGGTCGAGCCCGACGCGCTCCTGCACCGCCCCACGGTCGCGACCTACAACAGCTTCGCCGACCGGATCGTGCGCGAGCACGCGGTGCGCATCGGCCGTGACGCCGAGGCCGTCGTGCTGAGCGAGTCGGCCGCGTGGCTGCTCATGCGCCAGGTGCTGTTCGCCTCTGACGATCCCCGACTGGCCGCGGTCGAGCGCAGCGTCGGCACACTCGTCGACGGCGCGCTGCGCATCGCCCGCGACAGCGTCGACAATCTCGTCGCCCTCGACGAGCTGGCGGCCTTCCCCGCGCGCTTCCGCGATGTGCTCGAGCGCCCGTCGACGCGCAAGGGCACCGTCGTCTACAAAGACGTCGCGGATGCCGCCGCCGACGTCGACGATCTGGCGCTGCTGACCGATCTCGCCCGCCAGTACGCCGCGCAGAAGCTGCGCCGCGGGGTGCTCGACTTCTCGGATCAGGTGGCGGCGGCGGTCGAGATCGTCCGTGGGCACCCTGTCGTCGGCGATGAGCTGCGAGGGCGCTACCGCGTCGTGTTGCTGGACGAGTACCAGGACACCTCGGTCGTGCAGACCGACCTGCTGGCCGGGCTGTTCGCCGGCACCGCGGTCATGGCTGTCGGCGACCCGCACCAGGCGATCTACGGCTGGCGCGGGGCGAGCGCCGGAAACCTCGGGGGCTTCGCCGCCGCGTTCGCCCAGGACGGCGGGTGCGCGGGCTTCTCGCTCATGACGAGCTGGCGCAACAGCATCCGCGTGCTCGGCGCGGCGAACGCCGTGCTCGCAGAGCTGTCGGCGCACGCCCCGGTCGAGGTGGCCGAGCTGCGACCCCGCCCTGGTGCATCGGCCGGCCAGGTCGATCTGGCCTTCGACGACGACGTCGACGCCGAGGCCGACCGCGTCGCCGAGTGGTTCGCGTCCGTGCGTCGGGCGCGGGCCGTCGGGGGCCTCGCCACGACGGGTGCGCTGCTGTTCCGCAGCAAGAAGCACATGGTGCGCTTCGGCGATGCGCTGGGTCGCCGGGGTGTTCCGCACCGGATTCTGGGGCTCGGCGGCCTGCTGTCGACCCCAGAGGTCGTCGACGTCGTCGCGGCGCTGCGCGTGATCAGCGATCCGGCGGCGGGCTCGGCGCTCATCCGACTCCTCTCCGGCCCGCGGTGGGCGATCGGGCTGCCCGATCTGCGCGAGCTGTCGGCGCTGGCGGTGCGGCTGGCCCGCCATGACACGGCGCTGCAGCCGCTGGCGCCGGAGGTGGTCGCGCAGATCAGGGCGAGCGCCGGCGACGATCAGGGCTCGCTCATCGACGCTCTCGATTTCGTCGCACGCACCCGCCCCGACCACGGCTGGCTCGCAGGTCTCACGCCCGCGGCCCGCGAGCGCCTCCACGAGGCCGGTGTCGTGTTCGCCGAGCTGCGGCGGGCGGCGGGCATGCCGATCCCCGAACTGGTCAGGCTGGTCGAACGCGAGCTGCGACTGGACATCGAGCTGGCCGCCAACGAGCTGCGCGGCCCCGCGAGGATCGCCTCGGCGCAGCTACGCGCATTCGTCGACGAGCTGCACGGCTTCCTCGCCGCAGACGACAGCGGATCGATCTCGAATCTGCTGGCGTGGCTCGATCACGCCGAGCAGCTCGACGAGTTCGCGCCCCGCACCGAGCCTCCAGAGCCCGATGTGGTGCAGCTGCTGACCATCCACGGATCCAAGGGGCTGGAGTGGGACGCCGTGGCGGTGGTGCGCATGGTCACCGACGAGCTGCCGAGCATGCCGCGCGACCGCAAGGGGTGGCTGCGGTTCGGCATTCTGCCCTACGAGTTCCGCGGCGATGCGCCGTGGCTCCCGACGCTGCGCTGGGATGCAGACACCAGCCCCACCCAGCAGGACCTCAAGGTCGCCTTCGACGAGTTCTTCGCCGCCGGTCGGCAGCGCCAGCTCGACGAGGACCGGCGACTCGCCTACGTCGCCGTGACCCGCGCCCGCGACCACCTGCTGCTGACGGGGGCGGCGTGGTCGGGCACGAAGAAGCCTCGCGAGCGCAGCGTCTTCTTCACCGAGATCGCCGAGGGCCTCGGGGTCGCCCTCGATGAGACCGAACCCGGTGAGAACCCCTATCTCGGCGAACGCCGCCTGCTGCAGTGGCCGATCGACCCGCTGGGCGCTCGACGCGCCGCTGTCGAACGCGCCGCGGACGCCGTGCGCCGCGCGCGGGAGTCGCCGCGGCCTCCCGCTCACCGCGACCTCGCCCTGCTGCTGGCCGAGCGCGAAGAGCGCAACAGGCGTGCTCCCGGCGCCGCTCCCACCCGTATCGCCGCCTCCCGCTACAAGGACTTCGTCGTCGACTACGACGGCGCCGTGGCCAGACTCGCCCGTCCGCTGCCCGAGCGTCCCTATCGCCAGACGCGCCTGGGCACCCTGTTCCACGCCTGGGTCGAGCAGCGCTCAGGTCTGGTCGGGCGTGCGGGCGGGCTCGACGACGCCCTGTGGGAGCTCGAAGACGACGCGCCGGCATCCGCGGCCACCCTCGCGGATGCCGAGGCGCTGGCACGCCTGCGCGAGACGTTCGAGCGCAGCGAGTGGGCGGACCTGCAGCCGCTCGAGGTCGAGACCGAGATCGACTTCGCCACGACCGCCCTCGACGGCACGCCGCACGTCGTGATCTGCAAGCTCGATGCCGTGTACGCCCGCGGCGACCGCATCGAGATCGTCGACTGGAAGACGGGTGCGGCGCCGCGCACCGACGATGAGAGAGCCCAGCGGATGCTGCAGCTCGAGTTGTATCGCGAGGCCTATCACCGCCGCAACGGCGTGCCGCTGGAGAGCATCGACGTCGTGCTGTTCTATGTCGCGGCAGACCTCGTGCTGCGGGGGTAAGCCCTCCGGTACCCGGTCAGTCGGCGAGCCAGCGTCGCAGGGCCGCGTCGGCCGCCCGCGCGCTGTCGACCTCGGCCTGCGCCTCGGTCCAGTCCGAGGTCTGCGCCCGCTCTCGCGGGGCGGCCAGCGCCGCGTCGAGCTCGCCCGTGGCGAACGACAGCGGCACGAAGTCGTCGACGTCGACGGGAGCGATCGGCTGGGTGCGCTCGGGATCGTCGGCGGGGGCCTCCGAGGGGGGCTCCGCCACGGTCTGGTCGGCGGCGGATGAAGGCTCGCGCTCGGCGGTCGTGTCTGCGGGCAGCTCCTCGCTCCACAGCGACAGGTCGTCGGCCGCGTAGGTGTCGGTCTGCAGCGAGGTGTCTCCCGCCGCATCGGCGCGTTCGGGCACGCGGTCGAGCAGCGCGATCGCGTCGTCGACGCCGTGCGCCGAGACGGCGACGATGTCTTCGCCCGAGGTGCCGTCGGCGAGCGAGCGCAGCAGAGCCTCGGCGTCGTCGAGCACGTCGGCGCGGTCGGCGTCGTAGCCGTGCACGAGCCACTTCGCGAACTCGAGCTCGGCGTACAGCCTGGCCCGCTCGCGCACGAGTGCGTCGGGGGTGCGTGCGCTGGCGGCGGCGTAGGCGTCGAAGACCTCGCCGGCCGCGTCGGGCGCCGCCGAGAGCCACTGCAGGTCTGCGGCGGGGTCGCCCACCGACAGCCCCGCCCACTCGAGCGCGCCCGTGATCGTCGGCACCCCGTCGACATCGTCGAACAGGAAGGCCGCCGCCGAGGCGCCGCCCAGCACGACTGCCGCCTCGAATCGCCACAGGTCGTCGTTCTCGACCGCGCGTGTCCAGCGGGCGATCAGCGAGATCGGCGTGCGATGGGTCGCCGACGCGCGATCGATGAGGCGACGAGCATCGTCGCGCACCTGCTCGGGAGTGCGCACCGGAAGACCCTCGGTGCGCACGACCGAGAGGGGGAGGCTGTGCAGCGCCGCCAGCGCCGCCCCGAGGCTCGTGGCGATGCCTGGGCCGGCGGGAACGTGCGCCGCATCGACGCGGTAGCCGGGCAGGTGATCGACGACCACGACCCTCGCGCGGTCGAGTCCCGTCTCGCCGAGGAGCTCGGGTGCGCGGAAGGGAAGAAGGGCGCGCACACCGGGCGTCAGAGCCCGCAGCGCCCGCACTTCGGCGACGAGGTCGGTCGCCGCCTCTGCGGTGGCGGGAACCCGCACCACGACGCTGCGTCCGTCATCGAGACCGACCAGTGCGCTGTCGTAGCGGCCGGCCGCCGATTCCGTCAGAGCAGCCACCGAGACGACGCCCACCCGGGGCAGAGCCGAGGTGACCGACGCGGCTAGAGTGAGGGGTGAGCGTGCCATGTGCCCAGGGTAGGCGTGGCGCGCCGGTGCACCCCCGCGCCACGCCCGCTTGTCGACAGGCCGCGTGTGCGATCCGCAGAGAGGCCGCGATGCCCATGTCCGACATTCCGCAGCCGCCGTTGGCCAGAGGGGGACTCGACCGCGCGGGGGATGAGCGCAGCGAGCCCGGCCTGCTCGATCGGCTGCGCTCCGACTCGTCGACGCGCGTGCTGGTCGTCGCCGGCGACAGGGCGCCGTTCGACGGCGACGGGTTGCAGCTCGTGGCCCCCGCCGCGGTGCCCGCCGGCGCGCTGTGGGCCTTCCTGGGGCGCGACGACGAGGGCTCAGCGCTGCTGGCGGCCGTGCTCGCACACTCCGACGATGCGCCGTTCGACGCACCGGGCGGGTGGGCGGGGCTGCGCGTGGCCGGGGGGATGCTGACCGCCGCCGACGCCGCCGCGTTCGTGGCCGCGCTGGCACTGGGCCGGTGGCTGCTGGGTGCGCCCTTCTGCCCTGCGTGCGGCGGGCAGACCCGCATCGTCAACGCGGGGTGGGCGCGGCACTGCGACGCGTGCGGCCGCGACCACTTTCCGCGCACCGATCCCGCCGTCATCGTGGCCGTCACGCACCGTGACGACCCCGATCGGCTGCTGCTGGGCTCCAATGCCCTGTGGGAGGTGAACCGCTACTCGTGCTTCGCGGGCTTCGTCGAGGCGGGGGAGTCGGCCGAAGAGGCCGTGCGTCGTGAGGTGAGGGAGGAGTCGGGCGTCGAGGTCGGCGCCCTCGAGTACCGCGGTTCGCAGTCGTGGCCGTACCCGCGCTCGCTCATGCTCGGGTACCGGGCGCAGGCGCTGTCCGATGCGGCCGTCGCCGACGGCGACGAGATCGCCGAGGTGCGCTGGTTCACGCGCGCCGAGATCGGCGAGGGTCTTCGTGGTGAGGGCGACGTGATGCTGCCGGGCACGGCATCGATCGCCCACCAGCTGATCGCCGACTGGCACGCGGGCCGATGAGCGGCGGCGCACTCGACGGGCTCGACGACCAGCAGCGCGAGGCCGTCACGACCCTGCGGGGACCGCTCTCGGTGCTCGCCGGCGCCGGCACCGGCAAGACGCGCGTGATCACGCACCGCATCGCGCACGGGGTCGACACCGGCGCCTATTCGCCTGGAAGGGTCATGGCGGTGACCTTCACCGCGAAGGCCGCCGGCGAGATGCGCGGACGCCTGCGCAGACTCGGCGTCTCGGGCGTCGCCGCGCGCACCTTCCACGCGGCGGCCCTGGCGCAGCTGAACTTCTTCTGGCCGACGCTCGCCGGCGACACCGCACCCGGGCTCGTCGACAACAAGGTGCGCCTTCTCGCCCACGCGGCCGACGGCATCGGCCTCGAGCCCGACACCGCGACCCTGCGCGACATCGCCTCCGAGATCGAGTGGCGGAAGGTCACGATGCGCAGCATCGACGACTACGCCGCGGCCCGCCCCGCCGGAGTCGGACGCTATGACGTCTCACGTGTGGTCGACCTGCAGCGCGCGTACGAGAAGCTCAAAGACGAGCGGCGCAGACTCGACTTCGAAGACGTGCTGCTGGCCTGCGCCGGCATGCTCGAGGCGGAGCCGCAGGTCGCCTCGGCGGTGCACGAGCAGTACCGCCACTTCACGGTCGACGAGTTCCAAGACGTCTCACCTCTGCAGAACCGACTGCTCGAACTGTGGCTGGGCGATCGGCGCGACCTGTGCGTCGTGGGCGATGCGAGCCAGACGATCTACTCCTTCGCGGGCGCCGACGCGCGGTTCCTTCTCGAATTCGCCTCGAGATTCCCGCAGGCCAAGGTCGTGCGGCTCGAGACGAACTACCGCTCGACACCCGGCATCCTCGCCGTGGCGAACGCGCTCATGAACGGTCGCCGGGGCGCCCTCGAGCTGACCTCCGCTCACGCCGGCGCGGCCGGCGACCTGCCCACCGTCACGGCCTACGCCGACGATGCGCACGAGGCGCAGGGGATCGCCGAGCGCATCGCCGGTCAGATCGCCGGTGGAGTGGATCCGCACCGCATCGCCGTGCTGTATCGGGCGCACGCCCAGTCCGCGATGCTCGCCCAGGCCCTGGCCGCGCGCGGCATCGCGACCACGGTGCTCGGCGGGCGACGGTTCTTCGACATCCCCGAAGTGCGCCAAGCGGTGCTCGCGCTGCGCGGTGCCTCGGTCGCACCATTGGAGTCGGGATTCCTCGTCGCCGTGCGCGACGTGCTGCGCTCGCTCGGCTACAGCGACGAGCCGCCGCAGGCGGGCGGGGCGCTGCGTGATGCGTGGGAGGCCAGGGCCGCCATCCTGCGCCTGGCCGAAGAGGCCCCGACGGGCACGACGCTGAGGGCGTTCACCGATGAGCTCACGGCCCGCGCACAGACCCAGGACGAACTGACGATGCGCACCGTGACCCTCGCGACGCTGCACGCGGCCAAGGGTCTTGAGTGGGAGCACGTGCACCTGGCCGGACTCGCCGACGGGCAGCTGCCCATCGGCTGGGCGACCACCCCCGAGGCGGTCGACGAAGAGCGGCGTCTCGCCTACGTCGGCATCACGCGCGCCGCGCGGACCCTCGAGCTGTCGTGGTCGACGGGGGAGCGTGGTCGGGCGCCGTCTCGATTCCTGCGTGAGCTCGGCACAGGCACGACGCGTGAGGTCGATGCGCGCGGATCGACCGGCGCCACGACCCGGCGTGGAGCACCGTCGACCGACCGCCCGCGCCGTCGATGAGCCGCGCCGCGATGACGCCGGCCTGCAGCAGCAGCGCGTCGTCGACGACGAGCGGGTCGCGTGCCAGCAATTGAGCGGCGAGCATCGGCCACTCGGCATCGCGCTCCCGCTCGTGCGCCGCATCGCAGGCGAGACAGGCCGTGCGGCCGGGCACCACGAGGGGGCCGATCACGGCGCGACGCCCGGTGAACACAAGCGGCAGGTGCGGGACGTCGTGCGACATCAGCTCGGCGGCCCGCCGCGGTTCGACCAGATGGTGCGCCAGCAGCACGACGGGCGCCCCGGACGGGCGATCGACCTCGCGCGACTCGACGCCGAACCACGTCTCGACCTCGACCGCTCGCCCTGACGCGCGCAGGGCCGTCGCGAGCGTCTGCACCTGCGCGCTCGGCAGGGCTGCCGGAGCCTGCAGCGTCACAGATCGGGACGTCGTCGTCGCGGCCATCAGCACGGGTCGCAGCGCCTGCAGCATCTGCTGCGACGGAGCGCGTGGTGCTCCGATCGAGACCAGCACGCCGGAGACGACATCGTCGGGGATGCCGCGCGTGAGTTCATGCAGCAGCCGCTGCTGCCATCGTTCGCCGGCATCGACGACCACCACGGCGTCGAGGCCGAACTGCACAGAGCTCGCCGACCGCCACAGCGGGGGATACGCGGGGTCGAGGCGCAGCATGCCCCGATTCTCGCCGGGCGGGCGAACGGCTGCGCACGCTGTCCACAGGGTGCGCACCCCCGCCACCCGATGTCGGCGCTGGGGAGGAGCCCTGTCAGACCGGACGCGGCTCGTCGGGAGCGTCGTCGTCGCCGTCGGCGGGTTCCTCCGCTGCGGGAGCTGCGGGTTCCTCGCCGGCGAGCAGACGCGCGAGCGCGTCGTCGAGCTCGTCGCGCTCCGGTTCTTCGCCGCGGGCACGCGCCTCGAGCCGAGCGACCAGCGCTGCGGGATCGTCGAGGTCGTCGGCGGTGGGCATGAGGTCGGGATAGTCCCACAGCGCGTCGCGGGCGCCGACGCCCACGGCATCCGTCACGGCCTGCCACATCGCCGCGGCCTCGCGCATGCGCCGCGGGCGCAGCGTGAGCCCCACGAGTGACGCGAGCGCCTGTTCCGCGGGTCCGCCGACGGCACGGCGACGTCGCACCGCCTCGGCGATGCGATCGGCCATCGGCAGGCGCCCGGTGGCCTGTGCGGTCACGACATCGACCCAGCCCTCGATCGTGGCGAGGAGGTTCTCGAGTCGCGCCAGAGCGGTGTCCTGCTCGGGGCTGCGCGGAGGCAGCAGCGCCCCGCTCTCGAGCGCGCGACGGAGCTCATCGGGCTCACTGGGATCGAACCGACCGGCGAGATCTTCGAGCGCCGACGTGTCGACGCGGATGCCGCGGGCGAAGTCCGTCACCTGCGAGATGACGTGCAGCCGCAGCCAGCGGGCGTGGCGGAACAGGCGCGCGTGGGCGAGCTCGCGGGTCGCGATGTAGAGGGCAAGCTGATCCTCGGGGATCTCGAGCCCTTCGCCGAAGTCGGAGAAGTTCTGCGGCAGGATCGCCGCCTCGCCGTCGGGCATCACCGGGATGCCGACATCGCCGCCGCTGACGACCTCTTTCGACAGGTTGCCCACGACGTGCCCCAGCTGCGTCGCGAACAGCGATCCGCCCACCGTGCGCATGAATCGGCCGGCGCCCTGGATGAGGCTCTGCATGTCGTCGGGCGCCTGCTCGCTCAGCGCCCCGGTGAGCGCATCGGCGATGCTGGTCGCCACCGGCTCCGCCAGCGCCTGCCACACCGGCAGCGTCGCCTCGACCCACGCGCCGCGGGTGAGCGCCTGAGGGGCGGTGGCGAGCCCCGAGATCGCCGTGGCCTCGCTCAGCCACAGCGTCGCGAGTGCGAACGCCTCATCGAGATCGCCGCGCTGCCCCGAGGTGATGCCCAGACCGTCCTGGTTGGCGATGTGCAGCGCCTGGCGGCGGGTGAGCTCCCAGTCGATCCCGCCGTCGGGGCCGCCGGCGGCGAACGCCTGCTGCAGCTGCTGCATGAGCTGCTGCATCATCGCAGGGTCGATGTCCATGCCGCTGAGCTTGGACAGCTGTTCGGGGTCGACCCCGCCCGCGCCGCCGAAGAGCTGACGGATCAGCTCCTGGAACTCTTCTTCGGGACTGCGGTCGTCTTCTGCCACGTCGTCACCCTCTCAGCCGGTTCAAGACCAGTTGGTCCTACGCTAGTCGCACCGCTCATCGCACCTCCCGGCCCGGCCCCGATCGCCTTACGCCGGTCGCGAACGACCTGGCAGAGAGAGGCACCTGTGGCGCTGTTCGACGACAACGTGACCATCCAGCCCGCCCCGCGGCGCGAGATCCCGCGCAGCATGAAGGCGGGAATGGGCGCGCTCGCCCTCGCTCTGGTCGTGCTGCTGGTGCTGACGTTCCTCCCCACCGGATATGTGATCCAGCAGCCGGGGCCCGTCTACGACACCCTGGGCACCGTGCAGGGCTCCGACGGCGAGGACGTGCCGCTGATCTCGGTCGACGGCGCCCAGACCTACGAGACGGGAGGGTCGCTGGACCTGCTCACGGTGCAGGTGGTGGGCAACCGCGAGCGCACGCCGTCATGGTTCGAGCTCGCCGCGGCGTGGTTCGACCGCAGCAAGGCGGTGCTGCCGATCGACTCGGTCTTCCCCGAGGGGCAGACGACCGAGCAGCGCAACGAAGAGAGCGCGGCGCTCATGGTCGACTCGCAGAAGGAGGCGACGGCGGCGGCGCTGACCGAGCTCGGCTACGACGTGCAGTCGCAGCTGACGGTGTACTCGGTCGTCGACGGCGCCGCCGCGACCGGTCTCGTCGAAGAGGGGGACGTGATCACGGCCGCGAACGGCACGCCTGTCGCGGATGCGGCGGCCCTCCGCGAGATCGTGAACGCCGGTCAGGGAGACCCGATCGAGCTCACGGTCATCCGCGACGACGCCGAGCAGACCGTCGAGGTCACCCCGCATTCCGAGGAATCGGACGGCACGACGACGTGGCTGCTGGGGATCACGCTCATGAACGACTACGTCTTCCCGATCGACGTGACCATCCAGCTCGACAACGTCGGGGGGCCCAGCGCCGGAATGATGTTCGCGCTCGGCATCATCGACGTGCTCAGCCCCGGTGAGCTCAACGGGGGCGAGCGCGTCGCCGGCACCGGCACGATCAGCGCCGACGGCACGGTCGGGGCGATCGGCGGCATCCGTCAGAAGCTGTGGGGCGCGCGGGATGCGGGGGCGACGTGGTTCCTGGCTCCCGCGGCGAACTGCGACGAGGTCGTCGGCCATGTGCCGGCGGGACTCCAGGTGTTCTCGGTCGAGACCCTCGACGACTCCCTCGCCGTGCTCGAAGCGATCCGCGACGACGGCGACCTGGGCGCCCTGCCCACCTGCGGTTAGGCGTTCCCCCAGCATCCGCCCTGAATCGGCCGCTTAGGATGTGAGGGTGACGACGACCTCAGCGCCGAATCAAGCCACGCCCTCCCGATCACGACGCGTCATCGCCATCTCGCTGGCGATCATCGCGGCGCTGGTGGTGGCGTTCTTCCTGTTCGCGGGGCTCTACGCGGACTGGCTCTGGTTCGACCAGCTCGGATTCGAGTCGGTGCTCCTGACGCAGTGGACCGCCCGCGTCGTGATGTTCGTCATCGGCTTCGTGGGCATGGCGGTGCCGGTGTGGGTCGCGATCCAGCTCGCCTACCGGCTGCGCCCGGTGTACGCGCGCCTGAGCTCGCAACTCGACCGCTACCAGGAGGTCGTCGAGCCCCTGCGGCGCCTGTCGATGTGGGGCATCCCGGTGTTCTTCGGCTTCTTCGCCGGCTTCGCCGCCTCCGCGCAGTGGCAGACCACGTGGCTGTGGCTCAACGGCGTCGCCACCGACACCACCGATCCGGAGTTCGGACTCGACACCGGCTTCTACCTCTTCGGGCTGCCCTTCTACAGTGCGCTGCTGGGCTTCGTCTCGGCGGTGCTGCTGATCTGCCTGCTCGTGACCGTGCTCGTCTCGTACCTCTACGGCTCCGTGCGGGTGGGCGAGCGGGAGCTGCGCATCTCGAAGTCCGCACGCATCCAGCTGGCCGTCCTCGCCGGCCTCTACCTCGCCGTGCAGGGGGTGAGCCTGTGGCTCGACCGCTACAAGACCCTGACCCAGACCGAGGACCGCATCACCGGCGCCGGCTACACGACGGCCAACGCCGTCATCCCGGGGCTGACGATCCTCGCGATCGTGGCCGCCGTGGTCGCCGTGCTGTTCTTCGTGACCGCCATCATCGGCCGCTGGCGCTACCCGCTCATCGCCACCGCGCTGCTCGTGGTCTCGTCGATCGTGCTGGGCATCGGCTACCCGTGGGTCGTCAACACCTTCCAGGTGCAGCCGAACCGCTTCTCGCTCGAGCAGGAGTACTACCAGCGCAACGTGGACATGACCCAGGCCGCGTACGGCATCGATGAGCTGGAGAAGACCAACTACGCCGCCAAGACCGACGCGAAGGAAGGGCAGCTGCGCGACGACGCCGAGACGACCGCCTCGATCCGCGTGATGGATCCCGCGATCATCTCGCCGACGGTGCGCCAGCTCGAGCAGTACCGCTCGTACTACCAGTTCCAGGACCCGCTCGACGTCGACCGCTACGAGATCGACGGCCAGTCTCAGGACACGATCGTCTCGGTGCGCGAGCTCAACCTCGAGCAGCTGGGCGCGGCGGCCGACTGGCAGAACTCCGCGCTCGTGTACACGCACGGCTACGGGATCGTCGCGCTCAAGGGCAACGACCGCACCTCCGACGGCGATCCGGTCTTCCTCGAGCAGGGCATCCCGGCATCCGGATTCCTCTCCGACCTCGAGAACTTCGAGCCGCGCGTCTACTTCGGTGAGTACTCGCCGACCTACTCGATCGTGGGCGCGCCCGAGGGGGCGACCGACCTGGAGCTCGACTACCCGGCCGGCGAAGACGGCGCGAGCGAGACCAAGACGACCTTCTCGGGCGATGGCGGGCCGAGCCTCGGGAACGTCTTCAACCGGCTCATCTACGCGCTGAAGTTCCAGTCCGAGCAGATCCTGTTCTCCGACTACCTCAACGAGGAGTCGCAGATCCTCTACGATCGCGACCCCGCCGAGCGCGTGCAGAAGGTCGCGCCGTACCTGACCCTCGACAGCGACCCGTACCCGAGCGTGGTGGACGGTCGCATCGTCTGGATCATCGACGGCTACACGCTCAGCGCCAACTACCCGTACTCCACGACCGTGAGCCTGTCGGAGGCGATCTCCGACTCGAACACGACCGTCGAGCGCTTCGGCCTCGACAACATCAACTACATCCGCAACTCCGTCAAGGCCACTGTCGACGCCTATGACGGCTCGGTGACGCTCTACGCCTGGGATGACGAAGACCCGATCCTGCAGGCGTGGCAGAAGGTCTATCCCTCGACGCTCGAGCCGATCAGCGAGATGTCGGCCGACCTCATGAGCCACGTGCGCTACCCGACCGACCTGTTCAAGGTGCAGCGGGCGATGCTCGGGGTCTACCACGTCGACGACGCGCAGTCGTTCTACCAGCGCGACAACGCCTGGACCACCCCGAACGACCCCCAGGACGACACCAACCTGCAGCCGCCGTACTACCTGACCATGCAGATGCCGGGGCAGGACGAGGCGACCTACTCGATGTTCACCTCGTTCATCCCGTCGTCGCTGGGCGCGGCATCGCGCAACGTGCTGATGGGCTATCTCTCCGTCGACTCCGATGCGGGTGGGGAGAAGGGCAAGGTCGGCGCCGACTACGGGAAGCTGCGGATGCTGGTGATCGACGCCGACACGACGGTGCCGGGTCCCGGCCAGGTGCAGAACACCTTCAACTCGAACGAGACGATCTCGTCGCAGATCAACCTGCTCAAGCAGGGCCAGTCCGAGGTGCTCAACGGCAACCTGCTCACCCTCCCGGTCGGCGGCGGCCTGCTCTATGTCCAGCCCGTCTTCGTGCAGGCCTCCAGCGGCACGCAGCTGCCGACCCTGCGCAAGATCCTGGTCGCCTTCGGCGGCGACGTGGCGTTCGAAGACACGCTCAGCGAGGCGCTCGATTCGCTCTTCGGCGGCAACTCCGGCGCGGAGACGGGCGATGAGAACGTCACCCCCACGCCGGGCGCGACCGCGACGCCGACGCCGACTCCCTCTCCGAGCGAGTCCGGCGGCACGAGCGAGCAGCCGACCGACGACTACCAGGCGGCGCTGCAGGCGGCGCAGAAGGCGATGCTCGACCGCCAGGAGGCCCTCGAGGCCGGTGACTGGGCCGCCTACGGCGAGGCGGACGACCGGCTCACGGCAGCCGTCGAGAAGCTCATCGCGCTCGGAGGGTGATCACCCGATCGCGACGTACCAGATCAGCAGCACCGTCACCGCGGCGCCCGCGATCTGGTTGAGCCACAGGAACCTGCGCCAGGCGGCGGTCACCGCCGTCGCCTGGTGGTCTGCCACGTTGCGGTAGGCCCAGGCGTTGACGATGTACATCACGGCCACGACCGCGGCGAGCGGACCCGGCCATGCCGTGGCGAGCACCAGCACGGCGGCCGCCGCATAGCACGCGATCGCGAAACGCACCGTCCACCGCGCGCCTCGCGCGGTCGCGATGGACGAGATGCGCGCTTCGCGATCGGCGACGATGTCCTGTACCGCGCCGAGGGCGTGCGAGGCGACGCCCCACAGTGCGAAGGCGCAGATGAGGGCGACGAGCCCCGGCGTCCAGGTCGCTCCGGCGAGCACGAGAGCGTAGACGGCAGGGGAGAAGAAGTGGATGCTGCTGGTCGCCGAGTCGGCGATGGGCACCTCTTTCAGCCGCCACGGCGGAGCCGAGTACTCCACGACGAAGAACAGGCTCAGCGCGAGCACGACCCACGACGCGGGCGAGCCCACCACCCCGAGGTACACGACGAACGGCAGGCAGCTCAGTGCCGCCGCCCACAGGGTGACCCGGTGTGCGCGCGGATCGAGCACGGCGCCGTGCGCGCCCCCCTTGCGCGGATTGCGCAGGTCGGACTCGTAGTCGAACACGTCGTTGATGCCGTACATCGCGAGGTTGTACGGCACGAGGAAGAAGACGGTGCCCACGACCCACGTCGCGTCGATCCCGCCGGTGGTCACGAGGTACGCCGCGGCGAACGGATAGGCGGTGTTGACCCAGCTCACCGGCCGCGAGGCGACGAGGAGCTGCTTCAGCATCCCCCTCGACGACGCTCTCCCCGCCGTCATGCGGCCCTGCGCTCGGTGAGCACCCAGACCGACGGCACGAGGAAGGCGACGCAGATCGGGTAGGCGAAGTCTTCGAGAGGCGCCAGTCCGATGCGCCAGCCGCTCAGGTGCTCGGCCGGGTAGCGGTAGAGGTCGGCGGCGATCATCAGGTTGTCGAAGACGGCGGTCAGGATGCACAGGACCGCCGCCGCGGCCGCCGAGCAGGCCATGCGGTGGGCGAACCGGGGGCGCCGGGCGCTGGCGGCGGCGACAGCGGCGGCCACGAGCAGCAGTACGGCGGAGAGCACGGCGTAGGTCACGACTTCTCCCCGGCGGCGCGCTCCGACAGCACGCGGTCCAGCGCGCACCAGACCACGAGAGCGAGATAGGAGAGGAAGGCGACGAAGAGCGGCTCCTCGAGGGGCAGGTGCGGCGCGAGGTCGATGCCGATCAGCATCGCCGAGTCGCCGCGCACGAAGATCCCGCGGGAGATGGCGACCGCATCCGCCGCGAGCAGCACGGTGCTGCCCGCCGCCACGGCGACGGCGGCGCGCCAGGGGGAGCGCCGTGCGGCGAGCCGATGGCGCACGTCGAGCAGGGCGACGCCGGCCGCTGACAGCAGCAGGGCCAGCAGATAGGTCCCCGGCACGCCTCACGCCTCCGCTGTCATGCGGGCGGCGGGGCGTCCGCCCGCGAGCTCCGCGCGCACCAGCGTCGAGACGAGCTCGGCCGAGATGAGGCACATCGGCAGTCCGATTCCCGGCAGCGCCGATCCGCCGGCGAAGAAGAGGCAGTCGACCGATCGTGCACGGTTGCGGGGGCGCATCACGGCGCTCTGACGCAGCGTGTGCGCGAGCCCCAGCGCACTTCCGCGCCACGCATGCAGGTCGCTCGCGAGGTCCGTGGGAGTGATGACACGGCGCACCTCGATGCGCTCGGCGAGGTCCGGGACCGCGGTCCACTGCGCCAGCTGCGCGATCGCGCGGTCGGCGGCCGCTTCGGCCGCCGCGGATCCCTCGCCGTCGACGCCGCCCGCACCCAGTCCGAAGTCGGCGGGGATCGGGACGAGCACGAAGAGATTCTCGTGACCGGGCGGGGCGACGTCGGGGTCGCTCGCGCTCGGGCGGCAGACGTACATCGAGGCGGGGTCGGGCACCCTGCCGGGCTGCGCGAAGATGTCGTCGAAGTTCCGCCGCCAATCCCGCGTGAACAGCAGCGTGTGGTGCGCGAGCTCCGGCAGCTCGCCGCGCACACCCAAGAGCAGCAGCAGCGCCCCGGGTGCCGCGGTGCGTCGCCGCCACCAGCGCTCGGAGCGGTCACGGCTCCCCGCGGGCAGCAGAGTGGTGTCGGTGTGGTGCAGATCGGCCGCCGAGACGACGACGTCGGCGTCGATCGCCTCGCCTCCGGTCAGCACGACGCCGCGGGCGCGCCCGTCGCGCACGGCGATGCTCTCGACCTCGGCCCCCGTGCGCACGCGCACGCCGTGCAGCTGCGCTTGGCGCGCGACGGCGGCGATGACCTCTGCGAAGCCGCCGCGGGGGTACTGCACGCCCTGCTCGAGATCGAGGTGGCTCATGAGGTGGTAGAGCGCCGGCACGCGCGAGGGTGATCCGCCCAGGAACACGGCCGGGTACCCGAGGATCTGGCGCAGAAGCGGATCCCGGAATCGAGACGCGACGTGGCGCTGAAGCGATCGGGTCAGCAGCGGGGCGAGGGCGGGCAGCCGCCGCAGGAGCTCGCGATCGCGCAGCCCCGCGGTGTCGGCATACGGGTCGTAGAGGAACCGGTCGACGGCGAGGGCGTAGGCCTCGGCAGCCGAGTCGAGGTAGTCGTGCAGAGCGGCACCTGCGCCCCGCTCGCGCTGCTCGAAGAGGGCTGCCGCCGCATCCCGGCCTCGGGGCACGTCGAACGGAGTCGGTTCCCCCTCGGCGTAGACGCGGTAGCCGGGGTCGAGCGTCGTGAGGTCGAGCTCGGCGGCCGCCGTCGTTCCGCACAGCCGGAAGAAGCGGTCGAACACCTCCGGCATGAGGTACCACGACGGCCCGGTGTCGAAGCGGTAGCCGCCGGCCGACCAAGACCCGGCGCGCCCACCCACCTCTGGCTGCTTCTCGACGAGCGTCACGTCCCACCCGTCGCGGGCGAGCAGCGCAGCGCTGGCGAGGCCGGCGATGCCGCCCCCCACGACGACCGCCGTGCGCGGGCCGCGCATCAGCTCGTCCTCCGCGGGGCGAAGCCCAGCCAGGCGCGGGCGACGATCGCCGCCTTTACCGCGTCTGGCACGCGCACGCGCTCGGAGCCCGGTCGCTCCCGCAGGCGGCGCGACAGCTCGGCGAACAGGTCGTGGGCGGCGGTGACCGCCCGTCGGCAGTCGTCGGGGAGCTCGGCGACGGCGAGCGACGCCGCGGCGAGGTCGGCGTCGATGCGGTCCAGCACCGCCGTGCGGCCGTCAGTCGAGTCCACGGCGAGATAGTCGCGGCCGAGTCGGTCGCGATCCTGAGCGATGTCGCGAAGGAAGTTGACGTCTTGAAAGGCGCGGCCGAGCCGGCGCGCGCCCTCTTCGAGCAGAGCATCGGGCGGGGCGGGCTGCGCCCTTCCGGCGTTGCGGAACGCCTTCAGGCACATGAGTCCGACCACCTCGGCCGAGCCGTACACGTAGTCGTCGTGCGAGGTGCGGTCGTGCACTGAGACATCGAGGTCGGTGCGCATCGCGCGGAAGAACGGCATGATGAGCTCCGGCCCGATGTCGCACGTGCGCGCCGTGCGGGCGAACGCGTGCACGATGAGGTTGCCGCTGAAGCCGCTCGAGACGGCGGACAGTGTCTCGGCCTCCAGCTCGTCGAGCACCTCCCGCTGGGCGGCCGGCGCGAGGCCCGCCCCGGCCGCCGAACCGTCGACGATCTCGTCGGCGACCCTGACGAGTGCGTAGATCGAGCGGATGTCGACCCGCACGCGCCGACCGAGCAGCCGGCAGGCCAGGGCGAATGAGGTCGAGTACTCGCCGATGACGACGGCGGCGGCGTGCTGCGCAGCGCGGTCGAACTGGGCGAGCGGCTCTCGTGCGGCGGTCATGAACGCGCAGTGGTGCCGGTCGGGCCGAACAGGTGCAGCTGCTGGGCCTGCAGCACGAGCCACGGGCTGAACGCCCATGGCGTGGCCTCGAGCGCATCGGCGAGATCCTGCGGAGCCACCCAGCGCACCTCCGCGACCTCACGCGGATCGGGCGACGGCGTCTGCGACGTCGTGGCGATGTACACGGGGCAGATCTCGTGCTCGACCATGCCCGCGGCGTCTACGGCGCGGTAGCGGAAGAGGGGGAGTGCGACCTCCACTCTGTCGAGCGTCAGACCCAGTTCCTGCTCTGCGCGGCGGTGCACGGCGTGGATCACCGGCTCCGCCGGCCGCGGGTGACCGCAGAACGCGTTGGTCCACACCCCTGGCCATGTCGCCTTCTCGAGCGCACGCCTGGTGACCAGCACCTCGCCCGCCTCGTTGCGCACATGACAGGAGAAAGCCAGATGCAGCGCGGTGTCGCTACCGTGGACAGTGGACTTGGGCGCAGTGCCGATCTCGCGGCCCTCGTCGTCGACGAGTACGACGAGTTCGGTGTCGGTCAGCGTTTCGCTCATCGAGTCCCCTCAATTGCTAGTTTGTCTAGCGAATCCCTGCGATCGATGCTACGCATGAGAGGAGGAAGTGTCTACGTGTCAGACAGATGGGTTCCCGCCACACCGCAGGAGCAGTCCGCGATGGACGTGCTCGCGGGCGTGCGCGCCTTCAGCGACGCGATGGAGCGCATGCACAGCGGCATGAAGGGCGACATGGACATGAATGCGACCGACGTCGCCGCTCTCCGTCTCATGATCATGCGCGAGCAGCAGGGAAGAGCAGTCAGCCCGCACGAGGTCGCCAAACACCTGCGCATCTCGACCGCCTCGACGACGAAGCTGCTCGATCGGCTCACCGCTTCGGGCCACCTGCGCAGGCAGCCGCATCCGCTCGATCGTCGCGCGCGCATCGTCGTGCTCACCGACGAAGCGCGCACAGCCTTCTATCGGCATTTCGGCGCACGCCTCGGGGCGATGCGCGGCGTCGTGATGCAGTACGACGAGCAGGAGCTCGACGTGATCGCCCGGTTCCTGAGCGAAATGGGAACCGCCATGGACCCCGACGTCTGAGGGGACGAGCGCCCTGTGCGGGCACATTCCGGCGAAGGCGAAGGCCCCGGAAGCGATGCTTCCGGGGCCTTCATTTGTTGCGGGGACAGGATTTGAACCTGCGACCTCTGGGTTATGAGCCCAGCGAGCTACCGAGCTGCTCCACCCCGCGGCACAAGTAAAGAGCCTAGCACGGATTCGAAGCGGGTCGCACCACGGCGTCGGCTCTCCGCCGTCGCGGTTGCCGTCACCGCCGCCGCACGGCGAAGATGACTGCATGCCCCCGGTTCGCGACGCCGACAACGGCGATGACCTGCGGGACGGCCGCGACGAGTCTCCGGCCGAACGTGCCGACCGCAACTGGAACGACGTGCTGCAGGAGCTGCGCGTGCTGCAGACGGGAAGTCAGATCCTCACGGGCTTCCTGCTCGCCCTCGCTTTCCAGCCCGCGTTCGGCGACCTCGATGCGTCGCAGTCGACGCTGTACCTCGTGCTGGTGGTGCTCGCCGCACTCAGTTCGATCCTGGCGCTGGCCCCTGTCGCGCTCCATCGGATGCTGTTCCGCCGCCGCGCGAAGCCCCAGGTCGTCGCCTACGGGCACGCCGCTCTCGTCACGGTGCTGGTGACGGTCGCGCTTCTGGTCGTCGGCGTCGTCGCCTTCGTCTTCGACGTCGTGCTCGATGCGGGCGCGGCGTGGATCATCGTGATCGCGCTGTCGGCTGTCATCGTGCTGCTGTGGATCGCCGCACCTGTCGTCGTTCGCGCGCGCCATTCAACCGGGAGGCCGCTGTGAGCCGCGCGGGCGATGCGCTGAACCTCGCGGTCGCGCAGTTCGCGCCGATCGCGGATCGCGCCGCGAATCTCGCCGCGATCGATGCGCTCGTCGCGGCAGCGGCCGCGCGCGGCGCTCGTCTCGTGCTGCTGCCGGAATATGCGAGCTACTTCGTCGATCCTTTCGACGCGTCACTGGCCGCGAACGCCGAGCCCGTGTCCGGCCCCTTCTCGGCGGCTCTGCAGCGCATGGCCGAGCACCATGGCGTGCACGTGGTGGCGGGACTTCTCGAAAGCGGCTCGGACGGCCGCGTCAGAAACGCGGCCGTCGCGGTGGACGCCTCGGGTGTGGTCGCTGTGTACCGCAAGCAGCACCTGTACGACGCATTCGGCCAGCGAGAGTCGGACTGGGTGGAGCCCGGCACACTCGAAGCCCCGCAGACCTTCGTCGTGGAGGGACTGCGCTTCGGGCTCATGACCTGTTACGACCTGCGCTTTCCGGAGTCGGCCCGCGTGCTGGCCGACGCAGGGGCCGACGTGCTGCTCGTTCCGGCAGAGTGGGTGCGCGGCCCGCTCAAGGAGCAGCATTGGCGCACCCTGCTGCAGGCGAGGGCCATCGAGAACACGGTCTACGTGGCAGCGGCCGACCACCCGCCGCCGCTGGGGGTGGGGCTGTCGGCGATCATCGATCCGCGCGGTGTGCAGGTGGCGGGCGCGGGCACCGGCACGGAAGTGGCGGTGGGGCAGGTCGATCGCGCCGTCGTCGAGGACGTGCGGCGCGTCAACCCCGCACTGCAGCTGCGTCGCTATGACGTGGTGCCGCGCGCTGCCGGGTGAGTCAGGCGCCCAGCGCCGCCAGCCGACGTGACGCCTCCGCCAGCACGTCGTGCTTCTTGCACGCGGCGAAGCGCACGAGCGTCGCGTAGTCGCCGCGGTGCGCGGGCGTCACGAAGGCCGTGAGGGGGATCGCGACGACACCGGCGCGTCGGGGGAGCGCGCGGCAGAAAGCCGCAGCATCCGTCGCGCCGCACCCTGCGGCGTCCGCGACGGTGAAGTAGCCGCCGCCCGCGATCGAGACAGGCAGACCGGCGGCGCGCAGTCCGGCAACGAGCAGATCGCGTTTGGCGGCGAGGGTCTGCGCGATGCCCGTGAAGAACGCGTCGGGAAGAGCGAGCCCCGCGGCGATGGCCGGCTGGAACGGCGAGCCGTTGACGTAGGTGAGGAACTGCTTGACGGTGAGCACAGCGTCGATCAGCGCGGAGGGGCCGGTCACCCACCCGATCTTCCAGCCGGTCGTCGAGAAGGTCTTTCCCGCCGACGAGATGGTGAGGGTGCGTTCGGCCGCGCCGTCGTGAGTGGCGATCGGCACGTGCGGTCCGTCGAAGACGAGGTGCTCGTAGACCTCGTCGGTGACGATGATCGCGTCGTGGCGTTCGGCCAGCCGGACGATCTCGCTGCGCACCTCTGGGGCGAACACGGCACCGGTGGGGTTGTGCGGGTCGTTGACGAGGATGATCCTCGTGCGATCGGTGACGGCGTCGCGCAGGCGCTCGAGGTCGGGCTGGAAGTCCGGCCAGCGGAGCGCCACCGTGACGAGGCGGGCGCCCGCGAGCGCGACGATCGCGGCGTAGGCATCGTAGAAGGGCTCGAAGACCACGACCTCGTCGTCTGGGCCGTCGATGAGCGCCAGCAGCGTGGCGGCCAGTGCCTCGGTCGCGCCGGCCGTCACGAGCACCTCCCGGCCAGGGTCGGGCGCGAGGTCGTAGAAGCGCCGCTGGTGCGCGGCGATCGCCTCGAGCAGCACGGCGTCGCCGCGCCCTGGCGGGTATTGATTGGCACCGTCGGCGATCGCGGTCCTTGCCGCCTCGAGCACGACGGCCGGCCCGTCCTCGTCGGGGAAGCCCTGGCCCAGATTGAGGGCGCCGGTCTGCGCCGCGAGGGCCGACATCTCGGCGAAGATGGTGGGATGGGATCGACCGTCGCCATCGAGCAGGCCCGCGCCTGCGGCCGTGCGGCGCCACGCGCCGGGAAGATCGGACATCGTCGACACGTTACTCGACGTCTGCGCAGTCAGCGCATAGTCGAGTCCCGGCGCGACCATAAGAAACGCACAGCATCGCCGACCAAGGTGGATCCTGCTTGGAAGAAGGAGCAACGATGAGCGACACCCAGGGCGAGCGTCCCGAGAACACCTCGACGCCCGCGTCGACCCCCGACGACGCTGCGGCGGCGTCTCAGCCTCCCGCAGCGGCGAACCCGACACCCCAGAACCCGACGGCCCAGAATCCGACGGCCCAGAATCCGACGGCCCAGGGTCAGCCCGTTCCTCCGCGTCCGCCGCTGCCGACCGCCACCGGCGGCTGGCAGCAGGGCACTCAGCCGACCCTGCCCTACGGCACCCCGCGCCCTCCCGCCTATGCCGGCCAACCCCCCTACGGCGCCGCGTCGCAGACCCAGCCGACGCTGCCCCTGGGCGGATTCGGCCAGCCGGTCGGCGGCACCGCTCCGACGGTCACCACCGCTCCCGCGGCCGAGAAGAAGTCCGGCGCGGGCAAGGTGGTGGGACTCCTCGTCGCTGCGGCGCTCGTCGGCGGCGCGGCGGGACTGGGCGGAGCCTATGCCGGAGTCAACGTGTTCGGCCAGACCACCTCGACGGCGGCCTCCGGGCCCACGACGGTCACGGTCAACGACACCGACTCGGTCAATCAGACCACCGCCATCGCGGCGAAGGTCGTGCCGAGCGTCGTCACGATCTCGGCCAGCAGCGGCAGCAGCGGCGGCACCGGTTCGGGTGTCGTGCTCACCAGCGACGGCTACGTGCTGACGAACACGCACGTCGTCACGCTCGACGGCGCGACCGGCAGTGCCACGATCAGCGTCACCACGTCGGACGGCAAGGTCTACGACGCGACCGTCGTCGGCACCGACCCGACCTACGATCTGGCGGTCATCAAGCTCGAGGGCGCGACCGACATGACGCCCATCGAATGGGCCGACTCGTCTGCGCTGAACGTCGGCGACGAGACGGTGGCCGTCGGCGCCCCCCTCGGCCTGTCGAACACGGTGACCACGGGCATCGTCAGCGCCCTGAACCGTTCGATCGAGATCGCCTCGTCCGCCGCTCCCGACTCGGCCGACAGCGACAGCGATTCCGGCCAGGGCGGTGAGAGCGGCGACTCGCCGTTCTTCTTCGACTTCGGCGACGGTCAGAGCCAGCAGTCGACCTCGGAGACGATCAAGATCGCGGTGATCCAGACGGATGCGGCCATCAACCCCGGAAACTCGGGCGGCGCACTGGTCGACAGCGAGGGCAAGCTCATCGGCATCAACGTCGCGATCGCGTCGGCGAGCGACTCGTCGTCCGGCCAGTCCGGATCGATCGGCGTCGGCTTCTCGATCCCGTCGAACATCGCCAAGCGTGTGAGCGACGAGCTCATCGCCGACGGCGCGGCCACCCACGGCCTTCTCGGCGCGAACGTCATGTCGGCGGCATCCGTCGAGGGCACCGAGATCACCGGCGCCTACATCGACGAGGCCGTCGCCGGCGGCGCGGCCGCCGCGGCGGGCCTGCAGAAGGGCGACATCATCACGGTGTTCAACGGCGTGCCGATCACCGACTCGGTCGACCTCACGGCGCAGGTGCGCGCCGCTGCCGCAGGCAGCGAGGCGACGCTGACCTACGTGCGCGATGGCGAGAGCCACGACGCGACGGTGACCCTGGGCACGCTCGAGCAGTAGCCCCCGGCACGGAGCACGACGCCACCCCGCGATAGGCTCGCGGGGTGGCGTCATTCTCGTTCGGTGCCGGCAATGCGAGCAAGCTGCTGAGCATCCCGCTGTACGCCGCGGGCCGCCTCGCGACCCTTCTGATCCCTCGCAGCGACGACCGCTGGGTGTTCGGCTGCGGTGCGGGGATCGGCGACGGTGCACTGGCCCTGTGGGAGCACGCCGCCGGCCGTCACGACATGGTCTGGCTCACCGGCTCCGCGCGCGACGAGGCGGATGCGCGCGCGAGGGGCATCCCGACCCTTCCCAAGACGTCGCTGCGCGGGTTCTGGCGCACGGCCCGCGCGCGCGTGGTGGTCGTGACCCATGGCTTCGGCGACGTCAACCGGTATGCCGTGTCGGGCGCACTCGTCGTGCAGTTGTGGCACGGGATCCCGCTCAAGCGCATCGGGCTGGACTCGCCCGAGACGCTGCGCAGCAGCATCCTGCCGGGGTCCGCGCTCGTGCGCCGCGTGCTGGGCGAGATGTACCGCTCGGCGACGCGGCGCATCGCGGTGCTGCCGGCGGCCTCCGATCTTGCGCGGGGCCGTCTGGAATCCGCGTTCGCACTGCCGGACGCACGCGTGCCGGTCACGGGGGAGCCCCGCGTCGACGTGCTCTCGCGCGCCACGGCGCCAGAGCGCCGCGCGGCGGCGCGGGCGGAGCTCACGCGTCTGGTCGGTCCTGTCCCCGACGACACCCGCGCCGTGCTGTACGCGCCGACGTGGCGCGACGGCGACTCCGACCCGGCCGTGCCGACGCCCGCGCAGTGGAGCCGCATCGTGGACGTGCTCGATCGGCACGACGCGATGCTGTTCGTGAGATCGCATCCTCTGGGCGCGGGTGACTACGAGCCGCCCGCGGCGACGTCACGCGTGCGGGGCCTGTCGAGCGATCTCGTCCGCGACATCACGCCGCTGCTGCCGGCGATGGACGTGCTCGTGACCGACTACTCGTCGCTCGTCTTCGATACCTCGCTGGTGCCGCTGCCGGTGGTCTTCCTCGCGCCGGATGCCGACGAGTACGGTGTGCGCCGGGGGTTCTACGGCCGCTACCGCGATGTCGCGGGCGAGAAGTGGGCGACCGACTGGGAGGAGGCCGCGGTGCAGCTGGCGGCGGTGCTGGGCGACGAATCGACGCGCGAGCGCGCACTGGCGCGGGCGCGCGAACTCGATGCGCGTGTGCACGCCTTCCGCGACGGCGGCAGCACGGAGCGGGTCTATCGCGTCGTGCTGCACCTGCTGCGGCGGGAGCCTGCCGCATGATCGGAACGCGCTTCGACATCGACCACGACCTGCTGGTGGTGACGGGTACGGGTACGCCGCCGGCGCGCGTGCGCCTCGAAGGTCCGCGCGCGCAGACCGAGGGTGTCGTGCGCGCGAGCGCCGAGGGGTGGACCGCAGACCTGCCCCTGCGCGCGGCACGGTGGGGCGGTGCGCTGCTGCCGCTCCCGTCCGGCGGGTACCGGATCGTCGCCGACGGCGAGCCTCTCTCCGCCCTCGCCCCCGCTCCGCTCACCCGGTTCGAACAACTGCGGGCCGGGATCGCCGACGACATCGTGCGGATCGGGCCTCCCGTGGACCCCGCCTACGACTCCGGTGAGGCCCAGGACGCCCTCGAGCGGCGCTATGCGACGGGAAGCGCGGAGCTCGAGAACGCCGTCTTCTTCGAGAGCTTCTACGGGCGATCCGCCGGGTGCAATCCCCTCGCGATCGACCGCGAGCTGGCCAGGCGCGCTCCCGGCGTCACCCGGTACTGGAGCGTCACCGATCTGTCGGTCGGCGTGCCGGAGGGCGCGGTGGCGGTCGTCGAGGGAAGCCCGCAGTGGTGGCGCGCTCGGGGCGCTGCGCGCCTGCTGGTGGTCAATGACTGGCTGCGCCGACGGTTCGCCCGCAGGCCGGGGCAGGTGGTGGTGCAGACGTGGCACGGCACTCCGCTCAAGCGCCTCGCGCTGCACCGTCCGGGTTTCGCGCTGCGGCGTGCGGGGGCTGTGATCAAGGAGTCGCGACGGTGGAACGTGCTGCTCGCGCAGAACCCGTACGCGGCGCGCATCCTGAGCCGTGCGTACGCGTTCGGCCGGCGACCCGTCTGGGTCGAGGGCTACCCCCGCAACGACGTGCTGGTCACCGGCGACCCGGCGGCCGCGCGGCAGACGCTGGGGATCCCTGCGGGCGAACGCGTGCTGCTGTACGCGCCGACGTGGCGTGACGACCGGGAGCAGATCGTCGACTTCGTCGACCCGGCGGCCCTCGCCGCGGCGACCGATGCCACCGTGCTGGTGCGCGGACACTCGCGCACCCTGCTGCCGGGGAGCGACGCCACGGGCGCGAGGGTGATCGATGTGACCGGCTACCCCGATATGGCGCAACTGCTGCTGGCGGCCGACGTGCTCGTCACCGACTACTCGTCGGTGATGTTCGACTTCAGCGTGACGGGCAAGCCGATGATCTTCCTCGTGCCCGATCTCGAGCACTACCGGGGGGAGCTGCGCGGGTTCTACTTCGACCTCGTCGCGCACGCACCCGGCCCCGTCGTGCACACGCAGGAGCAGCTCGAAGACGTGCTGCGTGCCCCTTTCGCCGACGAGTTCGCCCCGCGCTATGCGCAGTGGCGCCGCCGATTCAACGCGCGCGACGACGGCCATGCGGCAGAGCGGGTCGTCTCGCGCATCCTCGACCAGGGGTTCGTCCGGGCCTGATCGCTCACGGAAGCGGCGTATTGCGCACGAGGCGCGACGTGTCGACGCTGTCGTGTGCTCCGCGTGCCGCCCCGAGAAGGAATCCCGCGCCCCACGACAGGTGCATCGTCGGCAGCACCGCGAGGGTCCATCCCTTGTCCCGCCATCCGCGCCCTCCGCCCGTGCCGACGGCGACGCCGATCACCAGCACCGCGTACGCGGCGACGGGCAGATGGGCCAGCGACGCCAGGAGCGACCAGCCGCCCTCGATGACGCCGGCCAGCTGCAGCGCCCAGACGACGAGGCTGAGCACCACCGCCAGCACGAGGGCGGGCGGGGCGAAGAAGCGCAGGGCGTTGCGTCTGCCGAACCGGCGCACGAGCTCGCCGCGCCACTGGCCCGTCGCGAAGAACTGCCGTGCGAGCCGCGGCCAGCTCTCGCGCGGCCAGTAGGTCACCGACAGCGCGGGATCGAACCAGACCCGGTAGCCGGCAGAGCGGATGCGGAGGTTCAGCTCCCAGTCCTCGCCGCGGCGGATCGATTCGTCGAACATCCCCACCTCCTCGAGCACGGCCCGTCGCATGACTCCCAGATACGCGGATTCGGCGGGGCCGGCCGCATGGCCGCCGTGATAGGCGCCGCCGCCCAGTCCGATCGGCGAGTTGTACGCGCGGGCGACGGCGCGCTGGAACGGAGTGCGGCCGTCGGCGCGCATGACGCCGCCGACGTTGGCGGCCCGTTCGCGGTCGAGCACCGCGACGGCGGCCCTCGCGTAGTCCGCTTCGAGCTCGGAGTGCGCATCCACGCGCACGACCGTCGGATGCGACGAGGCGCGGATGGCGAGGTTGAGCCCGACCGGGATGTCGGCTGCGGGATTGTCGACGAGGCGGATGCGATGATCCTCCGCCGCGAGGCGCTCGGCGAGCTCGGTGGTGCCGTCGTGGGAGGGGCCGAGCGCGAGCACGAGCTCTGACGGTCCGTCGACCCGCTGCGCCAGCACGGTGCGTACGGCGCGCTCGAGGTAGTCGCGTTCGTTCAGCACGGGCATGACGAAGCTCACCCCCGACCCGGCGGGCGGCACGGGGGCATCCCTGCCGGGGTCTGTCATGACGAGCGCGGCGGGATGAGCGCGGCGAACTGCCCGCGGGTGGCCGCGACGTACTGCGCGATGTCGATCGTGCTGGGGGCGACGTCGCCGCGCAGGAACGCGCGCATCCCCTCCGCCAGTGCGGTGTCGTCCTTGTCCACGATGAGCATCGTCTCACCCGGGAGCGCGCCGCGCGCGGAGGCGAAGGCGGTCGTCACGATCGACAGCTCGCATTGCGCCGCCTCGAGAAGAACCATCGGCTGACCCTCGTATTCGCTCGAGAGCACGAAGCAGTCGCACGCGTCCATGATCCCGATGGGGTTGTGCTGGGCGCCGGTCAGGAAGACCGCGTGCCCGAGGCCCGCTGCGGCGATCTGTGCGCGCAGCTCAGCCTCGAGCGGGCCGCCGCCGACGATGAACAGCTGAGTGCCGGGGTGGTCGGCGTGCACGTCGGCGAAAGCTCTGATCAGGCGTGCGTGGTTCTTCTCGGTCGACAGGCGCCCCACCGAGACGAATCGGCGCACCGTGCGCGTGTCGCCGGTCAGCGCCCGCAGCCAATCGGGCTCGGGTTCGCCTTCTGCCACCTCGTCGGCGACGGCGCCCTCCCGACGCAACTGGGCGAACCTGCCCTGGTCGGGGAGGTTGCGCACAGTGTGGAAGTGGTACTTCGGAGCGAACTCGGCGAGCTCCTCCCGGTTGAGGGCGGTGAGGTGCTCCGACACCGAGACGAGCTGATCGTAGGTGCGGTACATGCTGAAGACGCGCCCGAGGCTGCGCCGGTGCGGCTGCCTGCCGCCCACCTTGCGCTCGCGGTCTGCGGCCATCTCGTTGTGCAGCCAGATGGCGCGCACGGCGCTGGGGGAGTGCAGCATGAGATGCGCCCAGAACGGGCTGTACCCGCTGAAGTCGGCGATCCAGTCGAACCGCGCTGCGCCGAAGATGCGCGACCACTCGTCCTGCCAGAGCCTGCCGTGACCGGCATGGGCATGCGCACGGAGCGGATCTGTGCTGCGGTCGTCCAGTCGCCGCAGCACCTGACGGTACTTCGGGCCGTTCATGCCGCCGATGCGGAACACCTGTCGCACCCGAGGGTCGATCCGCTCCTGGTTCAGGCGCGTCACGGCTCCGCGGGGCAGCGCCATGAGCACGGTGACGTCGTAGCGGTCCGGGTCGATCGTGTTCACGAGGTTCACGGCCGAACTCGTGATGCCGTTCAGTCGCATCCCGCCGAGGTACAGCAGCAGGCGGGGGCGGTCGTCGCTGGCGGCGCGGCGCACCCGGTGGCCCTCCGTGCGCCCGCGGAACACGACGTCGATCACCCGCGCGGTGGCGGAGCCGTCGTCGAAGGGCACGAATCGCTGCGCCCACTCGATGTAGCGCGGATGCTGCGGATCCTCCCCGTTCAGGAGGCCGCGCAGCCGTCGGCCGAGCACGGAGGCGTCGCGCTCCACCGGGCCGGGGAGCTCATCGAGGCTCATGTACGTGCCGCGCTGCGCCTCGTACTCGGCGTCGTCCGGCACGAGGAAGCCGATCGGGCGACCCGTCGCGAGGTAATCGAAGAAGATCGACGAGTAGTCCGTGACGAGGGCGTCGGCCGCGCCGAGCAGCACATTGGAGGGGATCGAGTTCGGAACGAGCACGTCGCGCAGCGCCGGCACCCGCGCGGCGAGGTCATGGACGACCTGGTGGGTCTTCAGCAGCACCTGCACGCCGTCGCCGAGCTCGCTGCGCAGGCTCGCGACCTGCGCCGCGAGCCGCTCGAGGTCGGCATCGGGCGACGCGAACGACGCGCCACGCCAGGTCGGCGCGAACAGCACGATGCGATCGTCCGCCAGTTCGGCGCCGAGACGGGCGGACAGCACGGAGCGAAGAGCGCGGGAATCGGCATCCGTCAGTCGCTGGCGGTCGATGCGGGGGTAGCCCTCCTCGACGATCAGCCCCTGATAGAGATTGCGCAGCTGGTAGGCCCCTTCGTACATGGTCTCGGCCATGAACGGGTTGGCTGCCAGCAGGAAGTCGGCCGAGAGGAAGTTGCGCAGCGTGTTCGCGGACTCCCAGGCGCCCCCGGGCATATCGAAGCCCATCAGCTTGAGCGGTGTGCCGTGCCAGGTGTTGACGTACACCTGGCCTCGGCGCTTTCCGAACTGCGGCGGGAAGGTCGCGTTGTTGATCAGGTAGCGCGCCGTCGACAGCGCTTCCCAGTAGTCCGCACTGTCGCGTTCGACGAAGGTCACGTTCTCGGCGCCGGCGAACTCGGCCCGCAGCTCGTCTGCCGTACCCGGTCGCACCGCCCACACGTGCGAGAGGTCGGTGAAGTCCGGATCGGCCAGGAGCCCGCGGAAGATCGCCTCGGGGTTGCACAGCGCGCCGTTGCCGCCGAACGACTCGTAGAGCACGGTGCGGGGCCGGATCGCGCGGGTGCGCGCGGCTGCCAGGCGCTCCGACTTCGCGGTGCGCGCCAGGATCCTGAGCGGGCGGGCGAGGGCCGAGGGGAGAGGAAGAGGCATGAAGAGTGGATGGGTCCTGTCTGAGCTGCGATCAGTCGGTTCGCGCAGGGCGGTGTCAGGTCAGCGGATCGACGACCCTGCTGCGCGCACGTGCGGCAACGCTCTGCTGCACGCGGCGCGCCACTCGATGAAGCTTAGCTTCGATGAGGTGATAGAACCCCCAGGCCACCAGGAAGCTCAGCGGGATGCCGACGAGCCCCACGAGACCCCAGTTCTCCGAGCCGAACGCGTAGGCGAGGGTGGCGAGGATCGGCACGTGCACGAGGTAGAGGCTGAACGACACCTTGCCCAGCCACTGCACGACGCGCGTGCGCAGGACCACGCCGGCAGCCGGCCAGCCGAGACCGACGAGCACGACCCCCGCCGCCCCAGGCGCCGCCAGCGCCCACAGCGCTTCACTGAGCTCGGTCCCGGCGGGCGCGAACGGGCGACACAGCCAGCTGGCCGTCAGAAGCGCCAGGCTGGCGACGGTGAACAGCGGCCAGAACCAGCGCGGCCGCGGGCGGTGGGCCCACGCCAGCAGTTCGGGAAGACGCGTGGCCATGATCGTGCCGATGAGGAAGAGCGGCAGGTAGAGCATGATGCTCAGCCCGGTGATGCGGCCGACGACGCTGAGCGCGCAGCACAGCAGCGCGGCGGCGAACGACCAGCGGCGCACGAGCAGTGCGATGGCGACGGCGATCGGCAGCAGCACCGAGAAGATCACCTCCCAGCGCAGCGACCACAGCGGATTGTCCAGCGGATACTGATGCGGCAGCAGCGTGATCTGCTCGACAAGCGCGGGCAGCGCGACGCTGGTGGCGTGGGTGTCGGCCATCCAGGACCCCTCGGGCATCGCGGCGGTGCGCGGCACGAGCATGATGAGCGCCGCCGCGAACAGCAGCGCGACGATCACCGGGCCGTACAGCCGCACGACCCGCGCCGCCAGGAAGCCCGTCCAGGAGAAGCCCGGCTTGAACACCGGCAGCACGACGACGAGCCCCGACAGCACGAAGAAGATCAGCACCGCCTCCGTGCCCACCGTGAAGATCTTCGCCGGCGACTGCGAGATCCACGCCCACACCACGGTCCCGCTCAGCCAGGGGGCGGCGATGAGCAGCCAGTGATGCAGCAGCACCGCGGTCGCTGCGAGCCCCCGGATGCCGTCGAGACTGCGCAGACGGCCTGTGGCGCTGCGTGCGGGCGGCGTGGGTGTCGAACTGGTCATAGGCGATCCAGGGTAGCCACCGCGGCTGTGCCGACTCTCAGAACGACCCGGACAGACTCGCGACCGCCCGCAGCGGGATCGCGACCCACGAAGGGCGGTTGCGCGCCTCGTAGATCGCCTCGTACACGGCCTTGTCGAGCTCGAGCGCCGCGAGGAGCTCACGGTGGTCGCCGGGGGGCGCACCGGATGCTGCCGCGTACCCGCCGAGGAAGGCGGCGCGGGCCGTCGCCGCCCACTCCCTGGCTCGACGGTCGCCCCCGGCGTGCTCGGCGACGGAGAGGCGGAGTGAGCCTGCCACGTAGTCGAACGAGCGGAGCATGCCCGCGACGTCGCGCAGGGCGAGGTCGGGCAGCAGCCGCTCGCGCATCGGCCGCATCGGCTCGCCCTCGAAGTCGAGCAGGATCCATTGCCCACCCGGCACCCGCAGCACCTGTCCCAAGTGGTAGTCGCCGTGGATCCGCTGCAGCCGCGGCCACGACGCACCGAGGGCACGGTCGTAGACATCCTGGATGGCGCCGCGTCGATCGGCGAGATCCGGCACCTCCGCGATGGCGATGGTGAGCCGCCTGCGCCATGCCTCGGCGACGGCATCGCGGTCGCCCGACGTGGGTTCCACAGTGGGCAGCACGCGGGCGAGGGTGCGATGCACCTCTGCCGTCGCAGCGCCCAAGGTGCGCGCGTCGTCCTCGAAGCCCCGGCCGGCGGCCGCGGTGCGCAGGGCGACCCGCCACGCGTCCTGCGCACCGGCGACGAACTCCTGCGCGAAGGCGAGCGAGCCCTTCACGGTTCCGCCTCCCGCCGGGTCGGGCCAGGCGCCCTCGAGGTGACCGAAGACAGCAGGCACATGGGGCGAGCCCGCACGCGCGAGCGCCGTCTGCAGTTCGATATCGGGATTCAGGCCCGGTTGCAGCTGGCGGTAGACCTTGCAGATGACGGGTGCGGCGCCCCCGTCTGCGTCGTACACGATGGATGTGTTCGACTGCTCACCGGTGAGCACCGAGGCGCTGTGCGGCGTCATCGCTGCACCGGTGAGCGGATGGCCGCTCGCACCGGTATGCGGTCCGCGGGCGGTGGCCCCGGTCGCGATGAGACGCAGGAGCGCCCGGGTGTACGCGGGGTCGTGAGGGCCGTCGATGAGTGTCGTCCCCGGCTCCGGGCTGCCGATGACGGCGGGACCCGACGCGTCGACACCCGCCGTCTCGCGTGCGACGATCGGCACCTGATAGAGCACGGGAGGCAGCGCCCCCTCGTCGGCGATGAGATAGGTGCGCACGCGCACCGACTCCTCGTGGCTCTCGTGGTCCCACCACGACACCAGCCGCAGGTGCGGTCGGCGCCCCTTCGCGCCGTACCACCGCTGCTGCGGCATCCACGCCGCGAGGCACGCGAGGGTGCTGTCCATGATCCGAGAGTAGGACAGCGGGGCGTGCCGCGCGCGGATCCGGTTCAGCGCATCACACGCCGGTGAAGATCGCGGCCACCGCCACCACGGCCGAGACCACGGCCAGCAGCAGCGCCGTCCCGATCAGCACGGCATGCACGATGAGGAACGCGGTGGGCTTGCCGTCGGCATCCCGTGCACGTGCATCCTTGGCGACCCGGCCGTAGAAGCGCGGCCACACGACCGCATTGAACAGGGCGTTGAGCAGCAGAAGCGTGATGAGAGCGGGGGCCACGGTGAGAGCTTATGCGCGACGGGGCATCTGCTCGGGCGCGGCCGCGTCGTCGCGACATCGGTATACCCAGTCGGGCAGGGTGCCGCTGTCGAACAGCCGCCGCAGCAGCGGGGCCATCGTGAGCGCAGGGTCGGCCGTCATGGCCTGCTCGACATGGCGCAGCGCGACGGTCGAGCGGCCCATCGCCCAGTTCAGCCAGGCGAGCACGCACAGCGCGCCGGCGCGGTGACGGCCCTCGACGTGCGCCGCCGCGTGTCGCAGCAGGGCGATGCCCTGCCGCAGGCGCTCCGCGTCGGGAATCCGGTCGGATCTCCCCATCAGCAGCGTCCCATCGTCCCCGAACGGCGGTCGGCCCTGCGCGGTCTCGCTCGCCACCACGTCGTCCATCGATGCCCCCGTTCGGGCCTGCAGGTCGTGCAGGTGCGCGTGCGTGCGGGCGACGCGCCGTGACATGTCCTGGCCGAACGCGATCTGCAGGATGATCTGATCGCGCGTCGCCGGCACGGTGCAGGCCGCAACCAGGTGGGCGAGCTCGCGCAGCGGGCCGGATTGCGACGCGCGCGGGAGCAGGCGTTCGACGAGTGCGACCGGGTCGACGGTTCCAGCGGCGGAGACGATGCCGAAGGCATCCACCTCCTCCCCGTGTTCCGCCAGCCGCGCCACCGCTTCGCCCAGCCGCGCTGCGCGGCTGCGCTCCGGAGGCGGCAGCTGCGCGTCGGCGTCGTACTCTCCTGGTCGTCCCGCCAGCCCGTGCGCGGCCAGCGCGGCGGTCATCTCGCTGTCGTCGATCTCGCGCAGCGGCCTGCCGCCGGGCGGCACGACCGGGGCGGAGCGGCTGCCCCAGCCGTCGTTCGCGACGCACAGCGCGTCGATGACAGCGAAGCCCGCTTCGTCGAGGCGCCCGCCGAGCGTGCGGTGCAGGGGCTCCCACCGCCGCCACGCCGTGGGGAAGTCGATGCCGCAGTAGACGACGAGGGCCGCGCCATCGCACGTGGACATGCGCGAGAGCATCCCGATCGCGACGGCGGCGAGGTGGTCCAGGACGCTCGGGTCGTCGGGCTGGGGCAGATCGAAGCGCATGACCCCGAGCGTGCGGCGGCCGTGGAAGGGCACGATCAGCAGCGACTCGCGTGTCGTGCAGCCGGCGAGAGCCGGCAGTGAGGCCAGGAAGTCCGCGGCGGTCGCCGATGTCAGAACGACGGGTGGTGGTGAGGTCATCCCGCCATGGTGGGACTCCGCCGCGGCCTGGAGCGGGCGAGCCGGCGGATCCTGGCACTACCCGTCGAAAGTGCGGGCCGTGGAGGAGGCGTCAGCGCGGGGGACCCGGCCGGTCGGAGGCGTCGGAACCGTCAGCAGGCGGGGCAAGGGGCACGGCGACCCACGACACGTCTCCTCCGGTGACGAGCCCCATGCCGTCGTCCTCGATCGCGGCGTCGAGCTGCTCGGCGGGCGTCGTGCGCCGCACGGGCTCGCTGGGCAGTCCTGCCCATTCCGTCGGGTCTTCTGGGCGGTGCGCCGTGATTCCCATATCGCCATCTTCCCACTGTGCGGGCCGGCGCATCACAGCACGAGCCGCCACAGGTACTCGAGGCCGTCGCGTGGCTGGAACCAGGCGATCGTGACGATCGCCTCGGTGCGCTCGACGTCGGCGTCGCACAGGCAGATCTCGATCGCTTCGCCCGGCAGCACCTGGCCCCAGTGCTCCGTGGCGCGCACGGGGGCGGCGTCGATGAACGCGCGCACGAAATCTAGCGGCTCTCGGCCGGCGTTGATCACGCGGGGATGCGCTCCGGCGGCGCGCTCCGCGCGCCAGGGCACCGGACGGACGGGGGCGGGGGATTCGAGCGCTCTGAGCATGTCCGCACGCTAGGAGCGGCAGCCGACGCCGCAGGCGTCCGGTTGCGCCGGAATGCGGATGACGGGGGAGAATCCGAACTAACGACGAGATGGGGAGGAGTCGCCGGGCGCGGCCGCGTCGTCGTCCGATGGGGGTGTGACCTCCCGTCGTCGACCGACCCCGGCCGCCGCCTTCTTGACGGCACCGCCGGCCGCGGTCGCACCGGTCGCGATGCCGCCGACCACCGCCCCGCCGATGCGGCGGATGCCGCGCCCCGCGCTGAGCTCGACCTTCGTCGCCCCCTCACGGGGAGCGGTCTCCGGTGGCAGCACGAGCGGCGGGATCCCGAACGCACGTCGTGAGTTGACCACGACGCGGCGCCCGAGCACGTGGTTGCCCGCGCCGCCCACGGCGGCGCCGATGCCGAAGGGAAGCGCCTTGCCGATGAACGATGCACCGCCGCGGGTCGCGAAATGGCGCAGAAATGCGCGCTTGAGCTGATCGACCATCGGTCCGACCGCTGCCCGCGGCAGGGTGCTGGTGACCAGTTCGCCCCAGTACGCCGACCGTGTCGGCCCGCGACCCGTGGCCTGCCCGGCGAGCTGTGCGACGAGGTCGACCCCTTCTCTGCCGAGCAGCAGGGTCATCACGAGCGCGCGAGCGCGATCGGGATCGGCGACGGGGATGCCGTGCACTTCGGCGATCGACTGGGCGAACAGCGCCGACGCCTCGAGAAATCCCAGGGTCTCGACACCGCTCAGGGTGAGGGTGATGCCCGTGCCGATCCCGGGGACGACGGCGGTCGCGCCCACGGCCGCGCCGCCGGTGGTCACGGCGGCGAGGTAACGCCGCTCGAGCAGCCGGATGATCTCGGCCGGCCCCGCACCGGGGTGTCGCAGGCGGATGCTGCGCAGGTGCGCCAGCACGGCGGGTCGCTGCACGGCGAGCACGCGGTCCAGGGCCCGCACGGTCAGCGGGTGCTCGTCCGACCCCGCAGGCGGCAGACCCCCTGCCCACGGCGCGTCACCGGGGAGGGAGTGGATGCGATGCACCTTCTCTGCCACGCGTGCGATCCTATGCGCGGCCGCCGCGCCTTTGCTGGATGACCGCCGTCAGACGAACAGGTTCGCGCGCTCGAGGTCTTCGGCGAAGTCGACCTCGACGGCGTACAGGTCTGAGATGTCGAGCGGGCGCAGCTTGAGCCCGTCTTCGGCGATCGCGAGTTCGAGACCGCGCTCGAAGTAGTCCTGATCATCGACGCGGTGCAGGTGCCGTACGAAGGCGCGCTTGTCGGCCGCGGAGATGTAGTTGATGCCCACGGCCTCGCCGATGCCCCCGACGACCGTCTTCGACAGCGCGTCGATGTGCCCACCGGCATCCACCGTGTACTTGACCTCTTCATCGCTGACCTTGGACGTGTTCACCGTGACGAACGACTGCTGCTGCTCGATGAGCGCGATCGCACGTCCCAGGACGCGGGGGTCGAAGACGACATCGCCGTTCATCCAGAGCACTCCGGCCTTGCCGGTCGCGCTGAGCGCGCGCAGCAGGCTCTTCGAGGTGTTCGTCTGGTCGTACCGGTCGTTGTAGACATAATCGGCGGAGGGGAAGGCCTCCACGATCGTCTCGGCGCGGTAGCCGACGACAGCGGTGATCCGGGCGTCGCGGCCGAAGGCTGCGCGGATGTTGTCGTGCTGCTGCTGCATGATGCTGCGGCCGTCGCCGAGCTGAGTGAGCGGCTTGGGCAGGCTGCGTCCGAGCCGAGAGCCCATGCCTGCGGCGAGGATGACGGTCTGGATGGTCACGGATCTGCTCCTGAAGTGGGGAAAGTCGCGGTGTGTTCACCGATGTGACACTCCCTCGTGCCATCGCCCATGCTAGCGGCGCTGGCTGGGAAGGCCCAGAACGGCGGCAGCCCGTTGCGGTTTCGTGATCTGCGGTGGCATACTCCGGGCCGTCCGTCAAGCCTGGCCGGTGCCGGTTCCGGTTGATACTTTGGATCGGTGACGCCGTCCCTCCCGCTGCCCTCCGAGCCCGATGAGACCGAGCCCGAGGTGGCGGCGGAGGCCGCTGCGAAGCGGATCGCGCCGCAGCGCGCGGGAAAGGCGCCGGCGAAGAAGCGCAAGCCGGCCGCTGCGCGTCCGGCCCCGAAGAAGAAGTCCGGGTCGACCGGGGGTTCCGCGACCACGCCGACCGTTCCCGAGGCCGACCTCGTGATCCCCCCGAAGCCGCCGCTCCCGCCGCGGGACATCCCTCCGCAGCCGCCGCTCCCGCTGCCGGAGATCCCTCCGCAGCCGCCGCTGCCGGAGTCGTCGACACCCGCCCCGGAGACCGAGGTCGCGCCCGAAGCCGACGTCGAGATCGGGATTCAGGCGGCAGCCGCGGCCGCAGTCGAGCCCGACGCCGCAGTCGAGCCCGATGGCGTAGTCGACACACTGCCCGAGATCGAGCCGGGTGCGCCGCAGCCTGCGGCGAACCCGGACCACGCCGACGATGTCGCCGAAGTGTTCACGGCGCCTGCGGCGACCGACGGAGAGCCGGCACTGGCATTGCGCGGCATCACGAAGTCGTTCGGCGAGACACGCGCCGTCGACGGCATCGACCTGACAGTACCGGCGGGCACCTTCTACGGTCTCGTGGGTCCGAACGGCGCAGGAAAGACCACCACGCTCTCGATGATCGCCGGCCTCCTTCGGCCAGACGCCGGCCGACTCACCGTCGCCGGTGTGGATGCGGCATCCGATCCGGTCGGCGCGAAACGGATGCTGGGCGTGCTGCCCGACCGTCTGCGGACGTTCGATCGACTCACCGGTCGGCAGCTGCTCTATTACTACGGCGTGCTGCGGGGCCTGCGGCCCGCCGTGGTCGAGAGCCGCACTGCCGATCTCGCGCGCGCCTTCGACTTCGCCGATGCGCTGGGCCGAGTCGTCTCGGACTACTCGGCAGGCATGCTCAAGAAGATCATGCTCGCCGGCGCCATGATCCATTCGCCGCGCGTGCTGGTGCTCGACGAGCCGTTCGAAGCGGTCGATCCCGTCTCCAGCGCCGTCATCCTCGACATCCTGTCGACCTACGTCGCCCACGGCGGCACGGTGATCCTCTCCAGTCACGGCATGGACCTCGTCGAACGCGTGTGCACTCGAGTCGCGGTCATCGTGGCCGGACAGGTGCTGGCCGAGGGAACGGTCGACGATGTCCGCGGCGAGCTGACACTCGAGCAGCGCTTCGTCGAGCTCGCCGGGGGCCTCAGCGACGTGGAGGGCCTGGAATGGCTGCACACGTTCTCCGGCTGAGATTCGATCTGCTGATCGGCACGCTGCGGGGCGACGCCCGGCACGTCGCCAGGGTGGTCACCGGCCTCGTGCTGCTGATGGCCGCCACCGGCGCCGCGTGCTGGGCCGTCCTGGGGCTGAGCGGAGACGATGACGAGGTGGTGCGCGTCGTGACGGTGCTGGGCGGATCGGCGGTCGCCTTCGGCTTCGCCCTCGCGCCGCTCGTCGCGGCGGTCGAAGACCCCCTCGACCCGCGCCGCTTCGCTGTGCTGGGACTGGCCCCCCGACGCCTCGCGGCGGCGCTCGCGCTGGCGGGCGCGCTGAGCGTGCCGGTGCTCGTGGTTCTCGCCGTCGGCATCTGCGTCGCGATCGTCTGGACCGAGCGCGGGGTCTCGCCCCTGCTGGCCGGGGTCAGCGTGGCGCTCGGCATCGCCGTGTGCGTGCTGCTGGCGCGGGTCTGCATGGCACTGACGGCACTGTTCCTGCGCGAGCGTCGCTCGCGCGAGCTGTCGGGGCTGTTCGCGCTGACGATCGTGGTGGTCGTCGTGCCGGTGGGGGTGTTCCTCGCATCGCTCGACTGGCATGGCACGGTGCCCAGTCAGCTCAGCGAGGCCGTCGATGTGCTCGCGGTCACACCGCTCGGTGCGGCGTGGGCGATTCCCGCCGTCGTCGCGGAGGGCGCAGATCCGACGGTGCCGGCAGTGGTGGCGATCGGATCGCCTGTAGTGCTGTGGCTGGTGTGGATGCTGCTGGTGCGGGTGCTGCTGACCACGACCGAGCGCCCACGAGCCACGCGAGAGCGCGGAGGGCTGGGCTGGTTCGCCGTCGCCCCCGGCACCCCCGGCGGCGCCATCGCGGCGCGCAGCCTCATGTACTGGCTGCGCGACCGCCGCTACGTCGTGAATCTCGTCGTGGTGCCGATCACCGCCGCACTGACGATGGCGCCGCTGTTGATCGTGGGCGTGCCGCTGCAGACGGTCGCACTGATCCCGGTGCCCTTCATCGCTCTTTTCCTGGGCTGGCTGCCGCACAACGATCTCGCCTATGACTCGACCGCGGTCTGGATGCACATCTCGGCGGGAGTGCGAGGCGTCTCGGATCGGGTCGGGCGGCTCGTGCCGGTGCTGCTCGTGGGCCTTCCCGCGCTGGCGGTGGTCATGCCGCTGGCGATCTCGGTGCACGGGAGGTGGGCGCTGCTGCCCGCGATGATCGGGGTGTGCACGGGGCTCTTCGGTGCGGGCCTCGGGCTTTCGAGCATCGCGTCGGCTGCAGCGCCGTATGCCGTCTCCCCGCCGGGGGAGAGCCCCTTTCGACAGCCGCAGCGGTTCGATTCGGCGGGTGGCATCGCGCAGGCGCTGGTGATGCTCGGCTCGCTCGCGCTGTGCGCCCCGGCCCTCTGGTGGGCCTGGATCGCGCTGACCGACGACATCGAGGCGGCCGAGTCCGCGATGTGGGCGGGCATCGGCATCGGAGTCGGCACGCTCGTGGCCGGCATCGCGATCGGCTCGGTCGTTTTCCGCCGGCGTGCGGGCAGGATCATGGAGTTCGCGGAGTCGACCTGAGCCGCCCTCGGTGCGGGCCCGGCGGCTACACTGGCTGGCATGAGCACCCCCGGAGACAGCCCCGATCAGGGCGGACTGGCCACGCTCGACCGCGAGCTCGAAGAGCTCCTCCAGGAAGAGCAGATCGAACCGGGGGATCACGAGCGCTTCTCGCACTACGTGAAGAAGGACAAGATCCTCGAGTCGGCGCTGACCGGCAAGCCCGTGCGAGCACTCTGCGGGAAGAAGTGGACCCCCGGTCGCGATCCGGAGAAGTTCCCGGTGTGCCCCACCTGCAAAGAGATCTACGAATCGATGGTCGGCTGAGCCCTCACGCGTCGATGTAGACCGTGGGTATCGCCGGGTCCGATCGGCTGAGCGCGAGCGCCCTGACCGGCAGTTCCTCGCGCACCCTGGCGTGGTGCGCACGGGCGACCGCGACGCCGTCGGCCCCCTCCGCGGTGGTGTCGATCTCGCCCTCGACCACCAGCTGCGTCTGCAAGGCGCGCGCGTCGGGATGGGCCGCTGCCGTCTCGAGCTGTTCGAAGCCGTCCGAGACCGCGATGAGCTCGCTCGTCGCGGTGCCGGCGTCGAGGGTGCGGAAGGCGGCCTTGCGACCGCCCTTCGAGCTTTTGTCGGCCGAGGCCTTCGCCACCGAGACCCAGCCGCCTGCGGCATCCTGCCGGGCGACGAGCTTGTACACCATGCCGGCGGTGGGCGTGCCCGAGCCGGTGACGAGCGAGGTGCCCACGCCGTAGGCGTCGACCGGGGAGGCGGCGAGTGCGGCGATCGCGTACTCGTCGAGATCGCTGGTCACCGTGATGCGGGTCTGCGAG
Source organism: Microbacterium fluvii (assembly GCF_025515205.1). GTDB lineage: Bacteria > Actinomycetota > Actinomycetes > Actinomycetales > Microbacteriaceae > Microbacterium > Microbacterium fluvii. Next base: position 1,361,675 of record NZ_JAOPFX010000001.1, on the reverse strand, counting down.
GCCCCCAGCGCGTCGAGCTGCTCGCGCACCTGTGCGGCGACGATCGGCAGATCGCCCGAGTCGATGCGCACGCCGCCGAGGGCCGTGCCGGCCACGCGGACGGCGGTGGCCACGCCCTCGGCGATGTCGTAGGTGTCCACGAGCAGGGTCGTGTCGGTGCCGAGCGCTTCGACCTGCGCGCGGAAGGCGTCTTCTTCCGAGTCGTGCAGCAGCGTCCAGGCGTGAGCAGCCGTGCCCATCGTCGGAACGCCCCACCGGCGTCCTGCCTCGAGGTTGCTCGTCGCGCCGAAGCCGGTGATGTAGGCCGCGCGGGCCGCGGCGACGGCGGAGGACTCGCCGGCTCTGCGCGAGCCCATCTCCGCCAGTGGCCGATCTCCCGCAGCGATGCTCATGCGTGCCCCGGCGGTGGCGATGGCCGAGTCGTGGTTGAGCACGCTCAGCGCGAGTGTCTCGAGGATCACCGCCTCGGCGAACGTCCCTTCCACCGTGAGCACGGGCGACCCGGGGAAGTACAGCTCGCCCTCCCGATATCCGGTGATCGTGCCCGAGAAGCGATAGCCCTCGAGGAACGAGACGGTCGCGGCATCCACGACCTTCTCGTCGCGCAGGAACTTCAGCTCGTCGTCGCCGAAGCAGAACTCCCTCAGCAGTGACAGCAGCCGGCCGGTGCCGGCCACGACCCCGAAGCGGCGGCCGCCGGGCAGGCGCCGCGCGAACAGCTCGAAGACGCAGCGACGCTGTGCGGTGCCGTCGCGCAGCGCGGCGTCGAGCATCGTGAGCTCGTAGCGGTCGGTGAGCAGGGCGGTGGAGGCGCTCATGCGGTCAGCCTACTGACGTGGGCGGGCGTACCCGCTGGCGTAGGCTGGGGACGTGGACGACGCCCCGATCGGAATCTTCGACTCCGGCGTCGGCGGGCTCACCGTCGCACGCGCGATCTCGGCCCAGCTGCCGCGCGAATCCCTCCGGTACATCGGCGACACGGCGCACTCGCCCTACGGCCCCAAGCCGATCGCCGACGTGCGCCGCTACGCCCTCGAAGTGCTCGACACCCTCGTCGACGAGGGCGTGAAGATGCTCGTGATCGCCTGCAACACCGCGTCGGCCGCCATGCTGCGCGATGCGCGCGAGCGCTACGACGTGCCGGTGGTCGAGGTGATCGGCCCCGCCGTGCGGACGGCGATGTCGACGACGCGCAACGGCCGCATCGGGGTGATCGGCACGACGGGCACGATCGGCTCCCGGGCCTACCAGGACATGCTCGAAGTCAACGAGAACCTGCAGGTGTTTGCCCAGGCGTGCCCGCGATTCGTCGAGTTCGTCGAGGCCGGCATCACCGACTCGCCGGAGGTGCTGGCGGTGGCCGAGGAGTACTTGGCACCGCTTCGGCACGCCGGCGTCGACACGCTCGTGCTCGGCTGCACCCACTATCCGTTCCTGGAGGGTGCGATCAGCTATGTGATGGGCCCCGACGTGTCGCTGGTCTCGAGCGACACCGAGACGGCCAAAGACGTCTACCGCCAACTCGTCTCGCGCGACCTGCTCGCCGGCCCCGACGCCGTGGCCGCGCACGACTACGAGGCCACGGGCGATTCCGCCGACGACTTCCTCCACCTCGCGCACCGGCTGATGGGGCGCGAGGTCAGCACCGTGCGCCTCGTGCAGACGGGCGCCATCGATCTGCCGCGCTGACGGCATCCGCTTCCGAAGGAGAACCATGACCGAGATCATCCGCGCCGACGGGCGCACACCCGACGAGCTCCGCCCCATCACGATCGAGCGCGGCTGGAGCGCGCAGGCCGAGGGCTCGGCGCTCATCTCGTTCGGCGGCACCAAGGTGCTGTGCACGGCGTCGTTCACGAACGGCGTGCCCCGCTGGCTCACCGGCAAGGGCAAGGGCTGGGTGACGGCCGAATACGCGATGCTGCCACGGGCCACGAACTCGCGTAACGACCGCGAGTCGGTCAAGGGGCGCATCGGCGGACGCACGCACGAGATCTCGCGGCTCATCGGGCGGGCGCTGCGCGCCGTCGTCGACACCAAGGCGCTCGGCGAGAACACCATCGTGATCGACTGCGACGTGCTGCAGGCCGACGGCGGCACCCGCACGGCGGCGATCACGGGGGCCTACGTGGCGCTGGCGGATGCGATCGAGTGGGGCCGGAGGCAGAAGTTCATCGCGCAGAAGTCGACCCCGCTGATCGATTCGGTCGCCGCCGTCTCGGTGGGCATCATCGACGGCGAACCCATGCTCGACCTCGCCTACGTCGAAGACGTGCGCGCCGAGACCGACATGAACGTCGTGGTCACCGGCCGTGGCCTGTTCGTCGAGGTGCAGGGCACGGCCGAGGGCGCGCCGTTCGACAAGCGCGAGCTCGACGCGCTGCTCGAGCTGGGCGTGAACGGGTGCGCACAGCTGCGCGACCTGCAGAGTTCGGCGCTGGCGGCGGAGCGCTGACGATGCCGCGGATCGTGCTCGCGACGCACAACCCGCACAAGGTCGAGGAGTTCCAGGCGATCGTGGCCGCCACCCGCCCCGACCTCGAGGTCATCGGCTACGACGGTCCCGAGCCGGTCGAAGACGGCACGACGTTCGCGGCCAACGCGCTCATCAAGGCGCGCGCGGCGGCCGCCCACACGGGGCTTCCCGCCCTCGCCGACGACAGCGGCATCAGCGTGGACGTGCTCGGCGGGTCGCCCGGCGTGTTCTCCGCGTACTGGGCCGGGCACCGCAAAGACGCCGTCGCGAACCTCGAGCTGCTGCTCGACCAGCTCAGCGACATCGCCGACCCCCATCGGACGGCGCAGTTCGTCTCGACGATCGCCCTCGTCGTGCCGGATGCCGCCGAGCACGTGGTCGAAGGCGTGTGGCCGGGTCGGCTCGCGACCTCGCCCGCAGGAGCGGGCGGCTTCGGGTACGACCCGGTGTTCATTCCCGACGGCCAGGCGTCCGACGCCGAGCGCACCGTGGGGGAGTGGACGGCCGACGAGAAGAACGCCCTCTCGCACCGGGCGCGCGCGTTCGCCGCGCTCGTGCCGCTGCTGGAGCAGCTCGGTCGCGACCGATAATCGTCCTCATTCCCGATTGGCTGCACCCGCCCGCCGCACGGGGGCGCCCGCAATAGCCTGAAGACATGCACGACCACGCGCACGGGCACGCGCACGGGATCAGAGGGGCGAGCCATCGTCGCCTGCTGGCGATCTCGCTTACGATCACGAGCGTCGTCATGGTGCTGCAGATCGTGGGCTCGGTGCTGTCGGGATCGCTCGCGCTGCTGGCTGACGCGGCGCACATGTTCACGGATGCCGCGGCCCTGGTCATCGCCCTGATCGCCAGCGTCGTGGCGGCCCGCCCCGCCAACGACCGGCGCACCTTCGGCTATCAGCGCGCCGAGGTCTTCGGCGCGGCGATCAACGCCGTGATCCTGATCGTGCTGGCCGTCTGGGTAGCCGTGGAGGCGATCCGGCGTCTGCTCGACGGATCGCGCGCGGAGGTCGAGGGCGGCCTCATGCTCGGGACCGCTATCGCGGGCATGGTCGCCAATGCCGTGTCGCTGTGGCTGCTCAGCGCCGCCCAGCGCACGAGCATCAACGTGCGCGGCGCGTACCTCGAGGTGCTCGGCGATCTCATCGGCTCTGCCGCCGTCATCGTCGCGGCGATCGTGATCGCGACGACCGGATGGATGCCGGCCGACGCGGTCGCATCGCTGTTCATCGCCGCGATGATCCTGCCCCGTGCTGTGACGCTGCTGCGCGAGGTCGCCGCGGTGCTCAGTGAGAGCGCGCCCGCCGGCGTGCACGTCGCCGACATCCGCGCGCATATCCTCGCCGCGCCCGGCGTGGTCGATGTGCACGATGTGCACGTGTGGCAGCTCACGCGAGGGGCGCCGGTGTTCACGGCCCATGTCGTCGTCGATCCGCAGCACCTGGCAGCAGGCGACGCGCCGGCGCTGCTGAGCACGCTGCAGTCGTGCCTCGCAGAGCATTTCGACGTCGCCCACTCGACGTTCCAGCTCGAGCCCGCCGGGCACGTCGAGAACGACGCGCACGCCTGATCACTTCTCGACGACCACGTCCGAGGGGGACTTGTCGGGCCGCAGGCCCCGCCAGCGGGAGTGACGGAGGATGCCGGCGGGCGTGAGCTCGCCGAACTCCACCTCTCCGACGACCTCCGGACGCACCCACAGCGCGTCCGACGCGTCGGCGGCGGGAACGCCGACGAACGGGTTCTCGTCGGTGCGCAGGGGCTGCAGCATCCCCTCCAGGCGCGCGAGGGCGGCTTCGCCGAAGCCCGTGCCGACGCGGCCCGCATACTGCAGGCCGTCGGCGGAGGGGATGCCGACCAGGAGCGACCCGATGGCGCCGGTGCGTCCGCCGCGGCCCGGTCGGATGCCGCCGACCACGACCTCCTGCATGCGGGTCAGCTTGACCTTCAGCCACTGATCCGATCGGGCCCCCCGGCGGTAGCGGGAGTCCGGGTTCTTGACCACCACCCCCTCCAGCCCGAACTGCGCACTCGCGGCGAGCGCGTCGTCGACGTCGTCGAACACGGGGGGCAGCACGATCTGCGGGATCGTCGATCCGCACACCTGCTCGAGCAGCGCGCGACGCTCGCGCAGCGGCAGATCGTCGAGGTCGCTGTCGCCGCGACCCAGCGCGTCGAAAGGGAACCAGCGCACGGGTGTGCGCTGCGCCTCGCGCTCGATCTCACGGGGCTTGGTCAGATGCATGCGGTTCTGCAGGCGCGTGAAGCTCGGGCGGCCCTGCGCGTCGAGGGCGACGATCTCGCCGTCGAGCACGACCGGCTCGGGCCCGAATCCCGGGTCGCCCGCCGTCAACTCGGGGTACCGCGCCGTGATCTCGGTGCCGCTGCGGGCCCACAGCCGCAGCGCCGTGCCGTCCCACACGCCGAGCGCCCGGATGCCGTCCCACTTGACCTCCGCCCACGCGCCCCACCGTCGCGCGGCGCTGCGGGCGAGCGCGGGCGTCGCCCCGGTGGCCAGCATCGGCCGCGGGGACCGCGTCGTTCGCACGTCCGACGCGGGCACGGTGGCGACCGCCTCGGCGGGGGTGAGGGCCTCCTGCGTCCTGCCTGCCGCATCCGTCTTCATGCGATGCAGCAGCCAGGTCGACTTCTCGCCGATGCCCCCCGTGCGGATGAGGGCGAGTCGCACCGTGCCGAGCGGCCCCCCTGGGCGGCCGTGCACTGTGACGATGACCTCGTCGTCGCGCCACTTCTCGAGGTCATAGTCGCCGGCGTCCCAGATTGTGACCGTGCCCGCGCCGTACTCGCCACGGGGGATGTGGCCCTCGAAGCCGGCGTACTCCAGCGGGTGGTCTTCGGTCATGACCGCGAGCGCGTTGCGCCCCGAGTCGGCGGGCACCCCCTTGGGCACGGCCCAGCTCACCAGCACGCCGTCGTGCTCGAGCCGGAAGTCCCAGTGCAGCCGGGACGCGTGGTGCTCCTGGATGACGAACCGTGGGCGGCCGGCGGGTGCCGACGCGTCGGCGGTGGGAGACGCCGGCACCGGCTCGGGCGTGGCGCTCGCGCTGCGCTTGGCGATGTAGGCGGCAAGCGGAGCGGATGCCGTGGGCTGCGGCCTCAGCGCGGCCAGCAGGTCGCCGCGCGTCGCTCGCTCGAGCACCTCGTCGAGCAGGAGGTGGCGCAGCTCAGGATCGTCGAGCTCCTCCCAGGTGCGCGGCGCCGCGACGGTCGGCTGGTCGCGGCCGCGCAGCGAGTACGGCGCGATCGTGGTCTTGGCGCCGTTGTTCTGACTCCAGTCGATGAACACCTTGCCTCCGCGCTGGATCTTGGCCATCTGGCTGACGACGAGGTCGGGATGATCGGCCTCGATGGCCCGCGCGAGCTCGTGCGCGACCGCCGTCACCTGCTCGCTCGTCTGCGCGCCGTCGAGCGGGGCGTAGAGGTGGATGCCCTTGCTGCCGCTGGTCACCGGCACGGGCCCGAGCCCCATGCCGGTGAGGATGTCGCGCGCCCAGCGTGCCACCTGAGCGCATTCCGCCAGCCCCGTCCCCTGGCCGGGATCGAGGTCGAGCACGAGTCGGTCGGGGTGTGCGCGCCGTCCCTTCTCGTCGAAGCGCCACTGCGGCACGTGCAGTTCCAGCGAGGCCACCTGGGCGAGATACACGAGCGTCGGCAGCCCGTCGACGAGCGGATAGTCCTTGGCGCCGCCGGAGTGGTCGATCGCGCGCCGCGCCACCCAGTCGGGCGCGCCGCGCTCGAGGTCCTTCGCGAAGAACGACGGATGGTCGACGCCCTCCGGCCAGCGGATGCGGGTGACGGGGCGACCCGCGAGGTGCGGCAGCAGCATCCGGGCGATGCGGGAGTAGTAGTCGATCACCTCGCCCTTGGTCGTGCCGGTGGACGGATACAGCACCTTGTCGAGGTTCGTCAGGCGCAGCCGTCGCCCCTCGATCGTGACCAGCTGCTCGCCCGGCATGGCTTCATCCTGCCGTGCGACCCGCCGCACGGGCGAGCGCAACCCCTGGCTTCGGCGGGGCTTCCCAGTGTGTACTGGGGGCATGAGGGCGATCTGGAAGGGTGCGCTGACGTTCGGACTCGTGAACGTTCCGGTCAAGGTGTACTCCGCGACCGAAGACCACGACGTGCCGCTGCATCAGGTGCACGGGGAGGACGGCGGACGCATCCGCTACCAGCGCACGTGCGAGGTGTGCGGTCAGACGGTCGCGTATCAGGACATCGACAAGGCCTACGACGACGGCGAGCGCACCGTCGTGCTGACCTCCGCCGACATCGCCTCGCTGCCGGCCGAGCGCAGCCGGGAGATCGAGGTCGTGGAGTTCGTGCCGAGCGATCAGGTCGACCTGCTGACCCTCGACCGGGCCTATTACCTCGAGCCCGATTCCGCATCTCCGAAGGCGTACGTGCTGCTGCGCAAGACCCTCGAGCAGACCGAGCGCACCGCGATCGTGCGCTTCTCGCTGCGGCAGAAGACCCGGCTGGCGGCGCTGCGGGTGCGCGACGACGTGCTGGTGCTGCAGACGCTGCTGTGGGCCGACGAGGTGCGCGAAGCGGCCTTCGCGGCGCTCGACGAACCCGTGAAGATCTCGGCGAAGGAGCTCGAGCTCTCGGCGTCGCTCGTCGACAGCTTCTCGAGCGACTTCGATCCTTCGCAGTTCGCCGACGAATACCAGCAGGAGCTGCGCACCCTCATCGAGGCGAAGCTCGAGAAGGGCGAGGCGCTCGACACGTCCGAGACCTTCGGCGAGCAGGCCGACGAGCCGCAGGGCGAGGTCATCGACCTCATGGAGGCGCTGCGGGCCAGCGTCGAGCGCTCTCGGGCGGCACGCACCGGCGCGACGGATGCGGCAGCATCCGCGCCGTCGAAGAAGAAGGGCGCGAAGAAGAAGTCGGCCTAGCTGCCGGGCTCCGTCTCGGGGCCGTCGGTCACGACGGGATCGACCGCGGGCAGGCCCGCTGCCGTCTCGGCGCGCGCCTTGCGGCGCTCGGCGAAGTAGTGCCACAGCGTCACGAGGGCCGTTCCGCCGACGGCGGCGAGGAGGATCAGGTCGATGTACTCCTGAACGAACCAGGCGACCGGCGGGATGAAGGCGATGACGTAGCCGAGCATGACCAGGCCGAAGCCCCAGAGCAGCGCGCCGATGAGGTTGTAGAGGCTGTACCGGCGCCAGGGCATGTGGCCGACACCCGCGGCGACCGGGGCGAAGGTGCGCACGATCGGAACGAACCGGGCGAGGATCACCGTGAGACCCCCGTAGCGCTCGAAGAAGGCGTTGGTGCGTTCGACGTTCTTGCGGCTGAACAGCCCCGATTCCTTGCGCTCGAAGACGGCGGGGCCGCCCTTGTGGCCGATGAGGTAGCCGACCTCGCCGCCGATGAAGGCGGCCAGGGCGATCAGGAGGGCCACGATCCAGATGTTGAGGCCGAAGATGTCGTTGGTGTGCGTGAGCAGCCCCGAGATCACCAGCAGCGTGTCGCCGGGGAGCAGGAAGCCGACGAGCAGTCCCGTCTCGGCGAAGACGATGAAGCACACCACCAGCAGCGCCCAGGGGCCGGCGGCGGCGATGATCGTCTCTGGATCGAGCCAGGGGATCAGGGCGATCTGATGCAAGGGTGGTCCCGTCATACGGCGGTGGCTGGGTGGTGAGCGACGACTCGTGCGGAAGGTGGGACTTGAACCCACACGCCCGAAGGCACAGGAACCTAAATCCTGCGTGTCTGCCGATTTCACCACTCCCGCGAGTGGAATCAGTCTAGTGAGACGACTGTGCGTCTCCTGTGGGGGATTCCCCCCGAATCGCTGTGGATAACTTCAGCGGCTCGGCGCAGCGCGTTGGCATCATGGCGCGATGAGCCTCGCGCCCGTCGCGTCTGCGGCACCCTCGGCCGTCGTGACCGAGCGCGTGCGCGACCGGCTGCGGGAGGAGCGCATCGATCCGGCGCGCGATCCGCAGGCGGCGGAACAGGTGGCGCGTGCCGAGGTGCGCCGTCACAACGACTTCGCGCTGGCGCGCGGAGTCGCCCCGGTCGACGACGAGGGCGCGTGTGTGCGCGACGTGCTCGCGGTCGTGGCCGGCTACGGACCGCTGCAGCGCTACCTCGATGACCCGACCGTCGAGGAGCTGTGGATCAACGCCCCCGATCGCATCTTCGTCGCCCGCGGCGGTGTGAGCGAACGTGTGCCGCTCGCCCTGACCGACGAGTCCGTGCGCGACCTCGTGGAGCGGATGCTGCATGCCACCGGCCGTCGGGTCGACCTCAGCTCGCCGTTCGTCGATGCGTCGCTGCCTGACGGCTCCCGGCTGCACGTGGTCATTCCCGACATCACGCGTCGTCACTGGGTCGTCAACCTCCGGCGGTTCCTCCCGGCCTACCGCGACCTCGACGGCCTGGTCGCCGCAGGCGCCCTCCCCGACGAGGTGGCGCGGATGCTCCGAGACGCACTGGCAGAAGGCCGCAGCGTCCTCGTGTCGGGCGCGACCCACGCGGGAAAGACGACCCTGCTGGGAGCACTCATCGCCGCGTGCCCGCCGGAGGAGCGCATCGTCACGGTGGAGGAGACCTTCGAGCTGGCCGTCGACCGCGCCGACCTCGTGTCGCTACAGGGTCGGCAGCCGAGCCTCGAGGGCACCGGCGAGGTGTCGCTGCGGCGACTCGTGAAGGAGGCGCTGCGCATGCGGCCCGATCGACTCGTGATCGGCGAGGTGCGCGATGCCGAGGCGTTGGACCTGCTGCTCGCTTTGAACACGGGCGTGCCGGGTGCAGCCACGATCCACGCGAACTCGGCGCGCGAGGCGCTGAGCAAGCTCGCCGCGCTGCCGCTGCTGGCGGGGCGCAACATCGACGCGGGCTTCGTGGTGCCCGCGGTCGCGTCGTGCGTGGACCTCGTCGTGCACTGCGCCAAGGGCCGCTCGGGGCGGCGACGAATCGTCGAGATCGTCGCGCCCACGGGGGTCGTCGACGGGGTCATCCAGACGCGCACGCTCTATCGTGCGGCGCCGACATGACCCTCGTCTGGGGTGCCATGCTCGCCGCCGGAGTGCTGCTGGTGGTGTCTCCGTGGGTGTGGCCGCGCAAGGTCCGGACGCGCGCACGGGACGAGCGCGCAGACGCGACCAGGGCGCTGCTGGATGCCGCGGGTCTGCACGCGGCGCCGAGCGGCGCTCTGCCCGCCGCATGCGCGGGATCCGCTGCCCTGGCCGGTGCTGTCGCCTGGCTGATCAGCCCCGTGCCGGTGCTCGCCGGTCTTGCGGCCCTCGCCGGCGGAGTTGCTCCGCTCGCCTGGCTGCGCGTCCGCGCCGCGCGCCTCGTGCGCACCCGGCGCGGTCTCTGGCCCGACGTGTGCGACCTGCTCATCGCCTCGGTGCGCGCGGGGCGATCGCTCCCCGACGCCGTGGCCGATCTGGCCACCTCCGCCCCCGACCCCCTGCGCGAGCCCTTCGTCGGCTTCGCGCGCGATCTGGCCGCGTCCGGGCACTTCGACTCCAGTGCCCGCACGCTCAAGGGCGCACTGGCCGACCCCGTGGGTGATCGCGTGATCGAGACTCTGCGGATGGCGCGCCAGGTCGGCGGCACCGAGCTGACGACGGTGCTGCGGTCGCTGGCGGCTTCGGTGCGCGCCGATGCGGCGCTGCGGGCGGAGGTCGACTCCCGCCAGTCTTGGACGCGCGGCGCCGCGGTGCTCGGGGTCGCCGCACCCTGGGTGATCCTCGCGCTGCTGTCCACCCGTCCAGAGGCGGCCCGTGCGTATGCGACGGCCGAAGGCGTCGTGCTCATCGTGGTCAGCGCGATCGTCTCGGTGGTGGCCTACCGGCTGATGGTGCGCGTCGGTCGTCTTCCCGAGCCTCGGCGGTGGTTCGGATGACGGCGGCGGCCCTCGCGATCCTCCTCGGCGCCGCGCTGGGTGCGGGCGTGCTGCTGGCGCTCTCTGCGGCACCGCGGTGGGGCGCCCCCTCGCTCGCGCGGCGCATCGGTCCGTACATCCGCGACGTCACCGACCCGCGGGGAGTGTCGCTTCCGCAGGCGGCGGCAGTCGACGTGCGCTCGCTCGCGCGGCGATGGCGCGCGCGCGGGAGCAGGGCTGCGGGGGCGTCGCCGGCGCTCGAGCGACGCCTGCGTCAGGCGGGCCTGCCCGCGGATGCCGCTGCCTTCCGTGCCCGCCGGCTCGCCTGGGCGCTCGCGGGACTGGCCGTCGGCGGTGTCACCGTCGTGGTGCTCGTGCTGGCGGGCGCCGGGAGCCCCGCATCCGCTCTGCTTCCTCTTCTCGGGGCGGTGGCGGGACTCGTCGCGTGCGACCTGCAGCTCACGCGCGCGGCACGCGCACGCACGGCCCGCATCGCCGACGAGCTGCCCACGGTGCTCGAGTTCCTCTCGCTGTGCCTGTCGGCGGGCGAAGGCATCCTAGATTCGCTGCGGCGCGTCTCCGAGGTCGGCGCGGGGCAGCTCGCAGCCGAGATGCGCGTCGCCCTGCTGTCGGTCGGCACCGGCTCGACTCTGACCGACGCTCTGGAAGAGCTCGCGCAGCGCGTCGACCTGCCGGCGCTGCGCCGCAGCGTCGATCAGCTGGTCGCGGCGATCGACCGAGGAGCACCGTTGGCGCAGGTGCTGCAGTCGCAGGCCGGCGACGCACGGGAAGACGCCAAGCGCAGCCTCATCGAACAGGCGGGTCGTCGGGAGATCCTCATGCTCTTCCCGCTGGTCTTCCTGATCCTCCCGCTGAGCATCCTCATCGCCGTGTTCCCCGGCGTGTTCATGCTCCGACTCGGAATCGGGTGACCGATGGAAAGGAGAACGCACATGAATCGTGCATCACTGGAGCAGGCACTCGTGCGCGCACGCGCGCGGCTGAGGGCAGAGCTCGACGACGAGCGCGGCGACGTGCCCGGGTGGGTGCTCATCACGCTGATGACGGCAGGAATCGTCGTTCTGCTGTGGGCGGTGGCCGGCCCCGCGCTGACCGGCCTGTTCGAGCAGGCCATCGCGAGCGTCTCGGGTCTGTGACGCATGGCTCGGCCTCGGCTCGGCGACGAGCGCGGCTCGAGCCCCGTGGAGTTCGTGCTCGTGGGTGCGCTGCTGACGGTGCTCACCCTCGCCGTGCTGCAGTTCGGGCTGGCCGTGTACGTGCGCAACGTGCTGCACGATGCCGCGTCCGACGGCGCCTACCACGCCGCCCTCGCCGACACGTCCCTCGCCGAGGGCGCCGAACGCACGCGGGCGCTCATCGCCCGTTCGGTGGGCGACGCGTACGACGCCGACGTGAGCGCGCGGCGCACGGAGGCTCTCGGAGCGCCCGCGGTCGAAGTCACCGTTCGTGCGACGCTTCCGCTGGCGGGACTGCTGGGTGCGAGTCGGATGCTGGAGGTGACCGCCCGTGCCCCGCTCGAGTCGCTGGACTGACGACGCCGGATCGGCCGCGCTCGAGTTCATCCTCGCCGGTGTCGTGCTGCTGGTGCCGCTGGTCTACCTCGTCGTCGCCCTGGGGCAGATCCAGGGTCAGACGATGGGGGTCGACGCCGCGGCGAGGCATGTCGCGCGCGCCGTGGCCACGGCATCCGATGAGACGGAGGCTGCCGAGCGGGTCGACCTGATCGTCGCCTCGGTCGTCGACGGCTACGGGCTCGACGCCGATGCGGTCGAGGTGGCGCTGACCTGCCGCCCGGCCGGGGAGTGTCCGCGGGCGGGGGCGACCCTCGTCGTCACCGTGTCTACGCAGGTCGCCCTGCCGCTCGTGCCCGAGGCGCTCGGTCTCTCCGACCTGGCCTCGGTGGCTGTCGAATCGGCGTCGGCGCAGAAGATCTCTCGACTGTGGGGGAGCCGATGACGCGCGACGACGGCAGCATCCTGCCCCTCACGATCGCCTACGCGCTCATCGCGCTGGCCGCGATCCTGGTGTGCGTCGACGCGACGAGCCTGTATCTGACGCAGAAACGGCTGGACGGCTGGGCCGATGCCGCTGCCCTGGCCGCCGCCGACGAGTTCACGCTCGAGGTCTCCAGCGGCGAACCGCACGCGCGCCTCACCGACGCCGACGTCGCCCGCGGCGCGGCCGCTCTGCTGGCCTCGGCCGGCGCCGCAGCCGTCGTGGTGACCGCTGCCAGCCCCGACGGCACCTCGGCGCGCGTCACCCTCGCAGACACCTGGCGCCCGCCCGTGCTCACCCTGTTCGTGCCAGACGGCATCGCGCTGCAGTCGACGGCGACCAGTCGCAGTGCGCTGCGCTGACTCACTCCCGCGGGCGCGGCACGAACCGCGGCACGTAGCGCACGAAGGCGACGGCACCGGCGAAGCCGATGAGCCCGACGACCCCCGTCGCCACCGCGAGCGAGGTGGCTGCGGCCACCGCCGACACCAGCAACGGGGCCAGAGCGCCGCCGGCGTCGGTCAGGGTGCGCCACGAGCCCAGGAACGGGGCAGGATCGGCCGGTGGTGCGACATCCGCGCCGAGAGTGAGCAGGATGCCGCTGGACAGCCCGTTGCCCACGCCGAGCACGGCGGCGAACATCGCGAACCACATGGCGTTCGAGGAGAGGTCGTGCGTGAAGGCGAGGGCGATGAAGCCGCCGCCCATGAGCACCATGGCCGGAAGCGCCGCCCACAGCCGACCGAACCGATCCATGACCTGCCCGCTGGCGTAGAACAGCGCGAAGTCGATGGCTCCCGAGATGCCCACGACCAGCGCGATGGTCGACGCGTCGAGCCCGATCGACACGCCCCACAGCGGCAGCACGACCTGCCGGGCCGACCGCACCGCCGACAGCGACGCCGCCGCGACACCGAGCCGGGAGAGCACCGCGCGGTGCCGCCACATCGTGGCGAACACGCCCACTCGTCCCGCACCGCGTGCCGTCGGGATCGACCCGGTCACCGCTTCTCCGGTGTCTTCTGCCGCTGCCGGGTCTGCGCCGGACGGCGCATCGGCGAACTCGGCCTCGGGGTCGGGCCCGAGCAGCACGAGCAGCACCGATGCCACCAGGCATGCGCCGAAGAACCAGATCGCGGCGTGCTCGTCGCCGAAGATCGCGAGAAGCGCGGCCGCCACGAAGGGGCCGACGAACATGCCCAGGCGGAACGTGCCGCCCAGCAGCGACAGCGAACGGGCGCGGTAGGCCAGCGGCATCCGCGTCGTCATGAACGAGTGGCGCGCGAGCCCGAACGCCGCCGCGCAGAAGCCGATGAGGAAGACGGACGCGGCGAACACCGCGAGCACGGGAGCCACGGCCATCGCGACCACGCCGCCCACGGCGATGACGCCCGCGAAAGCCATCGTAAGCCGCTCGCCGATGCGGGCGACGGCCCAGCCGGCCGGCAGATTGCCGCAGAGCTGGCCGACCACGAGCGCCGAGGCGATGAGGGCTGCGACAGGCACATCGGCGCCGAGCTCGGCGGCGATCACCGGGATCAGCGGGATGACGGCTCCCTCGCCGAGGGCGAACAGCACCGTCGGGCCGTAGATCATCGGCGCGAAGCGCCAGAGGAGCGCCCGCGGGTTCAGCGGCTCCTCACGGTCGGTCACCGCATCCACGTTAGTCTGGAGTGTCATGCTCGAACTCGATCTCTCCGCCGACATCCAGGCCCTGCGCACCACCTTCGCCGACATCAAGGCCGTGGTGGACGTCGAGGCGCTCACCGCCGATATCGCGCGCCTTTCCGACGAGGCCGGCGCGCCCGACCTCTGGGACGACGTCGAGAAGGCGCAGAAGGTCACCAGCGCCCTCAGCCACCGTCAGGCAGAGCTCAAGCGGGTCACCGAGGTCGAGCAGCGTCTCGACGACCTCGACGTCCTCGTCGAGCTCGCCAACGAGATGGAGGACGAGGATTCGGCCGAGGAGGCGCGGCGTGAACTCGCCGCGCTCGAGAAGGTGATCGGCGACCTCGAGGTGCAGACCCTCCTCGACGGCGAGTACGACGACCGCGCGGCCGTCGTGACGATCCGCTCGGGCGCCGGCGGCGACGACGCCACCGACTTCGCAGAGATGCTCATGCGCATGTACCTGCGCTGGGCCGAACGTCACAAGTACCCCGTCAAGGTCATGGACACGTCCTACGCCGAGGGCGCCGGCATCAAGTCGGCCACGTTCGAGATCGACGCCCCCTACGCGTACGGCACACTCTCGGTCGAGGCCGGCACGCATCGCCTGGCGCGCATCAGCCCGTTCGGCTCCGCCGACAAGCGGCAGACGAGCTTCGCCGCCGTCGAGGTCATCCCCGTGATGGAGGAAGCGCAGGAGGTCGACGTGCCGGAGGGCGACATCCGCGTCGACGTCTTCCGCTCGTCGGGCCCCGGAGGCCAGTCGGTCAACACGACCGACTCCGCCGTGCGCATCACGCACCTGCCGACCGGCATCGTCGTGTCGATGCAGAACGAGAAGTCGCAGATCCAGAACCGCGCCGCCGCGATGCGTGTGCTGCAGACCCGTCTGATGCTTCTGCAGAAGGAGCAGGAGGCGGCGACGAAGAAGGAGCTCGCCGGCGTCATCACGGCGAGCTGGGGCGACCAGATGCGCTCGTACTTCCTCTACGGCCAGCAGCTGGTGAAGGACCTGCGCACCGGCTACGAAGTCGGAAACCCCAGCCCCGTCTTCGACGGCGACATCGACGGGTTCATCTCGGCCGGCATCCGCTGGCGCAAGCGCAAGGACGACGACGACTGATCGAATAAGGGTGTCGCAGCGGGCGTGACCGGGGCGGCCGCTTAGGCTCGACAGGCCATGATCCGCTTCGAGAACGTCACGAAGAACTTCCGCGGCTCCCCGAAACCCGCCCTCGACAGGGTCGACTTCGAGGTGCTGCGCGGGGAGTTCGTCTTTCTGGTCGGCGCATCCGGCTCGGGCAAGTCATCGTGCCTGCGCCTGATCCTGCGAGAAGAGCGCCCCACCGACGGTCGCGTCGTCGTGCTGGGCCGAGACCTCCGCACGCTCTCGAACCGCAAGGTGCCCTACTTCCGCCGGCATGTCGGCGCCGTCTTCCAGGACTTCCGACTGCTGCCGGGCAAGACCGTCTTCCAGAACGTGGCCTTCACCCTGCAGGTGATCGGCTCGTCGCGCGCCTTCATCCATCAGGCCGTCCCCGAGGTGCTGGCCCTGGTCGGTCTCGACGGCAAAGAGAAGCGGCTGCCGCACGAACTGTCCGGCGGTGAGCAACAGCGCGTGGCGATCGCCCGCGCCCTCGTCAACCGCCCGCAGCTGCTGCTGGCCGACGAGCCGACCGGCAATCTCGACCCGGCCACCTCGGTGGACATCATGCAGCTGCTGGCGCGCATCAACGCCAACGGCACGACGGTGCTCATGGCCACCCACGAGGCCGGATTCGTCGATCAGATGCAGCGTCGCGTGATCGAGCTCAAGAACGGCGTCATGGTGCGTGACGAGCGCCACGGCGGCTACGGCGACACCTCGGCGATCCCCTCGCTCACCCCCGCCGTCGAGCGGGGTGCCGCCGCTGTGGCGGCCCTCACCGCCGTGCTCGAGGTTCAGCGAGAAGTCGCCCTCGCCGATGCGGCCCCGGCGGTCGTCGCGCCGCCGGAGGAGACGGATGCCGCACCCCCGGCGCGTCCTGAGGCGCCGGCATCCGCCGACGACGCGGTCGCGCGCTCGACGACATCGCCGATCCCGATCGCGGACATCCCCGAGGTCGACGTCGACGAGCTGGGGCTGGCCGACCGGCTGGGCCTGGGCGAGTCCGACCCCGACGACAGCGTAGGACCCACCTCATGAGATTCGGACTCATCCTCTCCGAGGCATTCACGGGCCTGCGGCGGAATGCCTCGATGGTCATCTCGGTCGTGCTCGTGACTTTCGTCTCGCTCACCTTCGTGGGTTCGGCCATCCTCATGCAGATGCAGATCGCCCAGATGCGCGACTTCTGGACCGACCGCGCCCAGGTCGAGGTCTACATGTGCACCACGGTGTCGCAGACCGACACCTGCACCGACGGGCTCGCCACCGAAGAGCAGACCGAGCAGGTGCGCACCGAGCTGGAGGGCCCGGCGCTGGCCCCGCTCATCCGCGACTACACCTATCTCGACAACGAGCAGGCGTACGCCGAGGCGCTGGAGCTGCTGGGCGAGGGCTACGAGGACTTCATCACGGCCGACCAGATCAACGCCGTCTTCCGCATCAACCTCGTCGACCAGACGCAGTCGGACGTCATCCGCGAGGCCTTCAGCGGCATGGCCGGGGTAGAAGAGGTGCAGGACCAGATGGCCTACCTCGAGCCGATGTTCTCCGCGCTGACCATAGCCACCTACGTCGCGGTCGGCATCGCCGGGCTCATGCTCATCGCCGCGGTGCTGCTGATCGCGACGACGATCCGCCTGTCGGCGTACGCCCGCCGCCGCGAGCTCGGCATCATGCGGCTCGTGGGCGCCTCGAACCGGTTCATCCAGACGCCGTTCATCCTCGAGGGCGTCTTCGCGGCGCTCATCGGTTCGGCCCTGGCCAGCGTCGCGGTGTGGGGGATCGTCGAGTTCGGCGTCAACGACTACCTGCGCGAGCGCATCACCTTCATCGCGACGTGGGTGGGCGTCTCCGACCTCGCCGTGGTCATCCCGGTGATCGTCGGCATCGGCGTCGTGCTGGCCGCGTTCTCGGCCGGGTTCGCCATCCGTCGTTGGCTCCGAGCCTGAGTGCGCCCGCGCGTCGGATAGACTGACAGGCTGCCGCGCACCGGGCGCGGCGACGACCCAGGAGAAGGCCATGCCCAGGGAACGCGGCGAGAAGGTCATCGCGACCAACCGTCGCGCGCGCCACGAGTACAACATCGAGAAGATCTACGAAGCGGGTCTCGTGCTCACCGGCACCGAGGTGAAGTCACTCAGGCAGGGCAGGGCGAACCTCGCCGACGGCTACGCCTACATCCAGAACGGCGAGGCGTTCCTCGACGCCGTGCACATCCCCGAGTACTCGCAGGGGCATTGGACCAACCATTCGGCCAAGCGCATCCGCAAGCTCCTGCTGCACAAAGACGAGATCGTCAAGCTCTCGCACGCCGTCTCGGCGGGCGGGTACACGCTCATCCCGATGAAGCTCTATTTCTCGGACGGGCGGGCCAAGGTCGAGATCGCGGTGGCCAAGGGCAAGCACGAGTGGGACAAGCGCCAGACACTGCGAGAGCGCCAGGACAAGCGCGAGGCAGAACGCGCCATGCGCTCGCGCAACCGTCTCGGCGAGTGACGCTGCCGGGCGTCAGCGCGCGCGGAAGCGCGCCTCGACGGCCGCGGTGACGGTGATCTCCTCCGGCTCGAAGGCGAACGGCGCGCCGGAGCCGCCGGCATCCGACATCATCGCCGCCTTCATCATGCGGGGAGCCGCCGTCTCGGCACCGCCCGACGACAGCAGCCCGAGATCGGCGATCTGCTCGGGAACGACCGTGGTCAGCCCGATCGCGGCGGCGTAGGCGGTCGCGCGCGCGACGGCGACCTGCACGGCGGATGCGGCGACGTCGGCCTCGACGCGGCGCGCCGTCTCGGGGGTGAGCTCCCAGCTGACCTCCTCGACGGCGACTTCGTCGCGGTCGGAGATCTCGCTGAGCCACCACGACAGTGCGGTGAAATCCGTGAACGTCGCCGTGATCTCGACCGACGCGCGGTGCACCGGCGCGAGCCGCTTGCCCTCGGCGTTCCACGGGCGATCCGCCCACACCGATACGCGCCTGCTCGACCAGTCCGCGATGCCGCCCGCCGTCTTGCGCGCCGTCAGATCGTCGCGCAGCACGGTCGCGGCGGCGGTCATCCGCTCGACGACCTCGCCGCGGTCGGGTCCGTCGGCCCGCACCACGATGCGGGCGACGGCCTGTTCCGGCGCGACCCGATGCTCGCGCTCTCCGCGCACCGTGATGATGACGTCGCTCATGATCGCTGACTGTACTCGGCGGCGACGAGCGCGTCATCGGTGAAGGCGCGTCGGGGCACGAACAGCAGCAGCACGGCGGCGACCAGCGCGGTCACGCCGCAGACGACCCAGACCGTGAGGTACCCCGAGAACGAGCCCGCGGTGCCATCGGCGGCGACGCCCGAGCCCGTCGCGCCGTGGAACAGCGCGATGCCGAACACGCACGACGCGATCGCCCCGCCGACGGTCTTGACCGAGTTGGTGAGGCCCGTCGCGACGCCCGTCTGTGTCGGTGGCGCGGCGGATGCTGCGGCAGCGGGCAGCGCGGCGACCAGCGCCCCCGAGCCCAGGCCCACGATCACCATGTTCGAGATGACCTGCGCGTAGGCGGCGTGGAAGGGAAGGAACAGAAGGAACCCGACACCCACCAGCAGCGCCGCGATCATGAGGGTGACGCGCGGGGTGAGCAGCCGTGAGACGAGCGGATAGAGCAGAGCACCCGTGATCATCGCGACGAGGTACACCCCGATGATGAGCGATGTCGCGAACCCCGTCGTGCCCAGGCCGTAGCCGTAGACCTCGGGGTCGGTGCGGGCGAACGTCGAAAGAGGCGCCTGCGCGCCGAGCACGCTCACCCCGAAAAGGCCGGCGGTCAGGAACACCGGGCCGAGGGCGGGGGAGCGGAACATCCGCACGTCGATGAGCGGGTCGTCGTGGCGCAGCTCCCACAGCGCGAACGGCACCAGCAGCGCGATGCCGAGCGCGACGACCGCCCACGCCCACGGATCGGCGGGGCCGTTCAGGCGCAGCAGGCTGAGGCCGCCCGTGAAGGCGAGCAGGGCGATGGAGACCAGGGTGAGACCCACCGTGTCGAGACGCCCGCCCGTGGTCTCGGGCGATTCCCGCACGCCGAAGAGGATGACGAAGAAGCAGACGACGACCAGCAGCGCGGGAACGAGCAGCACCACCGTGAGGGGGAGCTCGTCGATCAGCGCGCCGCCCACGAGAGCGCCGGTGATGGCGCCGGCCTCGAGCGCTGCCACGAGGAACCCCGCTGCTCGTGCCGTGATGACGGAGCGGCCCTCCATCCGGCGAGAGCGCGACCAGATGAGCGCGATCTCCAGCGGCAGCCACACGACGTAGAAGCCCTGGATCGCCCATGCCGCCAGAAACAGCGCGAACGAGTCGGTGAACGGCAGCGCCAGCGATGCCGCAGCCGTCACCGCCGTGGAGATCACCAGCATCCGCTTATGGCCGTACATGTCGCCGAGCTTCGCGAAGGCGGGCACGACCAGGGCCGACAGCATGAGCTGGGTGCCCTCGAGCCAGTTGACGTCGGCGTCGTGGATGCCCAGGTGCCGGGCGATGTCGGTGAGCATGGGCGTGTAGTAGCCCTGCAGCACGCCGGAGGTGAACTCGACGAAGGCCAGGAAGCCGACGACGCCTGCCAGCGTGCCGATGGAGACGCGCTGCGTCATCGGTGCTCCGTTCTGAAGCGGGGTGCGGGTGCGATCACTGTAGCCGCTGGATGAGCTCGCGATGGAACCGCTCGCCGCGCTCGAGGGCCGCGATCTCGACGCGCTCGTCGACGCCGTGGATGGCGGCGCGTTGGGCGGCGCTCATCTCCAGGGGCGCGAAGCGGAACACTGCGGGAAAGCGGCGGTGGAAGGCCCGAGAGTCGGTGGCGGCCATCATGACATAGGGCACCGCCGCGGCCTCCGGGTGGGAGACGCCGAGGGCCTCGGCCAGCAGCGCGAACTGGGGTCCGTCGACCGACGTCTCCGGCGACGGCTCATCGCCGGAGACGATCTCGACGGCGACCTCGGGGTCGGCGATACGGCGCCGCACCCGCCGCACGGTGGACTCGACGGTCTCGCCGAGCGCGATCCGAAGATTGATGGTCGCCGACGCCTGCGAGGGCAGCACGTTGTCGGCGGTGCCGCCCGACTGCATCGTGGCGGCGACGGTCGTGCGCACCATCGCCGCAGGCTCCCCGCCCATCGCGGCCAGCACCCGCGCCGTGACCGGAGGGGCGGCCGCGAGGGCGCGATAGAGCAGCCGCGCCGGCCCCGGCGTTCGATCGGCGAGCAGGCGCAGCATCCGCGAGATCGCCCTGGGCACGCGCGGGCGGAAAGTGCCGGGGGTGAGCCGGTGAACCGCCCGGGCGACGCGCCCCACGGCGGTCAGCGGCGGCGGAGCCGAGGCGTGCCCTCCGTCGGCGCGTGCGGTCAGCCGCAGCGTCAGGATGCCCTTCTCGCCCACGCCGATCATCGCCGCCTGGCCTCGGACGAACGGCAGAGGCGCATCGACGACGGCGCCGCCCTCGTCGACCACGAGCCACGGCTCGATGCCGCGCTCGGCCAGCAGCGCGGCGGCGGCTTCGGCGCTCGCACCGAACACCTCCTCGTCCCCGCCGAACGAGAGGTAGACGTCGCGAGCGGGCGTGAAGCCCGCGGCCACCAGATTCTCGACGGCCTCGAGCACGACCACGAGCGGTCCTTTGTCGTCGAGCGCGCCGCGCCCGTACACCCAGCCGTCTTCGACCACGCCGGCGAACGGCGGATGCGTCCAGTCGTCGGTGAGGTCGACCGGCACGACGTCGTAGTGCGCCATGAGCACGAGCGGATGCTGCGCGCTCACTCCCGCCCAGCGGTACAGGAGGCCGGAGGGCCCGACCCGCTCGAGGCTCAGCTCGCGGTGCACGAGCGGGTACAGCTCGGGAAGAAGGGCGATGAGCGCCTCGAAGGGCGCGTCGCCTCTGGTCTCGCGCTCGGCCGAGACGGTCGGCTGCTGGATCAGCTTCGCGAGCCGCTCCGCGACGTGCGGACGGGCGACGACCCCGCCGGTCACTGGGCCGCCGGAGCCTGGATGAAGCCCAGCTCCTCTTCGGTCATCGCCCACCGCACGTCGTACTGGGTGAACAGGTAGGCGTCGCCCTCTGGCCCGCCCGACTCGTCGTCGTAGACGTAGAGGATGCCGCCGGCCCCGCCGTCTTTGTGGCTGTAGCCCTCGGCGTCGAGCGCCGCCGTGGCGCCGTCGATCTGGTCGACGGTGAACGGCGCCCACGCGAGGTCGATGATGTTGTCGGTGGCCGCATCGGGATCGGCCGCCCAGCGGCACGAGATCCAGCCGTCGGGGCTGCCATCGGGGAAGACGGCGAAGGGCTTCGCGCCCGACTCCTGGCCCGCCGTGTTCTTCACGGTCCACTCGCGGTCGTCCATCATCGCGAGGAACTCGGGGGTCGCGGTGTTCTGGCAGGTGCCCTCCGCCTGCGGCGCGCCCGAATCGGTCGGCGTCGGGGTCGGCGTGGGCGTCGGTGTCGTGGCCGACGGCGTCGGCGTGGGCGTGGCACTCACGGTCGGAGTCGGCGTGGGTGCGGGCGCGCCCGCGCCGGAAGCGACCAGGGCGATGATCAGCGCTGCGACGACGGCGACCGCTGCGCCCGCGACGATCCAGAGGTTCTTCGTGCTCACCCGATGACATTACCCAGGCGGCGACCGCGGACCCGTGCCGGAATGGCCGGTGTCGCGGATTCGTTGTATTCTGGGACGCTCGGGTGCGACAGCTCCCCAGGATCGACAACTCCACAGCGTGACAGCGGCCCTCTGCGAAGAGGTCAGCCCTGCATGACAGGGCACCACGGGGATGATCGGTTTCGACATCGCCTGTGAATCTGCGTGAAGCGGGCCGAGGATGCAGGGTTATCTCGTGAACGCCCCCTGCAAACCAATAACTGCCGAAAAGAAGCAGTCCGACTTCGCCCTCGCTGCCTGAGCAGCGAGCCCGAGTCCGTCAATCCGTGACTGATCCCGTCACGGTCCTTGGCGTCATCTAGGGATCTTGCTGCGTGACGACGCCTGAGCGTCACGCGGGACTCTTATCAGGCTGGGCTCGTCGACTTAGGTGTCTGTGACAAAGGTCGGAGCCGAGCAGAACGCCTCTACAGACTGCGCCCGGAGAATCCGCAGTATCCCAGCGATGGACGGGGGTTCGATTCCCCCCATCTCCACTCAACCGCTGTCACGAGTTCAGGCCCCGGGCTCTGCGCATCTGTGCAGAACCCGGGGCCTTGTTGCGTGCGCGCACGGCTGTTCTGCGGGCCGCGCGAAAGAGGCTCCACCTGATCGGCCCTCGGTGTGCGAATGCGGGGGAGACTGGAAGACGGCCCTGTCGCCACCCCGCCGGCCACGATCCCAAGGAGCACCACCATGCGCGCACTCAGTCACTCCACCTTCGGCGACCCGGCCGAGGTTCTCGACGTCGTCGACCGAGACCTGCCGGAGCCGGGTGCGCGGCAGGTGCGCGTGCGCACGCTGCTCTCTCCGATCCACAACCACGACCTGTGGACGATCCGCGGCACCTACGGCTACAAGCCCGAACTCCCGGCCGCCGCCGGAACAGAGGCGGTCGGCATCGTCGATGCCGTGGGCGAAGGCGTCGAGGGCCTGGAGGTCGGACGCCGCGTCGCGACGGGCGGCACGTTCGGCGTGTGGGGAGAGTACTTCGTGGCCGATGCGAAGGCGCTCATCCCGGTGCCGGACTCGCTCTCCGACGAGACCGCGGCCCAGCTGGTGTCGATGCCGTTCAGCGCACTGAGCCTGCTCGAGTTCCTCGAGGTGCACGAGGGCGACTGGATCGTGCAGAACACCGCGAACGGCGCCGTCGGGCGCCTGCTCGCCCAGTTCGCCGCGGCCCGCGGGGTACGCGTGCTGGGGCTGGTGCGTCGTGACGCCGGCGTCGCGGAGCTCGCCGAGGCCGGCATCGACGATGTCGTCTCGACCGAGCAGCCCGACTGGCGGGAACGCGCCGCGGCCGTGCTCGACGGCGCGGCGACTCGGGCGGCGGTCGACTCGGTCGGCGGGAGCGCGGCCGGCGACCTGCTGTCGCTGCTGGGCGAGGGCGGCACGCTCGTCTCGTTCGGCGCGATGGCCTCGCCCACCCTCGAGCTGGGCTCGGGCGACCTGATCTTCAAGCAGGCGGTCGTGAAGGGCTTCTGGGGCAGCAAGGTGAGCGCCTCGATGGATGCCGCGGCGCGGGCCGCGCTGTTCGGCGAACTCGTGCAGCGCATCGGCTCGGGCCAGGTGCAGCTGCCGGTCGAGGCCGTGTTCCCGTTCGACCAGGTGCGCGCGGCCGTCGCCGTCAGTGACGCCCCTGGGCGTGCGGGCAAGGTGCTGCTGAAGTTCTGAGCCTCACGGCCCCCGCGGATCCCGTTCAGGCGTCGGAGCCGCGGGGCCGGTGGCGCCGGGAGTGCGCTCGCACGCAGCATCCGCCCCACCGATCCGACAGGTGGACGGTCGTCAAGGCTCGATCGAAGGTAGCGGGCGGGGCGCCGGAGGAGGGGGAACCTCTTTCGCGGCGACGATGGTCTCGCGCGGGATGTGCTCGATGCCCCGCTTGCCGTCGACGACCACGGTCTCGGCATCCGCGCTGAGCAGTTCGCCGAGGGCGTCGGTCGCCATCCCGTCGGGCAGGAGGTAGCGCACCACCACCCGGTGGCCGACCTCGGGCAGGCGGATGCGGTTCACCACTGGCCCGGCGCGTAGTCCTTGAGGAACACGCCGAACAGGTCTTCACCGGCCTCGCCGCGGACGATCGGGTCGTACACGCGGGCGGCGCCGTCGACGAGGTCGAGCGGCGCGTGGAAGCCCTCTTCAGCCAGACGCACCTTCGTGTAGTGCGGGCGCTCGTCGGTGATCCAGCCGGTGTCGACGCTCGTCATCAGGATGCGGTCGCTCTCGAACATCTCGCGCGCGCTCGTGCGGGTGAGCATGTTCACGGCCGCCTTGGCCATGTTGGTGTGCGGATGCCCGGGGCCCTTGTAACCGCGGTTGAACACGCCCTCCATGGCGCTGACGTTCACGATGTAGGTGCGCCGGGCGGTGCTGGCCGCCATCGAGGGGCGGAGCTTGGAGATCAGCAGGAAGGGCGCGGTCGTGTTGGCCAGCTGCACCTCGAGCATCTCGAGGGGATCGACGTCTTCGACCCGCTGCGTCCACGAGTTCACGTGATCGACGTCGGGGATGAGCCCGCCCGCGTCGATCGCCGTGCCGGCGGCGAGCCGCTCGAGCGAACTGGAGCCCGCCGCCATCGCCTGTTCGGTGAGCTCGTCGGCCCGCGACGCGGCCGCCGCGAGGATCGGGTGCGCCGAGACCGAGCGCTCGAGCGCCTGCGGATGCTGGTCGTTGGTGTGCCCGAAGGTCACGAGCTCGGGAAGCGGCCCCGAGGGCAGCGGTGCGAGTTCGGCATCGACGAGCGGCTGGTACGCGCCCGGGGAGCGGCGAACGGTCTGGGTGGCGTTGTTGATGAGGATGTCGAGAGGACCGGCCGCGGCGACGTCGTCTGCCAGGCCCAGCACCTGGGCGGGATCGCGCAGGTCGATGCCGACGATCTTGAGCCGGTCGAGCCACTCGGAGGCATCGGGCAGGCTCGAGAATCGCCGCACGGCGTCGCGAGGGAAGCGCGTCGTGATCGTCGTGTGCGCGCCGTCGCGCAGCAGCCGCAGCGCGATGTACATGCCGATCTTGGCGCGGCCGCCGGTCAGCAGCGCCCGCTTGCCGGTGAGGTCGGTGCGGGCGTCGCGCTTGGCGTGGCTCATCGCCGCGCAGTCGGGGCACAGCTGGTGATAGAACGCGTCGACGACGGTGTACGGCTGCTTGCAGATGTAGCAGTCGCGCGCCTTGCGGAGCGTCCCGGCGGTCGGCGCGGTCGTCGAGGTGGAGATCGGAATGCCGCGGGTCTCGTCGTCGATCCGGTCGGGCGCCCCCGTGGCGGTGGCGGCGACGACAGCCCTGTCGGCGGCCGCGGCGGCTTCGCGGATCTCGCGGCGACGGTGGCGCTTGACGGCGCGGAACATCTGGGCGGTGCCCCGGCGCACCGCGATGAAATCGGGGTGGGTCTCGTCGAGGCCCGCCATGCTCTCGAGCACCCGCAGGGTCGTCGCCAGGTCGGCGGGATCGATGATGCGGGTCGGCGCGGATTCGGCGGGGGTCTCGGGAGGCACACCCGATTCTACGGCGGGCGAGGTGGACGACTGCTGTTAGCGTGCTGCGGTGAGCACCCTCGACGATCCGACCGCAGCCCGCAGCATCCGCGTCTCGGCGGCGGTGATCGTCGACGCCGGAGGCCGCCTGCTGCTGGTGCGCAAAGCAGGTACGACGGCGTTCATGCAGCCGGGCGGCAAGCCGGAGCCGGGGGAGACGCCCGCCGAGACACTGCGGCGCGAGCTCGCCGAAGAGCTCGGTCTGGTGCTGGATGCCGGCTCGTTGCGGCCGCTGGGAGAGTTCACCGCCGCGGCCGCCAACGAGCCGGGCTTCGCGGTGGTCGCCGATGTGTTCGAGGTCGCCATCGGCGCTCAGGTGCCGGTCATCGCGGCGGAGATCGACGAGCTGCGCTGGGTCGGAGCGGGCGAGACCGACGAACTCGAGATCGCGCCGCTGGCACGCGAGAACTTCCTGCCCCGCTGAGGAGGAACCTCAGTCGCCCGCCCAGATCTCGGCGATCGGGATCTCTCGGCCGAGCACGCGCTCGGCGGCACGGTGCCCCGACATCAGCGCCGCGGTGACCGTCGCCGGGTCATCGGTCCAGGTCGCCTCGCCGGCCAGATGCAGCACGCCCCCGATCGGTGTCGCCAGCTCATCGTGGTCGGCCGTGGTGGAGCCGACGGTCATGAAGGCGTAGGCGCCGTGCGCGAACGGGTCGTCCTGCCAGGCCGTGCGGCGCACCTGCATGGGCACCCCGACCCGGTCGCCGTACAGCTCGCGCAGGCCCTCGAGCACCGAGGCCACCACCTGCTCGTCGCTCCACTGGCGGGTCTCGACGGCCGCCGGGCCCGCGGCGAACGTCAGGAGCGTCGGCACGCCGTGGAGGGCCGTCAGGTCGTACCAGGAGTGCCACCACGCGGCCCGCGGACCCTGCCGGCGGATCGCATACACGTCGTCCTCCCAGAACTTCTCGTCGAAGCTCACGAAGATCTTCTCGAACGCGTTCATGCGCAGCCGCGACAGGGCCCCGGCGACCGGTTCGGGGAGGGGCGGGTCGATCGAGAAGTCCGCCGACTGCAGCACCCCGACGGGCACCGTGACCACTGCGCTGCCGGCGGAGAACGCCGCGTCGGCGGTCTCGACCACAGCTCCGGACGGCGACCATCGCACCGCGGCGACGACGTGTCCGAGCCGCACGTCGATGCCTGCGGCGAGGTGCTCGGGCAGGCGGT
The DNA here is from genome assembly GCF_025515205.1 of Microbacterium fluvii. Lineage (GTDB taxonomy): Bacteria > Actinomycetota > Actinomycetes > Actinomycetales > Microbacteriaceae > Microbacterium > Microbacterium fluvii. The sequence goes on along the minus strand of NZ_JAOPFX010000001.1, from coordinate 1,335,136 downwards.
CGTAGCCGCCCGGGAACACGACTTCGTCGCCCTCGACCTGATCGTCATCGAGGCCGTGCGCGGCGAGGTCATCGATCCAGGCGCCGTACTGCTCCTCGGAGCGGTGCTCCAGGTACTCGCGCACCCGCGCCGTGCGCTCGGAGTCCCAGCCCATCCGGGCCAGAGCAGCGTCCGTCACATCGCGATACGAGGCGTCCGGCGCGGAGGCGGCGACCACGCCGAGAAGTTCGGCATCGAGCGCGTGCACGTCGTCGGCGAAGCGCTGGGCGTCAGCATCCGTCAGTCGCTCGCCGTCGGGGTTGTAGTAGGCGATCGGTCGGCTGTCGGGCTGGTAGCTGCCCACCGTGAACTCGACGGTGGACATGCCGAAGGCCGCTGCCGCGGCCGCAACCGGCGAATCGTCGATGCCGTGGATCCAGGAGGCACCGAGGTCGGTCGCGAGCCCGCTCGACCGATCGGTGTGCACCCGTCCGCCGATGCGATCGCGAGCCTCGAGCACGACGACGCTGCGCCCCGCTCGGGAGAGCAGCCGTGCGGCGGTGAGGCCCGCGACGCCGGCCCCCACGACGATCACGTCGAACTTCTCCACAGCGATCCTCCTGCCGAATGCGTCCCGCCGATCCGACGCTACCGGCACGAGTGCCCGTGGGCGAGTGCGCTACCGAAGCGGCAGCGCTGCTGTCAACCCCCGGTACACGCGTGCGCCGATGTGATGGAGTCTCATCATGACCTCACTCGTGATCCTGCTGATCATCGTCGGCATCGTGCTGCTTCTGCTGGGCGTCTTCGTCGAGGCGGCGAAGTTCCTGCTGTGGATCGGCCTCGTGCTGCTCATCGTCGGTGTCATCGCCTGGCTGATGGGGTTCATCCGCCGCCAGACCTGAGCGCCTCACGCGATGGCGGTCTCGTGCAGCGCGCTGTCGAAGGTGGCGCCGTTGAGCTCGAGATACAGCTGACTCTCGGTGACCGAGAGAGTCATGCTGTTGCGACGTTCGAGCCCCGCGGCGGCGGCCTCGACGAAGCCCTGGTCGAAGCTGCGCAGTCTGATCTCGTCGGCTCGGTGGATGCGCTTACCCGCCCAGCCGGCGGCGAGGCGCGTCGGCTCCCGGTGCGTGTAGACCGCGACGCGGTCTGCTTTGAGGCTGCCGTCGTGCAGTCGAGCGGCATCGGGCGCGCCCACTTCGATCCAGGCCAGGAGCGCGCCGGTGAGATCGCGTACGAACACGGCCGGCTCGGCGGTGGCCGAGATCCCCTCGCTGAAGGCGATGCCCTCTTCGTACTCGAGGCAATAGGCGAGCACCCGCGTGAGCAGAAAGACGCCCGTCTCAGACGGATGCTGCGCCACGCGCAGCGAGAGCTGCTCGTAGACCCCGCGGTCGACGTCTGCCAGCTCCACCGCGAAGGTGTGGACCGTCGCCCCGATCGCCACGGGTCAGGCCTGCGGCCATTCGACCAGGAGCAGACTCTGCTTCGTGTCGGCGAACTTCACCCAGCCGTCGCCGAACAGATAGGTCCACCCGTAGCCGTCGTCGTCGGTGTAGATGGCCGTCTCGGCGCTCTCGGTGACGTAGATCCCCTCGTCGCCTTCTTCGAGGCTCCACCCGTCGGCGACGAGCTGGTCCTGCGCCGCGATCGCATCGGCTTCGTCGATGGGTGCCCAACCGAACATCTGGATGTGGTCGGTCGCCGCCGTGAGGTCGCCCCACTTGCACTGCAGGCCACCGGTGATCTCGTCACCCGCGAGCACGAAGGGCTCCTCCTGGGCCGTCCACTCGAGGTCCTCGAACTCCGCGACGGTCGACGCCGGGATGATCGTCTCGCAGGTGGGCGCGTCAGACGAGACGGGCTCTTCGGTGGGGGTCGCGTCGGGGGTCGGCGCGGCCGTCGTCGCCGCTGCCGTCGGTGCGGCGGTCGTCTCCACCGCCTCCGGCGCGGTCGAGCTGCAGGCAGTGGCGAGGGCGGTCGTCAGAGCGAGCGTGAGTGCGAGGCCGAGACGAGACGTCGTGCGAGTCATTCAGTGGGCTCCGGGGGCGTCGATGGGCGGTGCAGCAGATCGAGGAAGTCATCGTGGAGGCGGCCGTTGGTCGCGAGCGACGAGCGTGCCGAGAGGGTGTCGTCGCCGTCGTACGAGGTGAACCGTCCGCCGGCCTCGTGCACGATCGGCACGAGGGCGGCGATGTCGTACTCCTTCACGCCGAACTCGGCGACGAACTCGAGACGCCCCTCGGCCAGGAGCATGTAGGGCCACGCGTCGCCGTAGCCCCGATCGCGCCACACCGCGTCTGTCAGCCGCAGGAGCGCGTCGGTGCGGCCGACCTCGCGCCACTGCGTGATGCTCTGGAAGCTCGCCGACGCCTCGGCGACGTCGGCGACGGCCGACACCCGGATGCGGCGCGGTCCGGCCGTGGAGTTCGTCCATGCGCCGAGCCCCGTGGCTGCCCACCACCGGCGCCCGATCGCGGGCTGGCTGGCGACGCCGACGCGGGGCACCCCGTCGATGACGAGCGCGATGAGCGTCGTCCACATCGGGATGCCCTTGAGGTAGTTGGCGGTGCCGTCGATCGGATCGATGATCCACTGGCGCTCGGTCGACCCTGCGGAGCCGAACTCCTCACCGAACACGCCGTCCTCGGGGCGCTCGGCGGCCAGCAGATCACGGATCGCCCGCTCGGTCGCGAGGTCGGCCTCGGTCACGTGCGTCGCGTCTGCCTTGAGCTGCACGTCGAGGTCCGGTGCGTCGAAGCGGGCCATCGCGACCGCGTCGGCAGCATCCGCAAGGCGAAGCGCGAGCTCCAGATCGGCCGACAGATCCCCGTCGTAGGGCGCATCGAAGCGCACAGTCGAGGGGGGAGCAGTCACAACCACCATGGTAGACGCGCCCGGGGTCGCGCCGATTTCGGGAGACGCAATCGTGATGGTAACGTTGGTCCTCGGTTCGCCACGGCGGATCGATCCGCACCTCTAGCTCAATCGGCAGAGCAACTGACTCTTAATCAGTGGGTTCAGGGTTCAAGTCCCTGGGGGTGCACCACGCAGAAAGGGACCCTCCACGAGGGTCCCTTTCGCATCTCCCGGACGGATGCCGCTACGCGGCGTCTCCGATGAGCACCGCGACGGCCTCCTCGGCAGCATCCGCCTCGCGCTCGTCGATGCGCGCCAGCGCCCGGCGGCCGAACGCGATGACGGCGGCAGCCACGGCGATCGAGCACGCGGCGAACACGTACGGCACGGCGGGGCCGTAGGCGTGCCACAGCAGCGTCGCGATCGGGGGAGCGGCGGCACCGCCGAGGAACCGCACCGCCGAGTAGGCGGAGCTGGCCACCGACCGGGGCAGATCGGTGGCCTCCATCACCGATTCGGTGAGGATCGTGTTCATCAGGCCCAGGAGCAGGCCGCCGACGATGATGCACACCACGAGCCCCGCAGGGTCCGCCGAGAGCACGGCCGCCGCCAGCAGATCGATCGCGAGCAGCGGAAGCACGATGAGCATGGCCGTCGTGCGGGCGAGGCGGCGCAGCATCAGCGGCGCCACCCAGACACTCGTGATCGCCAGCGCCACGCCCCAACCGAAGAAGGTGAGGCCGATGCCCATCGCCCCGAACCCGAGCGGGTAGGGCGAGAAGGCGAGCAGCACGAAGAACGCGATGTTGTAGAAGACCGCGGCCGCCGCCAGCACCGCGAGCGCGGGGCGCCCGAGGGCGCGGAACGGCGCCGAGAACGGGATCGGCTGACGGGTCTCGGCATCGGTGCGCAGCAGCACCACGATGGCGATGAAGGCGATCGCCATGAGCGCCGCCACACCGAAGAACGGCCCGCGCCAGCTGACCTCGCCGAGGATGCCGCCCAGGAGGGGCCCCACGGCGATGCCGAGGCCCAGCGCTGCCTCATAGAGCACGATCGCCGCTGCGCTGCCACCGGAGGCGGCTCCCACGATCGTCGCGAGAGCCGTCGAGATGAACAGCGCATTGCCCAGGCCCCACCCCGCGCGGAAGCCGATGATCGCATCGACGCTGCCCGACAGCGCGCACAGCAGTGCGAACACGACGATGAGGGAGAGACCGATCAGCAGCGTCGCCTTCGCGCCGATGCGGCTCGAGATCCAGCTGGTGACGAACATCGCCAGACCCGTCACGACGAGATAGCTCGTGAACAGCAGCTCGGTCTCGACGGGGGAGGCCTCGAGCGACTCGGCGATGGCGGGAAGGATCGGATCGACCAGGCCGATGCCCATGAAGGCGACGACGCACGCGAACGCGACCGCCCACACGGCCTTGGGCTGACGCCACACCGATCCCGTGCTCGCGTGGCTCATCGGGTGGCCTCCAGCGCGCCGGTCTTGCGGGCGAGCACGGCCGCCGTCGTGCGCAGCGCCTCCCACTCCCTCTCATCGAGGTCGTCGAAGCGCGGAGCGAGGGCGGCCGTCAGCTGCGTGCGCCACTGATCGAGCGCCGCGCTGCCGGCATCGGTCAGCGAGATCACGGTGACGCGCGAGTCCGCCGGGTCGGCGGTGCGCTCGACGAGGCCCGCGTCGGCCATCTGTCCGGTCAGCCGGGTGATGCCGGGTTGGGTCACGCGGCTGAGAGCCGCCAGCTCGCCCAGTCGCAGCGGCCCTCGCTCCTCGAGGAACGCGATCGTGCGCCACTGCGCCGCCGGCGTCTGGCTGCCGGTCTCGGCCGCGGTCATGCGCGCGAGCGCGTGCGCGGCGAAGATGAGGTGTTCGATGTCTTTCTCGTGGGTCACGGACCAAAGCATACCCCTGTTATATACTGCCGGTATGTACAGCGATCTTGACGTGTCGGCGGATGCGGTCGAGTCTGCTGACATGAAGGAGCAGGATCTCGCCGGACGACGCGCGCTCGTCACGGGCGCCGCAGGCGGCATCGGCCTCGCGTGCGCGGAGGAGTTCGCTCGACGCGGAGCGCACGTGATCGTCGCCGACATCGACGCCGCGGGGGCGGATGCTGCCGCCACCGCTGTCGGCGGGGAGTCGTGGGTCGTCGATCTCAGCGACACGCCGGCTCTCGACGACCTCTCCCTCGACGTCGACATCCTCGTGAACAATGCCGGGATCCAGAAGGTCGCACCCCTGCACGAGTACGACCCCGACACCTTCCGGTTCATCCAGCGGCTCATGGTCGAAGCGCCGTTCCTGCTCACGCGCGCGGCGCTGCCGGGCATGTACGCGCGCGGCTGGGGGCGCGTCGTGAACATCTCGAGTGCGCACGGGCTGCGCGCCAGCGCCTACAAGGTCGCCTACGTGACGGCCAAACACGCGCTCGAGGGTCTGTCGAAGGTGACGGGCCTGGAAGGCGGGCCGCACGGAGTGACGAGCAACTGCATCGACCCCGCCTACGTGCGCACGCCCCTCGCGGAGAAGCAGATCGCCGACCAGGCGCGCATCCACGGGATCGGCGAAGACGAGGTCGTCGAGCGGATCATGCTGGCTGACGTCGCCGTGAAGCGGCTCGTCGAGGTCGACGAGGTCGCCTCGCTCGCCGGCTGGCTCGTCTCCGACAAGGCCGGCATGGTCACGGGTGCCTCCTACACGATCGACGGCGGCTGGACCGCCCGCTGAGCCTCAGCGCGCAGCGGCGACCCTCGTCGTGAGCTGATGCGCGTGGGCCAGCAGCGTGCGGCCGAGTTCGGCGAGGCGCTCGGGGCCGAAGCGGAACTCGACACCCGTGAGGCTCAGCGCCCATTGCGGATGTCCGTCGCGATCGAACACTGCGACCCCGAGCCCATAGCTGCCTTCGAGGATCAGCCCCGGATTCACGGCGTATCCGCGCTCCTTCGTGTCGCGCAGTCGCGCCCGCAGGCGCTTCTCGCTGTGCGCCGAGCCCCATCGCTGTGCCAGCTCGGGATGGCGTTCGAAGTACGCGTCCACATCGTGAGGCGGCAGGAACGCCAGCACAGCCAACCCGGCCGACGCCACGCCGAGCGGAAAGCGCACCCCTTCGGCCAGGACGAACGAGCGGATGGGGAAGCTCCCCTCCTCACGGAGCAGGCATACGGTCTCGTCACCCCGGCGCACCGATAGAAACGCGCTCTCTTCCGTGCGCACGGCGAGCGATCGCACGATATCCCGCGCGATCGAGGTGATGTCGTAACGGGATGCCGCCACCGTACCCATGAGATAGAGCTCCGGGCCCGGCATCCAGCGGCCGCTGCGCTCATCGTGATCGACGAGACCCTCGTGCCGGAGCGCCGTCAGCAGCCGATGCGCCGTGGGCCGCGTGAGCTCGGCCTGCCGTGCGAGATCGCCGACCGTGAGCCCCTCGGCTCCAGCGCCGGTGACCAGTCGCAGCAGCCGCGCCGCGCGGCCGACGGATTGAGCCCCGGGCACGGTGCCGGACTTCGCTGCGTCCATGATGTGGACACTATGCGCACCGGTATCCACATCGCAAGCGCGCGTGCGGGCGATCCCGCTCGCACCGCGCACGATGGAGGTCCCGCCCCGCAGGCGCCCACGCACGCAACGAAGGAGTCGTCCGTGATCGACAAGACCTGGAGATCGGCCGCCGAAGCGGTCGCCGACATCCCCGACGGGGCGACGCTGGCCGTCGGCGGGTTCGGGTTGTCTGGGAACCCCATCGCCCTCATCGAGGCGCTGCTCGCGCAGGGCACGAGCGACCTCAGCATCGTCAGCAACAACTGCGGGGTCGACGACTGGGGCCTCGGTGTGCTGCTGAACGCCAAGCGCATCCGCAAGATGACCTCGTCGTACGTCGGCGAGAACAAGGAGTTCGAACGCCAGTTCCTCTCGGGTGAGCTCGAGCTCGAACTCACCCCCCAGGGCACCCTCGCCGAGAAGCTCCGCGCCGGCGGTTCGGGCATCGCCGCCTTCTTCACCCAGACCGGCGTCGGAACGCAGGTCGCCGAGGGCGGACTCCCTCGTCGCTACGCGCCCGACGGCTCGGTCGCCGTGCCCTCGCCTGCCAAGGACGTGCGAAGCTTCGCCGTCGACGGCACGACGCGGGACTACGTGCTCGAAGAGGCGATCGTCACCGACTTCGCCCTCGTGCACGCCCTGCGTGGCGACCGGCACGGCAACCTCGTCTTCAACAAGGCGGCCCGCAACTTCAATCCGCTCGCCGCGATGGCGGGTCGGGTGTGCATCGCGCAGGTCGAGGAGCTGGTGGAGCCCGGAGAGCTCGATCCCGACGGCATCCACCTCCCGGGCATCTATGTGCACCGGATCGTCGAGGTGGGCACGGGCATCGAGAAGCGCATCGAGCGTCGCACCGTTCGGTCCTCCGATACAGGAAGCGAGGCCTGAGATGGCACTCACGCGCAACGAGATGGCCGCCCGCGCCGCACGCGAGCTCGGCGACGGCGCCTACGTCAACCTCGGCATCGGTCTGCCGACCCTCGTGCCCAACTACGTGCCGGACGGCGTCACCGTCGTGCTGCAGTCCGAGAACGGCATTCTCGGGGTCGGTCCGTACCCCGCTGAGGACTCGGTCGACCCCGACCTCATCAACGCGGGCAAAGAGACCGTGACGACTCTTGCCGGCGCCGCATTCTTCGACTCGGCGACGAGCTTCGGCATGATCCGCGGCGGCAAGATCGACGCGGCGATCCTCGGTGCCATGCAGGTATCGGCCGCGGGCGACCTCGCGAACTGGATGATCCCCGGGAAGATGGTCAAGGGCCCGGGCGGCGCGATGGATCTCGTGCACGGCGCGGCCACCGTGATCGTGCTGATGGAGCACGTCGCCCGCGACGGCTCGGCGAAGATCGTCGACGGCTGCTCGCTGCCGCTGACCGGCCGCGGGGTCGTCGACCGCATCATCACCGACCTCGCCGTCATCGACGTCACCGCCGACGGGCTCGTGCTCGTCGAGACCGCGCCCGGCGTCACGGTCGACGAGGTCGTCGCCGCCACCGAGCCCCCGCTGATCGTGCGCCTGTCGGGCGACGAAGGAGAATAGACACATGAACCACGACGACGTCGTCATCGTCGCCGCCGCGCGCACGGCGCAGGGGCGGCTCAAGGGCCAGCTGTCGACCCTCAGCTCGGTGCAGCTCGGGTCGGCAGCGATCGCCGGAGCACTCGAGAAGGGCGGCATTCCCGCCGCCGCGGTCGACGCCGTGCTCGTCGGCCAGGTGCTGCCCGCCGGGGCGGGCCAGAATCCCGCCCGCCAGGCTGCGATCGGGGCCGGCATCGGGTGGGACGTGCACGCCGGCTCGATCAACAAGGTGTGCCTGTCGGGTCTGACCGCGATCATCGACGGCGCGCGGATGCTGCGCCTGGGAGATGCGACCGTGGTCGTGGCAGCCGGCATGGAGTCGATGAGCAGGGCGCCGCATCTGCTGATGGGCTCGCGCGAGGGCTGGAGCTACGGATCGGTCGAGGTGCTCGACCACATGGCGTACGACGGCCTGACCGACGCGTTCGACCGGGACAGCATGGGCGCTTCGACCGAGCGGCTGAATCCGCGCTACGAGGTCACGCGGGAGGCGCAGGATGCGGTCGCCGCCCGTTCCCACCAGCGTGCTGCCGCGGCGGCTGAGGCGGGCGTCTTCGATGCCGAGATCGTGCCGGTCGAGATCCCGCAGCGCCGAGGCGCGCCCGTTGTCGTGAACCGCGACGAAGGCATCCGCCCCGAGACGACCGTCGAGACCCTCGCGGGCCTGCGCCCGGCGTTCTCCGAGGGCGGGACGATCACGGCAGGCAACTCGTCGCAGATCTCCGACGGAGCGTCGGCGGTCGTGCTGACGACCCGGTCGCACGCCGACGAGAACGGCTGGGAGGTGCTGGCGGTCGTCGGCGCGTCCGGCCAGGTCGCGGGGCCGGACAACTCGCTGCACGCTCAGCCGGCGCACGCCATCGCGAAGGCCGTGCAGAAGCAGGGCATCGCCGTGGCAGACCTCGACTTCGTCGAGATCAACGAGGCGTTCGGCGCCGTCGTGGCCCGATCGCAGGCCGAGCTGGGGCTCGCAGACGACGTCGTGAACATCCATGGCGGCGGCATCGCCCTCGGACACCCCGTGGGCGCCTCCGGCAACCGGCTCGTCGTCCACGCCGTGCACGAACTCGTCCGCCGCGGCGGCGGCACCGCTGCTGTGGCGCTGTGCGGGGGAGGCGGACAGGGCGACGCCCTGATCCTCACACGGTGAGTCACTACTCGGTAGCGTGGGCGGCATGCTCAGCATCCACGCACTCACCGAGTCGGATCACGACGAGTGGCTCGGCCTCTGGCGGGGGTACCTCACGTTCTACGAGGCCGACCTCTCTGACGACGTGACGGCGCGCACCTTCGGTCGGCTCGTCGACGGCGTCGACCTGCACGGCGCGATCGCGCGGGACGACGAGGGGCGTGCGGTCGGCATCGTGCACTGGCTCACGCACCCGGCGACCTGGGCCACGACGACCTACTGCTACCTCGAAGACCTCTTCGTCGATCCCGCCGCCCGCGGGGTCGGCGCAGGCGGGGCGCTCATCGCGCATGTCGCCGGGTGGGCGCGCGAGAACTCCTGCGAAAAGGTCTACTGGCTCACGGCCGAGACCAACACGACCGCCAGGGCGCTCTACGACCGCGTCGCCCAGAAGTCGGGCTTCGTGCACTACGAGCTGGAGCTGTAGCCGCTCAGCGGTGGCGGCGCGCGCCCTTCGCCGCGAGCTTGTGCTGCTTCTCGGCGACGGGGGAATCTGCCGCGACCGAGTGGCCGCGGCGAGCGTTGCGCGTGTCGACGATCGCGCCGATGGCGAGGGCCAGGGTGATCAGCCAGCTGATCATGGCCAGCGCCGCCCGCCACGTGAAGGGCGCTCCACCGCGCATGGTGCGCATGAGGGTGAGGCCGCTGGTGATGGCACCGACGATGCCCGTTCCGAAGAGGTAGTCGCGCATGCCACAACGCTACCGGTCCGCCGGTAGCCTGGAAGGTCAGAGCCGAAACCGGGAGCGTTCGTGTCCACAGCTGAGTTCGTCGTCGTCGCCAACCGTCTTCCCGTGGACCGCGGCGCAGACGGCGAGTTCAAACACTCTCCGGGGGGACTGGTCGCCGCCCTCGAGCCGGTGATGAAGCGCACCGACGGAGCATGGGTGGGCTGGGCGGGGCAGCCCGATCTCACTCTGGATCCGTTCGAATTCGACGGGATGCTGCTCGTTCCCGTCGCTCTGAGCGCCGACGACGTCGAGCTCTACTACGAGGGCATGTCGAACGACACGTTCTGGCCGCTCTATCACGATGTGATCTCCCCTCCCCGGTACCGCAGGCTCTGGTGGGAGACCTACGTCGAGGTCAACCGCCGGTTCGCCGAGGCCGCCGCATCCGTCGTCTCGGAGGGCGGAACGGTGTGGGTGCAGGACTACCAGCTGCAACTCGTCCCGAAGATGCTGCGCGAGCTTCGGCCCGACCTCACGATCGGCTACTTCCACCACATTCCCTTCCCGGCATACGGCCTCTACTCGCAGCTGCCGTGGCGCAAGCAGGTGCTCGAGGGACTCATGGGCGCCGACGTGATCGGCTTTCAGCGGGTCGCCGACGCGGGCAACTTCACGCGCTCGATCCGCCGGCTCTTCCACTACGAGACGCGGGCCTCCGGCATCCGCATCCCCCAGGAAGACGGCTCGACGCGCGTCGCGCTGGCGAAGGCCTTTCCGATCTCGATCGACGTCGACGCGTACGTCGAACTCGCCCGCAGGCCCGAAGTGCAGGCCCGCGCCGCCGAGATCCGCGAGAGCCTCGGCAATCCGAAGCGCATCCTGCTCGGCGTCGACCGGCTCGACTACACGAAGGGCATCCGGCATCGCCTCAAGGCCTTCGGCGAACTGCTCCACGATGAGCGCGTCAATGTCGAAGACGTGACCCTCGTGCAGGTCGCCAGCCCCAGTCGGGAGCGCGTCGAGGCCTACATGCAGCTGCGCGACGAGATCGAGCTGACGGTGGGTCGCATCAACGGCGACTTCGACACGATGGGCCACACCGCGATCCGCTACCTGCACCAGGGCTACCCGCGCGAGGAGATGGTGGCGCTGTACCTCGCCGCCGACGTCATGCTGGTCACGGCGCTGCGCGACGGCATGAACCTCGTCGCCAAGGAGTACGTCGCCTCTCGGATCGACAACCGCGGAGTGCTCGTGCTCAGCGAGTTCGCGGGAGCGGCCGACGAACTCGGCATGGCGCTGCGGGTCAATCCGCACGACATCGGATCGCTGAAAGACACCATCGAGCGCGCGATCACGATGCCGGGGGCTGAGCAGGGCCGCCGCATGCGGTCGCTGCGCCGCCGCGTGATCGAGAACGACGTCGACGCCTGGTCGCGGTCGTTCCTCGACGCGCTCGCCCGGGTGCGCGCCGACAGCCGGGCGCAGGGCACGAGATGACCATCGACGCCGCCACCGCCTCGATCGAAGCGGATGCCGCGCTCGCCCGGGTCGCCTCGACCGACACGCTGCTGGTCGCGCTCGATTTCGACGGCACGCTCGCGCCGCTGGTCGACGAGCCGATGACGGCGAGGATGACCCCGCAGACCCGGCATGCCGTCGCCGCGCTGGTCGCGCTGCCGCGCACGACGGTGGCCTTCGTCTCGGGGCGGAGCCTGCACGATCTGCGTGAGATCGCCGAGCACGACGACGCGTCGCGGGTGCTGCTGGCGGGCTCCCACGGAGTCGAGTTCTGGACGCCGGAGCACGGCGTCGCGGTGCCCGCCGACGCCGAAGACGAGCAGAAGCGCCGCGACCGGCTGCGTGCGCGCGCCGAGGCGGCCGTGGCCGACCGGCCGGGCGTGTGGATCGAACCGAAGAGCTTCGGCTTCGGCCTGCACACGCGACTCTCGTCGCCGGAGGACTCCGCCGCGGCGAACGAGGCCGTCGACGCGCTCGTGGCGGCGGAGGCCCCGCACTGGCGGCGTCGGACGGGGCACAACATCGTCGAGTTCGCCTTTCGGCACGAAGGCAAAGACACCGCGGTCGCGGCGCTGCGCGAGACGACCGGTGCGACGGCCGTGCTCTTCGCGGGCGACGACGTGACCGATGAAGACGCGATCGCGAGTCTGGGCGCCCGCGACCTCGGCGTCCGGGTGGGGGAGGGCCGGAGCTCCGCGGCCGTGCGCGTCGCCGACATCCCGGCCTTCGCGGCGCTGCTGACGCGGCTCGCCGCCATGCGCGCGGGCTTCGCAACCGGCGCCCCCGCGCAGGAATAGACTTCGAGAATGCCCCAAGACGCAGCATCCGCCCCCGATCAGATCGACATCAAGCCCCGCAGCCGCGTCGTCACCCACGGCATCGAGGCCACGACCTCGCGCGGAATGCTGCGCGGCGTCGGCATGGGTGACGAAGACTGGGACAAGCCGCAGATCGGCATCGCCTCGAGTTGGAACGAGATCACCCCCTGCAACCTCAGCCTCGACCGCCTCGCTCAGGGTGCGAAAGAGGGCGTGCACGCCGGCGGCGGCTACCCGCTGCAGTTCGGCACCATCTCGGTGTCGGACGGCATCTCGATGGGCCACGAGGGCATGCACTTCTCGCTGGTCTCGCGCGAGGTCATCGCCGACTCGGTCGAGACCGTCGTGATGGCCGAGCGCCTCGACGGAACCGTGCTGCTGGCCGGCTGCGACAAGTCGATCCCCGGCATGCTGATGGCCTCCGCCCGCCTCGACCTGTCGAGCGTCTTCCTCTACGCCGGCTCGATCGCCCCCGGCTGGCTCAAGCAGCCCGACGGCTCGCTCAAGGAGATCACGATCGTCGACTCCTTCGAGGGCGTCGGCGCGTGCCTGGCCGGCCGCATCACCGAGGAGGAGCTCAAGCGCATCGAGTGCTCGTTCGCCCCCGGTGAAGGCGCGTGCGGCGGCATGTACACCGCCAACACGATGGCCTCGGTCGCCGAGGCTCTGGGTCTGAGCCTGCCAGGCTCGGCCGCGCCCCCTTCCGCCGACCGTCGCCGCGACTACTTCGCACACCGCTCAGGCGAGGCCGTGATCAACCTGCTCAAGCAGGGCATCACGACCCGCGACATCCTCACCCCCGAGGCCTTCGAGAACGCGATCGCCCTCGCGATGGCGCTCGGCGGCTCGACGAACGTCGTGCTGCACCTGCTCGCGATCGCCCGCGAGGCAGAGGTCGAGCTGAACCTGCACGACTTCAACCGCATCGGCGACAAGGTGCCGCACGTGGCCGACATGAAGCCGTTCGGCAAGTACGTCATGAACGACGTCGACAAGCACGGCGGCATCCCGGTGATCCTCAAGGCGATGCTCGACGAGGGCCTGCTGCACGGCGACGCGCTGACGGTCACGGGCAAGACCCTCGCGGAGAACATGCGTGACCTCGATCCCGACCCGGTCGACGGCGACGTCATCCACCGCTTCGACGACCCGATCCACGTGACCGGCGGACTCACGATCCTGCACGGCACGATCGCCCCGGAGGGCGCCGTAGTGAAGTCCGCGGGCTTCGACGCCGACGTGTTCGAAGGCCCCGCCCGCGTGTTCGAGCGCGAGCGCTCGGCGATGGACGCCCTGGAGGCCGGCGAGATCCAGGCGGGCGACGTCGTGGTCATCCGCTACGAGGGCCCCAAGGGCGGCCCCGGCATGCGCGAGATGCTCGCGATCACGGCCGCGATCAAGGGCGCGGGACTCGGAAAAGATGTACTACTCTTGACGGACGGACGATTCTCAGGCGGCACAACCGGCCTGTGCATCGGCCACATAGCACCCGAAGCGGTGGACGCTGGTCCCATCGCCTTCGTGCGCGATGGTGATCTGATACGGGTCGATATCGCGGCTCGCACTCTCGACCTACTCGTCGATGAGGCCGAGCTGAGCTCCCGCCGGGAAGGCTGGGAGCCGCTGCCCCCGCGCTATACCCGTGGCGTTCTGGCCAAGTACTCCAAGCTCGTGCGCTCCGCTGCGGAGGGCGCGGTCACGGGGTAGCCCCGGCCCGACCTTCTCCTTCTGTCTGCATTTCAAGGAGCATCACCATGCCCTCCGATTCCGCCACCGTGGTTCCACGACCTCCGGCCCGCACCGCCGGCGCACCTGTGCTGACGGGCGCTCAGGCGGTCGTCCGTTCGCTCGAGATGCTCGGCGTGACCGATGTCTTCGGTCTGCCGGGCGGAGCGATCCTCCCGGTCTACGACCCGCTCATGGACACCTCCGAGATCCGGCACATCCTGGTGCGTCACGAGCAGGGCGCCGGGCACGCCGCCGAAGGCTATGCCGCAGCATCCGGAAAGACCGGCGTCGCGATCGCGACGTCGGGCCCCGGCGCGACGAACCTCGTGACCGCGATCGCCGATGCCTACATGGACTCGGTGCCGATCCTGTGCATCACCGGCCAGGTGTTCTCGAACCTCATGGGCACCGACGCGTTCCAGGAGGCCGACATCGTCGGCATCACGATGCCGATCACCAAGCACTCCTTCCTCGTGAAGACGGCCGACGAGATCCCCGCCGCCATCGCCGCGGCGTGGGAGATCGCCTCGACCGGTCGACCGGGACCGGTGCTGGTCGACATCACGAAGGACGCCCAGCAGGCGGAGGCGCCCTTCATCTGGCCGCCCAAGGTCGAGCTCCCCGGCTATCGCCCCGTGACCAAGGCCCACGGCAAGCAGATCCAGGCCGCCGCGCAGCTGCTGGCCGAATCGGTCAAGCCCGTGCTGTACGTGGGCGGCGGAGTGATCCGCTCGCACGCATCGGGCGAGCTGCGCGAACTCGCCGAGGCCACAGGCGCACCCGTCGTGACGACCCTGATGGCCCGCGGCGCCTTCCCCGACTCGCACCCGCAGCACCTCGGCATGCCCGGCATGCACGGCACGGTGCCCGCGGTGCTGGCGCTGCAGGAGTCCGACCTCATCATCGCCCTCGGTGCGCGCTTCGATGACCGCGTCACCGGCAAGGCGGCGCTGTTCGCCCCCAACGCGAAGGTCGTGCACGTCGACATCGACCCCGCCGAGATCTCGAAGATCCGCACCGCGGACGTGCCGATCGTGGGTGACCTCAAAGAGGTGCTCGTCGACCTCGCCGCCGCCTATCACGGCGCCACGACAGCGGCGCGACCCGACACCTCGGAGTGGTGGGCGTTCCTCGACGGGCTCCGCGAGGAGTTCCCCCTCGGCTACACGCCGCCCGCCGACGGGCTCATGTCGCCGCAGTATGTCATCTCGCGGATCGGCGAGCTGACCGGCCCCGAGGGCGTCTACGCCGCCGGCGTCGGCCAGCACCAGATGTGGGCGGCGCAGTTCATCAAGTACGAGCGCCCCAACGCGTGGCTCAACTCCGGCGGCGCCGGCACGATGGGCTACTCGGTTCCCGCCGCGATGGGGGCCAAGGTCGCCGAACCCGACCGCACGGTGTGGGCGATCGACGGCGACGGCTGCTTCCAGATGACCAATCAGGAGCTGGCCACCTGCGCCATCAACAACATCCCGATCAAGGTCGCGATCATCAACAACTCGAGCCTGGGCATGGTGCGCCAGTGGCAGACGCTCTTCTACGACGGCCGCTACTCGCACACCAACCTCAACACCGGGCACGGCACGGTGCGCATTCCCGACTTCGTGAAGCTCGCCGAGGCCTACGGGTGCCTCGCGATCCGCGTGGAGCGAGAAGAAGACGTGGATGCTGCCATCCAGACCGCTCTCGAGACCAATGACCGCCCCGTCGTCATCGACTTCGTCGTGAGCGCCGACGCGATGGTGTGGCCGATGGTGCCGCAGGGGGTCAGCAACAGCTACATCCAGTACGCGCGCGACCACGCGCCGGCGTTCGAGCAGGAGGACTGAGTCGTGTCGAGCCATGTGCTGAGCCTTCTCGTCGAGAACAAGCCGGGTCTGCTCACCCGCGTCGCAGGACTGTTCGCCCGCCGCGGTTTCAACATCGAATCCCTCGCCGTGGGGGTGACCGAGGTGCCGGGGCTGTCCCGCATCACGGTCGTCGTCGACGTCGACGAGCTGCCGCTGGAGCAGGTCACCAAGCAGCTGAACAAGCTCGTCAACGTCATCAAGATCGTCGAGCTGGAGCCGTCGGCATCCGTGCAGCGTGAGCACATGCTCATCAAGGTGCGCGCCGACAACGCGACGCGGTCGAACGTCATCGAGGTGGTCAACCTCTTCCGCGCGTCGGTGGTCGACTACGCGAGCGACGCGCTGGTGATCGAGGTCACCGGTGACAAGGGCAAGGTCGAGGCGCTCCTGCGCGCGCTCGAGCCCTTCGGCATCAAAGAGCTGTCGCAGTCGGGCCTGCTGGCGATCGGCCGCGGCGGCAAGTCCATCACCGAGCGCGTGCTGCGCGGCTGAACAACGACCGACCCCTCGACACGCTCGGGGACCGATACAAGGAGAAACACACACAACATGGCTGAGATCTTCTACGACAACGACGCCGACCTGTCGATCATCCAGAGCAAGAAGGTCGCGATCGTGGGCTACGGCTCGCAGGGCCACGCCCACGCGCTGAACCTGCGCGACTCGGGCGTCGAGGTCGCGATCGCGCTGAAGGACGGCTCGAAGTCGGCCCAGAAGGCCAAGGACGAGGGCTTCGAGGTGCTCTCGGTCGCTGACGCGACCGCGTGGGCCGACCTCGTCATGATCCTCGCGCCCGACCAGCACCAGCGTGGCATCTACAGCGAGTCGATCGCTCCGAACCTCGCCCCCGGCAAGACGCTCGCCTTCGCGCACGGCTTCAACATCCGCTTCGGCTACATCGACGCGCCCGAGGGCGTCGACGTGATCCTCATCGCGCCGAAGGCCCCCGGCCACACCGTGCGCCGCGAGTTCGTCGCCGGCCGCGGCATCCCCGACATCATCGCCGTCGAGCGCGACGCGTCGGGCACCGCATGGGCCACGGCGCTCTCGTACGCGAAGGCGATCGGCGGCACGCGTGCCGGCGTCATCAAGACGACCTTCACGGAAGAGACCGAGACCGACCTGTTCGGCGAGCAGGCGGTGCTCTGCGGCGGCATGAGCCACCTGGTGCAGTACGGCTTCGAGACGCTCTCCGAGGCCGGCTACCAGCCCGAGATCGCCTACTTCGAGGTGCTGCACGAGCTCAAGCTCATCGTCGACCTCATGTGGGAGGGCGGCATCGCCAAGCAGCGCTGGTCGATCTCCGACACGGCCGAGTACGGCGACTACGTCTCGGGCCCCCGCGTCATCGATCCTTCGGTGAAGGAGAACATGAAGGGCGTGCTCGCCGACATCCAGTCGGGTGCCTTCGCCGAGCGCTTCATCGCGGACCAGGACGCCGGCGCCCCCGAGTTCCACGCTCTCCGCGAGAAGGAGGCGCAGCACCCGATCGAGCAGGTCGGCAAGGAGCTGCGTGGCCTGTTCGCCTGGAAGCAGCAGGACGAGGACTACACGGAGGGTTCGGCCGCACGCTGACCCTCGGTGACCCAGGCCTCGGCTGACCCGCCGAGCCGGCTTTGATTCAGAGCCACACGGAGCCCGGCCCCTTACAAGGGGGCCGGGCTTCCGGCATCCGCGCTATCCGAGCACGTCTGCGCAGAGCGGATGCTGGGCGCCCAGCTCGCTGAAGTAGTTCGCCCATTCGTCGGCCGTGGGTTCGCGGCCGGCCATGCGGCAGAGCGCGTCGGACTGGGCGTCCGGATCCAGGCTCCAGAGCGCCACGCCCTGCGGCACAGAAATCACGAACGCGGAACCGTCACGCGCGACGTCGGCGATCCCGTCGTCGCCGGCGAACATCGCGTCGCCGAGCCTGCGGCGGGTGGCCAGGTCGATCAGCGACACGCCGTCATCGCCGGTCGACGCCGACATGAGCGTCTGGAGATCGCCGGTCAATGACACTTTCGAGACCCGCGACTTCTGCGCGGGGAGCGTGCCGATGCGTTCGAGCGTGCGAGACGAATACTCGTACAGCCCGGTGTCGCCCGCGCCGATGACGGTGTCTCCGCCGGCCCAGGCCACGCTGAACATGCGCTCGAGGCCCTCTCCGGTCGCCTCGCCGGTGGCGCCGTCATAGACCGATGTGCGGAACCCGAGCGAGTCGTTGATCCAGCGGGTCACGAACACCTGCGAGCCGTCGGTCGACGAGGCGACCGAATACAGGTAGTCGGCTGCGTTGAAGCGCTGCGGCAGCAGCGTCAGCGTCGACGGGTCGAACACGCTCACCCACGGTTCGAACTGCGGGAACGAGTTCTCGTCGGGCACGGCCTGCGTCACGTAGAAGCGGTCGCGATCGGGCGAGGGATACACGTCCCAGGTGTCGTCGGGAAGCTCGGTGGCGACGAAGCGCCCGGTCGAGA
This sequence comes from Microbacterium fluvii, assembly GCF_025515205.1. GTDB lineage: Bacteria > Actinomycetota > Actinomycetes > Actinomycetales > Microbacteriaceae > Microbacterium > Microbacterium fluvii. The sequence continues at coordinate 1,316,933 of NZ_JAOPFX010000001.1, read as the reverse complement.
TGTCGAGCACGGTCATGTGCGGCGTCTCGGTGCCGTCGTCGTCGGTGTCGATGCGCCAGATGCCCAGCAGGTCATCGGTCAGCCAGCGCGGATCGGAGGCGAGGTAGCCGTCGTAGTCGTCCACGACGTCGTCGGGGATGCGGAACACGGCCTCGTCCGATTCGACGTCCCACACGCTCAGCGGTGTCTCTGCGCCTTCGACCACCTCTCCCCGCACGATGATGCGGGTGCCGTCGGGGCTGAAGCCCGCCGCCGTCGTCTGACCGCGCGCGACGATCTCGGCGCCTGCGCCCGAGCCGTCGACGCGCAGCCGCCCGATGCGGGGAAGGATCGCACTGAGCAGCAGCAGCTCCCGATCGCCGTCCACGAGCGCCAGGTCGCCGGAGCCTCCACCCTGATAGTCGAACGGCTCGGCGATGCGCATCCCGGTGCGCAGGTTCCACAGCTGCACGCTGCCGCGCTCGTCGCCGCACCCGGCGATCTCGGTGGTCGAGCTCACGAGGGGACGGGAGCACTCCCAGGTGCGTTCGAAGCCCCGCGTCCACACCTGCACACCGGCCGAGTCGATCACGGCGACCCCCTCGATCCCGATGCCGAACACGGTGCCGTCGTCGGCGATGAGGATGGCGTTGTTCATGCGTCGCGGCGGGATCGCGACGCTGCCCCGCACCGCGAGTGTCTCGGGGTCGATCTCGAGCAGGCGCCCCGTGACGGTGGCCACGCGCAGCGAGCCGTCTGAACCATACGCCGACGCCGCCGACCACGACATCGCCTCCGGCGGAGTCGTCTCGACCTCGGCGGTGCGCACCTCACCGGTGTCGCGGTCTACGACCACGAGCGTTCCGGTCGCGGCCCAGGTGAGATGGGCGCCGTCCGGGCTGAGCGAGATCGTGTCGGTGGCGGTCGTCGTCACGATCGTCGAGCCGACCTGCCGACCGGACTCCAGATCGAAGAACGACACGTGCTCGACCTCGCCTGCACCGGTCTGCGGGTCGGCGAAGTGCTGAGCGATCGCCATCGTGCTGCCGTCGGCGCTCACCCGCACCCAGGGGCGGATGATCCCCGGAGGACGCTCGAGCGCCGGCGTGAGGCTGCGGATCCGCTCGCCCGTCACGTAGTCGATGATCTCCACGTTGACCTGATCGCGCACGATGGCCGCCTGCGTCGTGCCGGGGATCGGCCACACGCCGACCCGCCACTGGGCATCGGGCACGTAGGTGGTGCCGATATAGCCCGCCGCTTCGGTCACCGAGCCGACCAGGGCGGTCGACGTGCGCTCGTCGCCAGGCCAGGACTCGTGCGCGGCGACGGCCATCAGGGCCGCCAGCTCGCGGTCGGTCGTGCGCAGGCTCAGTGCCCGTGAGGTGACGGCCTCCACGGTGGCATTCCGGGCGGATGCTGCCGCCAGCCCTCCCGCGGCGACCGCCGCCACGAGCACCACGCCGATGCCGCCCAGCGCCCAGCGCAGGCGCCGGTTCTGCCGGCGCTGCTGGCGGGTGTGCTCCTGCAGCGCCGAGAGTTCGTCGCGCTCGGCCGTCGTCGACGCATCCAGTAGGGCGGCCTCGGCCTCGGTGAGATCGGGCTGGGCGTCCTCCCGCCACTCACGCAGCGCCTGCAGGCGGCCGCCGCGCAGCAGGGCGTCGGCCGGGCGGCCATCGGCGTCCCAGGTCTGCGCCGCGAGTTCGAGCGACCCCATCAGCCGAGCGCCGGCAGCATCCTCCTCCAGCCAGCCGTCCAGGCGCGGCCAGGCGGTGGCGATCGCCTCGTGCGCGATCATGATCGCCTCGCCGTCGACGACGACGAGCCGCGCGGCGACGAGCTTCTCGATCACGCCGCGCCGATCGGCATCGGCCAGCAGTGCCGGGAGGGGAGTGCGGCGGCGGAGCGAGAGCCCCTCGGCATCGCGGGCGACCAGCCGCAGCATGAGAGCTCTGCACAGCGTCCGCTCGGAAGGCGAGAGCTGCCGGTAGAGCGTCTCGGCCGACTGCGCGATCGCACCGGCGATGCCGCCCGTCGCCTCATACCCCTCGACCGTGAGCACCGCCCCGGCGCGGCGCGCCCAGGTCTCTCGCAGCGCGTGCGACACATGCGGCAGCGTCGTCGACCTGTCGGCGGCGTCGCGCAGCACGAGTTCGACCAGGCCGGGCTCCCACCTCAGGTGGGCGTGCCGCGCCGGCTGCTCGATCGCCTCGCGCAGACTCGCCGCCGACAGCGGGGCCAGGGCGTAGACGCCGCGGGCGACGGCCTCGCCGACATGGGGGAGCGCGGTGGCTCGGTCGAGGAAGTCGGAGCGCAGCGTGAGCACGATCGTGCCACCGTCGGTGAGGAACTCGGCCGCACGCGCGCAGAAGTCCTCGATCTCGGCACCGGTGACCTGCATCAGCTCCTCGGCCTGGTCGACGACGACCACGCCGCCGCGCTCCACCGCATCCGCGAACGACGCCGCGCCGCCGGTCCCCGGCCGCACGATCCGCGCGACGCGGCCGCCCGCCACGAGGCGGGGGAGCACGCCGGCGAGCACGAGAGACGACTTGCCCGACCCGGACGGGCCGACGACGGCGACGAGAGCGCCGGGGCGCAGACGATCGACGAGCGCCTCGACGTCGGTTTCGCGGCCGAAGAACACCTCGGCGTCGTCGAGGCCGAATGCCGCCAGCCCCGGATAGGGGCACTGCGATGAGGCGCTCGGCGTCGCGACCGTGCGCACCAGGCCCGGATCCTGGCGCAGCATGGCCACTTCGAGATCGCGCAGCCGCGCGCCCGGCTCGATGCCCAGCTCGTCGAGCAGACGTTCCCGGGCCGCGCGCACCGTCGCCAGCGCCTCGGCCTGGCGCCCGGCGCGATAGTTGGCCAGCGCCAGAATCGCCCACCGGTCCTCACGCAGGGGATTCTCGCGCACCAGACGCTCGGCGTCGGGGATGACCGCGCGCTCATCGCCCGCGTTCAGTCGTGCGTCGAGCAGCTCTTCTGCGGCGCTGTCGCGGATCTCGGTCAGCCGCATCGTCTCGACGACACCCGGCTCCCAGTCGGCGATGTCGGGAAAGGGCCGACCGCGCCAGAGCGCGAGGGCGCGCTGGTAGGCATCGATCGCGCGATCGTGCTCGCCGTGGAGCTGCTGTTGGCGAGCCGCCGAGACCAGTCGTTCGAAGCGCGTCGCGTCGAGGGTGTCGGGGTCGAGGCCGAAGGCGTAGTCGGCGCCCAACGTGCGCACACTGTCTGCCCCCAGCATCCGACGGATCGTCGAGATGGACTTCTTGACCTGCTGCGCCCAGGTCGGGGGAGCGTCGGCGCCCCAGCATGCGTCGGCGAGCTCACCGGGCGGGATCGCATCGGGGCGCCGCACGATGAGCGCGCTCAGGATCGTCCGCTCCCTCGGACTCAGCGCCGCCCCGGTGTCGAGCGGCCCCAGCACCCTCACGCTCATGCGAGCAGTGTGGGCCCGGCATGGGTACCCGTCAACAGCCCGCGTGAGCGACGGGTACCGGATGGGTATCGCCGCGTACGCCGCGGGTACCCCGGCGCCGCACCGTGGAATCAGCCGGTGCAGCGGGCAGCGGCAGAAACGGGGGACGGTCATGGACACCACGGCCATTCGCACACGAGTCATGGCCGGCATCGCCGCGGTGCTGCTGGCGGCGGGACTCGGCATCGTCGCGGCGGTGGCGAACGCCGGCTCGGCAGGTGCCGACGAACGAGTCGGCGGACAGGGCGGGGGCGCGCACAGCGGCGCCGCCTTCATAGCGGAGTGACGAGGACATGGACAGCTACATGAGCGCCGTGGCGTACGACCACGCTCAGCGTCAGACGGCGGAGCTGGTGGAACAGGCGAGGCTGCGCCGTCAGCAGCAGGGGCGGCGCGCCACTTTCGTCGCGCCGGAGTCCTCAGCCAGGCGGATGCTGCGGCGCACGGCCCACTGGGTGCGCACCCACGTGCATCTGCATCGTCGCGGCTCGGGCGGCACTCCCGCTGTGCCGGCGATGTGACGCGCGGGGGCGGCGCACACCGAGCCGCGCCGCCCCCGCGCGCTCTGTCGACATCGGAGTCGACGCGGGCAGAGCCTGTGGACCTCGCCGGTTACGCTGGAGGGGTGCCACGCGAAGACGACGACGCCCTGACCTGGGACGGCGACGACGACCCGACCCTCGATGCCGGGGTGGACGACGCGCCGGCCCCCTCGCGGCTTCCCGCCGGCTATACCGCGGTCGGCAAGGGGAGCGAGGCCCTGGATGCCGCGGTGGCTCCGGCGCAGGATTCGCCCGCGACGGCATCGACCGTTGACATCACGGGCGAGCCCGCGCCCCTCGGCAACGTCGCGCTCGTGACCTTCGGCGTGCTCGGGGGCATCCACCTGCTCTACGCCGTCGGCTGGTTCGTCGGCGGTCAGAGCCTCAATCTGGTCGCACAGCTCTTCCTCGAGCCGGCCGGCTTCACGGCGGCGTGGCTCCTCGCCTCGCTCGCCCCGCTCGTGTGGTTCGCGACGACGCTCGTGCTCACCCGCGGCGCCGCGGTCTGGAAGCGGATGCTGCCGCTCATCGTCGGCGTCGTCGTGCTCATTCCGTGGCCGTTCCTCATGGCGGGGGTGCGCTGATGGCCGAGGCGACAGCATCCGTCCGCCGCACCGCGCTGCCGGTGTGGGTCATCGCGGTGACCGCGGGCCTGTTCGGCCTGCTCTACGCCTACGCCGTGTGGGGCGCCGTGTCGTTCATGGTGCAGCAGGCCGGGGGAGACGTGGGCCTGAGCGCCTACGGGTGGTTCGTGCTGGCCCTGCCGATCGTGTTCCCCCTCGCCGTGTTCGCCGGTGCGTTCGCGATCGGATGGCGTCGGCGCTTCTTCGAGCTGACGCTCGTGCTGCTGACGGGGCTGTGCCTCGTCGCGGTCTTCTGGCTCGACATCTTCGCCTACGCGTCGGTGACATCCAGTCTCTACGGCGCCTGACGATCTCTGTCACACGGCAAGGCGCATGTGAACCGGCCACTAGGCTGGTGGCGATCCCACTTCCTGCCTCGAAGGTGTCTGCCAGCGTGTCCAAGCCCGTCGTCCTGATCGCCGAAGAACTCTCACCCGCCACGATCGATGCGCTCGGTCCCGACTTCGAGGTCCGCTCGGTCGACGGGGCCGATCGGGCGGCGCTGCTGCCGGCTCTGGCCGACGCGCACGCCGTGCTGATCCGCTCGGCGACGAAGATGGACGCCGAGGCCATCGCCGCGGCGCCCGTGCTGAAGGTCATCGCCCGTGCGGGTGTGGGCCTGGACAACGTCGACATCAAGGCGGCCACGACCGCCGGCGTCATGGTGGTCAACGCGCCGACCTCCAACATCATCTCGGCCGCCGAGCTCACCGTCACCCACATGCTGAGCCTGGCCCGCCACGTGCCCGCCGCGCACGGGTCGCTCGCCGGCGGCGCGTGGAAGCGCAGCTCGTTCACCGGCACCGAGCTGTTCGAGAAGACGATCGGCATCATCGGACTCGGCCGCATCGGCGCGCTCGTCGCCGCCCGAGTGCAGGCCTTCGACACGCGAGTGATCGCGTACGACCCCTACGTCACGAGCGCCCGCGCGCAGCAGCTGGGCGTGCAGCTGGTGACCCTCGACGAGCTCCTGGCCCAGAGTGACTTCGTCACGATCCACATGCCGAAGACCCCCGAGACGACCGGCATGATCTCGACCGAGCAGTTCGCGCTGATGAAGCCGACCGCCTATGTCGTCAACGTCGCCCGCGGCGGTCTCATCGACGAAGAGGCGCTGCACACGGCGCTCACCGAGGGCACGATCGCCGGCGCCGGCCTCGACGTCTTCACGAGCGAACCGCCCAAGCCCGAGGGCACGGCGTTCCCGCTGCTCTCGCTTCCCAACGTCGTGGTGACGCCCCACCTGGGCGCCTCGACCGACGAGGCGCAGGAGAAGGCCGGCATCTCGGTCGCGAAGTCCGTGCGCCTCGCCCTCGACGGCGAGCTCGTGCCCGACGCGGTCAACGTCGCCGGCGGCGTCATCGACCCGTACGTGCGCCCCGGCATCCCACTCGTCGAGAAGCTCGGTCAGATCTTCGCGGCGCTCGCGCACTCTCCGCTCACGTCGCTCGACGTCGAGGTGCACGGCGAGCTCAGCCAGTACGACGTCAGCGTCTACAAGCTCGCCGCCCTCAAGGGCGTGTTCACCAACATCGTCAGCGAGACGGTCTCGTATGTGAACGCGCCGCTGCTGGCAGATCAGCGCGGCATCGAATCGCGGCTGCTGGTGGATGCCGACAGCCCCGAGTACCGCAACGTCATCACCCTGCGCGGCGCCCTGTCCGACGGCTCGCAGCTCGCCGTCTCGGGCACCCTGACCGGCACCAAGCAGATCGAGAAGCTCGTCGGCATCAACGGCTACGCGCTGGAGCTGCCGATCGAGCAGCACCACATCGTCATGCTCTACACCGACCGCCCCGGCATCGTCGCGGTCTACGGCCAGAAGTTCGGCGAGGCGGGCATCAACATCGCCGGTATGCAGATCGCGCGGCAGGCCGCCGGCGGTCAGGCCCTCTCGGTGCTGACGGTCGACTCTCCCGTCGCCGACGAGCTGCTCGACGAAGTGCGTGCCGCGATCGATGCCGATCTTTTCCGCCAGATCGAGATCACCGAGGCCTGAGTCAGGACCGCACGCTGCCCTCGACGAGCGCGATGAGCGCGTCGAGGGCGGCGCCCTCGGGCACCGGCGCCGTGGCGGTGTCGCCGCCGAGGGCGTTGTTGAAATAGAGCCCGTCGCTGACGAGGATCACGAGGTCGAGCGCGGCCTGATCGCGCACGTGCGGGCGCAGCGCCTCTTCCCAGCGCTCCCGCATCTCGCGGAGGGCCGCGTTGGCCGCGGCGCTGCCGGCCTGGGCGAGGCGCGAGACGGCGATGATCGCGCGATCGAGTGGATCGTCGGCCATCACCGACGACCGCAGGAAGAAGGCGACCGGTCCCTCCGGGGCGGTGCGGATGGCATCCACGTCATCAGTGACCAGCGCCGACAGCCGCTCGATGACCCCGGCCGCCAGAGCGTCCTTCGAGGCGAAGTGGTACAGCAGGCCCCCCTTGGAGACCCCGGCCGCTCGCGCTGTGGCGTCCATCGTGGCGGCCCTCGCTCCATCGGAGATCAGCAGCTGCTCGAACGCGTCAAGCACGCTGTCGCGGGCGCGCGGGGGTCTGCTCATCGGTTCCATCCTGGCAGGGGAGGGCGGATGCTGTTACTATACCGGCTGGACGGTATAGACAAATGATGACTCTCACCCAGGAACTCACCCTCGCCGACACCCGCGCGCAGCGCGTCGGGTGGCGCGGCTGGGCAGCCCTGGTCGTGCTCATGCTGCCCGTGCTGCTGATCTCGGTCGACAACACGGTGCTGAGCTTCGCGCTGCCGCAGATCGCGCTCGAGCTCGGCCCGACCGCGACCCAGCAGCTGTGGATCGTCGACGCCTATCCGCTCGTGCTGGCGGGACTGCTCGTGACGATGGGCACGCTCGGCGATCGGTTCGGCCGGCGCAGGATGCTGCTCATCGGCGCGACCGGCTTCGCCCTCGTCTCGGCGCTGTCGGCCTTCGCCCCGACCGCGGGAGCCCTCATTGCCGGGCGCGCCGCGATGGGCGTGTTCGGCGCGATGCTCATGCCGTCGACGCTGTCTCTGATCCGCGGCATCTTCACCGATCGCGCCCAGCGACGCCTCGCGATCGCCGTCTGGGCGGCGGCGTTCTCGGCCGGTGCCGCGCTCGGCCCGGTGGTCGGCGGAGTGCTGCTGGAGCACTTCGCGTGGGGCTCGGTGTTCCTCCTCGCCGTTCCCGTGCTCGTGCCGCTGCTCGTGCTCGCGCCGCTGCTCGTGCCCGAGAGCTCCGACCCGCACCCCGGCCGCCTCGATGCGATCAGCATCCTGCTGTCGATGGGGGCGATGGTTCCTGTGGTCTATGCCATCAAGGAGTTCGCCGTGCACGGCCCGACCGCCCTCATCGGCGTGCTCGTCGCCGCCGGCGTGTGCTCCGGCGTGCTGTTCGTACGGCGCCAGCTCGCCCTCGACGTGCCCATGCTCGACATGGCGCTGTTCCGCCGCGGCTCGTTCAGCGGATCGGTGCTGGTGAACCTGCTGAGCGTGGTCGCCCTGGTCGGCTTCCTCTACTTCGTCTCACAGCATCTGCAGCTCATCGTCGGGCTCAGCCCCATGCAGGCGGGCCTCGCCCTCGTGCCCGGCCTCGCCCTCATGATCGTCTCGGGCCTGGTCGTCGTGCCGATCTCTGCGCGCGTGTCGCCCCGCATCGTCGTGCCGTCGGCGCTCGTGTTCTCGGTCGCCGGCTATCTGCTCGTGTGGGTGAGCATGACCGCGGGCTCCCTGCCGCTGCTGGTCGCCGCCTTCATGAACCTCGGCATCGGCATCGGGGCGGCCGAGACGGTGTCGAACGAGCTCGTGCTCGCCAGCGCACCGCCGTCCAAGGCGGGCGCAGCCAGCGCCGTCTCGGAGACGGCATACGAGGTCGGCGCGGTGCTCGGCACGACGGTGATCGGCGGCATCCTGGCCGCGACGTACCGCGCGAACCTGGCGCTGCCGGCCGGATTGTCGGCGGATGCGGCTGCCTCTGCCCGCGAGACGCTCGCGGGGGCGATGGCCACGGCCGACGGACTCGCACCCGACGCCGCCGCCTCGCTGCGCGAGGCCGCCGCGCTCGCCTTCGACGCCGGCGCAGGATGTGCCGCGCTCATCGGGGCCGTCCTGGTCGTCGTCGCCGCGGTCGTCGCGGCCACTACGCTGGAGGAATCCCGCCGCTGAGAAGGAGAGCAATGTCGCGCGTCGTGAAGCTGGCCGTCATCCCGGGTGACGGCATCGGCCCAGAGGTCGTCGCAGAGGCCGAGAAGGTGCTCGACGCCGCGACCGCCGGCTCCGACGTCACGTTCGACAAGACGCGCTTCTCACTCGGCGCGGCGAGGTATCTCGAGACCGGCGACACGCTCACCGACGACGACCTCGCCGCCATCAAGGGTCACGACGCGATCCTGCTCGGCGCGGTCGGGGGAGTGCCTGGCGACCCCCGTCTGAAAGACGCGAACATCGAGCGCGGACTGCTGCTGAAGCTCCGGTTCGAGCTCGACCACTACGTCAACCTGCGCCCGTCGAAGCTCTACCCCGGGGTCCCGGGCCCCCTCGCCGCCCCCGGAGACATCGATTTCGTCGTCGTCCGCGAGGGCACCGAGGGTCCGTATGTCGGCAACGGCGGCGCGATCCGCAAGGGCACCCCGCACGAGGTCGCCAACGAGACGAGCGTCAACACGGCCTTCGGCGTCGAGCGGGTCGTGCGCTATGCGTTCGACCTCGCCGAGCGGCGTGGCAAGAAGGTCACCCTCGTGCACAAGACCAATGTGCTCGTGCACGCGGGCTCCATCTGGTCGCGCGTAGTCGGCGAGGTGGCGCAGGAGCACCCCGAGGTCGCCGTAGACTATCTGCACGTCGACGCGGCGACGATCTTCCTGGTCACGAACCCGGGCCGCTTCGATGTGATCGTCACCGACAACCTCTTCGGCGACATCCTGACAGACCTGGCCGGCGCCGTGACCGGTGGCATCGGCCTCGCAGCCTCGGGCAACATCAACCCCGACGGCGCATTCCCCTCGATGTTCGAGCCCGTACACGGTTCGGCGCCCGACATCGCGGGACAGCAGAAGGCCGACCCCACGGCCGCGATCCTCTCCACCGCTCTGCTGCTCGATCACCTCGGGCTGCACGATGCGGCCGACGCCGTCACCCTGGCCGTCGAAGACGACATCGCGGCGCGGGGCGACAGCATCCGATCCACTGCGGAGGTCGGCGACGCGATCGCCGCCCGCCTGCAGCCGTAGCCGCCGTGACCCCGGGCGTACCCTGGGGGCAGCGCCTACGCGCACAGAAAGCCAGGACGTGAACATGACCCTCACCAGCACCGACGCCGCCCTCGCCCCGCTCGAGTTCGCCGTCACGAAGAACCTCGCCGCGAAGTCGGCCGCCCAGCGCGAAGAGCTGCTGCGCGACCCCGTGTTCGGCACGACCTTCACCGACCACATGGTCGACATCTGCTGGTCGGTCGGCGGCGGCTGGCACCGCCCGCGTGTGCAGCCCTACGGGCCGATCTCGCTCGACCCGGCCGCTGCCGTGCTGCACTACGGGCAGGAGATCTTCGAGGGCATCAAGGCCTACCGGCACGAGGACGGGTCGGTGTGGACCTTCCGCCCCGAGCAGAACGGCCGGCGCCTGCAGCGCAGCGCCCGCCGTCTCGCCCTGCCCGAGCTGCCGGTGGAGTACTTCATTCAGTCGCTGCGCGAACTCATCGCCGTCGACGGCGCGTGGGTGCCCTCCGGCGCCGACCAGAGCCTGTACCTGCGCCCGTTCATGTTCGCCAAGGAGGCCTTCCTGGGCGTGCGCCCCGCCAACAAGGTCGCCTACTACCTGATCGCCTCTCCCGTGGCGGCCTACTTCAAGGGCGGCGCGAAGCCGGTGTCGATCTGGCTCAGCGAAGACTACGCGCGCGCCGGCAAGGGCGGCACGGGCGCCGCCAAGACCGGCGGCAACTACGCCGCGAGCCTGCTGCCGCAGGCCGAGGCCTACGAGCAGGGCTGCGACCAGGTCGTCTTCCTCGACCAGAACGGCGACGTCGAAGAGCTCGGCGGCATGAACATCGTCTTCGTCTACAAGGACGGCACGATCGTGACGCCGCAGTCCGACTCGATCCTCGAGGGCGTCACCCGCGAATCCCTCCTGCAGCTGGCGCGCGACCGCGGTCACAAGGTCGAGGGGCGTCACGTCTCGCTCGCCGAGTGGCGCGAGGGCGTCGCCTCCGGCGAGATCGTCGAGGTGTTCGCGTGCGGCACCGCCGCCGTCGTCGCCCCGATCGGCACGCTCAAGGGCGCCGACTTCATCGACGAGCAGCCGACCGGCTCGCTCGCGCTGTCGCTCCGGGAAGAGCTCACCGACATCCAGTACGGCCGCCGCGAAGACCGGCACGGGTGGCTCCTCCGCCTCGACGCCTGAGACCGCCCCGGTAGGCTGGGCGGGTGAGGATCGCGCGCTTCAGCCACCAGGACGCCATCAAGTACGGGATCGTCGACGGGAGCGAACTCGTCGTGCTCGCCGGCGACCCGATGTTCGCCGGCTTCGACACGACGGGCGAGCGCGTGCCGCTCGCCGACGTCGCGCTGCTGGCGCCGGTGATCCCGCGCTCGAAGGTGGTGTGCGTCGGCAAGAACTACCACGACCACGCCGCCGAGATGGGCGGGGAGGCTCCCGCGGCGCCGCTGCTGTTCCTCAAGCCCAACACCGCCGTCATCGGGCCGGGCGATGCGATCGTGCGCCCGCCGCAGTCGCAGCGCACCGACTTCGAGGGCGAGCTGGCCGTCGTCATCGGGCGCATCGCCAAGAACGTGCCGACCGAGAAGGCCCTCGACTACGTCTTCGGCTACACGATCGCCAACGACGTCACCGCCCGAGACCTGCAGTACGCCGACGGCCAGTGGGCGCGGGCGAAGGGCTTCGACACGTTCTGCCCGCTGGGGCCCGCCATCGAGACCGAGTTCGACATCGATGCCGCCCAGGTCACGACGCGCCTGAACGGCGAGGTGAAGCAGCAGGCCCCGGCATCCGACATGATCCACTCGGTCTCCGACATCATCGCCTACGCCTCCGCTGCCTTCACCCTGCTGCCGGGTGATGTGATCCTCACCGGCACCCCCGCCGGCGTCGGCCCGTTCGAGGCCGGAGACGCGGTCGAGGTCGAGATCACGGGGCTGGGGATCCTGCGCAACACGGCCCGGAATGCCTGAGGCCCGGGCACCCGAGGGCCAGCAGCCGGTACCCCCACTGGACGAAGCGGGCCTGATCGCGATCAGGCGCCGCACTCTGTGGGTTCTCTCGTTCGGGCAGATCCTCGGCGGCATCGCGTTCGGCGCGACGATCTCGCTCGGCGCGCTGCTGGCGGCCGATATCTCCGGCGATGAGGCGTTCTCGGGCCTCGCGACCGCGGCGATCACCCTCGGCACGGCGCTCTTGGCTGTTCCCCTCGCCGCTCTCGCACGCGGACGCGGTCGCCGGATCTCCCTCGCGTCGGGAATGCTCATCGCCCTGGGCGGTGTCGCCGTGGTCATCGTCGCGGCCGCCCTGCGCTCGTTCCCCCTCCTGCTGTCCGGGTTCGCGCTCATCGGCGCGGGGCAGGCGGCGAACCTGCAGTCCCGCTTCGCCGCGGTCGATCTCTCGACCGACCGCTCGCGCGGCCGCGACCTGTCGATCGTCGTGTGGGCGACCACGATCGGCGCCGTGCTCGGGCCGAATCTCATCGGCCCAGGGGAGGTCATCGGCGACGCGCTCGGGATGCCGGCACTCACCGGCCCCTACGTGTTCACCGTCGTGGCGCAGCTGCTCGGCGTCGCCCTGTATCTGATCGGGCTGCGCCCCGACCCGCTGCTGCTCGCCCAGCGGCTGGTCGGCGCCGTGGGAGGGCGCGCCGGCTCCGCGATCGCCCGCGCGGATCGCCCCCGCACCGCCCGGTACGCGATCGTGGCCGTCGCCGGTGCGCACGGCGTGATGGTCGCCGTCATGGCGATGACCCCTGTGCACCTGACCCACCACGGCGCATCGATCCAGGTGGTCGGTCTCACCATCAGCCTGCACATCGCCGGCATGTACGCGCTCGCGCCCGTCTTCGGCATCCTCGCCGACCGTCTGGGTCGGATCGCGACCGTGCTCGTCGGGCAGGCGCTGCTGGCCGCATCCCTGCTCACCGCCGCGATCGCACAGGACTCGACCGTGGGCGTCACCGTCGCCCTCGTGCTGCTCGGGCTGGGCTGGAGCGCGTCGACGGTCGCCGGATCCGCCCTGCTCACCGAATCGTCGAGCGAAGAGCTGCGCACGAGGCGCCAGGGCCGCAGCGACCTGGCGATGAGCCTCGTCGGGGGAACGGGGGCGATTCTGGCCGGCATCGTGCTCGGCTGGATCGGCTACGGCGGTCTCGCACTCGTGGCCCTGTCGATCGTGGCCGTCGTCGTGGCGCTGGCCCCGATGGGCCGGCGCTGATCAGCCCCGCAGCGCCGCGACGGCCTCGTCGAGATCGCGGTCGTCGTTGAAGACATGGAACGCGACGCGAGCGCGGCCGTTCCGACCGGATGCTGTGAGCCCTGCGGCCTGCAGGCGCGCGAGGTCGTCGCCCTCGGGGTCGTCCCAGGTCACGATGGCGCTCGGTCGTTCTGCCGACGCGAGGCCGACGCGCTCCCGGAACGCGGCGGCCAGACCCGTGTCGTGCCGATGGATCGCGTCGAGATCGGCATCCGCGAAGGCCGCGAGCGCCGGCTCGGCTCCGACGAACGCCTGCCAGGCGGGCGACACGTCGAAGCGGCGCGCACAGCCGGCCAGATCGACCTCGGCGCCGTAGCACGACGCCCAGGGGTCGTCGCCGGCGTACCAGCCGGCCTGCACGGGGGTCAGCGTGCGGGCGAATTCGGCGCTGAGCGCGAGGAAGGCGACGCCACGTGGCGCGCACAGCCATTTGTAGGTGTGGCAGACGACGGCGTCGAACCGCGTGGCGTCGACCGGCAGCCATCCCGCGGCCTGCGTGATGTCGCACACGGTGCGTGCGCCGACCGCGGCGGCCGCGCGGCAGATCGCGTCGACGTCGGCCACCTCTCCCGTCGCCGACTGCACGAGCGAGAAGGCCACGAGTCGCGTCCGGGGGCCCACGGCGCCCGCGAGGTCTTCGAGCGGTGCCGTGCGCACGCGCGCTCCCGCCTGCACGAACGGCAGAACGAGCGACGAGAACTCGCCATCCGGAGACAGCACCTCTGCACCCGGCGGGAGGGAGGCCGCGACCAGCGCGACCTGCACCGAGGTCTGGGAGCCGATCGCGACGCGCTCGGCGGCGATCGAGACGAGGCGGGCGAAGTGGCCGCGGCTGCGCTCGACGATGGCGCAATAGCGCTCGGGGTCGGGGGCCCGGTCGAGGTCGTCACGCACCGCGCGGCGCGTGCCCGACATCGGCAGTCCCGCCGTGCAGGCCGCGAGGTACCCGCGTCCGTTCGCGAACTGCGCGGCCAGCGGATGCGGCGCGGTCTCGCCCATGACGTCCATCGCTCCAGCATCCGTTGCGCCGGCATATACGTCTACGGCAGGTGTTCAATGCTGAACATGCGGATGTGTTATGTATGAAGCATGCCCGAACTCGAACTCGACGCCGCGAGCCTGCGGGTCGTCAAGGCCATCGCCGACACCGGCTCGCTCACCGGCGCCGCTCGGCTGCTCGGCTACAGCCAGCCTGCGCTGAGCCAGCAGATGCGCCGCCTCGAGCAGAGGCTGGGAGTGCCCGTCGTCGAACGAGCGGGAAGGCGCATGCGCCTGACGGCCGCGGGCCGCGTGCTCGCCCGGCACGCGCCCGCCGTCACGGGCGCCCTCGACGCTGCTGCAGACGAGTTGGCTCGGCTGAAGGGCGTCGAGGCAGCGACCGTGCGGCTCGCGGGCTTCCCCTCTGCGTCCCCGACCGTGGTCCCGCGGCTGCTGGCCGCGCTCTCCGGCACGCGCCCCGGCCTCACCGTGACCTACGTCGAGGCCGAGCCGCCTGAGGCTGTCGCCGCCGTGCGTGACGACGAGGTCGACATCGCCCTCACCTTCGGCTACCCGGGCGACCGGCACGACCCGCACGGCACCAGCGCACGCGGTCTGACGGTTCGCGACATCGGCGTCGATGACCTGCTGCTGGTGCTGCCCTCGGCCCACCCTGTCGCGCGCCGAGGAGGGTCGATGGCCGATCTGGCGGGGGAGCAGTGGATCGCCGGGTGCCCCCGCTGCCGCGGGCACCTGCTCGAGGTCTGCGAACGCGCCGGATTCGCTCCGCGCATCGGGTTCGAGACCGACAACACGGTCGCCGTCGAAAGCCTCGTCGCTCAGGGCATCGGTGTCGCGACCCTGCCGCGCATGGCGGTCGAGTCGTTCCCGACCCTCGACGGCGTCGTCACGCGGCCCCTGCCTGCGGCCGACGCCCGCACGATCCATGTCGTCACCGCACACGGGGCCGACCGCATCCCCGCCGTCGCCGCCGTGATCGAGGCCCTCGAGACGGTCGTCGCCTCCGTCACGCCGCGCACGCGCGCCTAGAATCGTGGGGATGCCTTCTTCACCCGATCCCCGCACCACCACCGCCTCCGGCACCGACGTCCGCGTGCGCTTCTGCCCGTCGCCGACCGGACTGCCGCACGTCGGCATGGTCCGCACGGCCCTGTACAACTGGGCCTACGCCCGGCACACCGGCGGCAAGCTCATCTTCCGCGTCGAAGACACCGACGCCGCGCGCGACAGCGAGGAGAGCTACCGCCAGCTCGTCGATGCGCTGACGTGGCTCGAGATCGACTGGGACGAGGGCGTCGAGGTCGGCGGGCCGCACGCGCCCTACCGGCAGAGTCAGCGCCTCGACATCTACGCGGGCGTGCTCGAGCAGCTGAAGGCCGCCGGGACGGTCTACGAGTCCTACTCGACGGCAGAGGAGATCGACGCCCGCAACGAGGCCGCGGGGCGAGCGAAGCAGCTCGGCTACGACAACTTCGACCGCGACCTCACCGACGAGCAGCGCGCGGCGTTCCGCGCCGAGGGTCGCGAGCCGGCCTGGCGCGTGCGCGTGCCCGACCACGACGTCACCTACGTCGACCTCATCCGCGGCGAGGTCACCTTCCCGGCAGGCTCCTTCCCCGACTTCGTCATCGTGCGCGCGGGCGGCCAGCCGCTGTACACCTTCACGAACCCGGTCGACGATGCCCTCATGGGCATCACGCACGTCATCCGCGGCGAAGACCTCATGCCCTCGACCGCCCGCCAGCTGGCGCTGTACGCCGCACTCGTCGATGCCGGAGTCACCGACTTCGTCCCGCGCTTCGGCCACATGCCGCTCGTGCTCGGCGAGACCGGCACCAAGAAGCTCTCCAAGCGCGATCCGCAGGCGGATCTGTTCCTGCAGCGCGAGCGCGGATTCATCCACGAGGGGCTCCTGAACTACCTCGCCCTGCTCGGCTGGTCGATCGGCCCCGACCGCGACGTCTTCTCGCTCGAGGAGTTCACGGCCGCCTTCGACATCGTCGACGTCAACCCGAATCCCGCCCGGTTCGACCAGAAGAAGGCCGAGTCGATCAACGGCGATCACATCCGGATGCTGGCGCCCGACGACTTCGCGGCGCGCATCGTCCCGTATCTCGCCGCCGCCGGGGTCGTGGCCGCAGAGCCCACCGTCGATCAGCTTGCCCTGGTGGCGGCATCCGCCCCGCTCGTGCAGGAGCGGGTGCAGGTGCTCGGAGATGTCCCCGGCCTTCTGGGCTTCCTCTTCACGGACGACATCGCCTACCAGGACGACGCGCTGGCGTCGCTGCCGGCGAACGCGAACGAGGTGCTGGTGGCTTCGGTCTCGGCCCTCGAGCTGGTACCGGAGTCGGAGTTCACCGCAGCCGCCGTGCAGGACGCGCTGAGTGTCGCCCTCATCGACGGCCTCGACCTCAAGCCCCGTGTGGCCTACGGCCCGCTGCGCGTCGCGCTCAGCGGGCGGCGGGTCTCGCCGCCGCTGTTCGAGTCGATGGAGCTGCTCGGCAAGGCCGAGTCGATCCGTCGGCTCGGGGCGCTCGTCGCGACGCGCGGGTGACACGCCGCCGGTTTGGCGAGGTGCTCACCGTGGGCTAAGCTTGACCCTCGGTAAGGCTTCGGCCGAACCCCCTTGGGGTATGGTGTAATTGGCAACACGGCTGATTCTGGTTCAGTTGTTCTTGGTTCGAGTCCAGGTACCCCAGCAAGGAAAAACCCCCGCTCAGGCGGGGGTTTCTTGTTTCTTCCCTTCCTGCCCGCGAGTTGGCACCTTCTGCCGCCCGCGACCCGGAGGAGGCGACCGAAGCCGCCAAGTTGCGGGTCGGTGACCGACGGGACGCCGAAGCGCCCGCCGGGGATCGGGGATCCGCGACGGGCGCTTCGATTCGGGGGGGGATCAGGCGACAGCGAGTTCGCTGCGCGAGCGGATGCGGTGGACCGCCCAGAGGGCGAGGGCGATCGCGCCGAAGGCACCGAGGATCAGCATCCACGGAACCAGCGTGGGCAGTGCGCCCGAGGCGCCGCTGGAGAGCTGGTCGGAGCCGTCGGCGATCTGACCGTTTCCGTCGCTGAGCGAGGCGGCGCCGGCCGACAGCGTCTCGGAGCCGGAGGCCAGCTGCACCGAGCCGTCGGCGAGCGTCACCGTGCCTGCCGAGAGCTCGCCCAGACCGCTGTCGAGGTCGGCCGCACCGTCAGCGAGGGTCTGTGCACCGACGGCGAGGTCAGAGGCCCCGCTGGAGAGCGTGCCGGCACCGGTCGCCAGGTTCTGCGCACCGCTCATGAGGCGCAGCGACCCATCGCTGAGGCGCTGCGTGCCGCCGGCGATCGTGCTGACGCCGGTGGCGAGTTCGCCCGACTTCGTCGCGAGCTTCTGTCCGCCGGCCACGAGCTCGCCCGACTTGGCGGCGAGGGTCGACAGTCCGTCGCTGACCTGGCCGGCGCCGTCGTCGAGCTTGGCCGCACCGGCGGCGAGCGTGGTCGCCCCGTCGGCGATCTCGTCCATGCCCGCGGACAGGTCCGCAGCGCCCGCGGCCAGCGCGGGGGCGCCCTTCGTCGCGTCGGTCAGTGCGACCAGCCCCGGCCACTGGTTGGCGGCGTCCCCGTTGATCAGGTTGCTGACGCCGCCGCGCGCGCCCAGCACGCCGGCAGCGAGAGTCGGAGCCGAGGCTGCGGGAGTCGCGATCGCGGCCACTTCGCCCTCCACCTGCGCGGCGAGGGTCATGATCGTCGTCATCGAGGCGTCGTTCGTGAGGTCGCTGTCGCTCAACGTCGCGAGAGCGGCCTTGAGCTGCGTGGAGTGCGTGACAGCGTTCGCCGCAGCCGTCTGGAGCGACGTCGCCGCACCAGCGAGGTTCTGCAGCTTCTGCAGTTCGGTCGACGTGCTGGGAAGTGCCGCCAGGATGGCACCGGCATATGCCTGCGACCCTGCCACGCCCTTGGCGAGGTTCGCCGCGCCGGTGGCGACGGTGGCGGCCCCGGCGGCGGCCGCGTCGGCACCGTCGGACAGGCTCTTCGCACCGGTCGAGAGATCCTTCGTGCCCGCCGCGAGCGAACCCGCACCGGCGTCGAGCTTCGCGATGCCCGCACCCGCCTTGTCGATCCCTGCCGACAGATCGTCGGCGCCTTCGGCCAGCTGCGACGCGCCGGCGGCCGCCTTCGCCGCCCCCGCGTTGAGCTTGACCGCGCCATCGCGGTTCGTGACCGTGCCGTCGGCGAGCGTCTGCGCACCCGTGGCGAGCGTCGTGGCCCCGGCCGAGAGCTTCGACGCGCCGGCCGACGCCGACGCGGCGCCGTCGGCGACCTTCGTCGAGCCCTCGTGAGCCGACGCCGCACCCTCTTCGAGCTGAGTCGCACCGGTCGACAGATCATCGGCGCCGCTCGCAAGCGTCACGGCTCCCGCCGCAAGCTCAGCGGAACCGTCATCGGCCTGGGAGGCACCGGAGGCCAACTGGCCGGCGCCGTCGGCGATCTTGCTGATGGTCGCGACGTACACGAACACCATCGCTGCCAGCAGGACGCTGAGCACGATGACGGTGATGCGCATGCCGAGGCCGTGCGTATGTGTTGCTGTTCTCGTCATTGAGGACTCCATGGTGTCGCGCCTGCGCGCAGGCGTATGGGCACTCCGGATCGGCCGCGGGCGGCCTGGCAGAGATCGTTCGGGGGATCCCCCCTCACGGCGCCGACAGTGGCATCGTGATCGCGGGGGCCTGCCTGAGAGTTCCCTGAAAGTAGCAGGACGAGCCCCCGCGCCCCGCATCGACGCGAGTGTCTGCACGAGAGTCCCAGTGTCATCACTTGCGAGACCGAGTTTCTTGTGCGTGGTCTACAAACGCGACGGCGTGGGCCCCCATAATGGACCGCATGGGAGTCGCCGGCCGCCCACCCGAAGCGGATGCCGAACTCGCCGCCCTGCGCCGCCGCGCCTATGGTCCAGGGGGCGATATCTCGGGCGATGCGACTGCGCTCGCACGGCTGCGCGAACTCGAAACCCTTGGACGCGACGCAGGATCCGGGGCGCAGGACGGGCCGAGACCGACTCCCGCACCGCCCGCGGACGCGCCGAGGCCACCGAGCACGCCGAGCGATGCCGTAACTGCACCCCCCGTCGCGGGAGACGACGGTGCTGCCGTCGCCCCCTCGCTTCGCCATCGGATCGGCCGGTGGCCCCTGCTCGCCGCCGCCGCGGCAGCCGGTGCCGCGGCCGCGCTCATCGCCACGGCGCTGCTGGCGCCCCGCCCCACAGCGACACTCGCGCCCGTGTCGGCCGCGCAGGCGACGGGCGGCTTCCCGGCGGATTCGGCTCTCGATTGGTACGGACTCACGAGGCAGCAGCTCACGGCGTTCCAGGCGTTCGAAGCCGCACGCCCCTGGGCGGGCGTGAACGACGAGGGCGCACAGTGCCTCTTCGTCGCCGTCGCCGCCGAGTGGGCAGCCGCAGGCTGCACGCCGGCGGGGCTCGACCCGGTCGTGGACGTGACCGTCACCGCCGACTCGCCGCTGAGCGATGATCTGGAGGTCGGCAGTGTCGTGCGGTTCACCCGGCACGGTGACGGCGCCGTCGAGGTGTACGTCGCACCGGCAGCCGCGGAAGACTGACCGTCAGGGTTCGCAGACGAGCTCTGCCAGCGCCTCCGACCCGAGCAGGCGATACGGCTCATTGTCGTCGCTGTGCTCGAGCAGCAGCACGGCCACCGCCGCGGCCCATCCTCGGGCGCGTACCCAGGTGGCCTCGTCGACTCCGGGCAGCTCCGCCCGGAAGAGCGTGCGGCCGGCGGCGTCGAACGCGAGCCACGCGACGGCGAGGTCGTAGGCCGGATCGCCGCCGGTCACATCACCGAAGTCGATGACGCCCACCAGGCGCCCGCCCATGGCGACGAGATTGCCCGGGTGCAGATCTCCGTGGATCCACACCGGCGGAGCACTCCAGTCCGGCGTCTCGACGGCGTCGCGCCACAGTCGCTGCGCATGGGTGAGCACCTCCTCCGCGGCCGAGCCGCGCCGCCGCGCGGCCTCGAACCGCGCCGAGACCGCCTCGTCACGGGTTGCCAGCGGCCGCCCGCGCACAGGGTTGACCGGCGCGTCAGCGAGCGCGGGCCGGTGCAGTGCGCGCAGGGCTGCCGCGAGCGACGATGCCCAGCCGCGGCGCTGCTCGCGGGCGACCGCGAGTCCCGGCATCCCGGTGATCCAGGGGACGACCGACCACGACCAGGGGTACCCGGCTGTCGGCCGACCGTGGACGAGCGGCAGCGGCACACGCACACCGGTCTGCTCGATCTGCGGACCGATGATCGCAAGAGCCGTCTGCTCGTGCGCGATGAGGTCCGCTGCGGCGGCGCGGCGGGGGAGGCGCACTGCCAGGCGGTCACCCACGCGCCACACCGAACAGTCCCAGCCGTCGGCCGCGTGATGCAGAGGCGCACCCGACAGCTCTGCGCACTGGTCACGCAGCAGCGCGCGCACGAGCGTCTCGTCCACGACGACCTCTGCGGTGGGCTTGTCCGGCACGATCCGACCCTAATCCTGGTCTTGTTTTTGTGTTGTTTCGTGTTGTAGTGTGTGGCTATTCGAGGAGGATGTCGATGTACGCAACGGAGCGGCAGGCGCTCATCGAGCGGCAGCTCGCCGACGAGGGGCGCGTCAGCGTCGTCTCCCTCGCGCGCCGCTTCGACGTGACGACCGAGACCGTGCGCCGCGACCTCGATCTGCTCGAACGGGCCGGGGCGCTGCGCCGCGTGCACGGCGGCGCCGTCACGGCAGAGCGCTCCAGCACCGCCGAGACCTCTGTCGCCACGCGCACAGGCCGCGCGAGCGCGGCGAAGGCGGCGATCGCGCGCAGGTGCATCGACCTCGTGCCGTCCGGCTTTCGCGGCTCCCTCTACCTCGACGCGGGCACCACCACCGCGGCGATCGCGCACGCGCTGATCGGGCGCACCGACCTCGACGGCGGCATCGACGTCGTCACGCACTCGATGGTGCTCGCCGGCGCGCTGGCCGGCGCGAGGGGCATCGAGCTCACCGTCATCGGCGGGCGGGTGCGCGGCATCACCGCCGCCGCCGTCGGCGCCGAGACCGTGCGGGCGATCTCGCATTTCCGCCCCGACATCGGCTTCATCGGCACCAACGGCATCGCCGCCGGCTTCGGCGTAAGCACCCCCGACCCCGAGGAGGCATCGGTGAAGGCCGCGATCGTCGCCGCCTGCCGGCGCGTCGTCGTCGCCGCCGACGCCGAGAAGCACGACCGCGAGCTGCTCGTCTCGTTCGCCGCGCTCGACGACCTCGACGTGCTCGTGACCGACAGGACCCCGCAGCACGAGCTCGCCGTCGCCCTCGAGTCCGCCGATGTGGAGGTCTGCATCGCATGATCATCACCCTGACCGCCAACCCCTCCCTCGATCGCACGATCGCTCTTGACGAGCCGCTGCGGGTCGGCGAGGTGCAGTCCGCCCGCGGGGCCAGAGAAGACGCCGGAGGCAAGGGCATCAACGTCTCGCGGGTCGTCGCCGCCTCCGGCCATCCCACCCTCGCGGTGCTGCCGCTCGGCGCAGACGACCCGTTCGACGCCGCGCTGCGCGCGTCGCGTGTGGCCGCCGAGCGCGTGCCGGTCACCGGCCACGCGCGTGCGAACCTCACCATCACCGACCGCGACGGCGTGACCACCAAGCTCAACCTCCCCGGCACCGTGCGCAGCGACGACGAGACGCGTGCGATCATCGCGGCAGTAGTGGATGCCGCCGCCTCCGCGGACTGGCTGGTGCTGGCCGGGTCGGTGCCCCCCGGCTGCGGCGACGACTTCTACGTGCGCGTCGTCGAGGCCGTGCGCACCGCCGGACACGGCCCCCGGATCGCCGTCGACGCCTCGGGCGCCGCCCTGCACGCCGTCGTCGCCTCGGCCGGCGTCGACCTCATCAAGCCCAACGACGAAGAACTCGCCGAACTCGCCGGAGTCGACATCGCCGACGGCGACGATCTCGCTGCCGCCGTGCGCGAGATCGCCCGCGCGCTCGTGCCCGACAAGGTGCGCGCGGCCCTCATCACCCTCGGGGGTGCGGGCGCCGTGCTCGTGACCGCCGACGGCGCCTGGGCGGGCGTACCGCCGCCCATCACGGTGGCCAGCACTGTGGGAGCGGGCGACAGCTCACTGGCGGGCTACCTGCTCGCCGACGTGGCGGGGCTTCCCGCTCCGGAGCGCCTGCGCTCCGCGATCCGCTACGGCTCCGCCGCAGCCTCTCTGCCGGGCACGCAGGCGCCCGCGCCCGATGACCTTCCCACCGGCGACGTGCCCGTGCGGGAGTTGGCCCTGCGCCACTGACACCGATCAGGAGAACACCGTGAGCGACACCATCACTCCACAGCTCGTCAGCCTCGACGTGGGCCTCGGCGATGACAAGGCAGCCGTCATCCGCGCCCTGGCCGCCCGCGTCGCCGCCCAGGGCAGGGCGACCGACGCCGACGCTCTGGCCGACGACGCCCTCGCCCGTGAAGCGAAAGACGAGACGGGCCTGCCCGGCGGCATCGCGATCCCGCACGCCAAGAGCGCCGCGGTCACCGAGGCCTCGCTCGCGTTCGCGCGACTGAGTCCAGGGGTCGACTTCGGCGCGCCCGATGGACCCGCCGATCTCGTGTTCCTCATCGCGGCGCCGGAGCACGCGGCAGAGGCGCACCTCGCGGTGCTCTCGAAGCTCGCCCGCAGCCTCATGCAGTCCGACTTCACGGGCGGACTGCGCGCGGCGACGACCGCCGACGAGGTCGTCGCGATCGTCGACGCGGCGATCGGGGGAGGGGATGCCGCAGCCACGGCCGCTCCCACGGCACCGGGGGCAGCATCCGTCGCGACGGCGGAATCGCTCACGATCGACGGCCACCCGGCCCGCATCGTCGCGGTCACCTCGTGCGCCACCGGCATCGCCCATACCTTCATGGCCGCCGACGCCCTCACTGCCGCAGGCAAGGAGGCCGGGATCGACCTCGTCGTAGAGCCGCAGGGATCCAGCGGCTACAAGCCCCTGGATCAGAGCGTCATCGACGCCGCGGATGCCGTCATCTTCGCCAACGACGTCGACGTCCGAGGCGAGGCGCGGTTCGCCGGCAAGCCCGTCGTGCGCTCGGGCGTCAAGCGCGGCATCGAGCAGCCGCGCCAGATGATCGACGAGGCGATCGCGGTCGCCAAGAACCCGTCAGGGGCTCGGGTGAGCACGACCGGCAGCGTCGCCGCCGCGACCGGGCCCACCGAGAAGCTGTCGTGGGGTGCGAACATCCAGCGGATCCTGCTCACCGGCGTCAGCTACATGATCCCGTTCGTCGCCGGCGGTGGCCTGCTCATCGCCCTCGGGTTCCTCCTGGGCGGCTACGACATCGCCCTCACGCACCCCGACGCGACGGTGAGCAACGCGGTCTACACGCTGCAGAACTATGCGATCTGGAACCTGCCGCCGGAGGGACTGATCTACTACCTCGGCGCCGTCGCCTTCCAGATCGGTGCGACGAGCATGGGCTTCCTCGTCTCCGCCCTGGCCGGCTACATCGCCTTCGCTATCGCCGACCGCCCTGGCATCGCTCCTGGCTTCGTCGCCGGCGCGATCGCCTCGTTCATGAGCGCCGGCTTCATCGGCGGCATCGTGGGCGGCCTCCTCGCCGGTGTCACCGCGTGGTGGATCGGCACCTGGAACGTGCCGCGCTGGCTCCGAGGCCTCATGCCCGTCGTGATCATCCCGCTGCTCGGCTCGATCGTCGCCTCGGGCCTCATGATCCTCGTGCTCGGCAAGCCCATCGCGACGCTCATGACGTGGCTCAACGACTGGCTGACGGCGCTGTCGAACACGTCGGGGATCATCGTGGTCGGCGTCATCCTCGGCCTCATGATGTGCTTCGACCTGGGCGGGCCGATCAACAAGGTCGCCTACTCGTTCGCGGTCGCGGGACTCGCGGCCGGCTCCCCGGAGAACCCCGCGCCCTACATGATCATGGCGGCCGTCATGTGCTCGGGCATGGTGCCCCCGCTGGCGATGGCCCTCGCGTCGACCGTGCTGGCACGGCCGCTGTTCACCCCCGTCGAGCGCGAGAACGGCAAGGCGGCATGGCTGCTGGGAGCGGCGTTCATCTCGGAGGGGGCGATCCCGTTCGCCGCGGCCGACCCGCTGCGCGTGATCCCCGCCTCCATGGTCGGCGGCGCCCTCACCGGAGGCCTCAGCATGGCCTTCGGCGTGCAGCTGCTCGCCCCGCACGGCGGCATCTTCGTGCTGTTCGCGATCAACCCGATCTGGGGTTTCCTCGTCGCACTCGCGGCAGGTACGGTCGTATCAGCCCTGCTCGTGGTGACGTTCAAGCGGTTCATCGCCCCGAAGTCGCTGCAGCAGGCCGAGGCGGACGCCGCCGCGGCCACCGCGGTCCCCGCGTGAGCACCTAAGGAGAGAAATGCCAGAACGTCAGGCCACCATCGCCAGCAGCTCCGGGCTGCACGCCCGCCCCGCGAAGCTGTTCGTCCAGGCCGTTCAGGAGAAGGGCGTGCCGGTGACCATCGCGGTCGAGGGCGGTCCGGATCTGAACGCGGGCAGCATCCTCTCCCTCATGGGGCTCGGCGCCACACAGGGCACCGTCGTCACGCTGAAGGCCGAGGGCGACGGCGCCGACCGGGCGCTCGACGAGCTCGTGACGCTGCTGGAGACCGATCTCGACGCGGAGTGAATGACGACAGACGACGGATGCCGGGGCCCGAGGGTCCCGGCATCCGTCTTTCCGTCTGAAAGCGGCCTCCTCAGAGGTCGACGCTGTCTCCCGGATCGAGCTCGAAGAACTCCCCGCCGCCCTGCTCGGTCGCCCACTTCAGGCGCGCCCGGTGCATGCCGCGGCCGATGACCGACAGCCCCATGTCGTGCGTGCCGAAGGCGCGCCGCGGCGACACCGCGAGCACGAAGTCCATCGCCTCGCCGATCTTGAGCCACGGGCCGCCCATCGGCGCTGCCAGCAGCTGCACGTCGGCGCCCTTGGGCACCGTGTACGAGTCGCCGGGGTAGTAGAACTCGTCGTTGACGAGCACGCCCACATTGTCGATGAGGGGGATCGACGAGTGGATCTCGATGTGCGTGCCGCCGAAGAAGCGCAGCGTGAACGGATCGACAGCGAGCGTGTCGCCGGGGTGCACGGCGATGATGTCGTACCCGGCCGCCGCCTTGACAACGCCCTCCGGGCCGTAGATCGGCACGCCGGGGTAGGCGGTGCGCAGGCGATCCAGATGCTCGGGCGTCCAGTGATCGGGGTGCTCGTGGGTGAGCACCACGGCGACGAGATCGCCGAGATCGAACAGCGGATCGGTGAAATTCCCCGGATCGACCACGAGGGTCTTCCCACCTTCGCGGATCGTGAGGCCGGCGTGTTCGTGTTTGGTCACTCGCATGATCCGAGTCAACCGCGCACCCGCTCGGCGGGCAACCTGCGCGCGAAACAAAAGAGCCGGCCCTGTCGGACCGGCTCTTTCTCACTGTGACCCCAGCGGGATTCGAACCCGCGTTACCGCCGTGAGAGGGCGGCGTACTAGGCCGCTATACGATGGGGCCGTGTTCTCCGGAGCTCCGGAGGCAACCGTTCAAGTATGCCACGGCCCGCGCGGCTCACAAAATCGAGCCGCCCTCGCCGTCCTCGGGCGTGCGCGAGCGAGTGCGACGGGCCCGCAGCCCGCGCCGCGCCGCCCAGACGGCGACGAGCACGACACCTGCGAGCACGATCCACGGCAGGAGGAACCCGAGGGCGACCACGATGCCGTTCAGCGTCGCGACCAGTCCGCTCCACCCGGCTGCGAACCCGTCGCCGAAGCCGGCCGGATCGGCCGTCGCCACCGCGACCTCCGGGGAGAGCGACACGGTGAGCGACGACATCGCCACCTGATCCTTCAGCAGCTTCAACTCCTGCTGGTAGCTCTCGAGGTTCGCCTGCCGGTCCGCGAGGGCGGACTCGGCCTCGATCAGGTCTCCCAGGTCGCCGGCCTGCGACATGAGCACGGTGAGCCTGTCGACCGATGCCTGTGCCGCGTCGATGCGCGCCTGCAGGTCGACGGTCTGTCCGGTGACGTCGGAACGTGTGACCTCGGACGAGGTCACCTCTCCGACGTCCGACAGCGTGCCCAGTGCGCCGGTGAGCTCGTCGGCCGGCACCCGCACCGTGATCCACCCGCCACCCTCAGACGGATACGGGCCGACGATCACCCCGTCGGCGTCGACGGGCGCCTCGCCCCCCGAGCCTCCGACGCTCATCGACTCGACGTACCCGCCGCGGTCGACCGCCTCATCGGCGATGGTCTCGGCCGCGGCCTCGACGTCGGCGACCGTGACGGCCGCGTTCGCCGTGGCGATGATCTGCCGCGCGGCCGCCTCACCCTCCTCGCCCGCCGACCCGCCGGACGTCTCGTCCACGCCCCCGGCCATGTCCTGATCGCTCTGCACGGGGGCGTCGGCCGCCGACTCCGCGCTCGACGACCCCGACGACGATCCCACCATCACCGCCGGCAGCACCGGTGCGATCACGGCGGCGATCACGATGACGCCGGCGGCGGCGCCCGCGCCGATCCAGATGCGGCGGCGACGCTGCTGCGCGGCACGGCGCTCCGAGCCGATGCGGCGGAAGATCGACATCTCCAACTCGGCCACGCGGCGATCGCTCAGCTCGGGGAGCGGCTGCTCCTCGGCGATCCGCTCGTTCATGTGCTCTCCTCAACGACGGTCCGCAGGCGCGTGCGGATGCGGGAGAGACGGTTTCTGACGACGCCGTGGGCGACCCCAAGGCGCTCGGCGGCAGCCTGGTAGGCGTAGCCCTCGGCGGCGCACAGCCGGAAGATCTCGCGATCGAGTTCGCCGAGGCCGCCGACGGCGTCGGCGATCCGTGCCGCCAGATCGTCGGCGATCACCTGCTGCTCCACGTCGACGGTCGCCGGCAGCGTGTCGTCGACCGCGTTCGCGGTGTGTTCGCGATCCCGGCGCTGCGTGCGCATGCGGTTCGCCGCCTGGAAGCGGCAGATGGTCGCCAGCCAGGGCAGCAGCGAATCGCCCGCGAGTTCGAACCCCGCGAGCTTCCGCCACGCCACCAGGAACGTCTCCTGCAGCACGTCTTCTGCATCCGACGCGTCGTGCAGCAGTCCGTGCGCGATCCAGTACACCGGCCGCGCGTAGGCGCGATACAGCTGCCGGAACGCGTGTTCGCTGCCGCCGGCGGCCCTGGTCACCAGGTCGGCGTCGTCGCGCTGATCGGGCATCGTCCTCCCAGATCCACCGATGCCGCGGCGGCGGTGCGCCGCGGAGTGCCATTGTCTCTCAGCAGGGGAGTGTCGAAGATTGCGGGTTCGTCTCGGAATGAGAAGGATGCGGCATCCCGACCCTGTAATGTTGCCTCTCGCGAGAGGGAGTATCCCGCTCTCGCGCGTCCGTCATCACGAGTCCCGTCGGTGGGTCTCCGGGCACGCGCCGCCACCGGAGACGGGGCGGGGGAGAGACTCTCGACGCTTGCCGCACCCTCCGAAAGGCGCACATGGGCTTCGAGATCCCGGTCTGGTTCGAGATCACCGCACTCGTGGTGCTCTCGCTCATCCTGCTCGCAGACCTGCTGCTCATCCTCAAGCGTCCGCACATCCCGTCGATGAAGGAGGCGACCCTGTGGGTCGTGTTCTACGTCGGGCTCGCGCTCGTGTTCGCCGTCGTGCTGCTGTGGGTCACCCAGAGCCCGCAGGCGATGGGCGAGTTCGTCGCCGGGTGGCTCACCGAATACAGCCTGTCGGTCGACAACCTGTTCGTCTTCGTGCTGATCATGAGCCAGTTCGCGGTGCCTCGGCGCTATCAGCAGGAAGTGCTCATGGTGGGCATCATCATCGCGCTCGTGCTTCGAGCGATCTTCATCATGCTGGGCGCCGCCCTCATCGAGAACTTCAGCTGGATCTTCTACATCTTCGGCGCGTTCCTGGTGTGGACCGCGTGGCGTCAGGCGTTCCCCGGCGCCCACGAAGACGAGGCGAAGGCCGAATCGGGCATCGTGCGGTTCCTGCGCCGCTTCATCGACATCAGCGACCACTACGACGGCGCGAAACTGCGCACCGTGGTCGACGGAAAGAAGATCTTCACCCCGATGATCCTCGTTTTCATCGTCATCGGCGTGACCGACCTCATCTTCGCAATCGACTCGATCCCGGCGATCTTCGGCATCACTCACAACGCGTTCATCGTCTTCACGGCGAACCTCTTCGCCCTCATGGGCCTGCGCCAGCTCTACTTCCTGCTGGGGGGCCTGCTCGACCGCCTCAAGTACCTGCACTACGGCATCGCCTTCATCCTCGGCTTCATCGGTCTGAAGCTGTTCTTCCACGCCCTCCACGTCAACGAACTGCCCTTCATCAACGGCGGCGAGCCGGTGGAGTGGGCGCCCGAGATCTCCACGTGGCTGTCGCTGGCCGTCATCATCGTCTCCATGGCGGTCGCGACCATCGCGAGTCTCGTCTCCGCGCGCCGCGAGGCGCGAGGGGCGCCGCCCGGCCTGAGCGGGCGGTGGTAGGCTCCCAGGGTGCGGATCGCTCGCCTTCTCCTTAGCGGCCGCGACGAGTCCTAGTTCCCAGGCCTCCCTCGTCGCGGAGTTCGTCGCGGGCTTGATCCTCTTCCTCAGGAGAACGACAAGGCAATGAGCACACCTGTTTCCGACACTGCTGTCATCCCCGAACGGCCGCGCACGCTGGCCGAGAAGGTCTGGGACGACCACCTCGTCGTCAAGGGCGAGAACGGCCAGCCCGACCTCATCTACATCGACCTGCACCTCGTCCACGAGGTCACGAGCCCGCAGGCCTTCGACGGTCTGCGCGCCGAGGGTCGGGCGCTCCGCCGCCTCGATCTGACGATCGCCACCGAAGACCACAACACCCCGACGCTCGACATCGACAAGCCGATCGCCGACCTCACCAGCCGCACCCAGATCGAGACCCTTCGACGCAACGCCGAGGAGTTCGGCGTGCGCATCCACTCGCTGGGCGACCGCGAGCAGGGCATCGTGCACGTCGTCGGCCCGCAGCTCGGCCTGACGATGCCCGGCATCACGGTCGTGTGCGGCGACAGCCACACGTCGACCCACGGCGCCTTCGGCGCGATGGCGTTCGGCATCGGCACCAGCGAGGTCGAGCACGTCATGGCGACCCAGACGCTGCCGCTCAAGCCTTTCAAAACCATGGCCATCACGGTCGAGGGCGACCTCCGCCCCGGCGTCACCGCGAAAGACATCATCCTGGCGATCATCGCCAAGATCGGCGCCAACGGCGGACAGGGGTACGTGCTCGAATACCGCGGCAGCGCCATCCGCTCCCTCTCGATGGAGGGGCGCATGACGATGTGCAACATGTCGATCGAGGCGGGCGCCCGCGCCGGCATGATCGCGCCGGACGAGACGACCTTCGCCTACGTCGAGGGCAAGCCGCACGCGCCCAAGGGCAAGGACTGGGACGACGCCGTCGCCTACTGGCGCACTCTGCCGTCCGACGAGGGCGCCGTCTACGACGCCGAGGTGTTCCTCGACGCGAACGAGCTCGAGCCCTTCGTGACGTGGGGCACCAACCCCGGCCAGGGCGTGTCGCTGTCGGAGGCCGTGCCCGACCCCGCGTCGTTCGCCGACCCGAACGAACGGGCCGCCGCCGAGCGCGCGCTCGAATACATGGACCTCGCCGCCGGCACACCCATGAAGGACGTGCCCGTCGACGCCGTCTTCATGGGCTCGTGCACCAACAGCCGGATCGAAGACCTGCGCGCCTTCGCCTCGGTCATCGAAGGCCGCACGAAGGCCGATGGCGTGCGGGTCATGGTCGTCCCCGGCTCCGCTCGCGTGCGCCTGGAGGCGGAGGCCGAGGGCCTCGACAAGGTGTTCATCGACTTCGGCGCCGAGTGGCGCTTCGCCGGCTGCTCGATGTGCCTGGGGATGAACCCCGACCAGCTGGCACCGGGGGAGCGCTGCGCCTCGACGTCGAACCGCAACTTCGAGGGGCGCCAGGGCAAGGGCGGACGCACCCACCTGGTCTCGCCCCTGGTCGCCGCCGCCACCGCGGTGCTCGGCCACCTCGCGAGCCCCTCTGATCTGCCCGCGCGAGAGAAGGTGGGCCTCTGATGGACAAGTTCACGACACACACCGGCATCGCGGCGCCGTTGAAGCGCTCCGCGGTCGACACCGACCAGATCATCCCGGCCGTCTACCTCAAGCGCGTCACCAAGACGGGCTTCGACGACGCCCTGTTCGCCAACTGGCGGCAGGATCCCGAGTTCGTGCTCAACCAGCCGGCCTACGCGGGTGCCAGCATCCTCGTCGCGGGCCCGGACTTCGGCACCGGCTCCAGCCGAGAGCACGCCGTGTGGGCGCTGCGCGACTACGGCTTCGCGGTCGTGCTCAGCCCTCGCTTCGCCGACATCTTCCGCGGCAACGCGGGCAAGCAGGGCCTTCTGGCCGGCGTCGTCTCCGAGGCCGACATCGAGCGGCTCTGGAGGGCGCTGGATGCTGCGCCCGGCGTCTCGATGACCGTCGACCTCGAAGCCCGCGAGGCCGTGCTCGGCGAGCTCCGGGTGCCGTTCGAGATCGACGATTACACTAGGTGGCGGCTCATCGAAGGGCTCGACGACATCGGACTCACCCTGCGTGACGAAGACAAGATCGCGCAGTTCGAGGCCCGCCGCGAGGCGTGGCGTCCACGGACGCTGCCCGTGCAGTGAGTCGGATGCTTCCCCACGACGGGAGCAGACGACGGCCCCGGCATCCCGGGACCATGAACTCAGAGAACCAAGCGAGGCCCACCGTATGAAGACACTCCTGAACGAGTCCGCAGTGTCACCGTCAGGAGGGTCAGGCGAAGTGCTCGCCGTCCGCGGCGGGCGCGCGCTGCGCGGCCGCGTCGAGGTCAAGGGCGCGAAGAACCTCGTGACCAAGGCGATGGTGGCCGCCCTTCTGGGCGAGACACCCAGCATCCTGCGCGACGTCCCTTCGATCAGCGATGTCAAGGTCGTGCGGTCGCTGCTGGAGGTGCACGGCGTCACCGTCGCCGACGGCGAGAACGAGGGCGAGCTCATCCTCGACCCGAGCGGCGCGGTCGCCGCCCACTTCGAAGAGATCGACGCCCACGCCGGGGCCTCCCGCATCCCGATCCTCTTCTGCGGGCCTCTGCTGCATCTGCTCGGCGAAGCCCTCATCCCCGACCTCGGCGGATGCCGTATCGGCGACCGTCCGATCAACTTCCACATGGATGCGCTGCGCGCCTTCGGCGCCATCGTCGACAAGAGCTACGAGGGCATCCGCATCACGGCACCGAACGGTCTGAAGGGCGCCCACATCGAGCTGCCCTACCCGAGTGTCGGCGCCACCGAGCAGGTGCTGCTGACCGCCGTGAAGGCCGAGGGCATCACGGAGCTCAAGAACGCCGCCATCGAGCCGGAGATCATGGACCTGATCGCCGTGCTGCAGAAGATGGGCGCGATCATCACCGTCGAGCCGAATCGCGTCATCTTCATCGAAGGCGTCGACACGCTGCGCGGCTACGACCACCGTGCGATCTTCGACCGCAACGAAGCGGCCTCGTGGGCGTGCGCGGCCCTGGCCACCGACGGTGAGATCTTCGTCGGCGGGGCCAAACAGCAGGACATGCTGACCTTCCTCAACGTGTTCCGCAAGGTCGGCGGCTGGTTCGACGTGCGAGAAGACGGCATCAACTTCCGCCGCGGCGGTCCGCTCACGCCCGTCACCGTCGAGACCGACGTGCACCCCGGCTTCATGACCGACTGGCAGCAGCCCCTCATCGTCGCCCTCACGCAGGCCGAGGGGGAGTCGATCGTGCACGAGACCGTGTACGAGAACCGCTTCGGGTTCACCGATGCGCTCGTGAAGATGGGTGCCGACATCGTCGTGCACCCGCACGGCCTCGACGGCGACTACCGCCGCGTCGCACAGCGCGAACTCGAGCAGGCCGCCGTCATCAACGGCCCCACGCCGCTGCACGGCGCCCGCATCGAGGTGCCCGATCTGCGTGGGGGCTACTCGCACCTGATCGCGGCGCTGACCGCCGAGGGCGAATCGGTCGTCTCGGGCGTGGGCATCCTCAGCCGCGGCTACGAGAAGCTCTTCGACAAGCTCGCCGCTCTCGGCGCGGACTTCGATGTCATCGGCTGACCGCCCTGCGCGTGAGCGCCGCCCGAAGGCCACGGCCGAGAAGACGCGACCGACCCTGTTCTGGCCTCTGGCGGCGATCGTCGTGCCCCTGGTGGGACTCATCGCCAAGATCGAGGTGCGCGGCGGCGCGCATCTTCCTCGGACGGGCGCCTACGTGCTGGCGCCCAACCACGCCACCGAGATCGACCCGCTGATCGTCGCCGTCGCGGTGTGGCGGCTGGGCCGTGCACCGCGGTTCATGGCCAAAGAGAGCCTCTTCCGCGTGCCGGTGCTGGGCTGGGCGCTGCGGGCGACCGGCATGATCCCCGTCGCCCGCGCGGCTTCCGCCGCCGCGGCGCGTCAGACGATGCAGAGCGCGGCAGACCTCGTCGAGCACGGCCGCGGCGTGATCGTGTACCCCGAGGGCTCGCTCACCCGCGACCCCGACCTGTGGCCGATGCGCGGCAAGACCGGCGCCGTGCGGCTCGCCCTCGCGGGCGGCATCCCGGTCGTGCCGATGGCGCACTGGGGCGCGCAGGACATCCTGCCGCGCTACGGCAAGCTCAGCCTGTGGCCGCTGCGTCGCCGCGTGCGCGTGCTCGTGGGCCCGCCGGTCGACCTGTCGGAGTTCGCCGGCCGCGAGACCGAGGCCGCCGCCCTGACGGCCGCGACCGACAAGGTGATGGCCGCCATCAGCGGCCTGGTCGCCGAACTGCGCGCGGAGCCGGCCCCCGCCGTGCGGTGGGACCCCTCCGCCCACGGCCAGAAGGAGACGGGTCGCCTTGAGTCCTAGACGGGATGCCGACCGGCCCCGCGTCGCGGTGATCGGCGCGGGCAGCTGGGGCACGACCTTCGGCAAAGTGCTCGCCGACGGCGGCGCCCACGTGACGATGTGGGCGCGCCGCCCCGAGACCGCGCTCGAGATCCACGAGGCCAAGCGCAACAGCGAATACCTTCCCGGGGTCAATCTGCCCCGCGAGATGTACGCGACTCATCACCTCTCCGAGGCGCTCGACGGCGCCGATCAGGTGTACATCGCCATCTCCAGCCAGGCCGCGCGGCAGAACCTCAAGGCGATCAGGCCACTGCTCGCAGGCTCGAACGCCCCCGTCGTCTCGTTGATGAAGGGCGTCGAGAAGGCGAGCGGCCTGCGCATGAGCCAGGTCATCGAGCAGGAGCTCGCCTGCGACCCCGATCGCATCGCCGTCGCCTCCGGCCCCAACCTCGCCCTCGAGATCGCCCGCGAGCAGCCGACGGCCGCCGTCATCTCGTCGACGAGTCAGGAGACGGCCGATGCCGTCGCGCGGCGCGCCCGCAACAAGTACTTCCGCACGTTCGTCAACACCGACGTCATCGGCACCGAGTTCGGCGGAGTGCTCAAGAATCTCATCGCCGTCGCGATCGGCATCGTCGACGGCGTCGGCTACGGCGAGAACACGAAGGCCTCCATCATCACGCGGGGTCTCGTCGAGATGACGGATTTCGCGGTCGCACAGGGCGCGCAGCCCGAGACCCTGCAGGGTCTCGCCGGCCTCGGCGACCTCATCGCGACCTGCCAGTCCCCGCTCAGCCGCAACAACACGGCGGGGCGTCTGCTGGGCCAGGGCTACAGCTTCCAGGACGTGGTCAAGCAGATGAACCAGACCGCGGAGGGACTGGCCTCGGTGGCGCCCGTGCTGCAGCTGGCACGCGCCGCGGGCGTGCAGATGCCGATCGTGGAGCAGGTCAAGCGCGTGCTCGACGGCACGATGGACCCGCGGGAGATCGCCCCGCACCTGACGACCGACGACGACGACCCCCAAGGGGAGAGGACGCAGCATGGATCAGCCGGCGGTGGTGGTGCTCTTCGGAGGTCGCTCCAGCGAGCACTCGATCAGTTCCGCCACGGCGGGCGGAGTGCTCCACGCGATCGATCGTGACCGCTACCGGGTGATCCCGGTCGGACTCACCCGAGCGGGCGTCTTCGTGCTCGAAGACGACGACCCCGACAAGTTCGCCCTCGTCGCCGATCGGCTGCCCGAAGTCGTCGACAACGGCACCCGCATCGTGTGGCCCGAGCCGGGAGCGGAGCGGATGCTGCGCGTGCGCCGCGCCGACGGCACCGTCGACGATCTCGGCGTCGTCGACGTCGTGCTGCCGATCCTGCACGGCACCCACGGCGAGGACGGCACGATCCAGGGCTTCTTCGACACGCTCGAGCTGCCCTATGCCGGCGGCGGGGTGCTCGATTCCGCGCTGTGCATGGACAAGCACTTCATGAAGATCGTGCTGCAGGCAGCCGGAATCCCGGTCTCGCCCTGGGTGACGGTCACCGCCGAGCGCTGGCGCGACGACGAGCGCGGCGTACGCGCCGACATCGAGGAGCTCGGCTATCCGGCGTTCGTGAAGCCCGCCAGGGCCGGATCCAGCGTGGGCGTGTCGAAGGCGCACACGGCCGACGAGCTCGACGACGCACTGGCGATGGCGTTCGCGGAGGACCGCAAGGTGCTCGTCGAGACGGCGATCAGCGGCCGCGAGGTCGAAGTGGCGATCCTGCAGGGCCGCGAGGGCGGAGCCTCCCGTGCCTCCCTGCCCGGTGAGATCGTGCTCACGACGAGGGAGTTCTACGACTTCGAGGGCAAGTACCTGGGCGGCGACGGCGCCGACGTCGTGTGCCCCGCCGACCTCGACGCCGACCAGATCGCCGCGATCCAGGATCTCGGGGTGCGCGCGTTCGATGCCGTCGAGGGTCGAGGACTCGCCCGCGTGGACTTTTTCCTCACGGCCGACGGCCTGGTCGTCAACGAGCTGAACACGATGCCGGGGTTCACGCCCATCTCGATGTTCCCCAAGTGCTGGATCGCCTCGGGCATGACCTACGCCGAGCTGATCTCCGAGCTGATCGACATGGCGTTGGAGCCCGCCGCCTGACGGCCGGTCAGCCGCGCTCGGTGCAGGGCGAGCCGTCGGTCGGCAGCGTCTTGACCGCGGCGGACAGGCCGGAGAGGGCACCCTGACCCGACGCCACGTCGTAGTCGAGGTAGACCTCGACCGCCGGCACCCGGCCGAACGTCGTGAAGCGGTAGTTCGGCGCATCGGTGTCGTCGACGATCCAATCCACGCCGTCGACGGTCTGGCACGGAAGCGTCGTGGGTCCAGGAGGCTCGACGCCGCAGGAGAGGATGATCGCCGTCGGCTCGCCCCAGGCTCCCGTCGCCTGGGCATCCGTCCAGCGTCGCGGCTGTCCGTCGAGCGTGTCGGGCAGCCGCACCGTGACGTCGGCGCATTCGGCGGCGTTCGCATCCGCAGCCGGCGTCAGCGAGACCGTCGTCGCACATCCCGTGAGGGTGGCTGCGAGCGCCGCGGCCAGCACGAGGGCGAGGGATCGGCGGGGCACCCCTCCAGGCTAACCTGGCTGGATGACCCCCGACGCCGCCGACCCGACGGTCTCGGCGCTCACCGAGCGAGAGCTGCTCGCGGCGATCCTCACGCGTTTGGGTCCGGGGCGGGCGCTCGTCGGCGCCGGTGACGACGCCGCCGTGCTCGCCGCGCCGGGCGAGCGCATCGTCGCCTCGGTCGACACGCTCGTCGAGGGCCCCGACTTCAGGCTGGCGTGGTCGAGCGGATTCGACCTGGGCTGGAAGTCCGCCGCCGTCAATCTCGCCGACATCGCGGCGATGGGCGCATCGCCCACGGCGCTGCTGGTCGCCCTCACGCTGCCCCCGCAGACGCGGCTGTCGTTCGTGCTCGCGATCGCCGACGGTCTGCGTGGGGCCTGCGCCGCGCTCGCGCCGGAGTGCGCCGTCGAGGGCGGAGACCTCACCGTCTCGCGCACGCTCACGGTCGCCGTGACGGCGCTGGGCACCCTCGCCGCGTCCGCGCCGGTGGTGCGTTCGGGCGCCCGCGCCGGCGACGTGCTGGCGCTGTGCGGCGACGCCGGCATCGCCGCACGCGGTCTCGCGATCCTCTTCGACCGCTGGGCGGATGCCGACGGCACCGCGCGCCCGACAGCCGGGCTCGACGAGCTCGATGCGGCGGAGCGGCATGCCGTGTCGCGGCAGCTGCGACCGCATCCGCCGATCGCGGCAGGCGTCGTGGCGGCACGCAGCGGCGCGACCGCGATGATGGACGTCTCCGACGGGCTCGCCCTCGACGCGTCGCGCCTGGCCGCAGCCTCCGGCGTGACGGTCGACATCGATTCGGCGCTCCTGGGCGGCGACGAGTTCGCGCTCGCCGGCGGCGAGGACCACGCGCTGCTGGCGGCCTTCCCGCCCACCGCGGCGCTGCCAGACGGCTTCCGCGCCATCGGCGCCGTGGTGCCCGCGGCCGAAGGACCTGTGCGGGTCGACGGAGTCGTCTTCTCGGGCCGGGGCGGCTGGGATCCTTACCGCTCTGAGCCGGCGGCGGGCTGAGACCACCACAGCGTCGTGTCGCCGTAGCGGCGGTCTCGAACGGCGACAAGTCCCGCCGGGAGCGCCGGCGGCCCCGAGCGCGTCGCGCGTTCGACGACGACGGTCGCCTCCGGGGCGAGCAGCGGAACGAGCGCTTCGAGCGCGGCCGCCAGCTCGGCCTGCGGCAGATCGTACGGCGGGTCGAGCACGACGAGGTCGAAGGGCCCTCGCGCCGCCTTCAGATAGGCGTCGCAGGCGCTCCGGTGCACGCGC
Organism: Microbacterium fluvii; assembly: GCF_025515205.1. GTDB lineage: Bacteria > Actinomycetota > Actinomycetes > Actinomycetales > Microbacteriaceae > Microbacterium > Microbacterium fluvii. The sequence continues at coordinate 1,280,088 of NZ_JAOPFX010000001.1, read as the reverse complement.
ACCTGCGCGTCGCCGCCCATCGCGCGCAGCACCTTGGCCGCGTTGCGCTGGGCGATCGCGGCCGCCTTCTGCCCCTTCTCGACGAGATCGGCCGACGCGGCGCCGCGGCTGACGGCCTCGAGCCCCAGCGCGCCCGACCCGGCGTAGAGGTCGAGCACGGCCGCTCCGCGCAGGGCGTCCGCCGACTCGAGGGCGCCGAAGAGCGACTCGCGCACACGATCGCTCGTCGGGCGGGTGCCGGCGTCGGGCACCTCGAGTGAGATCGAGCCGGCGCGGCCCGCGATGATGCGTGTCACGCTCTCACGATAGCCGCGGCGTCAGACCGCGGCCGCGTCCTCTTCGCGCAGTCGCGGCTCGGTGCGGTATTCGGGCCGCAGCCCCGACTTGTCGGCGTAGAAGGCGCGGATGACGTCCATGTCGGCGCGCACGTCGCCGGTGAGGCGGATCGTGGGACCGAGGCCCGTCGTCATCGTCGTGCGGTCGACGTAGCCGAGGGTGACATCGAGCCCCGCCTCGCGCGCGATGCGGTAGAAGCCGCTCTTCCAGTAGCTGCCCGCGCCACGCGTGCCCTCGGGGGTCACGACCAGTCCGAACGTCTCGCCGGAGCGGATGCGGGCGACGACGTCGCCGACGACCCGCGACGGGTCGTCGCGGTCGACGGGGATGCCGCCCAGAGCCCGCATGACGGGCCCCGCCCAGCCGGCGAACAGGCTCTTCTTGCCGAGCCAGCGCATGGGGATGCCCAGGCGCCAGGCGATGCCGAGCATGAGCACGAAGTCCCAGTTGGAGGTGTGCGGCACGCCCAACAGCACCGTCGGGCGATCGGGGGCGGGTTCGGTCTTGAGCGTCCACCGGCTGCACGCCCAGTAGACGCGGGCGAGGAGCCGGCGGATCATCAGGCCAGCGTAAGCCAGCCGGCTATGCGTCGGCGGTGAGGCCAAGGTGTCGGCGCGCCGACCTAGACTCGTCGCATGCCGGAGTGGACCCTACGCACGCGCCTGGACGGCGCCGTCGGGGGCAAGACGGCGACCGCGCTCGAGAAGGCGTTCGGCATGCGCACCGTGGGCGATCTGCTGCAGCACTACCCCCGCCGCTACGCGAAGCGGGGCGAGCTGACCCAGATCTCGTCGCTGCCGGTGGGGGAGCAGGTCACGATCGTGGCCGAGGTCAAACGCGCCGGCGAGCGGCGCATGCAGAACCGCAGGGGCACGCTGCAGGAGCTCGTGATCAGCGACGGCCACGGCGACCTCTCGCTCACCTTCTTCAACCAGCCGTGGCGGCTCAAAGACCTCACCCCTGGCCGCCGCGGCATCTTCGCCGGAAAGGTCGGGGAGTACCGGGGCGCCAAGCAGCTCGCGCACCCCGACTACGAACTGTTCGACGACGAGGCCACCGCCGTGCTGACAGCGCAGGCCAACGCCCACCTGCCTATCCCGATCTATCCCGCCACCGCCTCGGTGCCCAGCTTCACGATCGCCAAGACCGTCGCGTTCGTGCTCGACGGTCTCGGACCGATCGACGATCCGCTGCCCTCGCTCTTCCGCGAGCGGCACGGCCTCATCGATGCGCGCACCGCGATCGAGCGCATCCACCGCCCTGCCTTCGACGACGAGATGGCCCCTGCGCGCGACACGCTGCGCATGCACGAGGCGTTCGTGCTGCAGACGGCGCTGCTGCAGCAGCGGCAGTTCGTGCGCGCGCTGTCGGCGACCGCGCGCCCGGCCGGCAGCATCCTGGAGCGCTTCGATGCGGCACTGCCGTTCGAACGCACCCCCGATCAGGTCGCCGTCGGCGCCCAGATCGCCCACGACCTCGAGGGCGACTGGCCGATGAACCGGCTGGTGCAGGGCGAGGTCGGCTCGGGCAAGACGCTCGTGGCGCTGCGGGCGATGCTGCAGGTCGCCCAGAGCGGCGGGCAGTCGGCCCTCATCGCACCCACCGAGGTGCTCGCCGCGCAGCACGTGCGCTCGATCGCGCGGATGCTGGGGCCTCGGCTCGCACCTGAGCTCATGCCGACACTCCTGACGGGACAGCTGCCGGCGGCCGAGCGCCGCAAGGCCGCCCTGCGCGCCGCCTCCGGGCAGTCGCTCATCGTGGTGGGCACCCACGCTCTGCTCAGCGAGGCGACGACCTTCGCCGATCTCGGCCTCGTCGTCGTCGACGAGCAGCACCGATTCGGCGTCGAGCAGCGCGAGTCGCTGCGGGCGAAGGGGTCGGCGCCGCACGCCCTCGTGCTGACGGCGACGCCGATCCCGCGCACGGTGGCGATGACCGTGTTCGGCGACCTCGACGTGTCGACGATCCGCACGATGCCCACCGGCCGCGCCAGCATCCAGAGCTTCGTGGCACCGCTCGCCGAGCGCCCGAACTGGTTCGGCCGGGTCTGGGAGCGCATCGCAGAAGAGGTCGGCGCGGGTCACCAGGCGTTCGTCGTCTGCGCGGCGATCGACGCCGAGGCTGCCGCCGGCGACGACGCCGACACCGCGCCACCCGTCGAGGGAGAAGCCAAGAAGCCCCGCTGGGGCGTGGTGCAGGCCGCGCACCTGGCCTCTCAGCTGCCCTCGTTCGCCGGCATCCGCCTCGCGATGCTGCACGGCAAGATGCCCTCCGACGAGAAAGACGGCGTCATGCAGGCGTTCTCGCGCGGCGAGATCGATGTGCTCGTGGCGACGACCGTCGTCGAAGTCGGCGTCGATGTGCCCAATGCCTCCACCATGGCGATCCTCGAGGCCGACCGGTTCGGCGTCTCGCAGCTGCATCAGCTGCGAGGCCGAGTGGGCCGGGGGAGCGTGCCAGGGCTCTGTCTGCTCGTGACCGAGGCCGCCCCCGGCACCCCCGCACGAGCGCGGGTCGAGGCCGTCGCGGCCACTCTCGACGGGTTCGAGCTGGCCGAGGTGGACCTCGAGCTGCGCGGGGAGGGCGATGTGCTCGGCGATGCGCAGTCGGGAGCGCGGTCGTCGCTCAAGCTGCTGCGCGTCGTCAAAGACGCCGACATCATCGCCGAGGCCAGAGCCGAGGCGGAGCGCGTGCTCGCCGAAGACCCGACGCTGCTCCAGCACACCGGACTGGCCGACGCCATCGAGCGCAGGGTGGGCCGTGAGGAACGGGCGGCGCTGGCCAAGAACTGAGGCGGCGCGCGGATAGGCTGAGACGTATGAACAGTCGGATCGCCGTCGTCCCGGGGTCTTTCGATCCGCCGACCCTCGGTCACCTCGACGTCATCCGCCGGGCTGCACGCCTGTACGACACCCTGCATGTGCTGGTGGTGCACAACCCGGGCAAAGAGGCCATGCTGCCGATCGCGCAGCGTCTGTCGCTGCTGGAGCAGTCGATCGCCGACAGCGACATCGACGGCGAGGTCGTCGTCGCGTCGTGGAGCATGGGTCTGCTCGTCGACTACGTCACCGACGTGGGCGCCGGTGTGCTGGTCAAGGGCATCCGCTCCCAGGTCGACGTGGCGTACGAGACTCCGATGGCGATCGTGAACCGCCACCTGGCCGACGTCGAGACCGTGTTCCTGCTGCCCGACCCCGCACATGCCCTCGTGTCGAGTTCGCTCGTGCGCCAGGTGGCCTCGCTCGGCGGCGACGTGTCGCCGTTCGTCCCCGCCGCCGTCGCCCGCTTTCTCGACACCGGCGCCCGCGGCATCTGACACCGGCCGCGCACGGCCGCTGCACAGTCGCGCGCGGGTACGATTGACCACCGTGAGAAGACACATCTCGGGCCCCTTCGTGCTGAGCGCCCACGACATCGTGCGTCACCCCGGCGAGATGCGCGAGTTCGAGATCGACGTGCCCACCCCCGAGAAATGGGGCGAGGGACTCGTGGCCGTCGACGCCGGCGAGGAGGTGCAGCTCGACGTGCGACTCGAGTCGGTGCACGAGGGCATCCTCGTGTCGGGAACGGCCCTCTCGCACTATCGCGGCGTCTGCGGAAGATGCCTGACCGACATCGACGCGCCTGTCGAAGTCGAGTTTCAGGAGCTTTTCGCGTATCCTGGGGAGGAAGCAACTGACTTCGAGGTTCAAGACGACCACGTGGATCTTGAAACTCTGGTCAGGGATGCGATGGTCCTGTCGCTTCCGTTTCAGCCGGTGTGTCAGCCGGATTGCCCCGGCCTCGATCCGGTCACGGGCGAGCGACTGACCGAGAGCACCGGAACCCCGCAGCCCCAGCAGGTCGATTCGCGCTGGGCCGCGCTCCAGGACTACACCACAGACCACGACGGCTGAGCGCCCTGCGCCCGGCCGCGAGACAGAAGAGAGCAAGCCATGGCAGGTAACCCCCCGAAGCGGAAGGTCTCCCGCTCCAACACGCGTTCGCGTCGTGCGCAGTGGAAGGCCGAGGCCCCCGCGCTGGTCAAGACCGTCGAGAACGGCAAGGTCGTCTACAGCCGTCCCCACCAGGCCAAGGTCGTCACCGACTCGCAGGGCACCGAGCTGTTCCTGGAGTACAAGGGCCGCAAGGTCGCCGACGTCTGATCCCGGCCGGGATCGTGACCGACGTCACCTCTGAGCGCACGGCGCTCACCGACAAGCTCGGAGTCGACATCGACTCCGAGCTTCTGTCGCTTGCGCTCACGCATCGCTCGTACGCCTACGAGAACGGGCACCTCCCGCACAACGAGCGGCTCGAGTTCCTCGGCGACTCGGTGCTCGGCCAGGCTGTGACGGTTCGCCTGTACACGCGCCACCCCGACCTCGACGAGGGAGCCCTCGCCAAGCGTCGCGCCGCTGTCGTGTCGACCGTCGCGCTGGCCGAGGTGGCCCGCGGCATCGGGCTCGGCGCTCACGTGCTGCTCGGCCGCGGCGAAGAGCTGACCGGTGGACGCGACAAGGACTCGATCCTCGCCGACACCACCGAGGCGCTGATCGGCGCCACCTATCTGTCGGCGGGGCCCGACGCGGCGACCGCCCTCGTGCTGCGCCTCGTGCAGCCGCTGCTCGATGACCCCGAGCGCTACGGCGCGGCGATGGACCCGAAGACGGCGCTGCAAGAGCTCACCGCCGCGATGTCGGCGCCGGCTCCCGCCTACGAGGTCACCGCGACCGGGCCCGATCACAGCCGTGAGTTCACCGCGACGGTCGCCGCCGGCGACATCGTGGGCACCGGAGTCGGCACCAGCAAGAAGCAGGCCGAGGGCGCGGCCGCCCTCGCCGCCTGGCGCCTGCTCAGCGGACGTGCCTGAGCTTCCCGAGGTCGAGGTCGTCCGCGCCGGCCTCGAACCCGCCGTCACGGACGCCCTCATCACCGGCGTGACCGTGCTCGACGGGCGCGCGCTCACGCGCCACGGCGCCGGACCCGCCGACTTCGAGGCGGCCCTCACCGGCCGCGTCATCCGCTCCGCCGTGCGGCGGGGCAAATTCCTCTGGCTGCCGTTGACCGCGACAGAGCCGACCGAGGCGATCATCGGCCACCTCGGCATGAGCGGACAGCTGCTGCTGCGACAGGCCGGCAGCCCGCAGGAGCCGCACGAGCGCATCCGCATCGAGCTGCAGCATCCGCTGCACGGTGAGCTGTCGATCCTGTTCCGCGACCAGCGCACGTTCGGCTCGCTGGCCCTCGACACGCTCGTGCCGACGGCGGATGCCGCACCCGGCGGCCGCGGCGACGCCCTCGCGGCCGTGCCCACGCAGGTGTCGCACATCGCGCGCGACCCGCTCGACCCCGCGTTCGACGACCGCTGGTTCCGCAGAGCCCTCGCACGCAGGCGCTCGGCCGTCAAGCGCGTGCTGCTCGACCAGACCGTGGCGAGCGGCATCGGCAACATCTACGCCGACGAGGCGCTGTGGGCCGCGCGCCTGCACCCTGGGACGCCGGCCGACACGCTTCCGACGCGTCGCGTGACACGGCTGCTGGCCGAGGTGCGTGCTGTGCTCGAGAAGGCACTGGCCGAAGGCGGCACGAGCTTCGACGCCCAGTACGTCAACGTCAACGGCCAGGCCGGTTACTTCGCGCACTCGCTCAACGCCTACGGTCGCCCCGGACAGCCCTGCCCCCGATGCGGGCGGCCCATCGTTCGGGTCGAGTTCATGAACCGCTCGAGCCACTACTGCCCGCACTGCCAGCGCCTCAGCTGATCGGCGCCGCCGTCTTCTGCCACGCGCCCGCGAGGGCGGCCGGCACGAACCCCATCGCCTCGTTGACGTCGAGCATGTGGCGGTTCTCTTCCGCGTTGAAGGTCGACACCAGGGGTGAGCGGGGGGCGATCTCGCTCCAGCGCAGCAGGTTGGCGCACTTGACGAGCATTCCCAGGCGCCTGCCCCGATGCTCGCGCACCACGAGGGTGCCCCACTGATGAGTGGCGCCCGTGGGGTCGTCTCCGATCGTCAGCTCGGTGTAGGCCACGATGCGGCCCGTCGCCACGTGCTGGGCACAGGCGACCGACACGGTCAGACCGCTGTCGATCAGACGCCTGTCACGTCGGCGCACGCGGTGGGCGTCCCACACCTCCTCGGCCTGCAGCATGCCCGCCATCGGCACATCGGTCGACATGCGCGAGATCGCGAAGGCGAAGCCGTCGAGGTGCTCGGAGGGTGTGGGGAGGGTCCAGGTCAGCACCCGATAGTCGGCTCCCGCCGCTTCACGCGCCGTCTGCAGCATGCGCTCGATCGCCTCGCGAGAGCCGGGCAGGTCGAGCACGCTGTTGCGCTCGACCTGCTCGAGCCGATAGCCGGCCGCGCGCATGAGCCTGGTCTGCCTGTCGTCGGCCGGAACACCGCCCCAGCCGCTTTCCGGCGCGATGACGCGGGCGACAGCATCCGCGCGATGCAGCGTGTAGGTCTGCAGCGCCGTACGCCCCAGCGCTGCGGCCTCGCATTCGACCTGCCGCACCAGCTCGTCTTCGACACCCTCGCCCCACCGTCGCGGATCGACGATGATGTCGAACTCGACATTGCGGGCGTCTGCTTCGGTGGGAATCTGCAGCACGGCCACGCCGAGCACTTCGCCGTCGCGGCGCACCGCGAAACCGGTGTGTCGCCGATCGGCGGTGTCGTGCCACGACGGCAGCATCTCGCCCGGGGTCGTGTCGAAGTGCGCGTGGCCGGTGTCGTGACGGCACATCGCGTTGCTCAGGCGGGCGATGGCCGCGAACGGCTCTGCCTGCGCGTCGGCGAGCGACGGTGGAACCCCGATCCGCTCCACCTCGAGTGTGGCGGGCGTCATGTCAGCACCTTCTTCCATGCGCCCTCGTAGGCGATCGGCACGAACCCGATCGCCTCGTTGATGTCGAGCATCGGCCGGTTCTCCTCGGCGTTGTAGGTGAGCACGCGCGGAGAGTCGGGCACGAGCTCCCGCCACGACAGCAGCCCCGCGCATTTGACGAGCGTGCCGAGCTTGTGGCCGCGATGCTCGCGCAGCACGAGGGTGTCTTCCTGATGCGACGCCTCGGTGCGGTCGACACCCACGACGAGCTCGTTGAAGGCGCAGAGCTCACCGGTCGCGACATGCTGCGCGGCGGTGACCAGCAGCAGCCGCCCCGGGTCGGTGTAGCGCGCGTCGTGGCGCGCGACGCGCTCGGCGTCCCACACCTCTTCGTCGAACTCCATCCCCGCGGCGGGTGCGTCGGTGTTCATCCTCGATTTCATCCAGGCGTAGCCCTCGGCGAGCTCCGGCGGCGTCGGCGGCGACCACTGCACGATCCTGTAACCGCCCGCGGCGTGTTCGGCCTCCGCGAGAAGGCGCCGAACGGTGTCGAACGAGCCGGTGAGGTCGAATGCGCTGTTGCGCTCCACCTGCTCCAGCGCGTAGCCGTTGCGCAGGTAGAACCGCGCCGCGCGGTCTTCGGGGATCGCGCCGAATCCCGTGGGGGGACTCAGCTGACGGCCGGCGGCTGCCGGATGCTGCGCCCAGGACTGCAGCACGGTTCGACCGTGCTCGCGCGCCACCTTCTCGACGAGCTCGTAGGCGCGTGCGCCGATGCCTCGGCCCTGCACGCGCCGCAGCAGCTCGACGATCCAGTATGCCGAGCGCGATCCGGGGTGCCGGGGGATGTCGACGCCGATGCGGCCGACGACCTCCTGGTCTGCCACGACGATCCAGACGAAGCGGTCTTCGTCAGGATCGGCCTGATAGTGGGGGAGCAGTTCGGCGGGCGAGATCGATTCGTCGCCGTGACCGGCGATCTCGCGGTAGATCTCGTTGCGCGCGCGAACCATGGCGATGAAGTCGGCCGCGTCGTCGGCATCGACGGCGGCGGGAATGGTGAGCGGGCGGAACTCCGCCTCGGTGACGGTGGTGGGCATGGTGGCCTCTCCTCGTGGGTGGGTCCGTCCGGGGGCGGAATGCGCCCCCGGACGGGTCAGATGCGTGACAGATGCAGAAGCTGCTCCTGCAGCTGCGCGCTCTCGCGGGTGTCTCTGGCGCGCTCGTTGTCGCGCCTTCGCGTGTGCTCGGCGTAGCGGTCGTGCTGCGGATCGTGCTCGGCGCGCTCGTCGATGCGACGGGCGCTGCGCAGCAGCAGCCACAGACCGAGGCGCAGCGAGAGGCGGTCGCTCAGCGCGATGCGATCGGATTCGAGCGGGATCGGCGCGGTGATGCGCCGGGCCAGATCGAGCGACCGGGTCTGGGTCGTGGTGTCGTCCATGGTCTCTTCCGGATGGTGTCGGATGGTGTGCGGTTGCGGGTGGGCGTGCATGTGCACGCCGATGCGGGGTGGCCTGAGGCGGCGGCGCGGCTCATCGAGCGGCGGCGTGCGCGGAGCTGGAGATGCCGGCCGCGGCGCGCAGACACGAACGCCGTGCGGCGGGCAGAGTGCTCCGGCGACCCGATCAGGCGGCGGTGGGAGTGATCCCCGCGAAGCAGCGGGTCACCGGAGCGACTGCGCCCATCGGCGCGGTTGTCGGCAGAGCGCCGAGAGTCATGTGCAGCATCGGTGACCTCCTTTCGTGCTTCGGATGCGGGTAGTGACGCTAGTCCCCTTTCTCCGCGCCGTCAAGTGGGGAAGGCCGCGGTCGCATCGAGACACGCCGCACGGCGACCCTGCGAGTTGCCTATGAATCCACCATGCGAGGGCTATCGTCTCCTACGCGCCGCCCGGCGCATCTCACCCCCCGAGATACGGATTCACATGACCGACCTCCCCGCATCCCCGCCCGACAGCGCCGACCTGAGCGCGCACGCCGATTCGACCACCGCCGAGCCGCCGGCCGCGTCAGCGGCCGCGGCCCTGCCCGCCGAGAACGTCGCACGGGGCGCGCTGTTCGCCCTCGCCGCCTTGCCCCTCGGTGTCGCACTGTGGTGCGTGATCTGGCAGCTGGGCTTCATCTCAGCGCTGGTCGCGTTCGCCGTCGTCGCCGGCGGTGCGTGGCTCTACCGCCGCGGCAGCGGGGGACGAGTCGGCGGCGCGGGGATCGCGGTGATCGTCGCCGTCGCAGCGGTCACCCTCGTGCTGGCGTTCCTCGGGGGACTCGTCTTCGACGTCGCAAGCGCCCTCGGCTACCCGATGCCGGCCTCGTTGACCGACGAGCTGTTCTGGGGCGACTACTGGTACAACATCACCGACAACCCGCAGCTGTGGGAAGAGATGACGATGACCATCGTCATGACGATCGGGTTCGCGATCCTCGGCGCTTTCGGTGTCGTGCGCCAGCTTCTGGCCGAGCGCAAGACCCAGGTCTGAGCGTCTCGCCGCGCCTCGACGGGGTGGGTCGGCCGATCCGCTACGGTGGACCGGACCGCCCCACCCCGAAGGACCACGGATGCACCTGAAGAGCCTCACGCTCAAGGGCTTCAAGTCGTTCGCGCAGCCCACGACCTTCGCACTCGAGCCCGGGGTCACCTGCATCGTCGGGCCGAACGGATCGGGCAAGTCCAACGTCGTCGACGCACTCGCCTGGGTGATGGGCGAGCAGGGGGCCAAGACGCTGCGCGGCGGCAAGATGGAAGACGTCATCTTCGCCGGAACGGCGACCCGCGGGCCCCTCGGACGCGCCGAGGTACAGCTGACGATCGACAACAGCGACGGTGCGCTGCCGATCGAGTACTCCGAGGTCACGATCAGCCGGACGCTCTTCCGCAACGGCGCCAGCGAATACGCCATCAACGGCGAGGCGTGCCGTCTGCTCGACGTGCAGGAGCTGCTCAGCGACTCGGGGCTCGGCCGCGAGATGCACGTCATCGTCGGCCAGGGGCGCCTCGACAGCGTGCTGCAGGCGACCCCGGAAGACCGCCGAGGCTTCATCGAGGAGGCGGCCGGCATCCTCAAGCATCGCCGCCGCAAGGAGAAGACGCTCCGCAAGCTCGACGCGATGGAGACCAACCTCACGCGCCTGAGCGATCTGGCCGGTGAGCTGAGGCGTCAGCTCAAGCCACTGGGCAAGCAGGCCGAGATCGCCAGGGAGGCCGCCGGCATCGCGGCGGTCGTGCGCGACGCACGGGCGCGACTGCTCGCGGACGAACTCGTCGGCCTGCGCAGCGAGCTGGCTTCGCACGCGCGCAGCGAGCAGGAGCGTCACGCCGAGCGCCTCGTGCTGCAGGACCAGGCGACGCAGGTGCGCGCGCGCCTCGAGCAGCTCGAGGCGCAGCAGCAGTCCGAGCAGGTCGACGATGCCCGTCGCACCGCGTTCGAACTCGAGCGCGTGCAGGAGCGACTGCGCGGTCTGTACACGCTCGCGGGGCAGCGCCTGGCATTGCTGGCGGAAGCCGACGACGAGCAGGACGTCGAGCGCACCACCGTCTCGCAGGGCATGATCGACGACGCCCGCACCGAGATCGACGAGATCGCGGCGGGCCTGGGCGACGCGCAGGATGCCGCTGCCGAGGCCGCGCGCGCGGTCATGCGGGCGCGGGCCGAGCTCGACGCCCTCGATACCGACATCGCGGCGCAGAGCGCACTGGTCTCGGAGCACGACATGCGCATCACGAGCCTGCGCGGCACCGCGGAGGCCGCGGAATCGGCCCTCGGCGCCGTGCGCAGCGCCGTCGAGCGCCAGCAGCGCGCCCTCGAGGCTGCGGTAGCCCGCCGCACGGACGCCGAAGAGGCCCTGGCCGGCGTCGACCCGGCACTTGTTCCCGAGGGCTCGTCGGCGGAGTACGCCGCAGCATACGAGCGCGCTCAGCGTGACGCCGCCGACGCCGAGCATGCCGTCACCGAACTTCGCGAGCGCCTGCATGCCGCCGAACGCGAGGTCGAGGCACTCACCGCGCAGACCACGGCCCTCGGCCGCGCACTCGACGTGCGCAACGCCGCGGCCGAGCTGGTCGCCCGTGGCGCCACCGGCGTGCGGGGCCTCGTCGGCGACGCGATCAAGGTGACCTCGGGTTTCGAGGCGGCGATCGCCGCCGCCCTCGGCCCGCTCGCCGAAGGCGTGCTCGTCGAGACCCGCGACGCGGCGCGGCGCGCGGCCGCGACGGCGCGGGACGAAGATCTGGGCGCGGTCGACCTCGCGATCGCCGACGCCCCTGGGGCTGCCGCACAGGTGCCAGACCTCCCCGGCGTCACCGCCGCCCTCGCCGTCGTGCAGGCCCCCGAGGGCGTGCTCGGCATCCTGCGTCACACCGTCATCGCCGACGACCTCGAGGCCGCCCTCGAGGCGGGCGCCGCGGCAGCCGACCACGCAACGCCGATCACCATCGTCACCCGCGCCGGCGAAGTCGTGACCGCGTTCACCGTGCACGCAGGATCCGGGAGCGGTCGGTCGAGACTGGAGCTCGCCGCCGAGCGTGACGCGGCCGCCGTGCGCCGCACCGAGATGACCGTGGTCGCCGACTCGCTGCGCGAAGCCCTCGGCGACCGCACCGCGCACCTCGACGAAGCCCGCCAGCGCAGCAAGACAGCCCTCCAGACGCTGCGCGCCCATGACGCCGCACTGGCCGCGCACACCGAGCAGGTCAATCGCGCATCCGTGCGGCACGAGGCGTCGGTGGCGGAGTGCGAGCGACTCGAAGCGGGGCTCGCACAGGCTCAGGCCGCCGTCGCCGATGCCGACGGCGCGGCACGGGTGGCCCAGGCCCGACTGGCAGAAGCGCTCGAAGCGCCCAGGCCCATCCTCGACGCGTCGGCACGCGAAGGGCTGCTGGTCGCCCTCGAGGCGACTCGCGAGCACGAGATGACGGCCAGGCTCGAAGTCGAGACCCTTCGCGAGCGCGTGCGGGCCGGTGAGTCGCGTGTCGTGCAGTTGGAGCGGCAGCGCGAACGCGAACGAGATGCGGCAGCCGAGGCCGCCCGCCGCGCCGTCGTGCGCCGCGCGCAGCGCGAGGTCGCCGCATCCGTCTCTGCACAGCTGCCCGCCGTGCTCGACTCGGTCGATCGCTCGGTCAGCGCGGCGCGCGTGGCCCTCGCCACCGCCGAGGCGGCGCGCTCGGCGGTGTCGGCCGAGCTCACCGAGCTGCGTGCCCAGGACGGTGTGGTGCGCGAGCGCCTCGCATCGCTGACCGAGAGCGTGCACGGACTCGAGCTCCAGATCCACGAGAAGCGCCTGCATGTCACCGGCCTGCTCGAACGCGTCGCCTCGGAGCTCGCCCTCGACGAAGACATTCTCATTTCGGAATATGGCCCCGATCAGCCCATCACCGGCGATGACGGCGCGGAGTCGGCCTTCGACCGGGCAGCGCAGAAGCGTCGGCTGCACGACGCTGAGCGCAAGCTCGTGCAGCTCGGACGGGTGAATCCGCTGGCCCTCGAGGAGTTCGCCGCGCTCGAACAGCGCCACAAGTTCCTCACCGAGCAGTTGGCAGACCTCGCCCAGACCCGCACGGATCTTCTGACGATCATCGAGGAGCTCGACGAGCGGATGCAGGTGATCTTCCTCGCCGCCTTCGAAGACACCAAGACCGCCTTCGGCGAGGTGTTCCCGATCCTGTTCCCCGGCGGCTCGGGCAGCATCTCGCTGACCAATCCCGACGATCCGCTCACGACGGGCATCGAAGTGGCGGTGCGCCCGGTCGGCAAGAAGATCGAGCGGCTCTCGCTGCTGTCGGGCGGCGAGCGGTCGCTGGCCGCCGTCGCGCTGCTGACGGCGATCTTCAAGGCCCGCCCCAGTCCCTTCTACATCCTCGACGAGGTCGAGGCGGCTCTCGACGACGCCAACCTCGGCCGGCTCCTGGGTGTCTTCGAGCAGCTGCGTGCGTCGAGTCAGCTCATCGTCATCACGCATCAGAAGCGGACGATGGAGATCGCCGACGCGCTCTACGGCGTCTCGATGCGCCAGGACGGCGTCTCGGCGGTCGTCGGCCAGCGGGTCGTCGACCGCGCCGCGAGCTGACGCCCGCCGTGCACGACAACTCGTAGGCTGGAGCAATGGCGGAGAGATGGTCACTCGGTCGCGCGCTGCGCGGCGTGTTCGTGAAGCCCACGATCGATGAGACGACGTGGGAAGACCTCGAGACGGCGCTGCTGACCGCCGACTTCGGACCCGACATCACCGAGCGGCTCGTCGAAGAGCTTCAGGAGAAGGTCGAGCGCTACCGCACGACCGATCCGCGCGACCTGCAGCGGATGCTGAAGGAGTCGCTCGAAGAGCACTTCGCGAAATTCGACACCACCCTGCGGCTGACCGAGCGCCCGGCCGTCGTGCTCGTGGTGGGAGTCAACGGCGTCGGAAAGACGACGACGATCGGCAAGTTCGCCAAGTTCCTGCAGCGCTACGGCCGGTCGGTCGTCGTCGGCGCCGCCGACACGTTCCGTGCGGCGGCCGTCGACCAGCTGGCCACGTGGGCCGAGCGCGGGGGAGCGGCGATCGTGCGCCCGCAGCAGGAGGGCCAGGACCCGGCATCCGTCGCGTTCCAGACCATCGACTACGCCAAGCGCACCGGCACCGAGATCGTGCTGGTCGACACGGCGGGGCGCCTGCACACCAAGGGAGGGCTCATGGACGAGCTCACCAAGATCCGCCGCGTCATCGAGAAGCAGGCGCCGATCAGCGAGGTGCTTCTCGTGCTCGACGCGACGACGGGCCAGAACGGCGTCATGCAGGCCGAGGCGTTCCTCCAGCACGCTGGGGTCACCGGGCTCGTGCTGACCAAACTCGACGGCTCGGCCAAGGGCGGATTCGTGCTGGCGGTGCAGGAGCGCACCGGCATCCCGGTCAAGCTGCTGGGCCAGGGCGAGGAGATCGGCGACCTCACCGGTTTCACGCCGCACGTGTTCGCGGCCTCGCTCGTCGACTGACACGCCGGAGCGAGACCGGACTTTCGCCTGAGCGGCGAGGCTGGTTTCATGGGCGTATGGCGATCGAGCACGACTTCTTCGGACTGCTGGAGTCCGGGCCCGACGGATCGATCTTCTGGTCGGAGAACGTCGAGCTCGGAGATCAGACGGTCACCGTCGATCTGACCGCGCCCGATCAGGACGACGTCTCGGTAGCAGCCCTCGACGTCGCCGCGGGGCTCGTCTCGGCGCTCGAGTCGATCGATCGCAGCGCCCGCAACGCCATGGTCGCCGAACTCAGCGATCGCACGAGCGAGGTGACGGAGTATCTGCTTCAGCAGCAGGAGCACCTCGGCGAAGAGATCGAGGACTATCTCGTCGACATCTCGGGCGACACCCACATCGACATCATCCGCTCGCTGCAGCTGATGAGCATGACGATCCTCGCCGATGAGCACGGCGGCTCCGACCCGTTCGCGGTGCTCGAATATGCGCTCGACCCCGACCAGACCGACGACGTTCTGCTGGTGAACCTCGACTCCGACGGCGCGGTGCAGTCGGTCACCAGCGCGGACTAGACGCGCCACGGGTCAATGCCGCGCAGCGGCCTTGAGGCGTGGCGCGTCTAGGCCGCATCTCGATACGCGCTTCGCGCTACTCGATGGTCGTAGCCGCCGCAGGCGGCGTATCGAAACCTCACAGACGCGTCCAGGCCTCCGTCAGCACGCTCCGCAGGATCTGCTCGATCTCGTCGAACTCGGCGGGGCCGATGGTCAGCGGCGGCGCGAGCTGGATCACCGGGTCGCCGCGGTCGTCGGCGCGGCAGTAGAGGCCCGCGTCGAACAGCGCCTTGGAGAGGAACCCTCTGAGCAGCCGCTCCGACTCGTCGTCGTCGAAGGTCTCCTTCGTGACCTTGTCTTTGACGAGCTCGATACCGAAGAAGTAGCCGTCGCCCCGGACGTCGCCGACGATCGGCAGGTCGGTGAGCTTCTCGAGGGTCGAGCGGAACACGGGGGAGTTCTCGCGGACGTTCTCGAGCAGACGCTCCTCCTCGAAGATCGCGAGGTTCTCCAGCGCCACGGCGGCCGACACCGGATGCCCGCCGAAGGTGTAGCCGTGATAGAAGGCACGGTCGCCGTGGGCGAACGGCTCGTAGATGCGGTCGCTGACGACGGTGCCGCCCAGCGGCGAGTACCCGCTCGTGACCGCCTTGGCGAACGTGATCATGTCTGGCTGGTAGCCATAGGCGTCGCAGGCGAACATGTGGCCGATGCGACCGAACGCGCAGATGACCTCGTCGGAGACGAGCAGCACGTCGTAGCGGTCGCAGATCTCGCGGACCCGCTGGAAGTATCCGGGCGGAGGCGGGAAGCACCCGCCGGAATTCTGCACCGGCTCCAGGAACACGGCGGCGACCGTGTCCGGCCCCTCGAACTGGATCATCTCCTCGATGCGGTCGGCCGCCCACACGCCGAACTCCTCAAGGCTCCCGGTGGGGGCGCCCATGTCGGCCGCGCGGTAGAAGTTCGTGTTCGGCACGCGGAACCCGCCGGGGGTGAGCGGCTCGAACATCTCCTTCATCGCGGGGATTCCGGTGATCGCCAGCGCCCCCTGCGGCGTGCCGTGATAGGCCACCGAACGCGAGATCACCTTGTGCTTGGTGGGCTTGCCCTGCAGCTTCCAGTAGTACTTGGCGAGCTTGAACGCCGTCTCGACGGCCTCGCCGCCGCCCGTGGAGAAGAAGACCTTGTTGAGGTCGCCGGGGGCGTGGTCGGCGATGCGGTCGGCCAGCTCGATCGCGGCGGGGTGCGCGTACGACCAGATCGGGAAGAACGCGAGCTGCTCGGCCTGCTTCGACGCGATCTCGGCCAGGCGACGCCGGCCGTGGCCGGCGGCCACGACGAACAGCCCCGCGAGCCCGTCGATGTACTTCTTGCCCTGGGAGTCCCAGATGTGGTGCCCCTCGCCCTTGACGATGATCGGCACGCCGGGGCCGTCGGTCATGACCGACTGCCGGGCGAAGTGCATCCAGAGATGGTCCTTCGCCTTCTGCTGCAGTTCGGCCTCGGTGAAGCCGCGCAGGAGATCGGATGCCGTCGCCACAGGTCGTTCGCTCATGGCCCCACCCTACGGAACCGCCCGCCGCCTGTCAGGCGCCGGCGTCAGACAGCCTGTGCGAATGCACGCCCCTCGTCGGCCACCTCGGCTGCCAGGTGCGCGAACTCCGGGGGGATCTCGCGGCCCTTCGAGAGCATCGAGCGCGCCCAGAGCCGCCCCGCGCGATACGAGGACCGGACGAGGGGACCGGCGAGCACGCCGAGGAACCCGATGCGCTCGGCCTCGTCTTTGAACTCCACGAACTCCTGCGGCTTGACCCACCGCGCCACCGGGAGATGGCGGGGAGTGGGGCGCAGGTACTGCGTGATCGTGACGATGTCGGTGCCCGCCTCGTGCAGGTCGTGCAGAGCCTGCAAGACCTCCTCGGGCTCCTCGCCCATGCCGAGGATGAGGTTCGACTTCGTGATGAGGCCCGCCGCCCGCGCCTGGGTGAGCACGTCGAGCGAGCGCTCGTAGCGGAACGCGGGGCGGATGCGCTTGAAGATGCGCGGCACCGTCTCGACGTTGTGCGCGAACACCTCCGGACGCGCCGCGAACACCTCGCCCAGCAGCGCCGGGTCGCCATTGAAGTCTGTCGCGAGCAGCTCCACCCCGGTGCCGGGGTTCTCGTGATGGATGCGGCGGATCGTCTCGGCGTTGAGCCACGCCCCGCCGTCGGGGAGGTCGTCACGGGCGACGCACGTGACCGTGGCGTAGCGCAGCTGCATCCGCTTGACGCTGTCGGCCACCCTGCGCGGCTCGTCGGTGTCGTAGTCGGCGGGCTTGCCGGTGTCGATCTGACAGAAGTCGCACCGCCGAGTGCACTGCGATCCGCCGATGAGGAACGTGGCCTCTCGGTCTTCCCAGCACTCGTAGATGTTGGGGCAGCCCGCCTCCTGACAGACGGTGTGCAGCTCTTCGGTCTTCACGAGCGACTGCAGCGCCTGGTATTCGGGGCCCATCCGCGCCCGGGTCTTGATCCATTCGGGCTTGCGCTCGATGGGCGTCTGGGCATTGCGCACCTCGAGGCGCAGCATCCGCCGCCCCTCCGGTGCCGTCGCCCCCGGGCTCGAGGGCTGACCGCAGGCGCTCATGCCGCGACCGCCGCGTACTCGACGCGGAAGGCCGCCTCGACATCGGCGACGACGTCGGCGGGGGTGACCTCTCGCGCCCGCAGTTCGCTCATCGTGGTGACCCCGGCATCCGAGATGCCGCACGGCACGATGCCGGTGAAGGGGGCGAGGGAGTTCGAGCAGTTGAGGGCGAAGCCGTGCATCGTCACCCCCCGCTGCACCCGCACGCCGATCGCGGCGATCTTGTCGTCGCCGAGCGGGCGGTGCACCCACACGCCGCTGCGCCCCTCCACCCGGAAGCCCTCGATGCCGTGGCGACCGAGCACGTCGATGAGCAGACCTTCGAGGCGGCGCACATGGGCGACGACGTCGATCGGCTCGGGCAGGCGCACGATCGGATAGCCCACGAGCTGCCCAGGCCCGTGCCACGTGATCTTGCCGCCGCGGTCGACGTCGACGACGGGCGTGCCGTCGGTGGGGCGCTCGTGGCGGGCCGTGCGGACCCCCGCCGTGTAGACCGGATCGTGCTCGAGGAGGATGAGCGTGTCGGGGCGGGAACCGGCGACCACCTCGGCGTGGACACGACGCTGCAGGTCCCAGCCCTCCTGGTAGGGCACGAAGTGCGGCGCGAGGCCGGGGGAGAGGATGTCGAGCACGGTTCTCCTTCGCTCATGGCGTTTCTGGATCGCGTCCAACAATACGCTCGCCGCTGAGCTCGAGCGCGCTCTACGCTGAGGGGATGACCGTGGGCCGTCCGAAAGCGTCGTCACGCGAGACACTCGCCGAGGCCGCCAGCGAGCTCTTCCTCGAGCAGGGGTACGCGGCGACGACGGTCGACGACATCACGCGGCGGGCGGGGGTCAGCCGCTCGAGCTTCTTCAACTACTTCTCCTCGAAGGCCGACGTGCTGTGGGGGGCCTTCGACGAGCGACTGGATGCTGCCGCATCCGCCCTGCGGGATGGCGCCGCGCCCGCGCGGGAGGCCGTGCGCAGCATCGGCGACGGCTTCGCACCCGACAGTCTCGCTCTGGCGGTGGCCCAGGCATCCGCGATGGGGATCGGCGACGACCTCGAACGCGAACGGGCCGTCCGCCAGGTGCGGCTGGCGCACGCCGTCGCGGATCGTCTGGAGCGGGACGGTACCCGTCCGCTGGAGGCGCAGGTGCGCGCTGCGGCGTGGGCGGGGGCGCTGCTGGCGGCGGTGTGGAGCTGGTCCGAGGCGGGGCCGGGGCGCAGTTCACTCAGCGCCCTGGTCGACGATGCCCTCTCGTACGCGCCCTGACCCGCGCGCGCTCAACCGGCCGGCCACCAGCCCGTAGAATCGGGGGATCATGGCTACTTTCGGCACCCTCTCCGACCGGCTCACCGAGACCTTCCGCAACCTTCGCAAGAAGGGGCAGCTCACCCCGGCCGACGTCGACGGCACCGTCCGCGAGATCCGGCGCGCACTGCTCGATGCCGACGTCGCCCTCGAAGTCGTCAAGGAGTTCACCGGCAAGGTGCGCGAGCGCGCCCTCGGCGACGAGGTGAACAAGGCGCTGAACCCGGCGCAGCAGGTCGTGCAGATCGTCAATGAAGAGCTCGTCGCCATTCTCGGCGGCCAGCAGCGCCGGCTGGAGTTCGCCAAGACCCCGCCGACCGTCATCATGCTCGCGGGCCTGCAGGGCTCGGGAAAGACGACCTTCGCCGGCAAGCTCGCCAAGATGCTCGAGAAGGACGGCCACACCCCGCTCCTGGTCGCCGCCGACCTCCAGCGGCCGAACGCCGTGAACCAGCTGCAGGTCGTCGCCCAGCAGGCCGGTGCCGCGATCTATGCGCCCGAACCCGGCAACGGCGTCGGCGATCCGGTGCGCGTTGCCCGCGACGGCGTCGAGACCGCCCGCCGTCAGCAGCATGACATCGTCATCATCGACACGGCGGGCCGCCTGGGCGTCGATGCCGAGCTCATGAAGCAGGCCGCCGACATCCGCAAGGCGGTCGACCCCGACGAGGTGCTCTTCGTCATCGACGCCATGATCGGTCAGGATGCGGTCAACACCGCGAAGGCCTTCCAGGAGGGTGTGGATTTCACCGGCGTCGTGCTCTCCAAGCTCGACGGCGACGCCCGCGGCGGCGCAGCGCTGTCTGTCGCCTCGGTCACCGGCCGTCCCATCATCTTCGCGTCGACCGGCGAAGGCCTCGACGACCTCGAGGCCTTCCACCCCGACCGCATGGCCTCGCGCATCCTCGACCTCGGTGACATCCTCACCCTCATCGAGCAGGCGCAGCAGGCGTTCGACGAGGAAGAGGCCCGCAAGGTCGCCGAGAAGATCGCGACCGAGCAGTTCACGCTGGAGGACTTCCTCGAGCAGATGCAGCAGATGCGCAAGATGGGCTCGATGAAGAAGATGCTCGGGATGCTCCCGGGCATGGGCCAGATGAAGCAGCAGCTCGACGACTTCGACGAGCGCGAGATCGACCGCACCGAGGCGATCATCCGCTCGATGACCCCCGCCGAGCGCCGCAACACGAAGCTCCTCAACGGCTCTCGGCGCCTGCGCATCGCCCGCGGCTCCGGCATGACCGTCACCGACGTCAACCAGCTCGTGCAGCGCTTCGAGCAGGCCGCCAAGATGATGAAGACCGTCGCCCGCGGCGGTGTGCCCAACATCCCGGGCATGGGCTCGATGGGGCGCCCCGGCGCCTCGAGCAAGCGCGGAAAGCAGCAGAAGGCCAAGGGCTCGCGGTCGGGCAACCCCGCCAAGCGCGCCGCCGAGAACGCCGGCATCGCCGCGGCTCCCGCCGCACCCACAGGATCGGGCTTCGGCCTGGGCGGCGCGACGGGTGCGCCCAGCGAGGCCGACCTCGCGGAGCTGCAGAAGCTGCTCGGCAAGGGCTGACCTCGGCGCGGCAGCATCCGCTTCCACTGCCTCGTTCGTCGCTCGCGGCGAAATCAGGAGATCTCGCCGGTACATGCCAATCTCGGCCGGATCGACCTGTCCCAGCCGAAGCTCCTGATCTCGCGCGTGCGGACGCTCCAACGCCCCGCATCCGCTCCTGCTCTGCTATCTGCTCAGATCAGGAGATCTCGCCGGCACAGGTCGTTCGGCGACGGAATGACCTGTCTCAGCCGAAGCTCCTGATCTCGCGAGAGGGGACCCGGCTCACCTCCTCCCCAGAGACGTGTCGTCAGCGGCTTTGCCCGGATCACGGGTGCGTTTCGCGCGGATGCTGCTGCATCCGTCAGGGTCGGCTCATGACCACGAACGCGACCGTGACCGCGAAGGCCCTCGACCGCCAGACACTGTTCCGGACGTGGATCGCAAGCAACAACGGAGTCGCGCACTCCGCCGTCGCGCGCGCCGGCGGATTCAGCCCGTCGGAACAGGCGCAGGCGGTGCGCGACGGGGTCGTCGGCCGGGTGCGCAGATCGTGGCTTGTGTCGCCTGACTGCGACGAACGGCGTCGACGGGCCGCCGAGCTGGGCGGCCGCGTCACCTGCGTGAGCCTGGCGGAGCTGCTCGGGCTGTGGACACCCGCGAACACCGCCACCCATGTCGCGGTGCAGGGAACCGCGTCGCGGCTGCACCCGGAGAATGCGACCGTGCACTGGGCCGTCGGTCCCGCTCCGGTCGGGCGCAGCGCGAACGAGGATCCCGTGCTCAACATGCTCTTCCACGCGGCGCGGTGCCTTGATCCCAAGGATGCGCTGGCGCTCTGGGAATCCGCGGTCCGCCTGCGAAAAGTCGACCCCGTCGTACTGTCGCGGGTGGCGTGGCGAAGCACTGCCGCCGCCCGCATCGCGAGCATCGCCCACGATCTCTCCGACTCGGGCATGGAGACGGAGTTCACCGACGGGATGCGGCTCATCGGCGTGAAGGTGCGACAGCAGGCGCTCATCGACGGCCACCGCGTGGACGGCCTCATCGGCGACAGGCTGGTCGTGCAGCTCGACGGGTTCGCCCACCACTCGGATGCCGCCTCGCGTCGCCGCGACCTGGAGCAGGACGCCCGGCTGGCTCTTCGGGGCTACACCGTGCTGCGGTTCGACTACGCCCAGGTCTTCTTCGAGTGGGACTACGTGCGCGACACCGTCATCACCGCGATCGCCCAAGGCCTGCACCGCTGGTCCAGCGCCCAGAACAGGTGATCTCACCAACACAGGTCATTCGGAGACAGAACGACCTGCCTCAGCCGAAGCTCCTGATGCCGCGAGCGGATGCTGAGGCCGAGCGCCGCTAGACCTGCTGGCCCGGGCCCGCGAGCCTGTCTTTGGCGGGCGCGAGGGTGACCACCGGCAGCGGCTCGGGGCGCTTGGCCGTGATGTTGTCTCCCGACGACTGGTGGCGCAGGCGCCGCAGCACCCACGGCACGAGGTGCTCCCGCGCCCACACGAGGTCGCCCGAGCGCGCCTCGCGCCACGTGCGGGCCGGCAGCGGGTCGGGCTGCATCGGCTGCAGGTCGTTGGGCACGTTGAGCGTGCGCAGCACCATGCGCGCCGTCTCGTGGTGGCCGAGCGGATTCATGTGCAGGCGGTCGTCGTCGAAGAACCGCATGTCCTGCACCGTCTTGTGCGCCCACTGGTCGGCGACGATCGCGTCGTAGCTCTCGGCGATCGCGCGGATGTTCTCGTTGTAGATCGCCACGCGTCCGCGGATGCCGCGGAACACCGGGGTGAAGTTCGTGTCGATCCCCGTGAACACCACGACCGTGGCGCCGTCGGACGACAGGCGCCGCACGGCGTCTTCGAACAGCACGGCGACGGCATCCGGATCACCGCCCAGGCGGATCACGTCGTTGCCGCCGGCCGAGAACGTGACGAGGTCGGGTTGCAGCGCCAGCGCCGGCTCTATCTGGTCGTCGAGGATCTGACGGATGAGCTTGCCGCGCACCGCGAGGTTCGCGTAGGCGAAGTCGTCGACCTGGTTCGCCAGCACCTCGGCGACACGGTCGGCCCAGCCGCGCAGCCCGTTCGGAAGATCGGGCTCGGGGTCGCCGACCCCCTCGGTGAACGAGTCGCCGATCGCCACATATCGGCGCCACGGATGCGTGCCGTCATTGGGGATGAACGGGGTTCTCGGGTCACTCGTCGTCGGCATCGCTTCCTCACTGGGTCTTGTTCGAGCGTACCCTCGGCGCTGCGCGAGAGGGTCGGTGGCATCGCTTAGGGTGGTCTCTCGCGCGCCTTCCGGGCGCGACGGGAAGGGGAGCCGTGCAGGACGAGCCGACGACGATGCAGGTTGCTGCCGCACCCGCCTCGACGAGCGACTCGACGCACGAGACCCACGCTCTCGAGCAGCCGGAGCACTTCGGCAGCTTCGCCGCCGAGCACCTCTCGCCCTCGTTCCCGCAGCGCGCGCCATGGGGCACAGCGCAGCGTCTGCGGGCCTGGCAGGCCGAAGCCCTCGACCAGTACTTCGCCATGGACGGCCCCGACGGCGTCGGAAAGGGCCCCCGCGACTTCCTCGCCGCAGCGACCCCCGGTGCCGGCAAGACGACCTTCGCCCTGCGCCTGGCGACCGAGCTGCTTCGGCGCCGCGTCGTCGACCGGCTCGTCGTGGTCGCCCCCACCGAGCACCTGAAGACCCAGTGGGCCGACGCGGCCGCACGCGTGGGCATCCGCCTCGATCCGGCGTTCAGCAACCGGCACGGCCTCCCCGCGCGGCAGTACCACGGCGTCGCGGTCACGTATGCGCAGGTCGCCGTCAAGGCGTCGGTGCACCAGCGCGTGACCGCCGACGCGCGCACCCTGGTGATCCTCGACGAAGTGCACCACGGCGGCGACGCCCTGAGCTGGGGCGACGCGCTCCGAGAGGCGTACGGCCGGGCGACCCGCCGGCTGCTGCTGAGCGGCACGCCGTTCCGCAGCGACACCGCCCCGATCCCGTTCGTCGAGTACCACCCCGACGCCAAGGGCATCCGCCTCTCGCGCACCGACTACGCCTACGGCTACGGACGGGCCCTGCAAGACGGCGTCGTGCGGCCCGTGCTCTTTCTCGTCTACGCCGGGCAGATGCGGTGGCGCACCCGCACCGGCGACGAGATGGAGGCCCAGCTCGGGCAGGACAACACGAAAGACATCACGGCGCAGGCCTGGCGCACCGCGCTCGACCCCGAGGGGGAGTGGATCCCCGCCGTGCTGCGCTCGGCGGACCGACGCCTCAGCGAGGTGCGCGAGCAGGTCCCCGACGCCGGCGGGCTGATCATCGCCACCGACCAGACCGCGGCGCGCGCCTATGCCGAGATCCTGCAGCAGATCACGGGGGAGCCCGCCACCGTCGTGCTCTCCGACGAGGCGGAGGCCTCCGGCCGCATCGAGACCTTCTCGCAGGGCACCTCTCGCTGGATGGTCGCGGTGCGCATGGTGTCTGAGGGCGTCGACGTTCCGCGCCTCGCGGTCGGGGTCTACGCCACGAGCGCCTCGACGCCGCTGTTCTTCGCCCAGGCGATCGGCCGCTTCGTGCGGGCGCGGCGGCGCGGAGAGACCGCATCCGTCTTCCTGCCGAACGTTCCGCAGCTGCTGGCCCTCGCGAACGAGATGGAGGTGCAGCGCGATCACGCCCTCGACCGCGAGAGCGACGGCGACGACGAGTGGGCGCTCGACGACTCGCTGCTGGAGGCCGCCGAGCAGGGCGACAAGGCCTCCGACGACCTCACCTACGAGTTCACGTATCAAGCCCTGGGCTCGCTCGCGCACTTCGATCGCGTGCTCTACGACGGGCGCGAGTTCGGCCAGCTCGCCGTGCCCGGCACACCGGAAGAGGAGGAGTTCCTGGGTCTTCCCGGGCTCCTCGAACCCGAGCACGTGCACGAACTGCTCATGCAGCGGCAGGCGCGCCAGGGCCGGCACCGCAAGGTGCGCGAGGCGAAGGAGCAGGCGGCGGGCGAAGGCGGCGAGGCCGCCGCACCTCCGCAGGCGCTGCACCGCACCCTCAAAGAGCAGCGTCAGCTGCTCAACAGCCTGGTGGGGCTCTATGCGCGACAGTCCGGCGAGGCCCACGGGCTGGTGCACGCAGAGCTCCGCCGCATCTGCGGCGGGCCGGCGGTCTCGCACGCGACCGTCGTGCAGCTGCAGGCCCGCATCGACGTGCTGCGGCGGCGCGTCCACTCCTGAGCACCCGCAGCGCTTCGGAGATCCGAAATGCTGGCAATCATGCCGCAGAGCGCCCACCGCCCCCGGCCGCTGGCTAGCGTTGACGGGTCCCCGCACCCCACAGCCGCTTCGGAGGCTCTCATGAGCGCGCCCACCACGCCCACCGCCCGCGACCGCAGACGGTGGGCGCAGTACCTCGTCAACGAGCGCGCCGAGGCCCGCGTCTATCGGGATCTGGCCGAACGACGCGAGGGCGAGGAGCGCGAGATCCTGCGAGCACTGGCCGACGCCGAGGGGCGCCACGAGGCGCATTGGCTGTCGCTGCTCGGCGGTGAGCCCGCTCGACTGCCCCGCGCAGACACCGGAACGCGGATGCTGGCCTGGATGGCCCGCCGGTTCGGCTCGATCTTCGTGCTGGCGCTCGCCCAGAACGCCGAGGGGCGCTCGCCCTACGACAACGAGCCGTTCGCGAGCCCCGCGATGGCCGCCGACGAGAAGATCCACCGCGAGGTGGTGCGCGGTCTCGCCGCCCGCGGGCGGCGGCGACTGTCCGGCACCTTCCGCGCCGCGGTCTTCGGGGCCAACGACGGACTCGTCTCGAACCTCGCGCTCGTCATGGGCATCGGCGCCACCGGGGTCTCGCCGCAGTTCGTGCTGTTCAGCGGCGTCGCGGGCCTGCTCGCCGGGGCCCTGTCGATGGGGGCGGGCGAGTTCGTCTCGGTGCGCTCGCAGCGGGAGCTCCTGGCCGCGACCGAGCCCAGCGACTACGCCGATGCGAACCTGCCCGACCTCGACCTCGATGCCAACGAACTCGCGCTCGTGTACCGCACCCGCGGCATTCCGGCGGCGGAGGCCCTCGACCGAGCGCGCGCCGTCGTGGAGGCCGCCCAGGCCTCCGATCGGTCCGTGCCCTACGTGCGGGCCGAGACCGGCCCGATCGACACGCACGAAGTGGTGGGCAGCGACTTCGGCGCGGCGATCTCGAGCTTCCTCTTCTTCGCCTCCGGGGCGATCATCCCGGTCGTGCCGTGGCTGATCGGCCTGAGCGGCGTCTCGGCCGTCGTGCTGGCGCTCCTGCTGGTCGGCATCGCGCTGATGTCGACGGGTGCCATGGTCGGGCTGCTCTCCGGCGGCCCGCCGCTGCGCCGCGCTCTGCGCCAGCTCGCGATCGGCTTCGGGGCCGCGGCGATCACCTACCTGCTGGGGCTGGTGTTCGGGGTCTCGGTGGGCTGACGGCTCGCTGTCGCGGCAGCATCCGCATCCGTCGGAAACAGCGAAGGCCCCCTCGAAAGGGGGCCTTCGTTCTGTGCGCGAGGGGGGACTTGAACCCCCACGCCCTATACGGGCACTAGCACCTCAAGCTAGCGCGTCTACCTATTCCGCCACCCGCGCAGAGTGGTTTTTTCGGTTTCGCAACCGAGGATCGACACTACCATGATCCGACCGTGCGAACGAATCGGCCCATGCCCGACAGCCGGGGTAGGTTGGTCGGCATGCCCGCACCCCACGACGACCTGCCCGAGGTCGTGCGCCTCGCGCGCGATCTCATCCGGATCGACACGACCAACTGGGGCGGCGGCAGGGCCCGCGGCGAGCGCGAAGCGGCCGAGTACGTCGGCGCCTACCTCGAGCGGCTCGGCCTGAGGCCCGAGTACTACGAGCCGATCGACCGTCGCACGAACGTCTCGGTGCGCATCCCCGGCCGCAACCCGGCCAAGCCCGCTCTGGTGCTGCACGGCCACCTCGACGTCGTTCCCGCCGTCGCCGAAGATTGGAGCGTCGACCCTTTCGCCGGCGAGATCCGCGACGGGATGCTGTGGGGCAGGGGAGCGGTCGACATGAAGGACATGGACGCCATGATCCTCACCTCGGTCGCCGAGATCCTGCGTGCGGGCGATCTGCCCGAGCGAGAGCTCATCGTCACCTTCTTCGCCGACGAGGAGAACGGCGGGGTCGAGGGGTCGATGCTCGTCGCGAACGACCGTCCGGAGTGGTTCGCCGGCGCCACCGAGGCGATCAGCGAGGTGGGCGGATACTCGATCGATGTGGCCGGCCGCCGGGCCTATTTGCTGCAGGTGGGCGAGAAGGCGCTGATCTGGCTCAAGCTCGTCGCCCGCGGTCGCGCCGCCCACGGATCGAGCTATCCCACCGACAACGCCATCACGAAGCTCTCGGAGGCCGTCGCGCGGCTCGGCCGCACACCGTGGCCGATCGAACTGACCGACACGACGGCGCAGTTCCTCGATGCGGTCGCGAGCCTCGCCGGCGAGAGCACCGCGGACCCCGACGCCCTCGTCGAGCGAGCGGGCGCCGCATCCCCGTTCCTGCGCTCGACGCTGCGCACGACGACGAACCCCACGGGGCTCACCGCCGGCTACAAGCACAACGTGATCCCCGACCGCGCCGAGGCCCTCATCGATGTGCGCACGCTGCCCGGCACCGAAGAGGCCGTGCTCGCCGAGATCCGCGCGATCGTTGGCGACGAGATCGAGGTCGAGACGGTCGTGCGCGACATCGGCATGGAGGTGCCCTTCTCTGGGCCCCTCGTCGAGGCGATGGTCGCCGCCCTCGACCGCCACGACCCCGGCGTGCCGGTGATCCCGTACCTCATGGGCGGCGGCACCGACAACAAGGCGCTCTCGCGCCTGGGCATCGCCGGCTACGGCTTCGCACCGCTGCGCCTGCCGGCCGGCATCGACTTCACCGGCATGTTCCACGGCGTCGACGAGCGGGTTCCGGTGGAATCGCTCGTGTTCGGCCAGCGCGTGCTCGCAGACCTCATCCGCACCTACTGAAAGGCCCCCGTGGAGCACCTCTTCGAAGCGATCGTCCTCGGCCTGGTGCAGGGCCTCACCGAGTTCCTGCCCATCTCTTCCAGCGCGCACCTGCGCATCCTCGGCGAGTTCCTGCCGAACGCCGCCGACCCTGGTGCCGCCTTCACGGCGATCACGCAGCTGGGAACCGAGGCGGCCGTCGTGCTGTTCTTCTGGCGCGACATCGTGCGCATCGTCTCGCACTGGTTCCAGGCGCTGGCCGGAAAGCTGCCGCACAGCGACCCCGACGCCAAGATGGGCTGGCTCATCATCGTCGGCTCGATCCCGATCGTGGTGCTGGGTCTGCTCTTCCAAGACCAGATCGAGACGGTGCTGCGGTCGCTGTGGATCACCGCGACGATGCTCATCGCCTTCGGCATCCTGCTCGGCATCGCCGACTGGGTGGGCGCGAAGCGCCGCAAGCTCGAAGACATCACCGTGGGCCACGGCGTGATCTACGGCTTCGCCCAGGCGCTCGCCCTCATCCCCGGCGTCTCGCGCTCGGGCGGCACGATCACGGCGGGGCTCTTCCTCGGGTATGAGCGGGCGGCCGCCGCGCGGTACGCGTTCCTCCTGGCGATCCCCGCCGTCTTCGGCAGCGGCTTCTACCAGCTGTTCAAGAGCTGGGACGAGCCGGGGGTCTTCACCCTCGGCGAGACCGCCGTGGCCACGGCGGTCGCCTTCGTCGTCGCGCTCGGGGTCATCGCGTTTTTCATGCGGTGGATCTCGCGCCACAGCTTCCTGCCGTTCGTGATCTACCGCATCCTGCTCGGCGGCACGGTCTTCGTGCTGCTGGGCACGGGCGTGCTGCAGGCCTCCTGAGAGGCGGGCGCGGCTTCACCCTGCCGGATCAGGTGATGTCGCCGCATCCGCTCGCCAGATCAGGTGATTCGGCCGAGGCAGGTCGTTTCGCCGCCGAGTGACCTGCCGCGGCGAGATCACCTGATCTGGGCGGCCGGGTGGAGGGATCGGGCGGTGTCGGATGCGGGGGCCACCACATCCGTTCGGTGTGAGATCAGGTGATTCGACCGATCACGCCGTTCAGCATCCGAAGGTCACGCGTTCCGAGACCAGGTGATTCGGCCGACACAGGCCGTTCAGCGTCCGAACGACCTGCAGCGGCGAGATCACCTGATCTCGGCGGGCGGGGGCGCGGATGCTGGCGCTGACCGTGGCGAGAAGGGCACATGCCGCGCCGCTCGAAGCGCACGCGCAGCGGCGCTGGGCGTCAGCGCCGGGGGTCGTCGCGGCCGGGCTTGGTCGGGCCCTCTCCGCCGCGGCGCAGGTACCGCTCGAACTCCTGGGCGATCGCGTCGCCGGAGGCCTCGGGGGAGTCCCACGTGTCGCGGGTGCGCTCGAGCTGGCGGATGTACTCCGTCATCTCCTCGTCGTCGGCAGCGGCCGCGTCGATCGAGGCCTCCCAGGCCTTGGCCTCGGTCGCGAGGTCGCCGCGCGGCACCGTCGCCCCGGTGAGGTCCTCGAGCCGATCGAGCAGCGCAAGGGTCGCCTTGGGCGAGGGCGTGTGCCCGGCCACGTAGTGCGGCACGCTCGCCCACAGGGTCGCCGTCGCGATTCCGGCGGCGTCGGCCGCCTGCGACAGCACGCTCAGAATCCCGACGGGGCCCTCGTACGTGCTGCGCTCGAGTTCGAGGGCGGCGCGCACGTGCTCGTTGTCGCTGCCGGCGAACACCGAGATGGGCCGGGTGTGCGGCACATCCGACATCATCGAGCCGATCGAGACGAACCCCGTGATGTCTTCGCGCAGCGCCACATCCATGAACTCGGCGGCGAACGCCTGCCAGGCCCTGGCCGGCTCGACACCCGTCAGCAGCCATAGTTGCGTGCCGCCGCGGGTCGTCTTCGCCGGCCGCAGCAGGGTCGCCTCAGGCCACGAGAGCGTGCGGCGCCCGTCGGCGTCGATGCTCACCTGGGGCCGCGTGTACTGGTAGTCGAAGTACAACTCGGGGTCGACCGAGTACACCGGTTCGTAGCTGCCCTGCTCGCGCAGCAGCGACACGGCCGCCGATGCGGCCTCGCCGGCGTCGTTCCATCCGTCGAACGCGGTGACCAGAACCTTGCGACCCAGTGCGTCCACACGACCTCCTTCGCCCGCCGTTCGGGCGTCCTCCCAGAATAGGCCGCTGGCGCCGGGAAGGGCTGTGGACCGGCCCGGATACCATGAAGCAGTGACTTCTCCCGCTCTGGCCGCCGTCCTCTGGGACATGGACGGCACCCTGGTCGACACCGAGCCCTACTGGATCGCTGCCGAGACCCCGCTGGTCGAGCGCTTCGGCGGCACCTGGACCCACGAGCAGGCGCTCGGCATGGTGGGCCTCGGGCTCGAGGATGCCGCCCGCATCTTCCAGGAGGCGGGCGTCCGCATGGGCGTGCACGAGATCGTCGACTTCCTCACCGACGAGGTCATGACCTCGCTGCGCACGCAGGGCGTGCCCTTCCGCCCCGGCGCACGGGAGCTGCTGGCGAGCCTGCGCGAGGCGGGCGTGCGCACGGCGCTCGTGACGATGTCGCTCTCGCGGATGGCCGAGACGGTCGTCGACCTCATCGACTTCGACGCCTTCGACGTCGTGATCGCCGGCGACGATGCGACCAGGCCCAAGCCCTTCCCCGATCCCTACCTGCAGGCCTGCGAGGCGCTCGGGGTCGACCCGCGCGACACGGTTGCGATCGAGGATTCGCCCAACGGGGCGCGCTCGGCGGTCGCCGCCGGCACGACGACGCTCGGCGTGCCGCACATGGTGTCGCTCACCGGCACCGGCGTGCACGCCATCTGGCCGACGCTCGACGGCCGCACCGCACAGGATGTGTTCGATCTGCACGACGCCCGCGTCGCGCGCCGCACCGAGGAGAACGCACGATGACCGGCCCCCGACCGAGCGGCCCGTTCCGGGTCGGCGACCGCGTGCAGCTGACCGGACCCAAGAACCGGCTGCACACGATCACGCTGCGCGAAGACGGCGAACTGCACACCCACCACGGCGTGCTCAAGCACACGGCGCTCATCGGCTTGCCCGACGGCTCGGTCGTCACGAACTCCGGCGGTCACGAATACCTCGCCCTGCGCCCCCTGCTGCGCGACTTCGTCATGTCGATGCCGCGCGGAGCGGCGATCGTCTACCCGAAGGATGCTGCGCACATCGTGTCGCAGGCGGACATCTTCCCCGGGGCGGTCGTCGTCGAAGCCGGAGTCGGCTCGGGTGCGCTGTCGCTGTGGCTGCTGCGGGCCACCGGCGAGGAGGGCCGACTCATCTCGTTCGAGCGCCGTGAGGACTTCGCCGAGGTCGCCCGCGCCAACGTGGAGACTTTCACCGGCGCCGTCCCTGCGAACTGGGAGGTCGTGGTGGGAGACCTCGCCGTCGACCTGCCGCGCGCGGTGGCCCCGGCATCCGTCGACCGCGTCGTGCTCGACATGCTCGCACCGTGGGAGTGCATCGACGTCGTCGCCGATGCCCTCACTCCGGGCGGGGTCGTGCTCTGCTACGTCGCGACGGCCACGCAGCTGAGCCGCGTCGCCGAATACCTGCGCGGCACCGGCCTGTTCACCGAGCCCGACGCGAGCGAGACCATGGTGCGCGGCTGGCACGTCGAGGGACTCGCCGTGCGCCCCGACCACCGCATGGTCGCCCACACCGGGTTCCTCATCTGGGCGCGGCGCCTCGCCCCGGGTGCCGTCGCGCCCGAGCAGAAACGGCGCGCATCGAAGTCGAGCTACGGCGACGAGGATGTCGAGCTGTGGACCCCGGGTGCCGTCGGCGACCGCCAGATCACCGACAAGAACCTGCGCAAGCGCGTGCGCGAGGCGCAGCGCGCCGCGGAGGGCGCCCGTCAAGCGGCGTCGGGCGAGTCCGGCGAAGACGCCTAAACTAGCCCGGTGCGCAAGATCCCTGCGGCCGTCGCGGCCCTCGCCCTCGTCTCGGTAGGACTCGTCGGCTGCTCGGCCGCGTCCGGCGCGGAAGGGTGCACGCGCCCCAGCGGCACCGGCACGGTGCTCGACAATGTCAGCGTCGAAGGCGAGTTCGGCTCGGCGCCCAGCGTCGATGTGTACACGCCGTTCCGCGCCGACGAGACCGTCGCCGAAGACCTCATCACCGGCGAGGGCACTGCGATCACCTCGGAGTCGCAGCTCGTGGTGTTCGAGCTGACGCTCATCGACGGCGCCACCGGCACGACCCTCGTGCAGTCGACCTACTCGGGCGACCTCAGCCAGCCGGCCCTGCTGTCGCAGTGGACGACGCTGCTGCCCGGCTTCGGCGACGCGCTCGAGTGCGCGACCGAGGGCTCGCGCGTCGCGATCGGCCTGGCCCCCGGCGACATCTCGGCCGACACGGTCGCGAGCCTGGGCCTCGGCGAAGACGACTCGGCGCTGGCCGTGGTCGACGTGCGCAAGGTCTACCTGCCGCACGCCACCGGCGACCTGCAGTTCAACACCGGCAACGGGCTTCCCAGCGTCGTGCGCGCTCCCGACGGGCGCCCCGGCGTCGTCATCCCCGACGGCGCCGCGCCCGAGGACCTCGTGGTGCAGACCCTCATCAAGGGCGACGGACCCGAAGTCACCGGCGATCAGCCCGTGCGGGTGCACTACACGGGCGTCACGTGGGCCGACAAGACCGTGTTCGACACGACGTGGGACGGCACTCCCGCCTCGCTCACCCTCGACGGGGTCGTCGAAGGCATGGCCGACGCGCTCAAGGGCGCGACGGTCGGCTCGCAGCTGATGATCGTGATCCCGCCCGACCTGGGTTACGGCGATCAGGAGCAGGGCAGCATCCCGGCGGATTCCACGCTCGTGTTCGTCGTCGACATCCTCGGACTCGACCAGGCCGCCACGCAGTGAGCCGCCTGCCGCGCCCTACTATGAGGGAGTGGCAGCGAACCCGACGAAGATCCCCCCCGAGGAGCGGCTGGTCAACCTCGTCGTCGCGCTGATGGCGACCGAGCAGGGCATCACGAAAGACACCGTGCTCTCCAGCGTGTCCGGCTACCGCGAGCAGACCGAGGCCGGCGCCTCGAAAGATGCGCTCGAGAAGATGTTCGAACGCGACAAGGAGAACCTCCGCGGACTCGGCGTGCCGATCGACACGATCGGCGACTGGGCCGACCCCGACGATCTGCGGGAGGCCCGCTACCGCATCCCGAGCGCGGAGTATGCGCTGCCCGAGCAGATGGAGTTCACCCCAGCCGAACTCGCGCTGCTGACGCTGGCCGGCGGGGTGTGGAGCGAGAGCTCCATGTCGGCCGACGCCCGGTCGGGCCTGCGCAAGATCCGCGCTCTCGGCAACGACGTCGACGCGCCGATCATGGGCTACGCGCCGCGCATCAGCATCCACGAGCCTTCGTTCCCCGCCCTTCAGCAGGCGATCGAGCAGAGTCGCACGGTGGCCTTCCCCTACCTCAAGCCGGGGGAGGAGCAGCCACGTCAGCGTCGGGTGCAGCCGCTCGCGCTCGTCGAGTACGAGGCCCGCTGGCACGTGTTCGGGATCGACGTGGATGCGGGGGCCGACCGCACTTTTCTGCTTTCGCGCATCGTGGGCCCGGTGTCGACGACGCGCCAGAGCTTCGATCCCGCCCTGCGCGAGGGCGCCGGCGATCGCGCGCGCCGAGGGCTCGACGCCGTCGCGGCCGGTCAGCACGCGCTTCTCGAGGTGCACCCAGGCACCGAGGCCGCGCTCCGGCTGGGCCGACGTGCGGCGCCCGCCGACCAGGGCATCCGCGTGCCCTATGTCGATGCGCACATCTTCGCCGACGAACTGGCCTCGTACGGTCCGGAGGTGCGGGTCGTCGAGCCCGCCGACCTGCGCGACAAGGTGATCGTGCGGCTGCGCGGTGCCGCCGAGCGCAATGGAGCAGTCCTGTGACCGGCGGCAGGGCGCCGCTGGTGGCCACCGATCGTGCCGCCCTCATGCTGCAGCTGGTGCCGTATCTGGTCGGCAAGGGCGAGGTGTCGGTCATCGAGGCGGCCGACGAATTCGATGTCACGCCCGCCGTCATGCGCGAGATGGTGCAGAAGCTCACCGTGATCGGCCTGCCGGGCGACTCGGGCTACTGGCAGATGTCGAACGACCTCTTCGACATCGACTGGGACCTGCTCGATCAGCGCGACCTCATCTCGCTCACCAACACCGTGGGGCTGCAGCGCGCGCCGCGGCTGACGGCGCGCGAGGCGGCCGCCCTGCTGGCCGGTCTGCAGCTGGCCCGCACTCTTCCCGGCGTGGCCGACAGCGACGTGTTCGCGGGGCTGCTGGCCAAGCTCGCCCTCGGCGCCTCGAGCACCCCCGCCGACGTCATCGTCGTGCCGGGGCCGGTCGACGCCGCCCGCGAGGTGGTCGCCGACGCGCTCGCGCGCGGTGTCGCCGTGTCGTTCACCTACAAGGCACCGGATGCTGCCGCCACCACCCGCACGGTCGACCCCGTGAAGGTGCAGATCGCCGACGGCCAGTGGTACCTGCAGGGCTGGTGCCACCTGCGCCAGGCCATGCGCACCTTCCACCTCGACCGCGTGAGCGATCTCGAGCTCACCGGCATCGCGATCACCCACGGCGAGGAGCGGGTTCCCGGCTGGTTCGAGACGGGCGACGGTGATCTCGTCGTCACCGCGCGATTCGCGGCATCCGTGGCCCCGCTGCTGGGGGAGTACCTGGGCCGCGCCGAGGTGCAGACGGCAGGCGGAGTCTCGACGGCCACGATCCCGGTCGCCGATGAGGTGAGCCTGCGGCGCCTGGTCGCCAAGCTCGGCGGCGAGCTCGAGGTGCTCGAACCCGAGTCGGCGCGCCGCGCTGCGGCGGAGTGGGCTGCCGCAGGGCTCGCGCAGTACCGCTGACCCCGCGCGCCGCGCGCGGTCGCGCGAGGGCGGAGCGGGTTACACTGAGGGCACACCGCAATCGACGAGGAGAACTCCCCATGGGCAACGCATTCGGGTGGCCGCACCTCCTGATCATCCTCGCGGTGATCCTGCTGCTGTTCGGCGCCGCCAAGCTCCCGGCCCTCGCGAAGAGCGTCGGCCAGTCGGCCCGCGTCTTCAAGGGCGAGATGAAGGCCATGAAGGAAGACGACGTCAAGACGACTCCGGCCGCCCCCGCCGCGCCGACGACGACGGTCACCTCCGAGGCCGACACGTCGGCGACCGCGGGTGGAACCGCAGATCCCAAATCCTGACCCGACGTGGTCGCTGAACGACCCCCGCGCGTCGAGGAGCCGGCCGAGCCCCGCAACGACCGTCGGATGACGCTTGCCCAGCATCTGCTGGAGCTGCGCAAGCGTCTCATGATCGCCGCCATCGCGCTCGTGGTGGGCATGGTGATCGCCTTCATCATCACCGGTCCCGTCATCGAGCTGCTCACCGAGCCGATCCGCATGGTCGCGGACCGCCGCGGCGATCAGCTCGCGCAGCTCAACTTCGACACCGTCACGGCGCCGTTCGACATGCGCATGCGCATCGCCTTCGCGATCGGCCTGCTGCTGTCGGCGCCGGTGTGGCTGTGGCAGGTGTGGGCCTTCCTCATGCCGGGACTCACCCGCAAAGAGGTGCGCTACACGATCGGCTTCGTCAGCGCCGCCGTTCCGCTGTTCTTCGCCGGCACCGTCGTCGGCTGGATCGTGCTGCCGCACATGGTCGAGATCATGGCGACCTTCGCCCCGGAGGGCACGGCCCAGTTCTACACGGCGTCGTACTACTACGACTTCGTCTTCAAGCTGCTGCTCGTGGTCGGCGTCTCGTTCGTGCTGCCGGTGTTCCTGGTCGCCTTGAACCTCGCGGGAGTCATGTCGGGACGAGGCATCCTCAAGGGCTGGCGTGCCGCCGTGCTCATCGCGACGCTGTTCGCCGCCGTCGCGACCCCTGCCGCCGACGTCGTCTCGATGCTGATGCTCGCCGGCATCCTCATCGTGCTGTTCTTCGCCGCCGCCGGTGTGTCGATGCTCTTCGACCGTCGCAAGCGCAAACGCGAGGGTGACCTGCTGCCCCCGGAGACCGGCGCGTGACCGACCCCGCCGCGCGCTACGCGGCGGCAGAGGCCTCGCGCAGCCATCCGCTCACGGCGGAGTTCGCGGCGGCCCAGAGCTTCGCCCTCGATCCCTTCCAGCTCGAAGGGTGCCGCACCCTCGAAGACGGCCGCAGCGTACTCGTGGCGGCTCCCACCGGCGCCGGCAAGACCATCGTCGGCGAGTTCGCCATCCACCTGGCGATGCAGCATTCCGATCAGAAGGCGTTCTACACGACGCCGATGAAGGCGCTGTCGAACCAGAAGTTCCGCGAACTGCAGCAGGTCTACGGCGAGGATGCCGTGGGCCTTCTCACCGGCGACACCAACATCAACGGCAACGCGCGCATCGTCGTGATGACCACCGAGGTGCTGCGCAACATGCTCTACGCCGATTCGCCGGCCCTCCGGGGCCTGCGCTTCGTCGTGATGGACGAGGTGCACTACTTGGCCGACCGGTTCCGCGGGGCGGTGTGGGAGGAGGTCATCATCCACCTCCCGCCGGCGGTGCGGCTCGTATCGCTGTCGGCGACGGTCTCCAACGCCGAGGAGTTCGGCGATTGGCTCGACACCGTGCGGGGAGACACCGAGGTCATCGTCTCGGAGACCCGCCCCGTGCCGCTCGAGCAGCACGTGCTCGTGCGCGGCGACCTGCTGCCCCTGTTCGACGACCGCGCGGGCATCGCCACGGCTCAGGTCAACCAGGAGCTCATGCGCATCCGCTCGTTCAAGGGCCCCAACTTCGAGAACAACCGTCGTGCCCAGCAGTCGCGCTCGAGCGGCCACGACGATCCGCGGCGCCGCCCGCACAAAGGCGGCAAGCGGCCCGTGCGCTCGGCGAACGTGCAGCGCATCGAACGTCTCGACCGGCCCGAGGTGGTCGAGCTGCTGGGGCGGGCCAACCTGCTGCCGGCGATCTTCTTCATCTTCAGCCGGGTCGGCTGCGATCAGGCGGTGCAGCAGGTTCGCCGCTTCGGGCTGCGGCTGACGACGCCCGCCGAGAGAAGCGAGATCCGCGCCATCGTCGAGGAGCGCACGCGGGCACTTCCCGACGAGGATCTCGCCGTGCTGGGCTTCTGGGAGTGGCGCGAGAATCTCGAGCGGGGTGCCGCCGCGCACCACGCGGGACTGCTGCCGGCGTTCAAAGAGGTGGTCGAAGAGCTCTTCCGCCGCAAGCTCGTGAAGGTCGTCTTCGCGACCGAGACCCTGGCGCTCGGCATCAACATGCCGGCGCGCACCGTCGTGCTCGAGAAGCTCGAGAAGTTCAACGGCGAGGCGAGGGTCGCCATCACCTCGGGGGAGTACACCCAGCTCACCGGCCGCGCCGGCCGCCGCGGGATCGACGTCGAAGGCCACGCGGTGATCCAGTGGACCGAGGGGCTCGACCCGCAGGCCGTCGCCGCGCTCGCCTCCCGCCGCACGTATCCGCTGAACTCCAGCTTCCGCCCCACCTACAACATGGCCGTCAACCTCATCGATCAGTTCGGGCGTGCGCGCGCCCGCGAGATCCTCGAGTCGTCGTTCGCGCAGTTCCAGGCGGACCGGGCCGTCGTGGGTCTTGCCCGAGAGGTGAAAGACCAGGAGGCCTCGCTTCAGGGGTATCGCGAGGCGATGACCTGCGACCGCGGCGACTTCGTCGAATACGGCTCGATCCGCCGGGAGCTGGCCGACCTCGAGAAGCTCAACCGCAAAGATGCCAACGCCTCTCGGGCCACGCGCGACGCCCGCCAGAAGCAGATCGCCTCACTGCGCAAGCGGATGCAGCGGCATCCGTGTCACGAATGTCCCGACCGCGAGCACCACGCCCGCTGGGCCGAGCGCTACTTCCGCCTCAAGCGCACCATCGACGGGCTTCGCCGCCAGATCGAGACCCGCACCGGCACGGTCGCCCGCATCT
Organism: Microbacterium fluvii; assembly: GCF_025515205.1. Taxonomy (GTDB): domain Bacteria; phylum Actinomycetota; class Actinomycetes; order Actinomycetales; family Microbacteriaceae; genus Microbacterium; species Microbacterium fluvii. Next base: position 1,243,053 of record NZ_JAOPFX010000001.1, on the reverse strand, counting down.
TCGACCGCGTCGTCGACGTGCTCGCGGCGCTCGACTATGTGCGAGTCGAGGCCGACGGCGCGACGACCCTGACGCCGGCCGGCCGCACGATGCGCCGCATCTACGGCGAGCGCGACCTGCTCGTGGCCGAGGCGCTGCGCCTGAAGCTGTGGGACGGGCTGGACGCCGCATCCCTCGCCGCTCTCGCCTGCGCCCTGGTCTACGAGCCTCGCCGCGACGACGCCGGAGGCGAGCGACGACTGCCTCGGGGCGCCTTCCGCGATGCGCTGGCGGCCACCTACGACCTCTGGCAGCGCCTCGACGACCTCGAGCGCGACCACCGGCTGCCCGGCTCCGAGCCGCCCGCCGTCGGGCTATGCCAGGCGATGCACTCGTGGGCGCGCGGCGCGCTGCTGGACCGCGTGCTCGACGAGGCCGACATGGCCGCCGGCGACTTCGTGCGGTGGGCCAAGCAGACGATCGATCTGCTCGACCAGCTCTCGATCGTCGCCGACGCCCCGGTGGCCGCGACCGCCCGCACGGCGCTCGAGAACGTTCGGCGGGGCATCGTCTCGTACGCGTCGGTCTGACCCTCCGCGGCGCACGTAGGGTGGAGGGGTGCCCGACACCCCGGCGCCTGTGCGCGCGCTCCTGCCGCTGTGGGCCGCCGTTCCCGTCGCCGCTCTCGCGGGCTTCGTGCTGCAGCTGGCCTACCCCGCCACGGGCTGGTGGCCGCTCGCCTTCGTCGGGGTCGCGCTGTCGCTGATCGCCCTCGTCGGGCGCAGCCTCGGCGGTGCGGTGCTCGTCGGCCTCGTCTTCGGCGCGACGTTCTATCTGCTGCTGATCGACTGGATCACCCGCTACCTCGGCGTGATCCCGTGGTTCGCCCTCGCCGGCATCGAGACCCTGTTCATCGCGCTCGGGTCGATGCCGATCACCCTCGCCTACCGCTGGATGCCCCGCGTGCGGCCGGGGCGCTGGTGGCGCCTGGTCGCCCTCCCCGCGCTTGTTGCGGGGCTGTGGACGATGCGCGAGCTGTTCATGGGGTCATGGCCCTACACGGGCTTCCCGTGGGCGCGCATCGGCATGAGCCAATCGACGAGTCCGCTGGCCGAGGTCGCCTCGTGGACGGGGGTGACCGGGCTGAGCTTTCTCATGGTGTTCGTCTGCGCCGCACTCATCGAGTGGGTGCGGCTCGGCGCCTTCTCGGATCTGCGCACGGCGACCCCGGTCGCCGCCGCCGTCGTCGTGCTGCTGGTGACCCCGCAGTTCCCCACGACGGATGCCGGCACCATGCGCGTCGGCAGCGTGCAGGGCAACGGCCCCTCGGGCTACTTCGACGATCGAGAGCGCAACTCGGTGCTCGAGGCGCAGCTGACGGCATCCGCGCCGCTCTTCGGCGAAGACCTCGACGTGCTGCTGTGGCCAGAGGGCGGCATCGACTCCGACCCGCTGTCGAACGACACCACGGCGCGCATGCTCGATGCCCTCGCCGATCAGGTCGACGCGCCGCTGCTGGTCAACGCCGCGACGGAGCGCGACGGAGCGGTGTTCAACACCTCGATGCTGTGGGTCGGCGGCGAAGGCGCGGTGCAGCTGCACGATAAGCGCAATCCGGTGCCGATGGGGGAGTACGTTCCCGACCGCTGGTTCTACGAGATGCTCGTGCCCGACCTCGTCGGACTCATCCAGCGCGAGTACACGCCCGGCACGAACGCCCCCTTCTTCGACGTCGACGGCGTGGGGGTGGGCCTCGCGATCTGCTTCGACGTGATCTATGACGACGTCATCTGGCAGGGCGCGCGTGACGGCGCCGAGGTCTACATGTTCCAGACGAACAACGCCGATTTCCGCGACACCGACGAGAACCTGCAGCAGCTGGGCTTCGCGCGCATGCGCGCCATCGAGACGGGGCGCCCCGTCGTCAATCTGTCGACGGTCGGCACCAGTCAGGTCATCGCCCCCGACGGCACGACGATCGACGGCCTCGACGCGGGTGTGGCGGGCTACATGCTCACCGACGTGCCGCTGCGCACGGGTCTCACCCCGGCCGTCGTGATCGGGCCGGCCGTCGCCGGGATCATCGGGTGGGGCAGCCTCGCCGCCCTCGTTCTCGCGGGCCTCGCAACGACGAAGAGGTTCCGGCGCCGAAGCGCCGGAACCTCTTGAGGCCGGTGTGTGCCGAGACGCGCCTCAGGCGCTGAGCTTGTCGGCCGTCGCCTTCTCGGCGGCGCCGCGGCGCGCGCGCACGTAGGCGAGGCGCTCTTCGAGCAGCTCCTCGAGCTCGGGAAGCGTACGACGCTCCATCAGCATGTCCCAATGCGTTCGCGGGGTCTTGTCGTCGCTGTGATCGACCGTCGCGGTCGTGTCGCCCACGCGCCGCAGAGCCTCGGCACCGCACGTGCGGCACTCCCAGGCGTCGGGCACCTCGGCGTCGGCCGCGAAGGTGAGGACGGTGTCACGTCCGCAGGACGTGCAGGTGTAGGTGTGCTGTGCACGGTCGTGGAAAACGACGCCCTCTTCGCTCTGTAGGCTCTGGGCGCCGAGTCGCACGCCGCGAAGGCTGCGTTCTGCCATTGTGTGGTCCTCTCGTCGCGTCTTCAGGTATAACGAAGCGACCTGTGCGGATCATCCGAACGGAGGGCATGCAGAAGGCATTCACAGTGGATGCTCAGGCCCGCCGATCGCCGAAATCTGCTACGCGCGACGGAAGACCTCGACGGCGAGGTCGGCCCGGTCGGTGACGATGCCGTCGACCCCCAGGGCGGCGAGGCGGCGCATGTCGTCGGGCGCGTTGATCGTCCACACGTGCACCTCGACTCCGGCCGCGTGGGCGACGGTCAGCAGACGCGTCGAGAGCACGCGCACTCGACGGTGTCGCTCAGGGATCTGCAGGGCGTCGACGTCGCGCAGGAGCCGGGCGGCCCAGCGATCGGCGCGCACGGCGAGGGCGACGAGCAGTCGCACGAGGGTGCCCGTGCCCGCCGACGTCGCCGGCCGCGAGCCTCCGGTCGCCTCGAGCGCCGCGGCCAGGGCTCGCCGGCGCCTCGGGTCGGAGAAGCTCGTCACCAGCACCCGCTGCACGTGCGGGGCGACCAGTCGGCCGACCGGCAGCGCGGCCGCCTCGGCCTTGACGTCGAGGTTGAAGCGCAGGTCGGGAAACGCGTCGAGGGCGTGGGCGAGAGTGAGCAGCCCGCCGCGCGGCTCCATGATGCGCTCGAGTTCGGCGGCGGTGACCTCCGCCACGCGTCGGGGGTCGCCCGTCACGCGGTGCAGGTCGTCGTCGTGGAAGAGCACCACGACGCCGTCGGCGGTGACGTGGCAGTCGCTCTCGACGTAGTCGACACCCAGCGCGTGGGCGGCGGCAACCGCCAGCAGGGAGTTCTCGACGATCGCCCTGCCCTCGGCGTCCGTCGCCGTCGCCAGCCCCCGATGAGCGAGGATCCGCGGGCGCGCCGTCGGCGCGAACCAGGGGTGGGTCACGGTGCGGGCGGGATCTCTCGTTCCTGCGCGCGCTGGGCCGCATCGCTCACCGCGCCCGAGAACGCGCCGCCGATTCCCTTGAGCGCCTCTGTCAGCTCGCTCGGGATGATCCACAGCTTGCTCGAGGGGCTCTCGCTGATCTTCGGCAGGGTCTGGAGGTACTGGTAGGCCAGCAGCTTCTCGTCGGGCTTGCCCACGTGGATCGCGTTGAACACCGTCGTGATGGCTTCCGCCTCGCCCTGTGCGCGCAGTACTGCGGCCTGCTTGTCGCCTTCGGCCTTGAGGATCTCGGCCTGACGCTGCCCCTCCGCCTCGAGGATCGCGGACTGCTTGGTGCCCTCGGCCGTCAGGATCGCGGCGCGACGGTCACGCTCGGCGCGCATCTGCTTCTCCATCGAGTCCTGGATGGAGTGCGGCGGGTCGATCGCCTTGATCTCCACTCGGCCGACGCGGATGCCCCACTTGCCCGTGGCCTCGTCGAGCACGACCCGCAGCTGACCGTTGATCTCGTCGCGGCTGGTGAGCGCCTCTTCGAGGTTCAGGCCTCCGACCACGTTGCGCAGGGTCGTCGTGGTCAGCTGCTCGACGGCGCCCAGATAGTTGGCGATCTCGTAGGTCGCCGCCCGCGCGTCGGTCACCTGGAAGTAGATGACGGTGTCGATCGAGACGACGAGGTTGTCTTCGGTGATCACCGGCTGCGGAGGGAACGAGACGACCTGCTCGCGGAGGTCGATGAGCGGCCGCAGCCGGTCGATGAAGGGCACCAGCAGGTTCAGACCGGGCATGAGCGTCTTGTGGTAGCGACCGAGGCGCTCCACGATGCCGGCGTTGGCCTGCGGGATGATGCGGATCGCGCGGACGATCACCACCAGCACGAAGATGAAGACCGCGATGGCCAGCAGCCATCCGACGGCGGTCGGGATCATGCTTTCGAAGTCGTTCACGGAGTCTGCTCCTCCAGCTCGGGTCGGACGAAGGCGGTGGCGCCGTCGATGCGGACGACACGCACGGGCGTGCCGGGGTCGAGTGCGCCGCGCCCCTCGACGCGCGCGGTCCAGATGTCGCCGTTGGCGAGCTTGACCTGCCCTGCGACCTCGGACGTGGTGGCGAGCACGCGGCCCGCAAGACCGAGCAGCGCATCGACGTTCGACGGGGTCGGGTCTTCCCCTCGGCGCAGTCGGCGCAGCAGCGGAGGTCTGAGCACGAGGATCAGCACGGCAGCGACGGCCGCGGCGATGATCACCTGCAGCCAGAGCGGAGCGCCCAGCAGATCGGCTCCGAGGCCGGCGAGACCGCCGATCGAGAGCATGAGGAAGGTGAAATCGAGCGTGAGCATCTCGATCACCAGGAACACGAGGATCAGGACGAGCCACCCGATCCACGCGAAGTCTTCGATGGTCTGGATGAACTCCACGTCGGCCTCCCCGTTGTTGCGAACCTATCACGCGGCTATGTCAACAGAGGCGGCAACGTCACAGAAGTGGCCGCACCGGCGAAGGTAAGGTCGAGGCGTGACTGAGACAATCGCCCCTCTTCCCGCCGGCTCCCTCGAAGGCAAGACCGCACTGGTCACCGGATCGTCTCGCGGCATCGGCGCCGATACCGTGCGCTACTTCGCCCAGGCGGGCGCGAACGTCGTGATCAACTTCCGCAACAAGGCCCCGCGCGCCGAGAAGCTGGCGGCCGAGCTGCGCGAACTGGGCGTCGAGGCTCTCGTCGTGGGCGCCGACCTCACCGACCCCGCATCGGTGCAGGCGATGTTCGACGAGGTCGCCCGCACCTTCGGCTCGCTCGACGTGCTCGTGCTCAACGCCTCCGGCGGCATGGAGTCCGGAATGGCCCAGGACTATGCGCTGCTTCTGAACCGCGACGCGCAGGTGAACGTGCTGGAGACCGCCCTGCCGCTCCTGGGCGAGGGCTCCCGCGTCGTGTTCGTCACGAGTCACCAGGCCCACTTCATCCGCACGACCGCGACGATGGCAGAGTACGAGCCGGTCGCCCTCTCCAAGCGCGCGGGCGAAGACGCGCTGCGCGAGCGCATCCCCGCCCTCGAGGCGAAGGGCATCGGCTTTACCGTGGTCTCGGGCGACATGATCGAGGGCACCATCACCGCGACCCTGCTCGAACGCGCCAACCCGGGGGCCATCGCCGCTCGGCGCGAAGACGCCGGCAAGCTCTACAACGTCGCGGAGTTCGCCGCGGAGGTCGCGCGCGCCGCCCTCGACCCCGTGCCTGCAGACAACACCCGCCTCGTCGGCGACACCTCTTCGTTCACGGGGGAGTGAGCGTGCGCGCCGCCGACATCGAGAAGCTCGTCTCGGTCGGTCGGCCGCAGGTGGCGCACGACGGCTCGTTCGCCGTCTTCGCCGCCTCGCGCCCCGACCTCACCGCCAACCGCGCCGTGGGGCAGCTCTGGCGCGTCGATCTGCCGGACGGCGCTCCGCGTCGCCTCACCCGGGGCACGGCGGATGCGGCGCCCCGCCTGTCGCCCGACGGCGCCCGCATCGCCTTCCTCCGCGGCGATGCGAAGGCAAGGCCCCAGGTGCACGTCGTCGCCGCCGCGGGCGGCGAGCCCGTGCAGGCGACGGATGCCGCGCTCGGCGTGTCGGAGTTCGCGTGGTCGCCCGACGGCGCGACGCTCGCCTACCTCGCGCGGGTCGCAGAACCGGGACGCTACGGCACCGTGGACGGGCTCGGCGCCGATGCCGAGGCGCCGCGGCGGATCACCGGCATCCGCTGGCACGCCAACGGCCTCGGCTACCTCGCCGACCGGCCCACCCACCTGTTCGTCGTCGCCGCACCCGACCCGCTCGCCGAGCCGTTCTACGAGCCCGCACCGGCCGTGCTCCCCGAGGGCGAGGAGCCGCCGAAGCGCACCGTCATCGCCTCGGCACCGCGACAGCTCACCTCCGGATCAGACGACCACGCCGGGCTCGCGTTCTCGGGAGGCGAGATCCTCACTTCGCGTGACGCGATCGAATCCGACCGCCGCGACCTGCGCACCGTGCTGATCGCCGTCGCCGCCGACGGATCGGGGGAGCGCACCGTACTCGACCGCTCGGCGGGGCTCTCGCTCAGCGGGCTCGAGGTCGCCGCAGACGGCACCATCGCCGTCCTGGCCGACGAGGTCGGCGACGCGGGGCAGGACTTCATCGCACCAGGAGTCGGGCTGTGGCTGCTCGAAGACGAGGGTCCGCGCCGGCTCACCGACGCCGACACGATCGACCTCGGCGAGGTCGGCAGCCACATCACGGCGTACGGCGACGACTTCCTCGTGCAGGATCGCACGCGGGGTCGCGTGCGGCTCGTACGGGTCACCCGCGAGGGTGAGATCTCAGAGCTGCTCGGCGGCGACGTCGAGGTGACCGGGCACGCCGCCGCGGGCGATCGGGTCGTCGCCGCCGTGGCGACGCCGACGACCTTCGGCGAGCTCGTTCTTGTCTCGGGCGGCTCCGTACGACCGCTCACGGGCTTCGGCTCCGCGATCGGGCAGACAGGCCTCGCGGAGCCGACCGAGTTCACCGCGACGGCGCGCGACGGGTATCCGGTGCACGGCTGGGTCGCCGCGCCCGAGGGCGAGGGCCCGTTCCCGGTGATCCTGCAGATCCACGGAGGTCCGTTCGCGTCGTACGGCGTGCACCTGTTCGACGAGACGCAGGTGCTCGTCGACGCCGGCTATGCCGTGGTCTATTGCAACCCCCGCGGCTCCGCGGGCTACGGGCGCGCGCACGGGCGCAGCATCCGCGGCGCGATGGGCACCGTCGACCACACCGACGTCATGGACTTCCTCCACGGCGCCCTCGACGCCGATCCCCGACTCGACGGGAGTCGTGTCGGCATCATGGGCGGGTCGTACGGCGGCTACCTCACCGCCTGGATCATCGCGCACGAGCACCGTTTCGCAGGTGCCATCGTCGAGAGGGGGTTCCTCGAGCCGACGAGCTTTCAGGGAACGAGCGACATCGGGTCGTTCTTCGGCGACGAGTACGTCGGCGTCTCACCCGACGACATCGCTCGGCAGAGCCCGATGGCGGTGGTCGGCCGGGTCACGACGCCGACCCTGGTGATCCACTCGGAGCTCGACTACCGGTGCCCGCTCGAACAGGCGACCCGCTATTACAGTGCGCTCAAGCGCCAGGGCACGCCGGCCGAGCTGCTGATCTTCCCCGGCGAGAACCACGAGCTGACCCGGTCCGGACAGCCGCGGCACCGCGTCGAGCGGTTCGCCGCCGTGCTCGACTGGTGGGAGCGGATGCTGCCGCCTGAGGCATGAGAGAAGGGGCTCGGGATCGTGCGATCCCGAGCCCCTTCGCCGTTCGAGGTCAGGCGTGCTTGCCGAAGGTGAAGGCGCGCACGACGTTGACGATGCCGATGACGATCAGCGCGATGCCCAGCAGCCACCACAGCGCCAGCGCACCGACGAAGGGCGTGAACAGCAGGTAGATGCCGGCGATGATGCTGACGATCGCGAAGAAGACCGTCCAGCCCTTCGACACGGCATCGCCCAGGGTCGACAGCGACACGACGCCCTCGACGATCCACGCGATACCCACCATGATCGCCACGATCACCGCGAGCCACGCGGTCGTGGTCTGCAGGTTGGCGAAGGCGATGACACCGGCAATGATGAACAGCAGCCCGAGGACGATGTGGCCGATGCGCGACCAGCCGCCCTTGCCCTTGGAGAAGATGCCGAGGCCGAGGTAGACCAGGCCCGCCGCGACGGCGTAGATCGCGAGGATGACGGTGATGACCATGGCGGTCTTGACCGGCCACACCAGGATGAGGATGCCGGCGATGACGGCGAGCACGCCGCCGATGCCGATGGCGGTGCGGATGCCGTTGACAGCCGACTTTTCGAGCGACTCGGACATGAGCGTCCTTTCTGAGAGTTACCTGAGAGGTCTGCCGTCAGCATAAACCCCAGGTTGAAGGTTCGGCGGGGGAGCGAGGGGCGTGTCGCGCCTGGGAACCCCGGCGCGATCAGCCCAGAATCAGCATGGCGAGCATGAGCACCGGTACGCAACCGAGTGTCGTCACAAAGATGGTGTCGCGCGAGATCGTCTCGCCGATGCCGTAGCGCTGGGAGTAGTTGAAGACGTTCTGAGCGGTCGGAAGGGCCGCCAGCACGACGACGATGAGCACTTCGTGCGCCGACATGCCGAAGACGAACTGCGCGACCGCCCAGCCGATGAGCGGCATCGCGACGAGCTTGAGCGCCGAGGCCAGCAGCACATCGCGACGGCGTCCTGCCGCGCCGAGCACGCGCTGCCCGTGCAGCGAGATGCCGTAGGAGATCAGCAGGACCGGCACGCACGCGTTCGCGATCAGGTTCGCCGGCTCGATCACGATCGGCGGCAGCTCGATCCCGCTCAGCGACACGGCGACCCCGAGCACCGAGGCGATGACGATCGGATTGGTGAGCGTACGCCGGAGGGGACCCCAGATCGAGCGGCGACCCGAAGTGATGGCCTCGAAGATCGTCATCGAGACGGGCGTGAACACGAGCAGCTGCAGCAGGATGACCGGCGCGGGGTAGGCGGCGTTGCCGAGCAGATACAGCGAGAGCGGGATGCCGATGTTGTTGGAGTTGACCTGTCCCGCCGACAGCGCTCCCACCAGCGTCTCACCGACCGAACGCCGCCAGACCCATCGGGCGACGGCGGCATACGCGCCGATGACAACGACGGCGGTCAGGGCGGAGGCGGGCAGAAGTGCGGAGAACAGCATCCGCACGTCGGTCTGCGACAGGACCGTGAACAGCAGAAACGGCGACAGCACGAAGAAGATGAGTCTGCTGAGCACGGGACGCGCGTGCTCGCCCAGCAGATCGATTCGCCCGATGATCCAGCCGACGACGATCGCGACGCCCACCACGACGAAACCGGTGAGCGTGTCGAGCATGCTCCGAGCCTAGGCGAGCGGTTCGGCTGGACAGTGCGCGAGTCGGCGTGACAGCATCGCGCACGTGACTCATCCCGCAGACCGCCACGACCTCATCCGCGTGCTCGGTGCGCGCGAGAACAACCTCAAAGACGTCGACCTCGACATCCCCAAGCGGCGACTGACGGTGTTCACCGGCGTGTCGGGATCGGGCAAGAGCTCGCTGGTGTTCGAGACCATCGCCGCCGAGTCGCAGCGCATGATCAACGAGACCTACAGCTCGTTCGTCCAAGGGTTCATGCCGACACTGGCCCGCCCCGACGTGGATCGGCTCGAAGGGCTCACCACGGCCATCATCGTCGATCAGGAGCGGCTGGGATCGAACCCGCGCTCGACGGTGGGCACCGTGACCGACGCGAACGCCTTCCTGCGGCTGCTGTTCAGCCGGCTCGGCAGCCCGCACATCGGCTCGCCGCAGGCGTATTCGTTCAACGTGCCCACCGTGCACGGCGCGGGCGCGATCACCGTCGAGCGCGGCGGAAGGCAGCTCGCCGAGAAGCGCAGCTTCTCGCAGCTGGGCGGCATGTGCCCGCGGTGCGAGGGCATGGGCAGCGTCACCGACATCGATCTGACCCAGCTCTACGACGACGCGAAGTCGCTCGCCGAGGGCGCACTCACGATCCCCGGGTACACCGCCGACGGCTGGAACGTGCGCCTGTACAGCGAGTCCGGCTTCGTCGACGCGAACATGCCGATCCGGGAATACTCCAAGCGGCAGCTCCAGGACTTTCTCTACAAGGAGCCGACCAAGGTCAAGATCAACGGCATCAACATCACCTACGAAGGCCTGGTGCCCCGCATCCAGAAATCGATGCTGTCGAAGGACCGCGACGCGATGCAGCCCCACATCCGCACGTTCGTCGACCGCGCCGTCACCTATACGACGTGCCCCGAGTGCGCAGGCACGCGACTCGCCCCGCACGCACGCGAGTCGACGATCGGGGGAGTGAGCATCGCCGATGCCTGCGCCATGCAGATCAGCGACCTCGCCGACTGGGTGCGCACCCTCGACGATCCCTCCGTCGCACCGCTGCTGCAGACCCTGCGCGAGACCCTCGACTCGTTCGTCGACATCGGGCTCGGCTACCTGTCGCTGGAGCGCCCCTCCGGCACTCTCAGCGGGGGAGAGGCCCAGCGCACGAAGCTCATCCGGCACCTCGGCTCCGCCCTCACCGACGTCACGTACGTGTTCGATGAGCCGACGATCGGCCTGCATCCGCACGACATCCAGCGGATGAACGATCTGCTCGTGCAGCTGCGCGACAAGGGCAACACCGTGCTCGTGGTCGAGCATAAACCCGAGACGATCGCGATCGCCGATCACATCGTCGACCTCGGTCCGCACGCGGGCGGCGCCGGGGGAGAGGTGGTGTTCGAGGGTTCGCTCGCCGAGCTGCGCGCGAGCGACACCCTCACCGGCCGCCACCTCGACGATCGGGCGCGACCGAAGGATGCCGTGCGCCCCGCCCGAGGCAGGTTGGAGGTGCGCGGGGCCTCCGCGAACAATCTCCAGCGCGTCGACGTCGACATCCCGCTGGGCGTGCTGACCGTCGTCACGGGCGTGGCCGGGTCGGGCAAGAGCTCGCTGATCCACGGCTCCGTCGCCGGACGCGACGGCGTCGTCGTGATCGATCAAGGCGCCATCCGCGGCTCTCGCCGATCGAACCCCGCCACCTACACCGGCATGCTCGAGCCGATCCGCAAGGCCTTCGCGAAGGCGAACGGAGTCAAGCCGGCGCTGTTCAGCCCGAACAGCGAAGGCGCCTGCCCCAACTGCAACGGGGCAGGCGTGGTCTTCACCGATCTGGGGCCGATGGCCACCGTCTCTTCGCCGTGCGAGGTGTGCGAGGGCAGGCGGTTCGACGGCACCGTGCTGGAGTACCGCCTGGGCGGCAAGGACATCAGCGAAGTGCTGGCGATGCCGGTCGCCGAAGCGCTCGAGTTCTTCGCAGCGGGCGAAGCGAAGGTGCCGGCCGCGCACGCGGTGCTGCGGCGCCTGGACGATGTGGGACTCGGATACGTCAGTCTCGGTCAGCCCTTGACCACGCTGTCAGGCGGTGAGCGCCAGCGGCTGAAGCTCGCGGTGGCGATGGCGGAGCAGGGCGATGTGTATGTGCTCGACGAGCCCACGACGGGACTCCACCTGGCCGACGTCGCGCAGCTGCTCGCGCTGCTGGATCGCCTCGTCGACTCGGGGCGATCGGTCATCGTCATCGAGCACCACCAGGCCGTCATGGCGCACGGCGACTGGATCATCGATCTCGGCCCCGGCGCAGGGCATGACGGCGGCCGGGTGGTGTTCGAGGGCACCCCCGCACAGCTGATCGCCGACCGGACGACCCTCACGGGCGAGCACCTGGCGCAGTACGTCGGGCCGTAGATCGGCGGCGCATGCCGTCACGGTGACAGGGGAGCGGCCTCGGCTGCGCGCGTCGAGGCGGTCAGCTCCTCCGGGTGAGTGAGACGCCACCAGTCGGTGGGGGGCTCGAGATCGCCGTCGATCACGATGTCTGCGGTGGCGGTGTGCGGGCCCGCCGTCCAGGTGATCGTGCCCACGACCTCGCCGTCGGCGAACGCCGGGGGAGAGGCGGTGGTCATCGTCGCGGCGATCGGGGTGTCGGACCACGCGAAGATCGCCGTGTCGTCGGCGACGACCGCACGGGCGGTCGATCCCCACGGCGTCGAGAACGAGCCGACGACCTCGCCGCGCGCCGCCACCGGCACCTCGCGGAAGCCGGAGCGGATGCTGGCCAGCAGAGCCGTGACGTCGTCGGCGACGGCGGCGCGGGAATACCGGTCGAGCATCACACCGGTGACCTTGAGCGTCTCGGTCGCCGAGATCTCGAGATCGGCGGTGTAGAGCAGGCTGTATCTGCCCGTGCCCAGATTGCCCGTCTTCAGCCCCGTGACACCAGCGACGCCGAGCAGATCATTGGTGTTGACCATGAGCCCGGGGCCGGGGAGCGACAACGACGGGGTCGCGACGATCTGCGCGATCGTCGGGTCGGCCGCGGCGAGCTTGCCGAGTGCGATCAGATCGGCGGGCGTGCTGGTGTTGCGCGCATCGAGGCCGGTCGGCTCGACGATCGTCGTGTCATCGAGCCCGTTCCCGCGCAGCCACTCGCGGGTGGCCTGCAGGAAGGCCCACTGCGACCCGTAGGCCCACGACGACACGGCGACCGCGTAATTGCTCGCCGATGGAATGAGGATCGTGGCCAGTGCGTCACGCAGCGACATCGTGCTGCCGGCGGGCATCGCCGCGATCGTGGCACCGCGCACGTAGAACTGGTCGTAGAGCCGGTGGTCGGCTTCGCTGAACGTGATCGTGGGGCCGGCGTCGTCCGGGCCGTCGAGCGGGTGGGCATCGAGGATCACGAGAGCCGTGATGAGCTTGCTGATGCTCGCGATCGACCGCGGCTCGTTCGATCCGCTGGAAGCCCAGATGCCGTCGGCCTCATCTCCGAGATAGTCCTCGCCACCCGCGATGCTGATGGCGGATGCTCCGCCCGACGGCAGCGCGAGCGACACCGCATCGGTCGCCGGCGGTTCGACGGTGCGGAAGCTCGACACGGGCTCCGGCAGAGGTGCATTCAGCGCCCACGCGACGTAGCCGCCGGCGGCGGCCATCAGCACGAGCGGCACGATGGCGGTGATCGCGAGCGCAATGCGGCCGGCGCGGCGTCCACGCGGACGCTCGTGCGCAGCATCCGCGTCGTCGTCGCCCGCATCGGCGCGCAGCAGCTCGTCGAGGTCGGCGAGTTCGCTCGACCGGTGGGATTCGGCAGACATAGGCCCCCAGCTGTCGTCTGCACCATCCTGGCGCATCCACGCCCGATTGCGAACGGGAAGACGCGCGTCGGTATCGCCGATAATGCACATTATGTCACTTCATACGAACGTGACGCCCCGCAGCTGACTCCCCTCGGTAGCGTGGAGCGCATGACCCGCGTCATCTACTACACCGCGACGACGCTCGACGGGTTCCTCGCCGACGAGCACGACTCGCTCGACTGGCTCTTCGCCGTCGAGCAGCAACGCGACGGGTTTCCCGCGTTCCTCGAGGGCGTCGGAGCGATCGTCCAGGGCTCGACGACGTACGAGTGGGTACTGCGGCACGAAGATCTCGTCGACCACCCCGAGAAGTGGCCCGGCTTCTACGGCGCGCGTCCCACGTGGGTGTTCACGTCGCGAGTGCTTCCCGAGGTCGCCGGCGCCGACGTGCGCTTCGCCGAGGGTGCGGTCGTCGACCATTGGCATCGCATCCGCGAATCGGCGGGGCCCGGCGACGTCTGGGTCGTCGGAGGCGGCGACCTCGCGGGGCAGTTCGCCGACGCAGGGCTGCTGGACGAGATCCGCCTGTCGGTGGCACCTGTCACGCTCGGCTCCGGGCGCCCGCTGCTCCCCCGCCGCTTCGATTCCGACCGCCTGCATCTGGCGTCGGTCGGTCAGAACGGACAGTTCGCCGAACTCACCTATCTCGTTCCGCGCGCCTGAGCGCGGTTGCCGCGGAGCCCTGCCACGGCCGGCGATAGGCTGGGCGCACCGTGACCACTCCCCTCGCTCCCGCCCCCGGCTGGCGGGCGTGGCTCATCTGGGCCGTCGGGGTCACCGCCTACATGCTCGCGGTCGTCAACCGGAGTTCACTGTCCGCCGTCGGAGTCGACGCCGCCGAGCGCTTCCACGCCGACGCGTCGACACTGTCGATGTTCGCCGTCGTGCAGCTGGCCGTCTACGGCGGCATGCAGATTCCGATCGGACTGCTGCTCGACCGGTTCGGCGCGCGCCCCATCATGACGATCGGCATGGTGCTGATGGCGGTGGGTCAGCTCACGATGGCCCTCTCGGTGAGCGTCGGCGTCGCCATCGCCGCCCGCGCGCTGCTCGGTGCCGGCGACGCGGCGATCTTCCCGAGCGTGCTCCGCCTGATCGCCACCTGGTTCCCCTCCCAGCGAGGTCCGTTGATGAGCCAGCTCACGGGTCTGGTCGGCCAAGCGGGCCAGCTGCTGTCGCTGGCTCCACTCGCCCTGCTGCTGCACACCACGAGCTGGACGATCGCGTTCGGTGGCATCGCGGGGCTGTGCGCACTGTTCGCGATCCTCGTCTTCCTGCTCATCCGCAACCACCCTCCCGAGGTCGCCGCCGACGTGACCGTCGACACCGGCACCGGCTCGGTGCAGATCGTGCGCTCGTCGATGGACACCGGGGTCGGCATCCGCGCCGCCTGGGCGCACCCCGGCACACGCCTGGCCTTCTGGTCGCACTTCACGACGCCCTTCGCCGGCACGGCGTTCATCCTGCTGTGGGGCGTGCCGTTCCTCACCGCCGGCGAGGGGCTGACCCGGGGGCAGGCGACCGCAGTCACCTCGGCCTATGTCGTCGTGGGGATGCTGCTGGGACCCGTCATGGGCGAGCTCTCGCGCCGCATCCCGCACCTGCGCTCACGAGCACTGGTGCTGCCGGCCGTGGCGACCCAGGCGGTCGCGTGGATCGTGGTGATCGCATGGCCGGTGCCGGCGCCGCTGTGGCTGCTGTACGCGCTCGCCTTCGCCTTGGCGATGGGCGGACCGGCCTCGATGATCGCGTTCGATCACGCGCGAACGCACAACCCGGCCCATCGGCTGAGCACCGCGACCGGCATCACGAACGTCGGCGGATTCCTCGCGGCGCTCATCGCGATCTTCGCGATCGGCTTCGCGCTCGATCTACAGGGTGCCGGCACACCCGATACCTACGATCTGCAGGCCTTCCGCGTCGCCTTTCTCACCCAGGTGCCGCTGTGGGCCGTCGGGGCGTGGTTCATCGTGGTCGAGCGCCGCAGAACCCGCGAACTGCTCGGCCTCGACGAACCACGCCGCCGTCGCTGAGGGCTCCGCTCAGACGACCTCGTCGCCCGAGATCGAGGTCGACCGACGCGTCGTGCTCTGACCGGCCGCCGGGTCGACGGAGGTGTGCGTGACGGTCTCGGTCTGACGATGGCGCATCATCAGCACGAGGCCGAGCAGGAACACCAGCACGCCGGCGCCCATCAGGATGTACCCGATCATGTCGAGGTTCACCCACTCCACCTCGACGTTGACGCCCCACACGAGGATCGCTCCGATGACGAAGAGTGCGACTCCTGCTCCGATGCTCATGACATGCTCCTTCGGGTCGAACGTGCCCATCCGGCACAACGCCCCATCCTGGCCGACCCGTCGCCTCGTGAATGAGGGCTTGACAGCGCCCACCGGCTGTGCGTGGCGCAGCATCCGCCCCTCTCCCCCGCCATGTGTGCCACATGGCGGGCGGGAGCGCCCCGCGTGCGGAGTCAGTCGAGTGGACCCCGCGCGACGCGGAAGCCGACATCGCGCTGACCTGACCGCGGATCGGCACCGCGTCGCGTCGTCGCGCGCACGAGCTGGCGGTCGTCGGCGAATCCGCCACCCCGGATCACACGGCGCCGGTCGCCGATGTCGAACTCGTCCCAGCACCACTCCCACACGTTGCCGAGCATGTCGAAGAGGCCGAAGAGGTTGGGGAGTCGACCGCCGACATCCTGCGGCGTGCCGAGCCCGTCGGCGCTCGTCCACGCGATCTCGGCGATCGGACCGTAGTGGGCGCCCGTCGACCCCGCACGGCATGCGAGCTCCCACTCACGCTCCGTCGGCAGCCGGTATCCGTCGGCGTCGCGGTGCCAGGTGACATCCTCTCCGTCGAACGAGTAGGCGGCGTCGAGCGCCTCCCACTCCGACGCGGCGTTGCAGAAGCGGATCGCCCGCAGCCAGCTGACGCGCACGGCGGGGCGACGCGGATGCTGCGCCGTCTCGCCGAGGAGTGCGCCGAGCTGCTCTTCGGTCACGGCGAACACGCCCAGCTCGAACCCGTCGACGCGGGCGAGCTCGAGGTCCTCGCTCACGAGCGCTGCGGCTCGCGCACGACCCACTCGCCGAACTTGGGCTCGCGGCCGTCGCCCGACGAGGTGCCGGTGACCCGTCTGCGCACCCACGGGCCCAGGTGCTCGCGCAGGTACTCGCGGCCGCCCAGGCGGGCGAAGTCGGGCAGCTCGGGCAGCGACCACCAGTCGTCTGGGGCCTGAAGACCCAGCGCCGTCAGCACTCGGGCCGCCACACGGTGGTGTCCACGCGCGTTCATGTGCAGACGGTCCTGCGACCAGTACCCGGGCAGCGACAGCTCCCGGTCGGGCCAGTTCAGCGCTCGCACGACGTCGGGTCGATCGGCCACGCGTGCCACGACGGCGGCCGAGAGATCGTCGCCGCGACGCTGGATGAGCTTCGACATCGGCAGCTGCGCCGACGGGTTCGCCCCAGACAGCAGGATGAGCCGCACGCCCTCCTCGTCGCACCGCTGCAGCACGCGGCTGAAGGCGTCGACGATGTGCGCGATCGTGGTGCGCGGGCGCAGCATGTCGTTGCCGCCGCCGTTGAACGACAGGTGCGTCGGCTTCAGCGCCAGGGCGGGCTCGAGCTGCTGCTCGACGATCGGCCACGCGAGCTTGCCGCGGATCGCGAGGTTCGCATAGTGGACCTGCTCCCCCGCCGCATCGGCCCAGCCCTGTGCGGCGAGATCGGCCCAGCCCCGCACGTGACCGTCGGGCAGCTCGTCGCCGACCCCTTCGGTGAACGAGTCTCCGATCGCGACGAACCGCACAGCATCCACCGCACAAGCCTAAGCGCCCCTCCCCCGCACCGGTTACGGTCGCGACGCGCCGCGTGCCCGCACCCCGGGCGCGGCGCGTCGTGGCCGTAATCGGAACAGGGGGTGAGGTCAGCGGTCGTCGAGGGCCTGGCCGCGGCGGTCGGCAAGGCCCCAGGCGGCGGCCGCCGCGACGGCGAAGAAGACGCCGAACACCGTGAACAGCAGGGGCGCTCCCCCGGCGGCCAGCAGCACCGGCACCGACAGCGGGGCGACGATCGACGCGATGCGGCCGACACCTGCCGCCCAGCCCGACCCGGTTGCGCGCAGCGACGTCGGGTAGATCTCGGGCGTCACGGCGTACAGGGCGCCCCAGGCGCCGAGGTTGAAGAACGACAGCGCCATGCCGGCCGCGATGACCCCGCCCTCCCCCGCCGCCGTGCCGAACAGCAGAGCCGAGACCACGGAGCCGACGAGGAACACCGACAGCGTCGCCCGGCGCCCCCACACCTCGATGAGCCATGCGGCGACGGCATAGCCGGGCAGCTGTGCGAGGGTGATCACGAGCGTGAAGCCGAACGAACGCACGAGGTCGTACCCCTGAGCCACGAGGATCGACGGGATCCAGATGAAGGCCCCGTAGTAGGCGAAGTTGACGCAGAACCACACGAGCCACAGGCACGCCGTGCGGAGGCGGAACTCGCGCGACCAGAGAGCCGCGAGCCGCTGCGAGGCACGGGATGCGGCCGCCTCGGGCGCAGCGGCGACCGGCGCCGGCGTGCTCTCGAGCCGTCGCGCGGCGCCGCCGAACGAGGGCGACTGCTCGAACGAGCGCACGACGGCATCCGCTTCGCCACTGCGGCCTCGCCGCTCGAGCCATCTCGCCGACTCGGGAAGACCCCACCGCACGACAAGTGCGTAGAAGGCGGGGATCGCGCCGAGCGCGAACGCCCACCTCCAGCCCGCGTCGGAGGCGGGGATGACGAAGTAGCCGATCAGCGCCGCGGCCGTCCAGCCGACCGCCCAGAACGCCTCGAGGATGACGATGAGCCGGCCCCGCATGCGCGCAGGGGCGAACTCGCTCACGTAGGTGCTCGCGACCGGCAGCTCGGCGCCCAGGCCCAGCCCGACGAGGAACCGCAGCACGAGCAGCAGCGCGAGCCCGCCCACGAGTGCGCTCGCACCCGTTGCGACTCCGTACACGAGCAAGGTCACCGCGAACACCTGGCGTCGGCCGAACCTGTCGGCCAGCAGCCCGCCGACGGTCGCGCCGATCGCCATGCCCACGAAGCCGATCGAGGCGATCCAGGCCGTCTGACCGGGGTCGAGCGACCACTGCGCGGCCAGCGCGGCGATGACGAACGAGATGAGTCCGACGTCCATCGCGTCGAGCGCCCAGCCGATGCCCGATCCGGTCAGCACACGGAGGTGGCGGCGGGTGAAGGGCAGGCGGTCGAGGCGCGGGGAGATTCCGGCGTCAGCGGTCGCTGCGCCCGGAGCGGCGTCGGTCATCCCGCCATCGTATTGCCGGTCAGCCGTCGGCGAGCAGCTCACGCACGCGCGGGGCGACCTGCGTGCCGTACAGCTCGATCGAGCGCAGCATCCGCCCGTGCGAGAGCGTGCCGTTGGAGAACTTGAGGTCGAACCGCCGCGCGCCGAGGGTCCGCACAGTGTCGGCGATCTTGCGGGCGACGGTCTCGGGCGCACCGGCGTACACGGAGCCCTCGGGACCGACGTCGTGCTGGAACTGCAGCCGGCTGTACGGCGGCCAGCCCCGCTCGGCGCCGATGGCGTTGCGGTTCGCCTCGATCGCGGGATAGAGCTCCTCCCACGCCTGCTGATCCGTGTCGGCGATGTGACCAGGCGAGTGCACACCGACGGGTCGTGCCGGCTGCCCGAACGAGTCGAGCGAGCGGTGGAACAGGTCGACGTACGGACGGAATCGCGCCGCGGAGCCGCCGATGATCGCGAGCATCAGGCCGTACCCGTAGCGGGCGGTGCGCACGACCGACTCGGGGCTGCCGCCCACGCCCACCCATGCGGTGAGTCCGCGTTCGGTCTTGGGGAAGACATCGGCCCCTTCGAGGGCCGCTCGCATCGTGCCCTGCCATGTGACCGGCCTCTCGGTCATCAGCTGCGCGAACAGCTCGAGCTTCTCTTCGAACAGGCGCTCGTAGTCACGCAGGTCGTAGCCGAACAGCGGGAACGACTCGGTGAACGAGCCCCGACCGAGGATCACCTCGGCGCGCCCGTTCGAGACGGCATCGAGGGTCGCGAACCGCTCGTAGACGCGCACCGGGTCGTCGCTCGAGAGCACCGTGACGGCGGTGCCGAGGCGGATGCTGCGGGTGCGGGCCGCGGCGGCTGCGAGCACGATCTCGGGACTCGACACAGCGAACTCGTGGCGATGGTGCTCCCCCACCCCGAAGAAGGCGAGGCCGACCTCGTCGGCGAGCACCGCCTGGTCGACGACGTCGCGGATCGTCTGGGCGTCGCTGAGCGGCGTGCCGGCGTCGTCGTGGGTGACGTCGCCGAAGGTGTCGAGGCCGAATTCCACTGCCGTGGGGTCGATGGTCATGTGCGTCTCCATTCCATGCGCATGCATACGAACCGGCGCCGGGCCGCTTTCATTCCCGCCTCGGGCGTAGCGTGACGCTGTGGCCATCTTCGCGGACCGCTCCGATGCCGGGCGGCACCTGGCGCAGGCGCTCGAGGCCTGGCTGGGCTCCGATGCCGTCGCCGTCGGCATCCCCCGCGGCGGGGTCGTGGTGGCGGCCGAGGTGGCCCGCGCGCTCGACCTGCCGCTCGCGGCCGCCGTCGTGCGCAAGCTCGGGTCGCCTCGGAACGAGGAGTATGCCGTCGGCGCCATCGCCGACGGGGTGAGAGTGATCGACGGCCGCGCCGTGCGCGCCGAGCACGTCTCCGAGCGCGAGCTGGAGAAGACCGAGCGGCGCGAGCGCACCGAACTGGAGCGCCGTTCCCGCACGTTCGGGGCGCTGGGCGCCGACCTCGCGCAGCGCACTGCGATCGTCATCGACGACGGCATCGCGACCGGGTCCACCGCTGCGGCGGCGTGCCTGGCGGTGCGGGCGCAGGGCTGTGCGCGCCTCATCCTCGCGGTGCCGGTGGCACCGGCATCCTGGACCCCTCCCGCCGAGGTCGACGAGTTCGTCTGTCCGCACAGGGAGCGCGGCTTCTGGGCGGTCGGGCAGTACTACGACGATTTCACCCAGACGACGGATGCCGAGGTCACTGCCCTGCTGGGCCGCTGACCTCGGCATCCGGTCGATGCGCGTCAGCGCGCGAGCGCGGCCCGCAGCGTGTCGAGGCCGACGCCGCCGATGTCGAGGGCGCGCTTGTGGAACGCCTTGATGTCGAACGCGTCGCCCTGCGCCTCGCTCACGTCGTCGCGCAGCTGCTCCCAGATGCGCTGCCCCACCTTGTACGAGGGTGCCTGCCCCGGCCAGCCGAGGTAGCGGTTGACCTCGAACTGCACGAACTCGTCGGACATGTTGACGTTGCGGCGCATGAACTCCAGCGCGTAGTCGGCATCCCACGTGCCCTCGCCATCGGGACGCGGTTTGCCCAGATGCACGCCGATGTCGAGCACGACGCGCGCGGCACGCATGCGCTGGCCGTCGAGCATGCCAAGCCGGTCGGCGGGGTCGTCGAGGTAGCCGAGCTGCTCCATGAGCCGCTCCGCATACAGCGCCCAGCCCTCGGCGTGACCGCTCGTGCCGGCGAGCAGACGTCGCCACGAGTTCAGCTGCGCACGGTTGTAGACCGCCTGCGCGATCTGCAGGTGGTGACCGGGCACGCCCTCGTGGTAGACGGTCGTGAGCTCACGCCAGGTGTCGAAGTCCTCGACGCCCCCGGGCACCGACCACCACATGCGGCCAGGGCGCGAGAAGTCGTCGGTCGGACCCGTGTAGTAGATCCCGCCCTCCTTCGTGGGCGCGATCATGCACTCGAGCCTGCGGATCGGCTCGGCGATGTCGAAGTGGCTCTTGCCGAGCTCGGCGACGGCCCGGTCGCTGGTCTCCTGCATCCACTTCTGCAGCGCCTCTGTGCCGACGAGCTTGCGCGACGCGCCTTTCTCGAGGAACGCGACGGCCTCTTCGACCGTGGCGCCCGGGAGGATCTCGTTCGCGATGGACTCCTGCTCGGCGACCATGCGGGCGAGCTCCTCGATGCCCCACTCGTAGGTCTCGTCGAGATCGATCTCGGCGCCGAGGAACCGGCGGGAGTGCAGCGCATACAGCTCGCGGCCCACGCCGTCGGCCTCGCCTGCCACCGGAGCGAGCTCGCCCGCCAGGAACTGGGCGAGCTCGTCGTAGGCGACCCGCGCAGCCCCTGCGTGGTCGGAGAGCTGCCGGGCGAGGGATGCCGGAAGGCTCCCTTCGGCGGGTGCCGCGTTGCCGGCGAACTCCGCGAAGAAGCCGTTGTCGGAGGTGTAGCGGGCGATCTGGGTGACGACCTCGTTCACCTGGCGGCGGGCGGGCACGATGCCCTGCGAGATGCCTTCGCGCAGCGTCTCGATGTAGCCGGCGATCGCGGCGGGCAGCGCGCGCAGACGCGTGGAGACGACGGCCCAGTCATCGGCGGTGTCGGTGGGCATGAGGTCGAAGACCGACCGCAGATCCTGCGCGGGAGAGGCGATCACGTTGAGGTCGCGCAGGTGCCACTTCGCGTCGTACAGCTCGAGGCTCAGCTCGAGCTCGCGGACGAGGTCGTCGCGGGTGACGGCGTCGATGTCGTCGACCGGCGTGGCGGCCTTCATGTCGGCGAGGGTCGCCCGCGCGGCGGCGGCGAGGGCGTCGTGCCCGGCCGGCGAGGTGTCGCCGAAGCGGTCGTTGTACTCGAAGCGGCCGATGTAGGTCGCCAGCGTCGGCTCGAGTTCGGCGAGGGTGTCGACCCAGGCGTCGGCGATCGTGTCGATCGGCGTCGGGGTGCGGGCAGAATCTGTCATCCCTCGAGCCTACGTCGACCCGCCCCGTTCCGCGCGCGGTCGGCGCACCGTCGATGCGCGCGTGTCTCAGTGCGCGGCGTCGTCCCAGTTCGCGCCTCTGCCGATCTGCACGTCCAGCGGCACCGAGAGCGTCGCCGCGTCGCCCATGCGCTCGCGCACGATGCGCTCCGCGGCATCCCACTCGCCGTCGGCCACTTCGATCACGAGTTCGTCGTGGATCTGCAGCAGGATGCGGGAGGCCAGTCCCTCGGCGGCGAACTGCTCGTGGATGTGGAACAGCGCGATCTTCATGATGTCGGCGGCGCTGCCCTGGATCGGGGCGTTCAGCGCGGCCCGCTCGGCGTTCTCGCGCAGCACGCGGTTGGGACTCGACAGGTCGGGGAAGGGGCGGCGGCGCCCGAAGATCGTCTCGGTGTAGCCGTCGATCTTGGCCTGCTCGACCGACGAGCGCAGGTAGTCGCGCACGGCGCCGAACCGCGCGAAGTACTCCATCATCAGCTGCTTGGCCTCGGACTGCTCGATGCGCAGCTGCTTCGACAGGCCGAAGGCGCTGAGGCCGTAGACCAGTCCGTACGACATCGCCTTGACCTTCGTGCGCATGAACGGCGTGACCTCTGCCGGCTCGACGCCGAACACACGGGCACCGACGAACCGGTGCAGGTCCTCCCCCGAGTTGAACGCCTCGATCAGGCCGGGGTCACCCGACAGGTGCGCCATGATGCGCATCTCGATCTGCGAGTAGTCGGCCGTCAGCAGCGTCTCGTAGCCGCTGCCCACCTCGAAGGCGGCGCGGATGCGGCGGCTCTCGGCCGTGCGCACCGGGATGTTCTGCAGGTTCGGGTCGGTGCTCGACAGGCGTCCCGTCTGGCTGCCGGTCTGCACGTAGGTCGTGTGCACGCGGCCGTCGGCAGCGATCGCGACGTCGAGCGAATCGATGATCTGGCGGAGCTTGGTGGCCTCGCGGTGGGCCAGCAGCAGGGCGAGGAACGGGTGGTCGACGCTCTCCTGCAGGTCGGCGAGGGCGGCGGCGTCGGTGGTGTACCCGGTCTTGGTCTTGCGCGTCTTGGGCAGCTGCAGCTCGTCGAACAGCACCTCCTGCAGCTGCTTGGGCGAGCCGAGGTTCACTTCGCGCCCGATCGCGGCATAGGCGTCCTGCGCGAGCGCGTCGGCCCTGGTCGAGAGCTCGCCCGAGAACCCCGAGAGCTTCTCGTGCGACACGGCGACGCCGGCCAGCTCCATATCGGCCAGCGCCAGCAGCGTCGGCAGCTCGATGTCTGTCAGCACCTCCGCCACGCTCTCGGGCAGCTCGGCGCGCAGCGCCTCGACCACACGCACCGTGAACCATGAGAGCTGGCCGGGGGTCGCACCCTCCGTCTCGGGCACGAGCTGGGTGGGGTCGGCTTCAGGCAGCTTCTCGCCGAGGTAGCGGTCGACGAGGTCTGCGAGCGACTTGTCCGGCAGGCTCGGGCGCAGCAGCCACCCGGCGAGCAGAGCATCGAACGCGAGTCCGCCCACGGCAAGGCCGTCGCGACGCAGCGCCTTGAGCTGCGGCTTGGCGTCGGAGAAGACCTTGGGGGCGTCCGAGGCGAGCCAGGGCGCGAGAGCGGCTGCGGCATCCGTCGTCCAGGTCGTCTCGACGGCCTCGGTCGCGCCGGCGAGCCCGATCCGCGCGGGTCTGCCACCATCGACCGCGACCGTGACGCCCAGCTCGCTCTCGGCCGATGCCGCCCAGGCAGCAAGGGCGGCCGGGTCGAGCTGTGTCGCGGTGGGGAGCGGCGTCGCAGGCTCGACCGGCTCGTCGGCGGCCACGATTCCGGAGGCCTCGAACACCCGGGGCAGCAGCGTGCGGAACTCGAGACGGGCGAAGATGTCGCGCACGGCCTGCGCATCGATCGGCTGCACCGCGAGATCGGCGGGGCCCACCGGCAGCTCCACATCGCGCAGCAGGCGGTTGAGGGCACGATTGCGGCGCACGTCGTCGAGGTGCTCTCGGAGGTTGCCGCCCACGACGCCGGAGATCTTGTCGGCGTTCTCGAGCAGGGCGTCGAGGCTCCCCCACTGGGTGAGCCACTTGACCGCGGTCTTCTCCCCCACCTTCGGCACGCCGGGCAGGTTGTCGCTGGTCTCCCCCACGAGGGCGGCGATATCGGGGTAGTTCTGCGGCGGCAGGCCGTATTTCTCCTGCACCGCGGCGGGGTCGTAGCGCTTGAGCTGCGAGACGCCCTGCACGCTCGGGTAGAGCAGCGTGACGTCGTCGGTGACGAGCTGGATGGTGTCGCGGTCGCCCGAGCACACGAGCACGTCGTAGCCCTGGTCGGCGCCCTGGGTCGCGAGGGTCGCGAGGATGTCGTCTGCCTCGATGTCTTCTTTCGTGAGCACCGTCACGTTCATCGCCGCCAGGCACTCCTGCAGCAGCGGGATCTGCCCCTTGAACTCGGCCGGCGACTCCGAGCGGTTCGCCTTGTACTCCGCGTATTCCCGGGTGCGGAACGACTGCCGCGACGTATCGAAGGCGACCGCGAGGTGGGTCGGCTTCTCGGCCTTGACGAGGTTGACGAACATCGACAGGAAGCCGTAGATGCCGTTGGTGTGCTGGCCGTCTTTCGTCGTGAAGTTGTCCACCGGGAGGGCGAAGAACGCCCGATATGCCAGCGAATGACCGTCGACGACCAGGAGGGTAGGCTTTGCGGAGTCCGTCACCCTGCAAGCTTAGGCGCCGGGTACGACACCCCGCCGACCCGAAAGCGAGCCATGGCAGACTCCCGCACGCACTCCGAAGGACTCGAGTGGGCCACCCATCGCGGCGTCGGCGCCCTCGCCGAGAAGATGGGCTTCGAGTGGGTCGAGATGACGGCCGAGCGCGCCGTGGCCACGATGCCCGTCGAGGGCAACACGCAGCCCGTCGGACTCATGCACGGCGGCGCATATGTCGTGCTGGGCGAGTCGCTCGGATCGATGCACGCGAACTATCACGCCGGCCCCGGCCGCCTCGCGGTGGGCATCGACATCAATGCCACCCACACGCGCTCCGCCACCTCGGGCGTCGTCACGGGCGTGTGCACGCCCATCCACCTCGGCCGATCCCTGACCGTGCACGAGATCGTCGTCACCGACGATCAGGGTCGCCGGTGCTCGACGGTGCGCATCACCAACATGATCAAGGAGCTGCCGGCCTCCTGAGGCCCCCGGATCATCCAGGAGGTCTCGATACGGCAGCTGCGCGGCCTACGGTTATCGAGTAGCGCGAAGCGCGTATCGAGATGCGACCTGAGTCGGCTCGCGTCAACGCCGCTGCGCGGCATTGACCCGCAGCCGACTCATTTCTTGGGGGCGAGCTGCTCGATGATCGCCTTGGCGACGTCCTGCATCGTGAGGCGGCGGTCCATCGACGCCTTCTGGATCCAGCGGAACGCCTCGGGCTCCGACAGGCCCATCTTCTCGTTGAGCAGGCCCTTCGCGCGGTCGACGAGCTTGCGGGTCTCGAAGCGCTCGACCATGTCGGCGACCTCGGCTTCGAGCGTGATGATCTGCTCGTAGCGCGCCAGGGCGATCTCGATCGCCGGCAGGAGGTCGTTCGGGGTGAAGGGCTTGACGACGTAGGCCAGTGCTCCGGCCTCGCTCGCGCGCTCGACGAGCTCCTTCTGGCTGAACGCGGTCAGCAGCACGACGGGGGCGATGTGGTTCTTCGAGAGCTTCTCGGCGGCGGAGATGCCGTCGAGCTGCGGCATCTTCACGTCCATGATCACGAGGTCGGGACGCAGCTCCGTGGCCAGCTGCACGGCGGTCTCGCCGTCGCCGGCCTCGCCGACGACATCGAAGCCGTTGTCGCGCAGGATCTCGACGATGTCGAGGCGGATGAGCGACTCATCCTCTGCGACGACGACCCGGCGAGGGGCGGATGCGGTGGGCGCAGCGGTCTGCTCTTGCTCAGTCACCATTGAATCTTACGGTATGGTCGATCCGCACTGGCCGGTGTGGCGGAATGGCAGACGCGACCGACTCAAACTCGGTTGCCCGCGAGGGCGTGTGGGTTCGACTCCCACCACCGGCACCCTCCGAGCGGCCCCTCACGCACCGTAGAACCGGTTGCCCAGCGCCTTGCTCTTGAGCGCCTCGAACTCGCCCTGAGAGATCGTCCCGGCATCCAGAAGTCGCTGCGCGCGCGCGATGTCCTCGTCCGGCGTCGCCGACGCCGCAGGGCGGTAGTCATCGTCCTCCGGCGCCCGCCCCCGCACCGCCGCCGCGCGCGCGGCCATGCCGTCACCGCGGGCGATGACGTACACGATCCCCGTGAGGAAGGGCACGAAGATCAGGAAGATGATCCACAGCGCTTTCACCCAGCCGCCCGCACTCTCGTCGCGGAAGAGATCGGTGATGACGAAGATCAGCAGAAAGACGTACGAGACGACGTAGACCAGACTCAGCAGCCACCACAGGAACATCGCACACTCCTCGCAGAACACGAACGGTCGCGCTCAGCGTAGTGAGCGCGACCGTCGGTGCGAGTCGTCCGAGACGGGTGAGATCGCCCGTTACTCGCGATAGATCGGGGCGTTGCCGTGCACGGCGTCGCCGATCCGGTGGATGCGGATGTCGTTGGTCGATCCGATGATCCCTGGGGGCGAACCCGAGATCACGACGACCTTGTCGCCCTCGGCGGCGAGTCCGTTGCCGAGGAAGAAGTCGTCGACCTGCACGAACATGAGGTCGGTGTGGGCGACGTGCTCGACGAGCGTCGACTGCACGCCCCACGTGAGGGCCATGCGGCGGCGGATCGCCGGGTCGACGGCGAACGCCATCATCGGGATGCCGGGGCGCAGCCGCGACATGCGGCGGGCGGTGTCGCCCGACTCGGTGAAGATGCAGATGTACTTCGCCTCGACGAACTCCGCGACCTCTTCGGCAGCCAGCGTGATGATGCCGCCCTGCGTGCGCGGCTTGGCGGTGAACGGACGGATCCGCTCCAGGCCGTGCTCTTCTGTCGACTCCACGATGCGCGCCATCGTCTCGACGACCACGACGGGGTACTTGCCCACGCTCGTCTCACCCGAGAGCATGACCGCGTCGGCGCCGTCGAGCACGGCGTTGGCCACGTCGCTGGTCTCGGCACGGGTCGGCACCGGGTTCTCGATCATCGACTCGAGCATCTGCGTCGCGACGATGACCGGCTTGGCCATGCGGCGGCACAGCTCGACCGCACGCTTCTGCACGATCGGCACCGCCTCCAGGGGCAGCTCGACTCCGAGGTCGCCGCGGGCGACCATGATGCCGTCGAACGCGTCGATGATCTCTTCGAGGTTGTCGACGGCCTGGGGCTTCTCGATCTTGGCGATCACGGGGACCTTGCGGCCCTCTTCGGCCATGATCTCGTGCACGCGGCTCACGTCCTTGGCGTTGCGCACGAACGAGAGGGCGACGAGGTCGGCGCCCTGCTGAAGACCCCAGCGCAGGTCGGACTCGTCCTTCTCGCTCAGCGCGGGAACGCTCACCGAGACGCCGGGCAGGTTGATGCCCTTGTTGTTCGAGACCGGACCGGCCACGATGACCTTCGTCGTGACGACGGGCCCGTCGACATCGGTGACCTCGACGCGCACCTTGCCGTCGTCGATCAGCAGGAAGTCCCCCGCCTTGACGTCACCCGGCAGACCCTTGAAGGTCGTCGAGACGATCTCCTTGGTGCCTTCGATGTCGTCGGTGGTGATCTTGAAGACGTCGCCGACTGCGAGCTCGTGCGGGCCGTCGGCGAACTTGCCCAGACGGATCTTCGGGCCCTGCAGGTCGACCAGGATGGCGACGGCGCGGCCGGCGTCGTCTGCCGCCTTGCGCACGTTGGCCCAGCGCTGCTGGTGCTCGGAGTAGTCACCGTGGCTGAGGTTGAATCGGGTGACGTCGACTCCGGCATCGATGATCGCTCGGACCATCTCATAGCTCGAAGTCGCGGGCCCGAGGGTGGCGACGATCTTTGCACGTCTCATCGGTGTGTGTTCTCTCCGATTCAGGGGTGACAGGCGACGGATCCAGCCTACGCGGGCTGGAGTCCGATCGCGATATCGGTCGGGCGGACCGGCGCCGGCAGCGACGTCGATCCCATCAGGTACTCATCGACGGCGGATGCTGCCGCCCTGCCCTCGGCGATGGCCCACACGATGAGGGACTGGCCGCGGCCGGCGTCGCCGGCCACGAACACGCCGGGAGCCGTGGTCTGGTAGTCGGCGGCGCGCTCGACATTGCCCCGCGAGCTGAACCGGGCCCCGAGCTGTTCTTCGAGCAGCGCCCGCTCCGGGCCGGTGAAGCCCATCGCGATCAGCACGAGGTCTGCCGGGATCTCGCGCTCCGTGCCGCTCTTGGGCACGCGGCGCCCGTCGGCGGTGTACTCGGTCTCGGCCAGCCGCAGTGCGCGCACCTCGCCGACCTCGTTGCCGAGGAACTCGACCGTGGAGGCCAGGTACTGGCGCTCGCCGCCCTCTTCGTGCGCAGACTGCACCTCGAAGACGGTCGGCATCATGGGCCACGGCTGGTGCTCCGGGCGGGCGTCCGCAGGCTGCTTGCCGATCGCGAGGTTGGTCACGCTCAGCGCGCCCTGACGGTGGGCGGTGCCGATGCAGTCGGCGCCGGTATCACCGCCGCCGATGACGACGACGTGCTTGCCCTCGGCGGAGATCTGGTTGGGAACGCTGTCGCCGGCGGTCGCCTTGTTCGACTCGACGAGGTACTCCATCGCGAAGTGCACGCCGGGAAGATCGCGCCCGGGGATGGCGAGTTCGCGCGGAACCGTGGCCCCGGTCGCGATGACCACTGCGTCGTAGCGCGCACGCAGCTCATCCCACGTGATGTCGGTGCCGATCTCGACGCCGGCGCGGAAGCGCGTGCCCTCGTCCTGCATCTGACGAAGGCGGGACTCGAGGTGCCGCTTCTCCATCTTGAAATCGGGGATGCCGTAGCGCAGGAGGCCCCCGATGCGGTCGTCGCGCTCGAAGACCGCGACGGTGTGCCCCGCGCGGGTGAGCTGTTGGGCAGCGGCAAGACCTGCGGGCCCGGAGCCGACGACCGCGACGGTCTTGCCGGTGAGGCGCCCGGGCGGCTCGGGCTCGACCCAGCCGCTGGCGAACGCCTCGTCGATGATCGAGACCTCGATCTGCTTGATCGTCACCGCGGGCTGGTTGATCCCCAGCACGCACGAGCTCTCGCAGGGGGCCGGGCACAGGCGTCCGGTGAACTCCGGGAAGTTGTTCGTGGCGTGAAGGCGTTCGATGGCCGAGCGTCCCTCACCCCGCCAGGTGAGGTCGTTCCACTCCGGGATCAGGTTGCCCAGCGGGCATCCCTTGTGGCAGAACGGGATGCCGCAGTCCATGCAGCGACCCGCCTGGCGCCGCAGCACCGCCGAGTCGCCGGGCTCATAGACCTCTTTCCAGTCCAGGATGCGCACCGGAACGGGGCGCCGAGCCGGCACCTCTCGTTCGGTGACCTTGAGAAAGCCCTTCGGGTCAGCCACCCGTCACCTCCAGAATGCGAGTCCAGACCACGTCGCCGTCGGGGTCCAGCCCCTCGGCCGCAGCCTCCTGTCGGGTCTGCAGCACCGCGGCATAATCGCGGGGCATCACCCTCACGAACTTCGCCGACTCCGTTTCGAAGTCGTCGAGCATCTGCTGCCCCAGTGTCGAGCCGGTCTCCGCCACGTGCTGCTCGAGAAGATCGCGCAGGATCTCGGCGTCGCCCGATCCCAGCGGACCGAGCTCGAGCTCGCCGCCCGAGAGCGCCTCGCGGTTGACGAGCTTGCGATCGAGGTCGTAGACGTAGGCGGTGCCGCCCGACATGCCGGCGCCGAGGTTGCGGCCGGTGCCGCCGAGGATCACGGCGAGCCCGCCCGTCATGTACTCGAGCGCGTGGTCGCCGACCCCTTCGACGACGGCGGTCGCCCCGGAGTTGCGCACCAGGAACCGCTCCCCCACGACGCCGCGCAGGAACATCGTTCCCTGCGTCGCGCCGTAGCCGATGACGTTGCCGGCGATCACGTTCTGCGACGCGTCGAAGACGGCGGCGCGCGGCGGGCGCACCACGATCTGGCCGCCCGACAGGCCCTTGCCGACGTAGTCGTTCGAGTCGCCCTCGAGTCGCAGCGTGATGCCGGCGGGAAGGAACGCGCCGAACGACTGGCCGGCCGAACCGGTCAGGCTCACCGTGATCGAGCCGGAGGGCAGGCCGTTCTGGCCGTGCGCGAGCGTCACGCGATTGCCCAGCATCGTGCCCACCGCACGTGCGGTGTTGCGCACCGGCAGGTCGATCTCGATCGATCCGCCGTGGGCGATGACGTCTTGCGCACGCTCGATGAGCTGTACGTCGAAATGCTCCTCGAGCTCGTGGTCCTGCGCACGGCTGTTGCGCCGCGGCGCATCCGCGGCGAACGCGGGGCCCTCGAGAATGGGCCGCAGGTCCAGCCCGCTGGCCTTCCAGTGCTCGACCGCGCCGTCGACGTCGAGCAGCTCGCTGTGGCCGACGATCTCGTCGAGCGAGCGGTACCCGAGCTCGGCGAGGTACTCCCGCACTTCCTGCGCGATGAACTCCATGAAGTTCACGACGAACTCCGGCTTGCCGGTGAAGCGCGCGCGCAGCGTGGGGTTCTGCGTCGCGACGCCCACGGGGCACGTGTCGAGGTGGCAGACCCTCATCATGATGCAGCCTTCGACCACGAGCGCCGTCGTCGCGAATCCGAACTCCTCGGCGCCCAGCAGCGCCGCGACGATCACGTCGCGGCCGGTCTTGAGCTGGCCGTCGGCCTGCACCACCACACGGTCGCGCATGTCGTTGAGCATGAGGGTCTGCTGGGTCTCGGCCAGGCCCAGCTCCCACGGAGTTCCCGCGTGCTTGAGCGAGTTCAGCGGACTCGCACCGGTGCCTCCGTCATGCCCCGAGACGAGGATGACGTCGGCGAGGGCCTTGGCTGTGCCGGCGGCGACGGCGCCGATGCCCGACTGGCTCACGAGCTTGACGTGCACGCGCGCGGCGGGGTTGGCGCGCTTGAGGTCGAAGATCAGCTGCTTGAGGTCTTCGATCGAGTAGATGTCGTGATGCGGAGGCGGCGAGATGAGGCCGACGCCCGCGGTGCCGCCGCGGGTGCGCGCGATCCACGGGTACACCTTGCCAGGCGGCAGCTGGCCGCCTTCGCCGGGCTTGGCGCCCTGGGCGAGCTTGATCTGGATGTCGTCGGCATGCGTGAGGTACATGCTCGTCACGCCGAACCGACCGGAGGCCACCTGCTTGATGGCGCTGCGGCGCTCGGGGTCGATGAGGCGCTCGACGTCTTCGCCGCCCTCGCCCGTGTTCGACTTCGCGCCGAGGCGGTTCATCGCGATGGCGAGGGTCTCGTGCGCCTCTTTCGAGATCGAGCCGTAGCTCATCGCGCCGGTCGAGAACCGCTTGACGATGGAGGCGATGGGCTCCACTTCGTCGATCGGCACGGGCTGGCGGTGCCCGGTGCGCAGCTTGAACATGCCGCGCAGCGTCTTGAGCTCTTCTGACTGATCGTCGACGAGCTTCGTGTACTCGCGGAAGATGTCGTAGCGGCGCGTGCGCGTGGAGTGCTGCAGCCGGAAGACGGTGTCGGGGTTGAACAGGTGCGGCGCACCGTCGCGGCGCCACTGGTACTCGCCGCCGGTCCACAGGCGCTCGTGCGCGCGCACGGCCTGGTCCTCCGGATAGGCGAAGTCGTGGCGCTCCCGGTTCTCTTCGGCGATCTGCTCGATGCCGATGCCGCCGAGCTTGGACTCGGTGCCCGTGAAGTACTCGTCGATGAAGTCCTGCGACAGTCCGACGGCTTCGAACACCTGCGCGCCCGCGTACGACGACACCGTGGAGATGCCCATCTTCGACATGATCTTCAGCACGCCCTTGCCCAGGGCGTAGATCAGGTTCTTGACGGCCTTCTCAGGGCTGATGCCGGTGATGAAGCCCGAGCGCACGAGGTACTCGACCGTCTCCATCGCGAGGTAGGGGTTGACCGCAGAAGCGCCGTAGCCCAGCAGCGTCGCGACATGGTGCACCTCGCGCACATCGCCGGCCTCGACGACGAGACCCACCTTCATGCGGTTCTCGTTGCGGATGAGGTGGTGGTGCACGGCCGAGACCATGAGCAGCGACGGGATCGGCGCGAGGTCCTTGTTGGAGTCGCGGTCCGACAGGATGATGAACTCCGCCCCCTCGGCGATCGCGCGGTCGACTTCTTCGCACATCTCGTCGAGGCGCGCCTTGAGCCCGCCAGGGGCGGCATCGAGGTGGTAGAGCCCGCGGATGATGACCGAGCGTCGCCCTGGGAGCGCCTTGTCGATGTGCTGGAGCTTGGCGAGTTCGTCGTTGTCGATCACCGGGAAGTCGAGCGTCACGGTGCGCGCGTGGTCGGGGCCCCAGTCGAGCAGGTTCCGCTCGGGCCCCAGGCCCAGCGACAGCGACGTCACGACTTCTTCGCGGATGCTGTCCAGCGGCGGGTTGGTGACCTGCGCGAACTGCTGCACGAAGTAGTCGAACAGCAGCCGCGGGCGCTCGCTGAGCACCGCGATGGGTGCGTCGCTGCCCATCGCTCCGAGCGGCTCGGCGCCGTTCTGCCCCATCGGGGTCAGCAGGATGCGCACCTCCTCCTCGGTGTAGCCGAAGGTGCGCTGGCGTCGGGTGATCGAGGCGATCGGGTGCACGATGTGCTCGCGCTCGGGCAGGTCGGCCAGCCGCACGCGTCCGGCATCCAGCCACTCCTGCCACGGCTCGAGCTCCGAGAGCCCGCGCTTGATCTCGTCTTCCTCGATGATGCGACCCTGGGCCGTGTCGACGAGGAACATGCGACCGGGGCGCAGTCGCCCGCGGCGCTTGATGCGCTCGGGCTCGAAGTCGAGCACGCCGGTCTCACTGCCGATCACGACGAGCCCGTCGGTGGTCTCGGTCCACCGGCCTGGGCGCAGCCCGTTGCGGTCGAGGGTGGCGCCGACCAGCGTGCCGTCGGTGAAGATGAGCGCCGCCGGTCCGTCCCACGGTTCCATCTGCATCGAGTGGTACTCGTAGAAGGCACGCAGCTCCGGGTCGACGTCGGCCTGCTTCTCGTAGGCCTCGGGCACCATCATCATGACGGCGTGCGGGAGGCTGCGTCCGGTGAGGGTCAGAAGCTCCAGCACCTCGTCGAACGACGCCGAGTCGCTGGCACCCTCGGTGCAGATCGGCAGCAGCGGCCGGATGTCGCCGATGAGCTCGGACTCGAGCTGCGACTGGCGCGCCCGCATCCAGTTGCGGTTGCCGTTGACCGTGTTGATCTCGCCGTTGTGGGCCAGCATCCGAAGCGGCTGCGCGAGCGGCCACGACGGGAAGGTGTTGGTGGAGTAGCGCGAGTGCACGACGGCAAGCTCGGTCGCGAAGCGCTCGTCCTGCAGGTCGGGGTAGAACGGCTCGAGCTGCAAGGTGGTGACCATGCCCTTGTAGCCGAGCGTGCGCGACGACAGCGACACGAAATAGGCGTCGTGCTCGCGCCGCGCGCGCTTGCGCAGGCGGTAGACGCGTCGGTCGAGGTCGATGCCCGACAGCGCGGGCTGGTCGCCGACGGCCGGGCGCGAGACGAACAGTTGCTCGAAGGCGGGCCGCGCTTCGAAGGCGAGCTTGCCGAGGTGCTCCTGCTCGGTCGGAACGACGCGCCAGCCCAGCACGGTGAGCCCCTCGGACGCGGCGACCTGCTCGACCCCCGCCTTGATCTCGGCGCGGGCCTGCTCGTCGAGCGGCAGGAACGAGAGCCCCGCGGCGTACTCGCCCACCGGAGGAAGATCGAAGTCGACGACCGCCCGCAGGAACTCGTCGGGCATCTGGGTCAGAATGCCGGCCCCGTCGCCGGTGCCCGCGTCGGAGCCGATGGCGCCGCGGTGCTCGAGGTTGCGCAGCGCGGTCAGCGCGAGCGAGACGATGTCGTGGCCGGCGTGGCCGCGCAGTGTCGCGACCATGGCCAGGCCACAGGCATCCTTCTCGAATGCGGGGTTGTACATGCCCTGGCGGGCCGGGAAGCCGCCGGAGGCGGGCCGCAGTGCGACCGGTTCTTTCGCATAGCGACGGGGGGTCGATGGCATACCAACCGTCCTCACTTTGATGTTCAAGATGGGACGACGTCGGCCCTGCACGCTGAGCGCGTGCGCTATTTCGCGGCGAGTGTGCTTGTGGCGGTGCCTGCGGCGTCTTCGTCGGCAGATGGTGCGCTGGTGTCGACGAAGTCGGTGCTGTCCTGTGATTGTACCGTGCTCGTCGGCGACCACTCGCGGCCGGGGACGTAGACCGACGGCTCGAGCCCGGTGTGCCGACGCTTCTGCACGATCATCACGACGAGGCCGAGCACGACGCCGAGGATCGCCGCCCACACGTTGACCCGCAGGCCCAGGAAGATCTCGCTCGGATCGATGCGGATCGACTCCCACACGATGCGGCCCGCGCTGTACCAGATGAGGTAGAGACCGAAGAGGCGCCCCCACTGCAGCGTGAAGCGGCGCCCTGCCCACAGCAGCACGGCCGCGCCGAGCAGGTTCCAGATCACCTCGTAGAGGAAAGTGGGGTGGAACAGCGTGCCGTCGGCGAGGCCGGCGGGGAAAGCGGGGTTGTCGCTGGGGATCTCCAGCCCCCACGGCACGTCGGTCGGCAGACCGAACAGCTCCTGGTTGAACCAGTTGCCGAAGCGGCCCAGCGCCTGCGCGACGATGAGGCCGGGGGCCAGCGCGTCGGCGAAGCTCGTGAAGCGGATGCCGGTCCAGCGGCATCCCAGCCATGCGCCGATCGCGCCGCCGATGAGCGAGCCGTAGATGGCGATGCCGCCCTCCCAGATGCGGAAGACCGCCCAGGGGTCGGTGCCCTCGCCGAAGTAGAAGCCCGGGTGCGTGAGCACGTGATAGATGCGCGCTCCGATGATCGCCAGCGGCACGGCCAGCAGCGCGATGTCGATGACCACCCAGGGCTCGCCGCCGCGCTTGGTGAGGCGGTGGTTCGTCATCAGCACCGCCACGATGATGCCCGCGATGATGCACAGGGCGTAGAAGTGGATGCGCAGCGGGCCGAGGTCGATGTAGCTGACCGAGGGGCTCGGGATGCTGGCGACGACGTTCAGGGCGGTGGAAAGCACGAGGGGCAGTCTATCCGCCGTCGGCGCGTGCCCCGTCCCCTCGGCGTCAGCGGGCGCCGGCGGAGAGCGCGCGCGCCGTCTCGGCGAGGCCGTCGACCCCGCCGTCCCGCAGGGCGCGCACGAGCGCCGTGCCCACGATCGCTCCGTCGGCGTACTCCAGCACTCCCTCGACCTGCGAGGCCGTCGAGATGCCGATGCCCACGCATGCGTTCTGGACCCCGTGGGCGCGCAGGCGCTCCACGAGGCGGCGGGCGGCGGCGTCGAGCTCTGCCCGCTCCCCCGTGATGCCCATCGTCGAGACGGTGTAGACGAACCCGGTCGAGGAGCGCGCGATCAGCTCGAGACGCTCGTCGGTCGAGGTGGGGGCTGCGAGGAAGATGCGATCCAGGCCCGTGCGCTCGCTCGCCGCGATCCAGTCGGCGGCGGCATCCGGGGTGATGTCGGGGGTGATCAGGCCGGCACCCCCCGCGGCGAGCAGGTCGTCGGCGTAACGGTCCACGCCGTACTGGAGCACGGGGTTGTAATAGGTCATCACGACCACCGGCACGTCGACCCTGGCCGTGATCTCGCGGATCGCCGTGAACGTGTCGCGCAGCCGGAAGCCGCCGGCGAGGGCCGCCTGCGTGGCCTCCTGGATGACGGTGCCGTCCATCACGGGGTCGGAGTACGGCGGGCCGAGCTCGAGGATGTCGGCGCCGTTCTCGGCGAGGGCGACGGCCGCGTCGATGCTCGTCTGCAGGTCGGGGAAGCCCAGCGGCAGGTAGCCGATGAACGCCCCTCGGCCCTGGGCGCGGGCAGCGGCGATGGCGGCGGCGACGCGCGAGGTCACAGCTCGGTCCCCTCGCCCTTGGCGGCGTCTGCGGGGGGCGCGATGTCCACCGGGTCCTCCCCGTCGTACAGGCCGAAGTAGCGGGCCGCGGTGTCCATGTCTTTGTCGCCGCGGCCAGACAGGCACACGGCGAGCACGGCATCGGGACCGAGCTCGCGCCCGATGCGCAGAGCCCCCGCGAGGGCGTGCGCCGACTCGATGGCGGGGATGATGCCCTCGGTGCGGCTGAGCAGTCGCAGCGCCTGCATCGCCTCGTCGTCGGTGGCCGGGATGTACTCGGCGCGGCCGATGGAGGCCAGCCACGAGTGCTCCGGGCCGACGCCCGGGTAGTCCAGACCCGCCGAGATCGAGTGCGACTCGATGGTCTGGCCGTCGTCGTCCTGCAGCACGAAGGTCTTCGCGCCGTGCAGCACGCCTGGACGGCCGCGCTCGATCGACGCCGCGTGCTTGTCGGTGTCGACCCCGTCGCCGGCGGCCTCGACGCCGTAGAGTTTCACGCCCTCGTCGTCGAGGAACGCGTCGAACATGCCGATCGCGTTCGACCCGCCGCCCACGCAGGCCAGCACGGCGTCGGGCAGGCGGCCGACCTCGTCGAGCAGCTGCGCGCGCGCCTCTTCGCCGATGACCTTCTGGAAGTCGCGCACCATCGCGGGGAACGGGTGGGGGCCCGCGGCCGTGCCGAAGATGTAATTGGTCGTCTCGACGCTGGCCACCCAGTCGCGGTACGCGTCGTTGATGGCGTCTTTCAGCGTGCGCGAGCCCGTCGTGACGGGCACCACCTCGGCGCCGAGCAGCCGCATCCGCGCCACGTTCAGCGCCTGCCGCTCGGTGTCGACCTCGCCCATGTAGATGGTGCAGTCGAAGCCGAACAGGGCGGCGGCCGTCGCCGTGGCGACGCCGTGCTGCCCCGCGCCGGTCTCGGCGATGACGCGGGTCTTGCCCAGACGCTTGGTGAGCAGGGCCTGGCCGAGCACGTTGTTGATCTTGTGCGATCCCGTGTGGTTGAGGTCTTCGCGCTTGAGGAACACCCGCGCTCCCCCTGCGTGCTCGGCGAACCGGGGCACCTCGGTGATGATCGACGGGCGGCCGGCATAGGAGTTCAGGAGCCCCTGGAACTCGGCGATGAAGGCGGGGTCGGCGATGGCCTGTTCATAGACGGCGGTGAGCTCGTCGATCGCCGCGATGAGCGACTCGGGCATGAATCGCCCGCCGAAGTCGCCGAAGAAGGGTCCGTGGGCGTCGCGCAGACTCGTCATCGCTGCACGCTCCCCTCGCCGGCGGCGAGGAACGCCTCGAGAGTGGCCACCGGGTCGCCCGTCACGAGCGCCTCCCCGATGAGCACGACGTCGGCGCCGGCCTGCCGGTAGTGGGCGACGTCTTCGGGGCGCAGCACCGCCGACTCGGCGACCTTGATCGCATCGTCGGGGATGCTGCCGGCCACCCGGCCGAACAGATCGCGATCGAGTTCGAACGTCGACAGATCTCTCGCGTTCACGCCGATCAGGCGCGCCCCGAGGTCGACGGCGCGCGACACCTCGTCGGCCGAGTGCGTCTCGACCAGCGGCGTCATGCCGAGCTCGATCACGAGGGCGTGCAGCTCGGTCAGCAGCGCCTGGTCGAGCGCCGCGACGATCAGCAGCACCAGGTCGGCGCCGGAGGCGCGGGCCTCGAGCACCTGGTACGGCGTCGCGATGAAGTCCTTGCGCAGCACGGGCAGCGACACCTCGGCCTTGACGGCCTCGAGGTCGGCCAGCGACCCCTTGAACTTGCGCTGCTCGGTCAGCACCGAGATGGCGCTCGCGCCGCCCTGCTCGTACAGCCGCGCCTGCAGCGCCGGGTCGGGGATGCTCGCGAGGTCGCCGCGCGACGGACTCGCACGCTTGACCTCCGCGATGATCTTGACGCGGTCGGCGGGCGTCAGCGCGAGGAACGCGTCGCGCGCGGGCGCCTGCGCGAGAGCATCGCGCTCGACGTCGGCCAGCGAGCGGGAGTGCGCGCGCTCTTCGGCATCCGCCACCGCGCCGGCCGTGAGGTCGGCGAGCACGTCAGTGCGCCTTCGGCGCGTACTTCGGTCCGTTCACGCCGTAGCCGGCCTTGGCCATGCCCCAGCCGACGAGGAGCCCGACGACGAGCAGGCCTGCGCTGGCCCAGACCAGCACCGGCAGGTCGAGGAAGAAGAACACCGTGCCCAGCGTCACCGCGATCAGCATGATGATGACGGCGGTCCACGCCGCCGGCGAGTGTCCGTGGCCGGGGTCGCCGATGGGGTTGGTGCTCATGGATCTCCTCCGTGGTGTGCGCGGGTTCCGCCAGTCTAGCGGGGGTCAGGTCGTGGGATCGTCGCCGCGCGACAGGTCGTCCCAGTCGTCGATGGCGTCGTGCGGGCGCGACCCCGCGGCAGCCGTCGGAGCGGCGGCCGAGTGGTCGGCGGCGGTGTCGTACCGTCGTCCGGTGGCCGCCCAGGTGTGGGCGGTCGCGAGCGTGAACACTCCTGCGGCGATCAGCACGCACCACGCGACGAGCGAGACGACCGGCCAGGGCGTCGCCGCGATGTCGGCGACGAGGTCGGCGATCGCCTGGATGCCCGCGATGCCGGTCGCCTCGGTGACGACGCTCGCGACCGCCGTGACGGGGTGCGCGATCGCGATCGGCCAGGTGAGGGCGAACAGCACGACGCCGATGACGACGGCGAGGGCGCCGAAGACGTAGCGCAGCACCCTGCCCACGATCGACAGTGCGCCGCCGAGGGCGAGCACGGCCAGACTCAGCGGCGCCAGCACCGGCAGCGCCGCCGCACCCGAGACGGCGAGCTCGTGCTGCGCACCGTCGTCGAGCACCACGGTGAGCCACGTCTGCGTCGACGAGATGACCCCCACGGCGCCGGTGGCGAGCATCACGAGCACCGACAGCAGGCGCGCGCGAGCTCTCATTCCGTGCGTCCCGGCTGCAGATCGGTCACGAGCGGCGCCAGATCGTCGGCGTCGAAGCACGTGCGCGTGCCGGTGTGGCACGCGACCCCCACCTGCTCCACCTCCACGAGCACCGTGTCGCCGTCGCAGTCGAGCCTGGCCGACCGCACGAACTGGGCGTGGCCCGACGTGTCGCCCTTGCGCCAGTACTCCTGACGGGAGCGCGACCAGAACGTGACGCGGCCGGTGGTGAGCGTGCGCCGGAGGGCCTCGGCATCCATCCACCCGAGCATGAGCACCTCACGGGTGTCCCACTGCTGGACGACGGCGGCGACCAGCCCCTGCTCGTTGAACGCGACGCGCGCGATGCGGTCGTCGACGGATGCGGTCATGCGCGCACCTCGATCCCGGCCGCACTCATGGCGGCCTTCACCTCACCGATGGTCAGCTGGCCGGAGTGGAAGACGGATGCGGCCAGCACCGCGTCGGCTCCCGCGTGGATCGCGGGGGCGAAGTCGGCCGCGGCGCCCGCGCCACCGGAGGCGATCACCGGCACCGACGAGATCTCGCGCATGAGCCCGACGAGTTCGAGGTCGAAGCCCTCTTTCGTGCCGTCGGCGTCGATGGAGTTGACCAGCAGCTCCCCCGCCCCGCGGTCGATCGCCTCCTGCGCCCACGCGAGTGCGTCGAGGTCGGTCTCGGTGCGGCCGCCGTGGGTCGTGACGACGAAACCCGACGGGTAGCGCTCGTCGGTGCCGGGGGCGGCCCGCTTGACGTCGAGCGAGAGCACGAGCACCTGCGCGCCGAACCGGTCGGCGATCTCGTCGACGAGGGCGGGCCTGGCGATCGCGGCGGAGTTCACGCCGATCTTGTCGGCGCCCACGCCCAGCAGCCGCGCGACGTCGTCGGCCGTGCGCACTCCGCCGCCGACGGTGAGAGGGATGAAGACCTCCTCCGCCGTGCGGCGGACCACGTCGTAGGTGGTGGCCCGCTCGTCGACGGTCGCGGTGACATCTAGGAAGGTGATCTCGTCGGCGCCCTGGCGGAAGTACTCCGCTGCGAGCTCGACGGGGTCGCCCATATCTCGCAGGTTCTCGAAGTTCACGCCCTTCACGACCCGCCCGGCGGCGACGTCGAGGCACGGGATCACCCGGCAGACGAGACTCATCACAGCCTCGCGTTGTGGATGGCGCTGACCAGGATCGCCCGGGCGCCGATGGCGTACAGCTCGTCCATGACGTTGTTGACGCCCTTCCGAGGGGTCATGACGCGCACCGCGACCCACTCCGGGTCGCGCAGCGGCGAGATGGTGGGCGACTCGATTCCGGGCGCGATCGCGACGGCCTGCTCGACGAGGGCGACCGGCAGGTCGTAGTCGACGAGCACGTAGCGGCGCGCGACCATGACGCCGCGCAGGCGCCGCAGCAGCGTCTCGGTGCCGTCGGCCTCACGGGGGCCGGTGATGAGCACCGCCTCCGACTCCAGCAGCACGGGGCCGAAGATCTCCAGGCCCGCCTGGCGCAGCGTCGTTCCGGTGGAGACCACGTCGGCGACCGCGTCGGCGACACCCAGCTGCACGGCCGACTCGACCGCGCCGTCGAGCGGCACGAGGTCGACGGCGACGCCCTGCTCGTCGAGGAACGCGTCGACCAGGCCCGGGTAGGCGGTCGCGACGCGCAGCCCCTCGAGCTCGCCCAGCTCGGAGTACCGGCCGGGAGGGCCCGCGAAGCGGAAGGTCGAGCCGCCGAACCCGAGGGCCTCGATCTCGCGGGCACCCGGCATCCGCGCGTCCAGCAGCAGATCGCGGCCGGTGATGCCCACATCGAGGGCGCCGGAGCCGACGTAGGTGGCGATGTCTTTGGGACGCAGGTAGAAGAACTCGACGTCGTTGACCGGGTCGATCACGTGCAGGTCTTTGGGGTCGCGGCGGCCGGTGTATCCGGCCTCGGCGAGCAGTTCGAAGGAGGTCTCGGCGAGCGAGCCCTTGTTCGGCACGGCGATTCGCAGCATGGGTGAGGGCTTTCGGTTCGTGGGCGGGCGGAGGGGCGCGCTCACAGATGTCGGTAGACGTCCTCGGGGGTCAGTCCCTTGGCGAGCATCAGCACCTGCAGGTGGTAGAGCAGCTGCGAGATCTCCTCGGCCGTCTCCGCATCGGACTGGTACTCGGCGGCCATCCACACCTCGGCGGCCTCTTCGACGATCTTCTTGCCGATCGCGTGCACGCCGGCGTCGAGCTCCGCGACGGTGCCCGATCCCTCGGGGCGCTCGACCGCCTTGGCGGCGAGCTCGGCGAACAGGGCGTCGAACGTCTTCACCCTGACAGGCTACCGGTCAGTGGGAGTGCTGCGCCGCCGCGAGTCGGAGACCGGCGATGGCGGCATCCGGATCATGAGCGCCGAACACGGCTGAGCCCGCGACGAACGTGTCGGCTCCCGCTTCTGCCGCGCGCGCGATCGTCGACTCGGCGATGCCGCCGTCGACCTGCAGCCAGACCGCGCTCCCCCGGCGGCGGGCTTCGTCGGCGAGGCGCCGCAGCTTCGGCAGCTGCTCGGCCATGAATCCCTGACCGCCGAAGCCGGGCTCGACGGTCATCACGAGGATCTGGTCGAACTCGTCGAGCACATCGAACAGCTGCTCGACGGGGGTCGCGGGCTTGACGGCGACGCCTGCTCTGGCGCCGATCTGCCGCAGCCGCCTGGCGAGGACGACCGGCTCGTGGGCGGCCTCGAGGTGGAACGTGACGCTCGCGGCGCCGAGCTCGGCATAGCCGGGGGCCCAGCGGTCGGGGTCGTCGATCATGAGGTGCACATCGAGCGGAACGGGGCTGGTCGCCTGGATGCGCTCGACCATCTGCGGGCCGAAGGTGAGATTCGGCACGAAGTGGTTGTCCATGACGTCGACGTGCACGAAGTCGGCGGCGGCGATGCGCGCGAGGTCGCGCTGCATGTTGACGAAATCGGCGGCCAGGATGCTCGGGTTGATCCGGATGCTGTCGGTCACCGTCTCATTATCGCTGCGGGGGGTGGGGTGCGGGGTCGGGGGTCCGGGGCTCGGGGGTCGGGGCTCGGGGCCGCCAGGCGACCGGGTTGGTCACACTATAGTGTGACCCAGACCGGCCGCATCCTCAGGTTCTGTACCCCGGGGCGCCACGCGGTCGCACAACCTGCGGGGTTCGGATGCTGCATCCGCATCTTCTGCGCAGCGGCACTCCGACTGGTCGCACAACCTGCGGGCACGGGGATGCCGGAGCCGCACCGGCTCCCCGGCCAGTCGCACAATCCGCGCGTTCGGGTTGCCGCATCCGCACCTTCTGCGCACCGCACACCCCACCGGTCGCACAACCTGCGACCTACGGATGCCGCACCCGCACCTTCTGCACACCATCCGCCCCTCCGGTCGCACAACCTGCGGCAACCCGGCACCGCGGTAACACTAAAGTGCGACCACCGGTCGGGCAGGCTGCGTCGCAGAGGGCCGGCGCGACCGGCGCGCGGAGCGTATCAGCGCTTGCGCAGCAGCGAGATCGACATGGCGTCGGTGTTGTGCCGATGCGGCCACAGCTGTGCGCGCCCCGACCCGTCGGCCTGCGGCGGCAGGTCGGGCTCGGCATGCGAGACGGCGCGCACGACGGCGCGGGCGTCGAGCTCCTCGATCGCATCGCCGAGTTCGCGACGGAGCTCGGCCACGACGGTCGTGGTCTCGGCCAGATGCGGCGAGCACGTGACATAGGCCACGATGCCGCCCGGCTTGATCGCGGTCACGGCGGCTCTCAGCAGCTCGCCCTGCAGAGCGGCGAGGTCGGGGACGTCGGACGGCGCCTTGCGCCATCGAGCCTCCGGGCGCCGGCGCAGCGCCCCGAGGCCCGTGCACGGCGCGTCGACGAGCACCCGGTCGTACTCGCCGGCGGCCTCCGCGGCGCGCTCGCGGCCGTCCTGCTCGGTCACCTCGACCGCCAGCGGAACACCGGCGACCGCCTGCCGCACGAGTCCTGCGCGAGCGTGGGCGACCTCGTTGGCATCGAGGGTCGCACCGTGGGCGAGCGCCTCGGCGGCGAGCATCGCGGTCTTGCCGCCTGGCCCCGCACACAGGTCGAGCCAGCGCTCCCCCGGCACCACCGGCACGGCGCGGGCGAGCGCGAGGGCGGCGAGCTGGGAGCCTTCGTCCTGCACGCGCAGCGTGCCGCCCGACGCCGTGATGATGCCCTCGGGATCGCCGCCGGCGAGGCGGAACCCGACCGGCGAGAACGGCGTGCGCTGAGCGTCGTCGGGCACGTCGGCGAGGCCGGGCAGCGCCGTCATCGTCACCCGCGGCGACGCGTTGTCGGCGGCCAGCAGCGCATCGAGCTCGTCGGCCCTGCCCTCGGCGGCGAGAGCCCGGCGGAACGCCCGCACGACCCACACGGGGTGCGAGGTCGTCAGCCCCAGACGTTCGTCGTCGGAGCGCGCGCCCTGCTCGATGCGTGCGAGCCAGTCGCCGGGGTTCTCGCGCGACACCCGGCGCAGCACGGCATTGGCGAACCCCGCGGCCGCGCGTCCGCCCGCCCCGCGGGCGAGCTCGACCGACTCGTTGACGGCGGCGTGCGAGGCGACCCTGGTCGACAGCAGCTGGTGCACGCCCAGCCGCAGCGCGTCGAGAACGGGTGGATCGATGTCGTGGATGCTGCGCTCTGCCGCGATGCCGACGACCGCGTCGTACGTGCCCTGGCGCCGCAGCGTTCCATAGGTCAACTCGGTGGCAAGACCCGCATCGGCCGTGCTCAGCTGGGCCCTGGCGATCGCGCGCGGCAGCAGCAGATTGGCGTAGGCGTCGGATTCGTGCACGGCACGGATCGTCTCGAACGCGACCTGGCGCGCGGGACTGACCGCGGTCATGCCTGCGCCCCGCTCTGCGCGGCGGCTGCGGCATCCGGCGCCGGGTCGAAGCGCGCCGTCTCGACCCGCAGGCCGCGCCACCAGTCGGCTGCGGCCATCGCCCCCTTGCCGGCCGGCTGCACCCGCTCGAGCACGACCGGATGGTCGAGGGTGCCGACCCGCAGCTCCCGCTCCTGCAGCG
Source organism: Microbacterium fluvii (assembly GCF_025515205.1). Taxonomy (GTDB): domain Bacteria; phylum Actinomycetota; class Actinomycetes; order Actinomycetales; family Microbacteriaceae; genus Microbacterium; species Microbacterium fluvii. Next base: position 1,199,134 of record NZ_JAOPFX010000001.1, on the reverse strand, counting down.
CGATCTCGCCCGGTGCGAGCGGGGCGTCATCGGCGGATGCTGCGCGCACCGCGAGCAGCTTGACTCGCGCACCGGTGAGCACCGTGTGCGCCCCTGGCTCGGGCGTGACTCCGCGCCAACGCGCCAGCACGCCCGCGCGCGGCTGCTGCCAGTCGATGCGGCCGTCGTCGTCGGAGAGCTTGTGCGCGTAGGTCGCCTCGCCGGTCTGCGGCCGCGCCTGCGCCGAGCCGTCGGCGATGGCGTCGACGACGTCGACCAGCAGATGCGCACCGTCGGCGGCGAGCAGGGTGAGGGCATCGCCGGCGGTGACGTCCTGGGGCATCGCGAGCGTGCGCTCGGCGAACACGTCGCCGGCGTCGAGCGCGGCTACCAGCTGGAAGACGCTCGCCGTGAGCTCGGTCTCCCCCGCCATGATCGCGCGCTGCACCGGCGCCGCTCCGCGCCACTGCGGCAGCTTCGAGAAGTGCAGGTTGACCCATCCGTGCGACGGGTTCGACAGCAGCGGCTCGCGCACGAGTCCGCCGTAGGCGACGATGACGCCGAGGTCGGGACGCAGGGCCCGGATGACCTCGGTCGTTGCGGGGTCGAGGCGCTCGGCCTTGACGACCTCGAGCCCCAGCTGCGCCGCCGCCGCCGCGACGGGCGAGGGGGTGAGCACGCGCTTGCGCCCGAGGGGGGCGTCGGGCCGGGTGACCACGGCGACGATCTCGTGGGAGCTCGCTGCGAGGGCGTGCAGCGAGGGCACGGCGGCGTCGGGAGTGCCGGCGAAGACGAGGCGCATGGGTTCCTTCACAGGTCGAGATCGGGCACGTCGACCCGCACTCTGAGTGTATTGCGGGGCACCGCCGGTCGCCCCTTGGGCGCCTTGCGCGCACGCACGGCATCGGCGACCACGGCGGCCCGCAGGCTCTCGGTCACGGCGCGCCCGCTCGCGTAGTCGAAGCGCACGAGTGCGCGCACGCCCTCGCCCTCCGCCATCGGCCCGAGCACGGCCTCGTCATCGAGCGACGGCACCTCTTCGCGCAGAACGGTCAGCGCGTGCTGCACCGCTGGGCGGCCGCCGGTCAGCGACGCGACGCGCACGGTGGGGGGCATCCGCAGTGGAGTGCGCTCGGCGAGCTCCGCCCGCGCATAGGCGGACTGCGTCCAGGTGGCCAGCGCCCTGGCGACAGGGCCCGCGACGCCGACCAGGTGCACGGGAGCGCCCGGCCGCGCCAGGGCGGCCGCATTCGACCACCAGCGCAGACACGACTCGCCCACGCGCAGATCCTCTGCCTGCAGCATCCGATCGCCGTCGAGAAGGATCACGGCGCGGTAGCCGCCCGCCGCGATGGGCTCCGCGCCACGGGTCGCGACCACGAGCGACGGGCGGGCATCGACGTGCGAGACGGGGTGCTCGCCGTCGGCGACGATCACACGCACGCCGGGGAACGCCCGGCCGAGCTCGTCGGCGGTGCGCTCGCTGCCCGACGAGGCCATGCGGAACCGCTCGGACTCGCAGTGCGGGCAGCGCCACCCTGCCGCGCTGCGGCCGCACCACGCGCACTCGGGCACCGCTCCCCTGCGCCGCGCGCGCAGCGGCCCGGCGCAGTGGGCGCACCGGGCGGGGCGACGGCAGTCGCCGCACACGAGCACGGGGGCGAAGCCGGGCCGAGAGACCTGCACCAGCACGGGCCCCTCGTGCAGCGCCTCGCGCGCGGCGGCGAAGGCGGCCGACGGCACACGGGCGCCGCGCGACTCGCCCTCGCGCGTCGCGCTCAGCACGATGCGGGGGCTCGTGCGACGAGCGGCGAGAATGCTGCGGACCCAGCCGATGCCGACCAGTCGCTCGACGTCGGTGGTGCGGGTGTGGCCGGCGAACACGAGCGCCGAGTGCTCGAGCTCCTGCCGCAGCAGTGCCGCGTCGCGCGCGTGCACCCCGGGACTCAGCGGCTCGGACAGCAGCGGATCCCCGTCATCCCACAGCGCCACGAGACCCGGCGCGTGCACGGGTGCATAGACGGCGGAGCGGTTGCCGACGACGATGCAGGGGGTGCCGTCGAGGATCCTCAGATACGCGGCGTAGCGCTCCGGCGCGCTCTGGCGCGCATCGACCCGTACGACGGCGCGGTCGGGAGCGTGCACCTCGAGCATCGCCTCGAGCTGAGCCTGGTCGCGGTGGTCGGGCACCACCAGCACGGCGCTGCGGCCGGCGGCGAGGGTCTGCACGGCGGCGGCCGACAGCAGCTCGGCCCACGCGCCGACGTCGAGCCCCGGCGCCGGCTGCACGGGGTGCGCCGGCGCGTCGACGGCGACCCGCTCGCCCGCCGAGACGGCCTCGGCGAGTCCGGGGAAGGCGGAGAGCACGCGCTGCGCCCACTGCGCCGCCTCGGCACCCACCTGCGCGATCTCGCGCGCACCGGCGGCCAGCCACGCCTTCTCTGCGCGCACCATGCGCCGCGGGATGGCGACGCGGAGGATGTCGGATGCCGACCCCGCTGCCCGATCGGCTGCGCGACGTGCCAGCGCATACAGTTCGGGGGTCAGCACCGGCACCGGTGAGACGACGGCGTCGAGCTCGGACAGCGGGCGGTCCGCCGTGTCGAGGTCGACGATCTCGACGAGGTAGCCGTCGATCATGCGCCCGGCGCTGCGCAGCGGAACCTTCACCCGCACACCGGGCGCGGCATCCGCCGCCAGCTCATCGGGGATCGCGTAGTCGAAGATACGGTCGAGCTGCGGCAGCGGCGAGTCGATGAGCACGCGCGCCACGCGCCGCATCGTCATGCGCGACCTCGGCGCGCGCTCACCTCAGAGTCCGGCGGCCGCGCGCAGGTCGTCGGCGCGGGAGGTCTGCTCCCACGTGAACTCCGGCAGCTCCCTGCCGAAGTGGCCGTAGGCCGCCGTCTGTGCGTAGATGGGGCGCAGCAGATCGAGGTCGCGGATGATCGCGGCGGGACGCAGGTCGAACACCTCGCGGATCGCCGCCGTGATCTGCTCATCGGAGACGTGCCCCGTACCGAACGTCTCGACGTACAGTCCCACGGGGTTGGCCTTGCCGATCGCGTAGGCCACCTGCACCTCGAGGCGGTCGGCGAGCCCCGCCGCGACCGCGTTCTTGGCGACCCAGCGCATGGCATACGCGGCGGAGCGGTCGACCTTCGACGGGTCCTTGCCGCTGAACGCGCCGCCGCCGTGGCGGGCCGCGCCGCCGTAAGTGTCGATGATGATCTTGCGGCCGGTGAGTCCCGCGTCGCCCTTGGGACCTCCGGTGACGAAGGGGCCTGCGGGGTTGATGACGTAGCGGACGTCCGACAGGTCGAGTCCCGTCTGCGCGAGCACGGGGTCGATGACCTCGGCCTGCACGGCGGCGCGCAGCGCCGGAATCGAGATGTCGGGATTGTGCTGGGTCGACAGCACGACGGTCTCGACGGTCGTCGGCACCGCGCCGTCGTAGCCGAGGGTCACCTGCGTCTTGCCGTCGGGGCGGAGGAACCCGAGGGCGCCGCTGCGGCGCGCGTCGCTCAGCCGCTCGGCCAGGCGGTGCGCGGTCCAGATCGCCATCGGCATGAGCTGCGGCGTCTCGGTCGTCGCGTAGCCGAACATGATGCCCTGGTCGCCCGCGCCCAGTGCCTCGATCGGGTCGACCGAGCCGCCCTCGCGGTGCTCGAGCGCGTTGTCGACGCCCGCCGCGATGTCGCCGGACTGCTCGCCGATCGACACCGTGACGCCGCACGAGTCGCCGTCGAAGCCGGTGTCGCTGGAGGTGTAGCCGATGCGGTTGACGACGCGGCGGACGATGCCGGGGATGTCTACGTAGCCGTCGGTGCGCACTTCGCCGGCGACGTGCACGAGGCCGGTCGTCACGAGCGTCTCGACGGCGACACGGCTGTCGGGGTCTTCTGCCAGCAGGGCGTCGAGGATCGAGTCCGAGATCTGGTCGCAGATCTTGTCTGGGTGCCCTTCGGTCACAGACTCCGAGGTGAACAGGCGAAGGGCGGTCATCGATGCTCCAGAAGGGGGTGGGGTGCGCTCACAGTATGCCCGCGACGGCCGACACGCGACGCGTCCGACATCGCAGGATGTGGAACGCCTCGGCGGGCCGGCCGTCGGGGAGGAGGACTTACTCTGCCGTGCGCAGGCGCAGCTTGTCCTCGTGGATCTCGTGCATCGCGATCGTCAGCGGCTTGTCTTCGACCGTCGAGTCGACCAGAGGGCCGACGTTGTCGAAGAGGTTGCCCTCGTGCAGGTCGGAGTAGTAGTCGTTGATCTGGCGCGCACGCTTGGATGCGTAGATCACGAGCTGATACTTCGAGTCCACCTTCTCGAGCAGGCTGTCGATGGGCGGGTCGATGATGCCCTGGTCGCGGTTGGCCATGAGGGACCTCCTGAGTGTCGGTGGGGGAAAGTCTGTCGCCCCGGCAGACGCCCGGGCATCGAACCATTCTACCGGACGCGCAGCTCGCGCCGTCGCGGGTCAGCGGGCGAGGGCTGCGACCTGCTCGGCGGCGGAGTCGACGGTGTCGTTGACGACGTGGTGGTCGAATTCGGGCTGAGCCGCCAGCTCGGTCTTGGCCGTGCGCAGGCGACGTGCCCGCTCCTCGTCGTCTTCGGTTCCACGGCCGACGAGCCGGTGCACCAACTCGTCCCAGCTGGGCGGCAGCAGGAAGACGAGGTTGGCCCTGGGCTCGGCCGCACGCACCTGCCGAGCGCCCTGCAGGTCGATCTCTAGCAGCACCGTGCGGCCGTCCTCCAGCGCCTGCTCGATCGGGCCTCGGGGCGTGCCATAGCGGAACCGGTTGTGCACCGTGGCGTGCTCGAGCAGCTCGCTGTCTTCGATCAGACGGTCGAACTCGGCGTCGTCGACGAAGTAGTAGTGCTCGCCGTCGACCTCGCCGGGGCGCGGCGGCCGGGTGGTGGCCGAGACCGACAGGTGGATCTCGGGATGCAGCTCCTTGATGCGCGCCGCTACCGTGCCCTTGCCCACGGCCGTGGGGCCGGCCAGCACGAGCAGGCTGCTGCGCGCGGGGCGCGGCCGGGGCTCTGGCCAACGGCGATCGAGGAACTGCTGCAGCGCGGTGCGCTGCCGAGTGCCGAGACCTCCGAGCCGCTTCACCGGAGAGATCGCCAGATCGGCCAGGATACGGTCGCGCTTGCCCTCGCCGATCGCGGGGATCGCGGTGAGGAACTCGGGCACGCGCATCGCGGCTGCGGGCGAATCGGGGTCGGCCCAGGCGCGCCGCAGCAGCTCCTGGGGCGAGATGACGCGCATGGCGACATCCTTCTTCAGCGCCGCGCGGGCGCGGCGTGCGGCCACGGCGCGCCGGGAGGCGGCGACGCGGTCGACTTCGGGGGGACGTTGAGCGTCAGGCACGGGTTCTCCTGTACTCGGCATTGCGGGTGGTGATGGCGTCGGCGATGCCCCCCGGCCCTGCCGACAGGATGCTGCGGCTCTCGCTCGCGACGACGTTGCGCGCGTGCGGGCCGAAGATGCGATGGAGGTCGCTCGGCAGGGCGCCCTGGGCGCCGAAACCAGGCGCCAGGATGGGTGCGCCCTCCAGCGCGGTGTCACCGAGGCCGATCGTGTCGCGGTCGACGGTGGCGCCCACGACGAGTCCGATCGAGCCGAGGCCGCCCGCGGCGACGGCGCTGCCGTTGGCCCACGCGACGCCGTGCGCGACCCAGTCGGCGACGGTCTGCCCCTCCTGCGCGTCGGCGACGAGCACTTCGGCCGACTGCAGGCCGAACCCTTCGGGGTTCGAGGTGGCGGCCAGGACGAACAGCCCCTTGTCGGCGCGCACCGCTGTCGCGATGGTGCCGCGGAGCGAGTCGGGGCCGAGGTACGGACTCACGGTGAGGGCGTCTGCTTCCAGCGGCGCGCCGGCGGTGAGCCAGGCGGCCGCGTAGCCGTCCATCGTGGTGCCGATGTCGCCGCGCTTGGCGTCGGCGATCACGAGGAGGCCCTCCGCACGGGCTGTGGCCATGACCTCTTCGAGCGCTGCGTAGCCGGCAGCGCCCCAGCGCTCGAAGAACGACACCTGGGGCTTGACGACGCCGACGCGGCCTGCGGCGGCCTCGACCACACGCAACCCGAACTCCCGGACGCCGGCTGCGGAGGCATCCATCCCCCACTCGGCGAGCAGACCCTCGTGCGGATCGATGCCGACGCACAGCGGACCGCGCTCGGCCAGGGCCGAGCGCAGCCGCGCGCCGAAGGCAGAGGTCATACCCGGGCCGCCCGCTCCGCGGCGTACTCCTGCAGGCTCTTCACGTCGAAGCCCGCCCGCAGCACCGGCAGCGCGCTGACGGCGGCGCCGAGGACTGCCATCGTCGTGAACAGCGCCTTGTCTGCGGCGACCGCCGCGGCGCGGATCTCGTAGCCGTCGGCACGCGCCATCCCCCCGGACGGGGTGTTGACGACCATGTCGATCTCACCCGCGTTGATGAGGTCGACGATGTTCGTCTCGCCCGTCTCGTGCGTCTCGGAGTACTTGTTCACCAGGCCCACCCGGATGCCGTTGCGCGCGAGGATCTCGGCGGTGCCCTCGGTGGCGACCAGGGTGTAGCCGAGCTCCTGCAGGCGGTGGGCGGGCAGGATCACGGCGCGCTTGTCGTCGTCGGCGACGGAGAGGAAGACGGTGCCCTCCAGCGGCATGCCGCCGTAGGCCGCGTCCTGGCTCTTGGCGAAGGCCGTCGGGAAGTCGCGGTCGATGCCCATGACCTCGCCCGTGGAGCGCATCTCGGGACCCAGCACCGAGTCGACCATGCGACCGTCCTTCGTGCGGAACCGCTTGAACGGCAGCACCGCCTCTTTGACGGCGACGGGGGCGTCGAGCGGCACGCGCGAGCCGTCCTGCGCGGGGAGCATCCCCTCGGCCTTGAGCTCGGCCACGGTGGCACCGGCCATGATGCGGGCGGCGGCCTTCGCGAGCGGGATGCCGAGCGCCTTGGAGACGAAGGGCACCGTGCGGCTCGCCCGCGGGTTCGCCTCGATGACGTAGAGCACGCCGGCGCTGATCGCGAACTGCACATTCAGCAGGCCCCGCACACCCACGCCCTCGGCGATGGCGCGCGTCGCGACGCGCACGCGGTCGATGTCGGAGCGGCCCAGCGACATCGGCGGCAGTGTGCACGACGAGTCGCCGGAGTGGATGCCGGCCTCTTCGAGGTGCTCCATGACGCCGCCGATGTAGAGCTCGTCGCCGTCGTAGAGCGCGTCGACGTCGATCTCCACGGCGTCATCGAGGAAGCGGTCGACCAGCAGCGGCATGCCGGGGCCGATGATGGCCTGATCGGCGACGCGCACGAAGTAGTCGCGCAGGCTCGCGGTGTCGTAGACGATCTCCATGCCGCGGCCGCCGAGCACGAAGCTGGGGCGCACGAGCACCGGGTAGCCGATCTCCTCGGCCACGGCGACCGCGCCGTCGACGTCGATCGCGGTGCCGTTGCGCGGTGCGACGAGCCCCGCGTCGTCGAGCAGGCGCGAGAACAGCTCGCGCTCCTCGGCGAGGTCGATCGCGGCGGGCTTGGTGCCGAGGATCGTGTAGCCGGCCTCTTCGATGCCCTTGGCAAGACCCAGCGGGGTCTGACCGCCCAGCTGGCAGATGACGCCGAGGATCTCGCCGGAGCGGGACTCCGCGTGCAGCACCTCGAGCACGTCTTCGAGCGTCAGCGGCTCGAAGTAGAGGCGGTCGCTCGTGTCGTAGTCGGTCGAGACGGTCTCGGGGTTGCAGTTGACCATGACGGTCTCGAAGCCGGCGTCGGCGAGGGCGAACGACGCGTGAACGCACGAGTAGTCGAACTCGACGCCCTGACCGATGCGGTTGGGCCCCGAGCCGATGATGACGACCTTGGTGCGCTCCGACGGGGTGACCTCGGTCTCGGCGTCGTAGCTGGAGTAGTGGTACGGCGTCAGCGCCGGGAACTCCCCCGCGCACGTGTCGACCGTCTTGTAGACGGGGCGGACGTCGAGGGCGTGGCGGATGCTGCGCACCTCGGCCTCGGAGACACCGCGCAGCTGAGCGAGCTGCGCGTCGCTGAAGCCGTGCTCCTTCGCGATGCGCAGGGTCGCGGCATCCAGCTCCCCCGCGGTGCGCACGAAGTCCGCCACCTCGTTGATGAGGGCGATCTGGTCGAGGAACCAGGGGTCGATCTTGGTGGCCTCGAAGGCCTCGTCGATCGTCGCGCCCAGACGCATCGCCTGCTGCAACACGACGATGCGACCGTCGGTCGGTGTCTTCGCGATCTCGAGCAGCTCGGCGACCGAGCGGGTCTCGTCGCCCCAGTGGAACGACGACCCGCGCTTCTCGAGCGAGCGCAGCGCCTTCTGCAGCGCCGTCGCGTAGTTGCGGCCGATCGCCATCGCCTCGCCCACCGACTTCATGGTGGTGGTGAGGGTCACATCGGCGGCCGGGAACTTCTCGAAGTTGAACCGCGGCACCTTGACCACGACGTAGTCGAGCGTCGGCTCGAAGCTCGCGGGGGTCGCCTGCGTGATGTCGTTGGGCACCTCGTCGAGGCGGTAGCCGATAGCGAGCTTGGCGGCGAGCTTGGCGATCGGGAAGCCGGTCGCCTTCGAGGCCAGCGCAGACGAGCGCGAGACGCGCGGGTTCATCTCGATGACGATGATGCGCCCGGTGGCCGGGTCGACGGCGAACTGGATGTTGCAGCCGCCGGTGTCGACGCCGACGGCGCGGATGATGTCGATGCCGATGTCGCGGAGCTTCTGGTACTCGCGGTCGGTGAGGGTGAGCGCGGGGGCGACCGTGATCGAGTCGCCGGTGTGCACACCGACGGGATCGACGTTCTCGATCGAGCAGACGACGACCGTGTTGTCGGCGGTGTCGCGCATGAGCTCGAGCTCGTACTCCTTCCACCCGAGGATCGACTCCTCCAGGAGCACCTCGTTCGTGGGCGAGTCGTGCAGGCCCGCGCCGCCGATGCGGCGCAGGTCGGTCTCGTCGTAGGCGAAGCCCGAGCCGAGACCGCCCATCGTGAACGACGGCCGCACGACGAGCGGGTAGCCGAGTTCGGCGGCGCCGGCGAGCAGGTCGTCCATCGAGTGGCAGATCACCGACTTGGCGACGTCGGCGCCGGCTTCGAGCACGAGCTCCTTGAAGATCTGGCGGTCTTCGCCCTTGCGGATCGCGTCGACCTTGGCGCCGATGAGCTCGACGCCGTACTTGTCGAGGATCCCCTGCTCGTTGAGGGCCATCGCGGCGTTCAGCGCCGTCTGGCCGCCCAGGGTCGGCAGGATCGCGTCGGGCTTCTCCTTGGCGATGATCGACTCGATGACCGCGGGGGTGATCGGCTCGACGTAGGTCGCGTCGGCGAAGTCGGGGTCGGTCATGATCGTCGCGGGGTTCGAGTTGACGAGGATGACGCGCACGCCCTCTTCTCGCAGCACACGGCAGGCCTGAGTGCCGGAGTAGTCGAACTCGCACGCCTGGCCGATGACGATCGGGCCGGAGCCGATCACCAGGACGCTGTTGATGTCGTCGCGCTTAGGCATTCTTCTCCTCGAGGGTCGCGACGACGAGGTCACGGAAGCGGTCGAACAGGTAGTTGGCGTCGTGCGGGCCAGCCGCCGCCTCCGGGTGGTACTGCACCGAGAAAGCGGGCAGGTCGAGGGCGCGCAGGCCCTCCACGACGTTGTCGTTGAGGCCCACGTGGCTGACCTCCACGCGGCCGTAGCCGTTCGGGCTGTCGACGACGCCCTCGATGGGCGCGTCGACGGCGAAGCCGTGGTTGTGGGCGGTGATCTCCACACGGCCGGTCGCCTTGTCGAGCACGGGCTGGTTGATGCCGCGGTGGCCGAAGGGCAGCTTGTAGGTGCCGAAGCCGAGGGCGCGGCCCAGCAGCTGGTTGCCGAAGCAGATGCCGAAGAACGGCAGGCGCTCATCGAGCACGTCGCGAAGGAGCGCGACGTGATCACCGGATGCGGCCGGGTCGCCCGGTCCGTTCGAGTAGAACACCGCGACGGGGTCGATCGCGCGAATGTCGTCGATCGTGACGTCCTGCGGCAGCACGTGCACGTCGAAGCCGCGGTCGGCGAGGTTGAGGATCGTGGCCTGCTTGACGCCCAGGTCGAGCACCGCGAGGTTGCCGATGCGCTCGCCGGTGGCCGGCGTCACCTCGACGACGGCCACCGAGACGGCAGCCGAGAGGTTCTGCCCGGCCATCTGCGGGGCCTCGCGCACGATGCGCAGCTGCTCCTCGGCATCCGCGCCGGCGGCGTCCCCCGAGAAGATCGCGCCGCGCATCGAGCCCGCCGAGCGGATGTGGCGCGTGATCGCGCGGGTGTCGATGCCGCTGATGCCCACGATGCCGTCGCGGGTGAGGGCGTCGTCGAGCGACTCGTCGGCGCGCCAGTTCGACACGACCCGTGAGGGGTCGCGCACGATGTAGCCGGCGACCCAGATGCGCCGGGACTCGGGGTCTTCGTCGTTCATGCCGGTGTTGCCGATGTGCGGCGCCGTCTGCAGCACGATCTGGCCGGCGTAGGAGGGGTCGGTGAGGGTCTCCTGGTAGCCGGTCATGCCGGTGGCGAAGACGACTTCGCCGATGGTCGTTCCGCGGGCGCCGTAGGCGCGCCCGAGGTGGCGGGTGCCGTCTTCGAGCACGAGCACGGCGGGGTCTGTCGTGAACAGGGTCATGCTTCCGTTCCTGTTGCCGTCTGAGGGATGATGCCGGCCACCGCGTCGGTCAGGGCGCGGGCCGAGGCGCCCTGGGGGCGCAGATAGGTGTCGACGACGTCGCCGGTGAGAGCGCGCCACGAGATGCGGGTCAGTCCGTCCTTCTCGACCACCCGGTCGATCGCGACGGTCGACTGGCCGACGCCGGTGATCGCGTCGCGGGCGATGACGTAGCGCGGCTGCCCGGTGAGATCGAGCGCCACGCCGGCGTCGGCGACCGTCACCGAGACCTTCGAGCGCATCGCGAGACCGGGGGCGGCGATGCGCTCCAGCGGCTGGTCGTGGTGGGTGGTCGCCACGTAGAAGCCGTCGAACGAGGCGACGACCGCGGCGCCCTGGGGCAGCTCGCCCGGTGCCACGAGCGGTGCTCCATCGCGGCGGCTGCGCCGCCACCACGCCCACGCGAGGACGGCGAGGAGCAGCACGGCCACGACGATCATGACGGTGAGGGCGCCCTCGCGGCTCATGCGGAGACCTCCGGGTTCTCAACGAGCGCGCCGTCGCGCACCGTCACGGTGCCGCGGTGGATCGTCCAGCGCACCTCGCCGGGGAGCTCCCTGCCCAGGTACGGCGAGTTGACGCTGCGGCCGTGCAGATCGTCGAGCGCGAACGCGCGCGACGGGCGGGGGTCGTAGAGCGTGATGGATGCCGGCTGCCCGGCCTCGATGGCCGTTCCGGCGCCGGCGAGCCGCCCGATGCGGGCCGGCGTGTGCGACATGACGCGCGCGACATCGTGCCACTGCAGCATCCCGGTGTCGACCATCGCCTGCTGCACGACGCGCAGTGCGCTCTCCAGGCCCACCATGCCGTTCGCCGCCGCCTGCCACTCGCACGCCTTCGCCTCGGCGGGGTGCGGCGCGTGATCGGTCGCGACGATGTCGATCGTGCCGTCGGCGAGCCCCTCACGGACCGCCTGCACGTCTTCTGCCGTTCGCAGCGGCGGGTTCACCTTGAAGCGCGCGTCGTAGCCGCGGGCCAGGTCGTCGGTGAGCAGCAGGTGGTGCGGGGTGACCTCGGCGGTCACATCGATGCCGCGCTTCTTGGCCCAGCGGATGATGTCGACCGAGCCCGCCGTCGAGAGGTGGCAGACGTGCAGGCGCGAGCCGACGTGCTCGGCCAGCAGCACGTCGCGGGCGATGATCGACTCCTCGGCGACGGCCGGCCAGCCGGCGAGGCCGAGCTCTGCCGACACGATGCCCTCGTTGAGCTGTGCGCCCTCGGTCAGCCGCGGATCCTGCGCGTGCTGGGCGACGACGCCGTCGAACGCCTTCACGTACTCCAGAGCGCGGCGCATGATGAGCGGGTCCCACACACAGAAGCCGTCGTCGCTGAACACGCGCACGCGGGCGCGCGAGGAGGCCATGGCGCCGAGCTCGGCCAAACGCTGGCCCTGCTGCCCCACGGTGACGGCGCCGATCGGCTGCACCGTGACGTAGCCGGCCGCCTCGCCGAGGGCGAGCTCCTGCTCCACGACGCCCGCGGTGTCGGCCACCGGCGAGGTGTTCGGCATCGCGAAGACGGTCGTGTAGCCGCCGGCGGCGGCGGCGCGGGAGCCGGTGAGGATCGTCTCGGAGGCCTCGTAGCCGGGCTCGCGCAGGTGGGTGTGCAGGTCGACCAGCCCCGGCAGGGCGATGAGTCCGTCGGAATCGACGACGGTCGCGCCGGAGCGAGACAGGCCTGTGCCCACCTCGGTGATGATGCCGCCTTCGATGAGGATGTCTGCAGCATCCGCCCCGGTGAGCCTCGCACCGGTGATCAGGAGGGTCTCGCTCATCGATCCGCCTCCTTCTCGTTCTCGCGCGTGGATGTTCCGTCGTGGGCGGGCTCGCCCGCCAGCAGCAGGTACAGCACAGCCATGCGCACCGAGACTCCGTTGGCGACCTGCTCGAGCACCGTCGAGCGTGCCGAATCGGCTGCCTCAGCGGAGATCTCCAGGCCGCGGTTCATCGGGCCGGGGTGCATGACCATCGTATCCGGCCCGAGAGCCGCCAGCCGCCGCGGGTCGAGTCCCCACCGGCGCGAATACTCCCGTTCAGTCGGGAAATACGCGGCATTCATGCGCTCCAGCTGGATCCTGAGCATCATCAGGGCGTCCGGCTCGTGCGCGATCGCGTCGTCGAGGTCGTAGCGCACCGTCACCGGCCACGCCGAGACGTCCTGCGGAACGAGGGTCGGCGGGGCGACGAGGGTGACCTCGGCGCCCAGCGTCGTCAGCAGCCACACGTTGGAGCGCGCGACCCGCGAGTGCAGCACGTCGCCGACGATCGTGACCTTCAGCCCCGCGAGGTCGCGCCCGCGGCTCGCGGCGCCGTGGCGGCGCTTGCGCATCGTGAAGGCGTCGAGGAGCGCCTGGGTGGGGTGCTCGTGCGTGCCGTCGCCAGCGTTGACGACGCCCGCCGTGATCCACCCGCTCGTGGCGAGGGTCCGAGGCGCGCCGGAGGCGCCGTGGCGGATGACGACGGCATCCGCCCCCATCGCCTGGAGGGTCTGCGCGGTGTCCTGCAGCGACTCCCCCTTGGAGACGCTGGAGCCCTTCGCCGAGAAGTTGATGACGTCGGCGCTCAGGCGCTTGGCCGCAGCCTCGAACGAGATGCGGGTGCGGGTGGAGTCTTCGAAGAAGAGGTTGACGACCGTCTTGCCGCGGAGGGTCGGCAGCTTCTTGACCTCGCGCTGCTGGGTGTCTGCCATGTCTTCGGCGACGTCGAGGATGCGGATCGCGGCGGCGCGATCGAGGGTGCGGGTGTCGAGCAGGTGCCTCATGATCCGATCGTCACCTCGTCGATGCCGTCGATCTCGGCGAGCTGTACGTTGACGCGCTCGTCGCGGGAGCTCGGCAGGTTCTTGCCGACGAAGTCGGGGCGGATGGGGAGCTCGCGATGCCCGCGGTCGACGAGGGTCGCCAGGCGCACGGCGGAAGGGCGCCCGATGTCCTGCAGCGCGTCGAGGGCGGCGCGGATGCTGCGGCCCGAGAAGAGCACGTCGTCCACCAGCACGACGACCTTGCCGTCGAGTCCACCCGCCGGGATCTGAGTCGGATGCGGGGCGCGGGTGGGATTGCGGTGCAGATCGTCGCGGTACATCGTGACATCGAGCGATCCGGTGGGCACGGCCTGCCCGGAGAACTCGGCGATGTGGGCGGCGATGCGGTCCGCCAGGGGAACGCCCCTGGTCGGGATGCCCAGCAGCACCAGGTCGTGCGGGCCCTTGTTGGACTCGAGGATCTCGTGCGAGATCCGAGTCAGGGCACGGGCGATGTCGGCTTCGTGCAGCACGGTGCGCGTGCTCATCCGCCGCTCCCTTCTCCGCCTCACAGGACGGGGTTAAAGGTTGCTTGTGGTTCGGTCCACCTTAGCGCGCCAAAAGCGCGCGGACGCCCCAGCGGGCGCCCATGAGCGCGAAGATCAGCAGCGTCACCGACCAGAAACCGCCGAGAGCGACCGCGTCGCCGAAGACGAGGTCTTCGAGCCACAGCACCAGGAACTTGCTCGCCGGCAGCAGAAGCAGCAGCATCCCCGCCGAGACGATGCGGCCGGGCGCCGTCGAGGCGGAGCGGATGCGGGCGAGCACCCACGTCTTGGCGCGAAGCACGACCTCGAGCACGAGCTTGAGCAGCACCGCCGTCAGCAGCGACACCGTGAACGACTCGGCGATGACCCCGGGGAACCACTGCACCGCGAGATTGAGCACCACGACATAGACGAACACGTCGACGAGATGGAGAGGATCGACGCTGCGGATCGGCGTGCGGGCTGCGCGTCGTCTCGCCTCCGGCTCGCTCAACGCCCGGAGCCTCTCGGGAGTGCGCGGCGGCTCAACGACCGGGTCCGATCACGCGGCGGGCTGGGTGGCGTCTTCGAGCTTGCTGGCCCGGATGGGGTGGCCGGGCGTCGTCAGGCACTTGCCCGACGCGAGGTCCCACTTCCAGTCGTGCAGGGCGCAGGTCAGCACGCCGTCCTCGATCTTGCCGGTCTTGGTGAGATCGGCGCGCAGGTGCGGACAGCGGCGCTGCACCTGCCAGTCGCCGATCTCGGCATCCTCGGTCTGGTCGGTCTGCTCGGCGTACCAGTTCTCGACGTACTCGATGCGGTCGCGCGAGAGGCACTTGAGGAAGGTCGTGAGGAACTCGTTGAACTTGCCGCTGCGGCCGACCTCGAACTGCATCGACAGGAAGATCGAGTTCGACCAGTCGATCTCGCCGTCGGCGATGTTGGTCGAGACGAGATCGGCGGGGATCGTGTACCAGTAGATGCACTCCTCCCCCGCGTATTCGCGCACCTTGGCCCTCGGGAAGTCGACGACCATGTCGAGGTCGCCGATGCGGAAGCGCACGTTGCCGCCGACACCGCTGCGGATCGTGCGGGCGCGCCGCAGCAGCGGCTCCCACCACTCCTTGATGGCGGCGAGCATCTCGTCGGGGGGCAGTACGGCAGCCCGAGTGGCCTCCTCCGCGGCGACCTCGTCCTGCCGGCTGTCGCGCTGGGCGGCGAGATAGTCCCACTTCTGGTCGAAGACGTGCGCGATCTCGGCCTCGGTGTACAGCGTCTGGGTGACCGTCGCGTCGGCGTGATCGAGGTCGACCTGCGTGCCGGGGACGAACAGGTGCCCCTTCTGCTCTGGACGCAGCGCCGCCATGTGCTCGAGGAACTGCGCCTGATCGGTGAAGATCGAGTCGTCGTGCTCGCCCCAGCCGTTGTAGCGGAACAGCTCCTCCCGCAGGAACATCGGCGGCCCCGCCATCGGGAACACGTGCTCGGCGTCGACCTTCTCGATGTAGTACATCGCGCGCTTGTTCTGCGCGTCGCGCTTGAGCTTCGCGAAATTCTGCTTGGCGTCCTGCGGCAGGTCGTAGACCATCGGCCACCAGATCGCTCCGGAGACCTGCGTGAAGTACGCGTCGGGCTTCGAGAATCCGAGCAGTCTCTCGAGGTCGAGTGGATGCGAGTCGTTCTGGTTCAGGATGCTGGCGGTGCCGTCGTCGACCGACAGGCTCGAGTCGCCGATCGGCCCGTCGCTGGGGGCGCGCAGCGGCGTGACCATGATCGTCAGGCCGTTGTCGTACTCCAGCGGGACGCCCGCCTGCGTGTAGACGATGTTGTCGTAGCCGAGCGCGCGCAGATCGGTCTCGAGGTCGTCGGTGGGGTACTCCGGCAGCAGCACCGGGATGTCGCTGCGCACGTAGCGCTGCAGCAGCCGCGGGTCGAAGTGGTCGCGGTGGCGGTGCGAGATGTAGAGGAAGTCGGCTCTGCCGAAGCGCTCCCAGTCGAGTCCCCGGTTGTCGGGGAACGGGAACCACGATCCGAAGAAGCTCGGCCCGATGACGGGGTCGCACAGGATGCTGCCGCCCGTCGTCTCGATGAACATGCCCGCGTGTCCGAGCCCCGTGATGCGCATACTGATCTCCTTCAGCGCCGAGTTTACGGGAGGGTGCCGCACACCCCCTGAGGGCGAGCCGGGCAAATGGCACCCCGTGGCGTGTCGATCAGCCCGTCTCGAAGAGCCCTCGGATGTCGTCGGCGGTGAGGGCCTGCGCGAACAGCTCGTCGTCGTCCATCACCGATCGGAACAGGCGCGCCTTGCGCTGCTGCAGCTCGAGCACCTTCTCTTCGATCGTGCCGGCCGCGATCAGCCGGTAGACGTTGACCGGCCGGGTCTGCCCGATGCGGTGGGTTCGGTCGACGGCCTGCGCCTCGGCGGCGGGATTCCACCAGGGGTCGAGCAGGAACACGTGATCGGCCTCGGTGAGGGTCAGCCCGAAGCCGCCCGCCTTGAGGCTGATGAGGAAGACGGGCTGATCGCCGTCGCGGAAGCCAGCGATGACCTGCTCACGGCGCCGCGTCGACCCGTCGAGTCGCACGTAGGAGATGTCGCGAGCGTCGAGCTCGCGTTCGACGAGATCGAGGAACGAGGTGAACTGGCTGAACACGAGCGCCCGGTGGCCCTCGGCGGCCACCTCGTCGACCCGCTCCAGGAGCGCCTCGATCTTGCTCGAGCCCAGCCGCGCGTCGGCGGGGTCGATCAGCGCGGGGGCGAGCGCCAGCATCCGCAGCAGCGTGAGCGATCGGAACACGATGAACCGGTTGCGGTCGAGGTCGTCGAGAAGCCCCAGCACCTTGCGCCGCTCGCGCTGCAGCACGATGTCGTACCGCGCGCGGTGCGCCGCGGGTAGCTCGACCCGCACCTCCTGCTCCTGACGCTCGGGCAGCTCCGGGGCCACGAGCTCTTTCGTGCGCCGCAGCACGAAGGGTCGGATGCGGCGGCGCAGGCGGTCGAGACGCTTCGCGCGATAGGGCCCACCCTCTTCGTTCTCTGGCACCTTGCCCTGCTCGATCGGCTTGACGTACTCCTCGCGGAAGCGCCTGCCCGAGGCGAACAGTCCGGGCGAGGTGAGCGAGAGCAGCGTCCAGAGCTCGACGAGCGAGTTCTCCAGCGGCGTCCCGGTGACGGCGAGCACGATCTCGGCGCGCAGGCGCTTCGCCGCGCGGTAGAGCCGGGTCTGCGGGTTCTTGACGAACTGCGCCTCGTCGAGCACGACGATCGCCCAGTCGATGCCCCCGAACTCGTCGTCGCCGAGCCGCAGCAGCGCATAGGAGGTGACGACCAGGTCGGCGTCGGCGGCGACGACCGCGAGCGGCGTGCCGGCCTTGGCCGAGGTCTCCCCCGCGATGCGCACCCGCAGCTCCGGCGTGAACCTGGCCGCCTCGTCGCGCCAGGTCGCCAGAACCGAGGTCGGGGCGACGACCAGGAAGGGTCTGGTCTCGCCGGTCTCCCTCGCGTGCTGCAGCAGCGCGAGCACCTGCAGGGTCTTGCCGAGGCCCATGTCGTCGGCGAGGATGCCGCCGAGGCGGTGGCGCCACAGAAAGGCGAGCCACGAGCAGCCGTCGCGCTGGTAGGGCCGGAGCTCGGCCCGCAGCCCCGGGGGTGGTGCGATCGCCTCGACGCCGGCGACCTCGCGCAGCGCGCTCGCCGTCTCGCGCCATGCGACGGCCGGCGCAGCCTCGTCGGCGAGGTCTTCGAACTCCGACCACAGCGGCAGCTGGTAGCGCGAGATGCGCGGCCCGGTCTCCCACTCGTCCAGCTCGGCCGCTTCGTCGATGAGCTCTCGAAGGCGGTCGAGGGCGGGGTGTGCCAGCGAGAAGTATCGGCCGTCCGACAGCAGCAGCTTCTTGCGCCGCAGCGCCAGCGCCGTGAACAGCGGGGTGAACGGGATGCGGCGGCCGTCGATCTCGACGAGCACGCCGAGGTCGAACCAGTCGCGGTCGGTGGTCTCGACGGTCGACACCGTGATGCGCGGGTCGCCGCCGAGCTCGCGGTAGCGCTTCGGGGCGCCGGTCACCTCGATCCGCAGGCCCTCGACCTCTTCGAGGGCGGGCAGCACCTGGGCCGCGAACTCGGCGGTGTCGACGCCGCGGAGCCGCGCGGCCGCCGCGAACGGCAGCTCGCCGGCATCCGTCCACGCTTGCACGGTCGCGCTCCGCAGCGCCGATGCGTCGTCGAGTTCGGGGTGCGCGGCGTCGAACGGCACCCGCCCCGTGCCCGGCAGCACCCACTCGAAGCGGTAGTCGACGACGTCGCCGGCGGCGAAGGCCGCGACGAGCACGAGCGAGACCTGTTCGGGTCGCGGCAGGGTCAGGCCTCCCGCTGCACGCACCGGCTCTCGACGCGCCATGCGCGGGTACGCGTCGCGCAGGAACTCGTCGACCTCTCCCGCGGGAACGAAGATCGGTGCGGCCGCGGCGAGCACCGCGTGCGCCGCGTCGCCGAGGGCGGCGGGGGCCAGCGTGAGGCGCACGCGGGGGCCCTCGAGCGCGTAGGCGTACAGGCCCGTGCGCGCCACCGGGCGCACCGTGGATGCGGGCACCTCGGCGCCGGCGATGCTCACGCGCGCGTCGAGCCGCAGTCCTTCTCCGTCGCCCGACAGCGCGACGTCGACCGCAGCCTGGGCGACGAGGCTCACGTCGTGGTCTTTCGCGACGGGCACGAGCGGGATCCCGATGCCCTCGGCCGCCGCGAGGTGCGCCCACAGATGCCGCGACTCGACCGTGTCGAGGGTCAGCCAGTCCGATGCGTCGGTGTAGCCCCCGAGCAGTCGCGCGTCATGCGCGATGCCGTAGAGCTCGCGGAACCACCGGACGTGCTCGGGGTCGAACCTGCCCGACGCGCGCCGCACCACGTCCCACGAGACATCGGAGCGGATCCAGCCGCCGGTCGCCGCGCTGCGCGAGAGCGGGCGCAGCCCCACCTGCAGGTCACCGGCGGTACCGCGGGCCAGCATGCGTGCGGTGGCCGTCTGCGCCTTCGCCGCCGACCACGCGCCCGCGCTGCGCTCGCGGCTGCGCAGTTCGACGCCCAGCGCGAGCGGCACCTGCGGCCCCGCGGAGGGGGCTGCGAGCGCCGCCCGCCACGGCGAGGGGCGGTCGGCGGGCGCGGTCACAGCATCCATCCTGGCCGACGGCGCCGACAGCGGCCGCGTGGGATCAGGAGGCGCGTGAGATGCGACCCAGCACGCCGTGCACGAACGAGCCCGACTCGTCGGTCGAGTACTCCTTCGCGAGCTCCACCGCTTCGTCGATGGCGACCGCCGCCGGCACCTCGTCGTTGAAGAGGATCTCCCACACGCCGATGCGCAGCACGGCGCGGTCGACGGCGGGCATGCGCGCGAGGGTCCAGTCCTTGGCGTAGGTCGTGATCTGCTCGTCGATCTCGCCGAGGTTGTCGACGACCCCGTCGACGATCTCGCGGGCATACAGCCACGAGGCCTGACGGTCGGGTTCGCCGGCGGCGCGCTGCGCCTCGGCGGCGAGCATCACCGGCACGTCTTCGCCGCGCACGTCGGCCTGGAAGAGGATGTCGAGGGCGCGCTTGCGCGCCTTGGAACGGGCGCTCACGCGCTCAGTTGACGCGGCCGAGGTAGTCCCCGGTGCGCGTGTCGACCTTGACCTTGGTGCCGGTCTCGAGGAACAGCGGCACCTGGATCTCGTAGCCCGTCTCGACCGTGGCGGGCTTGGTGCCCGCCGACGAGCGGTCGCCCTGGAGGCCAGGCTCGGTGTAGGTGATCTCGAGCACGACCGAGGCGGGCAGCTCGATGTACAGCGGGTTGCCGTTGTTGAGGGCGATCTGCACCTGCTGGTTCTCGAGCAGGAAGTTGGCGGCGTCGCCGACGGTGGCGGCTCCTACCGTGATCTGGTCGTAGTCGGCGACGTCCATGAAGACGAAGCCCTCGCCGTCGTTGTAGAGGTAGGTGAAGTCGCGGCGGTCGACGTTCTCGGTCTCGACCTTGGCGCCCGCGTTGAACGTCTTGTCGACGACCTTGCCGGTCATGACGTTCTTGAGCTTGGTGCGCACGAACGCACCGCCCTTGCCGGGCTTGACGTGCTGGAACTCCACGACGCTCCAGAGCTGTCCGTCGATGTTGAGGACGACGCCGTTCTTGATGTCTGCGGTCGATGCCATGGGTGTGGAGTTCCGTTCGTGAAGTCGATGTGCGATCGCGGCCCGAGGGGGCGCGGAAGTGGGCAGGTCACGCCCGACATTCGATTCTACGGGATGCGGCGCGCTCACGCCCTCGCGGGCGCCACCAGCGGCAGGAACACCTCGTCGATGATCTCGACGATCTGCTCGTCGGTGAGGGGTCTCGCGTTCATGAGCAGATCGTGGCGGAAGAGGTCGGTGGCCACGGTCCGCACCCGCGGGGTGAGCCGAGCGGGGTCGGCCTCACCCCTGGCGACGGCGCGCTCGAGGATGATGCGAAGCGACCGCCCGGCGCGGTCGCCGAAGGCCCGCGCCCGGACGTCGGCCACGCTCTGGCCGGAGGCGGCGTAGTACTCCCCCATGAACACGCTCAGCAGCGGCGCGATCGCGCTGTTGCGCGCGTTGGCGCTCTGCAATGCCGCGATCATGTCGCCGCGGAGCGTGCCGGTGTCTTCGGGCTCGTCTCGGCGCCCCTGATTCAGTCCGAAGGTGAGCACGGCGTCCAGAAGGGCGGCGCGGTCGTCCCAGCGGCGGTAGAGCACCGATCGGCTGGTCTCGGCGCGATCGGCGACGGCGTCGATCGTGAAGCCGTGATATCCCGCATCGAGCAGCAGCTCCCACCCGGCGCGCAGGATCGCGTCTTCCAGGTCTTTGCCGCGGCGGCGCTTCGGAGTCGCCTCAAGATCCATTTGTGTATCTTATCGCGGCGGCGTACACTCGGGGAATTAGGTACAGCAACGTATCTTAAGAAGGAATCCGCATGACCCAGACCTCCGCACCCGCCGTGCCGCGCACGGCGATCGTCTCCGCTCTCGTGCTCGTGGTCGGCGGACTCGCCGTGATCTTCGACAGCACGATCATGAGCATCGCGCTGAAGACCCTCGCCACCGAGCTCGACGTGTCCATCAGCACGATCCAGTGGGTCACGACCGCCTACCTGCTGGCACTCGGGGTCGCGATCCCCGTCGTGGGGTGGGCGCAGGCGCGCTTCGGCGGCAAGCGGGTCTGGATGTTCGCGCTCACCGTGTTCCTGGTCGCCTCGATCGCGTGCAGCCTCGCGTGGGACGCCCCGAGCCTCATCGCGTTCCGCGTGCTGCAGGGCCTCGGCGGCGGGCTCATGATGCCCCTGATGGCGACCCTCGCCATTCAGCAGGTGCCCACCGGGGCGGGTCTCGGCCGCCTCATGGCCATGGTGAGCCTGCCCGCCGCCCTGGGGCCGATCCTCGGACCCACGATCGGCGGCCTGATCCTGAACTACCTCGACTGGCGCTGGATCTTCTGGGTGAACGTGCCGTTCTGCCTCATCGGGCTCGCCCTCGCGTGGCGGTTCCTCCCCCGTGACGAGCCCCGCGGCAAGCCGGTGCTCGACTGGGTGGGGCTGGTGCTCGTCTCCCCCGCCCTCGTCGGCATCCTCTACGGACTGTCCAACGCCGGCGGCGACGGCGGCTTCTCGCGCACCGACGTGTGGGCGCCGCTCGTGGCCGGCGTCGCGCTGCTGATCGCCTTCATGATCACGCAGCTGCGGCATCCGCAGTCTGCCCTCGTCGACGTCGCACTGCTGCGCACCCGCTCGGTGGCCTCCGCCTCCGCCGTGCTCTTCCTCTCCGGAGCGTCGCTGTACGGCGCCATGCTGCTGCTGCCGCTGTTCTTCCAGCTCGTCCACGGCATGGACGCGCTCGGGGCGGCGCTGCTGCTGATCCCGCAGGGCATCGGGGCCCTGCTCAGCCGTACGCTCGCCGGGCGCCTCACCGACTCGATCGGCGCCCGCACGGTGGCGATCGGCGGCTTCGCCGTAATGGGGCTCGCCACCGTGCCGTTCGCCCTCGCCGACGGCGGCACGAGCCAGTGGCTGCTGATGGCCGTGCTGCTGGTCCGAGGATTCGGCATGGGCGCCGTCATGATCCCGGTCATGTCGGTCGCCTTCGTCGGGCTGGATCGAGACGCCGTGCCGCACGCGAGCATCATCACGCGCCTCGCGCAGCAGCTCGGCGGCGCGTTCGGCACGGCGATCCTCGCCGTCGTGCTCGAGGCCGTCACCGCCGACGCGACGAGCATCGCCGCCGTGGCCGACGGGTTCGACATCGCCTTCTGGGTCGCCGTGGGCTTCACGGTCGTCGCGATCGGCGTGTGCGCGGCGCTGCCGGCCCGCCAGCCGCTCACCGCGCCCGCCTGATCACTCGACGGCGTCGTCTGCCCGTGCCCTCGCCACGGTGTCCCCGTGCGCCGGCAGCAGGCCGAAGTCGGTGAGCAGCACCCCCATCTGGGTGTTGTCGAGACGGTCGAGCAGCCTGCCCTTGACGAAGTTCGGACCGGGGATGTCGACGGCCGCTCCGTCGCGCAGGCGCGTGGTCGCCTTGAGCAGATAGCGGATGTCGTAGGTCGAGTTGAAGACCTCCGGCACCCCTCGGTCGATGCCCAGCAGCTGGTAGGTCGCCTCCATCGCGGTGCGCACCGAGTACTCGGTCGTGAAGATGCAGTCGCGCGTGGTCTCGGCGAACTGCCCGATGAAGGCGAAGTTGACGCTTCCCGGCGGCACCACCTGCGGGCGGTCGCCCGCCCGGCGCGGCATGAAGAACGCCGTCACGTACGGCATCATCACCGGCACGCACTTGGCCCCGGATGCCGCCAGCTCCGGGATCTCGTCGACCGGCACGCCCAGGTGATACAGCCACTCCTGGGTGATCTCCTCGCCGGTGCAGTCCTGCAGCGGCTTGCCGACGAAGTCGCCGTCCCGCTCGACGAAGAGCCCGTAGACCCACACCACGATCTCGTTCGGCTTCTGGGCCTTGAAATGCGGCTGCCTGTTGACGGTCCAGCTGAGGTACCACGACGAGTCCTTCGCCGTGACGATGCCCCCGGTGACGACCCTGCCGCTGAACGGATCGCGCTGGGCGATCTTCTCGATGTAGGCGGGGATGCGCTCGTCGACCGTGGTCACCGTGGCCGACTCCCACTTGGTCTTGGCGATGTCGCCGCAGAAGACCTCGGGATGCCCGAAATCAGGCGACTTCGCCGCGATCCGCTTCCACAGGTCCCATGCGGGCGCGGGGCCGTCCTTGATCCGCGCCGGCGTGTGCTGGTCGCCGTCGTCGGAGTTCTCGGTGAGCGAGCCGATCGTCACCAGGCACAGGTCGTCCTCGGTGAGGTCGACTCCCCCGCTCCGCCCGTCACCGGCCACCCAGTCGATCCGGGTCGCCACCGTGCGCCCCGCGGAGAAGTCGAACTGCACGTCGGTCACCGTGTGCTCGAACAGGAACGTGACCCCCTGCTCGAGCAGCCACCGGTACATCGGCAGCACGAGCGATTCGTACTGGTTGTACTTGGTGAACTTCAGTGCAGAGAGGTCGGGAAGCCCGCCGATGTGGTGCATGAACCGATGCAGATACAGCTTCATCTCGAGGGCGGAGTGCCAGGTCTCGAAGGCGAACATCGTCTGCCAGTAGATCCAGAAGTTGCTGGAGAAGAACGCGTCGGTGAAGACCTCGTCGATCCGCTTGTCCTCCATCTCCTCGCGCGTCGCGAGGATGACCTTCACGATCTCCTTCTGTCCCGCATCCGAGAGGGCGAACAGCTTGTCGGTGCGGGCGTCCTGCCCCTGTTTCTCGGTCACGCGACACAGCGAGTAGTTGGGGTCGTCCTTGTTGAGCCAATAGAACTCGTCGAGCACGCTCGCATCTTCGACCTCGAGAGAGGGAACCGAGCGGAAGAGGTCCCAGAGGCACTCCATGTGGTCTTCCATCTCGCGCCCGCCGCGGATGACGAAGCCCTTCTCGGGATACTTGATGCCGTCGAGCGCCCCGCCGGGCAGTTTCAGCTCCTCGAGGATCGTGATCCGCTCGCCGGCCATCCGGCCGTCGCGGATCATGAACACCGCCGCGGCCATGTTGCCCAGCCCCGCTCCCACGAACCAGGCGGACTTGTCGTCGACGCCGTCGGGCTTGCGAGGCCGGGCGAATGCTTCGTAGTTGCCGCTGCTGTAGTACATCGGAGCTCCGTTCG
Source organism: Microbacterium fluvii (assembly GCF_025515205.1). Lineage (GTDB taxonomy): Bacteria > Actinomycetota > Actinomycetes > Actinomycetales > Microbacteriaceae > Microbacterium > Microbacterium fluvii. The sequence goes on along the minus strand of NZ_JAOPFX010000001.1, from coordinate 1,174,994 downwards.
TCGGTTGCTCCGTGTCTACGTCAGCGCGCACTCACGCGCAATGAGATGCGCCGCGGCGTGCGGAGCCGTTCACCCCTCGGCCACGCCCGCGATCGCCTCGATGAGGCGCCGAGTGGCCGTCGCATAGCCGGGCACGCCCTCGCCTATGACGTGCACGATCGCGACGTCGGTGATGTAGGAGAAGTGGCGGAACGGTTCGCGCTCGTGGATGTTCGAGATGTGCACTTCGGCCACCGGCAGCGCCACCGAGGCGAGCGCGTCGCGCAGGGCCACCGAGGTGTGGGTGAGCCCGCCCGCATTGATCACGATGCCGGCGCAGTCGGTCCTGGCCTCGTGGATCGCGTCGATGAGCACGCCCTCGTGATTGCTCTGCAGCGCACGCACCTCGAAGCCCAGGGCGGATGCGGCAGCCTCGGTGACCGCCTCGACATCGGCGAGGGTGTCGCTGCCGTAGATCTCGGGCTGGCGCGTGCCGAGCAGATTCAGGTTGGGGCCGTTGACGAGCAGCAGACGGTGGGGCGTGGTCACGGCTGCACCCTACCAGCGCCCGCGAAGGCATTCTGGGCCGTCAGCCGCACCGGTGCGTTCCCCGCTCCGTACCCTCCGTAACCGCCTCGGCGCTCGACGAACTCGAAGAACACCTGGCCGAACGTGCGCGTGTAGAACTGCAGGTACTCCGCCTCGCCGTCGGTGTCGTAGACGATCCCGAGATCACGCAGCCGCGCGATCTCGTCGTCTCCGAGATCGGTGCGCGCGGCGAGGTCGGCGTAGTAGTTGTCGGGGATCTCCAGCAGCGCCAGGCCACGCTCTCTGGCCCGCCGCGCGACGGCGGCGACGTCGCTGCACGAGAACGCGACGTGCTGCGCGAGCCCTCGGGCGGGTCCGGGATCGGCGACGATCGGGGGCGCCACGTTCAGCGGGATGCGGATGCCGCCGTCCGGCGAGGCGATCACGCGGCTCTGCACGAGACCGCGGGGGCTGGCGACCTGCGTCGCGCTCTCGGAGCGCAGGGCGAAGGTCGCGGTGTAGAACAGCACCGACTCGTCGACCACCTGCCAGGGCTGCGTGAGACTCACGTGGTCGACCCGCACGATCGAACCGGGCACCGCGCGCTCGCCGTGCTCGAACTCGGCGACCCACGCAGGCTCCCCCGCGTCGGGAGCCTGCGCCCAGTAGACCTCCGTACCGTCGGGGGCGACCGCGGCCGGCAGGGGCTGCTCGGTCGCATAGGTGCGGCGATAGGCCCTCGGCAGGCGCAGCTCTGCCGCACGGCGAGTGACCGCATCCGCGTCGTCGACCTCGAAGCCGATCGCCGCGAGGTGCGGTGCGAGGTCGCGGGCATGCTGCTCGTTGAGCACCACGCGGGCCCTCCCGGCACTCCACAGGGTGACGGGCTTGGTGCGGTGGCGCCCTCGCGGCGTGAAGCCGACGGCGGCCAGCACCTGCTCGACCTCCGACGTGTCTTCTGCCTTGATCTCGACGAAGTCGAACCCCGACGGCGCTGCGCTGTCGGGCAGGAGTGCGACGGTGCCCGGATCGGGAAGAGCCCCTGCGCGGGCGACGCCGTCTTCGAGCCAGCGCAGCGACCGACGGGCATGCGCCGCCGTGCGGGCGGCGTCGGTCTGACGGAACGTGTCGTTGAAGACTTCGAGCGAGAGGGGGCCGAGGTAGCCGGCGCGCAGGATGTGGCCGACGAAGGCCGTGAGATCGAAGCCGCCCTCCCCCGGGAAGAGGCGATGGTGACGGCTCCACGAGAGCACGTCCATCGACAGCAGCGGCGCGTCGGCGAGCTGCACGAAGAAGATCTTCTCGCCGGGGATCTCGGCGATCGCCGCAGGGTCGTGTCCGCGCGAGAGGATGTGGAAGGAGTCGAGGCAGATGCCCACGGCCGGATGGTCTGCCAGCCGCACGATGTCCCATGACCGGCGGTAGTCGTCGACGAAGCGCCCCCACGCGAGCGCCTCGTAGGCGATGCGGATGCCGTAGCCTGCGGCCAGATCGCCGAGCCGGCGCAGCTGCGACGCGCTCACCTCGTCGTCGTCGATCGTCGCGGTGGCGACATTGCTGCAGCACAGCACGAGGTCCATGCCGAGCCGCTGCATTAGCCGGAACTTCGCCTCGGCGCGCCGCAGCACGCGGGCGAACTCCTCCTCGTCGACGCCTTCGACGTCGCGCATCGGCTGATACATATCCAGGCTCAGCCCCAGGCGCTCCGCAAGCGCGCGGATCTCCTCCGGGCTCTCGGGCGCCGCGATGAGGTCGGGCTCGAAGATCTCGACGCCGTCGAATCCTGCAGCGGCGCAGGCGTGGAGTTTGTCGGCAAGGGTTCCGCTGACGCACACGGTCGCGATGGAGGTCCGCATGCCCAGCAATGTACCAGCCGGTACATTCAACGGGAATATCCTGAGAGGGTGACGATCCCCCAGCGAGACGCCGAACGCACCCGCTCCGAGCTTCTCGAGGTCGCGACCCAGGTCTTCGCCGAGCAGGGCTACTCCGGCGCCCGCGTCGACGACATCGCCGAGCGCACCCGCACCACCAAGCGGATGATCTACTACTACTTCGGCAGCAAAGAGGGCCTCTACGAGGCCGTGCTCGAGAACGCGTACCGCGGCATCCGCGAGGCCGAGCGCGCGATCGACGTCGACCGCACCGACCCGGTCGCGGCCATCCGGCAGCTCGCCGAACTCACGTTCGATCACCACGTCGGCAACGACGCGTTCGTGCGGCTCGTGGCGATCGAGAACATCCACCGCGGCGAGTCGATCCGCCGCATCGAGAGCCTGCGCGCCCTCGCGCAGCCGGCCAAGACGCTGCTCGACGAGATCCTCGACCGTGGTCGCTCAGCCGGTGTGTTCCGCGACGAAGTCGAGGCGATCGACGTGCACCTGGTGATCAGCTCCTACTGCGTGTTCCAGGTCGCCAACCGGTGGACGTTCGGCTACCTGTTCGGCCTCGACTTCGCCGATCCGGCGCAGCGCCGGCACCTCCGGTCGGTCATCGGCGACGTCGTCGTCAGCTGGCTGTCGGCCTGAGCCGTTTCGATCCCACCCTTGACAGCCCTCCGATCGCGTGTATGGTGAACGTACCAGTTAGTACATAGCTGACTGACCGCACGTACGAAGGAGTGCTCGTGGAACAGCCGCGCCCCTATCTCGTCGGGCTCGTGGGCACCGGCGTGACGCCGTCTCTGACGCCCCCGATGCACATGGTCGAGGCACGCGCGCTCGGGATCGACTACGTCTACCGCACGATCGACCTGATCGACCTCCACCTCGCCCCCGAGCGGATCGGCGAGATCCTCGACTGGGCGCAGCGCCTCGGCTTCGACGCGCTGAACGTCACGCACCCGTGCAAGCGCCTCGTGCTCGACCACCTCGACCGCGTCGACCCTCGGGCCGCCGCCCTCGGCGCCGTCAACACCGTCGTCTTCTCCCCCGAAGGCCGCATCGGCTACAACACCGACACAACGGGGTTCGAGGCCGGATTCCGCGCGGGCCTTCCCGGGGCCGCCCTCGACGACGTCGTCATCATGGGTGCGGGAGGTGCGGGCTCCGCCGTCGCCGACGCGCTCCTGCGGCTGGGCGTCGTGCGCCTGACGGTGGTCGACCTCGACCTCGGGCGCGCCGGCGAGCTCGCCGACGAACTGGCCGCACGCCACGAGCGCGCCGTGGCGGCGGCATCCGTCGTCGCCCTGCCCGATCTGCTGGGACGCGTCGACGGCATCGTGCACTGCACGCCCACCGGCATGAAGGAGCACCCGGGCACGCCGTTCCCGCCCGAGCTGCTGCACGAGGGACTCTGGGTGGCCGACATCGTCTACCGCCCTTTCGACACCGCACTGCTGCAGGCGGCCCGCGCCCGCGGCTGCCGCACCCTCGACGGCGGCCGCATGGCGGTGCACCAGGCGGTGGACGCCTTCGAGCTCATCACGGGGGTGCGCCCGGATGCCGAGCGCATGACCCGCCATTTCCAGACCCTTGTCGACCCCCAACCCATCCTCATCTGATAGGAGAGAACACATGACCACGTCCGCAACGACGCGGAAGACCCCCGTGAGGGCGGCGATCGCCAGCTTCATGGGCAGCGCTGTCGAGTATTACGACTTCTTCCTCTTCGGCTCCGCAGCCGCCCTCATCTTCCCCGTGGTGTTCTTCCCCTCCGGAGACGAAGCCGCCCTCGTGATGTCGTTCGCGACCTTCGGGTTCGCCTACATCGCGCGCCCCGTCGGCGCCTTCTTCCTCGGGCACTTCGGCGACCGCATCGGCCGCCAGAAGGTGCTCATGTTCACGCTGCTGCTGATGGGCATCTCGACCTTCATCATCGGCTGCCTCCCGACCTTCGAGCAGATCGGCTGGGCCGCCCCCGTGCTGCTCGTGCTCTGCCGGCTGCTGCAGGGTCTGTCCGCTGCCGGTGAGCAGGCCGGTGCCTCCTCGCTGACGCTGGAGCACGCCCCCGACGACCGCCGTTCGTTCTTCACGTCCTGGACGCTCACGGGCACCCAGGGCGGGCAGATCCTCGCGGCGCTCATCTTCATCCCCGTCGTGGCCCTGCCTGACGAGATCAAATACACGTGGGGCTGGCGCATCCCGTTCTGGCTGAGCGCGGTCGTCGTGCTCGTCGCCTACTTCATCCGCCGCTCGCTGCACGAGACGCCCGAGTTCGAGGCCGCCAAGGCCGAGGGCCGCATCGCCCGCGTGCCGCTGGTGCCGCTCCTTCGCGACCACTGGCGCGACGTGCTGCGCGTCATCTGCTGCGCGTTCATCGCGGCCGTCTCCACGGTCTTCGGCAACCTCGCCCTGGCCTACGGCAAGGAGGTGGGTCTGGCCGAGAGCCTGACCCTGTGGCTCGTCGTCGTCGCGAACTTCTTCGCGCTGGGCACCCAGCCCCTGTTCGGCAAGCTCGCCGACCGCATCGGCCGCAAGCCCGTGTTCATCTACGGCGCCCTGTCGTCTGCCGCGCTGATGCCCTTCTACATGCTGTCGATGTCGGGCGGGAACACCGTGCTCACCTTCGTGCTCGCGGTGCTCACGTTCTCGTGCGGCTACGCCGCGGCCAACGCGGTCTGGCCCTCGTTCTACGGCGAGATGTTCTCGACCCGCGTGCGGTTCTCGGGCATGGCGATCGGCACCCAGCTCGGATTCCTGCTGGCCGGCTTCACCCCTGCCATCGTCACGGCGCTCGGCGGCGTGGCCGACGGCGGCTGGGTCGTGATCAGCATCTTCACCGCCGTGGTCGCGCTCATCGCCGCCGCCAGCGCGCTCACCGCCCGTGAGACGCGCGACGTGCCGACCGCTCAGCTCGGCCTGCGCGCCGAGAAGGATCAGCTCGTCACCGCCTGAACCCGGTTCAGCGGATGCCGCGTCCTGCGTCACTGTGCGCGGGCGCGGCATCCGCGTCTTCCGAAGCCGTTCGCGTGCCACACCCGTCGTCAGCTGCTCCGTCGCGGCATCGTCACCGCTCCGCCCGCGGAGGCGATCGCGCTCCCGACGCTGATGGTGCCACGCCTCGCTGCTGCCTATCGGGTCGCAGTCGTGCAGCAGCATCCGGATGGTGGGGAGCTCCGGTGCGGCGTGCACGTCGAGGTGCGCCGGCCGCCGGCGCCCCGCCCGGTCGTGGAACACATCGTCGGGCATGGGTGCGACGGGGGCTCCCGTCGTGTCGACGACGGCGAGGCTCAGGCCCGCCGTCGCGAGGATCCGCTCCAACGCCCGCACACCGAGGTCACGGCCCCGCTCGACCCGGGCGATGGTGGCCTGGTCGATCCCCGTCGCCGCGCCGAGATCACGCTGACTGAGGTCGCCCCGGCGCCTCGCCCGCCTCACATGGCCGGAGAGGTCGAACCGATCCGCGGCGACCCCGGGTTCGCTTGCCTGCATGCCGCGAGGATGCCACTGCCCACCGACACGGCCGCCGCGCGACGTCCTCCGTCCCTCCTCCCGCGCCCCACATCAGACCTCGACACACGCCCCCGGACTCTGGTCATCACTCCCCGCGACTCCCGAACTGATGACGAGGTGACATCAACGCGGGAGTGTCGTGGGAGGGGACGTGCTGCAGGAGGGAGAGACGCGAAGGGAGAGAAGACACGCGACGGCAGGGAAGACTCGCGACGGGAGAGAAGACACGCGACGGCAGGGAAGACTCGCGACGGGAGAGAAGACATGCGACGGGAGGGAAGACGCTCGATGAGGGAACGGCCACGCCACCGCAGCACAAGTGCGGCGGCGAGCCGGGCAGGGGCGACCAGGGCGTCAGCGAGACGAGATCGGCGGGGTGAGATCGCGCCGCGTCTCGAGCTCAGGGCCGATCGGGCCCGTGAACGTGCGACCGGTCGGCGCGAAGCCGGCCCTGCGATACGCGGCCTGTGCACGGGCGTTCTCCGCGTGCACGTCGAGGTGGAGGGCGCCGACTCCCGAGGGAACGACCCACGAGGAGATCCGGTCGAAGAGCATCCTCACCCACCCGTGGCCGCGGTGGGCGGGGTCCACGTATACGCCCACCACGTCGGCACGACGCTCGGTGACCTCGTGACCGAGGTGGTCGCGAGTCCCTGCGGCGCGGACGAGCACTGTGGCCGTCGCCACCCACTCCTCCTCGACGATCGCGACGAACTGTGCCGCATCGACGCTGTCGGCCGCACTCTCCGTCCGCTCACGCCAGAAGCGCTCGTCTCGAGCCGACTCCTCGGCGAGCGTCGTGAGGAACGCGATCGACGCATCAGGGTCGCCCACTGCGGCGAGGCGAAGGTCGCGCACCATCCTCCACTCCCCCGCGCGAACCCGCCGCACGGAAGGAGGCGTGGTCACCCCGCGACCTCCTGGTAGGCCGCGAACAGCAGCGACTCGTCGGGAGCCTGCAGCACCGTGGGGCGCGCGAGGTCGTCGAGCACGATGAAGCGCAGCATCCCGCCGCGCGCCTTCTTGTCACGCTGCATCGTCGCCAGCAGCTGCTGCCACGCGCCCGGCCGATAGGTCATCGGCAGCCCGAGCGAGCCGAGGATGTCGCGATGCCGCTGCACCACCTCGTCGCTCAGGCGACCGGCCAGGCGAGAGAGCTCCGCGGCGAAGACCATGCCGATCGAGATCGCTGCGCCGTGGCGCCACTGGTAGCGCTCCGCGTGCTCGATCGCATGACCGAGGGTATGGCCGTAGTTGAGGATCTCGCGCAGCCCGGCTTCGCGCAGATCCTCTCCGACGACGCGGGCCTTCATGTCGATCGCCAGCTCGACGGCACGGCGGAATCCGGGGGTCGTCGGGTCGACGGCGGCTTCGGGGTCGGCCTCGATGATGTCGAGGATCTCCGGCGCCCAGATGAATCCGGCCTTGACGACCTCGGCGAAGCCGGCGACCCGCTCGTTGCGGCTGAGCGAGTCGAGCAACTCGAGGTCGCAGACGACGGCGTGCGGGGGCCAGAACGCTCCGACGAGGTTCTTTCCCTCGGCCGTGTTGATGCCGGTCTTTCCGCCGACGGCGGCGTCGACCATCGCAAGCACCGTCGTGGGCACCTGAACGACCGCGACGCCGCGCAGCCAGCTCGCGGCGACCCACCCGGCGAGGTCGGTCACGGCTCCGCCGCCGAACCCGATGATCGCATCGGTGCGGGTGAAATCGGCCTGACCGAGCACCTGCCAGCAGAATGCGGCGACCTCGACGCGCTTGCCCGCTTCGGCGTCGGGGATCTCGGCCAGCAGCACCGCGCGCTCGGCGGTCTGCAGCTGCTCACGCAGCTGCTCCGCACGCTCGCGCAGCGTCGGCGGGTGCACGATGAGAAGCTTGCGGGCGGCGGCAGGGATGACCTCGCCCAGCTGCGCCAGGATGCCGCGGCCGACGAGGATCTCGTAGGGCTTGTCTCCGGTCACCCGGATGCTGGTGGTCTCGGTCAACGCTCCTCCTCGGTGGATGGGGCCTGCGCCCAGGCGACGATGTCGGCGACGACGTTCGACAGCGGCCCGGACGAGGTGTCGAACGTGACGTCGGCCACCCGCTCGTAGACCGGTCTGCGCTCCTGATAGATGCGACGCCAGCGAGCGATCGGGTCGTCGTCTCCCGCCAGCAGCGGCCGCCCCGACCCGAGGATCCGCGACGACACGATGTGCGGAGCGACGGTCAGCAGCACCACCCGGTGCTCGGCCAGCGCGGCACGGGTCTGCGCGTCGAGCACCGCCCCGCCGCCGAGCGCGACCACTCCCCCCGTCGAGAGGGCCTCCGCCACGGCCGCGCGCTCCAGCTCACGGAACCGTGCTTCGCCGTGCGTGACGAAAAGCTCGGGAATGGGTCCGTGATCGCGCACGACGATCTTGTCGGTGTCGCTGAAGGGCACACCGAGCGCGCGTGCGACGCGGCGCCCGACGCTCGTCTTGCCGGCGCCCATCGGCCCGACCAGCACGATCGCGCGTGCGTCAGCGGGGGTCATGCTCGAGCAGCGCCGCGTCGCTGTCGGCGGCCGTGCGCAGTGCCGCGGGGATGGCGGCGAGGTAGCCCTCGATGTTGCGGCGGGTCTCGGCGACGCTGTCGCCGCCGAACTTCTCGAGCACGACCTCTGCCAGCACGATCGCGGTCATCGCCTCGGCGACGACACCGGCCGCCGGCACGGCGCAGACGTCGGAGCGCTGGTGGTGGGCAGAGGCCGTGTCGCCGGTGGCGACATCGATGGTGCGGAGGGCGTGCGGCACCGTCGCGATCGGCTTCATGCCCGCCCGCACGCGCAGCACGGTGCCGGTGGACATGCCACCTTCGGTGCCACCCGCGCGGTCGCTCGAGCGGGTGATGCCGTCGGCGGTCGAGAACAGCTCGTCGTGGGCGGCGGAGCCGCGTCGCCGCGTCGTCTCGAAGCCGTCGCCGACCTCGACGCCCTTGATGGCCTGAATGCTCATGAGCGCCTGTGCGAGCTTGGCGTCGAGGCGCCGGTCCCAGTGCACGTGCGACCCGAGCCCCGGCGGCAGACCGTAGGCGAGCACCTCGACGATGCCGCCGAGCGTGTCGCCGTCTTTGCGCGCGTCGTCGACCTCGGCGACCATGCGGGCGCTCGTGGCGCCGTCGAAGCAGCGCAGCGGATCGGCGTCGAGCTCGTCGACGTCGTCGGGGGTGGGCAGCGGCGCGCCCTCCGGCACCTGCACGGGGCCGATCGAAAGGGTGTGGCTGACCAGACGGATGCCGAGCTCGCCCAGGAAGGCGCGCGCGAGCGCGCCGAGGGCCACGCGCGCCGCCGTCTCGCGGGCACTCGCCCGCTCGAGGATCGGCCGCGCCTCGTCGAACCCGTACTTCTGCATGCCGACGAGGTCGGCGTGACCGGGGCGGGGCCGGGTCAGCGCGGCGCCGCGCCCGCGCGAGCGGTCGGTGAGATCGACGGGATCGGCGCTCATCACCTCGACCCACTTGGGCCACTCCGTGTTGCCGATGCGCAGCGCGATCGGGCTGCCGAGTGTCGTGCCGTGCACGACGCCCGACGAGATGCTGAGTTCGTCCTCTTCGAACTTCATCCGAGAGCCGCGGCCGTAGCCGAGCTTGCGGCGGGCGAGATCGGCCTGGATCGCCGCCCGTGAGATCGGGACGCCCGAGGGCAGTCCTTCCATGATGGCGACCAGTTCGGGACCGTGCGATTCGCCGGCGGTGAGCACGCGGAGCATTGCTCTATCCTCCCACGGGCCCGGCCAGGGCCTCGCGCATCGCGGCGAGTATGACGTCTTCGCCCGCAAGCGGCGCCTCCACGTCGCCGCCGACGAAGACCCGCACCTGCAGCAGGGCCTGGTGCAGCAGCATCCCGAGGCCCGACACCGCGCGCAGGCCCGCGTCTTCCCACGCGGCCGACAGCGCGGTGGGCCAGTGCCCGTAGACGACGTCGACCAGCAGGCCCCCTGCATCGCGCAGCGCCTCGACGGATGCCGGGGCCACCCGCGCTCCGCCTGGGAGCGCGGCGATCGTCACCGGCATGGCCGCGTGCCCCGCGGCGTCGAAGGGCACGGGGAGCACCACGACGCCGAGGCGATCGCCGAGCTCTTCCAGCGGCGCGACGGCGAGAGGGCGCCGGGCGACCACCTCCACGTGCGTCGCGCCGAGCTCGGCCAGCGCGACGAGAGCCGAGGCCGCCGTCGCGCCGGCGCCCACGATGCGGGCGTCGTCGACGCGGTCCACGCCCTCTTCGCGCAGCGACCGCACGATGCCGCCCACGTCGGTGTTGAATCCGCGGATGCCGGCGGGCTCGAGCAGCAGCGTGTTGACGGCCCCGGTGAGCTCGGCGCGGCGGTCGCGCTCGGCCGAGGCCGCGAAGGCCGCCGCCTTGAGCGGCATCGTGCACGACAGCCCGCGCCACGACTCGTCGAGGCCCGCGAGGAACTCGTCGAACAGCGACTCGGGCACCTGCCGCCGCTCGTAGGTCCAGTCGAGTCCGAGCACGCGATAGGCGGCGCCGTGCAGCACGGGCGACAGGCTGTGCGCGATGGGGTCGCCCCACACCGCGAGCCGCGTTCCGGTCAGCACCCCGCGTCCGGGTTGTCGGCACACCACGCCTGCCACTGCGCCACGGCCTTCTCGTGATCGGCGAGGTTCGAGGTGAACACCGTCTCACCGGTGTTCAGGTTCACCGTCACGAAGTAGAGCCAATCGCCGTCGGCCGGATGCATCGCCGCGTCGATCGCCGTGTCGCCCGGGTTCGAGATCGGCCCCACGGGCAGCCCCTGCACCTTGTAGGTGTTCCACGGGTTGTCGTCGGCGAGGGCCTCCGCCGATGAACTCGCCGTCCCGTCGTGCATCTCGCCGTAGCCGTACTGCGCCGTCGAGTCCATCTGCAGGTACCCGTAGGTCTCCTGGTTGCCTGGCTGCAGGCGGTTCTGGATCACGCGCGAGACCTTGTAGAAATCGTCTTCGTACCGCGCCTCGCGCTGGATGATCGAGGCGATCGTGAGGATCTCCTGCCGGTCGGCCTCCGGCACGTTCGCGTTGTCGAGCGACTCCACGGTGCGGTCGACGAGCGTCTGGATGACCTCTTCGGCGGTCACGTCGGGGCCGAAGGTGTAGGTCGCGGGGAACAGCCAGCCCTCCAGCGGCTGCCCGCCGGCGTCCGCGATCGCAGAGTCGACGTCGACGCCATACGCCGCCGGGTCGGCGATCGCCGCCTGGAAGTCTTCGAGGGGGATGCCGAGACCCTCGGCGAGGATCGTCAGCGACTGATCGACGGTGAGGCCCTCGCGCAGCTGTGCGGTGTTCTCGAGACGGTTCTCGGGATCCTGGATCGCCGCAAGCGCCGCCGCCGAGGTCATCTGCAGCTGCAGTCCGTACGAGCCCGGCTCGAAGGTGGGGTTCTGCCCCGAGTCGATGAGGTAGTCGTAGAACGCCTCCGACGTCTTCGTCACACCCTCTTCGTAGAGGCTCTGCGAGATCGACTGCCCGGTGTCGCCGGAGACGATCGTGAGCACGGCCTCGCCGTGGGCGAGCCCGTCTTCGTAGTCCTTGGGCTCCTCCCAGCCCATCACCTCGCGGATCTTGTCCTCGTAGGTGTTCCACACCCACAGCCCGCCGGCGGCGATGCCGCCGAGCACGACCAGCACGATGCCGAGCGCGATCCAGCCGCCGATCCGGCGACGGCGCTTGTCGGGCGGCGGCGGGGTGCGGCCGATGTCGTCGGTGGAGCGGTGCCCGCTGAAGAGGTCGTCCAGTCCGCTCGTCGAAGAACGCGGGGCGGATGCGGGCGCCGCCGGCGTCGATTCGCCCGGAGTCGCCTGCACCGATGCGGCCGCGGCGGGCTGCGCCGGCGCCGCCTCCTCACGCGCGGCGGCCTCGCGCGCCTCTCGGCGCGACAGCGGGGCGGTCGGCTGCTCAGGTGAGCCGCTGCGCGCAGCGGGGTCGGGGAGCTTCTGGAACAGATCCGCGAACTGGTCGTCGGGCGACGGCGTTTCGGGCATGTCAGGCGGGCTCCTGGCTGGGTGAGACGGGGGTTCCTGGCGGCCTGCCGGTGCTCTTCTCGACATCGAGTGCCTGCTGAAGGAGGACCACGGCGGCGACCTGATCCACAATGCTACGAGACGATCGCTGCGAACGCCCGGCCTGGCGCAGCTGGGCGTGGGCCGAGACGGTGCTGAGGCGCTCGTCGACGAGCCGCACCGGCAGATCGCCCGCGCTCGCCAGCGCCGCGGCGAACTCGCGCGCGTCGTGCGTGGAGGCCGTGTCGTCGCCCTGCATGTTCAGCGGGAGCCCGACGAGCACCTCGACCGCGTCGAGCTCGACCGACAGGGCCAGTACCCGCGCCACGGAGGCGTCGTCGCGCGGCACGGTCTCGACCGGCGTCGCCAGCATCCCGTCGGGGTCGCAGCGCGCGACGCCGACGCGCGCCCTGCCGACATCGATGCCGAGGCGCACCCCGCGGCGGAACCCGCTCATGCGGCCCCGAGGGCGTCTTTCACCGAGGCGAGCGCGGCCGGCAGCGCCGCAGCGTCCGCACCGCCGCCCTGCGCGATGTCGTCGCGACCGCCGCCGCCGCCGCCGAGCGCCGCGGCCGCGGCCTTGGCGAGCACGCCGGCCTTGGCGCCGGCGGCACGGGCGGCCTCGTTCGTCGTGACGATCACGACCGGTCGACCGTCGATCGCGGCTACCAGAGCCACCACCGCCGCCTCGGAGCCCAGCCGGTCGCGCACCTGCAGCGCGAGCGTGCGCACGTCGTCGGCCGACGACGCCGTGCCGAGCGACTCGGCGACGACTCGGTAGGGGCCTTCGGCGGACGCGCCAGCGACGAGCGCGGGCAGCCGGTCGCCGAGCGCCTTCGCCTCGAACTGCGCGATCTTCTTCTCGGCGGCCTTCAGACTCGCGGCGAGCTCGGCGATGCGCGTGGGCAGCTGGTCGCGCGGGGTCTTGAGGCTCGCGGTCAGCTGCGAGACGATCGCGCGCTCAGCGGCGAGCTCGCGGAACGCATCGAGTCCGACGAGCGCCTCGACCCGGCGGTTGGAGGCGCCCACCGATGACTCGCCGACGAGGTTGATGAGGCCCACCTCGGCGCTGGAGGCCACGTGGGTTCCCGCACACAGCTCGCGCGACCACGGGCCGCCGATGTCGACGACGCGCACGGTGTCGCCGTACTTCTCGCCGAACAGCGCCATCGCGCCGAGCGCCTTGGCCTCGTCGAGGCCCATGATGCGCGTGGTCACCTCGAGGTTGTCGCGCACCGCGTTGTTGGCGATCTCTTCGATCTCGGTGCGCGTGTCGGCCGACAGCGCCTGTCCCCACGCGAAGTCGAAGCGCAGGTAGCCCGCGCGATTGAGCGAGCCGGCCTGCGTCGCGCTCTTGCCGAGCGTGTCACGGAGGGCCGCGTGCACGAGGTGGGTGGCGGAGTGCGCCTGCTGCGCGGCACGGCGGTTCACCGCGTCCACGACGGTCGTCGCCGGCTCGCCGACCGCGACCTCGCCGGTGGTCACCTCGACGGTGTGGCTGATGAGTCCGGGCACGGGCTTCTGCACGTCGAGCACCTCGAGCTCGAAGCCGGGGCCCACGATGACGCCCTTGTCGGCGACCTGGCCGCCGCTCTCGGCGTACAGCGCCGTCTCGGCGAGGATCACCTCGGCGATCTGACCGGTCGTCGCGCGGTCGACCGAGAGTCCGTCGACGAGCACGCCGAGCACGCGAGACGAGGTCTCGAGGTCGGTGTAGCCCGTGAAGACGGTCTCGCCCTGCGCGCGGTAGTCGCGGTAGACGCTCGTGTCGGCGAGCTGACGCTTGCGCGAGCGGGCGTCCGCCTTCGCACGGGCGCGCTGCTCCTGCATGAGGGTGTCGAAGGCGTCGCGGTCGACCGATAGGCCCGCCTCTTCGGCGATCTCGAGCGTCAGGTCGATCGGGAAGCCGTAGGTGTCGTGCAGCAGGAACGCCTCGGCACCGCCGATCCGGGTGACCCCGGCCTCCTTCGCCGCCGCGATCGATGCGTCGAGGTTCTCGGAACCGGCAGCGAGGGTGCGCAGGAAGGTCGCCTCCTCGGCGAGGGCGTACTGCGAGATGCGCTCCCAGTCGCTCTCGACGACGGGGTAGGCCTCTTTCATGGCGTCGCGCGAGACGGCGAACAGTGTCGCGAACGTCGGCCCGTCGACACCGAGCAGGCGCATCGCGCGGATGACTCGGCGCATGAGCCGGCGCAGGATGTAGCCGCGGCCTTCGTTGGAGGGCGTGACGCCGTCGGCCAGCAGCATGAGCGCCGAGCGCACGTGGTCGGCGACGACGCGGAAGCGCACGTCGTCTTCGTGGTTCGCACCGTAGGTCTTGCCGCTGAGTTCGACCGCCGCATCGAGCACGGGGCGGACCTGGTCGGTCTCGTACATATTGTCGACGCCCTGCTTGATGAAGGCGATCCGCTCGAGGCCCATGCCGGTGTCGATGTTCTTGTTGGGCAGCTCGCCCACGATCGTGAAGTCGTACTTTGATCGCACGTCGGTGATCTCGTACTGCATGAACACGAGGTTCCAGATCTCGACGTAGCGGTCGTCGTCGGTCGCGGGACCGCCGTCGATGCCGTAGGCGGGACCGCGGTCGAAGAAGATCTCCGAGCAGGGGCCTGCGGGCCCCGGCAGACCCGTGGACCAATAGTTCGTGTCCTTGCCCAGGCGCTGGATGCGCTCGGCGGGCAGGTCGGTCAGGCGCAGCCAGAGATCGTGCGCCTCGTCGTCCTCTTCGTAGACGGTGACCCAGAGGTCGTTCGGGTCGAAGCCGAGGCCGCCGTCCTCCTCGGCGCTGGTGAGCAGTTCCCAGGCGAAGCGGATCGCTCCTTCTTTGAAGTAGTCGCCGAACGACCAGTTGCCGAGCATCTGGAAGAACGTGCCGTGCCGCGGGGTCTTGCCGACCTCTTCGATGTCGTTGGTGCGGATGCACTTCTGGTTGTCGGCCGCTCGCGGATAGGGCGCGGGAACGTCACCCGACAGATACGGGATGAACGGCACCATGCCGGCGACGGTGAACAGCAGCGCGGGGTCGTCGGTGACCAGCGAGGCCGAGGGCACGATGGTGTGACCGTTCTTCTCGAAGAAATCCAGGTAGCGGCGCGCGATCTCGGCGGTCTTCATATGCGTGGGGGTGTTCCTCGGGTGGGCGTGCGTGTCCCCGGCGGGGACGAGGGGAATCGGAGCCGACGTCAGTCGGCGAGCTTGCGTGCGGCGTCAGAGACGGTGTCGACGGCCTCGGCGACGGCATCCTTCGCGCTGTCCAGAGCGCCGGAGGCGGCGTCCTTCGCGCTGTCGACGGCATCGGATGCGGCATCCTTCGCGCTGTCGACGATGTCGGCCAGGCGGGCCTCCTGCTCACGGTAGGCCTCGCCGATGCGATCGGTGAATTCTGTGATGCGGGCGTCGACCTCGGCGAGCACCTGATGGCCTCGGGGGTCTTTGTTCATGAAGTGCGCGACGACGAAGCCGCCGGCGATGCCGAGCACGAACCACAGGACGTTCTTCATCGTGACCCCTTCTCAGGCCGCACACGCGGCACCGTCCATCGTAATCGGATACGACGAAGGGCGCCGGGTCTCCCCGACGCCCTTCATGCCCCGCTCGTCGAACGAGCGAAGCGAGACGAAACGCGCCTTATCGAGCCGCGTAGTACTCCACGACGAGCTGCACCTCGCAGGTGACAGGAACCTCGGCGCGCTTGGGGCGACGCACGAGCTTGGCCTGCAGCTTGTCGAGCTCGACCTCGAGGTAGCCGGGAACCGGGGGCAGCACCTCGGCGTGACCGCCGGCGGCTGCGACCTGGAAGGGCTCGGTGCCCTCGCTCTTGGCCTTGACGTGGATGAGCTGACCCGGCTTCACGCGGAACGACGGGCGGTCGACGAGCTGGCCGTCGACGAGGATGTGACGGTGCACGACCAGCTGGCGGGCCTGCGCCGTGGTGCGGGCGAAGCCGGCGCGCAGCACGAGCGCGTCCAGACGCATCTCGAGCAGCTCGACGAGGTTCTCACCGGTCAGACCGTCCTTGCGGCGGGCCTCGTTGAACGTGTTGCGCATCTGCTTCTCGCGGATGCCGTACTGCTCGCGCAGACGCTGCTTCTCGCGAAGGCGGACGGCGTAGTCGCTGTCTTGCTTGCGCTTGGTGCGGCCGTGCTCGCCCGGAGCGTAGGGACGCTTCTCGAGGTAGCGGGCGGCCTTCGGCGTCAGCGGGATGCCGAGCGCACGGGAGAGGCGGACCTTGCGGCGGTCCTGGGACTTCGTAGCCACGAAGTTTCCTTTCGATGACGCGGCCGTGACTGTCACGGCTCGCGGACGTATCTCCCTGTCTTCGCCCTGTCCGGGCTGCACGCCGGGGCATGCCGGAAGGTGGTTCAGAAGAGAGGGGATGCCCGAAAACTCCGTTTCGAGCCGGTCAAGTCTATCAGAGGCGCGGTCGGCGACGGGATGCGGTCATTCGAGGGCCGCGGCATCCGCCCAGACCGCCGCGACCCTGTCCTCCCACGACGGCGCGGCGAACTCCAGCGGCTGCACGCCGGGGTCCGCGTCGCCCACCAGGCGCGCGTGCAGTTCGACGTCGAAGCGCGCATCCCCGTAGCGCAGCTTCTCGCGCTCGACGCCCTCGGCGCCGAACCCCGCGCGCACGGCGACCCGGCACGACGCCGGGTTGTCGACGCGGTGGCCGAGTTCGAGCCGGTGCAGGCCCTGCGCGAACGCCCATTCCGCCGCCGAGGCGAGGGCACGGGTGGCAAGACCCTGCCCGCGGGCGTCGAGGGCGAGCCAGTAGTGCGCCCACGCGGTGCCGTGACGGCGCTCGATGTGCGACAGGCCGATGCTGCCGACCGGCACGTCGTCGGCGGTGATCGCCCAGCCGCGGTGCGTGTCGGTCGTCGCGAGCTGCGTCGCGATCCACCGCTGCGCCTCATCCAGCGCCGCAGGCGCGTCGCCGCCGAACTGCCGATCGAGGTCAGGGGTCGTGCGCACGGCGCGCGCGAGCGCCTCGGCGTCGCGGTGCGCCCACGGGCGCAGCTCGAAAGTCGTCACAGCCCGATCACTCCCCCAGGATGCGGCGGATCTTCTCGACCCTCGCCTGCACCTCGCGCTCGGCCCCGAGCGCCTTGGGCTCGTAGTAGCGACGCCCTCGCAGCTCGTCGGGAAGATACTGCTGCGCGGCGACGCCGATCTCGCTGTCGTGCGGATAGACGTAGCCCTTGCCGTGGCCGAGGCGCTTGGCGCCCGGGTAGTGCGCGTCGCGCAGGTGCACCGGCACGCGGCCGAAGCCGCCGGCACGAACGTCGGCGATCGCCTTGTCGATCGCGAGGTAGGCGGCGTTGGACTTCGCGGTGGTGGCGAGATACGCGGTGGCCTCGGCGAGCGGGATGCGGCCCTCCGGCATGCCGATGAACTGCACGGCGTCGGCGGCGGCCACCGCGATCTGCAGCGCCTGAGGATCTGCCAGCCCGATGTCTTCGGCGGCCGAGATGATCAGGCGCCGCGCGATGAACCGAGGGTCTTCGCCCGCTTCGACCATGCGCGCCAGATAGTGCATCGCCGCGTCGACATCGGAGCCGCGGATCGACTTGATGAACGCGCTGATGACGTCGTAGTGCTCGTCGCCCTGCCGGTCGTAGCGCAGCAGTGCGCGGTCGACGGCCTGCGCGACGTGCTCGGCGGTGACCTCTGGCACCTCGGCGCGTGCCTGCTCGGCGTCGTCGGCATCGGCATCCGCGTCGGCCGTCGCCCCGGTCTCGGCGACGGATGCGGCCGCCTCCAGCGCCGTCAGTGCGCGCCGCGCGTCGCCCGACGACAGCCGCACGAGCGCCTCTCGGGCCTCGGGCAGCAGCGCCACGGCGCCGGCGAGCCCTCGGGCATCTTCGACCGCGCGGTCGACGAGCATGCCGAGGTCGTCGTCGGTGAGCGGGCGCAGGGTGAGCAGCAGCGAGCGGGAGAGCAGCGGCGAGATCACCGAGAACGAGGGGTTCTCGGTGGTCGCGGCGATCAGCACGACCCAGCCGTTCTCGACGCCGGGGAGCAGGGCGTCCTGCTGGGCCTTGGTGAAGCGGTGGATCTCATCGAGGAAGAGGATCGTCGACGCGCCGTAGAGGTCGCGCTGAGTGAGGGCCTCCTGCATCACCTCGCGCACGTCGCGCACGCCCGCCGTCACCGCCGACAGCTCGACGAAGCGCCGCCCCGACGATCGTGCGATCGCCTGGGCGAGGGTCGTCTTGCCGGTGCCAGGCGGGCCCCACAGGATCACCGAACTCGCCGAGCGCGCCGACGCCTCGGGATCGGCGAGGGTCACCAGCGCCGAGCCGCGCCGCAGCAGGTGCGACTGGCCGGCGACCTCGTCGAGCGAGGTGGGCCGCATCCGCACCGCGAGCGGCGTCTGCCCCTGGAACAGCGCGGTGGGTGAGCTCACCGGTCCAGGCTAATCGGCCCGGCCGACACCGCGGCTTTTTGAGACGCATCGGCGCGGTGCGTAGGATCGTGCGTCGAACGCAGAGGAGGGGCCCGTGGCCGCAGTGGGTAAGGATCGCGCCGCGCGCGAGGCACGCGAGCGCGCCCGGCTGTATCAGGCTCGGCAGCAGCTCCATGAGGCGCAGGAGCACCGGCGCACCCGCGACAACGTCATGGCGGCCGTCATCGGCGCCGTGCTGATCGTCGCGATCCTCGGCGCGCAGTGGGCGTACTTCTCGGTGGGCCCCGGCCAGCCCGTTCCCACCCCGTCGGCCACGAGCACTCCCGCACCGACCGACAGCGCGACGCCCGAGCCCACGGCCAGCGACGCCGCCACACCGACGGCGACCCCGTAACGCGCCGCACGCCCGTGTCGCCGCGCGCCCGCCGTACTAGGCTGGGGCGCGTCCATCCCCCACAGGCGGCGTGAGCCGCGATGAGGTGCATCCCGTGACTGCCGCAGCAGATTCGACTCCCGAAAACCCCGCCGACGAGGCCGCAGACGCCGCCGTCCCCGAGACCGCCGCCGCTCCGGCGCCGGAAGAGGCGATCGCCTCCGACGACCCGTCGGCCGACGAGCCCGCCGCCGACGGCGCAGAGCCGGCCGCCGCGCAGTCGGAAGAGCCGGTGGCCGCCGAAGAGCCCGCCGCGGCCGAAGAGCCCGCAGCCGAGACGGCAGAGCCCGAGACGGCGGAACCCGCTCCCGCCGCCCCGCGTCCGACCCCGGTTCCGCGCCCGTCCGCACTGCCGCGCCCGGTGCCGTCTGCGCCGAAGAAGCCTGCTGCTCCCGCCGCGCCGGTCGCCGATGACGCCGAGCCGTGGGGTCGTGTCACCGACGACGGCACCGTGTCGGTGCGTGAGGGCGACCAGTGGCGCGAGGTGGGGCAATACCCCGACGGCACGCCCGCCGAGGCCCTCGCCTACTTCGAGCGCAAGTACGCCGACCTCGCCGCCGAGGTCGTGCTGCTCGAGCAGCGCCACCGCGGTGGCGGCGCATCGGCCGCCGACCTGCGTGCCACGGCGATCGCCGTGCGCGAGAAGGTGTCGGGCGCCGCGGCGGTGGGCAACCTCGCCGCGCTCGAGGCGCGGCTCACGGTGCTCACCGACGAGCTGGCCACGGCATCCGCTTCCGAGGCCGCCGCGGCGCGAGAGGCCGTCGACGAGGCGATCCGCGAGCGCACCGTGCTCGTCGAGCAGGCCGAAGCGCTCGCGGCCCGCGACCCGCGCAGTGTGCAGTGGAAGCAGGCCTCAGCCGAGCTGACGGCGCTGTTCGACAGCTGGCAGAACCACCAGCAGAACGGTCCGCGGCTTCCCAAGGGCATCGCGCAGCAGCTGTGGAAGCGGTTCCGCGACGCCCGCTCGATCGTCGACAAGCACCGTCGCGAGTTCTACGCCGAGCTCGACGAGACCCACCGCTCCGCTCGCGACGCCAAGGCGCGTCTCGTGGAGCGCGCAGAAGCGCTCGCGCCCAAGGGCGAGGACGGCATCGGCGACTACCGCACGCTGCTCGACCAGTGGAAGACCGCAGGCCGCGCCGGCAAGAAGGCCGACGACGCCCTGTGGGCGCGGTTCAAGGCCGCCGGCGACGCCCTGTACGGTGCGCGCAGCGACCGCGAGGCCGCGGATGCTGCCGCCTCGGTCGAGAAGATCGACGCCAAGAAGCAGCTGCTCGACGAGGCGAAGGCCGTCGCAGACGAGCGGGAGCTCGCGAAGGCACGCACGCTTCTGACCGGCATCCAGCGCCGTTGGGACGAGATCGGCCGCATCTTCCCGCGTGATCGGGAGCGAGCCCTCGACGACGAGCTGCGCAAGGTCGAGCAGGCCCTCCGCCAGCGCGAAGACGTCGACTGGAAGCGCAACAACCCTGAGACCAAGGCGCGGGCGAACGACATGACGCGCCAGCTCACGGACGCGATCGACAAGCTCGAGGCCGAGCTGGCCGCCGCCGAGAAGTCGGGCGACAAGGCCGCTGCCGCGAAGGCGAAAGAGGCGCTCGCCGCACGCAAGACCTGGCTGACGGCACTCGGCGGCTGACCCGCGGCGCGCCGGCGCGCGGCGGCATCCGCTCCTCCCCCGCCGCGCGGCGGCGCGGAGCTGTCCACAGACTGCGGACGGAGCAGGCACGGCGCGCGCGCTCGGGGCACACTCGCGGTATGCCCTCGCCGTTCCTCTTCTTCGCAGGCGCCCGCCTCTCCGAGGCTGAGCTGACCGCGGCGTGCCTCGACGGGCACGTCGTCGAACTCGGCGAGGCCTACCTTCCGGCCGATGCGGTCGAGACCCCGGCGCTGCGTGCGCGATCGCTGGAGGCGCTGCTGGGCGACACGCTCGCGGCGACCCATCTGAGCGCCGCCTGGATCCACGGCGCGCTGCCGGAGCCGCCGGGTCGGCACACCGTGCAGCGGGCCGTCGACCGGCGGCTGCACCACGTCGTGGGGCGCCGATTCGTCTACCGCGATCTGCGTGTCGACGAGCGCGATCTGATGGTCGTGGGCGGCGTGCGGGTGACCACGCCCGAACGCACACTGGCCGACCTCGCCCGCATGCCCGACGACGAGCATCGCGCGGCGGCCGAGCTGCTCGCGGCGACAGCACCGGCGCTGATCGAACGCACCCTGGCGTGGCTCGACGAACGCGGTCCGCTGCCGCACCGCGGCGCGGCCATGCGGCTGCTCAAGGCGATTCAGGAAGACGTGACGCGGTAGACGTCGTAGACGGCGTCGATGCGGCGCACCGCGTTGAGCACCCGATCGAGGTGCACGATGTCGCCCATCTCGAAGACGTAGCGGCTCAGCGCCAGCCGGTCGTTGTTGGTCTGCACCGACGCCGAGAGGATGTTGACGTGATGCTCGCTGAGCACGCGCGTGATGTCGCTCAACAGGCCAGAGCGGTCGAGCGCCTCCACCTGGATCTGCACGAGGAACACGCTCTTGGTCGTCGGCGCCCACTCGACCGGGATGAGCCGCTCGGGGTCCTGCATGAGCGACTTGACGTTCGTGCAATCGGCACGGTGCACCGAGACGCCGCTCCCCCTCGTGACGAACCCGACGATCTGATCGCCAGGCACCGGAGTGCAGCACTTGGCGAGCTTGACGAGGATGTCGGGAGCTCCCCGCACGAGCACACCCGAGTCGCCGTTGCGGGGCTGACGGGATCGACCCACATGCGGAAGATCGATGACGCCCGTCGAGGTGTCCTCCTCGGCGCGCACGAGCGCCGTGACCTTCTCGATCACCGACTGCGTCGAGACGTGCCCCTCGCCGACGGCGGCGTAGAGGGCCGACACGTCTTCGTAGCGCAGCTGATGGGCGACCTCGGCGAAGGAGTCCTGGCTCATGAGGCGCTGCAGCGGCAGGTTCTGCCGGCGCATCGCGCGGGCGATCGCCTCCTTGCCCTGCTCGACCGCCTCTTCTCGGCGCTCCTTCGTGAACCAGCCGCGGATCTTGTTGCGCGCCCGCGTGCTCCTGACGAATCCGAGCCAGTCCTGGCTGGGGCCCGCGTCGGGGTTCTTCGAGGTGAACACCTCGACGACGTCGCCGCTGGACAGCTCCGTCTCCAGCGGCACGAGCCGCCCGTTGACCTTGGCGCCCATCGTGCGGTGCCCGATCTCGGTGTGCACGGCGTAGGCGAAGTCGACGGGAGTGGCGCCCTTGGGCAGGCCGATCACACGCCCCTTGGGCGTGAAGACGTAGACCTCCTTGGCGCCGATCTCGAACCGCAGCGAATCGAGGAACTCGCCGGGGTCGGCGGTCTCGGCCTGCCAGTCCGAGATGTGCGCGAGCCACGCCATGTCGGTGTCGGTCGACTTGCCGCTCTTGCCGCCGTTGACCTGCTCCTTGTACTTCCAGTGCGCAGCGACGCCGTACTCCGCCTGCTGGTGCATCTCGTTCGTGCGGATCTGGATCTCGACGGTGCGGCCGCCGGGCCCGATGACGGTCGTATGCAGCGACTGGTACAGGTTGAACTTCGGGGTGGCGATGTAGTCCTTGAAGCGACCGGGCAGCGGCGTCCAGCGCGCGTGGATGGCCCCGAGCACGGCGTAGCAGTCGCGCACACTCGAGACGAGCACGCGGATGCCGATGAGGTCGTAGATGTCGTCGAACTCGCGGCCGCGCACCACCATCTTCTGGTACACCGAATACAGCTGCTTGGGCCGGCCCATCACTCGGCCGCGGATGCGCAGCTCTCTCAGGTCGGCTTCGACCGCCTCGATGACGTTGTGCACGTACTGCTCGCGCTGGGGAGTGCGCTGCTTGACCAGGTCTTCGATCTCGGCGTAGAGCTTCGGGTGCAGCACGGCGAACGAGAGGTCTTCCAGCTCGCTCTTGACCGTCTGGATGCCGAGGCGGTGGGCCAGCGGAGCGTAGATCTCGAGAGTCTCGGTCGCCTTTTTGGCCGCCTTCTCGGGCGGCACGAAGCCCCACGTGCGGGCGTTGTGCAGTCGGTCGGCGAGCTTGATGATGAGCACCCGGATGTCTTTCGACATCGCGACGATCATCTTGCGCACCGTCTCGGCCTGCGCGCTCTCGCCGTACTTGACCTTATCGAGCTTGGTCACCCCGTCGACCAGCAGCGCGACCTCGTCGCCGAACTCGGCGGTCAGCTCGTCGAGGCCGTAGCCGGTGTCTTCGACGGTGTCGTGCAGCAGTGCGGCCGCGATCGCCTTGGGACCGAGCCCGAGGTCGGCGAGGATCTGGGCGACCGCCAGCGGGTGGGTGATGTAGGGCTCGCCGCTCTGGCGCTGCTGCCCCGTGTGCGCCTTGGCCGCGACCTCGTAGGCGCGCTCGATGATCGAGAGGTCGCCTCGAGGGTGGTGCGTGCGCACCGTGCGCAGCAGCTGCTCGACGTCGTCACGCCGGGCCGACCGCGAGAAGATGCGCGGAACGAGCCGACGCAGCGAGGAGGACTGGGCGGACGGGACGGTCTCAGCCATCCGAATCCTCCCCTCCGCTGAACGGCTCAATCCTACGCCCGGCCTCGGATGCCCGGATTCACGCAGGGATGCCGGCGCGCGTGCGTGCGGCGAGCACCCGCTCGTCCCTCTTGCGCAGCTCCGGCTCGCTCTGGCGGAAGAGCGAGTACAGCGGCGCGGCGACGAAGAGCGTCGAGTAGGCGGCCACGATGATGCCCACGAACATCGACAGCGAGATGTCGCTGAGCGTCTCGGCTCCGAGCCAGAACGCGCCGATGAACAGGATGGCACCCACCGGCAGGATCGCCACGACGGTCGTGTTGATCGAGCGGATGAGGGTCTGGTTCACCGCGAGGTTGACCGACTCGCCGAACGTGCGTCCGGAGACCTCTCCGTCTTCGCTTGTGTTCTCGCGGATCTTGTCGAAGACGACCGTCGTGTCGTAGAGCGAATAGGCGAGGATCGTCAGGAACCCGATCACCGCCGCCGGCGAGATCTCGAACCCGGCCAGGGCGTAGATGCCGATCGTGATGATCAGCACGTCCACGACGCCGATGATCGCCGCGGCCGACATCTTCCATGTGCGGAAGTAGAGGGCGAGGATCAGGAAGGTCAGCGCCAGGAAGATCACCAGACCCCACAGCGACTGCCTGGTCACGTCGGCGCCCCAGCTGGGTCCGATGAACGAGGCCGTCACCTCGCTCGTGGGCACGTCGTACGCCTCGGCGAGGGCGGCGGTCACCGCCTGCGTCTCGTCGGGGGTCATCTGGTCGGTCTGCACCCGCACGGCCGTGTCGCCGACGGTGGTGACCTTGGTGGTCGCATCGGGGACGACGCTGTGCACAGCATCCGTCGCGACAGACTGATCCGGGCTCGACAGACCCGAGACGGTGAACTGCGAGCCGCCGGTGAACTCGATCGAGAACTGCACCGGCCGCACGAGCGGCACGAGCACCGAGCCGATCACCAGCAGTGCCGCGATGAGGAACCAGACATTGCGCCTGCCGACGAACGGGAAAGAGGTCTTGCCCGTGTACAGGTCGTTGCCGAGTTGATTCATGGAGCGCATCAGTCGTCTCCCTCCGTCGCCTTGCCGGGTCTGTTCTGCGCCGACATCTCCGCCTGCTTGCGCTCGGCGATGGTCTGGCGTCGCTCCGCCTCGCCGCGCGACCGGGAGGCGCGGCGCTCGGCCTGCGTCTTGCCGGCGGTGGCGGCTGCCGGCGCGCGGAACTGCGCCCGGCCGCGGTAGACGGCGCCGAGCGCCGTCGGGTCGAGACCCGAGAGCGGATGCCCCGACCCGAAGAACCGGGTGCGGGCCAGCAGCTGCATGACCGGGTGGGTGAACATGATGAAGATCAGGATGTCGATCGCCGTGGTCAGGCCGAGCGTGAAC
Organism: Microbacterium fluvii; assembly: GCF_025515205.1. Classification (GTDB taxonomy): domain Bacteria; phylum Actinomycetota; class Actinomycetes; order Actinomycetales; family Microbacteriaceae; genus Microbacterium; species Microbacterium fluvii. The sequence continues at coordinate 1,150,331 of NZ_JAOPFX010000001.1, read as the reverse complement.
GCGAAGCCCTTGACGGTCGCGTCGGCGAGGATGTAGAGCACCACCGCGGCGAGGATGTTGATCGACTTCGAGATGTAGATCGTGCGCTTGGCGCGCCCCCACCCGTCTTCGACGGCGCCCGTGATCGACTTGCCGTCTCGGAGCTCGTCGCGGATGCGCTCGAAGTAGACGATGAACGAGTCGGCGGTGAAGCCGATCGTCACGATCAGACCCGCGACGCCGGCCAGCGACAGGCGGAAGCCCAGGCGCCAGGCCAGGATGCAGATCGTGATGTAGGTGAGCACCGCCATCACCACGAGCGACGCGATGATCACGAAGCCGAGGGCGCGGTAGGTGATCAGCGAGTAGACCGCGACCAGCGCGAGGCCGATGAGGCCGGCGATGAGGCCGATCTGCAGCTGCTGCGAGCCGAGCGTCGCCGAGATGGTGTCGGAGCTGACGACCTCGAAGCTCAGCGGCAGGGCGCCGTACTTGAGCTGGTCGGCGAGGGTCTGTGCGGTGTCCTGCGTGAACGAGCCCGAGATGCTCGGGTTGCCGCCGAGGATCACGGCGTTCATCGAGGGCGCCGAGAGCACCGAGCCGTCGAGCACGAACGCGAACTGGTTCAGCGGCTCCTCGGCACCGTAGAGGCGCTGGCTGATCTCGCCGAAGGTGGTGGTGCCCGCCTCGTCGAACTTGAGGTTGACCGTCCACTGGCCGTTGGTCTGGTCCAGGCCCGCGCTCGCATCGGTGATCGAGGTGCCGTCGAGTTCGACCGGACCGAGGATGTACTTGACGCTCCCCGTCGCGTCGCACGTGATCAGCGGCTCGTCTTCGGGGGCGCTGGCCGGGTCGTTGGCGGGATCGGTGCAGTCGTATGCGAGGTACTCGGCGTACAGCGCGTCGGTGATCCACGCGGGGTCGCTGCCGTTGCTCGGCGAGGCGGTCGGCGTCGAGTTCAGCGAAGGGTCTGGCGTCGGGTAGGGCGTCGCCGTGCCGTCTTCACCGACGTAGGTGTTGGCCGGGGCCCCCGTGTAGAGCACGGCGCGCAGCTGCAGCTGGGCCGAGGCCTCGATGCGCTCACGCGTGGCCTCGTCGGCCTCGCCGGGGATCTGCACGACGATGTTCTTGCCGCCCTCGGTCGTGACATCGGCCTCGCCGACGCCGGAGGCGTCGACGCGCTGGCGGATGATCGTCACGGCCTGGTCGAGCTGCTCTGCCGACGGCGCCGCGCCGTCGGCGGTCTGCGCCTCCAGCACGATCTGGGTGCCGCCCTGCAGGTCGAGCGCGAGTTCAGGGGTCCACGAGCTCTTGCCGAACACGTACACGCCGAGCGCGTTGATGCCGAACAGAACGGCCGTGATCACCAGGAGCGTGGTCAGCGCGCGCCAGGCGTGCCGGACAGGGGTGGATGTCGCCACGTGCGGTCAGCTTTCTCGGGTGCCCGAACGGGCGGGTCGGGTCAGGCCTGGGGCTTGGTGTCGGTGTCGGGCTTGCCCTCGTCGGCGAGGCGCGCGGCCGTCTCGTCGAGGGTCTCCACGTGCGGCTCGGCGGGCAGCTCGTCGTGCGAGCCGTCGGCTTCGACCGTCTCGTCTTCGCTGGGCGTCACGACGCGCAGGATCGCCTGGCTGTGCACCTTGATCTCGACGCCGGGGGCGATCTCGACAACGGCCGGCTGATCGAGGTTCTCGGGGTCGAACGACACGATCGTTCCGTAGAGGCCGCCCTGCAGCAGCACCTCCGCGCCGGGGACGGTCTGGGCGGCCTTCTCCTCCTGCTCGAGCTTCTGCTTCTGCATGCGGCGGCGCGAGCTCCAGAACATGAAGACGAGCAGGACGACGAGGAGGGCTGGCAGGAGCCAATCAGCCATGAGGGGGAAGACCTTTCGGGGAGGTTGGCGCACACGCGACAGCGCGCCGTGAGCCTTCAGCGATTATAGGTCATCGAATCTCAGCACCGAGTCCGCGTGCGGCACACCCAGGTGCGCATAGGCCTCGGGAGTCGCGACCCGGCCTCGAGGGGTGCGCCCCATGAAGCCGATCCGCACGAGGTAGGGCTCGACGACCGACTCGATCGTCTCGGCCTCCTCACCCACCGCGACCGAGAGGGTGCTCAGTCCCACCGGCCCCCCGCGGAAGCGGCGCACGAGCGCCTCGAGCACGGCGCGGTCGAGGCGATCGAGGCCGATGCGGTCGACGTCGTAGAGGTCGAGCGCCGCGTCCACGGCGGCGGTGCTCGCGGCACCGTCGGCGTGCACGATCAGATAGTCGCGCACCCGCCGCAGCAGCCGGTTGGCGATGCGGGGGGTTCCGCGGGAGCGGCGCGCGATCTCGGCGCGCGCCGCGGGGGGAAGCTCGACCCCCAGCATCCGCGCCGATCGCTCCAGCACGTGCTCGAGCTCTTCGGCCTCGTAGTACTCCAGGTGCGCGGTGAACCCGAACCGGTCGCGCAGCGGGTTGGGCAGCAGACCGGAACGGGTCGTCGCGCCCACCAGGGTGAAGGGGGCGAGATCGAGGGGGATGCTGGTGGCGCCGGCGCCCTTGCCGACCATGATGTCGATGCGGAAGTCCTCCATGGCCAGGTACAGCATCTCTTCGGCCGAGCGCGCCATGCGGTGCACCTCGTCGATGAAGAGCACTTCGCCGGGGGTCAGGCTCGACAGCAGCGCCGCGAGGTCGCCGGCGTGCTGGATCGCGGGGCCGCTCGACAGCCGCAGCGGCCTGCCGCTCTCGTGGGCGACGATCATCGCGAGGGTCGTCTTGCCGAGGCCAGGGGGGCCGGACAGCAGGATGTGGTCGGCGGGACGCTGCTGGATGCGGGCGGCCTCGAGCAGCAGCTGCAGTTGGCCTCGCACCTTCTGCTGGCCGACGAACTCCGACAGCGACGCGGGGCGCAGCGCACCCTCGATGGCGAGTTCGGTCTCGTCGACGGGCGTGTCGGCGTCTCTCAGCTCATCCACGCCCTGCCCCCTGTCGCGCAGGTCCCAGTGCCGCCAGCGTCAGCCGGAGCAGCGCGGGCACCGAACTGCGGTCTGCCTCGCTCGCCCCTTCCGCGACCGCCGCGACGGATTCGGCGGCGGTGCGCTCCGACCAGCCGAGCCCCACGAGCGCCTGGGCGACCTGGTCGACGACTCCGATCGGTGCCGCCGGGGTCCCCGGCGCGGTCGCGACAGACGGCGCGAGCTTGCCGGCCAGCTGCACGACGATGAGCTTCGCCGTCTTCGGGCCGATGCCCGACACCCGGCGGAACGGCGCGTCGTCGTCGCTCGTGACGGCGTCGGCGATCTGCGGCACGGTCAGCGTCGAGAGCACTCCGAGCGCCGACTTGGGTCCGACCCCGGTGACCGAGACCAGCTGGGTGAACACGACGAGCTCTTCCCTCGTCTCGAAGCCGAACAGCGAGAGCGCGTCTTCGCGCACGACGAGATTCGTGTGCAGGTGCAGCTCGGTGCCTGTGTGCGTCGCCCTGGCCAGGGGTGCGGGAACGGCCACCGAGAACCCCACACCGCCCACCTCGACGATCACGGAGTCGGCGTCGACGTGCAGCACCCGGCCGCGCAGTGAAGAGATCATGCCCCGAGCCTACGTTCCGATTCGGAGGTTTGTTCGAGCGACACGCGCGCCGCCCCGCCGTCGCCGGCGCGGGTCACCGGCGCGCGAGACGCTCGGCATCCGCCCACGCGCGCTGCGCGGGGGTGAGTGCGCTCGACGATGCCGCGGCGGGGGCGCCGCCCCGCCACGCATGGCACAGGGCCAGTGCGAGCGCGTCGGCGGCGTCGGCGGGCTGGGGCAGCTCGTCGAGTCGCAGCACGCGGGCGACCATCGTCTGCACCTGCCGCTTGTCGGCCTGGCCGTAGCCCGTGATGGCGGCCTTGACCTCGGTGGGCGTGTGCGTCGCGGCCGGAAGGCCCCGCTCGCCGGCGACCAGCAGCGCGATGCCGCTGGCCTGCGCCGTGCCCATGACGCTCTCGCGATTGTGCTGGGCGAACACGCGCTCCACCGCGATCACGGCGGGTCCGTGCTCGTCGACGACAGCGCGGATGCCGGCGGCGATGGCCGCCAGTCGCTGCTCGATCGGCATGCCGGGGTCGGAGCGCACCACGCCCACGTGCACAAGCGACGCCGAGCGGTCGGCCGCGACATCCACGACGCCGACGCCGCACCGGGTCAACCCCGGGTCGACGCCCAGCACGCGCAGGGTTCCGGTGCGGCGGGAGATCACTCCCCCACGCTAGGCGCGGGTTCCGACGTCGGGGCCCAGGCGCGCGGCACTGACCGGGCTCGCGTCACTCGTCGTTCTCGAGCTCGGCCTGCACCTCGGCGGTCAGGTCGAAGTTGCTGAAGACGTTCTGCACGTCGTCGCTGTCTTCGAGGGCGTCGATGAGGCGGAACACCTTGCGCGCCGTGTCGGCGTCGACTTCGACCTTGAGGTTGGGCACGAACTCCACGTCGGCCGATTCGTAGTCGATGCCGGCCTCCTGCAGGGCCGTGCGCACCGTCACGAGATCGGACGCCTCGGTGATGACCTCGAAGCCCTGCGCGTGCGGCTCGATCTCTTCTGCGCCGGCTTCGAGCACGGCGAGCATGACGTCGTCTTCGCTGGTGCCCTCGCCGCCGACGACGATGACGCCCTTGCGGGTGAAGTTGTAGGCGACCGACCCGGGGTCGGCCAGCGTCCCGCCGTTGCGGGTGAGGGCCGTGCGCACCTCGGCGGCCGCGCGGTTCTTGTTGTCGGTCAGACACTCGATCATGAGGGCCACGCCGTTGGGGCCGTAGCCCTCGTACATGATCGAGGAGTACTCGACCGACTCGCCGCCGATGCCGGCGCCGCGCTTGATCGCGCGGTCGATGTTGTCCTTGGGAACCGAGGTCTTCTTCGCCTTCAGCACCGCGTCGAACAGGGTCGGGTTGCCCTGCAGGTCGGCGCCGCCGAGCTTGGCGGCGACCTCGATGTTCTTGATGAGCTTGGCCCACGACTTGGCACGGCGCGCGTCGATGACGGCCTTCTTGTGCTTGGTCGTCGCCCATTTGGAGTGTCCGGACATGGGATCGATTCTAGGCGACCGGATGCCGCGACCGCCGTGCACCGCGGCGCCCCTTGTATCAGCGTCCGCCCTCGGCGACACTTCACAGACATGGACGAGCGGGCACGCGCGCTCGAGGCCGCCCACCGCGCCGCCGTGGAGTTCCTGGCAGGACTCGACAACCGCCCGGTGTGGCCGCGAGCTGATCTCGAGACCATGGTCGACGCGTTCGGGGGCGCCCTGCCTGCGCGCGGCGCCGACGCCGAGCAGGTGGTGGCCGACCTCGCCGAGCGGGCGGGGCCGGGGCTCGTCGGCATTCCCGGCGGCCGCTTCTTCGGCTTCGTCATCGGCGGCACCCTCCCCGCGGCGCTCGCTGCGGACTGGCTCGTGTCGGCCTGGGACCAGAACGCGGGCTCGAGCACCATGACCACCGCCGCCGTCGCGATGGAGCGGGTCGCCGGCGCCTGGATCTGCGACCTGCTGGGGCTGCCGGCCACCGCCTCGGTGGGCTTCGTCACAGGTGCGCAGATGTCGAACTGGGTGTGCCTGTCGGTCGCCCAGCACGCCGTGCTGCGCCGCGCGGGCTGGGATCTCACCCGCAGCGGTCTGCGCGGGGCGCCGACGACCAGGGTGATCGTCGGCGCGCACCGCCACGGCTCGATCGACCGCGCCCTGCGCTTCGCGGGCGTCGGTCTCGACGAGCTCGTGGTCGTCGACGCCGACGACCAGGGGCGGATGCTGCCGGCATCGCTCGCGGAGGCGCTGGCAGCCGCATCCGACGCGCCGACCATCGTCTGCCTGCAGGCGGGCGAAGTGCACACGGGGGCATTCGATCCGCTCGCGGAGCTGGTGCCGATGGCGAAGGCGCACGGGGCATGGGTGCACGTCGACGGCGCCTTCGGCCTGTGGGCGGGAGCCTCCCCCGCACTCGCGCACCTGACCTCCGGCCTCGACGGCGCCGATTCGTGGACGACCGATGCGCACAAGACGCTCAACGTGCCCTACGACTGCGGCATCGCCGTCGTGCGCGATCCCGCCGATTCGATCGCGATGTTCCGCGCCGGCGGCGACTACCTCGTGTACTCGAGCCTCGATCCGTGGGATGTCACCCCCGAGCTGTCGCGGCGCGCCCGCGGCGTGCCGGTGTGGGCGGCGCTGCGCGCGCTCGGCCGTGTCGGCGTCGCCGCGCTCGTCGACCGCCTCGTCGAGAACGCGCGGCGATTGGAGGCGGGGCTTCGCGCCGTGCCGGGCGTCGAGATCGTCAACGACGTCGTCTACACCCAGGTGATGTTCCGCCTCGACGACGACGAACGCACCCGCGCGCTCGGGGCCGCGATCCTCGCCGACGGCACCGCGGCTCTCACCGGCGCCGAGTGGCGAGGGCGCGCCGTGCTGCGGTGCTCGATGTCGTCGTGGGCGACGACGCCGCACGACGTCGACCTCACGGTGGCCGCGATCGCGCGGCTGGCCGCCGCCTGAGCGTCAGGCCGCGCGCACGTTCTGCAGGAACAGCTCGTGGAACCGCGTCTCGCCCGAGACCTCGGGGTGGAACGCGGTGCCCAGGAGCGCCCCCTGCGCCACGGCCACCACTCCCCCGTCGGACAGCGCGGCGAGTGCCGTCGCCCGCGGTCCGACCTCGGTGACCAGCGGCGCGCGGATGAACGCGGCGTGCACCGGCGGCCCGTCGAAACCCGCGACCGCCAGCTCGGTCTCGAACGAGTCGACCTGGCTGCCGAAGGCGTTGCGGGCGACGGTCACATCGAGCCCGCCGAGGGTCTCCTGGCCGTCGATCGCGCCCGTGATGCGGTCGGCGAGGAGGATCAGCCCCGCGCAGGTGCCGTACACCGGCAGACCTGAGGCGATCGCCTGGCGCAGGGGCCCCTGCATCCCGAACGCGCGCGCGAGCTTGTCGATGACGCTCGATTCGCCGCCGGGGATGACGAGTCCCTGCACGGCGGCGAGCTCGTCGGGCCGCCGCACGAGCGAGACCTCGGCACCCAGCCCCGTGAGCACGCGGGCATGCTCGCGCACGTCGCCCTGCAGGGCGAACACTCCGACGCGAGGGTGAGTGATCACCAGCCGCGCTCGGCCAGGCGGTGCGGCGCCGGAAGGTCGCTGACGTTGATGCCGACCATGGCCTCTCCCAGGCCCCGCGACACGTCGGCGATGACCTTCGCGTCGTCGTAGAAGGTCGTCGCCTTCACGATCGCCGCGGCGCGCTCGGCCGGGTTGCCGCTCTTGAAGATGCCCGAGCCCACGAACACGCCGTCGGCGCCCAGCTGCATCATCATGGCCGCATCCGCCGGCGTCGCGACGCCGCCCGCGACGAAGAGCACGACCGGCAGCGTGCCGGTCTCGGCGATCTCTGCGACCAGCTCGTAGGGCGCCTGCAGCTCTTTCGCCGCGACGTACAGCTCGTCCTTCGACAGCGACGTCAGCGCGGCGATCTCGCCCTTGATCTTGCGGATGTGCTTCATCGCCTCCGACACGTCGCCCGTGCCGGCCTCGCCCTTGGAGCGGATCATCGCCGCGCCCTCGTTGATGCGCCGCAGCGCCTCGCCGAGGTTGGTCGCACCGCACACGAACGGCACGGTGAAGCCCCACTTGTCGATGTGGTTGACGTAGTCGGCGGGCGAGAGCACCTCGGACTCGTCGATGTAGTCGACGCCGAGCTCCTGCAGCACCTGCGCCTCGACGAAGTGGCCGATGCGGGCCTTGGCCATCACCGGGATCGAGACGGCCTCGATGATCCCGTCGATCATGTCGGGGTCGCTCATCCGCGACACTCCGCCCTGCGCGCGGATGTCGGCGGGCACCCGCTCGAGCGCCATGACGGCCACAGCGCCGGCGTCTTCGGCGATCTTGGCCTGGTCGGCGGTGACGACGTCCATGATGACGCCGCCCTTGAGCATCTCGGCGAGACCCCGCTTGACGCGGGAAGAACCGGTGGTGGATGCGGACACGATGACTCCTCGGAAATGACTCGGGATTGGCCTAGGCCAAAAGATAGCATGGCCCACGACGTAGGCTGAGCGGGGTGAGGACACATGACGACGGATGCTGACACCACCGCGCCGATCGCGGGCTCCACGGCGACCGAGATCGCCGACAGCGTGCGGGAGCTGATCGAGCGCGGCGACCTGCGCCCCGGCGAGGCCGTGCCACCGGTGCGCAGCCTCGCCGACCGGCTCGGCGTGAACCGCAACACCGTCGTCGCCGCCTACCGCCACCTCGCCCAGGCGGGGCTCGTCGTCAGCCGCGGCCGCGGCGGCACCAGGGTCGCGGGGCTCGCCCCCGTCGCGCAGGAGGGGTTCGCTGCCGGCACCGTGCTGCGCGACATCGGCACCGGCAACCCCGACCCCGACCTCATCCCCGACCCCTCCGCTGCGCTCGCGGGCATGGCGGGCCGCCCCGTGCTCTACGGCGAGCCGGTGATCGACCGCGACCTCGAGAACTGGGCGACGGCCTGGATGCGCGAGGCCGTCGGCGACCGCCCGATGCGCCTGACCATCACCAGCGGCGCCTCCGACGCGATCGAGCGACTGCTGGCCCAGACCCTCACTCGCGACGACGCCGTCGCCCTCGAAGACCCGTGCTTCCTGTCCAGCATGAACACCGTGCGCCTGGGCGGCTACCGCCCGGTGCCGGTGCCGGTCGACGCCGAGGGCATGACCGTCGATGGGCTCCGCGCGGCGCTCGAGGCGGGAGCCCGCGCGGTCGTGTGCACGCCGCGCGCACAGAACCCCACAGGGGCGAGCCTCAGCGCCGAGCGCGCGCAGGCGCTGCGCGATGTGCTGGCGCAGCATCCGTTCGTGATGGTGATCGAAGACGACCACTTCTCGATGCTCTCGTCGCAGCCCTACCACTCGCTCATCGGCCCCGACCACCGCCGCTGGGCGCTCGTGCGCTCGGTGTCGAAGTTCCTCGGTCCCGACATGTGCCTCGCGGTCACCGCGAGCGACCCCGACACGGCGCAGCGCCTCGCGATGCGCCTGAGCCCCGGCACCACGTGGGTGAGCCATCTGCTGCAGCGCCTCGCACACGCGCTGCTGACCGACCGCTCCGTGGCAGCGGGCGTCCGCTCGGCCGCGGCGCATTACGCGGCGCGCAACACGGCCTTCGCCCAGCGCCTGGTCGCCCACGGCATCGAGGCGACCGCCGTCGACGGGCTCAACCTCTGGGTCGGTCTGCCGGTGCCGGCGCGCGCGGTGACCGAGCAGCTCATGCGCCGCGGCTGGCTCGCACGCTCCGGCGACGAATTCGTGCTCGCCGACGAGGCCGCGGCATCGCGCCTGCGGCTGACGGTGCACGATCTCACCGACGAGGACGCGGAGCGCCTCGCCGTCGACCTGGCCGCCGCGGTCGGCGCTGCGGCGCCGCGCGAGGTGGGATGATCGAGCGGTGAAGATCCTCTCGATCCAGTCGGCCGTCGCCTACGGCCACGTCGGCAACTCGGCCGCGGTGTTCCCGCTGCAGCGCATCGGCGTGGAGGTGCTGCCGGTCTACACGGTGAACTTCTCCAACCACACCGGCTACGGCGCGTGGCGGGGGCCGCTCATCTCGCCCGACGACGTGCGCGAGGTCATCACGGGCATCGAGGAGCGCGGCGTGCTCGGCGAGATCGACGTCGTGCTCAGCGGCTACCAGGGCTCCGAGGGCATCGGCGACGTGATCCTCGACGCCGTCGCCCGCGTCAAGGCCGCCAACCCCTCGGCCGTCTACTCGTGCGACCCGGTCATGGGCAACGCGAAGAGCGGATGCTTCGTGGCACCGGCCATCCCGATCCTGCTCCGAGAGCGGGTCGTGCCGCATGCCGACATCATCACGCCGAACCAGTTCGAGCTGGGCTTTCTCACCGAGACCGAGCCTTCGGATCTCGAATCCACCCTCGCCTCGGCCGACGCCGCCCGCGCGATGGGGCCGTCGACGGTGCTCGTCACCTCGGTCGAGCGGCCCGACCGCCCCGAGGGCACGATCGAGATGCTCGCCGTCACGGGCGACGGCGCCTGGATCGTGCAGACCCCGCACATCCCGATGAAGGCCAACGGCTCCGGCGACGTGACCGCCGCCCTCTTCACGGCGCACTACCGCGCGAACGGGGATGCCGCATCCGCTCTCGCCAAGACGGTCTCGAGCGTCTACGACCTGCTGCAGACCACCTACGACTCGGGGCAGCGCGAGCTGCAGCTCGTCGAGTCGCAGGAGTTCTACGCACACCCCCGCCTGCAGTTCGAGGTCACCCGCGTGCGCTGACCCGCCCCTTGCCCCGGCGAGATCTCCTGATCTCGCTGATACAGGTCGCTCTCGCACGGATCGACCTGTGCCGGCGAGATCTCCTGATCTGGCGAAGTCGGGCCGGCGGCCAGGCCGACGGCCGTGCCCGCGCTCAGGCCTGCGGCCAGGCCGAGGCGACGGCCTCGCGCACCTCGCCGAGCAGCTGCGGCAGGGCCTTGGTGCGGGCGATGATCGGGAAGAAGTTCGCGTCGGCCGCCCACCGCGGCACGATGTGCTGGTGCAGGTGCTCGTCGACGCCGGCTCCGGCGACGGCGCCCTGGTTCATGCCGATGTTGAAGCCGTCGCAGCGCGAGACGCTGCGCAGCACCCGCATGCCGACCTGGGTGAGCTCGCCGATCTCGGCGACCTCTTCGGCCGTGGCCTGGTCGTAGGTCGCGATGTGGCGGTAGGGGCACACGAGCAGGTGCCCCGAGTTGTAGGGGAAGAGGTTCAGCAGCACGTACGCCGTGCGCCCGCGGTGCACGATCAGGCCATCGGCGTCGGCCTTCTCCGGTGCGGCGCAGAACGGGCACCCGTCACCGCGGTGCACGTCGGCCCCGGCATTGATGTAGGCCATGCGGTGCGGCGTCCACAGGCGCTGGAACGCGTCGGGGACGCCGGGAAGGGATGCTGCCGCCTCGAGCCCGTCGACGGGCTCCGCGGCGGGGCCGGTGGCGGCAGCATCCGCTGTCATGCCAGATCCTCCGCCGTGTCGACGAGCTTCTTGCCGTCGATCGCGCGCCGGATGAGGGCGATCGCCTCGTCGACGGGCACCCCGTTGGTCTGCGTGCCGTCGCGGAAGCGGAACGACACCGTGCCGCCGGCGCTGTCCTGCGCGCCCGCGATGAGCTGCAGCGGCACCTTGTGCGTCGTGTGCGTGCGGATCTTCTTCTGCATGCGGTCGTCGGAGTGGTCGACTTCGGCGCGCACGCCGGCTGCCCGCAGCTTCGCGATGATCTCGTCGAGGTAGGGCGCGAAGTCGTCGGCGACCGGGATGCCGACCACCTGCACGGGCGCCAGCCACACCGGGAAGGCGCCGGCGTAGTGCTCGAGCAGGATCGCGAAGAACCGCTCGATCGAGCCGAAGAGGGCGCGGTGGATCATCACCGGGCGGTGCTTCTCGCCATCCGGGCCGGTGTACTCGAGCTCGAAGCGCTCGGGCTGGTTGAAGTCGAGCTGGATCGTCGACATCTGCCACGTGCGGCCGATCGCGTCACGCGCCTGCACCGAGATCTTCGGGCCGTAGAACGCCGCCCCGCCCGGGTCGGGCACGAGCTCGAGGCCCGACGCCTCGGCGACCTCGCGCAGGGTCTCGGTCGCCTCCGCCCAGAGGCGGTCGTCGCCGATGAACTTGGGGTTGCCCTCCTCCTTCGTCGACAGCTCGAGGTAGAAGTCGTTCAGGCCGTAGTCGCGCAGGGTCTGCAGCACGAACTCGAGGCTGTGCTCGAGCTCGCCCTTGACCTGATCGGCGGTGACGTAGATGTGGGTGTCGTCCTGCGTCATGCCTCGGACGCGCGTGAGGCCCGACAGCGTGCCGCTCTTCTCGTAGCGGTACACCGACCCGAACTCGCTCAGACGCAGCGGCAGCTCGCGGTAGCTGCGCCCCCGCGAGCGGAAGATCAGGTTGTGGAACGGGCAGTTCATGGGCTTGAGGTAGTACTCCTGGCCCTTGCGCGTGACGTTGCCCTCTGCGTCCACGATCTCGTCGAGCTGCATCGGGGGGTACATGCCCTCGGCGTACCACTGCAGGTGACCGCTGGTCATGAAGAGGTCTGCCTTGGTGATGTGCGGGGTGTTCACCACCTCGTAGCCGTTCGCCAGCAGCCGCTCGCGCATGTAGCGCTCGATCTCGTAGCGGATGATGCCGCCCTTGGGGTGGAAGACCGACAGCCCAGGCCCGATCTCCTCGGGGAACGAGAAGAGGTCGAGCTCGACGCCCAGCTTGCGGTGGTCGCGGCGCGCGGCCTCGGCGAGGCGCTCCTGATAGGCGCGCAGCTCGTCCTTCGTGGGCCACGCGGTGCCGTAGATGCGCTGCAGCTGCGGGTTCTTCTCGCTGCCGCGCCAATAGGCGGCGGCGACGCGGGTGAGGTCCCAGCCGTTGCCGACCATGCGGGTGCCAGGCACGTGCGGGCCGCGGCAGAGGTCTTTCCACGCCGTCTCGCCGTCGCGGGTCACGTTGTCATAGATCGTGAGCTCGCCGGCCCCGATCTCGGCCGAGGCGCCCTCTGCGGCATCCGCCCCCGAACCGGGTCCGCCGGCCAGGTCGATCAGTTCGAGCTTGAACGGCTCGTGGGCGAGCTCGGCGCGCGCCTCGTCGGCCGTGACGACCCGGCGCACGAACCGCTGGCCCTCGCGGACGATGCGCTCCATCTCCTTCTTGATCGCCTTGAGGTCTTCAGGGGTGAAGGGCTCGTCGACGCCGAAGTCGTAATAGAACCCGTTCTCGATGGGCGGGCCGATGCCGAGGTTCGACTGCGGGCGGATGCGCTGCACGGCCTGCGCGAGCACGTGCGCCGTGGAGTGGCGCAGGATGCTGAGGCCGTCGGCGCTGTCGACGGTGACCGGCTCGACGGCGTCGGCCTCGGTCACCACCGTCGAGAGGTCTTTCAGCTCGCCGTTCACGCGCAGCGCGACGACGGAGCGATCGGGGAACAGGGCGAAACCGTCGGCGGGGTACGACACGTCCGACGGGAGATCGACGTCAGTCAAGGGAATCTCCAGAGGTGGCTCGGAATCAAGGCTATCGCTCAGCTTCGGGCGCCCATGCGCCCCGCCCGCTCAGGCCTGACGCGTTCGCGCGCCGGCGAGCCGTGCGGCCCCGACGGTCGCCGCCGGGGTGCGGGTCGATCGGTCGGGTTCCATCCCGCCAGTCTATCGTCGCGTGCCAAGGGCTCCGGGCTCGCGACCCCCACAATGGGTGGGTGCGAACGGCGATCTCGGGTGCGGTGCTGCTGGCGCTCGGCGCGATCGCCGTCGCCTTCGGCGTGCTGAGCCTCGACGAGGTCGGCGCGATCGCAGAGCGGGTGTGGCCCGTGCTGCTGTTCGTGGTCGCGATCACGGTCGTCGCCGAGCTCGCGGCGACCGCGGGCGTGTTCGACGTGGCGGCGGCGTGGCTGGCGCGCGTCGCGCGCGGACGGACCTGGATGCTGTGGGCCCTCGTCGTGCTTCTGGCGATCCTCGCGACGGCCTTCCTGTCGCTGGACACCACGGCGGTGCTGCTGACCCCCGTGGTCGTCGCCGTCGCACGGGCCAACGGCCTGCCGCCGCTGCCGTTCGCCTTCGCGACGGTGTGGCTGGCCAACACCGGATCGCTCTTCCTCCCGGTCTCGAACCTCACCAACCTCCTCGCCGAGCACCGCCTCGACCTCGGGCACCCGCTCGGATTCCTGGTGCTGCTGGGGCCGTCGGCCCTCGTCGCCGTGCTCGTCACCGTCGCGGTGCTCGTGGTCGTCTTCTGGCGACGACTGCGCGGACGCTACACGCCGGGGCCGGCGCCCGGGGTGGCCGATCGCGGGCAGCTGGTCGCCGCATCCGTCGTCGTGATCGCGCTGATGCCGCTGTTGGTCAGCGGTCTGCCGCCGTGGCTGCCCTCGGTGGTGGCCGCCCTCGTGCTGGTGGGCGTGTTCGCGTCGCGCTCGCCCCAGGCCCTGCACATCTCTCTCGTACCGTGGCAGCTCGTGGTGTTCGCCTCCGGACTGTTCCTGGCCGTCGGGGTGCTCGAGGCGTGGGGGTCTGGAGCGCTCACCGCGGCAGCCGCGGGCGGTGGCGACGACCTCATCGCGCTGTGGCGCCTGTCCGGGCTCGGGATGCTGTCGGCCAACGCCGCCAACAACCTCCCCGCCTACCTGGCGCTGGAGTCAGCAGCCGGCGACTCCCCCGCGCGCCTGGCCGCCCTGCTGATCGGCGTCAACGCAGGGCCCCTCATCACACCGTGGGCGTCGCTGGCGACGCTGCTGTGGCACGAGCGACTGCGCGCCGTGGGCGTCGAGGTGCCCTGGCGGCGCTACGTGGTGCTGGGCCTCGTGACGGCGCCGATCGTGGTCGCCCTCGCGGTGCTGCCCCTCGCCGCCTGACGCCGGCCGCAGCGCGCGGATCGACTGTTGCGCGCTCGGTATTCAGTGTTACTATCTACCGGTAGTCAGTGACAGTGAGTAGCCAGGAGGCGACACCGATGGGCAAGCAGGCGACCGAGATGCTCAAGGGCGTTCTCGAGGGCATCGTGCTCGCGATCCTGGCCCGCCGGCCCGCCTACGGCTACGAGATCACGGCATGGCTGCGCGAGCGCGGCTTCGCCGACATCGCCGAGGGCACCGTGTACGCGCTGCTCGTGCGGGTCGAGCAGCGCGGCCTCGTCGACGTCGAGAAGGTGCCCTCCGAGAAGGGACCGCCGCGCAAGGTCTACACCCTCAACGCGCAGGGGCGCGACTACCTCGATGAGTTCTGGAGGACGTGGAGCTTCCTCGCAGACCGATTGGAAGAGCTTCACGGGAAAGGCGAGTGACATGGTGGCCAAGTGGATCGAGGCCCTGACGGGACCTCTCGAGCAGAAGAAGCAGTGGCGGGACTACAAGGCGCGCGTCAAGGCGCTCCCCGAGCCGTATCGCACGGCGGCGGCGGCCTTCGAGCGGTACGTCATGTATTACGGAGGCATCACCGACGGCGACACCCTGGTCGCGATGTTCGGCGACTTCGCCGATCTGTGGGAGCGCGCGGCCGCCGACGAGACACCCGTGCGCGAGATCACCGGCGCCGACCCCGTGGAGTTCGCCGAGGGCTTCGTGCGCGCCTACGCGGCCAGGGAGTGGATCGACAAGGAGCGCGCGCGGCTCATCGCCGCGATCGACGGCCTCGACGGTGTTGCCGGTCTCGACGGGGGCGATCGGTCATGAGCGCCCCTGCGATCCAGGTCGCGGGCCTGGAGAAGTCCTTCGGCGATCTGCATGTGCTGCGCGGCGTCGACCTCGAGGTCGCGCGCGGCACCGTGTTCGCCCTCCTAGGCTCCAACGGCGCCGGCAAGACGACCCTCGTGCGCATCCTCTCGACGCTGTTGACGGCGGATGCCGGCACTGCCGCCATCGACGGGATCGATATCGCGGCGCACCCTGGCAGCATCCGCGAGGCGATCAGCCTCACCGGGCAGTTCGCGGCCGTCGACGAGGTGCTCACGGGACGCGAGAACCTCGTGCTCGTCGCGCGGCTGCGCCACGTGGCCGCTCCTGGCGCGGTCGCTGACCGATTGCTCGAGCGCTTCGCGCTGACGGATGCCGCGAGCCGCCGCGTCGGCACCTACTCGGGCGGCATGCGGCGCCGGCTCGACATCGCCATGAGTCTCATCGGCGATCCGCCGGTCGTCTTCCTCGATGAGCCGACGACGGGCCTGGATCCGCAGGCGCGCCTCGAGGTGTGGCAGACGATCACGCAGCTGGCCTCCGGCGGCACCACGGTGCTGCTGACCACCCAGTACCTCGACGAGGCCGAGCAGCTGGCCGATCGCATCGCGATCCTGCACGAGGGCCGCATCCTCGTGAACGGCACGCTCGCCGAGCTGAAGGCCCTGCTGCCGCCCGCCAGGGTCGAGTACGTGCAGAAGCAGCCGACGCTCGAAGAGGTCTTCCTCGCCCTCGTCGGCGACACCGCGCATGAGAAGAAGCAATGACCACGCATTTCGTCGCCGACACCGCCGTGCTCACCGGGCGGTCGCTGCGTCACATCACCCGCAGCCTCGACACGATCATCACGACGGCGGTGACCCCCGTCGCCCTCATGCTGCTGTTCGTGTTCGTCTTCGGCGGCGCCATCGACACGGGGCCCGCATCGGGCGCCTACGTCGACTACCTGCTCCCCGGCATCCTGCTCATCACGATCGCTTCGGGGGTCGCCTACACGTCGTACCGGCTGTTCCTCGATCTGCAGGGCGGCATCTTCGAGCGGTTCCAGTCGATGCCGATCGCGCGCTCGAGCGTGCTGTGGGCACACGTGCTCACGTCTCTCGTGGCCAACCTCGTGTCGCTGGCGGTCGTCGTCGGGGTCGCCGTGCTCATGGGGTTCCGCACCGGCGCGAGCGTCGTCGACTGGCTCGCCGTCACCGGCATCCTCGTGCTGTTCACCCTCGCCCTCACCTGGATCGCGGTCATCGCAGGGCTTTCGGCCAAGACCGTCGACGGCGCGAGCGCGTTCTCGTATCCGCTGATCTTCCTGCCGTTCATCAGCTCGGCGTTCGTGCCGACCGCCTCGATGCCGGGGCCCGTGCGGGTGTTCGCCGAGTACCAGCCCGTGACGGCGATCGTCGACACGATCAGGAGCCTGTTCACCGGCCAGCCGGTCGACTCCGCCATCTGGATCGCGCTGGCCTGGTGCGTCGCCATCCTCGGCGTGGCCTACGCGGTCGCAATGGCGATCTACCGGCGGCGGTTCGCCTGACCCGTCACCCGCGGGGGTCGCGCACCGCGGCGACGATCAGCGGCAGGTCGGTGTCGTCGTGGACGACGGTGAAGACGAACGGCCGGTCGAAATGCACGGCACGGTCGGGAACGCGGGCGGCCGTCTCGACGACACCCAGTTCGGTGACCGCCGCAGCGACCGTGCCGTCTTCGTCCACCCTGAGCACGGCCGACTGCATCGCCTGGCCGACGCACAGATCGCCCTGCCCGATACCCGACAGGTCGGCGGATCCGCAGCCCAGCGAGGCCAGGCCGAGGTTCGGGAGCAGCCCACTCAGATCGAGCGGCTCCGGGGCGAGACCGAGCACGGGCAGCTGCACCTCGATCTCGGCCGGGGTCGCTGCATCCAACTCCGACGCCAGCTCGCGCAGGAGCTCGGGGGTGAGCTCGGCCGGATCGGTCCCGGCCGGCGGCAGCAGCAGATCGGCGTGCAGCGCCTCGGTATAGGGCAGCCGTACGGCCTGCCACCCGTCGACTTCGGCCGATGCGAATGCCGCCTCGTTCTGCAGCATCGCGTCGGACTCGATCACGGTGCCGTCACCGAGGGTGAACGAGCGCCCCGCGGTCTGCTCGAACGGGAACGGCGTCTGCCAGCGGGCGGCGAGCACGAGCGCATCCTGCAGCACGAGCCGCAGGTCGGCGTCGGCCTGGATCGCCGACTTCTCGATCAGACCGCCGGAGTTCGTGCGCACCCAGTCGTCGAGCACCCGGATGCCCGCATCCGACCCCAGGTCGGCGTGCTGCACCCCCGCGTCGAACCCGTCGGCGAGAGCCTCCAGATAGCTGTCGCGCAGGGAGAACCCGTCATCGACCACCACCTGATCGGCGATGTGCACGATCGGACCGTCGGGCACATCGCCCTCCGCCGCGGCGACGGGGTCCCCGTCGAGCTCGGCGAGGTCCCCTCGCAGTGCGGCGAAGGCATCCCGCCGCTCCTCCCCCGACGCCCCGAGCACCCGCTCCAGGTCGGCCAGGGTCGCACCGTCGGCACCGTCGGCGAGCATCGCGAGCGCCGTCCCGAGGCTCGAGGGCGACAGCACGACGTTCCCCTCGCGTGGCGCAAGGCTCAGGGTCTCGACACCGAGAGCACGCACGGCGTCGGCGACGGCGCCGGCGGATGCCGCATCCTCCAGCGTCACGACACGCACGTCGATCCCCTCGGCGCGCACGACATCAGCCTCAGCGGGCGCCTCAGCGGGCGCGCTCGCGCAGCCGCTCAACCCCGCTGACAGCGCCACCACCGCCGCGACGACTCGTCCCGTGCTCGGCGTCATCGCCGCACCTCCTCGAAGTGTGGATACACCGTGACAGTGTGCACGGTCGGCCGATCGTCTCCCAGACGGTAGAGGTCCCCCTCGACGCCCCAGCCGGAGAATGCGAAAACCCCCGGGGTGACCGGGGGTTTTTCAGGTGGTGCGCGATACTGGGATCGAACCAGTGACCTCTTCCGTGTCAGGGAAGCGCGCTACCGCTGCGCCAATCGCGCCTGTACAGGCTGTTCAGTTGAGGAGTGGAGGTGGCGACGGGATTCGAACCCGTGTAAACGGCTTTGCAGGCCGGTGCCTAGCCGCTCGGCCACGCCACCGCGTGTGGTTTGACCCCACGTGCCGTGGCCCTCCGAAGAAGACCCCTGCACTCGAGCGGATGACGAGACTCGAACTCGCGACCCTCACCTTGGCAAGGTGATGCGCTACCAACTGCGCTACATCCGCGTGACCCTGGTTGCCCCGGGCACTCGTATGACTTTAGCCGACGAACCGGCAACTGCAAAACCGGGCGCACCCCGCGCGTGTCCTGCCGTTCGGTTCGAACCATCCCTCCGGATCCGCTAGGATCGATACTCGGCCCCCTGGGGTCACGGGCGATTGGCGCAGTTGGTAGCGCGCTTCCTTCACACGGAAGAGGTCATCAGTTCGAGTCTGGTATCGCCCACCAGCAGGGCCCGGTTCGCCGGGCCCTTCGCCTTTCCCCTCCTACTCGCCCACGGCCCAGCCATAGCGGCGATGCAGAGCGGCGGCGACGCGGGTGAACGCGTCGAGATCGAGGGCGGATGCCTCGCGGCGCATGCCGTCGACGTGCACGCTGTAGAGCTGCTCGATGTCGACCCACGAGGGGCGCCCCTGCGAGTCCCAGGGGCCGCTGCCGATCGGCAGATAGTCGCGATCACCGTCGTGCGACTTGCTCGTCAGTCGCACCGCGTACACGCGGTCCGCGTTCTGCCGCCCGATCACCAGCACAGGGCGGTCCTTGCCTCGGCCGTCGCGCTCTTCGTAGGGCACCCAGGTCCACACGACCTCCCCCGCGTCGGGGTCGCCATCCCGCTCCGGTGCATAGGTGATGCGCAGCCCGCCCGCGACGGACGGATCGATCTCGATCGTCGCGCTCCGGCCGCTCTGGCCGGGCGAGAGCTCGTCAGAGCTCATGCCGGCTCCTGCGCCCTCGGAGCGCCGCCCCGGCGCCGCCGAGCCCGCGCTCCGCCGGGAGGGCCGCAGCAGGTCGGTGAGCGCGCGCAGGATCCTCTGGCCATAGCGGTCACGTTAGCGCGCCGCATCCGCTCCGCACGCCGAAGGGACGCCGCGGTCGAAACCGCGACGCCCCTTCAGTGCTGTGTTGCCGAAGATCAGGCCTGCTCTGCGAGCGCGTAGCCCTCTTCGCCGTGCACGACGGTGTCGACACCGGCGAGCTCGTCTTCGTTCTTGATGCGGAAGCCGATCGTCTTCTCGATCGCGAAGCCCAGCACCCAGGCCACGACGAAGGAGTAGACCAGCACGCCCACCGCGGCGATGAACTGCAGGATGAGCTGCTCCCAGCCGCCGCCGAGGAACAGGCCCGTGCCGGTCGCGAAGAAGCCGAGGTACAGCGTGCCGATGAGGCCGCCGACCAGGTGCACGCCGACCACGTCGAGCGAGTCGTCGTAGCCGAGCTTCCACTTCAGCTCGATGGCCAGGGCGCAGACGGCACCGGCGATGAGGCCGAGCAGCAGCGCCCAGCCCGGCGTGAGGTTGGCGCACGAGGGGGTGATGGCGACGAGGCCGGCGACGGCACCCGAGGCGGCGCCCACCGAGGTCGACTTGCCGTCCTTGAGCTTCTCGATGATGACCCAGCCGAGGATGGCCGCGGCGGTCGCGCCGAGCGTGTTGACGATGATGAGGCCGACCGACGAGCCGTCGGTGCCCAGCAGGCCGAAGGTTCCCTCGGCGCCGGCGTTGAAGCCGAACCAGCCGAACCACAGGATCGCGGCACCGAGCATCACCAGCGGCACGTTGTGGGGCTTGGAGATGCCCTTCTGGAAGCCGATGCGCTTGCCGAGCACGAGCGCCAGCGCCAGCGCTGCGGCACCCGCGTTGATGTGGACGGCGGTGCCACCGGCGTAGTCGATGACGGTGGTCGAGAAGCCGAAGGTCTCACCCAGGCCCATGATCCAGCCGCCGCCCCAGACCCATGCGGCCACCGGGAAGTAGACGATGGTCGACCAGACGCCCGCGAAGATCATCCACGCACCGAACTTGGCGCGGTCGGCGATGGCGCCCGAGATCAGGGCCACGGTGATGATCGCGAAGGTCGCACCGAACGTGACGCCCACGAGGGTGTCGCTGTCGGCGCCGTTCAGGCCAAAGTCGGCGAAGGGGTTTCCGGCGAATGCCCACGTGCTCTCGACGGCGCTCATGTTGAAGCCGTAGAGGATCCACAGCACGCTGACGAGTCCGAGAGCTCCGAAGCTCATCATCATCATGCTGACGACGCTCTTCGCCTTGACGAGTCCGCCGTAGAAGAACGCCACACCGGGCGTCATGAAGAGCACTAGCGCCGTCGCTGCGACGGACCAGGCGAGGTTACCGCTGTCCATGAGATTCCTCATCCATGTCGTGTTACTCGAGGTGTCCCCGTGGGCCGCGCAAGTCGGGTCGGCGGTCGTCGGGTGTCCCCAGTGTGGCGACGGAGGGTTTCGGCAGGCGTGCGCGTCGTGTTTCGCGCCGGTTACACGACCCCCGCAGACGTAAACATCACGTTTCAGCGCCGCGGAGGCGCCGCCTCAGGCCAGCGTCGAGGCGACCAGTCGCGAGATGGCGCGCAGGTACTTCTTCCGGTACCCGCCGCCGAGCATCTCATCGGGGAAGACGAGGTCGAGCGAGACGCCCGTCGCGCGGATCGGCAGCTGCGCGTCGTAGACGCGGTCGATGAAGGCGACGAAGCGCAGGGCGGCCGACTGATCCGTGAACGTCGTCACGTCGCGCAGGCCGATCGCCGACAGTCCGTCGATGAGGCGGATGTAGCGCGACGGATGCACATGGGCCAGGTGCGCGACGAGTTCGGTGAAGGAGTCGTCGGATGCTGTGCCGGCCGCCGCGAACGCGTCGAGGTCGGCGCGGTAGGCGTCATCGGCGAGAGATACGGCGTGCCCGTCGACGGCGCGATGCCGGTAGTCGGTGCCGTCGATGCGCAGCGTCTCGAAGCTCGAGGCCATCGCGTGGATCTCGCGCAGGAAGTCCTGCGCCGCGAACCGCCCTTCGCCGAGCGCATTGGGCGGGGTGTTGGAGGTGGCAGCCAGCCGCGTGCCGCCCCCGACCAGCTCGCCCAGCAGCCGCGTCATCACCATGGTGTCGCCCGGGTCGTCGAGTTCGAACTCGTCGATGCACAGGAGGTCGGCACCGCGGAACAGCTCGACGGTGTTCTGGTAGCCGAGGGCTCCCACCAGCGCCGTGTACTCGATGAACGAGCCGAAGTACTTCCGCCGCGCCGGCAGCGCGTGGTAGATCGAGGCGAGCAGGTGGGTCTTGCCCACGCCGAAGCCGCCGTCGAGATAGACGCCCGGCTTGGTCTCCGGCTCCTTCTTGGCACGACGGAAGAACCCTCCGCGGGCAGCGGGCGCCCCCGCGCCGCAGAAGGCGATGAGGCGGTCCTTCGCGCCCTGCTGCGACGGGAAGGCCGCATCGGCGCGATACGAGTCGAAGGTCGCACCGTCGAACTGCGGCGGCGGCACGAGGGCTGCGACCATGTCGGCGCCGGAGAGCTGCGGGCTGCGGTCGACGAGGTGCACGAGGCCGGTGGGCGACGCGGTGGCGGTCATGCGGCGATCCTGTGGGGCGGAGTGAGGTTCGGGGATGCACCGCGACGCACGTGCCGGCGGGCGCCTCCCACCCTACGCCGTGACAGGATGACACCGATGTCCCAGCTCGTCACCGAGGTGATCCCCTCCGCCGGCGCCGTCGTCGATGTCGCGACCGCCGCCGGCCGCGACTGGCTCGCCGAGCGCTACCGGCGCGCGGAGGAGTCTTACCTGCGGCTGAACATGATCACGAGCCTGACCGGCGCGGCCGCGGGTGAGGACGGCACGAGCGACACGCTCACGAGCACTCTGGACCGCCGCATCCTCGGTCTCATCCGGGCCGACGCCGATGCCGTCGTGGTCGGCGCGCAGAGCGTGCGCGCCGAGGGCTACGTCGTGCCGCGCACCGCGCGCCTCGCGGTCGTGACCTCCTCCGGCGATCTGTCCGGCCACCGCCTCGACGACGACGGCTCGGCCGAGCGCGTGCTCGTGGTGTGCCCGCAGGAGCGCGCCGACGACGTGTCGCAACGGCTTCCGACCGGCGCGACGGTCGTGCCGGTCGCCTCGGCCGGCGGGCATCTGCGCCCAGAAGACATCGTCGACGCGCTCGCCCGCCGAGGACTGCGGCGGCTGGTGTGCGAAGGCGGCCCGTCGCTGGCCGCGCAGTTCGCCGACGCGGGCCTGATCGACGAGTACTGCGTCACCGTGGCCCCGACGATCGCCCCCGCGGCGCGCCCCTTCCTGCCGGTCTCGCACCGCGTCGGCACGACGCCCGCCGGCCTGCTCGTCGACGCGGCGGGCTTCAGCTATCTGCGTCTGCGGGCGCGCTGATGCCGGTGCGACGCAGCCACGCGCGGATGCTGTCGCTCCACCGCTCCTGGTCGTAGTTCCAGAGCTTGGTGTGCCTGGCGGTGTCGAAGACGCGCAGCTCGACCAGATCCGGGCGTGCCGACGCGAGCGCGTGCGATGCGTCCGACGGCACGAACCCGTCGTCGTCGCTGTGCAGGATGAGCACGGGATGCTGCAGCTCCCCCGCGCGGGCGACGACATCGAGCCGGTCGAAGGGGATCGCCCCCCGCGTCACGGGTGCCGCCCAGTCGGAGCCCAGCGCGCCGATCGCGAGCCCCGTCACGGCGTGCGGAAGCCGGTTGAGCCGCGCCTGATAGTCGAGCACGATGCGCCAGTCGATCACAGGAGACTCGAGCACGACGCCGGCGATGAGCTCGGGGTGGCGGGTCTCGAGCGCGGTCTGCAGCACGATCGCACCGCCCATCGACCAGCCCATCAGCACGACCCGTCGAGCACCGTGGGTGCGGGCGTAGTCGACGGCGGCGTCGACGTCGCGCCACTCCGTCGCACCCAGCGTGTAGGTGCCGGTGCGCGTGCGGGGCGCTTCGGTGTCGTTGCGGTACGACACGACCAGTGACGTGAAGCCGAGGGCGTCGAACAGCGGCACGGCGCGCAGGCATTCCGCACGCGTGGTGCCGCGGCCGTGCACCTGCACGACCCACGTGTCGGCGTGGTCGCCCCCTGCGAACAGCCACGCCGGCGCGGGGCCCAGGGCGGTGCGCACCGTGACGTCGTGGTAGGCCAGCTGAAGCTCGGCGGGCCCGCCGTAGTACCAGCCGCTGAACGCGGCCTCGGAGCTCAGCCGGGCGCTGTCGGCGACGTGTGTGAGCAGCTTGCGCTTGACCGACCCCGCGTCTTCCGCCAGCACCGAGCCGAGTTTGAGATAGGGCGAGGTGCCGCTCGTGAACAGACCGTACCGGCCGGGCAGCTCGGTGTCGGGGGTGCGCGAGAGAGTGATGGTCTGCGCGGCGGTGTCGAGGTCGAGGATGCGGGTGTCCGGCACCCGCGCGGCAGGTGTGACCACACGACGCGCCGCGACGAGGCTCGCGACGCCGATCGCGGCGAGCACCCCGGTCAGCAGAGCGCTCAGCAGAGCGATCGCGGCGCGGACAGCGCCGATGAATGCGGATGAGGGGGCGCCGTTCGCGGCGCGCCTGGAGACGACCATCGGACGCCCACTCTAGTCTGTCGGCGTGGCAGAGAACCCTCCCCCCGCGTCGGCGGCGTTCGCCGATGCGGCGAAGGAGGTGCGCTCCACCGACTTCCGCGCCGACTTCTCTGTGCGCGAGATCCCCGCTCCCACCGGACTCGCACCCGAGGCCATGGCCCTGGCAGGAGACGTGCGGCCCGAGCAGGAGGGTGTCGACTCCCCCTACGGCACGGGACGGCTCGTGCTGCTGCACGACCCCGACGAACCCGCGCCGTGGGAGGGCCCGTGGCGCATCGTGTGCTTCGCGCAGGCGCCGCTCGAGCCCGACATCGGCACCGATCCCCTGCTCGCCGAGGTCGCCTGGTCCTGGCTCGTCGACGCTCTCGACTCCCGCGGGGCGCAGTACGCCGCGGCGTCGGGCACCGCGACCAAGACGCTCTCGCGCGGCTTCGGGACCCTCGCCGACGAAGGCGACGGCGCACAGATCGAGCTGCGCGCGTCGTGGTCGCCCCGAGGACCGGTGGGTGCGCACATCGAGGCATGGGCGGAGCTGGTGTGCATGCTGGCCGGGCTGCCGCCGGGCTCCGAGGACATCGTGACGATCGGGACGCGGGTGGCCCGTGACTGAATACGACGTCATCACGGATGCCGCAGGCCTCGGCTCTGCCGCCGCCGCCCTCGCCGCCGGCGTCGGTCCCGTCGCCGTCGATGTCGAACGTGCCTCCGGCTTCCGCTACTCCCAGCGCGCCTATCTCATCCAGGTGTTCCGCCGCGACGCGGGCGTTTTCCTGTTCGACCCTCCGCCGATCGGCGACTTCTCCGCCCTGCAGGGCGCGATCGGCGACGTCGAATGGGTGCTGCACGCGGCCAGCCAGGACCTGCCGTCGCTGCGCGAACTCGACCTCGTGCCCCCGACGATCTTCGATACCGAGCTGGCGGCGCGCCTGCTCGGCCACGAGCGGGTCGGGCTCGGTGCCGTCGTCGAGGACGCCCTGGGCATCACGCTGGCGAAGGCGCATTCGGCCTCGGACTGGTCGACGCGTCCGCTGCCGCAGTCCTGGCTCGAATATGCGGCGCTCGATGTCGAGCACCTCATCGACGTGCGCGACGTGCTGGTCGCGGAGCTCGCCGAACAGGAGAAGACCGAGTTCGCCGCCGAGGAGTTCGACGCCGTGCTGCACCGCGAACCCAAGCCCCGCCCCGGTGAGCCGTGGCGGCGCCTGAGCGGCCTGCACACCGTTCGCGGCCGGCAGCAGCTCGCCGTCGCGCGCGCACTGTGGACCGCGCGCGAGGAGTTCGCCCAGGAGCAGGACACCGCTCCGGGCCGCCTCGTGCCCGATCGGGCGCTCGTGGCCGCCGTTCTGGCCACCCCGAAGTCGAAGCAGGAGCTCGCGGGGGTCAAGGAGTTCACCGGGCGTGCGAGCCGCAGTCAGCTGGACCGCTGGTGGAGCGCGATCGAGCGCGGCCGCGCCGAGAAAGACCTGCCCGTCGAGCGCGTGTCGAACTCCGACACGCTCCCGCCGCCGCGGGCGTGGGCCGACCGCAATCCCGAGGCCGACGCACGGCTGAAGGCGGCCAGGCCCCTCGTCGAGGCGCTCGCGCAGACGCTCGCGATGCCCACAGAGAACCTGCTGACTCCCGAGCTGCTGCGACGCGTCGCGTGGTCGCCCCCGCAGCCGGTGGACGCGGCATCCGTCGGCGAGGCACTCCTGGCTCTGGGGGCGCGACGCTGGCAGGTCGCCCAGACCGCGCCGGTGATCGCGGCCGCCTTTGTAAACTCGAAGCAAAGCCCGCCCGATGCTCCCGAGGCCCATTCGTAGGTTCGACCCAACGGGTTGGGTGAGACCGAGTCTCACCGTAGGCTGGACTCAATCCCAAACTTTGGAGGCAGAGTGGCCGAGCTTTCGGACGTCTACTTCGTCGATGGAATGCGCACCCCCTTCGGGCGCGCCGGCGAAAAGGGCATGTACTGGAACACCCGAGCGGATGACCTCGCCGTCAAGGCGACCATCGGCCTGATGGCGCGGAACCCGCTGGTTCCCGCAGACCGCATCGACGACGTCGCGATCGCCGCGACGAGCCAGACCGGAGAGCAGGGACTGACCCTCGGTCGCTCCGTCGCGATCCTCGCCGGGCTCCCGCAGACGGTTCCCGGCTTCGCGATCGACCGCATGTGCGCGGGCGCCATGACGAGCGTGACCACGATGGCGGGCTCGATCGGCGTCGGCATGTACGACCTCGCCCTCGCCGGCGGCGTCGAGCACATGGGGCACTACCCCATCGGCGGCAACGCCGACCCCAACCCGCGCTTCGTCGCAGAGAAGATGGTCGACCCCGGCGCTCTCAACATGGGCGTGACGGCCGAGCGCATCTTCGACCGCTTCCCGCAGCTGACCAAGGAGCGCTCCGACCGGTTCGGCATGCTCAGCCAGCACAAGGCTCAGGCCGCGTACGACGCCGGCAAGTTCCAGCCCGACCTGGTGTCGGTTGCCACCAAGGGCGCCGACGGCGCGTGGGGCCTCGCCACCGAAGACGAGGGCCGCCGCCCGCAGACCACGATGGACGACCTCGCCGCGCTGAAGACCCCCTTCCGCCCGCACGGCCGCGTCACCGCCGGCACCTCGTCGCCTCTGACCGACGGCGCGACGATGTCGCTGCTGGCGGGAGGCGGCGCCGTGAAGGAGCTGGGCCTGAAGCCCAAGATGAAGCTCGTCTCGTACGCGTTCGCGGGCGTCCAGCCCGAGATCATGGGCATCGGCCCGATCCCCTCGACCGAGAAGGCGCTGCGCAAGGCGGGGCTGTCGATCGACGACATCGGCCTGTTCGAGCTCAACGAGGCCTTCGCCGTGCAGGTGATCTCGCTGCTCGACCACTTCGGCATCGCCGACGACGACCCCCGCGTCAACCAGTGGGGCGGCGCGATCGCGCTCGGCCACCCGCTGGCCGCTTCGGGTGTGCGCCTGATGATCCAGCTCGCGGCGCAGTTCGCCGAGCGCCCCGACGTGCGCTACGGCCTGACGGCGATGTGCGTGGGTCTCGGGCAGGGCGGCTCCGTGATCTGGGAGAACCCGCACTACAACGGCAAGAAGCGCTGAGGGGCGACACGACGATGACGAACACCGTTTCCGAGCAGTACGCGAACATCGACTTCTCCCCCATCCTCGCCAAGACCGAGGGCGAGGTCATCACCGAGTCCCCCGTGCGCGACGTGCGCCTGCCCTCCGGCAAGGTGCTGGCCCTGATCACGCTCGACAACGGGCGCGACCACACCCGCCCCAACACGCTGGGCCCCGCCACCATGACCCGGCTCGGCGAGACCCTCGAGGGTCTCAAGGCCCGCGCGGCTGCCGGCGAGATCCAGGCCGTCGGCATCACCGGCAAGCAGTACATCCTGGCCGCCGGCGCCGACCTCAGCGACATCTCGCGCGTCGGCTCGCCCGCCGAGGCGAAGCTGGTCGCCCAGCTCGGCCACAAGGTGCTGGGCATGCTCGGCGAGCTCGGCGTGCCGACCTTCGCCTTCGTCAACGGCCTGGCCCTCGGCGGGGGCCTGGAGATCGCGCTGAACTCCACGTACCGCACCGTCGACGCGTCGGCTGCCGCGATCGCCCTTCCCGAGGTCTTCCTCGGGATCATCCCCGGGTGGGGCGGTGCGTATCTGCTGCCGAACCTCATCGGCATCGAGAACGCGCTCGAGGTCGTGATCTCGAACCCGCTCAAGCAGAACCGCATGCTCAAGCCGCAGCAGGCCTTCGACTACGGCATCGTCGACGCGATCTTCCCCGCGGCGACCTACCTCGAGGACTCGCTGGCCTGGGCCGACGGCGTGCTCGGCAAGACCATCAAGGTCGAGCGCAAGAACGAGCCGGGCAAGATCGAGCGCCTCACCAAGTGGCCCATCGCGATCAAGATGGCCCGCGGCATGCTCGAGTCGAAGATCGGCACGGTGCCGAAGTCGCCGTACTACGCGCTCGAGCTGCTCGACAAGGCCAAGAGCGGCACGAAGGCCGAGGGCTTCGCCCGCGAAGACGAGGCGCTGGCCGAACTCGTCACGGGCGACCAGTTCGCCGCATCGATGTATGCCTTCGATCTCGTGCAGAAGCGCGCCAAGCGCCCGGTGGGAGCCCCCGACAAGGCGCTCGCCAAGAAGGTCACGAAGGTCGGCATCATCGGCGCGGGTCTCATGGCCAGCCAGTTCGCTCTGCTGTTCGTCCGTCGCCTGCAGGTGCCGGTGCTCATCACCGACCTCGACCAGGCGCGTGTCGACAAGGGTGTGGCCTACATCCACGACGAGATCGGCAAGCTCGAGGCCAAGGGGCGGCTCGACGCCGACTCGGCCAACAAGCTGCGCGCCCTCGTGACCGGCACAACCGACAAGAGCCTCTACGCCGACTGCGACTTCGTGATCGAGGCCGTTTTCGAAGAGGTCGGCGTCAAGCAGCAGGTGTTCGGCGAGATCGAGCAGCACATCGCCGACGACGCGATCCTCGCGACCAACACGTCGTCGCTGTCTGTCGAGGAGATCGGCGCGAAGCTCGCCCACCCCGAGCGGCTCGTCGGCTTCCACTTCTTCAACCCGGTCGCGGTGATGCCGCTCATCGAGATCGTGAAGACCCCGCACACGGCAGAAGAGGCGCTGTCGACCGCATTCGTGGTCGCCAGAGGACTCGGCAAGAACGCCGTGCTCACCGCCGACGCTCCCGGGTTCGTCGTCAACCGACTGCTCGCCAAGGTCATGGGCGAGGCGGCGCGCGCCGTCTACGAGGGCACCCCTGTCGCCGACGTCGAGAAGGCCTTCGCGCCGCTCGGCCTGCCGATGGGCCCGTTCCAGCTGATCGACCTGGTCGGCTGGAAGGTCGCCGCCCACGTGCAGGACACGATGTCGCACGCCTTCCCCGACCGGTTCTATGCGAACGAGAACTTCCACGCGCTCGCGGAGCTGGCAGAGGTCGTCGAGAAGGACAAGGGCGGCCGGGTCACCGGATTCACCAAGGAGGCCGCGAAGGTCGTCAAGGACGCGGTGGGCAAGGCCCCCGCGTCGGCCGACACCATCCTGCGCCGCGTGCAGGACGGCCTCGCGCAGGAGATCCGCATCATGCTCGACGAAGGCGTGGTGCCCGAGGTGCAGGACATCGACCTGTGCCTCATCCTCGGCGCGGGCTGGCCGTTCATCGACGGTGGGGCGACGCCCTACCTCGACCGCGAGGGAGCCTCCGAGCGCGTGTTCGCCGGCACCTTCCACACTCCCGCGATCCGCGGCATCGCCGCATCCTGACGCCTGTCCTCGCCCCAGGCGAGGAGATCTCGCGAAGCGAGGGCCTTTCCGACGCGAAGGGCCCTCGCTTCGGCATATCCCCTCGCTTCGGGCGAGGGCGCGCGGATGCTGGGCCCGCAGCGCGGGCGGATGCTCCGGGTGGCGAGCGGCGGGTCAGGCCCGGCCGCGCTCCCATTCGCTCAGCGGCAGCTCCGCCGTCGCAGGGCGCGCCACCGGGATGCGGGTGCCGAGCACCTGCGCCACGACGTCCTGGGCGATCTTGGCGGGAGTGAGCCCCGCTTCGGCGAGGATCTGCTCGCGCGACGCATGCGGGATGAACGCGTCGGGAAGCCCGAGTTCATCGACGGCGGTGTCGACCCCCGCCTCTCGGAGCACCTGACGCACGCGCGTGCCGATGCCCCCGACGCGGATGCCGTCTTCGAGGGTGATCACGAGGCGGTGGGACGCCGCCAGCTCGACGACCGAGGGCTGCACGGGAACGACCCAGCGGGGGTCGATGACGGTCGCGCCGATGCCCTGCGCGCGCAGCCGCTCGGCCACGTCCATCGCGAGGTGGGCCATCGGGCCGATGCCCACCAGCAGCACGTCTTCGCCGCCCGAGCGAGCGAGCACGTCGACGCCGTCGGCGAGGCGCTCGACGGCGGGCAGCTCGGCGCCGACGGCGCCCTTGGGGTAGCGGATGACGGTGGGGGCGTCGTCGACGGCGACCGCCTCGCGCAGCTCTTCGCGCAGGCGCGCCTCGTCGCGCGGAACGGCGATGCGGATGTCGGGCACGAGCTGCAGCATCGCGAGGTCCCACACACCGTGGTGACTCGGGCCGTCGGGGCCGGTGACACCTGCGCGGTCGAGCACGAAGGTGACTCCCGCGCGGTGCAGCGCCACGTCCATCAGCACCTGGTCGAACGCGCGGTTCATGAAGGTCGCGTAGATCGCGACGACGGGGTGCAGCCCGCCGTAGGCGAGGCCGGCCGCAGAGGCCACGGCGTGCTGCTCGGCGATGCCGACGTCGTAGACGCGGTCGGGGAAGCGCTGGGCGAACTCCAGCAGCCCGGTGGGGCGCAGCATCGCGGCAGTGATGCCGATGACGTCTTCGCGCTCCTCGCCGATGGCGACGAGCTCGTCCGAGAACACGTCGGTCCATCCCCTCGCGCTCGACGAGCCCAGCGGCTCGCCCGAGACCGGGTCGATGCGGCCGACGGCGTGGAACTGGTCGGCCTCGTCCTGGAGCGCAGGGGCGTAGCCGCGGCCCTTCTCGGTGATCGCGTGCACGATCACGGGGGCGCCGTAGGCCTTCGCGAGCCGCAGGGTCTCGATGAGCGTCTCGAGGTCGTGCCCGTCGACGGGCCCGAGGTACTTGATGTCGAGGTTGGAGTACAGCGCCGCGTTGTTGGTGAAGCGGGAGAGGAATCCGTGCGTGCCGCCGCGCACGCCGCGGTAGACGGCGCGGCCGGCCGGCCCCAGCCGCCCGAAGAAGCTCGACGAGGTGTCTCGGAGGTTGCGATAGGTGTCGGCGGTGCGCACGCGGTTGAGGTAGCGCGCCATGCCGCCGATCGTCGGCGCGTAGGAGCGGCCGTTGTCGTTGACGATGATGACGAGGTTGCGGTCGTTGTCGTCGGAGATGTTGTTGAGCGCCTCCCACGTCATGCCGCCGGTCAGGGCGCCGTCGCCGACGACGGCGACGACGTGGCGGTCGCGGCGTCCGGTGCGGGTGAGGGCGCGCGAGACGCCGTCGGCCCAGCTCAGCGAGCTCGACGCGTGCGAGGACTCGACGACGTCGTGCTCGCTCTCGGAGCGCTGCGGGTAGCCGGCCAGCCCCTCGCGCTCGCGCAGGTGCGTGAAGTCCTGCCGGCCGGTGAGCAGCTTGTGCACATACGACTGGTGGCCCGTGTCGAAGATCACCGGGTCGTTCGGCGAGTCGAACACGCGGTGCAGCGCGATCGTGAGCTCGACGACGCCGAGGTTCGGACCGAGGTGGCCTCCGGTGCGGGCGACGTTCTCGACGAGGAACGCCCGGATCTCATCGGCGAGCTGCGTGAGCT
Source organism: Microbacterium fluvii (assembly GCF_025515205.1). Lineage (GTDB taxonomy): Bacteria > Actinomycetota > Actinomycetes > Actinomycetales > Microbacteriaceae > Microbacterium > Microbacterium fluvii. The sequence goes on along the minus strand of NZ_JAOPFX010000001.1, from coordinate 1,119,258 downwards.
GCTCCATGGAGAGGTCGTCGAGGTCACGGGGACCGCCGATCGTCTCCAGAAGGCCCATGCCGTCCGCCTTTCGTCATCGTGATGCGGGATGCCGCAGCATCCGTCGAGTCTACGCGAGGAGTCTCTGCGAACACGGAGAAGGTCCCCCGTTCGGGCGAACCGGGGACCTTCTCGACTGCGCTCAGACGAGCGAGCGCAGCACGTACTGCAGGATGCCGCCGTTGCGGTAGTAGTCGGCCTCACCGGGCGTGTCGATGCGCACGACGGCGTCGAACTCGACGGTCTGCTTGCCCTCGGGCGAGAACTCGCTCGGGGAGGCGACGACGCGCACCGTCTTCGGGGTGACGCCCTCGTTGAGCTGCTCGAGACCCGTGATCGAGACGACCTCGGTGCCGTCCAGGCCCAGCGACGACCAGCTCTGCCCAGCGGGGAACTGCAGCGGCACGACGCCCATGCCGATGAGGTTCGAGCGGTGGATGCGCTCGAAGCTCTCCGTGATGACCGCCTTGACGCCCAGCAGGCTCGTGCCCTTGGCCGCCCAGTCGCGCGACGAGCCGGAGCCGTACTCCTTGCCGCCGAAGATCACGAGGGGCGTGCCCTCGGCCTGGTAGTTCTGGCTCGCGTCGTAGATGTACGACTGCGGGCCGCCCTCCTGGGTGAAGTCGCGGGTGTAGCCGCCCTCGACGATCGCACCGTCGTTGACGGCCGAGACCAGCAGGTTCTTCAGGCGGATGTTGGCGAACGTCCCGCGGATCATGACCTCGTGGTTGCCGCGGCGCGAGCCGTAGGAGTTGAAGTCCTTCTGCGCGACGCCGTGCTCGGTGAGGTACTGCGCGGCCGGGGTGCCCGCCTTGATGTTGCCGGCCGGCGAGATGTGGTCGGTCGTGACCGAGTCACCCAGAGTCGCCATGACGCGGGCTCCGGAGATGTCGGTGACCGGGGTCAGCTCCATCGACATGCCGTCGAAGTAGGGCGCCTTGCGCACGTAGGTCGACGCGTCGTCCCACTCGAAGACGGGGCCCGTGGGGGTCGGCAGGTTCTGCCAGCGCTCGTCGCCGTCGAAGACGGTCGCGTACTGGGTGATGAACTGGTCGCGCGAGATCGACGAGTCGATGATCTCCTGCACCTCGTCGGGGGCGGGCCAGATGTCCTTGAGGAACACGTCGTTGCCGTCGGTGTCGGTGCCCAGGGGGTCGGTCTCGAAGTCGAAGTTCATCGAGCCGGCCAGAGCGTAGGCGACCACCAGCGGCGGCGAGGCCAGGTAGTTCATCTTGACGTCGGGGCTGATGCGGCCCTCGAAGTTGCGGTTGCCCGAGAGCACCGCGGTGACGGCCAGGTCGTTCTCGTTGATCGCGGCCGAGACCTCGTCGATGAGCGGACCCGAGTTGCCGATGCAGATCGTGCAGCCGTAGCCGACGGTGTAGAAGCCGAGGCCCTCGAGGTCTTCGTTCAGGCCGGACTTCTCGTAGTAGTCGGTGACGACCTTCGAGCCGGGGCCGAGCGTCGTCTTGACCCACGGCTTCTGCTTCAGGCCCTTCTGGCGCGCCTTGCGGGCGAGCAGGCCCGCCGCGATCATCACCGACGGGTTCGACGTGTTGGTGCACGAGGTGATGGCCGCAAGGGTCACCGCACCGTTGTCGAGGATGTAGGGGCTCCCCTCGGGCGGGGTGACCTTGACGGGCTTGGAGGCGTTCGCCGGAGCACCGCTGTTGATGTGCACCTCGCGGGTGACGGGCTCCTCGTCCCCGGGGCCCGAGCCGGGGTCGGAGGCGGGGAACGAGTGCTTCGACTCGAGGTCCACGATGTCGGTCGAGGTCGACGCCGTCGCGTAGCCGACGATGTCCTTCTCGAACTGGCTCTTGGCCTCGCTCAGCAGAATGCGGTCCTGCGGGCGCTTGGGGCCGGCGATCGAGGGCACGACCGTCGAGAGGTCGAGCTCCATGTACTCGCTGTAGTTGGGCTCGTTGGCGGCATCGTGCCAGAGCGACTGCTCCTTGGCGTAGGCCTCCACGAGCGCCACGGTCTGCTCGTCGCGACCCGTGAGACGCAGGTAGTCGAGCGTCACATCGTCGATCGGGAACATGGCGGCGGTCGAGCCGAACTCGGGGCTCATGTTGCCGATGGTGGCGCGGTTGGCCAGCGGCACCGAGCCGACGCCGGCGCCGTAGAACTCGACGAACTTGCCGACGACGCCGTGCTTGCGCAGCATGTCGGTGATCGTGAGCACGACGTCGGTGGCGGTGACGCCGGCGGGGATCTCGCCGGTGAGCTTGAAGCCCACGACGCGCGGGATGAGCATCGAGACGGGCTGGCCGAGCATGGCGGCCTCCGCCTCGATGCCGCCGACGCCCCAGCCCAGCACGCCGAGGCCGTTGACCATCGTGGTGTGCGAGTCGGTGCCGACGCACGTGTCGGGGTAGGCGCGCAGCACACCGTCGACGCTGCGGTCGTAGATGACCTTCGCGAGGTGCTCGATGTTGACCTGGTGCACGATGCCGGTGCCCGGCGGCACGACCTTGAAGTCGTCGAAGGCCGTCTGGCCCCAGCGGAGGAACTGGTAGCGCTCGCCGTTGCGCTCGTACTCGATCTCGACGTTGCGCTCGAGTGCGTCCTCACGGCCGAACAGGTCGGCGATGACGGAGTGGTCGATGACCATCTCGGCCGGCGACAGCGGGTTGATGCGGTTCGGGTCTCCGCCCAGGGCGGTCACGGCCTCGCGCATGGTGGCGAGGTCGACGATGCAGGGCACACCGGTGAAGTCCTGCATCACCACGCGTGCGGGGGTGAACTGGATCTCGGTGTCGGGCTCGGCGTCGGGGTCCCACGAGCCGAGGGCCTCGATCTGCGCCTTCGTGACGTTGGCGCCGTCTTCGGTGCGCAGCAGGTTCTCCAACAGCACCTTGAGGCTGAAGGGGAGCTTCTCGTAGCCGGCGACCGTGTCGAGCCGGAAGATCTCGTAGTCGGTGCTGCCGACCGTCAGGGTGCTCTTGGCACCGAAGCTGTCAACCGTGGACACGTCTGTCTCCTTCGTCGGCGGCGGGAGGGGGCCGGGGCCCGTGCCTCCCATCATCCCCCGCGCCGGGTGGCTCGGCTAGTGAGGTTCACCTAACCGCGCGAGGGTGAAATTTATCTTGATGTCAAGATAAATGTATCACTCCGCCGACCGCGGATAGAGCGCCCGCACGGCGAGCCAGGTGACGGCGAGCAGGGGCGCGAACAGCGGAAGCCCCATGATCAGCTTCGCCGTTCCGAGCGCGGTGACGTCGCCGGCGAAGTAGAGCGGCACCTGCACGAGAAGGCGCGCGGCGAACAGCGCGGCCCAGGCGATCGCGAGCCAGAAGTACACGCGACGCTTGCGCTTGTCTGCGCGCCACGCAGTGCCCTCGCCCATGAGGAAGCCCCCGGCCAGCCCGATCAGCGACCAGCCGATCAGCGCCGAGACGAGGAGGGCCGAACCATAGGCGACGTTGGTGATGAACCCCGGGAGGAAGTTGTCTTCACCGCGCCCTGTCCACAGCGCGAGGCCGGCGGCCGCGCCCGCCGCGATGAGTCCGCCGAACGCGGCGGTCGCCGGCGTCCGGGCGATCAGCCGCGCGACCGTGAAGACGGCGGCGAGCCCCACGCTCAACCCGAGGGCGAGCCAGAGATTCGCCTCGCCGGTGGCCCGGTCGGTCGTGAAGGTGTAGACGAGCAGGAAGACGAGACTCGGCAGCACCGACTCCAGGACGCCCCGCACTCCGCCCATCGCGGCGAACACGACCCGGCCGGTGCCGGCATCGGCGTCGGGGTCCAGGCCCGCGCGTCGCGCGGCGTCGCCGAGGGCCTGCCCGAGCAGATCGGATGCCGTCGGCTCCGGCTTCCCCTCAGGCTCGGCCGGAGGCGGGGTCAGACTCACGCGCTGCCCGGCGAGGCCGGCATCTTCAGCGGAATGAGGTCGCGCGGGGGCATCGGCGCGCCGCCGCGCACGACCACGAGCGAGCGGAACAGGTCTTCGACCTTGGCCGCAGCATCCACGTCGCTGGTCGCCGCTCCCCCGATGACGCCGCGCAGGAACCAGCGGGGCCCGTCGACGCCGACGAATCGCGCGAGGCGCTTTCCGGCGGCCGAGTCGGGGCCCGCGACGACCGGGACCTCGGCCAGCAGCTCGGGGCCGAGCGGACCCTGGCGCTCCTGCACGCGGCCGCCCTGAGTGCGGATCTGCTCGCGGATCTGCTCGCGCGTCTCTTCCCACAGCCCGCTCGAGCGGGGCGCGGCGAACGGCTGCACCTGCAGCGTCGAGCCCGCGTAGTCGAGCCCCACCGCGACGATGCGCTTGGTCTGCTCCTCCACCTCGAGACGAAGGTTGAGTCCTTCTCGGGGCAGCACCTTGACACCGCCCAGGTCGATGTAGGGGCGGACGGGGTTCGCCTCCGATTCGTCGAAGGGCCCTGCGGCGGCACGCTGCTCCGGCGAGAACGCCGCAGCCGCCTCCTCGACGATCTCGGCGTCCACCTCTTCTGGCTCGCCTGCGGGGGTCTGGTCGGTCATGCCGGCACTCCTTGCTTCTGGTAACCGGTCGAGCCGAATCCGCCCTCGCCGCGCGCGCTGTCCGGCAGCTCCTCGACGGGCACGAATCGCGCACGCGGCACGGGCATGACGATCAGCTGCGCGATGCGATCGCCCACGTTCACCTCGAACGCCTCGTCGAGATCGGTGTTCAGCAGCGACACCTTGATCTCGCCGCGGTAGCCCGCGTCGACGGTGCCGGGCGAGTTGACGATCGTGATGCCGTGCTTGGCGGCCAGACCGCTGCGCGGCACGACGAAGGCGACGTAGCCGTCGGGGAGGGCGATGCGCACTCCGGTGCCCACGAGCGCGCGGCGACCGGGCTCCAGACGCACCGCCTCTGCGGCGACGAGGTCCGCTCCGGCGTCTCCGGGGTGGGCGTACACCGGCGCGTCGGATGCGATGATGGGAACGTCCACGCTTTCGGTCACCCAACGAGGGTAATGCACAAGACAGCAGCGCGGGACGGCGCCGGCACCGCCGTCAGATACCGCGAAAGACTCAGCCCATCGCTCTGGGCGCTGGTCAGCGCCGCCATGTGCGCGCCGATGGCTGCGCTCGTGTTCGCGCCGCTCGACAGCGTGGTCGCGCTCGTCGTCGGCGTCGTGGTCGGGGTGCTGGTCGTGCTGTCGCTCGTCATGCTCTCGCCCGCTGTGCGAGTCGAAGACGGGATGCTGATCGCGGGGCGTTCCCACATCGACGCCCATGAGCTGGGCGCCCCTGTCGCCCTGTCCGGCGAGGACGCTCGCCACGCCCGCGGCGCGGGGCTGTCTGCCACCTCGTGGCATCTGATCCGCGGCGGGGTCGACGGCATCGTGACGGTTCCCGTCGACGACCCCGACGACCCGGTGTCGGTCTGGGTGATCTCGTCGAGAACACCCGACCGACTGGCCGCGGCGATCAGGAGGGCGCAGGCTACGCCGCGCACTCCGTGCAGATAGGGCCGTTCTTGGTCTCGTGGTCCAACTGCGAGCGGTGCTTCACCAGGAAGCAGTTCGAGCAGGTGAATTCGTCTTCCTGAGCGGGGAGCACGACGACATCCAGCTCGAGGTCGGACAGGTCGGCGCCGGGCAGTTCGAAGCCGGTGGGGTTGTCGGCATCCTCGTCGCCGACGGCGCCGGAGAGCTTGTCCGGCACGCGCTCCTTGAGAGCCTCGATCGACTCGCTGTCGTCTTCGGTCTTGCGGGGGGCGTCGTAATCGGTGGCCATGTGCGGCTGTCTCAACTTCCGTATTGCTCGAGGTCTGCGGCCCTTTCGGGCGGCGATAGTTTGCATGACGCGGCATCATTTGGCAAATGCGCTCGGGCGGGTGGTGTGCCGTGTCGCCCCGTGAAACTCACGGCGCGCGCGGGATATTCCCTGCTTGCGGCGACCCCTGTGAAACCATGGGCGCACACCGCTGGATCGGAGAGGCGATTCCCCATGGAACAGCTCAAGGTGATCGGGACGGAGGACGACGTCCTGGTCCTTGCCAACGAGTCGGGCGAGAGGTTCTCCCTCGCCCTCGACGACGTGCTGCGCATCGAACTGCGCAAGGCGCGTCGCGAGCGCGAGGGCACGCCGGCGACGAGCGCGGTCAGTCCTCGCGAGATCCAGTCGCACATCCGCTCCGGTCTGTCGGCGCCCGAGGTCGCGGAACTCCTGGGCGCCAGAGTCGAAGACGTCGTGCGCTACGAAGGGCCGATCCTCGCCGAGCGCGAGCACATCGTCGGCTTGGCTCTCGCCGTTCCGGTGCTGCTCGGCACCGACCTCGAGCACGATGTGCACCCCACCTTCGGCGCGGCCGTGCGGGCCAAGCTCGCCGAGGCCGCTGCCACGAGCGAGCGCTGGACCAGCTGGAAGGAGCAGAACGGCTGGATCGTCAAGCTCGAGTTCACCTCGGCCGAGGTCGATCACGATGCCCGCTGGAGTTTCGATCCTCGTCGCTCCACGCTCTCGCCGCTGAACTCCGACGCGATCCAGCTCTCGCGCCAGGGGTCGCTGCCCGAGGGTCTGATCCCGCGCCTGCGCGCCCTCGATTCGGCCCCCAAAGACGACTCCCGCTTCGACAGCGGTGCATTCGGACCGCGGCGCCTGCCCGACGCCGACCTCGAATCGCCCGATCTGCCCTCCCCTGTCGCACCCGCCGTGCAGCAGGCCGCGATCAAGCGCGCCACGCAGGAGAGCTCGCCGTCGGCCGAGACCGCCGACCTGCTCGAGGCGCTGCGGCGTCGGCGGGGTCAGCGCGAACCGCTGCCAGGCAGCGACGAGACCGATGCCGAGCCCGCCCATCGGGTCGCCCTGTTCGACGCGCTCGAGCCCGGCTACGACGAGCAGCCGGCAGAGCCCGAGCCCGAGCCCGACCGACCAGCGGTCGCCGAGGCGGGCAGGCGCAAGGGCCGATCGTCGATGCCGTCGTGGGATGAGATCGTCTTCGGAGCCCGCACCGAAGACAGCTGATCGGCCTAGGCCGCGAAGGCGCCCAGCCTGAGGAGGGGAACGATCCGCTCCTCGCCGGTGAGCGAGCCGTGCTGGCCGACCATCTTCTGCGGCGCCTTGTCGTCGAGTCGGTCGTCGTAGTACGCCACTCCCGCCCGCGCGGCCACGAGCACATCGCCGATCCGTGGCAGCACGGCAGGGTCGACGTCGCCGAACAGCCCCGCCTCGACGGCTTCGCCGCGGCCGAGCACCCACGAGCGTGCCGACTCGGCCGCGCGCCACGCCGCGAGCAGGTCATCGGCAGCACCCGGCTCGGCATAGAGGTGCAGCATCCGCGGCTCTCCGCCGATGTGACGCACTCCCGCGACGAGTCGGTCGCCGTCGCTCAGCAGGATCTGGCGATGCCGCGGCACGTCGATCATGCCGTGGTCGGCGGTCACGACGATGCCCGTGCCGGGGTCGGCGGTCTCTGCCAGCAGGCGCACGGCCGCATCGACCGATTCGAGAGCCGCGGTCCACCGGTCGGACTCCCAGCCGTGCTTATGTCCGACGGCATCGAGCTCGGGCGCATAGAGGTAGATGAGAGCGCCCGGATGCTGCTGCGCGAGCCCCGCCGCCAGACGCATGCGCTCGTCGAGCTCACGCGCGCCGTGGAACTGCGCGCCGCGCATCGTCGCCTCGGTGAACCCGGTGCCGGCGTATTCGTGCTTCGACACGACGAAGCATGGCCGCCCCGCGGCGGCTTCGGATTCCAGAAGCGGCTGCGCGCGCTGCCAGGTCACCGGCAGCGCATCGGTGTCCCAGCCGCGCAGTTGATTGAGCACCAGGTCGCGGCCGGGTTCGAGCGCCCGATAGCCGACGATGCCGTGCTCACCGGCCGCGCGGCCGGTGAGCAGACTCGTGAGCGCGGTCGCGGTCGTCGACGGGAACACGGTGCGTGCGGTGTCTCTGCGCCCACCCGCGCCGGCGAGGAACCGCGCATGTCCGGAGCGGGCGGCGAGGTTGTGCGCGCCGAGACCGTCGACGACCAGCACGATCGCGCTGGAGGCCGGCGCGAACCAGCCGGAGCGGCCCTCGAGAGCGAGGATCAGCTGTGGCAGCAGTGCGGTGAGGCTCCGGGCTGCGGGCGGGTCCGCGGGTAGGCTGAGAGACATCGGGGCCAGTCTCGCACAGCGGTGCGCGCGCGGCCCGTCGGTGTAGATCAGACCCGGAATCGCATGCCCGCACAGCCTTCTCAGCCCCCCGTCGACGAGCGGATCGAAGACATCGACCTCTCCGCCGAGATGCAGGGGTCGTACCTCGAATACGCCTACTCTGTCATCTACTCGCGTGCGCTTCCCGACGCGCGCGACGGCCTCAAGCCCGTGCAGCGGCGCATCCTCTTCCAGATGGCCGACATGGGGCTGCGCCCCGACCGCGGCCACGTCAAGAGCGCCCGCGTCGTCGGCGAGGTGATGGGAAAGCTGCATCCGCACGGCGACGCCCCCATCTACGACGCCCTCGTGCGCCTCGCGCAGCCGTTCTCGCTGCGCGTGCCGCTGGTCGACGGGCACGGCAACTTCGGGTCGCTCGACGACGGCCCTGCCGCCCCCCGCTACACCGAGGCCCGCCTCGCCCCCGCCGCGCTCGCCCTCACCGAGAACCTCGACGAAGACGTCGTGGACTTCATCCCCAACTACGACGGGCAGTTCCTCCAGCCCGAGGTGCTTCCCGCCGCGTTCCCGAACCTCCTCGTCAACGGCGCTGCCGGTATCGCGGTCGGCATGGCCACCAACATGGCGCCGCACAACCTCATCGAGGTCGTCAGCGCCGCCGTGCATCTGCTCGAGCATCCGGAGGCCACCGTCGAAGAGCTCATGGAGTTCGTGCCGGGCCCCGACCTGCCCTCCGGCGGCATCATCACCTCGCTCGACGGCATCAAAGACGCCTACGCCACGGGGCGCGGCGTGTTCCGCACCCGCGCCAAGGTCTCCATCGAGCAGCTGGGGCCCCGCCGCACCGGGCTCATCGTCACCGAACTCCCCTACCAGGTCGGCCCCGAGCGGGTCATCGAGAAGATCAAGGATGCCGTCGGCTCGAAGAAGCTGACCGGCATCTCCGATGTCACCGACCTCACCGATCGACGCAACGGTCTGCGGCTGGTGATCGGCATCAAGACCGGCTTCGACGCCCAGGCGGTGCTCGAGCAGCTATACCGGCTGACGCCGCTGGAGGACTCGTTCGGCATCAACAATGTCGCCCTCGTCGAGGGCCAGCCGCAGACGCTGGGCCTGAAGGAGCTGCTGCGGGTCTACCTCGACCACCGGCTTCGCGTCGTGACCCGCCGCAGCGAGTTCCGCCTCGCCCGCCGCCGCGATCGGCTGCACCTCGTGGAGGGCCTGCTCATCGCGATCCTCGACATCGACGAGGTCATCCAGGTGATCCGCGCCTCCGACGACGGAGAGCAGGCCCGCACCCGGCTGCAGGACGTCTTCGACCTCTCCGAGAAGCAGGCCGAATACATTCTCGAGCTGCGCCTGCGCCGCCTCACGAAGTTCTCGCGCATCGAGCTCGAGGCCGAGCGCGACAGTCTGCAGGCCGAGATCGCCGCGCTCATCGAGCTGCTGGGCAGCGAGACGCTGCTGCGCGCGCAGGTCGCCCGCGAGCTCGAAGCCGCCGCCGACACCTTCGGCACGCCGCGGCGCACACTGCTGCTCAACGGCGGCCCGGTCGCCCCGCGATCGCGGGCAGCCGCCCCCGCCGACCTGCAGATCGCCGATGCCCCGTGCCGCGTCTTCCTCTCGGCCACGGGGCGCATGGTGCGCGCCGATCTCGCCGCCGACGCCCCCGGTGGAGGCATCGTTCCGCCCGCTCGGCGCGCCAAGCACGACGCCATCCGCTCGGCGGTCGACACCACGACCCGCGGAGAGCTCGGCGCCGTGACGACCGCGGGACGCCTCATCCGCTTCTCCCCCGTCGATCTGCCCTCCGTGCCGGGCAACTCGGTGCAGCCGGCCGCCGGCGCCCGCGTCGACCAGTACCTCGGCCTCGGCAAAGACGAGCACGTCGTCGCCCTCGTGCCGCTGACCGAGAACCCGCCGGTGGCGCTGGGCACCCTGCAGGGTGTCGTCAAGCGGTTCGCCCCCAGCGAGATCGCGAACAAGCACGACATCGAGGTGATCGCGCTCAAGCCCGGCGACCGCGTCGTCGGCGCCGCCCTCGCACCCGAGGGCACCGAGCTCGTCTTCGTCACCAGCGACGCGCAGCTGCTGCGCTTCGAGGCCGACTCGGTGCGCCCGCAGGGTCGTGCCGCCGGCGGCATGGCAGGCGTCCGGGTCGCCGCGGGCGAGCGGGTCGTCTTCTTCGGGGTGATCGATCCGGCGGCAGATGTCTCGGTGGTCACGATCGCGGGCTCCAGTCAGGCGCTCCTGGGCGCCGACGCGGGCAGCGGCAAGGTGTCGGCCCTGAGCGAGTTCCCGCCGAAAGGCCGGGCCACCGGCGGCGTGCGGGCGCAGCGGTTCTTGAAGGGCGAAGACACCCTCACCCTCGCGTGGGTGGGTGCCGAGCCGCGTGCCGTGGGCGCCGACGGCTCTGTGCGCCAGCTGCCCGAGGCGGGCGCCAAGCGGGATGCGTCGGGCCAGCCCCTCGACGGCGTGATCGCCGCGGTCGGCACCGCCGTGCGGTAGCCCCCACGCCGGGGTCACCGAACCGCGCCACGTCCCCGCATCCGCGCCATGCCCCGGCGACCTCGATCACCCGGGCGCGCCACTTTGCCGCATCCGCGCCATCGATCTGTGGGGCGGATGCTGAGACCTGGCGCGCAAGTGGGAACAGCGGCAGCCGGACACGCCGCACGAACGGCACCTCATCGACCCGCGCACCGCGCGGCGCTAACCTCTGGGTCGTGACGCGCGACGATGCGGAAGTCCTGGTGATCGGTGCGGGCCCGGCCGGGCTCGCCGTGGCGGCGTGCCTGCGGCGGCGCGGCGTCGACGTGCTCGTCGTCGACAAGGGCGCGGCCGTCGGCGAGAGCTGGGAGCGCCGCTACAGCCGGCTGCACCTGCACACCCCGCGCATCCAGTCGGCGCTGCCGGGGCTGCGGATGCCCCGCAGGTTCGGGCGCTGGACGGCCAAAGACGACGTCGCCAGGTACCTGCGCGTGTTCGCGCAGCGCGCCGGCATCCGTCCCCGATTCGGCACGGTGGTCGAGCGTCTCGATCGCACCGCCGATGGCTGGACGGCGCAGACCTCGGCGGGCCCCCTCTCGGCCCGTCAGGTGGTCGTCGCGACCGGCTACAACGGCGTGCCGATCGCACCCCACTGGCCAGGGCAGGAGACGTTCGCGGGCGAGATCGTGCACTCCTCGCAGTACCGCGACGCGCGGCCGTTCGTCGGCAGGCGCGTGCTCGTGGTCGGTGCAGGCAACACCGGGGCAGAGATCGCGGCCGACCTGACCGAGACCGGCGCGGCCTCGGTGCACATCGCGGTGCGCACTCCCCCGAACATCATCCCTCGGCAGGTCGGGCCGTTCCCGACGACGCTGCTGGCGGTGCCGATGGACTTCCTGCCGTCGTGGCTCGTCGACGGCGGCAACCGGCTGCTGCAGCGCCTCACGGTGGGCGACCTGACCCGCTACGGCATGCCCGCACCCCGGGCGGGCGTGGTCGCCCAGGCCAGGGCCACGGGCCACACCCCGACGATCGACGTCGGTCTGGTCGCGTCCCTCAAGGCGGGCACGGTCACCCCGACCCCGGCGCTCGACCGCTTCGACGGCGACGAGGTCGTGCTGGTCGACGGCAGCCGCCTGACCGTCGACGCCGTCATCGCGGCGGTGGGCTACACGACGGGGCTCGCACCCATCGTCGGACACCTCGGCGTGCTCGACGGCCGAGGCGTGCCCGTGGCGCACGGCGCCGCATCCGCGCCCGCAGCGCCCGGGCTGCGGTTCGTGGGGCTGGTGAATCCGCTCAAGGGCGTGCTGTTCCAGATCTCGCTCGACGCGCGCGCCGCCGCACGGGCGATCTCGCGCGAACTGCGGCGGTAGCGGCTCAGGCGTCGATGCGCTCGCGGCTCAGCCGCGCGCTGGAGTCCACGATGAACTCGCGGCGGGGCGCGACCTCGTTGCCCATCAGCATCTCGAAGACGGATGCGGCTGCCTCGGCATCTTCCAGGCGCACGCGTCGGAGGGTGCGGCCGGAGCGGTCCATCGTCGTGGTGGCCAGCTGCTCGGCATCCATCTCGCCGAGGCCCTTGTAGCGCTGGATCGGCTCCTGCCAGCGCTTGCCCGACTTGGTGAGCTTGGCCAGCAGCGCATGCAGCTCCTGCTCGCTGTAGGTGTAGATCGTCTCGTTCGGCTTGCTGCCCGGGTTCATGACGATCACGCGGTGCAGCGGCGGCACGGCGGCGTAGACGCGCCCCGCCTCGACGAGCGGGCGCATGTAGCGGAAGAAGAGCGTCAGCAGGAGCGTCCGGATGTGGGCGCCGTCGACGTCGGCGTCGCTCATCATGATGACCTTGCCGTAACGGGCGGCGTCGAGGTCGAAGCTGCGACCCGAGCCGGCGCCCACCACCTGGATGATCGAGGCGCACTCGGCGTTGCCGAGCATGTCGCTGATCGAGGCCTTCTGCACGTTGAGGATCTTGCCGCGGATCGGCAGGAGCGCCTGGAACTCGCTGTTGCGGGCGAGCTTGGCGGTACCCAGGGCCGAATCGCCCTCGACGATGAACAGCTCGGTGCCGTCGACGTCGTTCGCGCGGCAGTCGACGAGCTTGGCCGGCAGCGACGACGACTCCAGCGCGTTCTTGCGCCGCTGGGTCTCTTTGTGGGTGCGCGCCGAGATGCGCGCCTTCATCTCCGAGACGACCTTGTCCAGCAGCTGCGCGGTCTGCGCCTTGTCGTCGCGCTTGGTCGAGGCGAACCGCGCGCCGAGCTCCTTGGTCACCACCGACGCCACGATCGAGCGCACGGCCGGCGTACCCAGCACTTCTTTGGTCTGCCCCTCGAACTGCGGCTCGGGAAGACTCACGGTGACCACGGCGGTGAGGCCCGCCAGCAGGTCGTCCTTCTCGAGCTTGTCGTTGCCGACCTTGAGCTTTCGCGCGTTCTGGTCGATCTGGGCGCGCAGCACCTTCATGAGCGCCTGCTCGAAGCCCTGCTGATGGGTGCCGCCCTTCGGGGTGGCGATGATGTTGACGAACGAGCGGTTCACCGTCTCGTAGCCGGTGCCCCAGCGCACGGCGATGTCGACGTGGCACTCGCGCTCGACCTCGGTGGCGACCATCGCGCCGCCGGGCTGGAGTACCGGCACCGTCTCGGTGAACCTGCCGGTGCCGGTGAGGCGCCAGGTGTCGGTGACGGCGGGATCGGGCGCGAGGAACTCGGCGAACTCCGAGATGCCGCCGTCGTAGCGGAAGCTCGTCTCGGTCGGCTCGGTGCGCTCGGAGTCGGAGCGCTCGTCCCTGATCACGATCTCGAGCCCCGGCACCAGGAACGCGGTCTGCCGAGCGCGCTGCTCCAGCTCGGCGAGGGCGAAGGCGGCATCCTTCGTGAAGATCTGCCGATCGGCCCAATAGCGGATGCGGGTGCCCGTGGCCCCGCGGGCCGCCTTGCCCGCGACCCGCAGCTCGGAGCTGCGCTCGAACGGCGTGAAGGTCGAGTCGGGGCTGCCGTTGGCGAACGTGCCGGGCTCGCCGCGGTGGAACGACATCGCCCAGGTCTTGCCGCCGCGGTCGACCTCGACGTCGAGGCGCTCGGACAGCGCATTGACCACCGATGCGCCGACGCCGTGCAGTCCGCCGGAGGCCGCGTAGGAGCCACCGCCGAATTTGCCGCCGGCGTGCAGCTTGGTGAAGACGACCTCGACGCCGGTGAGGCCGGTGCGCGGCTCGATGTCGACGGGGATGCCGCGGGCGCGGTCTCGCACCTCGACGCTGCCGTCGGCGTGCAGCACGATGTCGATGCGCGAGCCGTGGCCGGCGAGGGCCTCGTCGACGGAGTTGTCGATGATCTCCCACAGGCAGTGCATGAGGCCGCGCGAATCCGTCGAGCCGATGTACATGCCGGGTCGCTTGCGGACGGCCTCGAGACCTTCGAGCACCTGGAGATGATGGGCGGAGTACTCGGCTGTCACAATCTCCAAGCGTATCCGGGGTCTGCGACACGCCCGATCAGGACACACGCGCGGTGATCGGACCGACTCTGGGCGTTCGCACAGACACGTACGCGCTCAGCGAAATGTGACCTGATCGCGGCATGACCGAAACATCCGCGTGGTTGTATGTGAAGACCCGAACGGAACCGAAGAGCACACGATTCGCACGAGGAGGACCCGAGATGACCACGCTTTCGACACCGACTGAGAACACCGCCGTCCTCGAGTACCGACTCACCGCAGCCGACCGCTGCGACTCCTGCGGCGCACAGGCCTATATCGCCGCAGAGGTCAACGGCAGCGAGCTGCTCTTCTGCGCGCACCACGGCCGCAAGTACGAAGAGAAGCTGCGCGCCGTCGCCACCTCGTGGCACGACGAGACCGCGCGCCTGCTCGAGTCGGTCTGACCCGCAGCCTCAGCGGTACTCGCGGCGCACGAGCGGCGAGATCCGCAGCGCGATCTCCTCGCCGATCGTCCCGATCCGCTCGGCCGCATCGGTCGCACTGAGCTCAGCTCCCGCACCGAGCACGACGACCTCGTCGCCGGCCGTCGCGCCGGGCCAGCCGTCGACCGTGCTCGCCGTCGCATCGACGGCGTGCAGCATCCGCACTCCGCCCTCAGTCGCGATGGTCAGCACTCCGGCGAGCGTCGACGGCAGCCCGTCGAGGCTGCCGAGCCCAATCCGCACCACGCCGTCGGCGACGCCTTCGACCGGCGCGACCAGCGATGCGATGGGGCGGATGCCGAGCTCGCTCTCGGCGGGGCCGTCTGCGGGGCGGATGCCGTAGGCGAAGGCCCCGACCCGCACGAGGTCGTAGCGGAACTCCGGCCAGGCGAACGACGCGGCGCTCGCGGCGAGGTGCCGCAGTCGCGGACGCAGCCCGGCGGCTTCGGCGACGTGCACGGCCTCGTCGAAGACGGCGCGCGAGGCGTCGTCCTCGGCGTCGGAGGCCTCGGCGATGTGGCTCCAGATGCCGACCACCTCGATCGCCCCGGCCGCCTCGTGCTCTGCCGCCCGAGCCGTGAACTGCGGCCAGTCCTCAGGTCGCACGCCGTTGCGGTGCAGGCCCGTGTCGATCTTCAGGTGCACACGCGCGGTTCCACCGACGGCAGCGACGTCTTCGAGCAGCAGCGGATCACCGACGCCGACATCGAGGCCGGCGGCCACCGCCTCTGCTGCCTCTTCGGCGGTCGCGACGATCCACACGAAGATGCGGGCGTCGTCGCCGAGAACCTCGCGCACGGCCAGCCCCGTGCGCACGTCGAAGGCGCCGAACCAGCGCACGCCCTCGATCCAGGCACGCCGCACGATCGGCTCGATCCCGTGTGCGTAAGCGTCGTCTTTCACGACGAGCATGTGGGTCGCCGGCGCCACCCGCTCCGCGATCTCCCGGAGGTTCGCCGCGAACGCGTCGAGGTCGACGCGCAGCACGCCGCTCACGAGACGTGCTCCCGCTGTGCGCGCAGCCCCACCGTCGTGACGATCTCGGCCGCCGTGAGTCCCGTTGCTTCCGTCCAATCGGCCAGCGGCGGATGCCCCGCCCCCTGGTCGCCGAAGAAGACGACCTCGTCGCCGCGCGCGGCGGCCGTCTCGCCCAGGTCGACGACGCACACGTCCATCGCGATACGGCCGACGATCGGGCGCCGCTCGCCGCCGATGCGCACGCCCACGGCGCCGCCGAGCGAGCGCACGACGCCCTGCGCGTAGCCGCCGGCGACCAGGGCGATGCGGGTGTCGACCGCCGCGCGGTGCAGGTAGCCGTATGAGACGCCCTCCCCGACACGCAGCGGCTTGACGGAGAGCACCGAGCCGTGCAGGCGCAGCACGGGCGTGCCGGCGCCGCCGGGCAGACCGTAGAGGTCGGCGGCAGCTGGCGCCTCGGCGGTGTCGCCCCGGCGGCGAAGGGTGCCGGCATCCGCGCCCGCTATGCCCAGGGCCGCGCGCGCGTCGTCGTCGACGACGAACGCGTCGATGCCGCTCGCGCGCAGTGTGCGCCACACCTCGATGAGGCCGTGGCCCCACGCGTCACGGCGCAGATCCGCTGCGACCGGCGCCGCGGATGCCCCGACCAGCGCACGCGCATTGGCGGCGAGGACGCAGTGGTCGACGATCGCGCGGGGGGCGCTCCTGCGGGCGCCGCCGCGCTCGCCCAGGGTCGCCGCCGTCACGGCATCTAGACTATCGGGGTCCCCTCGAACCACCTCGGAGCGTGCATGTCTCAGCAGGGCCTCGGCCTCTCGTCCCGCTTTCGCTACCTCGTCGGCCGTGCCAGGCGCATCGACGTCGGATCAGTGCTGGAGCGCGCGAAAGAGACCGCGCACGCGCACGGCAAATGGACTCCGGCGGTCGTCGTCGACATGCTCTGGCAGGCGGGCTTCAACCAGGTCGGGTTCCAGGACTACGTCGACTACGACTTCGCGATCCTCACCCGCGCCGAGCGCGACACCTACATGACCCACCCGGTGTCGAACCAGATCTCGCAGCGCCACGACGACCCCGCCTACCGGCACCTGTTCGAAGACAAGGTCGCCTTCGACCGCACGTTCTCGGCGTACCTGCGGCGCGAGTGGATGGTCGTCGAGCAGGGAGGCGCCACCGAGCTTCGCTCGTTCACCGAGCGCCAGGGCACCATCGTCACGAAGGAGCCGGTCGGCTCTGCCGGCACGGGTGTGCACCGCTACCACGCGGCCGACGTGACCGACTGGGACGACTTCCACCGTGGGCTGCTCGACCGCGGCGAGATGCTCGTCGAAGAGGTCATCGCGCAGCATCCGGATCTCGCCGCCGTCTGCCCCGGCACCGTCAACACGACCCGCGTGACCGCGTTCTTCGACGGCGAGCAGACCCACATCCTCGCGATGGCGCAGAAGTTCGGCCGCGGCGCGGTGAGCGACCAGATGACCTTCGGCGGCTTCTACACGATGCTCGACGACGACGGACACGCCGTGGGCCCCGGCTACGACTCGCACGCCCACGTACACGAGGTGCACCCCGACTCGGGGTTCCGCATCGCCGACTTCCAGCTGCCGATGATCGACGAGGTCAAGGCCTTCGTCGACACGGTGGCCCGCGTCGTGCCGCAGATCCGCTACGTCGGCTGGGACATCGTGGTCACCCCCGACGGCCCCGTTCTGGTGGAGGGCAACTGGGGCGCCGGCGTCTACGAGAACAAGCCGAGCGTGACCGGCATCCGCACCGGCCACAAGCCCCGCTACCGCGCCGCGATCGGGTTTTGACGCGAGTCGGATCAATGCTGCGAAGCAGCGTTGATGCGACTCGGGTCAAGGTCGAGTAGCCCGCGAAGCGGGCGTATCGAGACTCCCCCGCCGCCCACGACGAAGGCCCGCTCCCCGAGGGGGGCGGGCCTTCGTCGTGATTTCTCTCAGGCCGGGCGGACGATGCCCAGCGGCGTCGACTCGTGGCCCTGGCCGAGCGGGTTGTCGCGCAGGATCGCGACGAGCCGCTTCTCGCCCGCCTTGTCGAGCGTCGAGCCCAGGATGTTGCCGCCCAGGTCGTTGATGTCGACCACGGCGACATCGGCGTCGACGCCCAGCAGCGCCTTGAGTCGCTCTGCGACCTCGCGGGGCTTGTCGGGGCCGAGCACGACGGCCTTGTTGTAGGGCGGGATCGTGCCCTTGGTGGGGCCGTCGATCGCGCGCGCCTTGTCGCCGGCGATGCGGTAGAAATCGCCCTTGCGGCCGAAGGCCTTCGTCACCGCGGCGACCGAGGCGGCGAGCAGGATGCGGGGGGTCCCGCACTCGCGCAGCGCCATCTCCATCGTCTCGGGCATGCCCAGCCCGATGCCGTAGGGCGTGCGGGTGACGTACTTCGATAGGAAGAAGGCGAGCTTGCGCGGCTGCACCGAGTCGATCGGGAACGAGCGGCCCTGCGTGATCGCGACGATCTTCTCGGTCACGAACAGGAGGTCGCCCGCCTCCACCTGATCGACCGCATACTCGCGGATGAACGCGTCGAGGTCGTCACCGGGCATGACGACGCGCGTGCGGATCGGGATCCGCGCATACGTCGCCCCTTCGAGGGTGACGGTGAGTGCTTTGCCTGCGTTGGCCTGGCCGGCGGTGCCGTCGCCGCTCATTCGAGGTAGTCCCGCAGCGACTGCGACCGCGACGGGTGGCGGAGCTTGGCCATCGTCTTCGACTCGATCTGACGGATGCGCTCACGCGTCACGCCGAAGGTGTCGCCGATCTGGTCGAGGGTCTTGGGCTGACCGTCGCCGAGTCCGAAGCGCATGCGGATGACGCCCGCCTCGCGCTCGCTGAGCGAGTCGAGGAGCGACTCGAGCTGACGCTGCAGCATCGTGAAGCCCACCGCGTCGGCGGGGACCACCGCCTCGGTGTCTTCGATGAGGTCGCCGAACTCGCTGTCACCGTCCTCGCCGAGCGGGGTGTGCAGCGAGATCGGCTCACGGCCGTACTTCTGCACCTCGACGACCTTCTCGGGCGTCATGTCGAGTTCGCGGCTGAGCTCTTCGGGCGTGGGCTCTCGGCCCAGGTCCTGCAGCATCTGACGCTGCACACGGGCGAGCTTGTTGATGACCTCGACCATGTGCACCGGGATGCGGATCGTGCGGGCCTGGTCGGCCATGGCGCGGGTGATGGCCTGACGGATCCACCACGTCGCGTACGTCGAGAACTTGAAGCCCTTCGTGTAGTCGAACTTCTCGACGGCACGGATGAGGCCCAGGTTCCCCTCCTGGATGAGATCGAGGAACTGCATGCCGCGGCCGGTATAGCGCTTGGCGAGCGAGACGACCAGACGCAGGTTCGCGCCCAGCAGGTGGCTCTTCGCGCGCTGGCCGTCGCGGGCGACCCACTGCAGGTCGAGTCCCAGCTGCGACGACTTCTCGGCCGCCGACATCTTCGACAGCTTCTCTTCTGCGAACAGGCCCGCCTCGATGCGCATCGCCAGCTCGACCTCTTCGGCCGCGTTCAGCAGCGGCACCTTGCCGATCTGCTTCAGGTAGTCCTTGACGGGGTCGGCGGTCGCGCCGGTGATCTGCGTCGAGTAGACGGGAACGTCGTCTTCGTCGGAGCTCGTGATGACGATCGCGCCGGTCGGCAGCGGCTCGCTGAAGGCAGGCTTCGTCTCCTCCTCCTCGTCGGACTCGGCCTCCGCCTCGGCGTCGCCGTCCTCCTCCGAAGCGGATGCTGCGGCCTTGCTCGCGGCACCCTTCTTCTTGGGGGCGGTGTCGTCTGCGTCGTCGCCGAAGTCGTCGGTGTTCAGCTCTTCGTCGTCGCCGAGGTCCTCGTCGTCGAGTTCGTCGTCGCCGGCGGTCGCCTTGGAGGCCTTCTTGGTCGTCGCCTTGGGCTTCGCGGTGCGCGCCGGAGCCTTCGCCGTGGCCTTGGCGGCCGTGGTCTTCGCAGCGGACTTCGCCGCGGGCTTGCGGGCGGTGGTCTTGGCCGCGGTGCCGGTCGCCTCTTCGGGCGCCTCGGTGTCCTTCGCGGTGCGTGTGGTGGTCTTCGTGCCTGCGGTCACGTTTCGCCTTTCACCGGTGGACGGGCCCCGCCTGTCCTCCGGTCGGTTTCGGACACTAGTAAGACCCTTGTCAAGTCCCCACCTCGCGCATGCACTGCGAAGGCCGGAATCGACAACGGGTCAGATAGTCCATTCTCGCACACTCGACGGCGAGCTCACGCACCCCGCCTGTGTATCGGTGTCAGAGAAGAGAACGCGTCGGCGTGAACGGGCATTCCCGGTCAGGGCCGCTTTTCGTCATCGCCGGACGGACGCGTCGCGAGGAACCGCTCGAGCTCGGCGGCGAGCTCGTCGGCGCTGGGCAGATCGCCGGTGTGGATCATCGGGGTCGCACGCGTCGAACCGGCCATGTAGGAGTCGTATCGCTCCTCCAGGCCCTGCAGCATCCGCGACAGCTCGTCACTGCCGCCGACCTGGTCGTCGACCTTCTCGAGGTATTCGCGGTTCTCCCCGCGCAGCGTGTCGCCGCTGAAGGCAAGGCCCGTCGCCGCCGTCAGCGAGTCGAGGCCCGCAAGGGCGGCGGCAGGGTAGTCGGTGTCGGCCAGATAGTGCGGAACGAGCAGCGCGAAGCCGGCGACGGCAGCACCCGACTCGGCGAATCGGTATTCGAGCAGATGGCCGATGTTGGCCGGCACCTGCGTCTGCGGCTGCCACACCGAGTGCGCGCGGGTGAGCTCGGTGCGCGTGCCGCTGACCGTCGCGCCGATCGGGCGCGTATGCGGCACCGGCATCGGAATGGCGTGCACCCACGTCACGGTGCTCACACCCAGGTCGTCGGCGAGCGCGACGACGGCGTGACTGAAGGCGTCCCAGGCGAAATCGGGCTCGTAGCCCGCAAGGCTGAGGAACGGCTGGCCGAGCGCGTCGTGGGCGAGCGAGAGCTCGAGCCGGGGCGGCCGGTAGCCGGTGAGGTGATCGTGGTCGAACGAGATGATCGGCCGACGGGCGCGGTAGTCCAGCAGCACGTCGTTGCTGAACACCGTCAGCGGCGTCGGCTCCAGTTCGTCGCGCACGTACTCCACGAGGCGCCCGACGGCGCCCCCGGCATCGGCGAAACCGGTGAGCGTGATCACCAGAGGCAGCCCGCGCGGGACGGGAGGCGCAGAGGCCGCGGTCTCGTACAGAGCGGACGGAAGGGGCATGGGTCAATGCTACGAGCCGCACGCGGGCGACGGGTCGGGCGCGTCCCGCTCACAGCGAACACGCGTCCGTAGGATGGAGCCATGTCGCTTCCCGACCTCACGTTCCACACCGATCCCCTCCGAGAAGCAGAAGCCGACGCGATCGTGCTCGCGATCCCCGCGCTCGCCGGCGCGGATGCCGACCTCCTGGCGGAGTGGCCGGGTCTGGCCGACGCGCTGGAGGCCGTCGGCTTCACGGGTGCCGCGTGCTCGTTCCAGCGGGTGCACGCCCCCGAGAGCACCGCCCTCCCGCTCGCCGTCGTCGGCGTCGGCCCGTCGCTCACCGCCGCCTCCGTGCGCGACGCCGTCGGCGCCGCGTTCCGTCAGCTCACCGGTTTCGACACGGTGGCCGTGCAGGTTCTGGGCGCCGACGACCTCGCCGTGGCCGCTGCCGAGGGCGCGACCCTGGGCGCCTACCGATTCGACGGCTACAAGAAAGAGGCACCCAAACCGCGGGCCTCCCATGTCGTGGTGCACACGGCAGTCGAGGTGTCCGCAGCCGATGCCGCAGCCGTCGTCGCGGACGCGCAGGCCGTCGCGCTGGTGAAAGACCTCGTCGGCATCCCCGCCGAATGGCTCGGCCCCGACGACGCGGCGCAGCGCGCCGTGGCCGCTGTCGCCGATCTGCCGGTGGATGTCACCGTCTACGACGAGCAGGCGCTGCGCGACGGCGGCTTCGGCGGCATCGTCGGCGTCGGCCAGGGCTCCGACCGCCCTCCGCGACTCGTGCGCCTCGACTACGCCCCCGCCGGCGCCGCACGTCACGTCGCGCTCGTCGGCAAGGGCATCACCTTCGACACCGGCGGCCTCTCGCTCAAGCCCCCGGCGGGGATGGTCGGCATGAAGTACGACATGTGCGGCGCGGCCACCGCTCTGGCGGTGCTGCGCGCCGTCGCCGAGCGCGGCCTCGCGATCAGGGTCACGGCCTGGATGTGCCTGGCCGACAACATGCCCTCCGGCCGCGCGACGCGCCCCGGCGATGTGCTGCGGATGCTCGACGGCACGACCGTCGAGGTGCTCAACACCGATGCAGAAGGCCGGCTCGTGCTCGGCGACGGGCTGGCCGCCGCCAGCCGCGAGCACCCCGACGTGATCGTCGACATCGCCACGCTCACCGGCGCCATCACGGTCGCCCTCGGCACGCGGCACACGGGAGTCATGGGCGACGACGCCGCCGTCGCCGACTACCTCGCCGCCGCCGCATCCGTCGGCGAGCTCGCGTGGCAGCTGCCCCTGCCTGCCCACATGGTCGACGAGCTCGACTCCCCCATCGCCGACCTGCAGAACGCCAAGGTGGGCGACCCGGCGGGCGGGTCGCTGTTCGCCGGCCTGTTCCTGCGCCACTTCGTGGGGCGCACCTCCGACGAGCCCGATGCGCCCCGCATCCCCTGGGTGCACCTCGACATCGCCGGCGTCGGCATGAACAAGGGCGGGGGCTTCGGCTACACCGACAAGGGTCCTACCGGCGCGACCGTGCGCTCGCTCATCCGGTTCATCGAGAACGGCGCGCAGGCATGAGCGAGCACCGGTTCGACCTCGTCGTGCTCGGCGGCGGCAGCGGCGGGTACGCCGCCGCGCTGCGGGCGGCCGAACTCGGCCAGTCGGTCGCGCTGATCGAGAAGGACAAGGTCGGCGGCACGTGCCTGCACCGCGGCTGCATCCCGACCAAGGCGCTGCTGCACGCCGCGGAGGTCGCCGAGTCCGCGAAGGATGCGGCCCGGTACGGCGTGCGCGCGAGCTTCGACGGCATCGACCTGCCCGCTGTCTCGGCCTATCGCGAGGGCATCGTCGCCAAGAAGTTCAAGGGTCTGGAAGGACTCGTGAAGGCCCGCGGGATCACGGTCGTCGCCGGTGCCGGCCGGCTCGAGGCGGGCCCCGCCGTGCGCGTCGGCGACGACCTCTATGTCGGCACCGACGTCGTGCTGGCGACCGGGTCGTACAGTCGCACGCTCCCCGGTCTCGAGATCGGCGGGCGCGTCATCACGAGCGACCAGGCCCTGGCCCTCGACGAGCTCCCCTCCCGCGTCGTGATCCTCGGCGGCGGCGTCATCGGCGTCGAGTTCGCGAGCGTCTGGCGCTCGTGCGGCGTCGACGTGACGATCGTCGAGGCCCTCGATCACCTCGTGCCCAACGAAGACATCGCCCTCAGCAAGGCTCTCGAGCGCGCGTTCCGCAAGCGCGGCATCTCGACCTCGCTCGGGGTGCGCTTCGCCTCGGCCGTGCAGACTCCGGATGCGGTCACCGTGACCCTCGAGAACGGCACCAGCCTCGAGGCGGACTATCTGCTGGTGGCCGTCGGCCGCGGGCCCGCGACGGCCGACCTCGGCTACGAAGAGGCCGGCGTCGCGCTCGACCGAGGCTTCGTGCAGACCGACGAGCGCCTGCGCACCGCGGCGGCGCACGTCTGGGCGGTCGGCGACATCGTCGCGGGGCTGCAGCTGGCCCACCGCGGCTTCCAGCAGGGCATCTTCGTCGCCGAGGAGATCGCGGGCCTCTCCCCCGTCGTCGTCGCCGACACCGACATCCCGAAGGTGACCTACTGCTCGCCCGAGGTGGCCTCGGTCGGGCTTACCGAAGCGCAGGCGGTCGAGCGCCACGGCGCCGACAGCGTGGTCGCCTACGAGTACAACCTCGCCGGCAACGGTCGCAGCGAGATCCTCGGCACGGCGGGCATCGTCAAGGTCGTGCGCCGCGTCGACGGCCCCGTCGTGGGCGTGCACCTCGTGGGCGACCGGGTCGGCGAGCTGATCACCGAGGGGCAGCTCGCGGTCGCCTGGGAGGCGCACCCCGAAGACATCGCGCCCTACATCCACGCGCACCCGACGCAGAGCGAAGCCCTCGGCGAGGCCTTCCTCGCGCTCGCGGGCAAGCCGCTGCACGCGCTCTGAACCATGCCGCTGCGGCGGCTCACTAAGCTAGACCCAGAATTCGACATCTTGAAGGAGACAAGTCCATGAGCACTTCCGTGGTCCTCCCCGCGCTCGGCGAGAGCGTCACCGAGGGTACGGTCACCCGCTGGCTCAAGCAGGTGGGCGACACCGTCCAGGAAGACGAGGGTCTCCTCGAGATCTCCACCGACAAGGTCGACACCGAGATCCCCTCGCCGGTCAGCGGCGTGATCGAAGAGATCCTGGTGCAGGAGGACGAGACCGTCGAGGTCGGCGCCGTGCTCGCCAAGATCGGCGACGGCTCCGGCGCACCGGCGTCGACCCCCGCCCCGGAGCAGGCCGCCGAGCCCGCACAGGAGGCGCCTGCCGAGCAGCCCGCCGCCGACGCCGAGGCTCCCGCTGCCGCAGAGGCGCCGGCCGCCGAGGCGCCCGCCGCGGGCGGCGGCGACGGCAAGGACGTCGTGCTGCCCGAACTCGGCGAGAGCGTCACCGAAGGCACCGTGACCCGCTGGCTCAAGCAGATCGGCGACGACGTCGCCGTCGACGAGCCGCTGCTGGAGATCTCCACCGACAAGGTCGACACCGAGATCCCGTCGCCGTTCGCCGGCACGCTGCAGCAGATCCTCGTGCAGGAAGACGAGACCGTCGCCGTCGGCTCGGTGCTCGCCAAGATCGGCGACGGCGCTGCCGCTCCCGCCGCGGAGGCTCCCGCCGCGCCCGCCGAGGCCCCTGCCGCTGAGACTCCCGCCGCCCCGGTGCCCGCCGCCGAAGCTCCGGCCGCCCCGGCCCCGGCAGCGGCCGCCCCGGCACCTGCGCCCGCCGCCGCGCCCGCCCCGGTCCCGGCCGCCGCCGCTGCTCCCGCCGCACCCGCCGCGTCGCTGGGCGACGACGTCGCCTATGTCACGCCGCTCGTGCGCCGTCTGGCGCAGCAGCAGGGCGTCGACCTGGCCACGGTCACCGGCACGGGTGTCGGCGGACGCATCCGCAAGGAAGACGTGCTGAAGGCCGCCGAGGCCGCGAAGGCTCCCGCAGCCTCCCCCGCCCCCGCGGCAGCAGCCGCCCCCGCACCGGTGGAGGTCTCGCCGCTGCGCGGAACCACCCAGCCGATGTCGCGTCTGCGCAAGGTGCTCGCCGAGCGCGCGGTGGCCTCGATGCAGCAGACGGCGCAACTGACGACCGTCGTCAAGGTCGATGTCACGAAGGTGGCCGCCTACCGCGCGGCCGTGCAGTCCGACTTCGTGGCGGCCACCGGCGGAAAGCTCTCGTTCCTGCCGTTCTTCGTGCTCGCCGCCGCCGAGGCGCTGCAGGCGCACCCGGTCATCAACGCGACCGTCGACGGCACCGACATCGTCTACCCGGCCACCGAGAACATCTCGATCGCCGTCGACACCGAGCGGGGCCTGCTGACGCCGGTGCTGCGCGACGCGGGCGGCAAGACGCTCGCGCAGATCTCGGCCGAGATCGCCGACCTCGCGGCGCGTACGCGTGACAACAAGCTCAAGCCCGACGAGCTGGCCGGCGGCACCTTCACGGTGACCAACACCGGCTCGCGGGGCGCCCTGTTCGACACTCCGGTGGTGTTCCTGCCCCAGTCGGCGATCCTCGGCACCGGCGCGGTCGTCAAGGAGCCGGGCGTCGTGAAGGTCGACGGTGTCGAGGCGATCGGCATCCGCTCCTACGTCTACCTCGCCCTGTCGTACGATCACCGCATCGTCGACGGCGCCGACGCGGCGCGCTTCCTCGGTGCCGTCAAGGCGCGCCTCGAAGCCGCCGCCTTCGAGGGTCAGACCGGCATCTGAGCCACCGAGTTCACGGCTGCTGCGCGACGTCATAGGCGTCGCGCAGCAGCCATTCTCCGTCTTGGGCGACGATCGCGACGTACTGGGCAGGAGCCCCGTCGGCGGTCGGCTGCACGCGCACCACCGCCGCCCCGCCGTAGTCGTCGACGAGCACGACCGTGCGCTGAGAGGCCGGCAGGTCGATCGCCCCTGAGGGGAACTCGACCTCCGGATCGGCCGCGACCTCCGACAGGCAGCCACGCTCCCCCGCGCACCTCGTGCGCGCCGTCAGCAGAGCGTCGGCGACCGCAGCGAGGTCGCCGACGTCGGGCGCGACGCCACCGTCGACGGCTGCGGGCGCCGCCGTCGGGATCGGGGTGCCGGCGGCTGCGGGCGAAGCGGATGCCGCCGCCACGGGTCCCTGGCCCGTCTTCTCTTCGCCCGGCCACAGCACACCCAGCACGAGCACGACCGCCGCCACCGCGCCGGCCGTCGCCCACGCGCGACGACGGGTGCGCTGCGGTGAGCTGTCGCGCCGCAGCAGGTGCCACAGTCCGGTCGTGCCCCGCGACACGAGCTCGGCCAGTTCGACGTCGACGTGGCGCACGGCGTGGGCGAACCACGTGTCCCGCGGCGACGGAGACGGCGCCGGCACGGCCATCGGCACGGCCGAGGGGCCGGCCACGGCGAGCGGAGCGGGTTCGGCCGCCGCGAACAGCGCCAGCTCGGCCTGCTCCCACCGCTCGTCGTCGCAGGAGAGTTCGGCGCCTCCCCGCACCGCCTCGACCGTCGTCCACACCGCGGCGAGCGATGCGGGCACCGGCAGCGCCGCCAGGGGCGCGGTCGCCGGCTCTTCGGGTTCGGCGCCGATCGCGAGCACGGGGCGTCCGTCGGCGGCGACCCACCAGCATCCGTGCCGTCCGTCCGCCTCTCGCGCACCCCGCAGCACGCTCACCGCGAGCGTCACGATCTCGCCCGGCCCGAGAGCATGCTCTCCACGTCGGACGAGGAACGCCGCGAGGGGCTCGATGCACGTCGGCATCAGGGCGCAGTGGCCCTCGGCGGTGCGCACGACCTCGACCGGCGCCAGCAGATGCTCTCCGTCGAGCGACCACCCCGGCCACTCGGCACCCAGATCCGCCGCATCCACCGCGATCCGCAGCGCGCCGCCGGCCTCGCGCACCAGCATCCCCGGCCACGGCGACTCCGACCCACCGAGCGCACGCACCTCGCGCAGATCACCCTGCAGCAGGGCGGGGAGGGACTCGGTCATGCCTCGAGCCTGCCGCCGCGACCGGGCGCTCGGGCCGGGATCCCCCCTCATGCGGCATAACCCGCCTGACCATCGCGCCGGGGAGGAGAATCTCCTGCACCGGCGCCGGGTAGGCTGGAGGGCATGGCAGCACGCAGTACCGCGCCGGAGAAGCGGCCCGGCTTCTTCTCGCAGATCCGCACCCTCTTCACCTTCACCCGCGAGGCCTATCGCTGGCTGCCGTTCGCCCTGGCAGGCATCGTGCTGCTGGGCATCGCCGCGGGTGTCGGCGTCGGGTTCGTGATCCCGCCGATCGCCCTGTGGAGCATCATCCTGTGGGGCGTCACGGGTCTCATGGCCGGCGTCCTGGGCTCGCTCATGCTCATGACCCGCCTGTCGACGAGCGCGATGTACCGCAAGATCGACGGCATGCCCGGCGCCGCCGGCCACGTGCTGTCGTCGTCGCTCGGGCGCAATTGGCAGGCCTCCGACATGCCCGTCGGCATCAACCCGAAGACCCAGGAGGCCGTCTACCGCGCCGTGGGCCGCGGCGGAGTGGTGATCGTCGGCGAGGGCGCGCGCGGGCGCCTCACGCGGCTCGTGAACGACGAGCGTGCGAAGGTCCAGCGCGTGGCATCGGGTGTGCCGGTCACCGTGCTCTATGTCGGCCACGGCGACGACGAGGTGCCGATCTCCAAGCTCGCCCCGACGATCAAGTCCATCAAGAAGACCATCGACCGCGGCACCATGGCCGCCGTCATCAAGCGCATCGACTCGGTCTCGCAGTCGCTGACGTCGCTGCCGATCCCGAAGGGGATCGACCCGACCAAGGCACGCGCGCCCCGCCCTCGGTGACGTGACCTCCGACGTGACGACGGATGCGAGCGCCTACCCCGGCGAGCGACTCGGGCTGCCCGCCGACGGCAGCGGCTCGATCGGGCGGCTGGGCCGAAGAGTCGGCGCCCTGTTCATCGACTACGGCGCCGCCTACCTGATCTCGGGCTTCTTCGCGTGGGACTCGATGGCGATCCTCGCCATCTTCGCTCTCATCCAGGTCGTCTTCCTGCCGACGCTGCAGGGCAGCCCAGGGCATCGGCTCATGGGAATGAAGCTCGTGCGCCTCGACGGCGCGTGGGTGGGCCCGTGGCGTCCCCTCGTGCGCACTCTGCTGCTGATCATCGTGATTCCTGCCGTGATCTGGGACGCCGATCAGCGCGGGCTTCACGACAAGGCTTCCGGCACCGTTCTGCTGCGTGCGTAACATGCCGGAAACAGAGGGGATACTGCGGGGCAATGCCTCCCCGATAGCGTGCTGACCAGCCCGCTCCGCAGCGAGCCGTACCCACCCGATCTTGGAGACTCCATGTTCAAAGATTCATCCGAGGTGCTCAAGTTCATCAAGGACGAGGACGTCAAGTTCCTCGACATCCGCTTCACGGATCTTCCTGGTGTGCAGCAGCACTTCAACATTCCCGCCTCGACCGTCGACGAGGAGTTCTTCACCGTCGGCCAGCTCTTCGACGGCTCGTCGATCCGCGGCTTCGCGAACATCCACGAGTCGGACATGCAGCTGATCCCGGATGTCTCCACCGGCTACCTCGACCAGTTCCGCGAGGCGAAGACCCTCGTGATGGTCTTCGACATCTACAACCCGCGCACGGGTGAGATCTATGCGAAGGATCCGCGCCAGGTCGCCAAGAAGGCCGAGAAGTACCTCGCCTCCACCGGCATCGCCGACACCGCGTTCTTCGCCCCCGAGGCCGAGTTCTACATCTTCGACGACGTGCGCTACGAGGTGAAGCAGAACGCGAGCTTCTACTCGGTCGACTCCGAGGAAGGCGCCTGGAACTCCGGCCGCACCGAAGAGGGCGGCAACCTCGCCAACAAGACGCCCTACAAGGGCGGCTACTTCCCCGTCGCGCCCGTCGACAAGACCGCCGACCTGCGCGACGACATCAGCCTCCACCTCATCGAGTCGGGCCTCATCCTCGAGCGCGCCCACCACGAGGTCGGCACCGGCGGCCAGCAGGAGATCAACTACCGCTTCGACACGATGGTGCACGCGGCCGACGACATCCTGAAGTTCAAGTACATCGTCAAGAACGTGGCAGACCAGTGGGGCAAGGTCGCGACCTTCATGCCCAAGCCCCTCTTCGGCGACAACGGCTCGGGCATGCACACCCACCAGTCGCTGTGGCTCGACGGCAAGCCCCTCTTCTACGACGAGAAGGGCTACGGCGGTCTGTCCGACATCGCCCGCTGGTACATCGGCGGCATCCTCGCCCACGCTCCCGCGGTGCTCGCGTTCACCAACCCGACTCTCAACTCGTACAAGCGCCTGGTCAAGGGCTACGAGGCTCCCGTCAACCTGGTGTACTCGGCCGGCAACCGCTCGGCGGCGATCCGCATCCCGATCACCGGCACCAACCCCAAGGCCAAGCGCATCGAGTTCCGCGCGCCCGACGCCTCCGGGAACCCCTACCTGGCCTTCGCGGCGCAGATGATGGCGGGCCTGGACGGCATCATCAACCGCATCGAGCCGCACGAGCCGGTCGACAAGGACCTCTACGAGCTCCCGCCCGAGGAAGCCAAGAACATCCCGCAGGTTCCGAACTCGCTGCTGGACTCGCTGGAGGCCCTGCGCGCGGACAACGAGTTCCTCACCCGGGGCAACGTGTTCACGCCCGAGCTGATCGAGACCTGGATCGAGTACAAGATCGAGAACGAGATCAAGCCGCTGGCAGCGCGCCCGCACCCGTTCGAGTACGAGCTCTACTTCGGGGTCTGACGTTCCAGCATCCGCGAAGGAAGAGCCCCGGGGGGATCCCCGGGGCTCTTCCCGTTGCTGCCGGTCTCACCCGTAGAAGAGCTTCTCGAACACACGCCGGGCGCGCCGGGTCGCCCCGAAGTAGTCCTCCTCCACGCGCGTGGCGGAGCGCGGCGGATAGTCCAGCAGGCGTCCGATGCCGTCGAGCTTCCGACGATCGGGCGGCAGCACGTCGCTGGTCTGCCCCGATAGCAGCGTGTTGGCCGACCGGAGACGGCTCGACAGACGCCACGCGTCCGACAGCCGCGCGGCCGACGACTCCGGGATGAGCCCGGCCTCCTGCGCGGCGGCGAGGGCGTGCAGCGTCGAGGTGGTGCGCAGCCCCGGCACGCGTGCCCCGTGCTCCAGCTGGAGCAGCTGCACGAGCCACTCGACGTCGCTGAGCGAGCCGGGCCCGAGCTTGAGGTGGCGCGCGGGGTCGACCCCCTGCGGGAGTCGCTCATTCTCGACGCGAGCCTTGATGCGCTTGATCTCGCGCAGATCCTGCAGCTGCACCTGAGCCGGGTAGCGCACCCGGTCGGCGAGTTCGGTGAACTTCTCGATGAGCTTGACGCTGCCCGCGATCCCCCGCGCCCGCAGCAGCGCCTGCGCCTCCCACGAGAGCGACCAGCGACCGTAGTAGGCCGCGAACGAATCGAGCGAGCGTGCGAGCGGGCCGTTGCGGCCCTCCGGTCGCAGATCGGCGTCGAGGTCCAGCGGCACCCGATGGTCCTCGGAGTGCGTGCGCAGCCCGGCGACCAGCTGCAGCGCGAGGTTGTGCGCGCGTTCTGGCTCGATGCCGTTGGCCTCGTAGACGTACATGACATCGGCATCCGACCCGAAG
The DNA here is from genome assembly GCF_025515205.1 of Microbacterium fluvii. GTDB lineage: Bacteria > Actinomycetota > Actinomycetes > Actinomycetales > Microbacteriaceae > Microbacterium > Microbacterium fluvii. The sequence continues at coordinate 1,088,918 of NZ_JAOPFX010000001.1, read as the reverse complement.
CCGAGCTCGGCGCCGCCGAAGCGGCCCATCGCGATGACCGAGAAATCGAGCGCCGCGTCCTGCGGCGGCACGACCTCGCGGCGCACGGCGCGCAGGGTCGCCTGGATCGTCACCTCGGTGATTGTCGTGAGGGATGCCGAGAGCTGCTCGATCGTCATCTCGGTCAGCAGAGCCGCCATCGCGGTGCGCAGCAGCTCGCGTCGCCGCAGCGCGCGCACGGCGCGCATCGCCTCGACCGTGGTCTCGTGCCGCGATTGGATCGCCCTGGCCTCCTCCTGCAGCACACGCCCCGAGCGCGGCCGCAGCAGGTCGGGATCGTCGAGCCAGGCCACCGACTCGGGGATCCACTCCATGAGCTCGCCCACGTAGCGCGACCCCGACAGCACCCGCGTGAGACTCTCGGCCGCCGCCGACGAGTCGCGCAGCATCCGCAGGAACCACGGGGTGTCGCCGAGCCGCTCGCTGATGCGCCGGAATGCGAGCAGACCGTAGTCGGGGTCGACGCCGTCGGCGAACCACCGCAGCATGACCGGCATGAGATGGCGCTGGATCGTCGCCTTGCGACTGAGGCCGCTGGTGAGGGCGGCGATATGACGCAGGGCGCCCGCGGCATCGGTGAATCCGATCGCCGCGAGCCGGTCGTGGGCCTGCTCGGTCGACAGCGCGCGCTCTTCGGCCGGCAGCGCCGCCACCGCAGACAGCAGGGGGCGGTAGAACAGCCGCACATGGATGTCGCGCACCTCGCGCTTGGTCGCCTCCCATACCGCGAACACGCCGGCGCCCGAGTCGGCCAGGCGCGTCGAGCGGGCGAGCACCCGCAGCGCGTCGTCGTCGTCAGGCATGAGGTGCGTACGGCTGAGCCGGCGCAGCTGACCGCGATGCTCGAGCAGCCGCAGCACGCGGTAATCATGGGCGAAGGCCGCCGCATCCGCCCGCCCGATGTAGCCTTCGGAGACCAGCGCGTCGAGGGCCTCCAGCGTGCCCCGCTGGCGGATGCCCTCGTCGGAGAGGCCGTGCACGAGCTGCAGCAGCTGCACCGTGAACTCGATGTCGCGGATGCCGCCGGGGCCCAGCTTGATCTGGAACGGCACCTCGGCGGCCGGGATGTGCTCGGTGACCCGCTCGCGCATGCGCTGCACGCTGTCGACGAAGTTCTCGCGCGCGGCGCTGGTCCACACTTTCGGCTGCACCGCCGCGATGTAGGCCTCGCCCAGCTCGGAGTCGCCCGCGATCGGGCGGGCCTTCAGGAGGGCCTGGAACTCCCAGCTCTTCGCCCACCGCTCGTAGTACGAGACGTGCGAATCGAGCGTACGCACGAGGGCGCCCTGCTTGCCCTCCGGGCGCAGGTTCGCATCGACCTCCCACAGCGGCGGTTCGACCTCCACCCCCGACAGACCCCGCATCGTCTGCACGGCCAGGCGGGTGGCGATGTCGATGACCCGACTCTCGCCGAGCTCTTCGGCGACGGCGTCGTCTGCTCCCCCGACGAAGATGACGTCGACGTCGCTCACGTAGTTGAGTTCGCGCGCGCCGGTCTTGCCCATGCCGATCACGGCGAGCCTCGTGGCGGCGACCTGTTCGTGAGGGAACAGCCCCACCCCTGCACCGCCGCCTGCGACGCGGGCCCGCGCGACGGCGAGCGAGGCCTCCAGCGCCGCTCCCGCGGCATCGGCGAGCCGAGCGGCGACCGACGGCACGATCTCGACGGGCGCGGGGTGCAGCAGGTCGAAGGCCGCGATGCGGGCGAGCAGCCGCCGATAGCGCACCCGCAGCGCCACCCACGCCGATTCGTCGGCGACCGCGGCGAACCCGTCGACGGCGCCCACCGCGTCGAGCAGCTCGTCGGTCAGCTCCTGCCGCGACGGCAGTGCGGTGCCGGCGTCGACGAGATCGTCGAGTTCGCGCGGATGCCGCAGATAGAACGCGCCGAAGCCCTCCGAGCCGCCCAGCAGCGCCCACATCGCCCTGCGCCCCTGGGCGTGGGCGAACAGGCGCGCGACGGGCTCGGCGTCGCGCCGCGCGATGCGCGCGAGCGACGCCAGCGCTCCGTCGGGATCGGCCGCGGCGACGACGTCGGCGAGCAGCGCGGCACGGCCGAGACCGGTCGACTCCTCGAGCTCGGACAGCAGCTCGTCGGTGCGGGCGCTGTCGCCGAAGCCCAGCCTGGCCAGGTCGGTGCGTGCCGAGGTGCGTTCGCTCATCGCAGCCGGAGGCTCAGAGCATCTCGAGGTTGCTCTTCAGCTCGAACGGCGTCACCTGGCTGCGGTACTCGGCCCACTCACGCCGCTTGTTCAGCAGCACGTAGTTGAAGACCTGCTCGCCGAGGGTCTCGGCCACGAGCTCCGATTCCTCCATGAACTCCAGCGCATGGTCCAGGCTCGCCGGCAGGGGTGCGTAGCCCAGCGCACGGCGCTCGCTGTCGGTGAGCGACCACACGTTGTCCTCCGCCTCCGGCGGGAGCTCGTACCCCTCTTCGATTCCCTTGAGCCCCGCGGCCAGCAGCAGCGCGAAGGCGAGGTACGGGTTGGCGGCGGAGTCGAGCCCGCGGTATTCGACGCGCGTGGACTGGCCCTTGTTGGGCTTGTACATCGGCACACGCACGAGCGCGGAGCGGTTGTTGTGCCCCCAGCAGATGAAGCTCGGGGCCTCGTCCCCTCCCCACAGCCGCTTGTAGGAGTTGACGAACTGGTTGGTCACCGCCGAGATCTCGCTGGCGTGCGTCAGCAGGCCCGCGATGAACTGACGGCCGACCTTCGACAGCTGATACTGGCCGCCCTCTTCGAAGAACGCATTGCGGTCTCCCTCGAAGAGCGACATGTGCGTGTGCATGCCGCTTCCCGGCTTGCCGCTGAGGGGCTTGGGCATGAACGTCGCATAGACGCCCTGCTCGATGGCGACCTCTTTGACGACCGTGCGGAAGGTCATGATGTTGTCGGCCGTGGCGAGGGCGTCGGCGTAACGCAGGTCGATCTCGTTCTGGCCGGGGCCGCCCTCGTGGTGGCTGTACTCGACCGAGATGCCCAGGTCTTCCAGCATCCGCACCGAGCGACGGCGGAAGTCGTGCGCCGTGCCTCCCGGCACGTTGTCGAAGTACCCCGCCGAGTCGACCGGCTCCGGCCCCTCGGGGCCGTAGCTCGACGACTTCAGCAGGTAGAACTCGATCTCGGGGTGCGTGTAGAACGTGAAGCCCGCGTCGGCGGCCTTGTTGAGCGCGCGCTTGAGCACGTGCCGCGGGTCGGCCACAGCCGGCTGTCCGTCGGGCGTCGTGATGTCGCAGAACATCCGCGCGGTCGGATCGATCTCGCCGCGCCAGGGGAGCGTGTGGAAGGTCGTCGGGTCGGGGTGGGCGAGCAGGTCCGACTCGTAGGAGCGGGTGAGGCCTTCGATGGCCGACCCGTCGAAGCCGATTCCCTCACTGAAGGCGCCTTCGACCTCGGCGGGAGCGATCGCGACCGACTTGAGGGTGCCGATCACGTCGGTGAACCACAGCCGGACGAACTTGACCCCACGCTCCTCGATCGTGCGCAGCACGAAGTCACGCTGCTTGTCCATCACTGCCCTTCCCCTGCGGTCTCGGAACCCCAGGCGTCGTCTCGTGCATCTTCCTCCGCCCAGGCGCGCGAACGCTCCTTGAGCACCTCGGGCGCCTTGGCTGCCTCTTCGGCGGTGTCGAAGGGACCGGCACGGTCGATCGCCGGCGACTCGAACCCCTTCTCGACCTGGCCGGTCGAGAGGTTGTACCAGTACTTCTCGCTGTCGCTCGTCACGCCCGTCTCCTGTCGCTGCCGCACCCTCGGGTACGGATGCTTCGATCCTACTGATCGCCGGCGCAGTGCTGGATAGGCTGGGGCCATGGCATCGCAGAGCACGCGCGCAGTCGGGGTGGACATCGGCGGAACGGGCATCAAGGCGGGGATCGTCGACCTCGCCGAGGGCGTGCTGGTCAGCGATCGTGTCAAGGTCTCCACCCCCGAGGGCGCCGAGCCCGACGACGTGCTGGCGGCCGTGCGCGAAGTGCTCGACCGCCTCGGCGTCGGCGACGACCACTCGATCCCGCTGGGGGTCGCCTTCCCCGCGATCGTCAAGGGCGGGCGCACGCTGTCGGCGGCCAACGTCTCCGACCGGTGGATCGGGTTCGAAGCCGAGAGGTTCTTCACCGAGGGGCTCGGCCGCAAGATCCACTTCGCCAACGACGCGGATGTCGCCGGCATCGCCGAAGTGCGCTACGGCGCCGCGCGCGGCAAGGCGGGCCTGACGATTCTGACCACTCTCGGCACCGGCATCGGCACCGCAGTGCTCTACGACGGCGTCCTGATCCCCAACTCGGAGCTCGGCCACGTGCAGCGCGCGCGGCACGGTCGGGATGCGGAGGCCTACGCCGCCTATTCGGCGATGGAGCGCGATCACCTGACGTGGAAGAAGTGGGCCAAGCGGCTGCAGTGGTATTACAGCCACATCGAGTTCCTCTTCAGCCCCGACCTGTTCGTGGTCGGCGGCGGGGTCTCCAAGCACGCCGACGAGTTCCTGCCGCTGCTGCAGCTGAACACCCCGATCGTGCCGGCCGTGCACCGCAACAACGCGGGCATCATCGGCGCAGCGGCGCTGGCCGCCGACTGAGGTCGTCGTCGGGCGAGAAGGCGAATGGGCCGGCCTGTACGCCGGGTTCTGTCCGGGGGCCGCAGCCCCGTGGACGGTCATCTCTCTCGGCGACACGTTGCCGTGCCGCTCCAGCGGCCTACCCGGGGACTCGGCGGGCCGCGTCATCATCCCCTGTCTGGCCTTGCTCCGGGCGAGGTTTGCCGTGCGGATCGTGTCACCACGATCCCGGTGGTCTCTTACACCGCCCTTTCACCCTTACCGCAGCCGAAGCCGCGGCGGTCTGCTCTCTGTGGCACTGTCTCGCGGATCGCTCCGGGTGGGTGTTACCCACCGCCCTGCCCTGTGGAGCCCGGACGTTCCTCGGTGCGGCGTACCGCAACGCGACCGTCCAGCCGACCCATTCGCATCTCGATCCTAATCCGCGACACACAGCATCTGCGGTATACCGCCCTCGGCTCGGATGATGTAGCCTCAGTCCACGACCGGAAGACGATGGGGATCGTCGCCGAGTCGCACTGGGGGGAATCATGCGCAGAACTATTGCCGTGCTCGCGCTCACGGCTTTCCTTGCGTTCGGCGGCGCTGCCGCTGCCAACGCTGACGATCACTACACACCGGACGAGCCGAAGCAGCCGACGCTGGGTGGTTCGACCGCGGTCGGCGAGTGCATCAAAGACGCTCCGTGGATCTTCTACGACGTCGAGCTCGTCGATCCGGACGATCTGGCCACCGGTCACACGGCGAGTCTCATCATCAGCGACGCCACGCACAGCGTGACGCTGCCGTTGGGAACGCTCGTCGACAATCAGCTGTCGGGCCGCGTGCTGTGGCCGGGGGCGAGCGTCGACGCATCGGGCAATCCGACGGGGTGGCCGGGCTGGGCGTACGAGAACGGCGCGTGGGTCGAGACATCGGACAACTACGCCTGGACACGCGGTGACGTGACGGCCGTGCTGTCGGTGAACCCGACGAAGGAGGTGCCGCTGGCCTATCCGCCGGCCACTCCGGAGTGCGCCGCGATGCCTGCGGTGCTGTCGGCCTCTGAAGAGCTGCCCGCCACCGGATCGGACTTCCCGTTCGTGAACGTGGCAGCCTTCGCTGGGGTCATCGCGCTGGTGGGCGTCGGGCTCGCACTGGCCAGGCCGCGTCGCGCTCAGCGGTGACGCCGGGCGCCGAACGCGATCGCACGACCGGCATCGCCCTGCTGCTGAGCGGGGCGATGCTGGTCGCGCTGATCGCCGGGTTCGCGTGGGCGGCGTCTCGGGCGTGGGTCGCGCAGCGCAGCGTCGCCGCACTGTCGACAGCCGTCGACGATGCGACAACGGCCGCGCGCGCGGGCGACTCCTCCGGGATCGCCACGGCGGTGTCGCAGATCAGCGACGATGCCCGCGCCGCGGCGGACGCCGCGAATGACCCGACCTGGGGAGTGCTTCAGGCCCTTCCGCTGCTCGGCGCCAACTTCACCGCCGTACGGATCGTGGCGACCCAGGTCGATGCGATCAGCGACGCGGCCCTCGTGCCGCTCGGCGAGCTGCTCGCCGAACCGGCCTCCCCCGGCGACGAGGCGATCGACCTCGACGCCCTGGCGAAGGCGCACGTCATCGTGGCCGATGCCGCCGACGCGCTCGCGACGGCGCAGCACGCCATGAGCGGGATCGAGCCGGACGAGCTGCTCTCGCCCGTCGCCGACGGCGTCACGCGGATGCAGCAGGTGGTCACCACCGCGGCACCCGCCGCCCAGCAGCTCGCCGCCGTCACCGACGTGCTGCCGGCCATGCTCGGAGCCGACGGCGAGCGCGAGATCCTGCTCATGCTGCAGAACAATGCGGAGTTGCGCACCGGCGGCGGCGCCACCGGATCCTTCGTGCTGCTGAGCGCCGACGACGGTCATCTGGAGATCACGGGCCAGGCCGACTCGAGCCGCTTCCCGAAGGAATCGGCCGCCCTGGTGAGTCTGCCCGACAGTGTGGCAGCCATGTACGGAGACGACGTCGCCCGCTTCGTGCAGAACGTGTCGATCACGTCGGACTTCGAGGTGACAGGCCGTCTCGCCGCGCAGTGGTGGAAGGCCCATACCGGCACCGCACCCGATGCCGTCGTGTCGATGGATCCGCTCGTCCTCAAGAGCCTGCTGGCCGCGACCGGCCCGGTGACCCTCGACGACGGGTCGAAGATCACCGCCGAGAACCTGGTGAAGCGCCTGCTGATCGACCCCTACACGAGGGCCGACCCCGCCGCCCAGACCGCTTTCCAGCAGCACGTGACCAGGGCGATCTTCGAGCAGCTGCTGACCGAGGGCATCGATCCCGTCGTCTGGGGCCGCGCCCTGGCCGACCCGGTCGCGCAAGGACGCGTCTCGGTGTGGAGCGCCGATCCGACGGCGCAGTCCGTCTTCGCCGACACCGTGCTCGGCGGACCGAGCGCACGCCATCGACTGGCCGGCGACGACGCCTACGCCGTCTACCTCAACGACGCCACCGGATCGAAGATGGACAGTCTCCTCGACGTGTCCATCACCGCGGGAGCAGCTCAGTGCCGCGCAGACGGGCTGGCCGAGGTCGCCGTCACGGTGGAGCTGACCAGCACAGCACCGGAAGACGCCGCGACGTCGCTGACCAAGAGCATGACCGGCGGTGGGCGGTTCGGCACGCCGGCCGGCCTCATCGCCACCAACGTCGCCGTCGCAGCCCCCGCGGGCAGCTACTTCGCCGGCGTGCGCATCGACGGCGACCAGGCGCTGTCGGCCGACGTCGACGAGGCGGGGTTCCCCACCAGCATGGCGCGCGTGACGCTTCGACCCGGCGAGTCCGCCGCCGTGGAGTTCCGCTTCGTCAGCGCGGCGGCCGGTGCCGTGGATCCGCAGATCCTGCACACTCCGCTGATCTCGACTCCCGCCGTCGATCTCGGCGCGACGGTCGCCTGCGGGTGAGCTTCGCCCGAGCCCGTCCGCGTGTCGACGGCGTCTCAGTCCACGACCTCGACGTCCAGCGGGAAGTCCAGCGGAATCTCGCCGAACAGCAGTCCCGTGGCGGATGCCGCGGCTTCGGCGAGCGCGGTGGCGACAGCATCCGCCTGCTCCGCGGGGGTGTGCACGATGACCTCGTCGTGCAGGAAGAACGCGAGGTGGGCCCGTCGGGCGAACACCGGGCCGGAGCGGTGCGCCGCCCCTTCCTCGGCCACCGCCGGCATCGCGGCGAGGCGGGCGCGCAGATCGGCCATCCAGGCCAGTGCCCACTCGGCGGCGGTGCCCTGCACGATGAAGTTGCGGGTGAATCGCCCTCGGTCCCGCGCTCTGCGACGCGCCCGCACCTCTTCGGCAGCATCGGCTCCGACGCGGCCGGCGGCCGCCTGCGCCTGAGCCCACCCCGCGGACGGCTCGGGAGAGCTGCGTCCGAGCCACGTCGTCACGCTGCCGCCCCGCTCCCCCGTGGCCGCCGCGTCGTCGACGAGCGCCATCGCCCGGGGAAACGATCGGCGCAGCCGCGGCACGAGTCGTCCACTGTCGCCGGTCGTCGCCCCGTACATCGCGCCCAGCAGCGCGATCTTGGCCTCGGCGCGCGTCGTGACCGCGCCGGTGTCGACGATGCCGGCATACAGGTCGCGGCCTCTGGCGGCGGCGGCCAGCGCCGGGTCGCGCGCCATCGCCGCGAGGATGCGCGGCTCGAGCTGGGCGACGTCGGCCACGACGAGCCGCCAGCCGGGGTCGGGACGCATCGCGCCCCGCAGCAGCTTCGGGATCTGCAGGGCTCCTCCCCCCGACGACGCCCATCGCCCCGTGACGACCCCGGCCGGCACGTAGACAGGGCGGAAGCGGCCGTCGACGACCCATTCGTCGAGCCACGCCCACCCGTTCGCGCTGAACAGCCGCGAGAGCTTCTTGTATTCCAGCAGCGGCGCGATCGCCGGATGCTGCTGCTCCCGCAGCTCCCACCTGCTGGTCGACTCGACGAGCACTCCCGCCCGATGCAGCCCCCGAAGGAGCTTCGGCTGAGAGTCAAGACTCAGCGCGGGATCACCCAGCGCGGCGCGCACCTCGGCGGCGAGCTCCATCATGCGCGCCGGTCTGCCACCGGCGACGGGTGGATCGCCCAGCTCCCCGCGCAGCAGCCGATCGTGCTCCGCGACGTCCCACGGGAGCCCGGCCGCCCGCAGCTCACCCGCGATCAGGGCACCCGCCGACTCGGCCGCCAGCAGCAGACGCAGACGCCCGGTCTGGCTGGAGTCCTCCACCGCCGTGCGCTGCCGTGCGAACTCCGCGAGCACCTCGTCGATGCCTTGCGGCGGGCCCGCCGGCCCCGCGGCGGCGTCGTCCCAGTCGAACAGCGTCTGCGGGCCCTCGGCGTCACCGATCGCCGCCGCATCCCATTCGGTGTGCGCGGACAGCGCCGCATCCTCGACCCACGCGCTGTCGCGCAGGATCGCATGGCACAGCCGCAGGTCATGACAGCGCGAGATGCGCACGCCCGCAGCGAGCAGTCCTGGCTGCCACTGCACGGTGTCGCCCAGCACCCATCGCGGCGCCGCTTCGCCCTCCAGCTCGGCGACGACTCCCGCGAGCTGCTCGGGCGCGCACGAGCGCCTGGTCAGCTCCTGAGCGTCGGCTCCGAGCTCGGCGACGATGATCGATGCGCCGTCACGGCCCAGCGCGACCCAGACCGGTCGGACAGACGTCGCTACTCCCCCGCGCGCACGAGGATGCAGCCGCATTCGGGGCAGGTGGCCACGGCATCCGGGGCGGTCTGTCGGAGGGTCGCCAGGTCGGTGCCCGAGAGCACCATGTGGCACCCCTCGCACGTGCTGCCGCGCAGCAGCCCTGCGCCCGCACTGCGCACGGCGAGCCTGTCGTAGAGGGCGAGGAGGTCAGCCGGCACCTCGCCGGCGACGGCGGCCCGGTCGCGTGTCGCCGCCTCCCACGTCGCGTTCGCCTCGGCGACGACGCGTTTGGCGGCCGCGCTCAGCTCGGCGCCCTCGGCGTTGGTCTCGGCGATCAGGCCCTCCTGCTCGGCGACGGCGGCGTCGGCCGTCTCGAGGTGCTCCATGATCTCGAGCTCGGAGTCTTCGAGATCGCTGCGGCGGCGGGCCAGCGATGCCAGTTCGCTCTCGAGCCCCTGCGCCTCCTTGACGTTGCTCGACGAGGCGAGGCGCTCGGAGTCGCGCGCGCTGCGCGCCTCGACGACGGCGACATCGGATTCCAGGCGGGCCAGATCCGCGCGCAGATCGTCGCGCGCTCCGAGTCGGGTCGACAGCTCCTGCGAGAGCTCCTGCCGCCGCGCGAGAAGCTCCTGCACGCGCGCCGCCTGCGGCGGGTTCTTCCTGGCGTGGTCCGCCGTGCGGATGCGGGCATCGAGAGCGGCGACGTCGAGGAGTCGACGCTGGTCGTCGGGACTGGCGTTCACCATTCCAACCTACCCTGGGCTCCGGACGGCTCGAAGGGGTGACGTCGGGCACGTGCCGCCGCTAGCATTCAACGATCCTCTGGCGAAGGGCACGGCCATGAACATCATGCGCACGAAATCGGTGGAGCAGTCGGTCGCAGACACCGACGAACCGGAGTTCAGACTCAAGAAATCGCTGTCGGCGCTGGATCTCACCCTCTTCGGAGTGGGTGTCGTCATCGGCGCCGGCATCTTCACGCTCACCGGTCGGGCGGCCCACGAGGTCGCCGGTCCCGCGATCGTCGTGAGCTTCATCGTCGCGGCCGTCGCGTGCGCGCTGGCGGCCATGTGCTACGCGGAGTTCGCCTCCACGGTGCCGGTGTCGGGGTCGGCCTACACGTTCTCCTACGCCGCGCTCGGCGAACTTCTGGCGTGGATCATCGGGTGGGATCTCATCCTGGAGATGTTCCTCGGGGCGAGTGTCGTCGCCCAGGGGTGGAGCGCCTACCTCGGGGTGCTGCTCGAACAGCTGGGTGCGCCCATCCCCGAGGCGATCGGCTACGGCGGCACGGTCGATGTGATGGCGATCCTGCTCGTACTTGTGCTGGGCGGCCTCATGACCTTCGGCATCAAGGAGTCGATGCGCGTCAACCTCGTGCTGGTCGCGGTGAAGCTGTTCATCGTGCTGTTCGTGATCTTCGCCGGCATCGGGTTCATCGACCCGGCGAACTACTCGCCGTTCGTGCCGCCCGAAGCGGCTCGGGAGGCGGCGACCGGGCTGCACCAGCCGCTGCTGCAGTTCCTCTCCGGCGCCGAGCCGACGGCCTTCGGCATCGGCGGCATCTTCGCGGGGGCCGCGCTGGTGTTCTTCGCCTACATCGGCTTCGACGTCGTGGCCACCACCGCCGAAGAGACCCGCAGGCCCCAGCGCGACCTGCCGATCGGCATCATCGCCTCACTCGTGATCTGCACCGTGCTCTACTGCGCGGTGGCGCTGGTGGTGACCGGCATGGTCTCGTACGACCAGCTCGACCCGGCCGCCGCGCTCGCGAACGCGTTCGCCCAGCACGGCGCCACCTGGATGGCCACGGTGATCTCGGCCGGAGCCGTCGCGGGCCTGACGACGGTCGTGCTGACACTGCTGATCGGTGCGACGCGCATCATCTTCGCGATGAGCAGGGACGCCCTGCTGCCGGCGGGGCTCGCGAAGGTGCACCCGACCCGGCGCACCCCCTGGCTGATCTCGATCATCGTGACCCTCGTGGTGGCCGTCGTTGCGGGATTCACGCCCGTCGGCATCCTGGAGGAGATGGTGAACATCGGCACACTGTCGGCGTTCGTGCTCGTCTCGATCGGCGTGATCGCCCTGCGGCGCACCCGGCCCGACCTGCCGCGCCCGTTCCGCGTGCCGTGGAATCCGTGGCTGCCCGCGCTGTCGGCGCTCGTGTGCCTGTACCTCATGCTCAACCTCACGGTCGAGACCTGGCTGCGGTTCCTCGTGTGGCTCGCGATCGGCATCATCATCTACTTCGGCTACTCGCACCGCCATTCGCGCGTCGGCCAGCCCGGCTACATCGACCCGTCGCTGCCCCACGTCGTCGCACCGGTGCGCAAGGCGGAGGGCGGCGAACAGACCCGGTAGCTACAGCCCCAGCAGCCAGGTCGCGACGACGAAGTAGACCACGAGGCTCGTCGCGTCGCAGAAGGTCGAGATGAACGGCGTGCTGAACACCGCGGGGTCGGCACGCACCGCCCGCGCGAGCATCGGCATCGCCCCGCCCACGGTCGCCGCGATCGTGCAGACCACGACGAGGGTGATGCCGATGACGCCACCGAAATCGATGCCGAAGGCGAGGGTGGCCAGCACGAAGCCCAGCGCACCGAGCAGTGCCCCCAGCGTCGCCCCCACCCGCACCTCACGCCACGCGACGACCAGCACGTCGCGCGAGGTGACCTCGCCGAGCGCCAGCGCACGTGTGACGGTGGTGGCCGCCTGCGAGCCCGTGTTGCCCGCCGTGCCGGTGAGCAGGGGCACGAACAGCGCGAGGGTCACGACCTGTTCGATCGCGTCTTCGAAGATGCCGAGCACCTGAACGGTCAGCAGCGCCGAGACCGCCAGCACCAGCAGCCACACCACCCGCGCGCGCACGATGCCGAACACCGGAGTGGTCAGGTACGGCCGGCGCAGCGGCTCCGATGCACCCTGGCGCGCCGCATCCTCGTCTTCGGCGTCTTCGAGGATCCTGGCCGCATCGTCGATCGTGAGGATGCCGACGACACGGTCCTCGGAGTCGACCACCGGCGCCGCCAGCAGCTGGCCGTCGACCACGCGCCGCGCGGCCTGCTCGGCGGGGTCGACCGCGCGCACGACCTGCGCCTCGGTCATGACCTCGGCGAGGCCCAGGTCGCCGGGCTCCATGACGAGCTCGCGCAGCCCGACGACACCTACGACGCGCCGCTCGGGGTCGGTCACCGGCAGCATGTAGACCGTCTCGGCACCGGGTCCTCGAAGCTGCACGTGCGTCAGCGCGTCTCCCACCGTGAGCTGCGGCTGCAGCCGCACGAACTCGGTGCTCATGTGGCGGCCGATCGCGCCGCGCGGGTAGCCGAGGATCGGGGCGGTGAGTTCGCGCTCACTGGCCGAGAGCCCGCTCATGAGGTCTTTCGCGACGCCCGCGGGCAGCTCGTCGACCAGCTGGGCGCGGTCGTCGGGGTCGAGCTGCTCGAACAGCCGCGCCACCTCTTCGTCGCGCAGCCCCGCGAACAGCTCCGCGCGAAGACCCGGCTCCAGCAGCTCGAACACCTCGAGGGCGTGCTCCCGACGCAGCAGCCGGTACAGCACGGCCCGGTCTGCGGCGTCTTCGCGCTCGAGGGCGCGCACGATGTCGCCCGCGTCGTGGTCGCCGAGCAGCTCCGAGATGCGCGCGAGATCCCGGTCCTTGAGCGCGTCGGACAGGGCAGCCGAGAACTGCGGGAAGTCGTCGTCCATGCCCGAACTCTAGACTTGTCGGGTCAGGGCCCTTAGCTCAGCTGGTAGAGCGCCACGTTTACACCGTGGATGTCGTCGGTTCGATCCCGGCAGGGCCCACTCTCACAGGGCGGCGATCGCCTCGCGGTAGCCGTCGAGGGACCGCGAGGTCGCCGGGTCGGAGACGACGCTCCAGCGCACGACACCGGTCGTGTCGATGAGGAAGCTGGCACGCGTCGCGATGCCCTTCTCGGCGAGGAACGCGCCGTAGGCCCTCGCGACCTCGCCGTGCGGCCAGAAGTCGGAGACCAGGGCGAACGGATACGCCTGCTGCTCGGCCCACGCGTGCAGCGCGTGGGTGCTGTCGACCGAGATGCCCACGACCGTCACGCCGCTCTGCTCGAACACCGCGATGTTGTCGCGGATCTCGCACAGCTCGCCCTGGCAGCGCCCGGAGAACGCGAGCGGGAAGAAGACGAGCACCACCGGGGACTCGCGCCAGAGGTCGCTGAGGGTGAGGGTGCCGCCGCCGGCTGCGGGAAGCGTGAAGTCAGGTGCCTGGTCGCCGATCTCGATCGTCATGCTGTCCATCCTGGCACCCGTTCAGTGGCTAGGCTGGTCGGTGGTGCGTTGTGCACGGCAAACAATGTCTGCACCGTTCCGGTAGCGAATCCCTGGCACGATCTGCCAGACGACGAAAGGTCTCACGTGACTGTCAACGACCAGGATCCGTACTCGCAGGGCCCTCTCGACAGCGACCCCGACGAGACGTCGGAGTGGCAGGAGTCCCTGCAGCAGCTCGTGGATGCCAAGGGCTCCGGCCGCGGTCGCGAGATCATGCTGAGCCTGCTGCAGAAGTCGCACGAGCTGCAGTTGAACGTGCCGCAGGTGCCGACGACGGACTACATCAACACGATCGCGCCCGAGAACGAGCCGTCCTTCCCCGGTGACGAGGAGCTCGAGCGCCGCTACCGCCGCTGGATCCGCTGGAACGCCGCGATCACGGTGCACCGCGCGCAGCGTCCTGGCATCGGCGTGGGTGGTCACATCTCGACCTACGCGTCGTCGGCCTCCCTCTACGAAGTCGGCTTCAACCACTTCTTCCGGGGCCTGGACGACCCCGCAGGCGGCGACCAGATCTTCATCCAGGGGCACGCCTCGCCGGGCATCTACGCGCGCTCGTTCCTCGAGGGCCGCCTGACCGAAGACCAGCTCGACGGCTTCCGTCAGGAGAAGTCGAAGGCCCCCGACGGCATCCCGTCGTACCCCCACCCTCGGCTGATGCCGGAGTACTGGCAGTTCCCGACCGTGTCGATGGGTCTGGGCCCGATCAACGCGATCTACCAGGCGATGACCAACAAGTACCTCACCAACCGCGGCGTGAAGGATCTGTCGGACTCGCGCGTGTGGGCCTTCCTCGGCGACGGCGAGATGGACGAGGTCGAAAGCCGCGGGCAGCTGCAGGTCGCGGCCAACGAGGGCCTGGACAACCTGACCTTCGTCGTCAACTGCAACCTCCAGCGCCTCGACGGCCCCGTGCGGGGCAACGGCAAGATCATCCAGGAACTGGAGAGCTTCTTCCGCGGCGCAGGCTGGAACGTCATCAAGGTCGTGTGGGGCCGCGGCTGGGACGAACTGCTGCAGGTGGACCCAGAGGGCGCCCTCGTGCACCTCATGAACACGACCCCCGACGGCGACTTCCAGACCTACCGCGCCGAAGACGGCAAGTTCATCCGCGACCACTTCTTCGGCCGTGACGAGCGCACCGCCAAGATGGTCGAGAACTGGTCGGACGACGACATCTGGGGCAAGCTCCGCCGCGGCGGCCTCGACTACCAGAAGCTGTACGCCGCGTACGACGCCGCGTCCAAGCACAAGGGCCAGCCCACCGTGATCCTCGCCAAGACGATCAAGGGCTACGGTCTCGGCCACCACTTCGAGGGGCGCAACGCGACCCACCAGATGAAGAAGATGACGCTGGAAGACCTCAAGCACTTCCGCGACTCGATGCGCATCCCGATCAGCGACGCGCAGCTCGAAGAGAACCCCTACCTCCCGCCGTACTACAACCCCGGCCCCGGCGACGAGACGATCCAGTACATGATCGAGAAGCGCCGCGCCCTGGGCGGATTCCTTCCCGAGCGACGCAGCCACCACGTCGGGCTCACCCTCCCTGGAGACGAGACCTACGCCCTCCCCAAGAAGGGCTCGGGCACGCAGGAGGTCGCCACCACGATGGCGTTCGTGCGACTGCTGAAGGACCTGCTGCGTGCGAAGGACTTCGGCAACCGCATCGTGCCGATCATCCCCGACGAGGCGCGCACCTTCGGCATCGACGCGTTCTTCCCGAACGCCAAGATCTACAACCCGCACGGCCAGAACTACACGTCGGTCGACCGCGAGCTGCTCCTGGCGTACAAGGAGAGCCCGCAGGGGCAGATCATGCACGTCGGCATCAACGAGGCCGGAGCCCTCGCCGCCTTCACGGCGACCGGCACCTCGTACGCCACCCACGGCGAGCCGCTCATCCCGATCTACGTCTTCTACTCGATGTTCGGGTTCCAGCGCACGGGCGACGCCCAGTGGGCGGCGGGCGACCAGATGGCGCGCGGCTTCATCATCGGCGCCACGGCGGGACGCACGACGCTGACCGGCGAGGGTCTGCAGCACGCCGACGGCCATTCGCACCTGCTGGCCTCCACCAACCCGGCCACCGTGTCGTACGACCCGGCGTTCGGCTACGAGATCGCCCACATCGTGCGGGCGGGCCTGGACCGCATGTACGGCGGCGAGCACCCCGACCCCAACGTCATGTACTACCTCACGGTCTACAACGAGCCGCTCGTGCAGCCGGCGGAGCCCGAGGGCGTCGACGTCGACGGCATCCTGCGCGGTCTCCACCGCATCTCCACCGCCGACGGCGAAGGCCCCCGCGCGCAGCTGCTCGCCTCGGGCGTCGGCGTGCCGTGGGCGCTGGAGGCCCAGCAGCTGCTTCGCGACGACTGGGGCGTGCAGGCCGACGTGTGGTCGGTCACGTCGTGGACCGAGCTGCGCCGCGACGGTCTCGCCGCCGACGAGCACAACTTCCTGTACCCGGACGAGGAGCCCCGCACCGCCTACGTCACCGAGAAGCTGCGCGACGCCGAGGGCCCCGTCGTCGCGGTGAGCGACTTCATGCACGCCGTGCAGGACCAGATCCGCCCGTGGGTGCCGCAGCGCTTCGCGACCCTGGGCGCCGACGGCTTCGGCTTCTCCGACACGCGCGCCGCCGCCCGTCG
The DNA here is from genome assembly GCF_025515205.1 of Microbacterium fluvii. Taxonomy (GTDB): domain Bacteria; phylum Actinomycetota; class Actinomycetes; order Actinomycetales; family Microbacteriaceae; genus Microbacterium; species Microbacterium fluvii. Next base: position 1,072,698 of record NZ_JAOPFX010000001.1, on the reverse strand, counting down.
CTTCTTCAAGATCGACGGACCGTCGCTCGTGGTGCGCACGCTCCAGTCGCTCGCGGAGGAGGGCAAAGTCGACCGGGCTCTGGCCGGACAGGCGATCGAGAAGTACCGCCTGCACGACGTCAGCGCCGGCACCAGCGGCAACGCGGGCGGCGAGAGCTGACAGCATCCATGGCCGACCGCACCTCTGCCGACAAGAGCGAGACGCTCGCGTGGCTCCGCCGCATCTCAGGCGACCTCGCCACGGCGACCATCAAGCGCCTCGAAGACACTCTGCCGTGGTACGCGGACATGCCGCCGGCACGGCGGTCGGCGGTGGGCCTGGTCGCCCAGGCGGGCATCACCTCGTTCATCCAGTGGTACGAGGATCCCACCTCGACTCCCTGGATCGCGGCGGACATCTTCGCCGCGGCGCCGCGTGAGCTGCTGCGCAGCGTCAGCCTCACCCAGACGCTGCAGCTCATCCGCGTCACCGTCGGAGTGACCGAGGAGCGTGTGGCCGGGCGCGGCGAAGACCTCCGAGAGGCGATCCTGCTCTACTCGCGCGACGTCGCCTTCGCCGCCGCCGACGTGTACGCGCGGGCCGCCGAGGCGAGAGGGCTCTGGGACGCGCGCCTGGAGGCGCTCGTGGTCGACTCGATCCTCACCGGCGAAGCCGATGAGGAGCTGCCCAGCCGCATCGCCGCGCTCGGCTGGCACGGGCACGGCGAGGTCGCGGTGCTGGTGGGAACCACCCCGCCGCAGTTCGACGTCGATCAGCTGCGCCGCACCGCGCGCAAGCTCGACGTCGACGTGCTGATCGGCGTGCAGGGCTCGCGCCTGGTGCTCGTGATCGGGCGGTCGGAGACGCCGCATCGGACCGAGGATGCCGCCGAGCTCCCGTTCATCGAGATCGCACGTCGCCTCGAGCCGGGCTTCGGACCGGGGCTGCTGGTGCTGGGGCCGCAGGTGCCGGCACTGGTCGACGCGAGCCAGAGCGCGAGGGCGGCTCTGGCCGGCTTCGCGGTCGCCCGCGCCTGGCGGCATGCGCCGCGCCCCGTGGAAGCCGACGATCTGCTGCCCGAGCGGGCGCTCGCCGGTGATCCGCTGGCCAAGCTCACCCTGGTGGAGAAGATCTACCGCCCGCTGCAGGCCCACAGCACCGACCTCGTGGCGACCCTGTGGAGCTATCTCGACAACGGCCGTTCGCTGGAGGCGACGGCGCGTGAGCTGTTCGTCCACCCCAACACGGTGCGATACCGACTCAAGCGCGTCTCGGACGTGATCGGATGGGACGCCACCGGTCCCCGCGAGGCGCTGATCCTGCAGACCGCCCTCATTCTGGGCTCCATCGGCACCGACGCGACCCGCCGCCGCTCGGCGGCGACGCGACGCCCCGGCGCCTGAGGCTGTTCACCGCGCACAAAGCCTTGGCGCAATCTTGTGCCACCTCTGCCAGAACGGCACGGCGATCCTTGGCAGGATGGAAGGGTGATCATCGCCGTCTTCCCCGGTCAGGGTTCGCAGACCCCCGGTTTCCTGACCCCCTGGCTCGAGCTCGACGGCACCGCCGAGCGCCTGCACGCGTACGCCGAGTGGTCGGGCGTCGACCTCGTCGCGGCCGGCACCGAGTGGGATGCCGATGCGATCCGCGACACCCGGATCGCGCAGCCGCTCATCGTCGCGGCGAGCCTCCTGTCGTGGAACGCCCTGGCCGACCGCTCCGGAGTCTCGGGCGTCGCCGGCCACTCGGTCGGCGAGTTCGCCGCCGCCGCAGCGGCCGGGGTGCTGTCCGAAGAGGATGCGCTGCGTCTGGTCGGCATCCGCGGCCGTGCCATGGCGGCGGCAGCGGCCACCGAGCCGACCGGCATGAGCGCCGTCATCGGCGGTGATCAGGACGCCGTCGTGGCGCGGCTGACCGAACTCGACCTCACCCCCGCCAACTACAACGGCGGCGGGCAGCTCGTCGCCGCCGGCTCCCTCGACGCGCTCGCACGCCTGTCGGCGGAGCCCCCGGCATCCACGCGGGTCATCCCGCTGCAGGTCGCGGGTGCCTTCCACACCCGCTACATGGCCCCGGCGGTGCAGACGTTGCGCGACGCGGCCGCGCAGGTGTCCGCATCCGCTCCGACGACGACGCTGTGGACCAACCGCGACGGCTCGGTCGTCGATGCCGCCGACACCGCCGTCGACCTGCTGGTGAGCCAGGTGGCCTCGCCGGTGCGGTGGGATCTGTGCATGGAGGCTTTCGCCGCCGCCGGAGTGACCGGCATCATCGAGTTCAGCCCCGCCGGAACCCTCGTAGGGCTCGCCAAGCGGGCCCTCCGCGGTGTGCCGGCGGTGGCGGTCAAGACCCCCGACGACCTCGCGGCCGCCGCCGAACTTCTCACCGGAGCATCCGCATGACCCTGAGCCTGACCCAGCCCACCGGCCCCGCACACACCCGCATCTACGCGTACGGCGCGGCACGAGGCGAGAACGCGGTGCCCAACGACGACCTGATCGGCCCGATCGACTCGAGCGACGAGTGGATCCGGCAGCGCACCGGCATCGTGACGCGGATGCGCGCCGACGCCGGAACGACGGCGATCGAACTGGCGACGGATGCCGCGCGCGAGGCAGTGGAGCGCTCGGGTGTCGACCCCGCCGACATCGACCTGGTCGTGGTCGCGACGATCTCGAACCCGAAGCAGTCGCCGTCGGTCTCGGCGATCGTCGCCGACCGCATCGGGGCGAATCCGGCGGCGGCCTACGACCTGAACGCGGCGTGCGCCGGCTTCGCCTACGGCGTCGCCCAGGCGGACGCCCTCATCCGCTCCGGCGCCGCGCACTACGCCGTCGTCATCGGCGCAGAGAAGCTCAGCGACATCGTCGACCCCGCCGACCGCAGCATCTCGTTCCTGCTCGGCGACGGTGCGGGAGCGGCCGTGGTGGGCCCGAGCGACACGGCGGGCATCGGCCCGACGGTATGGGGCTCCGACGGATCGAAGGCCGAGGCCGTGGGCATGAACCACACCCTCACCGAGTTCCGCGATGGCCAGGCCCCGTGGCCGACCCTGCGCCAGGAGGGACCCACGGTGTTCCGCTGGGCCGTGTGGGAGATGGTCAAGGTCGCCCGTCAGGCGCTCGCCGAGGCCGGAGTCACCGCCGCAGACCTCGCCGCGTTCGTGCCGCACCAGGCCAATATGCGCATCATCGACGAATTCGCCAAGCAGCTGGGTCTTCCCGAGACGGTCGTCATCGGCCGCGACATCGAGACGACGGGCAACACGTCGGCGGCGTCGATCCCGCTGGCCACCCATCGCCTGCTCGAGGAGCACCCCGAACTCAGCGGCGGCCTGGCCCTGCAGATCGGCTTCGGCGCCGGGCTCGTCTTCGGCGCCCAGGTCGTCGTGCTCCCCTGACAGAAGATCGCCCGACCCTAGACTGAAAACCGCCCTCCCGGGCACCCGTAGAACAAGGAGAAACCATGGCATTCACCAACGATGAGGTCCTCGCGGGTCTCGCCGAGCTGATCACCGACGAGACCGGCATCTCGGCCGACGAGGTCGCGCTGGAGAAGTCGTTCACCGACGACCTCGACATCGACTCGATCTCGATGATGACCATCGTCGTCAACGCCGAGGAGAAGTTCGGCGTGACGATCCCCGACGACGAGGTCAAGAACCTCAAGACCGTCGGCGACGCCGTCACCTACATCTCGTCGAACCAGGCGTAGCGACCTTCCGGTGGGGGCCCAGCCCCCACCGGCACACCCTGAGGGAACACCAGACATGAGCACACCCCGCATCGTCGTCACCGGCATCGGCGCCTCCAGCCCGATCGGCGGCACGGCCCCGGAGAGCTGGGCCGCGCTGCTGCGCGGCGAGTCCGGCGCGCGCACCCTCGAGTACGAGTGGGTCGAGAAGTACGACCTTCCCGTCACCTTCGCCGCCGAGGCCGCGGTGCGCCCCGACACCGTGCTCGAGCGCCCGATCGCCAAGCGTCTCGACCCGTCGTCCCAGTTCGCCCTCGTGGCGGCCAAGGAGGCGTGGCAGGACGCCGGCAGCCCAGAGGTCGATCCCGAACGCCTCGGCGTCGATTTCGCGACCGGGATCGGGGGCCTGTGGACCCTCCTCGACGGGTGGGACACGCTGCGCGAGAAGGGCCCGCGCCGCGTCATGCCGATGACGGTGCCGATGCTCATGCCGAACGCGGCCGCCGGCAACCTCTCGCTGCACTTCCACGCGCGCGCGTTCGCCCGCACCGTGGCCAGCGCCTGCGCATCGAGCACGGAGTCGATCGTCAACGCCGTGGAGCACCTGCGCGCGGGGCTGGCCGACGTCGTGATCGCCGGCGGCACCGAATCGGTGATCCATCCTGTGACGATCGCGTCGTTCTCGTCGATGCAGGCGCTCTCCAAGCGCAACGACGACCCCGCCCACGCGTCTCGGCCAGGCAGCATCGACCGCGACGGGTTCGTCATGGGCGAGGGCGCGGCCGTTCTGATCCTCGAGACCGAGGAGCACGCCAAGGCCCGCGGCGCCAAGATCTACGCCGCCGTCGTCGGCGGAGGCGTCACCGCCGACTCGTACCACATCACGGCGAACGACCCCGAGGGCACCGGCGCCGCGCGTGCCGTGCGGCTGGCCCTCGAGATGGCCGGCGCCTCGCCCGACGACGTGACGCACGTCAACGCGCACGCCACCTCGACGCCCGTGGGCGACCCGAACGAGTACGTCGCCCTCAAGAGCGTGTTCGGCGCGCGGATCGACGACATCCCGGTGTCGGCCACCAAGGCCTCCACGGGCCATCTCCTGGGCGGCACCGGCGCCCTCGAGGCGATCTTCACGGTGCTCGCGCTGCGCGACCGTGTCGCTCCCCCGACGATCAACATCACGACGCAGGACCCCGAGGTGCCCTTCCGCATCTCGGGCGAGACGCAGGCGCTCGGAGCGGGCGATCAGCTCGCGATCAGCAACTCGTTCGGCTTCGGCGGCCACAACGCGGTTGCGGCGTTCGCCTCGGTCTGATCGCCTTCACGACAGACGCCCCCGGTTCTTCGACCAGGGGGCGTCTGTCGTTTTCGGGAGGCGATTCGCTTTCCCGGTCTCCGGAGATCTCTCCGACGGCCGGTAATCGGGCCTCGCGCTCCCGAGGCCTTCGGGTCAGCCGACCTTGTGCAGCCAGACGACGGGGGCATCGTCGCTCGCGTGGCGGAACGGCTCGAGCTCCTCGTCCCACGCGGCGCCCAGCGCGACATCGAGCTCACGGGTGAGCTCGGCCATGTCGCCGGCCGCGATCTCCATGGCGTAGCGGATGCGGTCTTCGCCGATCACGACGTTGCCCGCGGCATCCGTCTGCGCGTAGTGGATGCCCAGGCTCGGGGTGTGCAGCCAGCGTCCGCCGTCGCTTCTCGGGGTCGGGTCTTCCGTCACCTCGAACCGCAGATGCTCCCACCCGCGGATCGCCGTGGCGAGGGCCGCACCGGTGCCGACCGAGCCCTCCCAGTAGAACTCGGCCCGACGACTGCCGGCGAGCACCGGCTGATCGGCCCAGTCGAAGCTGACGGCGCGCCCGAGAGCACGACCGACCGCCCACTCGAGGTGGGGGCACAACGCGCGTGGCGCCGAGTGGACGAATACCACTCCGCGCGCCTGAGGTGTCGCCATGATCTCTCCGTTTCGTCAGGTGCGTCTTCCCCTACGACCTGACCGGATGCGGATACGGCGATGTGCTGTTCGGTTGTGCTGCGCCCATTATGCCGGGCGGATGACGGGAATGACAAGCCTGTCATTCACGTAGGGCGGGCGGGACTTGAACCCGCGATCGTCGGGTTATGAGCCCGCTGCCTTGACCAGCTTGGCCACCGCCCCGCGCCACCGAGGTGACGCATCGAGCCTAGCGCGGGTCGCCGCGATCGCCGCGTCGACGCTCGGGCAGGGGCGGGTCCGGCCACACCTTCTGCACGGCCTCGGTGATGCGGATCGATCCCGTCTTCGGTGCGGCCGCGTCGCCGGGTCCGCTCCCCCGCTGAAGCGGCAGCTCCTGACTGTCTCCGATGACCTGAGGGTGATAGCGGGCGAGCTGGAACACCCCCCACGTGGCGATCGCCCCGCCGATCACGAAGCCGATGTAGGCCCACAGCGGCGCGTGAGCGGCCTCGCGCAGCACCGCGATGCTGATGATGATCGCGACGATCGGATCGATCACGGTGAGCCCCGCGATCACGAGGTCGGGCGGGCCGGAGGCGTAGGCGGTCTGCACGAAGTAGGCGCCCAGCGAGGCCGCGGCGACCACGCCGACGACGCACAGCAGCGTCAGCCACTCGAAGTTCTGGTGCTGGATGCGGCTGATGACCACTTTGGCGAGGGTGGCGACGAAGCCGTACATGACCCCGGCCGCGACGATGTAGAACAGCGCTCCGACCCGCGAGCGCAGCCACAGCCAGACCGACGAGAGCACGCCGATCACGAGCACCAGAAGGCCCAGCACGATGATCAGCTGCGTGTCGCTGACCGGCTCCTCGGTGGCCACGAGCGCGGCGATGGTGACGAAGATGAAGATGCCGCCGACGCACTGCACGATGGCGGTGATCGATCTGCGGGTCGGCGAGACCCCGCTGATGCGGGCGTTCAGCAGCGTCGTCACGACGAGGGCGAACGCGCCGATCGGCTGCACGACGATGAGCGGTGCGAAGGCGAGCGCGGAGAGCTGGCAGACGATCGCCAGCCCCAGCATGACCGTGCCGATCACCCACGAAGGACGGGTCAGCAGGCGCTTCAGCTGAGCGCCGGTGAGGCCCGCGGCGCCGGCCTGTCCGCTGAGCCGCTCGACCTTCGCGACACCGCGGTGCTGGTACTGCGCACCGAACGACATCAGGATCGCACCGACGAGGGCCAGGGGGATGCCGATGAGCAGTCCGGGGTTCTCGAAGACGCCGATGAGCTGATCGCCCACGTCGTCGATCACGCCCCCCGCACCCAGCATCACGCTTCGACGATACCTGCCGACCCCGCCGACTAGGCTCAAGGAGTGGCCGTTCTGCCGATTCGCATCATGGGCGATCCCGTCCTGCACGCTCCCGCCGACCCCGTGACCGAGGTCACCGACGAGATCCGCACGCTCGTCGCCGACATGTTCGAGACGATGGATGCCGCCCCCGGCGTGGGCCTGGCGGCACCGCAGGTGGGTGTCGGGCTCCGTATCTTCACGTACACCTACCAGGACGACGACGGCGCACCGTGGCGCGGTGTCGTGATCAACCCCGAACTGTGGATGCATCCGCTCGAGCCGGGCGCTCCCGACCCCGATGACGAGTCCGAGGGCTGCCTGTCGTTCCCCGGAGAGCGGTTCGGGCTGCGCCGTTCCGACCGCGTTCGGCTCACCGGCACCGACCTCGAGGGGGCGCCCGTCGAGATCGACGTCGACGGCTGGCGCGCGCGGATCCTGCAGCACGAGTTCGACCATCTCGACGGCGTGCTCTACATCGACCGACTCGACGACGGCGACTGGAAGACCGTGCAGAAGATCGCGCGCAAGCGCGGCTGGGGTCGCCCCGGCGCACAGTGGATGCCCGGCGTCGACGACATCGACGCCTGAGCCCCGATGACCCCCGCACGCCGGCGAACCGCTCTGGGCTTCGGCGTCGCCGTGGGCGTGCTGCTGCTGTTCGCCCTCGGCAGTGCGCTGGCCCCGGCATCCGTCGTCACCTCGCTGCCGCGCTGGGAGAGCGGCATCGACGCCCCCGAGGCGACGACCGCGCCCATCGAGCAGCCCGACGTCTCCGACGACGTGTCGGCGGTCGACGCCGATACCGACACGCTCAGCGACGTCGCGCTGACGGCGCTGGAGGTGTTGGCCGTCGTGGGAATCGGGGCCCTCGTCATCGTCGTCGTGGTGCGCCTGGCCCGCGGGATCGCGTCGCGCACGCCTCCTGAGGAGGAGGATGCCGCCGAGGAGCAGTCGGTCGATGCGGCGGCGGTCGCCGAGGTGGTGCGGCGCGCGCGGGCGAGCATCGAGGTCGACGACGACGCGAACCTCGTCGTGGTGCGCTGCTGGGAGGCACTGGAGGCGCTCGCCGCCGATGCCGGCATCCCGCGCGATGCCAGCCGCACCGCGTCGGAGTACGTCATCGACATGCTCGGCGCGCTCGAGGTGCCCGCCGGTCCTTCGCGGCGGCTGGCCGACCTCTACGCGACCGCACTGTTCTCCGACCATCACCTCCCCCGCACCGCCGTCGACGAAGCGGTCGCCTGCCTGACCGAGGTCGAGGCCGCCGTGCAGACCGGACGGGTGCAGCGATGAGGCGTGTCAGGCGGATGCTGCCGCTCTATCTGCTCGGCGGCGTCGTGGTGGCCCTCATCGGCGCGACGGCCTTCGCACTCATCGGCTTCGGCATCCGCTGGGATGCGTGGGCGCTCGCGGGCATGGGAGCGGGACTCGTGGTCTGGTTCTTCCAGCGGGTCTTCGTCGCGCCGGACGACCAGAGCGAACCGGCCCCGATGATGCCTCGGCGTTTCGGCGCGCTCGACGTCGACCGCCGCACCCGCGCGTGGGAGTCGCAGCTGCGCGGCTCGCAGGGCTCCAGGCCGATGACGGTCGGCGCCCTCCATACGGCCATCACGGCACTGGCCGACGAACTCGCCGACGGTCGGCCACTGCCGCCGACCGTCGATGCCTACGTGCGATCCGACCCCCGCCCGCTCAGCCGCGCCCGGCTGCGCACGATCATCAGGGAGCTGAACAGCCTGTGACCCCCACCATCCCCGAAGCCACGGCATCCTGCGCGCGCGTTCTCGACCAGGTCGAGCGTGCCGTCGTCGGCAAGCGCGGTGCGCTCGAACTCGTGCTCACCGCCGTCGTCGCCGGCGGCCACGCGCTGATCGAGGACTTCCCCGGCCTCGGCAAGACGCTCGCGGCGCGCAGCTTCGCGCAGGCGCTCGGGCTGGACTTCCGGCGCGCGCAGTTCACCCCCGATCTGCTGCCGGCCGACCTCACCGGCAGTTACGTCTACGACCAGTCACGCAGCGACTTCGTGTTCCGCCCAGGCCCGGTCTTCGCCGGGTTCCTGCTCGCCGACGAGATCAACCGCACGCCCCCGAAGACGCAGGCGGCTCTGCTGGAGGCCATGCAGGAGCGCCAGGTGACGGTGGAGGGCACGACGCACGCCCTGCCGAGCCCCTTCCACGTCATGGCGACGGCGAACCCGATCGAGACCGAGGGCACCTACCCGCTGCCGGAGGCGCAGCTCGACCGATTCCTGCTGCGCCTGCGGTTCGGCTACCCCGACGAGGACGCCGAGTGGGAGGTGCTGCGCCGGCGCATCGAGCGGCGGCGCGAAGAGGTGCAGATCGAGCCCGTGCTCGATGCCGAGGGGCTTCGGGGTGTTCAGGCGGCGGCCGAGGGCGTCTTCTTCCACCCCGAGGTGGGCCGCTACGCCGTCGCGCTGACCGCGGCGACCCGCCAGGACGGCTCGCTGCTGGTCGGCGCCTCCCCGCGCGGAAGCCTCGCACTGCTGGCCTGCGCCCGCGCCTACGCCCTGATCAGGGGCAGGGACTTCGTGACGCCCGATGACGTGAAGCTGCTCGCCGTTCCCGCCCTCGCCCACCGCGTCACGGTGCGCCCCGAGCTCTGGCTCAGCAATGTGAGCGCGGCCACCGTCATCGAGGGAGTCGTCTCGCGCGTTCCCGTTCCCACCCGGTACCTGCCGGACGCCTGAGATGCGCTACCGCCCCACCGCCGCACTCGTGCGGGCCGCCGTGCTGGCGGCCCTCGCGGTGATCGTCGCGGTGCTCACGGCACAGCCGCACCTGCTCGTGATCGGCGCTCCCCTCGTGGTCTGGAGCGTCATGAGCGTCTTCCGTCGGCCTCCCGCGGGCGAGGAGGCACCCCACGCCCGTCTCACGGCGCATCGGCTCGCGGTGGGCGAGACGGTGGAGCTGACGGCGCGCACGAGCGTCGCCGAACGCACCATCGATCTGCGGATGGACCCCGTGCTCGATGCCGTCTACCGGCCGCGCTGGGGCGCCGTGTGCGCCACCGACGAGCCGGTGCGCGTGCGCGTGCGCGCCACGCGCTGGGGGCGCATCGAGCTGCCGGCGCCGCAGGTGCGCGTGACCGACTCCTGGGGCATGTGGGCGGCGACCACGCGCATCCGCGGCGAGAACCTCGCCGTGGCGGTCGCGCGGGACGCGCCAGGTCGGGGCGACACGCTGCCGCATCCGATCGGCATCGCGGGGCTCCATCACAGCCCGCGACTGGGCGACGGCAGCGCGCTGGCCGACATCCGCCTCTTCCGTGCGGGCGACAGGCTCTCCCGCATCAATTGGCCGGTCACCGCCCGCACCGGCGGACTGCACACCAACGCGACCCACGCCGAGCGCGACACCGATGTGCTGGTCGTGCTCGACACCCTCTCCGACGCGACGACGGCGGACCTCGCCCCCGGCACCCCCTTCGCCTCGAGCCTGGACACCACGGTCGCCGCCGCCGTGGCGGTGACCGAGCACTATCTGCACCTCGGCGACCGCGTCGGGCTGCACGATCTGGGGCCGCTGGTCGGCTCGGTGCCGCCGCGCGCCGGGGCGCGGCAGTTCACCGCGCTGTCGGAACGGCTCGCGCACGCGCAGACCGGTGTCGACCCGTGGCCGCGTGCACGACCGGTCACACGACTGCGCCCAGGCACCTTCGCCGTGGTGTGCTCGGCGCTCCTCGATGCCCGCGTGCTCGACGAGATCGTACGGCTCGCGCACCGCGGCGCGACGGTCGTGGTCGTCGACACACTGCCCGCGGCCCTCGGCGCACCGCAGCCCGCCGCGGGGCGCGGCAGCCGAGGCCGCAGCATCTGGTGGGACGAGGCGTGGGCGCTGCGGCGCCTCGAGCGCGAGGTCGACCTGCGGCGCCTGCGCCGCCTCGGCATCCCCGTCGCCCCGTGGCAGGGCGTCGCCGCCGTCGCGGCGCTGGCGGCATCCCTCGCGGCGGGGCGCTCCGGTGCGCGCCTGCGACCGGGTGCGACCGTGGCGGGTGCGCCGTGAGCGCGCTGGCCGAGGCGGCGGCCGGCGCGCTCACGGCGGCACGACGACTGCCGCCGTCCGCGTGGTGGTGGCGCCTCGCCATGCTCGCCTGCGGGGGCGGCGCCCAGCTCTTTCTCGTGCTCCTGGATCCCACCCTGGTGCTGGCGGTCGTGGGCATCGTCGTCGTCGGGGTCGCCGTGGCCGTGCCACGCACCGCGATGCCGCTCGTGGCAGGCATCGTGCTGGTGATCCAGGCCGCCGCGATCGGCATCGGGCTGTGGCCGGCCGTGCTGCTGGCGGTGCTGCTGCTGGGCTGGCACCTCTGCGCGACCGCCCTGTCGTTCGGCCGCCCCTGGGCGCGCGTGTCGCGATCGGTGTGGCGGGCGCTCGGGGCACCCACGGCGTTCGCGCTGGCGGGCCTGGCCGTCTCGGCACTCGCCGCGTGGGGGGCAGGGATGCTGGAATTCGGCTCCGTCGCCCTGCTGACGATCGCCATGGCCGTGCTCGCCGCGGCGGGTCTCGTGGTCGTGCTCTGGCCGCCCGCTGACCAGACGCGCGAGTCGCGCCGGAAATGAAGAACGCCCCAGGGGTGGAGCCCTGGGGCGTTCGCTCCCCGGCTTGGACTCGAACCAAGAACCTGCCGGTTAACAGCCGGCTGCTCTGCCAATTGAGCTACCGAGGATCAGCCGCCGCCTCGCGGCGACAACTTGTCCATACTAGCAAAGCTCCGGAGTGCTCCGTGACGTCATGAGGAGACGAGTCGGGGGTCGGCGTCGCCGCTCGGAGTCCACAGCAGTGAGTCGGTGCTGCGGCCGGCCGCGATGACGTGCCCCGCGCGGATCACGATGACCTCGGCGTCAAGATCTGCCGAGACCGATGCCTCGTTCGAGACGATGAGTGTCGACATGCCGTAGTCGTCTCGGCGGCGCTGCACGGCCGCGCGCGCCGTTCGGCGCACCTCGACGTCCATGTTCGCGAACGGCTCGTCGGCGATCAGCAGCTTCGGCTGCAGCACGAGGGCACGCGCCAGGGCGACCCGCTGCCGCATGCCCGCGCTCAGCTCGTAGGGATATTTGTTCGCCGCCCCGAGCGGGAGCGAGAACTCGTCGAGCAGGGTCGCCACGCGCACCGCCAGCGCACGGCGGTTGACGCGGCGGTCGCGGCTGGTGATCGGGTCGGCGATGACATCGGCGACGGTGAGCCGCGCCGGCAGCGTCGCCCCCGCCGACTGCGGAAGGTATCCGGTGACGTAGGTGAGCGCGCGGATGCGGCGCCCCGGGCGACGCACGCGAATGCCCTCGACCTCGGCGTCTCCCCCGACGACCGTCACGCCCTCGTCCCTGTTGCCGGCGAGCACCCCCAGCAGTGTCGACTTGCCGGCCCCGGTCGGACCCATCACGACAAGAGTGCCCGCGTGCGGCAGTTCGAACGAGACGCCGTCGATGACCCTCGAGGCCCCGCCGCCGTGCGAGGCGCGCTCGATCGAGAGGTCACGGCAGCGGATCGCGACGTCGACGGCGCTGGATCGGTGCATGGCCCCATCCTGCCCGCTCGCGCGGAGGGTCGCCACCGTCAGTCCAGGGCGTCGGCGACGCTCTGGCGTTCTGCGTCGATGGCGCGCAGGCGCACCCGCACGTCGCGCCCCTCGGGCGAATCCGCCGCGAGCCGCTGGATCGACCCGAGAAGCTCGGTCTTCTCGCGCTCCAGCGCCCGCAGCAGGATGCGGCGGGCGAGGTCGGCGGCGGACGCCACGGCTTCGTCGTCGGTCAGCGCGGGAAAGTCGGCCGTCAGGAGTTCTGCCCCCAGCGAGCGATACGGCTCGCGCACGGCGTTGACCGCATCCACCGCCCACCCGGCGCGATCGCGGTCGGCCGCCGCCGCCACCGACTGGCGCACGGCGTCGAGGGCCGGGTAGCGCAGCGGCAGCGCCAGCGCCCGAGAGAGCAGTGCCGCGTCGATGCGATGCCCGAACTGCAGTGCCCCCATCAGCATTCCGCGCTCCAGCGCCGCATCGGCGGTGCGAGGCAGGTCGGCCAAGGTCACCCGCACGGCGACCTGCTCGGGGGCCGGCTCGGGCGCCGCCCGACGCTCGGGCTCGCCCGAGCGGGTCGCGGCGCGGCCGGCGCGCTGGATCGCCGAGGTCACCTCGGGCAGGTCGAGACCGAGCCGACGGGCGAGCACGCGTGCGTAGCCGGGGCGCAGCGCGGGGTCGCGGATGTCGGCGATGATCGGGGCGGCGGAGCGCAGCGCCCCTGCGCGCCCCTCGACGCTGGCCAGATCGAAGCCGGCGATGCGCTGGTCGATGACGAACTCGAACATGGGGACCTTCGTCTCCATGAGCGCGCGCACCGCCCCGTCTCCGCGCTGCAGTCGCAGATCGCACGGGTCGAGGCCCTCGGGAGCCACGGCGACGTAGGTCTGCGCCGCGAAGCGCTTCTCTTCGCCGAACGCGCGCAGCGCGGCCTTCTGTCCGGCGGCATCCGGGTCGAACGTGAAGACGACCTCGCCCGCGGCCGAGTCGTCGCCCATCACGCGCCGCAGCACCGTGATGTGCTCGGTGCCGAAAGCCGTGCCGCAGGTCGCGATCGCCGTCGTGATGCCCGCGAGATGGCACGCCATGACGTCGGTGTAGCCCTCGACGACCACGACCCGGTGGCTGCGCGAGATGTCGCGCTTGGCCAGGTCGAGCCCGTAGAGCACCTGGGTCTTCTTGTACAGCGGCGTCTCGGGGGTGTTGAGGTACTTCGGCCCCTGGTCGTCGTCGTAGAGCTTCCGCGCGCCGAACCCGATCACCTGACCGGTGACGTCGCGGATCGGCCAGACGACGCGCCCGCGGAACCGATCGTAGACGCCGCGCTGGCCCTGCGAGACGAGCCCAGCCGTGGCGAGCTCCTCGTCGCTGAAGCCCTGCGCACGCAGCGCATCGCGCAGCCCGTTCCACCCCTTGGGCGCATAGCCGACGCCGAAGTGGGCGGCCGCCCCCGCGTCGAAGCCGCGCTCGCCGAGGAACCGGCGGCCGGCATCGGCCTCGGGTGTGGCCAGCTGCGCGCGGAAGTACTCGGCGGCCGCGCTGTTTGCCGCGTACAGGCGTGTCCGCCCCGTCGTCTCGGGGGCCGCTCCCCCGTCTTCGTAGTGCAGCGTGAAGCCGATGCGCCCCGCGAGCCGCTCGACCGCCTCGGTGAACGAGAGGTGGTCCATCTTGCGGAGGAACGAGTACACGTCGCCCGATTCGCCGCAGCCGAAGCAGTGGTAGAAGCCGACCTGCGGACGCACGTGGAAGCTCGGGCTGCGCTCGTCGTGGAAGGGGCACAGGCCCTTGAGGGATCCGACGCCGGCCGATTTCAGCGCGACGCGCTCGCCGATGATGTCGCCGATGTTCGTGCGGGCCTTGACCTCTTCGACGTCGGCCTGGGCGATGCGCCCGGCCATCAGCGGGCGGCCTCGGTCGATCGGGGCGGCGGCGCCCAGATGCCGAGGGATGCGGCATCCACCTCTCCCACAAGGCGACCGTGCCATGCGATCGCGAGCTGGTCGGTGAGACTCGCCACCTGATCGACGATCGCGCGCCGGCGGGTCGTGTCGTCGGCGGCCGCGGCGAAGTCGGCGGCATGGAGGGGATCCAGGTGCTCCGGATGCTCCCACAGCGCCGTGGCGAGGCGCTTGAGAACGCGACGCTGCTCTTTGTAGAGCTCTCTGCGTCCGTCGATCGAGACGACGAAGGCGCCGATGATGCCCTTGAGCACAGCCATCTCGGCCTCGATGATGCGAGGCACGACGACGTGCGCGCGGTAGCGGGTCAAGACGGCCGAGGGGTACGCGTCGCGCGTGGCGGAGGTGGCCGCGCGGGCGAAGCGGCCGATGAGGTCGCTCGTGAGGTTCTTCAGCCGCGCGAGGGCGGGCCGAGTGCCGTCGAACGACGAGAACCACTCCGGCATGCGCATGAGGCGGTAGAGCGCGTCTTCGAGCTCGTCGCGGGCGAAGTCGAACCCGACCCAGGTCTGGATCGCGTACAGCAGCGCCTGATGCTCGCCCGCGTCGGCCAGTCGAGCGGGGTCGAGGTAGCCGTTGACGATGGCGTCTTCGAAGTCGTGCACCGAGTAGGCGATGTCGTCGGAGAGGTCCATGACCTCCGCTTCGATGCAGCGGACGCGCCCAGGGGCCCCCTCGCGCAGCCAGCGGAAGACGTCTTCGTCGTCGGGATAGACGCCGAACTTGAGCCTTCCTCCCGGATCGGGCAGGGGGCTGTCGGCCGTCCACGGGTACTTGCACGCCGCGTCCAGGCTCGCCCTGGTGAGATTGAGGCCGAAACTGCGGCCGGTGTCGTCGAGCACCTTGGACTCGAGGCGCGCGAGGATGCGCAGGGTCTGCGCGTTGCCCTCGAAGCCCCCGATGTCTTCTGCCCACTCGTTGAGAGCGCGCTCGCCGTTGTGGCCGAACGGAGGGTGGCCCAGGTCGTGACTGAGGCACGCGGTGTCGACGACGTCGGGCGACAGCTGCAGCGCCGTGGCGAGCTCGCGCCCCACCTGTGCGACTTCGAGCGAGTGCGTCAGTCGGTTGCGCGCGAAGTCGGCGGGGCTGGCGGGGCTGAGCACCTGGGTCTTCGCGGCGAGGCGGCGAAGCGCCGCGGAGTGCAGCACCCTCGCGCGGTCGCGGGCGAAGTCGTCACGCTGCGAACGGTGGCGCTCGGCATGGAAGCGCGCAGCGGAGTGCTCGTCGTAGCCGTCGGGGCGGGCGGCCGTGATCGCCTCGTCTGCCGCGATCCCCGAGCCTGCCGAACGGTCAGCCACCGCTGCTGTCGATCTCTGCTTCGGCGATGGCGCACGTCTCGGCCGCATCGAGCTCGCGCGACTCGAGCCACCGATCGGGCAGAGCCGGTCGCTTGGGCGTACCCGCGCGCCCGCGCTGACCCTCCGCCGCGGCCCCGGGGTAGGGCGCGTCGAGGTCGAGGGTCTCGATCAGCTCGTCGATCTCGGCCAGGCTCGAAGCCGTCGCGAACCGCGCACGGGTCTCACCGCCGACCGGATACCCCTTGAAGTACCACGCGACGTGCTTGCGGATGTCACGGCATCCGCGATCCTCGTCTTCGAAGAACTCGACCAGCAGCTCCGCGTGCCGCCGGAAGGCCGCCGCGACGAACCCGAGCGTCGCATCGACGGGGCGCGACTCGGCGCCGAACGCGGCCGCGAGCTCACCGAACAGCCACGGGCGGCCCAGGCACCCGCGGCCGACGACGACCCCGTCGCAGCCGGTCTCCGCCATCATGCGCACGGCGTCGTCGGCGCTCCAGATGTCGCCGTTGCCGAGCACGGGCACGCTCGTGATCGCCTGCTTCAGTGCCGAGATGGCCTCCCAGTCGGCATGACCGGAGTAGAACTCTGCGGCTGTACGGGCGTGGAGGGCGATGGCCGCGACGCCGGCGTCTTCGGCGATGCGCCCGGCGTCGAGGTAGGTGAGATGGTCGGAGTCGATGCCCTTGCGCATCTTGATCGTCAGCGGGATGCTGCCGGCGGCGGCCGCGGCGCGCGTGACGATCTCGCGGAACAGGCCTAGCTTCCACGGCAGCGCCGACCCGCCGCCCTTGCGGGTGACCTTGGGAACGGGGCAGCCGAAGTTGAGGTCGATGTGGTCGGCGCGGTCTTCTTCGACCAGCAGCCGCACGGCCGCCTCGGTCGTGGCGGGATCGACACCGTAGAGCTGGATGGAGCGCGGCTTCTCGGAGTCGTGGTGGGTGATCAGGCGCATCGTCGTGGCGTTGCGCTCGACGAGGGCGCGCGTCGTGATCATCTCGCTGACGTAGAGGCCGGCGCCGTACTCCCGGCACAGCCGCCGGAACGCCGTGTTGGTGATGCCCGCCATCGGCGCGAGCACGACGGGCGCATCGAGCGCGAGCGGCCCGATGCGCAGCGCGGGCGCGGTGGCGAGGGAGGTGGACATCCTGTCCATTCTCCCAGACGCGCGCGGCCCACGGCGTGCACGGCGGGGCCTATCGTGGACAACATGGCAGACACCCAGACTGTGGAGATCCGCGACATCCCGTTCCTGGCGGCCGACGGCGCCGAGAAGTCCCTCGCCGACTACGGCGACGGCGTGCTGCTCGTGGTCAACGTCGCCTCGAAATGCGGCCTCACGCCGCAGTACGAGCAGCTCGAGGAGCTGCAGCGCGCCTACGCCGACCGCGGGTTCACGGTCGTGGGCTTCCCGTGCAACCAGTTCATGGGGCAGGAGCCGGGCTCGATGGACGAGATCCTCGACTACTGCTCCGTCACGTGGGGGGTGAGCTTCCCCATCGCCGACAAGGTCAAGGTCAACGGCAGCCATGCGGCACCGCTGTTCAAGGCGCTGAAGAAGTCACGCAACCCCGAGGGCGCCAAGGGCCCGGTCATGTGGAACTTCGAGAAGTTCGTGCTCACGCCCTCGGGCGAGGTGCACCGCTTCCGCCCGCAGACCAAGCCCGACGACCCCGAGATCGTCGCCGTGATCGAGGCGAACCTCCCCCGTTAGGCGACCGACTCCGCGTCGGAGGGGTCGGCGGCGCGCTCGGCCCACAGCTGCCGCACGATCTGCGCGAACGCGTCGGCCGGCTGGGCGCCGCTGACGCCGTACTGCCCGTCGATCACGAAGAACGGCACGCCGTTGATGCCGTAAGCGCGGGCCTGGGCCTGGTCGGCGCGCACGGCGTCGGTGTACGAGCCGGTCTCGAGCGCGGCGCGCGCGGCGTCGGCGTCGAGCCCCACCTCCGCGCCGAGCACGACGAGTTCGTCGACGCGACCCAGGTGGCGGCCCTCGGTGAAGTAGGCCGACATCAGGCGCTCCTTCAGCTCGTGCTGAAGACCCTGCTCCTTCGCGAAGTGCAGCAGCTCGTGCGCCTTGACGGTGTTGGTGTGCTTGAGCAGGTCGAAGCGGTACTCCAGGCCCGCCTCCGCGGCCACGCCCGTGACGCGCTCGAGCATCTGGGCGACCTGATCGCGCGGCATCCCCTTGTGCGTCGCGAGGAAGTCCAGCTCGTCGCCGTCGAAGTCGACGGGCGTGTCGGGCGAGAGCTCGAACGAGTGGAAGGTCACCTCGACCTCGGGGGCGTCGTCATCGGCGGATGCTGCCGCCAGCCCGCTCTCGAGATTGCGCTTGCCGATGTAGCACCAGGGGCAGGCGATGTCGCTCCACACGTCGATCTTGATGGCGTCCGTCATGACATGTGCAACCTCTCTGCGCTCGGGCTCTATTCCCGCACGCTCATGAATCGCTCGGCGCATCGACGGCACCGCCGAAGCGCCGACTTCGCGCGAGGTAGATCTCGATCGCGCGCCAGAGCTCTTCTCGGGAGAAGTCGGGCCACAGCGTGTCGAGGAACACCATCTCGGCGTACGCCGACTCCCACAGCAGGAAGTTCGACGTGCGCTGCTCGCCGCTGGAGCGCAGGAACAGATCGACGTCGGGCATATCGGGCACGTACAGATGACGCCGGATGAGCTTCTCGGTGACGGCCGACGGCTTGAGGCGTCCGGCCGCGATCTCGTCGCCGATGCGGCGCACGGCGTCGACCAGCTCGAGCCGCCCGCCGTAGTTCACGCACATCGTGAGGGTGAGCACGTCGTTGCCGGCGGTGAGCTGCTCGGCGAACTGCAGCTCCTTGATCACCGAGCCCCACAGGCGGGGCTTCCGCCCCGCCCACCGCACCCGCACGCCCCATTCGTTGAGCTGGTCGCGCCGGCGGTGCAGCACGTCGCGGTTGTAGCCCATGAGAAAGCGCACCTCTTCGGGCGAGCGCGCCCAGTTCTCGGTCGAGAACGCATACACCGACAGGTTCTTGACGCCGGCTTGCACCGCCCCGGCGACGACGTCGAGCAGCACCTCCTCGCCGGCCTTGTGCCCCTCGACGCGAGTGAGGCCGCGGCGGTTCGCCCACCGTCCGTTGCCGTCCATCACGATGGCGACGTGGTTCGGCACACTCCCCTTGGGAAACGACGGCGGGTACTGCCCCGTCCAGTCGAGCGGGCGGTAGGGCACGGCGTCGCGGTGCGTGTAGGGCTTCGGGGTCATCGCGGGCCCTCCGGGGCGCTGACATGGGCGAGCGAGCGGATGCCGCGCTCGAGGTGCCACTGGGTGTAGGCGGCGACCAGGCCCGACGCGGCCGCCGTCGAGGCGGGAGTGGCAGCATCCACGCCGTCCCACTCCCCCGCCATGAGCGACGTGAGCAGGTCGACGGTCGACCGGTCGACGCGAGCGGCGCCGACGGGTGTGCAGTCGCCGCAGACGAGCCCGCCCAGCTGCGCGACGAACGCCGTGTGCAGACCCGGCTTGCCGCACCGCGCGCATTCACCGAGGCCCGGCGCCCACCCCGACAGCGCCATCGCCCGCAGCAGATACGAGTCCAGGATGCTGCGGGCGGCGTGATCCCCGCGGGCGAGCGAGCGCAGTCCGCCGACCAGAAGCAGGTACTGCTGGGGGGTGGCCTCCGCCTCGTTGAGCCGGTCGGCCGCCTCGACCATCGCGTGGGCGGCCGTGTAGCGGTCGTAGTGCACCGCGATGTCGGCGCCGTACGACCCGAGCGACTCGGCCTGCTGGATGATGTCGAGCGAGCGCCCCTGGTAGAGCAGCACGTCGGCGACCATGAACGGCTCAACCCGAGCCCCGAAGCGCGACGACGTGCGCCGCACCCCCTTGGCGACGGCGCGCAGCTTGCCGTGGCGGCGGCTGAGCATCGTCACGATCCGGTCGGCTTCACCCAGCTTGTGGGTGCGCAGGACCACGACCTCGTCGCGGTAAGTGGGCACACTCGATTATCCCCGCCCTTGCGACAATGGGAGGCGTGACCGAACCGCTCTTCGTCATCCCGCTGTGGGCAGATCTCATCGCCGTCGGCCTCGGCGGCGTGCAGGGCGCCCTCTTCGCCTCCGGATTCACCGGTCAGCGCCGGCTCGATCTGCTGGGGGTGACCATCATCGGCATCGTCGTGGGCATGGGCGGCGGTCTCATCCGCGACCTGCTGCTGAACACGACGCTGAACACGCTGCAGAACAACTGGTATCTGCTCACGGCGATCCTCGCAGCTCTCGTCGGGATGCTGCTGGCCGGGCTCTTCCAGCGGCTCAACCGCCTGATCATCGGGCTCGACGCCGTCGTGATCGGCCTGTTCGGCGCCTTCGGCACCAGCAAGGCGCTCGCCGTCGGGCTCCCGCTCGTGCCCGCCGTGTTCGTGGGCGTGTGCGCGGCGGTCGGCGGCGGCATCCTGCGCGACGTCATCATGGGGCTGCCGGTGGCCATCATGCACGTCGGCTCGCTCTACGCCGTCGCGGCGGGTGCGGGGTGCCTGGTGCTGGCGGTCGCCCACGCGCTGGGCGCGCCACTCGTGGCGGCGGCCATCGTGGGAGGCTCTGTGACGACGATCATCCGGCTGCTGGCCGTGATGTTCGACATCTCGCTGCCGGAGCAGCGGCGCCTGTATCGCCGCAAGGTCGCGGTGGAGACCGCGGCGATCCCGATCGTCAAGCCCTGAGGCCCCCGCACCCGTTTCGTCTCGGCGCTGCGCGCCTCGCTCAACGCCCGGCAAGCCGCACCCGTTTCGTCTCGGCGCTGCGCGCCTCGCTCAACGCCCGGGGAACAGCAACCCGGGCGTTGAGCGAGCGCAGCGAGACGAAACGGCCCGACCGTCAGACGGCGGCGAGCTCGCGCGCGGCCTCGCGGGTGCGGATCGCGCGGTTGACGGCCGAGACGATCGCCTTGAGGCTCGCCGTGGAGATGTCGCCGTCGATGCCCACGCCCCACAGGCGCTCGTCGTCGACCTGCAGCTCGACGTAGGCCGCAGCCTGCGCGTCGCCGCCGGTCGAGAGCGTGTGCTCGACGTAGTCGTACAGCGAGATGTCGAACCCACGGGCGCGCACGACCTCGAGGAACGCCGAGACCGGTCCGTTGCCGGTGCCGACGGCATCCGTCCGCTCATCGCCGTCGCGGAGCGTGACTTCGAGCGTGACCTCTCCCGACATGTCGCTCTGCGTGCGGGTCTTCAGCAGCTCGAAGCGGCCCCACTTGTCTTCGTGCACCGTGGAGGGCAGGTACTCGTCGGTGAAGATCGACCAGATCTCGTCGCTGGTGACCTCGCCGCCCTCGGCGTCGGTGCGCGTCTGCACGACGCCCGAGAACTCGATCTGGAGCTTGCGCGGCAGATCCAGCGCGTGGTCGGTCTTCAGCAGGTACGCGACACCGCCCTTGCCCGACTGCGAGTTGACGCGGATGACGGCCTCGTACGAACGCCCCAGGTCTTTCGGGTCGATCGGCAGGTAGGGAACGGCCCACTCGATCTCGTCGACGGTGACACCGGCCGCGTCGGCGCGGGCCTCCATGGCCTCGAAGCCCTTCTTGATGGCGTCCTGGTGCGATCCGCTGAAGGCGGTGAAGACGAGGTCGCCCGCCCACGGGCTGCGCTCGTGCACCGGCAGCTGGTTGCAGTACTCGGCGGTGCGCTTGACCTGGTCGATGTCGCTGAAGTCGATCTGCGGGTCGATGCCCTGCGTGAACAGGTTGATGCCCAGGGCGACCAGGTCGACGTTGCCTGTGCGCTCGCCGTTGCCGAACAGGCATCCCTCGATGCGGTCGGCGCCGGCCATGTAGCCGAGCTCGGCGGCGGCGACGGCGGTGCCGCGGTCGTTGTGCGGATGCAGCGAGAGGATGATGTTCTCGCGGTGCGCCAGACGCCTGCTCATCCACTCGATCGAGTCGGCGTAGACGTTGGGGGTGGCCATCTCGACCGTCGCGGGCAGGTTGATGATGACCTTGCGCTCGGGCGTGGGCTCGAAGACCTCGATGACCTGGTTGCAGACGTCGAGGGCGAACTCCAGCTCGGTGCCGGTGTAGCTCTCCGGCGAGTACTCGTAGAAGACCTGGGTCTCGGGGACCGTCTTCTCGAACTCGCGGCACAGCCGGGCACCCTCGAGGGCGATGTCGATGATGCCCTGCCGGTCGGTGCGGAACACGACCTCGCGCTGCAGCACGCTCGTCGAGTTGTACAGGTGCACGATGGCCTGCTTGGCCCCGCGGATGGATTCGTAGGTGCGTGCGATGAGGTGCTCGCGGGCCTGCGTCAGCACCTGGATGGTGACGTCATCGGGGATCAGGTCCTCTTCGATGAGCTGCCGCACGAAGTCGAAGTCGGTCTGGCTCGCGCTCGGGAACCCGACCTCGATCTCTTTGTAGCCCATCCGAACCAGCAGATCGAACATGATGCGCTTGCGCTCGGGGCTCATCGGGTCGATGAGAGCCTGGTTGCCGTCGCGGAGGTCCACGGCGCACCACCGAGGTGCCACCTCGATGCGCTTGTCTGGCCACGTGCGGTCGGGCAGATCGACGCGGATCTGCTCGTGGAACGGCCGATACTTGTGGATCGGCAGTCCGGAGGGCTTCTGGGTGTTTTCCATGTCGTCGCTTCTTTCCTCGCCCCGAGACAGGGCTGGCATTGTGCCGGATGATGCGGGCCAACGAGAAGCTCCGCGACGAGGAAGGCCCTAGAACGAGGTCTCGTCGCGGCGGCTAAGAAGGAGGAGCCCGCCGAAGCGCATGAGCCGATGGTAACAGGCTTCCCGGGGTGCGGGCGAGACGACCGGGGCCTGCGGGACACTCGAACGGTATGAGACCTCTGCGCAGTGCGTCCCTCTCGGCGGGCGTCGTGGCCCTCGCCCTCGCCCTCGCGGGGTGCGCGTCGGGCGCCGACTCCCCTGCCTCCGGCACCCCCACCGACGTCGCGCTGGTGCCCCCGGCGGGCGAGGTGATCGGCCAGGGCACCGTGATGGACCGCGGCGGCGAAGTCGAGATGTGTCTGGGCGCGGTCGCGGAGTCGTACCCGCCGCAGTGCTCCGGCATCCCGCTCGAAGGCTGGTCGTGGGAGGGCGTCGACGGCGCGGAGTCGTCGGGCGAGACGACGTGGGGCGCCTACGCCGTGCAGGGCACCTACGATCTGCAGACCTTCACCGTGACCGCCGCGCCGGTGCTCCTCGCCCTCTACGACCCGATGCCGATCGACGATCCCACCGGCGGGGTGGACGGCCAGACGGATGCTGCGCGCCTCGCCGACGTGCAGACCGCGGTCACCGACGACCTCGCCGGCCTCGGCCTCGTGGCCGCCTCCACCGACCGCGGGTACGTCTGGGCCGACGTCGTGTGGGACGACGGCGGGCTGCAGGCCTGGGCCGATCAGACCTACGGCGATGACGTCGTCGTGGTGCGCTCGGCGCTGCACGAGGTCGGCTGAGGGGTCGCCGCCGGTTCGGCGGGCCACTAGCCTGTCGGCCAGGGCGTTCGTGGGGAGCGCCGGGGCGGGGGCGCCATGTTCGCGACGGCGGAGCGGGCTTTCGAGTTCGTCGTGCTCGCCGGAGCGTTCCGCGATCCGCGCGGTCGCGGCTTCATCGCGGAGTTCTTCCCGGCTTCGGTCGCGGCGCTCTACGACGCCGTCACGGCCGATCCGCGCTGGAGCACCGCCGCCACCCTCGCCGACCAGGCCCTCGTGGTCGCCGGCGTGCTCGACGAGCGCCCCGACCTCGCCGCGGCCTATCAGGCCGACGTCGACGCCGGCGAGATGGGCTTCGGCGCCGGCGAAGACGAGGAGGTCGACACTGCGATCGCACAGGTCGAGCGCGCGCTGACGCCCGTGTCGGCCGGTGCGGAGGTGCCGCCCGCTCCCGCGCCGCCGGCGTCATCAGTGCCGCCTCCGCCGCCCCCGGAGGCACCGCCCGGCGATCCCGATGCCGACCTCATCCGCAGCTGGCTCAACGCCGAGCTCGACGACCCTTCGGCGCCCGTGCAGGTGGAGGCGGCCCGCATCCTCTCCGTCTTCTTCGGCGAGCGCAGCGACACCGCCGTCGCGGCCGCTGCCGCCGCCGTGCCCCTCCCCGTCGGGGCGAGCACGATCGACCTCACCGTCGAGATCTCGAGCGCCGACTTCACCGTGCCCCCTTTCGCGCAGCAGCTGCGACTCAGCCGCGACGGCACCTCGAACCGGGCGCTGTTCGAGATCACCGCGCGGCACGAGGGCCCCTCGACTCTCACGGTGATCGTGTCTGCGTCGGGCAACTTCGTGCAGCGCCTCGACATCACCTTCGACGTGGGCACCGACGCCGCACCCACGGCGCTCGGCCGAGGGCGCCCCGCGGCGGCGGCGGCCGTGCTCGATGCGCGCACGGCGTCGCTGCAGGTGACGCCCGCCGACTGGGGCTACGAACTCATCGCGCGGCAGGTGAGCCCCGATCCGATCCGCATCGAGATCACCCCCGTGCAGTTGGCCGCCCGCATCGACGCCGTCCGGGCGGTGCTGCTGGCGGCGGTGAAGAAGAGCCACGTGGCGCTGGAGATGACCATTCCGCCCGAAGACAATGCGGCGCTGCTGGCCGATCTCGCCTTCGCCGGCTACCGGCTCTACCAGGCCGTGTTCGCCGGCAACGAGGCCGGCGCCGAGCTGCGCGCCGTCGGCGACTGGCTGCGCGGGCGGCTCGCCGAGGGCGTCTCGACCCTGCAGGTCGTCTCGACGGGCTTTCCGGTGCCGTGGGCGCTCATGTATCTGACCGATCGGTTCGACCCCGCGGCGCTGACGTGGGACGCCTTCGTCGGCATGCGCCACATCGTCGAACAGGTGCCGCTGGTGCAGCTCGACACCGTGCCTCCCCCACCGGCGATCGCATCGACGCCGGAGCTGACCGTGCGCGCCGTCTACAACGAGACGATCGACCAGCAGATGCCGTCGAAGCCGATCGCCGCGCAGCGCGCCTACTGGCACGATCGGGGCGTCGCGCTGACCGAGGGCACGACCCGCGCCGACCTCACCGCGGCACTGTCGCCTCCGCCTCAGATGCCGTGCTCTATCTCTACTGCCACGCCGAAGCATCCGCCGCCGACACCGACGCCTCCCGTCTCATCCTCACCGGCTCCGAGAGCCTCACCCTCGGCGAGCTCGAGGTCTATGCGCCGACCGGCGACCGGCTGCCGGGGCATCCGCTGGTGTTCATCAACGCCTGCGAGTCGGGCGAGCTGACTCCGCTGTTCTACGGCGGATTCGTGTCGTACTTCCTCGCGAAGGGGGCCAGGGGCGTCATCGGCACCGAGTGCAAGACGCCCGCGCTGTTCGCGAGCGAATGGGCCAAGGCGTTCTTCGACGAGCTGTTCGCCGGCACGCCGCTCGGCGAGACGGTGCTGACGCTGCGGCGGCGGTTCCTCGCCGACCACGCCAACCCTCTCGGGCTGCTCTACGGCGTGCACTGCGACGTCGACACGGTCGTCTCTCCCGCCCTTCCCGCCCGCTGAACCGAGGACCCCATGGCACTGCGACGCATCCCAGGCACCGACCGCGAGTACCACCTGATCGCCTACGACGCGCACGGTCACGAGCAGCCGGACTCCGACGGCACCATCGCGAGCGAGGCGGCGCTCGCCGCGATCGCCGACCCCGCGCGGGCGATCACCGACGTGTTCGTCATCAGCCACGGGTGGCAGGGCGACTATCAGGACGCGATCGCCCAGTACGACCGCTGGGTGGGAGCCGGCGACCCCGACACGGCCGACGACGGCGTGCGGCCCCTCGTGATCGGAGTGCACTGGCCGAGCAAGGCGTGGAGCGAGCGCACCGTCGCCGCCGCGCCGAGCGGGCTACTCGGCGACGAGTCCGACCCCGAGGCGATCACCGTCGACGAGGCGGTCGACGAGTACG
Source organism: Microbacterium fluvii (assembly GCF_025515205.1). Classification (GTDB taxonomy): domain Bacteria; phylum Actinomycetota; class Actinomycetes; order Actinomycetales; family Microbacteriaceae; genus Microbacterium; species Microbacterium fluvii. Next base: position 1,047,045 of record NZ_JAOPFX010000001.1, on the reverse strand, counting down.
CGGCGATCCTCGACGCGAGTGCGGAGGTGCGTGCGGCCCTGCACACCGTCATCGCCCACGCGGCCGACATCGATCCCGAGCGGGATGCGGCAGCATCCGACGCGCTCCCGCCCGACGTCGCCGATGCCTACCGCTCCATCGCCGAGAGCCTGGGGGCGGGCGGGGACGAACCGCTGCTGGGATCGGGGTGGGATGCGGGGGCCGTGTTCGACGAGTCCGCCGCCGAACAGGCGGATGCCGATGGCCTGCTGGGCGACGGGTGGTTCCGCAAGCTCCGCGAGGCCGTGCTGACGCCACTGCGCCAGCTGACCTTCTGGCACGCCAAGAATCAGGCGCGCGAGTTCGGCGAGACCGGCGCCGCGCAGCTCGTGCGGGCCATCATGGCGGCGAGCCCCGCACGCGTGCACCTCATCGGCCACAGCTTCGGCACGGTCGTGGTCTCGGGCGCGGTCCGAGGCGGCGGCGAGGTCGCGTCGCCCCCGCCGCGGCCCGTCGACTCGCTGCTGCTCGTACAGGGCGCCGTGTCGCTGTGGGCGTTCGCCGACCACGTCCCCGCCCACATCGGGGGCGGGCGCGGCTATTTCGCCGACGTCGTGACGCCCTCGTTCACCGCGGGCCCGATCGTCGCGACCCGCTCGAAGTGGGACTACGCGGTGGGGCGCTTCTATCCCCTCGCGGTCGCCCTGGCCGGTCAGTACCTGCTGGGCGACGACCTGCCCACGTACGGCGGCATCGGCACGTGGGGCATCCAGGGTGTGCCGGGTGCCGTCGAGCTGCCGCCGCTCGAGCCCGGTTCGCGATCGGATGCCGTCGACTTCGCCGACGCGACGGTCTACAACCTCGATGCGGCCCTCGTGATCGATCGACTCGATGGGGCTTCCGGCGCCCACAACGACCTCGCCCACGACGAACTCGTGCAGCTCGCGTGGCGCATGGCCCTCCGGGCCGACTAGACCGGGGCTGCCTCAATCGGTCAGAAGCCGAGCCGGCCGAGCTGCTTCGGGTCGCGCTGCCATTCCTTGGCGACCCGCACGTGGAGCTTGAGGAACACGCGGGTGCCGACGAGCGGCTCGATCTGCGCGCGGGCGCGCGCACCGACGTCGCGCAGCCGAGACCCCTTGTGGCCGATGATGATGGCCTTCTGGCTGTCGCGCTCGACCACAATGTTGGCGTAGATGTCGGTGAGATCGCCGTCGTCGCGCTCGGAGATGTCATCGATCGTGACGGCGATCGAGTGCGGCAGCTCGTCGCGCACGCCCTCCAGGGCCGCTTCGCGGATGATCTCCGAGATGCGGTCGTCGATCGACTCGTCGGTGACGACGCCCTCCTCGTAGAGCGCGGGCCCCTCGGGCATCAGCCCCAGCAGCTCATCGGTGAGCACGTCGAGCTGCTCGCGGGTGAGCGCAGACAGCGGGATGACCGCGGCCCAGTCCTCGCGCAGCGCGTCGACCTCGATCAGGCGCTCGGTGATCTGATCGCGCGAGGCCGCATCGGTCTTCGTGACGATGGCGACCTTCTTCGCGCGGGGATACCCCTCGAGCGACTCCGCGATGCGCCGGTCGCCCGGCCCCACCTTCTCGGTCGCCGGCACGCAGAACCCGATCACGTCGACGTCGCCGAGCACGCTGTCGACGAGGTCGTTGAGGCGCTGGCCGAGGAGCGTCCGCGGCTTGTGGATGCCGGGGGTGTCGACGATCACGAGCTGACCCGTGGGCCGGTTGACGATGCCGCGGATGGCGCGGCGCGTCGTCTGCGGCTTGTCGCTGGTGATCGCGACCTTCTCGCCCACGAGGGCATTGGTCAGGGTCGACTTGCCGACGTTGGGACGCCCGACGAACGTGACGAACCCCGAGTGAAACTCCTGCTGCGCCATCACTGGCCCCTCTCCACGAAGACGGTGGCAAGCCCTCGGCCTCGGCCGCGCGAGGTGCCGCCGGTGAGCACGAGGCCCGCGTATTCGGCGGTCGCGCCCGGCTGCGGCACCCGCCCGAGCGCCTTGCCGAGCAGGCCCCCGATCGAGTCCACCTCGTCGTCGTCCAACTCCATGCCGAACAGGTCGCCGACCTCGTCGAGGCCGAGGCGGGCGCTCACCCGGAAGCGGTCGGGCTCGAGCTCGACGACCTCGTCGCCCTTGGGGTCGTACTCGTCGGCGATCTCGCCGACGAGCTCCTCGATGAGGTCTTCCAGTGTCACCAGGCCCGAGACGCCGCCGTACTCGTCGATGACGAGGCACACGTGCACGGCGTCGCGCTTCATCTGCTGCAGCAGGGTCTCGGCCTTCATCGACTCCGGCACGAACACGGCGGGGCGCGCGATGCGGCTGATCGGCGCGTCGCGCCAGCCGGCGTCGTCTCGGTACGCGAACGGCACGAGGTCCTTCAGGTAGAGCACCCCGGTCACGTCGTCCGCCTCGTCGTCGACCACCGGCATCCGCGAGACGCCCTTGTCGAGGAAGAGGGTCATCGCATCGTGCATCGAGGCGCGGGCATCGACGGTGAGCATGTCGGTGCGCGGCACCATGACGGCGCGCACGAAGGTGTCGGTGAAGTCGAACACCGAGTGGATGAGCTCGCGGTCGTCTTCTTCGATGAGGTCCTGCGAGGCGGCCTCGTCGATGATGCTCAGCAGCTGCTCCTCGGAGGCGAACGACGAGCCAGACGAGACCCCGGGCGTCACGCGATTGCCGAGCACGACGAGTCCGTGGGCGAGCGGGCCCAGCACGACGCGCACGCCGTGGATGAGCGGCGCTGCCCCTCGGAGCAGCCTCTTCGCGTGCTGGCGGCCGACGCTGCTAGGACTCGCGCCGACCACGACGAACGAGATGCCGGTCATGAGGACGGCGGCGGCGAGCATCGCCCACCACAGGTTCTCGAACAGCAGCGTGAAGGCGACGGTGACGAGCACCGCTGCCGTGGTCTCGGAGAGGATGCGGATGAACAGCACCGCCGTCGCGTGCGCCTCGGGGTCGTCGGCGATGCGCTGGATCGAGGTGCCGTTGCGCCCCTCGGCGGCCATCTCGGCGAGGTCGGCGCGCGAGGTGACCCCCAGTGCGGCATCGGATGCTGCCATGAGCGAGCCGAAAGCCACCAGGAGGATCGCCGCAACCAGCAGCAGAAGCGGCGTCATGCGCGGTGTCTGCGGCGTTCGGCCGCAGCGAAGCTCACGATGAGCTCCTTCTGCAGGGCGAACATCTCACGCTCATCGTCGGGCTCGGCGTGGTCGAAGCCGAGCAGATGCAGCAGGCCGTGCGTCGTGAGCAGGATCAGCTCGTCCATCGTGGAGTGCTTGGCGGCCACCGCCTGCGTCTCCGCCACCTGCGGGCACAGCACGATGTCTCCGAGCAGCCCCGCGGGCGTCGGGTTGTCGTCGGTGCCGGGGCGAAGCTCGTCCATCGGGAAGCTCAGCACATCGGTCGGCCCCGGCTCATCCATCCACTGCACGTGCAGCGCCTCCATCGCGCCCTCGTCGACGAGCAGGATCGCCACATCGGCGTCGGCGCTGACGTTGAGCTCGGCGAGGTTGTGCTCGGTCAGTCGCAGCAGCACCGTCTCGTCGATGGAGACTGCGGACTCATTGCCGATCTCGATGGTCATGGGCGTCCTCGCTTCGGAAGGTGGTCTCGGGGGCCGCCGCCGCGCGCGCCGGCGCGCCGCTCGGCGCGGCCGGCGAACTCGGTCGCCTCGTCGCGCTCGCGGCGGGCGGCCAGGCGCTGCTCGTCGTATTCGGTGTAGGCGTCGACGATGCGCCCGACCAGGGTGTGCCGCACGACGTCGTCGCTGGTGAGCAGGCTGAAGTGGATGTCGTCGATGTCTTTGAGCACCCGGGTGACCAGGCGCAGGCCCGATGCCCCCTGCGGCAGGTCGACCTGCGTGATGTCGCCGGTGACGACCATGCGCGTGCCGAACCCGAGGCGGGTCAGGAACATCTTCATCTGCTCGGGCGTCGTGTTCTGCGCCTCGTCGAGCACGACGAACGAGTCATTAATTGTCCTTCCGCGCATGTACCCGAGCGGTGCGACCTCGATCGTGCCGGAGGCGATGAGCTTGGGCACGAGCTCGGGGTCGAGCATCTCGTTGAGCGCGTCGTAGAGGGGGCGCAGGTACGGGTCGATCTTGTCGGAGAGGGTGCCGGGGAGGAACCCGAGCCGCTCGCCGGCCTCGATCGCGGGGCGGCTCAGGATGATCCGACTGACCTCTTTGCGCTGCAGCGCCTGCACGGCCTTGGCCATCGCGAGGTAGGTCTTGCCGGTGCCGGCGGGGCCGATGCCGAAGACGATCGTGTTCTCATCGATGGCGTCGACGTAGGCCTTCTGGCCGGCGGTCTTGGGGCGGATCACCTTGCCCCGGGAAGAGAGGATCGCCTCGCCCATCACCTCGGACGGCCGCGGTCCGCCCTCGGCGCGCAGCATGCGGTTCGAGGCGGCGATGTCGGCGGGGTCGAGACCGTGCCCCGCACGCGCCATGGCGATGAGCTCGTCGACGAGCGTCCTCGCGGCGGCGACGGCGGCCGCATCCCCCGTCAAGGTGATCTCGTTGCCTCGCACGTGCACGTCGACGTCGGGATGCTCGCGCTCGACGACCCTCAGCAGGCGGTCCTGCGGACCGAGCAGCTGCACCATCGCCACGCCGTCGGCGTAGACGGTCTCGACGGTCGGCGAATCGTCAGGCATTCATGCTCTTCTCGTCGAGCCCTCCGCCGAGCACGTGGGCATGCACGTGGAACACGGTCTGCCCGGCGTCGGCGCCGGTGTTGAAGATCAGGCGGAAGTCGCCGCCGGTGTGCTCGACGGCGAGGGTGTTCGCCAGGCCCACCACCTCGGCGAGCAGGGCGGGATCGCCCGCGGCGAGCGCGACGACGTCGCGATACCGCTCGGTCTTGGGGATCACCAGCAGGTGCACCGGAGCCTTGGGGGCGATGTCGCGGATCGCGAACACGTTGTCGGTCTCGGCGATGATCTCGGAGGGGATCTCTCCCCGAAGAATCCGCGTGAAGATCGAGGGTTCGCTCATCTCCACAGTCTATCGAGCGGCCCGACGCGTGGGCCGGATCACCAGCGACCGAGAGCGGCGCTGACGACGGCGAGGGCGGCGGGCCCCGCCGTCGAGGTGCGCAGCACGGTGTCGCCGAGTCGGGCGAGGGTCGCCCCCGCTGCGGCGAGGGCGTCGAGCTCGTCCGCCGCGATGCCGCCCTCCGGGCCGACGACCAGTACGACGTCTCGCCCGTCGGTGAAGTCCAGCGCGGTGAGCGCGTGCGGCGCGGTCGGCTCGAGCACGACGACGTGGGCGGATGCCGCCAGCTCCGCCAGCGACGACGTGCGCGCCGGAGCCGCCACCTCGGGGATCCACGCCCGGTGCGCCTGCTTGGCGGCCTCACGGGCGATCGTCTGCCAGCGTGCGCGGCCCTTCTCGGCTTTCGGTCCGTCCCACCGCGAGACGCTGCGCGCCGCCTGCCACGGCACGATCTCGTCGACGCCGAGCTCGGTGGCCGCCTGCACCGCGAGCTCGTCGCGGTCGCCCTTGGCCAGCGCCTGCACGAGCACGACCCGCGGGGTCGGCGCCGGGGCGTCGCTGCGCGCGGTGATGCGCACGACGACCTCTTTCGGCGCGACCGCGGCGCACTCCCCCGTCAGCCACGCGCCGCGGCCGTCGCCGAGCGTCACCTCTTCGCCCACGCGCAGCCGCCGCACGACCGCGGCGTGGTGCGCCTCGGCGCCGGTGAGGGTGACCGTGTCGCCCGGCCGGGCGCGGCCTGCCTCATCGACGACGAAGTGCAGCGCCATGGCTCAGCCGCGGAACCGGTCGCGGAGCTTGGCGAACAGCCCCTGGTGGAACTCGGCGAGCTTCGGCCCCGGCGCCTTGGTCTTCTTGGCGAACTCCTCGATGAGGGCGCGCTCCTTGTGATCGAGGCGGGTCGGGGTCACCACGTGCACGCCCACCCGCAGGTCGCCGCGCTGGGTTCCCCGCAGCGGCGTGATGCCGCGGCCCTTGATGGTGAGCACGTCGCCGGCCTGCACGCCTGCGCGCACCTCGAGGTCGACGGGACCGTCGAGCGACTCGATCGTGGTCGTCGTGCCGAGGATCGCATCGGGCATCGACACCTCGAGCGTCGCGAGCAGGTCGTCGCCGTCGCGGCTGAAGATCGCGTCGTTGTCGACCGAGACCTCGATGTAGAGGTCGCCGTTGGGGCCTCCGGCGGGGCCGACCTCGCCCGAGCCCGGCAGCTGCAGCCGCAGCCCGGTCTCGACGCCGCCGGGGATGTCGACCGACACGGTGCGGCGGGCGCGCACGCGGCCCTGCCCCTGGCAGGTGGCGCACGGGTACGGGATCGTCGTGCCGTAGCCCTGGCAGACGCCACACGGCTGGCTCGTCACGACGTTGCCCAGCAGGCTCCGCACCTGACGCTGCACGTGGCCGGTGCCGTGGCAGATGTCGCACGTGACCGGCGAGGTGCCCGGTTGGCAGCACGAGCCGTCGCACGTCTCGCACAGCACCGCCGTGTCGACCTCGAGCTCGCGGTGCACGCCGAACACGACGTCTTTCAGCTCGAGAGTGACGCGCACGAGGGCGTCCTGCCCGCGCTCTCGGCGCGACCGCGGCCGATTGCCGCGCTGGCCGCCCGCCCCGCCGAAGAACGTCTCGAAGATGTCGCCGAACCCGCCGAAGCCGCCCGGGCCGCCGAACGGCTGGTCTCCGCCCCGGTCGTAGCGCGCACGCTGCTCGGGGTCGCTGAGCACGTCGTAGGCGTGCGTGACGAGCTTGAAGCGCTCCGACGCCTCCTCGCCCGGGTTCACATCGGGGTGCAGCTCGCGCGCGAGCCGGCGGTACGCCTTCTTGATCTCGTCGGGGGTCGCGTCGCGAGAGACTCCGAGGACTTCGTAGTGGTCAGCCACTTTCGCCTTCCTGCCGCGCGGGGCGCGGGATCGTTCCGAGGTGGATGCTGGGCGCCCGCGTCACCGCGCGGAGTCGTCGTCTTCCAGCATCCGGGTGAGATAGCGCGCCACGGCACGGACCGCGGCGAGGTTCGAGGAGTAGTCCATGCGGGTCGGGCCCATCAGCCCGACGCGGGCACGTGAGCCTGTCGCGTCGTAGTCGGAGGCGACGACGGAGGCCTCGGAGAGGCCGAACGCATCGTTCTCGCGGCCGATGCTGGCGGCCAGGCCCTGCTCGTCGGCGACCATCTCGGTCATCAGCCGCATCAGCGTGACCTGCTCTTCGATCGCCTCCAGCAGCGGATAGATGCTGCCGCGGAAGTCGGCCTCGCGCTTGGCGAGGTTCGCGGCGCCGGCCATCACGAGGCGGTCCTGGCGGAACTCCTCGAGCTCTTCGGCGACGACGCGCACGACGACGGCGACCGCGGTCTCGTGGCTCGAGGCGGCCTCCGGCACGGCGGCGAGATGCTCGGCGACCAGCTGGGCGCCCTCGCGCACCGAACGGCCGACGATGAGGTCGGCGACCGTCGTGCGCAGGCGTTCGAGGCCGTCGTCGTCGAGATCCTCTCGGACCGAGGTGATGCGCTGGGAGACGCGTCCCGTATCGGTGACGAGGATCACCAGCATCCGCCCGCCGCCGAGGGCGACGAGCTGCACGTGCGAGACGTGCGCGCGGGCGAACGACGGATACTGCACGATCGCGACCTGGCCGGTGACCTGCGTGAGGGCGCGCACGGTGCGCATGAGCACATCGTCGAGGTCGGCGGGACCCTCGAGGAACGACGAGATCGCCGTGCGCTGGGCCGGGCTGAGCGGACGGATCTGGGCGAGGTGGTCGACGAAGACGCGGTAGCCCTTGTCGGTCGGGATGCGGCCCGACGAGGTGTGCGGGGCGACGATGAGCTCTTCTTCTTCGAGCGCCGCCATGTCGTTGCGGATGGTCGCGGCCGAGACCCCGAAGGCGTGCCGGTCGACGATGGTCTTGCTGCCCACGGGCTCGCGCGTGTCGACGTAGTCCTGCACGATGGCGCGCAGCACCTGAAGACCGCGATCGGTGACCATGTCGCCTCCTCGTTGGCACTCACAACGCTCGAGTGCCAATTCTATCCCCTGCCCCCGCGCGGGCGATGGCTAGACTCGGCCGCGATGAGCGAATCGCACGCGTCGACGACGACGATCACGGTCTCTTCCGGTCACCTGCGCGGCGCGCGCACGGGCGCAGTGGAGAGGTTCCTGGGCATCCCCTACGCCGCACCGCCGTTCGGCGAGCGCCGCTTCGCCCTCCCCGAGCCCGCGCCGGCCTGGCAGGGGGTGCGCGACGCGACGGCCTTCGGCCCGACCGTGCCGCAGCATCCGTACTACGGACCGATCGGCGAGCTGCTGGGCACCGTCGAGATCCCTGGCGACGACGTGCTCACGGTGAACGTGTGGACGCCGTCCTCTCGCGACGGCGGCGGGCTGCCGGTGATGGTGTGGCTGCACGGCGGCGCGCTCGAGCGCGGCACGCCCGCCCTGCCGCTCTACGACGGCACGGCGTTCGCGCGCGACGGCGTGGTGTTCGTCTCGATCGCCCACCGCGTCGGCGTCGAGGGGTTCTCGGTGCTCGAGGGGGCGCCCCTCAACCTCGGCCTGTCGGATGCCGCTGCCGGGCTTCGATGGGTGTACGACGAGATCGCGGCGTTCGGCGGCGACCCTGCGCGCATCACGATCGTCGGCGAGTCGGCCGGAGGAGCGCTCGTGGCCGCACTGCTCGCCAGGCCCGACACAGCACCGCTCATCGCGCGCGCCGTGATCGAGAGCGGGCCGCTCGTGGCGGAGACGCCCGAGCGCGCCGGGCGCGTGACCCGCGCGCTGGCGAAGCATCTCGGGGTGCCCGCGACGCGTGAGGCGTTCGCGGGGCTCCCGCCCGAGCGGCTGCTGGAGGCCAGGCGTGAGCTGGCCGCCGGCTCGTCGCCGCTCGGCGGTGCGCCGGGATTCGCGCTCGCGGTCGACCCCGCGTCACTGCCGGTGTCGCCGCACGAGGCGCTCGCAGCGTCGGCGGTTCCTCTGGTCATCGGCACCAACACCGATGAGTACCGCCTCTGGTTCCCGCCGGCGGCACTCGCCGCGATCAGCCCCCTGAAACTGCAGCTCGCCCGGCTCGCGCTCAAGATCAGCGGTCGCGCGCTGCGCGCCTACCGCCACGACTGGCCGGACGCGTCGACCGGCGAACTGTTCGGTCAGCTCGCGACCGATGTGCTGCTGCGGCGCGCGATGATCGACGTCGCCCGTGCCCGCACCGCGCCGACCTACGTGTACGAATTCGCGTGGGCCTCGCCGGTGCGCGACCTGCGCGCCGCGCACGCCCTTGAGATCGCGTTCGTGTTCGACCGCGTCGCCGCCGACGAGGCGGTGCGGATGCTGGGGCCCGCCGCCCCGCAGCAGCTCGCCGACCGCATGCACGGCAACTGGGTGCGCTTCGTCTCGTCGGGCGACCCGGGCTGGCCGGCCTTCGGCTCGGGCGGCGAGGTTCAGGTGTTCGACTCCGCACCGCACGTCGCCCCGCTGCCTCGGGCCGAGGCCGCCGCCGCCCTGCCCGCCCCGCGGGTGCGCTGACCCGCGAGGGTCAGTCGGTCAGGGCGCGCACGACGGCGTCGGCGAGCAGGCGCCCGCGGCGGGTCAGCACGATGCGCCCACGCAGCGCGGCGGGCGCCTCGACGAGACCGTCGGCGATGAGCCCGGCGACGGCGGTGCGGCGGTCGTCGGCGATCTCCGAGATCGGCAGCCCTTCGCGGATGCGGGAGCGCAGCAGCACGTCTTCGAGGGCGCGGGCGGCGGCATCCGGGCGCTCACGGGCGGCCGCGGGCGACGTGCCGGCGGCGAGCCGCTGCGCGTAGGCGGCGGGGTGCTTGACGTTCCAGAACCGCAGACCGCCGATGTGGCTGTGCGCGCCGGGGCCGAAGCCCCACCAGTCGGCGCCGCGCCAGTAGGCGAGGTTGTGACGTGACCGGTGCGCGTCGTCGCGTGCCCAGTTCGACACCTCGTACCAGCCGAAGCCCGCGGTCTCGAGCAGGTCGTCGACGAGCTCGTACATGTCGGCCTGCAGATCGTCGTCGGGGGCGTCGACCTCACCCCGCGAGATGCGGCGGGCGAGCTTGGTGCCCTCTTCGATGATGAGCGCGTAGGCCGAGATGTGGTCGGGCTCCAGCGCCACGGCGGTCTCGACCGACGCGCGCCAGTCGTCCAGCGACTCCCCCGGCGCCCCGTAGATGAGGTCGACGCTCACGTCCAGCCCTGCCGAACGCGCGGCCGCCACGGCCGTCGCGACGTTCGCGGGGTCGTGCGTGCGATCCAGCGCCGCCAGCACGTGCGGCACGGCCGACTGCATCCCGATCGACAGGCGGGTGACGCCGGCCGCGGCGAGCTCTTCGGCCACGGCGCCGGTCACCGTGTCGGGGTTGGCCTCGACGGTCACCTCGGCCCCCGGGGCCAGGGCGAAGGCATCGCGCACGCCCGCCAGCATCCGCCCCAGATCTCCCGCGGGCAGGAGCGTGGGCGTGCCGCCGCCGAAGAACACAGTCTCGGCGGGGCGCAGCGGGCCGGCCGCCTCGAGCACCGCGCGGGCCAGCGCGACCTCCTGCAGCAGCGTGTCGGCGTAGGCGTCCTGCCGAGCGCCGCGCAGTTCGGTGGCCGTGTACGTGTTGAAGTCGCAGTACCCGCAGCGCACGCGGCAGAACGGCACGTGCAGGTACACCGAGAAGGGCCCGTCGATGACGATGCCGTCCGGCAGCATCCCGTCGTCGGGGGCCGGGTCGCCGAGGGGAAGCGCCGCGCCCATCAGCTGTTCACTGCGGTGTCGCGTACAGCGGCGAGATCGCGCGCAGGTACCGCTGGAACAGCTCACGGCGCCGCCGGCGCACCATGCCGCGCAGCGTGCGGTACACCAGCGCCGTGGGAGCGTCGAACGCGCGCACCGTGAACCACACCTCGTCGTTGTCGTACCAGTCGATCATGAACGACTCCTCGCCCGAGACGACCGAGTCGCCCACCGTGCCCAGGGCGAAGCCCACGCGGCGCGGCTCGTCGACGGCGAAGATCACCCGAAGCTGTCCGTCGGCGCTCATGCCGCGCACGCGCCCCGACACGCGCACCGTCGTTCCGGCGGCGACGTAGGGCGTGCCGTCCGAGTCGAACCGCTGCTCGGCCTCGCTGCGGCTGGGTGCGATCGGGTGCCCCTCGGCGTCGAAGCTCACGCCCGAGTACATCGGACCGGATGCGGGGCGCACCTCGTCGAGCGAGAGTCCGGCCCCCGTGAGCGCCGACCACGACAGCAGCGCATCGCCCGCGGTGCGGAAGCGCTCCTCGCCGCTGCCGAGCCGCCACGACTCCTCGGCGGGCATGCTGCGCTCGGGCGGATACTGCATCAGATCGGGCGCCTGCGTCGCCCCGACGGCGGCGTAGTCGACCGTGTCGTCCGTGAAGTTGCCCCGACGCATGGGTGCCAGCCTACTTCTTGTCTTTGCCCTCGACGTCGCCCGAGAGCGCGGCGATGAACGCCTCCTGGGGCACTTCGACGCGACCGACCATCTTCATGCGCTTCTTGCCCTCCTTCTGCTTCTCGAGCAGCTTGCGCTTTCGCGTGATGTCGCCGCCGTAGCACTTGGCCAGCACGTCCTTGCGGATCGCGCGGATGTTCTCGCGGGCGATGATGCGCGCGCCGATGGCCGCCTGGATGGGCACTTCGAACTGCTGGCGAGGGATGAGCTTGCGCAGCCGCTCGGTCATCATGAGCCCGTACGCGTAGGCCTTGTCGCGGTGCACGATCGAGCTGAAGGCGTCGACCTTCTCGCCCTGCAGCAGGATGTCCACCTTCACGAGGTCGGCGGTCTGCTCGCCGGCCGGCTCGTAGTCGAGGCTCGCGTAGCCCTGCGTCTTGGACTTGAGCTGGTCGAAGAAGTCGAAGACGATCTCGCCCAGCGGCATGTTGTAGCGCAGCTCGACGCGGTCCTCCGAGAGGTACTCCATGCCCAGCAGCGACCCGCGGCGCGACTGGCACAGCTCCATGACGGTGCCGACGTAGTCCTTCGGCAGCAGGATGCCGACCTTGACGACCGGCTCCGACACCTCCGCGACGCGCCCGTCCGGATACTCGCTCGGGTTGGTCACGGTGACCGTCTCGCCGGTATCAGTGGCCACGACGTACGGCACCGACGGCGCGGTCGTGATGAGGTCGAGTCCGAACTCGCGCGAGAGGCGCTCGGTGATGATCTCCAGGTGCAGCAGGCCCAGGAACCCGCAGCGGAACCCGAAGCCGAGCGCGACGGAGGTCTCCGGCTCGTACTGCAGCGACGCGTCCGAGAGCTTGAGCTTGTCGAGGGCCTCGCGCAGCTCGGCGTAGTCGCTGCCGTCGATCGGGTAGATGCCCGAGAAGACCATCGGCTTCGGGTCGGTGTAGCCGGCGAGCGCCTCGGTCGCGGGCTTGCGCTGATCGGTGATCGTGTCGCCGACCTTCGACTGGCGCACGTCTTTCACGCCGGTGATGAGGTAGCCCACCTCGCCGACGCCGAGACCCTTGGTGGGCGTCGGCTCCGGGCTGGAGACGCCGATCTCGAGGAGGTCGTGCGTCGCCTTGGTCGACATCATCTGGATGCGCTGACGCGGCTCGAGCTTGCCGTCGACCATGCGGACGTAGGTGACGACGCCGCGGTACGAGTCGTAGACGGAGTCGAAGATCATGGCACGCGCCGGTGCGTCGGCGTTGCCCTTCGGCGCCGGGATCTGCTCGACGATCCGGTCGAGGAGGTCCTCGACGCCCATGCCCGTCTTGCCGCTGACCCGCAGCACGTCCTCGGGCCTGCCGCCGATGAGGTTCGCGAGCTCGGCCGCGTACTTCTCCGGATCGGCGGCGGGCAGGTCGATCTTGTTGAGCACCGGGATGATGTGCAGGTCGTTCTCGAGCGCCAGGTAGAGGTTCGCGAGCGTCTGCGCCTCGATGCCCTGCGCCGCGTCGACCAGCAGCACCGCACCCTCGCAGGCGGCGAGCGATCGCGACACCTCGTAGGTGAAGTCGACGTGGCCAGGGGTGTCGATCATGTTGAGGGCGTAGGTCGTCTCGCCGCGCTTCGTCTCGCTTCGCTCGCTCAACGCCCGGGGATCGGCGGTGGCCCACGGCATCCGCACCGCCTGGCTCTTGATCGTGATGCCGCGCTCGCGCTCGATGTCCATGCGGTCGAGGTACTGCGCGCGCATGTCGCGGTCGGAGACCACGCCGGTGATCTGCAGCATCCGATCGGCCAGCGTGGACTTGCCGTGGTCGATGTGGGCGATGATGCAGAAGTTGCGGATCAGCTCTGGAGGGGTCGCAGACGGCTCGAGAGGCTTCAGGGCGCGCGGTGACATGTCCCCTCGATTCTACGGATGCTGTTCGCCTGCCGTTTGCACGCGGGGTCTTGCGGATGCTGTGCGGGTGCTGTGAGGGTGGAGATCTGGGGAGCAGTTCTGGGGAACAGCAGTCCGTCCAACAGAAGGAGCCCCCGTGAGTCGTCGCCCCGCGCTGCTGCGCACCGCCCTGATCGCGAGCGTCGTGCTCGTGTCCGCGGCGCTTTCCGCCCCCGCGAACGCCGCCGTCGCCGACGCCGCCGTGCTGCCGATCGCCGAGATCCAGGGCACGGGTGCGGCGTCGCCGCACGTCGGCGAGGTCGTGACGACGCGCGGCGTCGTGACGGCGAGCTATCCGACCGGCGGATTCAACGGCTACGTCATCCAGACCGCCGGCACCGGAGGCGACCTGGATCTCGCGACCCACACGGCATCCGACGCGCTGTTCGTCTACTCGCGGGCGACCGTGGCCGCCGTGCGCATCGGGGATCACGTCGAGGTGACCGGCGAGGTCTCGGAGTTCGGCGGTCTCACAGAGCTCACCGTCGCGAACCTCGACGGACTCACGGTGCTCGACGAGCCCGCGGCCGTCGAGCCCGCCGCGGTCGGCTGGCCGACCACCGACCTGCAGCGGGAGACCCTCGAATCGATGCTCGTGGCCCCTGCGGGCGAGTTCACCGTGTCGAACACGTTCTCGACCAATCAGTACGGCGAGGTGGGTCTCGCCGCCGGCTCCGAGCCGCTGCGTCAGCCCACCGACGTCGCACGCCCTGGGACGGATGCGGCAGCATTCGTCGCGGCAGACAACGCGGCGCGGGCGGTCACGCTCGACGACGGCGCGTCGACGAACTTCCTGAGTGCCGCCAACAGCGGGCTGACCCCCGCGTACGTGTCACTGACGGAGCCGGTCGTCGTGGGGGCGGCCGTCGCCTTCACCGAGCCGGTCATCGTGGACTGGCGCAACGGCGCGTGGAAGCTCAACCCCGTCTCGGCGCTCGTCGCCGACGGCTCGGGCGCCGACGGCGTGCGGTTCGCCGACACCCGCACGAGCGCCCCGGAGAAGGTGGGCGGCGACGTGACGGTGGCCTCGTTCAACGTGCTCAACTACTTCACGACACTCGGAGCCCAGACCTCCACGTGCCTGGCCTACGCCGACCGCACCGGCGACGGCGTGACGGTGCGGGACGGGTGCGCGCAGCGCGGCGCGTGGGACGCGGCCGATCTGACCCGGCAGCAGCAGAAGATCGTCGCGGCCATCGAGGGGCTCGACGCCTCGGTGATCGGCCTCATGGAGATCGAGAACTCGGCGGCCCTCGGCGAGACGCCCGACGAGGCCACGGCGACGCTCGTCGCGGCGCTGAACGCGGCGGCGGGGCGTGAGAAGTGGGCGTACGTGCCGTCGTCCGCCGAGCTGCCGCCGGCAGCCGAGCAGGACGTCATCACAAATGCGATCATCTATCAGCCCGACGAGGTGACGCGCTCGGGCGAGGCGAGGGCGCTGGGCGACCAGTCGGCCGACGACGAGGCCTTCGGCAACGCCCGCGAGCCTCTTGCACAGGCGTTCCGCCCCGCCGCCGGCGGCGAGCGCCTGCTGTTCGTCGTGAACCACTTCAAGTCGAAGGGCTCGGCGGGGCCGTGGCCGGGAGACGTCGACGCGGGCGACGGCCAGGGCGCCTCGAACGAGTCGCGGGTGCGCCAGGCGACGGCGCTGCGGGACTGGGTCGACGAGATCCGGGGCGACATCGACTCCGTGGTGCTGGCGGGAGACTTCAACTCCTACGGACAGGAGGACCCGCTGCAGGTGCTCTACCAGGCCGGCTACGCCGACGCCGAGCAGGCGCTCGGCGTCACGACGTCGTCGTATTCGTTCTCCGGGCTCTCGGGATCGCTCGACCACATCCTGCTGAGCGCCGCCGCCGCCCAGCGGGCCACCGGCGGCGACATCTGGAACATCAACTCCGGAGAGTCGATCGCCCTGGAATACAGCCGCTACAACTACCACGGCACGCTGTTCTACGCCCCCGACCCGTATCGCTCCTCCGATCACGACCCCGTGCTCGTGGGGCTGCGGGCCGGTGACGACGAGCGCGTCACCACCCGCACGACGCTGGCGGCGGTGCCGCCCGTGCACATCAACGGAGTGGTCCGCACGACGCTCGTGGCGGTCGTGGTGACGGCCGACCGGTCGCGGGCCGACGGCACCGTGGAGTTCCGCGAGGGCGATACCGTGGTCGGCACGGCCGAGGTGACCAGGGGCATCGCGAAGCTGCGGCTGCCGTCGAAGATCGCCCGCGGGGCGCACACCTACACCGCCGTGTTCGTGCCCGCCGACGCGGACGCCGTGCGCGGCTCGACCTCGAAGGGGGTGCGCGTCAAGGCCCTCTGAGTTCGGGCCCTCTGAGTTCGGGCCCTGTGAGCCGCGCGCTGCAATAGCCTGGGCGCATGGTCGTGCAGGTCGTGCTCGTGCACGGCATCCGCACGTCCGCGTCGATGTGGCGCGCGCAGATCGAGCATCTCGAGAAGCGGGGCAACCCCGTCACGGCGGTGGATCTGCCCGGCCACGGCGCGCGGATGCACGAGGAGTTCACCCTCGACTCCGCATTCGCCACGATCGACGCAGCCGTGCGCGCGGCGGCCGAGCGCGGACCGGTGCTGCTGGTCGGGCACTCCATGGGGGGCCTCCTGTGCATCGACTACGTGGGCGCTGCCGAGCGGCCTCCCGTCGACGGCTTCATCGCGGCATCCTGCACTGCGCTCCCCCGCGGCGCGGGTCTTGCGACCTACCGCTTTCTCGCGCGGCGCTTCGACGCGCTGCCCGACCGCGGCTACTGGCTGAGTGAACGCGTGCTCGATCGCACGCTGCCGCCGGAGACGCGGCTCGACTTCGGCGCCGGCGGCTACGCCTACGACGCGCAGGACGTGGCGCTGGCGAGCCTGTCGGTGCTCGATCTGCTGGCGGCCCTCGAGCGCATCGCGGTGCCGCTGTGGTTCATCAACGGCCAGTACGACCAGCTGCGGCTCAACGAGAAGCTGTTCCTGAAGATCGCGAGCCACGCCGAGCTGATCGTGGTGCCCCGCACGAGCCACCTCGTCACCGCGATGCGCCCTCGGGTGTTCAACGCGCTGCTCGACGTCGCCCTGACGACCCTCGAAGCCGCCCGTGCCTGATCACGCGGCGGCGGCGACCGGCGTGCGACGTCGGATCGCGAGCGTCATGAAGCCGCCCGCGATCGAGAGCACGCCGCCCACGGCGAACAGCAGCCAGAATCCGCCGACGAGCGCGACGAGTCCCGCGCCGATGAGGGGACCCAGCAGCTGCCCGAGACTGGCCGACACGTTCACGAAGCCGAGGTCGCGGGCGTGGTCCTCCGGGAACGGCAGGAGGTCGGTGCCGAGGGCGAGCCCCACCGCCATGTAGGCGCCGTAGCCGATGCCGAGGAGGGCCGCGGCGACCATCGCCGTCTCGAGTGACGGGATCGCGGCGAGCACCAGTGAGGCGACGCCCTGCACGATCGCCGAGGCGACGACGATGCCGACGCGCCGCCCTGTGCGGTCGGAGTACCAGCCGGCGATGACGGATGCGGCGACCACGAACACCGTGTAGACCACGATGAGCAGCAGCAGCTCGTCTTCGGCCACCGCCGCATCGCGGTGCAGGCCGTAGAGCAGGAAGAACAGCAGCAGTCCCGTACCCAGCGCATTGCCGACGTTGACGGTGAGTCGCCCTGCCAGCAGCCATGCGAAATCGCGGTCGCGCAGCGCAGCGATGCGATCCGAGAACGTGCGCACCGTGCGCGCGGCGCGCGACTGCGCCGGCACGGCGGGGTCGGGCAGCAGCAGCGCGGCGGCGACGCCGACGACGGCGAGAAAGCCGGCGAGCACGAGGTAGCCGACGACGATCCCCAGCTCCAGCAGCACGATCACCCCGACGCCCACGACGATGCCGAGCGCCTGCGACGACGAGACGGCGGCCGACGCCGTTCCGCGCTGCGAGGTGAGCTGATCGGCGATGAGGGCCGTGAAGGCGGCCGAGGCGACCGCCGTGCCGACCGACACGCCCACCCACGCGATGCCCACGCCCCACGGCCCCTGCGCGAACGCGATGCCCACGAGCGACACCGTCGCCAGCGCCACCCCCGCGAGGGCCCACGGCCGGCGCCGGCCGAATCCTCCGCGCGTGCGGTCGGAGAGACCGCCGGCGACGGGCCCCGCGATCACTCCGGCGATGCCGCCGGCGGCCAGCACGAGCCCCGACGAGACGACGCCCGAGATCCACCCGTCGGCGTCGTCCGGGGTGTTCAGCTGCAGCGGGATGAGCAGCTGCAGCGGGGTCAGCTGCACCGTCCACAGGGCGAGCCACGCGAGCGTGAACAGGGTGAACCACGTTGCGCCGACGCGCCCGGGGGTGCGGGTCATGAGCGGGCCTCCTCGATCAGGGTGCGGTACCAGTGGAACGACCGCTTGGGTGTGCGGGTGCCGGTGGAGTGGTCGACGTGGACCAGGCCGAAGCGCTGCGTGAAGCCGTCGGCCCACTCGAAGTTGTCGAGCAGCGACCACACCGTGTACTCGCGCACATCGACGCCGGCGGCCACCGCCCGACCCACGGCGGCGATGTGGCCGGCGAGATAGCCGATGCGGTCGGCATCCGCGATCTCGCCCGTGGCGACGTCGGGCTCGGGGAACGACGCGCCGTTCTCTCCGATGACGACCGGCGGCAGGCGGTCGCCGTACCGGTCGCGGAATGAGACCAGCAGCTCGGTGAGCGCCTCGGGCACGATCGGCCATTCCGGCCCGAAGCCGGTGACCGCAGCCCCCGGCGTCGGCACGATCTCGAACGGGATCGGGCTGCCCTCTGCCGCCGCGGCGACGGTCGTCGGGTTGTAGAAGTTGACGCCGTAGAAGTCGCCCGGGGCGGCGATGAGAGCCAGGTCGCCCTCGCGCACGGGCATCGGCGGCAGCCCGAAGGCCGCGAGGTCGGGGTAGTCGCCCGTCAGCACGGGGTCGGCGAACAGCCGGTTGTGCAGCAGGTCGTAGACGCCCGCCGCCAGCTGGTCGGCTTCGCCCGCCGACGCGGGCCGCACGAGCGTGTGGTTGTTGACGATGCCGACCTCGGCGGCCCCCGACTGCCGCAGCACGCGCTGGGCGAGTCCGTGCGCGAGCAGCTGGTGGTGCACCGTGGGCAGCGACCCGAACAGCAGCTGGCGCCCCGGGGCGAGCGTGCCGACGGCGTAGCCCTGCAGCGAGGTCGATACCGGCTCGTTGATCGTGTACCAGTGGCGGATGCCGTCGCCCAGAGCCTCGGCGACGACACCGGCGAACTCCTCGAACCGCAGCGCCGTGTCGCGGTCGAGCCAGCCTCCGCGCTCTTCGAGCGCCGCCGGCAGGTCCCAGTGGTAGAGGGTCGCGAACGGGGTGATGCCGGCCTCGAGCAGCGCGTCGGACAGTCGGCGGTAGTAGTCGAGGCCTTCTCGCCTCGGCGCCGCACCGGGCTCGGGCTGCACGCGGGTCCACGAGATCGAGAAGCGATAGCGGTCGAGCCCCAGCGCGCGGGCGAGCTCCACGTCGTCGGCCCACCGACGGTAGCTGTCGGGGCCGGGCTCGGCCGTCGACCCGTCGCGCACGGCGCCCGGTGTGTCGACGAAGTCGTCCCAGATCGAGCGTCCGCGGCTGTCCGCGGTGCGCGACCCCTCGATCTGGAAGGCAGCCGTCGCGGCCGACCAGCGGAAGCCGCGGGGGAAGACGCCGAGATCGACGGCAGGGGTCGGTGGCACGCGAGGCTCCTTCGTCGCGATCGGGCGCGGTTCGGGTGCGCGCCGCATCAGTGACGATGATGGCACCGTCGCGCCCGATTCCCCCGCAGGCGGCCGGGTTCGCTCGGGAGTGTCGAGGCTGGTAGACTCCTTGTTTGGCTTGCGTGTGGGATACCCACCCCTCACGAACGTCGCGCGGCGGCCCCTCTACCGACGCGGGACACCGTCCAGTCACTCCGAAACGAAAGTCCACACGTGGCAAACATCAAGTCGCAGATCAAGCGCAACAAGACCAACGAGAAGGCGCACGAGCGCAACAAGGCCGTCAAGAGCGAGCTGAAGACCGCGGTGCGTCGCACCCGCGAGGCCGTCGCCGGTGGCGACAAGGCCGCTGCCGAGGCGGCTCTGAAGACCGCGTCGCGCAAGCTCGACAAGGCCGTCAGCAAGGGCGTCATCCACGAGAACCAGGCGGCGAACCGCAAGTCGGCCATCGCCAAGCAGGTCTCGGCTCTCTGACCAGAGCTTCTGAAGAAGCCCGCTCCCCCTGGGGGCGGGCTTTTTCGTGCGCCCGGGCGCCGAGCCGTCAGCGTACGGGGTCGGCGAAGGGCGCCCTGGTCGCGATGACGGTGACGAGCCGCTCGAGTGAGAAGACCGGGTCGCGCGACGCGCCCTTGACCTCGGCGTCGGCCCTCGCCGCAGCCTGGATCGCCATGCCCAGCGACGCCTCATTCCAGCCGGCGAGGTCGCGCCGGGCACGATCGACCTGCCAGTCCTTCATGCCCAGGCGCGCCGCGAGTGCGCCCGAGGGCTCTCGGTTGCCGGCGACGCGCGCCATCGTGCGCAGCTTCGAGGCGAGCGCCGCCACCAGCGGCACGGGGTCGGCCCCCGAGGCCAGCGCGTGCCGAAGCGCGATCAGCGCCTCGCCGTAGCGCCCGGCGATCGCGGTGTCGGCGACGGTGAAGGCCGACGTCTCGACGCGGCCGCCGTAGTAGCGGGCCACCACCTGCTCGGTGATGTCGCCGTCGACGTCGCCGATCAGCTGCTGGCAGGCCGCCGCGAGCTCGGTGAGATCGTCGCTGAAGGCGCCCACGAGCGCCCGCAGCGCGGCGGGCGCGATGCGGCGGCGCGCCGCCTGGAACTCGCCGGCGGCGAAGTCGAAGCGATCGGAGTCGCGCTTGACGGCCGGGCAGGCGATCTCGACTCCCCCGCCCGAGCCCGCGCGGATCGCGTCGAGCAGTTTCTTGCCTCGGACGCTCGCTCCGGTGTGGCGCAGCACGACGGTCGCGCCCTCCTGCGGCTGGTCGAGGTAGGCGACGGCTTCGGCAAGGAACGCGTCGGAGCACTTCTCCACGCCGGTGACGCGCACCAGCCGAGGCTCGCCGAACAGCGACGGCGAGGTGACGGCCAGCAGCGACCCCGCGGCGTAATCGTCGGCGCGCAGGTCGGTGACTTCAAGGCTCGGGTCTTCGGCGCGCAGGTAGTCGCGCACGCCGGCCGTCGCGCGCTCCGCGCACACTTCTTCCGGCCCCGAGATCAGCACGATGGGCGCGGGCTGGGGGCTGCGCCACGACAGCTGCGGGATCGCGCTCTTCGCCTTGGTCGCGGGGGCGCGTCGCGCGGTGGTCGCCATGGTCCCAGCCTAATCGGGGGCGCCGACCTCGGCCCGCTCGCGCCACACCGCCACCCCGTCGTCCTGCATCCACACCGCGACGAGACCTTCGAGGTCGGTGCGTGCGATGGCCGCCCCGAGCTCGTCGAGCAGGGCGAGGGTCTCGGCTCTGGGGTGACCGTAGTCGTTGTCGAGGCCGACGGTGACCAGCGCGACGCGGGGCGCGGCCCGCGCATAGAGGGGCGGATGCTGGTCGGCGCTGCCGTGGTGGGCCACCTTCACGAGGGCGTAGGGCGGATCGAGCACACCGCTCGCCGCGAGCGTCTGCTGCGGAGCCGCCGACAGGTCGCCGAGCAGCAGCGAGGGCGGAATCGCCCCGCCGCGCACGTCGAGCACGACGCTCGCGTCGTTGCCAGACGGGAACGCGGCATCGTCGGCACGCGGCCACAGCACGCGCCACCGCGCGTCGCCCAGCACACCGCTCATCCCCTGCTGCGCGGTCGCCTCGGCCGCGCCCGCGTCGGTCAGCCTCCGCACCACGTCCACCTCGTCGGGCTCACCCGCGGGGCCGTGCAGCACGAACCCGACGCGCCCGATCACGGCCGCCACGCCGCCGACATGGTCGAGGTCGTAGTGCGTGAGCACGAGCAGATCGATGCGGCCGACCCCCACCCGATCGAGGCACCGGTGGAGTGCCGCGGGGTCGGGGCCGGTGTCGATCAGGGCGACGGCGCCGCCGCTCTTCACGAGCACGGCATCGCCCTGGCCGACATCGCACGCCAGCACCGCCCACTGCGCGGGCACCGTGAAGCGGCCCGCCGCCCCGTCGAGCAGAGCGCCGCCCGCCGACACTCCGGCCACGAGAGCCAGCGCCGCCGCGGCACCGGCACGCATGCGCGGCCGGTGCCGCAGCAGCAGCACTCCGAGAGTCGCCGCGCCCACCCCCGCCAGCAGCAGCGCTCCCGCACCGTCGGGCAGCCACGCCAGCCGCGCCCCCGGCAGCGCGCTGACCGTGGTGGCGACACCCGAGATCCATGCGGCCGGCAGCCAGGCCAGCGCCGCCAGGCCCAACTGCAGCACCGCCACCGGTGCGGCGATGCATGCCGCCAGCCCCAGCACGGTGGCCACAGGCGCGGCGGCCCCCACCAGCAGATTCGCGGGCACCCCGTAGACCGAGATCGTGGGATCGATCAGCACCAGCAGCGGACCGCAGGCCAGCTGTGCCGTCAGCGGCACCGCCAGCGCGAGGGCGAGAAGCCGCGGCAGCACGCGCGCGAGCGCCACCGCGACGGGCCCCGCGCACAGCAGCAGGGCGGCGGTCGCCGCGACCGACAGGGCGAACCCGAGCGAGCCGCACAGCCACGGGTCGGCGATCAGCAGCACCGCGATCCCCAGGCACAGACTCGCCGCCCCGACGGCAGGGCGCCCGAGCAGCACCGCCAGCATCGCCGCGGCCGACATCGCCGCCGCGCGCACGACGCTGGGCTCGAGACTCACGAGCACGACGAAGCCCGACAGCGCGCCGAGCGCGACGCCCACCCGCAGCCGCCTCGAACAGCCGCACCCCGCGGCGATCGCGAACGCGAGCCCGGTCACCAGCGCGCAGTTGGCCCCGCTGACGGCCGTCAGATGCGACAGCGACGACGTCTTCATCGCGGTGTCGAGGTCGGCCCCGACGAGCGAGGTGTCGCCCACCGCGAGCCCCGGCACGAGCTGCCCGCCGGGTGCCGGCAGCTCGTCGACTGCTGCCACGAGACCGTGCCGCAGCGTGCTCGCGAGAGCGAGCACGCCGCCTGGGGGCGCGCACACCTCCACCCCCCGCGTCGCATCGACCACGAGCACCGCCCGTTCGCCGGTGCGACCGGGATATGTCGTGCCCGCGGCGACGACGGTGCTCCCGATGTCGAGTGGCGTGCCGGGGGCGACGCCCGCGCGCGGAACGACGATCCGCACGGGCGCCGCGACCGCCGTCTGCGCCGCGCCGACGACCACGAGTGTCGCCTGGGCGTCGAACGCCAGCTCGTCGACCCCGCGCGGCTCGATCTTGCCGGTGACGAGCGCGTGCACCTCGACGGCGCGACCGCCGTCGAGCCCGAGCTCGATCAGCCGTTCGCGCGCGGGCTGGGCCAGGGCCAGGTTCGAGGCTGTCGCCGCTGCGGCGGCGAGGGCGAAGGCGGCGACCACCACCACCGCCCCCGGCCACCGCAGCGCGGCAGCCACCGCGATGAGGGCCGCGCCCCACAGCGCCAGTGCAGCCGGGGCCGCGGCGTGCGGCGCGGCCACGAGCAGGCCCGCCGTCAGCCACGCGCACGCGGCGACGGGGGCGAGGCGCAGCATCCGCATCACACGCGCACGAGCTCCCGCAGTGACGCGAGCATCTTCTCGCCGATTCCGGGCACCGCCAGCAGATCTTCGACGCTCGTGAACGGCCCGTTCTGCTCGCGCCAGTCGATGATGCGCTGCGCGATCGCGGGCCCCACTCTCGGCAGCGTGTCGAGGGCCGCGAGGTCGGCGGTGTTGAGGTCGACGATGCCATCGGTCGGCTCGGTGCCGGCGGGGGCGGTCGAGGGCTCTTCGCCGATGGCCGGCACGTGCAGCAGCTCGCCGTCGGCGACCTCGCGCGCGAGGTTCACCCCCTCCCGCGCGGCGTCGTCGGCGAGTCCGCCCGCGGCGGAGACCGCGTCGATCACCCGGGAACCGGCGGGCAGCACGAACAGCCCCGGCTCGTGCACGGCGCCCGTCACGTGCACGAACAGCTGCTCGGCCGGCGCGGGGGTGACCGTCGGCGTGACGGCGGTCGAGACCACGTCGACGGGTGTCAGCGCGCTGCGCACGATGCCGACGACGACCGTGGCCGCCAGCGCCGCGATCGCCAGCACGATCGCCGCGCCGACGCCGATGCGCACACGCGGCGACGCGCGCTCTGCCTGCTCCGCTCGTCTCATCGACGTCACGCTAGGCGTGTCGACGACGACGACGGATGCGGCCGCCTCCGATCAGGGCAGACTCGGCTGCGGCGCCCGGGGTGGGGAGGAGGCCTCAGCGCGTGCTGAAGCTGACCACCTTCGGAGCGCGCACGATGGCCCGCACGATCTGCTTGTCGCCGAGCGAGCGCAGCACGCGCTCATCGGCGCGGGCGAGCGCCTCCAGCGCGTCGCCGTCGATGCGAGCGGGCACCTCGAGGGTCGCGCGCACCTTGCCGTCGATCTGCACGACCGCCGTCACCGACTCCTCGACCAGGAGCGTCGGGTCCGCCTGGCGCCACGGCACGAGGCCGACGAAGCCGGAGTAGCCGAGGATCTCCCACATCTCCTCCGCCGTGTGCGGGGCGAACAGATCGAGCACCATCGCAGTCGCCTCGGCGGCCTCGCGCACGGCGGGGTCGGCGGGGCCGGCACCGCTGTCGATGGTCTTGCGGGTCGCGTTGACGAGCTCCATGAGGCGGGCCACGACGACGTTGAACTTCGTCTGCTCGACCAGACCGGGCGCGTCGGCGAGGAGGCGGTGGGTGACCCGGCGCAGCGCCTGATCGCCCTCGGCCCACACCACATCGGGGGCGCTCGAGACGTCTTTCGCGATGCGCCAGGCGCGCGCCAGGAACTTCTGGGAACCGGTGGTGGAGACGTCCTGCCAGTCGATGTCGTCTTCGACGGGTCCGGCGAAGGCGATCGCGGTGCGCACCGCATCCGCTCCTGGGTCCACCATGCTCGAGGCGAACTCGACGAGGTTGCCCTTGCTCTTGGACATCTTCGAGCCGTCCTGCAGCACCATGCCCTGGTTGATGAGGCTCGAGAAGGGCTCGGTGAAGTCGACCAGACCCATGTCGAAGAGCACCTTGGTGATGAACCGGGCGTACAGCAGGTGCAGGATCGCGTGCTCGACGCCGCCGATGTAGCTGTCGACCGGCGCCCAGCGGTGCGCCTGGGCGACCGGGAAGGCCTCTGCGTGGTCGTTCGGCGCGAGGAAGCGCAGGAAGTACCACGAGCTGTCGACGAAGGTGTCCATCGTGTCGGGGTCGCGCAGCGCCGGCTCCCCCGTCTCGGGGTCGACCGTCTGCATCCATTCGGTCGCGCCGCCCAGGGGCGAGGTGCCCTTCGGGGTGAGGTCGAGGCCCTGCGCGTCGGGCAGGGTCAGCGGCAGCTGGTCGTCGGGCACCGGCACGATGCGCCCGTCGGCGGTGTGGATCATCGGGATCGGGGTGCCCCAGAAGCGCTGGCGCGAGATGAGCCAGTCGCGGAGGCGATACGACTTGGCCGCGCGCCCCGCACCGAGCTTCTCGAGCTGCTCGATCATGCGCGCGATGGCGTTGCGCTTGCTGAGACCGTCGAGAGCGCCGGAGTTGATCAGTCGGCCCTCGCCGGTGAGGGCGATGCCCGTCTGCGCGGGGTCGAGGTCGGCGAGGTCGCCGGCGGGGTCGACGGGGTTGCCCTCGTCGTCGAGCTCGATCACCGAGATCGAGCCGGTGACCGGCGCCGTCGTGTCGACGACGACCTTGACCGGCAGGTCGAAGGCGCGGGCGAAGTCGAGGTCGCGCTGGTCGTGGGCCGGCACAGCCATGACGGCGCCGTGACCGTAGTCGGCCAGCACGTAGTCGGCGGCCCAGATCGGCAGGCGCTCGCCGTTGATCGGGTTGACCGCGTAGCGCTCGAGGAACACGCCCGTCTTCGGGCGGTCGGTCGACTGACGCTCGATCTCGGTCTCGCGTCCGACGCTGTCGAGATAGTCCTGGAAGCGCATGCGCACTTCGGCGGGAGCGCCGGCGGCGAGCTCTGCGGCAAGGTCGCTGTCGGGGGCGACGACGAAGAACGTCGCACCGTGCAGCGTGTCGGGGCGGGTGGAGAAGACCGTGACCTTCTCGGGGTGGCCCTCGATCTCGAAGTCGATGTCGGCGCCCACCGAGCGGCCGATCCAGTTGCGCTGCATGCGGATGACCTTCGACGGCCAGAAGCCCTCGAGCTGGTTCAGGTCGTCGAGCAGCCGGTCGGCGTAGTCGGTGATCTTGAAGTACCACTGCGTCAGCTTCTTCTTGACGACCTCGGCACCGCAGCGCTCGCAGCGCCCGTCGACGACCTGCTCGTTGGCGAGCACCGTCTGGTCGTTGGGGCACCAGTTGACCGGGCTCTCTTTGCGATACGCGAGATCCCGTTCGTACAGGCGCTGGAACAGCCACTGGTTCCAGCGGTAGTACTCCGGGTCGCTCGTGTGCAGGATGCGGCTCCAGTCGTACGACGAGCCGTACTCGCGGAAGCTCTTCTTGTGCTGCTCGATATTGGCGTAGGTCCAGGCGCGCGGGTCGGCGCCGCGCTGGATGGCGGCGTTCTCAGCCGGCAGGCCGAACGAGTCCCACCCGATCGGGTTGAGCACGTTGTAGCCGCGGTGGCGCCAGAACCGCGCCACGATGTCGACGTAGGCGTAGCTCTCGGCGTGGCCCATGTGCAGGTCGCCCGAGGGGTACGGGAACATGCCCAGCACGTACTTGCGCGGACGCGTGTCGTCGTCGCCGCCCGCCTTGAACGGATCGGCCTCGGCCCAGCGCGCCTGCCACTTCTGCTGCACGGCATAGGCGTCGTAGGCGTCCGAGGGCGCGGAGGAATCGGCGGCGGGGATCTGACTCACGGGAACGGGTACCAATCTGAGGCTCAGGAGCGCGCACAGCGCACCTTCCAGACTAGCGGACCGCCTCGGTCCATCCCGGCGGTGGCAGCGCGCCCAGGGCGGCCAGCGGGGCGCGCGCCTTCAGCCCCACCTCGGCGACTTCGGCCGCGGCATCCGACAGCCACGTGATGCCGCCGCCGGCCCCGACCCACGTGAGATCGGGCGTCGCGACGATCGAGCGGATCACCATGGCGAGGTCTGCCCGCCCGCCCGTGCCGACCCAGCCGAAGCAGCCCGCGTAGACCCCGCGGGGGCCGCCTTCGAGCCGGTGCAGGATCGTCATGGCCGACAGCTTCGGGGCGCCCGTCATGCTCCCGGCGGGAAAGGCGGCGTCGAGCAGGTCGCCGACGGTGGCCTCCGGCAGCAGCTCCCCCGATACCGTGCTCACGAGCTGGTGCACGGCCGGGTAGCTCTCGACGGCCAGGAGCGCATCGACCCCGACCGACCCCGGCGCGCACACCCGCGAGAGGTCGTTGCGCATGAGATCGACGATCATGACGTTCTCGGCGCGCTCCTTGACACTGGCCAGCAGCTCGTCGGCGAGCGCCGCATCGGCGGCGGCATCGGCGCCCCGCGGCCGGGTGCCCTTGATCGGCCTGGTCGACACTCGCCCTCCGGCGACATCGAGGAACTGCTCCGGGCTCGCGCTGATCAGGGCCGCCCCGCCCGAGACGATGAGCCCGCCGTGGTGCGAGGGGGTCGCTGCGCGCAGGCGCAGGAACGTCGCGAAGGGATCGACGGATGCGGCCAGTTCGAACCGCGTCGTCAGGCACAGCTGATAGGCGTCGCCCTCGCGGATCGCCGCGCGGCACTGTTCGATGAGGGCCGCATATGCGGCCGGCTCGTGCCGGCCGGTCGCGACCCCGAGCGACGGCGCGGGCGCTGCCTCGACCGGCGCGGCCTCCACCAGCGCCGAGCGCAGCACGGCGATCTCGGCGGGGTCGGCCACGAGCCACGCCGTGCCGGTCGCGTGGTCGAGCGCCAGCATCCGCTCGACGCGCAGCCAGAGCTCTGCGGGCGCATCGTCGCCGCTCGAGGCGGTCGGCGCACCGGCGCGGGCGACCCCCGCCTCGTAGCCGACCCATCCGACCCACTCCGGCAGCGCCGGTGCGTCGGATGCGGCGAGCGCGAGCACGACCGCCCGCACGGCGTCGGCATCGGGCTCGGCCGCCCCGCTGCCGACGAAGCTCCAGCCTTCGGCGGCGTCGGGGCCCGCGTCGAGCCAGAACGACTCGGTCGCCGCGGCGGCGAACACCGCGTAGGCCGCCGATGCGTCGACGACGTGCTCCAGCGGCACGACGACGCGACTGCGGGGCATGCTCCCAGGGTAGGGGCGCGGCCCCACCCCTAGGCTCGAGGCGTGAACGAGTTCGTCACGTGGCTGCTCGATGCCGTGCAGAGCGTCGACCCGGTGCTGCGGACGATGCTGGCGGGGCTCGCGATGATGCTCGAGACGAGCGTGCTGGTGGGCCTGGTCGTGCCGGGCGACACCATCGTGATCGTCGCAGGACTCGCCGTCGCCTCCCCGTCGGAGGCGGTCTGGCTCGCGGTCGCGGTGCTGGTCGGATCGCTCGTGGGCGAGAGCATCGGGTTCTGGCTGGGGCGTCTGCTCGGCCCGGTGCTGCGCCGTTCGGCGCTCGGGCGCAGGATCGGCGAGCACAACTGGGTGCGCTCCGAGCGGTACCTGCGCCGCCGTGGCGGTCCCGCGATCTTCCTCTCGCGCTTCCTGCCGGTGCTGCACTCGCTCGTGCCGCTGACCGTCGGCATGAGCGGGTTCGCCTACCGGCGATTCCTGGCGTGGACCGTCCCGGCATGCGTCCTGTGGACGGGCCTCTACGTCGGCGTGGCGGCGAGCGCCGGCGGCGCGTACCGGGAGCTGTCCGACCGGCTGCACGTCGCGGGCTACCTGCTGGTGGGCGTGCTCGTGCTGTTCGCCCTGGTCGTCTGGGGCGCAAAGAAGGTCATCGAGAAGTCCGAGCGCCGCCACTTCGAGGCCGCGGGCGAGGCCGACGCAGGGAACGCGGAGGATCACGTGGAAGACTGAGGGGATGCCCGATACTCCCCCCGGCGAGCCTGCCAAGGTGCTGTGGCTCGCCCGCCTCGAGTACCGGTACCACGCGTGGCGCGAGCGCCGCGCCCGCGCCCGCGGCCAGGTCCCCACGGTCATGCCCTTCCCCGGCTACGGCAGCCAGGAATGGATCCGCGTCGTCGGCCGCGTGCTGATGGTGCCGCCGATCAAGCCCCGCCGCTCCGGCGAATACGCCTCCGTGCGCGGCTGGCGCAGCTTCGCCTCCGTGCCGGTGGGCTACGCACCCGTGACGGTGACCATCGCGGGGCGCACCCACGAGATCGTCGCCGACCGCGGCGGAGTGGTCGACACCGTGCTGCCGGGCCGGCTCGAGCCGGGCTGGCAGTCGATCGAGATGTCGGTCGAAGGCGGCGAGCCCGTCGAGGCGAAGGTGTTCGTCGTCGGCCCCGACGTGCGGTTCGGCGTCGTCTCCGACGTCGACGACACCGTCATGGTCACCGCGCTCCCCCGCCCGCTCATCGCCGCCTGGAACTCGTTCGTCGTCGCCGAGCACGCCCGCCAGCCCGTGCCCGGCATGGCCGTGCTGCTCGAGCGCCTCGTCCGAGATCACCCCGGCGCGCCCGTCGTCTACCTCTCGACGGGCGCGTGGAACGTGGCCCCGACCCTCGCGCGGTTCCTGCGGCGGCACCTCTTCCCGTCGGGGGCCATGCTGCTCACCGACTGGGGCCCCACCCACGATCGCTGGTTCCGCAGCGGCAAGGTCCACAAGAGCACCAACCTCGAGCGGCTGGCCACCGAGTTCCCCGAGATCACCTGGCTGCTGATCGGCGACGACGGGCAGCACGACGACGAGCTGTACACGACCTTCACCAGCGCGCATCCTCAGAACGTCGCCGCGATCGCGATCCGCCGCCTCACCCCCACCGAGGCCGTGCTCGCCGGCGGTCGCACCGTCGTCGACGACCACACCGCCGCCAGCGTGCCGTGGGTCACCGGCGACGACGGAGCCGAGCTGCTGGAGCGCCTCGAAGAGGTCGGCATCACCGCCGACTGACCGCTGTCGGAGGCGCCGCCTAGGCTGGCGGCATGTGCGGTCGATTCGTGGTTGCCGAAGTCGGGTCAGAACTCGTGGGCGTGCTGCGCGCCGACCTCATCGCCGACGATCTGCCCGCTCCCTCCTTCAACGTGGCGCCCACCGATCGTGCCGCGATCGTGCTCGATTCGACCAAGACCGAACCGCCCACCCGCCGGATCGCGGCGGCGCGGTGGGGCCTCGTGCCGCCGTGGGCGAAGGATTCCTCGATCGGCGTGCGCGCCTTCAACGCGCGGGCCGAAGAGCTCGAAGACAAGCCGATGTTCCGCGGCGCCTTCGAGAAGCGCCGTGCGGTGGTGCCGGTGTCGGGGTACTACGAGTGGAAGACCGTCGACGGACAGAAGATCCCGCACTACATCCACCCCGCGGACGGCTCGCCGCTGCTGCTGGCCGGCCTCTACGAGTGGTGGAAGGACGCCGGCGCCGCAGAGGGCGTCGACCCGTGGCTGCTGAGCTTCACGATCCTCACCCGCGACGCGATCGGGCGACTCGGGTCGATCCACGACCGCATGCCGCTGTTCCTCGACGAAGACCACGCCGACGCGTGGCTCGATCCGTCGACCGACAACGTGCGCGACGTGCTCGACGCCGCGATCGATGCCGCACCGGACGTGGCCGACTCGCTCGACGACCACGTCGTGTCGAAGGCGGTCGGCAACGTGCGCAACAACGGCCCAGAGCTGATCGAGCCCGTCGAGGCGTAGTCGTACCCTGGAAGGGTGAGCCCGACCGCCCTCGACACCGTGCTGACGCGCGACGAGTGGCGGTCCCTCGAAGACGCGCACCACGAGCGTGCCGACCTGCTGACGGCCGACCATCGCGCCCGCGCGGCGCGGGCCGAGAAGCATCCGGTCGAGGACTTCCTGTTCACCTACTACTCGTACAAGCCGGCCCTGCTGCGCCGCTGGCACCCCGGCGCGGGGGTCGAGCTCTCCGACGCGGCCGCCGAGCCGCGCGCGGGCTGGCGGTGGTACGTCCCCGGGGAGACGGCCGGCGGCCTGCGGGTCGACGCCGCCGCCTTCGCCACCGACAAGCCCGAGCTGTTCGCATTGTGCGAGCGGATGCTGCGCCTCACCGCCGCGCGCCCCGCGCAGTTCGGCTGCTTCGGCCTGCACGAGTGGGCGATGGTCTATCGCACCCCGGAGCACCGCCACGCCGTTCCGCTGCGGCTCGGCGGCCGCGGCACCGACGACGTGGTCGACGCGCACGAGCTGCGCTGCACGCACATCGACGCGTTCCGCTTCTTCACCGACGACGCCGCGCCGCGGAACCGCTTCACCCCCACGCGCGAGACCCAGCCGCTGATGGAGCAGCCGGGGTGCCTGCACGCGGGTATGGACGTGTACAAGTGGGCGATGAAGCTCGGCCCGCTCGTTCCCGGCGACCTGCTGCTGGACAGCTTCGAGCTGGCCCGCGACATCCGCGTGCTCGACATGCGGGCCTCGCCCTACGACCTCGCCGCGTGGGGCTACGCGCCGGTCGCGATCGAGACGGCGGAGGGCAAGGCGGAGTACGTGCGCCGGCAGCGCGGCTTCACCGAGCGGTCCCAGGCACTGCGCACCCGCCTGCTCGACGCGCTCGCGCCGGCCGCGTAGCGCTCACGCGCGCTCGGTCTCGTGGCGCAGCGCGACGTCGAACAGCTCGTCGTCGGTCAGACGCGCGCCCTCGACGAGTTCGTGCACGAAGCCGAGCTTGACGCGCACCTCCGGCACGATCTCGAACGGATACAGATCGCGTGCGCCCATCGACCGGTTGATGCGGTTGAAGGCCTGCGACATCCACTCCCAATCGGTGAGCAGACGCTGCACGGGCTCGCCGTGGTAGCTCTCCCTCGGGATCACATCGGTGTCGCGCAGGCTCGTGGTGGCCGCGTCGAGATGGATGCCGATCGCTGCGGCCGTGGCGAGGGTGCCGGTGATGTGCAGGTAGTGCGCGAACGTCTCGGCGAAGTCCTCCCATGGGTGCATCGTGGCGTACTCCGAGATGAACGACGTGCGCCAGCCCTCGGGCGCACCGAAGCGGTAGTGGCGCGCGAGGGCGTCCTTGTAGCTCGCTCGCTCGTCGCCGAACAGCTCGCGGCAGCGCGCCCAGGTCGCCTCGTCGGTGATGAGCACGTTCTGGTAGTAGTGGCCGACCTCATGGCGCAGGTGGCCGAGCATCGTGCGATACGGCTCGCCCAGCCGCACCCGCAGCGCCTCGCGGCGGTCGTCGAGGCTCTCGGCCAGGTCGAGGGTGATGATGCCGCCCGCGTGCCCGATCGTGACGCGTGTGCCGGTCGACAGGCTCGAGAGCAGATCGAAGCCGAGGCCCCCTGGCACGGCGTACCAGGGGCGGATCGGCAGCCCGAGGTCGCTCAGCTGCAGCAGCAAGCGACGCTTGGCCTCTTCGGTGGTCGCGAGCTTCTCCATCGCGACGGTGTCGTCGGCGGCCGGCTGCGTGCGGGTCAGGCGGCACGAGAAGCAGCGCCCCGCGGGGGCGTCGTCGCGCACCAGCCAGTTGCACGCCCAGTCCCGGTTCGAGCACGCGTACCAGCGCTGGCCGTCGATCTCGACGCTGCCGGTGTGGATGCCGAAGAACTGACGGCTCGGCACGTGGTAGCCCAGTTCCGCCCCGCAGTTCGCGCACGCCAGCGCGTCGAGGAACATGAAGTGTCGGCAGTACGGGCAGCGGGGTTGCGCAGTCACTGTCTCACCGTAGTCAATGCCTCTGCGACGTGGGCCCACCCAGGAGTTCGAATCGCCGGAACACGACACAACGACGAAGCGCCCCCACAAGGGGGGCGCTTCGTCGTTCCGGTGGACCTACTGCATGTCTACTCGAAACTTCGCGAGGAGCGCGCAGTTGCCGATCTGGAGCGAAAGGCACGGGATTCGCGCCGTCCGGCGGTGGTTGGTCGCACGGCGAGATCGGCTCGGCAGCTGCGTCCGACGGAGGTAGATGAACTAGTCGTTCGCTACCGAAAGCTGAGAAGTGTCGCCGAGGTCGCACGGGAGTACGGCATCACCCGCCCGACCGTCAGCATCCATCTCGCGGTCCGCGGGATCAAGACTGTTCGCCGGATGGAAGAGGCGGACATCGCGACCGCCGCGGATCTGTACCGTGATGGCCGCTCCGCAGCGTCTATCGGGCGGCGTCTTGGGTTCGACGCCCATACGGTCCTGACCGCTCTTCGCAAAGCAGGTGTTCCCATTCGTCCGCGCTCGGGACACTCGAGGGCCCATCGACGTCGAGTCGACCCAGCCCATGTCAGACATGAGCGACTCGTTGGTTTGGGAGGTCGGAGACGGCGACGAGCGCAATCAGTGAGCTCACGCCCGTCCGATCAATTGGAGTGGCCGCGCCTGTGCCGCGTCACCCTGCCGTTTCGGCCGGGTCGGATGGTGTACGCGCCTGTTGGCGTGATGCGATGATCTCGGCCAGCATCGTCTGCGCGCGTGCCACGAGCGCTTTCGCTGTTTCCTTGGCCTGTTCGCGTTCCTGATCATCGGCTCCGTGCGCGGGGAGTAGGTAGACGCTGTCGAGCATGTACACCATGACCCTTCGCAGTGCGTTTCCAATCTCTGAGGGTGTGGTGGCAAGGATCTGGTCAGCGGCATCGCTGATGTTGCGCATTGCCTGCACGGCGGGCGTCGCCACGCTGTCGAGATCCGGAGTGGCAACCAGATCGATGAACGTGGAAGCGTTGGTCTCAATCTGCGCGAAGTGTTGACCGGCGCTGGCCGCATTCCTCTCTCGCCGCTGTTCAAGGTTCGTGAGCCGGGCTTCGACCTCGGTGAGAAGGCTCGCAGTCGCATCGAGCGCGCCGCCGGCGGCGCGGTGGTCCGCGAGTTCGCCGATCATCTGGACGCTCTCGCCGATATGCAGCCGCGGCACGATGTAGTGGGTGAGCTCGAGCGACGGGGTTGCGACTTCTAGCATCTCCTCGACAGTGAAAGCACCTCGCGGGACCAACGGTGTAGCCCAGGGCCACAGCTGACTCACTCTCTGGGCGGTCTGGGCGGCGCGCCTCGTGATTGCCTGCAGAGATGCCGCTTCTCGCTCCGCCTGCGTGTTCTCCCGCAGATCCGCGAGCGAGGTCAAGGTGGTGTTGGTCGCCACCGCTGCACGGTAGGCGCCGGCTTGGAAGCCTCTCTCGCACAGGAGAATGCCACGATCAGCCCCCACATCGGCAACAACGCCCTGCAGGGTGAGAACTCGTTCCTTTGGGATGGGGCGCGCCCACTGCTTGCATTCGACGATCCAGGTTATCGTCTGCCCGCCGATCTTCGTCTGGACGAGGACATCGATGTCATGCGTCGCCCGCGACCCGGGGTACCCCTTGACGTCGACCTCTGCGGCCATCCCGAGGGAAAGGTAGAAGTCGGCTACATCGTGCTGATAGCGACGCCAGGGTTCCACGAGTGACGAACCTACCCTCTGTTGCGTGCCACCAGTGGGTTCCTGCATCCGAGCCCGTGACCGTCGGTCTGGAACGCTGCCAGCGGACAGATGTCTCCTGGACTGCTCGGCGCGTGTGGTGGCGGCCTTTGGATGCTGGTTGAATCGCAGGGATCGGTTCGCGGCCAGGGCGAGCCCGACGCGTGGGGAGCCGACGCATGAGCACGGTGCCGATGGAGCTAACGACAGCTCCCCTCGTTGAATCCGGCGTGGACCGGCTCCCGCCTGACGGCTACCTCTCCACGCTGATTGCCGGCATGCGCACGGACGTCGTCCTCCGGCCGGACAACTACCGCGCGCGCACGATCGAGTGGGGACAGCCGTGGATGTACGAGAGTCCTGCCTATTGGGTCGCGCGGGCGGAGCAGATGACCCCCACGAGTTCGCCGGATGACACCTATCGCCTCGGATCTTCCCTCGATGAGGAGGTGGTCGCCTGCCTGCTGGGCGGCTTCGGGGTGACCTATGAACTGAATGTGGCCGCGTTCCACGCGGTTCGGGACGCCGGGTTGATCGCATCCGACGTCGCGCCCGACCCTGGTTTGATCGCCGAGCAATTGGCTCGCCCTCTGTCGCTCGCCTCGGGCCGTGCGGCCCGGTACCGGTTCCCGAATCAGAAGTCCGCGAGGATCGCGAGCGCGCTGTCGCGGTTGAAGCAGGAGCCGGCCCCGGACGATCCCATCGGAGCCCGCGACTGGCTCCTGTCCTTCAATGGCATCGGTCCGAAGACGGCAAGCTGGATCGTCCGGAATCGGTGGCCAGATGCGGAGGTCGCCATCGTGGATATTCACGTTTGGCGCGCCGCTACCGCCTGCGGCGTGTTCGACCCTGACTGGAACCCGACGCGGAACTACTGGGAGATGGAGGCCGTGTTCGTGGAGTGGGCACGCCACGGGGGTGTCAGCGCGGCCGCCCTAGATGCCACGATCTGGGCTGAGCGTGCGGCCCGCGCGCGTCGCCGACTCGGGGCGGTCGACAGCCGATAGCATTTCGTCACCGGTTTCGATGAGGAAGGGTGTGGTGATGAGCGGATCGAGCGGTCCCGACTATCCACGGGTCGGTGGTAATGGCGGGGTCGCCAATTGTGCGGGTCCCCGTCCCGACAAACCGCTCCAAGCACCCAACGAAGCGGTCGTCGAGACTCTCAGCATCGGCGACGTCATGCATCTGTCCCTTCGGGAGAACCCGACGCCCGTGATCGCGGTGGTAACCGACGATGGCCGCGAGGCCGGTGCGATCATCCCCGAGGAGTTCCTGATCTCGTGCCTGCAACAGGGGGTGCAGTACACGGCGACGGTGGTGTCCATCCGGGGCGGGCACGTGATGCTCCGGATCGCCGCGACATGATCATCGGCGGCGGAACGTATCGCGAGGAGGTGGACTCGACTGGGCACCGCGAGGACGTTGGCGGGAGCGGATTCCGGGCGGCGTCTTTGCTTTCCGGCGCTGACGTCGAATTCGTCACCGCCGTCGAGGATGGCTTCACGCCGCTACTTGAGGGCGCCTGCGGCCTGTTGGGCATCACGACGCGCAACGTCGGTCGAGATCGAGCCGTCGGCTTCCACTACCGCGCTCCCTTCGTTGAACCGATGATCCGCGGAAACGCAGCTTCCCTGGATCACCCGTTCGACGTCGCCGGCGAGGACGTACTCGCGTTTGGCATAGTCGAGCGAGGTGCCCGTCAGATCACCGCGACCACGCTCGTCTACGATCCGCAGTCGACCGACGACGCCCTCTTCACGCAGGAGCGCCCACCGTGGGACGCGCCAGCGCGCCTCGCGATCTCCGCCAACGCGATGGAGACGCGCGCGTTCACTGGAGGTGTCGACGTCGAGGACGCAGCACGGGAGATGGCGGAGACGCTGGGGGCTGAAGTCGTGGTCACGAAGGCCGGCGCACGCGGGTGCCTTGTCACCGAGCGAGACAGCCAACGCCAGACCTGGGTGGGCGCCCACCCGACCGCCACCGTGCACAAGCTGGGCAGCGGCGACGTCTTCTCAGCGGCGTTCGCACACGCGTGGCAAAGAGGAAGTGAACCGGTGGACGCGGCCCGATTCGCGAGCGCAGCGACCGCCTGGTGGTGCGACGGCAACGGCGTCCAGCTCTCCCCCGCAGCACTCGCCGGTGAAGCACCGGAAGCCGGCAGCGACGAACTCGACAACGCCGGTCGCGCCCCCCTGATCTATCTCGCCGGTCCGTTCTTCTCGATCGAGCAACGCTGGCTTATCGATCAGTGCAAGACCTTCCTCGAGAGCGCTGGTGCCCGGGTCTTCAGCCCTGTCCATGAGATTGGGCTCGGTGGCCCGGAAGTTGCCGAAGCCGACCTTGCCGGCCTCTCCCGCTGCGACGCGGTGTTCGCGATCCTCGACGGCTGGGACCCGGGAACCCTGTTCGAGACGGGCTGGGCGACCGCGCGCAGCATCCCGGTGGTCGCCGCCGGCGGTATGGGGCACGCAGAGGGGGCGACGATGCTGCTCGGCACGGGCGCTGAACAGCATGCGGACTACACCTCGGCGATGTACCGCGCGATCTGGAGGGGGCTCGGTGTCGGAGCATCATGAACAGGCGGTCGTGACGTCTGACTCAGTCCTCCTGTTCTCTGGCGGCCTCGACAGCACGGCCCTCGCGGCGATTTATCGGCCGCAGCTGCTGCTGTTCGTGGACTATGGGCAAAGGCCTGCCGACCTCGAGCGGCGGGCGTCACGCCGCGTGGCTGAACTCCTCGACCTGAGGCTCGTGGACGTTTCCCTAGGAATCTCCGCGTTCGGCTCCGGGCTCCTCCGAGAGGAAGGCGGAAGTCAGCCCAGCGCCGCACCGAGCCCCGAGTGGTGGCCGTACCGAAACCAGTTCCTCGCGACCGCCGGGGCGGCGGTCGCACTCCAGCACGACCTCACGGCGGTGATGCTCGGGTCGGTGGCGCCGGACGGCGAACGCCATCTCGATGGCACCGCCGAGTTCTATACACGTCTGGACGCGCTGACGTCCTACCAAGAAGGCGGAGTGCACGTCATCGCGCCCGGGATACACCGCACCACCGAGGATCTCCTTCGTGCGTCGGACCTCGACGAGCGGATCCTCGGATGGACCGCCTCGTGTCATCGTTCCAACCTTCCCTGCGGGCAATGTCCTGGTTGTTGGAAGCGAGTGCAGGTCCTCGCGGCGTACGGCGTCGAGGGGTACGAATGGGGGACGCCATCGTGAGCGACCAGGACCTGATCGTGACGGTCAGTCAGGAATTCGAGTTCCACGCCGCGCACTTCCTGGCATGGCACCCCGGCAAGTGCAAGAACCTGCACGGCCACTCCTACCGCGTGCAAGTGGACGTCCAAGGCCCGCTGGACGAACGCGGCATCGTGATCGACTTCGACGAGCTGAGCGACGTCGTGTGGCGGGAGATCCTTGAGCCACTCGATCACACCCTTCTCAACGATCACCTCGACAACCCGACCGCAGAGCGGCTCGGGATCCACATCCTCCGCAAGGCAGACGCGACCGGCTTGCATCTCAGCGAGGTCCGGGTCTGGGAGACAGCCAAGTCACTGGCTGTAGTCCGCCGTGCGCTGCAGTGACCGTCCTACAGGTCAACGAGGTCTTTCGCTCCTTCCAAGGTGAGGGACCGAGCATGGGTCAGGCAGCAGTTTTCTTGCGCCTCGCGAACTGCAATCTCAATTGCTCTTGGTGTGACACGCGGCACAGCTGGGACTGGGCTTCGTTCGATCCTGCAGACGAGCAGCATGAGATTGAAGCATCGGAGCTGATGGCGCAGCTCATCGCCGAGCTGCAGGATGTGCGCCTGCTCATCGTCACTGGCGGCGAACCGTTGCTTCAGCAGCCGGCCGTCAGCGAACTCGTGGTCCTTCTGCGCCAGCGCATGCCGGACCTCCGCGTCGAAATCGAGACGAACGGAACGGTCAGCCCCACGTCGCGCGTCTCGGACGTGATCGACTTGTTCGTAGTGAGCCCCAAACTCAGCAACTCCGGAATAGTTGAGAAGCGGCGAGTACGACCGAGCGCGCTCGCGTCGTTTCCAGCGGATCGCTCCGTCCTGAAGTTCGTCGTCACCGGCACCGGTGATCTGGCCGAAGTCGCAGAGATCCGAGCGATCGCCAATGTTCCGCCAGAGCGGACTTGGATCATGCCGGAGGGCACAACACCCGATCTGATCACACAAGGCCTACGAGCACTCAGCGGGCCCGCACTCCAGCTTGGGTACAGCTTGTCCTCACGGCTGCACATTCAACTGTGGGCAGACGCGCGCGGTAGGTAGCGCGCGCGTCGGGGGTAACGGTGCGCACTTGCCGGGACTCCAATAATCGACGACCGCAATCCCCTGGTCAGAAGTGAAATCGGCGTAGCGCATCGTTCGCATACTGGGCACTCAGGCGCGGAGGCACCGCCAAGAAGGTTCCGATCCTGATAGACAAACGCCCGATCAGACAAACTTTCGTGTGTCTGATCGGGCGTCCGATCGGTGGACCTGAGGGGATTCGAACCCCTGACCTCCTCGATGCGAACGAGGCGCGCTACCAACTGCGCCACAGGCCCGTGAACCTCAGCAACACTATCACGCGGCGAGGGCAGCCCCGACCGCGCTACTGCCCCACGGCGCGCTGCGCGAGCAGCTCCCGCACGTGCGCTTCGATCTCGGCATCCGACGCCGTGCGGGCGATCCGGGCCGCCTGGATCGACGGGGGGCGACGGGCTTCCGCGCGCGCCCGCATCGCCTCTTCGAGGGCCGCCTGCTGCAGCGCCTCCCTGGCCTGCACGGCGTCGAGTTCGACGGCCGCGCGCGACCCCGCCGACGCCGTGAGGGGCCGGGGCAGCGACCTCGGCTGCCAGGTGCGCTCGTCGACGAGATCGACGTCCTGCACGCCGGCGACGCGCTGCGGCGCAGCATCCACCGCCACGGTGCGCACCGCCGCGCGAGCGGTGACCCTCGACATGCGGCGCAGCAGCAGTGCGGCTGCGCCCACGACCGCCACCGACGACCACAGCAGGCCCTGCGCCCCTGTGTCCACGACGAGCCAGGCACCCGTGCCGGCCCCGACGATGCCGAGCATCGCCACGACCGTCAGCAGCAGGCGCACGCGTCGCCGCGCCCTGGCGCGCCGGGCCTCGGGGCTCTCGCTGGCCGCGATGCGCTCGAGCTTCGCGCGTTCGAGGTCGACCTTGGCCTGCGCGAGAGCCGCCTGCTCGCGCTGCGCCATCGCCTGCCTGGCGAGACGCTGCTGCGCGAGAGCGGTGCGGGCGGTGAGCTCGAGCTGCACCTCCTGAGGGGTGCTGCTGGTCTCGGCGAGCACCCGCAGCGCCTGGTTCAGGCGCACCGCGTTGCGCTCGACGGCGTCGTACTGCCGGCGGCTGTGCCAGCTGGGCAGCAGATAGACGAGCCAGAGCAGCACGGCCACCAAGACCACCACGCCGCCTCCGAGCACCTGCCCACCCATGCCGCCAACGGTATGCGACGGTGGGCCCCGCATCGCGGCACCGGCGCGCGTGTCGCGCGACGAGACGTGCCGACTACGCGTGCAGGCGGTCTGCGGGCGGGATGCCGGCGGCTCCCTGCGGCGCCCGGCCCTGCGCCCATCGGCGCAGCACCCCCTCCGGCACCTCCTCGCGCACGAGCGCGAATGTGTAGTGGTCGCGCCAGTCGCCGTCGATGTGGATGTAGCGCCGCCGCATGCCCTCGTAGCGGAAGCCGAGCTTCTCGACCACGCGCAGGCTCGCGGCGTTCTCGGGGCGGATGCAGATCTCCATGCGGTGCAGGTTCAGCTCGCGGAAGCAGATGTCGGTGGCCAGCGCGACCGCGGCCGGAGTGATCCCCCGGCCCGCGAAGCGCTCGGCGACCCAGTAGCCGATCGTCGCCGACGCCAGCGATCCCCTGGCGATGCCCCACACGTTGAGGGTTCCCACGACTTCGTCGTCCCAGAGCATGACGAAGGGCACGCCCTGACCGTCACGATACTGCTGGAGCAGGCGCCGGATGCTGCCGCGCATGTCGAGCGAGATCACCCCGTCAGGGCTCGTGGCCTCCCACGGTCGCAGCCACGAGCGGTTCGAGACCAGCTCCTGCTGCAGCACCCGGGCATCACGGGGACGCACGAGGCGGATCGACACCCTCCCGTGCTGACGCGGCACCGACAGGTCCAACGCCTCTCCCCCGCTCCCGCAGCGTCACAGACCCGCTGCGAACTCCTTGAACCACGGACGAAGATCCGGGCCGAGATCATCGCGGTCCACCGCGATCTGCACGATGGCCTTGATGTAGTCCACCCTATCGCCGGTGTCGTAGCGACGACCGCGGAACACCACGCCGTAAACGCCGGGGCCTTCGGGGTGGGCCGCGAGCTCCTGCAGCGCGTCGGTCAGCTGGATCTCGCCGCCCTTGCCTGGCTCCGTGCGCTCGAGGATGTCGAACACGGTCGGCGCGAGCACGTAGCGGCCGATCACGGCGAGGTTCGAGGGCGCGTCTTCGGCCTTGGGCTTTTCGACCAGACCCGTCACCTTGACGATGCCGTCGGTCTCGGTCGGCTCGACGGCCGCCGCACCGTACATGTGGATGTGGTCGGGGTCGACCTCCATCAGCGCGATCACGGCGGCGCCGGTGCGCTCGTGCAGTGCCAGCATCGTGGTGAGCAGCTCGTCGCGCTCGTCGATGAGGTCGTCGCCCAGCAGCACGGCGAACGGGTGGTCGCCGACGTGCGCGCGGGCGCGCAGCACGGCGTGGCCGAGGCCCTTGGGCTCCCCCTGGCGCACGAAGTGGATGTCGGCCAGATCCGTCGAGCGCTGCACCTTCTCGAGCTTCTCGCGATCGCCCTTCTTAAGCAGGTTGAGCTCGAGCTCCGGCACCGAGTCGAAGTGGTTCGACAGGTTGTTCTTGTTGCGCCCGATGATGATCAGCACATCGTCGATGCCGGCCTGGACGGCCTCTTCGACGACGTACTGGATCGCCGGCTTGTCGACCACGGGCAGCATCTCTTTGGGCATGGCCTTGGTCGCGGGCAGAAACCGCGTTCCGAGACCTGCGGCGGGGATGACGGCTTTGAACGACTTCACGGCTGACATGGGCGCCACTCTATCGGGGCGCCTAGAATCGACGCATGTCCGACGCCATCGCCGACGCGAAGCGCGCGCTGCGCGCCGACCTGCGCGAGCGCCGCCAGACACTGTCTCCGCAGGCCAGGCAGGCGGCGTCCACCGGTGTCCGCGCGCAGCTCGACGCCCTGGTCGACCGCCTCGGCGCCCGCTCGGTGTCGTGCTTCCTGTCGACGCCGACCGAGCCCGACACCCGCGCATTCATCGACGCGGCCGTGGCCCGCGGCATCCGCGTTCTGCTGCCGATCACCCGCGAAGACGGCCTCCTCGACTGGGCCGTCGCCTCCCAGGAGGCCGACGTCACCGAGGGCCTGTTCGGCATGCCGGAGCCCGTGGGCGAGTTGCTCAGCCCCATCGCAATCAACGACGTCGACCTGATGATCATCCCCGCCGCCGCCGTGGACGTGCACGGCATGCGCCTGGGCTGGGGGCGCGGCTACTTCGACAAGACGATCGGCTCGATCGAGGGCTGCCCCGACGTGTACGCCGTCGTCTTCGACTCCGAGATCCTCGACGAGGTGCCCAGCGACGTGCACGATCAGCCCGTCGACGGCGTCGTCACCCCCACCCGCACCATCGATCTCGCCTCCGCGCGACGCTGAACCCTCTGGAACACCATGCCCACCTACGCCTATGCCTGCCGCCAGTGCGGCCACCGTTTCGACGCCGTGCAGTCGTTCGCCGACCCCACCCTCACCGAGTGCCCGGAGTGCGGCGGAGCCCTGCGCAAGGAGTACGGTTCGATCGGCGTGACCTTCAACGGCTCGGGCTTCTACCGCACCGACTCGCGCCCGTCCACCCCGGCCGCCTCGGCTGGCGCGTCGGAGTCGTCTTCGACATCATCGAAGTCTGAGGCAAAGGCCTCGCCCGCACCGTCGGGTTCGTAGCGTCGGCCAGGAGCCGGCATCAGTGAGGGGGCTTCCCGCATGATCAAGGGCTTCAAGGACTTCATCCTCCGCGGCAACGTCATCGACCTGGCCGTCGCGGTCGTCATCGGCACGGCGTTCACCGCCGTGGTCACCGCCATCGTGTCGTCGATCATCAATCCGCTGATCGCGATCTTCTGGAAGCCCGACGAGAACGGTGTCTCGGGCATCGAGGTGCCCGACCTCTACGGCGGCACCGTGACGTTCCCGGTCGGCGACCTCATCAACGCCATCATCAGCTTCCTGGCCGTCGCCATCGTGGTCTACTTCGTCTTCGTCTACCCGATGAACGTCTTCAAGGAGCGCGCCGAGCGTCGCAAGGGCGTCGTCGCCGACGAGACCGCTCCGCTTCCCACCGAGCAGGAGCTGCTCGTGCAGATCCGCGACCTGCTCGACAAGCAGACGCCGGCTCCGAAGGCCTGACCTGCGCACTCCTCCACTTCCGCGAGTTGGCATCTGTTGTCGCGTCGCGGGCGGCCGCGGCGACAACAGATGCCAACTCGCGAAATGGTCAGTAGTGCGGGGGGACGTCGCGGCGCATGCGCTCGTCGTTGGGACCGGCGGATGCGGCCGCCTCCGGCGCGTCGTTGGGCTGCACGTCGGCCGGCACGGGCTCGCCGGTCGTGCCCGGCGCGGGCGTGAGCTTCGCGCGGCGGCTGCCGCGCACGCGCACGACCCGCTGACGGTCGGGCACGGCACCCGCCGCACCCGCAGCGCCCGCGGCTTCCTCGGCACCGGAGGGCGCCGCATCCGCCTCGCTACTCGATGACATCGACCGGCTGGGTCTCCTGGTCGTTGGTCGCCGCCTCGGGCGGCACCCCCAGCAGACCCGCAATGCGTGCGGCGACCCCCGCAGGATCGCTGTACAGGTCGAACGAGTGCACGCGCACGTAGTGCCAGCCCAGCCGCCGCAGAATCTGCGGGCGCAGCCGCAGCGACTCGCGCAGCGACTCGCCGATCGTCTCGGGGTCGCTCT
Source organism: Microbacterium fluvii (assembly GCF_025515205.1). Taxonomy (GTDB): domain Bacteria; phylum Actinomycetota; class Actinomycetes; order Actinomycetales; family Microbacteriaceae; genus Microbacterium; species Microbacterium fluvii. The sequence goes on along the minus strand of NZ_JAOPFX010000001.1, from coordinate 1,004,193 downwards.
CGACCACGACGGCCTTGCCGCCGTACTGCGCCACCAGTGGCAGCAGGCCGCGATAGTGCACATCGACCGAGACCCCCAGGCGTCGCAGCTCGCGCGCGAGGGTGCGGGTGAGCGGGTCGGCGAGGTCTTCGAGTCGTGCTTCGCGCGCGCGGGTCGCGACGCTGCCGAGGATGCCCATGAGGGTCGCGGCGCCGTACTCGAGGCGTCCGTCGTCGAACGCCGACGGACGGATCGACGAGACGATCACCATCGACCGCCGCGCCCTGGTCATCGCGACCGTCAGCAGTCGATCGCCGTCGGGCGTCGACAGGTCGCCGAAGTCGCTGAGCACGCGCCCGTGCTTGGTGAGACCGAAGCCGAGCGAGAGCACGACGCGGTCGCGGCTCTCGGCGACCGACTCCTCGAGCGTGAGCACCGCGAACGGCTCGGCCGTCTCGCGCGAGACGAAATCGGCGACGTCGGAGCGTCCGGCGAAGGCCGCCTCGACGGCGGCGCGGATGCGGCCGGCATGGCGCTCGCTGGCGGTGACCACCATGAGCGACTCGCTGCCCCTGTTCACCGCGTGCTCGACGACGAGGGTCACGACCCTCGCGACCTCGGCGTCGGGACTCTCGACAGCACCGCTGACGGGATCGGGCGCACCCGTGCCGCCCTCGACGTAGTCGACGCTCAGGCTGCCGCGGCCGAGGTACGAGCCCGCCCACGGCAGCGAGACGAGCTCTCCGCCGTAGAAGGTCTCGTTCACGAGCTCGGCGAGGTCTTCGCCGCCGGCGCGGTAGCTGCGGGTCAGGGTCTCCACCGGCAGCAGCTCGGCCAGCCGTTCGAACACGCTGACGTCGTCGAACTCGACCTCGAGCTCGTCGTCGGGGCCCGGCAGGCCCGCCGCGACGCGGAAGGGCGTCGGGCGCTGCGTCACCGGGTCGCCGAAGGCCACGACCTGGCGGGTGCGCCGCAGTGCGGGCGCCACCTCGGCCAGCGAGAGCGCCGCGGCGTCGGCCAGCAGCACGACGTCGAAGGCCATCTCGTCAGGCAGCAGCTGCACGTCGTAGGGCGACGCGATCCACACCGGTGCGAGCGTGCGCAGCAGCGTGGGCGCGGCCGCGGCGAGGCGCGCCGTGCTCGGCTCGCCCTGGGTGAGGGCGCGCTTGAGGGCGGTCGCCTCGGCGGCGTGGTCGACGATGCCGATGCGCCATTGGGTCGCCAGCTGCGCCGCGAGCACCTGGCCGGATGCCGCCTGGTGGGCCTCGTCGACGAGCCGGAAGTCGCGCTCCAGCCGGTCGGCGACCGCGGTGTTGGCGCCCAGCAGGGCCCGGTCGGTGCGCAGCAGGTGCTCGAGCGCCGACTGCCACCACGCATACTCGAGCTCGTCGGCCACCCGCTCTTCCGGCACGTGGCGCACCGAAAGCTCGGTGAGCAGGGGCTCGAGCCCCAGGGCCGCGAGGTCTCCGCGCAGGGTGGCGCGCTCGACGAGGTTGTCGAACACGGCCGACTCGGCCGCCAGCGAGGCCAGCGTGCGCACGAGGTCGGTGACAGGCAGGCTCGACAGCGCTGCCGCCTCCGACCGGCCGAGGGCCGCATCCAGCTCGCGCAGCTCGGCGTCGACGCGCTGCCAGGCGACCTGCACGTCGGCCAGGCCCAGCGGCACCTCGGGCACGACGCCGGCGTCGACGAAGCGCTGCCATTCGGTGCGCTGATGCTGGATGCGCACGAGCGCCTCGTGCATGTCGGTGATGTGCACGCCGGGGCGGATGTACTCGCGCGAGAGGCGCCGCAGTCGCCGCCGGTCGGCACCCGAGAGGCTCGAGGAGTCGCGGCGGGGCGCATGCGCCTGGATGAGCTCGTTCAGCGGCCGCTCGAAGACGGTGGGGCTGAACTTGTCGAGGGAGTCGCGGATGCCGCGCAGCAGCCGCAGGTAGGCGCCGAGCTCGGTGATCGTCTCGAACGGGCGCATGCGCGTCTGGCCGATGAGCTCGTACCCGCGCTCGAGCAGGGCGGGTACGTCGTGCCGGTGCAGCTTCGCGGCGCGCGCGTGGGCTCCCCTGGCCTCGGCGGTGGTGTCGAACGACACGCCGTACCAGGGCGAGTCGGCGGGCCCGAAGCGGAACTCGCCGAGGCGCGCGGCGGCGGCGAGCTTGACGCCCGCCTCGGCCCGCTGGGTCGCCAATCGGCTGAGGGTGTCACGGTCGAAGCGGGTCTTGGCGCTCGGCGATGCGCCGCTCTGCGACAGCTCCGAGAGTCGGCGCAGGATCTCGAGCACCGAGACCCCGAGGCTTCCGTGCCGCACCGTAACGGCCGAGCGGTAGTCGCGTAGCACCGAGCGCAGGCGCACGAGCGCATCGTCGACCTCGGCGCTCTTGGGCGGCTGCGCCTTCTCGTTGCGGCCGATCGCGCGGATCAGGTCGCGGCGAGGCTGCCGCGGCGAGACGGCGAGTCCAGGCAGCCCGATGCCGGCGAGCCGGTGGCGCACTCCCTCGAGGCTCGAGCGACGCGCGCTGACCACGAGCACGCGCTTTCCGTCGCGCACGAGCGCACCGAGCGCGTTGATGACGGTCTGGGTGCCGCCGGTGCCTGGCAGAGTGTGCACGACGAGCGACTGACCCGCGGTGATGCGCGCGAGCACGCCCTCCTGCTCCGCATCGGCGTCGAGCAGCAGCTGATCGGCGCCCGGTGTGCGCTCGTCGGGGCTGACGACGGGTGCGGCCTTCGGCTGCGCCGCGAGAGCCTCCCGGTCGGCCACGTGGCCGGCGAGCGCGTTGAGCAGGGGGTGATCGAGTTCGACGGTGTCGCGCATCATCGGAGCGCCCACGTCGGCGAAGCTCGACACCACGAGGCGCGGCTTGACGACGAACGAGTCGATCGAGCGGGTGAGAGCACGCAGGTGGTCGATCACCGGCTGCGGCTTGAACACGCCGTCGTCGTGCGCGAGCGCGGCGAGCGCCCGGGAGTCGACCTGGATGCCGAAATGAACGCGCAGGGCGTGCACCAGTTCGGGGTTGACCACGAACGACGAGTGGAGCTTGAGTTCGAAGTCGGCATGGTGCCGTCGGATCGCGAGCGGGCGCAGCAGCACCGGCGCGGTGCACGGCGTGCCGCCGATCTTCCAGTTCGCAAGACCGACAGCCAGGTGCACGGGCTCGATGCCGCGGGCGGTGCGCAGCTCGACGTTCTTGGCGGTGATGCGCTCGGCGGCCAGCGTCGCCGTGCGCAGGGCCACCTCGTCGCGGAAGAGGTTCGACAGCAGCGTCGAGCGCCCGGTGAGGAACTGCGGAAGGCTCCCCGGGTGCGCCTTGGTGATCTCGATGCCCTCGTCGAGCCCGTCGACGAAGTGCAGCAGTGTCGAGCGCCCGCCCAGCTGGGCGGCCTGCGCGCGCAGTCGGTCGCGCTCGGGCTCGGCGACGTGCGCGACCGTCACCCCGGGCTCTGCCACTCCCAGGTCGCTCGGGGTCACGTCGGCCGTGGACACGGCCTCTCTCTCGCCGACCACGGCGCTGCCTTCAGCTCGCCACACAGCCCTCACCCTAAGCGCGGGTCGGGCGACCTCCCGGCATCTCGCGCGGGTTTCGCGGGATTGCCGACACGCCGCAGCACACCTCCTCCCCCGCGGCGTCGTCGCGCGACTTCTCCCGCGATCGCGCCCCGTCGCGCACGAGCGTCGGCGCGCGGCATCAAGATGGGGGCATGGCCGTCGCCTTCGCACCCTTCGCCTTCCGCCTCCACCCCTCGCCGATCGGCGACGTGCTGATCGTGGCCGGCGACTCAGGCATCGTCACGCTCCACCCGCTGCGCACTCCGCTCGACGACGAACTGCGCGTGCTGTCGCACCGGGTCGGCGGGCTCATCACCCCCGACGACACCATCGCGACCGATGCCACGGAGCAGCTCGACGAGTACTTCGCAGGCCGTCGGCGCGAGTTCGACCTGGAGCTGGACTGGCGCCTCGTCCGCGGATTCACTCTCGACGCGCTGCGGGCCGTGCAGCGCATCCCCTATGCCGAGCTCGCGTCGTACGGCGACGTCGCGGTCGACGCCGGCAGCCCGCGAGCATCGCGCGCCGTGGGCACCGCGTGCGCGACGACGCCGTTCTCGATCGTGGTTCCCGTGCATCGGGTCGTGCGCGCAGACGGCAGCATCGGCGAATACGGCGGCCACCCCGAGATCAAGCGCTTTCTGATCGACCTCGAACTCGAGGCACAGGCGGCGGGCGAGTAGGCCGCCTGCACGACACGGCCCGGGTGGGAGGAGCCACCCGGGCCGTGTCGTGCGTGGGCTCAGTGGCTGACGGCCTTCTCGGCGCCGAAGCCGGTGAGCGAGCGCACCTCCATCTCGGCGGCCTTGCGCTTGTCCTCCTTCGACGGACCGACGATGGAGCCGAGCCAGCCGAGCAGGAACCCGAGCGGGATCGAGACGATGCCGGGGTTGTTCAGCGGCCAGATCGCGACGCCGACGTTCTTGAAGACGCTCGTCTCGGTGCCCCAGAACACGGGCGACAGCACGATGAGGATGATCGCGGCGGCAAGGCCGCCGTACATGCTCCACACCGCACCGCGCGTCGTGAACCGACGCCAGAACAGCGAGTAGAGGATCGTCGGCAGGTTCGCCGATGCCGCCACGGCGAACGCCAGCGCCACGAGGAAGGCGACGTTCTGCCCCTGCACCCCGATGCCGCCGATGATCGCGAGGATGCCGATCACGATGACCGTGCGGCGGGCGACCTTGACCTCGCCGTCGGGCGGCACGTCGCCCTTCTTCACGACGTTCGCGTAGATGTCGTGCGCGAACGAGGCTGCCGCCGTGATGGTGAGCCCGGCGACGACCGCGAGGATCGTCGCGAACGCGACGGCCGAGATGAAGCCGAGCAGCAGCGGACCGCCGAGTTCGAGCGCCAGCAGTGGCGCGGCCGAGTTCACCCCTCCGGGCGCCGCCTTGATCGTCTCCGCCCCCACGAGCGCACCAGCGCCGTAGCCGAGCACGAGAGTCAGCAGGTAGAACAGGCCGATCAGCCAGATCGCCCACACGACGGAGCGGCGGGCCTCCTTGGCGGTGGGCACCGTGTAGAAGCGCATCAGCACGTGCGGAAGACCCGCCGTGCCGAGCACCAGCGCGATGGCCAGCGACAGGAAGTCCCACGGGTTGTGGCCGTACTGCAGGCCGGGGCCGAGGATGTCGGCGGTGCCGGCGGACTCGACGGCGCTCTCGAGCAGCGTATTCAGGCTGAAACCGTTGATCGCCAGCACCCAGATGGTCATGACCAGCGCGCCGCCGATGAGCAGGAACGCCTTGACGATCTGCACCCAGGTGGTGCCCTTCATGCCGCCGACGAGCACATAGACGATCATGAGCACGCCCACGACCGCCACGACGATCGACTGGCCCACCTGCTCGGTGATGCCCAGCAGCAGCGAGACGAGGCCGCCGGCGCCGGCCATCTGGGCCAGCAGGTAGAAGAAGCACACGGCCAGGGTGGTGATCGCGGCCGCCATGCGCACGGGGCGCTCCTTCAGGCGGAACGAGAGCACGTCGGCCATCGTGAACTTGCCGGTGTTGCGCATGAGCTCGGCCACCAGCAGCAGGGCGACCAGCCACGCCACGAGGAAGCCGATGGAATAGAGGAACCCGTCGTAGCCGTTGACGGCGATCGCGCCGCAGATGCCCAGGAATGAGGCGGCGGAGAGGTAGTCCCCCGAGATCGCGAAGCCGTTCTGGGGGCCGGTGAACGACCGACCGGCGGCGTAGTAGTCGGCCGCGGTCTTGTTGTTGCGACTGGCCCGGATCACGATGAACAGGGTCACGGCCACGAAGGCGCCGAAGATCGAGATGTTGAGCACGGGGTTGTTCTCGACGGTGTCGACGGCGGCCTTCACCGAGGCGAAGAGGTCGTTCACGCGGCGCTCCCCTCACGGCTCTCGAGATCATGGCGGATCTCTTCGGCGATCGGGTCGAGCTTGCGGTTGGCATACGAGACGTAGCCCATCGTGATCGCGAACGTCGTGACGAACTGGCCGAGACCCAGCAGCAGCCCCACCGTGATGGCGCCCCACACGGGCTGCGCCATGAACTCGGGGGCGAACGACGACAGCAGCACGAACGCGAAGTACCAGACCAGGAAGGCGACGGCGAAGGGGAAGACGAAGCTGCGCTGACGCCGTTTCAGCTCGACGAACCGCGGCGACTCCTCCACCGCGATGTAGTCGATCGCGCCGGGCGGCGCGGCTTCGGTGGGGGTCTCTGACATGTGGCCTCCTTGCCTCATGACACCGGCGCGTCGGTGCGCCTGTGGGGTATCCTCGACGCTACGAAAGGCGGCGAAGAGGCCGTCACCCCCGGAAGTAGGTAGTGCGTGCCACCCCTTGCCGAATCGGTCAGCGACGCTCAACTGGTCTCCAGCGCCGTCGAGACGCTCGCGAAGCGCACGCGCTTTCCGGTGGCCTTCGGCGGGCTCGAGCACGACGGCTCGGTGCACGTGAGTGCCATCTTCGGCGGGCAGACCCGCACGCTCGAGGGTCTGGTCGTGCGGGCATCTCGGGGCCTGGGCGGTCGGGCGCTCGTCGAGAAGCGCGCACGACTGGCGCTGGACTACGGCTCGTCGCGCAGCATCACCCACGACTACGACCGCGCCGTGCTGGGCGAGCACATCTCGACGCTGTTCGCGGTGCCGGTCGTCGTCTCAGGCAGGGCCCGCGCCGTGCTGTACTGCGGCTCGCGCGGGCGCGCGCCGGTCGGCGATGTCGTGGCGCAGCCGGCACTCGCCGTCGCCGAAGAACTCGCCACCGAACTGCGCGTGCGCGATGAGGTGGCGCGGCGCATGAGCCTCATCCCCGCGCGCACCGACGCCCTTCCGGCGGCGGCCGTCGAAGAACTGCGCGAGACCTACGCCGAACTGCGCAGCATCGGCGCGGAACTCGACGACCCCGCACTGCGATCGCGGCTGGCGGCGCTGGAGGCACGAGTGGCCGGGCTCTCGTCGCCGCCTGCGGCAGCCGACCTCGTGACGGACGTGCACCTGGCCCCCCGCGAGCTCGACGTGCTCGCGCGCGCGGGCCTCGGTGAGACGAATGCCGAGATCGGCCTCACGCTGGGCCTGAAAGAAGGCACGGTCAAGAGCTACCTGCAGTCGGCGATGGCCAAGCTCGACGCCTCGACACGCCACGCCGCCGTGGCGAAAGCTCGTCGCGTCGGCATCCTGCCTTGAGTAGGGTGCAGTCATGGCTCGCAGAATCGTGCATCAGCTCGTCGACGACATCGACGGCACCCTCCTCGAAGTCGGCGACGGCGAGACGGTGCTGTTCTCACTCGACGGCATCGCCTACGAGATCGATCTGACCGACCAGCGCGCGGGCGAACTGCGCGCTGCGCTGGCGCCGTACGTCACGGCCGGCCGCCGGGTCTCGTCGGGCGCGCGGGCGACCGCCGCCCCGTCGGCCAAGCGTCGCCGCACCGGCCAGCAGGACTACGGCCCCATCCGCGAATGGGCCAAGAAGAACGGGTACCAGGTCTCGGAGCGGGGCCGGGTGCCGGCATCGGTCATTGAGGCCTACGAAGCCGCGAACTGAACCGCGACTGAAAGCCCGCGCATAGCGCGCGGCAACGGCGCACATCGCCGGGGCGCGTAGCAAAGGGGAATGCACAAGCCCCGCAGACGCCTCCGCACCGCGCTCATCGCCGGCGGCCTCGTCGTGCTGCTCGCCGCAGGCGGCGGCACGGCGTGGGCCGTCGACCGGTTTCTCGTCGAGCATGTCGAGATCGCCGACACCACCGCTTACGAGGCGGCCAACTCCTCCGTCGCCACCGACGACACCGAGACGGATGCCGAGACCTCCGTCGATGTCTCGACCGTGGTCACCGGCTCCGGCGACGACCAGGTCACCTACTACGTGGCCGAGGTCACCCTCGGGGAGGCCACCGACCTGCGCTCCGCCTTCGCGAAAGACCAGTTCGGCGAGAACATCACCGAGACCACGAGCGCGATGGCGGAGGCCAACGATGCGCTCTTCGCGATCAACGGCGACTACTACGGATTCCGCGACACAGGCATCGTCATCCGCAACGGCGTCGTCTACCGCGACGAGCCGGCCAGAGAGGGTCTCGTCTTCTACACCGACGGCACCGTCGAGGTGTACGACGAGACGACCACGACGGCCGACGAGATGCTCGCCGACGGCGCCTGGAACACGCTGAGCTTCGGCCCGGCCCTCGTCGAAGACGGCGAGGTGGTCGCCGGCATCGACGACGTCGAGGTCGACACGAACTTCGGCAATCACTCGATCCAGGGCGAGCAGCCCCGCACCGCGGTCGGGGTGATCGACGAGAACCACCTCGTGTTCGTCGTGGTCGACGGCCGCGACACCGGCTACAGCCGGGGCGTCACGATGACCGAGCTCGCCGAGATCATGGTGAGCCTGGGCGCCACGACCGCCTACAACCTCGACGGCGGCGGCTCGTCGACGATGTACTACGACGGCGAGGTGGTCAACCAGCCCTCCAACGGCGGCGAGCGCGGCACCAGCGACATCCTCTACATCGCGGGGTGACGCCATGATCGTGCTGATTCCGGCCTACGAGCCTTCCGCCGTGCTTCCCCACCTCGTCGCTGCGATCGGCGAGGCCGACCCCGAAGCGCAGGTGCTCGTCGTCGACGACGGCAGCGGCATCCGCTATCGCCCCGTCTTCGACGACGCCGTCGCCGCCGGGGCGGTCGTGCTCACGCACGAGAGCAACCGCGGCAAGGGCGCGGCCCTGAAGACCGGGTTCGCCCACATCGCCACGGCGTGGCCGGGCGAAGACGTCGTGACCGCCGACGCCGACGGGCAGCACACCGTGCCCGACATCGTGCGCGTCGCCGACGAACTGCGGCGCGACGCCGCGGCCGAGCGGCCCGCGCTCGTGCTCGGTGTGCGCGTCTTCACCGGCGACGACGTGCCTGCCCGCAGCCGCTTCGGCAACACGGTGACCAGGTGGCTCTTCCGCGCCGCCTCGGGCACCGCCGTCTCCGATACGCAGACGGGTCTGCGCGGCGTCCCGGCGACGATGCTCGACTGGCTCCGGCAGCTGCCGGGCGATCGGTTCGAGTACGAGCTGACCATGCTGCTGCGGGCGCCCAGGGCGGGCTTCGCCCTGCGCGAAGTGCCGATCACGACGGTCTACCTCGAGCAGAACGCCTCGAGCCACTTCCGGCCGATCGTCGACTCGCTGCGGGTGATGCTGCCGATCCTGCTGTTCGCGGGGTCGTCGCTGCTGGCGTTCTTCGTCGACACGGTGGCCCTCCTCGCGTTCAACGCGCTGACCGGGTGGCTCATCCCCTCGATCATCGCCGCGCGGGTGCTCAGCGCCGGCGTCAACTTCACCGTGAACCGCCGGGTCGTCTTCGCCCGCGGCGGGCGCATCGGCGTGCAGGCTCTGCGATACGGCGTGCTCGCGCTGGCGCTGCTGGCCTCCAACATCGCGTGGATGGCGTTCCTCACCGATGCCGGAGTGCCCCTGCTCCTGGCCAAGATCACGACCGAGATCGTGCTGTTCGTCATCAGCTACGGCGTGCAGCGCGGCTTCGTGTTCGGCGCCGAGGGCGCAGCCGCAGAACTCGTAAGTGCGGACAAGACGCGTCATAGCAAGCGCATAGGGGGCGACGTTCGAATGGGTGAACACATCGTGAACATCGGGAGAACGACACCATGACCATCAACGCCCTCATCCTCATCGGGATCGACCTGGCGGCGATCCTGCTGCTGAGCTTCGGCCTGTACTACCGCCGGCACCACCGCCGCGACCTCGTGGTCGCCTTCATCGGCGTCAACGTCGGCGTGCTGTCGGTGGCGACGGTCCTCGGCACGGCCGAAGTCGCGATGGGGCTGGGCCTGGGCCTGTTCGGTGTGCTGTCGATCATCCGCCTGCGCTCGTCCGAGATCTCGCAGCGCGAGGTCGCCTACTACTTCGCGGCGCTCGCGATGGGCCTGATCAGCGGGCTCCCGCAGACCGACCTGTGGCCGGTCGCCCTCATCGCGCTGATCCTCGTGGCCATGTGGGCCGCCGATCACCCGGCGCTGCTGGCCCGCAGCCGCCACCAGATCATCCGCGTCGATCGCGCCATCAGCGATGAGCAGGAGCTGCGCGACGAGCTCGAGGCGCGGCTGGGGGCGGAAGTCACCTCGGCCTCGGTGCAGGAGATCGACCTCGTCAACGACACCACCCTCGTCGACGTGCGCTACAAGGTCGGCGTCGGCGCTCGCCGCGCCGTCACCGAAGGAGCCGTGCGATGACCGCCGATGCCCTCGAGCGCTTCGCCCCCGTCGCACTCGACGAGCTCGTCAGCGAGGCGGGCCTGCTCACCCGGGTCGACCGAAAGTACCTCGTGCCGCGCGGTGAGCTCGACGCCATCCTCGGCGCGATCGACGAGCCGGCTCGCGTGCTCGAGATCGACGGTGCCCGCCGATTCGGCTACGCCTCGGTCTATTTCGACACCCCCGACCTGCTGAGCTACCGCATGGCCGCCCAGCCTCGGCGCCGCCGGTTCAAGCTGCGCACCCGCAGTTACCTCGACGTGGGCACCTCGTTCCTCGAGATCAAGACCAAGGGCGCCCGAGGCACGACGGTCAAAGAGCGCACCGAATACGACCCCGAGCTGGTCGACGTGCTCACCGACGACGCCCGCGACGAGGTCGCCGCCGCGTTCGACACGATCGGCGTGGCCGCCGACCGCGCCGACGACCTGCTGCCGACGCTCACGACCCGCTACCGCCGCGCCACGCTGCTGGCCGCCGACGGCACCGGCAGGGCGACGATCGATACCGATCTGCAGTGGATCGACATCGACGGCAGCGGGTTCGAGCTGCCGCACCTCGCGATCGTCGAGACCAAGTCGCCGGCATCCGCCTCGCGCATCGATCGGATGCTGTGGCGCTGCGGTCACCGGCCCGCATCGGTGAGCAAGTACGCCACCGGCATGGCGGCCCTGCATCCGGGCCTCCCCCACAACAAATGGGCGCGCCTGCTGCGCACCTCGTTCCACGACGCCCGCCCCCTGACCCTTGAGGAGGAGTCATGCGCAACCGCCGCCTGATCCTGTCCGCCGTCCCTCTGACCCTCGCCGCCGTCGTCCTGGCCGGCTGCGCCGTCGACTCGGCCTCCACCGGCTCGTCGTCGGGCTCCGACAGCTCGACCCAGACCGCCGCTGTCGTCGACTCCGACCTGACCGCCGAGGCGGTGCTGGCCGCCAACGAGGACTCGAGTGTCGTGCGAGACGACGAGTGGTCCGAGAGCGATGCGCAGGACATCACACTGAGCGGATCGACGGCCACGACCTCGGCCGACGGCGTGAGCGTCGACGGATCGACCGTGACGATCACCGCCGCCGGGGTCTACCGGGTGACCGGCACCCTCGCCGGCCAGATCGTGGTCGACGCCCCCGACGATGCACTGGTCGTGCTCATCCTCGACGACGCCGAGGTCGACAACGCCTCCGGTGCCGCCATCGAGGTGGTCGCCGCCGACGACGTGGTGATCTCGCTCGCCGAGGGCTCGACCAACTCCGTGTCGGATGCCGCGTCGTACGACGACTCGGCCGACGCCAACGCCGCGATCTACTCCGACGCCGACCTGACCATCACCGGCAGCGGGTCGCTGGAGGTCACCGGCAACGGCAACGACGGCATCACCTCGACCGACGACCTGGCGATCCTCTCGGGCACGATCACGGTCGATGCGGCCGACGACGGGCTCCGAGGCAAGGACTCCCTCGTGATCGAGGGCGGCACCGTGTCGGTCACCGCCGCAGGCGACGGCCTCAAGAGCGACCAGGACGAGGACACCACCCGCGGCTACATCGTGGTCGAAGACGGCACCGTCACGATCGACGCCGGCGACGACGGGTTCGCCGCCGCGACCGACGTCGTGATCACCGGGGGCACGATCGACGTGACCGCGGGCTCCGGCGCAGATGCCGAGGTCGGCACCGACGAGTCGCCCAAGGGCGTGTCGGCCGGCGTCGTCATCGTCGTGGAGGGCGGCACGCTCTCGGTCGACGCGGCCGACGACGCGCTGCACTCCGACGGGTCGATCGGCATCGGCGGGAGCACGATCACCGTCGCCGCCGGCGATGACGGCATCCACGCCGAGCAGGCCCTCGAGATCCGCGACGGGTCGGTCACGGTCTCGCAGTCCGAAGAGGGCCTGGAGGGCGTCGACATCGCCATCTCGGGCGGCGACATCTCGGTGACCGCCGCCGACGACGGCGTCAACGCCGCCGGCAACTCGGAGTCGACCGACGGCGGCGGCGGGGGCGGAGGCATGCAGGACACCGGTGAGACGCTCGTGATCAGCGGCGGCACGCTCGTCGTCGACGCGGGCGGCGACGGCCTCGACTCGAACGGGTCGCTGACCATCTCGGGCGGCGACATCACCGTCTACGGGCCCACCAACGACGGCAACGGGGCGCTGGATTCCAACGGCGGCATCACCGTCACCGGCGGCACGCTCATCGCGATCGGCAGCTCGGGCATGGCCGAGAGCCCCGGAGAGGATTCGACGCAGGGCTGGGTCGCCGCGACCGTGAGCGGTTCCGCGGGCGACGAGATCCAGATCACCGACTCGTCGGGCACGGTGCTCGCCACCATCACCTCGCCCAAGCAGTACGGCTCGGTCGTCTTCTCGTCGGCCGATGTGAGTGACGGCGCGGAGTACAACGTGGTCGTGAACGGCTCGACCGCCTCGACCGTCACCGAAGGCACCGCGATCGCCGGAGGCATGGGCGGCGGTCAGGGCGGCGGCGACCAGGGCGGCGGCCCCGGCGGCGGTCAGCAGCCCTGACCCCCGGCATCCGCCCCTCACCGCAATGTGGCACCTCCAGTCGCCTTCGCCCCGCGCGAGCGACCAGGGGTGCCACATTGCGCATGGGTGTCTCGTCCAGCTGCCTCCGCAACTTGGCAGATCTGGTCGCCCACGGGCACGGCAGACGACCGAAGGTGCCACATTGCGGGAGGGGGCGGCCCCGTTGAGGGCTACTGCGCGGCGGCGACGGCGTCGGAAAGGCGCGCGGCATCCGTGCCGTCGCCGAGGATCTCGAAGACGGATCCTGCGACCACGAGCGTCGGAACGCCCGTGATGGTCTCATCGGTGCCCTCGATCGTGCGGCCCACCCAGTAGTCGTTGGATGCCGTCACCCAGGCCGCGAAGCGCTGCTCGGTCACCGCCTCCGAGATGTCGGCGGTCACGCCGGCCTCGGCGGCCATGGCCAGGATGTCGTCGTCGGTGGGCGCGCCGGCCTCGGTGACCTGGTTCTGCTGCAGCAGCGCATAGAACGCGGGCAGCACGTCGGATTGGCCGGCATCCACCACGGCGGCCAGCGCGTTCGCGGCGCGGGTCGACCAGTCGGTGGTGTCGCCGCGCTTCTCGCTGACGTAATTGACCACGTGCAGGTTGAGCGTCACCTCGCCGTCGGCGACCCATTGGGTGAGGTCGTCGCCGATCTCGGCTTCGAGGCTCTGGCAGTGCGGGCACGACATGTCGGTCCACTGGTCGATGACCACCGGCCCGTCGCCCGCCGTGAGGGCGAACGAATCGGTGCCGGCGGGCGCGACGACCGCCTGGCTCTCGGTGGGCTCGGCGTCTGCGGTCGCCTGGCAGCCTGCCAGCAGCAGAACACCGGCGGTGACGATGGCGGCCAGGGCGCCGATGCGTGTGCGGAGATGCGGCATCGCACCAGTCCACTCCACCCGTCGCTCACGTCGAAATGCCTCGTGCCCGACCGCCAATCCTCGCGCGCATGTGGTCTGACCATATGTGGACACCCGACAGATCGGCCCGGTCGGACAGCATCCGCCCCACCTCTGCTACAACCGAATCGTGCTCTTCGACTTCTTCGCCCATGGCGAGCTGCCCGCCCCCACGCTGCCGATCGACGAAGCGGAGCGGATGCTGCGCAGCACCTTCGACATCGACGCGACCCTCGAAGGGCTCGGCAGCCAGCAAGACCAGAACTTTCTCGTCCGCGGGCCCGGCGGGGAGCCGCTGGGCGTGCTGAAGATCAGCAATCCCGTGTTCAGCGAGCCCGAGATCGAGCTGCAGACCCTGGCGGGTGCGCTCGTCGGCGAGCGCCAGCCCGTGCGCACGCCGCAGGTGATCGCCTCGGGCTGGTGGCACACGTCGCAGGGGCGCCTGCACGCCCGCGTGATCAGCTTCGTGTCGGGGCGCACCCTCACAGGCTCGCGCTACCTCTCACCCGCCGTCGTGACACGACTCGGCGAGCTGTCGGCACGGGTGAGCCTGGCCCTCGCCGACGTCGAACACCCCGCCGCGACGCGCGTGCTGCAGTGGGACCTCCGCCATGCCGACCGCGTCGTCGAGACGCTGCTGCGCGACGAGCCCGACGCCGAGGTCCGCGACCTGGTCGCCGCCGCCGCCTCGGCCGCCGCCGCGGCCCTCGGCCCGCTCTCCGCCGCGCTGCCGGTGCAGCTGGGCCACTGGGACGTCACCGACGACAACGTGCTCGCCCCCGACTCCCCCGGTGCGCTCCCCGACGCCGTCATCGACTTCGGCGACGTGTGCGCGTCGTGGGCGGTGGGCGAGCTTGCCGTCACGGTGTCGTCGCTGCTGCACCACGACGGCATCGGCCCGTTCGAAGCGCTGGCCGCGGTGCGCGCGTTCCACGCGCTGCGGCCCCTCAGCGCCGACGAGGTCGACGCGCTGTGGCCGCTGGTCGTGCTGCGCGGCGCCGTGCTCGTGCTCAGCGGGCGCCAGCAGGTGCGACTCGACGAGGCCAACACCTATGCCGAAGACGGCATGAAGCGCGAGGCACGCATCTTCGAGGCTGCCGTGAGCGTGCCGGTGCCCGTGATGACCGCGGCGATCCGGTCGGAGCTCGGGCTGTCGACCGCCCAGACACCCACCTGGCCCGCGGGGGCGCTCGTCGAGTTCGACGGCCCCGTGGTCACCGTCGACGCCGGCACGACCGCGCCCCTCAACGACGAGGGCGCCTGGCTCGACGGTGACACTCTGGAGCGCACGGCGCACGCGGTGCTCGACAGCGGCGCCGCGGCCGTCGTGCTGCCGGCCTGGGCGCCGGTGCTCATGGGCGCCCCCGCGCGCACCCCGATCGCGCCCGCGACGGTGCCCACCGGGGCGACGCTGTGGCTCGCCCGGCCCACCCCGCTGAGGGCCCCCCACGGCGCCGAGATCGACCGCATCGCCGGAGCACTCACGGCGACGGTGGGGGCGGCATCCGTGCGACTTCGGCATGCGCAGGTCGACGCGTCGGACGACGGGATGCTGCCCGCCCGCGTGCCGATCTTCGTGCAGCTCGTGCACGCCGCCGTCGACTCAGCCCGCCCAGGTGGCACACCTGACGCCTCATCGTGCCGGTTGCCGGCACGTGTGCCACCTGGGGAGGCGGCGGGCTGGCGCTCGCTCATCGGCGACCCGGCCGCGGCCCTCGGCATCGGCTCGCCGGCGCCGGCGCCCGCGCCCTCCCCCGACGACGCGCTCGCGCGGCGCGGCGCCGCCCTCGCCGAGGTGCAGGAGCACTACTACGCCGACCCGCCGCGCATCGAGCGCGGCTGGCGCGAGCTGCTGATCGACCTCGATGGGCGCGTCTATCTCGACATGGTCAATAACGTCGCCGCCGTCGGGCATGCCCACCCGCGCATCGCCGAGGCCGCGAACCACCAGCTGCACCTGCTCAACACCAATTCGCGGTTCCACTACGGCGCGATCGCCGACTACGCCGAGCGGCTTGCGGCGACGCTCCCCGACCCGCTCGACACGGTGTTCCTGGTGAACTCCGGCTCTGAGGCCGCCGACCTCGCGCTGCGCCTCGCGATGGCGGCGACCGGGCGCTCCGACATCGTCGCGATGCGCGAGGCCTATCACGGGTGGACGTTCGCCAGCGATGCCGTCTCGACCTCGATCGCCGACAACCCGAACGCCCTGGCGACGCGCCCCGCCTGGGTGCACACCGTCGACGCCGCCAACTCGTACCGCGGGTCGCGCCGTGGGGCGGATGCCGCCGCCTACGGCCCCGAGGCGGCAGCCCACGTGCGCCACCTCGCGGACGAGGGCGTCGAGATCGCCGGGTTCATCTGCGAGGCCATCGCGGGAAACGCCGGCGGGATCGTGCTGCCCGACGGCTACCTCGCCGAGGTCTACGCCGCGGTGCGCGAGGTCGGCGGCCTCGCGATCGCCGACGAGGTGCAGGTGGGGTTGGGGCGGCTCGGCGAGTGGTTCTGGGGGTTCGAGCAGCAGGGGGTCGTGCCCGACATCGTCGCGGTCGCGAAGTCGCTCGGGGCCGGCTTTCCCCTCGGCGCTGTCGTCACGACCCGCGAGATCGCCGACCGGTATCGCACGCAGGGCTACTTCTTCTCGTCAACGGGAGGCTCCCCGCTGTCGTCGGTGATCGGCTCGACCGTGCTCGAGATCATCCGCGACGAGCACCTGCAGCACAACGCCCAGGAGGTCGGGGCTCGGCTGAAGGGCCGCCTCGAAGAGCTGGGGACGCGGCATCCGCTCGTCGGCACCGTGCACGGAGCGGGCCTCTATCTCGGGCTCGAACTCGTGCGCGACCGCGAGACGCTGGAGCCGGCGACCGAAGAGACCGCCGCGATCTGCGAGCGCCTGCGCGAACTCGGCGTCATCATGCAGCCCACCGGAGACCACCAGAACGTGCTGAAGATCAAGCCGCCGCTGTGCCTGTCGCAAGGTTCTGCCGACTACTTCGTCGACATGCTCGATCGGGTGCTCTCCACCGGCTGGTGAGCACGGGGCTCAGCCCGCGCTCGTGCCGAACAGGCTGCCGACCGCGAAGGTCGCTCCGAGCGCCAGCGCGCCGCCGAGCACGGTGCGCAGCACCGCCATCCACCGCGTCGAGCCGCCGATCCATGCCGCGACATACCCCGTCACGGCGAGCGCGATGAGCACGACGGCGAAGGTCCACGCGATGCGCACCGCGGGCGGAGTCGAGAGGATCGTCACGAGCGGCAGCAATGCTCCGAGCGTGAACGCCACGGCCGAGGCGAGCGCCGCCCGCCACGGGCTGACGACGTCGTCCTGGTCGATGTGCAGCTCGACCGACAGATGCGTGCGCAGGGCATCGGCCGCGGTCAGCTCGGTGGCGACCTGGCGTGCCGTCGCCTCGCTCAGCCCGCGGTCGCGGTAGAGACCGACGAGTTCTTCGAGCTCGCCCTGCGGGTCGTCGGCGAGCTCCCGCTTCTCTTTCGCGATGAGCGCCCGCTCGCTGTCGCGCTGGCTCGACACCGACACGTACTCGCCGAGCGCCATCGAGATCGCCCCGCCGACCAGCGCCGCCGCACCCGCGAGGAACACCGGCGCCACCTCCGAAGTCGCCCCCGCGACGCCGACCGCGACCGCCGCCGTCGAGACGATGCCGTCGTTGGCGCCCAGCACGCCGGCGCGCAGCCAGTTCAGGCGCTGCGCCAGGCCCGGTGCGTGGGGTTCGCCTCCGCGGGCGGCGTGCGAGTCGGTGCCTGTCACAAGCGCCAGGCTAATGCCGACCGGCTGCCTGCGGCGTAAGGTCGCACCCATGCCCGGCATCACACGCTTCGACCACATCGGCATCACCGTGGCCGACCTCGACACGGCCGTCGCCTTCTTCGTGGGGCTCGGCCTCGAGATCGAGGGCCGCACGTTCGTCGAGGGCGCCTTCATCGACACCGTCACCGGCATCGCCGACTCGCGCAGCGAGATCGTCATGCTGCACGCGCCGGGCGGCGGCACCGGCGTGGAGGTGTCGAGCTTCGTGCGCCCCGCGCACGAGCAGGGCACGCCGACCGCCAAGGCGAACACTCTCGGCCTGCGCAGCGTCGCCTTCGAAGTCGACGACCTGCCCGCCATCGTCGAGCGCCTCGCGGCCGACGGGTACACGCTCGACGGCGGCATCGGCGAGTACGAGGGCGTGTGGCGCATGGCCTACGTGCGCGGCCCCGAGGGCATCATCGTCGCCCTCGCCGAGCGCATCGGCTGAAAGGCCGAAGCGGATGCTGCGCCGCCCCGTCAGCGTTCGTCGAACTCCTTTCGCAGATACTTCGGCGCCTGCACACGCCAGGCCTCGGTGACCAGCTCGCCGAGGTGCTCGCCGTCGATGCCCGCCATACGGAAGGCGATCTTCGGCTCGTTCCAGGCGGTCGTCGTGCGCAGGAACACCTCGGGCTCCATCTCGGCGAGCGCGAGCGCGTCGAGCCGATCGCCCACCTTGACGGCGACGACGAGCTCGCGGGCGACGATCTCGCGGATGTCGGCGGGGATGCTCGGCCACGGGTGACACTCCCAGGCATAGAGCTTGCCCCGGACGAACCACGCAATGCCCGAGGTCATGGCCCGTTCCTCGCTGCCGGGCAGCCCGGCAGCGATAGCCCGCACGTCGTCGAGGGTGGGCATCACCCCGCCCGGCGATACCGGATGTGGGTCGCCAGCGGCGAGTGCAGCACCTCGACCGGCTCGAACCCGAACGCCTCGGTGCCGT
Source organism: Microbacterium fluvii (assembly GCF_025515205.1). Classification (GTDB taxonomy): domain Bacteria; phylum Actinomycetota; class Actinomycetes; order Actinomycetales; family Microbacteriaceae; genus Microbacterium; species Microbacterium fluvii. Next base: position 985,736 of record NZ_JAOPFX010000001.1, on the reverse strand, counting down.
CGAAGATCCGCTCGCCCTCGCCGAGCAGCACCGGCGCGATGTCGAGGGTGAGTTCGTCGATCACACCGGCGGCGAGGGCCTGGCGCACCGTCGACGCTCCGCCCGCGATGTCGACTCCCCCGTCGCCGGCCGTCTCGACCGCCCGCGCATAGGCGGCGTCGAACCCGTCGGTCACGAAGAAGAAGGTGGTGCCGCCCTCCATCTCGAGCGGGTCGCGGGCATGGTGGGTGAGTACGAACACGGGTGCGTGGTACGGCGGCTCGGGCCCCCACCATCCGTTCCACTCGCCGCTCCAATCGCCGCGGATCGGACCGAACATGTTGCGGCCCATCACGTACGCGCCCCGCGGGCGCCCCAGCCAGGCGGATGCGGTCGCATCGGCATCCGTCGCGCGCTCGTCGCCGAGATGCCAGCGATGCAGCTCGAGGCCCCGAGTGCCGAGCGGGTTGTCGAGCCGCTGATCGGGACCGGCGACGAAGCCGTCGAGTGAGATCGACATATGACAGGTGGTGTCAGCCATGCGACCATCCTGGGCACCCCCTCCGACACCCGCAACCGCGACCTGCGCACGCTACTGTGACCTCGAGGGGGCGCGATGAAGTATCTGATCCTGATCCACAGCACTCCGGCGGTGACCGACCTGTTCGCGGGCATGACCGACGAGGAGCGAGCCGCGGCCTACCAGGTCTACTGGGACGTCGAGTCCGACCTCGAGGGCACCGGCGAACTGGTCGACTCGAAGGCTCTCGACACCGCCGAGCAGAAGGTCGTGGTGCGCGGAGACACGTCGCCCGTGCTCAGCGCCGCGCCAGAAGGAGGCGATGTCGTCTCCGGCTACTACCTCGTCGATGTGGCCGGTGAGTCCCGCGCGGCCGAGATCGCGGCGCGCTTTCCCGAGGCGCTCGTGCCCGGCGGCATCCGCCTCGCTCGCGTGTGGACGGATGCGGATTTCGCCGCGAACACGTAGGCGCAGGCCCGCCGGGCTCAGCCCTGGAACCGGTTGAACCCCCGCGCCGCGTCGACCCAGAACAGCAGCCGCTCGTCGTCGGCGAGCGCGTCGGGCTCGACCAGCAGCCAGCCCGGCCCCATCTCGCGCTGATTCGGTCCCATCGTCGCGGGACCCGCGCCTGGCTCGAGCATGAGGGTGGCGGCGTCTTCCACCCCGACGCGCACCAGCAGCCGCGCGTCGCGCATCACCGCCACGACGATCCGTTCGTCGAGCAGAAAGGCGCGGCTGCCGAACATCGCCTTCTCGGTGAGGTCGGGTTCACCGGCCAGCAGCGCACGCGTGCGGTCGGCGAGGGTGCTCTGCGCTTCGCTCATCACGTCGCCGATTCTAGGGATGCGGCCGCTCGCCCGGTCTGCTCACGCCCGCAGATGCCGCGCGAAGAACGCCGCCGCCGACTCACCGGCATGGAGGGGCACGCCGGTGTGGCCGCCCATGTTCGCCTCGAGGGTCTTCTCGGTCGACGCGAACGCATCGAAGAGGTCGAGCGCCTGCTGCCGGTCGTTGCCGGCGTCGTCCCACTGCAGCAGCACGTGCAGCGGAATGGTGAGGCGCGCTGCATCGGCCATCGTTGCCGCGGGCACGTAGCTGCCCGCGAACAGCCCGGCGCAGCGGATGCGCGGGTCGACCGCCGCCAGGCGCACCGCGATCGAGATGACACCGCCCGAGAAGCCGACGGGTCCCGTGATCTCGTCGCGCTCGAGCAGTGCGTCGATCGCCTGCTGCCACTCGGGCACCGCCTGGTCGACGAGCGGGAGGATGAGCCGGTCGATGACGTCGGCCGACACCGACTCGCCTACCTGCAGCGCGCGGCGCAGGTCTGCGCGAGCCGCATCGACGCCCGGCAGGGGCGGGCGAACGCCGCTGCCCGGCAGCTCGATGGTCGCCGTGGCGAACCCGTCGGCGGCGGCGCGTGCCGCACGGGCGACCAGACGCGGATGCATCCGCTCGATGCCGCCGGGATGCCCCATGAGGATGAGCGGAGACGGTCGATCGGCGCCCGCGGGCGTCCAGAGGATGCCGGGCACGCCGTCGAGGGTGAAGGAGCGCTCGACGAGGTCGCCGACGCGTGAGTGTGAAGTGAGGTGCATGGTCGCAGCTTTCGGGAGTGGGGACGCTCCCGGGCGACCTATCGCCCGACCGTGACTCCGTTGCGGAGCGCCCACGTCGATTCGTTCATCGTGGCCACCTCCTTGCGCTCGTCGTCCGGCCCCAGGAGTCTACGCCGACGGGTCGCCCGTCGTGCTGCAGGTTCTCGCAGCCGACCTGACGGACTCCGGTTGTTTGCGCCGGTTCACGGCGCGCCGGTGGCCGGACGAGCCCACTGTCCGCGCCGTCTTGGGGCATACCATTGCGAACACAGGCCACAAAGGCGTGTCAGGAGAGGGACGTCGATTGGTTTTCAGAGTCGTGCTCTGGGCGTGTGCGTCGTTCGCCGCAGTGTTCGTGGTCTTCGGGCTCATCAGCTGGGCGTCGGGCGACCCATTTCCGCTGGGGCTCGCGATCTCACTATCGCTGGCGCTGGCGATCTCGCACACGGTGATGTCGACACGACAGCGTCAGCAGGCGGCTGACACGCCCCGCCCGCTGCGCAATGACATCGTCGAATTGGCGGCGTTCACGGTGATCGCCGCTTTCTTCGCTCTGATCACGATCGGGGTGACAGCCTCGTCAGGCGGCGATCTGACCGCGGTCGATGACTCGGGCCTCATGCCGTGGGCTCCGGCGTGGCTGCTGCTCATCCCGACCGTCATCGTGCTCGCGGTGTGCATCGCGGGCGCGGTCAACAGCGCGACCGTTGTCGTTCAGAGGATCCGCGGCACGCGATGACGGGCACCCTTACGCCCGCGCGCGGGTGTGGGTATCCACGCACCTGATACGTTGCGTCATGCTCGAAATTCGACCGAACTGCGAATGCTGCGATCGTGACCTCGCGACGGATGACCCGAACGTGTTCATCTGCACGATGGAATGCACGTGGTGCGACGGATGTGCACGCCTGCTCGACCACACCTGTCCGAACTGCGGCGGCAACCTCACGCAGCGTCCGATCCGTCCCGCTGTCTGGCTCGCGAAGTATCCCGCGTCCACGCAACGGATCTTCAACCCCGACTGCTTGCCACGTGTCGCCCCGGCCCAGATGACGGCGTGACGCCTCGGCGAAGGCCGCCGCTCAGCGCGCCGCCGACGACCAGCCGGCCGCGTGCATCCGCTCGAAGGCGTCGAGCAGGATGTCGAGCGCGAAATCGAACTCGGCATCCGCGTCGCACTCGGCGCCTGCGTGGGGGGCTGTCGTGGCCATGCGCACGATGCCCGGGTATGTCGCGGCGAAGTCGGCGAGCGCCGCAGCGCGCTGTGCGGGGTCGTCGGGGATCGACGGCGTCGGGAGCACGTCGCGCGTGAACCCCCACATGCGCGTGGACAGGGCGTGCATCGCGTGGTGGACGAGGTCGGCCGACAGCGAGCCGGCGAACAGGATCCGGATGAGCCGGTCCATATAGGCGAGCACGATCGGACCGGCCAGCGCGCGGGTCTCGATCGCTTCGACCGCCCACGGATGCCGCAGCACCACGCCGCGTGACGCTTTCACCTGCGTCCGCAGCGCCGTCTTCCACGTCTCGGCCGTGACGGCATCCGGATCGGCGTCCGGGGTGAGCATCTCGCCGACGATGTGATCGACCATCGCGTCGATGAGCTCTTCGCGGTTCGCGACGTGTTTGTAGAGGGCCATCGGCGTCACGGCGAGGTCGTCGGCGAGCCGGCGCATCGTGGTGCCGTCGAGTCCGACCTCGTCGGCCAGGGCGACGGCGGCCTCGGCGACACGTGCTCGACTCAGTGGAGTGCGGCCGGCATCCGGACTTGACATGTATACACCGTATACCTAGAGTCTGTTTGCATGGAGTATACGTCGTATACCCGGCCGGATCAGATCGGAGAACCATGACTCGCCTTCGTTCCCTCGCGCTCGCCGCGGGCCTGCTCTACCTCGTCACGCACGTGACGTCGGTCGGCGCGGCGATCTTCTACCGCCTCGCAACCGAGGGCGGCGGCGCCGGCCTCATCCAGGTCGGCGTCGCACTCGAAGTGACCCTCGCCCTCGCATGCGTCGGCAACGGCATCGTGCTGCTGGCGGTGCTGCGCCCCTACGCCCCGGTCGGCGCCGCCGCCTTCGCGGGGCTGCGCGGACTCGAGGCAGCGATCATCGGCGCCGGCACGCTTCCGATGATCGTCCTCGTGCAGTTGCAGACCGGCGCGATTGCGGCACCGACCGATCCGGCGCTCGAGCCGACGCTCGAGTGGCTGCACGAGGCGTCGTTCCTCGTCGGGCAGGGGCTCGTGATCGCGGTCAACACCGTCATCCTCGCCGTCGCCCTGTGGCGCTCGCGGCTCGTGTTCCCCGGCATCCCGATCCTCGGCGCGATCGGCGGCACGCTCGTGCTGCTGAGCGACCTCGGCCAGCTGTTCGGCGTCGTCGAGCAGTCGGGCAGCCTCGCTATGGTGCTCGCCGTGCCGATCTTCGCCTTCGAGCTCTGGTTCGCCGGATACATGCTGTTCGTGGGCTTCCGGCCGGACTCACCCGAACGCATGGTCGTGTCGGCCGAGGCGGCCGCTGCGCCATCGAGGTAGCCCAGCAGTCCACATGATCACAACCAGCCCGGTCGCCCAGACGCGCTCGGCTGGTTGGATCGACCCATGTCCCACGACCTCGTCTTCTCTGCCGACGCCGCAGCCATGGATGTCGACCGCGTGCACCGATGGCTGGCAGAAGAGTCGTATTGGGCGCGCGGCAGAACCCGCGAAGCGCACGAGACCGCCATGGCCGGCTCTCGCAACTACGGCGTCTTCGACGCCGAGAGCGGGCAGCAGCTCGGCTACGCCCGGGCGATCACCGACGGTGCGACGTTCGCATGGATCGCCGATGTCTTCGTCGACCCCGCCGCCCGCGGGCGCGGCGTCGGCAAGCGGATCATGGCGGGCATCGTCGACGACCTCGAACCCCTCGGCCTCAAGCGCACGGCACTGTTCACCGAAGACGCGCACGGCCTCTACGAGCAGTTCGGGTTCGATCGCCTCACCGATTCGGAGTCGTGGATGCTGCGCTGGGGCACGGGATACGAACCGCGCTGAAACAGCGGCGAAGGCCACGCTCCGAGTGTCAGTGCGGCAAGCGTGACCTGGATGAGGCCGGCTGCGAAGTAGATCCCCTGCAGCGGAGACCACACGAGCATCATCGCGATCTCGACGAAGATCCACGTCATCATCACCAGCCCGGCCGCGACGTTCATGCCGCTCGCCAGCCGGTAGCGACCGTGGGTCGCGAGAAGCGCCAGCGCTTGCGAACCGCCCACGACGACACCGAGGATCACGCCGGGCCAGACATATGTCGTGAACGGAGAGGCATGGAGCCACTCCAGCGGAATGCCCATCCCGCCGAAGCCGATCAAGCCCACCGCGCCGATCATCGCCGAGACGAGATTGAACCACGCGATGACCTTCAGCCAGGCCCACTCGGCGCGACGCGCGCGATCGCTCATGGCGCCGACGCTACGCTCCCCCACCGCCGCGCCCGGCCGCTCACGCCGTGAAAATCGTCGAGACGAGAACGCCGTTCTCAGCCGGCGCGACGCGCCAGACATTGCCCGCACCCTCGACCCGCAGCACGCCGTCGCCGACGATCAGGGTCGTGCGCTCGTCGATGCCGAGTCCACCCGAGATGAGCCCGGACTCGACCGCGGCGACCAGTCTCGACAGCATGCCGCGCTGGGCGGTGTGCACTTCGACGGTCACGTCGACGAGCCCGATACCGGCCTCGATCTCGAGTTCGTCGCCCGGCTCGTCAGGGTCTTCCGGCGAGACGACGACACCGCCGATCCGGGATCCGCTGCCCAGCGACCCCTCCGCCGCGATCATCGCGCCGGCCGAGACACCGAGGTAGGGCACTCCGTCGGCGACGAGCCGCCGCATCTGGTCGAAGAGGGGCTCGAGCCCCGCACGCACTGTCTCGACGTTGCCTCCGCCGACGGCGATGCCGTCGACATCCGCGATCGCATCGAGGCCGATCGACCGGTCAGGTCGCCCAGCGGTCAGATGCAGTTCGACGTCGGCTCCCGCGGCTGCTTCGGTCAGCAGCTCGCCCAGCGCCGCTGCCTTCTCCACTGCTTCGGGATGCAGCGAGATCACGGCGATCCGCGGTCGCACACGGCCTGCGTCATGCGCGCGACGCACCGCTTCGGCAACGAACGGCGCATGGAGTGCCGCATCCGCAGTCGTCGTCGCGCCTCCACCGATGAGATGCACGCTCATGCGGCGCCGCCGTTGACGTAGAGCACCTGGCCGTTGACCCATCGACCCGGCCCGGCGAGAAAGGCGACGGTCTCGGCGATGTCTTGGGGCGTGCCGAGACGCGTCATCGGGTTGGATGCGGCGATCCCGTCGATCTGCTCCTGGCTCTTGCCCTCGAAGAACAGCGGAGTCGCCGTCGGCCCCGGGGCGACGGCGTTGACGGTGATGTCCCGCCCGCGCAGCTCGCGCGCGAGGATCAGGGTGATCGCCTCGACGGCGCCCTTCGACGCCGCGTAGGCGCCGTAGCCGGGGATCTGCAGCCGCGTCACGGAGGTGGAGAAGTTCACGATCGCCCCACCCGCGCGCAGTCGCCGAGCGGCGAGCTGGTCGACGACGAATGTGCCGCGCACATTCGTGCGCTGCACCCGATCGAACGTCTCGAGATCCAGCTCGGCAATGGGTGCGAGGGGCATGATTCCGGCGGTGTGCACGAGCACATCGATGCCGCCGAAGGCCTCCTCGGCGGCATCGAAGAGCGACAGCATTTCGCGTTCATCGGCGACATCTCCCCCGACCGCGATCGCGCGGCCGCCGGCGGTCTCGATGTCGCGCACGGTCTCGAGGGCACGGTCGCGGTTGCCGGCGTAGTGCACGACCACGGCGGTGCCGTCTGCCGCAAGCCGCAGTGCGCTTGCTCGGCCGATTCCCCCGGAGCCACCGGTGACGATCGCGACGCGACTCGTGGAAGTGGTCATTGTGAGTCTCCCGACTTCATGTGGACGATTTGTTCATAACGGATGCTAGTGCATAATGGACAGATCGTCCACAAAGGGAGCCGATCGTGCACTCATCGACCCAGCGCTCAGGGCGGGGACGCCGCCCTGCCGCGGAGGTGCGCGCCGCCGCCGTCGACGCGGCGGGCAGGCTGCTGTTCGCCGAGGGCATCCGAGCGATCACGTTCGAACGGATCGCCAAAGAAGCCGGTGTGAGCAAGACCACGCTCTACAAGTGGTGGCCGTCACCGGGCGCCCTCGCCGCCGAGGCGTACTTCGCCCGCAGCCAGCCGTTGCTGGAGTTCCCCGACACAGGCGACCTTCATGCGGACCTCGTCACCCAGGTCACCTCTTTCGCCGAATTGATCGCCGAGGGAGGCAGCGTCATCCCCCAGCTCATCGGCTCTGCGCAGACCGATCCCGATCTGGCCGAGGCGTGGACGCGCACCTATGCGCTCCCCCGCCGGGACCTCGCGCGGGAGCGCCTCCTGAAGGCGCAACGCGCCGGGCAGCTGGGCGCCGACGCCGACATCGACATCGTCATCGACCAGATCTGGGGCGCCTTCTACCACCGGCTGCTCGTGCTGCGCACTCCCATCCGCGATCTCGACATCGAGCGCCTCGTCACCGCCGCAATCCGCGGCGCCGGATAGCCGCCACTTCGAGTCACGCGAGCCTCTGCCGACGGACTACTCGGTGCGCACCGCATCCATATGCTGCTCCAGCCACCAGGTGCGACCGCCGTCGGCAGACGACCAGCCGTCCCAGGCGAACGTGTCGGCCGTGATGTCACTGAAGTTCCAGCGGAGGGGGATCTCACCGTCTGGGGTGAGTTCGCTGCCGTCTTGGCGGATGCTGTCGGCACCGTGCGCGCGAGCGATGAGCGCTCCGTAGTTCGCGTGCAGGGTGCCGAACCAGTTCACCCGCCAGGCGCCGATGCGCGGGTCGAACGCCCGAATCGTGGTGCCGGCGATCACCGGTTCGTCACCGCGGTCGCTGCCGACGATGACGTCCTGGATCGCCCGGCCCCCGGCGACCCACGAGAAGATCCAGTCCCGCTCGCTCTCCGCCCACTCGGACTCGGCAGAGGCGCGATAGCGGTTGCGCACGCGCCAGCTACCGACGAGTCGGCCGAACACGTCGTGGTCGGCGGGGAGATCAGCGGCAGGCCCGGCCGCGAGCAGCACGTCGGCGAAATCGCTCATGCCCGCACGCTAGCGCTGCCCTCCGACGTCGAACGCGGCGGCGTCAGTTCGTGAGCACCTGAGCCAGTCCGACGACGCCGGCGGCGATGACGATGACCGCGACGATCAGGTCGGTCCACATCGCGAACGTCTCCATCGCGTTGCGGCTACGGTTGCGCAGGTGGCCGAGGTACGCGAGCCCCAGATATACCCCTCCCGCGAGGCCCGCGATCGGCCACCACCCGGGAATCAGCGCCAGCAGACCGACCGCTCCGAAGGCGATGTTCGCCTGAGCGAGCTCACGCGTCACGGTTCGCTCGGCGGCACTGGGCGCGCTCTCCCCCATGATCCCCGACGTGATGTCAGGCTTGACGAGCTGGGTGATCCCCGCCACCAGGAGCCGCGTGCCCACGCCCCAGAACGCCCACCACATGCCGTAGATCGCGATCGGCGACCCGGGTGCCACGACCAGATGGATCGTGCCGAACAACAGCGGCAGAACGACGGTCTGCAGACCGACGACGACGAAGTACATGGTCCCCCTTCACGCTGCGTTTCGGCAGATCAGCTCTCGCCGCACCACACCGGCGATCCACCGCCCGAGCAGGGCGCCCGCGATGGTGTCTGAGATGTGGTGTTGGCCCCGGTAGACCCGCGAGAACGCGATCGCACCGGGAATCCCGTACCGAAGCAGGGGCCCGATCAGCCGCGTGACGCGGGCGCCGTGTCGATCGAGCAGGTCGGCGAGTGCGCCATGGAGCGCGAATGCTGCCGCCGTGTGCCCGGAGGGAAACGACGACGTGGCATGCGGCTGCTCCGGGCGCCAGACTTCTGCGGGTCGTGGCCGTTTCACGAGCGCCGCGGATGCGACGAAGCACGCGGTCTCGATGGCGAGCGCCGCCGCGGGGGCGACCGCTGAACGGCGGTCGCGCGTCGACAGCCAAGTGACGGCGCACCAGATCGCGCCGTTCGCGATCGTCTGCGGCACACCGGAGTACCACGAGAGCGGCTCGGTGACCCGATCGATCGGCTCGCGCGGCACCGTCGGCTCGGCGCGGCCAGTGACGACAAGGGCATCGCCGTCGTCCGGCCGGTGACCGAACGCCTGCTGCAGCGCACGCACAGCCCGGTCTTCGCGAGGATCGTCGCCGTCGAGCAGCCGCACCGCCCGCCCCGCCGCGGCGAGAACCGCGATCGCACCCAACCCCGGCAGCAGGACGCCTTGGATCAACGGCATGCCCGAATCCTAACGACGCCGCGCGCGAGAGTCAGTACAGCGGAAGAACAGGCGGAACGAGCACGACGCTCACGACGAGCACGATCACGGTGAACGGGGCGCCGACGCGGAAGAAGTCTCCGAATCGGTATCGACCGGGCTCGACGACGAGCGTGTTCACCGGCGACGAGACGGGTGTCATGAACGCGCACGACGCGGCCAGCGCGATGATCATGGCGAAGGGAAGAGGAGACGCGCCGAGTTCGGTCGCGGTCGTGATCGCGATCGGCGCCATGAGCACGGCCGTGGCGGTGTTAGACACGAACAGGCCGATCGTCGCCGTCAAAGCGAACAGCACGGCGAGCAGCACGGTCGGCCCCGCATCGCCGACGGCACCGAGAAGGCCGTCGACGACGAGGTCGACGCCGCCCGTGCGCTCCAGGGCGAGCGCGAATGGCAGCATCCCCACGATCAGCAGCAGTGTCGGCCAGTGGATCGCGCGGTACGCGCTGGGCATGTCGATGCAACGGAAGGCGCCCATGAGCAAGCATGCGATGAGGGCTGCGATCACATTCGGCACGACACCGGTGACCATGAGCACGACCATCAGCAGCACGCTCGCGATCGCGAAGGGGGCCTGATTAGCGGCAGGGGCGACCTCGTCGACCTCGACAGGCAGATCGAGGAGCACATACCCGTCGGGGCTGGTCCGCAGCCGCTGGATCGCGTTCCACCCGCCGGTCACGAGCAGGGTGTCGCCGGTCGCGAGGCGGATCGAGGGGAACACCGCGCCGGCGGCCGTGCCTTTGTGCCGCACTCCCAGCACCACGAGGTCGTACCGTTGCGCGAAGCGGAGGCTCACCACGCTGCGGCCGCGCGCGTACGACTCCGGTGCGATCATGACCTCGGCCATGCCGAGCTGACGCGCGTGCTTCGCGAACACGTTGTCGTCGCCCCTCGGCCCTTCGGTGAGCTCGAGAGCACCGCGACGTGCGGCATCGAGTGCCACGTCGACCACCAGCACATCTCCGCTGCGGACTCGTGCGTCGTCGGCCGTGGTCAGCACGGATCGCCGCACGAGTCTGCGCTGTTCGAGCACGAGCACCCTCGCCGGGCGCCCCGCTCCCAGATCGACATCGGCGAGCCGGCATCCGATGAGAGGGGATGCCGCGCCCACCCGATACCTGTGCGTGCGCGCATCGACGCCGTAGTCCGAGAGCAGCAGGTCGAAGGTTCGGCGGGCGCCACCGCCGGAGTCGACGTCTTCACCCAGCCAGCGTCTCGCGATCAGGATGTAACCGATCGCCAGGGCGAGGATGACCAAGCCGAACGGTGTCGGGCTGAAGAACCCGAAACCTTCGTTGCCGCTGCGGACCAGCTCGGCATCGATGACCAGGTTGGGAGTCGTGGCGATCAGGGTGAGTGTGCCGCTGATCAGTCCTGCGAAGCTCAATGGCATCAAGAGCTGACGCTTGGAGACTCCGGTGCGTGCCGCGACGCTGAGAGCGACGGGGATGAAGATCGCGACCACGCCTGTGGAGCTCATCACCGCGCCGAGCAACGCCACGCAGAGCATGAGCAGCACGATCACCCGGGCCTCGCTCGCGCCCGCGGTGCGCCCCAGCCAATCGCCCAGCCGATAGGTCACCCCCGTGCGAGACAGCCCCTCCCCGACCACGAACAGCGCCGCAATCAGCACCACGTTCGGATCGGCGAATCCGGCAAGAGTCTCGGATACGGTCAGGACGCCGGTGAGGGGCAGCGCAACGATCATCAGCACCGCGACCACATCCATGCGGGGCCGACCGATCGCGAACATCGCGATACTCGCGATCAGAAGCGCGACGACGATCACGAGGTCCACGTTCACCGAGGGCGGGCTCCCGTCGCGACCGACTCCGGGATCTCGCCCGGCACATATTTCGGCAGCCGGCTCGCCGGCACGATCGCGGCGGCACTGACTCCGGCGAGGATCAGCAGTCCGAGCTTCAGTGCGCTGAGCCGTGCCTCTTCGTTGACGGCGACGGCCGCGTCGACCTGTGCGGGTGTCGCGTCGGTGTCGTCGAGGATGTCGCGCAGTCGGTCGTTGCTGACGAAGTTGGTGCGGTCGAGATCTACCTGCGCGACAAGATCAGGCGGCAGTTCTGGATGGTCGGCGAGAGCGGCGACGACGTTGACGCTCAGGATGCCGACGAGAAGAGCGCCGGCGATGGCTGTGCCGACTGCGGAGGCGAGATTCTGGGTCGTCCCTCGCACCGAGCCCACGTCTCCGGCAAGCTCCTTCGGCGAGGCGGTGACGAGCACATTGAACACGAGGGTGACAAGAGCGCCCTGCCCGACGCCGAAGACGAAGAGACCGAGAATCGTCGGAAGCGTCTCCCAGTTGTTGGTGACGACGAACGCGAGCCAGAGCAGCGCCACGGTCGTCAACACGAACCCGAACATCCCGATCACTCGCGGCGGGAACCGGCGGTAGAACCGGACCACGATCATCGCGGAGAAGAACACGGTGAGGTTGAACGGCAGCATAGCCAGCGACGTGTCGAACGGGGTGCGCCCCTGCACGATCTGGATATACAGCGGGATGCTGAAGTTCAGTGCCGCTTCGAGGCCGACGACGATGAACATCGCGTACACGGCGGCGCGCTCGCGCGACGATCCGAAGACCGACAGGCTCACGAGCGGCACCCTGCCAGATCGGGTTCGACGCCGCGTCCACAGGAAGAACAGCTGGACCAGGATCAGGCCGATGAGGATGAGGACCGGAGCAGGCGAGAGCCCGAGCACATCGAACGGGGCGTCGTCTTTGGCGAACAGGATTCCCCAGCCGTTGAGGTTGTTGACGCCCAGCGTGAGCGACACGATACCCAGACCGATGAGAAGGGCACCGACCAGGTCGATCTTGATCCCCGGGTTTCCCGGCAACCCCCGCAGAGTGAAGCTGAATGCGAAAACCGCAACGGCGATGATGAGCACGACCACGAACACGTGCCGCCAGCCGACGAATGTGGCGAGTGTGCCGCCGATGAGGAACGCGCTCACACCGGCGAGCGCCCTCGCGGAGCCGAGCGATCCGATCGCCGTCTCCTGCTGGCGACCGCGATAGTTCTCCGCGATAAGCGCGACCAGCGAGGGCACGATGATCGCCGCGGACGCGCCGGCCACGGCCTGTGCGCCGATGACCCAGCCGACGGATGGTCCGAGGATCATCATCAGCGCGGAGCCGGCGAACAGCGCCACGACGACGCGGAACATGATCACCCAGCCGACGCGTTGGCCGATCTTCGACCCGACCATCACGAGCGCAGCGACCACGAGCCCATACGTGACGATCGCGGTGCTCACGTCGGTGGGCGGCACTCCGAACGTGTCGACCATCCCGCCCAGCGACACCGGAAGCGCGGCGACGTTGTACGACATGAGGATCTGGGCGAGGAACAGCCCGACCATCGGCATCCACGATCGCCGCTGAACTGAAGAGGATGTGGTGGGGGGCTCGTGGATGCTCATGATTCGACTCCCCGTTCGTTCCGCGGCGCGGAGGCGAAGACGTTCAGACCGAGAGTGCGTGAGAGATGTGCGGTCGCGATCTGACCGCGCACGCTGTTGCCGGCGCTGTCGAGGGGCGGCGCATAGGTTCCGATTCCGACCTTTCCGGGCGCCACCGTGACGATGCCGCCCGAGACGCCCGACTTGCCGGGGAGCCCGATCTCGAACAGCCACTCGCCCGACCGCTCATAGAGGCCACTCGCAGCGAGCACCGCCAGTGTGTCGCGGCAGACGTCGGCAGAGACGACGCGTTCTCCGGTCACCGGGTTCACGCCACCGTCGGCCAACGTGGCGCCCATCACGGCGAGGTCCCGTGCATCGATCAGAAGGGAGCACTGCCGCGTGTAGACGTCCACCGCGGCGGCCGGGTCGAAGCGAATCCGCCCGTAGCTCTCCAGCAGTTGGCCGATCGCCCGGTTGCGATGGTTCGTGTCGACCTCCGACCGGTACACATTCTCGTCGACCTCGAGCCGCCGCCCGGCGAACGCCGAGAGACCCGAGACGATCGCATCCCACTTCGCATCTGCCGTGGCGCCGGGCATCAGCGCGGTCGTCGCGATCGCTCCCGCGTTCACCATGGGATTGCCCGGGTGACCCCCGCTGAGCTCTACGGCCAGGATGGAGTTGAACGCAGCACCGGTGTTGTTCACCCCGACCACGTCCGAGACTTCCTCGTGACCCATCGCGTCGCACAACAGCGAGTACACGAACGCCTTCGAGATCGACTGGATCGAGAACCGCACTCGTGTGTCCCCGATCTCGTGCACACCGCCGTCGACATCGACGACGCACGCTCCGAAAGCCTCCGCATCCGCTGTCGCGAGAGCCGGAATGTAGTCGGCGACCACGCCCTCGTGGTGGCTCACTGCTCGCGTATACGCGGCGTCGAGCAGGTCGACGATCTGCGCACTGACTGGCACATATCCGGTCTGCGCCCGCTGTCTCACATCTCCGACATCGAGGTCTCGCAGCTGCATGGGCCCACCATATCGGCGCCGATCGCGCCGGCCATCTCCACCCGCCGTCCAGCACTCCCCGCTAGACCCAGTCGCCCATCTCTGTCTTGTTCGTGTGTTTGATCTTCCGCCGACGCACCTTCTTGGTGCGTGGCGGCTCGCGCCAAGTAAGCCAGCCCACAAGCTCGCCATCAGTGGCCGGCTTGATCCCCCAGACGTCCAGGTCGGTCCATCGTCCTCCGCCCTTCATCGGAGTTCCGTACTTGAGGTCTTCAGCGAGCACCACTTTGGCATCTTCTCCAGCCAAGAGCTGAGACCGCCGTATGACCGTCAGGTCTCCCAGCGCCATGTGCGCGGCAGACGTGTCGCGCGGTATGTCCACGTGGAGCTCGACGTCGAACGCAGGCCCGTTTCCGTGGTTCGCGATGGTGACGAGAAGACCGGCACGATAGTCCTCGACTTCTTCGGGCTGAGTCATGAAGTCATACGCGTTCACCATGACGACGCCACTCTTGGCGATCTCAGCGCGATCGAGAAAAGTCTCGAGATCTGCCTTTTCGACACGCCCCGCGCTCTGATCGAATCGAAACTGAAGCAGAGGCCGTGGCCGCCACTTGCTCGCCTGCACAGCCACACCGAGCGCGACGACAAGCGACAAGAATGCGATCGCAATCGTGCCCACGTCTTTGAGGACAGCCCAGGACTCCGCAGTCATGTCGGAATCGTAGAAGGCGAGTTACAGACTGCGCCAGCGTCGACCGCGGGCGGCCCGCATCGAACCACCCTGGAGGGGGTCGATGCCTTGACCCTCCTGGGTCGGAGAGGAACGTCGGAGTACCGTCGAAGCGTGAACCGCATCCGGGTGCGCGCGTGGGCAGGAACGATTGTCTTCCTCGCCCTCGCCCCCGGAATCGTGGCCGGCCTGATTCCGTGGCTGATCACGCGATGGCACATCCCCTGGACAGGTCCGGCCCTGTGGGTGGTCGCAATCGTGGCAGGGTTCTGCATCCTGAGCGGGGTGCTCGTGCTGCTGGACGCGTTCATCCGCTTTGCGCGGGCCGATGGCACTCCCGCGCCGCCGATTCCCACGGCGCATCTGGTCATCGCCGGGCCGTACCGTTTCGTGCGCAACCCGATGTACCTCGCGGTGCTCGCGATCATCCTCGGGCAGGCGCTGCTGTTCGGAAGCCTCGCAACGCTCGCCTACGCCGCGATCGCGTTCGCCGCCGTGCTGCTGTTCGTGCGCGCTTACGAAGAGCCGACACTGGAGCAGTCCTACGGTGACGAGTACCGGACGTATCGACGCCACGTCCGGGGTTGGTTGCCCCGACGTCGCCCGTGGAGCGCATGACGCATGGCGCCCCGGCCGTCTTCAGCGGCTGATCGTGGGTTTGACCGTGACTGAGCCCATGGCGTGGGCGATCAGCGATGCGGTGATGTGCCGGTGGCGAGGATGCCGGCGAGCACGACGATCTGAAAACGTCCGGCCTCGAGGGGCGAGAGACCGCCGAAGATCGCGCCGACGAATGCCCCGGGGAGCACGACAAGGCCCGTCGTCTTCGTCTGGTCGATGCTGGGCACGAGCGCATCACGGATGGCCCGCCGTGCCAGATGCACCGTCGATTGCCGCGGTGTTGCGCCCACCGCCAGCCAGCCCTCGACCTCGTCCCAATGATCCACGACCGCCGTCGTGAAGTTGCGGCCGGTCAACGTCGCGACGCTCATCGCGTTGCCGATGATGATGGCGCCGATCGCGAGCGCGAACCGTGCGGTGAGTTCCAGAGCTCCCGTCCCGAACACGACCAGCATCGTCGTCGCTGCGCCCGCGAGTATCGCTAGTCCGGTCTGGGCGAGTACGGTCCACGACCAGCCCACGCGGTGAGCCGCCACCGTGGATGCGACGACGAACATCACCGCAAGCGCAGCCGCGATCCAGAACGGGTTGGAGATGATGCCCGACAGCACGAAGCTGATCGCTGCCAGTTGCACCGCGCCACGCAGGATCGCCCACGCCGGTGCGCTCGGATCGGGCACGCGGAACACGATCAGCACCGTCACGCCGATGACAGTGAGCACGGCAACGCCCACAAGCGACGGAAGCAGATCGGACGGCACACCCACAGTCGGAGCCTACGGCCACCGGGATCAGGCGACGGTCGTGCCTGTCAGCGGTCAGGGCGTGGCATGAGCGTCGTGGATCGATTGGATGCCTTCACGGTAGGTCGTGACCCGGAAATCGGGAAAGGCGTGCGCGAACTTATCGGTCACGAAGATGCTGTCGTGCGCGTACCGCGGAAGCAGCTCGAGAATCCCCCGCGCGCCTCGGTCGAAGAGACCGGCTGCCTGGAAGGCGATCTTCGGCATGACCGTGTAACGGACCTCTTTGCCCCAGACGCCGGACGCGACTCCGGCGAGCTGCCTGTAGGTGAGGGGCGAGTCGCACGGCAGGTGCCACGTCTGCCCGTAGGCCGATGGAGTGTTGCCGAGGAGCGCCATCGCCCTGCTGGCATCCGGTGTCCAGATCAGCGTGCGGAGGGTGTCGTCGCGGAGCGGGACGCGCGGCTTCTCACCCTTCTGAATCGGGTCGAGGAACAGTGTGTTGGTGAAGCTCTGGGTCTTGCCGGTTCCGTAGAACTCCGGCGCCCGGCAGATGACAGCTTCGACCCGCCCGGCAGACATGGCCTCGAGCAGCATGGTGGTCACCAGGGCCCGAGTCTTCGCCTTGGGACCACGCGGATCGAACGGCGTGTCCTCGGTGAGCGGCTCACCGGTCATCGGATACATGTAGGTGTTGTCGAAGAACACGAGCTTGGCGCCGTGCCTCTCGCACGCGTCGATCGTGTTCCGCATCATCACCGGCAACTGCTCCGCCCACATCTTCGCGTTCGGGGGCAGGCCCACGGTGAGGTAGACGATGTCGCTGCCTGAGACGGCAGCATCCGTCTGCTCGGCATCCAGCAGGCTCGCCGCGACCACCTCGTCGGTGTCGTGGAGCCGCTTCGGGTGGCGGCTGACCAGTCGCAGCCGGGTCGTGTACCGGTCGTGAAGTTCTCGCGCCAGTTCCGTTCCGATCTGGCCGCCGGCTCCGAGGATCGTCTGCATGCCGACACCGCTCCCTCTCATGTTGACACTGAACACATCGCACTCTAGCATCCAATGTGAGCAGTGAACACATTGGAGTCAGCATGGACACGGAACAGCCCCTGTCGATGACCCGCGACGCATATCACCACGGCGATCTGACGACGGCATTGATGGATGCTGCGACCGAGATGCTCGAGGCAGGTGAGCCGTTCTCGCTGCGTGCCGTCGCGCGCCGCGCGAATGTGTCGCAGTCCGCGCCGTACCGGCACTTCGCCGACCGGGATGCGCTCGAGTCAGCCCTCGCGGTGCGCGGCTTCCGCGACCTTCGCGAACGGCTCTCTCCTGGAGGTCGGCGGGCAGCATCCGAGGCCGATCTGATCGGGTTCGCCGTCGCTTACGTCGGCTTCGCGCTCGAGCATCCGGCGGTGTTCCGCCTCATGTTCGGACAGGAGTGCGACGACCGCAACGACGAACGCGTGCTCGCCGCGGGCGACCTCCACACCCTCCTCGAGCAGTCGCTTCGCGACCTCTACCCCGACACCGATCCGACTGCGCTTGCCACGGCGCTGTGGGCGCTCGCCCACGGACTCGCGTTCCTCCACCTCGACGGAAAGCTCGCCGCCGACTCCCCCGACGTGGTCGCCGATCGCGTCCGCGGGTCGTTCGCCGCCGTGCGCGCGCTCGCCTCCACCGTCGCGAGCGTCTGAACGCCGAGCGCCGGCATCTGCATCCATTCCTCGCCAACCCGATTCGGAGCTCGCCATGACCCGCGTCTTGAACGTCGTCACCAACGTCGGCCAGTACGACGACCCGTCGCGTCACCCCACCGGTCTGTGGCTGTCTGAGCTCACCCACGCCTGGGAGGTGTTCGAGCAGCACGGCTTCGAGCAGACCATCGTCAGTCCCCTCGGCGGGCCGTCACCGTTGGAGCCGCGGTCGCTGAAGTTCCCCAACTACGACAAGTCCGCCAAGGCCTGGCACCGCGACCCGGCCCGCATGGCGCTGCTCGAGACGACCGCCCGCGCCGGCGACATCGACCCCGCGGATTACGACGCGATCTACTTCACCGGCGGACACGCCGTGATGTACGACTTGCCCGACAGCGCCGACCTACAGCGCCTCACCCGCGAGATCTGGGAGAACGGCGGAGTCGTGGCCTCCGTCTGCCACGGTTACTGCGGGCTGCTAAACACCAGGCTCTCGGACGGCAGCCTCCTCGTCGCAGGTCGACGAGTCACCGGGTTCGCGTGGCAGGAAGAGGTGCTCGCCCGCGTCGACAGGCTCGTCCCCTACAACGCCGAAGCGGAGATGAAGGCTCGCGGCGCCCTGTACGAGAAGGCCGGGCTCCCATTCGTCTCCTACGCCATCACCGACGGCAAACTCGTCACCGGACAGAACCCCGGATCAGCGAAGGAGACTGCGCAGAAGGTCGCCGCGCTGATCGAGTGAGGGGGCCAGGGCCCCGCGCTGCGGTGCGAAGGAGTCACTCCACCGCGACATCAACCGCCATGCCATGAAGGACGGCTGTTGCGAACTCTGCGGTGTCGCGATCGCGGAGTATCAGACTGGCGGCTTCCGCCGCCAGACGTTCCTTGAGGGTTTCGCGGTCGCGGTGCCGCACGAACTGCGCTCCCGGCGAAGAGTTGACCGGTAATGGATCTTGCTGGCTCGCGACGCGCGCCACGGCCTCTTCGATCAATGGTGTGATGAAGGCGCTCATCGCACGCGCCTGCTCGGCCTCAGCCTGGGCGAGGCTCAGCCGAGCATCCCGCGTCGCCGACGGAGACCTGCGATCTTCCAGTCGCTTGTTCTTGGCCCTGATCGACTTGCTCTTGCGGCGGAGCTCGATGGCCTCCTCGAGTGTCTTCCAACCGGTCGCGCCTTGTGAAAACACCTTGGTGACCAGGCCCAGAAACACCAACCAGCCGCCGTTCGTCAGGAAGTTCATCAACGGCTGAAGATCCAGGACGATCTCAATGGGGCTCCCATATCGCAATCGGCGAATGCGGACGTGATCCGCCAGCTGCTTGTCCCCTTCCCAGCGGGTTGGTTGAGCAGGCGGGGCTGCGACCTCGGCAAGATGACCGCTGAACTCGATCGCGAAGTTGATGCTCTCGATGATCGCAAGGAACTCGCGCGCCGGGAGCCCGGCGTCAGTGTCGTGGACAACGAACACGAGTTCCGTTGCTGTTCGAGTGGCGACGAGGTTTGACATCCGCTCCTCTTCCCCAGTGAAGGACCGATCTTTACGAATAGTGGCACAAGACCGAACTGCGGGAAATGGTCACGCGCACCGTACGGCGATCGCTCGACTCGCGGGCACTGCGCGGGGGGATGCCGTCCAGGTGTTCGCCCTCAACTCGCGGATTCGGAGTCGGGCCGATTGGAGCGCGCTCGCGCAGTATGCCGGCCGACGAGAAAGGCGACCGTGAGGAGGCCGATCGTCAGGATGACCCATCCGATGATCGCGATCTGTGACAGGAACACGCCCCCGGCATCGGGAACGAACGTCGCGTCGGCGAGAGGCTGATAGGCGAACCAGCCGAACGTGACCGGTGTCAGCAACCCAGCGATCAGTACGCCCACGCCTGCTGCGATCACGATGCCGGTGATCGTCCAAGCCATGATCGATCTCTTGTGTTCGCTCACGGCTCGACACTATCCGTGAGCGTGAGCTCCGGGACGATCCCCTTGCGGGCACTGCCCGGGTGAGGAGGGGCCGCGTGTGGCCCGGTCAGCAGGACGCGCCGGTGGGAGAATTGCCAGGTGGATGCTAGCTCGGTGATCGCCGTTGCCGTCATCGCGGTTGCGACGGCCAGTCTCGCTTAGGCCCGCTGCCGGCTCGCACTCCCATCCGCAGAGAGGCACACGCATGACCGCACGCACTGACGAGGACTACATCCGGCTGGCGATCGAGGTCTCCGCTCGGGCGCGCGCGAACGGCAACCACCCTTTCGGCGCGATCCTTATCGGTCCCGACGGCGAGGTTGTGCTCGAAGCGGAGAACACGGTTACGACCGGCAACGATGTGACGAATCACGCCGAGACCAACCTCGTGCGCATGACCTGCCAGGCGGTGCCCGAGAGTGAGCGCCGTTCCTACACGCTTTACACATCGTGCGAACCGTGCGCGATGTGCTCGGGAGCCATCTACTGGGCGGGCATCGGCCGGGTCGCGTACGGCCTCGCCGAGACGGCCCTGTTCGAGCTGACCGGCTCCCATCCCGAGAACCCGACGCTCGCCCTCCCCTGTCGCACCGTGTTCGCGGCGGGGACCACCGGCGTCGACGTGCGCGGGCCGCTACTGGAGTCCGAAGCAGCCATCCCGCACCGGGACTTCTGGACCTCCTGACCCCCACCGCTCGCTCGCCAGTTGCGACTCGGATTCGACACACAAGGGCGACTGGTCGAGACCGTCATCCTGCTGTTCGACAGTGGCAACGAACTCGTCAGTCACGCCGTGAAGGCGCGATCACAGATGCTCGACCTCCCGCCCCGACGCCGCAGCCGCCACGACCGCAAGAGGATCGATGCGCCTAGCCGGTCCCGCTATCGAGCCATACCCGTTTGAGAGCGGTGTCGTGGATGTTCACGCCGCGTACGCGGCGATCGCCTCGCGGATCAGCTCGGACCGCGACTTGTGTTCTCGCGCTGCGCGGGCGTCAAGGGCGGCGAGCTCACCGGCCGTCAATCGGAGCGTGGACACGCACCCGGGTTGGTCCCCTAACCGGGCGGTGCACGCTGGCGGGGCGTAGTTTGCGCTCGAGGAGCGCGGCCGGTCCTCACCGCCGGTCGACGACTCGACGCTTAGGATCGGCGAGTGACGACCGGATACGACCGATTGCGCCCAGCCACCGATCGCCCCCGCGATTTGTCGCGACCGCTGCCGGCGGCGCTGAGTTGGACTGCATTGATGGCCTTCGTGGTCGTACTCGCGGTCGCTTTCGCCGTGCTCGACCTTCCCTGGTGGATGCCAGCGCTGTATGTCGTCATGAGCGTTGTCGCCTTCGCGGCATACGGGATCGACAAGGCCGCGGCGCGCGGAGGTCGGCAGCGAATCTCTGAGCAGACGCTCCTCATGCTCGGGCTCTTCGGCGGCAGGCCCGGCGCGCTCATCGCGCAGCAGCTGTTCCGCCACAAAACCCGCAAACGGTCGTTCCGCCGGACGTTCTGGGGCACAGTCGTGATCAATGTCGCCGCGATCGGAGAACTCGTCACCTTCGCGACGCTCAACGGTGTTGTCCTCGAGCTCCCTCTCGGGACGTGGCTGTCGCAGTAGGTGGGCTGACGGGCACCTGGCGTACGAGGCGCAGAGCGCCGATCCTTGTCGGGGCAGCCGCCACGCCAAGTCCAAGCCCGCAGTTCGCGAGAGACTGCGGGGGTGCCCCTCTTTGATCATCTCGGCGTGAGTGTCGACGACGTCGCCCGCGCCATCGCTCAGTACGATCCGATCCTCACCGCGCTGGGGCTGGAACGCACCGACGCCGACGACGGCGCCTCCTGGTACGCGGACGGCGAGACGGAGTTCATCGTGCGCCAGGCACGCGAGCCCCACGCCGGCCCACATCGACACGGTCATATCGGATGGCAACACCTGGCCTTCGCGGTCGGTTCGCGAGACGAGGTCGACCGGCTGCACACGATCGCTGTGGATGCCGGGTGGGCGGTGATCCGAGCGCCGAAGCTGTATCCGCGCTTCAACGATCACTATTACGCATCCTTCGTCGAGGACGACAACGGCATTCGTATCGAGTTCATGCACAACCCCGGATCGGACTGATTCACCGCGAGCAGGAGTCCCAGCCCCTTCCGATCCCTGAACGGGCATCGCGCGTTAGCGGGGCGTCTCGGGCCTCCAGTGGGGCAGCGATCGAGCTAGTGCGTGGTTGGCTCACTCATGCTTCCGGTGATACGCCGCCGGACCGAGTTTGGCCGTCCTCAGGATGGTGGCGCTATTCAGAGTGGGAGATCGATCGTGTTGTCGGGGGCCGGGTCAGCACCGCTGTTCTGATTCAAGGCAATGACGGAGAATAGCGCCACCTGCACCTTGCGCCGGTCTGCACTTCCAGCAACGAACATGTCCTGTTCTGACGCGACTTCCATCTTCACCTCGTGGGTGGGCGTGGACGCAGCCTTCGCATCCCTAATGCACGTGTCCCGCCAAGTCGTGCTGGTCACCACTACCCCCTTCTCGTGTTCGCCACAGCATGACGAAATTCGAAACCTTGTGAGGTTCCGCCGCAGACAGGTCCAGTGCCAGCTTCTTCGCATCGCTGCGCAGCTTCGCGAGTGTGTAAACCCCGAACTCGACACGAGCTTCCTCGTTACGCTTCGCGTTGAAGAGGCACACATCGACGGATAGCGGTCGCCCCTTCTTGCCCGTGGGGAAGCTCCGCTCCCACACTGCTTCGGAGCCGTGCGCAGCGAAGCTGACCGCACCCAGTCGCATGAAGCCGTCCACCACGGACACCTCGTAGGAATCACGCTTGCCTGCGTTCTTGATCGCGTCAGTGAGGATTGTCGATCCTGCTTTCGCGCGAGCAGCCGCCGACACGGATTCTTGTACCCAGCGTTCAACGTTCGCCAGTGCGACCGCCGCCTCCATGAGCATTACCAGCTCGTTCAGATTTCCACGGGCCACCTGTGTCGGTCGCCCTGAACCCTGCCGATACGAAACGATGCGCATTAGTCGTCTCCCTTGGGGCCACAATGCGGTCAGCGCCAGCCACGACCAGGGGGGCCAATTGCAACTCACGCTATCTGCGCGAACGCCCCGCATCATCGTTTTACCCGAGGCGTACACCGAAGGTGCGATCCGCTGGGGGAATCCGAGCGTTCAAACCGGGCAATGCATGGCGAGAGCTTCCTCGGCCCGATGCGACAACCTGCCGCTCCTTGATAGTGCGGGCCTCGATACGCCCACTCGGACGAGAGACATCGACGCGGTCAAGAGACACTTCACGACGCGCTCGATCGCCGCCGTCTCGGATTGAATCGCAAACTGAGGCCGGGAGCTCCGGGACGCGATCGAATCGGACTAGTTCAGCGTCTCATCCTGGACGAACGGACGCACAGCCATCCAGTCGACGTCTTCGTTGACGAAGAACTATTGTTTTCCGTTGGCCGTCTCACGGAGCCGACCCATGATGGCGAAGAAGGAGCCCGACAGATCATCGAGCTCTTCGAGCCCAGAACGCTCCAGGACGGCAGCGAGCTCTTCGGCGTTGATGACGATCGTCGGCGAGCCCCACCCTGTGTTCAACCACGCACCACCATCATCCTTCGGCCTGGGGAAGCGGATGGTCCCCCAGTACACGCGGAGGCGGTTCCTGTGCTTCTCTTCGATCTCTGACAGGTGCACGCAGCCGGATCGCACCGTCTGACGGCTGTCGTCGGACATGATCAACAGCGTCTGACTGCGCCGGAAGGGCTCGCGAAGCACGAGCTGGCGCAGCAGTCGGCCGAGCCCCATAGAAGACTGGCGCACGTTGCCACGCCCGCGCCGGGCGTACCGAACGGCCGATCCGCCAGTCGAGTCGGGAGCGGACGGATCGTTGCGGACATGCCGGATGGTGCGCCCACGGTTCGGGTCGATCCGAAAGATGTCGCCCGCGTTGATGAGCTCGTCGACCTCGTCCAGCGGCGCGCCGCCACCGTCGTCAGTGACAAACGATGCCAGCTCGCAGTCCGCACGGTGCGGGCGAGCGCCGAAGCATGCGCGGCGTCCATTGCGCGCCTCGCGAATGTAGTAGGCATCGGCCCCGCAGGCCGTGCAGACCAGCGAATCGCGCAGGGAGTCTCGCTCGCCCGTACTGAGGGCGGCGAACTGCTCGGCATCCCATACAACACCGGTCGTGCGACTCTTCGCTTCTTCCACGATCAGCCTCCTACGCAGCCAGGCCGCGGAACTCCGCGCCGAGGTCTTCGAGCCACTCGTCGATGCCTTCGGTCGGCGTTGCGGCGGCCGCCAGGGTACGCCGCACGTCGATGAAGACGGGCTCGAGGTGTGCCTCGTGGCCGTCCCGCGTCAGCAGGTGGCGAACTCCCGCGAGCGTGTCGTCGCGGAGCTCCTCCTTGTTGAACCAGACGTAGGCGGACTCAGCATGCCCATCGGTCCACTGCTCGGAGAAGAGCGGGTTCACGCGCACGTGCAGACCGCCGATCTCGATGCGCGCGGCGTGCGACGGGATGTGGCCGGCGCCGTTCCAGCGCGGCGCGACACCGTCCCAGCGAACGCTGATCTCCTCGAAGCTCGGACGACGACGATCAGAAGCCGCCTGCGCGACCTGACGCAGCGCCTCACCATCGCGAGTCGTCTTCCGGTCGCGGTGGATCGCCTGCCGCATGGGACGCCAGAAGTCCGTCGCAGGGTCGTAGTCACTGCGAGACTGCTCCGCGATCTGGCGCGCCAGGCGGGGACGAGCCCGCGGGGTGGCGTTGGCGAACTTGATGAACGCCCCGAGTCCGATCTCCATGCCTTAGTCCTCTCGTCGAACGCCCTTGAAAGGCGTGCCGTCGCTCTTGCTGTCCATGAAGCGGCCCGTGGAGGTGTCGCGCTTCGTGTGCGTCTTGGTCGTCGGGTTGTACGACTGCGAGCGACCAGTCACTGCGCCCTGTCGGTATCCCTCGCCGGTGTTCTTTGCCATGACTTCCTCCTGAAGTGTTCTAGTAGCAAAACAGTGACTCAAGACTAACACAGTGTTTCAGTTGCACAACATCTCGTCGCTGACGGGTTACGCTTGAACTACGGATCGCACGACGATCCCGAAGATTGGGAGCCTCATGCCAGACACAGTCATCGACGTCACCGGCCTCGCCAGCGCACTCGAAACTCGAGTCAAAGCGGACGAGATCTCGTGGCGACAGGCGGCCGGCCAGATCGGCGTCAGCCCATCACTACTCACCAGACTTCGAAACGATCAGCGACCCGACCTCGACGCCTTTGCGCGCATCGTGCGTTGGTTGCGCATCCCGGCTGATCAGTTCATGGTCGACGCCCACGAGCTTGCGACTCGAGATGAGCCAGAACTTGGCTCGTCGATTAATGCGCTGCTGCGCGCGCGAAGCGATCTCGACGAACAAGACAAACAGCATCTGGAGTCGATCTTGCAGTCGGGGATCGACTACTTCCGCTCCACGAGGAAGTCGAGCTAAGTCATGAACAAAGCCGCTCTCGGCCGACTCGCCAAGGAGGTGAGGAAGGACTACGACCTCTCGGAGGACGTGCCCTTCGATCCGTTCCATTGGTCGGACGAGAACGGCATTCCGTTCATCTCGCTGCGGGACTTCACCGCAGACGAAGCCGCTATGCGCCGCTTCCTCGAAGAGAAGCCTCATGTATGGTCGGCGGCGCTCCTGCGCGATGGTCGGCGGAGCCTGGTGATCTACAACCCCGAACGAAGCGGCGAGCGAATTCGTTCGGATCTCACCCATGAGGTCGCGCACTTCGAGGCCGAGCACGATCCGTCCCCCGCATGGACGGGAGCCGACAGCAGTTGCGGTGGCACGTCGAAGGCGCAGGAGAAGGAAGCGGAAGAGCTTGCGGGTGCGCTTCTCGTACCGCAGGAGAAGGCCAAAATCGCGGTCATCAAGGGCATTGCACCGCTCGTCGTGGCCAACCGATACCAAGTCAGTATCGAGATGGCGACATGGCGCATGAAGATGTCAGGCGGCTACGCGATCCTCGAGCGCAGCCGGAGGAAATGGGGCAAGACCGGGTAATTGCGGTAGAGACGGACCGCCCGCCGCTCAACTCGGCGGTACGACGCTTGCTGGTGCACCTTGAGCCACTTCGCGCGTCGCACGGCATCAGCGAGCGGCCGTTGAGATCTCAGGTAGATGTTGCCTCGTGGCGGTCGACATGCCCAACTTACTTCGACGCCTATCTGGTCGATCCGGTGAGGCATCCGTAAACGGGCACTGCCCGGTGAAGGGCACCTCGCGTTCGGCGCCCAGCGCGTCCGTTCGCCATCCTAAACGTGCAGTGCTCGCTGAGGGCTCCGCATCGCGGAGGAGCGATACGTTGAGTCATGGACGATCGGGAGAACGCGTTGGCGCGTCGCCACATCATCGTCGCCATGCTCCATGCCGCCGAAAACCAAGGCGAGCTGCTCCGTGCATTCGCGACAGCCGGCGGAAAACACCGCGTCCGCGAACACAGCGATCAGACAAGCATTCGATGTCGACATGATTCAGGCCGACGCGATCCTGAGCATGTCGGTGCGGCGATTCACCCCCGACGCGATCCAACAGATGCACGTGGAATTGTCCGACGTCGAGGCGGCCCTCGCTCCGTAGCGAACGGCGTCGATCCGCAAACGGGCGTTGTCGGGAGGCGCCACCGATGCGGGCGGGCGCGGCGCGCACTTTCGTGCGGACGGGGGCCGGCCGATCAGGGGGCGTTGCCGCCTGGGTCGGCGCCCGTGCCGCCGGACGCGGCGGCCTGGGTGACGCTGCCGGCGTAGTCGTTGGTGGGGTCTCGGTAGATGGAGTGCACGTGTCCCCATCCGGAGGTGCTGACGCCCTCCACGTCGGCGCCCGCGGAGCCGTTCTGGGCTTGGAGTGCGATGTAGACGTTGGGGCCGGAGATCGAGAACGAGATGCCGTCGCCCGTGCTCATGTCGTAGGTCGTCTCCCCGGACCAGGCGATCACGGTCTCATCGAGAGTGGCTTCGATCTCGGCCAGCTCGGCTGCGGTCGTCTCGTCGTCGGCCATTCCGGCCCAGTTCGCGATGAGGGCGAGCAGCAGCTGCTTCTGCTCGTCGGTGAGGTCGGCGCCGGTGAGGCCCGATCCGCTGTCGAAGTCGCACGTGTCACCGGGCGCGCACATCGTGACCTCACCGGACGTCAGGGTGGCCTGCTGCTCTGCGGTGAGGCTGTCGAAGAACGCGAACGCGTCGGTGTAGATGGCGTCGAAGGTCTGCACTTCGTTGCCGTCGGCATCGGTGTAGACCGCCGGCTGCATGCCGAGGTGCGTGGGCGCGAAGGTGATCTCCCCGGCGGCTCCGTCGAGGTCGGCGTTGATGCCGAGGTGGTGGCCGCCGAACTGCAGAGACCAGGCGCTGGTCTCGGACGGGTCGCCGAAGAACGCGATGTAGTACTGGCCGAGCGAGTCCTCGGTGGTGGAGCTGTAGTCCAGCAGGTATTGGTCGCCGCCCATGATGGCCACCGCGGTGTCGTACGCTTCGTCGTTGAGCAGCGCCTCGAGCACGGCGAGGGCGGCGGTCTTCTGCTCGTCGGTGAGGTCGGCGAGGTTCAGGCCGGCACGGTCGACGAACGTCACCGGGAAGTTGGACCACGATGTCGACTTCGTCTCATCGTCGTATGCGTACAGCACCGCTTCACGCTGCTCGTCGGTCAGCGTCGCGAGGAACGCCTCCGCCGCCGCGGTCGTGTCCGCGACAGTCTCCGCGGTCGTGGTGGCACCGGATGTCGACGACTCGGCGGTGCTGGTCGACGTCGATGTGGTCGACTCCGTGCTCGTGCTCGTCGTGGTGCTCTCGGTGGTTGTCGCTGCTGCGCAACCGGCGAGGGAGACACTGAGGACGACGACGGATGCCGCGATCCAGGTCGACGGTCGACGCGCGATGGTGCGCTTGCGGGGACGGGGGTTCCTGGCAGTCTCGGTCATGCCTACGACAGTAGGAACCAATCCCAGCACCCACCCCTGCGGAAGCTATGCGCCTCCTATGAGGGGGGGATCCCCCTGCGGGCACTCGTCAACAGGGCTCTCCTCCCTCAGGGCCGCTTCCTCGCTTCGTGCGCCTCGTTCCGGTATCCCTCTCTCCCCATGAACTCCGCCACGATGCGTGCGGACGCGTCAGGGCGTTCCAGGGGAACCATGTGTCCACATCCTTCGAGGAGCTCGCACGCCGCAGGCGAGAGAAGTCCGCGCGCCTGCGCGAGGTGCGCGGCAGGGGTGACCTGGTCGTCGTCGCCCCAGAGCAGGGCGATCGGGATGCCGAGCTCGCCGACGCGGCGGTAGAGCTCGTGTTGGCGTGCCAGCGGGAAGCTTGCGAGGGTCGCGCACAGCGCGTACATGGAGCCTTCGACGCGGTAGCAGTCCAACACCATCTTCGTGAGGCGGTCGCGAACCACGCCCGCGCGCACATTGTGCGCCATATGGGCGCGCAGCATGCGCGGCCCCAGATGCCGTCCGACGAAGGCCCCGAGACGGGCGCGGCGGAGCAGCCGCGTCAACGGCATCGGTTTCGGGGCGAGCCCCGCCGGACCGATGATCGACAGCGATTCGAGCTCCGGATGGTGGAGTGCGAACCGCATCGCGACGACCGCGCCGAGCGACGAGCCTACGACGTGACGGGGCGCGAGCTGCAGCCGCTCGACCAGGTCCGCAAGCTGGCGATCGAACATGTCCGCGTCGTAACTCCCGCGCACGCGATCCGAGTATCCGCGACCGAATCCGCTGTACGCGAGCGTGCGGAATCCGTGCGCGTGCAGCTGCGCCGCGAAGTCGTCCCAGTAGTACAGCGGGATCGTCAGGCCCCCAGCCAGAAGCACGAGGGGTCCTTCCTCCGGGCCCGCGAGCTCGTAGTGCGTGACACCGTCGGCGCATCGGATGTACGAGCCGCGCATGTCCGCGCGCGTGGCGTCGTCGAGGTGCACAGATTCGTCCGCTGTCGTGAAGAAGATTGGGCCGCCCATCAGTCGTTGCTCCGTTCGTCCGCGGTGAGGCGGGTGAGGAACTCCGCGATCTCCGCGGCGACCCACGCCGGGTCCTCATCCGGCATCAGGTGCCCTGTGTCCGGATGAACTCTCTCGACCGCATTAGGGATACGGCTGGTGAAGTGCTGACCATCGATCGAGGCGCTGCGCAGGACGAGCGTCGGCGCCGTGATCGCGGAGAGCGCCTCCGTGCGATCGGGCTGATCTGCGCGGCAGAACTCGATGAATGCGTCGCGGTTGCCAGGGATCGACATCATCGCGAAGACGCGATCGACGAAGTCCGGGGTCACCACCGCGGCTGAACCCGGGCCGACGATCCCGCGCAGGTTGCGCTCGACGCCGTTGCGGTTGCTGAGGAGGCCGAGCACGCGACGACCTACGCGGTGGCGAGCCAGTCGCATCGGCAGCGGGAGAGACTTGCCGGGGAAGCCGGTCGCGTTGATCAGGACCAGGCCTCGGATGAGGTCGGGCGCATCGAGCGCGACATTCCAGGCGATGTTGCCTCCGAGCGAGTTACCGACCAGCACAATGTCCTGCAGCCCCAACTCGGCGGCGAACAAGCGGATGCGGCGGCTGAACGCGGCGATATGGAAATCGTGGTCGTCCGGAGGGGCACTCAGGCCGAAGCCCGGGAGGTCGACGCTCACCATGTCCGCGGCGCGCGCGAGTGGAGGCGTCACGTGCTCCCAGCAGTGCAGCGACGAACCTGATCCGTGGAGGAGCAGCACCGTCGGTCCACTTCCGGCGCGCTTGAAGTGCAATGCCGATCCGTCGACATCGACAAACCGTGAATCAGCATCGGAAAGGGCGAGCACGGCTTCATGGCGAGTCGTCACGGGGCACTCCTTCGTGCGGGTCTCTGAGGATCCGAGTTTACGCTACGTTGTAGCCACTAATCCACACAAAGTGATCGAATGACCGAGTTGTCGTCCGAGAGCACGGTCAGCGCCGATGCAGACCCCTCCGCGCCGCGCCTTCAGAAGGCGCTCGCAGCCTCGATCGCAGACGGGAACGCGCGGTCGCAGCGATCAGTTGCGGTCGGTGGCACCGAAGGCGACGTCGCCGGAGAAGAGACCGTCGGGATCGTACGTCGCGCGCACCTCATCGACGCGCGCGCGGGTCGACGAGTCGAAGAGGTGGTGTGGGATGCCGGGCTCGGGAGCGTACGTCGGCATGACGAAACCTGTCTGCCACGGTGCCAGCGCCGTTCGGATCTCATCGAGGCTGCGGGTGACGTGGCTCTTCGGCGTGCGGCGGCTGGGCAGCCCGAGTCCCCAATAGAAGTAGTCCCCGGAGACGCTCGAAACCGCGCCCCCATCCCGCACAGGGCGGGCAAGCGCAGCGCCGAGATGTCGCAGTTCGAGAGTGGCCAGCCCCACGGCATCCAGATCTGCGAAGGCCCCGAAGCATTCGACGGCGGCATGGTCCTCCGCCGTGATCATGAACGAGTCGGTGACCTGCGCGACGGCGATCGGAGGATCCATGTGGGTGAACGCGGTCTCGAGCGGTGAGGCGAGCCGGAAGGTGTCCCGTCGCGGAGGCGCGACGGGACGGAGGGAGCTGCGCAGCTCGGCGACCAGTGCTTCCGCCTCTCTCGCCGAACCGGCCGTCGCCACCGGGATGGAACCGTCGATCGCGACGATCGGATGTCTTGTCAGCGCCGGGGGAAGGCCGGGGAGGGGCGGCATCCTCATGAGTCGGAAGGACGTGGTGATGGCGTCCGGCGCCGACCGTGCCCACTGGTGCCAGGCGTTCAGCAGGTCCGCTGCGTGCGCGCCGTCCCAGATCATGGTTCCTGTCATCGCGTGGGTCAGATCGAACAGGCGCACGGTGATCGCGGTCACGATGCCGAACCCGCCGCCTCCTCCGCGGATCGCCCAGAACAGGTCGCTGTGCGCGGATCGGTCGGCGGTGACCTGTTCGCCATCCGCGAGGAGCACCTCGATCGACTCGATGCTGTTCGCTGCGATGCCGGTCGTGCGGGCGTAGGCGCTCAATCCACCGCCGAGCAGATAGCCCACGGCACCGACCCGGCCGGACGAACCATGGGCGGCGCCCAGCTTGTGGGGGGTGATGGCAGCCACCACGTCACCCCAGGTGGTCCCGGCAGGGATCCGCGCCGTGCGCGCGACGGGGTCGACGGTGACCGGTTCGTGGATGCGCACCTTGAGAAGCGCGGCCCCGCCCATCGCGCGCGTCGTGCCGGCCTTGTGGCCCGTGCCGTGCATCCGCACCGGGAGTCCTGCGGCCACCGCGCCCGCGAGGGCGGCCCGTGCCTGATCGGGCGAGGCGATCACGGTTGCGCGAGCCGGGGTGAGGCGGACGGCGTCGAACGAGCGCGTTGCGGCGCGATATCGGGGTGACCGCGGCCGAGCCAAGGTGCCGTTACCGCGTGGGCGGAGGAGGAACGTCGCGCACACAACGGCGAACAGGAGTGCGGCGGTCAGAACAACGAGCGCGGGAGGCAGGTCTTTGCCGACGGTGAGACCGGCGCACGCGGCACCGAATCCCAGGAGCCCCGGCACGAGGACGGCACTCGAGACCGCCGCAGCGGCCAACGGGTTCTGGGCCCGCACCGAGACGAGTACGCCGGCCAGGAGAAGCGCGACCCCCGCGACCAGGAGCAGGATCGTGAGATACCGCAGCACTCCCATCGACGTGACCAGGGCGACCACGAGTACGGCGCCGCCAGCGAGGGAGCACACGATGCCGACCCGGTGTCGAACTTCCGCGGCAACCGGCGGGCGCACGGGGAGAGGAAGAGTGATGCGCGGTGTCGTGGCGCTGCCCATCGTCCATCGCGTCGACGGTCGGCCGGCGACCGGGGGCACAGCGAACCCCACCCCCGCGCCCGCGAGCGCCGACCACGCGAGCCAGCCTTCCGGCAGAAGCCAGCCGCCGGCGATCGCGGCGAGGGTCGCGGCGCCGCCGAGGAGCGCGGGCCCGCGCGCGCCGACGGCATCCCCGACTCCCCTCGACAGGAGGGCCACCGCCGCTGCGACGAGGCCGACGGTCGCGCCGGCCGGCGGCAGGACATCCGCCGGATAGATGCCGACGCCCGCAGCCGCCGCGAGCAGAAGCGCTGCCCCGATCGTGGGCGAGACGATCCGGGTGATCAAGAGTCGGACACCGCTCATGGGTCAACTCCCCGATGCATCCTCGTCAGCCCGAGGCACGCGCAGTTCGGCATGCGCCTTCGCCTGCCCGACGCGATTGACGATCTTCTTCCGGAGCGCGCCGAGTGGATTGGTCGTGGTGAATGCTCGCAGGATCCGGTCGGCGGATGCCTGCAGGTCGACGCGGACGCGGTCCACATCGATCCCGATGAGATGGTGGTCGCGCTTTCGCCACTTCCCGGCGACCATCACCGATTCGACGTTCCCGAAGCTGGACTGCAGGGCAGCGGCGACCGCGTCATGCGCCGGCCACAGATTCGCGGCGCGGGCATCGAGCACGATCAGGTCCGCCTGCAGTCCCGGCTCGAGGCGGCCGACCCTGTCGCCGAGTCCGAGCGCGCGCGCCCCCTCCACCGTGGCCCATTCGAGTGCCTGTCGCGCCGTGACTGTGGCGGTCGGGGCGAAGATCCCGGTGTCGCGGCGGTGCTGCTCGTGGTCCGCGGATCGCTGGATAGCCAACGCTGTGCGCGCGATGCTGAAGAGGTCATCGCCGACGACGGCGCTCGTGTCCGTGCCGAGTGACGGTGCGGTGCCCCAGGACAGCAGGCGGGCGGTGATCGGCCGGCCATGGCCCTGACCGAGCTCGTTCTCGGTTGTGGTGGTGAACGTCGCGCCGGCGTCCACCAGGTACGAGAGCCACTCGTCATCCAAGCCCGCGCCGTGCGCGATGTTCGTCAGGGGGCCGAACAGGCGCGCGTCGCGCACATCGCGCCAGGCGGGCTTGAGCACGCCGCCGCTCTGATGCATCGAGGCCACGATGCCCCGCTCGGCGGCCGCACGCATGTCGTCGGCGGCTCGCCATCCCGGCGAGAGCTGGGGGCCGCGGATCGCCATCCCGATCGTGATCACGTCCGAGTGCCAGGTGTCGATGAGCCGGTCGAGCTCGGATCGGGAACCCGACCGGATGGCACGGTAAGGGGTGCCATGGAGGAAGACACCGCGGATACCTGAGTCCTTCAAGCCCTCGATCGCGGCGTCGGAGTGTTCCGGGTCCGCGCTGCCGTGGCACCAGTCGCCGACGGTCGTCGTGCCTCCCGCGAGAAGGCTGAGGGCGCCCGCCAGCCCGTTGATCCGCATGTCGGCGGGGCGGTACAAGCCGGCGATGGTGCCGTGCATGTTCGAGAGATACTCCGACAGCGTCCAGTCGGCCCCGATGCTGCGCAGCCCCGTCTGCCAGGTGTGCAGGTGGGCGTTCACCAGGCCCGGCATGACGATCCGCTCGGAGCAGTCCACGATCTCCGCGTCCGCGGCGACGAGGCCGGGGCCGACCTGCACGATCTCCTCGCCCTCGACGAGCACGTCGACCTCTTCGGCACCGGAGCTCCCGGCTGCCATCGTGATCACTCGTGCTCCGCGCAGAAGTGTCCGATTCACAGTGCCTCCCATGGTTGTGCGGCAGCGATGGCGTCCGAGAGTATTCGCTACAGCGTAGCCGATAAAGGGATCTTTCCCGTGAGATTCTAAATCGGATACACTGTATCGAAAAGTATGCAGGAACTGTCGCCTGCAGGTGAGGGGTGGTCGAATGCCGGAGAACGTGGATGTGCTGATCGTCGGTGCAGGAGCGGTCGGGCTCACGCTCGCGTGCGACCTCGCACGGCGCGGGGTGTCGTACCGGCTTCTGGATGCCGCGTCGACGGGTTTCGCCGGTTCGCGCGCCAAGGCGGTGCAGCCGCGAACTCAGGAGGTGTTCGACGACCTCGGTGTGCTTCCCGCCCTTGAAGGGCGGTCGATTCTCTACCCACCACTGGGGCTCCACCTCGGTCCGATCACGCTGCGGCGCACGATGATCAAGCTGCACCAGGCGACGCCCGACGTGCCGCATGCGAATACCCTCCTCGCGCCGCAATATGCGACGGACGCCTCCCTGCGGGAGCGTCTCGCCCAGCTCGGTGGCACCGTCGAACAGGGCACGCGGCTGGTCGAGCTTGCGCAGGATGCCGACGGCGTCACTGCGACGGTCGAACAGGACGGCCAGGAACGGGTCGTCCGCGCACGCTTCGTCGTCGGGGCGGACGGTGGCAGCAGCACCGTGCGGAAGCAACTCGCGGTCGCCTTCCGGGGCACGACCGACGAGAGCGACCGGATGATCGTCGCGGACGTCGTCGTCAGGGGCCTGAGCCGCGACCGGTGGCACATCTGGCCGCGCAAGAGCGGCCGCTTCGTCGCCCTCTGCCCGCTGCCCGGCGACGTGTTCCAGCTCATGCTCCGACTGCGACCCCAGGACCCGGCGAACCTGTCGGCCGAGGCGATCGAGCGTCTCGCGCGCGAGGTGATCGGCAACGCGAAGATGCGCGTCGAGGAGGTGCGCTGGTCATCGGTATGGCGGCCCAACATCCGACTCGCCGAGCGCTATCGGGTGGGCAGGGTCTTCCTGGCCGGGGATGCGGCACACGTGCATCCGCCCACCGGCGGGCAGGGCCTGAACACCGGCGTCCAGGATGCCTACAACCTTGGGTGGAAGCTGGGACAGGTCATCGCGGGAGCCCCCGAGGAACTTCTCGATACGTACGAGGCCGAGCGTCAACCGGTCGCAGCCCGGGTGCTCGGGCTTGCCAGCGATCTGTACGCCCACATGGGAGACAGGCCGTTGGCAGCGATGAAGCGGGGCGACGAAGAGAGGCAGCTCGGCCTGAGCTACCGCGGTGGACCGCTCGCGAGCTCCGGAAGCACCGACCTCCTCGCCACGGGCGATCGCGCGCCCGATTCCCCCGTGCTCACCGCCGCCGGCGACCGAACGAGCCTGTTCGACATCTTCCGCGGCAAGCACTTCACCGTGCTCACCATCGGCGCGCCGTTCACCAAGGCCGCGAAGTCCGTCGCGTGGCCCGAGACCGGCGCTGGGGTGCGCGTAGTCGAACTGGATTCCGGCGCGAATGAGGCATTCCGTCGCTACTACGGGCTGCAGCAGGACGCCGCGCTGCTCGTACGCCCCGACGGGTACATCGCCGCGATCGCGCCCGCGCCCGCCGCGATCGCCGACTGGCGGACGCTACCCGCCTTCCCCGCCGCGCCCATTGCGGCGTGAGACGTCACGCCGGAAGGCCCCGCTACCGTGGATACAAGAACCTACGATGAGGGCCCGAGAATGACTGTGACACCCCCGCGTCGGCCCGGCCGGCCCCCGATTCCGCGCGAGCGGATCATCGAGGCGGCGCTGGAGTTCGTCGACGAGCACGGCGGCGACGCGCTCACCCTGCGTGCGCTGGCCACGCAGATGTCCTCGGGGACCGCCACGCTGTACCGAAACGTCTCCGGTCGCGCGGAACTCATCGGCCTGGTCGTCGACCGGATGCTCGCGGAGGTGCCGGACGTCGGAGAGGACGAGGATACCGGTCGAAGCTGGGACGAGGTCTGCCGGGAGGTACTCACGGGTGCGTTCCTCGCACTGACCAGGCATCGGCGCGCCGCATCCCTGCTCGCTGACACCTTCCCCGATGGGCCGGCCGCCTTCGCCCTGCGCGAGCGGCTCACGCGTGCGCTCCTGCGCGCCGACTTCCCCGTAGAAACGGCCGCGAGCTCCGTCGCGACACTCGCGCGGTACACGCTCGGAATCGCCATGCAATCCGACAACGATCAGCCGTCGCCCGAAGCGCTCATCGCACTCGAAGGCGGCCGCTACCCATACCTGGCGAAGATCACCGGCAGGCTTCCGGAGCTCCACGAAGAGTTCGAGTTCGGCCTCGCGCTCATGCTGCGCGGACTCGAAGCCACCCGTCGCAGCTCGTGAATGTTCCGTCCCGGACTCCTCCCAGCGAGCGGGAACGAGCGCGGGTCGCCGGCCTCTGAGCTGCCGGATCGACCCCGCCACAGTTTGCTCTAAAGGGCGGTGCCGTCCCGGGGCTGCGACGCCGCCACTCCTTGGATCATCATCTGGAGGCCGAACTGGAACTCCTCCCGCAAACTGGAGTCGAGATGCTCCGCGACCCTGGCAGTCGCCGGCGGGAGGTGGCGGCGCGCAAGGGACTGCGTGGGCGCATAGAGGAGCTGCAGCCCGAATCCGATCGTGAGGTGTCCCACGCTCGTATAGGTGTGCGCCGCGAGTTCCGGCGCGAACCCGTGCTCGAGGAGTTGACCGATACTGCGTTCGCGCATAGCTGTGGCGTTCGGGCCGGATGGCACGGTCGCCGCGAAAAGGGGCACTGCGAGCGGGTGCCGAGCAAGCGCGTCGAAGGTGGCCGTCGCGCCCGCCCGGAGGCCCGCCTTCCAGTCCGGTGCGTCCATCTCCTCCGCCTGTTGACGGGCCGTGCCGATTACAGCGTCCACAACGAGAGCATCAAGGCCAGGTCGCCCACCGATCTTCCGATACAGGGTCGCAGTGCTCGCTCCGAGGCGAGCAGCAACGTTCCGGATGCTGTACTCGTCTGTCGCCTCACTGGCGAGAAGGTCCAGGGCGGCCGACGTGATCCGGTCGGTACCGATGGGCGGGCGACCCCGCTTCGCAACAGGAACCGCCATCTCCGCCCACCACTCCCGGCTCCCTGGCTCGAGGGAATTAGCCGGGGGCTCGTGAGAATTTGACACCTGAGTCCTTTTCTACAACACTGTTGTCGTTATACCAATTTACGAGTTGGCCGTTGGCGCTCAACCCGTGAGTTCCACGCTCGCGCGTGAACTCACACGACGGGAGCGACTATCCGCATCGTAGACCGGGCGTCGCGGACTTCCTGTCTCACCTTCGTCGACTCCCACAGTTTGAGCATTGCGATTGCCATGCCATCGCCGCCCCGCACATGCGGCTCACCCGAACCAACTCAACACACCCACCAACCCACCTAGGAAAAAATGAGCACTGAAGACACACAAGTCCCCGACATGACGGCCCGCCACGGTCGATCGCGCCCCCGCTGGCTGATGTGGCTCGCGCCGGTGCTCGTCGTCACAGCGTTCTGCGCAGCCCTCTCCGCCACCTACTTCGGCGGCACGATCAACTCCGCAGAGAACATCTCCGAGTTCCCCGTCGCCATCGTGAACGCCGACGCCGGGACATCGCTTCCCAGCGGGGAAGAACTCACGATCGGCGATGACATCCAATCCGCGCTCCTGGAGAATGTGGACGAAGACAAGTTCGACATCTCCGTGCTCAGCCTCGATGAAGCCACCGCACGGATGGACAACGGCAGTCTCTACGGGGTGATTCTCCTCCCGGAGACCCTGAGCGAGGACTTCGTGGGTCTCGGCCGAGCGGCCTTCACCACCGAAGGTGCACAACCGTATGTGCAGGTGCAAACGAATCCGCGCGTCGGGGCATTCGCCGCGTCGATCGTGACACAACTCGGCCGGGAGGCACTGAGCGAGGTCAGCGCAGCGCTCGGCACGCAGTTGCAGAGCCTCGCCGCATCGACGGCAACCACCGTCGGTGTCACCGAGCCCCTCACGGCAGCCGCATCCCAGGCGCTCGCCGACCCGCTGGACGTCCAGATCGTCGCCCACAATCCCCTGCCCGACGGGACAGGCGGCGGGCTGTCCGCATTCTTCTATGCCCTGGTGCTCGTGCTGGCCGGGTTCTCAGGAACGATCATCGCCAACTCCATCATCGACGCGCGCCTCGGAGTGATGCCACTGGAGGCCGGACCGCGATACAGCGTGGCGCCGTGGCGGGGATTCAGCCGTACACGTACCTTCGCCCTCAAGCTGGTCCTGATGGGGATAGTCGCACTGTTGGTTGCGGGGGTATACATCCTGATCGCCAGCGCCACAGGAATGCCCATCGACGAAGGCTGGCCACTCTTCGGGTTCAGCGCATTGGCAATCTTCGGGATCGCTTCGATCGCGCAGACAGTGGTCGCCGTCGTGGGCAACGCGGGCATGATGATCAACCTGTTCATCATGGTGGTCTTCGCCATCCCCAGCTCGGGTGGCACCATCCCTCTAGAGGCGACACCCGGATTCTTCCGCTGGCTCGCGACATTCGAGCCGATGCATCAGATCTACATCGGTGTCCGCTCTATCCTCTACTTCGGCGCAGCCCCCGACGCAGGGCTCACGACCGCGATCACCGCTTCGGTGATCGGGATTGCGATCAGCCTCGTACTCGGGTTCGGCATCACAGCTCGCTATGACGCCCTCAAGATGAAGCGCGGCCCGCTCGCTCTGGCCGCCTGAAGCGCTGCCGGTGCCCACGGCGGTGAAGGACGCCGGTGAGCTTCGCCTTATCGACTGAATGAGAACGGGTCGACCGAGTTCGTACTCGGTCGACCCGTTGTCGCGTCTACAGCTGAGAGGGAAGCACGTCCTCCAAGTGATCGGCAAGAGCGGCCTCGATGTCTACGGCGTCGCGAGCGTACAGCCATTGAATCTGCAGACCGTCCCACAGAGCCACCAGCAGCATCGCCTCGGTTCGAGGGTCTCGATGAGCCGGGAGGTCGCCATCCATCCGTGCGGCATCGAACGCAGCAGTGAGCAGATGCGCACCGCCATCCTCGAAGACGGTTCGTTTGTTCGCTTCGCCGACGTCGACGAAGTAGGCGTGGTGTTGCTCGACGGACCTAACGTCTTCGTCGGGTACGTAGACGACGCACACAACCAAGGCATCTGGGTCGACGTCGACGGAGCACGATGGTTCAATACGGGCGATACCGCCCGACAGGACGCCGACGGATACTTCTGGCTCACCGGCCGGAAGAAGGAACTGATCATCCGAGGCGGTCACAACATCGACCCCCGCATCATCGAGGATGCGCTACAGCAGCACCCCGACGTCGCGTTGGCGGCCGCGATCGGCCGCCCTGACTGGCATGCCGGAGAAGTTCCCGTCGCGTACGTCCAGCTTCGCCCGGGCGCCACGGTATCGGAATCCGATCTGGCGACCTTCGCCTCATCGAGGGTCGGCGAGCGCGCCGCGCGGCCGAAGGCTGTGCACATCGTGGATGAATTGCCCATGACGACAGTCGGAAAGATTTTCAAACCGGCACTGACGATGCGGGAGATCGAAGACGTTGTGCGCGGCGTCGCACTCGATTGCGACACGGAGCTGGACTCGGTCGTCGTTGTTCAGCATCCGTCGCGGGGGCTCCTGACCACGGTCGAGGCGAACGGCGACCTCGACGCCTTTGCGCAGCGACTCGGGCAATTCACTTTCGCGGTCGAGTTGAGGGGCCGAAGCGTTGACTCTTTCAGCCGCGAGGAAACTCCGCGCGAACAGGGCTGAGTGCCCAGTTCGCGGCGGGTACACCACCTGTGCGGGGTGGTTGCACCCAATAGGGCTTCCAGCCGCGGAACGACGCGGAAGCCGCTCCGCGTCGGCAGTGCGCTACCCCGACCTGCACGGACAGGGTGATGCACTCGAGTGACCCCCACGTGACCCCGCGGGGGACACCTTCCGACTCCCAAGAGCATCGGCGAGAGTTTCCCGTCGGAGTCCGGGACTCGGATCGACACCGGCCCGTCCTGGTTCCGGTGAGCTCGCTGGCGGTGTCGGAAGTGACAGCCCGACGAAGGATCCCCATACGGGCACCGCTCGGATGAGGGACGCATGCGTGCCGCTCGGTGCAGTTATGACTCCAGTCGGCGTCGGACCACCGCTATGTCACGATCCCGATCACGAACGATTCGGTCGCGCCGCACCTCGAACTCGCTCTTGTGAATCACGACAAGTCGGAGGCCGTAAGCCGGAATCAGTTCAGCCTTGCGCTGGTCATAGAGTCTCCGCTGCTCTCCACGAGGAATGCCAGATACCGTCGCTCGCCGGTCGAAGATCGGGACCGACTCGGTGTGCTGCTTCTCCTGGAACTCCACCACCAGCTCGTTCGCCGGCCAGTATCCATCGACTGGTAGTCGGGCTGAACGCCCCGACGAAGGCGACACGTCTCCACGGAGCTAATCGAACCGGGCTTGCCGGAGTCCTGTCGCTCCGAGGATCTCATCGCACAGGTCAAGCACGTAGTGTTCGTCGCTCGCTGCCCTCTTCGCCACCCTGCCACCGTAGTGCGGTGTACTCGCCGCCGATCGGCTGGCGGGTCACCGGAAATCAGGCACGTCCTCCGGCCGAATCGTCTTGCCGTCGATGGGTGTCATAGTCGTCGCGACGTGCACACAGCCCTCTTGATGCAGTTCCGACAACTGCTCGTCCAGCCCACATCGCATCCCATAGAGCAGCACGGCCGCGCTCGTCATCATCTTGGCGACGGTCAGCACTTCGGATATTGCGTTGATGCTCGGCTCGGCGGATTCGGTGGACGCTATTTCCACGTGCGGCCAGACCTTTCCATGCGCGGCTCCCGCGGCCGTCCGCCAGACTCGTTCGATCCGGTCAGCCGTCATTGACTCGCCAGTCTCTTGATCCGGCACGAAGTCGGCTGCCGAACGTATCAGGCTTACGTAGAGCGGCCGAGGGAACGTCTTTAACGTGAGACCTAGAACCTTTAGGCATGCATCTCGCTCGGCGCGGAGGTCGGCCTTCTGCTCGGCACTGGTCGCCGCCTTTGCTTGCTCGTCCAGGTCCCAGATGCCCAGCGTCAAGTATCGGCGGCCGGACTCCGGATCGTCGGGGGCACCGAGAATCCAGAGTGCTTGCGCGGCGCACTCCATCGACGCTCTAGCTAGCGTGAACGCAGGTCGAAGCTGATGGGCGATCTGTGCCTCGGGATGGGACTTGAGCGGAACGGCGTAGTCGGCCCACGTCAGCATGTGTGAGAGACCGGCCTCGATGAGTGCGGCGCACCAATTCATCATCTGTTCGAGCTCAGGCTTGTCGAAGAACGACCCCTCTAGGGGTGCGGGCAGTCGGTCGAACACATAGGAGTCGATGCGCGCCGCCTGTGCGGCCTCGATCCAAGGCATGACCTCTTCGCGGGTCAGTTTGTGCGAGACCCAGCCGTCCATTCGTGTCATGACCTCATCCTGTGGCATGGAATCGACTGGATCCTCATACGGGCAGCGCCCCAATGAGGGACCGGTTCGTGCCGTCCGAATCCGCAGGTGCGCTCTCGGTCCCTCAACGCACAGATGGGAGAAGTCGCGTTTGCAGGAGATCAGCTGCCGACTGGATGTCACTGCTCGGCCGAAGGATCGTGTGGCGGTGAGTTATTGCGCCGCGTCGAGTGGCCTCGGGTCCTCGTCCACCCGCGTTCGTCGCCCGGCGCGCGATTCAACGACGCGATGGTCCCCAAGCTCGGTAAGTTACC
Source organism: Microbacterium fluvii (assembly GCF_025515205.1). Lineage (GTDB taxonomy): Bacteria > Actinomycetota > Actinomycetes > Actinomycetales > Microbacteriaceae > Microbacterium > Microbacterium fluvii. The sequence goes on along the minus strand of NZ_JAOPFX010000001.1, from coordinate 944,702 downwards.
GCTCGAGAGGTTGGAGCGAGATTCTTCGCTGATGGGAAAGGGGTGTCAGTGAAGAAGGAAGCTCGTCTACTGAAAGCGAAGGCTGTCGCGTCACTTCTGCTGTCCATAGATCACTTCAATCGACTGTCGGATGTCGGCCGGGTCGAGTCGGTATTGATCCTGATGGACCACGCTTTCGAGATGCTGCTCAAATCCGCGATCCTCAACGAGGGGGGACGTATTCGTGAACCGCGCGAGGTAAACACTATTGGGTTCGACGCGTGTGTTCGTCGCGGACTCTCCACCGAGCGATTCCTGACCGATGAGCAGGCGCTAGTCCTGCAGACGATCAACGGGCTGCGGGATGCCGCTCAGCACCACCTCCTAGAGCTCTCGGAGGGCCAGCTTTACATCCACGCGCAGTCTGGGGTCACACTATTCCGCGACCTCCTCCGAGCTGTGTTTGGCGAGAACTTGGCCACGATGCTCCCGGAGCGCGCATTACCCATCTCGACTGTTGCGCCGATCGACCCTATCTCAATGTTTGCTGAAGAGGTCGAGGAGGTGCGGCGCCTGCTTGCGCCTGGCCGCAGACGCCACGCCGAAGCCGCTGCCAAGCTTCGCGGGCTCGCGATCGTGAACGGAGCGCTCGAGGGTGAGTTCATTCAGCCGAGCGAGAGGCAATTGTCGCAGCTTGGCCAGAAGCTGGTGTCCGGCTCGACCTTCGACGATCTCTTTCCAGGCATCTCAGCAGTGTCGTTCAACTCCGACGGCGAAGGGGCGGATGTCAGCCTGCGCATCACGAAGAATGAAGGGATTCCTGTTCACCTAGTTCCTGAGGGAACTTCTGCCGGTGGTGTTATCGCAGTGAAGCGGGTGGATGAGCTCGGCTTCTACAATCTTTCTCACAGCGATCTCGCGGGAAAGCTCAAGCTCTCACCGATCAAGACGACCGCTGCGATCGCGGTCCTAGGCTTGAAGGAAGATCTCGACTGCTCGAAGGCCTTCAAGATTGGGCGCTCTGTGTTCCAGCGCTACTCGCAGAAGTCGATCGACCGCATTCGGGCCCTTGTACAGGATCGCGGCATTGAAGATGTCTGGACCGAGTATCGAGCACTGCAGTCACAAAAGCGAAAGCCGTAGCAGAGTCCCTGGGGTCCTCAGCGTCGGGAGCGCTCTCGCCACGAGTGCTCATGGTTGGGCCGCCTGAGTCCGATGAGTCGCTAGACTGCGAGCCATCGCCGCACGCGGATCCGCCCAGGTTCGGGTCTTCGCGTCGCAGATGCGTCCTCTGCAATATCCGCGAAACCCTTCCCGGAGACGATGGTGCCAATTCCCGTAGTGACCCCGACGCGTCAATGGCCCACCCGTATTGCGGCTGAGACCGAGTGCCTGCAGATCTTGCGCCACAGCGGATACTCGGTTGGAGCTCGCGTCACGAACCCGGACCACATTGCGGTACTGAGTGGTCTCGTCGCCATCCATCCTCACTCGGCGGAAAAGACGGGGTCTGGGATCGACTTCTTCACGATCGAGCAGATGGCCGGCACTCCAGGGCAGACTGTCTCGAGCGACTCAATTGGATTTGTCATTCACCATGTGGATGGCAGGAAGGTCGACTTCAGCTACGTCGAGGCGATTTACCCGAGCGACCAGAAACGACGAGTGACCAATGCCCTGAAGGCGGAGATAGATGACCTTCGTCTACAGTTCCGTGACTCACGATTTGCCGGCGGTAGTGCAAAGAGCGACGTCTCCGGCAATCCGTTCGCCCGCCGGTCGGACGCGAGCGTCATCTATGACAATCCCTCCTTTTCCCAACTTGCATACCGCTTCGCTGAGTCTGAGGGCGGCTGGAACGCGATTGACGTGGAATCCGGCGCTAGCAACGCCTTTATCGGCGACGCGCTGATTGATCCGGCGGTCCGCCAGCGATGGCGGGACTTCTTCGGCAGTCACGCTCGACTTCAACTTGCTACGCGGAGCGAAGGTGCGAGCCGGCCCCGCGCTAACGAGACGGCGTGGACGCCCTAGCGAATGCAATCGGGGAGCGGTTTCGCGCTCACCTCAGACGTCAACAGACGCAAGCATCGGTGACCGTCGCCGGCTGTGAGCCCGGGGTAGCCCGTAGATTACGTGGCCAGCATCGGCAAGCAGCCAACGCTGGTGAGGGCCGCCCTCAAACCGGTCCTGAAACGGACGCTCAGCGCCGCGCGACACACCAGCGCCGGCCCCTGCGGACCCGGCGCCCGAGAACCCCGCCCGCGCCGAAACACGATGAGCGTGCGCTCTACGCGCACCCAACTCGCCCGAGTGGTGGCCGCAATGAAGCCCGACCCCCGACGAGTCACCGGCGCCGGCAGCATCCACCCGCAACACGCAACGGCGAAGAGAAAGTGCCCCTGGAGGGACTCGAACCCCCAACCCTCTCCTTAGGACGGAGCTGCTCTTCCATTGAGCTACAGAGGCAGGCCCGTCGAGTCTACCGGGGCGAAGCCGGTCGACCCGCAACCTCCGTATCCGGTGTGAACGGGCGGGATGCGCTTGCATCCGGCGGCGGATCTCGGAATCGTGGCCGACTCCGATGTCCGCAAGACCAACCGGAAGGAGAGCACCATGCTCACGATGACCGACACGGCCGCCGAGGCCGTCAAGACGATCGTCGCCCGCGTTCCGCAGGCTCAGGACGGCGGTGTGCGCATCCGCGACACCGGCCCCGACACCGGCTTCGAGATCAGCGTCGCCCCGGCGCCCGAGCCCGACGACGTCGTGATCGAAGGCGCCGGCGCCAAGGTGTTCCTCGATCAGGTCGCCGCGACCGTGCTCGACGAGCGCGTGCTCGACGCGCAGCTCGACGACAGCGGCAGCGTGCGCTTCGCCCTCGCGAACCAGGGCTGACCCGCCCGCAGAGAAGGGCCCCGGAGCAACAGCCCGGGGCCCTTCTCAGCATCCGCTACTTGAATACCCTCCGCCACACGTTCGTGTCGGCGAGGTCGAGCAGCTCGTCGCCTCGGCCAGACATCACGGTGCGCAGTGCCCACAGCGAGAAGCCCTTGGCCTGCTCGACGGTAATCGACGGCGGAATCGACAGCTCTTCGCGCGCGACGACCACATCGACGAGCACCGGCCCAGGATCGGCGAAAGCCCGCTCGAGCGCTCCTCGGAGCTCCCCCGGCTTCTCGACCCGGATGCCCGTGATGCCCATCGCCTGCGCCACGGCGGCGAAATCGGGGTTCTTCAGATCGGTGCCGAAGTTGACGATGCCCGCCGCCTTCATCTCGACCTCGACGAAGCCGAGCGCCGAGTTGTCGAACACGACGATCTTCACCGGCAGGTCGTTCTGCGTGATCGAGATGAGATCGCCCATCAGCATCGACAGGCCGCCGTCGCCCGACAGCGAGATCACCTGCCGCGACCGGTCGACGCCCTGCGCGCCCAGCGCCTGCGGCATCGCGTTGGCCATCGAGCCGTGCACGAACGAGCCCAGAAGCCGGCGCCCCTCGGTCATGTGCAGGTAGCGCGCCGCCCAGATCACCGGCGTTCCCACATCGACCGTGAACACGGCGTCGTCTGCGGCGAGCTCGTCGATGAGCTTCGCGACGTACTGCGGGTGGATCGGCTCTTTGCCGTCGTCGACGGCCAGAGCGTCGAGATCGCGCCGGGTCTTCTCGTAGTGCTTGACGGCATCGCGCAGGTGCTTGTCGTCGCGGCCCCCGCGCAGCAGCGAGATGAGAGCGGATGCCGTCGCCTTCACATCGCCGACCAGCCCGACATCGATGGGCGTACGGCGGCCCAACTGGGCGCCGCGGATGTCGACCTGGATGATCTTGGCCTTGCCCGGATAGAACTGCCGATACGGGAAATCGCTGCCGAGGATCAGCAGCACGTCGCACTTCTCCATCGCGCGATAGCCCGACGCGAAGCCGAGCAGGCCCGTCATGCCGACGTCGTAGGGGTTGTTCCACTCGACGTGCTCCTTGCCGCGGAACGCGTGCACGATCGGCGCCTGCAGCACTTCGGCCAGCCCGATCACGGCGTCGTGCGCGCCGGCCGCCCCCGCCCCCGCGAGGATCGTGACCTTCTTCGCGCCGTCGAGGAGCGCGACGGCCCGCTGCAGCTCTTCGTGACCGGGGAGGATGTGCGGTGCGGCCGCACGGATCGGCGCGGAGGCCCGGCGGCCCGGCGCCTCGGCGAAGAACACGTCACCCGGCACGACGACGACGGCGACACCGCGCTGCTCGACGGCCGCGCGCATCGCCGCTTCCAGCACCCACGGCAGCTGCGACGGATCGCCGACGAGCTCGGAATACACGCTGCACTCGCGGAAGAGCTCCTGCGGATGCGTCTCTTGGAAATACCCGCTGCCGATCTCGGCCGACGGGATGTGGCTGGCGATCGCCAGCACCGGCACCCGCGAGCGCTGCGCGTCGAACAGGCCGTTGATGAAGTGCAGGCTGCCCGGCCCGCAGCTGCCGGCCACCACCGCCAGTTCGCCGGTCAGCTCGGCCTCGGCGCCGGCGGCGAAGGCCGCCGCCTCTTCGTGCCGCATGTGCATCCACCGCAGCCTCCCGTCGCGCCGAAGCGCATCGGTGAAGGCGTTGAGCGAATCTCCCGGCAGCCCCCACACGCGCTGCACCCCGGCCGTGACGAGGGTGTCGATGAACAGTTCTGCGACGTTCTGTGCCATCACTCCACGCTAGGCGGCGGCGTGCGCCCCGTGAAGGGCACTCAGGGGATCGAGTAGATCTTCACCGTCGAGTCGGAGTGCTCTTCGTACAGCGCCGTCATCAGCTCGCGATACTGGCCGTCGGAGTTGTGGCTGGCGAAGTAGATCACCGGCCCCTCCGTCGTGTACTCGATCTTCGAGACGGTCATCGTGTGGTCTCGACCCCAGCCGTTCTCGCCCCAGTCGAAGATCCCGACGTCTCCCACGCGCACCCGATCGAGGTCGTCCTGGTCGTGCGAGACGAACCCGAGCGACTGCAGGTACTCGTCCATCGTGGGCGTGAGGATCCACGCCTTCGAGGCGCCCCCCGGCCCCGTCGACGACCAGGTGCCGTCCATCTGCCAGCCGCGGGCGAGCAGACCCTGGCTCGTGAAGTTGACGCAGTCGCCGCCCGAGGAGTTGTAGTCGCCCCACTCGGCGGTGTTGTAGTCGGTCGCGTATTCGAGCAGGTAGTCGATCTGCGCATCGACATCGCCGCCGGTGGGCTGGCCGCTCGCCTGCGCGGCGATCTCGGCGCGATAGTCCTTCGCCGACGAGCGCACCGCGGCCGCCGCCTGCGTCGCCTGCGCCACCGCATCGCCGAGCGGCGCGCCGGTGGCACCCTCGACCTCCTGCAGCGCCGTGTGCAGCGCGTCTTCGGTGGACTTCTCGGCGTCGGCGTAGTCGCCGAGCACCGCTTCTCCCCCGGCGATGACGTCGGCGGTGAACTGCTCTCGCACCGCCACCAGCGCATCGAACTGCTCCTGCGCGTCGGCGGCGGCCGTGCGGAACTCGTCAAGGCGCGCGAGCAGATCGTCGGTCGTCGACTCAGATGCGGAGGCGGATGCGGCCGCCTGCGCGGCCTGCAGCGCACCGGTCGCCGCCGTCAGCGTCGCCGCGGCCTCGTCGTGCGCCTCGGTGTACGCCGCGGTGACGTCGGCGGAGGCCAGGTCGCTGCCGACGGCCAGGGCGCCCTCGGCACCGGCGACGGCGCTCTCGAGGTCGCTCAGCGGCGTCTGGTCGACCGCCTGGGTGAGGTCGGCCGAGGCGGCCGCGAAGCTGTCGGCCGTGCGCGTGCGCGCCGAGGCACCGCCCACCACCACGGCGAACACGATGACGGTGACCAGGCTCACCGCGGTCGTGATCGTCAGTCGCCGGCGGCGACGTCTGCTCAACTCGCGGAAGCGTCGCCTCCGGGCTCGTCTCGTCTCGGGTGGGGCGGCCTGGGGGATTCGGCGCCCGACGGAACTCACTGGCCCCACCCTAACCGAGCCCGCCTATGGGTCTCGTGCACGCGGCACGGGTTCAGCGGAAATCGCGCGAGCGATGCTGCACCCCCACCCGCAGGTCTTCGAACGCATCGGCCAGCACATTGGTCACGCCCTCGGGCGAGCGCTCCAGCATCCCCCGCACGATCAGCGCCGGCGCGTCGCGCACGACGCGGCGGTAGCGGTTCCACACCCCCACCGAGCAGATCACGTTCACCACGCCGTGCTCGTCTTCGAGGTTGAGGAACGTGACTCCGGATGCTGTCGCCGGCCGCTGCCGGTGGGTCACCAGCCCCGCGACCTCGATGCGCCTGCCGGTGTCGTGGGTGCGCAGCTCGGTCGAGGTGAGCACTCCCCTGGCATCGAGCGGCGCGCGGTAGTGGGTCAGCGGGTGGTCGTCGGTCGAGATGCCGGTGGCCCACAGGTCTGCGGCGAGCACGTCGTAGCTGGTCTGGTCGCCGAACAGCGGCGGCTGCACCGCGACGAGCGAGTCGGGCAGGTACTGCGCGCGGTCCTGCGCGGCAGAGCCCGACAGCCAGATCGCCTCGCGGCGGCTGAGCCCGAGGCACTCGAACGCCCCGGCGGTCGCGAGCGCCTCCAGCTGCGCGGCGGCCGCGTCGGTGCGGCGCACGAGGTCGCGCAGGTCCCGGTAGGGGCCGTGCGCGTCGCGTTCGGTCACGATGCGGGTCGCCAGCGGCACGCCGACGCCCTTGACCGCGGCGAGCCCGAGCCGCACCGCGAACTCCCCGTCGCGGCGGTGCGCCGCCGACTCGTCCGGCGCGCCGCGGTCGAAGGGCGCCACGGGGGGCTGGATGCGCGCGGCGCACTCGTCGCGGCCGGTGGGCGGCCGCATCCGTCCCTCCCCCGCCACCGGCTCGAGCACCGCCTCGACCCCCGAGGCGTGCAGGTCGGGGCGGCGCACCTCGACGCCGTGGCGGCGCGCATCGGCGGTCAGGGTCGCCGGCGAATAGAACCCCATCGGCTGCGCGCGCAGCAGCCCCGCCAGAAAAGCCCCCGGGTAGTGCAGCTTGAGCCACGACGAGGCATACACGAGCAGTGCGAACGACAGCGAGTGGCTCTCGGCGAAGCCGAAGTTGGCGAACGCCTGGATCTTGGCGTAGATGTCGTCGGCGGCAGCCCCCACCAGGCCGTTGGCCGCCATGCCGGTGTAGAGCTTCTCGCGCAGCGACTCGATCTTCTCGATGCCGCGCTTGGAGCCCATCGCCCGCCGCAGCAGGTCGGCGTCCTCCCCGCTGACGTCGCCGACGGCCACCGCCATCTGCATGAGCTGCTCCTGGAAGACGGGGATGCCGAGCGTGCGCTCGAGCACCGGCTCGAGCTTGGGGTGGGCGTAGGTCACCTTCTCGTCCCCCAGCTTGCGGCGCACGTACGGGTGCACGGCGCCGCCCTGGATCGGCCCTGGTCTGATGAGGGCGATCTCGATCACGAGGTCGTAGAACCGCCGGGGCTGGAGGCGCGGCAGCAGGCCCATCTGCGCGCGCGACTCCACCTGGAACACCCCGATCGAATCGGCCCGGCACAGCATGTCGTAGACGGCCGCCTCCTCCTTGGGGATCGTCGCGAGCTCCCACCTCTCTCCCGTCGCCCCCGCGACGAGGTCGAAGCAGTACTGCAGGGCCGCCAGCATGCCGAGGCCCAGCAGGTCGAATTTCACCAGACCCATCCAGGCCGCGTCGTCTTTGTCCCACTGGATGACCGTGCGGTCCTTCATGCGCGCATGCTCGATGGGCACGACCTCGCCGACCGGCCGCTCGGTGAGCACCATGCCCCCGGAGTGGATGCCCAGGTGCCGCGGCGCCTTGAGCAGCTCGGTGGCATAGGAGATGACCTGATCGGGGATGCTGTGGCCCTCTGCCCCCGCCGGCGGCGACCAGCCCTCCCACCGGTCGACCTCCTTCGACCAGGCGTCCTGCTGGCCAGGCGAGTAGCCGAGGGCCTTGGCCATGTCGCGCACGGCGTTCTTCGGCCGATATTGGATGACGTTGGCCACCTGCGCCGCCCGCTCACGGCCGTAGGTCGAGAACACCCACTGGATCACCTCCTCCCGGCGGTCGGAGTCGAAGTCGACGTCGATGTCGGGCTCTTCGTCGCGCAGGCTCGAGAGAAACCGCTCGAAGGGCAGGTCGTAGGCGATCGCATCGACGGCGGTGATGTCGAGCAGGTAGCAGACGGCGCTGTTGGCGGCCGACCCCCTGCCCTGGCAGAGGATGCCGAGGTCGCGCGCGTGCTTCACGATGCCGTGGACGATGAGAAAGTACCCGGGGAAGTCCTTCATCTCGATCACCTCGAGCTCGCGCTCTATGCGGGCGCGGTCGCGCTCGGCGAGGTCGGGATACTTGCGCGGCACCGCCTGCCACACCAGGTGCCGCAGCCACGACATCGGCGTGTGCCCCTCGGGCACCTTCTGCTTCGGCAGGGCGGGCTTGGCCCTCCGCAGCGGAAAGGCCAGCTCGTCGGCGAGGGTCACGGTGCGCGCGACGGCGCCCCGATAGCGCGCGAAGCGCGCGGCCATCTCGGCGCCCGAGCGCAGGTGCGCGCCGTGATGGGCAGGCAGCCACCCGTCGAGCTCGTCGAGCCCGCGGTTCGCGCGCACCGCCGCGATCGCGGCCGCCAGGTGCGCGCGCTCGGGCACCGCGTAGTGCACGTTGTTCGTCGCGAGCACCGGCAGGCCGCGGTCGGCGGCGAGACCGGCGAGCACGTCGTTGTGCCGGGAGTCGAGCGGGCCGCCGTGGTCGATCAGCTCGACATGCACGGCGGCGGGACCGAACAGGTCGACGAGCCGGTCGAGGGCGGTGGCGGCAGCATCCGCTCCCCCGTCTGCGAGCGCGCGGCGCACCGCGCCCTTGCGGCAGCCGGTGAGCACGGCCCAGTGGCCGTCGGCGCGCTGGGCGAGCTCGTCGAGGTCGTACCGCGGGCGCCCCTTCTCTGCGCCGGTCAGCTGCGCGTGGGTGAGGGCGGCGGCCAGGCGATGGTAGCCCTCCTCACCCCGTGCGAGCACGAGCAGGTGCGCGCCGACGGGATCGGGCTCGCCGCCCCTCGACGGGCTCGGGGACCGATCCTCGAACCCGAGCGACAGCTCCGCGCCGAACACGGTCTTCACCTGCAGGTGCTCGGCGGCCTCCGCGAACCGGGCGATGCCATAGAACCCGTCGTGGTCGGTGACGGCGAGCGCATGCAGCCCCAGTCGCTCGGCCTCTTCGGCGAGCTCCTCCGGCGAAGAGGCCCCATCGAGGAACGAGTACGACGAGTGCGCGTGCAGCTCGGCGTAGGGAACCGGATGCTCGGGGCGCTGGATCGCCGGCGGCGTGTAGGGCCCGCGCTTGCGCGAGAACGCAGGACCGTCGCCGCCGTCGGGCTCCTTGCCCACCGGCCGCGGCCGGTCGCTGAGCAGCCGCTCCATCTCGGCCCACGGCACCGAGGGGTTGTCGAAGCCCATCAGTCGTACCTGCCCTCTGCCTGCCACTGGCCGCTCTCGCACACCAGCAGCCACGCGGTGCCGTCGTCGTCGACGACCTGGAACCGGTGCGCCCGGCGGGAGCGCGCGGCATCCCATGTGCGCTCCATCACCGGCCACGGCCCCGCCCATGCGGTGACCTGCCGCCGCGTGCCGCCCTCCCACAGCACCGCGGGCTCGGCCGTGAGAGCGTCACGGTCGCCCACCGCCACGCCGTCGCCGTCGCCGTCGACCACCTCGACCGGCACGGGAACGGCGAACACCGTGCCCGGCAGCGGATCGGGCAGGCTCCCCGGCCACGGCCGGGCGCGCTCCTTGGCGAGCACGACCCTGTCGCCCCACGGCACCAGCACCTGGCGTTCGGCCAGCCACCGCCCTCCGCCGATCACCGGGGTCGCCACTCCGCGGTGCCCGAGCATCGCCTGCACCCGCGAGAGCGCGTGGTGCACCCGCTCGTCGGTGCCCTGACCGAAGATCGCGGGGGCATGGTGCGACGCCGCATCCACCGTCTCGGGCACGATGCGCACGAGCGACACCCCGCTGCGCAGCACCCGCCGGTCGGCGTCCTCCGCCAGCTGCCAGCGCACCCGGTCGACGACGGCGGCGGCATCGAACGATCCAGGATGCAGCCACACCCGGTCGCTGCGCTCGCCCCGGTCGCCGACGAGCTCCACCCGCAGCTCGGTGCACACCAGGCCCGCGGCGCCGAGCCCCGCGATGAACTCGTCGGCGGCGATGCGGATGCCGAACGCCACCTGCTCCGCCAGCTCGAGCGGCGGCTCGAACGCGATCTCGCGGTGCAGCTCGGGCGGCGGCGTTCGGGGCACGACAGGCTGCGAGTCGAGCCCCCCGGCCAGTGCGTGCAGCCGTGCGCCGCGGTCGCCGAAGCGCTCGCGCACGCGGTCGGCGTCCATCGCCGCGAACGCGCCGAGCGTCTGCACCCCGAGCCGCGCGAGCAGCTCGGGCTCGGCGCCGTCGCCGAGCACCGTCACCGGCAGCGGCGCGAGAAAGCCGCCCGCTCCCCCGGCCGGCACCACGCACACCGGCTCGGCGCGGCTCGTGGCCGCCCGCGCCGCCTGCTCGGCGGTGAACGGGCCGTCGGCGACGCCGGCGCGGGCATCGCCGACGTCGGCGACGAGGCCCTGCAGCATGAGCGCCGCCGCGTGCTCGCCGCCGTGATAGCGCGCCGGCCCCCTGGCCTTCACGGCGCACAGCCCAGGGCGCAGCAGCTGCACCCCCGGAGCCTGCTCTTCGATGCGGGCCACCAGCGGAGCGAAGGTGCGGTGGTCGCGGGCGGGGTCGGCTGCCACCACGAGCAGTCCGGGGCAGCGCGCCTGCGCGTCGCGTCGGCGTTGGCCTCGGCGCACCCCCTCGGCGCGTGCGGCAGCCGAGCATGCCACGACGGCGTTGCCGGCGACCACCGCGATCGGCCGGTCGGACGAGGGCGGGGCGTCGCCGTCGAGGGTGACGGCGATCACCGGCCAGTCGGGCAGCCACAGCACGATGCTGCGCACCGGCGCGTCGGGGCGCACGTCACCCCACCGCCCTCATCGGCACCGGCTCGACCTGCGGGCGCACGGCGCGGGCGGGATGCAGCGCCACGGGCCTGCCGTCGGCGCCGGGCAGCAGCATCCGCTCTCTGCGGGGCGTCGGCCATCGACGGGAGCGCGCCGTGACGGTGACCTCGCGCTGCGTGACATAGCCGTGCCCCTGCCCGAGCCCCTGCCACTGCGGCGCCCCCACCTCGAGCACGGCCTCGGCCTGCGGCCACGGCCCCTGCACCAGCAGCACGGCCCCCCGATCGCGCAGCCGCGCCGAAAGACGCGCGACCTCGCCGTCGGTCGCGCGCGAGGGCGGGCGCACCGCGACCACCGGCAGCACCTCGGCGATCGCCGCCGTCACCGCCAGCCAGCGCCCCCCGGGGTCTGGCACGAGCACGAGCCGCGACAGCTCGACCCCGCCGTGCTCGGCGGCCTCGGTTCCGAAGTCGGGCACGCCCACCGCACCGCACCAGCTGCCCTGCTGCGAGACCGGAGCCAGCAGTGCCGTCAGCAGCGTCGCCGACGGCGTGAGCGAGTAGGCAGCGCCGGGGCGCAGCCCACCACCGGGCAGCAGCCCCGCCAGCGCAGGGTGTGCCGGAAGCACGGGAGAATCGAGCGAGCGCCCCTGCACCCGCTCGAGCTGGGCACGCAGGCGCTGCACCTCGCCGTGCACATCACGGCCGTGCGCATCACGCCGCGCCGCGCCCGCCTGCTCTCGCACGATCGCCCTCATCCCGACATTTTAGAACCGATGTTCGAAGAACACCATGTCGAGAATCGAAGATATCCTCCCCCTGCGACACTCCGCGTCGAGCGGATGCCGGAGGCAGAGCCCCGAGCGCGACCCCGCCCAGCACGAGCGCCACGCCGATCCCCTGCGCGACGCCGAACGCCTCCCCCGCCAGCGCGACGCCCAGCACGACCCCCGTCACAGGATTGAGCAGCCCGATCACGCCGACGACACCCGGGCTCAGGGTCCGCAGGCCCGAGAACCACACGGCGTACGCGAGCGCCGTGGCCACGAGAGTGACGTAGGCGAAGCCGAGCGCCGACGGCGCCGTGAGCTCGGGCGGCGCGCCTTCGACGAGCACCGCGACCGGCAGCAGCACGAGTGCCCCCGCGATCAGCTGCCATGAGGCCATCGACAGCGCAGGCACGTCAGCGCCCCAGCGGGCGGTCAGCACGAACCCCAGCGACGAGGCGACCATCGCCCCGAGCGAGGCCGCGACACCCCACGCGTCGAACCCGGCGGGATCCCCGCCGAACATCACGACGACGCCGGCCAGTCCGACGAGCGCTCCGAGCGCCGTCGCGACCCGGGGGCGCCGGCGCAGCAGCATCCAGGCGAACAGCATCATGCACGCCGCCGACGTCGACATCAGCGTCGACGCCAGACCCGACGGCAGCCGCTGGCCGGCGACATAGATCAGCACGAAGAAGCCGCCCACATTGAGCACCCCGAGAATCGGCGCACGCCACCACCAGGCGCCCGCAGGCACGCGCCTGGACAGCACGAGCAGCAGCACTCCGGCCGGCAGCGCCCGCAGCACCCCGCCCCACAGCGGCGCGTCGGCCGGCAGAAGCTGGCGGGTGACGACATAGGTGCTCCCCCACGCCACCGGCGCGATCGCCGTGAGGAGAACCGCTCGGAGTCCTTTATCTTCCATGGAAGGCAATAATACCTTGCCTGGAAGATATAGTGGCCGCATGGATGCCGCTCCCGACCGCGTCGCAGAGATCCAAGCCGCCTGGCGCCGCGAGCGCCCCGATCTCGACCCCGCACCGCAGGGCGTGATCGGTCGCCTGCACCGCGTGGCCATCGAGCTGACCGCGCGCCTGGTGACCGTCTACGCCGAGTTCGGCCTGAGCGAAGGCGAGTTCGATGTGCTGGCCACTCTGCGCAAGGCGGGCTCCCCCTACGAGCTGCTGGCCGGCGACCTCGCCGGGCGCACGCTGGTCACCACCGGCGGACTCACCAAGCGCGTCGACCGGCTCGAGTCACGGGGCCTCGTCGAACGTCGCACCGGCGACGGCGACGCGCGGCGGCGCGCCGTGCGTCTCACGGCGCACGGCCGCGACCTCATCGACCGCGCGTTCGAGGCGCATCTGGCCAACGAGCAGCGCCTGCTCGACGACCTCGGCACGGCCGACGCCGCGGCGATCGAGCCGATCCTCGCACGATGGCTCACCCTGCTCGATGAGCCGCCGAGCGCTCAGGCGGCCAGTGCCAGGTAGGGCTCCCAGGCCGGGTCGGCGCGCTCGGCACCGCGCACCGTCCAGTGCGCGCCGCGCGGAGGCTGCGGCGCGATGGTGAGTTCCCAGCCCATCTCCTGCGGAGTGCGATCGCCCTTGACGTTGTTGCAGCGCAGGCAGCATGCCACGAGGTTCTCCCACGAGTCGGCCCCACCGCGCGAACGCGGCAGGATGTGGTCGATCGTCGAGGCGCTCTTTCCGCAGTAGCCGCAGCGATGCCCATCACGACGCAGCACCCCGCGTCTGGTCACCGGCACGAGCCGGCTCGACGGGATCCGCACGTAGCGGGTCAGCAGAATCACGGCGGGTCGGTCGTAGACGGCCGACGGTCCCCAGACCGGATCGGCGTCGACCTGCTCGACGACGACCGCCTTCTCGTTCATCACGAGCACGATCGCCCGCTTGAACGACACGACGGCCAGCGGCTCATACCCCGCATTGAGCACCAGTGTGCGCATCTCTCGTCCTCTCGAATGGCCGGGACGGCTTCTCGGTATTCGAATCAACGACGACTGCGACAGGCGAAAGGGCACGAAAAAGGCGCTGTCTCACAGACAGCGCCCACGCGCGACGGCAGAGCCGCAGCATCCACTCGTACGATGCCGAAGAACGAGGCGCCCGAGCGCATCCATGGTTCGGATGCTCGGCACGCTGCCCATCGGCTTCCCTCCGCTTCTCCCAGCGTCGGGTTTCAGGCTAATGCACCCCGCAGACACCGGGGCCGTATACGCGGCCGCGCGTGTCGCACGTTCGCGGAATGTTCAGCCGGCGTTGGACTTGAGCCAGGACAGCGGGTCGACGTTCGAGCCGTTGATGAACACCTCGAAGTGCAGGTGGTTCGCGGTCGAGCGGCCCGTGCTGCCGACGAGGCCGATCAGCTGGCCGACCTTGACGGTCTGCCCGGACGAGACCTGCCGGCTGCCGTAGGTCATGTGCCCATAGAGGGTCGAGACCTTGACGCCGTTGATGACGTGGTCGATCGTGACGGCCACGCCGTAGCCGCCGAAGCTCTCCTGCGAGACGCGCACGACGCCGGCCGCGGCCGCATAGATGGGGGTGCCGGCGGGCGCCAGCATGTCGATTCCCATGTGGGCGCCGCCGCGCGAGCGGAAGCCGTCGCCGAGCGTGTAGCCCGAGATCGGCCAGCGCACCTCGCCGCTGCCGGGGGCGACCATCGAGAGGTCGACAGAGGCGAGCATCGACGAGGCCGATGCGGTGGACGCCGCAAGCGCCTTGGCGCGGGCGGCGGCGGCCTCTTCGGCCTTCTTCTTCGCGATCTCGGCCGAGGTCGTGGCCGAATAGCTGTCGCGGTCGAGGTCGGTGCTGGTGGCGTCGGAGGCCACGACGAGCGACTGTGCGTTGTCGGCGGCGACCTGCTGCAGAGTGACGGCTTCGACCTCGGTGGTGCGCCACGCGCCGTAGGCGGGGAGGGCGACGGTGGCGACGAGACCGCCGACCATCGTGAGGATCACGAGGCTGCGCAGCGGCTTGGCGGTGCCCCGCGGCCGGGTGCGCGCGGGGCGCGCGATGCGGACAGCGAGTCGCGGCTTGCGCGCGACCGGTCGTCGATCGCTCCTGCGGCTCAGGCGCGTCGCGTCGTCACGGTCGGCGGGGGGTGCCGTCTCGTTCTCTTCAGCCAAACTCAGTCCTCCGGCGCCTCTGCGCCGAAGCGCTGGCTCGTCAGCAGGTGCATCGGGGTGCACTGTGCGGGTTTGCCTGCGCAGACGACGAGCCGGGGAGGCAATCTGCGCGGGATCCGTCGGCGGGCTTCTCGCCTGTGGACCCGTCCACGGTACCTGAAGATAACGAAATTGTCACGCTGCGGCACCCGAACGGTGGAGAGCGGGTGAACGTTCGGCGATCGGGAGGAGGCGTCTCGCCGGCGCGGATCAGGCGGTCTCGCCGGCGCGGATCAGGCGGTCTCGTCGACCAGGAAGATGTGCGAGGCGACCTCGACGGGAAGCTCGAGGGCTTCGTCGCTGCCGTGCATCTGCACCAGCACGTACCCCTCGCTGAAGCGGAAGTCGCCGGTCGCTCCCGGCATGACGCCCGCGCTCTTGAGCTGCTGCAGCAGCTCGGGGTCGACCTGGGCAGGCTCCGCCAGGCGCCGCACGGTGCCCGTGACGGGGCCGCCTTCGAGGTTGAGCCGGCGCACGAGACCGATCACGCCCTGATCGAAGGCATTGGCCGCGATGTCGCCGAGCTGGGCGAGCCCGGGGATGGGGTTGCCGTAGGGCGACTCGGTGGGGTGGCCGAGCAGTTCGACGAGGCGCCGCTCCACCTGCTCGCTCATCACGTGCTCCCAGCGGCAGGCCTCTTCGTGCACGTACGCCCAGTCGAGTCCGATGACATCGGACAGCAGGCGCTCGGCGAGGCGGTGCTTGCGCATCACGTCGACGGCCTTCTGACGGCCGTCGCCGGTGAGCTCGAGGGTGCGGTCCTCCGAGACGACGACCAGCCCGTCGCGCTCCATGCGCCCGACGGTCTGCGACACGGTGGGGCCGGAGTGGCCGAGGCGCTCGGAGATGCGCGCGCGCAGCGGGACGATGCCCTCCTCCTCGAGTTCGAGAATCGTGCGCAGGTACATCTCGGTGGTGTCGATCAGGTCGGCCATCTGGTCCTCGAAGAGAGTGCGAAGCGTGCCCGTCCAGCCTATCGGGGCGCAGACGGTCGCGGGGCGTCCCTAGAATCGTGCTATGGCCCACGTCGCACTCCCCCGTGAAATCCTGCCCGCCGACGGTCGCTTCGGCTGCGGCCCCTCGAAGGTGCGTGCCGAGCAGCTCGCAGAGCTGGCGGGGCCGGGTGCGGCGCTGCTGGGCACGTCTCACCGGCAGGCCCCAGTGAAGAACCTCGTCGGGCAGGTGCGCATCCAGCTCAGCGACCTGTTCCGCGCTCCCGCCGGCTACGAGGTCATCGTCGGCAACGGCGGATCGACGGCGTTCTGGGATGCCGCGGCGTTCGGTCTCATCGAGAAGCGCAGCCAGCACCTCGTGTTCGGCGAGTTCGGCGGCAAGTTCGCCAAGGCGGCGAAGACCCCCTGGCTCGAGGCCCCCGATGTGCGTGAGGTGCCGGCCGGCACCAGCACCGTCGCCGAGGCCGTGGAGGGCGTCGACGTGTACGCCTGGCCGCACAACGAGACCTCGACCGGTGTCGCGACCCAGATCACACGGGTCGACGGCGACGAGGGCGCTCTCACCGTCATCGACGCGACCAGCGCCGCAGGCGGCATCGACTTCTCGATCCGCAACGCCGACGTCTACTACTTCGCGCCGCAGAAGAACTTCGGCTCCGACGGCGGGCTGTGGTTCGCCCTGGTCTCGCCTGCGGCGATCGAGCGGATCGAGCGCATCGCCGCATCCGGTCGCTACATCCCCGAGTTCCTGAGCCTCAAGCAGGCCCTCGACAACTCGCGGCTGAACCAGACGCTGAACACCCCGGCCCTGTCGACGCTGTTCCTACTCGACAAGCAGTTGGAGTGGATGACCGCCTCTGGCGGTCTGCAGTGGGCGGATGCCCGCACCCGTGAGTCGTCCGCGGCGCTCTACGAGTGGGCCGAGGCCTCGTCGTTCGCGACACCGTTCGTGGCCGACCCCGCCGACCGCTCCCAGGTGGTCGTGACCATCGACTTCGACGAGTCGGTCGATGCGGCCGCGGTCGCGGCGAGCCTGCGCTCCAACGGCATCGTCGACACCGAGCCCTACCGCAAGCTCGGCCGCAACCAACTGCGCGTCGCGACGTTCGTCTCGATCGAGCCCGACGACGTGCGTCAGCTGATCAAGTGCATCGACTACACGGTTGAGAACCTGAACGGCTGACCCAGCACCGCCGACACGATCGCCGAGATCGCGAACTCGGTCGATTCGGCGAGCGCGACGCCGTCGGGCTCGAGCAGCCACTGCACCTGCAGGCCGTCCATGACGGCGAGGATGCCGGCGGCCGCGGCCGCGACGGTGTCGGGCTCGTCGATGCCCGCCTGGTCGCACATGACGCCGAACGCGTGCTCGATCTCGCCTCGGAGGGTCTCATAGCGCCCGCGGAAGAACTCGCGCGCCGGATGCTCGTCGGTCACCGATTCGGCGGAGAGCACGACGAACGACTGCACGATGCCTGCGCGCTCCTCGTTGGCGAAGGCCGTGCGCACGAGGTGGCGGAACAGGTCGGCGCCGTCGGGGATGTGCCTGCCCTCCAGGGCCTCGACGTCGGTCTCGTCGCGGTAGGCGAGCACTTCGAGCAGCAGCTGATCCTTGGAGCCGAAGTGATGCAGGATCCCGGCGTGGGTCATGCCCACCTGTTCGGCGATGTCGACGAGCGTCCCGCCCGTGTATCCCTTCGCCCCGAACACCTCTGCGGCGGCCTTGACGATCTCCCGGCGACGCGCGATGGTCTCCGGCCGCGACTTCGGCTGGTGCCGTTGCATGCTCATGATCAGAGTGTACTTGCAACACTTACTTACTTGATTGTAAGTTGGCGCCACCACCCAGATCCGCGACGTCGTCGTCCGGATCCACCGAGAAGGAGAAGCAATGAGGCTCACGTCCTCACTGGTCGCCGTCGGCCTGGCCGCGGCGCTGGTGCTCACCGGCTGCTCATCCAGCAACAGCACTGAGGAATCCGCTGCACCCGAGGCAGGCGCGGCACTGACGATCGCCAAGCCCGACGGCCCGATCACCACGGAGGGCAACAACCCGTGGGTCGGCGACTCGTCGGCGCTGAAGCTCGGCTACGCGAACGCGATCTTCGAGCCGCTGGGCATCGTCAACCTGGCAGACCCCAGCGCCGACGTCGTGCCGTGGCTGGCCGAAGAGATCACGTGGTCAGACGACTACACGTCGGTGCAGCTGAAGGCCCGCGCCGGCGCCACCTGGAACGACGGCGAGGAGTTCACGGCAGACGACATCGCCTTCACGTTCCAGCTCATCAAGGACACCCCGGCCCTCGACACCAAGGCGCTGGGCATCACCGACGTCTCCGTCGACGGCGACGTGGCCACGATCGCCTTCGCCAACCCGATGTTCATCAAGCAGGACAAGGTGCTGCACACCCTGATCGTGCCCGAGCACATCTGGAAGGACGTCGACGACCCCACCACCTTCGTCAACGAAGACCCCGTGGGCACCGGCCCCTACGTGCTGTCGAAGTTCGACACGCAGGCCGTCGAGCTCACCGCGCGCGACGACTACTGGGGCGGCGAGCTGGCCGTGCCGACGCTGTACTACGTCTCGTACGCCGACAACACGGCGCTCACGACGGCGCTGGCGAACGGCGAGGCCGACTGGGCGCAGGCGTTCATCCCGAACGTGCAGTCCGCCTACATCGACAAGGACGCCGAGCACAACGTGTACTGGGCGGCCGCGGGCCTCGCGATCGACACGATGTTCGTCAACACCACCGAGAAGCCCTTCGACGACGTCGCATTCCGCACCGCCGTCAACATGGTCATCGACCGCGCCAAGCACGCCGAGATCGCCCGTGAGGGCGGCGTGCCAGAGCTCACCTCGGTGACGGGTCTGCCGACTCCCGCCGGCGACGCCTTCATCTCCGACGAGTACGCGAGCCAGTCGTACGCGGTCGACGTCGACGGCGCCAAGGCCGTGCTCGAAGAGGCCGGCTACACGTGGGACGGCGACACCCTCGTCGACCCCGACGGCGAGAAGGTGACCTTCACGCTGTCGGTGCCGCAGGGCTGGAACGACTACGTCACCGGCATCAGCCTCATCTCCGACTCGGTCAAGCAGCTCGGCGTCGAGGCGGCCGTCGACACGCCGGACGCCGACAGCTGGTGGGCGGCCAAGGGCGAGGGCGACTTCCAGGCGATCCTGCACTGGACCGACGGCGGTGCGACGCCGTACGACCTGTACAGCGACCAGATGGACGGCCGGTTCCTCACGCCGCTCGGCGAGGCGGCGGACTTCAACTTCGGCCGCTTCGACAGCCCCGAGGCGACCGAGGCCCTGGCCACCTACGCCAGCACGACCGACGACGCCGTGCGCGCCGAGGCCCTGGCGACGGTGCAGAAGATCTTCGTCGACGAGGTGCCCGCGATGCCGATCGGCACCCGCCCCTCGATCGCGGAGTACAACACCCGCAACTACGTCGGCTGGCCCGGCGAGGACGACCCGTACGTTCCCGCCGACCCGACGCAGCCGACGGCGGTGTACATCCTGACGAAGCTGCAGCCCGCGGGCTGATCCACCCCCTGCGGTTCCGGGCCGGGGCTTCCACCCCGGCCCGGAATCCCACCCGCCCTCCCCCGGAATACTGTGCACATGACCGACGACGTTCTGCTGACGATCTCCGACTTCAGCGTCACCTACGACGTGGATCCCCCCGTCCACGCCGTGCGCGAGGTCTCACTCGACCTCCGCCGCGGCGAGATCCTGGGCCTGGCCGGCGAGTCCGGCTGCGGCAAGACGACCCTCGCCTACGGCGTGCAGCGGCTGCTCAAGCCGCCGGCCGTCATCACCGGCGGCGAGGTGGTCTTCCACGACGCCGACGGCACCCGCATCCGCGTGGGCGAATTGACGGATGCCGGCATCCGCCGCTTCCGCTGGGCGAAGGCCTCGATGGTCTTCCAGGGGGCAATGAACGCCCTCAACCCCGTCATCACGGTGGGCCGCCAGCTCGACGACGTGTTCACCACCCACCGCCCCGGCATGAGTGCGAAGGCGCGCAGGCAGGAATGCGGCGACCTGCTCGAGATCGTCGGGGTCGGCCGCGACCGGCTGCGCTCGTTCCCCCACGAGCTCTCCGGGGGCATGCGCCAGCGCGTCATGATCGCGATGGCCCTGGCCCTGCGGCCGCAGCTGATGATCATGGACGAACCGACGACCGCCCTCGACGTGCTCGTGCAGCGCGAGATCCTGCGGCAGATCTCCGATCTGCGCCACGAGTTCGGCTTCTCGGTGGTGTTCATCACGCACGACCTGCCGCTGCTGCTGGAGATCTCCGACCGCATCGCCGTGATGCGCGAGGGGCGCATCGTCGAGCTCGACACCGCCGAGAACCTCTACCGCCACCCCCGGCACGACTACACCCGCACGCTGCTCGGCTCGTTCCCGAGCCTCACCGGCGAGCGCGGCGGGTTCGTGCGCGCCGCCGGCGAGGAGGCCGCGCGATGACCACACTCGAATTCCGGCACGTCACCAAGCGCTACCGCGTGCGGGGCGCAGGCACCATGCTCGCCCTCGACGACGTGTCGTTCGCCCTGACCCCCGGCCGCACGATCGCCCTGGTCGGTCAGAGCGGCAGCGGCAAGTCGACGATCGCCAAGATCATCACGCAGCTCGAGCGCGCCACCTCCGGCGAGGTGCTGCTCGACGGCGCGCCGATCCCCCGCTCTGGCCGCGCGCTGCGGCGGTACCGCCAGCAGGTGCGCATGGTCTTCCAAGACCCGTTCGCGTCGCTGAACCCGTACCACACGATCCGTCACCACCTCGAGCGGCCGCTGCGGCTCGACCGCGTCGTGCCGCCGGCCGAGGTCGAGGGCGAAGTGCGCCGGCTGCTCGAGCGCGTGCGGCTCGACGTCGATGCCACGATCGACCGGCGCCCGCACGAGCTGAGCGGCGGACAGCGGCAGCGCGTCGCGATCGCCAGGGCCCTGGCATCCCGCCCGTCCCTCCTCATCGCCGACGAGCCCGTCTCGATGCTCGACGTGTCGATCCGCCTGGGCGTGCTGAATCTGCTCGCCGACCTGCAGCGCGAGAGCGACCTGGGCGTGCTCTACATCACCCACGACCTGGCCACCGCCCGCCACTTCAGCGACGAGATCATGGTGCTCCACCACGGCCGGGTCGTCGAGACGGGACCCGCAGACGACGTGATCCTCAACCCGCAGGACCCCTACACCCGCGCCCTGCGCGACGCCTCGCCCGACCCCGATCGGCATTTCGCCACGGAACGGGGTGCCCGATGAGATTCGTCTCGCGCCGCATCCTGTTCTATGCGTTCACCGCGTGGGCGGCCATCACCATCAACTTCTTCCTGCCGCGCATGATGAAGGGCGACCCGGTCTCGGCCTATCTCGCCAAGAACCAGGGCAAGGTCAGCCCGGAGGCGGCCGACGCATTGCGCACCCTCTTCGGGCTCGACACCGACAAGAGCCTGCTGCAGCAATACCTCGACTACTGGGGGCTGCTCATCAGCGGCAACCTCGGCCGCTCGTTCTCGCACGGTCTGGCACCGGTCACCGACGTCATCGCCTCGGCGCTGCCGTGGACGGTGGGGCTCGTGGGCATCGCGACGATCATCTCCTTCGTGCTGGGCACCGCAGCCGGGGCGATCATCGGGTGGCGGCGAGGCCGCGGATCCGACGCCCTCATCCCGATCGCGAGCTTCTTCTCGACGGTGCCCTACTTCTGGATGGGCCTGATCGCCATCGCGGTCTTCTCGACGGCGCTCGGCTGGTTCCCCTCGTCGCACGCCTACTCCAAGGGCGCCGACCCTGGTTGGACCCTCGAATTCATCGGCGACGTGATCTACCACGGCACCCTGCCCGCCCTCACGATCGTCGTCGCGTCGCTCGGCGGATGGATGCTGGGCATGCGCAACATGATGATCACGGTGCTCGACGAGGACTACATCACCGTCGCGCAGGCCAAGGGCCTGTCGCCGCAGCGGGTCGTCACCACCTACGCGTCGCGCAACGCCATGCTCCCGCAGCTGTCGAGCTTCGCGCTCTCGCTCGGGTTCATCGTCGGCGGCACGCTCGTGATGGAGCTCGTCTTCTCGTACCCGGGCGTCGGCAAGCTGCTGCTGGACGCCACGACGGCCAAGGACTACCCGCTCATGCAGGGGCTGTTCCTCGTGATCACCCTCGCGGTGCTCGTGGCCAACATCCTCGCCGACATCGCCTACGCGATCCTCGACCCGCGCGCGCGGCAGCTGGAGGCCTGACATGACGATCCCCACCACCACGGCCCTCGAAGCGGCCGAGCCCGAGACCTTCCGGCCCCCGGTGCGCTCGTGGCGGCGCCTCGGGGCCTCGTTCGCGATGTTCCGCAACCCCAAGTCGGTCACCGGCCTGGCGATCCTCGGGTTCTTCGTGATCGTCGCGATCTTCCAAGACCTGATCGCCCCCTACGGCCCGCTCGAGAAGGACTACACGGCGCTCAAGCAGCCGCCCTCCTGGCAGCACCTGCTGGGCACGACCCACATGGGCGAAGACGTCTTCAGCCAGCTCGTCTACGGCACCCGCGGGGTGCTCGTGGTCGGGTTCCTCGCCGGCATCATCGCGACCGTCATCGCGATCGCCGTCGGGGTGACCGCCGGCATGATCTCGGGGTGGCGCAGCGAGTCGCTGTCGGCGCTGACGAACGTGTTCCTCGTGCTCCCAGGACTGCCGCTGATGATCATCATCGCCTCGCAGTACGACGACCCGAGCCTGTTCCTGATCGCGGCGGTGCTCGCCATCACCGGCTGGGCGTGGGGCGCGCGCGTGCTGCGCGCCCAGACCATGTCGCTGCGCAGCCGCGACTTCGTGCAGGCCGCCCGCGCGAACGGCGAGCCGCTGCACCGCATCATCACGGTCGAGATGCTGCCGAACCTCATGGCGATCATCGCCTCGAGCTTCGTGGGCACCGTGACCGCCGCCGTCCTGGGGCTCACGACCCTCGCCTTCATCGGGGTGATCCCCATCACCAACCTCAATTGGGGCACGATCCTGTTCTGGGCGCAGCAGAACGGCGCGTTCCCCGACTACTGGTGGTGGTACATCCCGGCGGGCCTGTGCATCGCGCTGCTGGGCACCGCGCTGTCTCTCATCAACTTCGGCATCGACGAGTACGTCAATCCGCGCCTGCGCTCGGCCGGCGAGCGCGCCAGGGCCCTCCGCAAGAAGGGCATCGCCGTCACCAGCGGCGTGACCGCCGTCCGCCGACCCACCTCCTCCCCCGCATCACCTGGAGCAGATTCGTGACCCTCGCCGTCGACACCCCCTACCTCGACACCGCACTGCCCGTCGTTGACCGCGTCGCCGACCTGCTCGGACGCATGACCGTCGAAGAGAAGGTGGGGCAGATGCTGCAGCTCGACGCGCGCGACGACGTCGAGCAGCAGGTGGTTCACCAGCACGTCGGCTCGATCCTGCACGCCTCCCCCGCCCGCCTCGCGCTCGCGCACGAGCTGGTCGCCCGCACCCGTCTGCGCATCCCGCTTCTCGTGGCAGAGGACTGCATCCACGGGCACTCGTTCTTCGAGGGCGCCACCATCTTTCCGACCCAGCTCGGCATGGCCGCCTCGTGGGATGCCGAGCTGCTCGAGCGGGTGGCGCGCGTGACGGCCGTCGAGGTCGCCGCCACCGGCATCCACTGGACTTTCTCTCCCGTGCTGTGCATCGCGCGCGACCTCCGCTGGGGCCGGGTCGACGAGACCTTCGGCGAAGACCCCTTCCTCATCGGCGAGCTGGCCTCGGCGATGGTGCGCGGCTACCAGGGCGATGGTCTGGCCGACCCCACCGCGATCCTGGCCACCGCCAAGCACTTCGCCGGCTACTCCGAGACGCAGGGCGGGCGCGACGCGAGCGAGGCCGATATCTCCCCTCGAAAGCTGCGCTCATGGTTCCTGCCGCCGTTCGAGCGGGTCACGAAAGAGGGCTGCCGCACCTTCATGCTCGGCTACCAGACGACTGACGGCGTGCCGATCACCGTCAATGAGTGGCTGCTGAACGACGTGCTCCGAGGCGAGTGGGGCTACACCGGCACCCTCATCACCGACTGGGACAACGTGGGTCGCATGGTGTGGGAGCAGCGGGTGCAGCCCGACTACGCCCACGCGTCGGCGGCGGCGGTGAGGGCCGGCAACGACATGGTGATGACGACTCCCGGCTTCTATCAGGGCGCCCTCGACGCCATCGCACAGGGCCTCCTCGCCGAGAGCGACCTCGACCGCGCGGTCGCCCGCATCCTGACCCTCAAGTTCGAACTCGGCCTGTTCGAAGACCCCCGACTGCCCGACCACGCCCGCATCGGCGAGGTCGTCGCGAGCGCCCAGCACACGGCGCTCAACCTCGAGGCCGCTCGGCGCTCGCTCGTGCTGCTGCGCAACGACGGCACGCTGCCGCTCTGCCCCGGCACGCGGCGCATCGCGGTCGTCGGCCCGCTCGCCGACGACGCGCAGACCCAGCTGGGCGACTGGGCGGGCTCGTCGGGGCAGGCCGACTGGCTGCCGAACGGGCACCCGCGCGAGATGATCACGACGGTGCTCGACGGGCTGCGCGCGCAGGCTCCGGACGGCTGTGTCATCGAGCACGCCGTCGGCGCCGGCATCCTGACCCTGGCCGAAGACCCCGCGGGGGCGTTCTTCCCCGACGGGCAGCCCCGCCCGCAGGTGGTCGTGCCCACCCCGCCCGACGAGGCCCTCATCGCCGAGGCCGTCGCGGCCGCCGAGCGGGCCGACGTCGTCGTCGCCGTCGTCGGCGATCGGGTCGAGCTGGTCGGCGAGGGCAGATCCACGGCGACCCTCGACCTGATCGGCGGCCAGATCGCGCTGCTCGACGCGCTCGTGGCCACCGGCACGCCTGTCGTCGTGGTGCTGCTGGCGTCCAAGCCCCTCGTGCTGCCGCCGTCGGCGGCACGTGCCGCCGCGCTGGTGTGGGCGGCGAACCCCGGCATGCAGGGCGGCCGCGCGATCGCCGAGCTGCTGCGGGGCGTCATCGAGCCCACCGGTCGCCTGCCGATCTCGTTCGCCCGTCACGTCGGCCAGCAGCCGACGTACTACAACCAGATCCGCGGGCAGCACGGCGACCGCTACGCCGACCTCACCCAGAGCCCGGCGCACGTGTTCGGCGAGGGGCTGTCGTACACGACGGTCGAGTACTCCGACCTCCGCATCGTCGACGAGCACCCCGACACCGAGGTGCGCGCCGTCGTGACTGTGCGCAACACCGGCTCACGGCCCGCCCGCGAGGTCGTGCAGGTCTATGTGCGCGACCAGGTCGCCTCGGTGAGCTGGGCAGACAGAGAGCTCAAGGCGTACCGCACCGTCGACCTCGCCCCCGGCGCCGAGGCGACCGTGGAGCTCACCCTGCCGGTGGCCGACTGCACGATCGTGGATGCGGCCGGTCGCCGCATCGTCGAGCCAGGCGCGTTCGATCTGCTGGTCGGCCCGTCGTCGCGTGACGACGACCTGCTGAGCGCGACCTTCACGGTGCGCTGACCTCAGTCGTCGGAGTCGTCGCCCTCGTCGTCGGCGTCCTCGTCGTCCGAGTCGTCGTCGTCTTCGGCGTCCTCGTCGTCCGAGTCGTCGTCGAGTTCGTCGATGTCGACGCCGTCGAGGTCTCCGGCGTGCAGGATGGGCGATCCGTCCTCGTCGAAGTCCGCGGCGTCCAGGTCTTCGACGTCGTCGTCATCGTCGAGGTCGTCGCCGTCTTCGACGTCGTCGAGATCGTCATCGGCGCCGTCTTCGCCCTCGGCCGCTTCGGCGAGCGCCGCCTGCGTCGCCTGGTACTCGGCCAGTCGCACCGCCCACGGCACCCAATCGGGCGCCAGCAGCGCGCCGTCGCCCGGCAGCAGCTCGACCTCGAGCACCGTGGGCTCGGCACCTTCCACGCGCGCGAGCGAGACCGTCCAGTACCAGCCGGGGTAGCCGCCCAGGCGATTCTCGAAGCGCAGCGACACGACGCCCTCGTCTTCGAGCCGGTAGCCCGCGGCGGGGCCGATCGTGCGCTCCGGGGTGATCTCGCGCAGCGCGGCGAGCGCGAGATCGTGCGCCTCGATCAGCGCCGGATCGGGCGTGGCCTCGGGCTCAGGCGTCGAGGTCATCGGCCACCTTGCGCAGAATGGCGGCGACCTTCTTGGCCTGCGCACCCTTGGGGTAGTTGCCGTGACGCAGATCGCCGCCGATGCCGTCGAGCAGCTTCACGACGTCTTCGATCACGATCGCCATGTCGTCGGCCTTCATGCGGTTGCGCTTGGCCATGCTCACAGGCGCGTCCAGCACCCGCACGGCGAGGGCCTGCAGCCCCTTGCGCCCGTCGGCCACCCCGAACTCCACGCGCGTGCCCTGCGTGGGGGCGGCTGCCCCCGCGGGAAGGGCGGTGGCGTGCAGGAAGACGTCCTGGCCGTCTTCTGCGGTGATGAAGCCGAACCCCTTCTCCTCGTCGTAGAACCTGACCTTGCCGGTGGGCATGGAGACCTCGCTGTGTATCGCGCCGCTCGCGGGCGGGCATGACGGAAACGGAGACACGGCGTCCCCGATCCCAGCCTACGCCACGCACCGCCGCCGGGCCCTCGGGGGGATAGGCTGGGGCGGATGAGCAACAGCACTCCCGACGGCGACGTGCCGATCCGTCGTATCGACCGCATCC
The DNA here is from genome assembly GCF_025515205.1 of Microbacterium fluvii. Lineage (GTDB taxonomy): Bacteria > Actinomycetota > Actinomycetes > Actinomycetales > Microbacteriaceae > Microbacterium > Microbacterium fluvii. The sequence continues at coordinate 918,181 of NZ_JAOPFX010000001.1, read as the reverse complement.
TGGCTTTCATGTCGCTGGGCCTGCTGGCGCTCTCGGTGATCTGCTTCTTCGCGATCATGATCGGCTCCAGCAGCGGCGGCGACATGAAGTCCGGCATCTGGCCGGTGATCGGGATCCTCGTCTACTTCGCCCCGATCGTGGCGTTCGTGCTGCTGCTGACCGTGCTCATCATGAGCTTCGTGCGGAGGGCACGAGCGAACAAGGGCAGCTGAGTGGCCGACGAGCGGGCGCTGGCGACCGGGCTGTCCGGTCTCACCGACGACGCGCTCGCGCGCACCTTCGCCGCCCGCGCGGTGAGCCCCGGCTCCACGTGGCACGACTTCTTCGACGCGGCCGGCGGGCTGCTCGAGCCCACCTCGATCGACCGCGCCCTCACCTCGCTCCCCCGCGCGGCGCTGGTCGGCCTCGCCGCCGGGGTCGCCGCGCCCGAGCTGCCGGCCGCCCTGCTGCTCATCGATGCCGACGGCACGCCGTTCGCAGCGGTGACGGCGCGCGTCGAGGCCGCCCGCAGCGCGCACCCCGACGCCTTCGAGCATCGGCCCGTGCCGCCCGACCCCACGCCGGCGCGGGAGCAGGATGCCGCATCCGCCGCCGAACTCGCGTTCACCACGACGGGGGCGCTGGCCGACGTTCTGCTCGCCGCCGCCCACCTGCCGCTGGCGCGCACCGGCAGCGGCGCCGTATCGGCCGTCGACCGCCGCCGCCTCGTCGACGCCGGCGCGGTCGAGACTCCGGAGGAGCTCGACGACCTCGTCGAGACGGCACGCACCGCGGGACTGCTGGCGCCGACCGAGCGCGAGTGGCAGGTGACCGCCGCCGGCGAAGAATGGCTGCAGGCCTCCACCGCCCGGCGCTGGCGGATCGTCGCCGACGCCCTCGCCGCCGCGGCCCCCGACGGGGTGCGCGCCCGCGGCGGCATCCTGCCCCTCGACCACTGGCACGACGCCTACCCGCTGCGCGCGGGCTGGCGAGAGCTCTCCGAGCGCCGCGCGCGCGTCGCCGTGCGATGGGGACTCATCGCGCCGTCGGGCGCCGAGCCGGCGTGGACCGCGGCGCTGCGCACGGGGCGGCCCGACGCGGTACCCGTCGACCCGCCGCTGCCGGCCGAGATCGACCGCGTGTATCTGCAGGCCGATCTCACCGCGATCTCGCCGGGGCCGCTCGCGCCGCCGCTCGAGCTGCGGCTGCGCACGATGGCCCACCGCGAGTCACGCGCCCAGGCCTCCACCTACCGGTTCAGCGCCGACTCGCTCGGCGGCGCGCTCACCGAGGGCGAGACGGCCGCCTCGATCAGGGAGTTCCTCTCTGCCCTCTCGCTCACCGGCATCCCCCAGCCGCTGGAGTACCTCATCCAGAGCACCGCGTCGCGGCACGGCCGCGTGCGCGTGGAATGGGATGCCGCCGCCTCGCGCACCGTCGTGACCGCCGCCGACCGGGCGCTGCGCGACGCCATCGCCGTCGACCAGGCGTTGCGGCCGCTGGGCCTCGTCGCCGACGGCGAGGTCGCCCTCACGTCGCGAGTCGGGCGCGACGCGGTCTACTGGGCGCTCGCCGATTCCCGCTACCCCGTCATGGCCGTCGACTCCACCGGGGCCGCCGAATCGCTGCACCGCCGCACCGCGGCGGGCGCTGGGGCGCCGAGCCCGGACGCGGCGCAGCTGTATGCGCCGCTCATAGCCCGGCTGCGCGAGGCCGAGGGCGCCGACACCGATGGCGCATGGCTCGTGCGGGAGCTCGAGCAGGCGGTGCGCGCGCGCGCCGTGATCGAGGTCGCCGTGCGCATGCCGGACGACACCGAGCGCACCTTCACCATCGAGGCGACGGGGCTCGGCGGCGGCAGGCTCCGCGGGCGCGATCGCGCGGCCGACGTCGAGCGCACCCTGCCCGTCTCGCACATCCTGCGCGTCGCCACCGCGCCCTGACGGACCGGGCCCATCGCCGCGGCCGGTAGAATGGCCCGTTATGGCTGATGGTCCCCTCATCGTGCAGAGCGACCGCACGGTGCTGCTCGAAGTCGCGCACCCCGACGCCGAATCGGCGCGCCACGAGCTCGCCGTCTTCGCAGAACTCGAACGCGCGCCCGAGCACATCCACACCTACCGCATCACGCGCCTGGGGCTGTGGAACGCACGTGCCGCCGGGCACGACGCGCACGACATGCTCGACACCCTCGACCGCTGGTCGCGCTTCCCGGTGCCGCCGTCGGTGTCGACCGACATCCGCGAGACCGTCGGCCGGTACGGGCGCCTCGTCATCGAGCGCGACGACGAGGGCCTGCTGGTGCTGCGATCCACCGACAAGGCGGTGCTGGCCGAGGTCTCGCGCAACAAGCGCATCCAGCCGCTGCTCATCGGCCACCCCACCGCCGACACCTACGTCGTCGACGCGTGGGCGCGCGGGCACATCAAGCAGGAGCTGCTGAAGATCGGCTGGCCCGCGGAAGATCTGGCCGGCTACACGCCCGGGACGCCGCATCCGATCGATCTGGCAGAAGACGGCTGGGCGCTGCGCCCCTATCAGCGCCACGCGGTGGACACGTTCGCCGAAGGCGGCTCGGGGGTGGTGGTGCTCCCCTGCGGCGCGGGGAAGACCCTCGTGGGAGCGGGTGCCATGGCCGCGACGCGCACGACGACCCTCATCCTGGTCACCAACACCGTCAGCGCACGGCAGTGGCGCGACGAGCTGCTCAAGCGCACCTCGCTGAAGCCGGAGGAGATCGGCGAGTACTCCGGCCAGGTCAAGGAGGTCAAGCCGGTCACGATCGCGACCTACCAGATCCTCACGGCCAAGCGGCAGGGCCAGTACGCCCACCTCGCGCTACTGGACGCCCTGGACTGGGGCCTGATCGTCTACGACGAGGTGCATCTGCTCCCCGCGCCGGTCTTCAAGCTCACCGCCGACCTGCAGGCCCGCAGGCGCCTGGGGCTGACGGCGACCCTCGTGCGGGAGGACGGCCGCGAAGGCGATGTGTTCAGCCTCATCGGCCCCAAGCGCTTCGACGCACCGTGGAAGGAGATCGAGTCCCAGGGCTTCATCTCCCCCGCCGTCTGCTACGAAGTGCGCATCGACCTGCCCGATGACGACCGCCTCGAGTACGCGGCAGCCGCCGACGAGGACCGCTACCGGCTGGCGGCGACCGCACCGGCGAAGATCCCGGTGGTGCGCGACCTCGTCGCCCGCCACGCGGGCGAGCAGATCCTCGTGATCGGACAGTACCTCGACCAGATCGACACGCTCGCAGAGGCCCTGGACGCCCCGAAGATCACCGGGGCCACCCCCGTCGACGAGCGCGAGCAGCTCTACCAGGCGTTCCGCGTGGGCGAGATCTCGGTGCTCGTGGTCTCGAAGGTCGCGAACTTCTCCATCGACCTCCCGGAGGCCTCGGTCGCGATCCAGGTGTCAGGCTCGTTCGGCTCCCGGCAGGAGGAGGCTCAGCGCCTCGGGCGACTGCTGCGCCCCAAGCAGAGCGGCAACACCGCGAGCTTCTACACGCTCATCGCCCGCGACACCGTCGACCAGGACTTCGCGCAGAACCGCCAGCGGTTCCTGGCCGAGCAGGGCTACAGCTACACGATGATGGACGCCGACTCGCTCGTGGCCTGACCTGACGGCGGGATCACGAGCGTGCGCCGCGTGTGCGCGCGCCGCACGAGCAGCTCGACGATGACGGCGTAGGCGACGGTCACGACCGTCGAGAACACGAAGTCCGCCACGCCGGGCGAGCTGTCGTTGACATCGCTCATGCCCGCCAGCGACAGCAGGAACGCGAGCAGGTTGTTCACGACGTGCAGCGCGATGCCGGCCTCGAGCCCTCCCGTGCGCCACGTGAGCCAGCCGGCCACGATCGCGAACACCGCGACGCTGGTCTGCCCGAGCAGGTCGTAGGCGTGGCCGAGCACGAAGAACGGCACCGGCAGCAGGATCGCGAAGGCCGGATGCCGCAGCCAGCGCCCGATGGCCTGCTGCAGGTAGCCGCGGAAGACGTACTCCTCCGCCGTCGCCTGCAGCGGCACGAGCACGATCAGCACCGCCAGCGACCACCACAGCTGCGGGTTGTCCTCGGGCATGAGCACCGCACCGCCGGCCGACGGGTCGGCGGGGATCAGCAGCGACACGGCCGTCGAGACGACGAACACGAGCAGCGCGACGCCCGCGCACAGCAGCATCCACCTCCACCGCAGGCGCCCGACGACCGACGAGATGAGGCCCAGCCGCCGTCCGTTGATCAGCAGCGACGCGAGCACGTAGGCCGGCAGCATGAGCACGATCGAGCCCAGCATCACCGCCAGCATCGCGGGGTCGGCGAAGTCGAACTCGAGCGAGTCCGTCATCTGCAGCACCCACTGCGCGACGTCGGGGTTGAGGAGCATCGCCACGACCGCGGCCACGACGATCATCACCAGGAACGCGAAGTAGAACGCGATGCCGACGGCGCCGGTGACCAGCGGAGTCCACCAGCCCGAACGCCGCCGCGCGAACACGAGCCGGTGGAAGGCGAGCCCGGGGTCGGCGGCATCGGCGGGGAGCGCGCGCGGCGCGGGCCGCGGGGCCGCAACGGCGACGGGCGGCAGGGCGGAGGGCAACGAGAGGGGCGTCGTCATCCCTCCATGATCGTGGACGACGGATGCTGCCGCACGCGGCGCGCGGCAGGGTTCAGCTGTTGCCCTCCGGCCGCATGTTGTGCTCGAGACGCGCAGGTTGCCGCCACCCGATGATCGCCTCGATCATCCGCAGCGCGTCGACGGTCTCGCGCACGTGGTGCGCACGCACGATGCGCGCGCCGTGGGTGACGCACCAGACCGCCGCGGCGAGCGAGCCGGCGAGCCGCTCGCCGCGGTCGCGGCCGAGCGTCTCGCCCACGAAATCCTTGTTCGACAGGGCCACCAGCACCGGCGGGCCCAGAGTCGTCAGCTCGTCGATCCGACGCGTGAGCTCGAGCGAGTGCCGGCTGTTCTTGTTGAGGTCATGACCGGGATCCAGCACGATGCGATCGCGCGGGATGCCGCGGGCGAGGGCGGCGTCGAGCCGCTCGGCCAGAAAGGCGCGCACCTCGGTGACGACATCGGCGTATCGGGGCTGCGGCAGCACGGTGCGCGGCGCGGCGAGGCTGTGCGCGATGACGACCGCCGCGTCGGAGTCGGCGATCACGTCGGCCAGGCGCGGATCGCGCAGGCCCGTCGTGTCGTTGATGACGACCGCCCCGGCCGCGATCGCGGCGGCGGCCACCTGCGGCTGGAACGTGTCGACGCTCACCGCCACGAGGGGCGAGAGCTCGCGCACGACGGGAACGACGCGGGCGATCTCGTCGTCGATCGGCACCGGCGGGCCTGGGGCGAACTTCACACCGCCGACGTCGACGATCGTCGCTCCCGCCTCGACGGCGGCGACGCCCGCTCGCACCGCGGCGTCGAGGGCGAAGGTGGCCCCGCGGTCGTAGAACGAGTCCGGCGTGCGGTTGACGATCGCCATGACGGCGAGCTCGCGCGACAGGTCGATGCTCCGTGCGCCCAGGCGCAGCATCCGCTCATCCATCGGTCCTCCTCGCACGGGCGCCGCCCGGCGGGCTCGCAGCCTCTCCGCACGATATCCAGCCGCCACAGGGGTTCCCTGGACATAATGGCCCTATGACCGCACCGCGCATCCTCGTCGTGGACGACGAACCCAACATCCGCGACCTCCTCATCACGAGCCTGAAGTTCGCGGGCTACCAGGTCAGGGCCGTCTCCAACGGGGCCCAGACGATCTCGGCGGTGCTCGAGGAAGAACCCGACCTCATCGTGCTCGACGTCATGCTGCCCGACATGAACGGCTTCAGCGTCACGAAGCGTCTGCGGGGGGCCGGGTACACCGCGCCGATCCTGTTCCTGACTGCCAAGGACGACACCGAAGACAAGATCACGGGCCTGAACGCCGGCGGCGACGACTACGTCACCAAGCCCTTCTCGCTCGACGAGATCGTGGCGCGCATCCAGGCGATCCTGCGGCGCACGATGCAGGCCGACGAGGAGTCGATCATCCGCGCCGGCGAGCTGACGATGGATCAGGACACCCACGACGTGCTCGTCGGCGACGCCTCGATCGACCTCAGCCCCACCGAGTTCAAGCTGCTGCGCTACCTGATGCTCAACCCGAATCGGGTGCTGAGCAAGGCGCAGATCCTCGACCACGTCTGGGAGTACGACTTCAACGGCGACGCCGGCATCGTCGAGAGCTACATCTCGTACCTGCGCCGCAAGATCGATCCGCACTCCACCGAACCCCTCATCCAGACCAAGCGAGGCTTCGGCTACATGCTCAAGGCCGGCAAGACCGCCTGAGTCGTGTCTGTCGGCGCCCACGTAGGCAAGAGCGACGCCGTCACCCGGTGGTGGCGCGGCATCAGCCTGCGCGCGAAGGTCACCGGCGTCACCGTCACGCTGCTCGCGGTCGGAGTGCTCGCCGCCGGCTTCGGCACGATGGCGTTCCTGCGCAACACGCAGATCTCGACGCTCGACGCGCAGCTGATGCAGACGGCCCGCACCGACGTGGCCAGCTCGCTGTTCCAGTTCGCCGTGGAAGACGGCGAACTCGTCCTCGAGCCGATCGATTCGGCGGGCATCGACTATTTCGTCGCCGTGTACGGCCCGACCGGTCAGCGCATCGCGACCGGAGGAGGCGACGGCACCGAGGATCCCCCGATCTTCCCGGCGTCCTTCCCGCTGACGCTGGCGGTGGCGCAGGGGGTCGAGCCGTTCACGATCCCCTCCAGCACCGGCGGCGCGCCGTTCCACGCGAGTGTCTCGACGCAGGAGCTCCAGGGCACCAACGTCGCCTACACGCAGCTCATCGCGATGCCCACCTCGCAGGTGAATCGGCTCGTCGGCACCTACATCGGCATCTATCTCGTGCTGGCCGTCATCATCATCGTCGCGGGGGCGCTGCTGACGCGGTGGCTGGTCACCCTCACCTTCCGCAGTCTCGGCCAGGTCGAGGCCACCGCCATGTCGATCGCCGCGGGCGACTTCGGCCAGCGCATGACCGACATCGAGCCGCGCACCGAGGTCGGAAGGCTCAAGGCGGCCATCAACACGATGCTCGGCAGGGTCGATGCCGCGATCTCGCAGCGCGATGCGACGGTGCAGCAGATGCGGCGGTTCATCGGCGACGCGAGCCACGAGCTGCGCACGCCGCTGGTCACCGTGCGCGGCTATGCCGAGCTGTACCGCATGGGGGCCATCGACACCGACGAAGACGTCGCCCAGGCGATGGAGCGCATCGAGAAGGAGGCCGTGCGGATGGGCCTGCTGGTCGAAGACCTGCTGGCACTCGCGCGTCTCGACGAGCGCCGCGACGTGGCCTTCGTCTCGATCGACCTGCGCCCCCTCGCCCGCGACGCGGCGCTCGACGTGCGCGCCGCCTCGCCCGGGCGCACCGTCACCGTCATCGACACGACGGCGCAGCTGCCCGCCGCCCCCGCCGTCGAGCGCACCGCCACCCCCTCGGCCCCCGCGCCGCGGCGGCGCCCCGCGCCCATCGCCCGCGCCGGAGAGGCGCTGTCGCTGCTGCGACGTCGCCGGCCGACCGACGACACGGCACCGCTGACGACGGCGCCCGCACCACGGGCGCCCATGACCGAGCCCATCGTGCTGGGAGATGAGAACCGCATCCGCCAGGTCATCGCCAATCTGCTCGGCAACGCACGGCGCTTCACGGCCGAGACCTCGCCGATCGAGCTGCGCATCGGCGTCGACTCCGAAGCCGGCGCCGGCTGGATCGAGGTGGTCGACCACGGCGAGGGGGTGCCCGACCAGATCAAGGAGAAGATCTTCCAGCGGTTCTGGCGCGCCGACACCTCGCGGGCGCGCGAGACCGGCGGCACGGGACTCGGCCTGTCGATCGTCGCCTCGGTCGTCGAGGCGCTGCACGGCTCGGTCGCGGTGCTCGACACCCCTGGCGGGGGCGCGACGTTCCGCGTATCGATCCCGCTGGATCAGACCAGGGATGCCGCGGAGCACCTCTCGATCCAGACGCAGCCGCTGTGGCGCCCGCAGCCGCCCGCGGAGAGCTGACTCCTCCCCCGCTCGCCGGGGCGCCGACAGCCTCCACAGATCGACGGGCGACCCGCAGCGGCACTCCTCTGCGCCGTTAGCGTGGGGCCTTCGAACGAGGAGGTCTTCGATGAGCGCATACTCCGTCGACAGCGACGCCGTCTTGACCGCGACCGCCGCGATGCGCGGCACGATCGCGCGGGTGCAGAGCGAGAACCAGGCGATGCTCGCCCAGCTGACGCAGCTGCAGTCCAGCTGGACCGGCGGTGCCTCCGCCGCGTTCCAGGGGGTCGTCGACCAATGGCGTGCGGCGCAGCATCAGGTCGATGACGCGATCCTCGCCGTGAGTGCGGCACTGGGCGCGGCGGGCCGTCAGTACGCCGACGCGGAGCTGGCATCGGCGAGCCTGTTCCGGTGAGATTCCGGTGAGATTCCGCCGCTCGACCAGGGCGATCGGCGCACTGCTGGCTACCGTGAAACAGGCCCGCTCTCCCCCGGCGGGCACTTTCCCGCATCCCCCTGGAGTATTCGTGCGCCCATTTTCCCTGCCCCGCCGCACCCTGGCCGGCCTCGCCGTCGCCACGGCGCTGGTCGTCGGCACCGCCGCCTCCCCCGCGTCGGCCGCCGTCGTCACCGCACCGACGGCCGTCGTCGCCGCCGCATCGACCACCACCCCCGAACAGCAGGTGGTCGCCCTCATCAACAAGCAGCGCGCCAAGGCGGGTCTTCCCGCGTTGAAGTCGTACGGCGCCATCACCTCCGCCGCCGAGAGCTGGGCGAAGCACCTCAAGACGAAGAAGATCTTCGCGCACAGCAGCTCCGCGTGGCGCAGTGCCAAGATCGGCGCCTCCGGGTGGAAGTCGTCGGGCGAGAACCTCGCTGCCGGCCAGACGAGCGCCGCCGCGGCCGTGTCGGCCTGGATGAAGTCCAGCGGCCACAAGGCGAACATCCTCGGCAAGAGCTACAAGGGCGTCGGCGTCGGCTACGTCAAGGGCGGCCCCTACGGCCACTACTGGGTCGTCATCTTCGGCGTCGCCAAGCCCGCGATCAAGAAAGGCAGCACGCCCAAGGTCTCGGGCACCGCGACGACCGGAGCGAAGGTCACCACCAAGAGCACCGGCTGGCCCTCCGGCACGAAGCTGAAGTGGCAGTGGTACCGAGAGGGCACCGCGATCTCGGGCGCGACTTCGACCTCGTACACCGTGAAGTCCGCCGACGCGGGCAAGCGCCTGCGCGTGAAGGTCAAGGCGAGCAACAAGAAGTACTTCCCGGCGTCGCTGACCTCCGGGTACTCGAGATACGTCGCGATCTAGCAGCGCGAGCACGAAGAAGGGCCCCTCCGAGGAGGGGCCCTTCCGCGTCACTGCTGGACCGGGGTTTCGATACGCCGCCTGCGGCGGCTACTCAACCTTGACCCGAGCCGCATCAACGCCGCTGCGCGGCATTGACCCGTCTCGCGTCAAAAGTCCATGCCACCGGTGGGGTCGCCGGCCGGGGCCGCGACCTTCTCGGGCTTGTCGGCGACGACGGCCTCGGTCGTCAGGAACAGGCCGGCGATCGACGCGGCGTTCTGCAGCGCCGAGCGGGTCACCTTGGCGGGGTCGATGATGCCCTGGGCGAACAGGTCTCCGTACTCGCCGGTCGCGGCGTTGAGGCCGTGACCGGTGGGCAGCTCGGCGACCTTGTTGGCCACGACGCCCGGCTCCAGGCCCGCGTTCAGAGCGATCTGCTTGAGCGGAGCCTCGATCGCGACGCGCACGATGTTCGCACCGGTCGCCTCGTCACCGGTCAGCTCGAGGGCCTCGAGGGCCTTCTTGCCCGACTGGATCAGCGCGACGCCGCCGCCGGGGACGATGCCCTCTTCGACGGCCGCCTTCGCGTTGCGCACGGCGTCTTCGATGCGGTGCTTGCGCTCCTTGAGCTCGACCTCGGTGGCCGCGCCCGCCTTGATGACGGCCACGCCGCCGGCGAGCTTGGCGAGGCGCTCCTGCAGCTTCTCGCGGTCGTAGTCGCTGTCGGTGTTGTCGATCTCGCGGCGGATCTGGGTCACGCGACCCTCGATCTGCGCGGCGTCGCCCGCACCCTCGACGATGGTGGTCTCGTCCTTGGTGATGATGACCTTGCGCGCACGGCCGAGCAGGTCCAGGGTGGCGTTCTCGAGCTTGAGACCGACCTCCTCGGTGATGACCTGACCGCCGGTGAGGATCGCGATGTCCTGCAGCTGGGCCTTGCGACGGTCGCCGAAGCCGGGGGCCTTGACGGCGGCCGACTTGAAGATGCCGCGGATCTTGTTGAGCACCAGGGTCGCGAGCGCTTCGCCCTCGACGTCCTCGGCGATGATCAGCAGCTCCTTGCCGTCCTGGATCACCTTGTCGACGATCGGCAGAAGGTCCTTGATGTTGGAGATCTTCTGGTTCGCGATCAGGATGTACGGGTCTTCGAAGACCGCCTCCTGGCGCTCCGGGTCGGTGACGAAGTAGGGGTTCAGGTAGCCCTTGTCGAAGCGCATACCCTCGGTGAGCTCGAGCTCGGTGCCGAAGGTGTTGGACTCCTCGACGGTGACCACGCCCTCCTTGCCGACCTTGTCGATCGCCTCGGCGATGAGCTCGCCGATCGAGGGGTCTGCAGCCGAGATCGACGCGGTCGCAGCGATCTGCTCCTTGGACTCGACCTCCTTGGCCGAAGCGAGCAGCTCGTCGGTGATGGCCGCGACGGCCTTCTCGATGCCCTTCTTCAGCGAGATGGGATCGGCGCCGGCCGCGACGTTGCGCAGGCCCTCGCGCACGAGCGCCTGGGCGAGCACGGTCGCGGTCGTGGTGCCGTCACCGGCGACGTCGTCGGTCTTCTTGGCGACCTCCTTGACGAGCTCCGCGCCGATCTTCTCGTACGGGTCGTCGAGTTCGATCTCCTTGGCGATCGAGACGCCGTCGTTCGTGATCGTGGGGGCGCCCCACTTCTTCTCGAGCACGACGTTGCGACCCCGCGGGCCGAGCGTCACCTTGACGGCGTCGGCCAGGGTGTTCAGGCCGCGCTCGAGGCCACGGCGGGCCTCCTCGTCGAAAGCGATGATCTTTGCCATGTGTGTGTCGTCCCTCCCGGACGTAGGCGATGTCTTAGCACTCGACAAGAGTGAGTGCTAATTCATTCTGGCACTCGCCCCTGGGGAGTGCAAGCCGCGCCGGGCGCCGTCGTCACCCGACGACTTTCACCGATCCGCTCGTCGGCACGAGCTCGATCCAGGTGTTGCCGGGGGCGAGGTGGATGTCGACCCCGCTGGCGTTGCGCAGCCGGATGGGGGCGGTCTTGCTCTTCTTCGACCAGGTGCCCTGCAGCACCTTCCCACCGGTGCACACCCATGCGTTTCCGGAGTCGATCAGCACGGTCCTGGGCACATCGCCGTACGACCAGTCGATCACCACCTCGAGCACGACGACGTTGGTGGCGCGCAGCCGTTCGCCGTTCCCGTCGAGATCCTTCACTCCGTCTTGAGTGCGCAGATACGCTGCCGACTTCTCGCTCCAGCGCCATCCACGCGAAGAGGCGTACGAGAACACCAGGTCGACGCCGTCGGCGGGCGTGCCGTAGGCGGCCGCCGATGCCGTCGAGGCGCGCAGGGCGTAGGCCAACTGCGGCTGCGGCTGCTCGAGGTCGTCGTGGGACGCCACCATCTCGGATGCGTTCAGCACGACGTTGTGCGGCGCGTACTTCGCCGTCGAGCGCACCATCAGGCCTTCGTCGCTGATGCCGTGGATGCGGTTGAGCACGGGGGTGTTCTGCATCATCGCGACGAACGCCGCGCGCCCGCCCGAATAGGCGACGATGCCGCCCAACGGGCTGATGATGTCCGGATCCATCGGGCGGATGCTGCGCACCGGGCCGACCGCGTCGGGGATGTCGGAGTGCCAGACCGCGACATAGCGGGTGAGCCCGCCCTCCACCAGCTCCTCGAAGACGAGGTCGGTGTGCTCGAGCCCCCACTGCGGCCGCGCGTCCCAGTGGTTGTCGATCTTGACGGCGATCGACGGGTGGGCCAGCGCCGTCAGTGGCTTCTGAGTGCCGCGCAGCGGCGCAGCGCCCGTCGCGACCGACGGTGTGGGCGTCGGCGTCGGCGTCGCGGACGGCGTCGCTGTGGGAGTGGGCGTCGGAGTCGGCGTCGCGGCGATCCGGGCGGTCGGTGCGCAGCCCGCCAGCACGGCGGCAGCACCCACGGTGAGGCCGGCCAGCATGCTGCGCCGGTCGATCGATCGGGGGGTCACGCCTGGAGCATACTCAGTGCGGCGTCGCCTCAGGCGACGACCCGCACGGCTTCGGCCTGCGGACCCTTCTGGCCGGTCCCGACGGTGAACTCGACCGTCTGTCCTTCTTCGAGCACGCGGAAGCCGCTCATGTCGATGTTCGAGTAGTGCACGAAGACATCCTGGCCCTCAGCGGTGATGAAGCCGTAGCCCTTCTCAGCGTTGAACCATTTGACGGTGCCCTGTGTCATGCGTATCTCCTGTGGTGCGGTGGGACAACCGTCATCGTATGCACGCCGACAACCCGCGAAACCGCGGATCGGGCAGTTGTTGACACGCGCGCACCGAAGTGTTTACCGGCCGGAAACACGCGCCCGTCCTGCCGCCTCACTCGTCGGTGACGCGGTCCAGACCCAGCACCACGGTCAGCTGCGTGGGCTGCTCTTCGCCGTCCGCCGCCGTGGTCTGCAGGTAGACGTCGCTCTGGGCGACGAGCGCGCCGCCGAGGAGCTCAGCCAGCCCCGCGGCCGCCGCTTCGTCTTCTGCGAAGGCGTAGTACACGGTCGTCTCTTCGAAGTCGTCCTGACCGGCCTCGCTGGCCAGCACCGAACCCGCGCCCTTGGCGTCCCAGCCGGCGTCTTCGATCTCGCCCTTGACCTCGGTGGCAAGCCCCTCCTGCGGGGTCGCGTTGAGCACGAGCACGTCGTAGGACGTGTCGATCACAGGGGTGACCGTCGGCTCGGGCGTGGAGGCGACGGTCGCCTCGGGCTCGGGGAACAGGTCGATGCGACCGCTGGAGACGAGAGTGCCGAAGACGCCGAGGCCGATCAGCACCACCGTCGCCGCCAGCGCCCACAGCAGCACCGCCCAGCCGTTCATACGGGGGTTCTCAGCGCGGTGGGCTCCGATGCGACCGGCATCCTCGGGAAGGTCGTCGAAGCGATCCCGGGGGTACGTCGATTTCGCCACCCGACGATGCTACCGGGCGAACCTGTCGATCCCCCGCTCAGCCCAGCGCGCTGCGCTGCACTCTGGCGTCGCGGCGCGCATCGCGCAGGCGCCGCAGTCGCCCCACCAGCATGGGGTCGTGCGCCTGCGCCTCCACCGTGTCGATGAGACGCCCGAGCAGCTGGTAGTACCGGGCGGGCGACAGGCCGAGGTCGGAGCGGATCGCCTCTTCTTTCGCCCCCGCGTGACGCGACCACTCCGCCTCGAAGGCGAGGATGTCGCGGTCGCGGTCGGTCAGTGGCACCCCTCCACGCTAACCCCGCGCGGACGGCGCGCCCGGGAGCCACTCCACGGATGCGCCGAGCGGGTCGACGCGCGCGAGCACCCGCCGGTCGAGCCCCAGCACGAACGCGTCGTCCGGCACCCCGTCGGCACCGCGCCAGTCGTCGTGCAGCGCGATCGGATCGATCGTGATCCAGGTGGCGTCGAGGTCGTCGAGCGCCGCTTCCAGGCGTTCGCGGCCCGCCCGCGGAACATGCGGAAGCACTCCGGGCGTGGTGATCACAAGGCGCGCGTCCTCAGGCGCCGCGTGCGCCACCGCCGCCAGCACGGCGGGGTCGGTGGCGTCGCCGGCCACGAGCACCGGCGGGTCGGCGGCCACGACGTCGAGCGCCGCGCCGATGCGGGCTTCGCGGCCTTCTTCCCCCGGCCACACCAGCGACGTGAGGAACCGCCGGTCGTCGGAGTCTGCGGCATCGAGGGGCTGCAGATCGATGCCGGCGCGCCACACGATCTGCGGCATCCGCGGCGCGGGCATCGGCCCAGAGACGTCGCACGCCAGGCGCACCCGCGACGGGCCGTCGGCGGGATCGACCGCGACGGTCGCCTCGCCGGCGCGGTAGGCGTAGGAGTAGCGGTCGGGGTAGAGGCAGAGGCCGGCACTGGCGCCCAGCTCGATGAGCGCGATCGGCCCGTCGATCGCGCCGAGCGCGGGCAGCAGCGCGGCGCAGCGCGCCGGCTCATTGGTCTGCAGCGCGCGCCGGGCGCACTCCTCGACGACCAGGTCGGCGTGGTCGGCGAGCCACGCGGCCCAGTGGGCATACCCGCGCTCGGGGGCTCCCAGCATCCGCGTCACGGCGAACACGAGCGGCGGCTGGCGGCGTGCCGCGGGGATGCGGGCGAGCACGGCCACGGCGGCGGGGTCGCCGATCAGCCCACGCGCCCACTCGGCGTAGAGCGCCGACCGCCCCGGCGCCTCGACCTCGGCGAAGCGCCGGTAGCGGGCGACGACGGCGGCGACGGCATCGGGGTCCATCCCCCCATTCTCGTGGCGAACACCCAGCCGCCGCGGAACAGCCGCAGCCGTGCTGGGGTTGAATGGGGTAGCGAACGAGGAGGAACCCATGAGTTACGCCGTGCAGAAGTCCGACGACCAGTGGCGCGAGGAGCTCTCGCCCGAGCAGTACGCCGTGCTGCGCCAGGCAGGCACCGAGCGCGCGTGGACCGGCGAGCTGCTCGATGAGCATCGTGCAGGGCTCTACACCTGCGCCGCATGCGGGGCCGAGCTGTTCCGCAGCGGCACCAAGTTCGACTCGCACTGCGGCTGGCCGAGCTTCTACGAATCGGTGCGTCCGGAGGCGGTCGAGCTGATCGATGACCGCAGCCACGGCATGGTGCGCACCGAGGTGCGCTGCGCGAACTGCGGCTCGCACCTCGGTCACGTGTTCCCCGACGGGTTCGGCACCCCCACCGGCGACCGCTACTGCATGAACTCGCTGTCGCTGTCGTTCGCGGCCGACGGCGACGCCGAGGCATGACCCGCCCGTCGTCTCCCGCACTCGAGGCCGTGCGTGCGCGCCGCTCGTGGTCGAAGGTGACCGATGAGGCCCCCTCCGACGACGAGCTCGCCGAGCTGGTTTCGGCGGCCGGCCGCGTGGCCGACCACTCGTCGCTGCGTCCGTGGCGGCTGATCGTGCTGCGCGGGGCCGACCGCGACAAGCTCGGCAAGGCGATCGCGAAGGCGGAGGGCGACAAGAAGCCCTCGAGCAAGCCGCTGCGCGCGCCGCTGCTGATCGCCGTGGTGGCCGACTACCGCAAGAGCGACAAGGTGCCCAGGTGGGAGCAGGAGGCCGTGGCCTCCGGGGTCGCCCACATGCTGAGCCTGCTGCTCGACGAGGCGGGGTGGGGCGTCATCTGGCGCACGGGGCACTACACGCGCGCCAAGGCGGTCGCGAAGGCACACGGGCTGCGCAAGAACGAGGAGCTGCTCGGCTGGCTCTATGTGGGCGGAAAGCCGGCCAAGGCCCGCGGAGGGCGCCGCAAGGGGCTGGATGCCGCCAAGGTGCTCTCGAGGATGCCCTAGCCCCGACGCCGCAGCACACTGCGCCACGGCACGGCCGCGACGACCACCGAGGCGAACGCCACGAGCACCATCGCCAGTTCGATCGCAAGCCCGGGGCTCGCGGGGGCGGGCCACAGCGTGTCCATGAGCAGGGCCGTGCCCAGCTGCCCCACGACCGAGGCGAGGCCCAGCAGCAGCACGCCCGTGTACGAGACGATGGCGGCGCTCAGGAAGATGTAGAGCACTCCGGTCGCCCCGCCCAGGTACAGCCAGGGGTCGGTCGGCAGCGATGCCGGCGGCCCCACGACGGCGACGTGCACGAGGGCGGCGATCGCCAGCACGAGCGTGCCCCCGACGAAGTTGACCAGCGTCGCCGTCAACGGCGTGCCCAGCCGCTGACGCAGGCGCCCGTTGGTCGCCTGCTGCCATGAGAGGCCGACCCCCACCAGCAGCGGCAGCACCAGCATCCACGTCGGCACCTGCCTCGCTCCCCCGCCGGTGAGCGAGATGCCGGCCGCGACGAGGGCGAGCGCGCCGCCGGCCACGCGCGCGGGGGTGACCGCGACGGCGCCGGCCGGGCCGAATCCGGTGCGGTCGAGCACCAGTCCGCACACGGCCTGACCTGCAACGACCCCGACGGTGAACAGCGCCACGCCGATGATGCCGACGGCCAGGCCCTGGGTGGCGACCGTGAGGGCTCCCGCGACGCCGCCGCACAGCATCCAGACCGGGATGCTGCGGGCGCGCAGCTGAGAGCGCAGCGTGCGGAAGCCGCGGCGACCGGCGGGAAGGGCCAGCGAGAGAAGAACGAGCAGCACGAGCCCGGACCCGAACGAGATGACGGCCGCGACGAAGCCGTCTTCGAGCCGCACGCCCAGCTGTCCGTTGATGCGGGCCTGCAGCGCCGTGAGCACGCCGATGAGCACCGCCCCCGCCAACGCCGTCCAGATGGGGATGCGGGTGCGGGTCACCCCTCCATCATGCCGGGCGGGCGAGGGGCCTGCGGCCGACTAGACTCGACGACGCCGCGCACGCGCGGCACGCCGCCTTGGCGCAGTGGTAGCGCAGCGCTCTTGTAAAGCGAAGGTCGTCGGTTCGAATCCGACAGGCGGCTCCAGCCCGATCAGTCGGTCGGCGACGGCGTGGGGGTGGGCGTCGCCTGATAGTAGGCGTCGCTGGCGCTGGTGAGCACGAACTGCGAGAACTCCTGCGCGTCATCGAGCGCGCCGATGTAGGGCACGCCGTTCACGAGCACCGTGGGCGTGCCGGTGAGCACGACGCCGTCGGTGTCGGGGATGCCGTTCAGCGCCCGCTCGGTGGCCTCTTTCGCCCACGAGAGGTACTTCTCGTCTTCGATGCAGGCGCGCACGACCTTCGGGTTCTTCGCGCCAGAGGCCTGCGCCATGTCGGCGAGCTCGGTGTCGGTGTAGCCGGCGCTGTCGACGTCGGGCTGCTGGGTGAGCAGCGTGTGGTTGTAGGCCGACAGGCTGTCGGGGGCGTAGGTCGCGACGCAGGCGACCGCGCTGGCCGCGCGCAGCGAGTACTTCGTGCCGTTCGACTTGGCCGTCAGCATCGCCACCGGGTGGTACGAGAGGGTCACGGCGCCGCTGTCGACCCACTTGGCCAGCTGCTGCACGTTGGTCTGCTGGAAGGTGCCCGACCCGGCGGAGAGGTAGTCGACGTAGACGCGGATGTCGACGGCGGCCTGGGTCGGCTCGGCCGCCGCAGGCGTCTCGTCGGCGGCGGGCGTCTCGGTCGGCGTCGGCGTGGCATCGTCGGAGATCGCACTGGTGACCCCGGCCACACCGGTGAACGAGGTCACGGCGAAGCCGTCGTCTTCGACCTCGGCGGGCGACAGGTTGGGCTTGACAGACGAGGCGACCGTGGAGGTCACCACGACAGCGGCCACCGCGACTGCGGCGACCAGGGCCACACCGATGGCGCCGCGGCGCAGCATCCGCGCGCGGGACTGCTGCGTGTGCACCTGCATCGCCTTTTCGCGCACCGCCTCGCGGCGCTCGTTCGACGGCGTGGGACTCTCGTCGCTGGACATGGGACCTCTCGGAAGGGATTGACACCCGGGCCGCTTTCGGGGGAAGGGCCGTGTCGATGTTAACGAGAGACCCTGGGAAATGCCCACACAGGTGCCATCATCCCGGTGCGCACCAGGCCCGCAGAGACCCCGACATGCCATACTGAGAGCACGTCCCTCCCGGGGGCGTGCGGGCCAAGCCCCCGCTCAATCCATCACTACGGATCGTCCGGCACGTACCTGCCGGTGAAGGAGATAAAAATGGCGTCCGTCACCTTTGACAACGCGACCCGCTTGTACCCCGGAGGCACCCGCCCCGCTGTGGACAAGCTCAACCTCGAAGTCGCAGACGGCGAGTTCCTCGTGCTGGTCGGCCCCTCGGGCTGCGGCAAGTCGACCTCCCTGCGCATGCTGGCCGGCCTCGAAGAGGTCAACTCCGGCCACATCCGCATCGGCGAGCGCGACGTCACCGACGTTCCGCCGAAGGACCGCGACATCGCGATGGTCTTCCAGAACTATGCGCTGTACCCGCACATGACCGTCGCCGAGAACATGGGCTTCGCCCTGAAGATCGCCGGCGTCGGCAAGGAGGAGCGTGCTCAGCGTGTGCTCGAGGCGGCGAAGCTCCTTGACCTCGAGGAGTACCTGACCCGCAAGCCCAAGGCCCTCTCTGGCGGCCAGCGTCAGCGTGTCGCCATGGGCCGCGCCATCGTGCGTCAGCCCCAGGTGTTCCTCATGGACGAGCCGCTGTCGAACCTCGACGCCAAGCTGCGCGTGCAGACGCGCACCCAGATCGCGTCGCTGCAGCGGCGCCTCGGCGTCACGACGGTCTACGTCACGCACGACCAGACCGAGGCCCTGACGATGGGCGACCGCATCGCGGTGCTCAAGGACGGCATCCTGCAGCAGGTCGGCACGCCGCGCGACCTCTACGAGAAGCCCGACAACGTGTTCGTGGCCGGCTTCATCGGCTCGCCCGCGATGAACCTGTTCCCGACCGACCTGGCAGAGGGCGGCATCCAGTTCGGCTCCGCCGTCGTCGAGGCTGACATCGATCGCCCCGCGAACGCCACGCAGGTCACGGCGGGCGTGCGCCCCGAGGACATCATCGTCAACCCGGCCGACGGCCAGGGCCTGACGGTCAATGTCGACCTCGTCGAGGAGCTCGGCGCCGACGGCTACCTCTACGGCCACACCGAGATCAGCGGCAAGCGCACCGACATCGTCGCGCGCGTCGACGGTCGCAACCACCCGAACGCCGGCGAGAAGGTCGTGCTGGCCCCCGTGCCGCACCACGTGCACGCGTTCGACGTGGAGTCGGGCCAGCGCCTCACCAAGCAGGCCATCACAGCGGCCTGATCGCACATCCGACCGCGGCGCGGGCGAGTCTCAGACCGCCCGCGCCGCGGCATTCCCCCGGAGACCACGCATGCCCACCTCGCTCAGCATCACCGCCAGCTCGGTCGATCCGGGGCTCCTGGCGCTGCCGTGGTCGACGCCGCTGGCCGAATGGCCTTCGTCGACGATCGTGTTCCTGCCCAAGGGCATCTCGCGCCACCTCGTGCGCTTCGCGAACCTGTCCGGCCGGGTCGTGGCCATCAAAGAGACCACCGCCGAGATGGCCCGCCGCGAGTACGACATGCTCGGCAACCTCGCCCGCCTCGACGCCCCGTGCGTCGAACGCGTCGCGGTGATCGCTGGGCGGACGGATGCCGCAGGCCGCCCCCTCCCGGCCGCCCTGGTCACGGCGCACCTGCGCTTCTCGCTGCCCTACCGGGCCCTTTTCACCCAGACGCTGCGCCCGCACACCGCCGGCCGGCTCGTCGACGCCCTCGCAGTGCTGCTGGTGCGCCTGCACAACGTCGGCTTCTTCTGGGGCGACGTGTCGCTGTCGAACACGCTGTTCCGCCGCGACGCCGGCGCCTTCGCCGCCTACCTCGTCGACGCCGAGACCGGCGAGCTGCATGAGGGCGGCCTCACCCGCGGGCAGCGCGAGCACGATCTCGAGGTCGCCCGCACCAACATCGCCGGCGAGATCATGGACCTCGAAGCCGGCGGACGCCTCGAAGGCGGCGTCGATGCTCTCGAGATCGCCGACGGCATCGTCTCGTCGTATCGCCTGCTGTGGGCCGCCCTCACCGACGAGGAGACCTTCGCCTTCGACGAGTCGTGGCGCATCAGCGAGCGCGTGCAGCGCCTGAACGAACTGGGGTTCGACATCGGCGAGATGTCGATCCAGACGACCGACGACGGCACCAGGGTCTCGATCCAGCCCAAGGTCGTCGATGCCGGCCACCACCAGCGACGCCTGCTTCGGCTGACCGGACTCGACGTCGAAGAGAACCAGGCCAGGCGCCTGCTCAACGACCTCGACGAGTTCCGCGCCAGGATCTCGCGGCTCGGCGACGATGAGGAGATGGTGGCCCACGAGTGGCTCACGCGTGTGTTCGAGCCGGTCGTGAAGGCCGTGCCGTTCGAGTTGCGCGCCAAGCTCGAGCCCGCCGAGGTGTTCCACCAGCTGCTCGAGCACCGCTGGTACCTCTCGCAGGGAAGGGGCAAATCGGTGCCCCTGGCCGAAGCCCTCTCGAGCTACATCGAGAACGTGCTGCGGCATCGCCGCGACGAGGCGACCGTCATGGGCCCGGTGACCGAGACCATGTCGATCCCCGTGATCACCGCCAGCGGCACTCCGCTCGACTTCGACGAGGGCGACGACGAAGAGGCCGTCGACTGGCGCGATCTGGTGTGATGCGGATGCTGCGGCATCCGCTCGTCGTCGGCGCCGCGCTCGTCGGCGCGAGCGCCCTGCTGGCCGCTGAGGCTCTCACGTGGATGGACTCCCGGCGCGGGTATCCCCACCATCCGATCGTCGCGCTCGACGGCGACGACGTCGTGCTCGTGCTGGGCTTCCGCTCATCGCGGCGCGGCGGCGTCAACGCCGTGCAGCGCTGGCGCACGCGCATCGCGGTGCGCTCGGTGCCGGATCCCACGGCGGCGACGTTCGTGTTCTCGGGGGCCGCCGTTCGAGGCGGCCGCAGCGAGGCGGCGGTGATGGCCGACTACGCCGTCGACCGACTCGGCGTGCCGCGTGAGCGCGTCGTGCTCGAAGAGCAGGCCGAGACGACCTGGCAGAATATCGACTTCGCCCTCCCGCTGCTGAGGAGGGCGCGCACGATCCGCATCGCGTCGAACACGGCGCACGCGCGCCGGGCGCGCCGCTACCTCGCGGCGCAGGCGCCCGAGCTGGTCGGCCGGCTCGCCACGACGCGCGACTTCATGTTGTTCGAGCTCGGCGCGCTGCGCATCGCTCTGGTGGCCTACGACCTGGGCGCCGGGCGGGTGGCCGCGCGGCGCCCAGAGGTCGCGGAGTCGGTCAGTAGCCGACGGTGAAGCGCTCGCGGGAGTGCTTCGGCTGCTCGATCTCGTCGACGAAGACGACGCCGAGGTCGGCGCCGGAGAGATTCGAGACGCCTTCGGCATCGCGCACGACGACGTCTCCGCCGGTGCGGTAGGAGCCGGTGCGCTCCCCCGGGTTCCAGGCGCCGAAGATCTCCGCCGGGTGCACGAAGAACCAGTCGCGCTCGGCGGGGGTGGCCCGAAGGTCGTCGAGCACGCCGATGGCCTCGAGCGCCTCGCCCTTGTACTCCTCGGGGAAGTCGAGGTCGACCAGGCGTGCGCCGCCGGGCTCCGACAGGCTGCCGCCCGCGCCGCCCACGACGCCCACGCGCACGTCGGCCGGCAGCGCCGCGACGAGCTCGGCGATCGCCGGGCGCATCTTGCCTGCCATGTCGCCGCGGGGCGAGGTGGCCACCACGACGACGTCGACGCCCTCGAGCTCGGCCACGAGCGACGGCACGTCGAGCAGGGTCCCCTCGACATAGGTCACGCCCTCGACGCGCTCGGCGGGCAGGGTGCGCGCGACCGACACGACGGTGTGGCCTCGGTTCACCGCCTCGGCGACGATGTTGCGTCCGGCGTAGCCGGTTCCTCCGATGACGGCGATACGAGCCATGGGTGTCCTTTCGACGGGTGGGTCACCAGATGCAATCGCGACCGCATCCGGTTCATTCCCTCGCATGCGTCAGGATGCCGCGGCCTGCCTCAGGGTCGCCACCTGATACAGCGCCACCGAGGCGGCGATGCCGGCGTTGAGCGATTCTGTGCTGGAGGAGATCGGGATCGAGACGACCTGGTCGCACGTCTCGGTCACCAGACGCGAGAGCCCCTTGCCCTCCGAGCCCACGACGATCACGACCGGGCGGTCGGCGAGCTCCAGCGCCGGCAGCGACACGTCGCCCCCGCCGTCCAGGCCCAGCACGAACACGCCCTGCTTCTTGAACTCCTTGAGCGTCGCGGTGAGGTTGGCCGCGAGCGCGACCGGCACGCGCGCGACGGCGCCCGCACTCGTCTTCCACGCCGCCGAGTTCACGCTGGCCGATCGGCGCTGCGGCAGGATGAGCCCCTGGCCGCCGAACGCCGCCGTCGAGCGGATGATCGCCCCGAGGTTGCGCGGGTCGGTCACGCCGTCGAGGGCCACCAGCAGCGGGGTCTCGCCGCGGTCGATGATCTCTTCGAGCAGGTCCTGCGGGTGCGCGTACTCGTACGGGGGCACCTTGATGGCGACGCCCTGGTGCACGCCGTCGAAGCCGGCCATGCGGTCGAGCTCGGGGCGCGTGACCTCGAGCACGGGGATGTCGCGGTGCGTCGCGATGGCGAGCATCTCCTTGACGCGGTCGTCCATCTCCACGCGCTGGGCGATGTAGAACGCCGTCGCGGGGATCTTCGCGCGCAGGGCCTCGAGCACGCTGTTGCGGCCGGTGACGGTCTCGGTGTCGTCTTCTTTCTTGGCCTGACGCGGCCTGCCGCCGGCCCCGCCGGGGCGGCCCTTGCCGCCCGCCGCGGCATAGCGCTCGGCCGCGGCCTTGCGCTTGCCCGCGGGGTGCCAGGCGCGGTCCTCCGCCTTGGGCGTGGGCCCACGCCCCTCGAGAGACCTCTTGTTCTTGCCGCCAGAGCCCTTCGTGGGGCCCTTGCCGCCCTTGCTCGCGCCGGGGCGCCCAGGCTTAGCCATCGTTCACACTCCAATGGGTCCCGTCGGGACCGTCTTCGAGGACGATGCCGGCCGCCGCGATCGCGTCGCGGATGCGGTCGGCTGCCGCCCAGTCCTTCTGTGCGCGCGCGTCTGCGCGCTGCGTGATCATCTCGCGCACGAGGGCGTCCAGGGCCGCCGTCTCGGCCGCCCCGCCCTGAGTGCGCCACTGCGGATCCTCGGGGTTGAGCCCCAGGATCCCGGTCATGCGCCCCACCTGCACGGCCGCCTCTGCGGCCGCGGCACGGTCGCCGGCGTCGAGCGCGGTGTTGCCTGCCCGCACTCGCTCGTGCACGACGGCGAGCGCCTGCGGCACGCCGAGGTCGTCGTCCATCGCCTCGGCGAAGGCCGCGGGAAGCTCTGCGGCGGTCAGCCAGCTCTGCTCGCCGAGCACGCGGGCCGCGCGCTGCTGGAACGTGCGGATGCGCTCGAGCGCGGCATCCGCCTCGGCGAACGACGCCTCGGTCAGATCCAGGCTCGACCGGTAGTGCGCAGCCCCCAGGGCGTAGCGCACGACGAGCGGGTCGTGGCGGGCGAGCACGTCGTGGGCGAGCAGGAAGTTGCCCAGCGACTTCGACATCTTCTGGTCGCCGACGGTGACCAGCCCGTTGTGCACCCAGTAGCGGGCGAACGCGTCGCCGGCCGCGCGCGACTGCGCGAGCTCGTTCTCGTGGTGCGGGAAGCGCAGGTCGAGACCGCCGCCGTGGATGTCGAACTCGCCGCCGAGGTAGCGTCTGCTCATCGCGGAGCACTCGATGTGCCAGCCCGGGCGACCCGCCCCCCACGGCGACTCCCACGTCGCGGACGTCGGCTCGCCGGGCTTGACCGCCTTCCACAGTGCGAAGTCGAGCGCGTCGCGCTTGCCGGCATCCGTGTCGGGCGACGAATCCATCGCGTCGGGGCGCTGGTTGGTCAGCTCGCCGTACTCCGCCCACGAGCGCACGTCGAAGTACACGCTCCCCTCGGCGGGGTAGGCGTGCCCCGCCGCGATGAGGCGCTCGATGAGCTCGATCATCTGCGGGATGGATGCCGTGGCCCGCGGCTCGTAGGTGGGCGGCAGCACGCCGATGGCACCGTACGCGCGGGTGAATTCGAGCTCCATGCGGTAGGCCAGCGCCCACCATGGCTCGATCGGGCTCGCGTTCGCGAGCACCTTGTCGTCGATGTCGGTGACGTTGCGCACGAACGTGACGCGCGTGAAGCGGTACGTGAGCCAGCGGCGCAGGATGTCGAAGCTCAGGGCCCCTCGAAGGTGCCCGATGTGGGGCCCCGACTGCACCGTGGGGCCGCACACGTACATCGTGACGTTCGCCGGGTCCAGGGGCACGAAGTCGCGCAGCGCCTGCGCCTTGGTGTCGTAGAGCCTCAGAGTCACCGCTCCAGCCTACCGGCCGGGTTTCCGGTAGAACTTGAGGGTGCTCGCCGTCTTCGCCGTCATCGCCGCCGCCATGCTCTTCGGCACCACCGGAACGGCGCAGGCGCTGGGCCCCGAGGGCACGACGCCGCTGGCGGTGGGCGCGATGCGCCTCATGATCGGCGGCACGGCACTGGCGGCGGTCGGCTTCGTGCTGGCGCGCCGTCGCACCCGCACCGGCGGGCACGTCAACCCGCCGCTCACGCGCCGCGCCCTGCTGCTGATGGCGCTCACCGGCGTGTGTCTGGCGGCCTATCAGCCGCTCTTCTTCCTCGGCACCGCCCGCAACGGCGTCGCCGTCGGCACCGTCATCGCCCTCGGGTCGGCGCCCGTGCTGGCGGGCCTTCTGGAGTGGATGCTGACCCGACGCCTTCCGAGCGCGACCTGGATGGCGGCGACCGCCCTGGCCACCCTCGGGGTCGTGCTGCTGGGCGTCGGAGGCGGGGCGGGAACGACGGGCGGCGCGGATGCCGTGGGGCTTCTCGGCTCGATCGGCGCCGGCGCGTCGTTCGCGATCTTCGCGAATGCGCAGCGCCGCCTCATGGACGACGGCTGGGACCCGTTCACGGTGGCCGGCGCCATGGGCGCGGGCTCGGCGATCGTCGGCGCACTCGCGCTGCCCTTCGTCGATCTGTCCTGGCTCGCCGACCCCCGCGGACTCGCCATGGCCCTGTGGCTGGGCATTGCCACGATCGCCGTCGCCTACACGCTGTTCACGTGGGGGCTCGAGCGCCTGACGGCCGCCACTGCCGCGACCCTCACGCTCGCCGAGCCCCTCACCGCCGGCGTGCTCGGCATCGTCGTGCTCGACGAGCGGCTCAGCGCCCTCGCGATCGCGGGGCTGGCGGTGCTGGGAGCAGGGCTCGTGCTGCTGGCGTGGGGCTCCCGCGCGGCGCGCGACCCCCGGCCATTCCCGGTCGAAGCCTGAAACCGCCCAGACACATCCGGGTGCCACACTGGGGTTCGTCATGAGCATCACGATCGACATCCGCCCCGACGACCTCACCGGAGAGGCGACCAGGCAGCTGGTCGCCTTCCACCTCGACGGCATGCACGCCACGTCGCCCGCCGACAGCTGCCACGCGCTCGACGTCGATCGACTGCGCGACCCCGCCATCACCTTCTGGTCGGCGTGGGTGCAGGGCGAGATCGCCGGCATCGGGGCGCTCAAGCAGCTCGATGCCGAGCGCGCCGAACTCAAGTCGATGCGCGTCGACGACCGCTTCCGCGGCACCGGCGTGGGGCGACGGATGCTGCACCACATCGTCGCCGAGGCCCGCGCGCGCAGCTTCCGCTCGCTGTGGCTCGAGACCGGCACCGCCCCCGAGTTCGACGCCGCTCGGCGCCTCTACGAGAGCGAGGGGTTCGTGGAGTGCGGGCCCTTCGACACCTACGTGCCCGACCGGCACTCGGTGTTCATGACGCTCGCCCTCTGATCGTCAGGCGGGCACCACGAGCGCCACGGCGAACGCCGCGACGCCCTCGCCTGCGCCGGTGAACCCGAGGCCGTCGGTGGTGGTCGCCGCCACCGAGACCGGCGCACCGCCGAGCGCCGCCGAGAGCACCGCCTCGGCCTCGGCCCGGCGCGCCGCGAACTTCGGCCGGTTCGCCTGCACCTGCACGCTCACGTTGCCGATGCGCCAGCCGGCCCCTGCCAGCAGCTCGCGGGTGCGCTCGAGGAAGACCGCCGCATGCGCGCCGGCGTATTCGGGGTGCGCCGTGCCGAAATGCGTGCCGATGTCGCCGATCCCGGCCGCCGACAGCAGCGCGTCGACGATCGCGTGGGCCACGGCATCCCCGTCGGAATGACCAGACAGCGCCCGCTCCCCCGGCCATTCGAGGCCCGCGAGCCAGAGCGCCCCGTCGCCGCCGAAGGCGTGCACGTCGGTGCCCACGCCGACCCGAGGCAGCGCCGCCTGCGCGGCGGGATGAAGGGTCGTGCGGGCCCGCTCGAGGTCGGCCGGCGTCGTGATCTTGAATGCCCGCTCGTCGCCGGCGACCGTGAAGACCTGGTGGCCGGCGGCCGCGACGAGCGCCGCGTCGTCGGTGAACTCCTGCGCGGCCCCGCGATAGGCGCTCACCAGCAGCTCGCGGCGGAAGCCCTGCGGCGTCTGCGCGGCGGCGAGTTCGTCGCGGTCGACCGCGGCGCGCACCTCGTCGTCGTCGACCCGCTTGACCGTGTCGACGACGGGCAGCACGGGCAGCACCGCCCCACGGCCGGAGGCCACGGCATCCGCCACCCTGGCGAAGACCTCGGGGGGCGTGAGCGCCCGCGCCGCGTCGTGCACGAGCACGATGTCGACGTCGCCCCACAGCACCGCGAGGCCCGCGGCGACCGATTCCTGACGGGTCGAACCGCCCGTGGTCACCGTGACGAGGTCGGCGCGATCGCCGGCGACGGCGCGCGCATCGGTGAGGGCATCGCCCTCGCGGCCCGCGGGCGCGACGATCACGACCTGCGCGGCGGGCGCGGCGAACACCCCCTGCAGCGCATGGTGCAGGATCGTGTGCTCATCGATCCCGACGAACGCCTTGGGCCCGTCAGCGCCGAGCCTCGCGCCGGAGCCGGCGGCCACGACGATGACGGCGATGCGGGGCACGGGAAGGGTCGACACGCGTCGAGCCTACGCGCCCGGCCCGATCAGCTCGCGAGCACCTCGTCGAGGATGACCGAAGCCTTCTCCTCATCGGTCTTCTCGGCGAGCGCCAGCTCGGAGACGAGGATCTGCTTGGCCTTGGCCAGCATGCGCTTCTCGCCGGCCGAGAGTCCGCGGTCCTGATCGCGGCGCCACAGATCGCGCACGACCTCGCTGACCTTGATCACGTCGCCCGAGGCGAGCTTCTCGAGGTTGGCCTTGTAGCGGCGCGACCAGTTGGTCGGCTCTTCGGTGAACGGCGCGCGCAGCACCTCGAAGACCTTATCGAGGCCCTCCTTGCCGATGACGTCTCGAACCCCGACCAGATCGACATTCTCCGCAGGAACCTCGATGATGAGGTCTCCCTGGGTGACGTTGAGCTTCAGGTACTTCTTCGTCTCGCCCTTGATGATCCGGTCTTTGACCTCGATGATCGTCGCGGCGCCGTGGTGCGGATAGACGACGGTCTCGCCAACCTCAAAAAGCATGCAGTTATGTCCTTTCGGCAACCTCCAGTTTATCACAGGGCTGCATGCGCTAAGGTTCCGCCGCTCACCGTGCCGGCGGTCCGCTCCGACGAGGGCCAGGCCATACAATGACAGGGATGCTGTCAGCCGCTCCAGGAGGATCCGTGATCTCGACCCACCGCACCCGCGCCGTGGCGACCACCCGCACGACGTCGCGTGTGATCGCGGCTCTGGCCCTCGGCGCCGTCGCCCTCGGCAGCACGACGGCCTGCACCTTCATCACTCCGCAGGCGTCGACGATCCACTACTCCCCCTCCGACGGCGTCGCCGTGCCCGACACGGCCGGCCCCGTGCAGGTGCGCAACGCTCTCATCGTCGCCGATGAGGCGGGGACGGCGGGCAACTTCGTCGCCGCGATCGTCAACGACACCGACACGGCGCAGACGCTGGTCATCGAGTCCACCGAGGCCGACGTGCGCCAGACCGTGAGTGTGCCCGCCCGCACGACCCTGAGCCTCGGCGGCGAAGACGAGCCGCTGCTGCTCGAGGGCATCGGCGCCACGCCCGGCAGCGACCTGGCGATGTTCTTCCAGTCGGGCGACGGCGACGGCGCTCTCGTGAGCGTCCCCGTGCTCGACGGCGCGCTGCCGCAGTACGCCGACCTCGTGCCCTGAGCCGCACCGGGCTTTGGCTCGGGCTCGGCCTCGGCGTGGTTCACCTGTCGGATCGGTGGGGCTGCAGCATCCGCCCGTGACGCCTGACGTGTCGATCGATCAGGCCGTCCGACGGCTGCGTGCCCGAGCCCGCTCCAGCCGAGCCAGGACGGCGCGTTCGACGGTCGGCCAGTCGTGGATGACCATGGCATAGTCGAAGCGCAGCGTCTCGTAGCCGGCGGCTGCCGCGCGCGCGTCGCGCATCAGGTCTCTGTGTCGAAGGCTCTCGCCGTCGTGATTCTGTCTGTCGTCGACTTCGAGGATGAGAATGCCGTCGACCACGAAGTCGACGCGACCCACGTCGAGGATGCGCACCTGGCTGCGCATCGCGACGCCCAGCCGATGGAACCGCAGTCGGAGAATCGACTCGAGCCCGCTGTCGGCGTTGCGCCGAGCGACATCGACGAGCCACCGCTTGCCCGCCGGCAGGTGCTCGCGGATCCACGCGCGCGCCCCGGCCGACAACCGCCCCTGTCGCCACGCCGACTCGTACGCCGCGAAGAAGCTCTCGTCGCCGACGCAGCGCTGCAGCTGCACGAGCGCCCGCTCGATCGGCACGATCCCGAAACCCGCCCCACCCGCATCCCGGTGATCCACGCACCTGCAGCCGGTGTGCACGTGCCGCCGTCCCTTCGGCTCAAGCAGAACGTGGAGTCGGTCGTCATCGTCGAGCAGCCACACGCCGAGCCTGCGCAGCACCGAGACGCAGGCGACCCTTCCGCCATGCTCTGCGGCGAGCACGACCAGGGCATCGGCCGTGGGATGCGCGAAGACCCCGTCGCGCACGCGCGCGATCCCGCCCCTCGCGACTGCCCGCCGCACGTCAGCCCGACTCGCGCCGCACGTGAGGAGCTCGCTCAGGCGCACGACGCCGCCGCGATCCGCTGCGACCAGGGCGATCTGCATCGGGCTCATCCCCCGAGCGTCGCTCACCGACCACCCGTGCAGACGGCCCGCGCCCGCTCAGCGGCATGATCGCCCGGCACCCCACGCTGGGGAGGAGCCGCGCCCGCGGTTCAGCGGTCGGACTGCGGATGCGGGAGTCTGCGGTGAGCGGTCAGGCGGCAGCATCCGCCCCACACGTCCGACAGATGGACGGCCCGCAGCGCCCTCAGCCCTCGAACCGGTAGCCGAGCCCGCGCACGGTCTTGAGCATCTCCGGCTCGGCTGGGTGCTTCTCGATGCGCGAGCGGATGCGCTTGATGTGCACGTCGAGGGTCTTCGTGTCGCCGAAGTAGTCGCTGCCCCAGACCCGATCGATGAGCTGCCCTCGGGTCATGACGCGACCGGAGTTGCGCATGAGGAACTCGAGCAGCTCGAATTCCTTCAGCGGCATGCTGACCTCGGCCCCCTCGACGACGACGGTGTGCCGGTCGACGTCGAGCACCACACGGCCGCCGTCGAGCACCCGCTCGTCGAGGTCGTCCACGCTCTGCACGTGCCGCCGCAGCACGGCTCGCATCCGCGCGAGCAGCTCGCGCGCGGAATAGGGCTTGGTCACATAGTCGTCGGCGCCGAGCTCGAGCCCCACCACGATGTCGACCTCGGAGTCCTTGGCCGTGACCATGATGATCGGCACGGTGGAGGTGGCGCGCACCTGGCGGCAGACCTCGGTTCCCGGCATGCCTGGCAGCATCAGGTCCAGCATCACGATGTCGGCTCCGCGCTCACGGAACGCCGTGAGGGCGCTCGGCCCGTCTTCGGCGATCTCGACCTCATAGCCCTCGCGGCGCAGCAGGTACGCCAGGGGATCGGCGAGGTCGGGTTCGTCTTCGACGATCAAGACGCGGGTCATGCGGACTCTCCGTTCACCACGGGCACACCGGCCCGCTTCTTGTTCTGCTTGCTCTTGGCCTTCGCCTTCGCCTTCGCGGCCTTGCGGCGCTTCGATGCGGGAAGCTCCTCGGGCGGGCCGCTCAGCGGCAGGCGGATCGTGAAGGTCGACCCATTGCCCGGCTGCGACCACAGCCGCACCTCGCCGCCGTGCCGCTGTACGGCGTGCTTGACGATCGACAGGCCCAGCCCCGTGCCGCCGGTGCGGCGCGACCGAGCCTGGTCGGCGCGGTAGAACCGCTCGAAGACCCGTTCCTGATCGGCCTCGGCGATGCCGATGCCACGGTCGGTGACGGCGATCTCGACCGCGCCGTCGACCTCTTTGACCCCCACCCCGACACTGGCACCGCGCGGAGAGTAGGCGATGGCGTTGGCGAGAAGATTGCCGACGGCGTCGCTGAGCACCTGCGGATCGCCCTGCACGTGCAGCCCGCGCTCGCCTCCGCGCACCACGTGGACCTCACCGGCATCGGCCTGGATCGCGTGGGCCTCCAGGGCCGAGGCGACGATCTCATCGACCGAGACGGCACGCTGATCGAGCAGCTGATCGGCCGACTGCAGCCGGGAGAGATCCATGATGCGTGCGCTCAGCTGCCCGAGTCTGGCGGCCTCCGCACTCAGCCGCGCGGCGAAGACCCGCACCTGGTCGGGGTCGTCGGCGGCCGAGTCGATCGCCTCGGCGAGCAGGCTCACCGCGCCCACGGGCGTCTTGAGCTCGTGGCTCGTGTTGGCCACGAAGTCGCGGCGCATCTGCTCGACGCGCTCGTGCTCGGTGATGTCGCGCATCACCAGCAGCGACAGTCGGGGGGTGATGCGGGTGGCGCGCACGGCGACCAGGCGCAGCTCGGTGGCGCCCTTGCGCTTGAGCCTCAGCGTCACGTTCGCCGTCGTGTCGGAGTCGCGCACCTGACGCGCGAGCGTGCGCAGATCGTCGACGACGAGCCGGCCGCCCTCTTTCACCCCGAATGCGCGCGCGGAATCGGATGCGGCGACCACCGTCGAGGAGGCGTCGACGACGGCGGCCGGATCGTCGAGGCCGTGCAGCACGTCGGTGACCCCGGAGGGGATCGCCGACGACATCTGCACGCGGCCGCGCTCCCGCGCCCGCAGCGCGGCCACGAGGATGGCGGCGACGGAAGCGCCGATCGCCACGCCCAGCAGCAGCGCGAGCAGCGTCAGCTGCACCGTGTTCATGGCTCCAGCGTAGAGGCACGGTTAACGGCGAGGATGCCGCGAGAAGGCCCCTCGAGGGGCCGCCGGTTAGTATTCACTCGCACAGCACCGTTCGTTAACCTTCGCTGGCGACAATCGCCCAGACGTGGACGCGATCGCGTGCGCGGATATTCGAGAGGTGCAGTCATGCGCGAGGTCTTCCATCAGTCGCTCGAGGACGTGCAGTCCCGGCTCGTCGAGATCGCCGAGCTGGTGACGGTCGCGATCGACAAGGCGACGCGGGCCTTCGAGTCCAGCGATGTCGCCCTGGCCGAGGAGGTGATCGAGGCCGACGACATCATCGACGAGAAGGCCATCGCCCTCGACGAACTGGCGATCGAGATCCTCGCCCGTCAGCAGCCGGTCGCCCGCGACCTGCGCATCGTCGTCAGCGCGCTGCGCATCAGCGCATCGCTGGAGCGCATGGGCGACATCGCCGAGCACATCGCCCAGCTCACCCGCATGCGATTCCCGGAGCGCGCCATCCCCAAGGGCCTGAAGTCGACCTTCACCAAGATGGGTCAGCTCGACGTCGAGATCGCCCACACCCTCACCGAGCTGCTGCGCACCGAGGACCACGCCCTCGCCGACAAGATCCGCAACGCCGACGACGGCCTCGACGAGCTGCACGCGAGCGTCTTCGAGAAGGTGCTCAGCGACTCGTGGAAGGGCGAGGCCTCAGCGACGGTCGACGCGACCCTCGCCAGCCGCTACCTCGAGCGCTTCGGCGACCACGCCGTGTCGGTGACCAAGAAGGTCATCTACCTGTCGACGGGCGACTGGACCACGGCCACCGACGCGATCGACATCGTCGTCTCGGGCGGCTGACACGCGAAACGAAGCGGGGCGGATGCTGCAGCATCCGCCCCGCTTCGTTCGTTCTGTGAAGGCTACTTCTTGCCCTGGCTCGCGACCGCGGCGGCACCCGCGGCGGCTGCCTCGGGGTCGAGGTACTCCCCCGCACCGATCGGCTCGAGGTTCTCATCGAGCTTGTAGACCAGCGGAATGCCCGTCGGGATGTTGAGCTCGGCGATGTCTTCGTCGCTGATCTTGTCGAGGTGCTTCACGAGCGCGCGCAGCGAGTTGCCGTGGGCGGTGACCAGCACGGTCTTGCCGGCGCGGAGGTCTTCGGCGATGTCGCTCTCCCAGTAGGGCAGCAGACGGTCGATGACGAGCTTGAGCGATTCGGTGCGCGGGATCTCGCCGTCGATGCCGACGTAGCGGGGGTCGTTCACCTGGCTGTACTCGCTGTCGTCGGAAAGCGGCGGCGGCGGCACGTCGAACGAGCGGCGCCACAGCATGAACTGGTCGTTGCCGAACTCCTCGAGGGTCTGCGCCTTGTCTTTGCCCTGCAGAGCGCCGTAGTGGCGCTCGTTGAGCCGCCAGGAGCGCTTGACGGGGATCCACAGGCGGTCGGCGGCGTCGAGCGCGATGTTCGCGGTCTGGATCGCGCGGCTGAGCACCGAGGTGTAGAGCACGTCGGGGTGCAGGCCCGACTCCTTCAGCAGCTCGCCGCCGCGCTGGGCTTCGCTCTTGCCGAGATCGGTGAGGCGAACGTCGACCCAGCCGGTGAACTGGTTGGACTGATTCCACTCGCTCTGCCCGTGGCGGAGGAGGATGAGCGTGTACGGAGCGGTCATGCCGCCATCCTATCGACGGCGTCGCCCTGGCATCATGGGAACATGGCTCGGCCCGTGGGACAGATCACCCGCGGCACCACCGGCACCAACCGACTGCGACGCGTCGACCGCTGGATCGCCCGTCAGCCCGCCCTGCTGCGGGCAGCCGATCCCCTCGTCATCGACCTCGGCTACGGTGCCAGCGGTGTCACCGCGCTCGAGCTGCACGCGCGCCTGGCGCGCGCGAGGCCCGACGTCGAGGTGCGCGGTCTCGAGATCGACCCCGCGCGCGTCGCCCGCGCCGCGCACCAGCTCGACGACGTGCGGGCCGGCCGCACGGCCTTCGCCCCCGACGCGAGGGTGAGCTTCGGCCTCGGCGGTTTCGAGGTGCCGGTGCCTGGCGGTCGCCGGCCGGCCGTCATCCGGGCGTTCAATGTGCTGCGGCAGTACGACGAGTCCGACGTGCCGGCGGCGTGGGGCAGCATGTCGGCCAGGCTCGCGCCCGACGGCGTGCTCGTCGAGGGCACCTGCGACGAGCTCGGCCGCATCATGACGTGGGTGCAGATCGACCCGGATGCGGTGCCCCGCACCTTCAGCGTCTCGCTGCGGCTGACAGAGCTCGATCACCCGTCGATCGCGGCCGAGCGCCTGCCCAAGGCCCTCATCCACCGCAATGTGCCCGGCGAGAGGATCCACGACTTCTTCACCGCGCTGGATGCCGAGTGGCACCGCGCGGCGGCGCTGTCGACGTTCGGCGCGGCGCAGCGCTGGATAGCGGCGCTCGACGCCCTCAGCGCCGCGGGCTGGCCGCTGCGCGGCCGCGCGCGCTGGCGACTGGGCGAGCTCACCCTGCCGTGGGAGGCCGTCGCGCCGCTGCCGTGAAGCCGGCCGAGGTCAGATGCGCGGGATGGCCGCACGGGCCTGTGCCGGCGGCATCCCCGTCGCCGTGAGCAGGTCGACGGCGAGCGGGCGCATCGCGGCGACGAGGTTCTGGTCGCCCAGCGACCCGTCGGGGAGGATCCGCACCGGGTCGAGGCGCGCGGCCACGGCCACGAGCACATCGCGCGCGGCGGGTTCGAACGAGATGTCGTCGAGCGAATCGTCGATCAGGCGGGCCGCGCGCTGCAATTCGGCGAGCACGTCGGCCAACACCGGCCGAGCCTCTTCGTCGTCGACGAGATACGCCGTGCGTCTGGCGACCACGCGCAGGTTGCGGGTGGCGAGGTCCATGGCCGCCAGCACGCGCTGGTGACGTTCGATCTCGGTGCGCTGGCGCCCGAGAAAGGGCGAGATGCGCGCGATCTCACGGCCGGACTCCGTCGAGGCGCGCCAGGACTCGACGCGGGGGTGCAGCGCCCGCGCCTTCTCGAGTCCGCGCTCGGCCCGCACGCGATCGCCGCGGCGCAGAGCCTGCGTCAGGGTGCCCATCGCGGAGTCGATGCCGTCGAACAGGGCATGGCCGTCGCGGGCCTCGACCGATCGCGGCGTCCGAGGGATCAGCGCGGTGACCGCGAGCGCCGCGATCGCGCCCACGACGGCGTCGGCCAGCCGAGAGAACGGGGCGTTGCCGGGGATCACCATGACGATGGCCGACTGGATGGCCGCCGCGATGGCGAACCCGGGGTCGGGGGCGAGGAATCTGCTGACGGCGAGGGTCAGCGCCAGCGCGAGCGCCAGCTGCCACCATCCCGGCCCCGCCCACAGCCGCAGCAGTTCGGCGATGGCGATGCCCAGCAGCATCCCGGCGAGGGTCTCGACGAGCCTGCGCGGTCGCGCGTCGCGCACGAGGCCGAGGCTCGAGATGGTGACGGTGGCCGTCAGCAGGGGGGCGTCGTGGCCGAGCACGAGATGCGCGAAGGCGAAGGCCGCCGTGGTCGCCACGACGATCTGCGCGATCGCGGCGCCCGACTCGCGCACCCGCGCGAGGCCGGGCCGCGGGTCGATGCGCGAGCGCCAGCCGGTCGGGATCGGCGCCGTGGCCGGATGCTGCTGCTCGTCCTCGCCCATCACGGCTGCCGCTGCGCGGCGGCGCGGCGCGACAGGCGGGTGATGCGGGGCACGTACGCGGTCGCACCGGCGTCGGGCGGAACGATGGCCTCCTGCGCGGCGGCCAGCTCGCCGTCTGCGGTGGCGACCACGAGCCCGGCATCGACGGGGGTCGATCGGCGCACGATCGCAAGCGCGATCGGCCCCTCTTCGAAGTGCAGGGCGGCAGACGTCACGGCGCCCACGACGTCGTCGCCGATTCGCACCTCGTCGCCTGGCGCGGGCAGCACGCTGTCGCTCCCGTCGAGCTGCAGCGCAACCAGGCGCCGCGGCGGATGGCCGAGGTTGTGCACCTTGGCCACCGTCTCCTGCCCTCGGTAGCACCCCTTGCTCAGGTGCACCGCCGTGCGCAGCCAGTCGCTCTCGTGCGGCAGCGACCGCTCATCGACTTCGCGCGCCCAGCGCGGACGCCATGCCGCGACCCGCAGCGCGTCGGCTGCCTGAAGTCCGGCGAGGGCGACCTCGCCCGCCGCGGCGCGCGCCGCGAGAGCGGCCCACTCGGCGCGCGGGACGATGGCCTCGCTCCAGTCGCGCTCGAGACCGGGGTGCCCGTCGTTCGGCGCGTAGGCGTGGCCTCCGGCCGACACGGCCGGCCACGGGTCGCGCCAGACGAGAGGGATGCCGCTCGGCGCCGCGGGGGCGACCGCGGCGAGGGCCGCCGCCGTGCCGCCGACCACGGCGACCTCGTCGTCGGCGTCTCGGGGGTCGACCCGCAGCCGGAAGCGCATGCGCCGCAGCCAGGCCAGGAGGGGCTCGGCGTCGGCGCGGTCCACGATGAGCCAGGCCGACTCGCCGTCGTCGACGACGGATGCCGCATGCTCTACGCGACCCTGAGGATCGAGCACGAGAAGCTCGGTGCTCTCCCCCGGCGCGAGACCGGCGACCGCCTGCGAGGTGAGCGAGTCGAGCCACGTCAGGCGGTCTTCGCCCGACACGACCAGCACGCGGCGATCGCCCAGCGGAGCGACGGCGGCGCCCTGCGCCAGCGCGCGCTGCTCGGCCAGGGGGTTTCCCACGTGCTGCAGGCCCGCGTCGTCGATGACGGCACCCGGTACGGCGCCGAAGGGGTCTGCCATCACTGCACCTTGGCCAGGCGGGCGGACGCGTGCGAGGCGAGCGATGCGCCGAGGGCGGCGATGTCCCACGCCCACAGCAGGTGTCCTTCGACCAGCCCGTACATGCGGGTGGCGGCCGCGTAATGCTTGGCGCCGCCGGTGCGCATGACGGCATCGGTGGCCAGATCGACCCGCGGACCGCGGATCGAGCCGACGTACAGTTCACTGACCCCGTCGGAGTGCACGATCGACGCTTCGATCTCGAAGCCCCCGTCGTCGAGTCGGAGCGATTCGACGTCGTCTGCCGTGCGCACCTGCCCGCTCGTGGTCGCCGGCAGCAGGCCGGGTCCGGCATCCGCAGGGCCTGCGGGACGAGTCAGCCGCCAGTAGCCGACCTCGGAGACGAGCTGCTCACCCGCGTGCCCGTCGGCGTCGCGCATCCGCGCCGTCGCGGAGTAGTTGAGGTAGTCGCCGCCGTCGTGGCTGAAGCTCACACGATGCGAGAACTCCCCCGCGTAATGGTGGTCGCCGGCGTCGTAGTCGATGACGCCGCTTCCTTCCCAGACCCCGATGAGCCAGGCCAGCGGAACGAGGTCGGCGGGCAGGTCGGTCGGCAGGTCGATCACGACGCCTCCGGTCAGCGCTGGCCGCGATAGAGGTTCTTGATCACGACGCCCGAGACGAACACGATGGCCAGCGACGCGAGCGCCAGCAGCCCCACGAAGAACAGTTCGAGCGCGACGAGATCCATGCGTCCACCTTATCCCGGAAAGAGCGCCGCCAGACCGAAGGTCAGGCTGATGACGCCCATCGCCAGCAGCGCACCCAGCACACTCATCGCGACCCTGCGGATGAAGCCCTGCGACCTGCCGGCGGCGAGCTGGATGGCGAACGAGAGCAGCAGCGAGACGCCGAGGCCGATGGCGAGCCACGCGGCGCGCAGCCCTTCTGGCACGAACACTCCGATCGCGACCCCGATCAGCGCCGCGACGACCCAGACGGCGACGACGCCTGCGAACATGGGGCGGGGTGCGAGCTGAGGTGCTGCCACGTGGCCATTCTCGCACGCCCTAAACTGATGAGCACGCCGCGGGTCGCCGCGGCGGGAGGACGGCGCGTTGGCACAGCTTCTTGTTCTGAGTTCCGCACAGGGCGGCGGCTCCGCCCTGCCCGCCCTCGAGCTGCTCAGTCACCGCGTCAGGCAGATCCCGGCAGAGCCGGCGCAGCTGGTGAACGCGCCGAGCGCCGACGTCATCTTCGTGGATGCGCGGGTCGACCTCGTCGGCGCGAAGTCGCTGTGCAAGATCCTCAACACGACCGGTCTCGACGCGCCGCTGCTGCTGATCGTCACCGAGGGCGGCCTCACGGCCGTCTCCACCGACTGGGGCGTCGACGACGTCGTGCTCGTGACGGCGGGGCCCGCCGAGGTCGACGCGCGCGTGCGCCTGGCCATCGGCCGCCAGAACGTCGACCCCGTGTCGACCCGCATCCAGACCTCCGGCATCTCGATCGACGAGTCGTCGTACTCGGCGAAGGTGCACGGCAAGCCGCTCGATCTCACCTACAAGGAGTTCCAGCTGCTGCACTTCTTCGCCACCCACCCCTCCCGGGTCTTCACGCGGGAGCAGCTGCTGAGCGAAGTCTGGGGCTACGACTACTTCGGCGGCACCCGCACCGTCGATGTGCACGTGCGGCGCCTGCGGGCCAAGCTCGGCGATCTCGAGCAGCTGATCGGCACCGTGCGCAACGTCGGCTACCGCTTCAACGTCTACGAAGACGATCAGGTGCCCTCCCCGAAGGAGCGCAGCGAGACCTCCGGTTAACCCGTGGGTCATCTCCTCCTGCCATGATGAGGGGATGCTGGAACAGGACGTGCTCGACGCTGGCCTGGGCGATGCGGACGACGACGACTTCGATCTCGACGAGGCGTACGACTCGCAGCTGCCCGACAACCGCTACCTCGACCGTGAGCTGAGCTGGCTCGCGTTCAATCAGCGAGTGCTCGAGCTGGCCGAGGATCCCGCCCTGCCGGTGCTGGAGCGCGCCAACTTCCTGGCCATCTTCGCGAGCAACCTCGACGAGTTCTTCATGGTGCGCGTCGCCGGTCTCAAGCGCCGCATCGTGACGGGGCTCGCCGTGCCGACCAACGTGGGGCGTTCTCCGCACGACGTGCTCGCCGACATCTCGGCCGACGCGCACGAACTGCAGCTGCGCCACGCCGACGCGTGGACGAGTCTCGTGGCGCCCGCGCTGAGCGCGGTGGGCATCGACGTGGTCGGCTGGGACGACCTCAGCAAGAGCGAGCGCGAAGCCCTCTACGACTACTTCCAGGCGCAGGTCTTCCCCGTGCTGATGCCGCTCGCCGTCGACCCGGCGCACCCGTTCCCCTACATCTCGGGGCTGTCGCTGAACCTCGCGATCCGCATCCGCAACGCCCGCACGGGCCGCCAGGAGTTCGCCCGCCTGAAGGTGCCCTCGATGCTGCCGCGCTTCGTCGAGATCGGCCGCGACGGCGAGCGCGTGCGGTATCTGCCGCTCGAAGACCTCATCTCCCACAACCTCGAAGACCTCTTCCCCGGCATGGAGATCCTCGACCATCACGCCTTCCGCCTCACCCGCAACGAAGACGTCGAGATCGAGGAGGACGAGACCGAGAACCTCATCCAGGCGCTCGAGGCAGAGCTGCTGCGTCGCCGCTTCGGCCCGCCGATCCGCCTCGAAGTGGGCGTCGACATGGACCGGCTCACCCTCGATCTGCTCATCAGCGAACTCGACATCACCGAGCAGGAGGTCTATCGGCTTCCCGGCATGCTCGACCTGCGCGGCCTGTTCGATCTGTCGCGCATCGATCGACCTGAACTGCACTACGCACCGCACGTCCCCACCACCGCGGTGGCGTTCCAGCCCGCCGAGCAGAACGGCCGGGCCGACCTGTTCGCCGCCATCCGCGCGGGCGACGTGCTCGTGCACCACCCCTATGAGTCGTTCGCGACGAGCGTGCAGGCCTTTCTCGAGC
The DNA here is from genome assembly GCF_025515205.1 of Microbacterium fluvii. Lineage (GTDB taxonomy): Bacteria > Actinomycetota > Actinomycetes > Actinomycetales > Microbacteriaceae > Microbacterium > Microbacterium fluvii. The sequence continues at coordinate 879,501 of NZ_JAOPFX010000001.1, read as the reverse complement.
AGGCGGCGAAAGACCCGCACGTGCTGGCCATCAAGCAGACGCTCTACCGCACCTCGGGCGACAGCCCGATCGTGAAGGCCCTCATCGACGCGGCAGAGGCCGGCAAGCAGGTGCTGGCCCTCGTCGAGGTGAAGGCCCGCTTCGACGAGGCCGCGAACATCGTGTGGGCGCGAAAGCTCGAGAAGGCGGGCGTCCACGTCGTCTACGGCCTCGTGGGCCTGAAGACCCACTGCAAGCTGCTGCACGTCATCCGCGAAGAAGACGGGATGCTGCGCAGCTACAGCCACATCGGCACGGGCAACTACAACCCCAAGACCAGCCGCCTCTACGAGGACTTCGGCCTCTTCACCACAGATGAGCAGGTCGGGCGCGACCTGACCCGCCTGTTCAACGAGCTCAGCGGCTACGCGATCGAGAAGAAGTTCAAGCGCCTCCTGGTCGCCCCGCTGCACCTGCGCAAGGGACTCCTTCGGCAGATCGACCGCGAGCGCCACCACGCGCTCGACGGCAAGCCGGCGCACGTGCGCATCAAGGTCAACTCGATGGTGGACGAGCAGATCATCGACGCGCTGTACCGCGCGAGCCAGGCCGGGGTGAAAGTCGATGTGTGGGTGCGAGGCATCTGCTCGATCAAGCCCGGAATCGAGGGGGTCAGCGAGAACATCACGGTCCGCAGCATCCTGGGCAGATATCTGGAGCACTCGCGCATCTTCGCCTTCGACAACGACGGCGACCCCCAGGCCTTCATCGGCAGCGCCGACATGATGCACCGCAATCTCGACCGCCGCGTGGAGGCGCTCGTGCGCGTCACAGAGCGGGCGCACGTCAAGGAGCTCATCGACCTGTTCGACCTGGCGATGAGCGACTCCACCAGTTCGTGGCACCTCGGCGACGAGGGCGTGTGGACCCGTCATCACCTCGGCGAGAACGGCAAGGCGCTCATCGACCTGCAGGACAAGACGATGGCCTCGGTGCAGCGCCGCCGGCGCGTGCGGGCGGTGCGATGACCGAAACCGCCGTCTACGCGGCGGGGGGCGTGGTGTGGCGCTTCGTCGACTCGAAGCTGCGCATCCTGCTCATCCATCGCACCCAGTACCGCGACCTCACCCTGCCCAAGGGCAAGGTCGACCCCGGCGAGATGCTCGCCGAGACGGCCGTGCGCGAGATCTTCGAAGAGACCGGCATCGCCGTGAACCTCGGCGTGCCGGTGGGGGTCTCCCGCTACCGCATGCCCAGCAAGAAGCAGAAGATCGTGCACTACTGGGCCGCCGAGGCCACCGACGAGGCGATCAAGGCGTCGGCGTTCGTGCCCAACCGCGAGATCGCCGGGCTGGAGTGGATCTCGCCCAAGAAGGCGCTCAAGCGGCTGAGCTACCCGGTCGACGTCGAGATCGTCGAGAACTTCCTGCGGCTGGTCGCAGACGGCGTGCTGCAGACCTTCCCGATCATCGTGCTGCGCCACGCCAAGGCCGAGCCCCGAGAGGGCTGGACCGATGCGGATGCGGCGCGCCCCCTGCATCCGCGGGGAAAGCAGCAGGCCAAGGCGATCGTCGGCCCGCTCTCGGCGTTCGGGGTGCGCAAGATCCTCTCGAGCCCCGCCGTGCGGTGCGTGAAGACCGTGACGCCGCTGTCGAAGTCGCTCGGAGTCGGGATCTCGACCACCAAGCTCATCAGCCAGGATGCGTGGGAGGTCGGCCGCTCCGATGCGCGCAGCGTGATCGGCGCGCGCGTGCGCGCCAGGGTGCCCGCGGTGCTGTGCAGCCACGGCCCGGTGCTCCCCGAGATCCTCACCGAGCTGGCTCTGGCCACCGGCACCCTTCGCGGCTCGTACCTGGGCAGCGCCTCGGCACTCGAGCCCGGCGCGTTCTCGGTCGTGCACCTGTCGGTGCACAACCCAGGATCGGGCATCGTCGCCATCGAGACGCACGCTCCGAAGGTCTGACCGCGCACCATCAGGGCGCCGGTCGTTCACCTCCCGTTCACCGTCGTTCTCCACTCTGGTAAGAGTCCACTCCTACCGTCAGAGCATCCCCGCACCGGGGCAACCTCTGACAAATGTGAAGGATTCACACAGTGAAGATCACCCGCATCGCCCAGCTGGGCGCTGTCGCCGCCGTCGCGGCACTCGCACTCACCGCCTGTGCGTCGAACGAGACCTCCTCGTCGAACTCCGCCGCCCCGTCCGAGGCCGCTCTCAGCGGACAGCTCGTGGGCCAGGGCGCCTCGTCTCAGCAGGTGGCCATCCAGGCGTGGACCGCGGCCTTCCTCGAGGCCAACCCCGACGCCCAGGTCGACTACGACCCCGCGGGCTCCGGCACCGGGCGCGAGTCGTTCCAGGCCGGCGCCGTGAACTTCGCCGGCTCCGACCGCGCCTTCACCACCGACGAGATCGCCGCCGGCGGCTTCGGCGCGTGCGCCGCCGACTCGGGCATCGTCGAGATCCCCGCCTACGTGTCGCCTATCGCGATCATCTTCAACGTCCCCGGCGTCGACTCGCTCGACCTCGACGCGGCCACCGTCGCCGGCATCTTCGCCGGCACGATCACGAACTGGAACGACGACGCGATCGCCGCCACCAACGCGGACGTCGAGCTTCCCGACCTCGCCATCAACGCCGTGCACCGCTCCGACAAGTCGGGCACGACCGGCAACTTCACCGACTACCTCGCCGCCAACGCCGCCGATGTGTGGACGTGGGGCTCGGTCGAGGAGTGGCCGTCGGGCGTCGTCGGCGAGGCCGCCGAGAAGACCTCGGGTGTCGTCAACGCCGTCAAGGCCGGCGAGGGCTCGATCGGCTACGCCGACTCGTCGCAGGCCTCCGGCATCTCGTCGGTGAACGTCAAGGTGGGCGACGAGTTCGTCGCGCACTCGGCCGAAGGCGCCTCGATCGCCCTCGACGCCTCCGAGATCGAGTCGGGCCGTTCGGCGGGCGACCTCGCCTTCGCGATCGACCGCACCACGACCGAGGCCGGAGCCTACCCCGTGCTGCTGGTGAGCTACCTCATCGGCTGCGAGCAGTACGAGGACGCCGACATCGCCGCGCTGACCAAGGCGTTCTTCACCACGGCCGTCAGCGCCGAGGGGCAGGACTCGGCCGCCAGCAACGCCGGCAGCGCCCCGATCTCGGACGACCTGCGCGAGCAGGCTCTGGCCGCGATCGAGCTGATCAAGTAATGCCATGTGCGGCCTCCCGGCGGATGCCGGGAGGCCGCATCGGCGCCCCGACGAGAAATGACCTGAGATGACAGCATCCACCGCCGAGGCCCCCACCAGGGCGAAGGCGAAGAAGCGCGCGGGAGACGTCTGGTTCTCCGGCACGGCGCTGTTCGCCGGATCGATGATCGTCGTGACGCTCGCGGCCGTCGCGATCTTCCTGATCGTGCAGTCGCTGCCCGCCTTCGGCCTCAGCGCCGAAGACGCGTCGCTGCTGAAGACCAACTTCTGGGACTACGTGCTGCCGCTGCTGTTCGGCACGATCTGGAGCGCGTTCCTGGCGCTGCTGGTGGCGGTGCCCCTGTCGCTGGGCATCGCGCTGTTCATCACCCACTACGCGCCCCGCCGGCTCGCCCAGACGCTCGGCTACGTCGTCGACCTGCTCGCCGCCGTTCCCTCGGTCGTCTTCGGCCTCTGGGGCATCCTCGTCTTCGCGCCGGCCCTCGTGCCCAGCTACAAGTGGCTCAACGAGAACCTGGGCTGGATCCCGCTGTTCTCGGGCCAGGTGCTCAACAGCGGTCGCACGATCCTCACCGCCTCGCTCGTGCTGGCCGTCATGGTCGTGCCGATCATCACCGCGATCTGCCGCGAGATCTTCCTGCAGACGCCGACTCTCCACGAAGAGGCGGCGCTGGCGCTGGGAGCGACTCGCTGGGAGATGATCCGCATGGCGGTGCTGCCGTTCGGGCGCTCCGGGATCGTGTCGGCGTCGATGCTGGGCCTCGGCCGTGCGCTCGGCGAGACGATGGCGGTGGCCATGGTGCTCTCGGCGACCAACGTCGTCACCTTCCGCCTCCTCACCAACCAGAACCCGTCGACCATCGCCGCCAACATCGCGCTGACCTTCCCCGAGGCGTACCAGCTCAACATCAACGTGCTGATCGCCACCGGCCTGATCCTGTTCGTCGTGACCTTCGCCGTCAACGCGGTCGCGCGCTGGATCGTCAGCCGCCGCAAGGAATTCTCGGGAGCGAACTGACATGGCAACCACCGCACTCGCCCCCGACCGCAGCGCCGCTCCCGAGCATGTGAGCCTCACCAGCGGCCGACTGCCGCGGTGGGTCCCCTGGGCCCTGCTGGCGCTGTCGCTGGCCGTCTCGGCCGCGCTGTCGTTCCTTGTCAGCACCGCCGCCGGTTCGGAGTTCTCTCTCGCCGGCTGGCTCATCATCGGCGTGCTGCTCTACCTCGTGCTGATCTACGTGCTCTCGCGCGTCGTCGAGGGCGCGCGTCGCGCATTCGACCGGCTCATCACGGGCATCGTCTCCAGCGCGTTCGCCGTCGCGATGGTGCCGCTGATCTCCGTCGCCATCACCGTCGTCACCAACGGCCTCGCCCGTTTCGACGCCGAGTTCTTCACCTCGTCGATGCGCGGAGTGCTCGGCGAGGGCGGCGGCGCGCTGCACGCGATCATGGGAACGCTGCTGATCACCCTCGCAGCATCCGTGATCTCGATCCCGATCGGCATCATGACGGCGATCTACCTCATCGAGTACGGCGAGGGAAAGCGCCTGGCGCGGGCCATCACGTTCCTCGTCGACGTGATGACCGGCATCCCCTCGATCGTCGCCGGTCTGTTCGCCTACGCCCTGTTCGCCCTCATCTTCGGTCCTGGCATCCGCATGGGCTTCGCCGGCGCGGTCGCGCTGTCGGTGCTGATGATCCCCGTCGTCGTGCGCTCGAGCGAAGAGATGCTGCGGCTCGTTCCCAACGAGCTGCGAGAGGCCTCGTATGCGCTGGGCGTTCCGAAGTGGCTCACGATCGCCAAGGTCGTGCTGCCCACCTCGATCGCCGGCATCACCACCGGCGTCATGCTCGCGATCGCGCGCGTCATCGGCGAGACCGCTCCGCTGCTGATCACCGCTGGGTTCACCGACTCGATGAACTACAACCTCTTCGACGGGCGGATGCAGACGCTTCCGGTGTACATCTACTCGCAGTACGCCTACCAGGGCATCCCCGCCGAGGCCTATGTCGAGCGCGCCTGGGCCGGCGCGCTCACCCTCATTCTCATCGTCATGGTGCTGAATCTCGCGGCGCGGCTCGTCGCGCGGATCTTCGCCCCCAAGACCGGCCGCTGAGCCCCCAGAAGGAACACACGTGTCAAAAAGCATCGAAGTCAACGACCTCAACGTCTACTACGGCGACTTCCTCGCCGTCGAAGGGGTCTCGCTCGACATCGAGCCGCGCTCGGTGACGGCCTTCATCGGCCCCTCGGGCTGCGGCAAGTCGACGTTCCTGCGCACCCTCAACCGCATGCACGAGGTGATCCCCGGTGCACGCGTCGAGGGCGAGGTGCTGCTGGACGGCGAGAACCTCTACGGCCCCGCCGTCGACCCCGTGCTCGTGCGCCGTCAGGTCGGCATGGTCTTCCAGCGCCCGAACCCCTTCCCGACGATGTCGATCAAGGAGAACGTGCTGGCGGGCGTGAAGCTCAACAACAAGAGGATCTCCAAGAGCGACGCCGACGCCCTCGTGGAGAAGTCGCTGCGGGGCGCCAACCTGTGGAACGAGGTCAAGGACCGCCTCGACAAGCCGGGCTCGGGCCTCTCGGGCGGCCAGCAGCAGCGTCTGTGCATCGCCCGCGCGATCGCCGTCTCGCCCGACGTGCTGCTGATGGACGAGCCGTGCTCGGCCCTCGACCCCATCTCGACCTATGCGATCGAGGAGCTGATCGGCGAGCTCAAGAACGACTACACGGTCGTCATCGTCACCCACAACATGCAGCAGGCCTCCCGCGTCTCCGAGAAGACCGCGTTCTTCAACATCGCCGGCACCGGCAAGCCGGGAAAGCTCATCGAATACAACGACACCTCGACGATCTTCACGACCCCGTCGGTGCAGGCGACCGAGGACTACGTCTCGGGCCGCTTCGGGTGACCCCGTGCGGATGCCGCCCCTCGGCCGGCAGCATCCGCCCTCCCGTCTCCCGTGCACAGCTCGCTGAGATCGTGGCCGACACGCCGGCGGCCCGGGCCGCGTACCGGCGTGTCGGTTGAACTGTCAGTGAGATGTGCGCGGCGCGGCCGCTCGCTGCGGCTCCTCCTCAGGGGACTGGGCAGCGTGACTCTCCTCGGATGCGGCGGCGGCAGCCCCGTGGTGACGACGGGCGCGGCCATCCTGACGGCATGTGCACCTCTGGAGACGACCTCCGCAGCTACCGCCAGCTGCGCGACGCCGGCTGGACGCGGAAGGCGATCGACGACGCTCTCGGCTCAGGAGCACTGCGTCGCCTGCGTCGAGGCGCCTACGCCGCTTCGGGTGCGTGTGAGGCAGCTGCCGCCGCGGTCGCGCACGGCGGCGTGCTCGCCTGCGTGAGCGCGGCCCGACACCACGGCCTCTGGGTGCTCAGCGACGATCAGCGCACGCACGTGTGGATGGGGCGTGCGCACCCGAGCTACCACCCGCGGGAGCCGAAACCCTGCGACTGCGTCGTGCATTGGGACCGCGGAACGATCACCGACGCGTTCGGGCTGCCCTCCGTCACGCGCATTCTGCGCCAGGTGCTGCAGTGCAAGGGGGTCGAGGACTTCTTCGCGGCTCTCGAGTCAGCGCTCCGGCAGCACCTCATCGGTCGCACCGGGCTGCGCTGGCTGCAGGCGCACACGAACGCTCTGGGCCGCGAGGCGGTGCGACTCGCGCGCTCCGACGCCGACAGCGGCCTCGAGTCGCTGCTGCGCTGGCGGCTGCGCGCGCATCGGCTGGCGGTGAAGACGCAGGTGCACATCACCGGCGTGGGCGTGGTCGACGTGCTCATCGGCGACCGGCTGATCATCGAGCTGGACGGCCGGGCGAACCACCACGACGAGAGCCATCGGCACAAGGACCTCGTGCGCGACGCGAACGCGGCGCTGTGGGGCTACACGACGCTGCGGTTCGACTACGCGCTCGTCGTGCACGACTGGGCGCTGGTCGAGGCGGCGATCCTCGGCGCCCTCGCGGCCTCGACCGCGCACGCCGTGCGCCCAACTGCCTGAGATCTTCACCGACACGCCGCGCGGCGGCATCCGGCACCGGCGAGTCGTGCACGATCTCAGCGACTTGTGCCCGGCGTGGGGTCAGTCGCGCGGGCTCAGCAGGTACCGATTGACGGATGCGGTCAGCTCGGCATCGACGGGGATCGCGGTGCCGTCGACCGACGTGAGGGGAGCGGCCAGCCGCACGCTCGAGACGAGCCAGGCGGCATCGGCCCGCGGCAGCGCGGATGCCGGCACCGTCTCGTAGGCCGTCGCGAACCCGAGGGCCTCGAGGTGGGCGAACAGGCTCAGCTGCGTCGTGCCGTGCAGGATGCCGGCGCCCGGCGCGGGCGTCACGAACCGGTCGCCCTGCCGCAGGATCACCGAGGCGGTCGGCGCCTCCAGCAGCACCCCGTCCGACGAGACGAAGACGGCGTCGTCGGCGCCGCGGCGGTGTGCCTCGCGGATCGCCGCCATGTTCACGGCGTACGACAGGGTCTTCGCCCCGAGCAGCAGCCACGGCGCCCGAGCGGGAGCGCCGCTGTCGAAGCCGCGGTCGAGGGTGACGACCCGGATGCCGGCCGTGCGCTGCGCCGAGAAGTCGGCCGCGGGCGCCGCCGTCACCCAGGCCGTCGGGGTGGGGCCGTGTTCGATGCCCCGGCTGAGGATGAGCTTGATGACCTGCTCCCCCGCTCCCGCGGATGCGGCGGCCTGCGCGATCGCCTGGCGCCACTGCTCGAGGTGGGGCGCCGGCAGGTCGCACAGCGAGGCGGAGTGCGCGAGGCGCTCGAGGTGCGGCCCGACCTCCTGGGCGTGACCGTCGACGACGCCGATCGACTCGAAGATGCCGTCGCCGCGCTGCGTGCTGAGCTCGCCGACGCTCAGGGCAGGCGCACTCGGATCGATGACCGTGAAGGTCTCGGCGAAGTCGGTGCGCAGATCGTCTGCGGCGGCTGGATCGATGACGAGAGCGAAGCGCGAAGCCATGGCACGAGCCTAGAGGGAACGGAGAAGCCGGGCCGCAGAACGCCTCTCGGCGCGAGGCCGCTCGCAGCGGCAGAAGATGGAGCCCGGGGTTACTGCGGCCCGGCTGATCCAGTGTAACCGAGGGGGCGCCGCGGGTATTCCGATGCGCGAAGACTCAGGTCAGCGACTCGCGTCGCCACAGCGCCGCACTCGCCGCGAGGTCGACCGCATACGTCGACAGGCGCAGCGCGCGGGTGGTCAGCGCACTCGCGCGATCGGGCTCGGTCGCCTCGTAGTCGTCGGCCAGATGAGTGGCGCCCGACGCCTCGATGCGGCAGAAGGCCGCCGCACGCTCGAGCGCGACCGCGAAATCGCCTTCGAAGAGGCCCCGCATGATCGTGTCGACGAGGGCGACGAGCTCTTCCGGCGAAGCCGGAGACGGGGCACCGGCGACGACGGGGTCTGCCGACCCGATCTCGACCCGACCCCGCTCGTAGAGCAGCGCCGCGGTCTGCGCGTCGTCGTGGATCATCAGCTGCAGCAGATACAGCCGCCAGAGCGCCCCCGGCAGCGTTCGCGCGGGAGAGCGCGACCACAGCTCCGCGATGTCGTCGATGCCGTGCAGGTCGGTGAAGGCCACCAACCGGTCGACGACGTCGGCGGCAGGCTCGGCCCGCACCCGAGCCAGCAGGGCGTTGGCGGTGGAGTGCGCCACCCGCGACACCTCGGCGGGGTCGTCGCCGACGAAGAACCGGTCGAACACCTCTCCTGGCCTGCGCACCGGCTTGTGGAAGTCACGGGATGCGTCGGCCATCGCTCCAGGCTACCCGCGCCCGACCTGGTGCGGCCCGGCGCGCTCACGACGTCGCGATGGCGGCGATCGGGTCGCTGGTGGGCTGCCCCGTCGGCGACCCGCCGTGCTGTTCGACGGTGACGGCGATCGTGTCGCCCGGCTGCATGCCGCCCTCCAGAGGCGCGACCGCCGCGCCGTCGTCGGCATCGAACGTTCCCGCCGAGATCGCAGCGCCGTCACGCACCCACCACAGTTCGAACGTCTGATCCGACTCGATCTCCGGCAGACCCTCCCCCACGATCACGGCCTCCCCGAGCGACTCCGACCAGTGCGCCGCGATGGTCCCACCGCCGGCGAGCGGCGCGCTGGCGGTCTGCGCATCGGGCGCCGCTTCGATCTGCTCGAGCGCCGTGAGCTGCGCAGGTGTGCGCACCAGATCGGCGATCGCCAGCGCTCCCCAGCCGGCCGCGACGATGAGCACGACGGATGCTGCCAGTGCGAACAGACGGCGCCGCCACCTGCGCGGCGCCACGGGCGACGCCTCGCGCGGCGGCTCCTGCCTGCCGGCCTGGGCGACGGCATCCGCGGCCTGGGCGCCGGCATCCGCGGCGGCCGCGCCGGCATCCTGCGGCGCCTGCGCGATCTGCGCCAGCAGCGCGGCGCGCACGGCCGGCGGCGGGGCGACGGCGGGCGTCCCCTCGGCGAGCAGCGCCGCGGTCTCGGCGTCGGCGGGCGACCCCCACTCAGGGTGAGCGGCCAGAGCCGCGGCGTAGCGAACCTCGTCGTCGGCGCCCAGGGCGTGCAGGGCGTGGCCTGCCGCGAGTTCGGCGAATTCCTGCTCGTTCACGATGCCACCCCCATCTCGGTGCGCAGGCGCGACAGTCCGTCGCGCATCCTCGTCTTGATCGTTCCCAGCGGCGAGCCCACGAGGGCCGCGATCTCGCTCTGAGAGTAACCGCCGTAGTAGGCCAGCACGATCGCTTCGCGCTGCGCCTCCGGCAGCACCCGCAGCGCCCGAGACACCCGCTCCCCCTCGATCTGCAGCTCCACCTGCTCGGCGACGCCGTCGTGGGCTACGTCGAGATCGCGGTGCCCGACGCGCACGTCGCGTGCGGCGGCCGACTGCGCCGAGCGCACCCGGTCGACGGCCCGCCTATGTGCGATCGTGAACACCCAGGTTCTCCCCTGTCCCTTATTCGGAGCGAAGCGCGCGGCGGTTTGCCACACCTCGAGGAAGACCTCCTGCAGCACCTCCTCGCTCTGCGCGCGGTCGACGAGCACCCGCAGCACGAGGCCGAACACGCGCGCCGCGAGCATGTCGTAGAGGTCGGCGAACGCCCGCTGGTCGCCGTCGTCGGCGATGCGCGCCAGCAGCGCCCCGGCGAGGTCCGGCGTCGAGCCGTCCTCTGCCACATCCATACCGTCGATGACCATCTCAGCCAGCATGCCCGACATCACCCCCTTTCACCGGGAGCCTTGCTCAGCCGAACGTGAAGGAGTATGCCTGCACACCCTGGTCGACCTCGACGGTGAGCCGCCCCTCGCTCGGCTCTCGCCCGTCTATGAGCGCGTACGAGCGCGGCGTACCGCTGACCTCGATCACCTGTTCTTCGCCGCCGTCGACGCTCACCCGCACCTCGCCCTCGCCGGCGAGCACCATTCTCACCTCCGAGGCGCGGAAGGCGAGACGGATGCTGCCGCCTCCGGGTCCCGCGGGCTCGGCGTACTGCGTCTGCACCTGCCAGGGGCCCTCGAGTGCGAAGGTGTCCTGGGGCTGGTCGGCCGGCAGAGCGTACTTGTTCTCGCCGGCGCGGTAGTCGCCCTCGCCGCCGTAGTTGACGTCCTTGCTCGACCCGAGGAAGGTCTCGGGGGTCGTGCTGCCGGCATCCGGGGTGGTGTCGGCGACCTCGGTCTGGGCGGGGAGGTCGACATCGGGGTCGGCGTCGGTCAGCAGCTGTCGGATGAGCTTCTCGGTGGCGGCGTAGTTGCCCTCTCCGAAGGCGATGTGGCGCACGGTGCCGTCGGCGTCGATGAGGTAGTGCGCGGGCCAATAGCGGTTGCGATACGCGGTCCACGTCGACAGGTCGTTGTCCAGTGCGATCGGGTACGTGATGCCGAACCCCTTCGCCCCTGCCGCGACATTGGCGGCATCCTTCTCGAACGCATACTCGGGCGAGTGGACGCCGATGACCTGCAGCCCGGCCTCGCGGTAGGCCCGATCCCATGCGACGACGTGCGGGATCGAGCGCTGGCAGTTGATGCACGAGTAGGCCCAGAAGTCGATGAGCACGACCTGTCCGCGGAGGTCCTCGAGGTCGATGCCGGCACCCCCCGGGGTGTTCAGCCACTGCTCGATGCCGCGGATGGCGGGGGCGGTGCCGCACGATTCCAATTCGTCTGCGCCGTTGCTGCACTTGTCGAGATCGCGGTTCTCGTCGGTGACGAGGCCGCCGAGGTCCAGGGCCCTGCGCGCGTCCGGATTGTCGGTGAGGTCGCGCTGGAGCTCGGCGGTGTAGTCGGGCACGAGGCGCTGCAGCAGCTGCGGCACGTTGAAGACGAGGCCGACGGCCAGGGCCAGCATGGCGATCCCCGCGGCGATGCGGATGCCGCGCTCCTTGGAGCGGAAGCTGCGGATGCGCTCGACGAGGCCGCGCCCCGCCAGCGCGAACACGAGGAGGGGCACGGCGACGCCGACGGCGAACGACGCGGTCAGCGCCACCGTGTCGATGCCGATGCTGCCGGTGGCTCCGGCGACGATGATCGCCGCCAGCACGGGACCCGCGCAGGGCACGAAGACGGCGCCGAGCGCCAGGCCGACGCCGAAGCCGCTGCCGCGGTTGGCGACCTCGCGCCGAGGGATCCACTGGAACGGCTTCTCGAGCAGGCGCTCGACGGCCGGCACGAGCAGGCCCACCCCGATCAGCACGAGCACCGCGATGCCCACCCAGCGGATCACGTCCTGCGGAAGATCGAGCGCACCCAGAAGGAGGGTCCCGGCCAGGGTGACGACGGTGAAGCTGGTCACGAGCCCCGCGATCACGAGGTACGGACGCCATCGCGACGCCGGTGCCGGCTCGTCGTCGAAGCGCGCCGACTGCGCCCCGCCGGTGAGGAAGATGACCGGCAGCACTGGCAGGATGCACGGCGAGATTCCGGTGATGAGACCGCCGAGCAGTCCGATGACGATGAGCGACATGCGCATTCCCTTCGTTGAGCGCTGTTCGTCGCCGAGTGGTCGATCGGATTGATCGGGAGCCGTCCCATCCGAACGGGCGAGGGCACCGAATCCCCCGTGTACGCCACCCGGCGCACAGGTCAACCAGGACCACCACCGACGAGTCCCCGGACTCCGACACGGAGGAAGATCATGCTCAGCACCAAGACCCGCACGACAGCCGGATTCGCCCTCGCCTTCGCGGGAGCGATCGCGCTCTCCGCCTGTTCGATGGGCGCCTCGACCGAGGCAGAAGACACCGCCTCGCCGTCGATGCCCGCCGCCGAGAGCAGCGCCCCGGCCATGGAGAACGACCCCGCCGCGAACCTCGTCGGCCCCGGCTGCGCCGACTACGCGGCGGCCGTCCCCGACGGAGACGGCTCCATCCAGGGCATGTCGCAGGATCCTGTCGCCGTCGCGGCCTCGAACAACCCGATGCTCACGACGCTGGTCTCGGCGGTCAGCGGTGAGCTCAACCCCGACGTCAACCTGGTCGACACCCTCAACGGCGACGAGTTCACGGTGTTCGCGCCCGTCGACGACGCATTCGCCAAGATCGACGCCGACACGATCGAGTCGCTGAAGACCGACTCCGAGACGCTGACGAAGATCCTGACCTACCACGTGGTGCCCGGTCAGATCGAGCCGGCCGACATCGCCGGCACGCACACGACGGTCGAGGGCTCCGACCTGGAGGTGACCGGCAGCGGCGACGAGTGGATGGTCAACGACGCGACCGTCATCTGCGGCGGCGTCCAGACCGCCAACGCGACGGTCTACCTCATCGACACGGTGCTCATGCCGCCGACGGAGTGACATGACCCGGAAGAGCCGTCGGCCCGCGGGGTCGGCGGCTCTTCGGCGTCCTGGGGGCCAGTAGGCTGGAGGGCAGCGGGCCTCTAGCTCAGTCGGTAGAGCATCGGACTTTTAATCCGCGGGTCGTGGGTTCGAGCCCCACGGGGCCCACCGCAGTCTTCTCCTACGCGCGCGCAGCGCCGCCGTCGTCGACGTGCGCGCGCACGCGCACCCGCTCGATGCGGTGGCCCTCCACCTCGACGACCTCGAGCTCGTGCTCGCCCGCCTCGACGACGTCGCCGACGGCGGCGACGCGTCCCAGCCGATCGAGGATGTAGCCCCCGACGGTCTCGTAATCGCCTTCGTCGACGAGGGCGATGCCGGTCTGCTCGCGGAAGTCCTCGAGGTTGAGACCGGCGTCGACGACCAGGTCTCCCGTGGATGCGGCGGCGACGGCATCCGTCATGTCGTGCTCGTCTTCGATCTCGCCGACGAGCTCTTCGACGAGGTCTTCGAGCGTCACGATGCCGTCGGTGCCGCCGTACTCGTCGATCACGACCGCGATGTGGATGCGTTCGCGGCGCAGCATCGACATCGACGGCAGCAGCGCGTTGGTCGCCGGCAGCACCGCGATACGGCGCACGAGATCGCGCACGCGCCGCACACCCTCGACCGGGGTCGTCGTGCCGACCCGCACGGCGCCCGCGTCGTCGTCGCCCGCGAGCAGGGCATCGGCCTGGTACAGATCGCGCACATGCACGAACCCGAGGATGTCGTCGAAGTCGGTGCCGATGACGGGGTAGCGCGAGTAGGGCTGGGTCGCCACGATGCGGGTCGCCTCATCGACGGTGAGGTCGCCGTCGAGGAAGACGACGTCATGCCGCGGGCGCATCACCTCGCCGATCGAGCGCTCCCCCGCTTCGAACACGTCGCGCAGGATCTGCCGCTCGTCTTCAGGGAGTCCCTCGTGCGAGACGACGAGCTCGCGCAGCTCTTCGTCGCTCATCTCCTCGCCGGCGGCCTTCGGATCGCCGCCCAGCAGCCGCACGACGCCGTTGGTCGATACGGAGAGCAGCCAGATGACGGGACGCATGATGCGCGAGAACCGGTCGAGGGTGGGCCCGACGGCGAGCGCCAGAGAGGATGCCCGCTGCAGCGCGAACCGCTTGGGCACGAGCTCGCCGAGCACGAGCGACAGATACGCGATGATCAGCGTGAGCACGATGAGCGACACGGCCGCCGCGACGGCCTCCGGCATCCCCCACGCCAGGAACACGGGCGTGAGGTACGGAGCGATCGTCGAGGCGCCGAAGGCCGCCGACAGGAAGCCGGCCACCGTGACGCCGATCTGCACCGAGGCGAGGAACCGGTTCGGGTCGCGTGCGACGGCGGCCACGCGCGCGCCGCGGGAGCTCTGCCGCTCGAGCTGGTCGATCTGGCTCTCGCGCAGCGAGATCAGCGCGATCTCGGTTCCGGCGAACACTCCCCCGATGAGGATGAACAGCACGACGAGGGCGATGTTGAGCCAGAGTCCGCTGTCCATGCCTCCATCGAACGGCACGCATGCCGTCTGCGGCAAGTCGAGCTCAGGCCCCGGATGCCGCCAGCACCGCGCCCGCGTGCGCGAGTTCGGCCAGCGCCCGCTCGCTGGACTCGGGCGCGACCCCTGCCACGAGGTCGGTGAGCACGCGCACGTGCCGACCGTGCTCGATGGCGTCGACGGCCGACGCGCGCACGCAGTAGTCGGTCGCGATGCCGACGACGTCGACGTCGGTCACGCCGTGCTCGGCCAGGAGGTCGCCCACGGTGCGCCCGTCGTCTGTCGTGCCCTCGAACAGCGAGTAGGCGGGCTTTCCCTGGCCCTTCTTGACGTGGTGGGTCACGGCATCCGTCGCCAGAGCGGGGTCGTAGTCGGCGCCGGTCGTGCCGGCGACGCAGTGCACCGGCCACGTGTCGACGAAGTCGGGCTCGCCCGCGGCGAAGTGCCCGCCGTTGTCGCCGTCGGCGTCGTGCCAGTCGCGCGAGGCGATGATCAGCGCGTAGTCGCCCGCGTGGGCGGCGAGGTGCCGGCTGATCCCTTCAGCGACCGCGTCGCCGCCTGCGACGCCCAGCGCCCCGCCCTCGGTGAAGTCGTTCTGCACGTCGACGATGAAAAGGGCCCTGCTCATGGCTCGAGAGTACGCCGGTACTCGGCCCTGGTCATCTCGCCGGCGGGCTCGTCGGATGCCGGGTCAGCCGCATCCGCGCGCGACAGCTTCGAGGGCCACCAGATCGCACGGCCGATGTCATAGGTGACGGCGGGCACCAGGAGCGAGCGCACGACGAAGGTGTCGAGCAGCACGCCGAAGGCGACGATGAAGGCGAGCTGCGCGAGGAACAGGATCGGGATGACCCCGAGCGCAGCGAACGTCGCGGCGAGCACGAGCCCCGCCGAGGTGATCACGCCGCCCGTGGCGACCAGGCCCCGGAGGATCCCCGGTCTCGTGCCGTGGCGCAGCGACTCCTCCCGAACCCGCGACATGAGGAAGATGTTGTAGTCCACGCCGAGTGCGACCAGGAAGACGAACCCGTACAGCGGCACGGCGGGGTCTGCCCCGGGGAAGCCGAAGACGTGGTTGAAGACGAGGGCGCTCACCCCCAGCGCTGCGCCGAACGAGATGATCACCGAGAGGATCAGCAGCACCGGCGCGACGACGGCGCGCAGCAGCAGCATGAGGATCACGAGGATCACCGCGAGCACCACCGGGATGATGAGGGTGCGATCGTGGATCGAGGTGTCGTTGGTGTCGACGTCGATCGCCGTCGTGCCGCCCACGAGGGCGGCGCCCGCACCGAGTTCGTCGTCGAGGGCGACGCGCAGGTCGCGCACGGTCTGCTCGGCTTCGAACGAGTCCGCGGCGTCTGTCAGCGTCGCGATCAGCAGCACGTCGCCGTCGGCGACGGTGGGCTCCGGCGCCGCGGTCCCCGGGGGGCCGACGGCGGTGAACACGGGCTCGCCGTCGTCGAGGGCGACCTCTGCCTGCCCCGTCGGCGAGTCGTCGGATGCGGCTGCCACCGACTCGATGCCGTCGCTGTCGTCGAGCACCCCCACGGCCGAGGCCAGGTCGTCTTCGGCGACGATGACGTAGACGGGGCTGCCTGAGCCGGCGGGGAAGTGCTCGGCCAGCACGTCCTGCCCGTCGCGGGCCTCCGAGGCGCCGAGCACCAGGTCGCTCGAGGGGACGCCGTCGGCCTTGAGCTGCGTGAGTCCAGCGGCGGCGGCCAGCAGCACGACGGTGCAGATGATCCACACCGGCCGCGAGTGGCGGGCGACCAGCCGCGCCTGTCGGGGCCAGAAGCCCTTGACCTCGCCGGTGAAGTCGGCGGGCATGGGGGTGGGCGCCTTCGGGATGAACGGCCAGAAGGCGGCACGCCCGACGAGGGCCATGAGCGCGGGCAGGAACGTGAGGGCCGACAGCACCGAGAAGGCGATGCCGATCGAGGCGATCGGGCCGAGAGCGCGGTTGCTGGCGAGGTCGCTCAGCAGCAGGCACAGCAGCGCCGCGATCACGGTGCCCCCGGAGGCCAGGATGGGCTCGAACGCGCCGCGCCAGGCCTGCAGGGTCGCATCCCAGCGTCTGTGCCCCTCGGCGACGGCCTCGCGGAACCTCGCGACGTAGAGCAGCGCGTAGTCGGTGGCGGCGCCGATGACGAGGATGAAGAGGATGCCCTGCACCTGACCGTTGAGCACGAAGATGCCGGCCTTGGCCAGCCACCACACCGTCAGCAGGGCGACGCACAGCGCGAACGTCGAGGTCAGCAGCACGAGGATCGGCAGCAGCGGCGAGCGGTAGACGATGACGAGGATGATGAACACCGCGAGCAGGGCGACTCCCAGCAGGAGCCCGTCGATGCCGAGGAAGCCTTCGACGAGGTCGGCCGTGAAGCCGGCGGGCCCGGTCACCCACGCCTCCATGCCGTCGGGCAGCGACGACGCGATGGTCTCGCGCAGGGCCGCGACAGTCTCGTCGACGTCGCCGGTGGCATCGATGGGCACGAAGATCTGAGCCGCTTCGCCGTCGTCCGAGACGACCGGCGGCGAGACGGCGTCGTCGTCGACGCCCTCGACAGCCGCGAGATCGTCGGCGAGATCCTGCAGCGCGGTGAGCTGGTCGTCGGTGAGGTCGGCGCCCGCCGTGACGACCACGACCGCCGGGATGCTGTCGCCGCCGAGGAACTCCGGCAGGCGCTCGTTCACCTGCGTCGCGTCGGCACTCTCGGGCAGGAACGACGACTGGTCGTTCGTGGAGACCTCGTCGACTTTGCCGAAGTAGGGCCCGCCGATCGAGCCGCCGACGAGCCAGATCAGAACGAGGAGCACGGGAATGCCGATCCGCAGCCAGCGGGTGGGAGTGCGCGAGGTCATATCGCTAGCTTATCTAGCAAAATGCCGATCGCCGCCACCCTAAGCTGATGACACCATGATCTCCGCCGCCATCGCCCTCGCCGGAGCCGTCATCTACGGGTCCGCCGACTTCCTCGGTGGCCTGGCCGCCAGGCAGCTGCGCTCGATCGTCGCGACGGCGGTGGCCGCGGCATCCGGGCTGGTCGTGCTGGCGCTGGCCTACCCCGTGCTGGGCGGCACCTGGAGCGCCGCCGACGTCGGATGGGGCGCACTGTCTGGCGTGTTCGGCGTGTTCGCCATCGCCCTGCTCTATGCGTGCCTGGCGATCGGCCCGATGAGCATCCTCTCGCCGCTGACCGCGGTCGTCTCGGCCGTCGCTCCGATGCTGTGGGGGCTGCTGGTCAAGGGCGAGACGCTCTCGGCGCTCGGCTACGCGGGGCTCGGAGTCGCCCTCGTCGCGGTCGTGCTCGTGGGATTCATCCCCGGCGAAGCGGTCGCCCGCCCGAGCGTGCGGGGCCTGGTCATGGCCGTCGGCTCGGGGCTCGCGATCGGCGCGTTCCTCATCGTCATCGACCTCACCTCCGACGACAGCGGCGTCGTGCCGCTGATCATGAACCGCGCCACCAACACGGCGATCACGGCCGTGATCGTGGGGATGCTGCTGCTGGCGGCGGCGCGGCGCTCTCAGCCGCCGGCCACGGCGCTGCGGCCCCGCGGGCTCGCGATCGGCGCGACTCCGACCGGCCACGCCGACCTCGAGCACGCGACGGGCCCGGTGGCGATCGTGGTCGACCGCATCGCCCCGCGCGCCTGGGTGCTGGCCGCCGCGTGCGGTGTGGTCGATGCGACGGCGAACGTGCTCATGCTCGTCGCGCTGCGTCTGGGCGACCTGTCGATCGTGTCGGCGCTGACGGCGATGTATCCGGCCGGCACGATCCTGTTGGCCGCGATCGTGCTGCGCGAGCGCATCGCCGTCGTGCAGTGGCTGGGATTGGCCATGGCCCTCGCCGCGGGTGCGATGCTCGCGCTGGCCTGACGTCGCGCCGGGCGAGCTCAGCCGCGGGCGAACAGCAGCACGAGCGAGACGATCGCCGCCACCACGCCGACGGCGAGGAAGCCCGCGCTCAGCCGCAGCGTGAACAGCGCAGCGGGGGCCGTCTTGGTGAGCCGCAGTTGGTGGGGAACACCCACCTTCGCGAAAGCGCGGGCCTGGTCGGCCCCGGCGAGCTGGTGCACCTGATGCGGTGTCAGCACCGCTTCGTTCACTCCCCCGGCGGCATCGAACCAGCGGGCGACGCGGCCGGTCGGCGCGTCGTCGATCATGATCCGCACGGGCGCCCAGGCGCCGTCGGCGAGCAGCATCGCGATGCCGATCGCGCCCGCGACGATGCCTGCTGCAAGTCCCACCCACGTGAAGATCTCGGCGAGGGCGTCAGCAGCATCCATGTCGTCTCCAGATACACGTCGAGGGCCGCGATTGCGGCCCTCGACGCGATGGAGCCACCTGTCAGGATCGAACTGACGGCCTGCTCATTACGAGTGAGCTGCTCTACCACTGAGCTAAGGTGGCGCGCCTCGCTTGCGCGATGCACAAGCAACGATCTTACAGGGTGCGCAGACCCCTCGCGAACCGACGGCCGGCGCCCGCGCACCTGTGTCGGCGTGTGACACCGGGATTGGGCGAACCCGCCGCCCTCGACGTAGCGTCGATGTCGGCACCGCGATGAGGCGTGGCGGCCCCCCTGGGCCGCTTCCGGCGGTCGTCGCACCGCCGCGCGGTGCCGATGATCACCGAGGAGCACCACCATGTCCAAGAGATTCCTCAGCGCCGCGGCGCTGGCCCTTCCCCTCGCCCTTCTCGTGTCGGGCTGCGCAGGCAGCGCCGACACGGCCGCCAGCGGCGACACCGCCGCCGACGGCCCCGTGCGCATCGGCGTCGTGGGCGCGGGCGACCCCTACTGGGAGACCTTCACCGAGGCCGCCGCCGACGAGGGCATCGAGGTCGAGATCGTCGACTTCACCTCGTACGACCAGCCCAACCCCGCGCTGTCGGCCGGAGAGCTCGACCTCAACCAGTTCCAGCACGTGATCTACCTCGCCACCTACAACGTGGCCGCCGGCGACGACCTGCAGCCGATCGGCGCGACGGCGATCTACCCGCTGGGCCTGTATTCGACGCAGTACGACTCGGTCGCCGACATCCCAGAGGGGGGCACGATCGCGATCCCCAACGACGAGTCGAACGGCGCCAGGGCGCTGCTCGTGCTGCAGTCGGCCGGCCTGATCGAACTCGAGGACGGCGGGTCGATCTTCTCGACGCCCGCCGACGTCATCGAGGAGTCGTCGAAGGTCAAGGTCGAAGCGGTCGACGCCGACTTCACCGCGTCGTCGCTGCCCGACTTCGCCGGCGCCATCGTCAACAACGACTTCGTCTCGAAGTCGGGGCTCACCGAAGACGAGCTGCTCGCGCAGGACGACCCGGCCGACCCCGCCTCGTTCCCCTACATCAACATCTTCGCCGCGAAGGCCGAAGACGCCGACAACCCGACCTACCTCAAGCTCGTCGAGATCTACCAGTCGACGCAGGGCGTGCAGGACGGCGTGCTCGAGGCCTCCGGCGGCACCGCCGTGCTCGTGCAGACGCCCGCAGCCGACCTCGTGACCTCGCTCACCGAGGTCGAAGACGACATCCGCGCGAACCAGTGACACCCCGCGTGTGCGGCCCGTCGACACGGCGGGCCGCACACGTATGTCTTCGAGGAGACACCCCATGACCCTCATCCGCCTCACCGGCGTCACGAAGGCCTACCCCGCGCCGTCGAAGGGCGCCGATCCCGTCGTCGCGGTGGACGACGTCTCGCTCGAGATCGCCGCAGGCGAGATCTGCGGCATCATCGGCTATTCGGGCGCCGGCAAGTCGACCGTGCTCCGCCTGGTCAACGCCCTCGAGAAGCCGACCTCCGGCACCGTCGAGATCGACGGTCGCGACATCACGGCGCTGCCCGAGCGCGAGCTGCGGCGGCTCCGCGGCGACATCGGCATGATCTTCCAGCAGTTCAACCTGTTCGACTCGCGCACGGTGGCCGGCAACGTTGCCTACCCGCTCGAGGTGGCCGGCCGCCCCCGCGCCGAGATCGCGGCGCGGGTCGACGAGCTGCTGCGCTTCGTCGGTCTCGACGGCAAGGCGCGCAGCTACCCCGAGCAGCTCTCCGGCGGCCAGAAGCAGCGGGTGGGCATCGCCCGCGCTCTGGCGACGAGCCCCCGCATCCTGCTCGCCGACGAGGCCACGAGCGCCCTCGACCCCGACACGACGCAGGAGGTGCTGGAGCTCCTGCGCCGCGTCAACGACGAGCTCGGCATCACGATCCTCGTCATCACGCACGAGATGGACGTCATCCGCACCCTCGCCGATCGCGTCGTCGTCATGGAGCACGGCCGCATCATCGAGACCGGCGAGGTGTTCGACGTGCTCTCTGGTCCGCAGCACGCCGCCACGCGGCGGTTCGTCGCGAGCATCATCGACGACGTGCCCGCCGGCGCGCAGCTGCAGACGCTGCGCGCGCGCCACCCCGGACGCATCGTCACCATGACGATCCACGACGGCACGATCCACGACGGCACGATCCGCGACGGCGCCGCCACGCAGGCCGACGTGTTCGCCGCGCTGTCTGCCCACGGCGTGCGCTTCGAACTCATCCACGGCGGCATCAACGACATCGGCGGCCGTGTGTTCGGCCACCTCACGCTCGCGCTGTCCGGAGAGGCGGATGCGGTGGCCTCCGCCATCGCCGCCGCCTCGGCCTTCGCCCCGCTCATCGAGGAGGACCCCCGTGGATAGGCTCGCAGACCTGCTTCCCGAGCTGCTCGCCGCGACCGTCGAGACGCTCTACGTCGCCACGGCCGCCCTGATCCTGGGCGGCATCGCCGGGCTGCTGCTGGGTCTCGCCCTCTACGCCACGCGCCCCGGCAGCCTCTTCCCGAACCGCGCGGTGTTCGGCGTGCTCAACTTCGTCGTCAACTTCTTCCGCCCGATCCCGTTCGTGATCCTGCTGGCGGCCGTCCAGCCGCTCGCTCGCGCCGTCGGCCTTCCCGGCATCGGCCCCGCCTTCGGCATCTTCGCCATCACGATCGCGTCGCTGTTCGCGATCAGCCGCATCGTCGAGCAGAACCTCCTCACGGTGCGCCCCGGGGTCATCGAGGCCGCGCGGGCGACGGGGGCGAGCCGGTCGCGCATCCTCTTCCGCCTCGTCCCGCGCGAAGCGCTCGGGCCGCTCATCCTCGGCTACACGTTCGTCGTGGTCGCCCTCGTCGACATGACGGCGATGGCCGGTGCCGTCGCCGCAGGCGGCCTCGGCGAGTTCGCGATCGTCTACGGGTTCAAGCAGTTCAACCCGGCGGTCACGTGGGCCGCCGTGCTCGTGATCATCGTCATCGTGCAGAGCGTGCAGTTCGTGGGCAACGCCCTCGCCCGCCGCGTGCTGCGTCGCTGAGGCCTCACTCGCAGCGCAGGCCGTCTTCGGGCACGACGCCGTCGATGAGGTAGTCGTCGACGGCGTCGTCGACGCAGTCGTTGCCCTTGTTGTAGCCGGTGTGGCCCTCGCCCACGCGGGTGATCAGCACGCCGGAGGTCAGCTGGTCGGCCAGCGACACCGCCCACTCGTAGGGCGTCGCGGGGTCGTTGGTGGTGCCGATGACGACGATCGGGTCGGCGCCTGGGGCGGTGAGCTCGCCCCGCGTGCCGGTGGCCTCATAGGGCCACTGCTCGCACGGGTCGGGTCCCGTCCAGTACGGCGCGATCGTCGGGGCGTCGATGGCCAGCTGCTTCTCCATCGCGTCCTGCTCGGCATCCGTCGTGTCGTCGGGGTAGTCCATGCAGTTGTACGCGCGGAAGGCCTCCGTGGAGTTGTCGAGATACTCGCCGTCGACGCGGTTGTAGTAGAAGTCGGCGAGGAGGAAGGCCATGTCGGCGTCGCCCCGCATCGCGTCGGAGAGGGCCTGGGTGAGGTAGGTCCAGCTCGACTCCGAGTAGAGCGCCGCCACGATCGCCGTCATGAGGCTGTCGGCGCCGAGCTCGCGCCCGTCGGATGCCGGCAGCGGCGAGCGGTCGACGCTCGCCAGCAGTGTGCCGAGGTCGGCCATCGCATCGTCCACGGTGCCGCGGAAGGGGCACTCGTCGTCGCCGAGGCAGTCGGCCATGTAGGCGCGCAGCGCCGACTCGAAGCCGGTCGCCTGGGTCATGCCCACCTCGGTGCCCGACACCGACGGGTCGATCGCGCCGTCGAGCACGAGACGGCCGACGCGCTCGGGATAGAGCTCGGCGAAGGTCGCGCCGAGGAACGTGCCGTAGGAGTAGCCGAGGTAGTTCAGCTTCGCGTCTCCCAGCACGGCGCGCAGCAGGTCGAGATCGCGCGCCGCGTTCACGGTGGTGATGTAGGGAAGGATGCCGTCGCTGTTGGCATCGCAGGCCTGCGCGAACTCGAGGTTGCGCGCATCGAGCTCTTCTTCCCAGGCGTCGCTGGCGCGCTCATGCTGGGGGATGTCGAAGAGGTAGGAGTCCATGTCGGCGGCGTCGAGGCACGTGACGGCGGTCGACTCCCCCACGCCGCGCGGGTCGAACCCGATGACGTCGTACGCGTCGATGACGCGCTGGCCGGCGAGGCCGCTCAGGCTGTCGCGCACGAACGAGAGTCCGCTCGCCCCCGGGCCCCCCGGGTTGGTCAGCAGCGATCCCACCGGCTCGCCGCCCGTCGCGCGATGACGGATGACGGCGAGCTCGATCTCTCCGGCGGAGGGGTCGCTCCAGTCCAGCGGCGCCGTCACCGTCGTGCACTGGAAGCCGTCGTCGCACGACGCCCAGTCGAGCGCCTGGTCGTAGAACGGCAGCAGGTCGGCCGCCACGCCCGTCGTGTCGGGGGTCGGGCTCGTCGTCGGAGCGGCGTCGTCGTCGGGGCGCGGCACGCAGCCCCCCAGCAGCAGCGACACCGCCGCGACAGCGGCGACCAGGGCGAGGCGCGCGCGGCGCGGAGCGGATGTGGTCACGGGGTTCTCCCGCTCGCGACGGTCACGAGCATGCTTTCGAGGGCCAGGGTGGGGGCGACGTTTCCCTCGAGATTGCGGCGCGTCTCGGCGATGCGATCGAGGACGGTCAGGGTGCGCTCAGGCGACCACGCGGCGGCCAGGGCACGCAGATCGGCGTCGAGTTCGATGTTGATGAGCTCGGCGTCGCGGCCGAACTGCAGCATGAGCACGTCGCGGAACATCGACTGCAGGTCGGTGAGCACGCGATCGATGCCGTCGCGCAGGCTCCGCGTGGCTCGGCGCTTCTGCTCGTCTTCCAGGGCCGACAGCTGCGATCGCACGGCGGGCGGCACCGCCGCGCCTTCGGCGATGCCGAGGGTGCGCAGCAGCGCGGCGCGCTCGTTCGCGTCGCGTTCGGCCGTCAGCGCCTTGGCGTCTTCGGTCGCCGACTGCACGATGCGGCCCGCGACCTCGACCGCGTCACCCACGCCGCGCACGCCCAGCACCCCGCGCAGCGTGTCGTCGCGGCGGGCGCGGGCGTCGGCATCCGTCGCCAGTCGCTGCGCCATGCCGATGTGCCGCTGCGCGTGCCGCGCAGCCTGCTCGGCGACCTCGGGCGCGGCGCCGGTGCGCGAGACGATCAGCCGCGCCACGTCGGCGATGCCGGGCTCGCGCAGGCGCAGCGTGCGCACCCGCGAGCGGATGGTGGGAAGCAGGTCGGCCTCGCTCGGCGCACACAGCACCCAGACGGTCTGCTCGGGGGGCTCTTCGAGCGCCTTGAGCAGCACGTTCGAGGTGCGCTCGGTCATGCGGTCGGCGTCTTCGACGACGATCACGCGGTGCCGGCCGAGCGAGGGCGCATAGGAGGCGCGTTCGACCAGACGTCTGGCCTCTTCGATGCGGATGACGACGGCCTCGGTGCGCAGGGCAGTGAGATCAGGGTGGGTGCCGGCGATCACCTGGCGCATCGCCGCCTCGTCACCGGGCTCGGCGATGAGCGCCGCAGCGAACGCGGTGGCGAGGGTCGAGCGGCCGGACCCGGGCGGACCCGTGATGAGCCAGGCGTGGGTCATCGAGGCGGGGTCGGATGCCGCCGCCTGCAGTGTCGCCAGCGCGTCGTCCTGCCCCCACACGGCCCCCCACGGCACGGCGATGTCGGGCGCGAGGGTCATGGGCTCCAGCCTACCGGCGGGGTGGGACGGGGCCGCCGCGCGCGGCGGCCCCGTCCTGATCGATCAGTCGCTGATGCGGGTCCAGGTGCCGCAGTCCCACGAGATCACGGCAGTGTCTTCCGGGTAGATGCGGATCTGCGTCGTTCCCTCCTCGACATAGTCGGAATCGATGACCTCGTCATCGCTGCCGCCGAAGCCGGATGCAAGCTCCCAGATGCAGCCGCCCCACGCGGTTTCGCTGCTTTCATAAAGACCGGGCTGCACGTGCACGCCGACCTCGTGGGTGCCGTCGCCGAACGACGTGGCGGGAGTGCCCACCGACGCATACGGTGCCCACGCCCCGCAGCCCTCGGTGTAGAAGACCTTGTCGGTCTTCGAGATGGTCACGATCGCCCGGGTGCCTTCATAGCTGTAACCCCAGCCGAGAATTCCTTCGTAGTCCTCGTACGACCAGGTGCTGTCGCCGCGCTCCCAATAGCAGTCGCTCGCCGCAGTGACGGTGTAGGTGCCGGCCTTGATGTCGGTGCCGACCTTGTAGACCCCGTCCTTCGCTGCGATCGTGATCTTCGCCGTCGCGGTGCTGGTGAGTGTGCGGGTGTAGTAGCCCGACTTCTTGCCGGTCACGGTCACCGTGATCGTCTTCCCGTAGTCGTCAGCGGTGAGAACATACGTGCTCTTGGTCGCTCCAGAGATCGCCACGCCGCTGCGCTTCCACTGGTAGGTGAAGCTCGCCGTCGGCGACCAGGCCGCCACCTTCGCCGAGAGGGTGAAACCGACGCGCGTGGTGCCCGAGATCGTGGGCGTCTTCACCTTGGTGAACGCCTTGCTGATCGTCACCGAGGAGCTGGTCACGGACTTGGTGCTGTAGCCGCTCGCCTTGCCGGTGACCTTGACGGTGATCTTCTTCTTCCAGTCGCTGCTGGTCAGCTTGTACGACGACTTCGTCGCCTTCGAGATCGCCTTGCCGTCACGCAGCCACTGGTAGCTCAACGTGGCCTTCGGCGACCAGGTGCCGGCGGACGCCTTGAGCGTGCTGCCGACCGTCGCGGTGCCCGTGATCTTCGGCGTCGGAGCCGAGAAGGCGCCATAGCCGATGGTGGCCGAGGAGGTCGTCTTCGACGCCGAGGTGTAGCCGCTGCGCGAGGCGGTGACCGTGAGGGTCAGCTTCTTGCCGCGCTGGCTCGCCGAGGGGGTGAACGTCGCGGCGGTGCCGGCGCTCTTGCCGTCGACCTTCCACGCATAGGTGAAGGTCGCATCCGGTGCCCACGAGCCCGGCACGGCCGTCAGCTTGCTGCCCACGCGCACCGTGCCGCTGATCTTCGGCGCAGGCGCCGACGTGAAGCTCGCCGCGCCGATCGTGACGGCGGCGCTCGTGCGGGTCTCATCGAGGTAGCCGTCGCGATACCCCGTGACCGCCACCGTGACGCTCTTGCCCTTCTGCGCACCGCTCGGAACGAAGGTCGCCTCATCACCGACGACAACGCCGCCGATCGACCACGCGTAGCCGTACGAGGTCGCGGCCGGCACGAACTCACCGGTCACCGCGGTCAACGTCGAATCGACCTTCGCCGCACCCGAGATCACCGGCGTCGGCGCCGTCGTGAACGATGCCGCACCCACCTCGCCGGCACCGGCCACCTCGACCAGCGCCGCGTCTTCGTCGACGCCGAAGCTGACCGTGGCCCACACCGTCTCGCCCAGCCACTCCGGCAGCAGCGTCAGATCGAAGTCGTTCTCCGCCTCGGCCCCGGTGACCTCGAACTCGGTCTCGGCGTCGCCCACGAACCAGTGCACGTCGGCGTCGACGACGGCCTCGCCCGCGACCTGCTCGACGATGATCGTCTGGTCGACGACCAGGTCGCCGTCGAAGGCGAAGGCGGCCGGCTCGACGACCGGCGTCTCCTCGTCGGCCAGGGCAGGAGCTGCGCCCATCATCGAAGCCACGACGGCGGCCGTGGTCAGCGCGCCGCCCCACAGACCTCGCCGACTCCTCGCGTTCCGCCTTGCAGACACGCCGAACACCGTTTCACCCATACAGAGAACTCCCCAAGAGTCGTCACCATGCGCGTCGTCGCGCACCTGCCGACCCCCAGTCGTGTCGACAGTGCGTCAACTATAAGCACAAACGGAGAGCTTCCTGTGCATCCCCTGAGAGCCCCGCGGAGGCCTCAGAGAGCGCCCGCGAGCCTCTCCCGAACCTCCGCCGAGATGACGTCGATCGGCTGCGACGCATCGAGCACGAGGAATCGCTCGGGTTCGGCCGCCGCGAGCGCGAGATAGGCGTCGCGCACGCGATGGTGGAACTCAGATTTCTCCGCCTCGAGGCGGTCGAACGGCTTGTCGTCGGCGTCGAGCCGTTCGCGGGCATGCGCAGGGTCGAGGTCGAGCAGCACCGTGAGGTCGGGCAGCGCTCCCCCGGTCGCCCACAGCGACAGGTCGCGGATCTCGCCCGCATCGAGCACACGCCCCGCGCCCTGATAGGCGACGGAGGAGTCGAGGTAGCGGTCCTGGATGACGACCTCGCCGCGGGCGAGTGCGGGGCGCACCAGGGTCTCGACGTGATGCGCACGATCGGCGGCATACAGCAGCGCCTCGGCACGGGGGGCGATGTCGCCGCGGTGGTGCAGCACGATATCGCGGATGAGCACACCCACCTCGGTACCGCCAGGCTCCCGGGTGCGCACGACGACGCGGCCCTGCTTCTCGAACCACTCCTGCAGCAGGGCCGCTTGGGTCGTCTTGCCCGAGCCGTCACCGCCCTCGAAGGTGATCCACAGCCCGCCGGGGGTGCGGTCGCTCACTTCTTCGCGGCCGCCGTCTTGCGGGCGGGAGCCTTGCGGGTCGTGCGCTTGGGGGCGGGGCCCTTCGCGCGCTTCTCGGCGATCATCTCGACCGCCCGCTCGAAGGTGATCTCGTCGACGGTGACCCCGCGAGGGATCGTGACGTTGGTCTCGCCGTCGGTGACGTAGGCGCCGAAACGACCGTCGCGGATGCGGATCGGCTTGCCGCTGACCGGATCCGCGTCGAACTCCTTGAGCGCACTCGAGGCGCGCTTGGCGCCGTACTTGGGCTGCGCGTAGCGCTCCAGCGCCTCGTCGAGCGTGATGTCGAACAGCTGCTGCTCGGTGTCGAGCGAGCGCGAGTCGGTGCCCTTCTTCAGGTACGGACCGTAGCGGCCGTTCTGGGCCGTGATCTCCTCGCCGGTGGCGGGATCGGCACCGACGACCCGCGGCAGCGAGAGCAGCTGCAGTGCGGCGTCGAGGTCGATCGTGTCCACCGACATGGTCTTGAACAGCGACGCCGTGCGGGGCTTGGGCGCAGCATCCTTCTTGGCGCCCTTCTTCTTCGGCGCCTCGACGACCTCGCCGGTGGCGGCGTCGACCTGCTCGTCGACGGGCTCGAGCTCCTGCACATAGGGGCCGTAACGGCCGTCTTTGACGACGATGACCTTGCCGTTGTCGGGGTTCTCGCCGAGCACGCGGTCCCCGGCGACCGGGGCGTCGATCAGCTCCTGCGCCTTGGCAGGGGTCAGCTCGTCGGGTGCGAGGTCTTCCGGGATGTTCACCCGCCGAGGCGGCGCCTCGGGGTTCGCCGGGTCGACCACGTCGAGGTAGGGGCCGTACTTGCCGAATCGCAGGGTCGCGGCATCCGTGATCGGGGTCGCATTGAGTTCGCGCGCGTCGATCTCGCCGAGGTTGTCGACGATGTTGCGCAGCCCCGTGTGGGCCTCCGAGCCGAAGTAGAACTCGCGCAGCCAGGCGCTGCGCTCCTGCTCGCCGCGGGCGATCGCGTCGAGGTCGTCTTCGAGCGCCGCCGTGAAGTCGTAGTCCACGAGGTCGGCGAAGTGCTCTTCGAGCAGGCGCACGACGCTGAAGGCGAGCCAGCTGGGCACGAGGGCCTGGCCGCGCTTGGTGACGTAGCCGCGGTTCAGGATGACGTCGATGATGCTCGCGAAGGTGGACGGGCGGCCGATGCCCTTCTCTTCGAGGGCCTTCACGAGCGACGCCTCGGTGTAGCGGGGCTTGGGGCTGGTCGCGTGGCCCTTGGGCTCGACGTCGCGAAGGCGCAGCTCGTCTCCGACGGCGAGCGCCGGCAGCGACTGGTCGTCGGCCTTGTCGGCATCGCTGCGCTTCTCGTCGCGCCCCTCTTCGTAGGCCTCCAGGAAGCCCTTGAAGGTGTACACGGTGCCCGAAGCGGTGAACTCGGCGCGCTGCCCGGCGGCGGCGGCCTCGAGGGTCACGGTCGTCGTCTCGTACTTCGCGTCGGACATCTGGCTGGCGACGGTGCGCTTCCAGATGAGGTCATAGAGGCGCAGCTCGTCGCGGTTGAGGCTGCCCGAGACCTGCGAGGGGGTGCGGAACGTCTCGCCCGACGGGCGGATCGCCTCGTGGGCCTCCTGGGCATTCTTGCTCTTGCCCTTGTAGGAGCGGGGGTTCGCCGGCACCGCCGTGTCGCCGTAGAGCGCGACCGCCTGGGCGCGCGCAGCCTGGACGGCCTGCGTGCTCAGCGAGATCGAGTCGGTGCGCATATAAGTGATGTAGCCCTGCTCGTAGAGGCTCTGGGCGACGCTCATCGTGTGCTTCGCGCTCATCGAGAGCTTGCGCCCGGCCTCCTGCTGCAGCGTCGAGGTCGTGAAGGGCGGCTTCGGGCTGCGCGTGCCGGGCTTCGCCTCGACGGCGGTGACGGATGCCGTGGCCACCTCGGTCAGCGCGGCGGCGAGCGCGTGGGCCTTCGCCTCGTCGAGCACGACGACGGCCTTCTTGAGCTGACCGCGATCGTCGAAGTCGGTGCCGCGGGCGAGCGACGCACCGTCGAGGCGCGCCAGGCGGGCGGCGAAGGCGTCGTGCTCGGCCAGTCCGTCGGTGCGTCGAGGGATCGCCTGCGTCTCGATGTCCCAATAGCCGGCACTGACGAACGCCATGCGCTCGCGCTCGCGGTCGACGACCAGGCGGGTCGCGGCGGACTGCACGCGGCCGGCGCTCAGCGCCTGCCCCTCGGCCCCGCTGCCGATCTTGCGCCACAGCACGGGCGAGACGTCCCACCCGTAGAGGCGGTCGAGGATGCGGCGGGTCTCCTGCGCGTCGACGAGCGCGGTGTCGACCTCGCGCGTGTTGCCGACGGCGGCCTGGATGGCGTCTTTCGTGATCTCGTGGAACACCATGCGCCGCACCGGCACCTTGGGCTTGAGCGTCTCGAGCAGGTGCCACGCGATGGCCTCGCCCTCGCGGTCTTCATCGGTGGCGAGCAGCAGCTCGTCGACCCCCTTGAGCGCCTGACGAAGCTCGGTGACCGTCTTCTTGCCGCGGTCGCTCGGAACGTACAGGGGGTCGAAGTCGTTGTCGATGTCGATCGAGTACTTGCCGTACGCGGCCTTCTTCTCGGCCGGGATGTCCTTCTTGCTCGCGAGGTCGCGGATGTGACCGACGGAGCTCTTCACGACGTAGCCGTCGCCGAGGTATCCCTGGATCGACTTCATCTTCGTCGGAGACTCGACGATGACGAGCTTCTTGCCTGTTGCCAACGGGGGCGTCCTTTCTTCGATGCACACCATACACACCGCCCGACCATGAGAGGGCTGTGAGACCACAGGGTCACGGCAGGGCCGGTCCGGCTCTCGCTCGGGCCGACGCGTCCATCCGCAAAAACACACCGCCCACCGTCACCGTCGCGATCAGCCCGTCCACGTCGCACGCGCGCACGGTGACGCCGGCGGCCTCCGCCACCTGCTGCGCACGCTCGCAGGGCACACCGGTGGCGGCCCCGCTCGCCGCATCGGCCGCCGCCAGCGCCGCCGCGTCGGCGACCCCCGCGAGGCGCTGGCCGAAGGCCGCTGCCGCCCCCGCGCCGACGAGTCCGAGCGCGAGCCCGGCCGCACAGGCGCAGGCGCCGAGCCCCAGCATCCCTCCCGCCATCAGCCCCCTCCCGCCAGGGCGCACGACGTCGCCGAGACCGAGAGCGGCAGGCTCGCCCGCGCCGAGACGGTCGCACACACGAGGTCGCCGCGGTCCGACCCCGACCACGCGGCGCCGGGCGCCGTGGCCTCGACGGCGGCCGATATTCTGGCGTCGGACTCGCCGCGCGCGAGCAGACGCGCGGCGTCGGCGGCGGCGTCCTGAGTGCGCACCTGCAGTGCGGCCGCGCCCAGCCCCGCGGCGCCGAGCAGGATCACCGCGGCGACGGCGGGGAGCGCGACGGCGAACTCGGCCACCACCGACCCCCGCTCGTCGCCACGGCGGCGCGTCATGCGACCGTGAGGGCTCGGCGCACGAGGTCGGTGAGGATGCCGCGCACCTCATCCGATCTCATGATGACCACCAGCAGCCCCGCGAAGGCGACGGCAGCCATCGTGGCGATCGCGTATTCGGCGGTGGCGGCGCCGGAGTCGTCGGCGAACAGGCGCGCGGAGCGGCGGCGGGTCAATCGGGGAATGGACATCTCTCTCCTTCATGGGTGGGTTCTCGGGCACGGGTCAGATGCGCAGCGGCACCGCCGCGAACACGCTCAGCAGCATGGGGGCGACTCCCAGCAGCACGAACGACGGCAGGGTGCACACGCCCAGCGGAATGAGCAGCCGCCCCGACAGCCGCGCGGCGGCCAGACGCCCCTCGACACGGGCACGGTGACGCGCCAGCACAGCCGATGCCCGCAGCAGCTCCACCGCCGGCACCCCGGCCTCGGTCGACAGTCGAAGGATGCCGGCGGTGTCGGGCTCCGTCGACGCGAGCGCCCCGTCGTGCCCGCGGCGAGCGTGCGCGACGATGTCGCCCGCGCGCTCGACCGACACGCCTCCCCCCAGCGCGATCGCGAGAAGCTCGGCGCCCATGCCAGGTACGCCGCCCGGCGGGGCGGCCCGCGCGACGAGTCGCGCGCTCCAGCCGCGCCCGGCGAGGGCGAGGGCGCCACCGCCGATGAGACATGCCAGCCCGCCGAGCGTGCCGAACAGCACGCCGACGGTGTCGAAGCCGAGCGCCGCGCCCAGACCCGCGCCGACCAGTGGCAGCCAGCCCAGCAGGCGCGCCGTGCCGGCGGGCTCGGCGAGCGCGACGCGCACGTCGTCTGTCGTCTGCTGCGCGTCGCGCAGGGCGACAGACAGGCCGCGCAGCGTCTCGGCGAGCGGCGCGCCGACCGTGGTCGCCACCTCCCACGCCGCGGCGATGTCATCCCACCCGTCACCCCGGGCTCCGGCGGCCGCCACACGCACGGCCTCGGCGAGCGGAGTGCCGAGGGCGAGCTGCGCCTCGATGCGCCCGGCCGCAGGGTCTCCGCTCGAGGCGAGGTGTCCCCACGCCCGTGCCGGCGTGACACCGGCCTGCAGCAGCACCGCCAATCGCAGCACCGTGTCGGCGCTGTCGGCGACCGCATCCGTCGCTCGGCGCGCCCTCGTCACGACGGCCACGACGCCTCGACGATCGAGAGCCGACCGGCACCGTCGAGCACCGGGCGACCGACTCCGGCGAGCCGACGCACACCGTCGCTGCCGCGCTCGACGTGCAGCACCCGGTGGATCGCGCTGCTGACCTGACGGGCCAGCGCCGCGTCGTCGAGCCCAGCCAGCGCCCCCAGCGCCTCGAGCCGGGTGGCGGCATCTGCGATGCTGTTGGCGTGCAGAGTGCCGGCGCCGCCGTCGTGGCCGGTGTTGAGCGCTCCGAGCAGGTCCCGCACCTCTTCTCCCCGGCACTCGCCGACGACGAGCCGGTCGGGGCGCATGCGCAGTGCCTCGCGCACGAGCCGGGCGAGGGTGATCGCCCCCGCGCCCTCGAGATTGGGCTGGCGCGCCTCGAGGCGCACGTGGTGCGGGTGGTCGAGCTGCAGCTCGGCCAGGTCTTCGACCGTCACGATGCGCTCGAGCGGTTCGGCGCACGACAGCAGGGCGGCCAGCAGCGTCGTCTTCCCTGCCCCCGCGGCGCCCGTGACGAGCAGGTTCTCGCGCCGGCCGACGCAGCGCTCCAGGCCGTGTCGCGCCGCGTCGTCGAACATGCCGAGCCGCTGCAGACGGTCGAGATCGGGGCGGCGGAGCCTGGCCACGCGGATCGAGATGGCCGTGCCCTCGGCCGACACCGGGGGCAGCACGGCATGCACGCGCAGACCACCGGGCAGCTTGACGTCGACGGCGGGCGCGCCGTCGTCGAGGTGTCGGTCGCCCAGCGCGATGAGGGCGACCGCCAGCGCGCGCGCCTCTGACTCGGTCGCCGACCACTCCGGCACGCGTGTGGCACCGGCGCCGCGGTCGATGAACAGCCCGCTCTCGCCGTTGACGAACAGGTCGGTCACCTCGGGGTCGTTGAGAAACGGTGCCAGCGGTGCGAGCGCGGGATGCCGCGCTGCGGCGGGCGCGCTGCGGGGTGCGCGCTCTCGGGTCGCCGCCGCGGCACCCCGCGGGTCCGGCGCCCGAGGGGTGCGGGGCCGGACGACGAAGGGATCGGGCATGCCCAGACGCTAGAAGCGCCGCGGTGCGCGCGGGTGGCGCGGGGCGGGATCGGTGCATCGAACGGGGCAGATCGACCCCTGGGGAGGACCCATCCGTCCGCATCAACAAGGACCCCGAACAAAAAGAGGGCGGCATCCCATGGGGGGAATGGGATGCCGCCACAAGCGACACCCTGTTCGGGGGGTGAGTCGGGTGTCGCGCTGCCAGAATCGATGTTCGGCCGTGCACGATCCTACGCAACTTGCGGCAACGTTCCAAAAGAAACACGGCCCCGCGATGCGATATATCAGTTGTGTCGCCCACCCCGTCGGCACCCACTATCGGCGGTAGTGTCGCACCGATGCGGCTGGGTACATTCCCTGGGGGATCGGAGCGCGCCCGCGCCCCTCGCCACACCCCGACACATCGCCGCAAAGGAGCGCCGGATGAGCAGCCAGATCGATCACCTCCTCACCGAGAGCCGCAAGTTCGCCCCGTCTGCCGAGTTCGCCGCAGACGCCGTCGCCGATGCCTCTCTCTATGAGCGGGCGGCCGCCGATCGCGAGGCGTTCTGGGCCGATCAGGCGCGCGACCTGCTGCACTGGCACACGCCCTTCACCGAGGTGCTCGACTGGTCGAACCCTCCGTTCGCGACCTGGTTCGCCGACGGCGAGCTCAACGTCGCCTACAACTGCCTCGACCGGCACGTCGAAGCAGGTGACGGCGACCGCGTGGCGCTGCTGTGGGAGGGTGAGCCTGAGGGCGACGAGCGCCGCGTCACCTACGCGGAGCTCACCGACGAGGTCAAGCGCCTCGCCAACGTGCTCGGCGACCTCGGCATCGGCCACGGCGACCGCGTCGCCATCTACATGCCGATGATCCCCGAGGCGATCGCGGCGATGCTGGCCGTCGCGCGGGTCGGCGCCATCCACTCGGTCGTGTTCGGCGGGTTCTCGGCCGACAGCCTGCGCGCGCGCATCGACGACGCCGGAGCCCGCCTCGTGATCACCGCCGACGGCGGCTGGCGCAAGGGCAAGGTGTCGCCGCTCAAGCCGGCCGTCGACATGGCGCTGGCCGACCGCAACGGCTCGGGCGTGCAGGAGACGGTCGAGCACGTGCTGGTGGTGCGCCGCGGCGAGAACGCCGTCGAGTGGACAGAGGGCCGCGATCTCTGGTGGCACGACGTCGTGCCGCGGGCGGCCGCCGACCACGTGGCCCAGCCGTTCCCGGCCGAGAACCCGCTGTTCATCCTCTACACCTCCGGCACCACGGGAAAGCCCAAGGGCATCCTGCACACCTCGGGCGGCTACCTCACCCAGGCCACCTTCACCAACCGCGTCGTGCACGACATCCACCCCGACACCGACGTGTTCTGGTGCACCGCCGACATCGGATGGATCACCGGCCACTCCTACGTCACCTACGGACCGCTCGCCAACGGCGCGACCCAGGTGCTCTACGAGGGCACGCCCGACACGCCGCATCCCGGCCGCTGGTGGGAGATCGTGCAGAAGTACGGCGTGACGATCCTCTACACGGCGCCCACCGCGATCCGCTCGTTCATGAAGATCGGCCGCCAGGTGCCGGCGAAGTTCGATCTGTCGAGCCTGCGGCTGCTCGGCTCGGTGGGAGAGCCCATCAACCCCGAGGCGTGGATGTGGTACCGCAAGATCATCGGCGACAAGAAGGCGCCGATCGTCGACACGTGGTGGCAGACCGAGACCGGCGCCATGATGGTCTCCGCCCTCCCCGGCGTCACCGAGACCAAACCGGGCAGCGCCCAGGTCCCCCTCCCCGGCATCTCGATCGACGTGGTCGACGAAGACGGCGCGCACGTGGGCACCGGCAACGGCGGGCTGCTCGTGATCACCGAGCCCTGGCCGAGCATGCTCCGCGGGATCTGGGGCGACCCTGAGCGGTTCGTGGAGACCTACTGGCAGAAGTTCCAGAAGCAGGGCTACTACTTCGCCGGCGACGGCGCCCGGCTCGACGACGACGGCGACGTGTGGTTCCTCGGGCGCGTCGACGACGTCATGAACGTGTCGGGCCACCGCCTGTCGACCACCGAGATCGAGTCGGCCCTGGTCGGCAACGAAGCCGTCGCCGAGGCGGCCGTCGTGGGCGCCTCCGACGAGACGACCGGACAGGCCGTGGTCGCGTTCGTGATCGTCAAGCAGAGCTACCTCGACGCGCACTCCCCCGCGGGCCTGGCCGACGCGCTGCGCACGTGGGTGGGTGAGCAGATCGGGCCGATCGCCCGCCCCAGGGACGTCTACATCGTCGGGGAGCTGCCCAAGACCCGCTCGGGCAAGATCATGCGGCGGCTGCTGCGCGACGTCGCCGAGGGCCGAGAGGTCGGCGACACCACGACCCTGGCCGACACCGCGGTCATGAGCGTGATCTCGGCCCAGGTGAAGTAGTGCGGATGCTGGTCAGCCCCGCGTGGTGAACACCACTTCGACCTCGACGGGGCTGTCCAGCGGCAGCACGGGCACCCCGACGGCGGAGCGGGCGTGGCGACCGGCGTCGCCGAAGATCTCGGCCAGCACTTCGCTCGCTCCGTTGATGACGCCGGGCTGCCCCGTGAACTCCGGAACCGACGAGACGAAGCCCGTCACCTTGAGGACCCCGGTGAGCTCGTCGACGCCACCGACGACGGCGGCGGCCGCCGCGATCGCGTTGAGGGCGCACTGGCGGGCGTAGGCGGCAGCATCCGCCGCAGGAACGAGGCCGTGGCCGTCGCCGACCTTGCCCGTCGCGGGGAGGGCGCCCGCCACCATCGGCAGCTGGCCGGCGGTATAGACGAGGTCGCCGTATGCCTTCGCCGGGATGTAGGCCGCGACCGGCGGCACGACGGCGGGCAGTTCGATGCCGAGCTCTGCGAGCTTCGCCGAGACGCTCATCACGCCTCCCCGAACTGGGCGGCCGCCTGGGCGGCGGCGCCGAGGCCGGCGTTGGCGGCTCCACCGCCGCTCGGGCGCTTGAAATAGGCCACGAGGCCCCCCTCAGGGCCGGGCACGACCTGCACCAGCTCCCACCCCTGCTTGCCCCAGTTGTTGAGGATCGCTGCGGTGTTGTGGATGAGAAGAGGAGTGGTGAGGTACTCCCAGGTGGTCATCGGCGCTCCCTGTGGATCTGGCGGAACGGGCAGGTCTGTCAGGGGATCCCCCAGGAATCTCCCTTACGATCAAGCCTATGCCTCAGAAGAAACGCACGGCCAGCGGCGTGCTCGGAGGGTTCCTCGGATTGATCGGCCTGAGCGCAGTCGCCGGGCTCCTGATCACCGCGACCGTGACCCCCGCCATCGCCCTGACAGGAGCGGCGACGACCAGCGCCATCTCGCTGTTCGAGAACCTGCCCAGCGTCCTGAAGATCGACAAGCTCATGCTGCCGTCGACGATCTACGCACGGAACTCCGACGACACCAAGTGGGTCACGCTCACGAAGTTCTACGACCAGAACCGGTCGCCGGTGGAGTTCGACCAGATCAACCCGGTCGTCTACGACGCCGTGCTCTCCAGCGAGGACAAGAACTACTACCAGCACGGCGGCATCGACATCGTCGGCACCGTCAGCGCCCTGGTGAGCAACCTCCGCGGCAACTCGACGCGCGGCGGCTCGTCGATCAGCCAGCAGTACGTCAAGAACGTGCTCGTGCAGCGCTGCGAGTGGGAGGCCGCCGACGACGCCGAGGCGCTCCAGTGCTGGACCGAGGCGACCGAGTCTTCTGGCACCGAGGGCTACCAGCGCAAGCTCCAGGAGATGCGCTACGCCATCGCCCTCGAGCAGGAGTACTCGAAGAACGACATCCTGCTCGGCTACCTCAACATCGCCAACTTCGGCGGGCAGACCTACGGCATCGACGCCGCCGCCCGCTACTACTTCGGCGTCAAGGCGGCCGATCTGAGCCTCACCCAGGCGGCGACCCTGGCCGGTATGGTGCAGAACCCGAACACGTTCCGCATCGACCTGCCGAACGGATCGACGACGGATGCCGACGGCAACGCGATCAACAGCGAGGAAGACGGCTATTCCCTCGCCAAGGACCGCCGCAACTACGTGCTCGACCGCATGCTCGACGACGGCAAGATCACGCAGGAGGAGCACGACGAAGCGGTCGCCGCCGACGTCGAGCCCGACATCACCCAGCCGACGACCGGCTGTGCCGCCGCCAAGAACGCGCAGTACTTCTGCCAGTACGTCAAGAACGTCATCCGCACCGATGAGGCATTCGGCGCGAACAAGGACGACCGCATGAAGACGCTGCAGCGCGGCGGTCTGAAGATCTACACGACGCTCGACTACGAGCTGCAGAACTCCGCCGTCAAGACGATGAAGGATTCCGCGCCCTCGTCGCTGGACGGCATGACGGGCGTGAAGACCGGCAAGTTCGGCGCGGCATCGGTGAGTATCGAGGTCTCGACCGGCCGCATCCTCTCGATCACCCAGAACACCAAGTTCAGCGAGTCGTCCGCGCACGCGGATGATCCGGACTACTCGTCGCTCGTCTACGCGGGCGACGAGAACACCGGCGGCTCGACAGGGTTCGAGGTCGGATCGACCTTCAAGCTGTTCACTCTCGTGGACTGGCTCGAGCAGGGCCACTCCGTCAACGAGTACCTCAACGGCCGCAACCGGATCTTCGGCACCTTCACCAACTCGTGCGGCGGCAACTACACCCCCACCGAGAAGGTCGGGAACTTCAACAACGTGGGCGGCTATTACGGCACTCCCATGCAGTTCACCCGCGATTCGCTCAACTCGGGCTACTTCGCGATGGCCCAGGAGCTCGACCTCTGCGACATCGAGAAGGTGGCCGCCAAGATGGGCGTCACGCGGGGCAACGGCGATCCCGTCGAGGTGAACTATCAGTTCGACATCATCGGCTCGAACAACGTCACCCCGATCGCGATGGCCGCCGCCTACGGGACCGTCGCCAACAACGGCGTGTACTGCACGCCGCGGGCGATCGACAAGGTGCTCGACGCCGACGGCGAGAAGATGGACCTGCCCGAGGCGTCGTGCACGCGCGTGCTCGACGAGGACGTCGCCGCCACCGCCGCCTACGCCCTCAAGGGCGTCATGGCCTACGGCGGCACCGGCTCGGCCTCCAACCCGTGGGACGGCACGCAGATGATCGGCAAGACCGGTACCCACGAGAGCTACCAGACGTGGATGGTCGAGTCGTCGACGGCCGTGGCCACGGCCGTGTGGGTGGGCAACTCCACCGGCAAGGGAGACATCTTCCACCGGTGGGCCAATGGCTGGCAGGTGTCGCAGCTGCGCCACAAGATCGCCCCGGCGATCCAGCGCGTGGCCAACGACCTCTACCCCGGTTCGGCGTTCCCCGATCCGTCGGCCAAGCTGACCAAGCGCGTGCTCACCGATCTTCCCAGCGTCATCGGACTGTCCACCGAAGAGGCGAAGACCAAGCTCACGGGCCTCGGATTCAACGTGACCGTGGGCGATTCCGTCGACGCCGTCGAGGCCAAGGGCACGATCGTCGACCAGAGCCCCGGCGCGGGCAAGGTCGCCGGCGGATCGACCGTCACGATCTCGCCGAGCAACGGCAAGGGAGTGAGCGTCCCCGACGTCGCTGGCCAATCCGTGCAGGATGCGGCGAACACCCTGCGCGCGGCGGGACTCAACCCGACAGCCGGCAGCTGCTCGGCCGACGGATCGACCGAGGGCAACGGCACGGCCACCGGCACCTCGCCGGCGGCGGGCAAGGTCGTCGGCTCCGGTGACAGCGTCGCCATCAACTACGCGCACAAGGACTGCGGCGAAAGCGACCGCGGCGGCGGACGCGACGGCTGAGCCGTTGGCCACGCAGGGCATGAAGACCGCCCTCACCGCGTTCGGCGCGGTGGGGGCGGTCGGCGTCGGCGCAGCGGCGTGGGGAGTCGGCATCGAGCGCTACCTGTTCACGGTGCGCCGGCACCAACTCGCGGTGCTGCCCGTGGGCGCTCCCCCGCTGCGGGTGCTGCATCTCTCCGACGCGCACATGGCGCCGTGGCAGCGCCGCAAGCAGGACTGGATCGCCCGCCTGGCCGACCAGGAGCGCCCAGATCTCGTCGTGAACACGGGTGACAATCTCGGTCACGTCGACGGTCTTGCGGGCCTGCGTCGTGCGCTCGTTCCCCTTCGGGGCATCCCCGGTGTGTTCGTGCACGGCTCGAACGACCACATCGCGCCGAGTCCCCGCAACCCGTTCAAGTACTTCACCGGCCCGTCGCGCGTGCCGCCCACGCCAGAGCCGCTCGACACCGGAGCGCTCGACGGCTACCTCGCCGACGACCTCGGCTGGATCGACCTCAACAATGCGGTGGGCTCGCTCGACCTGCTCGGCATGCGCCTCGACGTCTTCGGCGTCAGCGATGCGCACCGCGGGTGGGACGACCTCGACGTGCTCCCGGGGATGCTGTCGCACCTGCGCTCCACCGGCGAGGCCGCCCTGACCCTCGGGGTCACCCACGCGCCGTACCGGCGCGTGCTCGACGCCTTCGTCGACCTCGGCGCCGACACGCTGTGGGCCGGGCACACCCACGGCGGGCAGGTGCGGATCCCGTTCTCTCCGAAGGCCATCGTGGCCAACTGCGACATCCCGCTCGATCAGGCGCGGGGCCTCAGCACCTGGACCCACGAGGGCCGCACCGTGCCGCTGAACGTGAGCGCGGGCCTCGGCCACTCCATCTACGCGCCGGTGCGCTTCGGATGCCGCCCGGAGGTCTCCGTGATCACCCTGACCCCCCGCGCGTACGAGACAGCCTCCGACATCGGGTAGACTCGGAGGGTTGCAAAACGGGGTGTGGCGCAGCTTGGTAGCGCGCTTCGTTCGGGACG
Source organism: Microbacterium fluvii (assembly GCF_025515205.1). GTDB lineage: Bacteria > Actinomycetota > Actinomycetes > Actinomycetales > Microbacteriaceae > Microbacterium > Microbacterium fluvii. The sequence continues at coordinate 839,743 of NZ_JAOPFX010000001.1, read as the reverse complement.
AAGAGGCCGCAGGTTCAAATCCTGTCACCCCGACCAGCACAGAAAGGCCCCGCCGCCAGGCGGGGCCTTTCACATAGCCTGAGGAGAGCCGTGCCCACCCGACTCGTCGCCTTCGATCTCGACGACACACTCGCCCCGTCGAAGACGGCGATCGACCCGCGCATGGGTGATCTGCTGGTGGCGCTGGCCGAGCGCGTCGAGGTGGCGATCATCTCCGGCGGGCAGCTCGGGCAGTTCCGCGCACAGGTCGTCGACCGGCTGCCGCAGGCCTCGGCATCCGTCCTGGCGCGCTTCCACCTGCTGCCCACGTGCGGAACGCAGTACTACCGGCTGAGCGACGGCGACGTCACGACGGTCTATGCACGCACGCTCAGCGACGACCAGAAGACGCGCGCGCTCGCCGCCGTCGAGGGCGAGGCGCGACGGCTCGGGCTGTGGGAGAGCGAGACCTGGGGCGAGATCCTCGAGGACCGCGGCTCCCAGATCACCTTCTCGGCGCTGGGGCAGACCGCCCCTGTGCACGCCAAGACCGCGTGGGACCCGACCGGCCACAAGAAGAACACGCTGCGCGCGGCCGTCGCCGACCTGCTCCCCGACCTCGAGGTGCGCTCCGGCGGATCGACCTCGGTCGACATCACCGAGCGTGGCATCGACAAGGCCTACGGCATGGCCCGCCTCGCCGAGCAGACCGGCATCGATCTCGACGACATGCTGTTCGTCGGCGACCGGCTCGACCCCGACGGCAACGACTACCCGGTGCTCGCGATGGGGGTGCGGTGCCAGGCCGTCGAGGGGTGGGAAGAGACCGCCGAGTATCTCGAACGGCTCATCCCCACCCTCTGACTCTGTTTACGGTCGCGACGCGCCGTGCGACGCGGCTTGCGACGCGGCGCGTCGTGACCGTAAGCGGGGTGGGGCTCGGGGCTACTTCGCGGCGACGCGTCGCGGTGCGCGCGCGGCCGGCTGGGCGACCGGCGACAGGCGCTGCAGCTGCGTGACGTGCCTGGGCTCGAGCTCGGCGATCGTCGAGACTCCCAGCAGTCGCATCGTGCGCTCGATCTCGCTGCGCAGGATCGCGATGGTGCGGTCGACGCCCTGGCGGCCACCGGCCATGAGGCCGTAGAGGTAGGCACGGCCGATGAGGGTGAACTTGGCGCCGAGCGCCATCGAGGCCACGATGTCGGCGCCGTTCATGATGCCGGTGTCGATCATGATCGTGGCGTCCTTGCCGACCTCTCGCACGACCTTCGGCAGCAGGTGGAACGGGATCGGCGCACGGTCGAGCTGACGCCCGCCGTGGTTGGACAGGATGATGCCGTCGACGCCCAGGTCGACCAGCTTCTTGGAGTCCTCGACGTTCTGCACCCCCTTGACGACGAGCTTGCCTGGCCAGAGGTCACGGATCACCGCGAGATCCTCGTAGCTGATCGTCGGGTCCATCGCGGCGTCCAGCAGCTCCCCCACGGTGCCGCCGGTCGTCGACAGCGAGGCGAACTCGAGCTTCGGGGTCGTCAGGAAGTCGATCCACCACCACGGCCGCGGGATCGCGTTGACGATCGTGCCGAGAGTCAGCTGCGGCGGGATCGAGAAGCCGTTGCGCTTGTCGCGCAGGCGCGCCCCTGCGACCGGAGTGTCGACGGTGAACTGCAGCGTGTCGAAGCCGGCCGCCGCCGCGCGACGGGCGAGCCCGTATGAGATGTCACGATCGCGCATGACGTACAGCTGGAACCAGTTGCGCCCGTGCGGGTTGGCCTTCCTGACGTCTTCGATCGACGTCGTCCCGAGGGTCGAGAGGGTGAACGGGATGCCGGCGGCACCGGCCGCTCCCGCCCCCGCCGTCTCGCCTTCGGTCTGCATGAGGCGGGTGAACCCGGTCGGGGCGATGCCGAACGGCAGGGCCGATGGCCCGCCGAGGATCTCGACCGACGTGTCGAGATCGGGCGCGGGGGTCAGGATGCCCGGGTGGAACTCGATGTCCTGGAACGCCTGCCGAGCGCGGGCCAGCGACAGTTCGCCCTCCGCCGCGCCGTCGGTGTAGTCGAACGCGGCCTTCGGCGTGCGACGCTTCGCGATCGTGCGGAGGTCGGAGATCGTCAGAGCCGCGTCGAGGCGGCGCTTGCGGCCGTCGAGCTCGGGCTTTTTGAACTGCATGAGCTCGAGCAGCTCTGCGGGCTTGGGCAGCTGGCGCTGGACCATGGGTGCTTCCTTCTTGTTGTCGGATGTCGTGTCGACGCGCGTCAGACGCGGGAGAGGCCGGTGGCGGCGTAGTAGCCGGTGATGTGGGCGCGCACGAGCTCACGGGCGGTGTCGGCGTCGCCCGCCTCGATGGCGGCGATGATGCCGTCGTGCTCGGCGACCAGGTGCGCCACCATGGCCGGCCAGTCCTCGACGGCGGACGCGCCGCGCTGCACATAGCTCTCGATGGCGCTGCGCAGGCCCCCCATCGTGGCGGCCACGATGGTGTTGCCCGCGGCATCGGCGAGCCTCAGGTGGAACTGGGCGTCGAGGGCCAGGAACTCCTCCGGAGTGAGGTTCGGCACCCGCATCGCCTCGAGGGTCGAGGCGACCTCGCCGAGATCGCGGTGGTCGTCTGCGGCGAGATGGCCCACCGACCACGCCTCGAGGATGAGGCGGGTGTCGACGACGTCGCTGATCTCGAACCCCTTTGCCGCGACCTGCAGGCGCAGGAAGGCGGCCAGTCCCCCGTGCGGCGTGGAGATGATGATGGCGCCCGACGTCGGGCCAGACCCCGTGCCGGTCTTGATGAGGCCCATGACCTCGAGCACGCGCAGCGCTTCGCGCACGCTCGAGCGGCCCACTCCCAGGGTGGCGGCGAGCTCTCGCTCGGGGGGCAGGCGATCGCCAGGGCCATAGCGGCCCTCCAGCAGATCGTTCTCGATCTTGTCGAAGACCACGCGCCAGGCGCGTGCAGCAGGTTCGGTCACGGGGCTCCTCGTCGTTGTGGCCCGACCACGATACCCACGGTGGTCTGACCATGCAACTCGGCGCGCGATGCGGTATACGCGGTCCGGCGCCGCTCCTCCCCTACGCTGGCGGCATGGATCCCCTGCTGATCGTGATCGTCATCGCCGCGGCCGTGTGCGTGTTCTGCTGGGTCGCCTCGCTCATCACGAAGGACACCTCGTGGGTCGACCGGCTGTGGTCGATCGTTCCGGTGGTCTACGTGTGGGTGTTCGCGATCGCGGCTCTCGCCGAGGGAGCGGATGCTGCCCGCCTCGTGCTCATGGCGGTGCTCGTGACCGCGTGGGGCGCACGGCTGACCTTCAACTTCGCCCGCAAGGGCGGCTACACCGGCATGGAGGACTACCGCTGGGCGATCCTCCGAGGGCGGATGAAGCCGTGGCAGTTCCAGGCCTTCAATCTGCTGTTCATCGTGCTCTATCAGAACGCGCTGCTCGTGCTCATCACGCTGCCGGCGGCCCTCGCCTGGGCGCACCCCGCACCGCTGACCGTCGGCGACGTCGTGCTCGCCGTGCTGTTCGCCGCGTTCCTGGTCGGCGAGTTCGCCGCCGACCAGCAGCAGTGGGACTTCCACCGCGCCAAGAAGGCCGCGGGCGGCACGCTCGAGCCAGGATTCGTCACGACGGGGCTCTTCGCCTGGAGCCGGCATCCCAACTTCTTCTTCGAGCAGGCGCAGTGGTGGGTCTTCTACGCCTTCGGCGCGGTCGCGGCGTCCGCCTGGCTGAACCCGACGATCGCGGGCGCCGTGCTGCTGACGGTGCTGTTCATCGGATCGACGATCTTCACCGAGTCGATCTCGGCGGGCAGGCACCCCGCGTACCGCGAGTACCAGAAGACCGTCTCGATGCTCGTTCCGCTCCCGCCGCGGCGCCGCTCCGCCCGCCCTCAGGAGGGGTGAGCGTCAGCTCAGGCGCCCGCCCGACTCACGCAGGTAGCACTCGGCGCACATCGACTCGTAGGTGACGCGGTCGGCCGACAGCTCGTCGATGGCGACCTGATCGCCGTCGAAGACGAAGCGCCCTCCCACGAGGCGCGCGTTGAACAGCGCCTTGCGTCCGCACCGGCAGATCGTCTTGAGCTCTTCGAGGCTGTGCGCGAGTTCCATGAGTCGCGCGGAGCCGGGGAAGGCCCGCGTCTGGAAGTCGGTGCGGATGCCGTATGCCAGCACCGGAATGCGGTCGAGCACGACGATCCTCAGCAGGTCGTCGACCTGCGCAGGGGTGAGGAACTGCGCCTCGTCGATGAGCAGGCACGCCACGTCGGAGTGCTGCGGCTCGGTGTCGGGGATGAGGGCGTCGGCCGCGGCAGCCCGCACGTTCTCGCGGTGACGGGCGAACAGCATCCGCAGATCGTCGTCGGGGGCCACCAGGAAGTCGACGGTGCGCTTGACGCCCAGGCGGCTGTCGATCTGGTCGGCGCCCTTGGTGTCGATCTCGGGCTTGGCCAGCACGACATGCTGACCGCGCTCCTCGTAGTTGTACGCGGCCTGCAGCAGCGACGTCGACTTTCCGGAGTTCATCGCCCCGTAGCGGAAGTAGAGCTTGGCCACCGAAGAAGTCTACGGGCGATGTCGATTCCGCCCGGCGCCGTTCGACGCGATAGTAGGAGGGCGAGAGGCGCCCACTGCCCGAGGAGGACGAGATGGCCAAGTACATGCTGATCATGCGCAACAGCGGATCGGTCGAGGACTACGCAGACATGGATTTCGAGGCGGTCATCAACGCGATGGGCGCCTACAACGAGCAGATGATGAAGGCCGGCGTGCTGCTGGGCGGCGACGGACTCACCGACGCGGCGCAGGGCGCGGTCGTGGAGTTCACCGCCGAGGCGCCCCTGGTCACCGACGGCCCCTACGGCGAGACGCACGAGCTGTTCAACGGCTTCTGGACGATCCAGGCCGCCACCCAGGAGGAGGCGATCGAGTGGGCCACGCGCGCACCGCTCGGCCCCGGCAACAAGATCGAGGTGCGCCGCATGACCGACGACAGCGACTTCGCCGACTATCAGAACAACGAGTACATCCAGCAGCAGAAGCAGTGGCGCGCGGCGGAGTGAGCCGATGATCTCGACGACGGCGCGCCAGATCGATGCCGTCTGGCGCATCGAGGGCGCGCGCATCGTCGCGACCCTCGCCAAGCACACCGGCGACCTGGGGCTTGCCGAAGACCTCGCCCAGGTGGCACTCGTCGAAGCGCTCGAGCAGTGGCCGGCGGCGGGGGTGCCCCGCAACCCCGGGGCGTGGCTCACGGCGGTGGCCAAGCGCCGCGCGATCGACCAGTGGCGCCGCCGCGCCGCCCTCGACGAGCGGTACCGCGCGATGGCCCACGATCTGTCGGAGGCGGCAGAAGACGCCTGGGAGCCCATCGACGACGACGTGCTGCGGCTCGTGTTCACCGCCTGCCACCCCGTGCTCTCGCGCGAGTCGCAGGTCGCTCTCACTCTGCGGGCGGTGGGCGGCCTGTCGACGCAGGAGATCGCGCGGATGCTGCTGGTTCCGGTGCCGACGGTGCAGGCGCGCATCACGCGGGCCAAGAAGACCCTGGCCGCCGCGCACGTGCCCTTCGAGGCTCCGGAGCCGTCGCAGTGGCGTGAGCGACTGGGCGGCGTGCTGGGAGTGGTGTACCTGATCTTCACCGAGGGCTACGCGGCCACCAGCGGCGACCGATGGATGCGCGAGGACCTCGCGCACGAGGCTCTGCGACTGGGGCGCATCCTCTCGGGCCTCGTGCCGCGCGAGCCCGAGGCGCATGCGCTGGTCGCCCTCATGGAGCTGCAGGCCTCGCGCTTCGCCGCGCGGATCGACGCCGACGGCGCGCCGGTGCTGCTGGCCGACCAGGACCGCGCCCGCTGGGACTGGGCGCAGATCCGTCGTGGTCGCGACGCCCTCGCGCGGGCCGACGCGTCGGGTCGCGCGCGCGGCGCCTACGCGCTGCAGGCCGCGATCGCCGAGCAGCACGCGGTGGCGGCGTCGGTGGAAGCGACCGACTGGGATGAGATCGTCGTGCTGTACGAGGCGCTCGGTCGCATCGCACCGAGCCCCGTCGTCGAGCTCAATCGCGCGGTCGCGGTGGCGATGGCGACGGGACCCGCGACGGCGCTGCGCATCGTCGACCGGCTCGAGCAGGAGGGGGCGCTGGGCGGATCGCACCTGCTGCCGAGCGTGCGGGGCGAGCTTCTCGCTCGCCTCGGTCGCACCGAGGAGGCGCGCTCGGAGCTGCGGCTCGCTGCCGGGCTCGCCGCCAACGAGCGCGAGGCCGCCGTGCTGCGAGGCAAGGCCGCGGCGCTCGAGGGCTAGGGGCGCTCCCAGGATTCGATCCCGCCGGGCACGACGAGGAACGTCTCGGCGGGCATCGGGGCCGCCGGCAGCTGCGCGAGCCGCTCGGGCGCCCGCACGGCGAGCTTCATCTTCAGGTGCGCGTACTCGTACTCCAGCTGCCCGGAGGTCACCGGGATCGCGGGGGCGGCAGCATCCGCCTCATCGATGCGGTCGCGGTCGAACCGGTAGCCGCGCACGACGGCCTCCGCCTGCTGCTGCATCAGGAAGTGCCCGATCGCCTGCAGGGGGTCGGATGCCGCGCGGAAGCGCTCGAGCTGCGGATGCCGCGTGTAGCCGCGGGTGCGGCCGGCCAGCACCGCCTGTGCCAGCAGTCCCTCTCGCCAGCACGCGACCAGGGCGGCGCGATCGAGGAGCGACGGATGCAGCGACCAGAGTCTCACCCCTCCACTCTGCCCGAACGACGGCGCACCGCCGCACCGAGTCCGAGCGCGAGACCGAGCATCAGCACGCCGCCGGCCAGCGAGAGCAGCCACCACGCGGGAACGCCGCCGGTGCCGGCGAGGTCGGCGGTGAACTCGTTCTCGAACTGGGCGCGCACGACGGCGGGTTCGTCGTCCGGATCCGGGATGATCACCGTGACCGGCGGCGGGGTCTGATCCGCGCCGCCGTCGTCGGTCTCGGCGACGGTGCACTCGGCACCCACCGGCAGCGGCTCGATGACGTCGGAGGAGATCGTGAGGCTCCCCGCAGGCCGCAGCGTGACCGACTCGGAGAACGCCGCGGGGTCGCCGTCGAATGCGCACACGACGGAGAAGACGAACGGCCCTGTCGCGGCGGTCGCCCCGCTGCCGGTGATGCGCTTGACGATCTGGAGGCCGCCCGCGCGATAGGTATTGGTCACCGTGATGGTGGGCGGGTCGTCCGGATCGACGAGGACGGCGTCCGAGCTGGCGCCGCTAGGAGACGGCGGGTCGTAGACGACCTCGGTGGCCGCTCCGGTGTCGGTCTCGATCGCCGCGCACCCGGCGCCGGCGAGGGTGTCGATCTCGACGGGGGTGCCTGGTGTCACCTCCACCGTCAGCGGGAAGCCTGGCAGCAGCTCGCCATCGGCGATGCAGATGACCTCGATCGGGAACGTGTCGGGCGCGAAGCCCGCGGCATCGCCGTCCACCACCTTGTCGACATAGAGCACCGCCGGATCGAACGTGTTCGTCACCGTGACCTGCACGGGCTCATCAGGGTCGACCGGGATGGGCCCCGTCGGCGAGACGGTGCTGGTCGAGGCTCCGCCGTCGGCCGGCTCGGTCACCAGGCACTGCGCTCCGGCGGCGAGGTCGACGATGACGGCGCTCAGCGGCGCACCCCCGCCGAGCACCACGTCGTCGTCGAACACCTCGCGGATGCCGGTGTCGTCGGAGAGCACGCACCGCACGTGCACCGTGAAGGGTCCCGCTCCGTAGAGATCGGCGACATCGCCGTCGACGATCTTGACGATCGGGAGGCGGCCCACCTCGAACGCGTTGATCACCTCGGCCGAGTTGGCGGCGCCGTCGTCGTCGGGGGCGAGTTCGATCGGGTCCGAGACCGTGCCGTCGGTGGTGACGGCGTCGTCGTCACCCACCGTGGTCACGATGGTCGTCGTGGCCGCCCCCTTGTCGTCGGTCTCCTCCACCGTGCATTCCGCGCCGGCCGGAAGCCCGTCGAAGGTCACCACCTCGCCGTCCGAGAGATCGGCCGTCATGGGGTCGTCAGGGCCGTAACCGGTCGCGTACACGGCGTCGCCGAGGAAGAAGCACTCCACGCTCACCGTGAAGGGGCCGTACTCGACCGGCCCACCGTCCTGGTCCACCGCATCCGAATCCACCGTCTTGGTCACCGACAGCGAGGCGTACTCGTAGTCGTTGACGAGGGTCGCCGTCTCGAAGTCGGCGACCTCGCGCTGCACGGTCGCCGAGGTGGTCTGCGACGTTGTCTGCCCGTTGTCGCCCTCGCCGAGGGTGCACACCGCGCCGTACGGCAGATCGTAGATCGTCACGGGGGTGCCGGCTTCGAGAGTGAGGGCGGCGACATCGGCGGGCAGCGGCACGTACACCCCCGCCGAGACGCACGACAGGGTGACCTCGAAGGTGTCCGGCGCGTACTGGCCGGCGGCGGCCCCGGTCACCTGCTTCTCGACGACGAGGCCGCCGTGCGCGAGGCCGACGCCGACGCGTGGCGGCTCAGTGGTCAGCGTGTAGTCGCCGACCGCGAACACGACGATGTCGTCGGCGGCGGCCTGTCCGCCCTCGCGCGCCGACGTGCCGACGCTGTTGAAGGCGTAGGTGTCTTCAGACGACATCGCCGATGTGTTCGGGGTGTCGGCAGGAGAATACGCAGGGGCTGCCATGGCCACATCGACGTCGAAGGTGCCCGCGGGCGCCAGCGCGCCGGTCGGCAGATATTCGGTCTGCAGTCCGGTGACGCTGGCCGGATCGATCGGGAGAGCGATGCCTGCGGGCCACTCGACCCAATCGAGTTCCGGGCACAGCAGCTGCCCGTCGGCGCCCGCCGGCCCATCGCACCAATCGGAACCGGTGGTGTAGTACACGTTCAGCGTGCCGCTGCCCGATGCGAGCACGGGACGCACGCCGGTCAGGAGGGGCCGCCAGTCGCTCAGCCTCTCCAGGCTCGGCGCGGTGGCCACCGCATCGCCGGGCGCAGGCAGCCGGTCGATGCCCAGGATGCGGTCCAGAGGCTGGTTGCCCGCGTTGACGAAGTGCCAGCGCCACGTGATGTCGCCGCCAGGCTCGGCGATCGGCAGGCACGGACGGGCGTAGAACCCGTCGGCGTCGGCCGCGCAGTCCGCACCGGTGGTCACGAGCGGATCGATCACGACCCCGAGTTCGTCGGAGCCTTGTGCCCGCACGAGTTTGCTGACGCCCACCGCGGCCGCTGAGATGACGGTGTCGCGTGCGACCGTGCGGCACTCGCCGGTGCCGGCGTCGAGCCCTGACCCCGGCTCGCCGCCGCCGTCGCACTCGTCCCACGGACGCTCACCGGTGATGCCGACGGTGTTGGTGAACTCGGTCCCCGCCGGCAGCCCCGCACGGGTGACCGCCTGGTAGCTGATCGTGTAGGTGTCGCCGACTTCCAGCACGCTCCCGGCCGGGAAGGTGAAGACCAGGCCCGTGGCGGACTCGTCGATCGTGACGTCGGCCGCGTCGGTCGGCATTCCGGTGCCGGAACTGAGCGCGAACGCATAGGCGGGGTCAGCCGCGAGCTCGATGAGCGGCCCGTCGGCATCGGCCTGGAAGATGTCGGTGATCACCGGATCGACGATGTCGATGTCGCCGCTGTTGACGAAGGTCATCGTGTAGGTGAACGGGCTGCCGGGCGAGACGGTGTCATCGGTGGGGGTCTTGCGCACAGTGACCGCGTTGCTGGCGTGGTGGTAGAGCACCGTGTCGTCGGCGTCCTCCTGTGCGCTCAGCGGCACGCCGTCGGCGTCGACGTCCGAGCTGGTCACGTCGGCGACGACGAGGTTCGTGGCCACGCCGGGGTCGTCCTCCCCTGGCGCCGGCGCGCTGCCGGCCAGGTCCGACTCCACCGACCCTCCGGTGCGGAGGCTGTCACGCCTGGTCGCCTGGAACGAGACGTTCTGCACGGGGTTGGCCGGGTTCTCCCAGTTGGCTCCGTCGGCGCGGGTGAACGTGAAGCGCAGGCCGACGACGTCCGCCCCCGCGACACCGGTCGGCAGCGCGAGCGACGTGCCGGCGGTGCCATTCACCCAGCTCGCGCCGGTCAGCACCGGCCCCGCTTCCCCGACCGACCAGGTGCCGCCGACGAGTGCGTCGACCTGCACCCGGTCGATGGGCGAGGTGAGCGAGAGCGGACCGAACGCGCCGAAGTCGTACTGGTTGAAGAACGTCGTCGAGTCGTCGGTGAGCACGAGCTCGACCGCGCGAGAGGCGGGCGACCCCGTGCCGCCGACTCCGGTCGGCTGACCCGACAGACCCACGGTCACAGGCCCCGCGGAAGGCTCCGTGATGCTCCCGGGAGTGATCGTCTTGCCGGCGAGGACGTCGATGCCCTGCGCGACCAGGTCGATGTCAGCCGTGGGGTAGGTGTCCTCGGTGTCGGTGTCGTCAGGGAAGTCGACCATGTCGGAGGCCTCGACCTTGACCTGGTCGCACACCGTGCCCGGCGTCGGCGCGTCGCCGGAGGTGCGACCCTGTTCTCTCAGCCTCACGTCGAAGGCGATCGTCGCCGTCGGGACGACGGTGTCTGTCGCCGCATCGATCCGCCCGGTGTAGGCCACGGTCAGCGACGTCACATCGACGAGATCGTCCTCGGCGAGGGCGAGGGCCTCATCTCTGGTGTAGTCGGTCTGGCCGTTCGGCCCTGGGGTCAGCACGATGGTGACGTCGTCTGCGCCGATCGCGTCGGGCGCCGTGATCGAGGCGAACCCGACGAGGGTGAACTGCTCGAACGGATCCTCGGTGCACGAACTCGGACCCTCGTCGCTGATGTCGGGCTCGGTGATCGAGAGCAGGTCGAGCTTCGCCGGCGTGGTGTTCGACGCGGTGACCGTCACCCTGCCTGTCGGGTAGCGGCTCTGGTCGACGCCGGTCTCGGGGATTCCGAGCGGGCCGCCTTCCCACGTCTTGGTGCCATCGACGGTGACATCGACATTCGTGATCAGGATGTCGTCCGCGTCGGTACGGGTGAGAATCGGCTCGGTGTCATCCACGTTCCAATACGGGTCCAGCCGCACGGTGTTGTTCACCGCGCCCTCCTCCCCTGGGACGTTGTACTCGTCGGACGCCACCACCGGCTGACCGTCGCTTCGTCGCAGATCGCGCAGCAGGAGCACGGCGTCGATGTGGCGATCGTTGCCGGTGGATGCGGCAACGCCCGAGCCGACGGCGGGCGCCGTGGGGCCGTCCACGCGGTCGGCGCGGTTCGGGCTCTCGACGTAGCTCAGCCGGAACCCGATCGCGCGCTCGCGCTCGTCGTCGGTCAGGGTGTATCCCGGGAATGTCCCGTCACAGGCTGTGGGGCAGGGGTCTGCCGACGCGCGCACCCACGACCCGGCGGAGGGGTCGGTGCTGCCGGCCGGCAGCAGATAGAGCTGCACGGCGAGGATCTGGTCGTAACGCAGCCACGGGTCCATCGCCTCGGTGATCGGCGCGATGCTGACGAGGTCGAATGCGTCGAACGAACTGTCGGCGACCGCGGTGGTCGCCGGCGATGCGGTGTCGGAGATGTCGATGCGCCCCGTGCCGGTGAAGCCGCCCGTCGACCACCCGAGCGCGACCGTGGTCTCGGCCTGGGAACGCTCGACGACGGTCTCGGGCGACCAGCTCTTGTCGATCGGGTCGATGGTCCCCGGCGTCACAGGTGTGAGGTCGACGCTGTCGCATGCGGGGTCGGACTCGGCGTCGTCGGCCGTGGGCGCCGCGGCGGAGGTCACGGTGCAGTCGGTGAGCGTGCCCACGGTCTCGTTCGGGGCGTCCGCGCCGAGCGTGAAGGAGAGGTTGGGGCTGACAGTGGTGCCAGGCGGGAATCCGCCGGAGCATTCGCCCCCTGCCGGTGCCGCCGTGTAGACGAACCGAATGCCGATGGCGTTCTGCTGCACGCTGGGCGGGAAGACCGCGTTGAAGATCGCGGCTCCAGCGATACCCGTCATGCTCGGGATGGAGACCCACGATGTGCCGTCGACCGTGTACTGAACGGTCAGCGACGCGCATGCCGGAACGGGAGTTCCGACGACCGCCTGCGGGTCGAAGTCGTCGTACCACTGGTTGGGGTCGGGCAGTACGTCGGGATCCTGCACGACGATCGTCGAGGCCGAGACGGTGGAAGCGGGGAACTCCTGGAGCTTGCCGGTGAGCTGCGCCGTCACGATCTGTCCCGGGTACGAGGGGATCGTGCTCGGGTACAGACGCTTGCCCGCCTCGACGTCGATCCGATCGATGATCGTGCGGATGGGCGCGACCGCCTGCGCGCTGCCGGTGTCGTCACCACGCTGCCCGACCACGCGCACGGCGTTCAGATGCAGCGCCTCCTCGCCGGTCTGATCGGTGGGCGTCTGCACCACGAACGGGATGGTCGCCTGCGCTCCGGGGCTGATCTGCCCCGTGAAGGTCACCGAGAAGCCGGTGACGGGGTCGCATCCTGCCGGCGGGTCGGGGAGCGTGTTCGGATCTTCCGTGGTCTGCGGGTCTGCGGGTGTGCCCGCGCACTCATAGGTGATGGTGGCCTGGCTCGCACCGTCCGGCCAGACGATTCCGCCGCCGTCGGCCGATCCCATCTGCACGAAGACGAAGTCGTCGGCTCCGAAGAATCCGCGACCGGCCGGGGCGGGCTCGACGAGCGTCAGGGAGTCGATGGTTCCCGTCGAGTCGTTGCCCGCGGTGAGGGTGGCTGTCGAGTTCTCGCCCGCCCGCACCACGGCGGGATCGAACGACTTGCCCGCCGAGACGTCGATGACGCTCGAGCCGACCTGGTAGTGCGCCACGTCGGCGTCTCGCGCCGACCGGCCTCCCGCCGTGGTGACCACCGTCTCGGTGGTGTTGGAGATGTCGAACGGCAGCTCCTCTTCGGGGATGGGCTCCGACAGGTGGGCCGTACCGTTCACCGTGGCGCCGGCACCTGGCGGGATGTCGTCGCCGTCTGTGCTGCGGAAGATGAACTGGAAACCCGTGATCACGGTGGGATCGACGCCGTCCGGGATCGGGAGGGTCGATTGCGGAACGGGCAGTTCATCGCCGGCGACCCACCCTGGGAGAGTCGGGTCGTACACGCGCAGCTGCACGGTGTCGGCGCCGGCGGGGGCCTGCACGCCGGTGATCCCGTCGAGCGTGAGGTAGGTGAATGCGTTGATGTCGGTGGTCGGCACGCCGGAGCCGTCGAGAACGGGGTCGGAGATCACGAGCCGCTCGACCGGCACATTCGACCCGTTCTGCCCCGTGACGCTGATCTCGGTGGTGGCGCCCGTGGTGTTCAGCCCGGAGCTCGGCGTGAAGCTCTTCGATGCGCCAGCCGCGATCGTCGGCTCCACCGCGAGCGTCGAGCTGGCAACGGCGCTCTTTGAGGTCGCGTTGTCTGCGGTGATCGTGGCCGTGTTGGTGAGCACCGTGCCGTCGGCCGAGGCGGGGGCGTCGTCGTCGACATGCACCGTCACCTGCACCGTGACGACCTTGCCCGGCGCGAGTCCGACGGTGCCGCCACCGAGGGCATCGGTGAAGACCACATCCAACGTCGACGAGGTGGTCGCGCCCGCGTCGTAGTTCGCGGTCCCGGTGACCTTGGGTGTGCCCACCACGGTCAGATAGGCAGGCATGGGGTCGGTCAGCTCGGCATTCACGCACCCGCTGACAGTGCCCGCCGTGCACTGGAACTGGATCGTATAGGTGAACTGGTCGCCGGGGCTCACGGTGCCCGCCGACGCGGCCTTCTGGATCGACAGCGACGCCGTGGGGGTCGCACCTGGCAGCAGCATCGGCGTCACGAGCTGACGGTCACGCGCGGCCGGGGTCGCGGTGGCCTCTGCCCGCGGTGTCGGGCTGGCCGCCGCAGAGGGCTCAGGGGTCGAAGTCGGCTCGGCGCTCGGCGCGGCGGGGGTGCTCGCCTCGGGGGCGGGCACGGCGGTCGTGCTCGGCGAGGGGGCGGGCGAGGTCTCAGCCGTCGGCGTGGCGCTGGGCGTCGGGGTGGCCGTGGGCGTCGACGACGCGGTCTCGGTCGCTGCCGGAGTGGCGATATCCGCCACAGTCAGCGCGTCCGGCTCGACGACGGAGTCCGCCGATGCGGGGGCGACGGAGCCCAGGAGCAGCAGGATGGCCGTCGCCGATGCCGCCAGCCATCGGACCCGTTGTGCGCTCATGTGTGACCCCCCGCAGCATCCGTCAGGCCAGTCTTACAAGACTCTGACGATTTTCACAGGGTCGACGTCGACCCCGTCGGCCACGAGGAGTACGCGGTTCACACGTTGAGAGCGAGCACCTCCGCGGTCTTGGAGAGGGTCGCCGCCGCGGCCTCCGGCCGGGGGTTCAGCGTCTCGCCGTAGCTCGGGATGAGCTGGCGCAGCCGCGGCTCCCAGCCCTCGATGCGCTCGGGGAAGCAGGTCTTGAGCAGCCCCAGCATGATCGAGACGGCCGTCGAGGCCCCCGGCGAGGCGCCGAGGAGGCCGGCGATCGATCCGTCGGCCGACGAGATCACCTCGGTGCCGAACTGCAGCACACCGCCCTTCTGGGGGTCCTTCTTCATGACCTGGGCGCGCTGGCCGGCCTGGATGAGGGTCCAGTCCTCGTCCTTCGCGGTCGGCATGAACACCCGCAGGCTGTCGACCTTCTTGCGGTGGGTCTTGGCGAGCTCGCCGACGAGGTACTTCACGAGGTCGAAGTTCGTGACGGCGACCTTGAGCATCGGGCCGATGTTGCCGGGGCGCACCTGCGCGACGATGTCGGTGATGCGGCCCTTCTTCAGGAACTTGGGGCTGAAGGTCGCGAACGGCCCGAACAGCAGCGACGCCTCGCCGTCGACGACGCGGGTGTCCAGATGCGGCACCGACATGGGCGGCGCGCCCACCGACGCCTGCGAATACACCTTCGCCTTGTGCTGGGCGACGATGGCGGGGTTGCTGGTCTTGAGGAACTGGCCGCCGATCGGGAAGACGCCGTAGCCCGAGATCTCGGGGATGCCGGAGGACTGCAGGAGCTTGAGAGCCCACCCGCCCGCTCCGACGAAGACGAACCGCGCGGAGGTCTCCCCCGGCGTGCGCCCGATGGCGTTGCGCCAGGTCACGCGCCAGGTGCCGTCAGCGCGCTTGCGGAGCTTGCGCACCTCCCGGTCGGTGACGACCTCGACGCCCTTGCTCTTCAGGTCGGCGAACAGCTGTCGCGTCAGCGCACCGAAGTCGACGTCGGTGCCGGCGGGCACGCGGGTCGCGGCGAAGGGCTCGCCCTTCAGGCGCTTCTGCATCAGCAGGGGCGCCCACTGGTTGATCACGCGAGAGTCTTCCGAGTACTCGATGCCGGCGAACAGCGGCTGCTTCTTGAGCTCCTCGTAGCGCTTCTTGAGGTACGCGACGTCCTTCTCGCCCCGCACGAACGTCATATGCGGGGTCGCGTTGATGAAGGTCGAGGGTGCATCGAGCACGCCCTGCTCGATGAGGGTCGACCACAGCTGACGGCTCTGCTGGAACTGCTCGTTGATCTGCACGGCCTTGGCGGCGTCGACCGAGCCATCAGCGCCCTCGGGCATGTAGTTGAGCTCGCACAGCGCCGCGTGACCGGTGCCGGCGTTGTTCCACGCGTTCGAGCTCTCCTGCGCGACCTCGGACAGCCGTTCGTAGACGACGATCTTCCAGTCCGGCTGCAGCTCTTTGAGCAGGGTTCCGAGGGTGGCGCTCATGATGCCACCGCCGATCAGGACCACGTCGACAGGTTTACTCACAATGTTCCAGTCTAGGCCGGGATCCCGCCGCCGCCCGCCGCTTGACGCCTCGCCGGGCGGCAAGGATCGCGGTTCTTGCCGCAGTGTTACGACGGATGCGGCCGCTTACGCCTTCGCGCCGAGCTTGGCGGCGACGACCTCGGCGATCTGCACCGCGTTGAGGGCGGCGCCCTTGCGCAGGTTGTCGTTCGAGATGAACAGCACGAGCCCCTTGCCCTCCGGCGCGGACTGGTCGGCGCGGATGCGGCCCACATAGCTCGGGTCGGTGCCGGCCGCCTGCAGCGGGGTGGGCACCTCTTCGAGGCGCACCCCCGGAGCGGCCGCGAGCACTTCGCGCGCACGCTCGGGCGTGATGTCGCGGGCGAACTCGACGTTGATCGAGAGAGAGTGACCGGTGAAGACCGGCACGCGCACGCAGGTGCCGGCGACACGGAGGTCCGGCAGCTCGAGGATCTTGCGGCTCTCGTTGCGCAGCTTCTTCTCTTCGTCGGTCTCGTTCTGACCGTCGTCGACGAGGTTGCCGGCGAACGGGATCACGTCGAACGCGATCGGGGCGATGTACTTCTCGGGCTGGGGGAAGTCGACCGCCGACCCGTCGTGCACGAGATCGAGCGTGTGCTGCTGGGCGAGCACGCCCTCGACCTGGCCGAGCAGCTCCTGCGCACCGGCGAGCCCGGAGCCCGACACCGCCTGGTAGGTGCTGACGATGAGACGCTCGAGGCCGGCTTCGGCGTCGAGCACCTTGAGCACCGGCATGGCGGCCATCGTGGTGCAGTTGGGGTTGGCGACGATGCCCTTGACGGCCTCGTCGATCGCGTGCGGGTTGACCTCGCTGACCACGAGCGGCACCTCGGGGTCCATCCGCCAGGCGCTCGAGTTGTCGATCACGAGGGCGCCGGCCTCGGCGAACCGAGGCGCGTGCGCGCGGCTACCGGTGGCCCCCGCCGAGAACAGGGCGATGTCGATGCCCGCGGGGTCGGCGGTGGCCACGTCTTCGATCACGACGGTCTGGCCGGCGAACTCGACCGAGGTGCCCGCCGAGCGCGCTGTGGCGAACAGTCTCAGCTCGCGGATCGGAAATCCCCGCTCGGCGAAAATCTCGCGCATGACGGTTCCGACCTGTCCGGTGGCGCCGACGACGGCGATGTTGAGTCCTGAATCGGAGATGCGGGTCATGGGCCGAGTCTATCGGGAGCGGAATGGGGCGGGCACCGGCGCTGGGGGTTGCGGATGCCCGCCCGACGACACCGGCCGGCGCGTGCACGAAAGGAAGAAGAGCGCGCCGACCGGAATCCACACGATCCGCGTGGGGGCGGGATCGATCCCTACAAACCTATCACGTGGTCAGACCACATGGTAGTCCGCCGTCATACCGTGCGCCGACGCCCCGCGATCAGGAACAGCACGCCGAGAGCGAGGCCCCCGATCGCGACGAGGAGCACACCGTAGCCCACCGACCCGCCCGTCGCTGCCAGGTCGTCGTCGCCCTCGTCGGGATCATCCGACGACACCGACCCGCCGGCGGTCGTGCCGCTGGGAGTGGGCGAGGGTGTGGCGACAGCACTCGCCGACGTCGTGGGCGTGGGTGTGGGAATCGGGCGGACCTGTGGCGTCGCCGTCGGAGTCGGGCTCGCGGTCGGCGTCACCGCGGGAGTCGCGGTCGGAGTCGCCGTGGGCGTCGCCGTCGGAGTCGCCGTCGGCGTCGCGGTGGGCGTCGCCGTCGGGGTCACGGTGGGCGTCGCCGTCGGAGTCGCCGTGGGAGTCGCGGTGGGCGTGGCCGTCGCCGTGGGGGTCGGGCTCGCGGTCGGGGTCGTCGTCGAGGGCAGCAGCCCGAGGAAGAGGTTCGTGTGCAGCTCCTTGCCGTTGCTGAGCACGGTGAGCTGCTTCGCGATGACCTGGCCCTCGACCTCGTGGCCGCCGTCGGCCTCCGAGGGGATGACCACGTGCGCCTGCGGCGCATACACGGCGCCGCGCACGACGCCGCCCCTGCTGGTGATCGTCACCGTGCCGGTGAGGTCGCTGAGATCCCACAGCACATAGCTGATGCCTTCGCCCGCGGCCGACTTGCCCGCGTTCGCATAGGTCGGGAGCGTGAGCTTGCCGCCGACGACGTCGGCCGCCGTGATCTTGATGATCAGCGGGGCCGTCTGCGAGTAGCCGTAGACATGGAACTTCGCGTCGCCGCCGAAGTCGGCCAGCGTCACCCGGTTCGGGCCGGTCGGGTCGAGGGTCAGTCGGGCCTCGCCTCCGGTCGTGATCGTGGGGGTCTTCCAGATGCCCGTCTGCGCCAGCAGCGCCGTGCCCTGATCCGTCGGGAAGTACGCGTCGAACGACGAGGCCGCGCTCGAGAAGGTGGCCGCCCCCGCGCCGGAGTTCCAGCTCTGCGTCTCTGACTCGAGCTGCGGGCTCATGTTCGTGGCGTTGACGGGCGCATAGGCGGTGCCGCTGCCGCCGAACTGCTGGCGGAACGTGTAGCCGGCGGGTGTCGCCTGGTCGATGATGACGGCATTGCCCATCTGGTACTGGGACTGCTTCTTGATCTGCACGACCTTCGGCACGGCCGTGTTGACGGCGAACGCCGAGAGCAGCATCCGATTCGCGACCCCGTCGATCGTGGGCAGCCCGTAGTCGGCGTTGCCGCCGATGCCGCCGTGATAGACGGGATACTGCAGGTTCGTGTTGCCCCGAGGGTCGCCGAAGGTGGCCGTGCCGCGGACGGCGAGCGTCCCTTCGAGTTCGCTGTTGCTCAGCACGGCGTCGCCGGTGACGAAGATCGTGTAGCCGTCGTCCGAGCCGATCGGGGTGGCGGCGGCCATGGGGTTGGCCAGCACCGGGTCCGCCGTGGCGGGCGAAGCGGCGGCGGCGAGCACGGTGGCAAGGGCGAAGCCGACGGCCGTGACCGTCGCGGTGGCGCGACGGAACATCGGCGACGTCGGACGCGCGAGGGCGCGCGGACGCGTCATGAGACCCCTCCTGGAGGGTGTTGTGCGATCCACCGCCGCGGAGTGATCCGTCGGGTCGGCGATGGGCATCCGGGGGATGCTTTTCGAGCGTATGCTCGCGCCGAACGGTGATCCGCTCGATTCAGCGCACTCGCGCGAGGCCTGTGCGAATCCTCACGTGTTCATGCGCCAGAATGCACTCTCAAGACGAGCGCAATGCCCGCCCAAGGGCGCCGCGTCAGCGGCCGGTGCCGGCGTGCACGACGGCTTCGATGTCGCCGTCGAGGCCGTAGGCGGTGTGCACGACGCGGGCTGCCTCGGCCAGATCGTCGCCGCGCACCACGACCGAGATGCGGATCTCGGAGGTCGAGATCATCTCGATGTTGATGCCCGAGACGCTCAGCGCCTCGAACAGCGTCGCCGAGACGCCGGAGTGCGTGCGCATGCCGGCGCCGACGACCGAGAGCTTGCCGATCTGGTCGTCGTGGATGAGGCTCTCGAAGCCGACGTCGTCACGGTCGGCGTCGAGCGCCCGCAGGGCCGCGGCCGCATCGCCCTTGGGGAGCGTGAACGAGATGTCGGTGCGCCCCGTGGCCGCCGCCGACACGTTCTGCACGATCATGTCGACGTTGGCGCCGCTGCGCGCGACGATCTTGAAGATCTCGGCGGCCTTGCCAGGCACATCGGGCACGCCGATGACGGTGATCTTGGCCTGTCCGAGGTCGGTCGCGACTCCCGCGACGATCGGCTCTTCCATGTCTTCTCCTTGACCGTTGGGCAGGGTCTGGCCGGGGCCGAGCACCCAGGTGCCCTCCCCCGAGCTGAAGGTGGATCGGGCGTGGATGAGCACGCCGTGGCGCCGCGCATACTCGACGGCGCGGATATAGAGGACCTTGGCGCCGTTGGCGGCCATCTCGAGCATCTCCTCGGCGGAGACGGCGTCAAGCTTGCGGGCCTTCGGGACGACGCGGGGGTCTGCCGTGAAGATCCCGTCGACGTCGCTGTAGATCTCGCAGACGTCGGCCTCGAGCGCCGCCGCGAGGGCGACGGCGGTCGTGTCGGAGCCGCCGCGGCCGAGCGTCGTGATGTCGCGCGTGTCGCGGTTGAAGCCCTGGAATCCGGCGACGATGACGATCGCGCCCTCGTCGAGCGCCTCGCGAAGCCGCACGGGGGTGACGTCGACGATGCGGGCGGCGCCGTGGGTCGCGTCCGTGATGACGCCGGCCTGGCTGCCGGTGAACGAGCGCGCCTCGAAGCCCATCGAGTGGATCGCCATCGCCAGCAGCGCCATCGAGATCCGCTCGCCGCTGGTCAGCAGCATGTCCAGCTCGCGGGGGGCGGGAATGGGGGCGACCTGGTGGGCGAGGTCGAGCAGTTCGTCGGTGGTGTCGCCCATCGCGCTGACGGCGACGACCACGTCGTGACCGGCGCGGCGCGTGTCGACGATGCGCTTGGCGACGCGCTTGATGCTCTCGGCGTCGGCGACCGACGACCCGCCGTACTTCTGGACGATCAGCGCCACGGTGGAACTCCTGGGGATGGGGACGACGGATGCTGCCGCCCAACGCACCATCTTACGGAGCCGGCCATGCCGCACCGCTCATGTGACGGGGCCCCGCACCCTGAACGTGCCGCCGGTCGCCGCCAGCCAGCATCCGACGACGACGAGCGGGAAGCCGATCACGAGCCCCGGGGTGATCGGCTCGCCCAGGAGCACGAAGCCCAGGGTCAGCGCCACGACCGGATTGACGTAGGTGAACAGAGGCGCGCGCACCGGGCCGACCTCGTCGATGAGGGCGAAGAAGCAGATGAAGGCCACCGCCGTGCACAGCACGCCCAGCAGCACGAGCGACACGGTGCTGCGCGCCGTCGGCACCTCGTGCTGGGTGAGCAGGGCGATGGGCAGGTAGGCGAGGCCGACCGCGAACAGCGACAGCGTCACCGATCCCAGCGACGGCACGCCGTTGAGCTTCGTGGCCACGATGAACGGCGCGATCGCATAGAGCAGGGCGACCAGCAGCACCTCCCCCACCGCGACGAGCGCACCGGGTCCACCGGAGGCGAACCCGGGGCCGATCACGATGACGGCGACGCCGATGAAGCCGACGAACAGGCCGATCATGCGCGCGGGGCGCAGCACGCCGCGGTCGCCGCGGCCGACCGCGATGAGCGCGGCGAACAGCGGAACCGTGGCGACCAGCAGCCCGGTCAGCCCAGACGAGAGGGTCTGCTCGGCGTGGCCGAGCAGCACGAAGGGACCCGCCATCTCGATCGCGCCGAAGGCGAGCACCCACGGCCACACCTTCAGCGCCGGCCGCAGGGCGCCCCGATGCAGGGCGAACGGCAGCAGCAGCAGACCGCCCAGCAGCGTGCGGCCGGCCACGATCGCCGCGGGCGAGATCGAGTCGACGGCCTCTTTGATGAAGAGGTAGGGCACGCCCCACAGCACGCACATGGCGGCGAACAGCGCCCAGCCCCGGCCGCTGAATCCCTGCGCCGCCGGCGACGATGCCGGCGCCACGGGCCCGCTCACAGCGTGCGGCGCCCCTCGAAGGCGCGGCCCAGGGTCACCTCGTCGGCGTACTCCAGATCGCCGCCGACCGGCAGCCCCGACGCCAGGCGCGACACCGTGATCTCGAGGGTGTGCAGCAGCCGGCTGAGGTAGGTCGCCGTCGCCTCGCCCTCGAGATTGGGGTTCGTGGCGAGGATGACCTCCTGCACAGTGCCGTCGGCGAGCCGCTGCATGAGCTGGGTGATCCGCAGGTCGTCGGGCCCGATTCCCGCAATGGGGCTGATGGCGCCGCCGAGCACGTGATAGAGCCCGCGGAACTCGCGGGTGCGCTCGATCGCCGCGACGTCTTTGGCGTCTTCGACAACGCAGATGAGGGTCTGGTTGCGCCGCGGGTCGCGGCAGATCGCGCAGCGCTCCTGCTCCGACACGTTGCCGCACACCTCGCAGAACTTCACCCGCTCGCGGATGTCGGCCAGCAGCGTCGCCAGATGCGAGACGTCGAAGTTCGGCGTCTGGAGGATGTGGAACGTGATGCGCTGGGCCGACTTCGGCCCGATTCCGGGAAGCCGCCCGAACTCGTCGATCAGGTCTTGGACGATGCCGTCGTACATCAGCGGAACCTCGTGGGCGGCTCGTAGGGCTCTTCGCGCACGAAGGTGGCACCCAGCACCTGTCGCACGACCGCCTCGCCGTAGCGCTGTACGCCGCCCGGCATCGCGGGCAGGCGCCGTGCGACCGTCGGCGGCACGGGCGTCTCGGCGGGAGGCCCGGGGTCGGGCTCCGGCGCATCGTCGTCGTCGGGCCAGGGCGACGGCTCGACGTCGCCCGACGGCAGCACGTCTCCCTCGCGCACCGGAGCGAGCGTGGCGGTGCGCACGGCGACGGCCGCGACCTCTTCCGGCTCGTCGTCGACGGCGAGCGACGGCCCCTCGTAGGGGGCGGATGCCGCCGGCGCCGGCTCGTCGGCGGGGATCGCGGCGACCGCCCACTCCGTCACGGGAGCAGCGGCGGCCGGACGCGACGGCGCCGACACGGGTGCGGTGGGGCGGACCGGAGCAGCCGCCGGCTCGTCAGCCGGCGGCGATGCTTTTCCCGGTGCCGCCGGGGGCGCCTCGCCCGAGAGCCTCGCGATGTAGCGCACGCGGATGCCGAGCACGGCCACGATCGCCTGCCGCAGGTCTTCGCTGGGGCCGGCGCCGGCCGAGAGCTGCTTGAACTTGGCGAGGTCTCCTGCGCTGGAGAAGCCCAACGTGAGCACGTCGCCCTCGAAGGCGGTCACCTCGGCGCCGACGACGATCATCCACGACGTGCGCGAGATGCCCTCGAGCTTCGAGAGCACTTCTGGCCACGCGCTGCGCACCTGCGTCGCCTCCACGGGGCCGGAAGGCACGACGGGGACGGGCGCCGGCGTCGGCTCGGCGAGCGGCTCGGCGGCGGGCGACGCAGCGGGCGACGCGACCGACGCGGGAGCAGGCGACGCGACCGACGCGGGAGCAGGCGACGCGACCGGCGCGGGAGCAGGCGACGCGACCGACGCGGGAGCGGCGACGGGCCCCGCCGCCGCAGCGGCGCCCGAACCCGCCGTGAGCACCCTTGCGACCATGAGCTCGAGCTGCAGACGCGGCGAGGTGGCCCCGCTCATCTCGTCGAGGGTCGCGATCACGAGGTCGGCGACCTGCGAGAGGCGCTGGGGCCCGAAGGCGGCGGCCTGGCGCTGCATGCGGGCGAGGTCTTCGGCCGAGATGCCGCGCAGCACGGCGGCCGCGCCCTGTCCGGTGGCGGCGACGACGATGAGGTCGCGCAGGCGCTCGAGCAGATCGTCGACGAAGCGGCGGGGGTCTTGACCGGTCTGCACGACGCGGTCGACGGCGGCGAACGCGCCCGCCGCATCCCCTGCCCCGAACGCGTCGACCACCTCGTCCAGCAGCTCGGCGTGTGTGTAGCCCAGCAGTGCGACGGCGCGGGCGTAGGCGACCTTCGCGTCTTCTGAGCCCGCGATCAGCTGGTCGAGCAGCGACAGCGTGTCGCGGGGCGAGCCGCCGCCCGCGCGCACGACCAGCGGCAGCACGCCGGCTTCGACCTGCACGCCCTCCTGCTCGCACAGCGACTGGACGTACTCGAGCATCGCGGCCGGCGGCACCAACCGGAAGGGATAGTGGTGCGTGCGCGAGCGGATCGTGCCGATGACCTTCTCGGGCTCCGTCGTCGCGAAGATGAACTTGACGTGATCGGGGGGCTCTTCGACGAGCTTGAGCAGGGCGTTGAAGCCCTGCGGGGTGACCATGTGGGCCTCGTCGAGGATGAAGATCTTGAAGCGGTCGCGGGCGGGGGCGAACACCGCCCGCTCGCGCAGGTCGCGCGCGTCGTCGACGCCGTTGTGGCTGGCCGCGTCGATCTCGACGACATCGAGGGATCCGCCGCCGCCGCGGCCGAGCTCGACGCAGCTGTCGCAGCGCCCGCACGGGGTGTCGGTGGGACCCTCCGCGCAGTTGAGGCAGCGCGCGAGGATGCGCGCCGACGTCGTCTTGCCGCAGCCTCGAGGGCCGGAGAACAGATAGGCGTGGCCCACCCGATCGCCGCGGAGCGCCGTCATGAGTGGATCGGTGACCTGCGACTGCCCGATCATCTCGCCGAACGACTCAGGGCGGTAGCGGCGATACAGAGCGGTGGTCACTCTTCCAGCCTACGGCGTGGGTGCGACATCCAGCCCGCTCACACGTCCGCGCCGTGCTCGAGATCGGCGGGCTCGCCGATGATCGGGATGGCGGTCGTGACGACGGGGACGGATGCCGACAGCAGCGTGCCGTCTTCGAGCGGAGTGTCGGCGAACTGCTCGATGCTGGGGCGGCCGGCCCGCACCGGCCCCTGGCCGTCCAGCGGCACCCGCACCGTCTCGCCTGGGCCGACCGCGTAGTCGGTGCCGCGCACCGTGAACGCGACGGCCTCGCCCTCCCCCGCGGTCACCGTGAGGGCGTCGATCGTGACCGTGACGGCCAGGCGCGTGCCCTTCCAGTGCAGCACGAAGCTCAGCGACGGCCAGTCGGCCGGAAGCCTCGGATCGAAGCTCAGCTCGCCGAAGTAGTCGCGCATGCCGCCGAAGCCCGACACCAGCGCCGTCCACACTCCGCCCGCGGAGGCGACGTGCACGCCGTCGGCGGCGTTGTGGTGCAGGTCGCCGAGGTCGACGAACAGCGCCTGGCGGAAGTACTCGAGGGCGAGATCCTGGTAGCCGACCTCTGCGGCCAGGATCGACTGCACGACCGCCGACAGCGTCGAGTCGCCCGTGGTCAGCGGGTCGTAGTACTCGAAGTCGGCGAGCTTCTCCTCCGCCG
This sequence comes from Microbacterium fluvii, assembly GCF_025515205.1. Lineage (GTDB taxonomy): Bacteria > Actinomycetota > Actinomycetes > Actinomycetales > Microbacteriaceae > Microbacterium > Microbacterium fluvii. The sequence continues at coordinate 815,263 of NZ_JAOPFX010000001.1, read as the reverse complement.
TGAAGTGGTTGCCCTGCAAGAAGAGGGCGAGCACGACGTCGGCCTGCTTGAGCACCTGGTAGCGGTAGATCACGAGCGGGTGGAAGTGCAGCAGCAGCGGCCGCTTGTCGGGCGGGGTTGCCGCCAGATCCCATACCTCCCGCTCGAGGAAGACGGCGTCCTGCGGATGGATGCCCAGGGCAGGGCTGAACGGGATGTGCAGCGCCTCGGCGGCCCGCTCCCACTCGTCGGCCTCGCTCTCGTCGAGTCCGAGCCGATCGACCATGTGACGGTAGACCTCGCCGTCGTGCTCCTGCATCATCCGCACGATGCGCGCCGCGAACCGCAGGTTGAAGCGGGCCATGACGTTCGTGAAGAGGTTGTCGTTGACGACGGTCGTGTACTCGTCAGGACCCGTCACGCCGTGGATGTGGAAGGTCTCGCCCTCCCCCTCGCCGTCGGTCGGGTCGCTCGTGCGCCAGAAGCCGAGCGTGTACCACAGGCGCGCCGTCTCGACCGCGATGTCGACGCCCTCTCGGAAGAGGAAGTCGATGTCTTCCGTGGCCCGCGCGTACTTGGCGAGGGCGTAGCTGACGTCGGCGTTGATGTGGTACTGGGCGGTGCCGGCGGCGTAGTAGGCCGACGCCTCCTCGCCGTTGATCGTGCGCCAGGGGAACAGGGCGCCCGCCTCGTTGAGCATGAACGCGCGCCGGCGCGCGGCGGGCAGCATGAGCCCCCGCATCCGCAGCGCGTTCCTCGCCCACAGCGGGGTCGTATAGGTGAGGAACGGGAGCACGTAGATCTCGGTGTCCCAGAAGTAGTGGCCGCTGTAGCCGGAGCCGCTCACGCCCTTGGCCGGCACGCCCGACCCGTCGGCGCGCGACGCGGCCTGCGCGAGCGCGAACAGGCACCAGCGCGTGGCCTGCTGCACGTCGTCGTGGCCTTCGATCACGACGTCCGAACGCTCCCAGAAGCCGTCGAGCCATGCACGCTGGCGGTCGTAGACCGACGCCACGCCTTCGGCCAGCGCCCGGTCGAGCGTGCGCCGGCAGCGGTCGACGAGCTCGCGGGCGGGCACTCCGCGGGAGGTGTGATAGCTCACGAGCTTGGTGATGGTCGTGGGAACGCCCGCCTTGGCCCGCACGCGGAAGACGTTCTTGGCGATGTCGGGCTCGATGAGCCGGCGCGCGTCATAGGGGTTCTCGGTCTCGATGATGTGGTCGGCGACCACCGCGAAGGTCATGCCCGACTCGGTGACCTTGTAGGCCAGCGCCGAGCGGTTGGCGTCCTGCCAGTACTCCTGCGGCTGCAGCACGCGCTCGTGGATGCGCTCCGCCTTCCGAGGGTCGAAGCCCGCCTTCCTGGGCGCACTGGGCGTGCCGCCGTAGACGTCTTCGCCGTCCTGCCGGTTGATCAGCTGGCAGCTGACGGTGACCGGAGCGTCGGAGTTGAGCACCGTGATCGCGAGCCGCATGAGGGCGAGGTGCTTCTCTTCGAACGAGACGAGGCGGTCGAAGTCGATCTGCACCTCTTTGCCACTGGGCGTCACCCACAGCAGTCGCCGTCGCAGCACGCCGTCGCGGAAATCGAGCGAGCGCTCGTAATCGCGCACGTCGGCGACATCGAGTGAGAGGGGCTCGTCGTCGACGTAGACGCGCATGACCTTCGCGTCGGGGGCGTTGATGATCGTCTGGCCCACCTCGGCGAAGCCGTAGGCCTGCTCCGCGTGGCGGATCGGGAAGGTCTCGTGGAACCCGTTGATGAAGGTGCCGTGCTCGTGCGCGTGGCGCCCCTCCGGCTGGTTGCCGCGGAGGCCGAGGTAGCCGTTGCCAACGGCGAACACCGTCTCGGTGACCCCGGCGTCTTCGAGCGAGAAGCTCGTCTCGACCAGGCGCCACGGGTCGACGGGAAAGCGGTCGCGATCCATCATGAGACGAACTCCTCCAGGTCCGAGACGATCACGTGGGCACCGGCGGCGCGCAGGGCCTCGACGCCGACGCCGCGGTCGACGCCGACGACCAGCGCGAAGCCTCCCGCGACGGCCGAGCGCACGCCGCTGATGGCGTCTTCGACGGCGGCGCTGCGGGCGGGATCGACTCCCAGCATCCGCGCCGCCTCGACGAAGACGTCGGGCGCGGGCTTGCTGGCGAGGTGATCGCGCTCGGCGATGACGCCGTCCATGACGACAGGGAACCGATCGCGGATGCCGGCGACGCCCAGCACCTCCTCGGCGTTCTTGGAGCTCGAGACGACCGCCACCGTCGTGCCGGCGTCGCGCAGCACGTTCAGCAGGTCGAGCGAACCGGGGTAGGCGGCGATTCCCTCATCGCGCAGCACGCGCTCGAAGAAGGCGTTCTTGCGGTTGCCGATGCCGCAGACGGTGTCGGCGGTCGGGGAGTCGGCCGGGTCTCCCCACGGCACCTCGACGTCGCGGCTGCGCAGCAGGCTCGCGACGCCGTCATAGCGCTTCTTGCCGTCGAGATGCTCGAAGTAGTCGGCCTCCGTGTAGGGCGGCTCGATGCTCCACGCGGCGAAGAGTTCGGTGAACATCGTCTGCCACGCGTGCATGTGCACCTCGGCGGTGGGGGTGAGCACCCCGTCGAGGTCGAAGAGCACGGCGTCGTAGGAGGTCAGGTCCGGGAGCTGTTCCACTGGCACACCGCCAGCGTAGCCGCGGGGTGTTACGCGCGGGTGAATGCGCACTCAGCCCCGCGCGACGGCCAGCGTCTGCCTGGCGATCTCGAGCTCTTCGTTCGTCGGCACGACCAGCACCGTGACCGGCGAGTCGTCGGTGGAGATGACGCGGATGCCGCGGGCCCGGGTCTGGTTGCGCTCTGGGTCGATGCGCACGCCGGCGAAGCCGAGGGTCGCCATGGCCCCCGCGCGCACGGCCGGCGAGTTCTCGCCGACTCCTGCCGTGAACGAGATGACATCCACCCCGCCGAGCTGCGCGATGTAGGCCCCGGCATACGCGCGCAGCCGGTGCAGGTACACCTCGAAGGCGAGCGTGGCGGCGGCATCCCCCGCCTCGACGCGCTCTTCGATGTCGCGCATGTCGGAGACCCCCGAGAGCCCCCGCACGCCGCTGCGCTTGTTGAGCAGCTCGTCGAGGTCGGCCACGCTCATGTCGGCGCGGCGGTGCAGGTGGAACAGCACCGCGGGGTCGACATCGCCCGAGCGGGTTCCCATCACGAGACCCTCGAGCGGCGTCATGCCCATCGAGGTCTCCACCGACCTGCCGCCGTCGACGGCGGTGACCGACGCCCCGTTGCCGAGGTGGAAGACGATCTGGCGCAGGTCGCCGAGCGGGCGCTCGAGAAAGGCGGCCGCGGCTTCAGAGACGAACTTGTGGCTCGTGCCGTGGAACCCGTAGCGGCGGATGCGGTGAGCCTCTGCCAGCTCCGCATCGATCGCGTACGTGTAGGCGGCCGGCGGCAGCGTCTGGTGGAACGCCGTGTCGAAGACGGCGACGTGGGGAAGGTCGGGGAAGGCCGCGGTGGCCGCCTTGATGCCCTGCAGCGCGCCGGGGTTGTGCAGGGGCGCCAGCAGCGACAGCTCGTCGATGTTGATCTCGACGAGCGGCGTGATGAGCGTCGGCTCGAAGAAGCGCGCCCCGCCGTGCACGACGCGGTGGCCGACGGCCACCGGCGCCCGTTCGGTGAGCGAGGGCCCGTACTCCTCGAAGGCGCGCAGCATGACGGCGAAGCCCTCGGTGTGGTTCGGGATGGGCACCTCCCGCCGGTAGCTCGCGTCGCGCGCTGTCGGCACGGGCTCCCCCGGCTGGGCCGAGAACAGCACCTTGTGGGTCGCGATGCCCTCGCCCTCGCCGATGCGCTCGACCAGGCCCGAGGCGAGCGGCTGCTCGGTGGCCAGGTCGATCAGCTGGTACTTGAACGAGGACGATCCGCTGTTGACGACCAGAATGACGCTCACGCCTGCTCCCCCTGGGCCTGGATGGCCGTGATCGCGATGGTGTTGACGATGTCGTCGACGAGGGCGCCGCGCGACAGATCGTTGATCGGCTTGTTGAGGCCCTGCAGCACGGGGCCGATCGCGACGGCGCCCGCCGAGCGCTGCACCGCCTTGTAGGTGTTGTTGCCGGTGTTCAGATCGGGGAAGACGAAGACCGTCGCGCGCCCCGCCACCTGCGAGTCGGGCATCTTGGCCGCCGCGACCGCCGCGTCGGCGGCGGCGTCGTACTGGATGGGGCCCTCGACCAGCAGCTGCGGCGCGCGCTCGCGCACGAGGGCGGTCGCCTCCCGCACCTTCTCGACGTCTTCGCCCGAACCGGAGGTGCCGGTGGAGTACGACAGCATCGCGATGCGCGGCTCGATGCCGAACTGCTGGGCCGTCGCGGCCGACGAGATCGCGATGTCGGCGAGCTGGGTGGAGGTCGGGTCGGGGATCACGGCGCAGTCGCCGTAGACCAGCACCCGGTCGGCGAGGGCCATGAGGAACACCGACGAGACCACCGAGACGCCTGGCTTGGTCTTGATGATCTCGAACGCCGGGCGGATCGTGTGCGCCGTCGTGTGGGCGGCGCCCGAGACCATGCCGTCGGCAAGGCCCAGGTGCACCATGAGGGTGCCGAAGTACGACACATCGGTGACGGTGTCGGCGGCGCGCTGGTAGGTCATGCCCTTGTGCGCGCGCAGCCGCTCGTACTCCCTGGCGAATTTGTCGACGTGCACGGCGTCGAAAGGCGAGAGGATGCGGGCGGCACGCAGGTCGATGCCGAGTTCGAGCGCACGAGAGCGCACCTCGACCTCTTCGCCGAGGATCACGAGGTCGGCGATGCCGCGGGCCAGCACCGTCGCCGCCGCGCGCAGCACGCGGTCGTCGCCGCCCTCTGGGAGCACGATGCGCTTGCGCGCCGAGCGCGCACGCTCGAGCAGTCCGTACTCGAACATCAGCGGCGTGACGATCGTCGAGCGCACGAGGCCGAGCGAGCGGGTCAGCTCGTCGGTGTCGACGTGCTGCTCGAAGATCGCCAGCGCCGTGTCGTAGCGCCGGTCGGAGTCGGCGGCGAGCCGCCCACGGGTGTTCATGATGCGGGCGGCGGTCTCGTAGGTGCCCATGTCAGTGGAGATGATCGGCAGCGGCGAGCCGAGGCCCTCGATGAGCCGCGTCACCTCGTCTGGCAGCGGGAAGGGGCCGTTCAGCACGATGCCGCTCAGCGACGGGAAAGTGCCGGACGAGTGCGCCAGCAGCGTCGACAGCAGCACTTCGGTGCGGTCGGCGGGGATCACCACGAGCGCGCTCTCTTCGAGGCGGCCGAGCACGTTGACCATCGACATCGCGGCGATGACGACGGCGAGCACCTCGCGCTTGAGCAGCTCTGGGTCGCCCTTGAGCAGCGTCGCCCCGAGCGTGCGCTGCACATCGCGCACGGCGGGGGCGACGAGGAACCGGTCTTCGGGGAGCGCCCACACCGGCACCTTCGCGCCACGGAGGCGCCCCGCATCCACCGCAGACGAAAGGGCCTCGACGACCTCGACCAGTCGGTCGGGATCGGCGCGATTGGCGACCACGGCGAACAGCGACGCCCGCGCATGGGCGAGCTCCGCCAGTGCGGGCGGCACGAGCTGGCCCATCTCCTCCGGCGAGCGCGCCTCGGCCGAGCCCAGCTGCTCTCCGAAGGTCGCGCGCCCGTTGAGCACGAGCAGCACCGGCGCACCGAGGTTGGCGGCGATGCGGGCGTTGTAGCCGAGCTCGGTCGCCCCCGACACGTCGGTGTAGTCGCTGCCGAGGATCACGACGGTCTCGCACTGCGCCTCGACCGCCTTGTAGCGCTCGACGATCGTCGCCAGGGCCGCCTCGGGGTCGTCGCGCACCTCGTCGTAGGTGACCCCGACGCACTCTTCGTAGCCCAGGTCGACGCCGTCGTGGTCGAGCAGCATCTCGAGCACGTAGTCGCGCTCGTCGGTGGAGCGGGCGATCGTGCGGAAGACGCCCACCCGCGCGGTGGCGTGACTGAGGGCGTCGAGCACCCCCAGTGCGACCGTGGATTTGCCCGAGTGTCCTTCTGCCGAAGTGATGAAGATGCTCTGCGCCACACATCCACCCTATGGTCCGACCGTGGGGTGCGGCCAGGGCGCCGCCGGGCAAAAGCCGGGCACCGCGGGCAAAAGAAAGACTCTCCGCGAACCCGGCAGAGCCCGGTTACCCTTGCTACGTTTCCGTCCTGGGGGAATTGGCCTGGATGCCGCCTCGCGGAGAGCTGACACCACTCTACCGGATGCCGCGGGCCCCGCCTCTCAGCTCACGAGCGGAGAGAGGGCGGTCGCTGCCGGCTGCAGCACCTCCAGCACCCCGAGCGGATCGGCCACGCGGTGCCGGGGGCCGCAGAACGACACCGCGCCCACGAGGACGCCGCCGGCGTCACGGATGGGAACGGCGATGCAGCCGTAGCCGGCGCCGTCGCCGAGTCGGCGGGTCGCGCCGTAGCGGGCGAGGTCGTCGGCGGCGGCGGCGCCCGCGGTGCCGTAGAGCGCCGTCGCGTCTCCCCCCGCTCCCCCCTCGACCAGCAGCAGCATGCCCAGGGCGAACCGCTCCGGCTCTCGGACCAGCCGCACGGCGTCGGAGAGCGGGAAGTCGGGGTCGGCGTCGGCCACGACGATGCGGCCGTCGGCGAACAGCACGACGTGCACCCCGGCGCGCAGCGCGGAGCGGGCCGCAGCGACGACCTCGCGCGCCGCGGTGGGAAGCCGCGCGGGCGGCGCAGCCACCGCCGCGAGCTGGGCGACCTTGGCCCCGAGGGCGAAGCCCGACAGATCGGGGGTGCGCACGAGGTATTCGTCCTGCACGAGCAGGTTGAGCAGGCGGTAGGCGGTGGCCCTGGGCAGCCCCAGTTCGGTCGAGATCTCCCTCGCCGTCGCGCCGGGGCCGAGGTGGGCGACCGCCTCGAGCACCGTCAGGGCGCTGTGGATCGCCCGCGGCTGCCGCGCCGCGAGGCTCGGAGCAGCCGTCTGCGTCACGAGGCGCCCGCACCCCTCGTCCTGGCGACGCCGCCGAGCACCTCGGCCGCCGTCGGCTCGTCGTACGAGCCCAGCGCCTCGACGGGGCGGCGCAGCCGCAGCGCGATCGCGGCGCCGGCGGCCGCCGCGCATCCCAGCACGACCCACAGGGCGGGGCTCCCGGCCGCCGCATCGCCGGCGAAGAACAGCACGAGGGCCGCCGTCAGCACGACCGCGGACACGATCGCGATCGCCGCGGTGCGCCAGGTGAGCTCGCCGATGCGCGAGAGGAAGACGGGGGCCGCGACGCACACCAGGATGTAGGCGACGATGTAGCCCGCTCCGCCGACGGCGATCGTCAGGTGCATCGCGTCGCGGATGCCGACCCCGGCGACCACGAGCGCCAGCGGGATCACCGTGATCGCCGGGAACGACAGCGCGATCGCCCCGATCGGCGTGCCGAAGCGCCGGTGGGTGCGGCCGGCGAGCGTCGGCAGCACGCCGTCGCGCCCCATCGCGAACAGCACGCGGGTCAGGGCCGTGGTCGACCCGATGGCGCACGCGACGAACGATGCCGCGATGCCGAGGTCGGCGACCACTCCCCAGCCGCCCAGGCCGTAGGCCGCGGTCAGCTCGTTGATCGGCGAGACGGCCGAGGTGAAGTCGGCTCCGAGCGCGTCGAAGCCCGCCACCTGGGTGACTGCCGCGACGATGTAGAGGCCGCCGGCCACCACGACCGTCCAGGTGATCGCCCTCGGCACCGTGCGCAGCGGCGCGACCGCCTCGACGCCGAGGGTCGCCGCGCTCTCGAAGCCGACGAACGCCGTCAACGCGATGACCGATCCGGCCGCGATCGCCGCCGGCGACCACTGGCCGACCGGGAACACCACAGCGGGGTCGATCGGCCCGATCTGCACGAGCAGCACGACCAGCAGCACGACCACGAGAGCCACCGAGAGTCCCTCGACCACCAGCGCGACCCGCGACGACAGTCGGATGCCGCGCCACAGCACGAGGGCGACCACGACCGCCTCGGCCACGAGCACCGCGGCGATCACGGCGGGGCCCGCCAGGGCGGGCCAGACCGCAGCCAGCAGGAATGACACGTAGTACGCGCCGCCGAGGAGCGCGAACATCGCGATCGCTCCGTAGCCGACGAGGATCGCGGCGCCCGCGGCGAGCCCGGCACCGGGGCCGAGACCACGCGCCGTGTAGGTGTAGGTGGAGCCGGCCGCGGCCAGGCGTCGCGCGAACTGCGAGACGGTGGCTGCGACGGCCAGGCTCAGGACCCCGGCGATCACGATCGAGATCACCGTCGCTGACGGCGCGACTCCCGCCACCAGCAGCACGACGGTCGTCGAGGCCGCGACCGGCGCGACGGCGGCGACGGACTGTGCCAGCACGTCCCAGAAGCCGACGGTGCGCCGCTCCAGGCCGTGCAGGGGTGAGGTCGCGCCGAAGTCGTGGACGGGTTCGGGGCGGGCGATGGCGCGTGCGAGTGCGGTCATGGGCGTCTCCCGGGTGGTGCGCTCCCGACGGTACGCGCGAGCGGTTGCCCGGGCGCGTCGCCCGTGTTTCGGGTTCGTGTCGCCCGAATGAGACACCCCGCACCGGCCTTCCCAGTTCGGGCGCCAGAGGTTTCACACCGCGGGAACGGCCGGGCAACAGCGCGCCGTGAGTATTGCCGCAGGCCACCGCATCCGCACGGCACCCGCATCCGCTCCGGAGGAATCCATGACCAAGCTCGAATCGACGGGAGTGGAGGGCGCCGCGCCGCGGACCCTCACCGGCTCCCTCGGCGTCACCGCGATCGTCTTCATGGTCGTCGCCGCCGCCTCCCCGCTCACCGTCATCGGCGGAGCGGCCCCGCTGGGCATCCTGCTCGGCAACGGCGTCGGGTTTCCGGCGCTCTACGCCATCAGCGCCGTCATCCTGCTGCTGTTCTCGGTGGGGCTGGCTGCGATGTCGCGCCACATCCCCAAGCCCGGCGCGTTCTTCACCTACGTCGGCTACGGCCTGGGCCGCTCGACGGGCCTCGCCGCCGCGTGGGTGGCGATGCTCACCTACACGACGATCCAGGTGTCGGTGTACGGCTACGTCGGCTACATCCTGAGCTACACGCTGCAGACCTACACGGGGGTCACCCTCCCCTGGTGGCTCTTCGCGCTGCTGACGATCGCCCTGGTCGGCGTGCTCGGCTACCGGCACATCGATCTGTCGAGCAAGGTGCTCGGCGTGCTGCTGGTGGCGGAGGTCGGCATCGTGCTGCTGCTGGTGGGCGCCGTCGTCATCTCGGGCGGCGCCGAGGGGCTGAGCCTGGCACCCTTCGAGCCGTCCAACGTGGCCTCGGGCTCCCCCGGCGTCGGCCTCATGTTCGCGATCGCCGCCTTCATCGGCTTCGAGGCGACCGCGATCTTCCGCGACGAGGCGCGCGACCCGAACAAGACCATCCCCCGCGCCACCTATGCCGCCGTGATCGGCATCGGCGTCTTCTACACGCTCTCGTCGTGGGGCCTGGTGATGGCCTGGGGCCCGTCGAACATCGTCGCTGAGGCCGCCGCCGACCCCGGCAGCCTCATCCTGCGCACGATGTCGCAGTACCTCGGCGCCACCGGCGAGATCATCACGAACGTCCTGCTGATCACCTCGATGTTCGCGTGCGTGCTCTCGTTCCACAACGTCGTCACGCGCTACCAGCACTCGATGTCGAACGCGGGCTTGCTGCCCGACCGCCTGGGCGGCGTGCACCACCGGCATCTCTCGCCGCACGTGTCGTCGCTCGCCCAGACCGTGACGGCCGCCGTGCTGATCGCCGTGTTCGCCCTCTTCCAGCTCGACCCCGTGCTGGCGGTGTTCACGTGGTTCGCCGGCGTGGCGACCCTCGCCATCGCGCTGCTGATGGCCCTCACCTCGATCGCGGTGATCGTCTACTTCGTCAAGACGAAGAAGGACGGGCGGGTGTGGAACACGATCATCGCCCCCGGACTCGGCTTCGTCGGACTCGTGCTGTCGGCCGTGCTGATCGTCGCCTACTTCCCGATCATGGTCGGCGACGTGGATGCCGCAGGCACGCCCGTCTTCGGAGCGCTCAGCTGGTTCCTGCTGCTGCTCATCGTCGTCTTCCCCCTGTTCGGCTACCTGCAGGCCGCCTGGATCAAGGCGCGCCGCCCCGAGGCCTACGCCAAGCTCACCGACACGATCGCCGGCTGAACGCACCACCCCGCAAGGAGCAACACGATGACCATCACCGACACCATCCCCACCGTCTCGCCCGCCGCCCCGCCGTCGGCGCAGCATCCGCTGTCGTCGCTCACCCCCGCCGAGATCCTGGCCGTCCGCGCCGTCGTGCTGGCCCTCCCGGAGACCACCGACACGGTGCGCTTCGCCTATGTCGGGCTCGAGGAGCCCACGAAGGCCGAAGTGCTCGCGTGGGAGGCCGGCGGGGCGCTGCCCGAACGCCGGGCGCGGGTGCAGCTGCTCGACATGGCCACCACCCGATCGAGCGACCTCGTCGTCGCGATCACGACCGGCGCAGTGATCAGCGAGGCCGTGCTCGACGGCTCCGACGGGCAGCTGCCGATCCTCGACGCGGAGTTCGAGGAGGTCGGCGTGATCGCCAACGCCGACGCGGAGTGGGTCGCCGCGCTCGCCGCGCGCGGGCTCACCGTCGACGACGTCGTGCTCGTGCCGCTGTCGGCCGGCCACTACGGCTACGAGAACGAGAAGGGCAGGCGGATCCTGCGCACCTTCGCCTTCCAGCAGTTCTCGCCCGCCGATCACCCGTGGGCGCACCCCGTCGACGGCCTCACCGCCTACATCGACGTGGCCGACCGCCGCGTGGTGCAGATCATCGACACCCCCGGTTTCGAGATCCCGCAGACCAGCGGCAACTTCGACGACCCCGAGCTGCAGGGCCCGCCCCTCGAGGGCCTCACGCCCATCGTCATCTCGCAGCCGGAGGGCTCGAGCTTCACGGTCGACGGCGAGCACGTCACGTGGGGCGAGTGGGATCTGCGCATCGGCTTCGACACCCGCGAGGGACTGATCCTGCGGCAGCTCTCGTTCGCCGGGCGCCCCGTGATGTACCGCGGGTCGATCAGCGAGATGGTCGTGCCCTACGCCGACCCCGCTCCCAACCGCTTCTGGCAGAACTACTTCGACACCGGCGAGTACCTCTTCGGCCGCTACACCAACGAGCTCGAACTCGGCTGCGACTGCGTCGGCGACATCACCTACGTCGACGCGATCCTCGCCGACGAGCTGGGCATGCCGCGGACGGTCCGCAACGGCGTGTGCATGCACGAAGAGGACTTCGGGTCGCTGTGGAAGCACACCGACCTGTTCACCGGCTCGTCCGAGGTGCGCCGCCAGCGGCGCCTGGTGATCTCGTTCTTCACGACGGTCGGCAACTACGACTACGGGTTCTTCTGGTACCTCTACCTCGACGGCACGATCGAGTGCGAGGCCAAGCTCACCGGCATCCTGTTCACGTCGGCCTATCCGGGGACGGATGCCGACGGGTCGCCGTATCCGTTCGCCTCCGAGGTCGCGCCGGGGCTGGGCGCCCCGTACCACCAGCACCTGTTCTCGGCACGGCTCGACATGACCGTCGACGGCACGGCCAACGTCGTCAACGAGATCGACGCCGTGCGGGTGCCGATCTCGGAGCGCAACCCCGCAGGCAACGCCTTCACGAAGCAGGTGACCCCCATCACGAGCGAGCTCGTCTCCGGGCGCCTGGCCGACGGCGCGCGCAATCGGGTGTGGCAGATCGCCTCCACTGAGAAGACGACGTCGATGGGTCAGCCCACCTCGTACGTGCTCTTCCCGACCGAGACCCCGGTGCTGCTGGCCGACGACGACTCGTCGATCGCCTCGCGGGCCGCCTTCGCGACGAAGAACCTCTTCGTCACGAAGTACGACCCGGCCGAGCGGTATGCCGCGGGCGACTTCGTCAACCAGAACCCCGGCGGCGCCGGCATCCCCGCCTTCATCGCGGGCGACGAGCCGCTCGTGGGCGAAGACGTCGTGCTGTGGCACACCTTCGGGCTGACCCACTTCCCCCGCAACGAGGACTGGCCGGTCATGCCGATGGACTACGCCAAGTTCACGCTCAAGCCCTACAACTTCTTCGAGCGCAACCCCACGCTGAACGTGCCGGCCCCGGTGAGCGACCACTGCTCGGCGGGCACGGCGAGCGCACACAGCGCTCACGGGCACGACCACAGCGCTCACGGGCACGACCACGGCGGCCACGGCCACCACGGTTGAGACGTGACCGAACTGCTCCACGCCTGGGCGCTCGCGCCCGCCGCGATCGGAACCTGCTGTCTGGCAGCCGATCGGCGGCGGGTGCGGGCGCCCGAGCTCGCCGCCTCCGTGCTGATGCTCGTGGCCATGCTCGACGCGTGGTCGACGCGGCTGGTGCCCGCCGTCGCGTGGGCGGCGCTGCTGGTCGCCGGCGCGATCGTGCTCGCGATGGTCCGCAGCCCTCGGCGCGGGCGGAGGGCGGTCGACTCCAACACCGTCGCGATGGCCGTGCACGCGAATGTCGGGATGATCGCGATGGCGGCCCTCCAGCTGGGCATGGGGGTCGGCCACACGTCTCCTGGCGCCCACCAGCACGGCGTCGGCGCGCAGGCCCTCACGGCGCTGCTCATCCTCGGCGCGGTCGTCTACGCGGTGTTCTCGGCCGTCGTCGCCGCCCGCGCGCACCGCCCGCTCGATCGGGTGCAGACCGTCGCGATGGCCGTCGCGGTCGGGCTGATGGCGGTGGCTGCGGCGATCTAGGTTCTCAGCAGACGCGGAGGCCCACGCATCCGCCCACAGGATTAGCATCGGAACAGGGCTCGACGACGAGCCGCACCCGACACCGATCCGAGGGGTTTCGCATGCCGGAGCAGGCCGACGAGCAGACCGAGTTCTTCGCACGCACGACCGACGCGATCTCTGCGGCGATCGGCCGCGTCATCGACGGCAAGCCGGATGCCGTGCGCTCCGCCCTGGTGTGCCTGCTGGCCGAAGGGCATCTGCTCATCGAAGACGTGCCGGGGGTCGGCAAGACGATGCTCGCGCGGGCGCTGGCCGCGTCGGTGGATGCGACGGTGCGCCGCATCCAGTTCACCCCCGACCTGCTGCCGGGAGACGTCACCGGCGTGAGCGTCTACAACCCGGTCGACCGCGAGTTCGAGTTCAAGCCAGGCGCGGTGTTCGCCAACATCGTCATCGCCGACGAGATCAACCGCTCCTCTCCCAAGACGCAGTCGGCCCTGCTGGAGGCGATGGAAGAGGGGCAGGTGACCGTCGACGGTCGTTCGCACCTGCTCGCCGAGCCGTTCCTGGTGGTCGCGACCCAGAACCCGCTCGAGATGGAGGGCACGTATGCACTGCCCGAGGCGCAGCGCGACCGCTTCATGATGCGCATCTCGATGGGCTACCCCGACGCCGACAACGAGGCGCTCATGCTGCGCCAGCGCGATGCGGTCAACCCGCTCGAGGCCATCCGGCCGGTCGTCGGCGCCGATCAGGTGCAGGCGCTCATCCACACCGCCCGCCACGTGCACGTCGCGCCCGCGATCGAGCAGTACGCCGTCGCGCTCGCGCACGCGACACGCACCCACCCCGACCTGCGGCTGGGCGCGAGCCCGCGGGCGACGCTGCAGCTGGTGCGGGCCGCCAAGGTGTGGGCGGCGCTGGAGGGCAGAGGTTTCGTGATCCCCGACGATCTCACCGATCTGCTGCACCCCGTCTTCGCGCACCGGCTCATCGCCACGCGGGCCGCAACCGGCTCCCGTGCCCGCGTCGGCCACGAGACGATCGCGGCGATCCTCGATCGCATCGCGCAGACCGTGCGCGTGCCGATCGCCAGCCGGCAGTAGCACGATGAGACGGCTCTGGCCCTTGACCGCCCGCGGGACGGGCGCCCTCGCGCTGGCTGTCGGCTGCTTCGTCGCCGCGAACGAACTGGGCATCCCCGCCCTCATGTACTTCGGGCTGCTGCTGCCCGCCGCCGTCGCCGCGGCCCTGATCTCGCTGCATCTGGCGCGGCACTCCGAGCAGGTGGAGCGGACGCTGCGGCCGGAGACGGCGACCGTGGGAGAGCGGGTGCGCGTCTCGCTGGGGGTGAGCATGCGCAGCTCGCTGCCGACGGCCCCCGGCAGCTGGTCGGACCGGCTCTCGTCGGGCTTCGCCGGCGACGCGCACGGCGCGTTCCCTGCGCTGCGCTCGGGGCTGCGCGCCGGCGAGCAGGAGGTCACCCTGGAGTATTCCGCCGTCGGCATCCGGCGCGGTGTGCATGTGCTCGGCCCGCTGTCGGTGCGCACCACCGATCCGTTCGGCCTCGCCCGGCGCGACAGCACGCTGGGGGCGACGACCGCCGTCTCGGTCGCACCTGCCGTCATCGACCTGCCGACGCTCTCGGAGTTCTCCGGCGAATCGGGGGGCGCGCTGCACAGCGTCAACAGCCGCCTGGGCCAGGGCGCCGACAACCTGATCGCCCGTCACTACGTTCCAGGCGACTCCATGCGCCGCATCCACTGGCGGGCCTCCGCGCATCGAGATGCGCTGATGGTGCGCCAGGAAGAGCAGGAGTCCACCCCCGACGCGACGGTCGTGCTCGACCGCAGCCTGGTGCGCTGGCAGGCGTCCGCCCTGCTCGAGCCCGGGGCCGACCCGTCGTTCGAGCACGCCGTGTCGCTGTGCGTCTCGGTGGCGCTGCGTCTGGTCTCCGACGGGTATTCGGTCGAGGTGCTCGACACCGACGGCGCGCCGCTGGCCGAGCGCATCGACGCAGGCGATCTCGGCGAGGTGGAAGAGCTGATCCGACGCTGCGCGACCCTGACCGCCCACCGCGACGACCGCCTCGCCGCGCTCGCACCGCGGTATGCCGGCGACACGACGGGACCCCTCGTGCTGATCGTCGGGCGCCTCACCCCCGCCGACGTGCCTGCCCTCGGCGGTCTCGCGCACCACACGGCGCTGCCCGTGCTGCTCGCGATCGCCCCCGTCGACGACGCGCTCGCGCGCGCGGCGAGCATCGGGTGGCACACCGCCGCGACCGCCGACGCCGACGACGCCGTCGACGCGTGGGTGGGCGCCGTGGCGAGAGGGGTGAGCCGTGTCGGCTGACCAGGCGCCGGCATCCGCTCGCCCCGCGCGGCCCGGCGAGCCCGCACTGACGCTCGGCGTCTTCGCCGCCGTCATGGCCGCGCTGCTGCCCGTGCTGTGGGTCGTCGTCGGCGGATGGTGGCTCGTCGCGGCGATCGCGGTGTGCGCGCTCGTGCTGCTGGCGGGCTACCTGGCGCGCCGCGCGCGGCTGGCGGCGATCGCGGTGACCCTCATCGAGGCGGCGGTGTGGGCGCTGCTGCTGACGGGCATCTTCTTCCGCGATTCGGCCCTGCTCTGGGTGCTGCCCACCCCGCAGACCTTCGACGACGCCGGCATGGCGTGGACGACGGCGCTCACCGAGATCCAGCTCGGTCGAGCGCCTATGCCGGTGTCGGCGTCGTTCGCGTTCCTCATCGCCGGCGCCACGGGGCTGCTCACCATCGTCGTCGACCACGTCGTGCTGACCGCGCGGATGCCGCTGCTGGCCGCCGTCGGACTCATCGCGGTCTCGCTCATCCCCGCGATCGTCGTGCCCCGCGAGGCCGATGTGATCGGCTTCGTGCTGCTGGCGGTCGCGATCCTGTTCCTGCTGCGCGCCGAGACCAAGGGAAGGCGAACGGATGCGGCGCCGCGCGCTCCCGATCAGCCGGGGGTGCCCGCGACCGCGGTCGGCATCGGGGCGGTCGCGGTGATCGTGGCGGTCGCCGTCGCACCGCTGCTGCCGGAGCCCGTCGCCTCGTCGCAGCCGGCGGCCCTGGGCGGCCCCGGCATCAACGCGGACCTCTCGCTCGGTCGCGACCTGCGCCAGCCCTACGAGACCGAGGTCATCCGACTGCACACGACGGCCAAGAACCCGCCGTATCTGCGCGTGACGACCCTCACCGAGTTCGACGGCAAGGTGTGGAAGCCCGACTCCATGCACTCGGTCGCGCTCGGCGCAGAGCACGCGTTCGGCACGCTCAACGCCGACCCCTCGATCTCCACCGTCGATACCCGCACGACCGTGCAGGTGCAGGAGCTCGCGACCCGGTGGCTGCCCACCGCCTACCCCGCCGTCGCCGTCGAGGGCGCCGACGGCGTATGGGAGGCGGTGCCCTACAACCGCACCGTGCGCTCGTCGACGGCATCGTCGCGGGGGCAGGAGTACAACGTCGACACCGTCGTGCCGCAGCCCACGCTGGAGCAGATCCGTGCGGTGGAGGCGCAGAATCCGCTGCTGCTGCGCGACACCAAAGAGGTGCCGGAGGGCACTCCTGCCGTGATCGAGCAGACGGCCCGCGCCGTGACGGCCGACGCCGACAACGACTACGACGCCCTGATCGCGCTGCAGACGTGGTTCCGCGGGTCGGACTTCCGCTATTCGCTCGATGCGCCCGTCGAAGACGGATTCGACGGCGAGGGGGTGCAGGCCGTCGCCCGGTTCCTCGAGGTGCGCGAGGGCTATTGCGTGCACTTCGCCGCCGCCTTCGCCCTGATGGCCCGCACCCTCGACATGCCCTCCCGCATCGTCGTGGGGTATCTGCCCGGTACCTCCACCGGCGACAAGGTCGGCGACGAACCGGTGTTCAGCGTCATGTCGAGCCAGTTGCACGCGTGGCCCGAGGTGTATTTCGACCGCATCGGCTGGGTGGCGTTCGAGCCGACCAAGGGCCTCGGGGTGCCGACGTCGTTCGCCTCGACTCCCACCGACGGGCCGCGGGCGACGCCGGGCGCCACGCCCACCCCTTCGCAGAGCGCGAGTCTGAGCCCGCAGGAGCTCGACCGGCTCGAGCGCGAGCGCGAGGAGGCGTCGGGCAGCACTCGTGTCGACACGGTCAATCCCTGGCCGGGCATCGGGCTGGTCGCCGGGGTGCTCGCCGTGCTGTTCGCGCCCGCGCTGGCCGGCGCCGCGCGGCGGCGGATGCTGCGCGCCCGTGTCGATGCGCACGATGCGGGCGCGGCGGCCGCGGCATGGCTGTTCGGTCAGGAGGCGGCGATCGACCTCGGCATCGCGATGCCCTGGAGCCAGTCGCCTCGGGTGTTCGGCGAGCGTCTGATCGCCGCAGGCGCCCCGCGGGGCGCGATGAGCAGGCTCGTCGTCGCGATCGAGCAGGCCAGCTATGCCCCGACAGCCGCGCAGGCGACCGTCACGGCGGCCGATGCCGGCACCGTGCGCCGCGGACTGCTGGCATCGGCGCCGCCGTGGCGAAGGACGATCGCGTGGTTCGCGCCGCGGTCGCTGCTCATCCGGCCCGGTTCGCCGTTCGCAGCCGCAGGGCTGCCGTGGGCTCGGGAGCCGGTGCCGACCTAACGGCAGACGACGACAGAGCGCCCACCCCGCACGGGAGTGGGCGCTCTGCCTGTGGCGGAAGTGACAGGATTTGAACCTGCGAGGCGAGTTACCCCGCCTACATGGATTCCAGCCATGCTCCTTAGGCCGCTCGGACACACTTCCAATCGACGATCCTACCATCGGCCCCGGTCTCACCCTCACCGGCTGACCCCCTCGCGCCGGTGCGTCCCCTACGCTCATGCCATGGCATCCGACAACAGGCAGGACGACGGCACGCTGCGCGGCGGAGTGCTCAGCGACGGCGGCAGCCCCGCGCTGTGGGGCACGCTCGTCGGTCTCATCACGTTCGTGTTCGTGGCGGTGCCGATCTCGGCGGCCGTGAAGTACGCGACCCACCCGCTGTCGCAGCAGCTGTTCGGCGGTCGTCTCGAAGACGCGACACGGGCAGGTTACGTGACCTTCTGGTGGATCGTGGCGATCGGCCTGTTCGCTCTCCCCTTCCTCGTCGGCTGGGGCGTGGCACGCCTGTCCGGGCGCACGCTCGCCATCATCGCCGCGTTCGTGGGGGTGTTCTTCATCCTGGTGCTGGTGCTGGGGCAGCTCTTCGTCTTCTGATCGGCTACCCGCGCCGACCGCCCTCGACGACGTCGACGCCCAGCCACTGCGCCCACTCGGCGATCTCGGCGCGCACCATCTCGTGGTCCTCCGGCTCGAACGGCGCGAACTCGTGCACGGCGCGCACCTGCAGCGCGTCGTTCTGGCGGTCGAGTTCGGCCTCGAGCATGCCGACGAAGCGGTCGCCGATGAGGATGGGGTGCGCGAACGCGCCGTAGACGCGCTGCGACTTGGGCTTGAACTGCTCGAGCACGTAGGTGAACCCGAACACCTCCTGCAGACGGCGCCTGTCGAACAGCAGGCTGTCGTAGGGGTTGAGAAACGCGACGCGACCGCCCGCGTCTTCCGCGTCGAGGGCGGCGAGGGCCTCCGGGTCGACGCGGTACTTCGTCGCGACGCCCTCGACGACGGCGGGCTCGCCGGTGTCTTTGCCGACGCCGCTCCAAAACGTGTGCGGGCGGGCCAGGCCCGAGGCCTGCAGCATCCGCTCCTGAAGCGATCGCAGCGCCGCGCCATCGTCTCCTGTGGTGACGGCCGGATAGACCCGCTCGGCGAGATCCCAGATGCGGTGGCGCCCCTCGCGGCGCGACACGGCGACCTCGCCGATGCGCGCGAGCAGGTCGAGCATGATCGGCACCTGGTTCGACCCCGACCAGCCGTCGGGCGCGCGTGCGACCTGCGCGGTGTCGGGGATCTCGGCTGCAGCGAGCGGGCCGTCGGCGCGGAGCCGGGCGAGCACGTCGCGTCGGAACCGTGCGTTGGCCGCCAGCCACTGCGTCGTGCTGTCGCGGAACCCTCGCCGCCGCTGCGCGGCCAGCAGCGCCGGCTGCAGGCTCATCGGTCGGAACGCGCCGTCGAACTCGAACAGCTGCCGGTCGAGCTCGGTCGCCTTCTGCAGCTGACCGGGCTCGTACGACCAGCCGATGCGCGAGAACAGCACCGTGTGCTCTGCCGGCGAGATGACGGCGGTGGGGTCGATCTTGACGTAGCCGAGCTGCTCGGCGACCTCGACGACGTCGCCCGGCCGATCGGCGTCGAGCAGCTGGGCGCGCACCACGATGCGGCGGGCCTCGTCGCGCGTGAGCTGGTGGGTCACGGGTAGAGAGTAGTGGTGAGCGCCGACAGCGGATGCTGTCGCCACGACTCCCAGCTGACTCTTAGCCTGGAAGGGACCACAACGGGGTCAGCATCCGTTGTTCTGGATATGCGCGCATCGCGCGGTTCGACGAAGGAGACATCATGACCAGCGGACCTTTCGACACCGGCACCATCACCCGCACGCCCGGCACCGAGACCGCCGTGCTCGCCGGCGGCTGCTTCTGGGGCGCCGAGGACCTCATCCGGCGCCAGCCCGGCGTGCTCTCGACGCGCGTCGGCTACACCGGCGGCGAGAATGCGCACGCGACGTATCGGAACCACCCGGGTCACGCCGAGGCGGTCGAGATCGTCTTCGACCCGTCGCAGACGACGTATCGCGACCTTCTGGCCTTCTTCTTCCAGATCCACGATCCGTCGACGCTGAACCGTCAGGGCAACGACATCGGCACGAGCTACCGCTCGGCGATCTTCCCCCTCTCGCCCGAGCAGGAGCAGGTCGCGCGCGACACGATCGCCGACGTCGACGCGTCGGGACTGTGGCCGGGTAAGGCGGTCACCACGATCGAGCCCGAGGGGCCGTTCTGGGAGGCCGAGCCGGAGCACCAGGACTATCTGATCCGCTACCCCAACGGCTACACCTGCCACTTCCCGCGGGCCGGCTGGGTGCTGCCCGCGCGCGACGCCGCGGTCTGAGCCGCGCCGATCGCCTCGCCCTCCGGCCCTTCTCCTTCTGTGTCAGAAGGGTGCGGGGGTGGCGGGGGTGAGGGTGTCGGGGGTGAAGGTGGGTGTTCTGCGTTCGGGGTGGACGGTGTAGTGGCGTCCGGTCGGTGAGTGCCAGTGGACGGTGCCGTCGGGGGTTTGGTTCACGGTCCACAGTCCGTGGTGTTTGATCGTGTGGTGTCCTCGGCAGAGGGGGCAGAGGTTGTGGGCGGCGGTGTGTCCGCCGTGTTCCCACGCGAGACTGTGGTCGATGTCGCACCGGGTGGTGGGCAGTGCGCAGCCGGGGGCCATGCACCGGCCGGATCGCCAGGCGGCGAGTTGGCGGAGGGGTGTCGGCGGCCGGTACCTGTCCCGCCCGACCGAGAGCACGATGCCGGTCTCGGGGTGGGTGAGCACCCGCATCCACCCGCCGTCCGCCGCCCCGCACAGCTCCCTGGCCTGGGACAGCGGGATCGGTCCGACCCCGTCCACGGCCGCCGGGCCGTGGCCGGTGTCTTCGGTGAGCAGCGTCAGGGCCGGCACGGTGACCGCGACGGTCGCGCGGATCCCGCGGACCGTGTCGGGGTGGGCCTGGCAGTCCCCGTCGATCAGCAGATCCGCGACCACATCGGCGCGGAGCTGGTCGAGGGTGCGGGTCTCCCCCGGGACCTGCCCGAGCACCTTGGCCTGCGCGGTCGCGCGCTCGAACACCGCATGCGCCTCCACGGCGGGCAGCAGGATCATCAGCCACGCCATCGCATCATCGGCCCGCTCCACCACCACCCGCCTGCCGGCGACCGCGTCGGTGAACCGGTCTTCCAGGGTGGGGTGCTCGGTGAGGGCGATCAACTCACCCAGGCGCCGTCGGAAGGAGCCCACCGGCAGCAGCTCGGCCGCCTCGATCGCGTCGTCCATCACCCGGTCCCGGGTGCCCGGCTCCGCCCGGTCCAGCAACTCCGCCAGCAGCTGCGCGTGCCGCTCCGTGGTGCCGGCCCGCTCCAACAGACCCAGCATCCGCGGATACCGGTGAGTGAGCGCCGCCGCGGTGCCGATCAGCTGACCGGCGGCGTGCTCGGTGATCCGCAGCGCCGCCGCGACCTCGAGCCGGAACGACCGCTCCCCGATCTGATCGAACTCCCGCCCCAACCGCTGAAACTCGACCATCGCCTCGGCACGGGCGACCTCGATCATCCGCAACCTGCGCGCCGCGAACACCGCCATCATGTCCGCCGCCTCCACCACCAGACCCACCCCATCCGGACCCGGCAGCACCACATCATCCCCACCCCACGAGGGGTCAGGATCGGGCTCACCCGAAGGCGTCACCCCGATATCATCTTCCATACTCCAACACTACGCACACCCTCCGACATTCGGACTT
Organism: Microbacterium fluvii; assembly: GCF_025515205.1. Classification (GTDB taxonomy): domain Bacteria; phylum Actinomycetota; class Actinomycetes; order Actinomycetales; family Microbacteriaceae; genus Microbacterium; species Microbacterium fluvii. The sequence continues at coordinate 794,157 of NZ_JAOPFX010000001.1, read as the reverse complement.
ATAGACGATACTCACTCGGATTGGACGGATCATTCGCTGCGGCGCTGCCCGACCGCCGTAGGCTTGAGGCGAGGTGCACCCGGAGCACCTCTGACCTCTGGATCTCGCTCCGAGGGCGCCGACGCCTGCGTGGGGCCTCGAGCAGCGGCAGGTCATCAGCGCGCGGGGAGCGGAGAAGATCGAAGTGAAGAAGCTTCTGGCAGCCATCACGGCTGCCCTGATCATGGCGGGGACACTCTCCCTCACGCCCGTCGCCGCGGTCGCCGACGATGCGCCGCCGGCATCCGACATCGCCGTCGCACCCGACGCGCCGTTCGACGTCGTCGCGACAGCGGCCGATGCCGCTGCAACGGTCTCGTGGTCCGCACCCGAAGCGGATGGTGGCGCGCCGATCACCTCCTACACCGTGACGACAGCGCCCGGCGGCTCCACCACGACCACCGACGCCACCTCGACAACAGTCACCGGGCTCACCAACGGCACCGAGTACACCTTCACTGTGACAGCCACCAACGAGGCGGGAACCTCTGCCGCGAGCGTCGCCAGCAGCGCCGTGACGCCTCTCTTCGGCACACCGCTGAGCACCTCGACACCGAAGATCACGGGCACGGCGGTCGTCGGCGGCACGCTCACCGTCGGAGCGGGCACATGGGTGTCGGGGACGTCACTGACCTACCAGTGGATGGCCGACGCCTCCCCGATCGAGGGCGCCACCTCGACCTCGTTCACGATCACGTCCGCCCAGCGGGGTGCAGCCATATCGGTGGCCGTCACCGGCACCAAGACGGGCTACGCCGCACTCACCCGCACGTCAGCGAGCACAACACGCCCGCCCACGGTCGGCGCTCCCACGATTTCGGGCTACGCAGCCTACGGTCTCACCCTCACCGCAAAGCCCGGGACCTGGACGACCGGCACCTCGTTCGCCTACCAGTGGTATGCGAACGGCACGACGATCCCCGGCGCGACCAAGGCGACCTTCAAGATCGGCGCGGCGCAGAAGGCGAAGAAGATCTCCGTCAAGGTCACCGGCACCAAGTCCGGGTTCACGACGGCGTCGAAGACCTCGGCGGCAACGGCCAAGGCGACGACGTCGAGCGCCGCAAAGGTGACAGGCACGGCTGTGGTCGGCGCGAAGCTGAAGGCCACGACCGGATCCTGGCTGTCTGGCACGAAGCTCAGCTACCGCTGGTACGCCGACGGAGTCGCGATCTCAGGTGCGACGAAGTCGACGTACACGGTCGGAAGCGCGCAGAAGAGCAAGAAGATCTCGGTCAAGATCACCGGCGAGAAGTCCGGCTACGCGACTGTGGTGCGCACCTCGGCGTCGACTCTCAAAGTGGCGAAGGTCGCCACCCCGAGCATCAGCGGGGCCGCGAAGGTCACCAAGACTCTGACGGCGAAGACGGGCACCTGGACGGCAGGGACCAGCTTCACCTATCAGTGGTACGCGAACGGCAAGGCGATCTCTGGCGCCAAGAAGTCGACTCTCAAGCTCAGCAGCGCGGTCGTAGGCAAGAAGATCACCGTCAAGGTCACGGGCAAGAAGTCGGGGCATCCGACCGTGTCGAAGACGTCGAAGGCGACCGCGGCGGTGGCCTACCCGTCGTCCACAGCGCCGGCATCGGAGTGGAACTGCCCCTCGTGGGCGCCGATCAAGGGAAACGCGGACTCGGGCATCTACCACATGCCCGGTCAGCGCTACTACAACGCCACCAAGCCGGAGGAGTGCTTCCGCACGCAGTCGGCTGCCGTGGCAGCGGGGTACCGCAAGGCGAAGGTGTAGCCCACCGGCGGTGGAGGGCCGCCGCGATCGACTCACCGCTCCTCCCCCATTCCGGAGTGGGCGTGACTTGTGCACATCACGCCGCCCCGCGCGCCATGCGGGCCCGCCGCGACCCTAGCGTCGTCGCATGCACCCGCCGCCCTACACGCGCACCGTCACCGTCCGCACGACGCTCTTCGGCGTCCTCCCCGAGATCTGGCGCGAGATCGAGTTCGCCTACGACGCGAAGCTCACCGAACTCCGCGACGCCGTGCGCACGGTGTTCTCCTGGCCCTCGTGTACGAGGCACGTGTTCACCGATCACCCCGAAGAGGCGCCGTGGTCGCGGCGCCGCCATCGCTGGGGTGACCGCATGACGATGATCGACTACCGCGATCCGACCGTCGTCGAAGAGTCGACGGCGCGTATCGGTCCGGTGCTGCGCGACCATCCGCAGCTCGTCTTCGCCCACTCGTGCGATCCGCGCTGGAGCGTGCTGATCGAGGCCGTGTCCGGCGACGTGCCGCCCGCCGGCATCGCGCTGCCGCGGGTGGTCGCGGGCGAACGGCGGTCGCCGCTGACCTGCGCGAGAGACCCCTACGAACACGAAGTGCTGGTAGGGGTGCTCGATGACCCGGTCCATCCGCAGCACGAGGCGATGCACTCCCGCATCCAGTCGACGCTCGGCCCCTGGGCGTCGTTCGATGCCGAGGAGTTCTCGATCGATCGCGCCCAGGCTGCGATCCAGGATGCTGCCGCCACGCCCCCGCGCAGGCCGCTCGACGATCTCGTCGCCAGGCTGCCCAGCCCGGCAAGAGAGGGGCTGCGCGGCCACATCGCCTCGACAGCACTCGACATGCCGGTCGTGGTGACCGCCGACGAGGCCGCCGCCTTCTGCCGCGAGATCCGGTGGGCCATCGACCGCGCATCGACCGACGGCGTCGCCCTGTTCGAACGGACGGTCGACCCGTCGGTCGCCATCGAGGGCGCCGCCGCACTCCACTGCACTCCCGAACGCGTGCGGCAGATCTTCGCAGCGATGCTGACGCTGCACCTCGCCTACCGCCGCAGCGGGAGGCTCGTGGTGAAGCGGGCGGTGCTCGCGCAGTCCGCATCGCCCATCGCGCTGTGGACCGAACTCGCCTCGGGCCTCATGAGGCTCTACGGGAGCGGCTTCGACCCGGTGGCACGAGACCTCTTCCTGCTCGCCCTCGCCGACGGGAGCCTCGCCGACCCCGCGGCCGGCGGCGCCCCCGCGGCGCAGGCGTACCGACTCACCCGCACCGGAGCTCGATCGCGGCTGTGGGGGTACGACGACGACACGGGCACCGACGACTGCAGCGAACAGTGCCGATGCCCTCGCATCGCGGGAGCGAGCTGGCACGACATCGTCGTGCAGTGCGTGCGGGATGCCGCAGCCGAGGTCGCCACGGATGGAGCCGACACTGTGGCCTCGCAGGGCAGCCCATACGACGACCCCTACGCCCCTTGGACGTGGTTGGACGAGCAGTCGACCCCTCGACTGCTGCTGCAGCGGGAGCGCGACGACGCGCACGAGACGCCCGCCGCACTCGAGCGGGAACTGCTGAACGGCTGCCGCGCGCTGATCGAGGTGCTCGCACTGTTCGGGCTCGAGCGTTCACCCGACGGGGGCTGGGTCGTCGCGCCGTTGCTGCGCGAGTTCGCTCTCGCCGCGCTGCACAGCCGCTCGGCGAGCGTGCGCAGCACCTGGGACGCGCGAAGCGGCGCCTTCTGACCGGTCGGCGCTGTCTCGAGTGTCAGCATGGCGGTCGCAGCCGCACAGATCACACGGCTCATCGACCGGTGTCGACAGGGGCCACGAACGGCAGCTCGCGGGACTCGTCCCAGGGCTCGGTCCAGCCGAGCCGATCGAACAGGCCGTCCAGCAGCATCCCGGTGAAGCCCCACACGAGGTGCCGACCGGCGACGAACCCCGGCCCGCGCCACTCCTGGCCGTCGCGGCGGATCACCGTGACGCCCCGGTGGGCGGGGCTGAGCAGCTCCGCGACCGGCGCGCGGAACACATCCGCCGACTCGGCCTCGTCGACCACGCGCACCGGTGACGGATGCCGCCACCACCCCAGCACGGGGGTCACGAGATGCTGCGAGAACGCGAGGGGCACTGGCTCGAGCGCACCGAGCACCTCGACGCCGGCAGGCTCGAGGCCCGTCTCCTCCTGCGCCTCGCGCAGGGCGGCGGCGATCGGGTCGGCGTCCCCCGGATCGACCCTTCCTCCGGGGAACGCGATCTGGCCGGGGTGCGCCCGCAGCGTCTCGGCGCGCGCCAGCAGCAGCACGTCGAGATCGCGCGACACAGCGGTGTCGAGGGCTTCGGCCGGCACTGCGTCGAGCACGCCGAAGAGCATCAGCACCGCGGCGGAACGGGCACCCGGTGCCGGCGGCATCCGATCGACCCAGCGCGAGTGCGGTGGCGTGCCGTGGCCCACCGAGGCGGCCAGCGCCGCCAGCTGCGCCCTGGCGCCGGCGGGAGTGGGTGTCTGATCAGGCATCGCAGCATCCATCCTGCCCCCGATCGGGCGCACCGAGGCGATCAGCGCCGCCGAGAGCCGGGGTGGCGGGGCCTGCGGCCGGCGAACACCGCGTGCAGCAGCGGCAGCACCGACACGACCATCAGCGCGATGCCCCACCCGACGTCCTGTCCGCGCAGCAGCACTCCGCCCACCAGCAGCCCGGCGAACAGCACCGCCGAGACGACGCGCCGCAGCATCCGCTCCAGCTGCTCGAGGCGACGGTCGAGCTTGGGCGTCTGCACCGAGATCGTGCCGTCTTCGAGCCGCGTGATGACCTCGTCGATGCGGCCAGGGAGCTTCACGGCGGTGCCGGCCACCGACAGCGCCTGCGTGCCGAACTGCTTGACGATGTTGCCGCTCTCGTCTCGGAGCAGCTGGGTCGCGTACGGCTCGACCGCGTTCCAGATGTTGAACTCGGGATCGAGCGCGCTGCACATGCCCGAGGTGATCGAGATGGCGCGGATGATCAGCAGGAAGTTCTCGGGCAGCTGGAACGGAAGCTCCCGCACGACATCGCCGAACTCGACGGCGAAATCGCGGAACTCGCGCTCGTCGACCTCGCGCAGCTCGGCCATGCCCATACCCCCGAAGCGGCCGAACAGCTGGGTCATCGCCCGCTCGAGCTGACCGGTCTCGGCGGAGGGCAGCAGCGCTCCGACCTGCTGGATCGCCTGCACGAGACCCTTGCCGTCGCGCCCGGCCACCGCGATCAGCACCTTTCGCAGCCCGCCGCGCAGCTGATCGGAGACCTCGCCCATCATGCCGAAGTCGATGAAGGTCAGCCGCCAGGTGCCGTTCGGCAGCGGGGTCACGAAGATGTTGCCGGGGTGGGGATCGGCATGGAAGAAGCCGTTGCCGAAGAGCTGATCGAACATCACCCCGGCGAACGCATGCGCGACCTCGGTCGGGTCGATGCCTGCCGCCCGGAGCGCCTCGACGTCGTTGACCTTGATCGCCGTGACGTCCTGCAGTGTCAGCACGCGTCCTGTCGAACGCTCGTGCACCACCGTGGGCGCGGCGACCCCGGGGTTTCCCGCGAAGGCCGCCGCGAACCGCTCGGCGTTCGCGGCCTCGTGCACATAGTCGATCTCTTCCAGGCTCGTGTGCGCGAACTCCTCCACGAGCGCCGGCAGGTCCACGTGCTCTCGGACGGCCCTGACCCTGCTGAGGAGCGCCGCCACGCGCCGCAGCGCCGACAGGTCGACCTCGACGATCTGCTCGATGCCGGGCCGCTGCACCTTGACGACGACCTCGCGAAGGCCCGTGGCGGCGGCATCCGCGTCGCCCAGCGTCGCGCGGTGGGCCTGACCGAGGGATGCCGCCGCCACGGGCACCTCGTCGAAGCTCGCGTACGCCGAGTCGAGGCTCTGCCCGAGTTCGGACTCGGCGAGCGCGCGGATCTCGCCGAACGCGACTGCGGGCACCTCGTCTTGCAGGCCGGCGAGCTCGCTCGTGATCTCGGGCGGCAGCACGTCGAGCCGCGACGACATGAACTGCCCGACCTTGATCATGAGCCCGCCGAGGTCGACGGCCAGCACGTGGAACCGCTCCGCGATGCGCACCAGCCGTGCCGACCGACCCCGCTCCGCCAGAGCGCCGAACCCGATGCGGGGCAGAACCAGCTCGAACCACCACGTCTGCACCATGTAGCGCAGGGCGAACCGCATGATGCGGCGATAACGGGCGCGCGTGCGCGGGGCGTCGGTCATCGGTTCTCCTCGACGCCGCCGCGGATGTGCGGAGCCAGCGTCAGTCCTGAGCCAGGATGCTGTAGAGCCTACGGCGCGCGTCTTCGAGCACGTCGACCGCCGCCGTCACCTGGTCGGGCGTTCCGGAGCGGCCCACCTGCGCCGCGGCCTGCGCGAGCTCCATGCCCGCCTTCGCGAGCGGCCCGCCGCGGTTCTCCCGCGGGGTGGCGGTGCCGGTCTCCCACGGAGCGGGCTTCTCGGAGGCGTCGGCCTCTGCTCTGCCCTCGTCGGTGAGCGAATAGGTCTTGCGCCCGTTCGCCTCCTCGGCCCGGATGAGCCCCTCGTCGGCGAGCAGCTGCAGCGTCGGATACACCGAGCCGGCACTCGGCTTCCACGAGCCGCCGGTGCGGTCGGAGATCTCCTGGATGATCTGGTAGCCGTGCATCGGCTGCTCGGCCAGCAGCGCCAGCACGGCCGCGCGCACGTCGCCGCGGCCCATGCGCGGCGCGACCTTCTGGTCGAACATCGTGCGCAGCTGGTCCATGGCGTCCCACAGACCCTGACCGCTCGGGAACCCGCCGCCGGGGAATCCGCCGCCCGAGCCCGGGCCCTGTCCCTGACGACCTCCGAAGCCGTATCCGGCAAAGCCACTGCTGTTGTTCATGGCGACCTCCTCGCGCGTGTGCACTGGATCTCAGCGATACATAACGATATATCGCTCAGCGCACATCGGGAAGGGATCTCAGCCGAATGTCAGGATCAGCGGAACCGCCAGTCCGACCACCCACAGCGCGATGAAGCCGATCGCGAGCCAGAGCACCAGCATCCGCCTGCTCCGAGGGGCGTCGCCCCACAGCGAGGTGCGCACGACCGTGCGCTGTGCGCGCGTGACGACCTTGCGGATCTGGGGGTCGTCGGTCTCGAGCCGGCCGTCGCGCGCCTGCTGCGCGATGCGCTCCGCCTCGTCGGGCGTCAGGTCGTCGGCCACGGCGCTCACCTCCTCGTCCCACCGTACGCGCGATGCGCGCGGACGCGACCCCTCGGGGCACATCCTCGCCTGGAGCGAGGAGGATGCGGGGAGCGAGGACCGATCCGCCCGATACCGTCCTCGCTCCGCGAGATCTCCTCGCCTCGGGCGAGGAAGAAGATCAGGATGCGGCGCGCAGCACCCCGTCGTGAAGCTCCAGCACACGATCGGCACGTGCACGCACCGAGGGGTCGTGGGTCGACAGCAGCACCGCGACACCGTCGTCGTGCGCGATCGAGGCGATGAGCTCGATCATGGCTTCGGCGGTGTGCGAGTCGAGCTGACCGGTCGGCTCGTCGGCCAGCAGGATGCGCGCCGATCCGGCCAGGGCCCGCGCGATGCCGACCCGCTGCTGCTGGCCGCCCGACAGCTCCCCCGGGCGCTGCCGCGCGTGGGCGGCGAGCCCCACCCGCTCGAGCAGGTGCGCCACCCGCGCCGAGCGCTCGGCGGGGTCGGCGCCGCGGATACGCAGCGGCAGCTCGACGTTCTCCTCCGCCGAGAGGGCCGCGATCAGGCCGAACGACTGGAAGACGTACCCGACGTCTTCGCGGCGCACCCGGTCGATCTCGCGCTCGGGCGCCGTCGTGAGCTCCACCTCGCCCACCTGCACCGTGCCGGTCGTGGGCTCCTGGATGCCGCCCAGCACGTGCAGCAGCGTCGTCTTGCCGGCACCCGACGGGCCGACCAGCACGACGAACTCGCCGGGGTGCAGTTCGAGCGACGCGTCGGAGAGTGCGTGCACGTCGCCGGCTCGCGTGCGATGGACGACGGACAGACCGGATGCCGTCAGCACGGGTTCAGTCATGGCTCTGCTCCTCCTGGCTCAGGCGCCGCTGCCGGCGGGTCTGCGGCAATCCCGACGGGGGTTCAGCCGCGGCGGGCACCGCACGCGAATCGCCCGGCCACACCCCCACATGGTCGGGGTTGAGCTCGAGTCGCACCCGATCGCGCAGATCGAGCTGGGTCATGTACTCGGTCGGCAGCTGCATGCGTCCCACCTTGTCGAGCACGACGAACTCCTCGGCCATCGCGTGCTCCTGGCCGGTCTCGTCGGTGTGCGTCCAGCGCAGCACCTCGGTCGAGGTGCGCCCGTCGCGGATCTGCACGGTGCGCTGCACGTGCTCAGAGACGGCCGGATCGTGCGTCACGATGAGCGCCGTCGTGCCGAGTTCGCGGTTGACCGCCTCGAAGGTCGACAGCACCTCGGCCGACGCGTGCTCGTCCAGGTCTCCTGTGGGCTCGTCGGCGAGCAGCACCCGCGGTTCGTTGGCGAGGGCGACCGCGATCGCGACGCGCTGCTGCTGCCCGCCCGACAGCTCGGCGGGGCGGCGGCCCGCGGCATCCGCCACGCCGGTCAGCTCCAGGAGCTCCTGCGCGCGGCCGGGATCGCGGCGGCGGTCGCCGCCGATCGCCCTGGCCAGCTGCACGTTCTCGAGCGCCGAGAGGTAGGGCAGCAGGTTGCGCGCCGTCTGCTGCCACACGAAGCCCACCACCTCGCGGCGATAGTCCACGCGCTGGCGCGCAGACAGCGACGGCAGGCTGCGCCCGGCGACGGTCGCCGACCCGGCCGTGGGCAGATCGAGCCCCGACAGGATCGACAGCAGCGTCGACTTGCCCGAGCCGGAGGCGCCCACGAGCGCCACGAGCTCGCCGCGGTCGATCACGAGGTCGAGGCCCTGCAGGGCCTGCACCTCGATGTCGGCCACGGCGAAGATGCGCACCAGCCCCTCGCAGACGATGTCGGGTTCTGTCATCAGTCCTCCTCGGTTCGCAGCACGGTCGCCATCGAGATGGTGCGGGCGCTGACCACCCCGGCGACGACCGCCAGGGCCAGCGCCACCACCACGACGGCGATGAGCACGCCTGTGAGCACGGGGTCGACGGCGAGCGCCGGCTGGCGTCCTCCCCCGGTGAACGGGCGCAGGTCGATCGATGCGACCACCAGCAGCGGCAGCACGGCGCCCAGCACGACGCCGCCCACGAGCGCCGTGATCCCGAGCGGGGCGAACTCCCACGCCACGATGCCTCGACTGCGTCGGCGGTCGAGGCCCAGAGTGCGCAGCAGGGCGATCACGCGCGAGCGCGCGTCCTTCGAGACCCCCGCCACCAGCAGCACCGCGACCACCGAGAGTGCCACGGCCAGCGCCAGCGCCGCGAACAGCACGAACCGCAGCGCCGCGACGGCGGGAGACGCCTGGATCTCGGCGAGCGAGTCGTCGAGGATGCGGATGCTGTGGGTCGTGCCCACCGCTTCGCCGAGCTCGGCGGCCACCGCGGCCGCGTCAGCCCCCTCTGCGAGGTCGACGACGACCGCCCGCGGGTAGAAGCCGGCACCGGTGAGCGTCTCGTAGTCCGCGCGGTCGACCAGCACGACCTCGTCGGGCTGGGTGAAGCCCAGCACCCTGTCGAAGGCGGCCCCCACCTCCACCGGCGTGCCGACCACCGTCGTGTCGCCGCGGCCGATCTCCTCGAGCGCCGCGGCCGACAGCCCGACCTGCACGGGATCGGCGCCCGCGGTGACGGAGCCGGGCGGCACGGCGCCGATCATGCCGGCCTGCACGGCCGTGAAGGCGTCGAGGTCGGTGACGAACGCCTGAGCGCTGACGCGATCGTCCGGACCCGTGACGTCGATGTAGTCGCCGCGCAGGACGCCGGCCGCCTGCACGACGCCGTCGACGCCCCGCATGGCGTCGATCACCTCGTCGGAGAAGTAGGGCCCCGCGACCTGGATGTCGCCGCCGACCTCGCGCTGCGCCGCGGCGACCGCACCCCGGTCGACGGTGGCCAGCACGAGCGACGAGAACACCGCGATCGCCACCGCGACGATCATCGCGAGCACGGCCGTGGTGCCGGCGGCAGGATCGCGCAGGTTGCGGGCCGCACCGACGAGCGACACGACGCCCCGACCGCGGCGGGCCGCGCGTGCGACCGCAGCGATCGGCAGCGGATGCAGCCGCACGAAGATCAGGGCGAGCGCCACGGTGGCCAGCAGGGGCGCGACGATCACGAGCGGGTCGATCGCCTCTCCCGCTCCGACGCCTCCGATCACGAGCTGCCCGACGGCGAGCACGGCGAGCACGATCACGATGATCTCGACCAGCCGCACGGCGCGTCCGCGCACCGGGGCATCGAGGTCGGCCCGCGCCGAGCGCTCCAGAGTGCGCGCCCGCAGAGTGAAGGCGAGTGCGGCTGCCGGCGCGAGCCCCATGGCGATCGCGACGACGGTCGGCACCGGCCCCGCGTCGTGGGAGGTGACGGCCACGCCGGCGACGGCGCCGACGACGGCCGCCGGCACCCCCAGCAGCAGTCCTTCGACCGCGAGCAGCCGTCGCAGCCGCGGCAGCGGCGCCCCCCGCGCCGACATCAGCGCCAGATCGGCGCGCCGGCGCCGGATGATGAGCGCCGAGGCGAGCACGACGAGGGCCACGCTCACCGCGAGCGGCCCGACGGCGGCGACGGCGAGGATCGCCGAGGCAGAGGCCGAGCGCGCCAGCGCCGTCGACAGCTCCGCGACGAGGTCGGACTCGAAGCGCATGCGCAGCTGCCCGGTGGAATCGAGCGCCACCGACGACGCGGTCGCCGCGCGCAGCCCGGCGAGCACGTCGGCGGGCTCTTCGCTCTGCGCGGCCGTGCCGTCGACGGGGTACCACGCGGTCGTCCACGTGCGCGTCATGATTCCCGCAGTCGCCGCCGGCCAGACGTCCGCAGCGATCCACGCGACAGACGTCGCCTGCGGCCGCTGGTTGCCGTCGTCGAAGACGGTCGCCGTCAGCGCCGTCGGCAGATGCAGCCAGCGGTCGGCGGCGGTGTCCACGGCCTGCACGGTGGCGACCAGTTCGTACTCCGGCAGCTCTTCGACGACGCCCTTCGCGGGGCGCGACGCGTCGGCGGCGACTCCGCGTCGCTCGCCGACGGCCCACTGCATGGTCTCGGCCGCCTCGACGCTCAGCACGATCGGAACGACGGCCCGCGCGACCTCCGATCCGCCTGGCAGTTCGGTCTCGACGGCGCCGACCGTCGGCCATTCTCCTTCGACGACCTCGAGGTGCTCCGCTGCGGCGGGCTCCGCCAGCGGCTGGATGTACGAGATCGGCGCATCGGCGGGAAGATCGTCGGGTACGACGGCGAACCGCTCGGCGTATTCGGCGAACTGCGCGGGAGCGGTGAGGGGGCGCAGCGCCGTGTCGAACCCGTCGCGGTTGTCGGCCAGCGCCTGGCCGAGCGCCCCGAAGACCTCCGCCGCACCGGCATCCCAGCCGTCGGCGATGCCGGCGTCGGCGGCCGCGCCGAAGGCCGGGATGCCGATCGTCGAGCCCGTCAGATCGCGCGACGTGGCGGGCACCCCCGCGATCTGGTGCGCCACCTCGTCGCGCACGACCCCCACGAGGGCCCGCGGCGCAGCCGAGATGACGAAGGCGGCCAGCAGCGTCAGCGCGACGATGACCAGCGCCGCGCTGCGCGGGGTGGCGAAGCGGCGCCTGGTGAGGGCGAACAGGCCAGGAGTCGTGCTCATTCGTCCTCCCGCAGCAGGGGCGCGAGCCGCGACGGCACCCGCACGGTCAGCACGACGACGGCCCCGATCGCGACGATGAGCGCGACGGATGCGGCCACCGCACCCCACGGCACGATCAGCTCGACGGGGTAGGCGTCCGGGATGGTTCCGTAGGCGGCGCGCACGAGCGAGGGCACGACGAGCCACGCCGTGAACAGACCGGCGAGCGCCCCCGCCGCAGCGCCGGCCAGCAGCGCGAAGAGATCCTCGCCGGCGCGCAGCCGGGCGGCGCGCCGGCGACCGAGCCCCAGCACCGCGAGCAGGGCGAGCTCGTGCGAGTCGGCGCGGGTGCGCGTGCGGCGCAGCACCAACACGGCGGCGGCGAGCATGAGCGCACCGACGGCGGTGACCGCGAAGGCGACCGTGGTGCCTGCGGCGCTGCTGCCGGCGCGGGGGTCGGCCACGAGCACCACCGGTTCGGGGAAGGCCGCCTGCACGGCGGTGGCCGCGGCATCCGGGTCTGCCGACGAGACCCACACCTGGTTCGCGACGAGCTCGACCGGTGACAGCAGCGACAGCGTGCCGAAGTCGACGACCATTCCTTCGCCTGCGGGGGTGCCGGGCAGCACCGCGACCACCGCCGCCACGACCGCGTCGACGGCGAACCGCGGCTGGTCGATGTCGAGCGAGAGCGCGTCGCCCTCGGCGAGGCCCATCGAGTCGGCCAGAGCCCGGGTGATCACGACCGGCGCGGACGCCGGCGTCTCGGGGGCGAGGGCGCGGGTGGGCTGGCGGTCGCGGTCGTCCGAGACGGCGACGATGCGCACCCCGTCGCCGGCCGCCTCCACCTGACCCGGCGTGCCGGGTGCCGCGGTGAAGCCCGCGAGGTCGACGGTCTGACCACCGCTGGTCGCCGTGATCACCGCTCCCTGCTCAGGGGCGAACCAGTCGTAGGGCTGGGTCGTGATCGCCGCGAGCGACCACTCCCCCTCGCCGAGGTCGAGCTGCTCGGTGACCTCGGCGTGCACGTCCCAGCTGGTCATGGTGCTGCCGTCGTCGTTCTCGACCGTCGTCATGTCGGCCGTGCCGAAGGCGAACCAGTGCAGCTCCCCGTCGGCATCGGCCACGGCCACACGCACGTCCAGCGGGTACGGCTGCGCGAGTGCGCCCGTGTCGTCGACCAGCATCTGCTGCGGCTCCGACTCCACGGTGAGAGTGAGGTCGGCACCCGTTAGCGGGATGCCGAGATGAGCGGGCGCGACGGCGTCGGAGATCGCCACCGGATCGATCGCTCCGCCGGCGTCGAGCATGACGTCGCCCAGCTGCGCCGCCTGCGCGGCGATGAGCGGGATGCGGCTGTCGGATCCCCTCACGACGAGCGACCGGGCGGGCATCGCGGCGTCCTTCGGCTCGGCGGCCGCCGCGACGTCGGCGGCCCCCACATCGTCGGGGATCGTCGTGATCCGCACGTCCGCCCCGACCCGCAGCGCCTCCGGCGCGTCTCCCAGGTGCGCCACGCCTGCGGCGTACGAGACGGCCACCAGCGAAGAGCCCACCGCGAGCGCGACGAGCGTGATCGGCAGGGCGTGCCGCGCGGGGCGCCTGCTGCCCAGTCGCAGCGGCGTGATCGGCGTCACGCCGCGCGTCGTGCGAAGGCCGGCCGAGATCAGCCGGGCGATCGGGGTCGTCATCAGCACCGCCACCAGCGCCGCGAGCAGCAGCACGAGCGCCGGCGCCAGAGCGACGAGCGGGTCGATGACCCCGGCGGAGTCCACCGGCGTGCCGGCCTCGGCGAACCGCCAGGCGGCGAGCACCGTGACGACTCCGAGCACGACCGCGACGCTCACGAGCGTGGCGGTCTCGGCCCGTGTCGAGCGGCGGTCGGCGCTGCGACCGGTGGCCACGGCGGCGCTGACCGCCGCCACCAGCGCGAGCGCACCGGCTGTCGCGAGGGCGATCAGCGGCGGAGCGGCGACGACCGTCAGCACGCCGCCGAGCGCCGCGGGGATCGCGGTCGCCAGCCCCGCCCCGACCAGACCGCCCACGCCGGCCACGACGACGGCCTCGGCGCCGGCCAGCGCCGCCAGCGCGCGCGTGCGTGCGCCGCGGGCACGCAGCAGCAGCGTCTCGGCATGCCGGGCCCGCACGGGCTCGACGGCCACCGCGCCCATCACGACCGACACCAGCAGCGCCAGCATCCCGATCGCCACGAGCGTCGGCCCTCGGCGCACGCGCACGCTCTCGGCGATCGAGTCGAGTGCCGAGCCGAGGCCGCCGTCGACCTGCACGCGCGCGTCGGTGACGTCATCGACGGCGCTCTTGAGCTCGCCGAGCGCATCGCCGAGCCCGGAGAGGTCGTCTGCCGTGATCGCCCCGACATCGGGGGCGACCACGATGCCGTCGCCCTCGACTGTCGCCGTGACGGCATTCTCGACGCCGTGCTGCGCGAGCACGCCGCGCACGGCGTCGAGCACGGCCGCGGTGGGCTCGCCCTCTTCGGTCGACACGACCACTCGGCCGCGGTCGGCCGACAGGGCGGAGACGGCGGTGCGCACCTCGCGCGCCTCGAGCGATCGCACGCTCGCTGCGGCGCCGACCGTCAGCGCCGCGGCGAGCGTGGAGACCACGGTGAGCGCGAGCAGTGCAGGCAGGGCGGCACGTGCGCGGGCGAGCGCGAACCGGGGCCCTCCGATCACACACCGCTCCTTCGCATGGCCTCCACCCTAGGTGACAGCGCGCGCCGCCCCGTGCCGATGCCGCCCCGCGCGCGAGGACCATGTCAGAATGACCACGCGCGACACACCTGGGGAGGAGCGCTCATGCCGCTGGGGCTGCCCACCGCCGACGAGGCGCGTCATCGTGGTGCACGCCTGGGTGAAGAGCACGCGACGATCTGGGACCCGGACGAAGTCGTCGTGCAGCGCATCTCCGATGACCTCACGGCGTGGCTGCGCGCTCACGCGGTGCGCCGCTCCAACGCACAGCGCCTGTGGATCGCGGTCATGGTCGTGTGCATCGTGGTCGCCCTCGCCGGGATCGCCGCCGTGGGCCTGTGGATGTGGCTGCCCGACGCGGGTGTCGCGCTTCCCGTTCTCTCGGCCCAGACGCTGGCGATCGCCGCGGTGACGTGGCTGGTCGCCGTGCTCGGCGTCGTGATCGCCATCATCGGCAATGCCATCAGCCGCACCATCGCAGCCCGCAGGCGCATCTCGCTCCTCGCCGACCATCACGCCCTGGCTCTTCGCGAGGCGCTGCTGCGGGTCGACAACCGCCGCATCGCCGCCCGCACCTTCGGCAACCTGCCGCCCGCGCCGGGCCCGCAGACCTACGGCATCTCCGAGCGCGGCGCCGTCGAACTCGCCTCGGCATGGCTGCGCCACCTCGGCTTCGCGCCCGCGATCAGCCCCGTGCGCGTCGACGGCATCGACATCCGGTTCGGCCCCTGCCTGGCGCGGGTGACCGGCCGCGACGAAGACGCCGCCGCATCCGTGCGAGAACTCGCCGGCGCGGTCGCCGCCCACCCGCACGCCCGAGGCATCGCCTTCTTCACCTCCGCGCCCGGCGAGGGGGTCACCCTCTTCGCCGACCGTGCAGGGATCGCGGTGCTCGTGATGGATGCGGTGGCAGGATCCCTGCACGGCGCGAACCTGGAAGGGCGCGAGGTGATGAAGGCCGCGCGGCGCAGCCCCGCCCAGGCGGTCACCGCGCCGTAGCGTGGATACATGCGCATGACCTCGGCGCTGCGCGCGCCCGCCCGCACCCCGCTGCTGCAAGTGGCGAAGTCGATCATCGCCACCGCGGCGGCGTGGATCGTCGCCGGCTGGATCGTCGGCGGTGCGCCGCCCGTGTTCGCGGCCATCGCGGCGCTGCTGGTGGTGCAGCCCAGTGTCAACCAGTCGCTCGCGAAGGCCGTCGAGCGCAGCGTCGGCGTCATCGTCGGCGTCGCGATCGCCTCGGGCCTTGGCCTGGTCTTCGGCGACGCGTCGTGGGTCGTGCTGGTCGCGCTGGCACTCGCGCTACTGATGGCATGGGCGCTGCGGATGACGCCGGGAACGTCGAATCAAGTGGCCATCAGTGCGCTGCTGGTGCTCGTGCTCGGCACCTCCACCCCCGGCTACGCGCTCGACCGCATCCTCGAGACCCTGATCGGGGCGGTGATGGGCATCGTCGTGAACGCCGTCGTCGTTCCGCCGGTGCAGCTGGCCCCTGCCCGTCAGCGCACCGGTGTGCTCGGCCGGGAGCTCGCGGCATCGCTCGACCGCCTCGCGATCGCCCTGAAGAGCGAGCAGTCCCCCGCACAGCTCGAAGAACTCATGCTGCAGGCGCGACTCATGCGGCCGATGCGGGACGGCGCCGAGCAGGCGATCTCGGCCGCTGAGGAGTCGCTCACCCTCAATCCGCGCGGCGGCAGCCGCCGCGCGGAGCTGCACGCGCTGCGCGCGGCGGTGGAGCGGCTGTCGCCCGTGGTGACCCAGGTGATCGGCATGACGCGCGCCGTCTACGACCGGTACGAGCCGGGTCTTGCGGCAGAGCCCTCGGTGCGGGCGATCGCCGAGCAGCTGCACCGCGCGGCGCACGACGTGCGGCGGCACACGGGCGGCGCCGCCCCCGAGCCCGCCCTCGACACGGCCCCCGTCCCCGCCCTCACGACGCCGCTGCAGGTGCTGCGCCCTCCCGCACAGTGGGTGCTGGTGGGGTCGCTGCTGGAAGACCTGCGACGGGTGCACGAAGAGATGCAGCAGAAGTGACTTGCGCACGGTGGCGCAGGTACCGATAGAGTCTGTCCACCACCGCGGATCGGGGAACGCGGCGCCGGGCGATATGGGGAGCACGGCGACGGTCGACAAGACAGCGTTCACTCATCTGGGGAGAGGTATGAGCGGTACGTGGAGTACGCCCGCGGCGTGGCCGGCGGGTTGGTATCAGGACGCGCAGGATGCTGGGGCATTGCGCTACTGGGACGGGCAGGACTGGACGATGCACACGGCGCCGGCGGTGGGTGCGTTCCCCGGTGCGGCCCTGCCGGAGCTGCCGGACTTCGATCTGGCGAGCTGACCCGTCAGCCGTTGAAGTCCTCGGGTTCGACGTCGTCGAGGAACTCCTTGAACTCGCTCATGCTGTTCGCGGCCTCCTCGCCGGCGTCGGTGAGCACGTCGGGAACCCCGGCTTCGTCGAGCACGGCCTGTGCCACGTGGAGGGGCGCACCGACGCGGGCGGCGAGGGCGACGGCATCCGACGGTCGCGAGTCGATGGCCACGACGCCGTCGGCGGTGCGCACGGTCAGCTCGGCGTAGAACGTGCCGTCGTCGATGCGAGTGACCTCGGCGCGGATCAGCTCCGCGCCGAGCGAATCGAGCATCGATCGCATGAGGTCGTGCGCGAGCGGGCGCGGAACCTCGGCGCCCTCGATCGCGACGAGGATCGAGGTCGACTCGAGCTGGCCGATCCAGATCGGCAGCACGCGGCCCTCGCCGGGGATCTCGTCGACGGGCTTGAGCAGCACGACGTGCTGGCCGGTCTGGTCGAGTGCGACCCCGGCAACGCGCACCTGCACCATGGCGACTCCCCTCGTGGGCGTCTGTCCATGGTAGGCACGGAACGCGCCTCGCGGTCAGTGGGCGGCGCGGCCCTCGCTGCGCCGCGAGACGATGAGGCGCGCGACGGCCCGCCAGCCGATCAGGAACAGCGCCAGCACGACGGCGGCGACGATGACGAAGGCGACCTGCACGCCCTGGCCAGAGACGGCGCGCAGCAGCATGCCGCCGACGAGGGTCGCCGCCCAGACACCGAGCCCTGTGCGAAGCAGCGCGACGGGGGCGCGCCACGCGAACGTGAGGAGCCAGCCGACCACAAGACCGGCGAGGAACGGCCACGCGGTGACCCAGAGCCCGTCGAACACCCCCTCGCCGTGACTGGCGCGACCGATCGCGGCGAAGACCACGACGAGCACCGCGTCGAGCCCGAGCGCTGCGTGCCACTTCATGCGCGCGCCGCCAGGTCGGCGCCCAGCGCCTCGCGCTCGTCGAAGACGAAGCAGTCGCCGGTGAAGTGCGCGCCGCCGACCTGCTCGAAGTATCCCAGGATGCCGCCGTCGAGCTGCCAGGCCTGCACACCCTGCTCGCGCAGATGCAGCGCCGCCTTCTCGCAGCGGATGCCGCCGGTGCAGAAGCTGACCACCGTCTTGTCATCGAGCTGCGCACGGTGGTCGCGAGCGGCCTGCGGAAACTCGGTGAACCGCTCGATGCGCCAGTCCAGCGCACCGTCGAACGTGCCGTAGTCGACCTCGAAGGCGTTGCGGGTGTCGAGCAGCACGACCTCGCGCCCCTCGTCGTCCCGACCGGTGTCGAGCCAGCGCCGGAGCGTCGCGGGACTCACCGCCGGCGCGCGGCCGGCAGCGGGCCGGATCTGAGGGTGGTCCATGCGGATGATCTCGCGCTTGACCTTCACGAGCATCCGGCCGAACGGCTGCTCCTGCGACCAGCTCTCCTTCGTGGCGAGTGCCGCGAAGCGCGCATCGGCGCGCAGGTCGTCGACGAAGCCGCGCAGCGCGGACGGGTCACCCGCGAGAAAGAGGTTGATCCCCTCCTCGGCGAGGATGATGGTGCCCTTGAGTCCGCCGGCGAGGGCGCGCTCGCGCAGCGGCGTGCGCAGCGCCGCGGGGTCGTCGACCCTCGTGAACAGGTAGGCGGCGACATTGAGCACGGACTCGAACACGCCCTCCAGACTACGGCGGCGCAGCATCCATGCAGAGGAATGGATGCTGCCGCCGCGGCGTTGCACCGGGCATGCGACGCTTCGGAACACTCTCGTTCGGACACTACGGCCCCCTCGGCGGCGGCAGGCAGCTGACGGCCGGTGACTCGATGCGCCAGGCGATCGACCTGGCGCAGGGCATGGACGACCTCGGCGCGAACGGCATCTACTTCCGCGTGCACCACTTCGCCAGGCAGCAGTCGTCGCCGATGCCGCTGCTGGCGGCCATCGCCGCCACGACCGAGCGCATCGAGATGGGCACGGGCGTCATCGACATGCGCTACGAGAACCCGCTGTATCTCGCGGAGGAGGCCGCCGCGGTCGACCTCATCAGCGAGGGACGGCTCGCCCTGGGCGTGAGCCGTGGCTCACCCGAGACGGTCGTGCGCGGCTACGAGGCCTTCGGCTACACCGGCGCAGAGGATGTGCGCGGAGCCGACCTCGCCCGCGAGCACTTCGATCTGTTCCTGCGTGCGATCGACGGCGAGGGCCTCGCCGACGGCGACCCGAACAGCCCCTTCGGGGGCGTGAGCGGCAGGGCGCGCGTCGAGCCGCAGTCGCCCGGCCTGCGCTCGCGGGTGTGGTGGGGCGCCGGCACCCGTGAGACGGCGGAGTGGGCAGGTCGCACGGGCGTCAACCTGATGTCGTCGACCCTGCTCACCGAAGCCGACGGCCGCCCGTTCGACATCCTGCAGGCGGAGCAGCTCGACGCGTTCCGGGCGGCCTGGCGCGAGGCCGGGCACGCGGGCGAGCCGCGCACCTCGGTGAGCCGGTCGATCTTCCCGATCGTGACCGCCGAAGACGCCATGTACTTCGGCCGCAGCGGCGAGGGCGACGGCATCGGCTACATCGACGGCTTCCGCTCGACGTTCGGCAAGACCTACGCCGCCGAGCCCGACGTTCTCGTCGAGCAGCTGCTGCAGGACGCCGCCGTCATGTCGGCCGACACGCTCATGCTCACCATCCCGAGCCAGTTGGGCGTGGAGTTCAACCTGCGCCTGGTCGAGTCGTTCTCGACCCACGTCGCTCCCGCCCTCGGATGGCAGAGCACGCGGGGCTGAGCCGGGCGTCTGGTCACACCAGCGCGACGAAGCCCAGCACGGCGCTCACGATCGACAGCACGCCGAGCACGAGCGACGGCGCGAACGACTCGGAGCGGCGCACGTGCACGACGACGGCGCCGGCCATCACGATCGCGAGACCGACGGCGGCCAGCGGAGCGAGGATCGGGAGGATGCCGGTGGCCAGCGGCAGGATCAGGCCGAGCCCGCCGACCACTTCGAGCAGGCCGATGGCCTTGACGCTGCCGGCGGCATAGTCGTCGGTCCACGCCATTCCGGCGGCGGCGAGCTGCTCCTTGGGTCGCACGGCCTTCATGAAGCCGGCGGCGATGAAAGCCAGCGCGAGCAGGGCGTTGACGATCCAGAGGGCGATGATCATTATGGTTCTTTCCGGTGGGGTCGGTTACTGTTGAGTACTGACCCAATGATGAGTGACCGAGACGGGTCGTGCAAAAGGCACATCCGGGTAACCGAGGCACAGATGACGGCAGTGGATCCCTCCGCGCCCAAGAGCGCCTACGACCGGTCGTGCGCGGCGACGGCCTCCGGCGGCACCGACGGGCGCGCCATCCGCGATGTGCTCGACCGCATCGGCGACAAGTGGTCGCTGCTGGTGATCGGCACGCTGCGCGACGAGCGGCTGCGGTTCAGCGAACTGCAGCGGCACATCCCCGGCATCTCGCAGCGGATGCTGACCCTCACCCTGCGCCAGCTCGAGCGCGATGGGCTCATCACACGCACCGTGCACGCGGAGGTCCCGCCCAGAGTCGAGTACGAGCTGACAGAGCTGGGTGCGACCCTGATCGAGGTCGCGACGGCACTCGCGGAGTGGGCGATCGCCCGGCATCCGCTCATCGAGCAGTCGCGCGCCGCCTACGACGCGCGCTGACTCACCGGTTCTTGAGGGCCCCGGAGTCCACCCACACGAGCTTCGAGCCGTAGTAGAGCTTGTACCACTTGCGTCGCGAGTCGGTGATCTCGACGTACTTGCCCTTGGGGATCGTGCCGACGACCTTTCCGGCAGCGCTCGAGCGCATCGAGATCGACTTCGTGGTCACCATCTGCTTCGCGGGGTACACCTTGGCGTCGCCGAAAGATCCGTTGAAGTAGGTGTAGACGGTGCGGCTGATCGCGGCGAGGTCGGCCTTCGACGCATCGTCGTAGCCGATGATCGACAGCACGTAGGTCGAGCGCTTGCCGTAGACGATCGCGGTGTCGGCCTGCAGCAGTCCCGCCGCGATCCAGAGCGCGCCTGGCTTGCTCTGCTGCACGATCCCCGCTGGGATGCCCGAGGGGATGCGCGTGCGCCAGATCTGGTCGCCCATCAGATCGAGGAGGAAGTCGGTGCGCGACGCATCGAGCAGGTCGCCCTCCCTCAGCTTCTTCATGAAGCGCACGAGGTCGTTCGTGGTCGTGCGGTTGCCCGCGTACAGAACGCTGCCCGTGTCGGCACTCGCCCCGTACTTCGTGCTCGAGAAGCCCGCCTTCTTGATCGCGGAGTTGAGCCTCGAGACGCCGAGCCAGTGGACGATGTCGTCGTGGCAGTAGTTGTCGGAGACATGGATCATGATGCGGATGCAGCTGCGCAGGGAGTATCCGGACGAGAGGATCACCGATGACGTCGTCGTCTTGGCGTCCTGCACCCTCTTGAGGGCCACCCAGGCGGCGTAGAGCTTCATCATGCTGGCGGGCTCGAGCTTCGTGCTGCCCTTCGTGCCGGTCATGACGTTGGTCGCACCGAGCTCGTAGGCGGTGACCGCGTACTTGCCGCCGCGCTGGGCGATCGTCGCGTTGATCGCCGATTGCAGCGACGACTTCGCCTTCGCGTTCTGCTCAGAGCACGGCGTGTTCGAGGCGACCGCCGATGTCAGCCAGTACGTCGTGCCCAGGGGCAGCACCGTGGCGCCCTGCGCGGAGATCTGACCGCTGAGCCCGCTCGGCACGCACGCGTAGGTCGAATAGGCGAGCATCTGCGACGTCGCTCCGGCCAGAGCGGCGCCCAGCGCCGCGTCGATCCTGCTCTTGGGGTTGACGATCACGGCGCGGTCCACTCCCGCGGGGTAGGTGGCCGATGCCGAGGTCGACAGGGCGTAGATGTCGCCCTCCGCCCTCCGCGACACCGTGAAGCCCGCATCCCGCAGCGACCTGATGTAGCCGCTGCTGACACTCGTGGCGCCGCCGAAGACGATGATCTTCGACGCCCCCGTGCGTTTCAGCGCGGCGATCGTGCGGGAACCGGCCGACGATGCCGTGCCGTCGACCATGAGGGCGGCGCGGTTCTTGGCCGCAGCCGCCGCCACCACGACGGGATAGGCCAGCAGGCTGCTGCCGGTCAGGTAGACGATCCCCACGTCATGCGACAGCCGCGAGAGCACCTCGCGGGCGCCCGTGTACCGCGAGTCGACGACCAGCTTCTCGACGGTGCCGAGCCGACCGAGCGCGGTGTACACCGAGCTCGAGACCTTGCCGGCGGAGGCGGCCACGATGATGTCGGTCGCGCCGAGTCGCGTGATCTCGGTCGTCACGGCAGAGGGCACCGAGGTGCCCGTGATGAACAGCAGCGGTGCTTCGAGCTCCGCCGCGAGTCCGGATGCCACCGCGGGCGCCACGGCGGCGTCGCCGAGCGAGACGACGACGGTCGATGCGCCGTCGGGGTAAGCGGCTTCCGAGGCCGAGACCGCCCTGGCGGAGATGTCGGCGTCGCCGATCCTCGAGGTCGCGGGCACCACGGCCGACGCCGCGGTGGTCGCGTCGGGAGCGACGGCGCGCGACGAGACGACGGGCGTCGGCGTCTCGGACTCGCTGGAAGTGGGGGTGGGTGTGGGGGCGGGTGTCGATGTCTCATCCGCGGCGGTCGCCGCCGGCGTCGGCGACGGCTGCGGTGCGTTGTCGTCCATCGCCGCTGCACTCGGCGTCGGCGCCGCCGTCGCCTGCTCCTCGTCGCCGATCGCCTGAGCGCTCGCCGCGCTCGGCGCCAGCGCCCCGATCACCAGCACCAACCCGACTGCGATCGCCGTCAGACGTGTCGATGATCGTTCTTCTCCCAGACGCATGCGGCACACCTCTCCGTCTTCGACGGTAACCGCATCCGGTCACACCGTGCACTCAGGTACACTCGCGCCTCACGAACTCCTCATGAAGTCCGGCCGATGGCCCCGCATCCGTGGGATGATCGTCATATGACCCGACTCGCATACAGCGCACTGTCGAGTTACTCGCGTGTGCAGATCATGCGACTCGTGCAAGACCACCCTGGCCGAACGATCACCGACCTGTGCGACGAGACGGGCCTGCACGCCAACACGGTGCGCGAGCACGTGCAGCGCCTCATCGAGGGCGGCTACCTCGTCGCCGAGACCGAGCGCCGCACCACCCGCGGTCGCCCCCGGGTGCTCTACAGCGCCGCGACGGGCGAAGCCGCCGCATCGAGCCCCATCGCGCGCCGCAAGGCGGAGGAGGCCGCGCGCCGCGGCGACCTGATGCGCCGCGTGCTTCCCTGGACGGCCGACGCCGAGCTGCCCTCGGATGCGCTCCACCAGATCGATGCGCTCGTTGAAGACCTCGGCGACGCGGGGTTCGACCCGATCATCGACGAGGGCGCGCTCACCGTCGACCTCTCGCCGTGCCCGCACGCCTCGGCCGACGGCTCGCACCGCGATGTGCTGTGCGCCGTGCATCAGGGACTCATGGAGGGCGTGCTGACGCAGGCGGGCGGACCGCTGCGCATCGCGCAGATCACGACGTCGTGCGATCCGTCGACGTGCGTCGTGATGCTGCGCCGGTGAGCCGTTCGACACCCGCGTAGACGTTCATCGTCTCGCCCCGCAGGAACCCGACGAGGGTGAGTGCGGATGCTGACGCCAGCTCGGCCGCCAGCGATGACGGCGCCGAGACCGCCGCCAGGATCGGGATGCCGGCCATGACGGCCTTCTGCACGAGCTCGAAGCTCGCGCGTCCGCTCACCACGAGCACTTGACCGCGCAGTGGCAGCCGGTCGCCCAGGACCGCCCAGCCCACGACCTTGTCGACGGCGTTGTGGCGCCCGACGTCTTCGCGCACGACGACCGGTTCGCCGGTCGCCGCATCGAACAGCGCCGCGGCATGCAGCCCGCCGGTCTTGTCGAACACCGCCTGAGCCTCGCGGAGGCGATCGGGAAAGGTCGCCAGCAGCGCAGGGTCGAGCACGGTCTCGTCGACGGCGAGGTCGTGACTCGACACCGTCTGCACCGCGTCGATCGACGCCTTGCCGCACAATCCGCACGAGCTGGTCGTGTAGAAGCGGCGGGCGAGGTCGGGATCGGGCGGCGCGACGCCGGGGGCGAGGGTCACATCGAGGATGTTGTAGGTGTTGCCGTCTGCGCCGCCCGTCCCCGGCCCGCCGCAGTGGATCGCCCCGCGGAACTGGCCGCCCTCGGCGATCACGCCCTCCGAGACCAGGAACCCGGCTGCCAGCTCGACGTCATGCCCGGGCGTGCGCATCGTGATCGCCAACGCCGACCCGCCGACGCGGATCTCGAGCGGCTCCTCCACCGCCAGCGTGTCGACCCTCCGCGCCGGCTCGTCGCCCAGGCGGATGCGCACGAGCGGCCGACGGGCGGTCAGGCGTCCCACCTCAGCCCCCGATCGCGTTCATGCCGCGCGCCGGCTGCAAGAAGGAGGGGTCGTCGATGGCGTGACCGGGGAGCTTGCCGGCGACGCAGGAGCGCAGCATCCGCTCCACCGAGCCGCCGCTGCCGCGGAGCACCGGCAGCAGGTCGTACTCGCTCGTCGAGAAGAGGCAGTTGCGCAGCTGACCGTCGGCGGTCAGCCGCAGCCGGTCGCAGTCGCCGCAGAACGGCGCCGTGACCGATGCGATCACCCCGACCGTGGCCGGGCCGCCGTCGAGCACGAAGCGCTCGGCCGGCGCTCCGCCGCGCCCCGGCACCGCGGCGAGGGTCCACCGCTGCGCGAGGGCAGTGAGGATCTCGTCGCGCGTGACCATCTGCGTGCGGTCCCACGTGTGGCCGGCATCGAGCGGCATCTGCTCGATGAACCGCATCTGCGCGTCGTGCGCGAGGGCGAACTCCACCAGGTCGACCAGCTCGCCGTCGTTGACCCCGCGCATCGCGACGGCGTTGAGCTTGAGCGGGCGCAGTCCGGATGCCGCGGCCGCCGCGATGCCGTCGAGCACATCGTCGAGGCGGTCGCGGCGGGTGAGGGCGAGGAATCGCTCGCGGTCGAGCGTGTCGATCGAGATGTTCAGGCGCGACAGCCCCGCCTCGACGAGCTCGGGCAGCACCTCCCGCAGGCGGATGCCGTTGGTCGTCATGGCGATCTCGACGCGCTCCCCCGACGGCGTGCGCAGCGCCGCGAGCCGGCGCACCACCTCGACGATGTCGGTGCGCAGCAGCGGCTCGCCGCCGGTCAATCGGAACGTCGTGATGCCGCACTCCGCCGCGGTGCCGGCCACCCGCACGATCTCGTCGAGGGTGAGGATGCTCGTGCGGGCGAGCCACTCGTTGCCCTGCTCGGGCATGCAGTAGGTGCAGCGCAGCGAGCAGCGGTCGGTGAGCGAGACGCGGAGGTCGCGGTGCACGCGACCGAAGCGGTCGACGAGCGGGCCGGAGGCGGCGGCATCCGCATCGGCGTGCCGGCGCTCGGGAGGGCGCGTCGCGAGCGTGAGCGGAACGGCGACCATGCGCTTCAGGCTACCGTCGGGGCGGCCGCACGGGGCGTCGGCTTATTTTGCACGGCCCGCTCACCTACCCTGGCTGAGAGTGCGCTGTGTACCGTGACCTTCAGATAGGTGGAAGGGGTTCCCATGGATCTGCTCGACCCGCTCCTGCTCGCGAGGTGGCAGTTCGGACTGACGACGCTGTACCACTTCCTCTTCGTGCCGCTGACGCTGGGGATGGCGCTGACCGTCGCGATCTTCCAGACCGCCTGGTTCCGCACCGGCAACGTGAAGTGGCTGCACCTGACGCGCTTCTTCGGCAAGATCTTCCTGATCAACTTCGCCATGGGCGTGGTCACCGGCATCGTGCAGGAGTTCCAGTTCGGCATGAACTGGTCGAGCTACTCGCGCTTCGTCGGCGACGTGTTCGGCGCCCCGCTGGCCTTCGAGGGCCTCATGGCCTTCTTCTTCGAGGCCACCTTCATCGGCCTATGGATCTTCGGGTGGGACAAGCTTCCCAAGGGACTCCACCTGGCGAGCATCTGGATCGCGACCATCGGCGCGTGGTTCTCGGCCTACTTCATCCTCGCCGCCAACGCTTTCATGCAGAACCCGGTGGGCTACCAGATGGCCGCCGACGGCGGACGCGCCGAGATGACCGACTTCTTCGCGGTGCTCACCAATCCCGTCGCCCTCGCGGCCCTCCCCCACACACTGACCGCCTCGTTCATGTTCACCGCGGGCGTCATCATCTCGATCGCCGCGTGGCACCTCATGCGCAAGCAGAACGTCGAGACCATGCGTTCGGCGCTCAAGTACGGACTGTGGGGGATGCTGGTGGGCTTCGCCCTCGTCTTCCTCTCCGGCGACCAGCTCTCGATCGTAATGGTGCAGACCCAGCCGATGAAGATGGCCGCCGCCGAGGCGATGTTCGACACCGCGTGCGGGGCCGACGCCTCGTTCTCGCTCTTCTCGATCGGCACGCCCGACGGCACCGGCGAGATCTGGTCGCTGCGGGTGCCCTACCTGCTCGCCGTGCTGTCGACCCATACGTTCGACGGCTGCGTCGAGGGCATCAACGACCTCAACGCCCTCTACACGACCGAGATGTTCCCGCAGTTCGCCGACCAGGTCGGCGGCAGCTTCGCCCCCGTGCTGTGGGTCACCTACTGGGCGTTCCGCTGGATGATCGGCCTGGGCGCCATCGGCGCGCTGGTGGCAGTGGTCGGGCTCTGGCTGACCCGCAAGAACGCCAAGCGCGATGTGCCGCAGTGGGCGTGGAAGCTCGCGGTGTGGTCGTGGCCGGCGTCGCTGTTCGCGATCCTCGTCGGGTGGGTCTTCACCGAGATGGGCCGCCAGCCCTGGATCGTGTTCGGCCTCATGCTCACCGAAGACGGCGTCTCGCCGAGCGTTCCGGGGTGGAGCGTGCTGATCTCGCTCATCGCGTTCACCGCGATCTACGCGGCCCTGGCCGTGGTCGAGGCGGGGCTGATCATCAAGACCGCGAAGACCGGCCCCGATCCCCTCCCCGGCCCCGACGATCCGCATCCGTCGGAGATGTCGGTCGAAGACACCCCCACGACGGTCTACTGAGAGGCGACGGACATGGATCTCGCATACGTCTGGTTCTTCATCGTCGGCGTGCTCTTCGTGGGCTACTTCGTGCTCGACGGCTTCGACTTCGGCGTCGGCATGTCGCTGCCTTTCCTCGGCAAGGACGACATCTCCCGCCGGCAGATCATCAACACGATCGGCCCCGTGTGGGACCTCAACGAGACGTGGGTCATCGTGGCCGGCGCGTGCCTGTTCGCCGCGTTCCCGGAGTGGTACGCGACGCTGTTCAGCGGCTTCTACCTCGCGTTGCTGCTGATCCTGCTGGCCCTCATCGCCCGCGGCGTCTCGTTCGAGTACCGCCACCAGCGCGAGTCGCTGAAGTGGAAGCGCGGCTTCGACACGATGATCGTCGTCGGCTCGGTCGTGCCGGCGCTGCTGTGGGGCGTGGCCGTCGGCAACATCGTGCAGGGCGTGCCGCTGGACGCCGACCACGAGTTCACCGGTTCGCTGCTGACTCTCCTCAACCCCTACGGTCTGTGGGTGGGCGTGACGACGCTGCTGCTGTTCTGGCTGCACGGCGTGTACTTCATCGGCCTGAAGACCGACGGGCAGGTGCAGCAGGACGCCATGCGGCTGGCGCGGCGTCTGGCCGCCCCGACGGTGGTCTTCGCCGCCGGCTGCGTCATCTGGACGACGGTGATCGCGGCGGGGCGCGAGGCCCCGCTGCTGTGGCTGTCGGTGACGTGCGGCGTCATCGCCGCCGTGGCGCTGCTGGCCTCGCTCGCGGCGAACTGGGTCAAGCGCGACGGGTGGGCCTTCACCGCCGGCGCCGTCACGATCGTCTTCGCCGTGCTGACACTGTGGCTGGCCCTCTTCCCGTACGTGATGCCGTCGTCGACCGACATCGCCAACAGCCTCACGATCGAGAACGCGTCGAGCACCGACTACACGCTGACGATCATGACCTGGGCCGCCGTCATCTTCCTGCCGCTCGTGCTGCTCTACCAGGGGTGGACGTACTGGATCTTCCGCAAGCGCGTCACCCGCTCCCGCATCGAGCAGGCCGCCGCCGCCCACTGATCCCCCCGCCCCATTCCGTTTACGGTCACGACGCGCCGCGCCCCGGTGAGATCGACGCGGCGCGTCGTGACCGTAACCGACACAGACCGCGCGTGGGAGGATCGTCGTATGGCTTCTGACGACGCGGACGCTGCGCCGCGCACCGGCATGAAGCCCGTCGATCCCCGGCTGCTGCGCTACGCGCGCGCCTCTCGCGGCTTCTTCGTCGCGATCGGCGCGATCGCCTTCGCGCAGACCGTGATCGTCGTGCTGTTCGCCTGGCTGCTCACCCGCGCGATCACCGGTGCGATCGACGGGATGCCGAGGCCACAGTTCGCCTCGACGCTCGCGTGGCTGGCGGCGACGGTCGCGGCGCGCGCCGCGCTGCTGTGGGCGCGCGAATACGTCGCCGCGCGAGCAGCGGCGCGGGTCGAGGCGCAGTTGCGCGACCGGCTCGTGGGGGCCGTCGACGCGCTCGGACCGGCGTGGCTCACGACGCAGAACACCGCGAAGCTCGCCGTGACGGCGGGCAGGGGCCTCGACTCCCTCGACGCCTACTTCGGCCGCTACCTCCCCCAACTCGTCTCGACGGTCGTGGCGACGCCCATCATCGTGCTGGTGATGTGGTGGCAGGACTGGATCTCGGGCCTGACCGTCGTGCTCACCCTGCCCCTCATCCCCGTGTTCATGGTGCTGATCGGCATGGCCACCAGATCGGTGCAGCAGAAGCAGTGGCAGACGCTGCAGCGGCTCGCGGCGCGCTTCTCCGACACGGTGCAGGGCCTGTCGACGCTCAAGGTGTTCGGACGTCAGCACCGGGCCGCAGACTCCATCCAGCGCGTCACCGAGACCTACCGCGCCGAGACCATGCGCGTGCTGCGGGTCTCGTTCCTCTCCGGCTTCGCCCTGGAGTTCCTGGCCTCCATCTCGGTCGCGATCGTGGCCGTCTCGATCGGCTTCCGCCTCATCGACGGGTCGCTGATGCTCGCCGTCGGCCTGTTCGTGCTGCTGCTGGCACCCGAGGCCTACCTGCCCCTCCGACAGGTGGGTGTGCAGTTCCACGCCGCCAGCGAAGGGGTCGCCGCCACCGACGACGTATTCGCCGTGCTCGACGCAGCCAGGGCGCTGCCGCCCGCCGGCAGCACGCCCTCCGTGACGGCGCAGGCAGCATCCGTGGATCGAGGGATGCTGCGCCTGGAGGCGGTGGCGGTGCAGCGCGGCGAGCGCACGCTCGCGCCCGTGTCTCTCGAGGTGCGCTCCGGCGAAGTGGTGCTGCTGGAAGGACCGAGCGGATCGGGCAAGTCGAGCGTCATCGCGGCCCTGCGCGGCGCCGCCACGTTCACGGGCGGCGCGCACTGGGGCGGCGTGGATGTGCGCTCGGCGTCGCCGTCGACCTGGCTGGGCTGGGCGGGGCAGCAGCCGGGACTTGTCGCGGGCCTCGTCGCCGATAACGTCGCGCTCGGCGACGACTCCCCCGACCCCGCGCTCGTCGCCCGCGCCCTGGATCTCGCCTGCGCCGACCTCGACCCCGATCTGCCCCTGGGCGTGCAGGGCGCCGGTCTCTCGGGCGGACAGGGCCAGCGCGTCGCCGTCGCCCGCGCGTTCTACCGGCACCTGCGCGGCCTCGCGCCCGTCATCGCGCTCGACGAGCCGAGCTCGGCGCTCGACTCCGCGACCGAGGAGCGCCTGTGGGCGGCGACGCGATCGCTGGCCGACGCGGGCGCGGCCGTGCTGCTGGTCTCGCACCGCACGAGCGCCCGCGCGATCGCCGACCGGGTGATGCGGCTGGAGCCTGCGGAGGTGCTCGCATGACCTCGGCCGCCGACGTGCTCCGAGGGGCCATGCCGCCCGCACGCCGATTCTGGCCGGGCGCGGCCTCGGGATTCCTCTCCGAGGCGTCGGCGGTGGCGCTGCTGGCCGTCAGTGCCTGGCTCATCGTGCGCGCGAGCGAGCAGCCTCCCGTGATGTATCTGTCGGCGGCCGTCGTGGGCGTGCGCCTGTTCGCCCTGAGCCGCGCGTCGTTCCGCTACCTGGAGCGCCTCGCCGGGCACGACGCCGCCCTGCGCCAGCTCGCCTCGACCCGCACCGATCTCGTGCGCAGGCTCGTGCCGCTGGCTCCCGACGGGCTCGGCCGCACGGGCCGCGGGTCGGTGCTGGGCGCGCTCGTCGACGACGTCGACGAGCTGCAGAACCTGCCGCTGCGGGTCGTGCAGCCACTCATGTCTTCGGCGGCGGTGGCCCTCGGCGCCGTCGTGCTGGTCGCGTTCGTGTCGTGGCCGGCCGCCCTGACGCTGCTGGGCTGCCTCGTCGTCGCCGGGGCGGTGGCGACGCTGTGGGGGTGGGCGGCCGGTTCCCGTGCGGAGGGCACGATCGCTCCGCTCCGAGGGCGCCTGGCCGGCGCCCTGGTCGACCACCTCGGCAGCCTCGAGGTGCTGCAGGCGTGCGGCGCCGAGGCGCGCAGTCGCGACCGCATCCGCGCACTCGATGCCGACCTGCGCCGGGCCGCGGTGCGTCGCGCAGGAGCGCAGGCGGGCACCTCGGCGCTCGTCTCGCTGGCCGCCGGCGCCGCCTCGATCGTCGCGGTGCTGGCCGCCGCGCCCGCGCTGACGACGGGTGAGCTCGCTGCGCCGGCGTTCGCCGTCGCGGTGCTCGTGCCGATGGCGGTGTTCGAGGTGTTCGCCGCCGTTCCGCTGGCCGCCTCGTCGTGGCGCCAGGTGCACGCCGCCGCCAGGCGCATCGCCCTGGCGCTGCCCGCGGACCTGCCGGACGGGCTCGTCGACGAGGCCTCGACGCCGGCGACCGATGCCGCCCCCTCGCTCGGCGACGGCATCCGGCTGCACGGCGTCGCCGCCCGCTGGCCGGGCTCCTCCTCGGCGTCGCTGCGCGACGTGCGGTTCGAGGTGCGACCGGGCGAGCGCGTGCTCGTGGTGGGCTCGAGCGGTGCGGGCAAGACCACCCTCGCGCATGTGCTCGTGCGCTTCCTCGAGATCGAGGGCACGTACGAGCTCGGCGGCACCGCCGTGGGCGAGCTCGACCCCGACGACGTGCGGCGCGTCGTCGGGCTGTGCGAGCAGCATCCGATGCTGTTCGACGAAGACATCCGCCAGAATCTGCTGTTCGCCCACGACACGGCCACCGACGCCGAACTCGAAGCCGCGCTCGAACGGGTCGGGCTCGGGCCGTGGCTCCGCGAGCGCGGCGGCCTCGATGCGCGGGTCGGCGAGCGCGGCGCACTCGTCTCGGGCGGCCAGGCGCAGCGCATCGCGCTGGCCCGCGCGCTGCTGCACGGCTTTCCCGTGCTGGTGCTCGATGAGCCGACCGCCGGCGTCGACCCTGAGGCCTCCGATGCTCTGCTCCGCGATCTGCTGGGCGCGGTCGGCGACGACCAGGCGGTCGTGCTCATATCGCATGTCACCGTTCCCGACGAGCTCGTCGACCGCGTCGTGCGACTCGAGCACGGCGCCCTCGCCGGCTGAGCGCTACAGCGCCATGCCGAACGCCCGCACGCCCTCGTGCGCCGGGATCTCGGCGAACCCGAGCCGGGGGTAGAACCCGATCACCCCGGCGTTGTTCGCGTCGGCGACCAGGTGCAGCCCGGTCACGCCGGCCTCGCGGAGGGCGGCGACGTACGTGTCGATGAGCCGGCGCCCCCACCCCTGCCCCTGCAGGTCAGGCAGCAGGTCGATGTGCAGATGCGCGGGGTGGTCGGTCGAGAAGGGCTCGGCGCCGGGGCGGCGACCGTAGGCGTAGAGCAGAATGCCGTCCTGACGGGTCGTCTCGGCCTCTGGCCGGGGCCAGCGGTCGGCGAAGCGCGGCCACCAGGCCTCGGCGAACCACTCCTCGAACGCGTCGGTGTCCGGCGCTCCGACGAGATACCCGGCCGGCTCCCCGTCGTCGCCCTGAACGACCCACGCCCATTCCGGGTGGCGCGCCACGTAGGGCAGCACGAAGATCTCGGCCCACAGATCGTCGTCGGCGAGCACGCCCGTCGCGTCGGCTCCGGCATCCGCGGTGCGCAGGCAGATCTCGGCGAGCGCCGGCTCGTCACCTGGACGGAAGGGGCGGATGCTGCTCACCTGCGCGAGTCTGCCAGAACCCGCGCGGCCTCACACCGGCAGCAGCCGCACATCCGACGGCTTGACGCTCAGGCGCACCGGATCGCCGGGGGTCAGCTGCAGCTCGGCGACGCGGTCGACCGGCAGGTCGACGGCGAAGCGGGGCTCCGCGGTGTGCACGCGCACACCGGCGGGGGTCTGCTCGAGCCGCACGATGCGCGCGAGCCACGTGTTGGGCGTCACCTCCTCGACGCGGGCGAGGCGCAGCGCGCCCGTCCACGACAGATCGGCTGGACGCTCGAGCACCACCGATCCCGGCCGCACGAGAGCGGCGAGCGCGGCGCCGTCGGCGACCTTGGTGTGCGCGCGAGCTGTGAGCACGACGGCGGGTTCGCCTCCGCTGTGCCACGCGCCGGCTCTCGCCGTGCCCTGCACCCGGTTGACCCCCGCGGCGACCGCGACGAAGCGGGTCGCGGGAGCGGCGAGCACCTCGCGCACCGGCCCCTGCTGCGTCACCGCACCGGCCTCGATGACGACCAGGCGCTGCGCGAGGGCGACGGCGTCGACGGTGTCGTGGGTCACCACGAGTGCCGTCGTGCGGGTGGAGACGAGCTGGTGGTGCAGCAGCGCCCTGATGTCGCCCGCCGTCTCGGCATCGAGGGCCGTGAGCGGCTCGTCGAGCAGCAGTAGGCGCGGCTCGGTCGCCAGCGCGCGCGCGAGGGCGACCCGCTGCTGCTGGCCGCCGGACAGCTCGCGCGGTGCGTGGTCGCCGAAGCCGTCGAGCCCCACGTTCCACAGCCATTCGTCGGCGCTGCGGGCGGCCTGCTCTCGCTCGACCCCGCGCGCCCGCAGGCCGAAGCCGACGTTCTGTCGCGCCGTCATGTGGGGGAACAGATGAGGCTCCTGCCCCAGCAGTACGATGCCGCGGCGGGACGCCGGCACCCGACGGCGCTGCAGGTCGACGCCGTCGAGCTGCACGGTGCCGCTCTCGGGGCGCAGCAGCCCCGCGATCACGGCGAGCAGGGTCGACTTGCCTGCGCCGCTCGGGCCCATGACGCCGACGATCTCGCCGGGCGCCGCGGAGACCTCCGCGTCGAGGCGGAAGCCGCCCTTGCGCGGCGCCACGACGTGCGCCCGCAGCGCCCCGCCGGTCATCGCGGCGCTCCCGGCCGCCAGCCGCGCACGAGCAGCAGCACGGCGATGGCCGTCACCAGCAGCAGCAGCGAGAGCGCCACGGCGGTGCCCTGACCCACTCCCGAGCCGTTGAAGGCCGTGTAGATCGCCAGCGGCATCGTCTGGGTGACTCCGGGGGCGTTGCCGGCGAACAGCGCCGTGGCGCCGAACTCGCCGAGCGCACGCGCGAAGCACAGGATGGTGCCGGCCACGAGCCCCGGCGCCGCCAGCGGCAGCGTCACCCTGGCCAGCGTGCGCCAGCGGCCGGCGCCGAGCGACGCGGCGGCGCGCTCGTAGCCGACCCCCACGGTGCGCAGAGACCCCTCGACGGTGAGGACGAGAAACGGCAGGGCGACGAACACCTGTGCGATCACGACGGCGGCGGCTGTGAACGGGATGCGCAGCCCCCACCACTGGTCGAGCAGCGCGCCCAGCGGCGCGCTGCGCCCCAGCAGGAACAGCAGGGCGACACCGCCGACCATGGGCGGCAGCACGAGCGGCACCGTCACGAGCACGCGCAGCGCCGCCGACAGCCCGGGGCGCGCCCGCGCGATGATCAGCGCCAGCGGAACCCCCAGCAGCACGCACACGGCGGTGGCGACCGATGCCGTCACGAGCGACAGCCAGAGCGCCGAGAGGGCCTGAGGAGACGTGATGTCGCCCCACAGCGTCGACCAGTCGACGCGGCCGATGAGAGCCGCCAGCGGCAGAACGAGCAGGGCGAGGCCGATCAGTGCGGGCACGGCGAGCACGCCGGGCACGAAGCCGCGGGTCTCGCGCGATCCGCTCACGCGTCCCACCCTCTCACGGGGCGAGGGGCGCGGTCACGTGTCGACGCCCGCAGCGCGGGTGCCGGCATGCGGGTCAGGGGGCGCCGAAGCCGAGGCCGGCGAGGATCTGCTGCCCCTGCTCCCCGCACACGAACGCCACGAAGGCGGCCGCGGCCTCGGGGTTCGGCGCGTCGTCGAGGGCGACGATCGGGTAGCGGTTGACGACGTCGGCGGCGCCCTCCGGGACGATGCTCTCGACGTCGTCGCGGCCGATCACATCGGTCGCGTAGACGAGCCCCGCGTCGGCCTCGTCGGCTGCGACCTTGGTCAGCACGGCGGTGACGTTCTGCTCGGAGCTGGCAGGTGTCACCTCGACACCGGCGCCTTCGAGCAAGGTCTGCGAGGCCGACCCGCACGGCACCTCGACGGCACACAGCACCGTCGTCACCGACGGCAGATCGTCGAGTCCCGTCACGCCGGCGGGGTTTCCCGCGGGCACCGCGATGACGAGGGTGTTCGTCGCGAACAGCTGCGGGTCTGCGGCAAGGCCACCGTCGGTGACGGTCGCCATGTTCTTCTCGTCGGCCGAGGCGAACACGTCGACCGCGGCTCCCTCGACGATCTGGGTGGCCAGCGTGCTCGAGCCGTCGTAGGTGATCGGCTCGACGTCGACGCCGGGGTAGGCGCTTTCGAAGGCCCCGGCGATGTCGTCGAAGGCGGCGCCGAGCGAGGCGGCCGCGAAGACGGTGAGGGTGCCGGTCGGACCGGTCTCGCTGATCGATTCGGAGGGCGCGGCGCCGGGGGCGTCGGCCGTGCCGGCGCAGCCGGTGAGCAGGAGTGCCGCGGCGGCCGCGGCGGCCAGCAGGATCGGGGGTGTGCGCATCTCAGTCTTTCGGGGTCTCGACGATGACGGTGGTGGCCTTGACGACGGCGACGGCGAGTGAGCCGACCTCGAGTCCGAGCTCGCGCACGGCCTCCGACGACATCAGCGACACCACGCGGTGGGGGCCCGCCTGGATGTCGACCTGCGCCATCACGCCGTCGACCTGCAGTCGGGTCACGATGCCGACGAATCTGTTGCGCGCGCTCGAGAGCACGCCGGCCGGATCGGGCGGAGCCGCCGCCAGCTCCACGGCGCGGGCGGCGAGCGCGTCGCCGGGGATGCGCGCGGGCGCTCCGCCGTCAGTGGGCAGGTGTCCCTGGTCGACCCAGCGCCGTACCGTGTCGTCGGAGACTCCCAGCAGCTGCGCGGCTTCTGCGATGCGATAGCTCGTCACGGCCTCACCCTATCTCCGCGGATGCGGCAGCATCCAATCCGATCATCCGCTGTTGCGGGAATCACTCGACGCATCCGCTGCGTGCAGACTGAGCGGAACGCCCGAGCGCGGTGACCGCCGCCTACGCTGGAGCAATGCCACTGCCGCCGCTGGTCGAGCCCGTCGCCGCCCTCAGTGCCGCGGAATCCGCGCGCACGGCGCGCCACCGCGTCCTCGCCGGTCTCGGCGATCTCGGCCAGCGCCGGCTCTCCGCCGCGCACATCGCCATCGTCGGTGCGGGCGGACTCGGTTCGCCCGCCGTGCTGGCTCTCGCCGCCGCCGGCGTCGGCACCCTCACCGTCATCGACGACGACCTCGTCGAGGTCGCGAATCTGCAGCGCCAGGTGATGCACCGCGCGGGCGACGTCGGCCGCCGCAAGGTCGACAGTGCGGTGCGCGTGGGCGCCGACCTCTCGCCCGAGACCCAGGTCGTGGCTGTGGCGGAGCGGCTGCACGCAGGCAACGCCGAGCGGCTGCTCGCCGGAGCACACGTCGTGCTCGACGGCAGCGACACCTTCGACACCCGTGCCGCCGTGGCCGCCGCATGCGAGCGGCTCGGCACGCCGCTCGTGTGGGGCACGGTGCAGGAGTTCTGCGGCCAGCTGACGGTGTTCTGGTCGGCTCCCCCTGCCGGCCTGTCGCCGGTGGTGCTGGGCGACCTCTATCCGCCCTCGACCGTCGGCGAGCCGCCCTCGTGCTCGGCCGTGGGGGTGCTCGGCGCACTGTGCCTGCAGGTCGGGGCGCTCATGGCCACCGAGGCCGTGAAGCTCATCGCCGGCATCGGCGAGCCGCTCGTGGGCCGCGTGCTGCTGATCGACGCGCTGCGCGCCCGTCAGACGGAGGCGCCGCTGCGCCCCGCCGCCGCACGGGATGCGGATGCCGCCGCCACGACTCCCCCGCCGCTCGCCGTCGCCGACCTCGAGGCCGCCCTCGCCTCCGGCGCCGTGCTGATCGACGTGCGCGAGGGCCACGAGGTCGCCGCCGGCGCGATCGACGGATCCGTGCACGTGCCGCTGGCCGCCGTACTGGCCGATCCGGCCTCGACGGCCGCCCGGTTCGACGGGCACCGCGTCGTCGTGGTGTGCGCCGCGGGGGCGCGCGCCGCTCAGGCTGCCCGTGCGCTGCGCGGCGAAGGCGCCGACGCCGTCGTACTGGCGGGCGGCATGGCGGCGTGGACGCTCGCGCACGACCGGCACACCGCCCAGACGGCGGTCGCCCGGTGAGCGGGCTGCGCACGGTCGAAGAGCAGCTCGAGCGCGTGCTGGCCGCGGTGCGCCCGCTCGAGGCCCACGTCGTGCCCGTCCCGGCCGCGATCGGCCGCACCCTGCGCGAGCCCCTGCGCGCCGCCGTCGACATCCCGGTGTTCGACAACTCCGCGATGGACGGCTTCGCGGTGCGGTTCGCCGATGTCGCCGATGCCTCACCCGATCGCCCTGCCCGACTGCAGGTGGTCGCCGATCTCCCGGCCGGCACCGCCCTCGACCCTGCACTGCGGGCCGGTCAGGCCGCCCGCATCATGACCGGCTCGCCCGTGCCCACGGCAGCCGACGCGATCGTTCCGTTCGAAGACACGGCGGGAGGGCTGGCGGACTCGCTCGGCGAGATCGAGGTGCGCCACGCGCCCGCGGCCGTCGGCGCCCACATCCGCCGCCGTGGCGGCGACGCCCGCACCGGCGACGAGCTGCTGCCGGCCGGGGTCGCTCTCGGCCCGCTGCAGCTGGCCGCAGCCGCAGCCGCGGGAGTCGCCGAGGTCGTCGTCTCGCGCGCGCCCCGCGTGATCGTGGTCTCGACGGGGTCCGAGCTCGTCGCCCCCGGCCTGCCGCTCACGCACGGCCAGATCCCCGAGTCCAACAGCGAGCTGCTGGCGGGGCTCGTCGCCGAGGCCGCGGGCGAGGTCGTGCTGCGCACCACGGTCGCCGACGACGGCGACGGCCCGGCGCGCATCGTCGCCGAGGCGGGGCGGCTCGGCGCCGACGTCGTCGTCTTCTCAGGGGGCGTCAGCGCGGGCGCCTACGAGGTCGTCAAGAACACCCTGGGCGAGGTCATGGAGTTCGCCAGGGTCGCGATGCAACCGGGAAAGCCGCAGGGGTTCGGGGCGACTGCAGGCGGCGTGCTGCTGTTCGGCCTGCCGGGCAATCCCGTCAGCGCCGCCGTGTCGTTCGAGGTGTTCGTGCGGCCTGCGCTCCTCGCCCTGCAGGGCCGCAGCGACCTCGAGCGGCCGCGGATGCTGCTGCCCGCCGCATCCGCATGGCGCACCCCGCCCGGCCGTCGCCAGTACCTTCCCGCCGTCATCGACCGCACCGACCCCGCCCGCTGGACGGTGGCCCCCGCCACGGGAGGCGGCTCGGCCTCGCACCTGGCGGGTGGGCTCGCCCGCGCGCAGGCGTGGGCGATCGTGCCGGCCGA
The DNA here is from genome assembly GCF_025515205.1 of Microbacterium fluvii. Lineage (GTDB taxonomy): Bacteria > Actinomycetota > Actinomycetes > Actinomycetales > Microbacteriaceae > Microbacterium > Microbacterium fluvii. Next base: position 756,833 of record NZ_JAOPFX010000001.1, on the reverse strand, counting down.
GACGGCCGAGGTGGCCGTGGGCGATGCGGTCGAGGTGATGCTGCGATGAACGATGGGATGCTGTCAGACATGGGTTTCACGCACCTCGACGAGTCCGGCCACGCGCGCATGGTCGACGTCACCGACAAGCAGCCGACCGTGCGAGCGGCGACCGCGCGAGGCTTCGTGCGGTGCGCGGCGCCGGTGGTCGCGGCCCTGCGCGACGGCGCCGTGCCCAAGGGCGACGTGCTCGCCGTCGCCCGCATCGCCGGCATCCAGGCCGCCAAGCGCACGCCCGACCTGCTGCCGCTCGCCCACGTGATCGGGGTGCACGGCGCCGTCGTCGACCTGCGCATCGACGACGACGGCGTCGCGATCGAGGCGACCGTGCGCACCGCAGACCGCACCGGGGTGGAGATGGAGGCGCTGACGGCCGTGTCGGTCACCGCGCTCGCGATCGTCGACATGGTCAAGGGCCTCGACAAGGGCACCGCGATCGAGAACGTGCGCGTCGTCGCCAAGACGGGCGGCCGCAGCGGCGACTGGACGCGCCCGGGCGAGCCGTGAGCGCCCCTCCGTACGGTGCCGTGCTGCTGGCGGGGGGCCGTGCGACGCGCATGGGCGGCGCCGCCAAGCCGCTGATAGAGGTGGGCGGGCGCTCGATGCTGGCCCGCGCCGTCGACGCCGTACACGGTGTCGGCGCCGCGCCGATCGTGATCGTCGCGGATCCCGTGGCGGGTTTCGCCGCCGGCGACGCGCGCGTGCAGTGGGTGCGCGAAGACCCGCCCTTCGCCGGGCCCGCCGCAGCGATCGTCGCGGCGCTGCGCCCCCTGGAGGACGAGCAGCCGCCGCACACCCCCCGCTGGACCTTCGTGCTGGCCTGCGACCTCCCCCGCGTCGACCGCGCCGTGCGACAGCTGCTCGATGACAGTGTGCTGCTGCCCTCCGACACCGAGGGCGTGTGCCTGGCCGACGCGGGCGGCAGACCGCAGTGGCTGACGGGCCTCTATCGCACCGATGCCCTCCGTCGGGCGGCCGCCGCGATGCCCGATGCGGCGCGCGACGCCCCGATGCGCGCCCTGCTCGACGACCTCGCCATCGCCGTGGTGCGCGACCGCGACGGCGGCGCGCGCGACGTCGACACGTGGGAGGATCTGACCGCGGCGCTCGGCGCCGCACCCGACACCCAGGAGCACCGATGAGCGAGCGCACCCTTCCTCCGGAGGCCCTCGACGCGTGGGCCGCTGCCCTGCGCGAGCGCTTCGACCTCGCCGCAGGCGACGTGCCGATCGCGCTGATCCTCGAGCTGGCCGCGTCTGTCGCCCACGGGGTCGCCCGCCCTGCGGCACCCTTCAGCGCCTTCGTCGCGGGCCTGGTCGCCGGACGCACCGGCGGCACGCCCGAGCAGGTGCGCGAGACGGTCGCCGCGATCGCCCAGCTCGCCGAGGGCTGGCAGGGCTGATGGCGCACGTCAGGTTCTTCGCCGCCGCGCAGGAGGCGACCGGACGCGACGACGAGCGGCGCGACGAGCGCACGCTCGGCGCCCTCAGAGCCGGGCTGACCGCCGACCACCCGGCGCTGGCCGGCATCCTCCCCCGCTGCGCCGTGCTCGTGGCAGGTTCCCGCGTCGACGACGCCGCACCCCTCGACGACGATGTGCTCGTCGACGTGCTGCCGCCCTTCGCCGGCGGCTGACAGGCGACTACCCGCCGATGCCCTTCCAGGCGGCCGTGCCGTCGGCTTCGACCTGTCGCTTCCACACCGGCAGGGCGCGCTTGATCTCTTCGATGAGGTCGCGGCAGATCTCGAACGCCTCGGCGCGGTGCGGCGTCGCCACCGCGATCACGACGGCGGCGTCGCCCACCTCGAGCCGCCCGACGCGGTGACTGACCGCCACGAGGGCTGGGGCTGTTCCGATGGCGCGCACGGCGATGTCGTGCAGCGTCGCCTCGGCGTCGGGGTGGGCCGAGTACTCCAGCGCCACGACGTCGCCGCCCGCATCGGGGTCGTGGTCGCGCACCGTGCCGACGAACGACGTGACGGCGCCGGCCGTGCGGTGCTGCACGGCGGCGAGGTGCGCGTCGACATCGAGCGGCTCGGCGCTGATCCGGGCGATCTGCACTCCGCGCATCAGTGGTCCCCTCCCGCGAGCTGATCGACGACGTGCCGGGCGACCGACACGATCACCGGCACACCGGTGCGCACGGCCCGTTCCGAGCCGGGCAGATTCACCACCAGAGACCCGCCTCCGTCGGTCTCGATCACCCCGGCGAGACCTCGCGAGAGCATGCCGGCGGGCTTCTCGGCGGCGCCGAGGCGGCGCAGCTCCTCGGCGATCCCCGGCACCTGGCGGCTCAGCACGCCCGCCGTGCCCTCGGGGGTGCGGTCACGGGGGCCCAGCCCCGTGCCGCCGGTCGTGACGACCAGCCGGGCGCCGGAGGCCACGGCATCCGTGATCGCCTGCGCGACGGAATCGGCGCCATCGGGCACGACGACGGCGTCGTGGCACTCCCAGCCGGCGTCGCGGAGCGCCGTGACGGCGACGGGACCGCTCGTGTCGGCACGAGTGCCGGCGGCCGATCGATCGGAGACGGTGATGACGACGGCGCGCATCGTCTCAGCTTAGGAGGTCGGCGCAGGAACCTTCTGGGCGGGCCGCCCGGCCGCCTCGGTGATGCGCGCGGTCATGCTGCGGAAGATGAGTCCGTGGAACGGGAGGACGGCCAGCCAGTACAGGCGGCCGAGCAGCCCCCGCGGGAAGAAGACGGCGCGCTGATCGTAGCGGGATCCCCCGCCCTCCGCACTGACGCGCAGCTCGAGCCACGCGAGGCCGGGCACCCGCATCTCGGCGCGCAGCCGCAGCAGGCTCCCCGGCTGCACGGTCTCGACGCGCCAGAAGTCCACGGCGTCGCCGACGCTCACTCGCGACCGGCTGCGGCGCCCCCTGGACAGGCCCACTCCCCCCACCAGCCGGTCCATGAGGCCGCGCAGACGCCACAGCGCCGGTGTCGAGTACCAGCCGTTGTCACCGCCGATGCCGGCGACCACGGCCCAGAGCCGCTCGGGCGCGGCGTCGCACACGGCGCTGCGCTCGTCGGTGAACACGGTGCGCCCCGCCCACTCGGGGTCGCTCGGCAGCGGATCGCTGGGCACCCCCGACACCTCGCCGTCGCGCCAGCTCGTCTCCACGCTGTCGGCGCGCTCCCTGCCCAGGGCGAGTTCGACCGCGCGGCGGTAGGGCGTGAGACCCGCCTCGGGCGGCGGGATGATCTCGTCGACGGCCCTGTCGTCCATGACGCACTCGTTCTGCAGCGACTCCACGAGGGGCCTGGCCAGTGCCCGCGGTACGGGGGTCACCAGGTTCACCCACAGCGAGGCGAGGCGGGGCGTGAGCACCGGCAGCGCCGCGATCGGGCGCTGGCGGAGCCCCGCCGCGACCGCGTAGCCGTTCATCATCTGGCCGTACCGCAGCATGTCGGGTCCGCCGATGTCGACGGCGCGGTTGACCGCCCCGTCCACCCTGGCGGCGCCGAGCAGATAGTGCAGCACGTCGCGCACCGCGATCGGCTGGATGCGGTTGCGCACCCATCGGGGCGCCGGCATGTACGGCAGCACGTCGGTGAGGTGCCTGATCATCTCGAACGACGCCGAGCCGGAGCCGATCACGACGCCGGCCTGCAGCACGAGGGCGGGAACGCCGCCCGAGAGGAATACCTCGCCCACCTCCACTCGGGAGCGCAGGTGCGCGCTCAGGCGCACGCCGGACGGATGCAGCCCGCCGAGGTACACGATGCGCCCCACCCCCGCCGCGGCCGCCGCCGCAGCCACCGCGCGGGCCGCGCTGAGGTCGTCGCGCTCGAATCCCGCGCCGGCGGCGAGCGAGTGCACGAGGTAGTACAGCACGTCGACGTCGCGGCAGGCCGCGGCGACGGCCGTCTCATCCTGAGCGGCGCCGGCGACGACCTCGACGTCGTCGCCCCAGTCGAATGCCGTGACGCGCTCGGGGCGCCGCGCCAGCACGCGCACCCGGTAGCCGGCTGCCACCAGACGAGGCACGAGCCGTCCGCCGATGTAGCCGGTCGCTCCCAGCACGAGCGCGATCGGCATCGTGCCGTCGGGGCGTTCCTGCGCGCGCAGCGCGGGCTCGCGTCCGGTGGGGGCGGAGAGCTCTGTCATGACTGCGACGGTACGCGGCGGCATCCGTCGCCGGCGCGGGGTTGCGCGATCGGACCGGTCGTGCTTGTCAGCCGCGCCGCTCGAACCGCACGACCACCGACTTCGAGGTGGGGGTGCCCGACACATCGGCGACCGAATCCAGCGGCACGAGCACGTTGGTCTCCGGGTAGTAGGCGGCGGCGTTGCCCCGCGGCGTCGCATAGGCCACGAGCCGGAATTCCTCGGCGCGACGCTCCTCGACGTGCCCGTCGGCGGCGGTCCACTCCGACACGAGGTCGACCACGTCGCCGTCGAGAAAGCCCGCCGCGGCGATGTCGTCGGCGTGGGCGAGCACGACGCGCCTGCCGCCGTGGATGCCGCGGTAGCGGTCGTCTTTGCCGTAGATCGTGGTGTTGTACTGGTCGTGCGAGCGCAGGGTCTGCAGCAGCACGCGCCCGGCGGGGATGCGGGGGAACTCGAGCGGGTTCGCCGTGAAGTGGGCCAGGCCGCTCGTCGTGGCGAAGCGGCGCTCGTCCCGAGGCCCATTCGGCAGGAATAAGGTGCGCCCCTTGTCGATGCGCCGGTCGTAGTCGTCGAACCCGGGGATCACCGCCGCGATGTGCGCGCGGATGAGCGCATAGTCGTTCTCGAGCGCCGCCCAGTCGGCACGCGGCACGTTCGACGGATGCCGCACCTCCGGCCCGTCGCTCCCCTCCGCCTCCTCGGCCTCCGGCCGCTCCGGGAGCCCGCGGTCGTGCTCGCCGGCACCGCCCCGCGCTCCCCCTCCTCGCTCGACGCGAGGAGATCCGGCCGGGCGAGGGCCCTTTCGACCCGAAGCGTCCTCGCTCCGCGAGATCTCCTCGCTCGAGGCGAGGGCAGGGGCGGATGCTGTCGGCTGACCCGCGAACAGCAGTCCGCACAGCCGCGCCACGATCGCGACTTCGCTGAGCAGGTCGTCGGCGGGCGGCGCGAGCCGCCCCCGCGAGGAGTGCACGGCGCCCATCGAGTCTTCGACCGAGACGCGCTGGTCGACGCCGCCGCGGCGGTCGCGGTCGGTGCGGCCGAGGGTGGGCAGGATGATGGCGCGGCGGCCGGTGACCACGTGCGAGCGGTTGAGCTTCGTCGAGACCTGCACCGTGAGCCCGACCGAGCCCAGCGCCGCCTCGGTCACGGCGGTGTCGGGGGTCGCCGAGACGAAGTTGCCGCCCATCGCGAAGAAGACGCGGCCTCGGCCGTCGCGCATCGCGCGGATCGCCTCGACGACGTCGTGGCCGTGCTCGCGGGGAGCGCGGAACGAGAATTCGCGGTCGAGCGCCGCGAGGAACGCCTCGGCGGGCTTCTCGTAGATGCCGACGGTGCGATCGCCCTGCACGTTCGAGTGCCCGCGCACGGGGCATACGCCCGCGCCGCGCCGCCCGATGTTCCCCTGCAGCAGCAGCACGTTCACGACGTCGCGCAGCGTCGGCACCGAGTGCTTGTGCTGCGTCAGGCCCATCGCCCAGCACACGATCGTGGCCTTCGATGCGCGCACGAGCTCCGCCACTCGGCGCAGCTCGTCTTCTGCGACGCCGGTCGCCTCGACGAGGTCGGCCCACGAGACCGCCGCGACCTCGGCGGCGTAGGCGTCGAACCCCGTCGTGTGCGCCGCGACGAAGGCGTGGTCGACGACCCCGCCCGAGCGCTCCTCGACCTCGAGCAGGTGCTTGCCGATCGCCTGGAAGAGGGCCTGGTCGCCGCCGAGGCGGATCTGCACGAACTCATCGGCGAGCATCGTTCCGCCGAGCATCACGCCCCGCGGCGTCTGCGGGTTCTCGAAGCGGATGAGGCCGGCCTCGGGCAGCGGATTGACCGCGACGATGGTCGCGCCGCGCTGCTTCGCCTTCTCGAGGGCCGACAGCATCCGCGGATGATTCGTGCCGGGGTTCTGTCCCGCGACGATCAGCAGGTCGGCGTCGTGGATGTCGTCGATCGAGACCGTGCCCTTGCCGATGCCGATCGTCTCGGTGAGGGCCGAACCGCTGGACTCGTGGCACATGTTGGAGCAGTCGGGCAGGTTGTTGGTGCCCAGGCCCCGCACGAGCAGCTGGTAGAGGAACGCCGCCTCGTTCGACGTGCGCCCCGATGTGTAGAAGATCGCCTCGTTCGGGTCGTCGAGATCGCGGAGGGCATCGGCGATCTCGCGCAGTGCGTCGTCCCACGAGAGCGGCCGGTAGTGCGTCGCGCCCTCGTCGAGGATCATCGGATGCGTCAGCCGCCCCTGCTGGCCGAGCCACCAGTCGTCGTGCGCGCGCAGGGCCGCCACCGAGTGCTCGGCGAAGAACTCGGGGCCCACCCGGCGCAGCGTCGCCTCTTCGGCGACGGCCTTGGCGCCGTTCTCGCAGAACTCGGCGACGTGCCGCTTGTCCTCCTCGGGCCATGCGCAGCCGGGGCAGTCGAAGCCGTCTCTCTGATTGACCCGCAGCAGCGTCTGCGCCGAGCGCACGAGCCCCATCTGGCGCTCCGAGATCTGCAGCGCGTGCAGCACGGCGGGCACGCCCACCGCGACCTTCCTGGGCTCGGTGACGCGCAGCCGCGCCTCGTCGATGTCGTGCTTCGGTGCCTTCGACGCCATGGTCCGATCGTACGGCGGATGCTGTCGCCACGGCGGTTCAGCAAAGCCTGCGGCTCACCGCCTGCTGTTGCCGAACATGCCCCTGATGACGGTGTTGAGCACCGACCGCGTGGTGGCGGAGCCCAGGATCTCCTCCAGCGGCGATTTCGTGCTCTTGCGCGTCGTGCGACTGGTGCCGGCGGTCTTCTTCAGCAGCCGCTCGTACTCCTGCTGGGCCTTGCGGTCGGCGGCGGCCTGCTGCTTGTCGATCGCGGCCTGCTGCTTGGCCAGCTCCGCCTCGGCCTTGGCCTTCTCGGCGGCGGCGGTGGCGGCAGCATCCGCGTCCTGCGCCGCCTTCATCTTGGCGGTGAGGATCTCGCGAGCCGACTCGCGGTCGATCGCGGTGCCGTACCTCGCCAGCAGCGGCGAGGCGTGCACGGCCCGCTCGATCTCGGGGTCGGGCGTGGGCGACATGAGGCCCTGCGGCGCGCGCAGCCTGGTCCACGCGACCGGCGTCGGCGCGCCCTTCTCGCTCATGACGGTGACGATCGCCTCGCCCGTGCCGAGCTCCTGCAGCACGCGCTCGAGGTCGTAGCCGCTCTTCGGGTAGGTGCCCACGGTCGCCCGCAGCGCCTTGGCGTCGTCGGGGGTGAAGGCGCGCAGGGCGTGCTGCACGCGCGAGCCGAGCTGGGCGAGCACGTCGCCGGGCACGTCTTTCGGCGTCTGCGTCACGAAGAAGACGCCGACCCCCTTCGAGCGGATGAGCCGCACCGTCTGCGTGATGGCGGCGAGGAAGTCCTTCGACGCGTCGCGGAACAGCAGATGCGCCTCGTCGAAGAAGAACACGAGCTTGGGCTTGTCGGCGTCTCCCACTTCGGGCAGCACCTCGAACAGCTCCGCCAGCAGGTACATCAGGAACGTCGAGAAGAGGGCCGGCTTGTCGGCCACCCCCGGCACCTCCAGGAGGTTCACGACCCCGCGGCCGTCGGGGGCGACGCGCAGCAGGTCGGTCACCGCGAACTCGGGCTCGCCGAAGAAGACGTCCGCCCCGTCGTCGGCGAAAGTGATGAGCTCGCGCAGGATCACCCCGGCCGTCGCCGCCGACAGTCCGCCGAGGTCTTTGAGCTCGACCTTGCCCTCGTCGCTCGTGAGGTAGGTCAGCACGGCGCGCAGGTCGCTGAGGTCGACCAGGGCCAGCCCGTGCGCGTCGGCGTAGTGGAACACGAGGCCCAGGCTCGACTCCTGCGTCGCGTTCAGCCCCAGCACCTTGCTCAGCAGCAGCGGCCCGAATCCGCTGACGGTCGCCCGCACCGGCACGCCCTTGCCGATGCCGCCGAGGGCGAAGTACTCGGTGACCGATGCCTCGGGCTTCCAGTCCTGGCCGATCGCCGCGGTGCGCGCCAGCAGCTTGTCGCTCGGCTCGCCCGGGGACGCCACCCCCGACAGGTCGCCCTTGATATCGGCGGCGAACACCGGCACGCCCTGGGCGGCGAGCTGCTCGGCGAGCCCCTGCAGGGTGCGGGTCTTGCCGGTTCCGGTGGCCCCGGCGACCAGCCCGTGGCGGTTCATCATGGCCAGCGGAATGCGGATCTGCGCCTCGGGCACCGGCTCGGTGTTCATCAGGGCGCCGAGGTCGAGCGTGGCACCCTCGAAGGTGTAGCCCTTCGCGATCGCGGCGATCTCGTCGGCGTCGAGCGGGCCGGCGGGCGGTGCCGCAGCATCCGGCTCCGGCGCGCTCGCGAGATCAGGTGATTCGGCTGAAGCAGGAGGCTTCTGGGCCGAATCGTCCTGTGTCGGCGAGATCTCCTGATCTGGCGGGGAGGCGGGAGCCACGGGCGGAGCGGATGCGGGGGCCGCGGGCGGAGCGGATGCGGGGGCCGCGGCACCCGCCGCCCTCGCCTGGGCGGCCGCGGCCTCTGCGGCCGCCAGCGCCGCCCTGGCCTGCGCGGCTCTGGCCTCGGCCTCGGCGGCTGCGGCTTCGGCGCGAAGGCGCTCGAGCTCTGCTTCGGCGGGATCGGGCTGGTCGGCGCTCATGGCGCTCACTCTAGCGACGGCGCTCCCGGTCGCACACGGGCGTCCTCTCGGGCGAGCGGCACGGCGAGAGCGGCGGCGACCAACAGGGCGGATGCCGCCCCCACGAGCGCCCCGCCGACCGTGTCGCTGAGCCAGTGCGCACCGAGGTAGGTGCGCGAGAAGGCCATCAGCACGACCCATCCCGCGCCGGCGATGGCGACCCACAGCCGGGGGAAGAGCATCCACAGCACCACGGCGAGGGTCGCGGCGTTCGCGACGTGACCCGAGGGGAAGGAGCCGTAGTCCGACACCACGATCATGTCTTCTGGCCGCGCGCGGCCGACGGCGTGCTTGAGCACCTGCACGAGGCCCGCCGACACCATCGAGGCCAGCAGGAACAGCAGCGCCCCCCACGGCCGCCGCGCGATCAGCAGCGCGAGCGCGCCGCCGAGCGGGACGACCCAGACGGCGAACCAGCCCCCGCCGAGAAAGTCCATGCCGTAGGCGAAGGCCAGCAGCACCGGGCCTCTGGCGCCGGCGAGCAGGTCCTGCCACCACGCGTCGATCGCCCAGGGCTGCGCGCCCAGGCCGACGGCGATGCCGACGCCCAGCAGCACGCCCGCCGCGAGCAGCCCCAGGCCGATCCACAGCGGCCGGGCGAAGGAGATCGGTTGAGGCGGCATCCCGCCATCCTGGCACGACGCACATCCTGGCCTTCTCCCAGCCTTCACCCCCATTCAGGCGCATAGGCTGGGATTCCGCCGCATCGCGGCGCCCGACCCGCCGCCCTCCCGAGGCCCGAGCCGAGAGCACAGCACATGTCCTCCTCCCCCAAGCGCACCAGCGGCAACCCCGCGACGCAGGCCAAGATCGACCTCACCGTCAAGCAGCAGCGCGAGCAGAAGCGCCAGGAGAAGCTCGCCGAGTACCAGCGGCAGCTCGCCAAGCGCCGCCGCTCGAAGGCCGTGTGGTGGACCGTCGGCTCCGTCGCGACCCTCGTGGTCGTCGCCCTCATCGTCGCCTCGGTCGTCTTGACGCCGCGCCCGGTCGAGATCGCCCGCGGCGACGGCGACGGCACCGGCATCTCGGGTCTTGAGACCTTCGAGAACACCGCGAACCACGTCGAAGGCACCGTCGACTACGCGCAGAACCCGCCTGCCGGCGGCGACCACAACGCCGTCTGGCTCAACTGCGGCGTCTACACCGAGCCGCAGCAGAACGAGAACGCCGTGCATGCGCTCGAGCACGGCGCCGTGTGGATCACCTACGACGCCGCCCAGGTCGACGATGCAGAGCTCGCCACCCTCAAGGCCCAGCTGCCCTCGAGCTACATCGTGCTCTCGCCCTACGACGGCCTCGACTCCCCCATCGTTCTCAGCGCCTGGAACGCGCAGGTCAAGGTCGACTCGGCCGACGACGAGCGCATCGGCGAGTTCCTGGCCGCCTACTGGCGCTCCACGAGCGCCCCCGAGCCCAACGCCGCCTGCACCGGCGGCATCGACGGCCCCGGCAAGGTCTCGTGACCGACGAACGGCAGGGCCCTGCCCGCATCTGGCCGTGGATGCTGGCGGTGCTGCTGATCGCCGGCGCCGCGTTCGCGATCGGCCGGTTCTCGACCTTCGGCGTCGCGCAGCAGACGGCGACGCCGACCTCCGACTCGGCCGAGGCGGGCTTCGCCCGCGACATGCAGGTGCATCACGCGCAGGCCGTCGAGATGGCGATGCAGGTGTACCGCACGACCGACGACGACACCGTGCGCGCCCTGTCGTACGACATCGCGACCGGCCAGTCCGCCCAGAAGGGCGAGATGTACGACTGGCTCGTACAGTGGGGCCTCCCGCAGGCCGACGGCCCGCTCATGAGCTGGATGGCGACCTCCGACGAGCACGCCGGCCACGGCGACACCGAGCAGCTCTCGACCGAGGAGCTCGAGGCCCAGATGGGCATGGCGACCGATGCCGAGCTCGCCGAGCTGAACGCGGCGACGGGCACCGAGGCCGACTGCCTGTTCCTGGGGCTCATGATCCGCCACCACGAGGGCGCCGTGCCGATGGCCGAGGCGGTCATCGAACTCGGGTCCCAGCCCCGCGTGCTGCAGTTCGCCCAGGCCGTCATCGAGACCCAGACGGCCGAGATCGACGCGATGCAGTCCGCTCAGGCCCGGCTCGGCTGCACCGGCTGAGCCCGAGCGGACGGCATCCGCCTACCCCTTGGTGGACCCTGCCAGCAGACCCCGCACGAAGTAGCGCTGCAGCGACAGGAACACGATCAGCGGCACGACGATCGCGATGAACGCGCCCGCCGTGAGCAGGTACCAGTCCTGACCGCGGCTGCCCGTCATCTCGGCCAGCAGCTTCGTGATGGGCGCCACGTTGCCGTCGGCGAAGATGAGGGCCACCAGCAGGTCGTTCCACACCCACAGGAACTGGAAGATGCCGACCGCCGCGATCGCCGGGGCGGTCAGCGGCAGGATCAGGCGGAAGAAGATCTGCCCGTGCCCTGCGCCGTCGACCCTCGCCGCCTCGATCACCTCTCGGGGGATCTCCGAGACGAAGTTGTGCAGCAGGAAGATGATCAGCGGAAGGCCGAAGATCGTGTGCGCGATCCACACCTGCGTGTAGCCCGATGAGCCGATCGCCTGGATGATCGGGAACCCGAAGATCGTGCCGCGCGAGAACAGCAGCAGCAGCGGAACCAGAGCCATCTGGATCGGCACGATCTGCAGGGCGAAGATGCCGATGAACAGCACGTTGCGGCCGCGGAAATCCATCCACGCGAACGCGTAGGCCGCGAGCATCCCGATCGACAGCGGGATGATCACCGCCGGGACCGTGATCGCGATCGAGTTGACGAACGCGCCCGCCATCGTCAGCTGGCTGTTGCCGGCCTGAAGAGCGGTCGAGTAGTTGTCGAGCGTCCAGCCCCAGTTCTCGAAGACCGTCCACCAGCCGGTCGTCTGGATCAGCTGCTGCGGCCGGAACGACGTGACGAACAGGCCGAAGGTCGGCGTGATCCACATCGCCGCGATGATGATGGCGGCGACCGTCGCCCATCGCGAGGTGAGGCGCCGCTTGGTGCGACCGAGGCCCGATTCGGCCCTGCGCTCGCCGCGCTTGAGGGTCGTGGCCGCCTCGGTGTTGAGCGGGAGCTCTGCGGGTGTGACGGACATCAGCGGATCTCCCTCTGCTTCTTCAGCTGCACGGCGTTGTACACGACCAGCGGCACGACCAGGATGAACAGGATGACGGCGTAGGCGGCCGATCGCCCCGCCTCGAAGTTCTTGAACTGCGTGTACATCTCGTTGGCCAGCACCGAGGTGTTGTTGGCGCCCGCCGTCATCGTGCGCACGATGTCGAAGACCTTCAGCGACGCGATCGAGATCGTCGTCAGCACCACGATGAGTGCGGGGCGGATGCCGGGCACGATGACGTTGAAGAACTTCTGCCAGCCGTTGGTGCCGTCGAGCTCGGCCGCCTCGAGCTGCTCGGTGGGAACGCCCTTGATGGCCGCCGAGAGCACGACCATCGCGAATCCGGTCTGGATCCAGATGAACACCACGATGAGCCACAGCGAGTTCCATGGGTCGTCGGCGAGGAAGTTGTAGGGCTCTCCGCCGAACCACACGATGATCTGGTTGAGCAGACCGATCTGGTTCTGCCCCTCCGGACGTGCGGTGTACATGAAGCGCCAGATGATCGAGGCGCCCACGAACGAGATCGCCATCGGCATGAACACGAGGATCTTGTAGTACTTCTCGCCGCGGGTCTTGTCGATGAAGTAGGCGTAGGCCAGGCCCGCCGACGTCGACACGATCGGCGCGATGAGCACCCACAGCAGCGTGTTGACGATGATGCGCACATTCTGCGGGTTCGTGAAGACCCACTCGAAGTTGGCGAAGCCGATGAACTGCGTGCTCGACGAGTTCATGAACGCCTGGATGAAGGTCTGGATGGTCGGCACCACCAGCCCCACCAGGATCAGCGCGATCGCGGGGGTGAGGAAGCCCCACAGCTGGAAGAGCGAGCCCTGCCCGTCTTTCGCGCGCTTGTCGAGGAAGAAGAAGAGCAGCCCGAAGACCGCCGCCGACGCGATCGCCCACTGGTAGGACTGCAGGAACCAGAACACGAAGGCCGGCCCCGCGATGCAGGCGGCCAGACGGATGTAGGTGTAGACGCGCCCCTTGCGAGGGGCGATCTCGACGAAGAAGAGGATCAGCGCCACGACGGCGAGGAAGACCCCGACGATGACGACGATCTCCAGGAACGGCGAGAGCGTGCTCAGCCAAATGAAGAACTCTCTGGCGGACATGAGGACCTTTCTCGAGTGCGACGGTGGACTCGGGTGGGTGCGGAAAGGGAGCGGGGCCGCCGTTCGGGGCGACCCCGCTCTCACTCTCCGATCAGCTCGACGGCCAGCCGGCCTCGATCTGCTGCAGCACCGTGTCGGTGTCGGTGCCGTTGACGAAGTCGATCATGCCCTTCCAGAACGTGCCGGAGCCGACCGCAGACGGCATCAGGTCCGACGCGTCGAAGCGGAACGTCGTGGTGTCGTCCTGCAGGATGCTGATGGCCTCCTTGAGGATGTTGCTCGACGCGTTCGCGGGGTCGAGCCCCTTGTTCGCGCTGATCACACCGCCCAGCGCGACGCGGGAGTTCGCCCAGTCGGCGCTGGAGAGGTACTCCTGCACCTTCTGCGTCGACTCTGCGTCGTCGAAGGCCGCCACGATCTCGCCGCCGCCGGTCACGACCGCACCGGAGCTCGACCCGCCCGCCTCGTAGGGGGGCAGCAGGAAGGCCCAGATGTCGCCGTCTTCTGCCACGGTGCCGCCGGCATCCGTGATGAAGCCGTCATAGAACGAGGCCTGGTGGTGCAGGGCGCAGTCGCCGTCGACCAAGGCCGTCGCCGGGTCGCCGAACGGCGTCGTGACGATCGACTTGATGTCGCCGAAGCCCGCGTTGACGTAGTCGGGGTTGAGGGCGATCTTGCCGAATTCGTCGAACGCGCTCTTGATGGCGGGGTCGGTGAACGGGATCTCGTTCGAGACCCACTTGTCGTAGACGTCGGTGCCGCTCTGGCGCAGCACGATGTCTTCGACCCAGTCGGTGCCCGGCCAGCCGGTCGCCGCGTCGGAGCCGAAGCCGATGCACCAGGGCGGGCTGTCGGTGTCGGACTGGATCTGGGCCGTGAGGTCGAGCAGACCCTGCCAGTCGGTGGGGATCTCGTAGCCGTGCTCTTCGAAGAACGACGGCGAGTACCAGACCCAGCCCTTGACGCTGGCCATCAGCGGCGCGCCGTAGAGCGTGCCGTCGACCGTCGCGTAATTGGCCCAGTCTTCTGTCCACCCGTCGGCGACGTTCTTCTGCACCGCTTCGGGTGCCGGCTTGAGGTACCCGCGGGTCGCCATGTCGGCCATGAGGCCGGGCTGCGGGAAGATCGCGATGTCGGGAGCGTTGCCGCCCTGCGCGCGCACGGCGATCTGCGCCTCGAACTCCTTCGACGACTCGTACTTGATGTCGATGCCGTTCTCGTCTTCCCAATCGGCCCACGACTGCTCGAGCAGTTCGGCCTCGGTGTCGGCGATCGTGCCGTACACAGTGACGACGTTGTCGTCTGCGCCGCCGCTTGCGCCGCCGCCGGTGTCGCCGGGTCCGCCCGAGCAGCCCGCGACGACGATGCCGACCGCGCCCAGAGCTGCGACGGAGATGAGGGTCCTCCCCCGTCCGTGTGCCTTCATGTGTCCTCCTCGTTGAGTGATGCAGGAACGCCGGCCACCGGAGTCGATCGACGTCGGCTCGGGAACCGCTTCCAGTCACGCTAGGGGATGAGCGCGGGCCGACACAACGCGCGATTCATCACAGGTGCATAACTGGATGCGGCGGCGCGTGGCAGCGGAGGAGTATCCCACGCCATACTCTGGTGCAACCGGTTCCAGAAGGTGCGCCCGGTTCGTTCCCACGACGGAGTGGAGTCAGCATGATGAGCGGCATCGCGGACGTCGCCGCGCTCGCGGGAGTGTCGAAGGCGACCGCGAGCCGGGCACTCACCGGCAGCGGCCACGTCTCGCAGGCGACCCGCAGTCGCGTGCTGGATGCCGCTGCTTCGCTCGGATACGTGCCCTCGACCAGCGCCGTGAGCCTCGCGACGGGGCGCACCCGCAACGTCGGCGTCGTGATGCCCTATGTCAACCGGTGGTTCTTCGCCGAGGTGCTCGAGGGCATCCAGCAGCCACTGCTGGAGCGCGGGCTCGACCTGACCCTCTACGACGCGAAGCCGGGCACCGAGGGGCGAGCGCGCATCTTCGACGACTTCCTGGCCAGAAAGCGCTTCGACGGCCTCATCGCGGTGGGCCTGGAGCCCGAGGATCGCGAACTGCAGCGGCTCATGCAGATCGGGCGCCCGATCGTCTCGGTGGTCGGCGCCGACGAGGGCTCGAGCGTCGTCTCGATCGACGACGACTACGCCGCGCGGAGGGCGACAGAGCACCTCATCGCCCTCGGGCACACCGACATCGTGTTCCTCGGCGGTGGCGTGGGTGAGCACTGGGCGCAGGTCGACCGTCGCCGGCTCACCGGGTACGAAGCGGCCATGGCCGAGGCCGGCCTCGCCTCGACGACGCGGCATGTGCGCTCGGAGGTCAGCATCCCTGGCGGCTACGACGCGGCCGTCGATCTGCTCGGCGATTCCCGCACCAGGCCCAGCGCCCTGGTGGCCGTCTGCGACGAAGTCGCGATCGGCGCGATCATCGCCTCGCGGCGGCTCGGCGTGCCGGTGCCAGGGGCACTCAGCGTCGTCGGCATCGACGACCACGAGTACGCCGAGATGTTCTCGCTCACGACCCTGCAGCAGCTCCCCCGTCAGCAGGGCGCGGCGGCCGTCGAGCTGCTGCTGGCGCACCTGGACGAACCGCACCGGCCGCCGACCTCGGTGCAGATGCAGGCACGGCTGATCGTGCGCAGCTCCACCTCCGCGCTCGCGCAGGCATGACGAAGGCCCCGGATGACAGCATCCGGGGCCTTCGTGAACTCGTGAGAGTTACTTGAGCGTGACCGTAGCACCGGCCTCTTCGAGAGCGGCCTTCGCCTTCTCGGCGGTCTCCTTGTTCGCGCCCTCGAGCACGGCCTTGGGGGCACCGTCGACGACGGCCTTCGCCTCGCCGAGGCCCAGCGAGGTGAGCTCGCGGACCGTCTTGATGACCTGGATCTTCTTGTCGCCTGCGGCCTCGAGGATGACGTCGAACGAGTCCTTCTCCTCCTCGACAGCGGCCTCGGCGCCCGCGCCACCGGCGCCGGCAACGGCGACGGGAGCAGCAGCGGTGACGTCGAACTTCTCCTCGAACGCCTTCACGAACTCGCTGAGCTCGACGAGGGTCAGGTCGGCGAACTGCTGAAGCAGCTCCTCAGTGGTGAGCTTCGCCATGATGTTTCTCCTAGATAGATGGGGTTGTGTGGGGACGGGATCGCCGGTCGCTCACGCGGCCTCGGCGGTCTCCAGCTTTTCGCGAAGCGCGTCGATGGTGGCCGCGGCCTTGCCCATCGTCGCCTTCATCATGCCCGCAGCCTTCGCCAGCAGAGCCTCACGGCTCTCGAGCGAGGCGTACTTGTTGACCTCGTCGGCGCTGAGGGCATTGCCCTCGAACACGCCGCCCTTGATCACCAGAAGCGGGTTGGCCTTGGCGAAGTCACGCAGGGCCTTGGCGGCGGCGACGAAGTCACCGTGCACGAAGGCGATGGCCGACGGACCCTTGAGGTCGTCGTCCAGCGACGTGATCCCCGCGTTGTTCGCGGCGATCTTGGTCAGCGTGTTCTTCACCACGGCGTATTCCGCGTCCTGACGGATGCTGTTGCGCAGCTGCTTGAGCTGGGCGACCGTCAGACCGCGGTACTCGGTCAGCAGTACGGCGTTCGAGTCCTCGAAGTTCTTCGTGAGCTCGGCAACCGATGCATCCTTCTGCGCCATGGTCACTCCTTGTGTGTACGTGACGCGCCGCGGTGGCGGAGCGTCGGCCTCAGGCGTCGGTCTTCGCGGCAAAAGAGAAAAGCTCCGGCGCAAGCGCACGGAGCTTCGAGAACCTGTTTCCAGGAGAATCGTTCGTGACACCTGCGCGGGCCCTCTGCTTTCGCAGCGCTTCGATCTCGGTGCACGTGAGCGCACGTCGATGACCGGCGGTCTTCGGATGTCTCCAGACTACCCGGCGCGCAGCCCCCCGCCAAATCGCGGCCCTGGCCGAGGTCGGAGGATGCGCCTAGGGTGGAGGGATGAGCAGCTCAGCGAAGCCCGATGGCGCCGCATCCGACGAGATGAAGCGCAAGTTCAAAGAGGCGCTCGACAAGAAGAACGCGCAGCACCGCGACGGCGAGGCCCACCTCGACGGCGACTCGGCCGTGCACGGCACGCACGAGGCCGTCACCAAGCGCGAGTTCCGCCGCAAGAGCGGCTGAACCCGCGCCTGGTCACGAGCCCGAACCGGCTCACTCCCCGGCGAGGCCGCCCAGCAGGTGGTCGAACGACCGGCCCTCGCCGAGATAGGTCGCCGGGTCGAAGGGATCCGCAGCCACTGCCTGCTCCCGCCGTGCGATCGCGTCGGCGAGTTCACGCGCGCCCCGCTCGACGCGCGCGCTCAGCGGCGCGACGTCGTCTGCGGCCGAGCCCCAGTCCGCCGATGCCGCGAAGACGCCGGTGGAGACGGCATCCGCGTGCAGGTAGGCGAACAGCGGCCGGATCGCGTAGTCGATCGCGAGCGAGTGCCGCGCCGTTCCGGCGTTGGCGCCGATGAGCACGGGCTTTCCGGCGATCGCGTCTGGGTCGAGCACATCGATGAACGACTTGAACAGACCCGAGTAGCTCGTCGAGAAGATCGGCGTGACGGCGATGATCGCGTCGGCGGAGACGACGGTGTTGATCATCGATTCGAGCTCTGTCGGAGCGAATCCCGTGAGCAGATTGTCGGTGATGGCGTGCGCGTAGTCCCGCAGCTCGAACACGTCGGCGGTCGCCTCGACGCCCTGCGTGCGCAGCTGCGCGAGGGTGGCGCCGGTCAGGCGATCGGCGAGCATGCGGGTCGACGAGGGATTCGACAGCCCCGCCGAGATGACGGCGATGCGGCGCTCGGTCATCTCAGGCCCCCGTCCTGGTCGCGGCGGCGCCGAACGCCGAGCCGGGCTTGGCGTTCTCGACTGCCTCGGTGTCCTGATAGGGCGAGCCGCCCGTGACGTTGTCTCCGCGGTTCGCGTTGGGTCGCGGCTGACGCACCGGTCCGTCGCCGTACTTGGCCTTCACGAGACCGGCATGCGTGGGGCCGTCGGGCACGTTCGCCGGGCGGTCCTTGGCGAACTCGCGCCGGAGCACCGGCACGACCTCGCCGCCGAGGAAGTCGAGCTGCTCGAGCACGATCTTCAGCGGAAGCCCCGCGTGGTCCATGAGGAAGAGCTGGCGCTGGTAGTCGCCGAACAGCTCGCGCATGCCCGCGTAGCGGTCGATGACCTGCTGCGGCGAGCCGACGGTGAGCGGCGTCATCTGCGAGAAGTCCTCGAGGCTCGGTCCGTGGCCGTAGACCGGAGCGGCGTCGAAGTAGGGGCGGAACTGCGCGACGGCGTCCTGAGAGTTGCGCGCCATGAACGCCTGACCGCCCAGCCCCACGATCGCCGTCTCGGGCGCGCCGTGGCCGTAGTGCTCCCAGCGCTGGCGGTAGAGCGCGATGAGGCGCTGATAGTGCTCAGCGGGCCAGAAGATGTTGTTCGCGAAGAAGCCGTCGCCGTAGTAGGCGGCCTGCTCGGCGATCTCGGGCGTGCGGATCGAGCCGTGCCACACGAACGGCGGCACGTCGTCGAGCGGCCGCGGAGTCGAGGTGAAGCCCTGCAGGGGCGTGCGGAACTTGCCCTCCCAGTCGATGACGTCTTCACGCCACAGCCGGTGCAGCAGCTGGTAGTTCTCGATCGTCAGCGGCAGCCCCTGACGGATGTCCTTGCCGAACCAGGGGTACACAGGGCCGGTGTTGCCGCGGCCGAGCATGAGGTCGACGCGGCCGCCCGAGACATGCTGCAGCATCGCGTAGTCCTCGGCGATCTTCACCGGGTCGTTCGTCGTGATGAGGGTCGTCGCCGTCGACAGCAGCAGGCGCTCGGTCTGCCCCGCGATGTAGGCGAGCGTCGTCGTCGGTGAGCTCGAGAAGAACGGAGGGTTGTGGTGCTCGCCGAGGGCGAAGACATCGAGGCCGACCTCTTCGGCGTGCTTGGCGATCGTCACGGTCGCCTGGATGCGCTCGGCCTCGCTGGGGGTGTGCCCCGTCGTCGGGTCCTGGGTGATGTCGCTCACGGTGAACAGCCCGAACTGCACCTGCTGACCTGTCGTGTTCTCGTCCACGTCCGCTTCCCGCTTCCCGGATGCCGCAGCATCCGCTTGTATTCAAGTGAATGTAGATGATGGAACGCGCGCCCGTCCAGGTTATTCCCGCGGTAATCGTCGGCAACAAACGAGCGGATGCCGGCGCGCGGCCCCTACCGTCGGCTGCATGACCTCAGAGCTCACCCTTCCGATCCTCGACCTGTCGCTGCCGGATCAGGGCGAGGACGCCGCACGGCGCTTCCTCGGCGAGCTGCGGGCGGCGACCCACGACGTCGGCTTCTTCTATCTGACCGGCACGGGGGTCACCGCCGAGCTCGAGGCGCGGCTGCACCGCGCGGCGCGCGACTTCTTCGCGCTCCCCGAAGCCGACAAGCTCGCGATCGAGAACGTCGGCAGTCCGCACTTCCGCGGCTACACGCGCATCGGCGGCGAGCGCACGCAGGGCAAGGTCGACTGGCGAGAGCAGATCGACATCGGGCCGGAGCGCGCCGCCGTCGCCGACCCCGACGCGCCCGACTTCGCGCGGCTCATCGGACCCAACCTCTGGCCCGACGCCCAGCCCGAGCTGCGCGAGGTGGTCACCGAGTGGCAGGAGCACCTCGCCGGCGTCGCCCGCCGGCTGCTGCGCGCGTGGGCGCTCGCGCTCGGGGCACCGGAATCGTACTTCGACGAGCACTTCGGCGAGCCGTCGACACTGCTGAAGATCGTCCGCTACCCGGGCAAGGACGACCCGACGCCTCAGCAAGGAGTCGGCGCGCACAAGGACTCGGGCGTGCTGACGCTGCTGTGGGTCGAGCCGGGCAAGGGCGGCCTGCAGGTGCGCCGCGACGGCGAATGGGTGGATGCTCCCCCGGTGCCCGGCGCCTTCGTCGTGAACATCGGCGAGATGCTCGAGTACGCCACGAACGGCTACCTCATCGCCACCGACCACCGGGTGGTCTCACCGACCTGGCCGGACGACCGCATCTCGGTGCCCTTCTTCTTCAACCCCGCGCTCGACGCGCAGCTGCCGCTGATCGAGCTGCCGGCCGAGCTCGCCGCGCAGGCGAAGGGCGTCACCCGCGACCCGGCCAACCCGATCCACGCGCTCTACGGCGAGAACGCGCTCAAGTCCCGCCTGCGCGCGCACCCCGACGTCGCCGAGCGCTGGCACGCCGACCTGCTGGCCGCCCGCGCCTGAGCGCCCGGCATCCACCAGAAAAGGCGAGAGCCGCCCCACACCAGGGGCGGCTCTCCAAGAATGTTTTGCGCGATTGAACGCTGGGTGCGATTAGCGACGCAGACCGAGGCGCTCGATGAGCGAGCGGTAACGGTTGATGTCGACTTCCTGGAGGTAACCCAGGAGGCGACGGCGCTGACCGACGAGCAGGAACAGGCCACGACGCGAGTGGTGGTCGTGCTTGTGCTCCTTGAGGTGCTCGGTGAGGTCCTTGATGCGCTGCGTCAGCATCGCGACCTGCACCTCGGGGGATCCGGTGTCACCGGGGTGCGTCGCGTACTCTTCGATGATCGCCTTCTTGACGTCTGCTTCCAGTGCCATAGGTGATCCCCTCTCTGCTTGTTGCGCGGCGCCCGACGCCTGATGCGTGGGCTCTCTTTATCCGCGGCCGATCGAACGGCAACCTGAAGAGTCTACCAGCGTTTAGGCTCGATGAGTGATCCACCCCGAGCGCCCGCTGTGATGCCGCGTCTGCGGCGCGACCACTTCATCGATCTGCGCCCGTTCGCCGTCAGCCCCGCCTTCACGAGGCTCTGGATCGGCTCGACCCTCGCGGGCCTGGGCGGTCAGCTCACGATCGTGGCGGTCATGCTGCACGTGTACGAGCTCACCGGCGACACGTTCGCCGTGTCGATGGTCGCGGTGGCCGGCCTCGTGCCCATGATCATCGCGGGCCTGTACGGCGGGATGCTGGCCGACGCGTTCGACCGTCGACTCGTCGCGATGCTGGCTGCGGTCGTCACTTTCGCCTCGACGCTGCTGCTGGCCGTGCTCGCCTGGGCGCAGCTGGAGACCGTGGTGTGGCTGTATGTGCTGAGCGTCGTCAACTCGGCCGCCAACTCGATCGTCGGGGCGACCAAGTCGGCGATCACCCCTCGGCTCATCCCCCGCGACCTGCTGCCGGCCGCCGCCGCCCTGCAGGGGATAACGGTCGGGATCATGGTGATGGCGGGTCCCGCCCTGGCGGGTGTGCTCGTGGCCTTCGCCGGGTACGCCTGGACCTACTCCATCGACGTGCTGCTGATGACGACGCTCTTCCTCGGCCTGTGGACGCTGCCCTCGATCAAACCGGAGGGCGAGATCGTCAAGCCGGGGGTGGAGTCGCTGCGCGACGGCCTGCGGTTCCTGCGGCGGGCCGGCAACATCCGCCTGCAGTACATCCTCGACATCATCGCGATGACGTTCGGCCATCCTCTTGCCCTGTTCCCCGCGATCGGCGCGGTGCTGCTGGGCGGCGGAGCGATCACGACGGGGGTGCTCACGGCATCCATCGCCGCCGGCGCGTTCTTCTCGAGCCTGTTCTCTGGCCCGATCGGGCGCGTGCGCCACCACGGCATCGGCATCCAGCGCGCGATCCAGGTGTTCGGGGCCGCGACCGTCGTGTTCGGCCTCGTGCTGCTGGCCGCGCAGCTCGGCTGGTTCGCCCCCGCCGTCGTCGATGAGGACCATGCCAACCTCGCGCTCATCGCCCTGGCGATGGTGGCCCTCGCCATCACCGGCGCCGCCGACAACGTCAGCGCGATCTATCGCTCGACGATGATGCAGGCAGCCGTCCCCGACGCGATGCGCGGGCGACTGCAGGGCATCTTCACGGTCGTGGTCGCCGGCGGCCCGCGGATCGGCGCGCTCTATGCCGGCACGGTCGCGACGTTCACGGCGCTGTGGTTCCCTCCGCTCCTGGGCGGCTTCGTGATCGTGGGGCTCGTGGGGCTGCTCGTGCGGCTGAGCCCCGGCTTCCGTGCCTACGACGCGCAGCACCCCGTGCCGTAGCCGGACTGCCGCTGTCCGCCGGTTTCCGGACGAAGCACGCGCCTGCGCCCGCGCGGGTCTGTGCCGGGCAATAGAGTCGCCCGGTGACCACCACCGCCTCGCACACAGACACCGCGACCGCCTCCTCCGCCTCGATCGCGGTGCAGTTCGTGCTGTGCGGCATCGTGTGGGGGTCCAGCTTCCTGTTCATGAAGGTCGCCCTCACCGGCATCTCCCCCGCACAGGTCGCCTGGTCGCGCCTCATTCTCGGGGGCCTGACCCTCGGCCTGTTCGTCGCGCTGCGCCGCGAGAGGCTGCCGCGGCGCGCGGCCGTCTGGGGGCACCTGACGGTGCTGGCGGTCTCGTTCTGCGTCGTGCCCTTCCTGCTGTTCTCGTGGGCGCAGCAGCACGTGTCCAGCGGCCTTGCGAGCATCTACAACGCGACGACGCCGATCATGACGGCGATCATGGCGTGGGCGGTGTTCCGCGTCGAGAAGCTCAAGCCGGTGCAGATCGCCGGCATCCTGCTGGGCATCCTCGGGGTGATGGTGATCATCGCGCCGTGGCAGGGCCTCGACCTCTCGCAGAGCCTCGTCGCCCAGTTCGCGATCCTGGGTGCCACCGCGTGCTACGGCTTCAGCCTCGCCTACATGCGCCGCTTCGCCTCCGACACGGGCGTCAGCGCACTGGTCTTCTCGTTCCTGAACATCGGCATCGCCGCGGCGATCATGGCCCTGCTCACGCCCGTGCTCGTGCTCACCCCGGTCTCGCTCGACCCGTGGGTCGTCGGCAGCGTCGTGCTGCTGGGGTGCCTGGGCACCGGCGTCGCCTACATCTGGAATCAGAACGCCGTACGCGCCTGGGGCCCCACCCGCGCCTCGACGGTCACCTACATCACCCCCGTCGTCGGGGTGATCCTCGGGGTCGTGGTTCTCGGCGAGGCCGTCAGCTGGAACGAGCCGGCGGGCGCTCTCATCGTCTTCCTCGGCATCCTGCTCGCGCAGGACAGGCTGCGCCGCCGGACATGACGGAGGGCGGATGCTGTGCGCACAGCATCCGCCCTCCGAAGACCCGCTCAGGCCTGCAGCGAACCCTGCAGGTCGAGCGTGATCGTGACGTCCTTGCCGACCAGCACGCCGCCGGTCTCGAGCGCCGCGTTCCAGGTCAGGCCGTAGTCCTC
Organism: Microbacterium fluvii; assembly: GCF_025515205.1. Taxonomy (GTDB): domain Bacteria; phylum Actinomycetota; class Actinomycetes; order Actinomycetales; family Microbacteriaceae; genus Microbacterium; species Microbacterium fluvii. The sequence continues at coordinate 733,607 of NZ_JAOPFX010000001.1, read as the reverse complement.
GCGGTTGACGACGGTCTTGGCCGTCGCGCCGGCCTTGTAGTTGCCCCACGGGTCGGTGCCGAAGCCGCCGAACTCGAGCTCGAAGGTCGCGGGCTTGGTGATGCCGCGGATGGTGAGGTCGCCGTCGACGAGGAAGTCGCCGCCGTCGACGCGCACGCCGGTCGAGACGAAGTCGAGCGTGGGGTACTGCTCGACGTCGAAGAAGTCGGCCGAGCGCAGGTGGGTGTCGCGGCCCTCGTCCTTGGTGTCGACCGAGGCGACGTCGACGGATGCCGTGACCTTCGCCTCGAGCGGGTTCTCGGGGGCGACGATCGTGGCGCTCTTCAGGCCGAAGGCGCCGCGCACCTTCGAGATCATCATGTGGCGCACGCTGAACGAGACCTCGCTGTGCGAGGGGTCGAGCACCCAGGTGCCCGTCTTGTAGCCGGGAATCTCGGGGGCGGTGGTGTCGGTCATGGTTCTCCTCAGGTGGGGCCGTGGAACGGCAGCTTGCAGGAGGAGAACGGCGCGTTCGGCCATTCCATTCCCGTGAATGGAGAATTCCTGCACGAAGAAAGGGCGGATGCCGCAGCATCCGCCCTTCCCGTCGCTCCGGTCGGGTCAGCCGACCGCGATGAGATCGATGATGAAGACGAGCGTCTTGCCGCCGAGGAAGTGGCCGCCGGCGGGGCCGTAGGCCAGGTGCGGCGGGATGACGAGCTCACGGCGTCCGCCGACCTTCATGCCGGGGATGCCGTCCTGCCATCCCTGGATGAGGCCGCGCAGCGGAAACTGGATGCTCTCGCCCCGGCCCCACGACGAGTCGAACTCCTCGCCTGAGTCGTACTCGACGCCGGCGTAGTGCACGGTGACGGTGTCGCCGGGCTTGGCTTCCGCGCCGTCGCCCACGATGAGGTCGCGGATGACGAGGTCGGAGGGTGCGGGGCCCTCGGGGGCGTCGAACTCGGGCTTCGTGCGGTCTTGTGTCATGCGTCCATCCAAACACGCTCGGGCGCCGGTGGCACCCCCCTGCGGGGTTGACACCCTGCCGCGGGCGGGGGCATCCTGAGAGCAGTTCAACTCAGCGCCCGGGAGACATGCAGGCATCGCCGCAGCACCGGGCGCTGAGTCTTTGCCCGGCCCCCTCAGAGCGCGAACAGTGCGCTGCGCGCGGCGGCCGTGCGGGCCAGCAGCGCGCGCTCTTCTTCGGCGGCGTGCGGATCGCGACCCGTCGTGGCCCGCTGGCGTGCCACGGCCAGCGCGGTCGCGTCGGCGATGAAGCCTTCCATGATCGGCGTGCGGTCGCCTCGGAGCGTCGCCGCCCACCCGAGGGCCGCACGCCGACCCTTCCGGGTCGCGAGCATGTCCACCTCCTGAGGGGTGAACCAGCCGGCGGCGGCGTACTCGCCGAGGCGTTCACGGGTGAGGCGCTCCTCCTCGCGTCGCAGGGCGACCACGCCCAGGACGAACAGCACGAACAGCGGCATCTGCAGCACGAGATAGAGCACGAAGAAGTCGCCGAACAGCGTGGACCCGTTCCAGATCGCGTGCAGCAGGATCGCGCCGAGAAGTCCCAGAAGCCACGCGCCGAACGCCTGCGCGCCGTGCAGCCCCCTGCGCGCGGCGAGCCCCAGCGCGAAGCCGGTCACGGCCGTGAACATCACGTGGGCGAAGGGTGAGAGGATGCCCCGAACGAAGAAGGTCGCGGTGGCCTGCTCCACTCCGCCGGTGAGGATGCTGAGGGCGAAGTACTGGATGTTCTCGGTGAAGGCGAAGCCTGCGCCGACGAGGGCACCGTAGACGACGCCGTCCAGGGGGCCGTCGAAGGTGCGGCGCCCGACGAGGAACACGACGTAGACGCCCAGGCCCTTCATGACCTCTTCGACGACGGGCGCCTGCACGACCGCCGTGAACACTTCGCGCACGTCGTCGGGCGTCGCCGCCAGCACGACGCTCAGCACCAGATCGACCAGCAGCGCGCCCGCGACGGCCACGACGGCGCCCCACGCCAGCGCCAGCGCCACGAGCCCGCGCGGCTCGGGCTCCCACCGGTCAGCGAGTCTGACGGCGAACAGCACGGCCGCCAGCGGCAGCAGCGCCAGCAGCATCCCCGCGATCGAGGCCGCCGCACCGAGCGCATCGAGAAAGTAGGAGACGACCCCCACCAGCACGAACACCATGATCCCGAACAGCCACAGCGGAGCCGTGCGGCCGCGCCGAGGAGCAGCCGGCACCGGCACGGGCGCCGGTGAGGCGGCCGGCGCCGGGATCGTCGAGGCCGCCGCAGCCGCCGGCTGCGCGAGCGCGGAGGGGAACGACGGGGGCGTCAGCGAGGGACGCTCCGGCGCCGGGCCGGGCGATGTCATCTGCTCAGCCTATGGGTGTCATCGCCGCACCGAGCGGGACCCGTCGGACGGGTAGCCTTGAGCAATGCGCTTCGCCCACATCGTTCTCCCTGGGCACGCGGACTCGCGATTGGCCGTGATCGACGACGGCGACGCGATCGTCGTCGAAGACCTCTTCTCCGGCGCGCCGCAGCACCTGGAGCAGCTCATCGCGGGCGGCGACGAGCTGCTCGACCGCGTTCGGCGGGCCGACGTGTCGGCGGCTGCTCGGCATTCCCTCGCCGACGTGGAGTTCGACTCCGCCGTGCGCACTCCCCCCGTCGTGCTCGCCGTCGGACTCAACTATGCCGCCCACTCCAGTGAACTGGGTCTGAAGACCGACTCGACCCCGACGGTGTTCGTGCTCTGGCCGAACTCGCTGACCGGTCACGAGCGCACGACAGCATGGCACAGATCGCTGAGCGAATCGATCGACTACGAGGCCGAGTTGGGCGTCATCATCGGCACTGCCGCGAAAGACGTCTCGGCCGAGGACGCGCTCGACCACGTCTGGGGCTACACCGTCGTCAACGACATCACGGCTCGCGACATCCAGTACTCCGAGGCGCAGTGGTCGCGGTGCAAGTCGTTCGACGGGTTCACGCCGACGGGACCCTTCGTCGTGACGGCCGACGAGGTTCCCGACCCGCAGAACCTGCACATCTGGACGGTGCTCGACGGTCATACCGTGCAGGATGCCTCGACGGCGCAGATGGTGCGCCCCGTCTCGAAGCTCATCTCGCACCTCTCGGCATCCGCGACGCTCCTTCCGGGCACACTAATCTCCACCGGCAGTCCGGGGGGCGCGGGCTACTCCCGCGACCCGCAGATCTTCCTGCGAGACCGCTCCACCGTCACGGTCGGCATCGACGGCATCGGCGAACTCACGACGCACTGCCGCGTGATGGACTGAACCCGCCGCGCCGATGGCGCGACGGGTTCGGTCCACAGGCGACTCAGCGGGTCACTGGCCGGACTGCTCCAGGATCTCCTGGCACGACATGGTGACGCCGTTGTACACGACGGTGCCCGTCGGGTCGTCGAGGCACGCGTTCACCTGGTTCACGAGGTCGCCACCGGCCGACGCGAAGAAGGCGATGAACGCGATGAGCACGATCGTGCCGACGACGATGAAGATCGCGCTGAGCACGATCGCGGCGACCGCCCAGCCGTTCTTCTGACCCGCCTTGCGGCTCTGCACGAGCGCGACGATGCCGAGGATCAGCGCGACGACGGAGACGAAGAACGACAGGATGAACGCGACGATGCCCATCGTCTTGCCGGGGTAGGTCGTCGACGGCCCCTGGTCGTATGAGGGCGGGGCTGGCGCGTACGCCTGCTGCGGGTAGAGCGTCGAGTCGGCCGCGGGCGGCGGCGTGTAGGCGGGCGGCTGGTCCGCCGGGTTCTGCGGATCGGTCATGAGGTTCCTCTCATCGGGGGGACTGCTCGAACTTATCCGTCCCGGCGGCGGCCGGGCAAGGTCAGTCGTCGAGCGGGCCGGTCACGACGTTCTCGGCCGGCTGCACGATCGGAATGGCCGAGGTCACCGCCTCGAGCCCCGACAGGCGCGCGGGCGAGAGCTGCTTGGCGACCTCCTCGCGCGACATGAGCCCCGCCTCGACGACGAGATCGGCGACGCTGCGTCCGGTCAGCAGCGCCGTCTTGGCGAGCGCGGCGGATGCGGCATACCCGAGGAACGGCGTGAGCGCCGTGACGACTCCCACGCTCGACCCGACCATCGCCCCCAGTCGTTCGCGATTGGCGGTGATGCCGTCGACGCAGTGGATGCGCAGCGTCCGCATCGCCCGGCGCATCCACGTGATCGACTGGAAGATCGAGTGCGCGATGATCGGCTCGAAGGCGTTCAACTGCAGCTGACCGCCCTCCACCGCCATCGTGACGGTGAGGTCTGCGCCGGCGACCGAGAAGGCGACCTGATTGACGACCTCGGGGATCACCGGGTTGACCTTCCCCGGCATGATCGACGAGCCCGCCTGCTGGGCGGGGAGGTTGATCTCGCCGAAGCCGGCCTGGGGCCCGGACGAGAGCAGCCGAAGGTCGTTGCAGATCTTCGACAGCTTGATCGCGTTGCGCTTGAGCGAGGCCGAGAACGACATGAACGATCCGGTGTCGCTGGTCGCCTCGACGAGGTCGTCGGCGGTCGCGAGATCCAGCCCGGTGATCTCGCGCAGATGCCGCAGCACCGCCGGCGCGTAGCCCGGGTGGGTCGTGATGCCGGTGCCGATCGCCGTGGCGCCCATGTTGACCTCGTAGAGCAGGTAGCGGTTCTCGGTGAGGCGCTGGTGGTCGTAGCCGAGGGTCGTGGCGAAGCCGTGGAACTCCTGACCGAGGGTCATCGGCACAGCATCCTGCAGCTGCGTCCGGCCGATCTTGAGCACGTCGTGGAACTCGACGGCCTTGCGCAGGAACGACTCGCGCAGAAGGTCGAGCTCCTCGAGCAGCGTCTGCAGGTCGAGGCTGAGACCCACCTTGACGGCGGTCGGATAGACGTCGTTGGTCGACTGCGAGCGGTTCGTGTGGTCGATGGGCGAGAGGTACGCGTAATCGCCCTTCTCGCGGCCCGCGAGCTCCAGGGCGATGTTGGTGATCACCTCGTTCGCGTTCATGTTCGTCGACGTGCCCGCTCCGCCCTGCACGACACCGACCACGAACTGGTCGTGGTAGCCCCCGTCGATGACGAGCTGCGATGCCCGGTCAATGAGCTCGGCGCGCTCGGCGTCGAGCACCCCGATCTCGCGATTGGCCCGCGCGGAGGCCTGCTTGACCATCGCGAGCGCCTTGACCAGATCGGCGTAGACCGAGATCGGCCTGCGCGAGATCGGGAAGTTCTCGAGCGCTCTCGCGGTATGGATGCCCCAATACGCGTCTGCGGGGATCTCCAGGGATCCCAGGGAGTCGGTCTCGGTGCGCGTCGTGTGCGCTTCGGCCATGATGCTGTCGTCCTCGTGGGTCACTGACGGCGCTTCACCTCACCGCGCCGTGTTGGTGACTCGAGCCTAATCGCGGCCAGGATCGTGGTGTATGTACACGGCGTACAACTCGATGCGCCCAACTCGCCGCGGCGTCAGCGCTTGCGCGAGAAGGCCTCGAGCCGCTGACGGGGGCTCAGCCGCGCCATGTCGGCCACCCACTCGGGCGAGAAGAACTCGGCGGCCGGGGCGTCGACCACCGGCACGACGGCGTGCGTGATCGTGTCGTCGTAGACGTGCACGAGGTGGAACGACTGCCCGGCATCCATGCCGTTGACGCGGTCCGCAGGGCGCGCGAGGTCCATCGTGTAGCACGTGGCGGCCGCCACACTCACCGGGATGCCGGCGAACGTGCCGCTCGTCGAGTGGTGCAGGTGCCCGGCGAGGATCGCCCGCACGTCGGTTCCGGCGATCGCCTCGGCCAGCCGCGACTGGTCGCGCAGCTCGAGGATGTCGAAGAAGGGGATGTGGCTCGGCAGCGGGGGGTGGTGCATCGCGAGGATGCTGCCGAGCGCCGCCGGGGCGGAGAGCTGGTCGCGCAGCCACTCCAGCTGGGCATCGTCGAGGTCGCCGTGATGCCAGCCGGGCACGGTCGTGTCGAGCACGATGAGGCGCAGGCCCTCGAGGTCGTGCACGGCGGTCACCGGCTGCTGCGTCGGCTCGAGGCCGAAGAGCCCCTCGCGCAGGGCAGGGCGCTCGTCGTGGTTGCCGGCGACCCACACCAGTGGCGCGCCGAGGCGCTCGGCGACCGGCTCGACGAGGTCGCGCAGCGCGCGGTAGGCGTCGGGCTCGCCGAGGTCGGTGAGGTCACCCGTGAAGACGATCGCGTCGGGGCGCAGCGCGAGTCGCTCCACCGCCTCGAGCGTGCGACGGAGATTCGCCGCAGTGTCGTAACGGCCGCCGAGCGGCACGTCGCCCGCGAGGAGATGCGTGTCACTCAGGTGCAGCAGCGTGCGGCGGGCGGGCGGGTACTGGCCGAAGCGGGTGGCAGCAGCATCCATGGCGTCAGCCTACGACCCGCCGACGACGTCAGCGGGCGACGATGAGGTAGAGCCCGCCGAGCACGGCCAGTGCGCACATCGCGAACGAGGCGTACGCGCCGACGAGTGCGACGTTCTTCTGCGTGTCGGTGAGCGGGTTCTTCTTGGCCGCCTTGGCCGCCGCCTTCGCCGCGCGCGCCGCCTCCTTCTCGGAGATCACGGTGATCGCGTCGGTGAACTCGGCGGGGGTGACGACGGGCACGCGGCCTGCGCGCACCAGCAGCCGCAGCCCCAGCGCATAGAAGAGCACGACGAGCGATGCCCCCACCAGTGCCGCCGCGAAGACCTCGACGAAGGCCAGCCAGTCGATCGTGACGCTCATCGGTTCGCCTTCTTTCCGGCGGCCTTCTTCTCGGCGGCGCGGCGCTCATCGTTGGCCTTGCGGGCCTCCGCCTTCGCCTTGGCCTTCTTCTCGGCCTTCAGGCGCGCCTCCTCTTCGGCGCGCCGACGCGCCTCCTCGCGCAGGATCGCACGCTGGCGACGGGTGGGCGGCGGATTGCGCTTGACCTTGACGGCGTGGCCGGAGTCGGCGACCTCGCTCATCGCGTTTCCGGCGTGCACCGAGTTCTGCCGCGACCGCAGGAACAGGCCCGCGATGATCAGCACCGCCAGCACGGCGTCGATCACGATGCCGACCCAGCCGAGCCAGACGACCATCAGCGCGCCGAGCGCACCGACCGCGCCCGCGGCGGGCAGGGTGAGCAGCCAGCCGATGGCGATGCGGCCCACCGTGTTCCAGCGCACCTTCGAGCCTCGACGCCCGAGCCCCGAGCCGATGACCGAGCCGGACGCCACCTGGGTCGTCGACAGCGCGAAGCCGAACGCGCTCGAGGCGAGGATCGTGGCCGCGGTCGAGCTCTCGGCGGAGAAGCCCTGCGCGGGCTTGACGTCGGTGAGCCCCTTGCCGAGCGTGCGGATGATGCGCCAGCCGCCCATGTAGGTGCCGAGGGCGATCGTGATGGCGCAGGCGAGGATGACCCACAGCTGGGGGTCGGCGTGATCGACGTCCTGGAAGCCGGCGACGATGAGGGCGAGGGTGATCACGCCCATCGTCTTCTGCGCGTCGTTGGTGCCGTGCGCGAGCGCCACGAGCGACGAGGTGAAGATCTGGCCGTAGCGGAAGCCGTCGCGCCCGTCGGGCTTGCTGTCGTAGCGACGCGTCATGGCGTAGGCCAGCTTGGTGGCCACGAACGCGATGACACCCGCCGTGAAGGGCGCGATGAGCGCGGGCAGCACGACCTTGCTGAGCACCTGGCCGAAGTCGATCGCCGCGGCGCTGGCCCCGACGAGGGTCGCGCCGATGAGGCCGCCGAACAGCGCGTGCGACGAGCTGGAGGGCAGGCCCAGCAGCCACGTCAGCATGTTCCAGGTGATGGCGCCGATGAGGCCCGCGAAGATGATCGGCAGCAGGGTCTGCGAACTCAACTGGTCTTCGCGGATGATGCCGTGCGAGATCGTCTTCGACACCTCGGTCGACAGGAAGGCTCCGACGAGGTTGAGGCACGCCGCCAGCAGCACCGCGACCTTGGGCTTGAGGGCCCCGGTCGCGATCGGCGTCGCCATGGCGTTCGCCGTGTCGTGGAAGCCGTTGGTGAAGTCGAAGAACAGCGCCAGGCCGACGATCAGCAGGACGATGAGGATTGCGGAATCCACTGTTCGCTTTCCATGAGAAGAGGGGAAGGTGGTGCCGACGTGATCGGCGTGACGAACGAACAGTTCACCGGGAGTTCAGTGGCGGGAAACCGCCCGGAAAGAATCCTTACATCGGGCACCCTCCTGGTCAACTCGAGCGGGCACGCGATAGCAGACTCACAAGGTGGGAGGGCTAGCGTGGAACGGTGACCACCCGCATCCCCGCCCCCGTCGCCGATTCCCGCCCCGTCGTTCGGACCCACCACGGCGACAGCGTCGAAGACCGCTACGAGTGGCTGCGCGCCAAGGACGACCCCGCCGTGATCGCGCATCTGGAGACCGAGAACGCCTACACCGAGGCCCGCACCGCCCATCTCGAGCCGCTGCGGACCCGCATCTTCGACGAGATCAAGTCGCGGACCCTCGAGACCGATCTGTCGGTGCCGGTGCGCCGGGGCGACTGGTGGTACTACGGACGCACCGTCGAGGGCCAGCAGTACGGCATCCAGTGCCGCGCGCCGCTGGCCTCGGTCGACGACTGGACCCCGCCGCAGCTCTCCCCCGAGGTCGAGGTGCCGGGCGAGCAGGTGCTGCTCGACGGCAACGTCGAGGCGGAGGGGAACGACTTCTTCTCTCTGGGCAGCTTCGAGGTCACCGCCGACGGCGCCCGCATGCTCTACGGCATCGACGTCGCCGGCGACGAGCGCTACACGGTGCGCGTGCGCGACCTGAGCACCGGCGAGCAGCTGCCCGACGAGATCCCCGGGACCTTCGCCGGGGCGACCTTCTCGCCCGACGGCCGGTTCATCGTCTACACCACGATGGACGACGCCTGGCGCCCCGACACCGTGTGGCTGCACGAGTTGGGCACCCCCGTCGGCGACGACGCGAAGCTCTTCCACGAGCCCGACGAGAAGTACTGGGTCGGCGCCGATTTCACCCGCAGCGACCGCTACCTCATGATCGGCCTCGGCTCATCGATCACCTCGGAGGAGTGGATCGTGGATGCCGCCGACCTGCGCTCCCAGCCGCGCCTCGTGTGGCCGCGCCGGGAGGGCGTCGAATACTCCTCGTCGCACGCCGTGATCGACGGCGACGACGTGCTGTTCGTGCTGCACAACGACCACGCTCTCGACTTCGAGCTCGCACGCGTCTCGGCCGACGACCCGGCCGGCGAGCGCTCGGTCGTGATCGCGCACGAGCCGGGGCGGCGACTGCTCGGGCTGTCGACGTTCCGCGACTGGGGGGTGCTGGGCTACCGCCGCGGCGGCCTCGAGCAGTTGGGGCTCCTCGACTACGCGACCGGCGCGGTCACCGAGCTCGCGTTCGACGAGGAGCTGTATTCGGTCGGCACGGCGGGCAATCCGGAGTGGGCTCCCCCCGTCATCCGCATCGCCTACGGCTCGTTCGTCACCCCGAACACCGTCGCCGACTACGAGGTCGCCACCGGTGCCCTGCTCGAGCGCAAGCGGCAGCCCGTGCTGGGCGGCTACGACCCCGCCGACTACGGTCAGGCTCGGGTGTGGGCACCCGCGCACGACGGCACGCTCATCCCGGTGTCGCTGGTCTACAAGCGCTCCTTCGGCGAGGCAGGCGAAGCGCCCCGCCCGCTGCACCTGTACGGCTACGGATCGTACGAGCACTCGATCGATCCCGGTTTCTCGGTCGCACGGCTGTCGATGCTCGATCGCGGCGTCGTGTTCGCCGTCGCCCACGTCCGAGGCGGTGGCGAGATGGGCCGACAGTGGTACGAAGACGGCAAGCTGCTGCGCAAGCGCAACACCTTCACCGACTTCGACGACGTCGCCCGCCACCTCATCGGCGAGGGCTACACGACCGCCGACCGGCTGGTGGCCGAGGGCGGGTCGGCCGGCGGCCTGCTGATGGGCGCCGTCGCCAACATCGCGCCCGAACTGTATGCGGGCATCGTCGCCGACGTGCCCTTCGTCGATGCGCTGACCACGATCCTCGATCCCTCGCTGCCGCTGACGGTCATCGAGTGGGACGAGTGGGGCGACCCGCTGCACAGCCCCGCCGTGTACGCCTACATGAAGTCGTACTCGCCCTACGAGAACGTGCGCGAGGGGGTCGAATACCCCCGCATCCTCGCCGTGACCTCGCTCAATGACACCCGCGTGCTCTACGTCGAACCGGCCAAGTGGGTCGCACGCCTGCGCGAGGTGGGCGCCGACGCGCTGCTGAAGTGCGAGATGGTCGCCGGGCACGGCGGCGTCTCCGGCCGTTACAACGCGTGGCGCGAGCGGGCGTTCGAGCTGGCGTGGATGCTCGACGTGCTGGGCCTGACGGAGGGCTGAGGCAGCGGCATCCGCCCGGGTGAGGCTCGGGCGCTGGGGGTGGTCTGCTGCGGCCGGCGGCCCGGCCCGGCCCGGTTCGGTCGCACAAGGTGCGGGTTGGGTGCCGCGCCAGCCGCATCTTCTGCGACCGCCCGCACCCCCGGGTCGCACAACCTGCGGGTTCAGCGGCTCCCCCGCGCAATTTCTGCGACCACCCCACACCCCCGGTCGCACAACCCGCTGGTTGGGCGCCGCCCAGCCGCACCTTCTGCGACCGCCGCATCCTGTCGCACAACCCGCGACCATGCCCGGCCCCCAGCCGCATCTTCTGCGACCTTCCCCGACCGTCGGTCGCACTTTAGTGCGACCGACGTCGCCTCCTCCCCCGCGGGCGCCGGGGGCGAACTTCACCCCGACACGGGGATGGTCCGACCGCGGGTGATCCGGGTGGCGCTCAATGGAGAGATGACACGCGCACGCCCGCTGCCTTCTCAACTCGACGCCGCCGGCTTCACCGTCGCCTCGGCGCGCGAGGCGGGGGTCAGCCACTCGCGCCTGCGTGCCACCGATCTCGACGCACCCACCCGGGGCGTGCGGCACGTGCGCCAGCCCCCGATCGAGGTCGCCGAGAACGAGACGGCATCCGAGCGCATGGAACGGCTCCGCGACGATCTGTTCCAACGGGCGGCGCTGATCGGGCTGGTGCTCACCGCCGACCAGTTCTTCAGTCACGAGACGGGGCTCGCCCTGGCCGGCGTTCCCCTGCCCTACACCACGGCCGCCCAGCGGGAGCTGCACGTGTCGACCAGGCATCCGGCAGCGAAGCCTCGCCGGGCGCGAGTCGTCGGTCACCGGCTGCCGAAGCGAGATCCGGCGCGCTCGACCGCACGTGGTCTGCCGATCGAGGAGCCCGCTCGGATGTGGCGGCAGGTCGCGGGCACGTGGAGCCTCGACGATCTCATCTGCGCCGGCGACCACCTCGTGTGCCCGCGCACCGGGCTGGCGACCCTCGACGATCTGCGTGCCGAACTCGCCCTCGCCGGCGATGTGCCCGGCCACCCGCTCGCGCGGGCACTCGCCCTGATCCGTGTCGGCGCCGAAACCGCCGAGGAGACGCGAGTGCGGCTGCTCATCGCGCGAGCGGACCTCCCGGAGCCTGCGCTGAACTGGTCGTTGCACGCGCCCGACGGGCGATTCGTCGCACGCATCGATCTGGCGTATCCGCGCCACCGGGTGGCGATCGAGTCAGATGGGCGCACGCACGCGGTCGATCAGAAGCAGTTCGCCCGCGACGCAGATCGATGGGAGGAGATCAGGGCCGAGGGGTGGCGGCTCGTGCGCATCCTCAGTCACCATCTGCGCCCGGATCCGCAGGTGGCGATCGACAAGGTCACCGCCGCCCTCTGGGACGCCGGATGGCGCCCAGGGCGCGCGTAGACCCCTCGCGGTCTCGGGGACTCCGGGATGCCGCATCCCTGGTCGCGTGCGACGCCCGCGGATGGCTCCCGGTCTCAGAAACGTCGAGTCCCGGGAAGCTGACCCGGCAGATTCTGCGACCGCATGCGACGCCCGGTCTCAGAATCTGCGGATGCTGAGCGCCCACCCGACCGGTTCTGCGACCGCATCCGTCCCGCAGTCTCACAACCTGCGGATGCCGCCTCCCGCGGTCACACTTTAGTGCGACCGCCGGGGCACAGCGGGGCCGACGGGCACCGCCCGCCGAAGCACACTCAGCCGAACGGGGCACAGCGGGGCCGACGGGCACCGCCCGCCGAAGCACACTCAGCCGAACAGCGCGGCAGCCTCTTCGTAGCGGTACTGCGGCACCGTGTTCAGCTCGCCCAGAGCCTCTTCGAAGGGCACCCGCACAATGTCGGTGCCCTGCATCGAGACCATCTGGCCCCAGGCGCCGTCGACGACCGCATCGGCGGCGTGCAGGCCCAGGCGCGTCGCGAGCACCCGGTCGAAGGCCGACGGCGAACCGCCGCGCTGGATGTGACCGAGCACCGTCGCCCGCGTCTCCATGCCGGTGATCCGCTCGATCTCGGGCGCCAGCACCTCGCCGATGCCGCCCAGCCGAGGACGGTTGAACGCGTCGAGTCCCTTGTCGCTGTAGGCCTCGTCCATGCCCTGCAACGTGAAGCCCTCCGACACCACCACGAGCGGAGCACGGCCGCGGTCGCGGGCCTTGCTGACCTGCTCGGCGATCTGGTCGATCGACATCGGCACCTCGGGGATGCAGATGACGTGCGCACCGGCGGCGATGCCCGCGTGCAGGGCGATCCAGCCGACGTGGCGTCCCATGACCTCGGCGACCATGCAGCGCTGGTGCGAGTCGCCCGTCGTGCGGAGGCGATCCATCGCCTCGGTGGCGATGTTCACGGCGGTATCGAATCCGAAGGAGTAGTCGGTCGCGCGCAGGTCGTTGTCGATCGTCTTGGGGACGCCGAGCACGTTGATGCCGTCGTTGTAGAGGCGGTTGGCTGCCGCGAGGGTGCCTTCGCCGCCGATCGCGATGATGCCGTCGATGCGGTGGCCGTAGAGCGTCTTGGCGATGTTCTCGGCGCCACCGCGGGGCCCCTCGTAGGGGTTGGTGCGACTCGTGCCGAGGATCGTGCCGCCGACCTTCGACAGCCCCTTGACCTCGTGGCGGGTCAGCGGGAAGAAGTCGCCGTCGACCACGCCGCGCCAGCCGTCCCTGATGCCGACGAACTCGAGATCGTAGGTCATCGTTCCCTTGAGCACGACGCCTCTGATCACCGCGTTCAGCCCGGGGCAGTCGCCGCCGCTGGTGAGGATGCCGATCTTCATGCTGGGTCCTTGCTGTCGTGGGATGAGAAGGGCGCCGTCGCCTTCTCCGACACTATCGCCGGATCAGGCGGCCCGACCAGACCGCTCGACCGTGTCTACTCCGCTCCGAGCGCGCGACGCAGCAGATGCATGAGCGCCGACAGCTGCACCGAGTCGCTCGAGGTCGGGTCGACGGCATCGCCGTCGAGGGCCCTGGCGGCCAGTCCCTGCTTCGAGTCGATCAGCTCGGCGATCTTCGTGTCGATGGTGTGCGCGGCGATGATCCGCCACGCCGTCACCGGTTCGTCCTGCCCGATGCGGTGCACACGGTCGATCGCCTGCGTCTGCTCGGCGGCCGTCCACGACAGCTCGGCGAGCACGACGTTCGACGAGGCCTGCATGTTGACACCGACGCCGGCGGCGGTCAGCGAGCAGACCGCGATGCCCACATCGGGGTCGGAGTTGAACGCGTCGATCGCCTGCTGACGCGCCGCGGCGGTCTGATCGCCGCGGAGCGACACGGTGCGCAGTCCCGCCGCGGCGAAGTGCGCCTCGGCGGTGTCCATGACGTCGATGTGCTTGGCGAAGAACACCACCTTGCCGACCGACCGCTGCAGCTGCACGGCATAGTCGGCGGCGAGCACCGCCTTGGCCTGGCCGATGCGGCGCACCATCGTGAAGACGTTCTCGGCGCCCGTGCCTGCGGCCTTCGACTCCTCGAGCTCGCCGTGGGCGACCAGCCGCACGATGTCGTCGTCGATCTCGCCTGGCGCCAGGCCCCGGTCGCCTCGGGCCTCGATGATGCGGCGGTACTTGGCCGCAAGCCGCTCGCCGAGCTCGCGCTCGGCCTGGCGGATCGAACGGCCGAACTCGTCGTCGAGCTCCACGGGAAGATCCGCGATGAGCTTGTCCGGCAGGTCGGTGGCCACGTCCTTCTTGCGTCGGCGCACGATGCCCATCGAGATGACGGCGTCGCGTGCCTCCGGATAGAAGGCCTTGTCTGCGGGGGTGAGCCCCGTCTCGTCGAGCTTGGCCATGAGGGCGGGACCGGGCTTCTCGCCGGTCGTCCAGCCGAGGAACCGCCAGATCGCGTCGAAGTCCTCGACATCGTTGATCAGCGGCGTTCCCGTGAGCGCCAGCAGCAGCGGGTCGCGCACCTGCTCGCGGATGCGGGCGGCCAGCGCCAGCACGTTCTGCGAGCGCTGCGAGGTGAGGTTCTTGATGAAGTGCGCCTCGTCGACGACCATGCCCTTCAGGCCCATGGAGCCCAGCCACGACAGGTGCCGGTCGAGGATCTCGTAGTTGACGATGAAGACGTCCGCGAAGGCGTCGACGTCGTCGCCGTCGCCCGAGATCACGGTGGCACGCCGCTGCGGCGTCCAGCGCTCGACCTCGCGCGCCCAGTTCATCTTCACGACGTTGGGGACGACCGCCAGGAGCGGGTAGGCGCCGGCGACGGATGCGGCCAGCACCGACTCCGCCGTCTTGCCGAGGCCCGGCTCATCGGCCAGCAGGAAGCTGCGGTGACCCTCGCGCACCGCCTCGAGGAAGCGGGACTGGTGCGGCATGACCTCCAGCCCCTTGGGCGAGAGCCGGTCGAACTCGGGCACGGCCGGCAGCGGCATGGTCGCAGACCCGCCGCCCGCTCCCGACTCGAACGCCTTGTAGAGCGGCCCCATGAGCTCCCAGCCGTCGAGGCGTCGACGGGGGGTCTGCGCGGGCGCGCGCAGCGACAGATCGGGGGCGAGGAACGGGTTCGACTCGCGCCGGGACTCGACCTGCGGCGGCAGCACCTGCCGCTCGGCGAGCGCCTCCGGAACGACCTGCGTGATCTTCGGGGCGACGTCGGTGATGATCAGCTCGTCGGGGGCGAGCTCGGCGCCCGACTCGAGCAGCCAATCCCGGCGCATGCGCTGCGCGACCGGGGAGGTCGCCTGGTCGACCTCGAGCAGCTGGATGAGCGAGGTGTCGCGCGCGGCCGTCTTAGCGAGGATCGTCGCGACGCCGTCGAGGCGCTTGAGCAGTTCGGCGCGCGCGGCGTCGGTGAGGTCGGCATCGGCCTTGACCCTGGCGCGCTCCTCGCGCACCAGGAAGGCGATCACCTGGAACTTGACGCGGTTGGTGGGCCCGAGCTTGCCGCGCTGGGCCTTCGCCTCGACCTCGCGCACCTTGCGGGCGAGGATCGGGATGACGGGCGCTTCGTCGTCGCGGCGGGCGGGCGAGCCCTTTCTGCGCCGCTGGTTCGCCGTCTTCTGAGCGGCGGGTGCCGTGGTCGGCATGCTCCTCCTGAGCGTGAATGCCGGAAAGCTCCGGCGAGGACCGGCCGATCGGGCCGGTGGGGTCGTCATGCTCCCGCGGGCGGCGCAGGCGCCGTCGTCGACGCGGGATGGCGGCGAGCTCGGTGTCGGCCGCGGGCACTCGCTTCTGCGAGCTGCGGCTCGGACAGAGAGTCCGCCACGCAGAAGTCTAGCGGAACCGGGGCCGCAGACCCCAGCATCCGTGTCGCGCGCGCGACGTCAGCTGCGCACGGCGACGACGGCGTCCCAGACGGCCTCGGCGACATCGCGCTTGGTTCCGCGTGGCTCGGCGACGACACGACCCTCGACGTCGACGATCACGAGCGCGTTGCGGTCGGTCTCGAACCCGCGCTCCCAGCCGACCTCGTTGGCCGCCAGCAGGTCGACGCCCTTGCGGGCCGCCTTGCGGCGGGCCCGATCGATGAGCGCCTCGCCGTCGCCCGGCGTCTCGGCGGCGAACCCCACGATGGTCTGCCCCTCGCGCCGATCCCGCACGAGCCCCGCGACGATGTCATCGGTCTCGACGAGCTCGAGCGTGATCGCCGGCCCCGCCGCACTCTCTTTCGTGAGCTTCCGAGGGGCGATCCCCTCGACCCGGTAGTCGGCGACCGCTGCCGCCATGACGATGACGTCAGCCACCACCGCGGCCGAGCGCATCGCCTCGCCGAGCTCGGCCGCAGTCCCGGCGGCGACGATCCGCACGGCGGTCGGCAGCGCCGCCTCGGCGAGAAGACCGCGGTCGACGTGCGCGGCCACGAGCACGACCTCGGCACCCCGCTCTGCCGCCGCGGCGGCGAGGGCGAGCCCCTGCCGCCCGCTGGAGCGGTTGCCGATGAAGCGCACCGGATCGATCGGCTCACGCGTGCCGCCCGCGCTCACCGCCACCCGCAGGCCGGCCAGGTCGTGACGGCGCACGACGTGCTCCGCTCCCCCTGCGTCGGCCGCCGCGAGCGCCTCGGCGAAGATCGCCTCGGGTTCCGACATGCGCCCCTCGCCGCTGTCGCCGCCGGTGAGTTCGCCCTCGTCGGGCCCGACGATCGTCACGCCGCGCTCGCGGAGAGTGCGGATGCTGTGCTGCGTGGCCGGGTGCCGCCACATCTCGGTGTGCATGGCGGGTGCCACGACGACCGGAGCCGTGGTGGCAAGTAGGGTTGTCCCCAGCAGATCGTCCGCGAGGCCAACGGCCATCTTCGCCAGCGAGTTCGCCGTCGCCGGCGCCACGATGACGAGGTCGGCCGCCTGTCCGAGTGCGACGTGGCGCACCTGTGCGACATCCTCGTGCACCGAGGCTGTGACGGGACTGCGGCTGATGGCCTCCCACGTGGGAGCACCCACGAACCGGAGCGCCGAGGCGGTGGGCACGACGTGCACCTCGTGCCCGTCTTTGACCAGCAGCCGCACGAGCTGAACGACCTTGTAGGCGGCGATCCCGCCGGTGACACCCACCACGACGAACATCCACCGATCTTCCCACGACCACGAAACCGAGGCATGCTCCATGTGCACCGTGATCATCCGCGTTCCGCAGCGCGACGGCGATCCCGTGCGTCTGCTCGCGGTGCGCGATGAAGACCCGTCGCGGCCGTGGAACCCGCTCGGCCCCTGGTGGGACGCCAGGCCCGAGATCGTCGGGGTGCGCGACGCCCGCGCGGGCGGCGCGTGGCTGGCCGCCGACGGACCCGCGGGGCGGCTCGCCGTGCTGCTCAACCGCGCCGACGTCACCGATCGTCCGGAGTCCGAACTCGTCTCGCGCGGTTCCGTCGTGCTCGACGCGGTGGCCGGTCGTGCTCCGGCCGGCGATCCGCGCACGCACGGGTTCAACCTCGTCGACGTGCACGGCTCGCATGCGCGGGTGACGACGTGGGACGGCGCGGGACTGACGACCGAGCAGCTCTCGCCCGGCACGCACATGATCGCGCACGACGGCGTCGACGACCCCGCGACGGCGCGCATCGCGCGCTGGCTCGGCGAGTTCGCCGACACCGCCCTGGCCGACGGACCGGAGTGGTGGATGCCGTGGCTCGCGGTGCTGGAGCGCTCGGCATCCCTGCCGAGCGACGACGACCGCGCGATCATCCGCGACAACCGCCGCCACGGCTATCCGACGCTGTCGCTGCTGGCGTGCGTCGCCGAGATCGCCCCCGGCGCGGCCGACGTGCACTATGGCGAGCTGCGCACGCCAGGGGTGTGGAACCGGATCGACCTGAGCTGACCGCAGACGGCGCGGCGGTTCTAGGCTGGAAGGCATGAGCTACAGCGAAGCCGACATCGCCGCCACGATCGACCACGCGATCCTCAAGCCCGAGCTGACCCGCGCAGACGTCGATGCCGAGCTCGACATCGCGGCCGAGTGGAAGGTGTTCAGCGTCTGCGTGCGCCCGAGCGACATCCCGCATGCCGTGGAGCGCCTCGCCGGCACGGGCGTCGCCGTCGGCACCGTGATCGGCTTCCCCCACGGCACCACCTCGACGGCGACCAAGGTCGCCGAGGTGCACCAGGCCCTGGCCGACGGTGCCGTCGAGCTCGACATGGTGCTCAACATCGGCTGGCTGCGCTCGGGCTTCGGCGCCGAGGTGGAGGCCGACATCCGCGCCGTGGTGGAGGCGGCGGGCGACCACATCGTGAAGGTCATCTTCGAGACGGCCTACCTCACCGACGACGAGATCGTGCGGGCCTGCCGGCTCAGCGAGGCAGCAGGGGCCGATTTCGTCAAGACCTCCACCGGATTCGCCGGTGGAGGTGCGACCCTCCCCCACGTGACCCTGATGCGCGCGAGCGTCGGCCCCGAGGTGCAGGTCAAGGCCTCGGGAGGAGTCCGCAGCCTCGACACCGCGGTCGCCTTCCTCGATGCGGGCTGCACGCGCCTGGGCACGAGCGCCAGCGCCACGATCCTCGGTGAGGCGCGCGCCATCGCGGCGGGCGCTGCCGCGACCGGCGCGGTCGACGACTCCTCCTACTGAGGCTCGGCCGGCGCGGCGACGGCCTCCGGGTGCGCCGTCAGCACCGGCGCGACGAGCTCCTCGACCGTGATTCCCCGGCGCGCCGCCTCGGCGACCAGGCGCCTGCCGAGTTCGCGGCTGACATCGCCACGAGCGATGCCTGCGTCGTCGGGCAGCAGAATCGACAGCACCGGCACGACGATGGCCCCGAGCGCCGCGAGGATCGCGAAGATGCCCAGGACGCGGGGGTACACCTCCCAATCGAGCTCATCGGCCCACACCTGCACGATCAGCATCGCCGTCACGATCGCGAACAGCGCCAGGGTGAGCAGCAGACCGATCCGCACAACCGTGCGACGCCGATCGGCCAGCATCAGCAGCAGCGAGGCGAGCGCCGAGGCGGAGGTGAGCACGACACCGGTCCACAGCATCCGATACATGTCCGACCAGAGATCCCAGCTCCAGGGCGCCCACACGAGCACGAGGGAGCAGACGGCGGTCGCCACGGCGATCGCGGCGCCGATCAGCCCGAACAGCTGGGCGCGGCGGCCGACGAGGGTGAGGCAGCACAGCACCGCGAGACTGAATGCGCCCACGAGCGAGGTCGTGCCCAGCACCCGGTAGCCGGTGTCGTCGAGCCGACCGCCCACGAGCACCGTGATCCCGCCGATCGCGGCGAGCGCGAAGGCGACGACGATGATCCAGACGACCACCCTGCGCACCGTGCGTGCCACCGTGCCGGGAGCGTGGTCGTCTCCTGTCATGTCAGCGCCTCTCGCACCTTCTCGACGTCGTCGGCGATCTGCCGCACGAGGGCATCGACGCCCTCGAACGCGACCATACCGCGCACCCGATCGGTGAACTGCAGTTCGACACGGTGGCCGTAGAGGTCGAGACCCGTCTCGTCGAGCACATAGGCCTCGACCTGGCGGGCGGGCACGTCGTCGAAGGTCGGGTTGGTGCCGACGCTGATGGCGGCCGGGTAGCGGATGCCGGGGCGGAGCCCGTCGGCAGAGCCCTCGTCGACGAGCCAGCCCGCGTAGACGCCGTCTGCCGGCACGAAGCCCTCGAGGTCGGCGGAGAGGTTCGCGGTCGGAAAGCCCAGCTCGCGGCCCCGCTTGAGTCCGTGCACGACCTCGCCCCACACCGAGGCGGGGCGGCCCAGCAGCTTGCCGGCGTCGGCGACATCGCCGGCGGTGAGGAGCTCGCGGATCCACGTCGACGACACCCGACGACCGGCGTCGCGCGACTGCACGTCCTGCACCACCTCGACGCGGAAGCCGAACTCGCCGCCGAGCTCGCTCAGGGTGTCGGGGGTGCCTGCGCCGCCCTTGCCGAAGCGGAAGTCGTCGCCGACGAGCACGGTGCGAGCACCGAGGGCCTCGGCGAGGACGTGCTCGACGAACTCGCGAGGCGACAGCGACGCGAGCGCCTCGTCGAAGCGCAGCATGAGGGTCGCGTCGATGCCGGTCTCGGCGAGCATCCGCAGCTTCTGGGTGACGCCGACGAGGCTCACGGGGCACAGCTCGGGGCGCAGGAGCGCGAGCGGGTTGCGGTCGAACGTGACGGCGACCACCTTGGCGCCGCCGGTGGCGGCATCGACCCGCGCGCGTTCGAGGACCGCGCGGTGCCCGGCGTGCACGCCGTCGAACTTGCCGATGGCGACCACCGATGGACCGAAGCCGGACGGCACTTGTGCCGGCTCGTGGAAGACGATCACCAGCTCGACCTCTCCTGTTCGACCGGCTCGGCCTGCACAGCACCCTCACGATGGGAGATCAGCCACCACAGGCCCACGAAGGGCAGGATCAGCGGCACCCAGAGGTAGCCGTATCCGTAGCCGGACCAGACCGTGGCATCGTGGGCGAACAGACTCGGCACGACCAGGCTCAGCGTGCCGACGACGAGCACCCCGACCAGCTCGAAGCAGATCGCGATCCAGGCGACGATGTACCAGGGGCGCGAGCCCGACCTGATGAGGGCGACGGTCGCGAGGATGTAGACCAGCGCGGCGACCGCCGACAGCGTGTAGGCGACGGGTGCGGCCTCGAAGTCCTCGACGATCTGCACGAACGAGCGGCCGGTGGCCGCCAGCGCCATGATCGCGTAGACGACCACGAGCACGCGGCCGACACCGGTCATGCGGGGGGTGCGGGACGAGTCGGACATGACGGATCCAGCTTAGTTCGCCGCCCGCCCTCTCCTCCCCCGGCCCGCAGCCCGCTACGATGCGAGAACCCTGTGTCGCCGTCCCCCCGCCGAGGCCAGCCATGAGAACGTTCTCCCCCCGCACGCTCCTGATCGCCGCAGGCACCGCCGTCGCGCTGTCTCTGGCCTCGATCGCGCCCGCCGGCGCCGCGTCGCCGAGCCCGACGACGACCGCGACGCCCAGCGCCACGGCGACGCCGAAGCCGACCGCGACCGCCACGCCCACGGCGACGCCGAAGCCCACGGCGACGCCCACCCCGACACCGACACCGACACCGACGGTTCCTGCCGCGACGACGTTCAAGACGCCGCTGAAGGCGAGCTACACGGTGACCTCCTACTTCGGCCCGCGGTGCCTGCCGCTGCCAGGGGCTTCCACCTACCACTACGGCATCGATCTGGCGGCGCCCTCCGGCACGGCGATCTATGCGATCGCGGCGGGTGTGGTCACGGCGACCGTCTCCGGCACCACGTCGCGGGCCGGCTACATCGCCGTGCGCCACACGATCTCGGGCGTCACCTACACCTCGATGTACTACCACATCTGGTCTGCCACGACTCAGGTGAAGGTCGGCGACATCGTCAAGGCCGGTCAGCGCATCAGCGAGGTCGGAACGAGCGGCGGCTCGACCGGCCCCCACCTGCATCTGGAGATCTGGCGCAGCGGCGGGCCCACCGCCCTCGACCCGCCGGTGTTCCTCAAGCCCCGCGGCGTCGACCTGTACGGTGCCGCCAAGGCCGTCACCGCGAAGGCCACCCCGGCGACGTGCACGTACTACGCGACGGCCGACCTCAACCTGCGGTCGGAGCCGTCGACGTCGAGCTCGGTGGTCAAGCTGCTGGCCAAGGGCACGGCGGTCGTGCACGTGCCGGGCCAGTCCACCTCGGGCTTCCTTCCGGTCACGGTGGGAAAGCTCACCGGGTGGGTGTCATCGTCGTACGTCTCGCCCAACAAGCCCGCGGCGACCGCCTCGAGCACCACCAAGAAGGTCACCTACAAGACCACGGCGGCCTTGAACCTGCGCGCGACCGCGTCGAGCAAGGGAAAGGTGCTGCTCGTGATCCCCAAGGGGAAGAGCGTCGGGGCCGTCAAGGGCACGAGCGGCGTGTGGCGCAAGGTGACCTACGGCGGCAAGACCGGCTGGGTGCACAAGGACTACCTCAAGAAGAAGAGCTGAGCGCGCTCACGCCACCTGCACGGTCCAGATGACGTGCATGCGCCACACCATGACAGCCACCGCGAGCCCCGCGACGCCCATGATCACGGTGCTCCATCTGCTGCGCTCCAGCAGCGCCCAGAACACCGCCGCCGGCGGCAGCAGCGCGGCCGAGACGAGATAGACCCAGAACTCCAGGGCGCTGCCGGTGGGTGCATTGCCCACGAGCGGCGCCACGATCGCCACGACGACCTGGGCGAGCAGCAGCACCTCCACCAGCGCGAGCGAGCCGACCGACAGGTCGCTGGGTCGCCGCCCCGCGAGACCCAGGATCATGCACATCAGCCCAGACGCCACGGCGACGACGAGCTGCGCGATCGTGAACCACAGGATCATGCGTCGCCCTCCTCTGGCATGTTCATGGTGCTCTTGACGTCGTCGCCCCGGGTGTCGACGACTCCCACCAGCCGCCCCTGGGGGTCGATCGCGGCAGCCGGCCTGGCGGGCAGCCGGCGGGCCGCACCGCTGAGCCGCTTGCCGTGGCGCAGATCGCGGGCTTCGTCGGCGGTGACGTCGAATCGGCCCAGCACCGCGGCCGCCACCTCGGCGGGATCGGCCAGCGCCGCGGCCGCGATGTCGTCGACGGCGACGGCGCCGTCGACCTCGAACGGCCCGATGCGGGTGCGCCGCAGCGCGGTGAGATGACCGCCCACCTCGAGCGCCGCGCCGAGGTCGCGCGCAAGGGCGCGGATGTAGGTGCCGCTGGAGCAGTCCACCTCGACGTCGAGATCGATCACGTCGATCCCGTCGACGCGGGTGGCGCGCTCGCCGCGCACCTCGAAGCGCGACACCGTCACCTCGCGCGCCGCGAGCTCGACGTGCTCCCCCGCTCTGGCCAGGTCGTACGCGCGGCGCCCGCCCACCTTGATCGCCGAGACGCGGCTGGGCACCTGCGAGATCCGGCCGGTCAGCGGAGCGATCGCGGCGGCGATCTGCGCGGCGGCGAGGTGCGCGGCATCCGCGCGAGAGGTGATCTCGCCGTCGGCGTCGTCGCTGTCGGTCGCCACTCCCAGCCGGATCGTCGCGGCGTAGGTCTTGTCGAGCCCGACGAGAAAGGTCAGCAGCCGGGTCGCCGAATCGACGCCGAGCACCAGCAGCCCCGTCGCCATCGGGTCGAGGGTGCCCGCGTGCCCGATCTTGCGGGTGCCGAGGGCGCGCCGGGCGCGCGCCACGACGTCGTGGCTCGTGATGCCGCCCGGCTTGTCGACGAGGAGGATCCCGCCCATCAGCAGAAGTCCCGGTAGACGCGTCGGGGGTGTGCGGGGTCGGAGTTGTCGACGATGACGGATGCCGCCACCTGCGGATCCGCCTCGCGCAGGTACCGCTCCTGGCCGAGCCGGTAGCGGTCGTTCGAGGGCGCGAGCGGGTCGGGGTCGCTGCCGTCGCGCAGCGCCATGCGGCGGTAGGCCTCCTCCATCGGCACGTCGAGCCACAGCGACCAGTTCCACGCTCCCCGCAGCTCCGGGCGGTGCAGGAAGATTCCGTCGACGATCAGTACGGCATCGCGCGGCGCCGTCGTCCACGCGGCCTCGACGGGGGCGTCGCGGGCGAGGTCGAAAGCGGCCAGCTGAAAGCCGATCGTGGCCGTCTGCGCGCCGTCCCGGAAGGGCTCCAGCAGCACGCGGCGGAAGGTGGCGTAGTCGTATGAGTCGAGGTAGAACCCGTCTGGCGACGTGCGCCCCCGCGCGTAGCGCTCGGCGCGGGGGCGGTGGAAGTCGTCGATCGACGCGCGGAACACCGCGACACCGGCCTCGGCGAACGTGTCGGCGAACGTCGTCTTGCCCGCGCCGTCGAGGCCGTCGACGGCCAGCATGATGCGTCCGGCGCGGTAGCTGCGCCGCACCTCGTCGCGCAGCTCGCGGCACAGCGTCGTGACGGGGGTGATCGGCAGGCGCATGGTTCCAGCCTACGGTCCAGCGCCTACGCTGAAGGGATGCCCGACCTCGCGACGCCGCTGATCGCGTGGTACGGCTCGAACGCCCGCGACCTGCCGTGGCGCCGGCCGGGGTTCGGCGCATGGGGAACGCTGGTGAGCGAGTTCATGCTGCAGCAGACGCCGGTGAGCCGTGTGATCCCGCACCTCGACGCCTGGCTGTCCCGCTGGCCCACCCCCGCGGCCCTCGCCGCCGACCCACCCGCCGAGGCCGTGCGGCAATGGGCGAACCTCGGCTACCCGCGCCGGGCGCTGTGGCTGCACCGCGCGGCCGTCGAGATCCGCGATCGGCACGACGGCGTCGTGCCCCGCGAGGTCGACGAGCTGCTCGCCCTCACCGGCATCGGCGACTACACCGCGCGGGCCGTCGCCGTCTTCGCCTACGGCGACCGTCATCCCGTCGTCGACACCAACACCCGGCGCGTACTCGCGCGCGCGGTCGAGGGCCGCAGCCAGCCCGGGCCGCCGGCGAAGACGGATCTCGCGCGCATGGCGGCGCTCCTGCCGCCTGTCGACGAGGAGGCGGCGATCCTCAACGCCGCGACGATGGAGCTCGGCGCCGTGATCTGCACCGCTCGCACCCCTCGGTGCGACGCATGCCCGATCTCGGACCGCTGCGCGTGGCGCGCGGCCGGCTGCCCCGACACCGGAGACGCCCGCCGCAAGCAGGCGCGCTACGAGGGCAGCGACCGGCAGGCGCGCGGCGCCGTGCTGCGGATGCTGCGCCACGCCGACGCGCACGCCGTGCGGCTCGATGAGGTCATCGCCGATTGGCCCGACGCGCGCCAGCGCGACCGCGCGATCGACTCGCTCGTCGCCGACGGGCTCGCCGAGGCCGTCGAGGGCACTCTGCGGCTGCCCGTGTGAGCCCGGGGGCTTACTCGGCGTCGACCTCGCGCGGCTTGACGTAGGGGTCCTCGTCGCCGGCGTAGCTGGCGCCGGTCGCGGTGGCCGCCACGGCGGCGTCGCGCTCGCGCGCCTCGCGCAGCAGGTCTTCGATGTGGCCCGCGTTCTCGGGGATCGCGTCCAGGATGAACTCGAGCGTCGGGGTGAGGCGCACGCCGAGCTTGCGGCCGACCTCGCTGCGCAGCATCCCGGTCGCCGACTTCAGCGCCTCGGCGGTGCCTGCGCGCTCCTCTTCGCTGCCGAGCACGGTGTAGAACACCGACGCGTGCTGCAGGTCGCCCGTCACGCGCACGTCCGTGATCGTCACGAACCCGAGGCGCGGGTCGCGCAGCCCCTTCTCGAGGCGCTCCGCGATGAGGACGCGGATGCGATCGGCCAGGCGGGCCTGTCGTTCCGAACTCATTTCACTCTCCTTCTGAGCCCCACACCTGCGGGGCCGACGCTGGACCCGGTCGCCTCGCAGAGGCGATCGGGTCCAGCGGCACGGTGGGTCAGCCGCGCGGCTTCTCCACCATCTCGGTCGTCTCGATCTCGTCGCCGACCTGGATGTCGTTGTACTTGCCCAGGCCGATACCGCACTCGAAGTCGGTGCGGACCTCGGTGACGTCGTCCTTGAAGCGACGCAGCGACTCGATGGCCAGCCCGTCGGCGAGCACGACGCCGTCGCGGATGACCCGCGCCTTCGCGTTGCGCGTGATCGTGCCCGAGCGGACGATGACACCGGCGATGTTGCCGAACTTCGAGGAGCGGAACACCTCGCGGATCTCGGCGACGCCCGACTGGACCTCTTCGTATTCCGGCTTGAGCATGCCCGTGAGCGACTGCTCCACGTCGTCGATCGCGTTGTAGATCACCGAGTAGAACCGCACGTCGACACCCTCGCGGGCGGCGCGCTCGCGCGCCTTCGTGTCGGGGCGCACGTTGAAGCCGATGACGATCGCGTTGTCGATCGTGGCCAGGTTGATGTCGGACTCCGTGATCGCACCGACGCCGCGGTGGATGATGCGCAGCTGCACCGAGTCGTCGACCTCGATCTTCAGCAGCGACTCCTCGAGAGCCTCCACGGCACCCGAGACGTCGCCCTTGATGATGAGGTTGAGCGACTCGACCTTGCCCTCTTCGAGAGCACGTGTGAAGTCC
Source organism: Microbacterium fluvii (assembly GCF_025515205.1). Taxonomy (GTDB): domain Bacteria; phylum Actinomycetota; class Actinomycetes; order Actinomycetales; family Microbacteriaceae; genus Microbacterium; species Microbacterium fluvii. The sequence goes on along the minus strand of NZ_JAOPFX010000001.1, from coordinate 707,858 downwards.
TCGAGCGAGATGCGCTTGCGGGCCTTCGCCAGCTGAGCGTTGCGCTCGGCAGCCTCGCGCTTCTCGGCGATCTGACGGGCCGTGCGGTCTTCATCGGTGACGATGAAGGTGTCGCCGGCACGGGGGACCGAGTTGAGACCCTGCACCTGCACGGGACGCGACGGAGCGGCCTCGTCGACCGCATCGCCGTTCTCGTCGATCATGGCGCGGACACGGCCGTAGGCGGTGCCTGCGACGATCGCGTCTCCGACGCGCAGCGTTCCGGACTGGATGAGCACCGTGGCGACCGATCCGCGGCCCTTGTCGAGCTTGGCTTCGATCGCGACACCGCGGGCCGCCTTGTTCGGGTTGGCCGTGAGGTCCAGGCCCGCGTCCGCGGTCAGCAGCACGGCGTCGAGGAGATCCTGGATGCCGGTGTTCTGGCGAGCCGAGACGTCGACGAACATGACGTCGCCGCCGTACTCCTCGGCGACCAGACCGTATTCGGTCAGCTGCTGGCGCACCTTGGCGGGGTTCGCCTCGGGCTTGTCGACCTTGTTGACCGCGACCACGATCGGCACGCCGGCGGCCTGCGCGTGGTTGAGGGCCTCCACCGTCTGCGGCATGATGCCGTCGTCGGCGGCGACCACCAGGATCGCGATGTCGGTGACCTGCGCACCACGGGCACGCATGGCGGTGAACGCCTCGTGACCGGGGGTGTCGATGAAGGTGATGGCGCGCTCGATGCCGTCGTGCTCGGTCCACACCTGGTACGCACCGATGTGCTGCGTGATGCCGCCGGCCTCGCCCGCCACGACATTGGTCTGGCGGATGGCGTCGAGCAGTCGCGTCTTACCGTGGTCGACGTGGCCCATGACGGTCACGACCGGAGGACGGATCTCGAGGTCGTCTTCGCTCTCGGCCTCGAGCTCGGCCTCGAGGTCGAGACCGAAGCCCTCCAGGAGCTCCTTGTCCTCGTCCTCGGGCGAGACCATCTGGATCTTGTAGCCGAGCTCTGCACCCAGCACCTCGAAGGTGGCCTCATCGAGCGATTCGGTCGCCGTGGCCATCTCGCCGAGGTTGAACAGGATCGTCACCAGCGTGCCGGGCTGCACGGTGTAGCCGCGCAGCGCCTCGAGCTTGTCGGCGAAGTCGGCGATCGACGCACCGCGGCGCAGGCGGATGATCTCGCCGTTGCCCTTGGAGACGTTGACGCCGCCGACGACCGGCGCCGACCGCATCTCGAATTCCTGCCGCTTCGCCCTGCGCGACTTGCGCTGCTTCGACTTGCCGCCGCCCTTGCCGAAGGCACCCGCGGTACCGCCGCCGGGGCCACGGCCACGGCCGCCACCGCCGCCGGGGCGACCCGCGAAGCCACCGGGCGCCCCGGGGCCGCCGGTGCCACCGGGCCGCTGGAAGCCGCCGCCGGCCGCGCCGCCGGGGCGGCCGGGGCCGCCGGAGCGCTGCTGGAAGGGGGCGCCGGGGCGACCTGCGCCACCCGGGCGACCTGCGCCGCCGGGGCGCGGGGCACCAGGACGAGGTGCACCGGGGCGCGGAGCCTGCGGGCGCGGGATGTTGCCGGGGGTGGGGCGCTGCCCCATGCCCTGCGCGGACGCGAACGGGTTGTTGCCCGGCCGCGGGCCTGCGGGGCGCTGCCCCATGCCCTGCGCGGACGCGAACGGGTTGTTGCCCGGTCGAGGAGCTCCGCCGGGGCGCGGAGCGCCGGGCGTCGGAGCCGACGGCGCGGCCGCCTCGGGCGCGGACGGCTCCGCGGCAGCCGGGGCGGCGGGTGCCGGGGTCTCGGCGACGGCGGGAGCCGCGGGTGCCGCGGCGGCGGGCGCTGCCGGAGCGGCGGGGGCCGCAGGCTTGGCCGGACCGGGCCGAGGGCCGCTCGGGCGCGCCGCACCGGGGCGCGCGGTCGCCGAAGGCGCGGCCTTGGCGGGCGCCTCAGCGGGCGCGGCCGCTCCGTCTGCCTCGAGGGCAGCGCGCAGCTTGCGGGCCACCGGGGGTTCGATGGTCGATGAGGGGCTCTTGACGAACTCGCCGAGTTCCTTCAGCTTGGCGAGGGCGACTTTGCTGTCGACGCCGAGCTCGGAAGCGATCTCGTGCACGCGTGGTTTTGCCACAATTCTCCTGTCTGGGGCCTACCCAGGACAGGGCAGACCGTTAGTTGCGGACGGGACTCATTTCGAGCCGTTCACTTTGTGTCCATAGCCGTTCAGCCGTTTCGCTGGAGGTGGTTCTGAAGGGTCTGCGTGTCAAGCGGGCCTGACACACGCAATGCTCGTACGAAGGCGCGACGCCGGATGGCGGCATCCACGCACTCGTTCGTCGGATGCACCCACGCACCCCTCCCCGGCATCGCACCGCGCACGTCGGGGACGAGTTCGCTGTGAGGGGCCACGACGCGAAGAAGCGCCGATCGGGGGGCACGCGTGCGACAACCGACGCACGTTCGTACGGGTTCCATCGTACACCCCGCCGCTCAGGCGTCCTCCAAGATGCTGTCGGGCTGGATGTCGATCTTGGCCCCCGTGAGCTTCGCGGCCAGGCGAGCGTTCTGCCCTTCCTTGCCGATCGCCAGCGACAGCTGGTAGTCGGGCACGAGGGCGCGCACGGCCTTGGCCGAGGCATCGAGCACGAAGCTCGAGGTGACCTTCGCCGGCGACAGCGCGTTGGCCACGAAAGCCGCCAGTTCGGGGTTGTAGTCGACGATGTCGATCTTCTCGCCGCCGAGCTCCTCGGTCACGGCGCGCACGCGCCGACCGAGCTCGCCGATGCACGCGCCCTTGGCGTTGATCGAGGGGTCGTTGGCCTTCACCGCGATCTTGGTGCGATGGCCGGCCTCACGCGCGAGCGAGACGATCTCGACGAGGCCCGCCGCGATCTCGGGCACCTCGAGGGCGAAGAGCTTGCGGACCAGCCCCGGGTGGGTGCGCGACACCGTGATCTGGGGCCCCTTGGTGCCCTTGGAGACGCTCGTCACATAGACGCGCAGGCGCGAGCCGTGCGCGTAGTCCTCGCCGGCCACCTGCTCCTCCGGCGGCAGGATCGCCTCGACCGAGCCGAGGTCGACGTGCACCATGCGCGGGTTCGGGCCCTGCTGCACGACGCCGGCGACGATGTCGCCCTCTTTGCCGCGGAACTCGCCGAGCACGGCGTCGTCGGCGATGTCGCGCAGGCGCTGGCCGATGACCTGCTTGGCGGCGAACGCGCCGATGCGGCCGAAGTCGTCGGGGGTGGTCTCCTCCTCGCCGATGACGAGGCCCTCGTCGTCGAGCAGAGGCACGTAGATGCTGACGTGACCGGTCTTGCGGTCCATCTCGGTGCGGGTGCCGGCGGGAAGCTCGCCGGTGGGCGAGGTGTGCTTCGCGTAGGCGGTGAGGATCGCCTGCTCGATGATGTGGACGAGTTCGTCGAAGGGAATCTCCTTCTCGCGCTCGATGGTCCGAAGCAGCGCCAGATCGATGTCCATGACGACCTCCCTATTCAGCTCTCGCCGGAGGGTGCCCCGGCATCTGGACAACGTTACCGGATGCCGCCTCAGCGCGCGCTGAGAGCGGCCCCCGCGCGCAGCGCAAGCCCTGGCCACGCACCGACGCCGATCGACATACTGGGCACATGACCGAGCCCACCACCAACATCGCCATCACCGACGTGATCAAGGTGCCACCCGGCGAGCGCGGAGGGCTGCGCGTCGCCGACCCCGGGCTGATCGGCCTGCTCGGGTTCGTCATCGCGACCCTGACGGCGCAGCTGGAGCATCTGGGGCTGCAGACCGAAGCACCGGTGTTCTGGGTCGGCGCCGTGTTCGGCGGCATCGTGCAGGTGACGGCCGGGATGCTGTCGTACTTCGCCGGCGACAACTTCCACTTCGTCGTCTACAACGCGTTCGGGTGGTACTGGATCGTCGTGCCGGGGTTCCTGCTCGGAGAGGAGGTGGGGATCTTCGAGGTGACCTCGCAGGCGCTCGGCCTGTTCGCGCTCATCTTCGCTGTCCTCGCCCTCGCCTTCGTGCCCGCGGGTGCCATGCACAACAGCGTGCTGCCGGTGACCCTCGCCGCGGTCTCGATCGGGCTCGGGCTGCAGTCGGCGGGGGCCTTCTCGGGTATCGCGGCCGTGGGGGCGGCCGGCGCCGTGTCTCTGCTGGTCGCCTCGGGCCTTGCCGCCTACATGCTGCTGGAGAAGTTCTACTGGCGCACGATGGGCAGGCACGTCGTTCCGGTGGGGCCACCGTGGTTCTCGGGCGACGCGAACCCCGAGTCATGACCGCGCCGGTGAAGGAGGTCGCCCGCGAGGCGGCCAGGAGCACTCCCCTGCGGGCCCTCGCCCGCGCGGGCTACGCCGCCAACGGCGTCGTGCATCTGCTGATCGCGGCGATCGTGCTGGCGGTGGCCTTCGGCGGCGACGGCGAGAGCGACCAGTCGGGGGCGTTCAAGGCGATCGGCGCGGCGCCCCTGGGGTTCGTCGTGCTGTGGGTGCTCGCGATCGCGCTGTTCGCCCTGGGGCTATGGCACGTCGTGGGCGGCGTGCTGGCGCGCGGTGACGCGAAGCGCACCTGGGGCACGCGGATCTCGGAGTGGGGTCAGGCGGCGGTCTTCTTCGCCCTCGGGTCGGTCGCCGTCGCAGTGGCGCTGGGAGCGAAGCCCGACAGCGAGCAGTCGGCCGAAGACGCGAGCAGGGGCGTGCTGCAGATCCCCGGCGGCGTCTTCGTGCTCGGCGCCGTGGGACTGGGCATCCTGATCGCGGGCATCGCGTTCGTCGTCATGGGCGTCATGCGCAGCTTCCGCAAGAAGCTCACGATGCCCTCCGGCGCGGCGGGTACGGCGCTGACGGCCCTCGGTGTCGTCGGGTTCATCGCGAAGGGCATCGCCCTGGCGATCGTCGGCGTGCTGCTGCTCGTGGCCGCAGTGAAGGTCGACGCCGACACCGCGGGCGGCCTCGACGGGGCCGTGCAGGCGCTCATCGGCCTTCCCTACGGCCCGGTGCTGGCAGCATCCGTCGGAATCGGGCTCGGCGCCTACGGCGTCTTCTGCCTGTTCCGCTCGCGCTACGCGAACCTCGACGCCTGATCAGATGCCCGGCGCGGGCCGCGGCGGCGCGGTCTCGACGCCGGGGGCGCTGGCCAGGGCGTTGACGGCGCGGATGAGGTGGTGCAGGTCACCGACCTTGAACCGGTTGAAGTGCATCACGAGCCGCGGCAGCTCGACGCGGTCGCCGTCTTCGCGCTCGGCGCGCAGCGCCCCTCGGCGCTCGATGCGCCCCTGCACGAGGAGTCCTGCGAACCTCTCGTTCAGCGCCTCGACCTCGGCATCGGCGGGCTCCGCGCGCAGCCGCAGCACGAGGCGCTTGCCGACCCAGCGCAGCGAGTCGTAGTTGCGCCAGAATCCCGTGATCTCGGCGGCGGCCCGCTCGACCGAATCGGTCAGCAGCACGCGGTCGAGGTCGTCGGGCGAGATGACACCCGACGGGATCAGCTGCTCATCGGCGAAGCGGCGCAGTCCCTGCCAGAACGTGCCGTCGGGGCCGTCGAGCAGCACGATCGGCGTCGGATCGGCCTTGCCGGTCTGCTGGAGCGTGAGCAGCTCGAACAGCTCGTCGAGGGTGCCGAAGCCGCCCGGCACGCACACGAACCCCTGCGACTCTTTGACGAGCATGAGCTTGCGGGTGAAGAAGTACTTCATCGCGACGTTGCGGGCCGCGGCCGCAACGACCGCGTTCGGCTTCTCTTCGAAGGGCAGGCGGATGCTGACCCCCAGCGAGTGGTCGGGCCCCGCGCCCTCGGCCGCCGCCTGCATGATGCCGGGGCCGGCGCCGGTGACGACCATCCATCCGCGAGCGGCGAGGGCGGCGGCGACGTCGGCGGCCGCGCGGTACTGCGCGTCGTCGGGCCGGGTGCGCGCCGAGCCGAAGATCGTGACCTTGGGCACGCCCTCGAAGGGCATGAACAGTGTGAACGCCGCACGCATCTCGGTGAGGGCGGCCGAGGTGATCTTGAGGTCGAGCCGGTCGGCGCCGTCGAGGCCGAGCCCCACACCGGTCGCGAGGATGCGGGCGACGAGGTCGACGTCGGCCTCGATGCCCGCCTGCTCGATGACGGCGCGCAGTGCTTCGGTGACCTCGGGGGCGAGGGTGGTGCTCTCGGACATGACTTCAGCCTTGCACGCGAGGGTGCGGCAGCGGGAACGGATGCTGAACCCGGCGTGAACCCGGTACGCCCTTAGAATCGTCGCCATGCCGAAACCCGGATCCGTCGCTCGCACCGGCATCTCGGCCCTCCTCGTGGCGATCCTGCTGGCCGGCTGTGCGCCCCTTCCCCTCGCGCCCGACCCGACACCGACGGAGGAGGAGGAAGAGTCCTTCGACGTCGATCGCCGTTTCACCGTCGGCGACAGTGCCGAACTTCAGCCGACCCCGACGGCGGACGCTGCTGCCGTCTGGGATCTGTTCGTGCTGATCGCTTCGCCGGAGTTCGTCGCGGAGGAGGTCGTGGCGTTCGAGGTCGGCGACGACCCCGCATCCGACTACTCCGCATACGTCATGCGGCATGAGACCAAACAGCAGCGGTGGGTGCTCGCTGCGAACCTTGCCTACGCCACGGCGGACGACGAACTGGCGGCGACGCTGATCCACGAGTTCGCTCACATGCTCAGCCTCGGGCCGGATCAGGTCACCAGAGACGCGATGTGCGCGACGATCTGGGTGAACGGCGGCTGCATGAGCCCCCGGTCGCACATCCTCGCCTTTCAGCACGAGTTCTGGGACGGGTATGGCAGCGCAGCGCCGCTGCCCGATGACGACGACCTCGATGCCGCATGGGAGTTCTATGAAGCCCACGAGGACGATTTCGTCACCGACTACGCGGCTGTGAACGTCTCGGAGGATTTCGCAGAGTCCTTCACGGCTTTCGTGCTTGAGGAACGCCCCGAGGCCGAGCCCGAGGATCTCTGGAACGAGAAGATCGACTTCTTCTGGACGATCCCCGAGTACGCCAGGATCCGCGATCGGATCCGTGCCGATCTGGAACTGTGACGGGTCGCTACGCCGCGACGACCGAAGTGTCAATCCCCTGCAGCATCCGCTCTGCGCCTGCGAGCGTCGGGGCATGAGCGAGAACGAGCAGAGCACAGCAGTCGAGGTCACCGGCGCCGAGGCGGTCGCCCGCGTCAAAGAGCTGGTCGAAGACATCGACTTCACGATGCTGACCACCCACGATGAGGCAGGCAACCTCGTGAGCAGGCCGATGAGCACACGTCAGATGGACGAGCAGGGCGACATCTGGTTCTTCACCTCCGACGAGGGGCGCAAGGCAGACGAGGTGGCCGAGGACCGGCACGTCGGGCTGTCGTACCTCGACGCGAAGGGCATGCGGTTCGTCTCGGTCGCAGGCCTCGCCCGCCTCGTGCACGACCGCGAGAAGATGACGGAGCTCTACTCGCCGTCGCTCGACATCTGGTTCGAGCAGGGCCTGGAGACCCCCGACATCGCGCTGCTGCGGGTCACCCCCGTCGAGACCGAGTTCTGGGAGCCGGCGCACGGCAAGGTCGCGATGGCGGCGGGGATGCTGAAGGCGCTCGTCACCAAGGACACCCCCGACGACACGATGCGCCACGGGCGCATCAGCTGCCCGGTCGAGCCGGCCTGAGCATGCAGCATCCGTCCTCGCCCGAAGCGAGGAGATCTCGCAAAGCGAGGACCGAAATGGCGGTTCTCGCCCTCGCCTGCCCGAATCTCCTCGCCTCAGCCGAGGACTCGCGTCAGCGGGCCGACAGGCGCGCGAGGGCGTCGGCGGCGGCCACGACCTCGCGCTCGCCGGTGCGGCGATCCCACAACTCGACCTGCCCATCGGCCGCGCCGCGGCCGACGATCACGATGGTCGGCACGCCGATCAGCTCGGCATCGGCGAACTTCACGCCGGGCGAGACGCGCGTGGGGCGGTCGTCGTAGAGCACGTCGAGGCCGTCGGCCTCGAGCGAGGCCGAGAGCTGCTCGGCCAGCTCGTAGGCGGCGGCATCCTTGCCCGTTGCGACCACCTGCACGTCGAACGGTGCCACCGAGGCCGGCCAGATCAGCCCCTTGTCGTCGTTGTTGAGCTCGGCGATGATCGCGAGGATGCGGGTGACGCCGATGCCGTACGAGCCCATCGTCACCGTGACGAGCTTGCCGTTCTCGTCGAGGACCTTGAGCCCCAGCGCGTCGGCGTACTTGCGGCCGAGCTGGAAGACATGGCCGATCTCCATGCCGCGGGCGAGGGTCACCGGACCCGAGCCGTCGGGCGCGAGGTCCCCCTCGCGCACCGAGGCGACCTCGACGAACCCGTCGGAGGCGAAGTCGCGGCCGGCCACGAGCGAGTGCACGTGCTTCTGGTCGATGTTGGCGCCGGTGATCCAGCTCGAGCCGTCGACGACGCGCGGATCGAGGAAGTAGCGGATGCCGGTGGCCGACTCCTCGCCGAGGATCGCGCCCTCCGCCGACCACGGGCCGATGTAGCCCTTGACCAGCAGCGGGTGCTTCTCGAAGTCCTCCGGCGTCGCCGGCTCGACGGCGGCCGGCGCGAAGGCGACCTCGACGCGCTTGTCGTCGACGTCGCGGTCGCCCGGGACTCCCACGATCACGAGTTCGCGCGTGCCGTCGAGGTGGGTGAGGGCCAGCACGACGTTCTTGAGGGTGTCGGCGGCGGTGTACTCGCCCTCCAGCACCGCGTTGGAGTGCGCGACGAGGGTGTCGATGGTCGGGGTGTCGGGCGAGTCGAAGATCACCGGCTCGCCGAGCCCGTCGAACGGGATGCTGTCGGGCACGACGGTCGTGAAGGCCTCGACGTTCGCGGCGTAGCCGCCCGCGGAGCGCACGAAGGTGTCTTCTCCGACGGCGGTGGGGTGCAGGAACTCCTCGCTGCGCGATCCGCCCATGGCGCCTGCGTCTGCCTGCACGATGACGTACTCCAGACCCAGGCGCTGGAAGATGCGCTCGTACGCGTCGCGCTGGGCCATGTACGACGCGTCGAGGCCGGCGTCGGTGTGGTCGAACGAGTACGCGTCCTTCATCGTGAACTCGCGGCCGCGCAGCAGGCCCGCCCGAGGGCGGGCTTCGTCGCGGTACTTGTCCTGGATCTGGTAGATCGTCAGCGGCAGATCCTTGTACGACGAGTACAGGTCTTTCACCAGCAGAGTGAAGACCTCTTCGTGCGTCGGGGCGAGGAGGTAGTCGGCATCCTTGCGGTCTTTCAGACGGAAGATGCCGTCGCCGTACTCCTCCCAGCGGCCGGTGACCTCGTAGGGCTCGCGCGGCAGCAGCGCCGGGAAGTGCACCTCGAAGGCGCCCGCGGCGGTCATCTCCTCGCGGATGACCTGCTCGAGCCGGGCCTTGACCCGCAGCCCCAGCGGCAGCCACGCGAAGATGCCGGGTGCCTGGCGGCGGATGTAGCCGGCGCGCACGAGCAGCTTGTGGCTCGTGACCTCGGCGTCGGCCGGGTCTTCGCGGAGGGTGCGGAGGAAGAAGTTCGAAAGACGGGTGACCACGATCGTCAAGCCTAGTTCTTTCGCGCGTGCCGCCTCCTAGGCTGGGCGCGTGACCGTGAGGCGCTCCCGCATCGTCGCCGCAGACGTGCGCGACGACCTCGCCGTCGCGCTCGACGCGCTGCGCGCCTCGCTCGAGCTGCCGACCGGCTTTCCCGCCGACGTGCTCGCCGAGGCGACGGATGCCGCTGCCACCGTTCCTGTCGATCCCGCCGCCGCGGGCCTGGCCGACCTGCGCGATCTCGAACTGCTCACGATCGACCCGGCCGGCTCCACCGACCTCGACCAGGCGCTGCACCTGGAGCGCACGGCAGCAGGAGCCGTGCTGCACTACGCGATCGCCGACGTTCCGGCCTTCGTCGCCCCCGGCGGGGCGCTGGATGCCGAGGCGCGCCGCCGAGGGCAGACGCTGTACGCGCCAGACGGGCGCATCCCGCTGCATCCGCCGATCCTCAGCGAAGACGCCGCCTCGCTGCTGCCCGAGCGCGACCGGCGCGCGTACGTGTGGCGGTTCGTGCTCGACGAGGGCGCCCGGCCCATCGAGACCACGCTCGTGCGCGCGGTCGTGCGCTCTCGCGCACAGTGGTCGTACGAGGATGCCCAGCGCGCGATCGACGACGGCACGGCACCCGGGTCGCTCGCGGCGATGCCGTGGTTCGGCGCGGCGCGCGCCGAACGCGAGCGGGAGCGCGGAGGCGCGAGCCTGAACCTCCCCGAGACCCGCGTCGTGGCGGAGGCCGACGGCTATCGCCTCGAGCGCAGCGAGGGCGTGCCGCTGGAGGAGTGGAACGCGCACGTGTCGCTCATGACCGGAATGGCGGCGGCGCAGATCATGCTGGACGGCGGCATCGGCATCCTCCGCACGATGCCGCCCGCCTCCCCCGATGACGTCGCCGAGTTCCGCGCCCGCACGATCGCCCTCGACCTGCCGTGGCGCCTGGATGTGCCCTACGGCGAGTACCTGCGCACGCTTCCGCACACTCTCGCGGCGCGCGCCGTGCGCGAGTACGCCGGAGGGCTCTTCCGCGGGGCCGGGTACGAGGTGTTCGACGGCGCACCGCCCGCCGCGCCGCTCCAGGCGGCGATCGGGGCGCCCTACGCGCACACGACGGCGCCGCTGCGGCGCCTCGTCGACCGCTGGTCGCTCGTGATCTGCGAGGCGCTCGCGAACGGCCGCGCTGTGCCGGAGTGGGCGCGTCAGTCGCTGCCGGAGGTGCCGAAGCTCATGGGCGCGAGCGCACAGCGGGCGTCGCGCCTCGACGCCGGCGCCCTCGACCGGGTCGAGGCTGCGGTGCTGCACGGGCGCGAGGGCGAGGAGTTCACCGGTGTCGTGCTGCGCGCCAAGGGCGACACCGCCCGCGTTCAGCTCGTGCGCCCACCCGTCGAGGCGACGGTGACGGGGCTCACGGTCGACCCAGGCACCGCCGTGCGGCTGCGCCTGGTCTCGGCCGCGATCGCCGACGGCGCCCTGGAGTTCGCCCCGGTCTGACGACGGCGACAATGGGAGCATGACCACCGTGCTGCTCACCGGGTTCGAGCCGTTCGGCGGCGACGCCGCCAACCCCTCCGGCGAGGCGGTGCGCCTCGTGGCAGCCTCGTGGGCGGGACCCGAGACCCTCATCACCGATGTGCTGCCGGTCACCTTCGCGGGCGCCGCGGCGCGGATGCGGCAGCTCATCGCCGCGCACTCCCCCGATGTCATCGTGGCTGCGGGTCTGGCAGGAGGCCGACGGGCGATCGGCGTCGAGCGGATCGCCGTGAACCTCGTCGACGCCCGTATCCCCGACAACGACGGAGCCCAGCCGATCGACGAGCCCTCGGTCGCCGGAGCCGAGAACGCGCTGTTCTCGACGCTGCCGGTCAAGGCCATCGCCGCCGCGATCGGTGCCGCCGGCATCCCCGCCGAGGTCTCGCACACGGCGGGCACGTTCGTGTGCAACCACGTCTTCTTCACGGTGCGGGATGCTGCGCCCATCGTCCGCGGCGGATTCGTGCACGTGCCGTGGGCCGCCGGTCAGGGGCGACAGGGCGACCCCGAGCTGCCGCTGGGCGACATCGCCCGCGCTCTGGAGATCGCGGTGCGCGTGAGCCTGGACGAGACCCGCGACCTGGCGGCGCCGGGCGGCAGCATCCACTGACGTCGGTCAAGCCCGCGGATGGGCGACTCGCATCCGACGGCGATGTGCAATATATTGCGTATCGTGCCCGTTCCCACCGAGACCCTGCCGCCGAGGCCGCTGCTGCGCGACGACGTCTACGCGCGGCTGCGCGACGCGATCGTCGACGGCACACTCGCCCCCGACGAGCAGCTGCGCGACGGCGAGCTCGCCGCGTGGCTCGGCGTCAGCCGCACCCCCGTGCGCGAGGCGCTGCTCGAGCTCGGCCGCGCGGGCCTCGTGCGCGCGACCCCCGGCCGCTCGACCGTGGTCGCCCCGCTCGAAGAGCGCAGCATCCGCGATGCGCAGTCGGTCGTCGCCGCGATGCACGCCCTCGCCGTGCGCGAGGCCGTGCCGAATCTCACGGCGGCGCACCTCGATCGCATGCGTGCCGCCAACGCCGCCTTCGCCGCCGCGCAGCGCGCGGGCGACGCGGATGCCGCCCTCCGCGCCGACGAGCAGTTCCATGCCGTCGCCCTCGAGGCCGCGGGCAATGCCGCCGTCGGCGCCGTCATCGCGCAGTACGAACCGGTGCTGCACCGCGCCGAGCGGCTGCGGTTCGCCTCGCACGAGGGAGCCGCCTCGATCGCCCGGCACGAGCGGCTCATCGAACTGTGCGCCGCCGGCGATGCCGAGGGCGCGGCCGCTGTGGCCGAGCACACGTGGCAGTCTCTCGCGGCAGCGCCTGCCGCATCCGTCCCCACCCCCACCCAGGAGCCCGCATGATCCTCGACCAGTTCCCCCGCTACCCGCTCACGTTCGGGCCGAGCCCGCTGCAGCACCTGAAGCGCCTCACGCAGCACCTCGGCGGAGCGCAGGTGTGGGCAAAGCGCGAGGATGTCTCGAGCGCCCTGGCCTACGGCGGCAACAAGGTGCGAAAACTCGAGTACATCGTGCCGGACGTGCTGGCCTCCGGCGCCGACACGCTCGTCTCGATCGGCGGGTACCAGTCCAACCACACCCGCCAGGTCGCCGCCGTCGCCGCGCACCTGGGGCTGAAGGCACGCCTCGTGCAGGAGAAGTGGGTGCCGTGGGACGACCCCACCAACGACCGCGTGGGCAACATCCTGCTCTCGCGCATGATGGGCGCCGACTCGCGGCTCGACGACGCGGGCTTCGACATCGGCATCCGCGACTCGTGGAAGCAGGCGCTCGAAGAAGTCGAGTCGGCCGGCGGCACCCCCTACCCGATCCCGGCCGGAGCGAGCGAGCACCGTCTGGGCGGGCTGGGGTTCGCCAACTGGGCGTTCGAGGTGGCCGAGCAGGAGAAGCAGCTGGGCGTCTTCTTCGACACGATCGTCGTGTGCACCGTGACCGGATCCACGCACGCCGGCATGATCGCGGGCTTCGCCGCGCTCGAAGACCTCACCGGGGTGAAGCGCCGCGTCATCGGCATCGACGCGTCGGCGACCCTCGAGAAGACCCGAGACCAGGTCGCCCGCATCGCACGGAACACCGCCGAGCTCATCGAGCTCGGCCGCGACCTCCGAGACGACGAGATCCAGGTGCTCGAGGGCTGGGCCGGGGACCTCTACGGCATCCCGGTCGACTCGACGATGCAGGCGATGGCTCTGGGCGCCCAGCTGGAGGCGATGATCACCGACCCGGTCTACGAGGGCAAGTCGCTCGCGGGCCTGATCGACCTCGTGGGCTCGGGCGACATCGGCAAGGACTCCACGGTGCTCTACGCGCACCTCGGCGGGCAGCCGGCGATCAACGCCTACCACTCGCTCTGGCCCTGAGGCGGTGAGGGCCCGCGGTCAGCTGCCCGGAACGACCGACGTCGTCATCACCAGCAGCGCGGGATCGGTGAGGTCCAGACGCACCGTGATCTCGGCGAACGCGTCGAGTGAGTCGACGTGCGTGCCGCCGCAGGCGAACGACACGAACCCTTCGGGCAGTTCGCACTCCCAGCGGCGCCGATCGGTGATCGAAGGGCCGTCGGTCACGACGCGGCTGACGGCGGCAGAACCCACCCACTCGCGCAGCTTCGCGTCGATGGCCGCCTCCCGCTCTGCGAGCGACGAGGCGAGGGCCGCGGGGTCGAACCCGGAGCGGCGCAGGCTCTTGCCGAGCCGGTAGGTGTCGACGGCGCCGTCGGGGCGGATGCGGCTCGTCTGGTTCGCCATCCCCTCGAAGTCGGGGTGGCCGAGCGGATCGGTCGGGGCGTCCTTGCGCCACAGCTCGGCGAGCGCCGCGTCGAGCGCGAGGGATGCCAGGTGGCACGCGGTGTGTCCGCGGCTGAGCGCCGCGCGCCGCGACGCGTCGACCGCCAGCTCGACGACCGCACCGGTCTCGAGGCGGGCCGGGGTCGCCAGGCGGTGCCCCACGAACCACTCCCACCCATCGACGCCGCGCTTGACCGGGATCTCGGCCCCGACCGCGAAGACGCCGTCGGCACCGCGGGCCGCCATGACGGCGTCCGCGATCTCGACGTCCTCGCCATCGACCTTCAGATGCCCGGTGTCGCCGGGCTGGTCGGGCCAGGTGTGGTCGACGGGGTGGAACGGAGTGGAATCGGTCACGACGACGGCGCCCGACGGGTCGTCGATCACCGCGATCACGCGGCCGGAGCCGCTCGTGGCGCCGGAGGGGAACGAGACGAGCGTCACGCCGTGACGACCTGGGCGGTGCCGAGGGGCGCGTCGGGGCCCATCTCGGCGGCGATGCGGTTCGCCTCTTCGATGAGGGTCGCCACGATCTCGGACTCCGGCACGGTCTTGACGACCTCGCCCTTGACGAAGATCTGCCCCTTGCCGTTGCCGCTGGCGACTCCGAGGTCGGCGTCGCGGGCCTCACCGGGGCCGTTGACGACGCAGCCCATGACGGCCACGCGCAGCGGCACCGTCATGTCCTTCAGCCCCTCGGTGACGTTGTCGGCGAGCGAGTAGACGTCGACCTGCGCTCGGCCGCACGAGGGGCACGAGACGATCTCGAGCTTGCGCTCGCGGAGGTTCAGCGACTGCAGGATCTGGTGGCCGACCTTGACCTCTTCGGCCGGCGGCGCCGACAGCGAGACGCGGATCGTGTCGCCGATGCCCTCCGACAGCAGGATGCCGAAGGCGGTGGCCGACTTGATCGTGCCCTGGAAGGCGGGGCCGGCCTCTGTGACGCCGAGGTGCAGCGGCCAGTCACCCCGCTCGGCCAGCAGCCGGTAGGCCTTGACCATCACGATCGGGTCGTTGTGCTTGACCGAGATCTTGAAGTCGTGGAAGTCGTGCTCCTCGAACAGCGACGCCTCCCACACGGCGCTCTCGCAGAGGGCCTCGGGGGTCGCCTTGCCGTACTTCTCCAGCAGCCTGCGGTCGAGCGACCCCGCGTTGACGCCGATGCGCAGCGAGACGCCGGCAGCCTTGGCCGCCGCGGCGATCGCGCCGACCTGATCGTCGAACTTGCGGATGTTGCCGGGGTTCACCCGCACCGCGGCACAGCCCGCGTCGATCGCCTGGAAGACGTACTTCGGCTGGAAGTGGATGTCGGCGATCACCGGGATCTGGCTCTTCTTGGCGATGATGTGCAGCACATCGGCGTCGTCCTGGCTGGGCACCGCCACGCGGACGATCTCGCAGCCGGATGCGGTGAGCTCCGCGATCTGCTGCAGCGTCGCGTTGATGTTGGTGGTGGGGGTCGTGCACATCGACTGCACGCTCACCGGCGCATCGCCGCCGACGAGCACCTTGCCGACCTTGATCTGGCGGCTCTTGCGGCGGGGGGCGAGGACTTCCGGCACGCGCGGCATCCCGAGATTGACTGCTGGCACGTCCTCCAGCCTACTTCGCGGCTTCTCGGCAGAGGCTGGATGCGGCAGCATCCGCCCCGGTAGCGTTCCGCCATGAGCCTGAACCACCATGCCGGGCGCATGAGCGGGCGCGACCCCCACGAGGCGCACCGCGCGGCCACGCCGCTCGAGCTGCTGTTCGACCTGACCTTCGTGGTGGCCTTCAGCCAGGTCTCCACCCAGACGGCGCACTACCTCGAGATCGGCGACCTCACGACGGCGTTCGGCGGGTTCGCCTTCACGATCTTCGGCGCGACGTGGGCGTGGATCAACTACTCGTGGCTGGCGTCGGCCTACGACAACGACGACGTGTTCTTCCGCCTGGCGACCCTCGTCGAGATGATCGGCGTCATCGTGTTCGCCCTCGGCGTGCCGCCCGCGTTCCACTCGATCGCCGAGGGCGAGCACCTCGACAACGCCCTCATCATCGCGGGCTACGTCGTCATGCGCATCGCCGGCGTCGCGCTGTGGCTGCGCGCGGCCCGCCACGATCCGGCCCACCGCGCCACGTGCCTCGCCTACGCGAAGAACATCGTGATCGCCCAGGTGCTGTGGATCGCGCTCGTGATCATCGACCTGCCGATCGGGCCGACCTTCGCGATCGCCGGCGTGCTGATCCTGTTCGAACTGGCGGGGCCGTTCTGGGCCGAGACGCGGCACGGCCGCACGCCGTGGCACGCGCACCACATCGCCGAGCGCTACGGACTGCTGGTGATCATCGCGCTCGGCGAGGTCGTGCTCGGCACGATCCTCACGATCTCGGCCGGCGTCGAGCAGTACGGCTGGACGATGGAGACGGTGCTGCTCACCGCGGGCGCGGCGACCCTCGCCTTCGCGCTGTGGTGGACCTACTTCTCGATTCCCTTCGGGGAGCTGCTCGAGGCGCACCGAGAACGCGCGTTCCTGTTCGGCTACCTGCACTACTTCGTCTTCGCCGCGATCGTCGGCATCGGGGCGGGTCTGCACACGGGCGCCCAGGTGATCGCGCACGATGCCCACGTCGACGCCGTCTTCGCGGTGTCGGCGGTGGCGGTCCCCGTCGTGCTCTATGAGTTCGTGATCTTCCTGCTCTACGCGCTGCTGGTGGGCAGGCTCGACCCCTTCCACGTCTGGCTGTTCGCGGGCGCCGTCGCGATGCTCGCCGTCGCGATCGGGTCGGTGGCGCTGGGCGCCTCTCTCGGCGCGGGCCTCGTGATCCTCGCGTGCTCGCCGGTCGTCATCGTGGTCGGCTACGAGACGGTCGGCTGGCGGCACGGGCGCGACCTGCTGGCCCGTGCGACGGCCGACCGGTCCCACTGAGCGCGTCTGCTATCGTGACCGCATGCTCGTGAACCGCACCTGGTGGTGGCCCGCCTCTTAGGCGGTGTGTTCGCGACCCTTCGAAACAGACCGCCTCCGGGCGGTCTTTCTGTCTCACGGCGACCGCCCGCCTCACCCGGAAGGCCCACCGATGACCGACGCCGGTCCCCGCGTCGCCGACGCGCTCGCCGAACTGATCGCGGCAGCTCTGCCGTTCGCCCTCATCGCCCGCGACGCCGACACCGTCGAGCTGCTCACCGGCGACGTCGTCGACGTCGACCTGCTCGCCGACATCCCCCTGACGGATGCCGCCGGCACCGCCCGCGAGGTGCTCGCGCTCGTGCCGTTCCGCCAGGTGCGCGAGCGCGGCTTCGAATGCCACGACGACGGCGCGCCGCTGCGCTGTCTCGTGGTGGACGAGCACATCGCCCTCCCCCGCTCCGAGGTGATCGCCGCGCTCCCGACCGCCTCGGTGCCGCTGCGCGACGCGGGCTTCGACATCGCCGACGAGGACTACGCCCAGATCGTCCGCCGCGTCATCTCCGACGAGATCGGCCGCGGCGAGGGCGCCAACTTCGTGATCCGCCGCGACTATGTCGCGGGCGTCGACACGGATGCGGCCACCGCCGCCCTCACGTGGTTCAGGGCGCTGCTCGAGCAGGAGCGCGGTGCCTATTGGACGTTCGTCGTCGTCACCGACGGGCACATCGCGGTGGGCGCGAGCCCCGAGGCCCACGTCAGCGCGAAAGACGGCGTCGTGACGATGAACCCGATCTCGGGCACCTTCCGCCACCCCGCGGGGGGTGCGACGGCGGCGACCCTCGGCGAGTTCCTCGAGTCGACGAAAGAGACCGAAGAGCTCTTCATGGTCGTCGACGAGGAGCTCAAGATGATGAGCGCCGTCTGCTCCGACGGCGGTCGCATCACGGGCCCGCACCTCAAGGAGATGTCGCGACTCACCCACACCGAGTACGTGCTGCGCGGGCGCAGCCGGCTCGACCCTCGCGACATCCTGCGCGAGACGATGTTCGCCCCGACCGTCACCGGCTCCCCCATGCAGAACGCGTGCGCCGTCATCGCGCGTCACGAGCAGACCCCTCGGGGCTACTACTCCGGCGTCGCGGCCCTGTTCACCCCGCGGGTGACCCTCGGCGCCGACGAGCCGACCCACGACCTCGACGCCCCCATCCTCATCCGCACGGCGTACCTGCAGGACGGCGTGCTGCACGTTCCGGTCGGCGCCACGCTCGTTCGGCACTCCGACCCGTACGGCGAGGTGAGCGAGACCCACGGCAAGGCAGCCGGTGTGCTCGGCGCGATCGGCGCCGTGCCCCGCACCGGGGCGGCAGCGCCCCTCGACGTCGTCGAGGGCGAGGTGATCGACGAGGACGCGCCGGCCGCCGTGCCGGTGAGTCTGGCCGCCGACCCGCAGATCTCGGTGCTGCTGGCCTCGCGCAACTCGCGCCTCGCGGCGTTCTGGCTGAACCCCCAGGGCTCCGCCGCCGACGCGCCGTTCGCCGGTCGCACCGCCGTCGTCGTCGACGCCGAAGACCGCTTCACGACGATGCTCGCCCACCAGCTGCGCCACCTGGGGCTGCAGGTCGAGATCCGCCACTGGAGCGAGGCGACCGACGCGCAGCTCGACGAGGCGGAACTCGTCATCTCGGGGCCCGGCCCCGGCGACCCTCGCGATCCCGACTCGGCGCGCATGCGGCGGATGCGCGAGGTCGTGGCCCGCCGACTCGACCTCGGCGCGCCCCTGCTGGCGGTGTGCCTGAGCCACCAGATCCTCGCCGACCGCCTCGGCATCGCCCTCGCTCCGCTCGCCCGCCCGCATCAGGGCCTGCAGAAGACGGTGGACGTGTTCGGCGAAGCCGCCTCGATCGGCTTCTACAACACGTTCACCGCGCGGGTCGAGCCCGGCACGACCGGCGCCGGTGCCGCCGACGTGGCCGCCGACCCCGCGACGGGAGACGTGTACGCCCTGCGCGGCCCGTCGTTCGCCTCGGTGCAGGGGCACCTCGAGTCGATCCTGTCGCGCGACGGCATGCGCACCCTCGAGCGGCTCGTCGGGCACGCGCTGGCCTGATCAGGTGCCACATGGGCGCCCGCTCAGCGGGCGAGGCGGCGCTCGATGAGGCGCCGCTCGGCGTCGTTGGCCGTCAGCTCGAGCGCACGCAGGTCGGCGGCGAGCGCGTCGTCGTCGCGGCCTGCGGCGCGCAGCATCCGCGCCCGCACGGCGTGCCACAGGCGGTACCGATCCAGCGCGCCGCGCAGCGCCTCGACCTCGGCGAGCGCGGGCACCGCTCCCGCGACCTCGGCGAGCACGACGGCCCGGTTGAGGCGCACGATGGGCGACGGGTCGTAGCCGAGCAGCATGTCGTAGAGCACGAGCATCTGCAGCCAGTCGGTGTCGGCGGCGCTCGTGGCATCGCAATGGCAGGCCGCGATCGCCGCGTGCAACTGCCACCGCCCCGGCGAGCGCAGCGCCGCCGCCCGCTCGAGCTCTGCTCTGGCCCGCGCGATCAGGTCCGCGTCCCACCGCGAGCGGTCCTGTTCGCCCAGCAGCACGAGCTCCCCATCGACCGCGCGCGCCCGCTCCCTCGCGCGGTGGAACAGCAGCAGGGCGTGCAGGCCCGCCGCCTCGGCCTCGCGCGGCAGCTCCTGCGCCACGACCCCCGCGAGCCACAGTGCATCGTCGGCGAGGTCGCGGTCGGCGGCCGCATCGGCGCCGGGGGCGAAGTGGGCCGCGTCGTACATCACCGACACGACGGCCAGCACGATGTCGAGGCGCTCGGCGCGCTCCGCCGGTTCGGGGATGCGCAGCGGGATCGCCGCAGCCGCCATCTTGCGCTTGGCCCGCGAGATCCGCTGACCGACGGTGGCCTCCGGCTCGATCGTGGCCCTCGCGATCTGCGCCGTCGTGACGCCGAGCACGGCGCGGAGCGTGAGCGCGAGCTGCGCCTCGGGCGCGAGCGCAGGGTGGCAGCAGCCGAACAGCAGCGGCAGGCGCTCGTCGGGCTCGTCGTCGACATCGTGGCCGGGCTCCTCGGCCAGCAGTGGCAGCTTCGCGCGCAGCGTCTTCTCGCGGCGAAGCCGGTCGATCGCGTCGTGGCGGGCGGTCTGCAGCAGCCACGCGCCGGGGTTCGGCGGCACTCCGCGCACCCGCCAGGTGCGCAGCGCCTCTTCGACGGCCTGCGCGGCCGCTTCCTCGGCCACGTCGAGGCTGCCGGTCGAGGCCGTCAGCGCTCGCACGATGCGCGCGTGCTCGGCGCGCACGACGCGGGCGAGGTCGCGATCGGATGCCGCGGCCCTGGCGCTCTCGTCGCCCGCAGCCGCGGCATCCGTCGTCATCACTGCTCGAACTGGCTGTAGTCGGTGACGATCGGCCGGATCTCGACCGAGGTGCCCGGCAGCTCGAGCATCGGCCAGCTCTTCACGAGCGTGACGGCGGCGTCCATGTCGGCGACATCGATGATGCTGAAGCCGCCGATGACCTCCTTGGCCTCCGAGAAGGGACCGTCGACGACGACACCCCCGCCGCGGACGGTCGTGGCGGTGTCGGCGGGCAGCAGTTCAGCTCCGCCGTCGGTGATGTCGGCGTCGTGCTCCTGGAACCAGGTGTAGACGCGGCCGTAGAGCTCCTGGCCGGCCTCGGGAGAGACCTGGGCGTCGAGCTCGGGGGTGGAGGTGAACATGATGACGTACTTCACGGCAGTGTCCTTTCGTCCATGGGAACCGTGTCACTGCTGCAGCGAACGGGCAAGGACGATTTCGACACCGCCGGCGAAGAATCTCAGAAGAGCGAGACCGGATTGAAGATGTCGGCGAGGATCAGCACGGCCCCCATGACGATCAGCCCGATCACCACGACGAAGGTCAGCGGCACGAGCTTGGTCGCATCCACCGGCTTCGGCGGTGGACGGCGGAACAGCTTCGCCCACGCACGCTTGAGGCCGTCCCACAGGGCTACGACGACGTGCCCGCCGTCGAGGGGCAGGAGGGGGATGAGGTTGAAGACGAACAGGGCGATGTTGAGCGAGGCCAGCAGCCCCAGGATCCCCGCGACGCGGTTGAGCACGGGGGCGTCCGCCGAGGCGACCTCTCCGGCGAGCACGCCCGCGCCGACGACGCTGAGCGGGCCGTTGGGGTCGCGCTCCTGACCGGTGACGAGGTCGACGGCGGTGTCCCACACCTTGATCGGCAGCTGCCAGATCACCTCGGCGACGGCCGCGACGTTCTCGAAGGCGGCCTGCGGGCCCGCCGTGATCGGCTGGCGCACGTATTCGGCCGTGGGCGCGATGCCGAGGAAGCCGATCTGAGTGGTCTGGCCGTCGGCATCCGTCGAAGAGATCGTCGCCGGCGTCGCCGTGAGCGTCTGCTGGGCCCCGTCGCGCTCGACGACAAGGGTCAGCTGCTCGCCCGGCGAGGCCTGGATGATCGCGGAGGCCTCGGCGAACGTCGAGACCGGCGTGCCGTCGACCGACACGATGACGTCACCGGGCTCGAGGCCCGCCGCCTGCGAGGGCGCCGCGGGGTCCTGCGCCGTGCACTCCGCACCCACCGTCGCCGGCACGCACTCCGACAACGAGGCGACGGTGGTCGTCGCCGTCTGCAGGCCGATGCCGCTGAGCAGCACCGTGAACAGCACGATGGCCAGCACGAGGTTCATGAGCGGCCCGCCGAGCATCACGATGACGCGCTGGTAGACCGGCAGCCGGTAGAAGACGCGCTCGCCGTCGTCGCCGTCGAGCGTCTCGTCGTTGGCGGTGCGGGCGTCCTGCACCATCGTGGCGAAGAAGCCGCCGCCGGCGCGCCCCTCGGCCCGCGAGGGCGGGTACATTCCCGCCATCGAGATGTAGCCGCCGAGCGGAATGGCCTTGAAGCCGTATTCGGTCTCGCCGCGGCGGCGCGACCACAGAGTCGGGCCGAAGCCGATCATGTACTGGCCGACGCGCACGCCGAAGGTCTTGGCGGGCACGAGATGGCCCACCTCGTGCAGAGCGATCGAGGCGGCGAGGCCGACCACGAGCAGCACGACTCCGACGACGAAGGCGATGACGGTCACAGCCACACGGTACCCGCGCGCTCCTCTGAATTGGCCGAGGGTAGGCTCGTCGCTGTGACGACCCGGCAGCTGCGCGTGCTCCGCGGCGGCGCGGCAGCCTCGGTCGCCGTGATCGCCTCCGCGGCCGCGCATACGCTCGCCGGCGGCGGCGCTCCGTCGGCCTGGCTGATGGTCGCCGCCGTGCTGCTCGCGTGGCCGCTCGCCGCCGTCGCCGTCGGGCGTCGGCTGACGGTCTGGGGCATGTCGCTCGCGGTGCTCGTGAGCCAGGCGCTGTTCCACGTCGCCTTCGCCCTCGTGGGCACGGCGGCCCCCGGAGCCGTCGCACACTTGCACCACGGCGCCCTGTCGTCGATGCCGATGGGCGGCGCGACCCTCGTGCCCGACGCCCAGATGACGGCGCATCACCTCGTCGCCGCCCTCGTGACGGTGATCGCCCTGCACCGCGGCGAGCGGATGCTGCGCGCCATCGCCCGCGGCATCGTGCGACTGCTGCCGGCCGCGGCCGCCGACCTCGCTCCGCTCGAGGCGGTCTCGCTGCGCCTGATCCGCCCGGCCGTCGCCCGCGTGCCGCAGCCGGTGCACTCCACCGACATCTTCCGCAGAGGGCCACCGGAGCGCTGACCGCTCCTTCGGCTGCGCGCCCGCGCATCCGTCCGCGAACCCGCGGAACCCTCATCTGAAACCGGAAGAACAATGCACGAAATCACTCCTGCGCGCCGTCGCGCCCGCATCGCCCTCGGCGCCACCGCCGGCCTCGCCCTTGCCCTCGCCGCTCCCCTGGCGGCCTCGGCGCACGTCCACGTGACCCCCGACGAGGCGTCGGCCGGCGCCTCGACCCGCCTCACCTTCTCGTTCAGCCACGGCTGCGACGACTCCCCGACCACCGCCCTGGTCATCGACATGCCCGACACGGTCACCAACGCCACGCCCGTGCTCGACGGCGCGTGGACGATCAGCCGCGAACTCCGAGACGACGGCACGACGGCGCAGGTGACCTACACGGCCGTGAACCCGATCGAATCGGGCATCTCGGCGTCGGTCTCGCTCGATGCCGACATCGCGACGGATGCCGCCGACACGAGCATCCCCTTCCCCGTGACGCAGGAGTGCGTCGACGGTGAGACCGCGTGGACCGAGGTCGCAGAAGAAGGCCAGACCGAAGACGACCTCGAGGCTCCCGCTCCGGTGGTCGTGATCGGGGCCGTCGCGGAGGCCACCGACGAGCACGACCACGGCACGGCCACGGCAGAGGCCGACGAGCATTCCGAGCACGCGGAGGAGACCGCATCCGCCTCCGACGAGGCGTCGGCGACGTCCGACCCGGTCGCCCGCTGGCTCGCCGCCGGCGGCCTGGTCGCGGGCCTCGCCGCCCTGTTCGTGGCCCTGCGCCGCCGCAAGGTCTGACCCGCGGTGGGCGGGGCTCCGTGCGAGGATGGGAAGGCTATGGCTGACACCCCGAACCTGCCTCCCGTGCTGCGCCCGGATGCCCCGCCCACCCACACGCTCTCAGACCTCGCAGAGCGCTTCGGCACCGGCGTGCGCGGCGACCTCTCCGGCGTCGAGCTGACCGGGCTGACCCTCGCCACGGCAGACCTCCGCCCCGGCGACGTGTTCGTCGCCGTGCAGGGCGGCACGCGCCACGGCGCGGAGTTCGCGCAGGCCGCCGCCGACAAGGGCGCCGTGGCCGTCGTCACCGACGCGGCGGGGGCCGACGCCGCCGCATCGGCCGGGCTCCCCGTCGTGCTCGTCGACGACCCTCGGGGTGTGCTCGGCGCGCTGTCCGCCTGGGTCTATTCGACCGGTCGCGACGACGACCTGCCGACCCTCTTCGGCACGACGGGCACCAACGGCAAGACGAGTGTGTCGCATCTGCTCGAGGGCATCCTCGGTCAGCTCGGAGTCGTCACGGGGCTCAGCTCCACCGCAGAGCGCCACATCGCCGGACAGATCATCGTGTCGCGACTGACGACGCCCGAGGCCTACGAGATGCACGCCCTGCTGGCGCTCATGCGCGAGCGCGGCGTCGAGGCCGTCACCGTCGAGGTGAGCGCGCAGGCTCTCAGCCGCCGCCGGGTCGACGGCATCGTCTTCGACGTCGCAGGCTTCACCAACCTCAGCCACGACCACCTCGACGACTACGCCGACATGCGCGAGTACTTCGAGGCCAAGCTCCCCCTCTTCCGCCCCGATCGCTCCCGCCGTGCCGTCATCAGCCTCGACTCGCCCTACAGCGCCGAGGTCGTCGAGCGATGCGAAGTGCCCTTCGTCACGGTCGGCACGCCCGACATCGCGACGGATGCGGCTGCCGCGGCCGCAGCCGACTGGACCGTCGAGATCCTCGACGAGAAGCCCGACGGCACCCGGTTCCGCCTCGCCGCGAGCGACGGCCGGAGCCTCGAGACCGTCGTGCCGGTCATCGGCAGGCACATGGCCGCCAACGCGGGCCTCGCGATCGTGATGATCCTCGAGGGCGGCTACACGTGGGAGTCGCTCGTCGCAGCCCTCGACGGGCGGCGCATCGACGCCTACCTGCCCGGGCGCACGCAGCTGGTCTCCGGCCCCGAGGGGCCCGCCGTCTACGTCGACTTCGGGCACTCCCCCGACGCCTTCGAGAAGACCCTCGCCGCGATCCGTCGGGTGACCCCCGGCACGGTGCTCATGCTCGTCGGCGCCGACGGCGACCGCGATGCGACCAAGCGCCACGACATGGGCCGCACCGCCGTCGAAGGCAGCGACATCCTGGTCATCACCGACCACCATCCTCGGTTCGAGGAGCCCTCCGGCATCCGCGCCACCCTCATCGAGGGCGCGCGCCGCGCGCGACCCGACGCCGAGATCCACGAGTTCTCGCCGCCCGAGGTCGCCATCGTCGAGGCCGTCAAGCTCGTAGGCTCGGGAGACGCGATCCTCTGGGCCGGCCCCGGCCACCAGGACTACCGCGACATCCGCGGAGTGCGCACTCCGTACTCCGCGCGCGAGCTCGCCCGCCGCGCGCTCAAGGCGGCCGGATGGCCGGTGCCGGACCCGCATTGGCCGGTGCCGTACCCGCCGGAGGACTGACAGCATCCTCTTGTGGTCTGACCACAAAGATCAGCGTGGCCCGCCCACATCGTCTGTGCCCCTCGTGCACGTTCGGAACAGATCCGCGCACACGCGGTTGACTGGACGCAGGAAGAGCACCAGGCACGCCGGGCGGAGCACCGCCATCCCCGGGTAACCACCCGACGCGACCGGGTCCCACAAGGACAGGGAAGCGACATGAGCACCATGACCCCCGCGGCCACCGCCGCCACAGACCACACCGACGCCGCCCCCGCGGCGTGGAACGGATTCACCGCAGGACCGTGGCAGGACGCCATCGACGTCCGCGACTTCATCCAGCACAACTACTCGCCCTTCTCCGGGGATGCGTCGTTCCTTCAGGGGCCGACGGCACGCACGACGGGAATCTGGGACCGCCTCAGTGCGATGTTCCCCGTCGAGCGGGAGAAGGGCGTGTACGACGTCGACCCGCACACCCCCGCGGGCATCACGGCGCACGGCCCTGGGTACATCGCACAGGACGACGAGATCATCGTCGGGCTGCAGACGGATGCCCCGCTCAAGCGCGCCATCATGCCCAACGGCGGATGGCGCATGGTCGAGGGGGCGCTGCAGACCTACGGCTACGAGGTCGACGAGACGCTGCGCACGGTCTTCACGACCTACCGCAAGACGCACAACGAGGGCGTCTTCGACCTGTACCCGCCGTCGGTGCGCGCCGCCCGCAGCTCGCACGTCATCACGGGCCTTCCCGACGCCTACGGCCGCGGCCGCATCATCGGCGATTACCGCCGTGTCGCCCTCTACGGCGTCGACGCGCTGATCGCCGCGAAGAAGATCGACAAGCTGGGCATCGACACCGCCGGCTTCAGCGAAGAGAACCTGCGCATGCGCGAAGAGCACGCGGAGCAGATCCGCGCGCTCGGCGAGCTCAAGACGATGGCCGCCTCCTACGGCTACGACATCTCGGGCCCGGCCACCACCGCCCGCGAGGCCGTGCAGTGGCTGTACTTCGCCTATCTCGCCGCCGTCAAGGAGCAGAACGGCGCAGCCATGTCGCTCGGCCGCACCTCGACCTTCCTCGACATCTTCATCGAGCGCGACCTCGAAGCCGGCGTCATCACCGAGGCCGAGGCGCAGGAGATCATCGACGACTTCGTCATCAAGCTGCGGATCGTGCGGTTCCTCCGCACTCCCGAGTACGACGCCCTGTTCTCGGGCGACCCGACCTGGGTCACCGAGACGATCGGCGGCATGGGTGAGGACGGCCGGTCGCTCGTGACCAAGAACTCGTTCCGGTTCCTGCAGACCCTCTACAACCTGGGCCCCGCCCCCGAGCCGAACATGACGGTGTTCTGGAGCGCCGACCTGCCGCAGGGGTTCAAGGACTTCTGCTCGCAGGTGTCGATCGACACCTCCGCCGTGCAGTACGAGTCCGACGACCTGATCCGCGGCGAGTGGGGCGACGACGCGGCCATCGCGTGCTGCGTGTCTCCCATGCGCGTGGGCAAGCAGATGCAGTTCTTCGGCGCCCGCGTCAACCTCGCCAAGACCCTGCTGTACGCCATCAACGGCGGCCGTGATGAGATCACCGGCAAGCAGGTCTCGCCCGCGACGGCTCCCGTCGACACCGACGTGCTCGACTTCGACGACGTCATGGCCCGCTTCGACAAGACAATGGACTGGCTCGCCGAGACCTACGTGGAGGCGCTGAACTGCATCCACTGGTCGCACGACAAGTACGCCTACGAGCGCATCGAGATGGCCCTCCACGATAAGGACGTGCTGCGCACGATGGCCTGCGGCATCGCCGGTCTCTCGGTCGCGGCCGACTCGCTGTCGGCGATCAAGTACGCCACGGTCACCACGATCCGCGACGACCGCGGCATCATCGTCGACTACGAGACGACGGGCGAGTACCCGGCGTTCGGCAACGACGACGACCGGGTCGACGCGATCGCGGTCGACCTCGTCGAGCGCTTCATGGCGAAGATCCGCCGTCACCCCACGTATCGCAACGCCGTGCCGACGCAGTCGGTGCTGACGATCACCTCGAACGTGGTCTACGGCAAGAACACCGGCAACACCCCCGATGGCCGCCGTGCCGGCGAGCCGTTCGCTCCGGGGGCCAACCCGATGAACGGACGTGACACGCACGGGATGCTGGCATCGGCGCTGTCGGTGGCCAAGCTCGAGTACCACGAGGCACAGGACGGCATCTCGCTGACCAACACCGTGGTCCCCGCCGGGCTCGGCCGCACGCGCGAGGAGCAGGTGCGCAACCTCACGGGTCTGCTCGACGCCTACACGGGCGCCGACGGGTACCACATGAACGTCAACGTGCTGAACCGCGAGACGCTCGAGGACGCCATGGAGCACCCCGAGAACTACCCGCAGCTGACGATCCGCGTGTCGGGCTACGCCGTGAACTTCGTGCGCCTCACCCGCGAGCAGCAGCTCGACGTGCTCTCGCGCACCTTCCACGGCTCGATGTGACCTCACGATCGATCGGAACAGCACGATGAGCGCCACGCTGATCCCGGCGCCGCTGCCCGCCGACGCGACCCGGCTGGACGCCCCCACAGTGCGTGGGGGCGGTCCGCTCGGGACCCGGGCGGGACACGGCCTCGACGGGCTGCAGGTCTCGGGCGTCGAGCGCGCCGAGCGGCTCGCCGCGATGCGCGCGGGCGAACTCGGGTCGCTGCACTCGTGGGAGCTGGTGACCGCCGTCGACGGCCCCGGCACACGCCTGACGGCGTTCCTCAGCGGCTGCCCGCTGCGGTGCCTGTACTGCCACAACCCCGACACGCTGCAGATGCGCGACGGCGAACCGGTCACGGCCGACGAGCTGCTGGCGCGGGTGCGCCGCTACCTCGGCGTCTTCCGCGCCACCGGCGGCGGCCTCACCCTCTCGGGCGGCGAGGTGCTCATGCAGCCCGCGTTCGCTGCGAAGGTGCTCCGCGGGGCGAAGGAGATGGGCGTGCACACGGCCCTCGACACCTCGGGCTTCCTGGGCGCGAACGCGACCGACGCGATGCTCGACGACACCGACCTCGTGCTGCTCGACGTCAAGTCGGGCGACCCCGCCACCTACACGCGGGTCACCGGCCGCGAGCTCGAGCCGACGCTCGCGTTCGGCAGGCGCCTGGCCGAACGTGGCCTGTCCGGCCACGGCCCGGAGGTGTGGATCCGCTTCGTGCTCGTGCCAGGACTCACCGACGACGAAGACAACGTGCAGCGCGTCGCCGAATATGCGGCATCCCTCAATGAGATCCGTCCGGGCACCGTGACCCGCGTCGAGGTGCTGCCCTTCCACCAGATGGGGCGGGACAAGTGGCAGGCGGTGGGCCGCGCCTACGCGCTGGCCGACACCGAGCCGCCCACACCCGCGCTCGTCGAGCGGGTGCGAGGACAGTTCCGCGCCCAGGGGCTGACGACCTACTGACCGCTATTGAGCCGCGATGCGCGCGTCGGCCGCGCGGCGCGCCCACGCCTCTGCGTCGGCGAGGCTCTCGCGCGTGAGCGCTGCAGGCGCCTCGTGCCCGTCGACGACCGCCTCGACGGTGTCGAGGATGCCGAGATAGTCCAGACGCCCCTCGTGGAACGCGTCGACGGCCTGCTCGTTGGCGGCGTTGAACACCGCGGGGTAGGTCGCACCCGCGCGCCCGACCTTCTTGGCGAGCCGCACGGCGGGGAAGGCCTCGTCGTCGAGCGGCTCGAAGGTCCAGGTCGCCGAAGTGCTCCAGTCGAGCGGCACCCCCACGCCGGCGACCCGGTGCGGCCAATCGAGCCCCAGCGAGATCGGCAGGCGCATGTCGGGCGGTGACGCCTGGGCGATGGTCGACCCGTCGATGAACTCGACCATCGAGTGCACGATCGACTGCGGGTGCACCGCCACGTCGATGCGGTCGTAGTCGATGCCGAACAGCAGATGCGCCTCGATCACCTCGAGGCCCTTGTTGACGAGGGTCGACGAGTTTGTCGTGACGACCCTGCCCATGTCCCACGTCGGGTGCGCGAGGGCTTCGGCGGGGGTGACCGCCGCGAGCTGGGCGCGGGTGCGGCCGCGGAACGGCCCGCCGGATGCCGTCAGCACGAGCCGTCGGACCTCGTCGGGCGCGCCGGAGCGCAGCGCCTGGGCGATCGCGGAGTGCTCCGAGTCGACCGGCACGATCTGGCCGGGCGCCGCGAGGCGGGTCACGAGGTCGCCACCGACGATGAGCGACTCCTTGTTGGCCAGAGCGAGCGTGCGCCCCGTCTCGAGCGCTGCGAGGGTCGGGCCGAGCCCGACCGAGCCGGTGATGCCGTTGAGCACGACATCGGCGTCGACGTCCCGCACGAGCTGCTCGGCCTCGACCTCGCCGAGCGCCGTGTCGGCGACGCCGAACTCGGCGGCCTGCGCCTGCAGCATCCGCCCATTCGACCCCGCCGACAGCCCCACGACCTCGAACCGGTCCCGGCGGGTGCGGATGACGTCGAGGGCCTGCGTGCCGATCGAACCGGTGGAGCCGAGGATCAGAACGCGACGCATGGACTCAGCCTAGGCGCCGACGCGCGGCGCCCCGCAGGTCACTGCGAGACGGCGCGCTGGGTCGCGAGGATGTCGACGACGAAGACGAGGGTCTCGCCGACCAGGTCGTCCTCGTTGATGTCGCCCTCGCCGTAGCCGTCGGCCGGCGGGATGACGGCGATCACCTGGGAGCCGACCTTCTGACCTTCGAGGGCCTGCTTGAAGCCCTGCACGACGCCGGTGGTCGGGAAGGCGGAGGGGGCGCCGCGGTCCCACGACGAATCGAAGACCGAGCCGTCGGACCACTTCACGCCGGTGTACTGCACGAAGACCGTGTCGCCTTCCTTGACGGTGGCGCCGTCGCCCTGCTTCAGCTGGGCGATCTCGGTCTTGCTGGGCGGGTCCTCGCCCTCGGGCAGGGTGACCGTGGGGGCGCCGTCGTCGGCGAGTTCGACCGTGGGGAAGCCGTCGGTCGGCGCGACGTCGTCGCCGGTGGCGACCGTCGGCAGCTTCTCGACGCCCTGGGCGACGAGAACGACCGACGTGCCGTCGTCGCCGAACGCGGAGCCGGGGATCGTCAGCGCCGCCGTCGAGCCGAGCGGCTCGCACTCGAGGGCCGCGACGAAGACCGAGTAGCTCGACGCATCGAGCAGCATCGGCACCATTCCACTGTCGTCGGGAGAGGTCACAGTCGAGTCCTCGAGCAGTTCGCCGCTCGCGCCGTCGAAGAACTGGTACGCGCCCGAGACGAGGTCGCCGACGTACAGGTCGTCACCGGTTCCCTCGGTCACCACGGTGCGCTGGATGTCGGCGAACGCCAGGCCCTCGGGCACCGACGCGTCGAGCTCTGGGGCCTCGCCCGCCACCGTGATCTGGTCGGAGTCGTCACCGGGCTGCGCGTCGAGCAGGCACGACGAGTCGGTCGCGGTCGGAGTGGGGGTGGCCTCGGCATCCGTCGACGATGCGGAGCAGCCCGCGAGCACGAGCACCGACAGCGCGGCGAAGGAAAGGACGGCGAGGGGGCGGGTGCGCACGAGAAAGACCTCTGGATGGGAGACGGGGAGACTCCATCTTCCCGCATCTTTCCTCTCTTCGCGCTGAGAAAGCACTATGCCGCGGCGGGCATGAGTTCGGGAGTACCCTCTACGGGTGACTTCAGAGGAGACGCCCGAGGCGACCCCGGCCGACGAGAACGCGCCGGCAGAGCCCGAGACTCCGCTCAAGCGCCCCGGTTTCACCTACCGCCTCGGCCGCATGGTGCTCGCCCCGCTCGGGCGCCTCATCTATCGCCCCCGGATCGAGGGCAAGGCGAACGTGCCCAAGACCGGCCCGGTGATCTTCGCGAGCAATCACCTGTCGTTCATCGACTCGATCGCCATTCCGGTCGCCTCGCCGCGCCCCGTGCAGTTCCTCGCGAAGTCGAGCTACTTCGACGGCACCGGCTTCTCGGGGTGGGTCAGCCGCGAGTTCTTCACGGCGATCGGCGCCGTTCCCGTGCAGCGCGGCGCCGGCCAAGCCGCTCTCGACGCCCTCGACCAGCAGCGCCAGCTGCTCGAGCAGGGCAGCGCCGTCGCGCTGTACCCCGAAGGCACCCGGTCGCTCGACGGACGCCTCTACAAGGGGCGCACGGGGGTCGCCTTCCTCGCACTGCAGACGGGAGCCCCGGTCGTGCCGGTGGGGCTCATCGGCACCGACAAGGCCATGCCCGTCGGCGCGAAGCTCCCTTCGCTCAGCGCCAGGGTGACGGTGCGCTTCGGCGAGCCGATCGACGTCTCGCGTCACGGCCCGGCTTCGTCGGGCAAGGCCAGGCGCCTGGCCACCGATGAGATCATGGCCGCGATCCACGCCCTCAGCGAGCAGGAGCTCGCGGGCGTCTACAACGAACCGCCCGCACACACCCCGATCGAGCGCATCAGGCAGGCACTCCCCCACGAACGTCGCTGAACACCCGCCTGTCGCCTTGCACGAGGCGGCGTCTTCGGCTTCGCTGGCAGTGACAGGCGATGCGGGGTGGTGACGAGATGGCGAGCGCTCAGCGCCCGGAGGTCGATGCCCTGCGCGCCCGCCCACGCGCCGACGTGCTGATCGTCGGCGGTGGCATCAACGGCATCGCGACGTTCCGCGATCTCGCGCTGCAGGGTGTCGACGTCGTGCTCGTCGAGCGCGGCGACTTCGTGTGCGGCGCGTCGTCCGCCTCCAGCCACATGGTGCACGGCGGCATCCGCTACCTCGAGAACGGCGAGTTCCGCCTCGTGAAGGAGGCCGTGCAGGAGCGCAACCGGCTGCTGCGGCTCGCGCCGCACTACGTGCGACCCCTCGAGACCACGATCCCGATCTTCACGACGTTCTCCGGCATCCTCGCCGCCCCCTTCCGCCTCCTCGTGACCCACGGCCGCGGGCGGCCGCGCGAACGCGGCGCGCTGCTGATCACCGCAGGCCTCCTGATCTACGACCTCTTCTCGCGCGACGGCGGCTCGGTGCCGCGCCATCGGCTGCGCTCGCGGGCGCGCTCACTGCAGGAGCTGCCGCACCTGAACCCCCGTATCCGCTGCACGGCGACCTATTACGACGCGTCGATGCGCGACCCCGAGCGGCTCGCCCTCGACGTGCTGCACGACGGGGTGGCCGCGGGCGCGGGGCGCGCGAGGGCGGTCAACTACGTCGCGGCGGTCGGGGCCGACGACGATGCCGGCACCGTGCGGCTGCGCGACGACCTCACCGGCGAGGAGTTCGACGTCTCGGCGCGGGTCGTGGTGAACGCGAGCGGCCCCTGGACCGACCTGACCAATGCGGCGCTGGGCGCGCCGACTCGCTTCATGGGCGGCACGAAGGGCTCGCACATCGTGCTCGACCACCCGGAGCTGCTGGCGGCGACCGGCGGCCGGGAGCTCTTCTTCGAGCACTCCGACGGGCGCATCGTGCTCATCTATCCGCTGGCGGGGCGCGTGCTGGTGGGCACGACCGACGTCGACGCCGATCCCCGAGACCACATCGTGTGCACCGACGACGAGGTGGACTACTTCTTCGACCTCGTCCGCCACGTCTTCCCCGCCATCGAGGTCGACGCCTCGCACATCGTCTACGCGTTCGCCGGCATCCGTCCCCTCCCCCGGCACGACGACACGGCGCCGGGCTTCGTGTCGCGCGACTACCGCATCGAGCACGCCCGCCGAGGGCGGCTCGAGGTGCTGAGCCTGGTCGGCGGCAAGTGGACGACCTTCCGCGCCCTGGCCGAGCACCTGAGCACCCGCGCGCTGGAGGTGATCGGCCTCGGGCACCGCGTCAGCACGGCGGGCCTCGCCATCGGCGGCGGGCGCGGCTTCCCCCGCACCGCGCGGGCGCGCCGGGAGTGGGTGCTCGCGCACGCGCACGGCCACGAGCCGGCGGTCGCCGCCTCCCTTCTGGAGCGCTACGGCACACGGGCGGCCGAGGTGCTCGCCGCGATCCCGGTCGGCGCGGCTGAGCTCGACGCGGTGCCGGGGTACTTCGCCGCCGAGATCGCGCACCTGGTCGCATCCGAGCAGGTGGTGCACCTGTCGGATCTCGTGCTGCGCCGCACCTCGATCGCGTTCTGCGGCGGGGTGACCGAGCGGATGCTGCGACAGCTGGCCGACGCGGCGGCCGACGCCGCGAGCTGGGACGATGAGCGCGTGCAGTGGGAGGTGGCCGACACGATCGAGGTGCTGCGCCGCGACCACCGCGTGGAGATGGAGCATTCGTGGCAGAGCACGTGATCGCGATCGATCAGGGCACGACTTCGACCAGGGCGATCGTGTTCGATCGAGCGGGGCGCATCGTGGCGAACGCGCAGAAGGAGCATCGGCAGATCCTCCCTCGCCCGGGGTGGGTCGAGCACGACCCCGAGGAGATCTGGCTGAATGTCCGCGAGGTCGTGGGTCTCGCGCTCGCCCGCGCCGGCCTCACGCGCCACGATCTCGCCGCCATCGGCATCACCAACCAGCGCGAGACCGCGGTGGTGTGGGACCGGCGCACGGGCGAGCCGGTCTACAACGCCATCGTGTGGCAGGACACGCGCACTCAGCCCATCGTCGACCGCCTTGCCGCAGACGGCGGGGTCGACCGGTTCGCCGACGACGTCGGACTGCCGCTGGCGACCTACTTCTCGGGCACGAAGATCGCCTGGATCCTCGAGAACGTCGAGGGGGCGCGCGAGCGCGCCGAGGCCGGCGAGCTGCTCTTCGGCACGACCGACACCTGGGTGCTGTGGAACATGACCGGCGGCACCCGGGGCGGCGTGCACGCGACCGACGTGACCAACGCATCGCGGACGATGTTCATGGATCTGCGCACGCTCGACTGGCGCGACGACATCCTCGACGCCTTCGGCGTGCCGCGCTCGATGATGCCCGAGATCCGCTCGTCGAGCGAGGTCTACGGGGTCGCCCGCAGCTCGTCGCTGCTGCGCGAGACCCCGATCTCCGGCATCCTCGGCGACCAGCAGGCGGCGACCTTCGGCCAGACGGCGTTCGACGCCGGCGAGACCAAGAACACCTACGGGACCGGCAACTTCCTCATCTTCCAGACCGGCGAAGACATCGTTCGCTCGCGCAACGGGCTGCTGACGACCGTGGGCTACAAGCTCGGCGACCAGCCCGCGCACTATGCGCTCGAGGGCTCGATCGCCGTCACGGGATCGCTCGTGCAGTGGCTGCGCGACCAGCTCGGCTTCTTCTCGCGCTCAGAGGAGATCGAGCAGCTCGCCCTGGGAGTGCCCGACAGCGGCGGCGTGTTCGTCGTGCCCGCCTTCTCCGGCCTGTTCGCCCCCTACTGGCGCCCCGACGCGCGCGGCGCGATCGTCGGGCTCACCCGGTTCTCGAACAAGGGACACATCGCTCGGGCGGCGCTGGAGGCGACGGCGTTCCAGTCGTCCGACGTGCTGCAGGCGGTCGTCGCCGACGCCGGCGTCGAGCTCTCGGAGCTGCGGGTCGACGGCGGCATGACCGTCAACGATGCGCTCATGCAGTTCCAGGCCGACATCCTCGGCGTTCCCGTCGTGCGCCCCGTCGTCGCCGAGACGACGGCACTCGGTGCCGCCTACGCGGCAGGGCTCGCGGTGGGGCTGTGGTCGGGGCTCGACGAGCTGCGCGAGAACTGGCGCGAGGACCGCCGCTGGGAGCCTTCGATGGACCCGGAGGAGCGCGATCGGATGCTGCGCCTCTGGCACAAGGCCGTGCACAAGTCGATGGACTGGGTCGACGCCGACGTGCGGTGAGGTTTCGCGGTCAGGTGGGCGTCAGTGCGCGCGACCAGGCGACCTCACGGCCCAACTGACCGGTCCGTCGGAAGAGCCGCACCTGATGCGTGTCAGGCAGCGCGTCGGCGAGCGCCTCGCGGTCGGCGGCCGCGAAGCCCAGGCTCTGCCAGAACGGACCGGACCTCCGGCTGAAGAGCCACGCCGTCGTCGCCCCCTCCTCGGCCGCTCGGTCGAGCGCGAATCGCGCGAGGGCGCTCCCCCGACCACGCAAGCGCTGGGTCGGGCCGACGGCGACGCTGCGGATCAGCACATGGCGGCCGTCACCGCTGAGCTCGTAACCGGTGCTGCCGACGATGTCGCCGCGTGCGTCGCGCTCGGTCCACAGCCTGACGTCGGGCGCATCCAGACCGCTGAGCGTGAGGTCGACCTCGCCGAGGAACGCGGTGAGCGCCGCGACGTCCTCCTGGCGGATCAGCTCGAGACGCATAGAACCAGTGAAGCACGGGTGCCCGATTCCTCCCCAAGGGTGTGGATTCGGCGAATTGCCCCCATATCATACTTTCGTTCTCCGAGTGTCGGGAGTGGTGCCTACTATCGAATGTATGACCACTCCGCTCGCTGATATCGCAGACCTCGCGCTGCGTGCCGACGCGCTGTCGGCGGGCGGGTGCGCGGGGATGGATGCGGGCACGCTGATGCAGTTGACCGATCTGCTGGGTCAGATCCGCCGCAAGACCGACGCCGCCCAGGCCCCGGTCGCGGCGGAGCTCGCCCGGCAGTCGCGGCCCGAGTTGGGGTCGGACTCGTTGGCGAAGAAGCAGGGGTTTTGCAACGCGACCACCCTGATCGCGGCGACCACCGGCACCACGATCGGGGATGCGGTGCGGATCGTGCAGGTCGGCGAAGGCACCGCCCCGCGGATGCAGCTGTCGGGGGTTGCCGGGCCGGCGAAGCACCCGCAGGTCGCGGAGGCGCTGGCGGCGGGGCGGATCGGGGCGCCCGCTGCGGCGGCGATCATGGGCCTGCTGGACCGGGTCGCCCTCCGTGCCGGCGCCGACGCGATCGCGCAGGCCGAGCAGACCCTGGTCGACCAGGCGCCCGGATTGACGTTGAACGATCTGAACCGGGTGCTGCTGCGCGCCGAAGCGTGGCTCGACCCCGACGGCGTCGCACCCCGCGAAGAACAACTGCGTGCCGACCGGTACCTGCACCTGCACGAAGACCGCACCGGGATGCTCGTGTTCAGCGGGAAGGCCGACCCCGAACACGCCGCCCCCATCAAAGCCGTCGTCGAAGCCCTCGTCGGAGCCGAGCTGAGGGCCGCCCGCGACCGGGAACAGGCGGCCGGGGTCGGGCTGGGCGGCGGGGAGCCGGATGCGGTGCGGCGCAGCATCCCGCAGATGCAACTCGACGCCCTCGCCCAGGTGTGCGCGCATCTGCTGGACTGCGACGACAAGAACCTCCCCACCGGCGGCGCCACCGTCGTCGTACGACTCACCCTCGACGACCTGCAGAACGGCACCGGCAGCGCCACCATCGACGGGCTGTCCGCTCCGATCTCGGTGTCCACCGCCCGCCGGATGGCCGCCGCCGGCGGGATCATCCCCTGCGTGCTCGGCGGTGACAGCGAGATCCTCGATTGGGGACGCCGCAAGAGACTGTTCACCCGCACCCAACGCCTCGCCCTCGCCGAACGCGACGGCGGCTGCGCCAAATGCGGCGCACCCCTCACCCACACCCACGCCCACCACATCAACTGGTGGACCCGCGACCACGGCAACACCAACCTCCACGAAGGCGTCCTGCTCTGCGACAGCTGCCACCACCAGATCCACGACTCCGGCTGGGAGATCCGCATCACAGGCACCGGCACCGACGCCGAAGTCTGGTTCACCCCACCGGTCTGGATCGACCCGACACAGACCCCACGCCTCGGCGGCCGAAAACGCTACAGCTTCGCAGCCTGAACGCACCGCGCTCAGGCCGCGAGTGCTGCGCCGCCCGTGTCGGCCACCTCGCCGCGACCGCTTCGCCTGCCGCACTGACCGCGCGATCGCGGCTACCGCGCGACCACGACCGCCTCGTGCCGCACCGGGAAGTTCACCGAGTTCGCGATGAAGCACCACGCGTTGGCCTGAGCGTGCGCGGCCTCGGCCGCCTCGACCATCGACGCGTCGGCGACGGTGACCCTCGGGCGCAGCACCACCTCGCGGAATGCCCCACCGCCTCGGCCGTCTTCGACCATGACGCCACTGGCCTCGTCGACGTAGTCGACCACGACGACACCGGCCGACACGCAGGCGTGCAGGTACGACAGCAGGTGGCATTCGCTGAGGGCCGCCAGCAGCAGGTCTTCGGGGTTCCACTTCGCGGGATCGCCGCGGAACGGCTTGTCGGCGGATGCCAGCAGGTCGGGCTTGCCGGCGACTGCGACCGTGACCGCCCGGTCGTAGTCGCGATAGCCGCTCGTTCCCGTGCCCCGGTCGCCCGTCCACGTCGTGCGCAGCGCATAGCGGTGTTCCCCCAGCATCCGCCCAGTCTGTCACGGTCGACACGCGCCGCCGGCGATAGGCTGGCGGGGTGCCGCAGACCTTCACCGCCGCCGACGCCGTCGAGCTCGCCGTGGTGGAGCGCAGCGGCTTCGTCGAGTCGCGGCACATCGGCTCGGCGCTCGTGCTCGACCCCGACGGCATCGAGGGGCAGCGCCTCGGCGATGTCGAAGCCCCCATCCTGCCTCGGTCGAGCCTCAAGCCGCTGCAGGCCCTCGCCTGCCTCACGGCCGGCGCCGCACTCGACGGCGAGCGCCTGGGTCTTGCCACCGCCAGCCACTCGGGCACCGACCGGCACGTCGCCGTCGTGCGCGACATCCTCGACTCCGCGGGCCTCGACGAGCGCGCCCTCGCGTGCCCTCCGGCATGGCCGGGCGACACGGCGACGCGGGACGCGATGGTGCGCGAAGGCGCCGAGCCCCAGCGCATCCGCATGAACTGCTCGGGCAAGCACGCCGCGATGCTCGCCGCGTGCGTCGCCTCCGGCTGGTCGACCGACGGCTACCTCGACCCCGCGCATCCGCTGCAGCTGCACATCCGCGAGGTCGTCGAGCGCCTCATCGGCCAGAAGGTCTCGGTCATCGCGGTCGACGGATGCGGCGCGCCCGTGCCCGCGATGAGCCTCACCGGCCTCGCGAAGGCCGTGCACCGCATCGGCACGTCGTCTGAGCGGTCGCCGTTCGCCCTGCATCGCAGCGCGGGAACGCTCGTGCGGGCCGTGCGGGAGAACCCGTGGACGATCGACGGCCCCGGCCGCGACGACACCGTCGTGATCGAGCGGCTCGGCGTCTTCGCCAAGGGCGGGGCCGAGGGCGTGCAGATCATGGTCGCCCCGAACGGCACGACCGTCGTGCTGAAGACACTCGACGGCAGCATGCGCGCCCGCACGGTCGTCGCGCTGCGACTGCTGGAGCTCTCCGGCGCGCTGTCGGCCGCCGATGTCGCAGCCACGCTGCAGGAGCTTACGCTGACCATCACCGGCGGCGGAAAGGATGTCGGGGCGATCCGCCCCGCCTTCTAGGCCCTCACGAGGGGCGGAAAGGAAGAACGATCGATGAAGATCAGCGTCCCCACCGAGATCAAGAACAACGAGTACCGCGTCGCCCTCACCCCGGCGGGCGTGCACGACCTCGTCGCCGCCGGCCACGAGGTGCTCGTGCAGCGCGGCGCGGGCCTCGGCTCGTCGATGCCCGATGCCGAGTACACCGCCGCGGGCGCGACGCTCGTCGACGATGCCGCCGACGTGTGGGCGCAGGCCGACCTGCTGCTCAAGGTCAAGGAGCCGATCGAGGCCGAATACGGCTTCTTCCGCGACGACCTCGTGCTCTTCACCTATCTGCACCTCGCCGCCGACCGACCGCTCACCGACCGCCTCGCCGCCTCAGGCGTCACGGCGATCGCCTACGAGACCGTGCAGCTCCCCGGCGGCGGACTGCCGCTGCTGGCCCCCATGAGCGAGGTCGCGGGGCGCCTGGCCCCCATCGTCGGAGCCTCGACCCTCATGCGCTCGGCGGGAGGGCTCGGGCTGCTCATGTCAGGCGTGCCCGGCACGCGGCCGGCCGCCGTCACGGTCATCGGCGGCGGGGTCGCCGGCGCCAACGCCGCCTACATCGCCGCGGGCATGGGCGCCGACGTCACGATCTTCGACACCAACATCGCCCGACTGCGCTTTCTCGACGACCACTTCCAGGGGCGCATCAAGACGGCGGCGTCCAATCCGCTCGACCTCGATCGCGCCGTCGTCGGCTCCGACCTCGTCATCGGCTCGGTGCTGATCCCCGGCGCCAAGGCGCCCAAGCTCGTCACGAACGACATGGTGGCGCGGATGCGGCCGGGTTCGGTGCTCGTCGACATCGCGGTCGACCAGGGCGGCTGCTTCGCCGACACCCACCCCACGACCCACGCCGACCCGACCTTCACGGTGCACGACACCGTGTTCTACTGCGTCGCGAACATGCCGGGAGCCGTGCCCAACACCTCCACCTCGGCGCTGACCAACGCGACCCTCCCCTACATCCGCCAGATCGTGCGGCTCGGCTGGCGCGACGCGCTGCGCGCCGACCCTGCTCTGGCAGCAGGACTCAACACCGTGGGCGGCGCCGTCGTGAACCCCGGCGTCGCCGCAGCCCACGGCATCCCGCTCGGCTCGCTCGCCGACGCGCTGGCCTGATCGTCAGACCAGGCCTCCGTCGACCGAGCGGTAGTACTCGCCGCCCTCCTCAGGCACGAGCACGGCCGTCTCGCGGTTGAGGCTCTCGCCGTGGAAGAAGGGCTTCGACCGGGGTAAGAAGAACCAGATCAGCATGAGCACGACGCCCACCAGCAGCGCCCCGATGCCTACGACGAAGGTGCCGCCGATGCCGAAGATCACCGTGTAGCCGTAGTCGACGGCCCACATGTCGATCGCCGACTGCACGAACGCATACGTCAGCATGAGGGCTCCCAGCAGCGGCAGCAGCCCCTTGTAGGCGAAGTCGCGGCCCGACCGGAAGAGGTCGGCACGGTAGTACCAGACGCACGCGTAGCCGGTGATGGCGTAGTAGAACGCGATCGCCAGGCCCAGCGACAGGATCGAGTCCTGCAGGATGTTGTCGCTGACCAGCGTCATGCCCACGTAGTAGCAGACCGCCACGGTGCCGCCCACGAGGGTCGAGAACGACGGCGTCTTATACATCGGGTGCACGTCTTTGAACTTCGCCGGCAGTGCGCGATAGACGCCCATCGCGAGCGTGCCGCGGGCGGTCGGCAGGATCGTCGTCTGCGTCGACGACACCGCCGAGATCAGCACGGCGACCACGAGCAGCCAGCCGAAGGGGCCGAGCAGCCCGTCTTTGATCGCGAGGAAGAAGTCGTCGGCATTGGCCTCGTTGCCCAGGCCCACCCCTTCTTCGCCGAGTCCCGCGTACATCATGGCCGCGATGGTCACCGCGACGTAGGTGAACAGCAGGATCACCGTCGTCAGCAGCGCCGCCCGCCCCGGGATGCGCTTGGGGTCCTTCGTCTCCTCGTTGAGGGCGAGGCACGTGTCCCAGCCCCAGTAGATGAACAGTGCCAGCAGCACGGCCTCGGTGAATCCGTGCCAGTCGGTGAACCCGAACGGGTTCAACCAGGCCCAGTCGAAGGGCGTCGGGTTGGGCGCGGTGCCGGAGAAGAACTGCCACAGCGCCGTGACGACGAAGACGACCAGGGCCAGGTACTGGATGCCCAGCAGCACGTTCTGGATGCGTTCGCCGATCTCCACTCCACGCCAGCTGACGTAGGTCATGACGGCGATGAACAGCACCCCGACCAGGATGATGCGCCAGTCGTTGTTCTCGAACTCGAGGCCGAAGATGTCCCAGAAGTAGATCGAGGCGATCTGCGCCAGGTTGGCGAGCACGACCATGCCCGCCACCGCGACGCCCCAGCCGCCCATCCAGCCCACCCACGGCCCGAACGCCTTGGTGCCCCACGTGAAGGTCGTGCCGCAGTCGGGGATCTCGTTGTTGAGCTCGCGGTAGGCGAAGGCGATGAACAGCATCGGCACGAACGCGATGATGAAGGCGATCGGCGCCTGCGCGCCGACGGCCAGCACGACCCAGCCGAGGGTCGCCACCAGCGAGTAGACGGGGGCGGTCGAGGCGAGCCCGATGACGGTCGAGCCCCACAGCCCCAGCGTTCCGGCTGCCAGCCCCTTGCCGTCGGGTCGGTCGAGGTAGATCGGCGACGTTGCCATACCGCGACCGTAGAACCGGCGCACGACCCGGTCAAGCACCACCCGCGAGACGCACCCGCTCGGCCGCTCCGCCGGCGCGGTGCAGCCACGCCCGGCCTCGGCCGGGCGCGCAGTACGGCGGCAGCATCCGCTCCCCGGTGAGAGCGCGGTAGTCGGCGGCGCACGCCGCATCGACCACGAGCTCGTGCTCGGCGCGCAGGTCGCCGAGCACCCGCCATTGCCGGTGCCACTGCTCGGGGTCGCCCACGACCACGAGCACGTCGGGGGTGCTCGGCAGGCCCACGGCGAACTCGTCGGGGGTCGCCAGCGCGACCCCCGCGGCGACCCAGCCCTCCAGCACGGCCTGTGCACTCGCGCCGCGACGCATCACGACGGCGGCGACGGCGTGTCGGGGCATCCACTCGGGAGGCTCGGGCACCTCACGGGGTGCGGCCACCTCTGTCGCGACCGCCACCTGCACCTCGGCCGTGCCCCAGAGCCCCCGCCCGGGCGGCCGCGCCTCGGCGAAGCGGGCGGCGTCGCCGCCGGCGGCCACATGATCGACGCGCGAGCCGGTCGCCAGCACGAAGCGGTGCGGCAGCAGTTCGGCGATACGGGCCGCGCGCCCCGTCAGCCGCTGCGCGGCGGCGACCACGAGCAGTCCGGCCGCGCCGGCGCCGCGCACCACGCGCTCGAGCCGCTCGATCAGCTCGTGCGCGTAGTCCGGAGGGAGCCCCGCGCCCACGGCGTCGAGATCGTCGACCAGCAGCAGGGTGCCGGGCGCCGGCGCGCGCTCATCGAGCGCGGCCACGGCATCCCAGACGCCCTCGCCGTCGGCGGGCACCCACACGGTGCGCTCGGCTTGCTCCGCGAGCGTGCGCAGCGCCGTCGACTTGCCTGCGCCGCCACACCCGACGATGAGCACGCCTCGGCTCTCCTGGCCGATCACGAGCGGATGCTGCCGCTGCCGCTCGGGTTCGTCGACGAGTCCGAGCATCAGGTCGCCGTGCCCGGTCGCCGCTTCGGGGTGGGCGCGCAGGTCGGCCAGGGTCAGCTGCTCCGGCAGCGCGGGCAGCCACGGGCGGTGCGGCCGCGGTCCGCGGTGCGCCGCGCGCACCGCGGCCACGTCGTCCGTGGTCGACAGTGCGACCCTCAGCTGCTGCGGCGCGCCGTCGGCGGCGCGCCGCAGCAGCGCCACCCCACGCCCGGTCGCA
Organism: Microbacterium fluvii; assembly: GCF_025515205.1. Taxonomy (GTDB): domain Bacteria; phylum Actinomycetota; class Actinomycetes; order Actinomycetales; family Microbacteriaceae; genus Microbacterium; species Microbacterium fluvii. The sequence continues at coordinate 665,839 of NZ_JAOPFX010000001.1, read as the reverse complement.
CCGCCGTCGAGCCGGGCCGCGGCATCCGTGCCGATCACCGCCCTGCTGTCGGCGGAGTCGGTCACCCGCAGGCTGATCCGCAGCGGAGAGTTGGCCAGCAGCGCATCGCCGACGACGCCCGTGATGCGCTGAGTGCCGAGTACGAGGTGCAGTCCCAGCGCTCTGCCGCGCGCGGCGATGTCGCAGAAGAGCGCCGTCAGCGACGCGTGCGCCGCCACCAGGGCGGCGAACTCATCGACGACGACCACGAGGCGCGGCAGCCCGACCCGCTCGTCGTCGATGTCGCGCGCGCCGCATCGTGCGAGCTCCGCCTCCCGGCGTCGCAGCTCCGCCCGCAGGCTCTCGACGGCGCGCAGCGCCCCCGCCTCGTCCAGATCGGTGAGCACGCCGGTGACATGCGGCAGGTCGGCGAGAGCGGCGAACGCCGCTCCGCCCTTGAAGTCGGCGAGCAGAAAGCTCACCTCCGAGCTGTCGTGCGCGGCCGCCATCGCGAGCACCCACGACACCAGCAGCTCGCTCTTGCCCGAACCGGTGACGCCCGCCACGACCGCGTGGGGCCCGTCGGCGACGAGGTCGACCGCCACCGGCTCGCCGCGGTCGCGCCCGAGCACCGCACCGAGCACGCCGTGCGCCGTGTGCGCCCTCGGCAGATCGCGCAGCATGAGGGTCTCCACCGGCGCCGCCTGCGCGAGCGCCACGGCACGCGCGGCGAGGTCGGCCGCCACGGCCGCCGCCTGTCCGGCGCTCAGTGCCTCCACGGCGACCTCACGCACCTCGCCCTCATGATCGAGCAGTGCGCGATCGGGTGAGACCACCGTGAGCACGGCACGGCAGCGCGGGGGTGGCGGTGCGTCGCCGGGGATGCCCACCAGCAGCGCACCGGCGGCCGTCGGCACGGAGTCCCCGGGAAGTGCGACCGCCAGAGTCGCGCGGCCAGAGGCCCCCTCGTCGCGGCCCGCTGCTGCCGCGTGCGGCAGCAGCCGCATCCACCCGCCATCGGCCGAGGGCGCGGCCTCGATGCGCAGCTCCGCCGGCGGCACCGCGAGGCACCGCTCGAGGGCGAGGGCACGCACGACCCCGGCGACGAGCACGGCGCCGCCGCGCACCGCGACGCCGTCGTCGAACGGGACCGTCACGGGGGCCCGCTCGAGGGTGCGGGCGCGCAGGCGCAGCGCCTCGGTCTCTGCATCCGCGCCGCCTCCCCCGATCTGCACCGCGCTCGGCACGGCACCCACCCCCACCCGCCAGTGCGCCGCCCGCCCAGGCACGGCGCGCCAGATGTCACCGGGATGACCGGCGAAGGCCCGCACATCCGGATGCCGCCGCTCGCACGCACGCCGCTCGGCGCTGTGACGTGCGTCGAGGGCATCGGCGACCTCGGCACGCGCCGTCGCCGCGTCGATGCGGTGTCTGCGGCCTTGGCGCCGCACGGCGCGGGCTCCGTCGGCCACCGTCGCGAGGGCGATGAGCGGCCCGAGGGCGGCCAGCAGCAGCATGAGCGCGCTGCCGGTCGCCAGCCACAGCACGACGGCTCCCGCGACGGGAGCGAGAGCGGCCAGCAGGGGGAAGCCCGTCCGCGGCGGCGGCGTCCACGGATCGGGAAGACGCAGGGGCTCGTCGTCGGCAGTGCGCATCGCCCCAGCACACACCCGCGCCGCCACGCCGCGACGGCGCGCGGCGGCATCCGTGGAGGATGAAGGGTCAGTCGCTGACGGGGGAGGAACCGGCCACGTCGAGAACGATGATCGTGATGTTGTCGCGGCCGCCGTTCTCGAGCGCCGCCTCCATCATCGCGTCGACGGCCGCCGCGGGGTCGGCGTTCTCGTCGAGGAAGTGCCGGATGCCGTAATCGGTGAGCTCTTTGGTCAGCCCGTCCGAGCAGATGACGAAGCGGTCGCCGTCGACGACGTCGAGTCGCACGTAGTCGGGCGTGACGCTGTCGCTCGGCCCGACGGCGCGGGTGATCACGTTGCCGTAGGGGTGGTTCTCGGCCTCTTCGGGGCTGAGCTTGCCCGACGCGATGAGCTCCTGCACGACGGAGTGGTCGGTGGTGACCTGCACGATCGTGCCGTCGCGCTCGAGATAGACCCGCGAGTCGCCGATGTTGAGCGTGACCCAGTGCGCCTGGTCGCCCGCGGTGTCGAGGAACACCCCGGTCACGGTCGTTCCGGTGCCGTCGTCGGTGACGTCGGGGCGCGCCGCGATGTCTTTGACGGCGCGGGCGAGGGCCTTCTCGATCGCCTTCGCGTTGACCTGCCCGGCCTGCACCACCGAGCGCAGCCGGTCGATCGTGCTCGTGCTGGCGATCTCGCCGCCGATGTGCCCGCCCATGCCGTCGGCCACGACGAACAGCGGATAGCTGGCGAGCACCGCGTCTTGGTTCGCCTCACGGCGCCGACCCGTATGGGTCGCCGCGGCCCACGAGAGTGTGATCGTGGTCCCGTGCGTCGAGACCTCGCGGCTCTCGGTCGTCACGTCGGACACGCCTCGTCCTCCAGGTTCAGGGGTCGCGCCAGGAAGTCGCGTGCTCACATCCTAGTGGACCGGGTCGGGCTCGCCTTCGACCGGCGCTTCGAACTGCGCGTTGTACAGGCGCCAGTAGGCCCCGCGCGCGGCGAGCAGGCTGTCGTGATCGCCCTGCTCGACGATCGAACCGTGCTCCATCACCAGGATGAGGTCGGCATCGCGGATCGTGGAGAGCCGGTGGGCGATGACGAACGACGTGCGGTCCTGACGCAGGCGCGACATCGCGCGCTGGATGAGCAGCTCGGTGCGGGTGTCGACAGAGCTCGTCGCCTCGTCGAGGATCAGCAGCCGCGGGTCGGCGAGGAAGGCGCGGGCGATCGTGACGAGCTGCCGCTCGCCGACCGAGAGGTTGGTGGCCTCGTCGTCGAGCATCGTGTCGTAGCCGTCGGGCAGGGCATGCACGAACCGGTCGACATAGGCGGCCGTGGCGGCCTCGACGATCTCCTCCTCGCTCGCGTCGGGACGCCCGTAGGCGATGTTCTCGCGGATCGTCCCCGAGAACAGCCACGTGTCCTGCAGCACCATGCCGGTGCGCGAGCGGAGGTCGGCACGGGTCATGCGTCGCGTGTCGAGACCGCCGAGCGAGATGCTCCCGGCATCCACGTCGTAGAAGCGCATGATGAGGTTCACGAGGGTCGTCTTGCCCGCGCCGGTCGGCCCCACGATCGCGACCGTGCTGCCGGGGTGTGCCTGGAGGGCCAGGTCGTCGATCAGCGGCTTGTCGGGCGAGTAGCGGAAGGCGACGGAGGCGAAGTCGAGCTCGCCCGCGGAGGGGTCGACGGTCTCTGCCGGGTCTGCGTCGGGGGTCTGCTCCTGCTCGTCGAGCAGCTCGAAGACGCGCTCGGCGCTGGCGATGCCCGACTGCAGCAGGTTCGCCATCGAGCCGAGCTGGCTCAGCGGCTGAGTGAACTGGCGGGAGTACTGGATGAAGGCCTGCACGTCGCCGATCGACATGAGCCCGTTCGCCACCTGCAGCCCGCCGACGACGGCGATCGCGACGTAGACGAGGTTTCCGATGAACATCATCGACGGCATGATGATGCCCGAGATGAACTGCGCCCCGAAGCTGGCCTTGTAGACCTCCTCGTTCTCGCCGCGGAAGTCCGACTCGACGGCACGCTGGTGGCCGAAGACCTTGACGACCGAATGGCCCGAGAAGGTCTCCTCCACGCGCGCGTTGAGCACGCCGGTCGCCGCCCACTGGGCGACGAACAGCTTCTGCGAGCGCTTGGCCACGACGACGGTGACGACGATCGTGAGCGGGATCGTCACGAGCGCGATGACGGCCAGCAGGGGCGAGATGACGAACATCATCACGAGCACGCCGATGACCGTCAGCAGTGACACGACGACCTGCGAGAGCGTCTGCTGCATCGTCTGGCCGATGTTGTCGACGTCGTTGGTGACGCGGCTGAGCAGCTCACCGCGCTGCACGCGGTCGAAGTACGACAGCGGCAGTCGGTGGATCTTCTCCTCGACCTGGATGCGCAGCTTGTTCATCGACCGCTGCACGACGCCGTTGAGGATCCGCGCCTGCAGCCAGCCGAAGATCGCGGCCAGCACGTACACCGTCAAGACGATGAGGAGGATGCGACCGAGGGCGGCGAAGTCGATGCCGGCGCCGGGGGTGAACTCCATCGGCGCGAGCATGTCGGCCTGCTGCTGGTTGCCCGAGGCGATGAGGCCGTCGATCACCTGCTGCTTGGTCATGCCGTCGGGCACCTGCAGCGAGATGAAGCCCGCGAAGACCAGGTTCGTGCCTTCGCCCAGCAGCTTGGGTCCGAGCACGTTGAGGGTGACGCTGAGGGCGCCCAGCACGACGACGAGCACGAGCAGCGCACGCTCTGCGCGCATGGTGCCCAGCAGCCGCTTGGCGCTCGGCCCGAAGTTCTGCGCCTTCTCGCCGGGAGGGGCGACCGAACCGGGACCGCCGCGAGGGCCGCGGCCGGGAGCGGGCCTGCCCGCCTGTGCGCCGCTCATGCCGCCTCCTCCGCCGCGAGCTGGGACTCCACGATCTCTCGATACGTCGGACAGGTCTCGACGAGGTCGTCGTGGGGACCGAGCCCCACGATCCGGCCGTGGTCGAGCACGACGATCTGATCCGCGTGCCGGATGGTCGACACGCGCTGTGCGACGATGACGCGCGTGGAGTCGGGAAGGCTCGTCTCGAGGGCCCGGCGGAGGGCCGCATCCGTGCTCAGATCGAGGGCCGAGAACGAGTCGTCGAACACATAGATCTCCGGCCGCTTCACCAGGGCGCGGGCGATCGCCAGCCGCTGGCGCTGACCGCCGGAGACGTTCGTGCCGCCCTGGGCGATGGGTGCTGCCAGCTGCTCGGGCAGCGACCGGACGAAGTCGGCGGCCTGCGCGATCTCCAGCGCCTCCCACAGATCGGCGTCGGTGGCCTCGGCGGCGCCGTAGCGCAGGTTCGAGGCGATGCTGCCCGAGAACAGGAACGCCCGCTGCGGCACGAGCCCGATGCGGCGCCAGAGTTCGTCGGGGTCGTAGTCGCGCACATCCACGCCGTCGACCCGCAGGGCGCCTCCCGTCGCATCGAACAGCCGCGCGATCAGACCGATGAGGGTCGTCTTGCCCGACCCCGTCGAGCCGATGATCGCCGTCGTGGTGCCCGCCTCGACCGAGAACCGCAGGTCGTGCAGCACGGCGTCCTCGGCGCCGGGGTAGGCGAAGTCGACCCCGTCGAACTGCACCTTGCCGACCGGAACGGGCGGTGCCACGGGGTCGGCCGGAGCCTCGACCGAGGGCTCGGTCTGCAGCACCTCGCCGATGCGGTCGGCGCACACGGTGGCGCGAGGGATCATCACGAACATGAAGGTCGCCATCATGACGCCCATGAGGATCTGCATGAGGTAGTTCAGGAACGCGAACAGGGTGCCGATCTGCACGCCCTCGTCCTGCACCTGGAAAGCCCCGAACCAGATCACCGCGACCGAGGAGAGGTTCATGACGAGCATGACGGCCGGGAACATCAGCGCCATGAGGTTGCCCGCTCGCAGCGCCGTCTCCATGACGTCGCCGCTGGCGCCGGCGAACCGTGCCCGCTCCTGGTCTTCTCGCACGAAGGCTCGGACGACGCGGATGCCGGTCAGCTGCTCGCGCATGATCTGGTTGACCCGGTCGATGCGGGCCTGCATCTGGCTGAACGCCGGCACCATCCGCACGACGATGAGCGAGACGATCAGCAGCAGCACCGGCACCGCGACCGCCATCAGCCACGACAGCCCGACGTCCTGGCGCACCGCCATGATCACGCCGCCGATCGCGAGCATGGGCGCCGACACCATGACCGTCGCCGACATCTGCACGAGCATCTGCACCTGCTGCACGTCGTTCGTGTTGCGCGTGATCAGCGAAGCTGCGCCGAACTGCCCGACCTCGCGCTGCGAGAAGGCGACGACGCGATGGAAGAAGTCCGACCGCATGTCGCGCCCCATGCCCATCGCGAGCCGTGACCCGAAGTACACCGCCACGATCGAGCAGATCACCTGAACGAGGCTGACCGCCAGCATGACTCCGCCGGTGCGCCAGATGTAGTCGATGTCTCCGGTGACCACGCCGTTGTCGATGATGTCGGCGTTGAGCGTCGGCAGCATGAGCGAGGCGATGGACTGCGCGAGCTGGAAGACCACGACAGCGGTGATGAGAAGCCACGCCGGGCTCAGATAGCGCACGAGCAGACGGCCGAGCACGCGGTCCCCCTTCCGGCGACCCATCCGGGCCGCACGAAACCCGACGCTACGCCTGTCGACGCGCGCGGGCCACCGCGACGCGATCCGCTCTCAGCGAACCGGGTTCACACCTGCGCGCCGGGGTCGGCCGGCAGCGGCAGCAGCGCGTCGATCTCGGCGAGGTCGTCGGCCGTGGGCGTCCAGGCGCTGCCCGCGGCGGCGTTCGCACGCACCTGCTCCGCGGAGGTCGCCCCGGCGATGACGCTGGAGACGACCGGATGCGACAGCATCCACCCGTACGTCGCCTCGAGCATCGTGATGCCCCGTTCGTCGCAGAAGCGCTGATACGCCTCCAGTGCGTCCCACGGCGCGTCTTCCCACACATGCCGGCGCTGCCGCATGATGCGCGAATCCTGCGGCGCGCTGTCGCGGCTGAACTTGCCTGTCAGCAGGCCGTTGTGCAGCGGGAAGAACGGGAAGAACCCGAGCCCGTAGCGCTCGGCCGCCGGCAGCACCTCGCGCTCGGCCGCGCGGGCGAGCAGGCTGTAGTGGTTCTGGGCGGAGACGAAGCGGATGCTGCGGCGCTCGCGCGCTGTGAACTCGGCCTCGGCGATGCGCCAGCCCTCGAAGTTCGAGTGGCCGACGTAGCGCACCTTGCCCTCGCGGACGAGGTCTTCGAGCGCGTCGAGGGTCTCGTCGATCGGGGTGTGCGCGTCGGGCGTGTGCAGTTGGTACAGGTCGATCCAGTCGGTCTGCAGGCGCCGGAGCGACGCCTCGACCGCGCGTCGCACGTAGGTGCGCGACCCGCGGGCCGAGCCGGGGATCCCCGCGGGGAACACCGAGTGCCCGAACTTCGTCGCGAGCACGACCTCGTCGCGACGCCCCTTGAGCGCTTCGCCCATGAGGGTCTCCGAGAGCCCTGGCTCTCCCCCGTAGATGTCGGCGGTGTCGAGGAACGTGACGCCCGCGTCGATGGCGCCATCGATCACGGCGCGGGTGCCCTCGAGTGATTCGGTGCGGGTGCCGGGGCGGCCGAAGTTGTTGCAGCCGAGGCCGACGGCCGACACGAGCAGGCCGGATGCGCCGACGCGGCGCAGGGGGATCTCCGAAGTCATCCCCCCACGCTACCGGCGCCCTCAGACCTTGGGGGCAGGCGGCTCCTCGGTCGGCGGGCTCGCGGCGGGCGGCTCGGTCGGCGGAGCCGGAGGTGCCGCGGGCGGGGCAGGAGGCTCGGTCGGCGGCGCCGTCGGCGGGGCAGGAGGCTCGGTCGGCGGAACCGTCGGCTGCGTCGCGGCGGGCGGAGCCGGGGGCTCTGCGGCGGGCGGAGCCGAGGGCGGAGCGGCAGGGGGCTGCGCGGCGCCGGGTGCGGGCGGAGGCTGGTATCCGGGAGGGGGCGGCTGGTAGCCGGCCGGCGGCGGATAGGCGCCGGGGTTCGTGACGGGGTTCGGCGGAAAACCACCCGCCGGCACCTGGCTCGGCACGCCCTCCCACACCGTCGAATCGGAGAGGAACGAGTTGCCCGCCCACGGCGCGGCCGGGACCGACGTGTTCCACCGCGAGCGGTCGAACGCGAGGATGCCGAGCCACACGAACGGCAGGAAGAAGTAGAGGATCAGCCAGACGGCCTCCTTCTGCAGCTTCAGCCCCACGCGCCAGGCTGCCAGGAGCGACACGACCTGCACGAGCAGGAACAGCAGCGCATTGAGCCCCGGCACCCACGAGAACACGATCGCCACGCCCCACGCGATGAGGATCAGCCAGGGGCTCAGGTCGCCGAGCTTGGAGAAGACCATGTAGTTGTACACGGGGACCCACGCGCGCCACCTCCCCTGCACACCGGCCTTGTCGAACACCTTCATGAGGAACCAGGCCGTCACGACATAGACGGCGATCGCCACGATGATGCCGAACACGGTGAAGAACGCGAAGAACGCCAGCGCGGCGCCCGACGAATAGTCGTCGTACTGCATCCGAACCTCCCGGGTCGAGCGGCGCACGGCCGCATTGGCGCCATGCTAGCCATCCACGCGGCCCGCTCACCAGCCTCTCGCCTCGGCACGGTGCGGTGGATAGCCTGAGACCCGACCCGAAAGGACCCCGATGAGCGACACCACCCCGACTCCCCCGCCGCTGCCACCGCGCTCGGCCGAGGAGGCAGCGCGCGCCGCCCAGGCCCCCACCGCCCCGACCGCCGACATCGACGACACGGGTGTTCCCGCCGCTCTCGCCGACGATGCGCTCGAGGTGGGGCGAGGTTTCTTCGCCGCACTCTTCGACGTGTCGTTCCGCACGTTCATCACGCGTCGCCTGGCCAGCGTCTTCTACATCGTCGGGCTCGCCGTCATCGCGATCGGCTTCATCGTCTACTTCGTCACCGGCATCGTCAACGCGATCGGGCTGCTCTGGTACAACGTCGGCGGCGGCATCTCGCTGATCGTGTCGACGGTGATCCTGGTGCCGCTGATCACGTTCCTCGCGATCATCGTGCTGCGGTTCGTGATCGAGGCCGTCGTGGCCCTCATCGCCATCGCCGAGAACACCCAGCGCACCGCCGACAACACCCGCGACTGACCCGACAGTCCCCATCGAGGTGAGCGCGCCGCAGTCGCGGCACTCAGACGACGAGTTCGAGCTCCCCCGCCGCACCGTCGCGCAGGCGCACCCCGGCGGCATCCGCCCAGCGCAGCAGTCCGGCGCGACTCGAGACGCGCGGCCGATCCTGCGCCAGCCGGCGCACGAGCTCGCCCTTGGCATGCTTGTTGAAGTGGTTGAGCGCACGCACGGCACCGTCGGCACCCTCCGTCACCACCCGCACATAGGCGGACGGCAGCGTCGCCGGCACCGGCCCGAGCGCGACGTAGGCCTCGCTGCGCAGATCGAGCACGAACCACGGCGCAGCACTCGCGAATGCGGAGGTCACCGCATCCGCCCACAGCTTCTTCAGCGCCGGCAGCCCGGGCAGCCGCACGGCCGCACCGAGCCGGTACGACGGGATCGCATCGAGCGCCGAGACCGGCCCGAACGGCGCCGAGTGGATCAGCACGTGCGCGCCGAGCCAGCGGCGCGCCGCGGAGTCGAGCGTGGCGGCATCGAGCGCGTCGAACAGCACGCCGGTGTAGCGATCGACCGCGGGCATCGTCGGCGCCGCAGGCAGCGCCGCGTTCACGGCCACCTCGCCGCGCTGCGTGGCGCCGAGCTTGAGCACGCGCGCCGCCTCATCGGCATCGGCCGACAGCGCGACGAGGGCGGAGACCACGGCGGTGCGCTGCGGCGCGAGCTCGGGCAGGGCGAGCCCCGCGGGGTCGAGGCGCGCCCCGGCCCCGCCGGCGCGCTTGGTCTCTGAGGGGGGAAGGAGGATCAACATGTTCCGCAGAAGCGAGAAACCACACCCGGCGTCTGCCGGATGTGGTTTCTCGAGGGTTGTGAGAGCGTCAGGCGACCAGCGCGGCGTTGCCGGCCACGATCGTCACCACGTCGGCTTCGAACGAGAGGAACCCGTCCTGGGCGTCGGCGACCACCTTCGTGCCGTCGGGCTGCGTGATGCGCACCTGACCTTCGGCCAGGATCGCCAGCACCGGCTCGTGCCCAGGCATGAAGCCGATCTCGCCGAGGATGGTCTTGGCGACCACGAGCGAGGCTTCACCCGCCCAGACTTCCTCCTCGGCCGAGACGAGACTGACGTTCAGAGCCATCTCAGGCGTTCTCCTTCTGGATCTTCGCCCACTTCTCTTCGACGTCGGAGATGCCGCCGACGTTGAAGAAGGCCTGCTCGGCCACGTGGTCGAAGTCGCCCTTGACGATCGCGTCGAACGACTCGATGGTCTCCTTGATCGGGACCGTGGAGCCCTCGACGCCGGTGAACTTCTTGGCCATGTAGGTGTTCTGCGAGAGGAACTGCTGGATGCGGCGCGCGCGGGCGACGACGACCTTGTCCTCTTCGGAGAGCTCGTCGACGCCGAGGATCGCGATGATCTCCTGCAGCTCCTTGTTCTTCTGCAGGATCTGCTTCACGGCGATGGCCACGCGGTAGTGGTCGGCGCCGATGTAGCGGGGGTCGAGGATGCGGCTCGTCGAGGCGAGCGGGTCGACGGCGGGGTACAGACCCTTCGACGCGATCTCACGGGAGAGCTCGGTCGTGGCGTCGAGGTGGGCGAACGTGGTCGCCGGCGCCGGGTCGGTGTAGTCGTCGGCGGGCACATAGATCGCCTGGAGCGAGGTGATCGAGTGACCGCGGGTCGAGGTGATGCGCTCCTGGAGCACACCCATCTCGTCGGCGAGGTTCGGCTGGTAGCCCACGGCCGAGGGCATGCGGCCCAGCAGCGTCGAGACCTCGGAACCTGCCTGCGTGAACCGGAAGATGTTGTCGATGAACAGCAGCACGTCCTGGTTCTGCACGTCGCGGAAGTACTCCGCCATCGTGAGGGCCGAGAGGGCCACGCGAAGACGCGTCCCCGGCGGCTCGTCCATCTGGCCGAACACGAGCGCGGTCTTGTCGAACACGCCGGCGTCTTCCATCTCGTGGATGAGGTCGTTGCCCTCACGCGTGCGCTCGCCGACACCGGCGAACACCGACACACCGCCGTGGTCCTGCGCGACGCGCTGGATCATCTCCTGGATGAGGACGGTCTTGCCGACGCCCGCGCCGCCGAACAGGCCGATCTTGCCACCCTGCACGTAGGGGGTGAGCAGGTCGATCACCTTGATGCCCGTCTCGAACATCTGGGTCTTCGACTCGAGCTGGTCGAAGGCGGGAGCCTGGCGGTGGATGCCCCAGCGCTCGGTGATCTCGATCTTCTCGCCGGGCTCCGCGTTGAGCACGTCACCGGTGACGTTGAAGACCTTGCCCTTGGTGACGTCGCCGACGGGCACCGAGATGGGGCCGCCGGTGTCGCGCACCTCCTGCCCGCGCACGACGCCGTCGGTGGGCTTGAGGGCGATGGCGCGGACGAGGTCGTCGCCGAGGTGCTGGGCGACCTCGAGGGTGATCTCGGTCGACTCCCCCTCGATCGTGATCGTCGTCTTGAGCGCGTTGTAGATGTCGGGGATCGAGTCGTGCGGGAACTCGATGTCGACGACGGGGCCGGTGACGCGCGCGACGCGACCGACGACCGTGGTCGCGGACTCCTGTGCGGTGAGGCTCATGGCTTCTTCTCTTTCGTGTGGTCTATTTGCCCGACGCCAGAGCGTCGGCGCCGCCGACGATCTCGGCGATCTGCTGCGTGATCTCGGCCTGGCGCGCGTTGTTGCGCAGGCGGGTGTAGTCGGTGATGAGCTTGTCGGCGTTGTCGCTGGCCGACTTCATCGCCTTCTGCGTCGCGGCGTGCTTGGCCGCCGACGACTGCAGGAGGGCGTTGAAGACCCGGCTCTGGATGTAGACCGGCAGGATCTGGTCGAGCACGACGCCGGCCTCGGGCTCGAACTCGTAGAGCGGGTAGACGGATGCGGCAGCCGCAGCATCCGCGTCGTCCGCCTCGACGACCTCGAGCGGGAGCAGGCGCACCCGCTCCGGCTCCTGGGTGATCATGCTCACGAAGCGGTTGTAGACGAGGTTGATCTCGTCGACGCCGCCCTCGTCGCCGCCGCGGTCGTAGGCGTCGAGCAGCTCCTGCGCGATCGCCTCGGCCGTGGAGAAGTGCGGCGTGTCGGTGTCGCCCGTCCACTCCGCGGCCGCCTTCATGCCGCGGAACTGGAAGTACCCGACGGCCTTGCGGCCGATGAGGTAGTAGACCGGCTCCTTGCCCTGCTGGCGCAGCAGCTCGCCCAGCTCGAGGCCCTCACGGAGGATCTGCGAGTTGAACGCGCCCGCGAGCCCACGGTCGGAGGCGAAGATCACCACCGCGGAGCGGCGGATCACCTCGCGCTCGTGCGTGAGGGGGTGGTCGATGTTCGAGTGCGTCGCCACGGCGGAGACGGCACGCGTCACGGCCTGCGCGAAGGGAGACGACGCGCGAACCCGCGCCATCGCCTTCTGGATGCGCGAAGCCGCGATGAGTTCCATCGCCTTCGTGATCTTCTTGGTGGTCTGAGCAGAGGTGATCTTCTGCTTATAGACCCGCAGTTGTGCGCCCATGGTCCTTGTCTCGGCTCGAGGTCAGCGACGGCCCTTGACGATCTGCGCCTGGTTGACGTCGGCCTCGTCGGCCGCGGCGACCTCCTCGTGCCCGGGCTTGGCGATGGCCTGGCCCTTGCCCGACTGGAACTCGAGGATGAAGGTGTCGGTGACCTTCTCGAGCTCTGCCAGCGTGTCGTCGTCCAGCACGTTCGTGTCGCGGAGCGTGTCGAGGATCTTCGTGTTGCGGCGCAGGTAGTCCAGCAGCTCGCGCTCGAACGGCAGCACGTCCTCGACCTCGATCGTGTCGAGCTTGCCGTTGGTGCCGGCCCAGATCGAGACGACCTGCTCCTCGACGGGGTACGGCGAGTACTGCGGCTGCTTGAGCAGCTCGGTCAGGCGCGCACCGCGGTCGAGCTGACGGCGCGAGGCGGCGTCGAGGTCGGAGGCGAACATCGCGAACGCCTCGAGCGAGCGGTACTGCGCCAGCTCGAGCTTGAGCGTGCCGGAGACCTTCTTGATCGACTTGACCTGGGCGTCGCCGCCGACGCGCGAGACCGAGATGCCCACGTCGACCGCGGGGCGCTGGTTGGCGTTGAACAGGTCGGACTGCAGGAAGATCTGGCCGTCGGTGATCGAGATCACGTTGGTCGGGATGTAAGCCGACACATCGTTGGCCTTGGTCTCGATGATGGGAAGACCCGTCATCGAACCCGCGCCCAGCTCGTCGCTCAGCTTCGCGCAGCGCTCGAGCAGACGCGAGTGCAGGTAGAAGACGTCGCCGGGGTAGGCCTCGCGGCCCGGCGGGCGACGCAGCAGCAGCGACACGGCGCGGTAGGCCTCGGCCTGCTTCGACAGGTCGTCGAAGATGATCAGGACGTGCTTGCCCTCGTACATCCAGTGCTGGCCGATGGCCGAGCCGGTGTAGGGGGCGAGGTACTTGAAGCCCGCAGGGTCGGATGCGGGGGCCGCGACGATCGTCGTGTACTCCATGGCGCCGGCGTCTTCGAGCGCGCCTCGGACCGAGGCGATGGTCGAGCCCTTCTGGCCGATCGCGACATAGATGCAGCGCACCTGCTTGGTCGGGTCGCCCGACTCCCAGTTGGCCTTCTGGTTGATGATCGTGTCGATCGCGATGGCGGTCTTGCCGGTCTGGCGGTCGCCGATGATGAGCTGGCGCTGACCGCGGCCGATCGGGATCATCGCGTCGATCGCCTTGATGCCGGTCTGCATCGGCTCGTGCACGCTCTTGCGCTGCATGACGCCGGGCGCCTGCAGCTCGAGGGCGCGGCGGCCGACCGTGGCGATCTCGCCGAGACCGTCGATCGCGGTGCCGAGCGGGTCGACGACGCGACCGAGGTAGCCGTCGCCGACGGGCACCGACAGCACCTCGCCGGTGCGGGTGACCTGCTGACCGGCCTCGATGCCGGCGAACTCGCCGAGCACGACGACACCGATCTCGTGCTCGTCGAGGTTCAGGGCCAGGCCCTGCGTGCCGTCTGCGAAGACGACCAGTTCGTTCGCCATGACGCCCGGCAGGCCCTCGACGTGCGCGATGCCGTCGGCGGCGTCGATGACGGTGCCGATCTCGGTCGCGGCGGCGCCGGTGGGCTCGTAGGCGGCGACGAAGTCTTTCAGCGCGTCACGAATGACGTCGGGGCTGATGGAGAGTTCTGCCATTGTCTTCCCTTTGGTAGGTGCGTATCTGTGGGGCCTGCGGCCCCGAAATCACTCCGCCGTGCGGCGGGACGTCTTCAGCCGGCGAGGCGCTGACGCAGGTCGGCCAGACGCGACGCGACGCTGGCGTCGATCACGTCGTCAGCGATCTGCACCCGCACGCCGCCGATCACACCCGGGTCGACGACGGTGTTCACCGCGACCGGGGTCTCGTAGCGCTGAGAGAGCGAGGCGACCAGTCGGTCGATCTGCGCGTCGCTCAGAGGGGTGGCCGTGGTGACCGTGGCCACCTTGCGCCCACGCTGGTCTGCGACCAGGGTCGTCGCCCAGGTCAGCAGTCGCCGCACGCGGCGCTCGCGGGGCTGCTGCACGAGCGCCGACGCGATGAGCGTGGTCGCTTCGCTGGCACGGCCCGACAGGAGCGTCCGAACGAGGTCGCCCTTGGCCGCCGCGTCGCCGAGCCGACTGCCGAGCGCCAGCTCGAGATCGGGGTTGGCCGCCACCGTGCGCGAGAAGCGGAACAGCTCCCCTTCGACGTCGGCGTCGGGGGCCGCGATGGCCGCAGAGCGGATCGCGAGCTCCTCGGTGGCCTCGACGAGGTCCGCCGCCCGCGACCAGCGCTGGCCCACGAGCATCGTCAGCAGCGAGCGCGTCGTGGCGCTCGCTGCGCCGAACACCTCGGCGACGACCTTCGCCCGCAGCTCGACGGAGGCTGCAGGGTCTGCCAGCGCGCCGCTCAGCTGCGACGAGTCGCCCAGGGCGCGCGAGGCGACGAACAGCTCGCCGGCGACGTCGAGGTCGACTCCGGCGGTCGCCCGAAGGGCGTCGCCCGCAGCCGCGAGTGCCTGAGTGGTCGCGCTGCCCATTACTTGGCCGCCGTCTCTGACGCTTCGATCTCGGCGAGGAACCGGTCGACGACGGCCTGGGCCTTCTTGTCGTCCGACAGGGTCTCCCCGATCACGCCGCCGGCCAGATCCAGCGCGAGCGTCCCGACCTCGCCGCGCAGCGACACGAGGGCCGCCTGACGCTCGGCGTCGATCTGCGCGCGGGCGGATGCGGTGACCCGATCCGCCTCGGCGGTGGCGGCATCCTTGGCCTCTGCGACGATCTTCTTGCCGTCTTCGCGGGCCGCGTCACGGATGACACCGGCCTCCTTGCGGGCGTCGGCCAACTGTGCCGTGTACTCCTCGAGAGCGGCCTCGGCCTTGCGCTGGGCCTCGTCGGCCTTGGCGATGTTGCCTTCGATCGCCGCGGCGCGCTCGTCGAGCATCTTCGTGAAGCGGGGAAGGGCGACCTTCCAGAACACGAAGAGGATGATGACGAAGCACACGGCCGACCAGATGATGTCGTACCACGCGGGGATGAGCGGATTCGGAGTCTCCGCCTCCTCCGCTGCGAACGTGACAAGAGCGTTCAGCATCCTGTCTCCTTAACAGTTCGGGCGGTGATCAGTAGCCGAAGATGAAGGCGGTGGCGATGCCGATGAAGGCGAGCGCCTCGGTGAAGGCGATACCGATCCACATGAGCACCTGAAGGCGGCCGGCCAGCTCGGGCTGACGGGCGACGCCCTCGATCGTCTTGCCGACGACGATGCCCACGCCGATGGCCGGGCCGATCGCCGCGAGGCCGTAGCCGACCGTCGCGATGGAGCCGGAGACCGAGGCGAGAACCGTAGTTGCGTCCACGGGGTTTTCCTTTCGGGGTTGTGGGCGGCGCTGAGCCGACCCGCTTAGTGCTCTTCCGCCACCGCGAGCTGGATGTAGACCGCGGTGAGGAGGGCGAAGACATAGGCCTGGAGGACGGCCACCAGGATTTCGAACAGCGTGAAGGCGAAGCCGAAGGCGAGCGAGCCCGCCGCCAGCAGCGACCACCAGCCGCCCATCGTGAAGAGGAAGAACTGCGTGGCCGAGAAGAACAGCACCAGCAGCAGGTGGCCGACCATCATGTTCATGAGCAGTCGCAGCGTGAGCGTGACCGGGCGGATGATGAAGGTCGAGATCAGCTCGATCGGCGTGACGATGATGTAGATCGGCCACGGGACGCCGGCGGGGAACAGCGAGTTCTTGAAGAAGTTCTTGGGGCTCTTCTTGATGCCGGCGTAGATGAAGGTCACGTAGCTGACGATGGCCAGCAGCAGCGGCACGGCGATGATGGCGGTGCCGGCGAGGTTCAGGAACGGGATGATGCCCGTGATGTTCATGAACAGGATCATGAAGAAGATCGTCGTGAGGATCGGCAGGAACCGATCTCCGTCCTTCTTGCCGAGCAGGTCGTGCGCGATGTTGTCGCGGGCGAAGCCCAGACCCATCTCGACGACGCTCTGGAAGCGACGGGGCACGATCGTCATGCCGCGCGTGCCGAGCCAGAACACCAGCACGAGGGCGATCGTCGCGATGAACTGGATGAGGTGCACGCGCGTGACCGGGATGCCGCCGATCTCGAAGAGGACCGCGGGGAAGAACTCGTTGATCGACGGGGCGTGGAACCCTCCGTCTTCAGCGGCGTGGGTGATCAGTGTCGCAGCTTGGGTGAACAGCGCTGGCTCCAGCTTCGGGGCACCGGATGAATCCGGGGCGACGATGGTCGGTGGGCGACACCGCGCGATCGCTCTGGACGAGAGGCGCGGGCGCGAGACAACCCTATCAAACTCGCGGCGTGCCTGAGTCCCCGCTGGGTGTGATACCGCCGTCGTCGTCGGGGTCTGCGGAGGGCAGTTCGACGTCGATCTGCGGCACGCGCATCTTCAGCAGCACGACGACGTCGACCGCGAGCGAGGCGAGCACGCTGACGACCACGGCGAGGAAGAACACCGTCGTGTCGATCCACGGCTGCCCCCTCAGCAGCAGCAGGGCCACGATGAACACGACGAACTTCAGCAGCCACCCGCCGAGCACGACGCCGAAGAAGATCGGGACGTAGAGGTCGTCGCCGTACCAGCGGTTGGCGATCAGGATGCTGATGCCCGTGATCGCGAGGAAGACGGCGGCCACGAGCACCCCCACCAGTCCGCTCCAGAGGCCATTCGTACCGCCGGCGAGGTAGCCGACGACCCCTGCCAGCACGGCGAGCACCGCCGTGACGATGCCGGACCAGGCGAGGGTCGTGCGCAGGATCGGGGTGCTGGTGACGGGGTTCGATGTCATCTCACGGGCTCCGGGGTGCGGGCCGGCGCGGTCTTTCGCGACGGCAGGAAGGTCACGGTCAGGCAGGCGATCGCCCCGACGATGCCGAACAGAAGTCCCAGCAGGTACTCCCCCGGCCAGTCGGCGGTCGTGCCGATGAACATCAGCAGGAACGACAGGCTCACGACGGCCGTCCAGGCATAGAAGATCAGCACGGCGTCGCGGTCGGAGTGGCCCATGTCGAGCATCCGATGATGCAGGTGCTTGCGGTCGGGCGAGAAGGGCGACTTGCCGGCGCGCATGCGGCGCAGCACCGCCATGCCGAAGTCGAGTAGGGGCAGCAGCACCACGACCACCGGCAGCAGGATCGGGATGAAGGCACCCAGCAGCTGGGAGCGGCCGAACTCGTCGGAGCCGAGCACCGACGGCGGGATCTGGCCGGTGATGGCGATCGCCGAGCAGGCCATCAGCAGGCCCAGCATGAGCGCGCCGGCGTCGCCCATGAACAGCTTCGCGGGCTTCCAGTTCAGCGGCAGGAACCCCGCGCACGCGCCGATGAGCGCCGCGGCCAGGAAGGTGGCCAGCGAGAAGTTGCTCGTGGTGAACTCGCGCAGCAGCAGGTAGGAGTAGACGAAGAACACGCCGTTGGCGATCAGACTGACCCCCGCGACGAGGCCATCGAGGCCGTCGATGAAGTTGACGGCGTTCATCACGATGACGATCGCGAAGACCGTGAGCACGATGCTCACGGTGCTCGAGCCCACCGCGATGCCGCCGATCGGCAGCGAGTAGATCTGCAGCCCGCCGTACCAGGCGACGATCCACGCGGCGAGGAACTGGGCGGCGAGCTTGATCGTCCAGTCGAGGTCCCACAGGTCGTCGGCGACTCCGACCAGCACGATCAGCAGGGTGGCCAGCAGGATCGACCAGGGCGTGGCCGGGTCGACCCAGAACGTCTGGAAGTTCTCCATCTGCGACGAGATGAGAAAGGCCGCCACGACGCCCAGGAACATCGCGATGCCCCCGAGGCGCGGCGTCGGCGTCTTGTGCACGTCGCGCTCGCGGATGCCGGGGTAGAGCTTGTACCGCATGCTCAGTCGCCAGACGACCCACGCCAGCACGAGCGTCACGGTGGCGGTGAGCAGGACGATGAAGAGGTGGTTCCTCACGCCGCCTCACCCGGCGGCTGCGGGTCGGGCTCAAGCGCATCGCCGAGCACCTCGCGGAGCCGCTCGCGGTCGACGGCGCCCTCCCGCAGCACCCGCACGACGCCGGTGCCGCCGCCGGTCAGGCCCGTGGCGTCGACGATCGTGGAGGCGATGCCGGTGTCGGAGGCCCCGTCGTCGAGATAGACGGCCACCGAGTCGCCCAGCATGTCCTGCGCGTCGATCGCGACGACCGCGGCCGCCTTGCCGGTCAGGTTGGCGCTCGAGACGGCCAGCGGCCCTGTCTCCTCGATGAGCTCGCGCACGAGGCGGTGGTCGGGCATGCGCACCGCGACGGTGCCGTGGGTCTCGCCCAGGTCCCAGCTCAGCGACGGCTGCGAGGGCAGCACGATCGTGAGTCCCCCCGGCCAGAACGCCGCGACGAGACGCTCGACCGGCTCGGGCACTTCGGCGACGAGGGCGCGCAGCATCCCCTCCCCCGCCACGAGCACGGGAGGCGGCGACTGGCGTCCACGGCCCTTGGCGTCGAGCAGGCGCTGCACGGCCCGAGGGCTGAAGGCATCGGCGGCGACGCCGTAGACGGTGTCGGTGGGCAGCACGACGAGTTCGCCGCGGCCGATCGCCTGGCGGGCCTGGCGAAGCCCCGGCAGCAGCTGCGACTCGTCACGGCAGTCGAAGAGCGTGGACATATCCGGTCCAGTCTAGGCGCCAGGGCGCCGCCGACCTGTGAGCAGGTCAGGGATGCAGCGCCGTCGTGGCGCGGTCGCGCATCGTGAGATCGGGATGCGTGGATGCCGCCCGCCACCCGTCGGCGGTGAGGATCCGCCGGATCTCGGCACCCTGCCACTCGCCGTGCTCGATGACGATCACACCGCCGGGGTGCGCGAGGCGGAGGCCCACTCCGCTCAGCACCCGCACGACGTCGAGGCCGTCGTCGCCGCCGTAGAGGGCGGCGGGAGGATCGAAGAAGCGCACCTCGGGGTCGCGCGGGATCGCGGCGTCCGGCACGTACGGCGGGTTGGAGGCGACGACCGAGACGGTGCCGTCGAGCTCGGCGAACGCGTGCTCGAGGTCGATGAAGGCGAGCTGCGCGTTGTCGGCGCCGACCTCGGCGAAGTTCTCCTTCGTCCAGATGAACGCGTCGACCGAGTTCTCTGCGGCGAACACCCTGGCGTGCGGCACCTCGGTCGCCATCGCGAGGGCGATCGCGCCGCTGCCGGCGCCGAGGTCGACGGCGATCGGAGACGGGGATGCCGCGGCCCGCAGCGCGTCGATCGCGAGCTGCGCGACGATCTCGGTCTCGGGTCTGGGCACGAAGACGCCCGGCCCCACCCGAAGCTCGAGATGGCGGAACGGCGCGCGCCCGGTGAGGTGCTGCAGCGGCTCGCGCGCGGCGCGGCGCGCGACCAGCTCGTCGAGGGCGGCCGATGCCGCAGGCTCGAGCGCGTCGCCGCGGATTGCCGCCGCCTGCACGTCGCCGCGACTCGTGCCGAGCACGTGCGCGACCAGCAGCTCCGCGTCGACCAGCGGGTCGCCGACGCCGGCGCGCGCCAGAGTGTCGGCGGCGCCGCGGAGGGCCGCGCCGAGGGGCGCGGAAGAGTGGGGGGATTCGGACATGGCTGGTCCCAGCCTACGCGGGGGCGGAAGCATCGGTTCCGTCGCGATTCGTCACAAAAGGACGCGGGAACAGTCACGCGCATAGGCTTGTTCGCTGTCAAAGACCGACATCCCGAAAGGCCAGACATGCCCGGCATCCATTCCGACATCACGACCGCGTTCGGCAACACGCCGCTGGTCAAGCTCAACCGCGTCACCGGTGATGCCGGCGCGGAGGTGTACGCGAAGCTCGAGTACTTCAACCCCGGTTCGTCGGTCAAGGACCGCCTCGGCATCGCGATCCTCAACGCCGCCGAAGAGGCGGGCGTCCTGAAGCCCGGCGGCACGATCGTCGAGGCCACCAGCGGCAACACCGGCATCGCGCTGGCCCTGGCCGGCGCCGCCCGCGGCTACAAGGTCATCCTCACGATGCCCGCCTCGATGTCGAAGGAGCGCCGCGTGCTGCTCAAGGCCTTCGGCGCCGACCTCGTACTCACCGACCCCGCCGGCGGCATGAAGGCGGCCGTGGCCGAGGCGACCCGCATCGTCGAGGAGACCCCCGGCGCGATCCTGGCCCGCCAGTTCGAGAACGAGGCGAACCCCGCGATCCACCGCAAGACGACCGCCGAGGAGATCTGGCGCGACACCGACGGTCAGGTCGACATCTTCGTCGCCGGCGTCGGCACGGGCGGCACCATCACCGGCGTCGGCCAGGTGCTCAAGGAGCGCAACCCCGACGTCAAGGTCATCGCCGTCGAGCCCACCGCCTCGCCGCTGCTGTCGACCGGCACCCCCGGCCCCGCCAAGATCCAGGGCATCGGCCCGAACTTCGTGCCGCCGATCCTCGACACCACGATCTACGACGAGGTCGTCGGCGTCGAGTTCGAAGACGCGATCGCCACCTCGCGCGCCCTCGCCGCGCAGGAGGGCCTGCTCGTGGGCATCTCGTCCGGCGCCGCCGCGTGGGCTGCCATCCAGGTCGCGCAGCGCCCCGAGAACGCCGGCAAGAAGGTCGTCGTGATCATCCCCGACACGGGCGAGCGCTACATCACCACCGCGCTGTTCGAAGACATCCGCGAAGACTGATGGGCGCCTGGGCTCGAATCCGAGAAGACCTCGCGGCTGCCAAGCTGCGTGATCCCGCCGCACGCAGTACGGCCGAGATCGCGCTGCTGTACCCGGGGCTCCACGCGATCTGGGCCCACCGTCTGTGGCATGCGCTGTGGGTCCGGCGCGCGCGGTTCGTCGCGCGCGCCGGATCGCAGCTCACCCGCTGGCTCACCGGCATCGAGATCCACCCCGGCGCGACCATCGGCCGGCGGTTCTTCATCGACCACGGCAGCGGCGTCGTCATCGGCGAGACCGCCGAGGTCGGCGACGACGTCATGCTCTACCACGGCGTGACCCTCGGCGGCCGTCAGCGCGAGGGAGGCAAGCGCCACCCCACGATCGAAGACGGCGTCGCGATCGGCGCGGGCGCCAAGGTGCTCGGCCCCATCACGATCGGCGCGGGCTCGGTGATCGGCGCCAACGCCGTGGTCACCCGCGATGCTCCGGCCGACAGCGTGCTCGTCGGCATCCCCGCCAAGCCCCGCGGCCGCCGCACCAACGAGGAGACCAGGGCTCTGCTCTCCGGCCCCGAGTACTTCATCTGACGCGAGCGGCGCTACTTGCCGTTCTTGCGGTCCTGCACCTTCTCTTTGATGAAGAACATCGGCAGCAGCAGCGTCGCGAGCGCCGTGACGAGCCAGACGATCACCGGGCCCAGCACCCAGCCGATCCATCCGGTGATCTCGATCGCATCGATCGGCAGCAGCCAGACGACGAACAGGGCGAGGAACGTCGAGACGATGCCGACGCCGCCCAGCAGCGCCGGAGCGTTGCGCTGGGCGAACCGCGCCGTCCACGGCGCGAGCACGCTCTGCAGGATCGCGTAGATCACCACCGCGAGGATGAAGCCCCAGAGCCCGCCCTCGCCCCACACGATGTTGAAGTCGGCGAGGATCCAGTCCGCCACGAGAATGCCGAGCGCGGCCGAGACGACGAAGATCGCCGTGCGGATGAGGAACATGATCATGGCGCCAGAGTAGCCCCCGGCATCCATTCCGCGCCAGGCATGAGCGGCACGGCTCAGGCGTCGGCGGCGAGGGCCGCCAGGCGCTCCTCCTCGTCGGCCGCGATGAGCGAGTCGATGACCGGCTCGAGTGCACCGTCCATCACCTGATCGAGGTTGTACGCCTTGTAGCCGGTGCGGTGATCGGCGATGCGGTTCTCGGGGAAGTTGTAGGTGCGGATGCGCTCGGAGCGGTCCATGCCGCGGATCTGCGAGCGGCGCGCGTCGGAGGCGGCGGCATCCCGCTCCTCCTGCTGCTTCGCGAGCAGCCGTGCGCGCAGCACCCGCATGCCGGCTTCGCGGTTCTGCAGCTGGCTCTTCTCGTTCTGCATCGACACGACGATGCCGGTGGGCACGTGCGTGATGCGCACGGCCGAGTCGGTCGTGTTGACCGACTGGCCGCCGGGGCCCGACGAGCGGAAGACGTCGATCTTCAGGTCGTTCTGGTCGATCTGGATCTCTTCGGGCTCGTCGACCTCGGGAAAGACCAGCACGCCCGTCGTCGACGTGTGGATGCGCCCCTGCGACTCGGTGGCAGGCACCCGCTGCACGCGGTGCACGCCGCCCTCGTACTTCAGGTGCGCCCACACCCCCTGCGCGGGGTCGGTGCTCGAGCCCTTGAGGGCCACCTGCACGTCTTTGTAGCCGCCCAGGTCGCTCTCGTTGCGCTCGAGCAGCTCGGTCTTCCAGCCCTTCGACGCGGCGTACTGCAGATACATGCGCAGGAGGTCGGCCGCGAACAGCGCCGACTCCGCGCCGCCCTCGCCCTGCTTGATCTCCATGATCACATCACGGGCGTCGTCGGGGTCGCGAGGGATCAGCAGCCGCCGCAGCTTCTCCTGCGCCGCCGCCAGCCGCTCTTCGAGCGCGGGCACCTCGTCGGCGAACGCGTCGTCTTCCTTCGCGAGTTCGCGCGCGGCATCCAGATCGTCGGATGCGGCCCGCCACGCCTCGTGGGCGGCCACGACCTTCGACAGCTCGGCGTAGCGCCGATTGACCCGCTTTGCTCGGGACGCGTCGGCGTGCACGGCCGGGTCGGAGAGCTCCTCCTGCACGGCCGCGTGCTCGTCGATCAGCGTTCTGACCGACTCGAACATCGCGGGTTCAGCCACGAGCGCTCAGCGGATGCTGTTGTCGTGCGCGTGGCTGTGCCCGCCGCCGTGCGCGTCGCGCGCGGGCGCCGGGATCGACTTCTGCATCTGCACGAGGAACTCGACGTTGGACTGGGTCTCTTTGAGCTTGCCCAGCACCACCTCGAGGGCCTGCTGCGGGTCGAGGCCGGCGAGGGCGCGGCGCAGCTTCCAGGTGATCTTGACCTCGTCGGCCGACATCAGCATCTCTTCGCGACGCGTGGACGACGCGTTGACGTCGACCGCCGGGAAGATGCGCTTGTCGGCGAGCTGCCGCGACAGGCGCAGCTCGCTGTTGCCGGTGCCCTTGAACTCCTCGAAGATGACGTCGTCCATCTTGGAGCCGGTCTCCACGAGCGCCGTGGCCAGGATCGTGAGCGATCCGCCGTTCTCGATGTTGCGCGCCGCGCCGAAGAAGCGCTTGGGCGGGTACAGCGCCGAGGCGTCGACACCGCCGGTGAGCACGCGGCCGCTCGTGGGCGCCGAGATGTTGTAGGCGCGACCGAGGCGGGTGATGGAGTCGAGCAGCACGACGACGTCGCGGCCGAGCTCGACCAGGCGCTTGGCACGCTCGATGGCGAGCTCTGCGACGGTCGTGTGGTCTTCTGCCGGGCGGTCGAAGGTCGAGGCGATGACCTCGCCCTTGACGGTGCGCTGCATGTCGGTGACCTCTTCAGGACGCTCGTCGACGAGCACGACCATGAGGTGCACTTCGGGGTTGTTGATCGCGATGGCGTTGGCGATCTGCTGCAGCACGATCGTCTTGCCGGCCTTGGGCGGCGCGACGATGAGACCGCGCTGGCCCTTGCCGATCGGAGCGACCAGGTCGATGATGCGCTGGGTGAGCTTCTCGGGCGCGGTCTCCAGGCGCAGGCGCTCCTGGGGGTACAGCGGCGTCAGCTTGCCGAACTCGACGCGTCCGGCGGCGTCGTCGACCGACAGACCGTTGACGGCGTCGACCTTGACCAGCGCGTTGTACTTCTGGCGGCTCGACTGCTCGCCCTCGCGGGGCTGCTTGATGGCGCCCACGACGGCGTCGCCCTTGCGCAGGTTGTACTTCTTGACCTGGCCGAGCGAGACGTACACGTCGCTCGGGCCGGGGAGGTACCCGGTGGTGCGCACGAAGGCGTAGTTGTCGAGCACGTCGAGGATGCCCGCGATCGGGATGAGCACATCGTCCTCGCCGATCTCGGTCTCGAACTCGTCGCCCGCAGCACCCTGGGTGCGGCGCTTGTTGCGCTGGCGGTTGCGGCCGTTGCGGCCGCCCTCGTCGTCGGCGTCGGCGGATGCCGCAGGCTGCGCCTCGGCGCCGCCCTGGTTCTGGCCGCTCTGGGCGTTCTGGCCGCCCTGGTTCTGACCGCCCTGGGCGTTCTGCCCGTTGCGGTTGCGGCTGCGGCTGCGCGAGCGGCTCCGGCTGCGGCTCGAGCCGCCCTCTGCCTGCTGGTCGCCGTCGGACTCGCCGTCGGCGGGCTGCTCAGCGGCCTCGGCAGGCTGCTCGCCCTCGGTCGGCGCGGACTCGGTCGGCGCGGACTCGGTCGGCGCGGACTCGGCGGCCTGGTCGGCCTCGACCGCGTCTGCGACGGGCTCGGCGGCGGCGTCCGGTGCCGCCTCGGCGACCTCGGCGGGCGCCGGAGCGTCGGCGGGCTGCTCGGGCGCGGCCTCGGCGGCGGGCTTCTTGGCTCGGCGGGGGGCGCGCTTGGGCTTGGCCGGCGCCTCGACGACGGGCGCCTCGGGCTCCGCGGGCTCGGGCTCGGCGGCGGGCGCCTCAGCGGGGGCCTCCTCAGCGGGGACCTCCTCGGCGGGGGTCTCTTCGGCGGGCGCCTCTTCGGCCGGGGCCTCGACGGTCTCGGCGGCGACCTCGGCGGCGGGCGCGTCGGTGCGCTCCTCGGCGGGCACGTCGGTGGACTGGATCTCGGAGATGGACTCCACGAGTTCTCCTTTGTGGGAACGGATTTCGAATGTGCAGAAGTGCATAGAGCCGTGCAGCGCAGGACTCTGCGCTGGCCGCCCGGGGCGAGGCTGCAAGCCGAACGGCTGCGCAGCGGATCGCACGTGCGGGGGCTATGCGGGGGTTTCGCAGATTGCGGCGGAGGCCAGATTCACGTGTTTACGGGGAATCCTCCGCCTGCTCCCTCACTGTACCACCCTTGAAGTCGACCGCGAGCATATGCGACTCC
Organism: Microbacterium fluvii; assembly: GCF_025515205.1. GTDB lineage: Bacteria > Actinomycetota > Actinomycetes > Actinomycetales > Microbacteriaceae > Microbacterium > Microbacterium fluvii. The sequence continues at coordinate 640,594 of NZ_JAOPFX010000001.1, read as the reverse complement.
CAGGGAGTGTCGGTGATCTCGGCCACCAGCTCCGCGGCCGCGAGCCGCTGCCCCGGCCCATCGGCGAGCACCAGCACGCTGGGGCCCGCACCCGAGACGACCGCCGCGAAGCCCGCCGCGCGCAGTCCTCGGACGAGCTTGTCGGTCTCGGGCATGGCCTGGGCGCGGTAGCCCTGGTGCAGCTTGTCTTCGGTGGCCGACATCAGCAGCTCGGGGCTCTGGGTGAGCGCCGCGATCAGCAGGGCGGAGCGCGACACGTTGAAAACGGCGTCCTCCCTCGGCACCTGCAGCGGCTGCAGGCTGCGGGCGAGCGAGGTCGACATGGTGAAGCCGGGGACGAAGACCAGCGGCGAGACACCGCGGTGCACGAGCAGCTTCTTGTGCAGCGGGCCGGACTCGTCGGTCCAGGCGATCGTGAGGCCTCCGAACAGGGCCGGCGCGACGTTGTCGGGGTGCCCCTCCATCTCGGTCGCCAGCCGCAGCAGCAGCGCGTCGTCGATCTCGACGACGCCGTCGAGCAGTCCCTTGGCCGCGAGGATGCCGGAGACCACCGCGGCGCCCGACGAACCGAGACCCCGGCCGTGCGGGATCACGTTGCGCGCCCGCAGCCAGAGGCCGGGCAGAGGTCGATCGACCGCGGCGAAGGTGTAGGCGATCGCCTGCACGACGAGGTTCGATTCGTCGCGGGGAACGTCGTTCGCGCCCTCCCCCTCGACGTCGATGCGCAGCTCACCGGCGGGCAGCTCCGAGACCGTGAGCTCGTCGTAGATGCTCAGCGCCAGTCCCAGGGTGTCGAACCCCGGGCCGAGGTTGGCACTGGTCGCCGGCACGCGCACGACGACGGTGCGCCCTTCGACAGGCTCAGGGACCTCGACAGGCTCAGGGACCTCGACAGGCTCAGGGACCTCGACAGGCTCAGGGACCTCGACGGGCCCGGGGGCCGCAGCGGATGCTGTCACGCAGAGGCCTCCACGGGACGCAGGCCCAGCACCGAGGCCACCTCGGAGGTGGCGGCGTCGACGACGGTCGGCTCGACCTGCGAGCCGTCGGCGTTGCGCAGCGCCCACTGCGGGTCTTTCAGTCCGTGCCCCGTGACGGTCAGCACGACGCGGGACCCGGCGGGGATGAGCCCCGCCTCCGAGCGGTCGAGCAGCCCAGCCACCGAGATGGCCGATGCGGGCTCGACGAAGATGCCGACCTCGCCGGCGAGCAGCTTCTGGGCGGCGAGGATGCGCTCGTCGTCGATCGCGCCGAACCAGCCGTCGGTCGCGTCGCGGGCCTCCAGCGCCAGCTCCCACGAGGCCGGGTTGCCGATGCGGATGGCGCTGGCGACGGTCTCGGGGTTGCGCACGACCTCGCCGCGCACGAGCGGGGCCGAGCCCTCGGCCTGGAAGCCGAACATGCGGGGCACACGGGTCGAGACGCCGCGCTCGGCCTCTTCCCGGTAGCCGCGCGAGTACGCCGTGTAGTTGCCCGCGTTGCCGACGGGGATGAAGTGGAAGTCGGGCGCGTCGCCGAGCACCTCCACGATCTCGTAAGCGGCCGTCTTCTGCCCCTCGATGCGGTCGGGGTTGACCGAGTTGACCAGGTGAACGGGGTAGTGGTCGGCCAGCTCCCTGGCGATCTCGAGGCAGTCGTCGAAGTTGCCGCGGATCTGGATGAGCTGACCGTTGTGGGCGACCGCCTGGCTGAGCTTGCCCATCGCGATCTTGCCCTCCGGCACCAGCACGGCCGCCGTGATGCCGGCGTGCGCCGCATAGGCCGCGGCAGAGGCCGAAGTGTTGCCGGTCGAGGCGCAGATCACGGCCTTCGCGCCGTGCTCGACGGCACGCGAGAGCGCGACGGTCATGCCGCGGTCCTTGAACGAGCCGGTCGGGTTCATGCCCTCGAACTTGACCCAGACATCGGCACCGGTCCGCCGCGACAGCGACGGCGCCGGCAGCAGCGGGGTGCCGCCCTCGCCGAGGGTCACGACCGTGGATGCATCGGTCACGCCGAGCCGGTCGGCATACTCGCGGAGGACTCCGCGCCACACATGTGCCATCTCAATCTCCTTCTACACGCAACACCGAGACGACGCGTTCGACCACGCCGCTCGCCGCGAGCCGTTCGACGGTCTCGCTGAGGTCCTGTTCCCGCGCCCGGTGGGTGCCGATGACGAGGCGGGCGACACCGGGGTGGCCGTTCGCCTCCGCCACCACGGTCTGCTCGAGGGTCGCGACCGACACGCGTCCGTCGCTGAGGATGCCGGCGACCGTGGCCAGCACGCCGGGCCGGTCGTCGACTTCGAGCGTGATCTGGTAGCGGGTCGTGACGTGCCCGATCGGCACGACGGGAAGGTTCGCCCTCGTCGACTCCCCCACCCCGACGCCACCGGCGATGTGACGCCGAGCGGCCGAGACGACGTCGCCGAGCACGGCCGACGCGGTCTGCACGCCGCCGGCGCCGGCGCCGTAGAACATGAGGTTTCCGGCGGCCTCCGCCTGCACGAACACGGCGTTGTTGGCGCCGTGCACGCTCGCCAGCGGATGCGTGCGGGGAACCAGCGCCGGATAGACGCGCACCGAGATCGCCTCGGTCGCCGCATCCGTCGTCAGCCGCTCGCACACCGCGAGGAGCTTGATGACATAGCCCGCGTGGCGGGCGGCATCCATCATCGCCTTGTCGACCTGCGTGATGCCCTCGCGGTGCACCGCGTCCAGCGGCACCGAGGTGTGGAAGGCGAGCGAGGCGAGGATCGCGGCCTTCTGCGCCGCGTCGTAGCCCTCGACGTCGGCCGTCGGGTCGGCTTCGGCGTAGCCGAGCGCCTGCGCGTCGGCCAGCACGTCGGCGAACTCGGCGCCCTCGGTGTCCATGCGGTCGAGGATGTAGTTGGTCGTGCCGTTGACGATGCCCATGATGCGCACGACCCGGTCGCCGGCGAGCGAGTCGCGCAGCGGGCGGATGATCGGGATGGCGCCGGCGGCGGCGGCCTCGTAGTACACCGAGGCGCCCACCTGGTCGGCGGCATCGAAGATCTCGCTGCCGTGGGTGGCCAGGAGGGCCTTGTTGGCCGTCACGACATCGGCGCCGGAATTCAGCGCCTGCAGGATGTAGGTGCGCGCCGGCTCGATGCCGCCCATGAGCTCGATGACGATGTCGGAGCCGACGATCAGGGTCTCGGCGTCGGTCGTGAACAGCTCGCGGGGCAGGTCTGCCTCGCGCGGGGCGTCGACGTCGCGCACGGCGATGCCGGCGAGCTCCAGCCGCGCCTCGGCGCGGTCGGCGAGCTCGTCGGCGTGCCGGCGCAGCAGCGCGGCCACCTGCGAGCCCACGGCTCCGGCTCCGAGCAGCGCCACCCGCAGGGTGCGGTAGTCGGTCACATCTCCCCTTCCGTCGCGGCGCCCGGATCGCGGGCGAGCAGATCGTCGATCGTCTCGCCGCGCACGATGACGCGCGCCTTGCCCCCTCGCACCGCCACGACGGGCGGACGGGGGACGTGGTTGTAGTTCGACGCGAGCGAGAAGCAGTAGGCCCCCGTCGCGGGAACGGCCAGCAGGTCGCCGGGGGCGACATCGGCCGGCAGATACTCGTGGTCGACCACGATGTCGCCCGACTCGCAGTGCCTGCCCACCACCCGGACGAGCGCCGGATCGGCGTCGGAGGTGCGCGAGGCGATGCGCGCCGAGAACTCGGCGCCGTAGAGGGCGGGTCGGGCGTTGTCGCTCATGCCCCCGTCGACGCTGACATAGAGCCGGTCGCCCGCCTCGCCCAGGTGCACCGGCTTGGTCGTGCCGACCTCGTAGAGGGTGACGCCGGCCTGGCCGACGATCGAGCGGCCGGGTTCGAAGGCGAGGTTCGGGAGCGGGATGCCGCGCACCTCGCACTCACGGGCGACGGCGTCGACGATGCCGACGGCCAGCTGCTCGATCGGGGTCGGGTCATCGACGGAGGTGTAGGCGATGCCGAAGCCGCCGCCGAGGTTGAGCACGGGGATCTCACCGCCGGCGAGCAGCTCGGCATGGAGGTCGACCACGCGCGCGGCCGACTCGGCGAAGCCGGCGACGCCGAAGATCTGCGAGCCGATGTGGCAGTGCAGTCCCACGAAACGCAGCGACGGCACTTCGCGGATGCGGGCGACCACCACGCGGGCCTCGTCGAGGGTGAAGCCGAATTTCTGGTCTTCGTGTGCGGTCGCGAGGAAGTCGTGGGTCTCGGCGTGCACGCCGCTGTTGACCCGCACGAGCACCGGCTGCACGACGCCGCGGCGCTCGGCGATCGCGGCGAGGCGCTCCAGCTCGATCGCGCTGTCGAGCACGATCGAGCCGATGCCGACCTCGACGGCGCGTTCGAGCTCTGCGACCGACTTGTTGTTGCCGTGGAAGCCGAGGCGCTCGGGGGCGGCACCGCCCGCCAGCGCGACGGCGAGCTCTCCCCCGGTGCACACGTCGACGGCGAGGCCCTCGTCGGTGACCCAGCGCACGACCTCGGTGCACAGGAACGCCTTTCCGGCGTAGTACACCCGCGCCTGCACGCCGTGCGCCTCGGCCGCCGAGCGGAAGGCCGCGAGCGTGCGGCGGGCGTGGGCGCGCACGTCGTCTTCGTCGACGACGTACAGCGGCGTGCCGTAGGCCGCACGCAGATCATCTGCCGCCACGCCGCCGAGCGACAGCATCCCGTCTCCGTCGCGTTCCGCCGACGCCGGCCACACGGCGGGCGGCAGCGCATTCGCATCGGCGGGCACGGCGAGCCATGCGGGTGCCAGAGGCTGGTCGGGTGAGGGGGCGGACACGAGAGAGCCAATCGGTGGATGCTTCGGCGCGCTGCCGCGGGACGAGCCCCCGGCGAAGCGCCTGCCGCGACCGGTGGACCCACGCGCCGGGCAGTACTGGCAGTCTAGGGCACACCGCCGAGAGTGCTCGGCTGCATGACGGCCCGTTCAGGCGCAGGTTCCTGGCTGCTGCAGGTCGGGGTCGACCGCGATGCCGCCGGCCAGATCGAACCCCGCCACGAGCGCATCGCCCGAGACCTCGACCGAGGTGAGGGTGGCGCCCGCCGGCAGGTACTCGGCGATGCAGACGGTCCAATCACGCAGCACCGCGTCGGCGAGCGCCCCGAAGCGACCGCGCAGATCGTCGGCGCTGATCTCGGCACCGCCGAGCTCGAGCGATGCGGGCGTGAGCACGATGTCACCGGCGTCGGCGCTCGGGGTCACGGCGACGCCGACCGGAATGCTGAGACCGAAGGGGCTGAGCTCGGTCGAGAAGGTCACGTCGGGTGCGGCGAGCCCGAGGCTCTCAGCCGGGAACCCGTCGACGCGCGACATGAGCTGACGCACCTGGGTCTCGTCCAGGGCGATGGTGGCGCTGCCGGCGCCGATCTCGCCCCCGCGCACCGGCACGTCGGTCAGCGACACGCTCACATCGCCGGTAAGCCCGTCGAGCGTGACGTCGTCGGAGGCGATGTGCACCTCGGTCAGCGTGCCGCCGATCAGCTGAGGGAGCACGCTGCCCTCCACGCCCACATCGATCTGCTGGTCGGCGGGCAGCGAGAGCTCGGTGACGACCGTCTCGCGGATCGTGCGGGTGACGAGGTCGCGGGCGATCGCCTCGCCGACGAACCACGCGACGACGGCCAGCACCGCGACGATCGCGACGCCCACCAGCCACGGCCAGACGCGACGACGGCGAGTGGGCGCGCTCATCGCTACATCCGCTCCGGTGCGCTCACGCCCAGCAGGTCCAGGCCGTTGCGCAGCACCTGGCCCGTGGCGTCGTTGAGCCACAGCCGCGTGCGGTGCAGGTCTTCGACCGGCTCGTCGCCGAGCGGGATGACGCGGCAGTTGTCGTACCAGCGGTGGTAGAGGCCCGCGAGCTCTTCGAGGTAGCGCGCGACGCGGTGGGGCTCGCGCACCTCCGCGGCGAAGGCCACGGTGCGCGGGAACTCCTGCAGCGCCCCCAGCAGCGCCGACTCGGTCTCGTGGGTGAGCAGCTCGGGGGCGAACGCGCTGCGGTCGACCCCCGACTGGGCGGCGTTGCGGGCCACGTTGTGCGTGCGCGCGTGCGCGTACTGCACATAGAAGACGGGGTTGTCGTTGGTGCGCTTGCGCAGGATCTCGGGATCGAGGGTCAGCGGCGAGTCGGCGGGGTAGCGCGCGAGCGAGTAGCGCAGCGCATCGGTGCCGATCCAGTCGCGCAGGTCGTCGAGCTCGATGATGTTGCCGGCGCGCTTGCTCAGCCGTGCGCCGTTGACCGACACGAGCTGGCCGATCAGCACCTCGATGTCCTTCTCCGGATCGTCGCCGGCGGCACCGGCGAGCGCCTTGAGGCGATGCACGTAGCCGTGGTGGTCGGCGCCGAGCAGGTAGATCTTGTGCGCGAAGCCGCGGTCGCCCTTGTTGAGGTAGTAGGCGGCGTCGGCGGCGAAGTAGGTGTACTCGCCGTTGGAGCGGCGGATGACACGGTCTTTGTCATCGCCGAAGTCGGTGGTGCGCACCCACACGGCGCCCTCGTCGTCGAAGACGTGCCCCTGCTCGCGCAGGCGCTCGACGGCTTCGTCGACAAGGCTCGGCTCGTCGTGCTCCCCCCGCGCGTGCAGCACACGCTCGCTGAAGAACACATCGAAGTGCACGTTGAACTTCTCCAGCGACGCCTGAAGGTCCCCCAGCTGCAGCTCGTAGGCGCGGTCGCGGGCGATGACGAGCTGCTCGTCGGCGGTCTTGTGGAGCAGGTCGGGCACGGCGGCCGTCACGCGCTGCGCGAGATCGTCGATGTACGAGCCCGGGTACCCGTCTTCCGGCGTCGGCTCGCCCTTGACGGCGGCGAGCACCGAACGGCCGAAGCGGTCCATCTGCGCGCCGGCGTCGTTGACATAGAACTCGCGCACGAGCGTGGCGCCGCTGGCCAGCAGCAGGCGCGCCATCGCGTCGCCCAGGGCCGCCCACCGCGTGTGGCCGATGTGCATCGGGCCGGTGGGGTTCGCGCTGACGAACTCGAGGTTGATCGTGTTGCCGCGCTGCGACTCGTTGGAGCCGAAGGCCGCTCCCGAATCGACGATGGACTTCGCCAGAGCGCCCGCGGCGGCGGCGTCCAGGCGGATGTTGATGAAGCCGGGACCTGCGACCTCGACGCTCGCGACGCCGTCGACCTGCTCGAGGCCCGCGGCGATCTCGGCGGCGAACTCCCGGGGGTTCGCGCCGACCGCCTTGGCGAGCTTGAGGGCTGCGTTGGAGGCCCAATCGCCGTGGTCGCGGTTCTTGGGGCGCTCGAGCGGCAGATCGGATGCCGTGAGCCCTGCCGTGGAGCCGGCTCGTCGGGCCTCGGCCAGAGGTGTGACGACGTCGAGCAGGGCGAGGGAGAGGGCTTCTGGATCCATAGCCCGTCAAGTCTAGTTGCGGAGCCTGCGCCCGCCCTGCGTGCTCAGGCGATCTGCACGAGCAGGGTCGGGTCGTCTTCGAGGGGCGCAGCGGCCTCGAGGTCGGCCGCGGCATCCGGCACGGTCCATGCGTCCACGCGCATGTGCTGAAGGCCCACGTACCCGCCGTGGTAGCTGAGGAACGCGCAGTCGGCGGCATCCCTCCCGGTCGCGATGCGCACGAGCGAGCGGCGGTCGGCCAGGCGCGTCGCGTCGATGACGTACCAGGCCCCGTCGAAGTAGGCCTCGGCGACGGCGTGGAAGTCCATCGGTCGAAGACCGGGGGCGTAGCAGGCCGCGTAACGGGCGGGCATGTCCATGGCCCTCAGCAGCGCGATCACGACGTGCGCGTAGTCGCGGCAGACGCCCTGGCCCGTCATGAGGGTCGTCACGGCGCTGTCGGTGCCCTGGCTGAGCCCCGGGGTGTAGGTCGTGCTCGCCGCGACGAAGTCGGAGACCGCCTGGATGAGGTCGACCCCGTGCAGCCCCTTGAACTGCCGGCGGGCCTGGCTGAACACCTCGTCGGACTGGCAGTAGCGGCTGGGACGCAGGTAGGTGATGGCCTCGAGGTCGCTCGTGCGGCTGGCGGGGGCGAGTCCGTCGACGGTCGCCTCGTAGCGCATCTGCAGCGTGCCGGCCTCACCCGTGAGGCGGTGCAGGCGGGTGCCGGACTGGTCGACGATCTCGGTCGGGGTGTACACGCGGTCGCCCTGCGTGAAGGTCAGCGACTCCGCCGTCATGGGCACATGCTGGGCCGCGGCGATCTGGAAGATGAGGTCGACGGACGCCCCCAGTTCGAGGTCGAGTTCGGCGGTCACGATGCGCTGCACCGCAGTATCCTCGCACGCCGCCGACGCTGCGCCGAAGCGGTTGTGCAGGGCCTCCAGCGCCACGCCGATGCGGGGCCCGCCGCGCTGTGGTCGGCGTCGGATCCGGGGTGCGAGCGGTGATACCCTCGATCGGTACGCCTCCGTAGCTCAGGGGATAGAGCGTTGGTTTCCGGTACCAAAGGTCGCAGGTTCGATTCCTGTCGGGGGCACAGCGCGTGCACGAGGAACAGGCCGGCGCCGACCTTCGGGTCGGCCCTGGCCCGTTCTCCGGGTGCCGCCGTCGATGAGGTAGACATAGGTCACGAGCAGTCCCTTCACCGACGAAAGGCTGAGCCCCATGAGAGCCGCACGCTTCTTCGCGATCGCCGCTGCTGCGGTCATGATCGTCGCCGCGCCCGTCTCCGCGTACGCCGCGGATAGCCAACCCACCATCCGCACCGGCGATTACCGGGTGCCGACCCACGGCGTCATCCAAGGCGACCTGATCGTCAGAGACGGCACCGCCATCGTCCCCAGTTCGGCGAGGATCAACGGCGACCTCATCGTCCAGAACGGATCCGTGAGGGTATTCGGGACGGTCTCCGGCGACGTCCGCAAATACGGAACCGGCGGTGTCCTCATCGGCACGGACGGCACGGTCTTCGGCTCGGTCGCCGACGCGGGTGACGGAAACGTCTCCATCAGCGGCCGGGTCATGGGCCACGTCGCCGAGAAGCTCGCCGGCGACGTCATCGTCCGCGGGTACGCCGGCAGTGTCACCGAGTCGCACGATCGCTCCGGCGCCTTCTCCGGCAGGATCCGCATCTACGGCGAGGTTCCGGGCGCGGTGAAGGACTTCGACGCCGGGGGCGTGATCCTCGAGCGCAGCGCCGAAGTCGGAAGCGTCGTCGAGTACGGCGCGGGATCGATCCTCGTCCGCGGCCTCGTGGAAGGGAACGTGCGGGAGACATCGGACGGCGACGTGCTCGTCTACGAGTACGGGGCTGTCCTCGGGAACGTCGTCGAATCCGAAGCGGGCAACGTCGTGATCTACGACGGCGCGCAGATCGACGGGAAGAGCGTGGAGAAGGGCTGGGGCTCGATCATCATGCGTTGAGGCGGTGCCGACCGCTCTCGCGGATAGGGTGCCACCGCACGCCGTGCGCGCAGCAGACGCTCAGATACGCCATGCTGTCACTCGTGACCCCCCGTCTCGCCCGCCCCGCTGCGTGGGCCGCCGCCATCGCGCTCGCCCTCTCGTCGTTCGTCGCGCCCTCGGCGACTGCCGCGACTCCCGATCTGCCCTCCGAGACCGCCCTCGAGGGCGTGCTGCAGGTGCTGCCGGATGAGACAGGGCTCGGTCACGCCGACACCGGGACTCCGACAGGCGACACCGTCGTGCTGGTCACCGACGACGGCACCCGGGTGGAGCTGGTCGGCGAGCCGGTGCAGCATGCCGTCTCGGGCGACAGGTTCGAGGGCGTGGTCGAAGTCACCGACGCCATCGCCCAGGCGATCGACGGCGACCCCGATGAGGCCGCGCTGGGCTCGGTCGTCGCCGAGGCGAGCGAGGCGCTCGACACCCCGCTCGAGGTGGTCGAGGCGGAGCTGACGCCGACCGTGCAGGCGGCGGCCGCTGCCGCCGCGCACACGGTGGACGTCATGTACCTCGCACCGGCGGGATCGGCGGTGCCGACAGCATCCGCGATCGACGCCGCGATCGCCCGGCTCAGCGAGTACTGGTCGTCCCAGTCAGACGGACAGATCGCCCAGGTGACCCGCGCGTCCGACGTGAAGTACGCCACGATGTCGAAGGCCGCGGGCCTGTGCGATCCCGACACCACCTGGATCTACGCCGCGGGAGAGGCAGGCTTCGATCGCACGGGGCCGAGCGAAGACCCCGACTCGTACTACTGGGCAGGAGGACACGCAGCCCACCTCGTCGTGCTCGTGCCCGACAGCGTCTGCACGGTGGGCTCGGGTCTCGGGACGGTGGGCTCCGTGCACGCCGGCGGCGTGACCTGGTCGTCGGTCGCCGCCGACCCGCTCGACTGGGATCTCGTGCTCTTCCACGAGTTCGGCCACAACCTGGGCCTCGGTCACTCGAACGTCACCGAATGCCCCCTGCCGACGATCGACGGCACGGGCTGCACGCAGCGCGAGTACTACGACTTCTACGACGTCATGGGCGGCGGCATCAGCTACAACAACGGCCTCTTCACCAACACGCGCAACGTCGGGGCCCTGAACGTGTCGCAGAAGGCGAACCTCGGGGCGCTCACCCTCACCGGCGCCGACCCGTCGCTGATCACGGTGACGGCGGCTGCCGGGAGCACGCAGCGATTCACGCTGCAGCGCGCAAGCGCCGACTCGGGGCTGCGCGGACTCGACGTCGTCGATCAGGGCACCGGCGCGCACCTCTATGTCGAGTACCGCTCCGGCACGGGGCGCGATGCCGCGTCGTTCTACACGACGATCAGCCCGTATGTGGCGACCTACTCCCCCGGCGTGCGCGTGCTCAAGCTCGTGCGGTGCGTCCCTGGCGCGGCCAGCTGCGCCGGCGCGGCGTCGACCGTGCTGCGCAACAGCGAGAACGGACGGCTCTCGTACGCGGCCGGCGAGGTCTTCACCTCACAGGAGAGCACTCTGCCGGGTGCCCGCATCGAGGTCGTCTCGACCGACGGAGACGCCGCCGTGGTCGACGTCAGCTTCGACGAGCGCTCCCGCACCCTCACCACCGCGACGCCCACCGTCTCGGGCACCGCGAAGGTCGGCCTGAAGCTCACCGCGAAGCCCGGCACCTGGAGCATCGGGACAGCCCTGTCGTACCGCTGGTACGTGGGCGGCACCGCCGTCTCAGGGGCGACCAAATCGACCTTCACCCCGACCGCCTCCCACGCGGGCAAGACCGTGACGGTGAAGGTCACCGGCAAGAGAGCCGGCTTCACGACAGCCTCGACGACCTCGAAGGCGACCGCCAAGGTCGCCAAGGCCTCCACGCTGAAGAAGGCGACGCCCAAGATCTCGGGCACCGTCAAGGTCGGCAAGAAGCTCACCGCCAAGCCCGGCGCCTGGACCAGCGGCACGACCTTCACCTACCAGTGGTACGTCGGCGGCAAGGCCGTGTCGAAGGCGACGAAGTCGACCTTCACGCTGCGCAGCTCCGACAAGGGGAAGACGGTGAAGGTGAAGGTCACCGGAAAGAAGGCCGGGTACACGACGGCATCGAAGGTCTCGACCTCGACGAGCCGTGTGAAGTGAGCACCATGATGAGGCGGATGCTGTCGGCGCTCGTCGCCGTCGCACTCGTGCTGGGCATCTCCCTCGCTGCCGCCGCCCCCGCGCAGGCGGACACCCCCGGGTGGCTCTCGACGAAGGGGGCACGGGTGGTGACGGCATCCGGCTCGACCTACACGATCAAGGCGACCGCCTGGTTCGGCATGGAGACGTCGAACTGCGCCCCGCACGGACTGTGGTCGATCTCGCTCGACGCGGGCCTGAAGAAGATCGCCGGGTGGGGGTTCAACACGATCCGGCTGCCGTACTCGAACGAGTGCCTCGACCAGAAGACGACGTCGTCGATCAGCGCGCAGGTGAACCCGAAGCTCGTCTCGCTCACCCCGCTGAAGCTCATGGACACCGTCATCGCCCGCGCCGAGGCGTACGGCTTGAACGTCATCCTCGACCGCCACCGCCCCGACTCGGGCTCGCAGTCCGAACTCTGGTACACGGCGCGGTACAGCGAGAAGACCTGGATCGCCGACTGGAAGATGCTGGCTGCGCGCTACAAGTCCCAGTCGAATGTCATCGGCTTCGACCTGCACAACGAGCCGCACGGGCAGGCGTGCTGGGGCTGCGGCGACAGTAAGCGCGACTGGCGGGCCGCGGCCATCCGGGCCGGCAACGCGATCCACACGGTCAACCCGAAGGTGCTGATCATCGTCGAGGGGGTCGAGCGGGAGCAGGACGGCACCTCGACGTGGTGGGGCGGAGGGCTGCGCGGGGTGAAGACCAAGCCGGTCACCCTGAAGGTCAAGAACAAGGTCGTCTACTCTCCGCACGACTATCCGTCGACCGTCTACGCGCAGTCGTGGTTCGGCGCCTCGAACTATCCGAGCAACCTCGCAGGGGTCTGGGAGAAGAACTGGGGCTACATCCAGACCCAGGGCATCGCCCCGGTGCTCCTGGGAGAATTCGGCACGAAGTACGAGACCTCCAGCGACAAGAAGTGGCTGAAGGCCATCGTGAGCTACCTCAAGAAGAAGGGGATGAGCTTCGCCTACTGGTCGTTCAACCCGAACAGCGGCGACACGGGTGGGCTGCTGAAAGACGACTGGAAGACGGCGCAGTCGGCCAAGCTGACGGCGCTCAAGCCGCTGCTGGGCGCGGGCGCGACGGCGGTGCCCTCGCCCACCGCCACGAAGACCCCGACACCCACGCCATCGGCGACCTCGTCATCGTCGTCGTCGAACGCGGCCGGCGTGAAGGTCTCCTGGCAGACCCAGAGCGCATGGGCCGACGGCTACGTCGCGCAGGTCGCGGTGACCGCACCCCAGGGCGCGAAGTCGTGGTCGCTGACGTGGTCGTCGGCGAAGGCGACCGGCATCGTGAACAGCTGGGGCATGACCTGCAGCGTCGCCAAGGCCGTCATCACCTGCGCGGGCTCGGACTGGGCCGCGACATTGGCCAAGGGCCAGACCGTGAACGTGGGTCTGCAGGTGGCGGCGACCTCGGCACCCACCTCGCCGGCACTCACGATCACGTCGAAGAAGGCGTCGTAACGCGGGCCAGGCGCCCCGCCGCACGCACGAAGATCGCCCCCGGGAAACGGGGCCGAAGCCCACGCCCGGGGGCGATCATCAGGTGCAAGATCGGTCTCTGTGTCGGTTCCCTTGCGGGTTCTTTCGTTTCCGTTCTCCCCTTGCGAGAACGAAGATCCCACCGCGGCCCGACCCGCGTCAAGAGTTCAGCGGCAAGTCACCTCGACGTCATGTTGAACATGAATCTTCGCGGGCGCTCAGGGCGCCGGCACCAGGAACAGGCCGTCGAGCAGTCCGGGGTTGTGCGCGTGCACGAGCACCGCGAAGACCACGGCGTCGAACAGCAGATGCACCGTCACGACGTAGGCCAGCGACCGTGTGCGCAAGAAGATGAACCCCTGCAGCAGCGCGAACGGGATCGTGAGCAGCGGGCCCCAGGCCTGGTACCCCAGCTCCCACAGGAACGAGACGAACACGACCGCCTGCAGCACGTTCGCGACACCGTCGCGGAAGTGCCGGCGCAGCAGCGCGAACACCGTGCAGATGAAGAACAGCTCGTCCCAGATGCCGACCGCCCCGACTCCCACGAACAGCCGCGCGATGAGTTCGGGCGTGTCGACCGTCGGCCAGTTCAGATACACGCCCGAGGTGATGAAGTAGAACGGCAGGATCAGCCAGCCGAGCACCAGCACCGCGGCCAGCCACGTCCACTGGAACAGCGACCAGCGCCCGCCGCCGCGCCACGGGAAGCGGATGGCGTGGTCTCGGTAGACCCACCGCGAGAGCCCGTAGGGCACGGCGACCGCGCCGCCGAGGGCGAGCGCGAACCGCACCATCGCCGCGTTGTCGAGCTCGGCTTTCAGCGGGATCGCGCTGACGACGAGCAGCCCCAGCGCGATCAGCGAGAGGTCGCGCACGAGACTCGGGCGACGAGCGGATGCGGCCGCCACCGGCTCCGCGGCACGCCGCTCGACGAGCCAGGCCCCCAGCATCCCGCCCGCCAGCAGCACCCAGCCCAGCCACGGGATCCGCGCGACGAAGAAGGCGGGCGCGGCCAGACACACGAGCAGTGCCGGCACGACGGATCCAGACCACAGCGGGCGGGAGACGGCGGGCGTGAGGGCGGGCACGTCAGCGGCCGCTCTGCGGGGGCGTCATGAGACGCGACGGTAGGCCAGATCGCGGATCTCGCGGCCCTTGGCGATGCCCTTGCGCTCGAAGGCGGTCATCGTGCGCCCGTCGAAGCGGGGCGCCCACTCCCCCTCGAAGGCGCGCTCGAAGTCATCGGCCGCGTCGAGCACATCGCGCATCTGCAGGGCGTAGTCCTCCCAGTCGGTGGCCAGACGCAGCACACCGTCGGCGCGCAGCGCGGCGGCCGCCTGCGGCGGGAACTCGGGGGCGACCAGGCGCCGCTTGGTGTGCTTCTTCTTGTGCCACGGATCGGGGAAGAACACCCACAGCTCGTCGAGCGAGGCCGCCGGCAGCAGGTGCTGCAGCACCTCGGGGGCGTTGGCCTCCACGAGGCGCAGATTGCGCACGCCGACACGGTCGGCGTCGAGCATCGTGCGGGCAAGCCCGGCCTTGAACACCTCGATCGCGACGAAGTCCGCCTCGGGCCGCGACGAGGCCGCGTGCACGATCGCGTGCCCCTGCCCAGAGCCGATCTCGGCGATGAGCGGCGCGGATCGACCGAAGACGGCGGCGGGCTCGATCACCGACCCCGGGCGGATGCTGGTGGAGGCGGCATCCCGCTGCACGTCGATGACGTAGGAGGGCGCGAGCTCGCTCCATGCACGCTCCTGCCCCTCCGACATGCGGCCGCTGCGCCGGACGAACGAGACGGGGCGATCGCGGAAGCGGCGCTCGGGAGTGGCGGAATCGGGCACGGATCCAGGGTACGGGGCGTTTCGTCTCGGCCGCTTCGCGGCCTCGCTCAACGACCGGTGTCGGCCGTCGTGAAGTCGATGAGCTCTTCGACGCGACCGAGCAGAGCAGGCTCGAGATCGCGGTAGCTGTGCACGCGGGCGAGGATGCGCTGCCAGGCCCGGGCGAGGTCGGCCTGGGTCTCGGCTGGCCAGCCGAAGGCGCGGCACGTGCCGACCTTGATGTCGGTGCCGCGGGGCACCTCGGGCCACCGGGCGATGCCCATCGCCTGCGGAGTGACGCACTGCCACACGTCGACGTAGGGGTGCCCGACGATCTTCAGGTGCGCGCCGTGGCGTCCGGCCAGGATGCGCTGGGCGATCCGGGTCTCCTTTGACCCCGGCACGAGGTGGTCGACGAGCACGCCGTAGCGGCGCTGCGCGCTGGGCGGCTCCTCGTCGAGGGCGGCCTCGAGCAGATCGATGCCCTGCAGGTATTCGACGACGACGCCCTCGGCGCGCAGGTCGTCTCCCCACACCTTCTCGACGAGCTCGGCGTCGTGGCGCCCCTCGACGAAGATGCGGCTCGCACGGGCGACGCGAGCACGCGCATCGGGGGCCGCGAACGAGCCGGATGCCGTGCGCTGCGGGGCGGCGGGGGCCGCGATGGGGGCGGTGAGCACGACGTCGCGTCCGTCGATGAGAAAGCCGGCGCCGAGCGGGAACAGCCGCCGCCTGCCGCCGCGGTCCTCGAGCTCGACGAGCCCCGACGCCACGCCGACCACCGCACCGCAGTAGCCGTCGGCCGCGACCTCGACGACGAGATCGGCGGATGCGGGCACCTTCGGCACCTCGCGGCGCGCGCGTTCGCGCCAGCCTGCGGCCAGCACATCGGTGCCGTAGCGGTCGTCCATCACTCCTCCGAGTCAGCCACCCTAACCTCGCCCGGCGCCCGATCGCGGGAGCGACCCGCGCCCATCGGATTCACACAGCACTTCCCCTGTCGCCGCATGCCGCCCCCTGCATAGACTCGGCACGGGAGCCGTCGTGCTCCGCCGAGATCCGGGCCAGCGGGCCCTGTGGAAGGGGTTCCGATGCGCGCGCGATGGGCAGGGGCGCTCGCGGCGATCATCGTGGCCGCACTCGCCTTCACCTCCCCCGCCGCGTGGGCCACCGCTCCGGTCGCGCTGGGCTCCGGGTACGTCACCGACGAGGTCGGCGCGCTGACCGCCTCCGAGGCCTCCGCCGCGCAGACGCGTCTGACAGACCTGTTCGAGAGCACCGGCAACGACCTGTTCGTCGTCTTCGTCGACGAGTTCACCGACCCCACCAGCAGCCAGGAGTGGGCAGACCAGGTCGCCCTCGACAACGGGCTCGGCGTGACGCAGTACCTGCTCGCCGTCGCCACCACGGGGCGCCAGCTCTACATCTCGGCCGACAGCACAGGGCCCCTCACCGACGACCAGCTGAACGCGATCGAGGCCGAGATCAAGCCGCTGGCCACCGCCGGCGACTGGGCGGGAATGATCGAGACCGCGGCCGACTCGTTCGAGACCTCCTCGGGCGGCTCCCACCTCGACGACCCCGGCTCCGGGAGCAGCATCGGCGGCTTCCTGATCTTCGTCGTGCTGGCCGCGATCGCCGTCGTCGTCATCTGGCTCATCGTGCGCGCGCGGCGCCGCAAGCGCGGCCAGGGGCAGGTCGCAGGCTCGACACCTGCGACGGGGCTCGAGGCCCTCGGCACGAAGGAGCTCGCGAGGCGCGCAGCATCCGCCCTCGTTCAGACCGACGACGCCGTCAAGACCAGCGAGGAGGAGCTGGGATTCGCCAAGGCGCAGTTCGGCGACGCCGCGACCGCCGATTTCGAGAAGGCGCTCGCCGACGCCAAGACCGGCCTCGACCAGGCGTTCTCGATCCAGCAGCAGCTCGACGACGGCACGCCCGACAGCGAACAGCAGACGCGGGCGTGGAACGTGCAGATCATCCAGCTGCTCGAGACCGCCAATCGGATGCTCGACGAGAAGGCGGCCGACTTCGACGAGCTGCGCAAGCTCGAGCACGACGCCCCCGCGGCGCTGACGCGCGTGCAGGGGCTGCGCCAGGCCGCCGCCGACGGCATCCAGGCCGCGACCGCGCGCCTGGCCGCCCTCTCCGGCTCGTACGCCCCCGAGGCGCTGTCGACCGTCGCCGACAACCCCGCGCAGGCCCAGGCGCGCATCGCGTTCGCCGACGAGCAGCTGGCGGCGGCGCAGACGGCGATCGGCGCGACGCAGACGGGCGAGGCGGCCGTCGCGATCCGCGCCGCCGAAGAGGCGGTCGACCAGGCCGTGCTGCTCGAGAAGGCCGTCGACAAACTGGCATCGGACCTCGCCGAGGGCGAGCAGAACGCCCGAGCCCTCATCGCCGATCTGCAGGGAGACATCGCCGCGGCCTCAGCCCTCCCCGACCCCGACGGGCGCCTCGCGGCGGTCATCGCCTCGACCCGCCAGCAGGTCGACGCCGCCACGGCGAACCTCTCGGGCACGCAGAAGCGCCCGCTTCTGACCCTGCAGGCGCTGCAGTCGGCCAACACGCAGATCGACACCCTCGTGCAGGGCGTGCGCGACGCACAGGCGCAGGCCCAGCGCAGTCAGCAGATGCTGGGCCAGGTCATGATGCAGGCGCAGGCGCAGGTCTCGACCGCCGAGGACTACATCACCTCGCGCCGCGGCGCGATCGGCGCCACGGCGCGCACGCGCCTCGCCGAGGCAGGCGCCTCGCTGGTCAAGGCCCAGCAGCTGCAGTCCACCGATCCGCAGCAGGCGCTGCAGTACGCCCAGCGCGCCGATCAGCTCGCGGGCCAGGCCATCCAGGCCGCGCAGAACGACGTCGGCGCCTTCGACGGCGGCGGCATGTTCGGCGGCTCTGCCGGTGGATCGTCGGGCGGCGGCGGCATGATGGGCGCCGTGCTCGGCGGCATCGTCATCAACTCCATGCTCTCCGGCGGCGGGCGGGGCGGCGGCAGGGGCGGCATGCTCGGCGGCGGCGGACGCTCCAGCGGCGGGCGAGGCGGCGGCTTCAGCCCCGGCAGCTTCGGCGGCGGCGGCACCAGGGGGCGCCGCGGCGGAGTGCGCTTCTGAGCAGGCGGCCACCGCATCCGCCCCTGAACACAGACCTGAATCACTCATCCGACAGGAAGGAAATCCGATGGCAAAGCAGTCCATCTTCGGTCGCATCTCCACGCTGGTGAAGGCGAACATCAACGCGCTCCTCGACTCCGCCGAAGACCCGCAGAAGATGCTCGACCAGCTGGTGCGCGACTACACCAACTCCATCGCCGACGCCGAGGCGGCCATCGCCGAGACGATCGGCAACCTGCGCCTGCTCGAGCGCGACCACCAGGAAGACGTGCAGGCCGCCGCCGAATGGGGCAGCAAGGCCCTCGCCGCGAGCAAGAAGGCCGACGAGCTCCGCGGCACCGGAAACACGACCGACGCCGACAAGTTCGACAACCTCGCCAAGATCGCCCTGCAGCGTCAGATCAGCGAAGAGAACGAGGCCAAGGCCCTCGCCCCGTCGATCGCGGCACAGACCGAGGTCGTCGACAAGCTCAAAGACGGCCTCAACGGCATGAAGCAGAAGCTCGAGCAGCTGCGCTCGAAGCGGTCCGAACTGCTGGCGCGGGCCAAGACCGCCGAGGCGCAGAACAAGGTGCACGACGCGGTCAAGTCGATCGACGTGCTCGACCCGACCAGTGAGCTGGGCCGCTTCGAAGACAAGGTGCGCCGCCAGGAGGCACTGGCCGCCGGCAAGGCGGAACTCGCCGCCTCGACGATCGACGCGCAGTTCGAGGCCCTCGAAGACGTCGGCGAGCTGACCGAGGTCGAGGCGCGGCTGGCGGCCCTCAAGTCGGGCGGACCGTCGCAGAGCGCCATCGAGCAGTGACGCACCGCCGCTCGCGGTGACGAACCGATCGGGCGTGGGAGACACCGTCTCGTGCGGTTTCTCACGCCCGATGCGGTTTCTCGGCGGTGTGCGCGCAGGAGGAGGATGACAGCATGACCCGGTTCATCGTCGTGCCGCAGTGGCAGGGTTCGCCCGCCGCGCGGGCCATGCTGCTCGTCGACGGCGCCGAGGCGATCGCCGGCGACCTGCCTCGGAGCGCCTGCACGTCGGTGGAGGTGCCGCAGGAGGCCGGCGACGCCCTCGGCACGGGGGTGCGGCGGCTGAGCGCCGTGCTGAGTACCGCCGAGGCCACCCGGGCCGCCCTCGAGCAGCATGCCGACGAGCAGGTCGTGCTCGTCGGGGGCGACTGCTCGGTCGGCCTCGCGGGAATCGCGGCGGCGTTGGCGCAGCATCCGGATCTCGCCGTGGTCTGGTGCGACGCCCACGGCGACCTGCACACGCCGGAGACCTCGCCGTCTGGCGCGGCGGGCGGCATGGCGCTGCGCGCGGCGATCGGGCACGGCGAGGCTCAGCTCGCGCTCTCGCCGGCGGTGCCGGTCGAGCGCATCGTCGTGGTGGGCGCGCGCGACCTCGAAGACGCCGAGAGCGACTTCGCCGCCGAGGCGGGGCTGCGGATGCTGCCGGCCGAGGCCCTCGACGACGCCGAGGTGCTCGCCGAAGCCGTGGCGGCGACCGGCGCGTCTGCCGTCTACGTGCATCTCGATCTCGACGTGCTCGACCCGTCCGCGATGGGCGGCATCACCTCTGCGGTGCCCTTCGGCGCCGACCCGGCACAGCTGGTCGCGGCGCTCGCCCGCCTGCGCGCGCGGGTGCCGCTGGTCGGAGCCACGATCGCCGGCTTCGCCCCCTCCTCCCCTGCCGCGGCGGTCGACGACCTCGGGGCGATCCTGCGCCTGGTCGGAGCCGTCGCGTGAGCGCCCGATGAGCCCGATCGCGGCCCCGCCCACCGGCTGGCGGCAGCGCGCCGACCGCGCCGTCGCCCGAGGGCGCGCGCTCGACCGGCTGATACCGGCATTCCTGCTCGACTCGGCGGTCAGCCGCCTCGGGTACCTCTACGGCACCGCGGTCGGCTTCGCGTGGGGCGGACTGTGGAGCACGGGGCGCGTCGAGCGCCGCGAGGGCCTGTGGGTGTTCCGCGGACTGCCGGCGTGGGCGTTCCGCCGCGGCGGCGTGTGCGTGGGCGGCTGCTATCTCACCGGCGACGCGCGGGTGACCGACAGGGTGCTGCGCCACGAGGCGGTGCACAAGCGCCAGTGGGAGCGCTACGGCCTGCTCATGCCCGTGCTCTACGCCCTCGCGGGCCGCGACCCTCTGCGCAACCGCTTCGAGATCGAGGCCGGCCTGGAAGACGGCAACTACCTCCCCCGCAATATGGCAGCTGTTGCCGCCCGCACGGCGTCGCAGCGACCGAACCTGCCAACTCGCGGGTAGGAGTGCTCACCGCCCCCTCCCGCAACTTGGCAGCTGTTGCCGCTGCGACGCCGTGCGAGCGACCGAACCTGCCAACTCGCGGGAAGGGAAGGCGGGAGAGTCAGCGGGAAGCGGTGAGGCCGAAGCGCTCGGGGGTGTGGATCGCGTCGCTCGCGATGCCCAACCGTCCCGTGAGGTGGTCGTGGATGTCGGCGGTGCCGAGGAACCCGCCCAGGAGGAACACCAGGGTGTGGTCGTCTTCGGTGCACAGCATCTCGTCGGCCCAGGCGGTCACGGCCCGTGCCAGCGCCTGACCGGGCGCACACGCCCTGCCGGTTCCGGGGTCGCCGCTGCGGCGCGAGCGGTCGAGCCACGTGAGCACCATGCGCGCGGGCACATCGAGATCGCAGATCCACGACTCGTCGGGCACCTCGACGAACACGCGACCGGTCGAGCAGATCGGCAGCGTCGCCAGCAGCGCCTCGAGATCGACCAGCGACGTCTCGTCGGCGGTGATGAGGTGCTGAACGCGCGAGTGCCGCGGCGTGCGGCAGGCGGCGTCGTTGTGCTCGGTGGCGGTCATGGCACTGCCCACTATACGCCCGATGTAGGCATGCCTAACCTCATGTCCCGACACGCGGAACGCTGTCTAGTCCCGCTGAATGAGAATCCGCGTCAGCTCGCCGAGCTCGGCATCCGTCATCCCCTGCGCCCGCAGGTAGTCGGCCGCCGACCCGAAGCGCCCCGCGACGTCGGCAAGGAGCCTGCGCATCACATCTGCCGGCGAGCGCATCGCGAGGTCTTCCAGGTGCACGGCGCCGGGATGCTGTGCCCTCAGGTACGCGACGACGCGCTCGTTGCGCCACTGCGGCAGCAGCGCCTCGGTGCGCTCGTAGTCGGCGACGATCGCGTCGAGGTCGACGCCCGCCGCCGCGAGCGTGAGCGCGACGGCGACACCGGTGCGATCCTTGCCGACCGTGCAGTGCACGAGCACCGGCTGCTGCTCGATGATGCCGCGCACCACCGACACCAGCCCCGCGGCGGAATCGTCGACGAGCCGGCGGTACAGCTCGTCGAGCGAGAGGTCGTCGGCGAAGAACGACGCGACCGAGCCGAGGAAGAGCGGCACGCGCTGCATCCGCACGTCGAGACCGTCGAGCGGGCTGGGCGCGTGGGCGACCTCATCGTCGTCGCGCAGATCGACGACGCGGCGGATGCCGAGACCGCCCAGCGCCGCCACCCCGTCGTCGCCCAGCCGGGCGAGATTGCCCGAACGGAACAACACGCCGGGTCGGGTCGCGCCCGCGCCGGCCGGCAGCCCGCCGACGTCGCGGAAGTTGACCGCCCCCGGAACGAGCGCCTGCGTCATGCGACGGGCACGGCGGGAGCCGTGCGCGGCGGCACCGGGTAGCGCCCGGCGATCGCGATGCGGTTGAAGGCGTTGATCGACACGAGGATCCAGCTCAGCGCCACGTACTCCGCCTCGGTGAGGATGCCGCCGACCTGGTCGTAAACGTCGTCGGGCACGCCGTCTTCATGGATGAACGTGAACGCCTCGGCGAGCTCGAGCGCCGCGCGCTCCCTCTCGCTGAAGACCCCGGACTCGCGCCACACCGCGATCTGCGTGATCGTGTCGGCGTCGAGGCCCGCCGCGACGGCGCGGTCGACGTGCACCCGCACGCAATAGGCGCAGCCGTTGAGCTGCGACGCGTGGATCTGCACGATCTCGGTGAGCCGGGCGTCGATGCCCGCCTCGGTCGCCACCTGCTTGACGGTCGACGAGAAGGCGGCGAGCGCGTCGTAGGCCGGGCGGGCCGAGCGGGCGAGGTGAACGCGGCGTTCTGCACTCATGACCCCACACTACCGACGGCTTCGCCGGCGGTGCCGGGTCGGCCAGAATGGGCGGGTGAGCGACCCCATCGACGAGTTCTCGTTCCTCGCGGCCCAGGCCGCCGACGCCGGCATCGACGGCCCTCTCCCCCGCGGCGAGCGCGTGTCGATCCCCCTTTCCGACGGGCGGATGCTGAGCGCGCTGCGCTACGCCCCCTCGACAGGCTCGGGGACCGCGACGCCGGTCGTCACGTTCCTCCACGGCGCGGGCCTGAACGCCCACACGTGGGACACGACGATCCTGGCCATGGGCCTGCCGGCCCTCGCGATCGACCTGGCCGGCCACGGCGACTCGTCGTGGCGCGAAGACGCCGCCTATGTCGCACGCGTGCTCGCCCCCGACGTCATCGCCGGCATCGAGGCGTGGACCGACGGTCCGCAGGTGCTGGTCGGCCAATCCCTCGGGGGGCTGACCGCGGCGGCCGTGGCAGCGACCCGCCCCGACCTCGTGCGCGAGCTCGTCGTCGTCGACATCACCCCGGGCATCGACTTCTCGGGCGGCCCCTCGCAGCTGCGGCAGTTCTTCGCGGGACCCACCGACTGGGCGAGCCGCGACGAGCTCGTCGACCGCGCCCTCGCGTTCGGGCTCGGCGGCGAGCGCTCGGCGGCCGAGCGCGGCGTGTTCCACAATTCGCGCGTGCGCGACGACGGCCGGGTGGAGTGGAAGCATCACTTCGCGCGGCTCGCGAACGCGGCGGCGTCCGCGCCCGAGAGCGCGGCGCACGAGACGGATGCCGTGACCGCCGTGCTCGGCGAGGCGGGGTGGGAAGACCTCGCGGCCGTCACCTCGCCGATCACCCTCATCCGCGGCGACCGCGGCTACGTGAGCGCCCACGACATCACGGTCTACCGGGAGCGCGTGCCGGCGGCATCCGTCGTCGAGGTGCCGAGCGGCCACAACGTGCAGGAGGAGATCCCTGTGCACTTGGCCGCCCTCGTGCGCGAGATCGCTGGGAAGGCCTGAGCGCCGTATTTCGTTGCGAGTAGGAGGGCCCTGCACACGCCGGGTACCCTTCTCTAGGCTGTCGCGCGCCCCATCCGTTGCCCGACCGCCGTCACACAGCACCCCGAACCCCGCGGATGTCCCCCGAAAGGACCACCATGTTCCGCCGCCCCGCCCTTGCCGCAGCAGCGCTGCTCGCCGCCGGCGCCCTCGCTCTCGCCGGCTGCACCGCCGACACCTCGACCACCCCGACCAGCACCGGCACGCCCGACCCGAACGCCGAGATCACCGTCGGCCTCGTGCTCGAGCCGACCAACCTCGACATCCGCCACACCTCGGGGGCTGCCCTCGAGCAGGTGCTGATCGACAACGTCTACCAGGGCCTGGTCACCCGCACGCAGGACAACGAGATCGTCACGGCGCTCGCGAGCGACTACACGATCTCGGACGACGGCCTCACCTACACCTTCACGCTGAACAGCGGCGTCACCTTCCACCACGGCGAAGAGCTGACCGTCGACGATGTGATCGACAGCTTCACCGCAGCGAAGGACGACGAGACGATCAACGGGCACGCCGTGTTCGCCGGCGTCGACTCGATCGCAGCCGACGGAGACGACACGGTCGTCATCACCCTCGCCGCGCCCGACCAGAACTTCCTGTTCAACCTCACCGGCCCGGCCGGGCTCGTCTTCTCGTCGGGCGACAAGACCGACTTCCAGACCGACGCCAACGGCACCGGCCCCTTCACCCTGGTCAACTGGACCCAGGGCGACAGCATCGAGCTCGCCCGCTACGACGACTACTGGGGCACCGCCGCCGGCGTCGCCTCGGTCGTGCTGCAGTACATCCCCGACTTCACGGCGGGCGTCAACGCGGCCCTCGACGGCACGCTGGACGTGCTCACCGCGGTCGATCCGACCCTCGCGCCCCAGCTCGAGCAGTCGGGCGCGTTCACTCTGACGACGGGCAAGACCACCGACAAGGCGACCCTCGCGTTCAACAACCAGAAGGCGCCGCTCGACGACGCGCGCGTGCGCGAGGCGCTGCGCCTGGCGGTCGACCACCAGGCCCTCGTCGAGACGGTGGGCGCGGGCACCACGATGTACGGCCCGATCCCCGAGCTCGACCCCGGCTACGAAGACCTCTCCGACACGGCGCCCTACGACCCCGCCAAGGCCAAGGAGCTGCTCGCCGAGGCGGGCGTCGAGAACCTCGAGCTCACCCTCACGATCCCCTCGTTCTACGGAACGACGATCCCGACCGTGCTCGTGTCGGCCTACAACGAGATCGGCGTCACCCTCACGGTGGAGTCGGTGGAGTTCGCCACCTGGCTGCAGGACGTCTACACGAACCACGACTACGACCTCAGCTACGTGCTGCACGTCGAGCCGCGCGACTTCGGCAACTTCGCCAACCCCGACTACTACTTCGGCTACGACAATGCCCAGGTGCAGTCGCTCTACGCCCAGGCCATGGCGACGGTCGACCCCGACGAGTCGGCGTCGCTGCTGGCCGAGGCCGCGCGCATCGTCGCAGACGACGACGCGGCCGACTGGCTCTACACCGGCCAGACGATCACCGCCGTCGAGGCGGGCATCGCCGGGTTCCCGCAGGACTCGATCAACTCGCGCCTGAACCTCGCGGATGTGACAGTCTCTTCGGAGTGATCAGATATGCGGCTACGAGGATCGCCCTGCTGGCGGTGGGGCTCCTCGTCGCCAGCCTGCTGATCTTCTTCACGCTGCGGGTACTGCCGGGCGACGTCGCGCAGCTGATCGCCGGCACCAACGGCACCCCCGAGCAGGTGGCCGCGATCCGCGAAGAGCTGGGCCTGAACGAACCGCTGCTCGTGCAGTATCTGACCTGGATCGGCGGCGTGCTCCGAGGAGACCTCGGCACGTCGCTGATCACCGGATCGAGCGTCACCGAGCAGCTGGCGCAGAAGGCGCAGATCACGGTGCCGCTCGGCATCATGGCGCTGACGATCGCGCTCGTGATCAGCATCCCGTTCGGCGTGCTCTCGGCCATGCGCCGCGGACACGCCGACGGCACGGCGCTGAGCGTCGGTGCGCAGGCGCTGGCCGCCGTGCCGGTGGTGTGGGCGGGCATGATGCTCGTCGTCGTCTTCGCGGTGTGGCTCGGATGGCTGCCGGCGACCGGATTCCCTCGGACGGGGTGGGAGACGCCGTGGCTCGCGTTCCGCTCGCTGCTGCTGCCGGCCCTCACGATCGGCATCGTCGAGGGCGCCATGCTCATGCGGTTCGTGCGCAGCGCGACCCTGGGGGCGGTCGGGCAGGACTTCGTCCGCACCGCGGCCGCCAAGGGCCTCACCCGCAACACGGCACTGATCCGCCACGGGCTTCCCACCGTCGGCCTGTCGATCATCACGGTGCTGGGGCTGCAGATCGCCGGCATCATCGTGGGCGCCGTCGTGATCGAGCAGCTGTTCACGCTCCCCGGCATCGGGCGGATGCTGGTCTCCGACGTCGGATCGCGGGATCTGCCGATGGTGCAGGGCGAGCTGCTCGTGCTCACCGGGTTCGTGCTGATCGTCGGGTTCGTCGTCGACCTCGTGCACCGCGTGCTCGACCCGAGGCAGCGGGAGGCGGCATGAGGGGCTTGCGCTGGTTGAGCCGCCTGTGGTCGCTGTCGACGGGACGCTTCGGGCTCATCGTCGTCGGGATCGTCGGGCTGACGGCGCTCGTGTCGCTGTGGTGGACGCCGTTCGATCCGCAGCGGGTCGACCTGGCCGACCGGTGGGCGAGCCCTGGGTGGCCGCACCTGCTCGGCACCGACGGTTCGGGGAGAGACATCCTGAGCCTCATCATGGCCGGCGCCCGGACCACGGTGTTCGTCGCCGCCGGAGCCGGCATCGTCGCAACCGTCGTCGGCATCGTGCTCGCCGCGCTCGGGGCTCTGACCACCCGCTGGGTGCGCGAATCGGTCGCGGTGCTCGTCGACATCCTCATCGCCTTCCCCGTGCTGCTGATCGCCATGATGATCTCGTCGGTGTGGGGCGGGTCGCTGTGGGTCGTCGTGTGGGCGGTCGGCATCGGCTTCGGCGTCAACGTCGCCCGCGTCACCCGGCCCGAGCTGCGCCGTGTGCTGCACAGCGACTTCGTGCTGGCCGGGCGCGCGTCGGGGCTCACTCCCGCGCAGAACCTCTACCGCCACCTCCTGCCCAACGTCGCGCCGGTGTTCATCGTGCAGCTGTCGTGGGGCATGGCCGTCGCGGTGCTCGCCGAGGCGGGCCTGAGCTACCTCGGCTTCGGCGCCCCCGTAACGGCCCCGAGCTGGGGGGTGCTGCTGGCTGAAGTGCAGAAGTACATCGCGGTGCACCCGCTGTCGGTGGTGTGGCCGGGTCTGGCGATCACGATCACGGTGCTGGGACTCAATCTCCTCGGCGACGGCGTGCGCGAGGCCACCGACCCCACGCTCGCGCGCCGCACGAGCCGCTCCGCGGCCACGGCCCGCGCCCACCAGCCAGGGGTGGTCGCATGAGCCTCGAGGTGCGCGACCTCGTCGTCGAGATCGACGGCCACCGCGTCGTCGACGGCGTTTCGTTCGCCGTGCCCGACGGCGCGCGGGTGGGGCTCATCGGCGAATCCGGCTCCGGCAAGTCGATGACGGCGCTGGCCGTGCTCGGGCTCCTCCCCGACGGCGCGACCGCGAGCGGCAGCATCCGCTGGAACGGCCGGGAGATCCTCGGGCTTCCCGATCGCGAGCTCGCTCAGCTCCGCGGCGACGAGATCGGCATCGTCTTCCAGGAGCCCCGAACCGCCCTCAACCCCATCCGCACGGTCGGCAGGCAGATCGGCGAGTCGATCCGCATCCACGAGAAGGCGTCGAAGAAGGATGCCGCCGCCCGCGCGATCGCCGAAGCCCGGCGCGTCGCCCTTCCCGACCCCGAGCGCATCGTCTCTCGCTACCCGCACCAGCTCTCCGGCGGGCAGCGCCAGCGCGTCGCGATCGCGATGGCTCTGGCCTGCCGCCCGCGGCTGCTGATCGCCGACGAGCCCACGACGGCCCTCGACGTCACGATCCAGGCAGAGATCCTGGCCCTCCTGCGGGCGCTCGTCGACGAGACCGAGATGTCGCTCGTATTCATCACGCACGACCTCGCGGTGCTGTCGCAGATCGCGACGCACGGCGTCGTGCTCGAGCACGGCCGCGTCGTCGAGGAGGCGCCGGTGGCGACGCTCCTGTCGGCACCGGCCTCTCCGATCACGCAGGGGCTCCTGCGCGACGCGACGGCGACCCTGTGGCGACCGGAGGGGCGGCGATGACCCTTCGACAGGCTCAGGGACCGCGACAGGCTCAGGGACCCCTTCTCACCGGCCGCGGGCTGACCCGCCGCTACACGAATCCCGGGAGGGCGCCGTTCGCGCCCAAGACCTTCACGACGGCGCTCGACGACGCCGACATCGACGTGCGCGAGGGCACGGCGGTCGGCGTCATCGGCGAGTCGGGGTCGGGCAAGTCGACCCTCGTCAGGCTGCTGCTCGGGCTCGACTCCCCCACCGCGGGCACCGTGACCTTCGACGGCAAGGATGTGGATGCCGCCGCCTCCGCGCGAAGCCTGCACTGGCTGCGCCGGCAGACCGGCATCGTCTTCCAAGACCCGTACGCGTCGCTCGACCCCCGCATGAGCATCGGCCGCATCGTCGGCGAGCCGCTGTGGGCGCTCGGAATCGACGGCGACCGCCGCGCCCGCGTGCGGGAGGTGCTCGAAGACGTGGGACTCGAGGCCGACATGGCCGAGCGCTACCCGCACGAGTTCTCTGGCGGGCAGCGCCAGCGCATCGCACTGGCCCGCGCCCTCGTGCACCGGCCTCGCCTGCTCGTCGGCGACGAGCCGCTGTCGGCCCTCGATGTCACGGTGCGCGCGCAGATCCTCGAGCTCATCTCCGACCTGCGCGCCCGCGACGGGCTCACCCTGCTGATGGTCTCGCACGACATCGGCGTCGTGCAGAACCTGTGCGACGAGGTGATCGTCATGAAGGACGGCCGCATCGTCGAAGAAGGACCCACCGAGAAGGTGCTGCTGCAGCCCCAGGTGGCCTACACGAGGCGCCTGCTCGCCAGCATCCCGGTCATCCACGCCGACTGACGCGTCGGAGGCGGGGAGTACTCTCCCTGCATGCACGCGATCGTCCCTCCCTACCTGCTGGCCCGTGTCGCCGCCTCGGCGCAGTATCCCAAGGCCGCCGAGGCCGCCAGGGCGACCCTGGCCGTGCCTCGGGGCTTCCACCCCGTGCGCTCTCGGCTCGTGCTGTCGATCGACGAGACGGGGGCGCTGGTCGCCGAGACCGCGCCGTCGCCCGACCGCACGATCAGCGACGCACAGAACACCGAGACGCTGCCGGGGCTCACGGTGCGCACGGAGGACGCTCCGGCAACAGGAGACGAGGCCGCAGACCAAGCCTTCGACGGCCTCGGGGCCACGTTCGCGTTCTGGTGGGACGCGTACCGCCGCAACTCCGTCGACGCGGCGGGCGAGGCGCTCCTCGCGACGGTGCACTACGGCACCGACTACGACAACGCGTTCTGGAACGGCGAGCGCATGGTCTTCGGCGACGGCGACGGCGAGGTGTTCACGGGCTTCACCGGCTCGCTCACGGTCATCGCGCACGAACTCGCCCACGCCGTCACCGAGCACACCGCGGCCCTCGTCTACAGCGGGCAGTCGGGGGCGCTCAACGAGTCGGTCTCGGACGTGTTCGGAGCACTGGTCGAGCAGCACAGCCTCGGGCAGACCGCCGATGCCGCCTCGTGGCTGATCGGGGTGGGCATCTTCACCGAGGCCGTGCAGGGCGTGGCCCTGCGCTCGATGAAGGCCCCCGGCACGGCCTACGACGACGACGTGCTGGGCCGAGACCCGCAGCCGGCGCACGTGGACGACTACGTCGACACGATCGACGACAACGGCGGCGTGCACATCAACTCCGGCATCCCCAACCACGCCTTCTATCTCGCCGCCACCGCGCTCGGCGGCCGCGCCTGGGAGCGGGCCGGCCTGGTCTGGTACCGCACGCTCACCGGCGGCACACTGTCGTCGACGGCGACGTTCGCGCAGTTCGCACAGGCCACCGTCGAGGCGGCAGCGGCGGAGTTCGGCGAGAGCAGCGTCGAGGCGGATGCCGTGGCCACGGCGTGGCGGCAGGTCGGGGTGCTCGCAGCCGAGGGCCCGACCGCGTAGCATCCGTCAGCGTGGACCCCGATCCCCGCACCGACCGGCAGCTGACGGTGACCGTCGTGCGCTCGGGCGGGTTCGCGGGGCTGAGCCGCGAGTGGACGGCGTCGCCGCCGGAGGCCGAGGCGCCGCACTGGATCGCGATGATCACGCTGTGCCCGTGGGACGAGACTCCGGCGGTCGCTCCCCCGACGGATGCCGACCGCTTCCAGTGGCGCATCGAGGCGGCCGAGCCGCAGGGCGTCCGCACGGCGCTCCTGGGGGACGCCGAGCTCACCGGCCCGTGGCGCGACCTCGTCGACGCCGTGCGGGCCGCCGCGTCAGCGTAGCCGGCCGAACAGGCCTTTCTTGCGGACGGGCTTGAGGTGCTTCTGCATGTGGATGACCCCGAGCCACCGGCCGAACTTGAAGCCGACCCTGCCCATGCGCCCGACCTCTTCGAAGCCGAGCTTGCTGTGCAGCGCCACCGAGGCCTCGGCGCCCTTGTCGCTGATGATCGCCACCATCTCGCGGATGCCGGCCTCTTCGCATGCGGCGATCAGCGCCTCCAGCAGCGCCCGCCCCAGCCCCTTGCCGGCGGCGGCCTGGCCGAGGTAGATCGAGTTCTCGACGCTGTAGCGGTAGGCCGACTTCTGCGACATCGGCTGCACCAGCGCGTAGCCGATGATGTTGCCCGACGGCGACTGTGCGACCAGGAACGGCATGTCGAGCTTGTGCAGATAGGCGAACTTCTCGCGCCACTGCGCGTGCGACCACTTCTTCTCGTCGAAGGTGACCACGGAGTTGGTGACGTAATAGTTGTAGATCTCGCGGATGTCGGGCAGGTCCTGCTCGGTGGCAGGACGGATCTCGTACGAGAACGGCGCCTCGGGCTCGCTCTGCCGACGCAGATGCAGCGGCAGCCGCCGCCGGGTCTTCTCGTATTCCTCCTCGAGCATGGCGACAGCCTACGCGGGGACGGCCCAGTCGACCGCCGTCGCCCCCTGCTGCTCGAGCAGCGCGTTCGCCCGCGAGAAGGGCCGCGATCCGAAGAACCCGCGCGAGGCCGACAGCGGCGACGGATGCGGCGACTCGACGATCGGCACGGCACCCAGCAGGGGTCGGAGGTTCGCCGCATCCCTCCCCCACAGGATCGCCACGAGCGGCTTCTCGCGCGCGACGAGCGTGCGGATGGCGTGCTCGGTGACCTTCTCCCAGCCCCAGCCGCGATGCGATGCGGGGGCGCCGGGGGCGACGGTGAGCACCCTGTTCAGCAGCATGACGCCCTGGTCGCTCCACGCCGAGAGATCGCCGTGGGCCGCCGGGGCGATGCCGAGATCGTCGGAGAGCTCGCGGTAGATGTTCGACAGGCTCCGCGGCAGCGGCCGCACGTGCTTGTCGACCGCGAAGGAGAGCCCGATGGGGTGGCCGGGGGTCGGGTAGGGGTCCTGCCCGACGATCAGCACCTTGACGCCGTCGAGGGGGCGCTGGAAGGCCCGCAGCACGCGGTCGCCGGCCGGCAGGTAGTGCCGACCGGCGGCGAGCTCTGCCCGCAGCCGCTCGCCGAGCGCCGTGATGTCGCCTGCGACGGGCGAGAGGGCTTGCGCCCACCCCTCGTCGATCAGGCCGTCGGCGGCGAGCTCGGCCAGCGACTTCGCCACGTCAGGACGCCTCGGCACCCGTCGTGACGGTGCCCTGCCACGACCACGGGAAGTCGATCCACAGATCGGTCTCCTTCCACGCGAAGTCGGGCCGGGCGATCGAGCCGGGCTTGGTGTAGATCGTCACCGAGCGCATGTCGGCGCCGCGGTCGCGCAGCAGCTGCACGGCCAGGGCCAGCGTGCGCCCGCTGTCGGCGACGTCGTCGACCAGCAGCACGCGCTTGCCGGAGAGGAAGTCGATGTCGAGGGCGGGCGGCAGCACCTCGGGGGCCTCCAGCACGGTGCCGACGCCGGTGTAGAACTCGACGTTGAGGGCGCCGCAGCTCTTCACGCCCAGCGCATAGGCGATCGCACCGGCCGGCAGCAGACCGCCGCGGGCGATCGCGACCACGACCTCGGGCTCGAACCCTGTCGCGATGATGTCGCGCGCGATGTCGCGCGAGGCCTCACCGAACTGCTCCCAGGTGAGCTTCTCGCGTTCGTCGGTCATTGTGCGTATCCCTTCGGGGCAAGTGCGCCGCGGGCCAGCAGCCACTGGGCCGACTGGGCGACGGGGCGCATCGTGATGAGGTCGAGGTTGACGTGGCCGGGGGCGTTCAGCGCGTACGCGATGACGTCGGCGACGTCTTCCGCCACGAGCGGGGCCTGCACCCCGTCGTAGACGGCGGCAGCCGCATCCGCATTCCCGCCGAGGCGGTTGAGGGTGAACTCCGGGGTGTGGACCATGCCGGGGGCGACCTCCATCACGCGGATGGGCTCGCCGTTGAGCTCGAGGCGCAGCGCACCGGCGACCATCGACTCGCCCGCCTTGGCGGCGTTGTAGCCCGCGCCGCCGACGTAGGCGTTCTGCGCGGCGGTCGAGGTGAGGAAGAGGGTGTCGGCGTGGCCGGACGATGCCGCCGCCTGCCGCAGCAGGGGAAGGAGGGCGGCGACCACGCGCTGGCTCGACAGCACGTTGACCTCGAACATCCACTGCCAGTCGTCGGGCCTGCCGTCTTCGATGCGATCCGTGCCTCGCGCGCCGCCGGCCACGTGCACGAGGGCGTGCACCTCGCCGGTCGAGGCGAGCCACTCGGCGAGCGCATCGACATCAGCCTGCACCGTGAGGTCCGCGGCGAAGGCTGCGGCGCCGATCTCGGCTTCGAGGGCGGCGAGCCGCTCGGCCCGGCGGGCCACGGCCACGACGTCCCATCCGCTCGCGCGCAGCGCTCTGGCGGCGGCCTCTCCGATCCCTGAACTGGCTCCGGTCACCACCGCGCGTCGTGTCATGCCTCAACGCTACCGATCCGCGGCTGTGAGTCCGACCACATCAGGGTCCGCGAGGTTACGTCACATTTCCGCGGCGTTGTCGCCTCGGTGGTAGGTGCCTACGCTCGGTCGTGGCCGCCGCAGTGGGCGCGGCCGATCACACCCGCAGGAGCAAGCCATGTCGGCACCCGAGAACTGGCGTTTCGAGACCAAGCAGATCCACACCGGCGCCCAGCCCGATCCGGTGACGAAGGCCCGCGCCACCCCGATCTACCAGACGACCTCGTACGTCTTCGACAACACCGACCACGCGGCGAACCTGTTCGCGCTCGCGGAGTTCGGCAACATCTACACCCGCATCCAGAACCCCACACAGGATGTCGTCGAGCAGCGCATCGCGGCGCTCGAGGGCGGCACCGGCGCGCTGCTGGTCGCCTCCGGGCAGGCGGCAGAGACCTTCGCGGTGCTCAACATCGCCGAAGCCGGCGACCACATCGTCTCGTCGAGCTCGATCTACGGCGGCACCTACAACCTCTTCAAGTACACCCTCGCCAAGCTCGGCATCGAGACGACCTTCGTCGAGAACCAGGACGACCCCGAGGAGTGGCGCCGTGCGGTTCGGCCGAACACGAAGCTGTTCTTCGCCGAGACGATCGGCAACCCGAAGATCAACGTGCTCGACATCCGCACCGTCGCCGACATCGCCCACGAGGCGGGTGTGCCGCTGATCGTCGACAACACGATCGCCACCCCCTACCTCATCCGCCCGTTCGAGCACGGCGCCGACATCGTCGTGCACTCGGCGACCAAGTTCCTCGGCGGCCACGGCACCGTCATCGGCGGCGTCATCGTCGACGGCGGAAAGTTCGAGTGGTCGAAGAACGTCGAGAAGTTCCCCGGCCTCACGGTGCCCGACCCCTCGTACCACGGGGCCTCGTACACGGCGGCGGTCGGCGACGGCCTCGCCTACATCATCAAGGCCCGCGTGCAGCTGCTGCGCGACCTCGGCGCCGCGATCTCGCCGCAGAGCGCGTGGCTGCTCATCCAGGGCATCGAGACGCTGTCGCTGCGCATCGAGCGCCACGTGCAGAACGCGCAGGAGATCGCCGAGTGGCTCGAGAACCACGACGACATCGCCTCGGTGAACTACTCGGGCCTGCCCACCTCGCCCTGGTACGCCGCCGCCAACACCTACGCGCCCAAGGGCGTCGGCGCGGTGCTGTCGTTCGAGCTCAAGGGCGGTGTCGAGGCGGGCCGCGAGTTCGTCAACTCGCTGACCCTCTTCAGCCACCTCGCCAACATCGGCGACGTGCGCTCGCTCGTGATCCACCCGGCCTCGACGACCCATTCGCAGCTCACGCCCGAGCAGCAGCTCACGACCGGCGTCACGCCCGGTCTCGTGCGTCTGTCGGTGGGCCTCGAGAACATCGACGACCTCAAGGCCGACCTCGAGCAGGCCCTGGCCGCCGCGCGCCGCGTCTCGGAGGCCGCGCGCGCCTGAGAAGTCCCAGCGCAAGGGGGACGCAGCGGATGCCCCGGGCCCAGCGGCCCGGGGCATCCGGCGTCTTCACCGCTCAGGCGCCGTCCCACCAGCGCAGCACCCGCAGCGCGCGAAGGGTCACCCAGCGGCTCGGGAAGCCCTCGCCCTCCTGCTCCATCGCGAACAGCCGAGGGCCCTCGTGGCAGTTCTCGTAGGCGAACATCCCGGTGCCGTCGGCCTTGGCCCGCAGCATCCCGATCGCCTCTTCGAGGCGCTCGTCGCGGCGGTCGACGACCCGGAAGTGGTCGAGGCCTCGGAGGATGTCGTAGAACCAGCGCACCGGGAACGAGAGCATCGTCATGCGGGGATCGGCGACCTCGCCCGTGCTCCTGCGGCGGAAGAGCCGACGTTCGAGCAGATACTCCTCGCCGGCCGCACGCGCAGCACGCGACGCATCGGCGCCGCCGGTGGCCGCCTCCTGTTCGCGCAGTCCCTCCAGCACGCAGATCGTGGAGTGGAACGAGCCGACCTCGCTCTCGGGCGCCCAGCAGTTCCAGCCGCCGTCCGACAGCTGCTGGGCGAGCGTCGTCTCGACGATCTTCTCGACCGGCTCGCCGAAGTACGCGCCTACCGCCATCGCGATGCCGTTGATGCACGGCTCGACCTCGCCGTCGAAGTAGGGCTCGCCGTCGTGCTCCCAGCGCACGTTGTCGCGCACGAGCCCGATCGCGCGCCGCGCCTCGGGGCTGTGCGGATCGAGCCCGTACTCCCACAGCGCCTGCAGCGAGAAGTGCGTCGCCGACCACGCGTCGAAGAACGGCCTCGTCTCGTCGGCCCAGCCGGGGCGGTAGGTGCCGCCGTCCCAGCGGCCGTCGTCGGCCTGTTCCGCCAGCATCCGCCCGCCCCAGCCCTCGGTCGCCACCCGCGCGCGCTCGGCGGCGACCTCGGCCGGCGGCGCATCGAGCAGGTCGCGCATCACCTGCCAGCGGATCGAGGGGTCGCCCTGCAGCAGGTACTCGATGACGGGGTCCATGTCGTGAGGGTACGACCGGGCCCCGACACCGCGACAGCCCGCCCTCGCGTCGAGCGAGGAGATCGCGGCAGGCGAGGACCCGATGCACCGACGCGGCCCTCGCCCCGCGAGATCTCCTCGCCTCGGGCGAGGACGCGTCACAATTCACGGGCGGCGCCCCGCGACCGTGAGAATGGATGCCATGGACTGGCAGACCTCCGAAGACACGGTGCCCAGCGCCCCCGTGACGGAGGCCGACGCGCGCCTGCTGCTGGGGCGCCCCCCGGTCACGGGGGCGTGGCGCGACGGCGACCCCCGCGGAGACCGCCAGTTCGCCGCGTTCGGCGCGTTCCGCACCGAGGGCGGGCGCGAACTGCCCGCCTATCGCCTCGCGTTCGAGACGTGGGGTGAGCTCAACACCGCCCGTGACAACGCCGTGCTGGTGCTGCACGCGCTCACCGGCGACAGCCACGTGCGCGGTCCTGCCGGGCCAGGGCACCCCACCGCCGGCTGGTGGGACGACATCGTCGGCCCTGGGGCGCCCATCGACACCGACCGCTGGTTCGTCGTGGCTCCCAACATGCTGGGCGGATGCCAGGGCTCGACCGGCCCCGCCAGCGTCGGCCCCGACGGCTACGAGTGGGCCTCGCGGTTCCCCTACCTCACGATCCGCGACCAGGTCGCCGCCCAGGTGCAGCTGGCCGACGCGCTCGGCGTCGATGTGTGGGCGGCCGTCATCGGCGGCTCGATGGGCGGCATGCACGCGCTGGAGTGGGCGGTCGGCCACCCCGACCGGCTCGAACGGGTCGCCGTGCTGTCGGCTCCCCCGGTCAACACGGCCGACCAGATCGCGCTGAACTCGGTGCAGCTGGAGGCCATCCGCATCGACCCGCGGTTCGCCGGCGGCGAGTACTACGACGCCGGCGACGGCGACGGGCCCCACCGGGGACTCGCCCTCGCGCGCCGCATGGCGCTTCTGAACTACCGCTCGCCCACCGAGCTGAACCAGCGCTTCCAGCGCTCGTGGCAGTCGGGCGTGAGCCCTCTCGGACACGGCGGGCGGTTCGCGGTGGAGTCGTACCTCGACTTCCACGGCAACAAGTTCACGCGCCGGTTCGACGCCAACACCTACCTGACCCTCGTCGAGGCGATGAACTCGCACGACGTCGGCCGCGACCGCGGCGGCGTCGAGGACGCCCTCGCGCGCGTCACGGCGCGCGCCCTCGTGCTCGGCATCGACAGCGACCGGCTCTTCCCGATCGACGGCCAGCACCGCATCGCCCGCGGCATCGCGACGACCCTCGACGGCGACGAGGCCGTCGTGCTCGTGAGCGACTTCGGCCACGACGGCTTCCTCATCGAGACCCCCGCCGTCGGCCGACACCTCCGGCGTCTGCTGGAGAGCTGATGAATCCGCCGCCGCGGTGCGCCGCGGTCCACGGTCGGTGGCCCCCCCTGGTCGCACTATAGGGCGACTGCGGTGGTCAGCATCCGCAGATTCTGCGACCAACGGGCGTAGTCGGTCGCAGAAGGTGCACCACAGCCGTCCCCCACGCGCACGTAGTGCGACCGGCGGGCCGCGCGGGTCGCAGAACCTGCACCCCAGCCGTCCCCCACCCGCACGTAGTGCGACCGGCAGGCCGCGCGGGTCGCAGAACCTGCACCCCAGCCGGCGCCCACCCGCACCTTCTGTGACCGGCGGGCCGCCGAGGCCGAAGAATCCGACGGATGCTAGCGCGAAACCGCGACGGTCGACCGCTGCTCGACCGCGCCCCGCTCGCTGCGCCGCTGGACGCCGAGGCTCGCAAGCGTCAGCGCGAGGCCGCCGAGCGCGAGGCAGACGCCCACCCAGACCGGAGCGACGAAACCGAAGCCCGCCGCGATGACGACGCCGCCCAGGAACGCGCCGAGCGAGTTGCCGAGGTTCAGCGCCGAGTGGTTGAGGGCGGCGGCGATCGACTGGTTGTCGCCGGCCACGTCCATGAGGCGGGTCTGGATGGTGGGGCTGAGCATCGCCGAGACGAACCCGACCGCGAAGGCGAACACGGCGATCGCGACGATCGCCTGGGCGGTGAGGGCGAGCGCCACCAGCACCGCCGCGAGCGCGAGGTGGCCGAACACGAGCGTGCGCGGCACGTCGCGGTCGGCGAAGTGGCCGCCGGCGAGGTTGCCGAAGGTCATGCCCAGCCCCATGACGACGAGCACGATGGGCACCGCCCACTCGGGAGAGCCGGCGACCTCGGTGATCATGGGCGCGACGTAGCTGTAGACCGCGAAGAACCCGCCGAAGCCGATCGCGCCGATGCCGAGGGCGAACCACACCTGGCCGACGCGGAAGACGCCCAGCTCGGCACGCAGCGTGCGGCCGGGCTGGCCTGGATGATCGGGCACGAACACCGCGATCATGACCGTGGCCAGCGCGAAGATCGCCGCCACGACGCCGAACGCCACGCGCCACCCCGCCTGCTGACCGAGGTAGGTGCCCAGCGGCACCCCGACGACGTTCGCGATCGTGAGGCCCATGAGCACGAAGGCGACACCCTTGGCGCGCTTCCCAGGGCCGAGCACATCGGCGGCCACGAGCGCGCCGATGCCGAAGTAGGCGCCGTGCGGCAGCCCGGCCAGCAGCCGCGACACCGCGACCAGCTCGAAGGTGGGGGCCAGCACCGTGAGCGCGTTGAAGAGGGTGAGGGCTGCGGCGAGGCAGACCATCACGCGGTGCCGCGGGAACCGCGCGACCGACCCGGCGATCGTCGGCGCGCCGATGACGACGCCGAGCGCGTAGAGGCTGATCAGCCAGCCGGCCTGGGCGATGGCGTCTTCGGGGTTCGCGGCCCACGCCGACGGGGCGAGGTCGGCGGCGATCTGGGGCAGCAGCCCCATCACGACGAACTCGGTCATGCCGATGCCGAAGCTGCCGACGGCGAGCGAGAGGAGCGCCCACATCGCCGCACCCCTCGAGAGGTTCGAGGAGGTCATCGCGTCAGAGTACCGGCAGACGCGGGGCCCTGTCGAATCGTTTCGGCCTCAGTCTTCGTCGTCGGTCTCGGCGAGTGCGCGCTCGAGGCGCTCGATCTTGCCGTCGAGCTCGCCGACGTGTCCTGGACGGATGTCGGCCTTGAGCACGAGCGACACGCGCGACCCGAACGGCAGCACCGCCTCGGTGGCGCGCTTGACGACGTCGAAGACCTCGTCCCACTCCCCCTCGAGTTCGGTGAACATCGAGCTCGTGCGGTGCGGCAGCCCCGATTCGCGCACGATGCGCACGGCCGCGGCGACGGCGTCGTGCACCGAGCCGTCGGAGCGGCCGGTGCCGCTCGGGGCGACGGAGAAGGCGATGAGCATGGTGACCTCCCTGGGTCAGACGGACGGAGCGACGGCGGGGATGCGGCGACGCACCGGCATCCGCACGAGATCCACGATCACGAGCACGAGGAAGGCGACCACGAGCGCGTTGCGCAGCGTGAGCGCGGCGACGGCGAGCGGCCGCACCATCAGCAGCTCGAGGTACAGGAACGGGTAGACGACCTGCGTCGTCGCCGCGATCGCGAGCGCGAACAGGGCGGGGCGCCGCCAGCGTCGGCGATCGATGACCAGCCCCATCACCAGCGGCACGACGATCCAGGTCATGTACTGCGGCGAGCCGACCTTGTTGAAGACGATGAAGGTGAGCACGAACGCCAGCGCGAGCGAGGGAAACAGCCGCGCGTAGCTCGCCCCCTGCCAGGAGCGGTAGGCGCCGAGGGCGGCGACGGCGAGCATCGCGATCGCCAGCAGTGGGGTCATCACCGCGATGACGACGTCGACCTGGGGGCCGGCCACCTGGTAGGTGAGCATGTCCTGGTCGTAGTAGACGAACGAGCCGGGCACCCCGGCGGCCGCCTGCCACACGTAGAGCATGCTGACGGGCGCCTCCAGCTGCAGCCCGCGCCCGGTCTGATCGCCGACGAATCCGAAGGCGTTGGCCGCGCCGCCGGCGGCGACGATCGCCCCGAGGGTCACCGCCGACACCAGCACGGCGCCGAGTGCCACCCTCCACCGCCGCCGCAGCGCGATGAACGCGGCCGCCAGCAGCGCCGCGGGCCACACCTTGATCCAGGTCGCGACGGCCAGCAGCGCCGAGCCGACCATCGGGCGCCCCGCCAGCCACAGGCATCCGGCGATCGCCAGCGGGATCGTGATCGCATCGATCCGGTACATCGCGATCGAGCCCAGCAGCAGCGTGTAGGCCAGCCAGAACCAGGCCGCCGTCACGCGTCCGCGCGAGCGGGCTCTGCCCAGCAGCATCCAGAAGCCGAGTGCGTTGCATGCCGTCACGAGGATCGCCCAGGCCAGCTCGTATCCCGCGATCCCGTCGAGAGCGCGAGCGAGCACCATCGGGATCAACGCGAGCTGCGGATACACCCAGGGCTGGTCGATGCCGACGATCGCGATGCCGTCGACGGCCCACTGCGACCAGGGGTCGTAGACGTTCGTGACGTCGCCCATCGGGAGATTCGGGCCGACGAAGCCCAGCACCGCGACGACGACGTGCACGATCGCGAACGCGACCCACAGAGCACCCCGCCTCGACACGTCCCTATCCTCGCAGGTCGCCGGCCACGGTCCGCGCGATCACGGTGGGCAGCGCCTCGGCCACCTCGAGGGCGGCGATCGGTCCGCCCAGCGGCCCACGAGCGGATGCCGCCACCACCGCCGCCTGACCGTGCAGCCACGCCGCGGCGGCAGCCGACGGCCCGAGCGGCGCGTCGGCATCGCGTCGTCCGGCCACGAGGGCTCCGACGATGCCGGCGAGCACGTCACCCGCGCCCGCCGTCGCCAGCCACGGAGTCGCGGCGCGCACCCGCACCGCCCAGCCCGAGGCGTCGGCCACGATCGTGGTGAAGCCCTTGAGCAGCACGGTCGCACCGAGCGCCGCCGCCGTCTCGAGTGCCGCCCGCTCTCGGGCGTCGTCGGAGGCGGATGCGGATGCATCCAGCCCCAGCGACGCACGCAGCCGGGCGTGCTCGCCCGCATGGGGCGTCACGATCAACGGGGCGCGGGCCCCGATGGCGAGGTCGAGGGCGCCCGCATCGACGACGACGGGGACGTCGCCGTCGAGAATGCGCCTCAGCGTTTCGGCCTCGGCGTCGGCGCGGTCTTCCTGGTCGGTGCCCGAGCCGATGACCCACGCCTGCACCCGGCCGTCGGCGGCCACCGTCTCGGGGCGGCGCTGCAGCACGAGATCGGCCGCGCGGGCGGGGCCGAGGTAGCGCACCATGCCCGCACCGGCGCGCCAGGCGGCCTCGACTCCGAGCACCGCGGCGCCCGGGTAGCGCACCGAGCCGGTGCGCATGCCGACGACGCCTCGGGAATACTTGTCATCCGATGCCGTTGGCACCCGCAGGAGCGCGGCCGTGTCGGTGTCGCTCCACGGGCCCGCATCCATGGGCGCCACGATACCTTCGACCCCTCGGAAAGGCCTTGATGAGCCTGCTGTTCTCGCCCTTCACCGTCCGCGACGTCACGATGCGCAACCGGCTGTGGGTCTCGCCCATGTGCCAGTACAGCGCCGTCGACGGCGTGCCGAACGAGTGGCACCACACCCACCTCGCGCAGTTCGCGAACGGCGGTGCGGGACTCGTGATGGCCGAGGCTGCCGCCGTGTCGGCCGAGGGCCGCATCTCGCCCGACGACGTCGGCCTCTACACCGACGCGCACCGCGACGCGTGGGCCCCGATCGTCGCGGCGATCGCCTCGCGCGGTGCCGTGCCCGCGGTGCAGCTCGCGCACGCGGGTCGAAAGGCGTCGACCTACTCGCCGTTCGCGGCGGGCCGGGGCTCGGTGCCCGCCGCGGAGGGCGGCTGGGAGGCCGTCGGCCCCTCCGCGGTCGCGTACGAGGGCTACGCGGTGCCGCACGAGCTCGATCTCGAGGGCATCGACAAGGTCGTCGCCGACTTCGCCGCCGCCGCGCGACGGGCGCTGGAGGCCGGCTTCGTCGTGCTCGAGGTGCACGCGGCGCACGGCTACCTGCTGCACGAGTTCCTCTCGCCGCTGTCGAATCTGCGCACCGACGCGTACGGCGGATCCCTCGAGAACCGCGCGCGGCTGCTGCTGCGCGTGATCGACGCAGTCCGAGAGGTCGCGCCCTCCGCGCCGCTGTTCGTGCGGTTCTCCGGCACCGATTGGGCAGACGGCGGCTGGAGCGTCGACGACACGATCGAGGTGGCCCGCTGGGCCGCAGAGCACGGCGCCGACTTCTTCGACATCTCCAGCGGCGGCCTGGTCGCCCATCAGCACATCGTGCCCGAGCCCGGCTACCAGGTGGGGCTGGCGGCCCGCGTGCGCCGCGAGGCCGGGGTGCCGGTCAACGCCGTCGGCCTCATCGACACGGGCGCGCAGGCCGAGCAGGTGCTGCAGGCCGGCGACGCGGATGCCGTCATGTCAGGCCGCGAGTGGCTGCGCGACCCGCACTACGCCCTGCGCGCCTCGGTCGAGCTCGGAGTCGAGCTCGACTACTGGCCGCCGCAGTACGTGCGCGCCCGCCGTCGCGGCTGAGCCCCGGCGGCGCCGAGCCCTGGGCCGGCACGGCCGAGCCCCGGCGCCGATTCAGGAGCTCTCGCCGAGGCAGGACGTTCGGCATCCGAAACGTCCTGCCTCAGCCGAGTCACCTGAATCGGCGACGACGGCGGATGCTGTCGCCCGCGGCGCGGTCAGCGCGCGCGCCGCGTGGCGTCTTCGATCTCGCCGATGAGCTCCTCGATGATGTCCTCGAGGAAGAGCACGCCGGTGACCCGGCCCTGCGGATCGCGGACCTGGGCGAGGTGTCGCCCCGTGCGACGCATGAGCGCGAGCGCATCCTCGAGGTCGGTCCCCTCGGTGACCGGCACCATGTGGTGGATGCGCTTGGGCGGGATCGGCCGGGCGACGTCGGCCGACGCCGTCGGGCCTTCGGCCGCGCGCAGCACGTCCTTCAAGTGCACGTAGCCGACCGGGGTGGCGGCGGCATCCACGATCACATAGCGCGAGAACCCGTGCTGGGCGACGGCGCGTTCGATCTCGTCGGGGGTCGTCGAGGTCGGCAGCGTCACGAGCGAGGCGAGCGGCACCGCGATGTCGGCGGCCTTCTTGTCGGTGAACTCGACCGCTGCGGCGACCGTGCCTGCCGCGTCGTCGAGGACGCCCTCGATGCGCGACTGGTTCACGATCGTGGCGACCTCCTCGAGCGTGAAGGTCGAGGCGGCCTCGTCCTTCGGCTCGACCCGGAACAGCCGCACGATGTGGTTGGCGATCCAGTTGAGCGTGACGATCACGGGATGGAAGAGCTTCGAGACCCACACAAGCGGCGTCGCGAGCATGAGCACGGCGCGGTCGGGAAGCGAGAACGCGAGGTTCTTGGGCACCATCTCGCCGAACACGACGTGCAGATACGACACCAGCAGCAGCGTGATGACGAACGCGACGGTGTCGACGACACCCTCGCTGAGCGCCGTGAGACCCAGCGGCACCGCCAGCAGGTGGTGGATCGCCGGCTCAGAGACGTTCAGGATCAGCAGCGAGCAGATCGTGATGCCGAGCTGGCTGGTCGCCAGCATGAGGGTGGCGTGCTCCATGGCGTACAGGGCCGTCTTGGCCGACCGCACGCCCTTCTCCACGAGCGGCTCGATCTGCGAGCGGCGTGCCGAGATGACGGCGAACTCCGCCCCGACGAAGAAGGCGTTGCCAAGCAGCAGTACGACCAGCCACGCGAGTCCTGCCCAATCGCTCATCGCAGCTCACCCCCCTCGGCGGCATCGGCCGGCACGGGAGTGGGAACGAACCGGATGCGGTCGACGCGGCGGGCGTCCATGCGCACGACCTCCAGCATCCCGTCGTCGATCGCGACGGTGTCGCCCACGACCGGGATGCGCTCCAGCTCGCTCATGATGAACCCGCCGACGGTGTCGTAGACATCGCCCTCCGGCACGCGGATGCCGGTGCGATCGCGCAGCTCGTCTGGCCGCAGCTCGCCGGGCAGCACGAGGGAGTCGGCCGTGCGCACGATGCCGGCCTGGCGGCGATCGTGCTCGTCGAGCACCTCGCCGACGATCTCTTCGACGAGGTCTTCCAGCGTCACGATGCCGGCGGTGCCGCCGTACTCGTCGACGACGATGGCGGCCTGGTAGCCGCGCCCTCGCAGCTCCGCCACGAGCGCGTCGAGGTGAACGGCCTCGGGCACACGCAGCGGTTCGGTGGCCAGCGCCCCGGCAGGAACCTCGGCGCGGCGATCGCGCGGCACGCCGATGGCTGCCTTGAGGTGCACGACGCCGGTGATGTCGTCCATCGACTCGCCGTAGACGGGGAAGCGGCTGTGGCCGGTGCGACGGGCGAGTTGCACGACGTCTTCTGCCGTGTCATCGGACGAGAGGGCGTGGATGCTGGGGCGCGGCGTCATGACGTCGGCCGCGGTGAGCCTGGCGAAGGTGAGGCTGCGGTCGAGCAGGGTCGCGGTGTCCTCCTCGAGCACGCCGGCGCTGGCCGAGCGTCGCACGAGGCTCGAGAGCTCTTCGGCGGTGCGGGCGCCCGACAGCTCTTCCTTCGGCTCGATGCCCATGGCGCGCAGCACCGCGTTGGCGCTGCCGTTGAGCACGACGATCGCCGGCTTGAACACCGTCGTGAACGCCACCTGGAAGGGCATCACGAGCTTGGCCGTCTGCCGCGGGATCGCGAGGGCGAAATTCTTGGGCACGAGCTCGCCGATGATCATCGAGAAGATCGTGGCGATCGCCACGCCGATGATCGAGGCGAGCGTGACGGTGACCGCCTCGGGCCACCCCCACTGCGTGAACACGGGCCGCAGCAGGTTCGAGATCGCCGGCTCCATCGTGTAGCCGGTGAGCAGCGTCGTGAGCGTGATGCCCAGCTGCGCGCTGCTGAGGTGGGTCGAGGTGATCCGCAGTGCGCTGATGGTCAGCGACAGGCGGGACTCGCCTGCCTGCTGACGCGCCTCGAGATCCGCGCGATCGAGGTTGACGAGTGCGAACTCACTCGCGACGAACAGTCCTGTTCCGACTGTGAGCAGAAGCCCCACGCCCAACATGACGTAATCCATCACGCAACACCCCCTTCACGGGAGGCGGGTCGGTGGGGCGAGGGTCTACTGGGAGGGTCGTCCATTGTCCGGCAAGTCTACGGGATGCCGGGCCGCCGCATCCCTGAGAACCTCTCGACCGCGCAGCGCCGGCTACCAGCTGACTGGGAGCGCCTTGCCCTCTTCGTAGCCCGCGGCCGACTGCAGGCCCACGAGCGCCTGCTCGTGGAACTGCGCCACGGTGCCCGCGCCGGCATAGGTGAACGACGAGCGCACGCCCGAGGTGATCATGTCGAGCAGGTCCTCGACGCCGGGGCGCAGCGGGTCGAGGTAGATCTTCGACGACGAGATCCCCTCGGCGAACAGCTCCTTGCGGGCCAGCTCATACGGGTCGAGCCGACCGAAGCGCTCGTGCACGGCCTTGGTGGAGGCCATGCCCCACGACTCCTTGTAGGCCCGCCCCGCACCGTCGACCTGCAGCTGTCCCGGTGCCTCGATCGTGCCGGCGAACCACGAGCCGATCATGACGGATGCCGCACCCGCCGCCAGCGCCAGCGCGACGTCGCGGGGGTAGCGCACGCCGCCGTCCGCCCACACGTGGGCTCCGACGGCTCGCGCAGCCTCGGCTGTCTCGAGCACGGCCGAGAACTGCGGCCTGCCGACGGCGGTCATCATGCGGGTCGTGCACATCGCGCCGGGGCCGACGCCGACCTTGAGGATCGTGGCGCCCGCGCCCACCAGGTCGCCCACGCCGTCGGCGGTGACGATGTTGCCCGCCGCGATCGGGATGCCCAGGTCGAGCGCGCTCACCGTCGCGAGCGCCCGCAGCATCCCCTCCTGGTGACCGTGCGCGGTGTCGACGACCAGCACGTCGACGCCGGCGGCGGCGAGAGCCTGCGCCTTGGCCGCCACGTCGCCGTTGATGCCGACCGCGGCGGCGACGATGAGCCGGCCGTCGGCGTCGACGGCGGGGCGGTAGAGCGTCGAGCGCAGGGCGCTGCGCCGCGAGAGGGTGCCCACGACGAAGCCGTGATGCAGCACGCACACCGTCTCGGCCTCGGTCGCCACGATGAGGTCGAACGCGTGCCGTGCGCTCTCGACGTCGTCGGCGTCGATCGAGGCGGTGCGTCCGCGGGCGAGGTCGCCCAGCCGCGCGTCCGACAGCGCCGTGCCC
This sequence comes from Microbacterium fluvii, assembly GCF_025515205.1. Taxonomy (GTDB): domain Bacteria; phylum Actinomycetota; class Actinomycetes; order Actinomycetales; family Microbacteriaceae; genus Microbacterium; species Microbacterium fluvii. Next base: position 595,784 of record NZ_JAOPFX010000001.1, on the reverse strand, counting down.
AGGCGCGTCGCCGGCACGATCCCCAGCACATCGTCGATCTTCAGACGCCCGTCGGATGCGGTGCCCACCACGATCCCGTGGCCTTCGGTGGCCGGCAGCAGCCGCGCCGCCTCGGCGACCGTCGCGTCGGGCGGCAGCACGAGCGGGGTGTCCCACGGCACGGGCTGGTCCTTGACCCAGCGGATCGCGGCATCCAGCTCCTGCAGCGGCATGTCCTGCGGCAGCACGCCCAGCCCTCCGCGGCGGGCGAGGGTGGCCGCGAGTCGCGGACCGGTCACCGAGTTCATGTTGGCCGAGACCAGCGGAAGGGTGGCTCCCGTTCCGTCGCCGGGGGCGAGGTCCACGTCGAGCCGACTCGTCACCTCCGAGCGCCGCGGCACGAGGAAGACGTCGGAATAGGTCAGGTCGACGGTGGGCTGATCGCCGTAGAACTCCATTCCGTCAAGGTTAGCGATCTTTCCTGTACGGAAAATGATGCGGATTTGTGTCCCCTGAGCAGTTCCTGCTCCCACGGATCGGCCAGGCAGACTGGGTTAGGCTTATCAGTCGTGCGTGTGGCGCTCACGCCCGCACGTTCCCACAGTCTTCAGGAAAGCAGGCGATCCAGCGTGTCGAGTCAGCTGACGGGCGTCGGGGTATCGAGCGAAGGGGAGTTCGGGGCCAACGAATGGCTCGTGGACGAACTCTACGAGCAGTACAAGGTCGACAAGAACTCGGTGGACAAGGCATGGTGGCCCGTCCTCGAGGCCTACCGACCGGTCGACACCGAGAACACGGCACCCGAGACCGCGACCGCGGCAGCCCCCGCCCCCGCCGCGCCGGCCGCGCAGCCGCCCGCATCCCGTCCGATGACGGCGCCCATCGCCGTGATCGGCGCCCAGCCGGTCGCCCGCACGACGGCGCGCCCCGCCTCGCCGCAGCCGATCCCCGCCCAGGCCCCGAAGGCCGAGCCCTCGGTCGGCGAGCAGAGTGGCGAAGAAGACAAGGTCAGCGTGCTGCGCGGCATGACCAAGACGCTCGCGGCCAACATGGACGAGTCGCTCACCGTGCCCACCGCCACGAGCGTGCGCACCGTGCCGGCCAAGCTCATGATCGACAGCCGCATCGTGATCAACAACCACATGTCGCGCACCCGCGGCGGCAAGGTGAGCTTCACGCACCTCATCGGCTGGGCCATCATCCAGGCGCTCAAGGAGTTCCCGAGCCAGAACGTGTTCTATGCGGAGGTCGACGGCAAGCCCGCCGTCGTCGCCCCCGCCCACGTCAACCTCGGCATCGCGATCGACCTGCCCAAGCCCGACGGCACCCGCGCCCTTATGGTGCCGAGCATCAAGCGGGCCGACACCCTGACCTTCGGCGAGTTCCTGGCCACCTACGAAGACCTCGTCGGCCGCGCCCGCAACAACAAGCTCACCGCCGCCGACTTCCAGGGCACGACGATCTCGCTGACCAATCCCGGCGGCATCGGCACGGTGCACTCCGTGCCCCGCCTCATGAAGGGCCAGGGCTGCATCGTCGGCGCCGGCGCCCTCGAGTACCCCGCCGAGTTCCAGGGCTCGAGCGAGAAGACCCTCGTCGAGCTCGGCATCGGCAAGACGATCACCCTCACCAGCACCTACGACCACCGCGTCATCCAGGGCGCGGGCTCGGGCGAATTCCTCAAGAAGGTGCACGAGCTGCTCATCGGCCAGCGCGGCTTCTACGAGGGCATCTACTCGTCGCTGCGCATCCCCTACGCTCCGATCCACTGGGCCAGCGACATCAACGTCGACCTCGCCGAGCGGGTCGACAAGACCGCGCGTGTGCAGGAGCTCATCAACTCGTTCCGCGTGCGCGGGCACCTCATGGCCGACATCGATCCGCTCGAGTACGTGCAGCGCACGCACCCCGACCTCGAGATCGAGAACCACGGCCTGACCTTCTGGGACCTCGACCGCGAATTCGTCACGAACGGCTTCGGCGGCCGCCGCCAGATGAAGCTGCGCGACATCCTCGGTGTGCTCCGCGACTCGTACTGCCGCACGCTCGGCATCGAATACATGCACATCCAGGATCCCGAGCAGCGCGCGTGGTTCCAGGAGCACGTCGAGGTCAAGTACCAGAAGCCCGGCCACGACGAGCAGATGCGCATCCTCGACAAGCTCAACCAGGCCGAGGCGTTCGAGACGTTCCTGCAGACCAAGTACGTCGGCCAGAAGCGCTTCAGCCTCGAGGGCGGCGAATCGCTCATCCCGCTTCTCGACGAGGTGCTCCGAGGGGCCGCACAGTCGGGTCTCGACGGGGCCGCGATCGGCATGGCCCACCGCGGCCGACTGAACGTGCTCACCAATATCGCCGGCAAGACCTACGGCCAGGTGTTCCGTGAGTTCGAGGGCTCCGTCGCCGTCGGCAGCAAGAGCGGCTCGGGCGATGTGAAGTACCACCTCGGCACCGAGGGCACGTTCGTCGACGAGAACGGCACCGAGCTTCCCGTCTATCTCGCCGCCAACCCCTCGCACCTCGAGACCGTCGACGGCGTGCTCGAGGGCATCGTCCGCGCCAAGCAGGACCGCAAGCCCATCGGCACGTTCTCGTGGCTGCCCGTCATCGTCCACGGCGACGCCGCCTTCGCCGGCCAGGGGGTCGTTGTCGAGACGCTGCAGATGTCGCAGCTGCGCGGCTACCGCACCGGCGGCACCGTGCACATCGTCGTCAACAACCAGGTCGGGTTCACGACCCTCCCCCAGGACGGGCGCAGCTCCGTCTACGCGACCGACGTCGCCAAGACGATCCAGGCGCCGATCTTCCACGTCAACGGCGACGACCCCGAGGCCGTCGTGCGCGTCGCGCAGCTCGCGTTCGCCTACCGCGAGCGCTTCCACCGCGACGTCGTCGTCGATCTCGTCTGCTACCGCCGCCGCGGTCACAACGAGGGCGACGACCCGTCGATGACCCAGCCGCTGATGACCAACCTGGTCGAGGCCAAGCGCTCGGTGCGCCGCCTGTACACCGAGTCGCTCGTCGGCCGCGGTGACATCACCGAAGAGGAATACGAGCAGGCCAAGGCCGACTTCCAGTCACGCCTGGAGGTCGCCTTCACCCAGACGCACGCGGCCGAGACGGGCACGTCGGTCATCGTCGCGGCGGATGCTGCCGAGCAGGTCGTCGGCGAGCCCGAGACCACCGGCATCCCGCTCGAGGTCGTGCACCTGATCGGCGACGCGTTCGTCAACAAGCCCGAGGGCTTCACGGTGCACAACAAGCTGCAGCAGCTGCTCGACAAGCGCCTCGACATGAGCCGCAACGGCGGCTTCGACTGGGCTTTCGGCGAGCTGATGGCGTTCGGCTCGCTCCTGGTGGAGGGAACCTCGGTGCGCCTTGCCGGGCAGGACTCCCGCCGCGGCACGTTCGTCCAGCGCCACTCGGTGCTGCACGACCGCGCGAACGGCCAGGAGTGGCTGCCGCTGACCAACCTCTCCGAGAACCAGGGACGGTTCTGGGCCTACGACTCGCTCCTGAGCGAATACGCCGCGATGGGCTTCGAATACGGCTACTCGGTCGAGCGGGCCGACGCCCTCGTGCTGTGGGAGGCGCAGTTCGGCGACTTCGCCGACGGCGCGCAGACCGTCATCGACACGTACCTGTCGGCGGCCGACCAGAAGTGGGGCCAGCAGTCGAGCGTCGTGCTTCTTCTCCCCCACGGCTACGAGGGTCAGGGACCCGACCACTCGTCGGCGCGCATCGAGCGCTATCTGCAGCTGTGCGCGCAGGACAACATGACCGTCGCGCGTCCGTCGACTCCCGCGTCGTACTTCCACCTGCTTCGTCGGCAGGCCTACGCGCGTCCCCGCCGCCCCATGGTCGTGTTCACGCCGAAGGCGATGCTGCGGCTGCGAGGTGCCACCAGCCCCGTGGAGGACTTCACGAAGGGCCGGTTCGAGCCGGTGCTCGACGACGACCGCTCCATCGACAAGTCGGCCGTCAAGCGCGTGCTGCTGCACTCGGGCAAGATCCACTGGGACCTCAAGGCCGAGCTCGAGAAGAACCCGAACCCCGAGATCGCCCTCGTGCGCCTCGAGCAGTTCTATCCGTCGCCCGTCGCCGAGCTCAACGGCGTGATCGACAGCTACCCGAACGCCGAGCTGGTCTGGGTGCAGGACGAGCCGGAGAACCAGGGTGCCTGGCCCTTCATCGCGCTCGAGATCGTCAAGCACCTGCACGGGCGCACGATCCGCCGGGTCTCGCGTCCGTCCGCAGCCTCGACGGCGACCGGGTCGTCGAAGGTGCACGCCGTCGAGCAGGCCGCGATCATGCAGAAGGCGCTGACGCTCTGACCGGCGCACCCCGGTGAACATCACCGTCGTCCACAATCCGGCGGCTCGGGGCGCGGCGCCGTCGGCGACCGTCACCTCGGCGATCGCCCGGCTGCGCGCCGACGGCCACACGATCACGACCGTCAGCGGCGGCAGCGCCGCCGAGACCACCCGGCTGGTCGCCGCCGCCGTCGCCGACGGCACCGACGCGGTGGTCGCCGCCGGCGGCGACGGCACGATGCACCTCGCGCTGCAGGTGCTCGCCGGCACCGATGTGCCGCTGGGACTGCTGCCGGTGGGCACGGGCAACGACATGGCCGAGACCCTCGGCATCCCCGAACTCGACCCAGACGCGGCGGCCGCTCTCATCACGGCCGGCCACACCCGTCGCATCGATCTCGGCCGCGTGCACCGCACCGACGGCACCTCCGTGGTGTTCGGCACGGTGCTGGCCAGCGGCTTCGATTCGGCCGTCAACGAGCGGGCGAACCGCATGCGCTTCCCCCGCGGTCGCCTGCGCTACAAGGTCGCGCTGCTGCTCGAGTTCCTCGTGCTCCGAGGCGCCGACTACACCCTCGACATCGACGGCGAGCGGGTCACCGGCCACTTCGTGGTCGCCGCGATCGGCAACGGCGGACGCTACGGCGGCGGCGTGCCGATCTGCCCGTACGCGGACCTCGGCGACGGGATGCTCGATGTCACCGTCGTGCGCCACACGGGACGCCTGCGGCTGCTGCGTCTGCTGCCGACGGTCTACCGCGGCACGCACACGGCGCTGCCCGACGTGCTGACCTTCCGCGCACGCCGCGTCGGCATCGCCGCGGCGGGGCTGACCGCGTGGGCAGACGGCGACCCGCTCGGGGCGCTGCCGGTCGCCGTGGAGTGCGTGCCGGCCGCCGTGCGGGTCTTCGCGCCCGTCAGTGGGTCTGCTGGATCTCCCGCAGCCGACTGAGCACCTGGTCGCGCAGCTCTTCTGGCGCCGCCTCCTTGCACGCCCGCGCGACCACCTCGGTCAGCGTGCGCGCGACGAGCGCCTCGTTCTGGCAGTCCGGGCAGTTCGCCAGATGCTCCCGGATGTCGGCGTGCTGGGTCTTGCACACCTCATGACGCAGGTACTCCTCCAGGTCGCGTCGCGCTTTGTCGCAGCCGCAGTCGCTCATTTCGTGCTCCTTGTCGCGGCGGTGATGCCGCGCTCCTTCGCGTAATCGGCGAGCAGGTCACGCAGCATCCGCCTGCCACGGTGCAGGCGGCTCATGACCGTGCCGATGGGGGTCTTCATGATGTCGGCGATCTCCTGGTAGGCGAAGCCCTCGACGTCGGCGAGGTACACCGCCAGCCGGAAGTCCTCCGGAATGGACTGCAGCGCGTCTTTGACCACCGAGGCCGGCATGTGGTCGATGGCCTCGGCCTCTGCCGACCGGCTGGAGGTCGCCGTCGTCGATTCGGCGCCGCCGAGCTGCCAGTCCTCGAGCTCGTCGATCGTGCCCTGGTAGGGCTCGCGCTGCTTCTTGCGGTAGGTGTTGATGTAGGTGTTGGTGAGAATGCGGTACAGCCACGCCTTGAGGTTCGTGCCCTGCGTGAAGGTCGCCCACGACGCGAACGCCTTGACGAACGTCTCCTGCACGAGATCAGCGGCGTCTGCCGGATTGCGCGTCATGCGCATCGCGGCGGCATAGAGCTGATCCATGAAGGGCAGAGCCTGCTCTTCGAACTGGACGCGCGGATCCTGCGCGAGTGCCTCGTCGGTCATCACGCGCCAGTCTACGTCGGGGGCGTGCTCCCATCCGGGTTCACTCAACTCCGGCGGCATCAAGGTCGCGATCATCCGGCTCCTCGCCTTTCGGGTTCAGTAGGGTAGAACCCGATGACGGCAGGACTGTATTCCCACTCCCCCGGTCCGAGCACACGGGGACGCTGGGATGCGCCCGTCGCAGGCGGCCCGCTCCACTCGACGCTCACGGTGCCCGGCTCCAAGTCGCTCACCAACCGCGAGCTGATCCTCGCCGCCCTCGCCGACGGCCCCAGCCGGCTCATCGCGCCGCTGCACTCCGACGATTCGCAGCGCATGATCGAGGCACTGCGCACCCTGGGCGTCGGCATCGCCGCCGAGCCCGGCCGCGGCACGTTCGGCGACGACCTCGTGATCACCCCGGTCTGGCCCCTGCGCGGCGATGCGCTCGTCGACTGCGGGCAGGCCGGAACCGTCATGCGCTTCGTCGCCCCGCTCGCGGGCTTCGCACAGGGCGAGGTCACCCTGACCGCGCACGAGAGCGCGCTGCATCGCCCCATGGGCGCCATGATCAAGGGGCTGCGCGACGCCGGCGTCGACATCGACGACGGCGGACGATGGATGCTGCCATTCAGCGTGCGCGGTCACGGTCACGTGCGCGGCGGCGAGGTCGTCATCGATGCGAGCGCCTCGAGCCAGTTCGTCTCCGGGCTGCTGCTGGCGGCGGCGCGGTTCGATGTCGGGCTGCGCCTCATCCACTCCGGCGAGCGCCTGCCCTCGATCCCGCACATCGACATGACAGTCGAGGCGCTCGGACACCGCGGCGTGCACGTCGAGCGGCCGCGCCAGGGCGAATGGGTCGTCCCCGCCGGCGCTCTGCGCGGCAAAGAGGTCGCGATCGAGCCCGACCTGTCGAACGCCGCTCCCTTCCTGGCCGCGGCGATGATCGCGGGCGGCTCGGTGACGATCACGGGCTGGCCGGCGCATTCGACGCAGCCCGGCCACCTGCTCTCCGACATCCTCGCCGTCATGGGCGCGCGCGTCTCGCGCCGCGGCGGCGCCCTCACCGTGGCCGCCGGCCCCCGGATCAGCGGCGTCGACCTCGACCTGTCGGCCGTCGGCGAGCTGACTCCGACCCTCGTGGCGCTGGCGGCCTTCGCCGACGCGCCCAGCGAGTTCCACGGCATCGGGCACATCCGCGGGCACGAGACCGACCGCATCGCGGCCCTCGTCGGCGAGCTGCGCAGGCTCGGCGGCGAGGCCCACGAACTCGACGACGGCATCCGCATCGTTCCGACGCCGCTGCACGGAGGCACCTGGCACGCGCACCACGACCACCGCCTCGCGACCACCGGTGCTCTCGTCGGACTCGCCGTGCCCGGCGTCGTCATCGACGACATCGGCACGACCGCCAAGACCATGCCGCAGTTCCCGCAGCTGTGGCAGCAGATGCTCGACGGCGTCGACGCGACCCGCAGCCTGGTGCCGTGACGACGAGGGCGGCGTCATGAGCTGGCTCGACCCCGACGAAGACGACGACGATCTCGGCTTCGACGAGAGCGACATCCGGGTGCGGCCCAACCCCAAGGCGAACCGCCCCAGGACCAAGCGCCGCCCCGCGCACGCCGACGCGCAGATCGGGCGCATCCTCGGCGTCGACCGCGGCCGCTACAGCGTGCTGATCGACGAAGACGGCCCCGACGAGCACGAGGCGATCGCCATGCGGGCGCGCGAGCTGCGCAAGCAGGCGATCGTGACGGGAGACCGCGCGCGCGTGGTCGGAGACACCACCGGCGAAGAGGGCACCCTCGCCCGCATCGTCGGCATCGAGGAGCGCACGTCTCTGCTGCGTCGCAGCGCCGACGACACCGACCAGGTCGAGCGGGTCGTCGTCGCCAACGCCGATCAGATGCTCGTCGTGGTCGCCGCGGCCGACCCCGAGCCCAGGGCGCGGCTGGTCGACCGTTACCTCATCGCCGCGCTGGATGCCGGCATCCGTCCCCTCCTGGTGGTCACCAAGACCGATCTGGCCGACCCGGCCGAGTTCCTCGCGCACTTCGACGGCATCGACCTGGAGGTGTTCACCTCGGCGCGCCTCGACATGCCGCTGCGGCGCATCGGTGCGGCGCTGGAGGGCCATTCGACGGTGTTCGTGGGCCACTCCGGTGTCGGCAAGTCGACCCTCGTGAACGCCCTGGTGCCTTCGGCGCAGCGGGCGACGGGACACGTCAACGAGGTCACGGGGCGCGGGCGGCACACGTCGAGCTCGACGGTCTCGCTGCGCTATCACGGGCAGGGTGGCAACGGCTGGGTCATCGACACCCCCGGTGTGCGCTCTTTCGGCCTCGGCCACATCGATCCGGCCAGCATCCTCGCCGCCTTCACCGATCTCGCCGTCGTCGCCGAGGAGTGCCCTCGGGGATGCACGCACCTGCCGGACGCCCCCGATTGCGCGATCGTCGAGGCCGTCGACGAGGGCAGGCTGGGCCCCCGCGGCGCCGCGCGACTGGACTCCCTGCAGCGACTGCTGCAGACCTTCGCCGACAAAGCCGACGACACCCGAAAGTAGACTGGAGGCATGACGTCCCCCCGTCTCGAACCCGGTTCCCTCGCGCCCGCCTTCACGCTCGCAGACCAGGACGACCGCCCCGTCGCCCTGAAAGACCTGCGCGGCGGCAAGGTGATCCTCTTCTTCTACCCCGCGGCGATGACGCCCGGGTGTACGACGCAGGCCTGCGATTTCCGCGACAGCCTCGCCCCGCTGCAGGCGGCCGGCTACACCGTGCTGGGCATCTCGCGCGACGACACCGCGAAGCTGCGGGAGTTCCGTGAGCGCGACGGCCTGGACTACGAGCTTCTCAGCGACCCCGACCACCGCGTGCACACCCGCTACGGCGTGTGGGGCGACAAGCTCAACTACGGCAAGGTCGTCCAGGGCGTCACCCGCTCGACCTTCGTGCTCGATGAGAAGGGCCGCATCTCGCACGCCCTCTACAACGTCAAGGCGACCGGGCACGTCGCGCGGCTGCGCCGGCTCCTCGAGGTCTGACCTACTCCGGGTCGGCGGATGCGGCATCCTTGCCGCCGGCCGCGACGGCGAGCACCAGAACTACCAGCACGATGATCGCCGGCACCGCGAGGATCAGGCCCGTGCTCGGGTGCGCATAGGCGCCGGTGGCCGCGCCACCGGCGACGGCGAGGATGAGCAGCTGCGTCACGATGCCGCCCGATCGGCCCCACGAGGCGCCGCGCCAGGCCGCCCCGGCGAACGCGGCGACGCCCGCGACGCCGGCGATCGAGAGCACGACCAGCGCGATCGCGCTGTCGATCGACTCGGTGTCGCCCGCGAGCAGTGCCATCAGCTGCCAGACCACCAGCACGGCGAGCCCGACCGCTTCCAGCCCGAGGAGCACCGCTCCGAGCCGTGACCACGCGTTTGTCCGCACCGCTGCCGATCTCCTCGTTCTCCCGGATTCCCTTTGTCGGAACCCTCCAGCTCACAGGGGGAACACTCAGCAACCGGCGCACAAAACGCCCGGTTCACCCTTGATTCACCTCGGCGCCCTATGGGAGCATGGATAGGCAGTGTGCTCCCACAGCGGCGTGGGGCGAGCCATCGGCTCGCACTCCACACCAGGGTATCGGACCCGAACCGAACCCCCTCACACCCCAACTTCCACGCAACAAGGAGCACCCCCATGGACTGGCGCGACAAGGCCGCCTGCCTCACCGTCGACCCCGAGCTTTTCTTCCCGGTCGGAAACACCGGCCCCGCGGTCGACCAGATCGAGAAGGCCAAGTCGGTCTGCGCCCGGTGCACGGTCACCGAGATCTGCCTGCAGTACGCCCTCGAGACCGGTCAGGACTCGGGCGTGTGGGGCGGCCTCTCCGAAGACGAGCGTCGCGCGCTCAAGCGCCGCGCCGCCCGCGCCCGCCGCGCGAGCTGACGCTGCTCACGGCACGATCGGGATCTGCTCGGTCGTCGGCCGCTGCGCGATGTATCGCAGCGGGATGTCGATCGTGACCTCGGTGCCCGAGCCCATGATGGTGTGCCAGTCGATCGTGCCGCCCAGCTCTCCCTGGATGAGGGTGCGCACGATCTGGGTGCCCAGCCCGCGTCCGACCTGACCCTCGGGCAGGCCCGAGCCGGTGTCCCTGACCCTCACCTCGAGACGCTCGTCGCTGCGCTCGGCGATGATCTCCACGTCGCCCTCCTGACCGGCGAGGCCGTGCTCGACGGCGTTGGTGACCAGCTCGGTCAGCGCCAGCGCGAGCGGCGTCGCGTATTCGCTGGGCAGCGTGCCGAACCTGCCGCTCGTGTGCGTGCGCGCGCGGGTGCTGGGCGCGGAGGCGACCTCGGCGACGAGCTTGAGCACGCGGTCGAACACCTCGTCGAAGTCGACCTTCTGCGCGAGCCCCTCCGACAGGGTGTCGTGCACCACGGCGATCGACGAGACCCGGCGCATCGCCTGGGTGAGCGCCTCGCGCGCCTCGTCGGTGTGCGAACGGCGCGCCTGGATGCGAAGCAGCGACGCGACGGTCTGCAGGTTGTTCTTGACCCGGTGGTGGATCTCGCGGATCGTCGCGTCCTTGGTGATGAGCTCCTGCTCCTGGTGGCGGATCTCGGTGACATCGCGGCACAGCACGATCGCACCGACGCGGGTGCCGTTGTCGCGCAGCGGAATCGTGCGCAGCGACACCGTGACCCCTCGCGCCTCGAGGTCGGCGCGCCAGGGCGCCCGCCCGGTGACGACGACGGGGAGCGACTCGTCGAACTGCCGCTTGTCGGGGAGGATCCTGGTCACCACCTCGACCAGCGACTCCCCCTCCAGCTCGTCGTCGAAGCCGAGGCGGTTGAACGCCGAGAGCGCGTTGGGGCTCGCGAAGGTCGTGATGCCGTCGACGTCGAGCCTGATGAGCCCGTCGGAGGCGCGCGGAGCGCCTCGCCGAGGCGAGGTGGGCGCCGAGAGGTCGGGGAACGATCCCGCGGTGACCATGCCGAACAGTTCGTCGGCGCAGTCGTTGAACGTGATCTGCTGACGCGAGGGCGTGCGCGCCTCGCCCAGGTTGGTGTGGCGCGTGAGCACGCCGATCGGCTGTGGCACCTGGCCCGGCACGACCACGCGCGCGATCGGCACGGCCCGCACGCGCGTCGGGGTCTCTTCGAACCAGTCCGGCGACGCGGAGTCGACGATGCGGCCCGTCGTGAACGCGTCCCGCACCTGCGTGCGCCACTGCGGGCGCACGAGGTCGCCGACGATGTCGCGGTAGAACAGGGTCGCCGCCCCCGACGGGCGGGTGTGCGCGACGGCGACGAACGAGTCGTCGGCCGTCGGCACCCAGATCACGATGTCGGCGAAGGCCAGGTCGGCCAGCAGCTGGCCGTCGCCGGCGAGGCGGTGGAGCCACTCGATGTCGGCCTGCGAAGACCGCCCCTGGGCATTGACGAGATCGCTGAGCGTCGACACATCCCCAGCTTAGGGCGGGAGGATGCCGTCACTCAGCGCGCGAACGCGGGTTCTGCCGTGCGGCGGCGGCGCCCGATGGCCCGCCGGCGCAGATCGACGGCGTCTGGGGCGGTCGTCGGCACGAGCACCTCGCCCACGAACCGACGGATCGCCGCGGTCAGCGCCGACTTCGGTGCGACCTCGGCGATGGGCCGTGCCTGCAGCAGAGCGGCGTCTGCCGACCGTGGGTCGGTCGGAAGAAACCAGACCTCCGAGACCCCGCCGAACCGCTCGAGCGTGCGCCGCACCTGGCCGCGGGCGTCGATGCCGAGGGTGCCGGGGCGCAGGCGATTGGCGACCACCGCGACCGGCGTGGCACCCACCGTCGCGCGCAGCTCCGGATAGGCCCGCAAGAACCTCGACACGCCGACCGGGTCGGCACCGACCACCGCGATCACGATGTCGGCCGCGGCGAGGGCCGCCAGCGTCGCCGCATTCCGCCGCACGTTGCCGAAGTCGCTGACGATCTCTTCGTCGCGCTCCAGCGAGGCCGCGACGTCGACGACGGTGAAGGCGGCCCATTCGCGGCACGCCGCGAGCACCGCCCCGACACGGTCCGACGTGAGCTCGGGCCAGCGAGCCGGCCGATTGATGCCGGTGAGCACGTCGAGGGTCGAGCCCTCCGGCGACAGGGCGATGCGGCTGAGCTCCCGCGCGTCGAGTTCGCCGCGCTCGGCCTGCCGGCACGCCGCCGCGAAGCCTGGACCCTCGTCGGCGAGTCCGAGCGCCAGGGCGAGCGACGGGGCATGGGAGTCGGCATCCGCCAAGGCGACATGGCGTCGGCCACGGGCGAGTTCGACCGCCAGCTCGATCGCGACCGTCGTGCGCCCCGGCGACCCAGCGGCACCCCAGACGGCGATCACCGTGCCCGGCGGGCGCGCGGCGCCTGCCGCCGGCGGCGCCACCACCGGGGCACGCACCGCCTCGGCGAGCCTGTGCGGCTCGATGTCGTACGCGAGTGCGGGCGGCAGGGCATAGAGCTCGGTCAGCCGATCGCTCCCGTCCGCGCCGACAGGGACGATGCGCACGCCCCGCCGATCGCACAGCCGCACCGCGCCGGCGGTGAGCGCCGCGCGACCCACCTGCAGCACGACGGCATCGGCCTGTGCGAGTGCATCGGCGACGAGGTCGGCCTCATCGCCGCGCAGCTCGTCGTCGGCCATCGCCGCGATCGCCGTCGACGGCACGACGGCGAGAACCACGACCCCCGCGCGGGTCAGCCCAGCCGCGATGCCCTGGCCCACCGGCGCATCGACGGCGACCACGACGGAGGTCACTGCTCGCTCCCCACCGCCGGCACCGCCGACAGCGCCGCGCCGTCGGCGATCGCGGCGAGCACCGCGGCGACGTCGGCGCGCGGCACGACGAGCTCGAGCGCCGTCTCACCGCCGCCGAGCATCGAGTCGTCTCGCGTGACCTGCACCACGGTCGCGTCGGGCACGAGGATCCTCGGGGCGTCGAACCCGCCATCGTCGGCCGGGGGCGCCGACCAGACCTCGACCGTCGAGCCGGTCGCGACCGAGACGGGGACATCCACCGAGGTGCGCACCACGACCCGCGTCGTGGCGGCGGCGTCGGTCGCCCCGACGGCGCTGGTCGGAACGAGTTCGCCGCGCGAGATCGTGCGCACCGCCACGGCACCGTCTTCGAACGACACCGGGTCGAGGTAGGCGCCGGACAGCTGGCCGAGTGCGACCTCGACCACGTCGAAGTCCGCCGACGTGAGGGCCTCGCCCGGCACGATCGTGCGCGCCGCCGCGAACACCGGGACGGTCTGGCGCGCCGCCGTGACCACGAACCACACCCCCGCGATCGAGACGGCGATGAGCACGAGGCCCAGCACGAACCGGATGTCGCCCCAGAACGCCCGTGGGCGTGCGACGACGAAAGGGACGGCGATCATGCCCCCATGGTGGCGCACACCGAGAATCCGGGTCGGAGGTTATCCACAGCACCGGCGCGGGGCGGCCGGGTTCGGGTACCCGGAGCGATAATGGGCGCATGCCAGAGGACCCCAGCGGCGACGACCGTCGCCTGGCACCGGCGCAGGTCGCAGAACTGCTCGGAATCGAGGTGGACGAGGTGATGGAGCTCGTGCGCCAGCGACGCCTGCGCGGCCAGCGCCTGGGATCGCCCGCCCAGTGGCGCATCGAAGAGCTCAGCGTCGCCGACTACCTCGACGACCAGGCCGAGGAGGCTCGGCGCATGGCGCTGTGGCGGCAGTCCAATGCCGCGAGCTTTCCCGAGCTGTGGGGCAGCGGCCGCAGAGCCAAGCCCGAGTAGCAGCGACGCTCAGCCGTGCACCGACGCCCCGTCGAGCCTGATCCACGAGACGCCGGCGAAGGGGACGATGCGAAAGCCGGTGACCGCGTCGCTGCGCCTGACCGCGCCAGGCTCGTGCAGGGCGAGGTCGAGGTGGTCGACTCCGGCGCGATCGACCGTGCCTGTCAGCATCCGCCCCTGCGTCAGATGCACGCTGACACCCGCACGGCGCCGCACGAGATCGCGCAGCACGAAGCCGAAGGTGATGCGGTCACTGAGACCCCCTGCCGCGGCCGCGGGCCTGGCGCTGCGCAGCAGCTCGGCGTGCGGCAGGCCCACGGCGCCGATGCCGCCCAGCGGCGCCAGCACGGCCGAGGATCGCCGTTCCACCGGCTGGAGGGCGACCCAGTCGCACCCGACCCCCGTGATCCCCGCGGTCAGCACGGTGCCGTCGGTGAACTCGACCGAGATGCTCCCGGCCGTCTCGCCCTGGTGCGCGAGCATCTGCAGTCGTTCGCGCAGACTCACCCGCGACAGGCGCAGCCGCTCGGCCTCGGTGTCGAGCACGGCACGCTCGGCCTCCCACTCCGAGGCGAGCTGATCCTCGAGATCGTCGAAAAAGCGGTCCCAGCGCACGCGATGAGGCTAGGTGATCGATGAGGTGTCGATGAGAAGTTATCCACATCGGCCGGTGGAGGCACTATCTGTTGATCAGCCGGATGGTAGACCCGGAGTCACGACATCGCCCGTCGAGATCGGCTTCTGATGACCGCTGAGAATGAGCGCACCACCCACGGACACACCTCCGCCTCCGCCGTCTCGGAGTATTTCGCCCCGCAGCCGACGCCCACCGCCGCCCTGCCCGACCCCGAGCCGCTGCTGCGCAACCTCACGCGCGGGGTGCTCGAGGTCTTCGCCGGCACGCGCGAGGTCGATCAGCTCGCCCGCTGGCTCGCAGAGGAGCCCTATCACCGGCTGGTCGTGCGGGCGAACCTCGCCGCACGCGCGCGCAGCGCGCGCGGCGCCCCCGCCATCCGCGTCGCCTACACGATCCTCTCGGTGCACCAGTCCTCGCCGGCCGACGGCATCGTCGAGGCGACCGTCATCGTTCGCGGCCCCACTCGCACCCGTGCCGTCGCGATGCGACTGGAGGGGCTCGATGGTCGCTGGCGGGCGACGTCCCTTGCTCTCCTGTGAGACCGGGCAGCACTACTGCCGATAGCTCGACAGGAAGTTGCCGAGCCGCTCGATCGCCTCGGTGAGCACGCGCGCCTCCGGCAGGGTCACGATGCGCAGGTGATCGGGCGTCGGCCAGTTGAAGCCCGTGCCCTGCACCAGCAGCACGTGCTCGGCGACGAGGAAGTCGTAGACGAGCTTGGCGTCGTCGCGGATCTCGTGCACGTCGGGATCGAGCCTCGGAAACGCGTACAGCGCGCCCTGTGGGCGCAGGCACGAGACGCCGGGGATCCTCTCGAGGCTCTCCCATGCGGCATCCCGCTGCTCGTGCAGGCGCCCGCTCGGGGCGATGAGGGCGTCGATCGACTGCACTCCCGACAGCGCCGCCTGCACCGCGTGCTGGGCAGGGACGTTCGGGCACAGCCGCGTCGACGCGAGCAGCTGGATGCCCTCGAGGAAGCCGCCCGCGTGCTTCTTGGGGCCGGTGATCACCATCCAGCCGGACCGGTAGCCGGCCACGCGGTAGGTCTTGGACAGCCCGTTGAAGGTGAGGCAGAGAAGGTCGGGGGCGAGGGTGGCCAGCGGGATGTGCACGGCGTCGTCGAACAGGATGCGGTCGTAGATCTCGTCCGACAGCAGCAGGAGCGAGTGCTCCCGCGCGATCTCGACGATCCCCTCCAGCACCTGACGGCTGTAGACGGCCCCGGTCGGGTTGTTGGGGTTGATCACGACGATCGCCTTGGTGCGCGGCGTGATCTTCGCACGGATGTCGTCGAGCGACGGCTCCCAGCCGTTCTCGTTGTCGCACAGGTAGTGCACCGGCGTGCCGCCGGCCAGACTCGTCATCGCCGTCCACAGCGGATAGTCGGGCGCCGGGATCAGCACTTCGTCGCCCTCGTCGAGCAGGGCCTGCATCGTCATGGTGATGAGCTCCGACACGCCGTTGCCGAGGTAGACGTCGTCGGGGTCGAAGTGCGGGAAGTCGGCGATCTGCTCGTAGCGAGAGACGATGGCGCGGCGCGCGGAGAGGATGCCGCGGCTGTCGCTGTAGCCGTGGGCGTGCGGCACCGACTCGATCATGTCCCGGACGATCTGGTACGGCGCCTCGAACCCGAAGATCGCGGGGTTGCCGGTGTTGAGCTTGAGGATCGTGTGCCCGTCGGCCTCCAGCTGGTCGGCTGCGACGAGGGCCTGCCCGCGGATCTCGTAGAGGACGTTCTTCAGCTTGCTCGACTGGTCGAGGGATCGCAGGGGGCTCATCGGATCAGAATATCCCCGGCTCCGGCAGGCCGATCGCCACCGCGTGGCCCGTTCAGCGCAGGCGCTTCGCCCGCCGCGCGGCCGTGATCTGGAAGATCAGCGTCGCGATGATCGCCACGAGGAAGACCGCCGAGGCGATGACGTTGGCCTGCGGCGGAATGCCGCGCTGGGCTGCCACGTAGATGTACACCGGGAAGGTCTGCACCGTGCCGGAGTTGAAGTACGTGATGATGAAGTCGTCGAAGCTGAGGCTGAACGACAGCAGCGCGGCGGCGATGATCCCTGGGAGCAGCAGCGGGAAGGTGATCCGCCAGAAGACCGCTCTGGGCGACCCGTAGAGGTCGCGACCGGCTTCTTCCAGCGCAGGGTCGAGCGAGAGCACACGCGCGCGCACCGTGACCACCACGAAGCTCAGGCAGAACATCGTGTGGGCGACGATGATCGTGCCCAGGCCCTTGTTGACGCCCATCGTGAGGAACTGGGCGGCGAGCCCCGCACCCATCACGACCTCGGGCGTGGCCATCGGCAGGAACAGCAGCAGGCTGATCGCCGAACGGGCGCGGAACCGGTACCGCACGAGCGCGATCGCGATCGCGGTGCCGAGCGTCGTCGCGAGGGCGGTCGAGACGAGCCCCACGATGATGCTGTTGCCGAACGCGACGCAGACGTCGGGCTGCGCGCACACGTTCAGCCAGTTCTCCAGCGTGAAGCCGTTCCACGAGATGTTGGAGCGCTCGGCGTCGTTGAACGAGAACACGAACGTGTACACGATCGGGATCAGCAGCAGCACGAAGGCGGCGGCGACGTACAGCGGCAGCAGCCAGGTGCCGACGCGGCCCCGAGGAGCGGTGCGTGTGGCGGCGCGCAGCGTCGTGGTGTTGACGGTCACAGCAGGTCATCCGTTCCCGCGCGGCGCACGTAGGAGCCGACGATGATGAGGATCACGGCCATCAGCAGGATCGACAGGGCCGCCGCCTGCGGGTAGTTGACGGTGATGAGGAACTTGGACTGGATGACGTTGCCGATCATCGCGGTCGACGGGCCGCCGAGGAACGACTGACTGGCGTTGACGTAGTCGCCGGCGGCGGGGATGAAGGTCAGGAGCGTGCCCGACACGATGCCGGGCAGCGACAGCGGCAGCGTCACCCGCCAGAAGGTCTGCGCGGGGCTCGCGTAGAGGTCTCCGCCCGCTTCGAGCAGCCGGGTGTCGAGCCGGTCGAGCGAGGTGAACAGCGGCAGCGTCATGAACGGGATGAAGTTGTAGGTGAGGCCGAACACCACGGCGGCAGCGGTTCCCGTGATGTGGTCCTGCGGACCCATCAGCCCCACGACCTGCAGGAACCCGACGACCGGACCCTCGTCGGAGAGGATCTGCTTCCACGCGAGCGTGCGGAGCAGAAACGAGATGAAGAACGGCGCGATCACGAGCACCAGCAGCAGGTTCCGCAGCATCGGGCGGTTCCGCGCCCGCACGCCGATGTAGTACGCGATCGGGTAGCCGATCAGCAGCGCGAACACCGTCGCCAGCAGCGCGTACCAGAACGACCGCAGGAAGTGCGGCCAGTACTCGACGATGACGTCGACGTAGTTCTGCCAGTAGAAGCCGTAGCTGAAAGCGCCGTACTCGTTGGGGTCGTTGACTCCGAACGACGTGATCGTCAGCGAGACGAACGGCACCAGGAAGAACAGTGCCAGATAGGCGAGGCCCGGTGCGAGCAGGGCGATCGCGACCCAGCCGCCGCGCCGGCTCGGAGAGTGCGCAGTGGCGGCGGCGGGGGCCGCGAGGGCCGTCATCGCCATGTCAGGAGCCGTCCTCGGCGAGCTCTTCGGCCTCGGCAGCGGATGCGATGGCCTGCGCGTCGAGTCCGAACGTGTACTCGCGGCGCCACGACACCCACACCTCCGCCCCCACCGGGGCCCCGGAGCCGAACACCATGTTCTGCGCGAACACCGACAGGCGGCCGATGCCCGGCACCTCGAGCGCGTACTGCGTGCTCACACCGGTGAACGACACGTCGACGACACGGCCGGGGCCGAGCACGTTCTCGAGGCCGTCGCGGGCGGGCTCCTCGGTGCGCAGCATGAGCTTCTCCGGCCGCACGCCCACCGTGATCTGGCCCGCCGTGCTGACGGCGCGTTCGGCCGGCAGGGCGAGCACGCCTCCGGCGGTGCGGGCGGTGACGATGCCGCCTGCGACCGACTCGACGGTGGCCGGCACGAGGTTCGACTGCCCGAGGAAGCCGGCGACGAAGCCGGTGCGGGGCAGTTCGTAGAGCTCTTCCGGCGTGCCCAGCTGCTCGATGCGACCCTGGTTCATGACGGCCACAGTGTCGGCCATGGTCATGGCCTCCTCCTGGTCGTGCGTCACGTGCAGGAAGGTCAGCCCCACTTCGTCCTGGATCGATTTGAGCTCGAGCTGCATCTGGCGGCGCAGCTTCAGGTCGAGCGCGCCCAGCGGCTCGTCGAGCAGCAGCAGCGCGGGCCGGTTGACGACGGCGCGCGCGAGCGCGACGCGCTGCTGCTGGCCGCCGGAGAGCTGGCTGGGTCTGCGGGATGCCACGTGGTCGAGTTCGACGAGGGCGAGCGCCTCGTGAGCGCGCGCGACGGCATCCTTCACACCACGGCGCTTCAGCCCGAACTCGACGTTCTCGAGCACCGTCATGTGCGGGAAGAGCGCGTAGCTCTGGAACACCGTGTTGACGGGGCGCTTGTGCGGGCGCACGTCGGTCACGTCGGCGCCGCCGATGAGGATGCGACCGGCGGTCGGGTCCTCGAGCCCCGCCACGAGGCGCAGCGTCGTGGTCTTGCCACAGCCGGAGGGCCCCAGCAGCGCGAAGAACGAGCCCGCCGGAATGACGAGGTCGAGCTCTTCGATCGCGGTGAAGCCGGGGAACTCCTTGCGGATCCCCTGCAGCTCGAGGTCTGCTCCGGCCTCGCCGAACGACGTCGTCGCGCTCACGCGCCGAGTCCCACGCCCTCGAAGGCGGCGCTGTACTTCTGCTGCTCGGCGTTGCTGAGTGCGCGGAAGATGTGGGCCTGCGAGAGGGTGTCTTCGTCGGGGAAGATGAGCTGGTTGTCGACCATGCTGGGGTCGATCTGCTCCATCGCCTCTCTGGCGCCCTCGACGGGGGTGATGTAGTTCACCCATGCGGCGACGGTGGCGGCCACCTCGGGCTCGTAGTAGTAGTCGATGAGCTTCTCGGCGTTGGCCTTCTGCGACGACCCCACCGGGATCATGAAGTTGTCGCTCCAGAGGGTTCCGCCCGAGTCGGGCAGCGCGAACCCGAACTTGTCGCCGACCTCGGCGTTGATCGCGGTGATGTCGCCCGACCACACGATCGCGGCGAGCGTGTCTTCGTTCTTGAGGTCGTCGGCGTACGAGTTGCCCTTGATGTTGCGGATCTGGCCGCTGGAGACCTGCTCCTCGAACACGGCCAGCGCGTTGTCGAACTCGGTGTCGCCCCACGAGCCCGAGATGTCGACACCCTGACTGAGCATGATGACGCCCATCGTGTCGCGCATCTCGCTGAGCACGCCCACGCGTCCCTTGAGGTCGGGCGCCCAGAGATCCTCGACGCTCTTGAGGCCCTGCGGCAGCTTCTCTTTGTTCCAGGCCAGGCCGGCGAAGCCCGACTGCCACGGCAGCGAGTTCGCGCGGCCCTTGTCGAAGTCGGGATTCTGCAGGCTCGCGGTGAGGTTGGCGGTGGCGTTGGGCAGATTCGCCTTGTCGAAGGCCTGCGTGTAGCCGGACTGGATCCAGATCGAGGCCATCCAGTCGGTGAGGCACACGACGTCGGCCCCGATGTCCTTGCCGAGGGCGAGCTGGTCGCGCACCTTCGCGAAGTAGGTGTTGTTGTCGTCGACCGCGACGTCGTAGGTGACGTCGATGCCGGTGCGCTCGATGAACGCATCCAGGCTCGGGTAGTTGCCGTCGTCGTCCTCATCGAGGTAGAACGACCAGTTGGCCCACGTGAGCGCCTTGACGCTGTCGGAGAGGTCGGCCGCCGCCGTCGGCGCGGTCGTCGCGGCGCCGCCGCCCGACCCGCCGACTTTGCCCGAGCAGGCGGCGAGGAACGCCGCCATCGACAGGGTCGCGCCGCCGACGAAGCCGCGGCGCGTCAGCTGTGCACGCCGGGCCTGCTGGATCAGCGCACGCAGGGCGGGGTCTTCTGGCAGGGGTCCTCTGGGCATGGACGCTCCTCGAATCGGCGGGGATCGGGAGCCCCGCAGGCGACAGGTGAGACCGATCCTGTCAGATCCGAGGTGCGCCGCGCGACGGATTCGCACACCGAAACACAAATTTCACATGGATCCAGATGTATGTCCGGATCCTGCGCGTCGGCGCGACGGAATGTCCGACGAGGTCGGGTCAGCCGCGCTTCTTGTCGGCCGCACGGCGCTGCGCGCGGTTCTGCGGTGCGGGGGCGTCGGCAGCATCCGTGCGCTGTCCGAAGGCGCCGCGGGGCGCCTCGGGGGCGGGGCCGGATGCGGGAGCCGACGCCGCAGCGGCGGCCTGCCGCGCCTTGCCGGTGGCGGCCTTCTGCACCTGACCGCGGTCGTTGCGCACTTCGACCTCGCCGGCATCGTTGGACGCCGTGTACTGCAGGCGCTGAGCCTCCACCTCGGGCGCCGTCAGGCCCTTGGCCTGCACCTCGGTGACCTCCTCACCGCCTTCGGCGCGGCGCACCTCGACGTCGAGGTTGTAGAGGTAGCCGACCGACTCCTCCTTGATCTGCCCCATCATCGACTGGAACATCTGGTAGCCCTCGCGCTGATACTCGATCAGCGGATCGCGCTGGGCCATCGCGCGCAGGCCGATGCCGTCTTTGAGATAGTCCATCTCGTAGAGGTGGTCGCGCCAGCGGCGGTCGAGCACCTGCAGCACGACGCGGCGCTCGAGCTCGCGTGTCGCGGGCGTGCCGAGGGTCTGCTCGCGGCTGCCGTAGGCGATCTTCGCGTCGGAGAGCAGTTCGCGCTTGAGCCCCTCCGGGGTGATGCGACCCTTGTTTCCGCCGGCCTCGGCGACCACCTCGTCGATCGTGACGCTGACCGGGTAGAGCGTCTTCAGCTCGGTCCACAGCGCGTCGAAGTCCCAGCTCTCGGTGTGCCCGCTGCCGGTGTGGTCGTCGATGACGGTCGAGACGGCATCCTCGATGAAGTGCTGCACGCGGTCGGCGATGTCGTCGCCCTGCAGGATGTGACGTCGATCCGAGTAGATCGCCTCGCGCTGACGGTTGAGCACATCGTCGTACTTGAGCACGTTCTTGCGGATCTCGGCATTGCGCGCCTCGACCTGCGACTGCGCGCTCTTGATGGCGCGCGTGACCATGCCCGACTCGATGGCGACGTCGTCGGGGAAGTTGGTGCGCGCGAGGATGGCCTCCGCGGCACCCGACTGGAACAGGCGCATGAGGTCGTCGGTCAGCGACAGGTAGAAGCGGCTCTCACCGGGGTCGCCCTGACGGCCAGACCGACCGCGCAGCTGATTGTCGATGCGACGCGACTCGTGGCGCTCGGTGCCGAGCACATAGAGGCCGCCCGCCTCGACGACCTTCGTGGCCTCCTCGGCGACGGTGTCGCGCTTCGAGGTGTACACGGTGTCCCACTCGGCCTCGTACTCCTCCGGGGTCTCCTCCGGGTCGAGCCCCTTGGCCTTCATGTCCTGCACCGCGAGGAACTCGGCGTTGCCGCCGAGCATGATGTCGGTGCCACGACCTGCCATGTTCGTCGCGACGGTGACGGCGCCCAGGCGCCCCGCGCGGGCGACGATCTCGGCCTCGCGCGCGTGGTTCTTGGCGTTGAGCACCTCGTGGCGGACGCCCTTCTTCGCCAGGAGCCGAGAGAGGTACTCGCTCTTCTCGACGCTGACCGTGCCCACCAGCACCGGCTGGCCGGTCTCGTGACGGGCCGCGATGTCTTCGACGACCTGGGCGAACTTCGCCTGCTCGTTCTTGTAGACCAGGTCGGGCTGGTCTTTGCGGATCATCGGCTTGTTCGTCGGGATCGGCACGACGCCCAGCTTGTAGGTCGACATGAACTCGGCCGCCTCGGTCTCGGCGGTACCGGTCATGCCGGCGAGCTTGTCGTAGAGGCGGAAGTAGTTCTGCAGCGTGACGGTGGCGAGGGTCTGGTTCTCGGCCTTGACCGGCACGTTCTCCTTCGCCTCGATGGCCTGGTGGATGCCTTCGTTGTAGCGGCGGCCGACCAGGATGCGGCCGGTGTGCTCGTCGACGATCATGACCTCGTCGTTCATCACGACGTAGTCGGTGTCGCGCTTGAACAGCGCGAGCGCCTTGATGGAGTTGTTCAGGAACGAGATCAGCGGGGTGTTGGCCGACTCGTAGAGGTTGTCGATGCCGAGGTAGTCCTCGACCTTCTCGATGCCGGGCTCGAGCACGCCGATGGTGCGCTTCTTCTCATCGACCTCGTAGTCGACGCCCGCCTCGAGGGTGCGCGCGATCTTGGCGAACTCCATGAACCACCGGTTGGCCTCGCCCGACGACGGGCCCGAGATGATCAGCGGCGTGCGGGCCTCGTCGATGAGGATCGAGTCGACCTCGTCGACGATCGCGAAGAAGTGTCCGCGCTGCACGAGGTCTTCCTTGCGCCAGGCCATGTTGTCGCGCAGGTAGTCGAAGCCGAACTCGTTGTTCGTGCCGTAGGTGATGTCGGCCTCGTACTGCTCGCGGCGCACCTCGGGCGTCTGCCCCGACACGATCGTGCCGGTCGTCATGCCCAGGGCGCGGTAGACGCGGCCCATCAGCTCGGACTGGTAGGAGGCGAGGAAGTCGTTGACGGTGATGACGTGCACGCCCTCGCCGGCGATCGCGTTGAGGTACACCGCGAAGGTCGCCGTCAGGGTCTTGCCCTCACCGGTCTTCATCTCGGCGATGTTGCCGAGGTGCAGGGCGGCGCCGCCCATGATCTGCACGTCGTACGGGCGCTGGCCGAGCGTGCGCTTGGCGGCCTCACGGACGGCGGCGAACGCCTCCGGCATCAGCCGGTCGAGGGTCTCCCCCGCGCCGTAGCGCGCTCGGAGCTCGGCGGTCTCGCCCCTGAGCTCCTCGTCGGTGAGCTGGGCGTAGTCCTCTTCGAGGGCGTTGACGGCCTTCACGACCTGCTGGAGGCGGCGGAGGATGCGGCCCTCGCCGGCGCGAAGCAGTTTCTCGAGAGGGTTGGCCACGGAGGATCTCCATACTGTCGGGCTGATTCGGCGGGTTCGCCGGTGCCGCGCACGCCATCGGGCGCCCTGCGGGCATACGCACCTATGTTATCCGCCTGTGACCTTGGCGTGCGCTGGGTGGGTGGTGCGCAGCATCCGCCCGCCCTCACCCCGCCCTGCCCCCCACCCCGCCTGACGCCTATTGACGCCTCTCCCTTTCGTTCGGTCGTCGTATATGGCGACTTCCCCGGCGCTTTCGGTCGCCATATGTGACGACCGAAGCGGATGCCGCCGGCTTCGGTCGTCGTAAACGGCGACCTCTCGCGGCGACGGGTCGCCATATGTGACGACTGAGCGATGGGGCGGGGCGGCGATGGTCGCGGTGTTTCCCGGTATGTATATACTCGGCAACTACATACCCGGAAAAGCATGTGGACGGAGAGACCGATGTCGGTACGACAGAGCCTGTTGGCGATCCTCGACCAGGGACCCTGTTACGGCTACCAGCTGCGCAGCGAGTTCGACCGGCGGACGGGGTCGACCTGGCCGCTGAACGTCGGCCAGATCTACAACACGCTCGAACGGCTCGAGCGCGACGGACTCGTCGAGAAGGGCGAGACCGACGACCAGGGCCACGTCTACTGGCAGATCACACCTGCCGGGAGCGCCGAGGTGCGGGCCTGGCTCGACTCCCCCGTCGAGCGCGGTCAGGGGACGCGCGACGAGCTGGCTGTCAAGCTCGCCGTCGCCGCGACCCTTCCGGGCGTCGACGTCGCGGCCGTCATCCAGACCCAGCGGCGCGCGTCGCTCGCACAGCTGCAGTCGCTGCAGCGCACGAAGTACGCCGGCGGCGACCCCGATGGTCCGCAGGAGCTCGCATGGTCGCTCGTGGTCGACTCGATGATCTTCGCCGCCGAGGCAGAGGTGCGCTGGCTCGACCACACCGAGCAGCGCCTGGCGCTGCACCCCGAGCACGCCATGGTCCTGGAGCTGTCGACCGAACGCCCCAAGCGCGGCCGCCCCGCGCGCGAGGTCGCGGAGCGGGCGCGGTGACCGGGCGACTCGACGCTGCGGTCGTGCTGCAGCTGATCGGCGTGACTCAGCAGTACGGCAACGGCGCGACGTCGGTCTCGGCCCTCTCCGGCGTGGATCTGCAGGTGCACGAAGGCGAGCTCGTCGCGATCATGGGCGCGTCCGGCTCGGGCAAGTCGACACTGCTGTCGGTCGCAGGAGGCCTCCAGCAGCCGACGACCGGGGAAGTCGTGATCGAGGGATCGTTTCTCAGCGACCAGTCCCCCGCCCAGATCGCGCAGCTGCGGCGGCGCTCGCTCGGGTTCGTCTTCCAGGACTTCAACCTCATCCCCACGCTGACGGCGATCGAGAACGTGACGCTTCCCCTCGAGCTCGACGGCTTCCGCTCGCGCGTGGCGCGCCGCGCCGGCCGGGACGCCCTCGCCTCGGTGGGGCTCGAAGACAAGCTCGACGCCTACCCCGACGACCTCTCGGGCGGGCAGCAGCAGCGCGTCGCGATCGCCAGGGCCGTCGTCGGCGGGCGGCGCCTGATCCTCGCCGACGAGCCGACGGGGGCGCTGGACTCGGTGACCGGCGAGATGGTGCTGCGGATGCTGCGCGCCCGCGTCGATGCCGGTGCCGCCGGCATCCTGGTCACCCACGAAGCCCGCCACGCCGCCGTCGCCGACCGGATCGTGTTCCTGCGCGATGGTCGCATCGTCGACGAGTCGCGCAGAGACGGCGCGGAGGCGCTGCTCGCGGGAGGCAGCAGGTGACCCGTCTGCTCGCCGCACCCCGCCGGGCGGCGAGGTCCACGATGCGGCGTCCCCGCGGAACATCGGCGGCCCGCTGGAGCGTCGCGGCTCGACTGGCGCGCCGCCAGGTGAGACGCACCAGGCTTTCGAGCCTGCTCATCGCGACTCTGGTAGCGCTGCCGATCGCATTCATGACGATGTACGCGGTCGTCGCGACGAGTGCGATCGCCACTGCCGACGACCGTGTGCGCACCGAGTTGGGCGCGATGCAGGCATGGGTGACGCCGATGGGCGTCGCCGACGCCGGATTCTGGCAGGCGCCCAGCCAACCGGAGTGGAACGGCTACCCGGCGACGGCCGAAGGATCGACGACGATTCCTGACGGCACCATCGCCTCTGACCCGATGGCGTCCCTTCCTGCTGGCACCGAGTCGGTCCTGCTGACGAACGCGAGCGCGCGCGTGCAGACAGCCGCCGGCACGGGGGTGCTCGCAGCCTGGACCGGGGAAGCGTGGGACCCGCGCTTCTCGGGCGTCTTCGATCTCGTCGACGGCGAACGTCCGGCCGACAGCGACGAGGCGATGGTCACGCCCGCGGCGCTCGAGCGCGTGGGGATCCGGATAGGCGAGGATCTCGTACTGGCAGACGGCGGCGGCAGCTTCCGCGTCAGCGGCACACTCGACGCGGCGCGTCTGACCGATGACGAGGCCGCGATCTTCCTGCCGAGTACGGCCGACACCCGGGCGCTCGTCGGTGGAGAGTACCGCTGGTATCTGCCCGAGCTCGCCCTCTCATGGGCCGACGTGCAGCAGCTGAACGGCGACGGCATCGTCGCCCTCTCGCGCGA
The DNA here is from genome assembly GCF_025515205.1 of Microbacterium fluvii. Lineage (GTDB taxonomy): Bacteria > Actinomycetota > Actinomycetes > Actinomycetales > Microbacteriaceae > Microbacterium > Microbacterium fluvii. The sequence goes on along the minus strand of NZ_JAOPFX010000001.1, from coordinate 569,783 downwards.
CGTGCTCCTCGATCCGCCCACCGAGGTGCGGGCCGAAGTGCGCGACTCGATGCAGAATCAGTGGGCCTCGATCTGGCAGACCGTGCTCGCGCTCGCCGTGGGAGGCGCGTTCGCCGCCTATGTCGTCATCATGCTCGCCGGTGCGGCGTTCGCGGTCGCCGCGCGGCGGCAGCAGCGCTCGCTCGCCGTCGCGGCCAGCGTCGGCGCCGACCGGCGTGACCTCCGGCGCACGGTGCTGCTGCAGGGCACGACGCTGGGCGCGCTCGGCGGCATCGCCGGTGTGGCGCTGGGCCTGGCCGCGGCCGCGGCGATCATGCCCGTGACCGCGAACGGCAGCGCGACGGTGTTCTGGGGGTTCCGCGTGCCGTGGCCTGGCGTCGCGGCGATCCTCGTCTTCGCGGTCATGGTCGGCACCTTGTCGGCTCTGCTGCCGGCGCGGACGGTCGCCCGCACCGATGCGCTGAGCGCCCTGCGCGGCGCCCGCAGGCCGCGCAAGCCCGGCGCGGCGCGCCCCCTCTGGGGCTCGATCGTCCTGCTGGCCGGGGTAGGGCTGACCATCGCGAGTTCGCTCGCGATGGTCGCCGTCAACGCCTCCGACATCTCGTGGGGCTCCCCGCTGCGCTACGCGCCCGCGTACGGGATCGTGGTCGGGCCGGTGCTGGCCCAGCTGGGCATCCTCCTGTCGGGGCAGTGGCTGCTGTGGGTCTGCTCGCTCGTGCTGGCCCGGGTCGGGCTCGCCGCGCGCCTCGCGTCGCGGGATGCCGCCGCGAACGCCGGACGCACGGTGCCGGCGTTCGCGGCCATCGCCGCCACCGTGTTCATCGGGGTCTTCGCCGTGGCGACCTCGTCCATGACCTCGGCCGAGAATGCACGCAACTGGTACTACTCGGCACCGCTGGGCAGCCTCTCGGTGGCGATCTGGCCCGGCTCGGGCTCGACCGACGGCATCATCGCGCCCGATGACGCGACCGCCGGCGCTGCGACCGCCGTCGCCCTCGCCGAGGATGCCGGTGCTGAGCACGCCGCGGTGATCAGTCGGCAGCGCAACGACGTCTGGGCCTACCCGTCAGCGGCAGACGTCCCGGACGATCTGACACTCGCGATGGCCCTGATGCCGGAGCGCTTCCTCTGGGATCCCCAGGAGCAGGACTCCTGGAGCTCGATGGGGCAGGACCCCGGCAACCCGCTCTCCGTCGTCGAGGCCGACGACCTGTCGACCGCACTGGGAGTCACCCTCAGCGCCGCCCAGCTGACCGCGTACCGCGCGGGCGCCGCGATCGTGACCGACCATCGCTTCGTCACCGACGGCGAGATCGACCTCGCCGCCTGGCAGGGCGCCGACCTCTACAACGGAATCCCCAACAACATCTGGATCCCCGATCCCGAGTTCCCCCTCGCCGAGCCCGCATGGCAGCGGGACCTCGCTGCCATCGCCGTCGACGCGCCGCTGCAGCCCACCGCGATCGCGATCTCGCCGGAGACGGCGAAAGAACTCGGCATCTCGGTCGTGCCCGAGCGGGTGATCGCGTCGTTCCCGACCGCGCCGTCGACCGATGACCTCGACCAGCTGCAGGCCCAGGCGGCGGCTGCCTCCAGCCGCTCCTTCGGCATGGACGCTCGGCTGGAGACGGGGCCGCCGAGCGACGCCGCGTGGATGGTGCCACTGCTCGCGGCGGTCGCCGTGCTCGTGCTCGGCGCCAGCGCCGTCGCGCTGGGGCTTGCCCGGTTCGAGCGCCGCCCCGACGATGCCACCCTGTCGGCGGTGGGCGGCACGCGAGGACTGCGCAGGCGCGTCGGGTTCTGGCAGGGCCTGATCATCGCCGGGCTCGGGATGCTGGCGGGCGCCGCCGCCGGCATCCTTCCGCCGATCGGCTTCGCGCTCCAGTCGCAAGGCACTCAGCAGCTGCCCGACGTGCCGTGGGCCGTGCTCGGCGCCTTCTGCATCGGACTGCCCCTCGCGATCGCCGCGGTCAACGCCCTGGTGCCGCCGCGTCACCCCGAACTCACCCGACGCACCGCGATCACGTGAGACGAACCATCGCCACCACGACACCGTCAGGTGAACCCTCGAAAGGACGACCAGATGAGCACTCCTCCGATCGATCCCGCCGCTATCGCGCTGCCGCCCACCCAGCCGCTGGATCTGACGTCCTGGGTGACCGAGGGGCTCGACGCACCCTGACCGCGCGGTAGCGGCCACCGCGTCCTGCCGCCTCCCAGGCGGCACGCACTACCCTGAACTGTGACCGAAACCGACGCGCAGACCGACGCCGCAGCCCCCGCCGAGACCGAGACGCCGACGTTCGCCGACCTGGGACTGAGCGACGCCGTGCTCAAGGCCCTGCGCGACGTCGGGTACGAGACGCCGTCGGCGATCCAGGCCGCGACCATCCCGCCGCTGCTGGCCGGGCGCGACGTGGTCGGCATGGCCCAGACCGGAACGGGCAAGACGGCTGCCTTCGCGCTGCCGATCATCGACCGGCTCGACGTGTCGCGCAAGAACCCGCAGGCGCTCGTGCTGGCCCCCACCCGCGAGCTCGCGCTGCAGGTGTGCGAGGCGTTCGAGAAGTACGCGGCGCATCTCCGAGGCGTGCACATCCTGCCCGTCTACGGCGGTCAGGGCTACGGCGTGCAGCTGTCGGCGCTGCGCCGAGGCGTGCACGTGATCGTCGGCACCCCCGGTCGCATCATGGACCACCTCGACAAGGGCACCCTCGACCTGAGCGAGCTCGACTACCTCGTGCTCGACGAGGCCGACGAGATGCTCAAGATGGGCTTCGCCGAAGACGTCGAGACGATCCTCGCCGAGACCCCCGACACCAAGCAGGTGGCCCTCTTCTCGGCCACGATGCCCGCGCCGATCCGCCGCATGTCGCAGCAGTACCTGAACGATCCGCAGGAGATCACGGTCAAGACCAAGACCACGACCTCCGCCACGATCGCCCAGCGCTACCTCATCGTGGCGTGGCAGCAGAAGATGGACGCGCTCACCCGCATCCTCGAGGTCGAGAACTTCGACGGCATGATCGTGTTCGGCCGCACCAAGAGCGTGACCGAGGAGATCGCCGAGAAGCTGCGCGCCCGCGGCTATTCCGCCGCCGCCATCAACGGCGACATCGCGCAGGCCCAGCGCGAGCGCACCGTCAACCAGCTGAAGTCGGGCAAGCTCGACATCCTCGTCGCCACCGACGTCGCCGCACGCGGCCTGGACGTCGAGCGCATCTCGCACGTCGTCAACTTCGACATCCCCACCGACACCGAGTCGTACGTGCACCGCATCGGCCGCACGGGCCGCGCCGGTCGCTCGGGCGACGCGATCAGCTTCGTGACACCCCGCGAGCGCTGGCTCGTCGCGGCGATCGAGAAGGCGACCCGACAGCCCCTCACCGAGATGGCGCTTCCGAGCGTCGACGAGGTCAACGTCACGCGCCTGGAGCGCTTCGACGACCGCATCACGGCGGCCCTCGGCGAAGCTGAGCGCATCGAGCGCTTCCGCGACATCGTCGCTCACTACGTGCGCCACCACGACGTGCCGGAGGTCGATGTCGCCGCCGCCCTCGCCGTGGTCGCGCAGGGCGAGTCGCCGCTGCTGCTCGAGCCCGACCCCGAACCGGCGCGCCGCGAGCGGCCGGAGCGCACCGACCGCGGTGACAAGAAGAACCGCTTCGAGTCCGGCGACCGCGGCGAGCGCGCACCCCGCCGCCCGCGGGACGGGATGAGCACCTACCGCATCGCCGTCGGCAAGCGCCACCGCGTCGAGCCCCGCCAGATCGTCGGCGCCCTCGCCAACGAGGGGGGCCTGCGCCGCGACGACTTCGGGGCGATCCAGATCCGCCCCGACTTCTCGCTCGTGGAGCTCCCGGCAGACCTGCCGCGCGGCACGCTCGAGCGCCTCGCCGACACCCGCATCTCGGGCCGGCTCATCGAGCTGCGCCTCGACACCGGCGGCCCCGCCCGCCGCCGTGACGGCGACCGCGCAGGCCGCGACGACCGCGAGTTCCGCGGCGACCGCAAGCCCCGCCACCGTTCGTCGCGCGACGAGCGCTGACCGCGGCGCCGCGGGCGGCGGCATCCGCTCGCTGACCGTTCGCGGAGGGCGGATGCTGCGCACAGCCGACGCCGAGAGGCGCACCGTAGGATCGGATCATGGCGGGCTTCTGGGGCAGACGTAAACGCGAGACCGAGGAGCAGCAGGCGCACGACGCCGATCTGGCGCGCCGCGCGCAGGTCGCCCTCGTCGCCGCCGACGAGCGCATCAGGGTGACCGCCGACGAGCTCGTCTTCGCCGAGGCGGAGCTGGGCACAGGCCCCACCGACGACCTGCGCAAGGCGCTGGCCTCGGTGCGCCACCACCTGGGCGAGGCGTTCCAGCTGCACCAGCTCAACCACGACGAGATCCCCGACACGGCAGAAGAGCTGCGCACCCGCAACGCCCGCATCGTGCAGCTGTGCGAGTGGGCGGAGTCGCTGCTCGACGACCGCACCGAGTCGCTCGCGGCCGACATCGCGCGCGTGCGCCAGGCGCCGCAGATCATCGCGCAGGTGCGCGCCGACGCCGTGCGGCTGCGCGAGCGCATCCCGAACGCGCGCGACGTCGTGACCCGTGTGCGGGGCCGCTACGCCGACTCGGCCGTGCAGAAGGTCGCCGCAGGCCCCGACGAGGTCGAGCAGCTGCTGTCGTTCGCCGAGCACTCCGCCCAGATCTCCGAGGCCCGCCGCTCGGCGAACCGCGTCGAAGAGGCCAACCTCGCCCTCGAGACGTCGACCGAGGCCGTGCGGCGCGCGGCCAGCGTGCTCGACGGCATCGAGGACTTCGAGATCGAGGCGCTGCGCGCCGAGTCCACGCTCGCCGCCGTCGTCGACGACTCCCGCGGCGACCTCATCGCCGCCAAAGACGCGCCCGCCACCGAGCAGGTCGCCGGCGCCATCCGCGACCTCTCGGCTGCCCTCGCCGCCCTCCCCGCCCCCGGGGTCAAGGCCGACCCGTTCACCGAGCTCTCGCGCCTCCGAGAGGCGAACACGGCTCTCGACACCGCGATCGCCAAGGCCCGGGAGCGCGCGGCGCGGCCGCTGCCCACGCCAGAGCAGATCCGCCACGCCCTCGACGACGCCGATCGCCAGCTCGCGGTCGCGCGCAACGTCGTGAACGGGCACCGCGGCTGGATCGGCGCCGATGCGCGCACGCGTCTGGCCGAGGCCGAGCGCACCCGCTCCGACGTCGACCAGCTGCCCCCGGGCGAAGACTCGCTCGAACCGGCCCTGCACGGCGCGCGCCGCGCGGCGCAGCTGGCCAGCGAAGCGCTGCAGCTCGCCCAGCGTGACATCGACTCGGAACGGCCCCAGGGTCCGGGCTGGGGCGGCGGCGGCTGGGGCGGTGGCGGCCGGGGCGGCGACAACGGCGCCCTCACCGGCATCCTCGGCGGTGTGATCCTGGGCGGCCTCCTCGGCGACATGTTCGACTGAGCGCAGCACCAGACGAAGAAGGCGGATGCCGCAGCATCCGCCTTCTCGTATGTCACGCCTACGAAGCGAGCTCTTCGCTGGGCGGAGCCTGGGTCGCCAGCGAGATGACGCCGTAGTCCCAGCCCTTGCGGCGGTAGACGACGCTGGGGTGATCGGTGCGGGCGTCGACGAACAGGAAGAAGTCGTGGCCGACCAGCTCCATGCGGTCGACGGCCTCTTCGACGGTCATCCACTCCGCATCGAACCGCTTGGTGCGGATCACGACGGGCGTGTAGTCGTCGTCGCTCTCGTCGGCGCCGATGACGGGGATCTCGCCGGTTGCGACGGCGCGGAGCACATCGGCCGAGACGGGCTGCACGTCGATGCCGGCGAGCGCTCCGCTCTGCTTCTCGAACTTCGCTCCTCGGGGGTGGTTGCGCGAGTCGACGCGCTTGTCCTTGGCTCGGCGCAGCTGCTCGGCCATCTTGTCGATCGCGAGATCGAGCGCGGCGAACTTGTCGCCGTCGACGGCCTCGGCCCGAACGACGGGACCCTTGCCGGTGAGCGTGAGCTCGACGGTGTCGTCTTCGAGTCGTCCGTTGTGGTACGCCCGATGCGTCACCTTGACCTCGAGGGTCTGTGCGCGCGGAGCGAGCGTTTCGATACGGGGGGTCTTGTCCTCCACCACAGTGCGGAAGCGATCCGTGATGCTCACGCCCACGCCGACGATGCTGGTTTCCATCCCTGACCTCCTTGTTCCGGTCCACCCGGTCAAGGGCGGACCTTCAGTCGCCTTGTGCCCTCCACGCTACCCCCGGGTCACCCTCCCGTCACCCATGAGTTTCCGGGAATATTGTGGTAGGACCATATGAGGGGAAGCGCCGCGGCGTTCCGGCCACGACGGCCGCCCCGACGACCTCCGCGCCCGCCGCGCGCAGCGCCGCGGCGGCCTCGGCCAGCGTCGCCCCCGTCGTCACGACGTCATCGACGATCACGACCCTCACCCCGGTCGCGCCCGACGCCGCGAACGCACCCGCGACGTTGCGCCGCCGTGCCTCCCGATCGAGCCCGCGTTGATCCGCCGCGCGACGGCGCGCCCGCAGCAGCGGCCGCACCTCGAGTCCGGCGCGGCGCGCGATGAGATCCACGACCCGGTACCCGCGGCGGCGATAGGCGGCCCGTGAGGTCGGCACCGGCACGACGAGCGTCCCCGGCGCCCATCCCGCCGCGACCGCCGCGGCCCGCAGCGCCGGCGCGAGCTCTCGCGCGCACCCCGTGCGACCGTCGGCCTTGACGGCGCGGATCACCCGAGCCATGACCCCGTCGAACTCCCGGCCGCTCCAGACCCGCAGCCCGCCCTCGAGCACGCGCAGCGTCGGTGCCGGCGCGAGGGCATCGGCGCACCGCTCGCACAGCGCGACGTCGTGCTCGCCGCAGCCGGCGCACGAGATCGGCAGCAGCAGCGCGAGCGCTTCGACCAGCGCCCGGCGTGCGACGTCGAACAGAGAGCGAGCGGATGCCGTGGCCACCGTTCCACGATCCCGCGAGGCCGCGCGCCGCGGGGCCTCCGCAGCACCTCGTCGTGCACGCAAGGCGCCCCGGCCGGCCTGGGGAGGACTACTCGGGCGAACCCTGCTGGCTGGCCAGCACCTCGACGTCGTCGACGACGGTGGTCCAGGTGACTCCCCGCTTGACCGAGACGTTGCCCTGGTCATCGAGCAGTCGCAGCGATGCGGCCGAGGTCGAACCGGCGATCGCGACCGCCCCGGCGGGGGCATCCGAGGACGACTGGGTGCCGCCGACGATCTGCTCGACGACGACCGGCCCCGAGTCGTCCGACGAGAGCACGGCCAAGGTGGCATCGTCGAGCCACGCGAGGCCGACCCCCGCGCCCGGCAGCTCGCCGAGCACGACGGGTTCGCCCAGGCGCACCGGCGCGCCGGTGTCGTCGCGCACGATCCCCGCCGCCGCGACCCACGACGACTCGCCGCCGCGCAACGCCGCGATGAGCCGGGTGCCGTCGCGCGAGACCAGCATCGCCGTCACCTGCACCGCTCCCGGCCACGCCTCGCCGACCTCGAGCGCGATCCCGTCGGCGGAGTGCGCGACGACGGCGGTCGGCTCGCCCCGCGGCACCGTCCACACATAGTCCAGCGGGTCGATGCTGGGGGCGACGAGACCGGCGCGTTCGTCGACGACCGCGAGGGTGCCGTCTGCCCCCACGCGCGCGGCACGGCCGTCCGTCAGGAGCACGGCGGCGGTCTCACGGTCGGCGGACACCTGCACGGCGGCGGGCTCGACGGTCTCCATCGCATCGGACAGTCCCTCGATCGGCGTCAGCTGCGAACCCGTCGAGAAGCCCAGCACCCCGTCGATCACCACGAGCGGCGCCCCGCTGATGCGGGTGGAGCGCGTGCTGACCGTGTCGGCGTCGAGCACCTGGGTGGGCACCGACATCTGCACGGCGGCGACACTGGCCGTCTGCATGCTGGCGGTCAGCTGCGTCTGCATGCGGTCGAGCGACTCGGCATCCAGGCTCAAAGCGCCCTGCGTGAGGCTCACCTGCGCGATGCCCCCGTCGACGGGGACGGCGGGGCTGGCAAGACTCACCGAGTCGGGGAACGACGTCTTCACCGACTCAGCCAGCCAGGCGCTGGGCGCGCCGTCGACGAGCTCCTGGGCGATGCGCGCGGGTGCGTTCGTGGTCGGGAACCAGCGCACGTCGGGCACGAGATACTGCCACGACGGGTCGAAGAACATCAGCGGATAGCGGTGGTAGACGCGGGGGAAGACGTTGCGATCGAGCACGATGCCGTCGGGGGCCGCCGAGATGCGCCACTGGCCGTCTTCCTGTTCGAGCTCGAAACCCAGCGACGACTCCCCCGTGTCGAGCGTCTGGTACTGGCCATCGCCGTCGATCACCGCCTCTGGAGTGATCGTCGCCGTGACGGCGCCATCACCGGTCTCGGTGATGTCGCGCTGGCCGGGGGCGTCGACGGTGACCCCCGCGTCAGGGGCCCACTCCTCGCGGAACGCGGTCGTGAGGAAGAGCTTCGCGGTCGCCCAGTCGTCGTTGGTGCCGGAGCCCGCGCGCAGGAACCCGTCCACGATCTGCTCGGGCGTGGCGCCTGCCTGAGGTCGATCGGGGAGGAAGGCGAAGTCGGGGTTCGCCGCTTCGTCTTCCACGTCGAGGCCCGGATTGACCGACCCCGACATCGGCAGCCCCGCGCACGCCGCGAGCGAGGTGGCGAGCACTCCGGTCACGAGCGCCGCGACGAGCCGTCGAAAGGTCATGGCGCCACCTCCGGCTCCGCGGGCAGCTCGATGGGCTGGGTGAGGCCGAGGTCCTCGCCGCCCGGCAGATCGTCTGCGCCCGGGTCGACCGTGATCGGCGAGGTGCCGGGGATGCCGCCCGAGCGGCGGGGCAGCGTGAGCACGAAGTTCGAGCCGCGTCCCAGTTCGCTCCACACCGCCAGCTCGCCGCCGTGCAGCCGCGCATCGCCCAGCGCGATCGACAGGCCGAGACCTGTGCCGCCCAGAGTGCGGCGGCGCGACGGATCGGCGCGCCAGAACCGATCGAACACCCGTTCCGCGTCTTCGCGGCGCATGCCGAGCCCGTAGTCGCGCACGCCGAGTGCGACGGCGTTGCGATTGCTGTCGACCGTGACCACGATGGGCCTCCCCTCGCCGTGCTCGATGGCATTGCCCAGCAGATTGCGCACGATGCGACGGATGCGCCGAGGGTCCATGTCGACGGGCGAATAGCCGCCGGGGGCGACCAGGCGCACATCGGTGCCGTGCTGCTCCGCCACCTGCTGCATCGAGCCGATGACGTCTTCGGCCAGATGGGCGAGGCTCGTCGCCTCGAGCTCGAGCTGCACCGAGCCGGCGTCGTAGCGGCTGATCTCGAGCAGATCGGCCAGGAGCGTCTCGAACCGCTGCACCTGCGCATGCAGCAGCTCGGCCGCCCTCGCGGTGGTCGGGTCGAACTCGTCGCGCTGATCGTTGATCATGTCGGCGGCGAGGCGGATCGTCGTCAGGGGCGTCCGCAGCTCGTGCGAGACATCCGAGACGAACCGCTGCTGCACGAGCGACAGATCGGCGAGCTCCTTGATCTGGGACTCGAGGCTGTCGGCCATCGCGTTGAACGAGCGCCCGAGGGTGGCCAGCTCGTCTTCGCCGTGCACGTCGAGGCGCACGCCCAGCTCCCCCGCAGCGAGCTTCGCGCTGGTCTGCGCGGCCTCGCCGATGGGGGTCGTCACCGACCGCAGCACGAACCACGAGATGGCCCCGATGAGCACCACCAGCACGATGCCCACCACCCACAGCATCCCCTGGATGAACCCGAGGGTCTGCGAGGCGGTGCTCAGGTCATAGGCGAAGTAGAGCTCGTAGGCGCCCACATCGGGCACGAGCAGCTGCTGCCCGACGATGATGCCTGGCGCCTCCCCCTCGCCGGCATCGGCGGGGACCGCCACCGACTGCCACCACTGCTTCTCGGGGTCGGACTGCACGAGATCGCGCAGTCCGTCGGAGACCATGTCGTCGATCACGGCGACCGACGAGAAGTCCTGCGGGGCGATCGTGGACGGAGTGCGGTCGATGCGGAAGGCGGCGATCATGTCGCTCGTGGACTGCTGACCGAGCTCGGTGGTCACCGCGCCCCAGAGGTTCTGCAGCTGCACGCTGTCGCCCTGCGGCTCGCTCGCATCGAGCGTGGTCTGCGCGGCGACCGTGGCGCGGCGCGCATCGGCGAGCACCTGCTGCAGGCGGGACTGGAACAGGTCGTTCTGGATCGCCAGCGCCATCCAGACGCAGGCGATCATGATCGCGAGCGCCGTGAGGGCGAGCGTGATGAGCACCGTGCGGAAGCGCAGCGAGCGCCGCCACAGCCCCGCGAGGCTGTCGGGCCACGCGCGCCAGTCCCGCCAGCCGCCCAGCGCCGGGCGGCGGGCCGAGGATGCTGTCGCCTGCGCCGCGCCCACGGCCACCTCAGACGACGGCGCCGGCGCGGTACCCGACGCCGCGCACCGTCGTGACGATGCGGGGGTTGTCGGGGTCGAGCTCGACCTTCGCGCGGAGGCGCTGCACGTGCACGTTGACCAGGCGCGTGTCGGCCTTGTAGTGGTAGCCCCAGACCTGCTCCAGCAGCATCTCCCGGGAGAACACCTGCTGAGGCTTCGAGGCGAGGGCCACGAGCAGCTCGAACTCCAGCGGGGTCAGCGCGATGCCCGCGCCGTCGCGGCGCACCTCGTGGGCGGCGACGTCGATCGTCAGATCGCCGATGCGCAGGGCCTCCACCTCGGGCTCGGGCGTGGGGCGCAGCCTGGTGCGGATGCGCGCGACGAGCTCCTTCGGGTTGAACGGCTTGACGATGTAGTCGTCGGCCCCCGACTCGAGGCCCCGAACGACATCGGCGGTGTCGGCGCGGGCGGTGAGCATGATGATCGGCACGCCCGACTCGGCCCGGATGCGCGTGCAGATCTCGATGCCGTCCATGCCGGGGAGCATGAGATCCAGCAGAACGAGGTCGGGGCGCTCCGCGCGCCAGATGTCCACGGCGGCGGCGCCGTCGGCGCAGAACACCGTGTCGAAGCCCTCGGTGCGCAGCACGATGCCGATCATCTCGGCCAGTGCGGTGTCATCGTCGACCACCAGGATGCGTGATGTCATCTCGCGCGTTCGTCCCTCTCTTCGGCAGGGCACGGCGATCGTGCGGCGTACCCCTGCGCTTCCCACAGAGTAGTCGACGCGAGCCGAAGCGGCCTCGACGCGCGCCCTGGGGACCGCAGCGGCCGGAATCCTCCTGCTCCGCCACGGTGTGACACGATAGGAGACCCGCAGGGATCGACGATCGCGAGGAGGCCACGGTGACCGCCCCGCCCGCCTGGACGCCCGCGCCCCGCCCCGGCATCGTTCCGCTGCATCCGCTGACCTTCGGCACGATCCTCGGACGCTCCTTCGTCGCCCTGCGGCAGAACCCGCGCGTGCTCCTCGGATTCGCCCTCGGCGTGCAGGCGGTCTCGTACCTGCTCATGGTGCTCGGCATCGGCGCGGTCGCGTGGGCGTCGTTCTCGCGGCTGAGCACGGTCGAGATCGGCTCGGAGGAGTACGACACGATCCTGGCCGGCTCGATCGCCGTCACGGGGGTCGTCTCGCTCGCGCTGGGGCTGGCCGCCGGCGCGCTCGGCACCATCGTGCAGGGCGTCGTGGTGACCGAGGTCGCCCACGCCGTCGTGGCCGAGAAGCTGAGACTTCGCGAGCTCTGGGCGCTCGTGCGCCCCGTCGCGTGGCGACTCATCGGCTACGCGGCCCTCATCACCGCGGCGATGCTCGTCGGCTTCGGGCTCATCGCCCTCGCCCTCATCGCCCTCGGCTCCGTCGTGGTGTGGGCGGCGGTGCTGCTCGGGGTGCTCGCGGTGCTCGCCGTCATTCCGGTGATGCTGTGGCTGACCGTGAAGCTGCTGCTCGTGCCGGCGGCCATCATCATGGAGCACGCCACGATCCGCGCGGCGATCGCCAGGTCATGGCGGCTCGTCGCCGGGCGGTTCTGGCCGATCCTGGGCATCGTCGTGCTCATCTCGATGGTGTTCGGCGCGATCGGATACGCCGTGGGCCTGCCGTTCTCGCTGCTGTCGACGGCGCTGACCACCGTGATCGCCCCGACCGGCGACCCCGGTCCCAGCGCGATCATCGCCGTGCTCGCGGCGACCCTGCTCACCGAGGTCGTGACGCTGCTCGTGCAGGCGGTGAGCGTCGTGGTGCAGTCCACGGCCTCGGCGCTCGTGTACGTGGACTGCCGCATGCGGCGGGAGGGCCTCGATCTCGACCTGCTCGCGTACGTCGAGGCCCGCGACGCCGGAGTCAGGCCTCTCGCCGACCCCTACCGCGCACACATCGGCCGCCAGCCGACCGGGCGCGCTCCGGCGCCGCCCGCCCCGTGGGGGCCCGTGCCGCCGGCGCCGCCTCGCCCCGCCGCCCCCGCGGCGCCCCCCGGCTATCACCTCGCCGGCGCCGCGCCCACCGCCGCGCCCGCAACGGCCACGCCCGCGACCGACTCCACCCGATGGACCGCACCGGGCGCGCCGGCCGATCAGACCGACCGCGAGTCGCCGTGGGCCTGATCGCCGTGTCGGTCGCGCTCGCGACGCCCCTGGTGCCCGACGGCGACGAGGCGCGCTCGTGGGCCGAGCAGGAGCTGCGCGACCCGGTGTACGCGACGGCCGAGCCGACCGCCTTCGATCGCGTCGCCCGCGCCGTCGGCGAGTTCTTCGCCGCGCTGTTCTCACCCCAGGTGCCCACCGGCTGGGGGCCGGCGCTGGCCGTGGTCGCGGCGGTCGTGGTCGTCGTGGTGATCGCGGCCGCGTTCGTGATCTGGGGCGTGCCCCGCGCCACCGTGCGCGCGCGGGCGGCGACGGCCGACCTGTTCGGAGACGCCGAGCAGCGCACCGCCGATCAGCTGCGGGCGGCGGCCGCCGCGGCGGCGGATGCGGCGCGCTGGGACGAGGCGATCGTGCTGCGGTTCCGCGCCCTCGCGCGCTCCCTCGACGAGCGCGGAATCGTGACGACCCCGCCGGGGGCGACCGTGCACGCCTTCGCGCGCGCCGCCGCGCGCGCGTTCCCCGCGGCAGGCGACGAGCTGGAGGCCGCAGCATCCGCCTTCGACGACGTGCGCTACCTGCGCCGCCCCGGCACCGCACAGCTGCACGCGCTCGTCGCCCGCGTCGACGACCGCCTCGCCCGTGCGCGGCCGGCCGGGGCCGAGCCGCTGGCGGCGCCGGCGTGAGCGCACCGGCCTCGACGGCTCAGCCCGCCCGGCGTTCCCGCACGGTGCAGGGCTGGCTCGCGCTGGGGGCGGCGCTCGTGGTCGTCGGCATCGCCGGGGCCGTGCTCGCGGGCATCGGCGGGTGGACCCAGCGCGACGCGCTCGACCCCGAGTCGCCCGCGCCGGAGGGCACGATGGCGCTCGCGCGCATCCTCGCCGACCGCGGCGTCGAGGTCATCGTGGCGCGCGACCGCGACGAGGCCCTCCGCGCACTGGCGACGGCCGGAACGACCCTGGCGCTGCCCGATGCGCCGCTGCTGTCGGATGCGGCCGTCGTGGCGATGGCCGCCGCGGCCGACGACGTCGTGCTGCTGGATCCGCGCTCGCGCACGCTGCGGCTGCTCGTCGACGGCTCGTCGCCCGCCGGCATCGCCCCCGAGGCCACCATCGCACCCGCGTGCGACCTGCCGGAGGCCGTGCGATCGGGGTCGATCATGCCGGTCGCGGTCTTCACCGCGGGCGAGGGGGTCACGGCCTGCTACCCGGCAGGAGCGGGCTCCGCACTGCTGGTGGCAGACGAGGGCGAGCGCCGGACGGCCGCCGTCGACGCCACCGAGCTGTTCACCAATGCGCACCTGGCGGACGACGGCAACGCCGCCCTCGCGATCAATCTGCTGGGCCGCCACGATCGCCTCGTCTGGTACGTGCCAGGCGACACCGATCTGACCGACGCCGACCCGTCGCTGGGCGAACTGACCCCTGTATGGGTGAGCCCCTCGATCGTGCTGCTGCTGTGCGCCGCCGTGGCCGCCGCGCTGTGGCGGGGCCGCCGCTTCGGTCCGCTCGTGGCCGAGCGCCTGCCGGTGACGGTGCGCGCCGCCGAGACCGTCGAGGGCCGCGCGCGGCTCTACGCCCGTGCCCGAGACACCCGGCACGCGGCGGCGCAGCTGCGCCATGCGAGCGTCGTGCGCCTGGCGCGGCTGGTCGGGCTCGGCGCCGGTGCGCGGCCGGGTGACGTGGCCGACGCCGTCGCGGCGCGCATCGCGCGCGATCCGGCCGAGGTGCGCAGCATCCTGATCGATCACCAGCCCGACACCGATGCGCAGCTGGTCGCCCTCTACGAGCGGCTGCGCGATCTCGAAGGCGCCGCCCACGCGGCGCTGCACCCAGAAGGGAACCCAGATGACCGAGACCGCTGAGAGCGACGAAGACCTGCGCACGGCCATGCACCGCGTGCGCACCGAGGTGGGCAAGGCCGTCGTCGGCCAGGACGGCACCGTCACCGGGCTGCTCATCGCCCTGCTCGCCCGCGGCCATGTGCTGCTGGAGGGCGTGCCGGGGGTCGCCAAGACGCTGCTCGTGCGCACCTTCTCGCAGGCGCTCGGGCTGCAGACCAAGCGCATCCAGTTCACCCCCGACCTGATGCCGGGCGACGTGTCGGGGTCGCTCGTCTACGACGCGCGCTCGGGCGAGTTCGAGTTCCGTCAGGGTCCCGTGTTCACCCACATCGTGCTGGCCGACGAGATCAACCGCACGCCGCCCAAGACCCAGTCCGCACTGCTGGAGGCGATGGAGGAGCGCCAGGTCTCCACCGACGGGGTCACCAGGGCGCTGCCCGACCCGTTCCTCGTCGCGGCGACCCAGAACCCGATCGAATACGAGGGCACCTACACACTGCCCGAGGCGCAGCTCGACCGGTTCCTGCTCAAGCTCGTGGTCGATCTGCCCGCGCGCGATGCGGAGTTCGCCGTGCTGCGCCGCCACGCCGACGGGTTCGACCCGCGCGATCTGTCCGCCGCGGGCGTGGCACAGGCGGTGACCCCCGATGAGGTGCGCGCCGCCCAGCGCGCCGTGCGCGCCGTGTCGGTGACCGACGATGTGCTCGGCTACCTCGTCGATCTCGCCCAGGCCACCCGGCGCAGCCCCTCGGTGCAGCTGGGCGTGTCTCCCCGTGCCACGACGGCGCTGCTGGCGGCGGCCAAGGCGTGGGCCTGGCTGGGCGGATCGCCGGCGATCACACCCGACCACGTGCAGACGATGCTGCTGCCGACCTGGCGCCACCGCATCCGTCTGCGTCCCGACGCGGAGCTCGAGGGCGTGTCGGTCGACGCGGTGCTCGGCTCGGTCGTGCAGCAGACCAGGGTGCCCGTGTAGATGTTCGCCAAGGGTCGTCTCGCGCTGCTGGTCGCCGCCGGCGTGCTGCCTGTCGTGCTGCTCTCGCTCGCCGGGGCCGACGCATGGGTGGTGGCGGCGTGCTGGATCGCGGCGTGCGTCGTCTGCGCCTGCGTCGACGCGCTCGTCGCGGCCGACCCGCGGATGCTGCGCATCGAGCGCGAGCCGATGCGACGCGTGCTGCTGGGAGAACAGGCCATGACCCGTCTGCGAGTGCGCAACGCCGGGCAGCGGCGCGTGCGCGGGCTGCTGCGCGACGCCTGGCAGCCGACGGCCGGCGCGCCCGCCGGCCGTCTGACCCTCGACGTCCCTGGCGGCGAGAGCAGGATGCTGACCGTCCCCCTGCTGCCGCGGCGCCGTGGCGAGCTGCGCAGCGGGTTCGTGGTGGTGCGCTCGGACGGCCCGCTGGGGCTGGCGGGGCGCCAGCGGCGCATCGACTCCCCCGCCGCGGTGCGGGTGCTGCCGCCGTTCACGGCGCGCCGCCACCTGCCCTCGCGGCTGGCGCGCCTGCGCGAACTCGACGGGGCGACCAGCGTGCAGGTGCGAGGGCAGGGCACCGAGTTCGACAGTCTGCGCGAATACGTGCGGGGCGACGATGTGCGCTCGATCGACTGGCGCGCGACCGCCCGCGCGACGACGACCATGCTGCGCACGTGGCGCCCCGAGCGCGATCGGCACGTCGTCATCGTCATCGACACGGGGCGCACCGCCGCCGCGCGCGTCGGCGACGGCGTGCGGCTGGACGCCGCGATGGAGGCCGCTCTGCTGCTGGCCGCACTGGCGAACCGCGCCGGCGACCACGTGCACCTCGTGATGTTCGACCGCCGGGCACGCGCCAGGGTGACCCGCACCGACGGGCCGCGGCTGCTGCCGGCGCTCGTCGACGCGATGGCGCCCGTCGAGCCGCAGCTCATCGACACCGACTGGGATGCGGCCTTCGCGCAGCTGCGCTCGCTCACCTCCCGCCCCTCGCTCGTGGTCGTGCTGACCGCTCAAGACGCCGCAGAGGCCGCCCGCGGGTTCCTCGGATCGCTGCCCCTGCTCGCGCAGCGCACGCAGGTGCTGGTCGGCACGGTGAGCGCGGCAGCATCCGATCCCCCCTCGCGTCCCGATGCGCAGGAGGTGTACCGCGCCGCCGCGCAGGCGCGTTCGCAGGCCGACGCCGAGGTGGTCGCCGAGGCGATCGCGAGGGCCGGCGCCGAGGCGATCGTCGACACGCCGGAGCGTCTGCCCCCGCGGATCGCCGATCGCTATCTGGCGCTCAAGGCGGCGGGCAGACTCTGAGCGGCGGCCGCCCGACGGCGGCGGAATGCGTCGCAATCCCTGGGAAAAGCCTGATGAAGCCCTAAGCTCGGGGCCGGATGAAAGGAGTCCGCCATGTCGGATGTGACCATCGAACCGTCCACCTCGACCAAACTCATCGCCGAAGCCCTCGGCACCTTCCTGCTGCTGTTCGGCGCGGTCGGAACGGCGCTGTTCGCCTCCGACTTCGGCGTCGGCGACAACGGCACCTCTCTCGGCGTCGGCTTCGTCGGCGTCGCCCTCGCGTTCGGCCTGACGATCCTCGCCGGCGTCTACACGTGGGGGCCGATCTCGGGCGGCCACTTCAACCCGGCCGTCACGATCGGCCTGGCCGCCGCCGGCCGATTCGAGTGGCGCAACGTCCCCGGCTACATCGTCGCCCAGATCGTCGGCGGCGCCGTGGGCACGACCCTGCTGTTCCTCATCGGCGTCTTCGGCCCCGGCTCATGGCTGAGCGAGAAGCAGGCGGCCGGCTTCGCGAGCAACGGCTTCGGCGACCTGTCGCCCGGCGGCTTCGGCCTGGGCTCGGCGATCGTCGCCGAGATCCTGTTCACGGCGATCTTCGTGCTCGTGATCCTCGGCGTCACGCACTCCAAGCGCGGCACCGGGTTCGCCGGCGTGGCGATCGGTCTGACGCTCACCCTCATCCACCTCGCCTCGATCCCGATCGACAACACCTCGGTCAACCCGGCCCGCTCCATCGCGACCGCGATCTACGGCGGCGGCGGGTTTCTCGCGCAGCTGTGGGTGTTCATCGTCTTCCCGATCGTCGGGGCGCTTCTTGCCGGCTACGCGCATCGCGCGCTGTTCGAGCCCAAGGCCCTGCCCCCGGCGCAGGCCGAGGCCCGCGTCGAGTAGTCCGCGCGACGACAGAAGCGGCCCGCCCCCGAGGGGACGGGCCGCTTCGTGATTGCGGATGCGGCGATCAGCCGTGCAGGTCGTACCGGTCGAGCTCGGTGACCCGGCCCCACGCCGCCGCGAAGTCGCGCACGAACTTCTCCGACGCGTCGTCGGAGGCGTAGACCTCGGCGAGGGCGCGCAGCTCGGAGTTCGATCCGAACAGCAGGTCGACGCGGGTGCCGACGCCGACCTTCTCGCCTGAGCCGTCCTTCGTGCCGGCGAACGCGTGCGAGCCGGGGTCGAGCGGCTTCCAGGTCGTGCCGAGGTCGAGCAGGTTCACGAAGAAGTCGTTCGTGAGCACACCGGGGCGATCGGTGAGCACGCCGTACTGCGAGCCGTCCCAGTTGGCGCCGAGCACGCGCAGACCGCCGATCAGCGCCGTCATCTCGGGCGCGCTCACGGTGAGGAGGTTCGCCTTGTCGATGAGCAGGTGCTCGGCCGGCAGCCCCGATGCCATGGCGAGGGGGCCCTGGTAGTTGCGGAAACCGTCGGCGGCGGGCTCGAGGTAGCCGAACGAGTCGACGTCGGTCTGCTCCTGCGAGGCGTCGGTGCGGCCGGGGTGGAAGACCACCTCGACGTCGACGCCGCCGTCACGGGCCGCCTTCTCGACCGCCGCGTTGCCGGCCAGCACGATGAGGTCGGCCAGCGACACCTTCTTGCCGTCGGTCTGGGCGCCGTCGAAGTCGGCCTTGATGCCGCCGAGCACGCCCAGCACCCTGTGCAGCTGGGCCGGGTTGTTGACCTCCCAGTCCTTCTGCGGCGCGAGGCGGATGCGGGCGCCGTTGACGCCGCCGCGCTTGTCGCTGCCGCGGAACGAGGATGCCGCCGCCCAGGCCGTCGAGACGAGCTCGGCGACCGTGAGGCCCGACTCGAGCACACGGGCCTTGAGCGCGGCCGCGTCATCGGCGTCGATCAGCACGTGGTCGACGGCGGGCACGCGGTCCTGCCAGATGAGCTCCTCGGTGGGAACCTCGGGGCCGAGGTAGCGCTCGATCGGGCCCATGTCGCGGTGGGTCAGCTTGAACCAGGCACGGGCGAAGGCATCGCCGAAGGCCTCGGGGTCGTCCTTGAACCGTCGCGAGATCTTGTCGTAGGCGGGGTCCATGCGCAGCGCGAGGTCGCTCGTGAGCATGCGCGGCTCACGACGGCCGTCGGAGTGCGCGAGCGGGACCATGTCGGCACCCTGGCCGTGCTTCGGCCGCCACTGGTGGGCGCCGGCGGGGCTCGAGAACAGCTCCCACTCGTACGCGTAGAGGATGTGGAAGAACTCGTTGTCCCAGCGAGTCGGGTGGTAGGTCCAGGTGACCTCGAGGCCCGAGGTGATCTGGTCGTCGCCCTTGCCCGAGGCGAAGTTGTTCTTCCAGCCCAGGCCCTGCTGCTCGAGGCCTGCGGCCTCGGGGTTGTCCTCGAGGTTCGCGTCGGGGGCCGCGCCGTGGGTCTTGCCGAAGGTGTGTCCGCCGGCGATGAGGGCGACGGTCTCTTCGTCGTTCATCGCCATGCGCGCGAACGTCTCGCGGATGTCGCGGGCGGACAGCAGCGGGTCGGGGTTGGCGTTCGGACCCTCCGGGTTGACGTAGATGAGGCCCATCTGCACGGCCGCGAGCGGCTTCTCGAGGTCGCGCTCACCGGTGTAGCGCTCGTCGCCGAGCCACGTCGTCTCTGGGCCCCAGTACACGTCGTCGTCGGGCTCCCACACGTCGGGGCGGCCGCCGGCGAAGCCGAAGGTGGAGAAGCCCATGTTCTCGAGCGCGACATTGCCGGCGAGGATCATGAGGTCGGCCCACGAGATGGCCTGACCGTACTTCTTCTTCACGGGCCACAGGAGGCGCCGCGCCTTGTCGAGGCCGACGTTGTCGGGCCAGCTGTTCAGCGGAGCGAATCGCTGCTGACCGGCGCCACCTCCGCCGCGGCCGTCCATGACCCGATAGGTGCCGGCGGAGTGCCAGGCCATGCGGATCATCAGCGGGCCGTAGTTGCCGAAGTCGGCGGGCCACCAGTCCTGCGACGTCGTGAGCAGCTCGTTGATGTCGGTCTTGACGGCGTCGAGGTCGAGAGCCTCGAACGCGGCCTTGTAGTCGAAGCCCTCGCCGAGCGGATTGCCGACGGCGGGGTTCTTCTTCAGGATCCGCAGGTTGAGCTGGTTCGGCCACCACACGTTGTTCGCCGAGCCGCTGGTCGGGTGCGGCTGCCCGTGGATGACGGGGCAGGCTCCGGCGGCCTCTTCGGCGTACGCCTCTTCGGTGTCGGTGACCGTGACGGACTGGTCGATGCCCGAAGCATCCTCGCCGATCGGGGCTTCGGTGGGATCGTTCGTGGTCATGGTGTTCCTCTCGGGTGGGGGGTCAGACGCGGGCGGCGCACGCGGGACACAGGCCCCAGAACGTGACCTCCGCGGTGGCGATGGTGAATCCGTGGGTGTCCGACGGAGTCAGACAGGGCGCGGCGCCGACCGTGCAGTCGACGTCGTGCACCGCGCCGCACGATGTGCAGACGAGGTGATGGTGGTTGTCGCCGATGCGCAGCTCGTACAGGCCGGGCGCGCCGGCGGGCTCGATGCGGCGCACGAGGTCGGCTGCGACGAAGTCGCCCAGTGCGTTGTACACCGACTGCATGCTCGTCGAGGGGACGGCGCCGCGCACCTGGTCGAACAGCCGCTCAGCCGACGCGTGGGGCAGAGCGCGCAGCGCGTCGTAGACGGCCCGCCGCGACTCGGTCACCCGCAGCCCCGCGTCGCGGAGCAGGTCGTCGGTGGCCGTCGTCGTCATGACTCCAGCCTAGCGTTGTTTTGAGAGGATCAAAACAAGCTAACCTGCGACCAGCGTCGGCGTCCCCGTCTCGTACTCGGTGAGATCGCCCGTCTCGCCGTGCGCTGCCGCGCGTCGTCCGACGACGAGCATCACGGCGAGGAGGGCCGCCAGCGCCGCCCCGCCGATGACCATCTTCACGGGCCATGGCAGTGCGCTGCCGGTGACGAACCCCTCGACCAGCCCCGAGACGCCGAGGGCGATCACCAGGCCCACCACCACCGTCGCCAGAGACCTCCCTGCTGCGGCGAGCGACTCGGCACGAGGGCGGGGCCCTGGGGCCACCCACGCCCAGAAGATGTGCAGGCCCGAAGCGGCCGCGACGAACACGCACGTGAGCTCCAGCATCCCGTGCGGAAGGATGTGCGCGAGGAACACGTCGCCGCGGTCGAAGGCGAGCATGACGGCGGCGGCCGTGCCCACGCCGATCGCGTTCTGCACGAGCACCATCACGGGCCACACGCCCGTCACGCCGAACAGCACGCACTGCGCGGCGATCCACGCGTTGTTGGTCCACACGGTGCCCGCGAAGGTCGCGGCAGGGTTGTAGTAGTCGGTGAACTGGCTGTCGGCGTAGTCGGCCAGCTGAGCCCGCTCCCCGAGCGCCGCCACGAGCGCCTCATCGCGCGAGATCCACAGCGCGACCAGGGCGGTGACCGCCACGAAGCAGACGGCGATGACCAGCGTCGTCCACCTCAGGCGGTAGAGCGCCGCCGGCAGCTGCAGCGCGAAGAAGCGCGGCACCTGGCGCAGCACGTTCTCGGGGGTGCCGGTCAGACGCAGCCGCGCCCGTGCGAGCATGGTCGAGACGTGGTCGCCATGACGCGTGCGCCCCGCCGACGTCTTGATGTCGGCGAGGTCGGCGGATGCCGCCCGATACCGCGTGATGAGCTCGTCCGCCTCGGCGCCGTCGAGGTCGCGGCGGCGGCTGAGCTGCTCCAGACGCTCCCACTCCGCCCCTCTGGCGGCCGCGAGGGCGTCGAGATCCATATGGTTCACTGTAGCCATGCCCGCGGCGATCGAGATCAGCCAGGACGAGGTGCTCACCGGCGAAGCGGTCGCCCTCGACGTGCAGCCGCTGGGGTTCTTCCTGCGGGCGCTGGGCGCCGTGATCGACTTCCTGATCGCCGTGGCGGTGCTGGTGCTCTTCGTGGTCGTGGCGACCTCGCTCGGCGGCTCGGTGCAGGGCGGCGACGTCATGCCGATCCTCACGATCGCGGTGATCGTGCTGGTGACCGTCGCGCTGCCCACCGTCGTCGAGACGACGACGCGCGGGCGCAGCATCGGCCGGCTCGCGGTCGGCGGGCGCATCGTGCGCACCGACGGCGGTGCCGCCGGCTTTCGTCAGGCCTTCATCCGCGCCCTCGTCGGCGTGTTCGAGATCTGGTTCACACTGGGCGCCGTGGCCGCACTCGTGGGCGCCTTCACTCCGCGCTCGCAGCGGCTCGGCGACCTTCTGGCCGGCACCTACAGCGAGCGCACCCGCACCCCACCCCTGCCTCCCCCGGCCCCCGACGCCCCGCCGGCGCTGAACGCCTGGGCCGCCGGGGCCGATGTGGCACGCCTCCCCGACGCTCTCTCGCGCCGCGTGTCGCAGTTCGTGCGCAACGCCCACGCGATGGAGCCCTCTGCGCGGGCACGGCTCGCGGCATCACTGTGCGCCGAGACGGCTCCGCACGTCTCGCCGGTGCCGCCGGTCGACCCGGAGACGTTCCTGCGCGGCGTCGCGGCCGTGCGGCGCGACCGCGAGCTGCACGCGCTGCAGCTGGAGGCTCAGCGCGTCGACGCACTCACGTCGGGGGTTCGTCAGTAGCGGTAGTGGTCGAGCTTGTACGGCCCATCGACCGGCACGCCGATGTAGGCCGCCTGCTCGTCGCTGAGGGTCGTCAGCTGCACGCCGAGGGCGGCCAGGTGCAGACGGGCGACCTTCTCGTCGAGGTGCTTGGGCAGCGTGTACACGCCGATCGGGTACTCGGCCGTCTTCGTGAACAGCTCGAGCTGGGCGAGCACCTGGTTGGTGAACGACGCGCTCATCACGAACGAGGGGTGACCGGTCGCGTTGCCGAGGTTCATGAGGCGCCCCTGGCTGAGCACCAGCACGCTCCGCCCCGTGGGCAGGCGCCACTCGTGCACCTGCGGCTTGATCTCCACCGCCTCGGCGCCCTCGAGCGCCTCCAGGCCCGCCATGTCGATCTCGTTGTCGAAGTGGCCGACGTTGCCGACGATCGCGAGGTGCTTGAGGGCCAGCAGATGCTCGACCGTCACGACGTCCTTGTTCCCGGTGCCCGTGATGAGGATGTCGACCTGCGACGCGACGTCTTCGAGGCGCGCGACCTGGAAGCCGTCCATCGCCGCCTGCAGCGCGCAGATCGGGTCGACCTCGCTGACGATGACGCGCGCACCCTGACCCCGCAGGGCCTCGGATGCGCCCTTGCCCACATCGCCGTAGCCGCAGACGAAGGCGACCTTGCCGCCCATCAGCACGTCGGTCGCGCGGTTGAGGCCGTCGGGCAGCGAGTGACGGATTCCGTAGGTGTTGTCGAACTTCGACTTGGTGACCGAGTCGTTGACGTTGATCGCGGGAAAGAGCAGATCGCCGGATGCTGCCAGCTCGTAGAGCCGGTGCACACCGGTGGTGGTCTCCTCCGTCACGCCGAGAAGGCCCTGCGCGAGCCGCGTGAAGCGCTGCGGGTCGCGGGCGAGCGAGGCGCGGAGGGTGTCGAGGATGATGCGGTACTCGGCGGAGTCGGAGGCCACCGCATCCGGCACAGCGCCCACCTTCTCGAACTCGACGCCCTTGTGCACGAGGAGGGTCGCGTCGCCGCCGTCGTCGAGGATGAGGTTGGGGCCGTCGAAGCCCTCTGCCGACCAGTCGAAGATGCGGTCGGTGCAGGCCCAGTACTGCTCGAGGGTCTCGCCCTTCCAGGCGAAGACGGGAACGCCGGCGGGCTGCTCGACCGTGCCGGTCGGGCCCACCACGACCGCGGCGGCCGCCTCGTCCTGCGTCGAGAAGATGTTGCAGCTGGCCCAGCGCACCTGCGCGCCGAGCGCCGTGAGGGTCTCGATGAGCACGGCGGTCTGCACCGTCATGTGCAGGGATCCCGCGATGCGGGCACCGGCGAGCGGCTGCGACGGACCGAACTCCTCGCGCAGGGCCATGAGGCCGGGCATCTCGTTCTCGGCGAGGCGCAGTTGGTGGCGCCCGGCTTCAGCGAGCGAGAGGTCGGCGACCTGGAAGTCGGGCGCGGTCTGGACGGTGGGAGCAGGCATCCCCCCATTCTCCCCCACCGCGGTTACGGTCGCGACACGCCGTGCGCGGGCGCGAGCCGCACGGCGCGTCGTGACCGTGACCGAGTCAGCTCAGACGCGCAGGGTCTCGTGACGCACGACGACCCAGCCCTTGGGCACCGAGAGCCGGTCGGTGTGGATGGCGCACAGGTCGTGCGCGTGCGGGTCGGACGCGGCGCCGAGGGGGCCGAGGGCCGCCATCTGGTCGCCGTAGTCGTACGTGAGAGTCGAGACGGCCTCACGGGCACAGCCGACCTTGGAGCAGAGTCTTTCGCGCATCGCCTCCACGGTAGCCGCCCCCGACCCTCGCCTCGCGCTGCCGCGCCGCGACCTGGTCGCGCCGCGACCTGGCCGCGCCGCGACCTAGGATGGTGCCATGGCGTGGCGGCGGGGAAAGTGGTCGGCTCCGCCGGTGCGCGCCGCGCGCAGGCCGGACCGGCACGGCCGCCACGGGCGCGCCGATCGCAGCCCTGTCGTGCGGCCACCGCTGCCCCCGCTCGACACGCGCATCGAGCGCTTCGACCTCGCGGTCGGCACCGCCGCCGAGTTCCTCCGCTCCGCGTGGCCGGAGCTGCGAGACGTGCGGTTCGAGATCGCCGACATGCCGGCCGCCTCCGACGACGACGGCATCCCGCGGTGGCGGGTGAGCGTCGACGACAAGCGCATCACGCTCTACCGCATCCCGATCGAGCGCCTCGGGCCGCTGCACCGCAGCGACGACCTGCACCACCGCATGATGGTCGAGGGCGCCGTCTTCCGCGCCGCGGCCGAGTATCTCGACCGCGACCCGTGGGACCTCGGCCCCGAGCGTTTCCGTTACTTCTGACCTCCCCCCGCAACTTGGCACCTCTTGCCGCTGGATCGGGCGGCGAAGCGACAACAGCTGCCAAGTCGCGGAAGGAGAAGGGCGGATGCTAGGGGTACACGGCGATCGCGGGGGCGGCGGCATCCGATGCCCAGACCGCGAAGCCCGCGATCCCCGCAGGCGAGGCGACCGTCACCGCTGCGTGCACCTCGGCACCACCCGAATCCAGCACGTAGCCCGTGCCCGCAGCCAGCGCCGTGGAGAGGGTCTGCCCTGGCGCGAGCTGCAGTTCGACGGCGTCGCCGCCTGCCGAGGGCTGCACGCGCACCGCCACCGGCTCCGCCTGCGGGTTGACGACCGTGAGGGTGGGCTGGCCGCCGGGAGGCGTGGCCAGAAGGCTCGGCCCCGTGTACGCGGGAGCGGCGGTGAACCAGCCGAAGTCCGAGCCCTCGCCGAAGCCCGTCGTCTGCCACACGGCGGCGAGCACGGGCACGTCGGCCTCGACGGTCACCGTGTACCGCCCCGCAGCCAGCCCCCGCAGCTCGACCTCGGTGGGAACCCCGGCCGTCAGCGGCACGGTCTGCGGGTCGGCGGCAGGAGCGTCGTCGCCGTCGGCGACGACGGTGACGCGGGCCTCGGTGGCGGTGTCGGGCGCGAGGATGCGCACGACCGTCGCCGCGTCTTCGCCGTCGCCACCGCCCACCGGCACCGCGGGGATGACGGCCTCGGCGGTCGCCGCGGCGATCGCGCCGACCTGGTCGACACCGCCGGGCTCGAGGGTGCGGGTGATGCTCGCCTGCAGCGACGCCTGCACCGGGGCTCCGGTCGAGGTCACCCGCACGACGGGGCTCTCCTCGCCGAGCACGAGGCCGGCCAGCGGGATCGCCCGCTGCGTCCCTGCGGGCAGCACGAGTCCTGAGCCTGCGGGGGTGGCCGCTCCGTCGGCACCGTAGACGGTCAGCTCGACCGTCGCCGCGACTTCACCGGGGTTCGACAGCAGCACGAGATCGGCGGCCCCCGTCGACCCCGATCCGCCGACGAGCCACGACTCCATGAGCGCGGGCCGGCACGCCGAGGCGGCGAGGCCGCTGAGATCATCGGAGTCGACCGACGCCGATCCAGCGGCAGCGAGGTCGGGGGCGACGCCGTCGACCGCCGGCGCGCTCACGACCGCGGGGCCCGAGCCCTCGGCCGGACCCTCCAGCGTGTCGCGCACGGCGTCGATTCCGCCGGCGGTCGCGACGGCGACCTGCTGGCCGGCGGCGGCGGTCACCCTGTTGGCGTCGGCGAGGTCGCGTCCGATGGCCAGGAGATCCCCCGTGCAGGCCAGGATGCTGTCGGTCGCCGTCGGCGACACCTCCACAGCGGCGGGCTCCCTGGCGATGGTCGGCCACGGCACCGAGATGGCCGAGACGACGGCGACCACGAAGCCTGCAGATACCAGCGTTCCCACCAGCACCCGTGCTCCGGTGGTCGCCCACCCGAAGGGCGTGCGCGTGCTCATCGCTCCTCCTGCCACTGCGGTCCGACGATGCGCGGAGAGCGCCGTGCGGCACGGCGCGAGGCGCCCGTGGGCACCGAGAGCAGCAGCGCGGCGGCGACGGCGAGAAGCTGCCCCAGCGCCACGATGCCCGTCACCGAGGAGACCTCTTCGCTGACCGCCGCACGCTCGCCGAGGTCGCCCGCGACACGCCACAGCGAACCGCGTGCCGTCTCGCCGACCGGATCGAGCCGGGCGCGCTGATTCAACGAGGTGACGGCCTCGAGGCGCAGCGTCGCCGCCGCATCCGCCGTGCTCCCCGACAGCGGCGCCACGAGAACGAATCCGATGCCCTCGGCGGCGAGGCTGTCGATGACGTCGTCGGCCGCCGGCGTGACGAGGTCGGCCGCGAGCTCGGCCAGCTGCTCGTCGTGCGACGAGGGCGTGGTGCGGGTGGCGAGCACGGTCGTCTGCCCGCCGAGGGTCTCGCTGCCTCCCCACACGACGTCGACGGCGAGATCGCCACCCGCCAGCGGGGAGAGCACGATGGTGCCGATGTCGGGGTCGTCGCGCCCCTCGGCGGCGACATAGGCCGGCAGCGTGCTGACCGGTCCGCTGGTCAGCGCGCTCGTCCCCCTCGTCATCGCCGTGAGCGACGGAACCGCGAGCACCGCCAACAGCGACGCCGACACGATCGCCAGCGCGGCGCGGGTGCGCCCGGCGCGGCGCACGAGGCCCGTGTCGAGGGTGACCAGCGCCGCCCCGACGACTCCCGCCCATGCCAGGCTCAGTCCCGTTCCCGGCCACAGCGCCACCGCCGTCGCCTCGGTCGAGGCCACGGCGACGGAGGCCTGCGCGAAGGCGGTGCCGAGGCCCAGCGCGGCCACCACGAGCAGGGTCACCCCGGCCGCCCAGCGCACCGTGAGCGGTGCGACCAGAGCCAGCACGGCGATCGGCGCGGCCAGCAGCGGCACCCACCAGGTGGGCACGCCCTCGGGGAGGAACCCGACCCACCCGGCCAGATCGGCGCTGGGGATGCCGGCGGCCAGCAGCGCCCGACCGGATGCGGTGGCCTCGACCTGCGCGCCGCTCCAGGTGACCCCGGGGTCGGCCAGCAGCCCGATGAGCTCGCCGTGGCGCAGCTGGTACCACGCCAGCGGTGCGAACAGCACGATCGTGGGCACGAGCAGCCAGATGACCTTCGCCACCCCGTCGCCGCCGCGAACGACGGCGACGAGCGCCAGCATCCCCACCCACACCACCGCGAGGGCCGGGCCGAGCGACGGCGCGCACGCCAGCACGGCGGCGAGGAGCAGGGAGGCGGCGCCGGCAGGCACCCAGGAGCGGTGGGCGGCGGAGCCGGCGAAGAAGAGCCAGGGCAGCAGCAGATGCACGAGCACCGCCGCCGGCCGCGGGTCGACGAGGGCGGACAGGAACGTGGGCGCCAGCATCCACACGACGCCGCCGGCGACGCGCAGGAGCGACCGCTCGGTGACCCGCGTCGCGGCGAACCATCCGCCGAGGGCCGCCAGCGGCAGGGCGAGCACCCACAGGATCACGAGGACGTGCGAAGGGGCCGACGGCCAGAGGCTGCCGAGCACCGCGACGACGCCCGCGAACGGGTCGGCCGGGCCGATCGTCTCGAGCCCCAGCGCGCGCCGCCCGTAGGCCGCATCCGCCCACAGCTGCGCGACCGTCGCCCGCAGCGGCTGCAGGCCGCCCCCGCCGATCACTGGCCACACCAGCAGCGCCGTGAACGCGGCGGCCGACACCCCGAGCGCGGCCAGCACGAGCCACGCGCCGCCGCCCGAGAAGAAGCGCAGGTCGCCTCGGTGCACTCCCCCGACGACATCGGCGTCGGGGTCGTCGTCGAGTCTCTCCCGCAGCTGCGTCTGCGAGATCCGCAGCGGAGAGAGCTGAGCCCACGATGCCGTGCGCGCGCGCCGGATGCGGCCGCGTGCGCGGGCGACGGATGCGAGTCGCACGAGGGCGACGACCGCCGCCCGCCACTCGGGCCACACCAGCCCTGGTTCCTTGCCGATCAGGTGTCCGACGGTGCGCCACAGCGCCAGCGGAAGGATCGTCAGCCAGTGCAGGGCCACCGCCCAGACCGGCGCATAGGCGAGCCGCCGGTGCAGCTGTGCCGCGCGCGACGCATAGGCGATGCGGCGACGGGCAGCGCCGCCGATGGGTGCGGGCAGCCCCGCCACGCCGTCGCCGGCCACGGCGATGTGTGCGGCGGGCACGACCGTCACCCTGCCGCCCGCCAGGCGCGCGCGCACGCCGAGATCGAGTCCTTCGTCGGCGCCCGACAGCCCCGTGTCGAGTCCGCCCAGCGTGCGCCACGCCTCGGCGCGCACGAGCAGTCCCCGCACGTCGGCGGCCAAGACGTCTTCGCCGCCGTCGTGCTGCCCCTGATCGAGCTCGCCGTCGGCCAGCCCGCAGGCCCTGCCGAACCGCGTCATGCTGACTCCGAGCGACACGATCTCGTCCGGGCCGTTCCATCGCACGAGCTTGGGGGCCGCGAAGGCCGCCGACGGAGCGAGCTCCAGGGCGCCGGCGAGCTTGGCGAGGGCGCTCTGCTCCGGCGCGGTGTCCTGTGCGAGCAGCCAGACTCCGTCGGCGTCGCCGAGGCGCAGCGAGGCGATCTCGGTGGCGGCGGCGAAGCCGGTGCCGGCGGGGGCCGTGATCACCGACTCGGCGCCCGACGCGGCGGCGACCTCGTGCACCTCGGCGTCTCTGCCGCAGACGACGATGGTCAGCGCATCGACGCGACGCGTCTGCGCATCGAGGGCGGTGAGCGTGCGCCGCAGATGCATGGCGGCGAAGGTGCGGGCGTCCGGACGGACGACGAGGATCGCGTGAACTCGGGCGGGCATGGCCTGGTCAGCCTAAGCGCCGAGTCGGTCGGCTCCGGTGTTACGCGCCGTGGCGCGCCCAGTCAGCCGGCGCGGCGCTTGAGCTTGCGGCGCTCGCGTTCGCTGAGTCCGCCCCAGATGCCGAAACGCTCATCGTTCTGCAGCGCGTATTCGAGGCACTGGTCGCGCACGTCGCACGTCGTGCAGATGCGCTTGGCGTCGCGGGTCGATCCGCCCTTCTCGGGGAAGAACGCCTCGGGGTCGGTCTGCGCGCACAGCGCGTCGGTCTGCCAGGCGAGCGGGTTGTCGTCGTCCGCAACGGGACGCCGCACCCCCGGTACACCGAGATTGACCGGATCGACGAACCAGTTGTCGGGAACTCCCGCACGATACTGTGAGGCCGCCATCTCGTTCACCCGCCTTGCCTTGTGCCCCCACGCGATGCCGCGTGATGCACTAATTACAGCGGTGTCATTCCGTTTTCGTCAAGTCGCAGATCGTAAACCCTCACCTCGCACTCGAAGGTTTGCGACGCGCCGTCGGCGTGTCGCAATCCGCTCACAGTCCGCTGTGGGCCGGCTGCGCGACGAACACCTCGCCGCGACCGGTCACGGTGACGGCCTCTTCGTCGGCCGTGGCATAGAGGGCCTCCCCCGGCCGCAGCGCGACGGAACCGCCGCCGCGCGCGCCCGCCACGGCGACCTCGCCGGCGGTGCACAGCGCGATGGCCGGTGCCGCCGTGGGCACGCGCACCTCACCGCCCGCCGCCTCGACGCGGCGCAGCACGAAGTCGGCGACAGGGGTGCGGTAGCGCGAGATGCCGTCGCCCTCATCGACGGGGAGCACCACGGGGGCGGGTCCCGGGGTGGTGTCGAGCACGTCGAGCAGCTCGGCGACGTCGATGTGCTTGGGGGTCAGTCCGCCGCGCAGCACATTGTCGCTGGCCGCCATGATCTCCACGCCCAGTCCCTCGAGATAGGCGTGCAGCACCCCCGCGGGCACGAACACGCCCTCGCCTGGCGCGAGCAGCACGACGTTCATGAGCAGCGCCACGACGACCCCGGGGTCGGCCGGATAGGCGTCGGCAACCGCGCAGAACACGTCGAGTTCGACGTCGAACTCGTCGCTGGTGGCGGCGGGCAGCGCCGAGATGATCGCGTCGACCTCGCTGTGCGCATCGCCCGAGAGCAGCCACGCGATCGTCTCGCGCAGGGCGGTCGCCGCATCCGCCCCGCTCAGGCGCTCGGCGACGGGGGCGCCCGCGTCGCCGAGGGCCGCCAGCAGGCGCCTGGTCGCCTCGAGCTCGCGCAGCCCGGCGAGCGCCGTGAACGAATCCCCGATCGCGACGATGAGCTCAGGCTTGTGGTTGTCGTCGCGGTAGGTGCGCTCGGGGGCGTCGCGGTCGATGCCGGCCGCCTCTTCGCGGGCGAACCCGACCTCTGCCTGCGCCTTGGAGGGGTGGGCCTGGATCGACAGCGGGGATGCCGCGGCCAGCAGCTTCAGCAGGTACGGGAGCCGCTCGGGCTCCCCCTCTGCTGCCCGCCAGTCCGGCAGCGGCGTCCCGTCGGCGGTCAGTGCGGGAGATCCGGCGTGGTCGCCGAACCAGACCTCCGCCTCCGGCCGCCCGTCTGCCGTGCGCCCCTCGAGGTCGGCGATGAGCGAGGTCGATCCCCATGCGTAGTCACGGGGCGTGTTCGAGATGCCGGTGAGCATGCCCCTCAGCCTACGGGCGCGGCGCGATACCCTGAGTGCACCATGGCCGTGAGTTCGAAGCATCCCGCGTCGGCACCGCCGACCGCTCCGCTTCGCGAGAAGACCAGCCACCTGATGCTGCGGGCCTGGTGCACGTTCCTGCTGTTCATGACGGTGTCCGGCACCGCCTGGGTGCACGCGTTCGGCGAGGTGGTCGCGGCGGTCGTCACGATCTCGGGCGGAGTGCTGTCGGTGATCCTGTGGATCGTGCTGCGCCCCGCGGTGCAGTGGCGGCGCCTGCCCTGGTTCGTCGTCGGCTACCTCGCGTGGGCGACGCTGTCGCTCCTGTGGACCGCGTGGATCGGCGCGACCGCCGTGACCCTGCTGCTGCTGTGGATCACCACACTGCAGGCGATGTTCGTGGGGAGCGTGCTCACCTGGCGGGAGGTCACCCGCAGTCTCGCATCCGCCCTGAAATGGGTGATGGCGCTCTCTCTCGTGTTCGAGCTGTGGGTGGCCGTCGTCGTCGGCGAGCCCGTGCTGCCCGGCTTCGCCACCACCGACGAGCAGGTCGACCCGATCGTGTTCTGGTCGCGCGCGAACCTGCTCGACGGCGGGCGCATCCAGGGCATCATGGGCAACTCGAATCTGCTCGCCCCCGTCGCGCTGCTGGCGATCATCGTGTTCGCGATCCGCCTCGCCCTGCGCGCGCCCTACCGGGCGACGCTCATCGGGTGGATCGCGCTGTCGGCCTACCTCTTCTCCCGCGCGGGCTCCGCGACCGCCGTGATCTGCGCGATCGCGGTCGCGGTGGTGCTGGCCACCGTGCTGCTGATGCGCACGGCGAAGGGTCCTGGCGCCCGCACGAAGTACTACGTCGGCTATGCCGTCATCGGAGTGGGCGGCGCCGTCACGTTCTGGCTGCTGCGCGGCGCGATCTTCACGGCGCTCGGCCGCGAGGCCGACCTCACCGGACGCGAGGGCATCTGGAGTCTGGTGCTCGAGCGCGCCGCGCAGCATCCGATCGTCGGATGGGGCTTCTCGACGCCGTGGGTGACCAACGACCCCGCTTTCGATCAGTGGATCGTCGATCACGGCGAGTCGGTCATGCAGGCCCACAACATGTGGCTCGACGTCTATCTGCAGCTGGGCGCGATCGGCCTCGTGCTGATCATCCTGACCTACCTCGCCTTCATCTGGCGCTCGTGGTTCTTCGCCGTCGACCGCCCCCGCTGGGATCTGCGCGCCGACCGGCCCTACTCGCCCATCGCGCTGCTGCCGACTCTTCTGGGGGCGCTGCTGCTGGTGCAGGGCATCGCCGAGTCGTCGCCGCTGCTGCTGTGGGGCTGGGCGCTGCTGGTGCTGTTCGCGTTCAAGATCAAGCAGTCGCCGCACATCGGCGAGGGACCTGCCGAACAGAGCCTGGCCATCGAACGCGGCGAGCCGACCAAGCAGGCCGCGTGAGCGGCGCACCGCAGCAGCGCCGACGCGCCCTCGGCGAGCTGCTGCGTTCGGCGCCGTTCGCCTGGGCCTACACGATCACCACGATCGGCGCGCTGTTCGGCAGCCACCTGATCGCGCGGCTCATGGGCGACGCGCCCTACGCCACCATCATCGTCGGGCTGTGCGTCGTGGGAGCCGGTGTGCTCTACGCCCGCCGCGACGAGCTCTCGCCGCTGCGCTTCATGCCGCTCACGCTCGCCGCGTTCCTGCTCTGGCTGCTGCTGACGACCCTGTGGAGCCCGAGCGCCACCCTGACCCTGGCCGGCTGGCTGACGATGGCGGCGGTGACCTTTCTCGCGATCGTCGTCACGCACATCCGCGACACCCTTCAGACGGTGCGCGCCGTCGGCGACGTGCTGCGCGTCTATCTGATCGGCTCGCTCGCCATCGAGGTATTCAGCGGCATTCTCATCGACTCCCCGATCCCCTTCCTCTCGGTGGCGGGTAACCTCGCCGACGGGGGCCCGATCCAGGGACTGTTCGGCACCCGCACGCGCCTCGGGCTCGTCGTGGTCATCGCCGTCATCACGTTCCTGGTCGAGTGGCGCACCCGGTCGGTGCGGCAGGGGACGGCGATCTTCTCCGTCTCGCTCGGCGTGCTGCTGGCGATCTTCACGGCCTCGCCCATCGTGCTCGTGCTCGCGGTCATCGCGGCGACCGCGACGGGGCTGCTGTGGCTCGTGCGGCGGACCTCGCCCGAATCCAGGCCCGCGCTGCAGCTGGGGATCGGCGCCACGGTCGTGGTGCTGGTGACCCTCGGCTACGCGTTCCGCCGACCCCTCGTGTACTGGCTGAACGCCGAGCCCGACTTCCTCACCCGGTCACGGCTGTGGAACGCCGTGCTGGATTTCTCCGAGCTCTCCCCCGTGCAGGGCTGGGGCTGGTTCGGCGCGTGGTCGCCGCGGCATCCTCCGTTCTTCCTCGTGAACTTCCGCCTGGGCACCGACCACACCTCGGCGCTGAACGCCTACTTCGACGTGCTGCTGCAGGCGGGATGGATCGGCGTCGTGCTGTTCGTCGCCTTCGCCGGCCTCGCCCTGGCCCGCGCCTGGGTCACCGCCGCCGAACGGCGCTCCACCGTGTACACCTGGCCGGCGCTGATCCTCATCACGCTCCTGGCCAACGGGGTCATCGAGAGCACCATCCTCGGCGGATTCGCGTGGTTCCTCCTGGTCGTCTGCGCCGCACGGTCGTCGCACGTGGGCGGCTGGCGGGCGCGCGTCGACGAGCGGCGCGCGCCCGTGGCCGACCTGCCCCATCAGGACTGACGCAGCGGCTCCTGATAGAGCGCCGGCGTCAGCGTGATGTCGGAATCGGCCTCCGCCCACGAGAACCGGCCGGTGCTGCCGCGCCGCGCACGCGCCCACAGGATGACCGCCCGCACCGGGATCCCCAGGCGCAGCGCGATCCACCCCGACACGGTGCGGTCGTAGACGCCGAGCACGCTCTTGCGATCCCACGCCTCGCGGATCCAGCCGCCTCGCAGGCGTGTCGGCGGCGGCGACACGAGGGTGCCTTCGCGCCGAGCGGCGAGCAGCCCCTCGACCTCGGACCACCACGTCGAGCGCGCCGGCTCGTGGAAGTAGTTGTCCCTCACCCACTCGACGGTCGGATGCCGGAACCTGCGCGCGATGACTTCGTCGGCGCCGCCGAGCACGCCGCTGGCGGCGAAGACGATGTTCAGGTTCGCCTTGGAGATGCCGAAGGTGTCGACGGCGATCACCGGGATCCCGCGCGCGATCGCCTCGATCGCCGCCGTCGAGCTCACGGTCACCAGGCCCTCGGCGCCCGCGAGCGCCTCGGACATCGGCTCGTGCGAGAAGACGAGATTGCGCGGCAGCTCGCCCAGCTCGCGGAAGAGCTCGGGGTAGGGCGCGACGTCGTGGTGGGTCTCTCGCTCGCCTACCTCCGGGCGCGAACGGAGCTTGACGACGACCCGCCGGTCGGGGTGGGCGATCGCGGCCCGCCGCAGGATGTCGGCGAGGGCGAGTCGCTCCTCGCGCTCCCTCGGCACGAGCGCCTGCGCCGCGAAGACGAGATCGTCGCCGCCGTGGCGCATGACCGAGCTCTGGGCGAACGGCAGGGTCGCCAGCCCGAGACGCAGCGGCACCTCCATCCGCTCGGCCAGATCGCGGAACGCCCGCTTCTCGCGGCGCGAGTGCACGACGAACAGGTCCACCTCGCGGCGGTAGTGCACGGCGCCGCGCTGCGCGGGGATCGACATGCCCGGCATGCCGGAGACGATCACCGGCCGAGGATGCAGCGTGCGCACCGCGTGCACGACCATCCGCACGAACGGCCCTCGGCCGGCGACCACGACCACGTCGGGGGCGGTCGCCTCGAGCCAGCCCCGCAGGTCGGCGAAGTCGAGGCGTTCGAGCTGGGCTGCCGAGATGCCGCTGCCGGCCAGCGCCGCGCGCTCCTGGTCGGCGCTCACGGTCAGCGGCGTCCGCACGAGCACGAGGCGGGACTGCGCGCGCCCGACCGCGCCGAGCAGGGCCGCCGCCCACTTGACGTAGGAGTCGGCGTCGGCGATGCCGACCACGCGCGGCCCGCCCTCGTGCTGCTCGGTCATGCCGGTACGCGCCGGAGCTTCGCCATCGGCGCGAGCTCGCCGGGAAAGACGCGCTTGACGCCGTCGCCGAGTGCCGATTCGATGACGCGGATGTCGCGCACGAGGTGCTCGAGGCCGTTCGGCTCGAGCGAGGCCGCGTGGTCGGAGCCCCACATCGTGCGGTCCAGAGTGATGTGCCGCTCGACGGCGACCGCGCCCAGCGCCACGGCAGCCAGCGAGATCTGCAGCCCGCGCTCGTGACCGGAGTAGCCCACCGGGATGCCGGCGTAGCGGTCGCGCAGCGTGCCGATCGTCTTGAGGTTGGCCTCTTCGGGCTCCATCGGATAGGTCGACGTGGCGTGCATCAGCACGACCTTGTCGGGGTCGAGCACGTCCAGCGCCCGGTCGATCTGCTCGATCGTCGACATGCCCGTCGACAGGATGATCGGCTTGCCCGTGTCGCGCAGCGCCTGCAGCAGCTCGAGGTCGGTCAGGCTCGCCGAGGCGACCTTGTGGGTGCGCACCTCGAGGTCTTCGAGGAAGGCGACGCTGGGCACATCCCAGGGCGAGGCGAACCACTCGAGCCCGCGGAGGGTGGCGTGGTCGCCGATCTCGAGGTACTGGTCGCGGTCGAACTCGACGCGGTAGCGGTACTCGAGGTAGGTCATCGTGCCCCACGGGGTCTCGCGCGGCACGTCGCGCATGTGCTCGGGCGTCGAGATCTCGGGGGTGCGCTTCTGGAACTTCACGGCGTTGGCGCCGGCATCCGCAGCGACATCGATGAGCTGCTTGGCGAGCTCCACATCGCCGTTGTGGTTGAGGCCGATCTCGGCGATCACGTAGACGGGGTTCTTGCCGCCGATGACGTTCGATCCGATGGTGACGGTCATCTCGGGTTCCTTTCGTTCCTTCGTGCCAGGGTCCGGCTCGAAGGTTGACGAGAGGTGACGTCGAGGTGGCGACAGGTGCACAGCCAGGAGAAGCTTGCCCCTCGCGCTCTCAGGCGAGGATGCGGTCGATCAGCTCGCGCACGGCGCCCGCTCCGCCTCGGCGGTCGAGCACGATCCTGGCGGCGGCGCGCACGGCGGGATGCGCGTCGGCGACGGCGATCGGCCATCCCACGAGCCGCATCGCGCCCAGATCGTTGACGTCGTTTCCGAGATAGGCGGTGCGAGCGAGGTCGATGCCGCCCGCTGCCGCCCACTCGGTCAGCGCCGCCGCCTTGTCGACCACTCCGTGCAGAACCGGCACGCGCAGCTTCTCTGCGCGCGCGCGCACGACGGGGTTGACCTCGGTCGACAGGATGAGCATCGGGATGCCGGCGCGTCGCAGCATCCCCACCCCCATGCCGTCGGAGCGGCTCACCCGAACGCTCTCGCGTCCGTCGGCGTCGACGGTGGCCGTGTCGTCGGTGTGCACCCCGTCGAAGTCGGTCACGAGCGCCTCGGCCTCGATGCGCGCCGGCCGGTCCACAAGCGGCGCCAGTGCGCCGGCGATCGCGAACTGCGTGGCGTCGTCGATCTCGACGGCGCTGGTCTCCGACACCTCGACGATCCCGATCCTGCCGAAGAAGCGATGCCCCGCCGCACGGAACCCTGCGGCGTCGAGCACATAGAAGGCACCGGTCTCGAGGTAGTGCGGCTCACGCTCCTGGCGTCGGGGCCGCACTCCGGCGGAGTGGTTGATCGCCTCGGCCGCTGCGTCGGCATCACGCCGCCACAGGAAGCCGAATGTCTCGTAGGCCGAGAAGGCGCAGTCGTACGCACCCCCGTCGACCAGCCGCACGCCCTCGTCGATGCCGTCGGACGGGATGAACGGCGACGTCGCCTGAAGGAAGACCACCGTGCGCACGGCCGTGCCATCCGGGTCGATCTCGGTCAGGGCATGCAGCAGCGCGCTCTCCGAACCGGCTGCGTCGCCCGAGAGCTCCGCGGGGCGGTCGACCACCTCGGCGCCCGCAGCACGTGCCAGCGCCGCGATCTCGGCGTCGTCGGTCGAGACGAGAACCCGGTCGACGAGTACGGAGGCCTGCGCCGCCCGCACCGCCCGCACGACCAGCGGCACCCCGCCCACCGGCAGGGCGTTCTTGCGGGGCACCCCCTTGGATCCGCCGCGGGCGGGGATGATCGCGACGACGGCGCCGTTCGCCGGGGGGTGCTGCATGGCGTGCTCCTGTTTCCGAATCGGTCGTCACTCTAGCCCGCAGGGATGACGGCTCCCTGGCTGGGGCGGGGCCGTTCACCGGCCGTACTCCCGCGAGACATTCGACGGACAGACGGGCCTGCCTACCATCACTCCACGCACACCGACATCGCGCGTCACGGAGCCATGAAGACCACACTCACCCGTCCCCTCGAGACCGCGAAGCGGTCGCTCAAGCGCATCGGGCCGCTGCGCGCGCTGGTGCGCCGCCTGCGCACACTGCGTCGCCGCCTGTTCGCCCCCGACCGCCCCCGCGGCTCGGCGGACCCCTCGCCCGAGCGCGGCGCGCTCGATGATCTGGCCCTCACCCGATCGGAGTGGCGCGACCAGGGGGCGACGGAGCAGCTGGTCAGCCGGGCGCGTGCGATGAGCCGCAACTCCGTGGCGTGGGACACGCTGCACCCCCGCATCTGGCTGGTCTTCTGCGCCGTGCTGCTGGAGGCCGGCGACCGAGTGGAGGCGGAGCGGATGCTGCGCACCTGGCTCGCCAAGAAGCCCGGCTCGCTGCCGGCGCTGTCGCTGTGCCTGCCGGTCGCCCGCTTCGCGCGTGATCTGGGCCTCGGCGGCCGCGGCGCCGAGCGCACGGCGCGGGTGGCGGACGCGCTGGAGGCGAGCCGCGACCACGACGTGTTCGGCGCCCTGATCGCGAAGGGGACCATCGCGGTGGTCGGCAACGGCTCCGGACCGCTCGGCCAGGCGCGCGGCGCCGAGATCGACGCCCACGACGTCGTCATCCGATTCAACAACTTCCCCCGCGGGTACGAGACCGACTACGGAGCGCGCACCGACATCTGGGTGCGCGGCGCGCACCGCGACGTGGCCGACCGATACGTCATCGAGCACTTCGATCTCGTGGTGTGGGAGATGGACGTCTTCCGCAACCTGCTGGAGGTGCCCGCCCACGCCGACATCCTCCATCGCGACGTGCTGTTCTCCCCCGGCAAGGTGACCCACATCGACACCGCTGCGAAGCACTCGCTCTGGGAGAGCTCGGGGCTGATCCTCCCCACGAGCGGTGCGCAGATCCTGTGGATGATCCACCAGCGCCGCGGCTCCCTGGACGGGGTCGATGTGTACGGCTTCTCGACGGTGGACGGCAGCGCCGACCACGGCCACTACTTCGATGAGCTGGGCGACATGGGCAGGCGCCACAACGTCGACGGCGAGGGCGCGTTCCTGCGGTCGCTGCGGGACGGCGATGCGCCCGGCGCCCCTGAACCCGGCCCACAGCTCACGGTGTTCGGCGCCGCCTACCGCGAGTACGACCCCGCCGCGGGCAAGACCGGGGGCCCCGGCGGCGTCCTGGCCACGCAGCGGGTGGCTCTGGGCGACTCCTACCGCGGTGCGCGGCTGGAGTATCTCTTCCAGGGCGAGGGCAAGGCCGAGCTGCGCGAACGACTCCGGGTGGAGCTGGCCGGCCTCAGCGCGAAGGTCGCCGACATCGTGATCGCGGGCGAGGCGGTGCGCACCGACCCCGCCGTGCTGGCTGCCCGCGCGGAGGGCCGCCGCCTGCTGTTCGTCTGTCACGAGCTGGGAAGCGCCTACGGGGCGCTGCTGCTGGGGGCTCCCTACGTCGTCGTCTACCACCAGCAGGGCAGCACGCTGCAGGAGATGCGCTCGATCGGGCGCACCCCCACCCCGCACGAGAACAACGCCGCCACGAGCCTCGAGCAGCTCGTGCTCGACAACGCCGTCACGGTCTACTTCCCGAGCCTGGGAGCGCGCGACACCTATCGCGCGACGGCACGCATCGGAGAGGACTCGTCGATCTCGTTCGCCGACCGGGCGCTGTACAACACGGTCTCCGCCGTCGACCACGACGCACCGGCAGCCGGCGAGGATGTCGCGGAGGCGGTGCTGCGGCGCCTGCGCCTGCCCGTCAAAGACGATCAGACCGACGTCTTCATCAGCGTCGGCGACTTCAACCACGACAAGGGGATGGATCGCGTTCCCGCCCTGCTGCAGCGGCACGCGGCCATGTCGGGCAGGCGCGTCGTGTGGATCGCGGTCGGCGCCGCCTCCGACCAGGCCCGCTTCTGCGCCATGGAAGCCGCCCAGAAGGACTGGTCGTTCACGGCGCGGCTGGTCGGCGAGCGCATGACCCATGACCGGCTGCTGGCGCTGCTCGACTACGCCGACTACTACGTCATGATGCACCGCAGGTCGATCTTCGATCTGGCGACCCTCGAGGCGATGCGCGCAGGCAAGGCGCTCATCCTCTCGCCCGTCGGCGGAAACCCCGAGGTGGACCTCGACGGCAACGTGCTGTTCGTCGACGAAGACACCATCGACGACGCGTGCCGCGTCCTCGGCTCTCGCGATCGCATCGAGTGGGGCGAGCGCAATCGACGTGTGTTCGAGCAGAGCTTCTCGCTGGCCAGGTTCGCCGAACGCTACACACGCATGCTCGACGAGCTCGTCGACGCGGCGACACACGACGACGCGGCGGATGCCGCAGACGGGAGCGCCGCGTGAAGCGCGCACTGTGGATCACGCTCGGCATCCGAGGAAACGCCGGCGACGCCCTGCTCTACCAGGTCACCAAGGAGCTGTTCGACGGCCTCATCGACCTCGACTTCCGGCAGGTGAGCGAACCGGAGTACCTGCGCAAGGGCGACCGGCCGACCGACAACGTCATCATCGGCCCCGGCGGCATGTTCGTGCAGACGAACTCGTCGAAGCACCTGCACGCGAAGCTCGCCAAGCAGTGGGACCGGTTCGAGTCGAAGAAGTTCTACCTGTGGTCCACCGGCATCCTGCAGAATCCGACCCCGGAAGAGACCGCCGCGGTGCGCAGGGTCACCGCCCGCGCTCCCGAGATCGTCGTGCGCGCGAACAAGGAGGCGGAGCTCGTGCGCAAGGTCGGCCCGGTCACGAGTCCGCGGTGGGCGCCGTGCACATCGCTGTTCACCGACCGGCTGCTGGACGCCCCCGACTCCACGCGCGATGTGGTCGTCGTCAATTTCGACTCGTTCCTGTTCACCGAAGACAACATCGCCGACCATCCGCTGCGCCGGTTCGCCGACTTCGCCGCGGCTCAGGGGCTCGAGGTGCGGTCGATGATCAACGCCGCCGGCGACTCCAACCGGCTCATGCTCGATCTGTTCCCCGTGATCGAGATCGACCGCCGTCCGTTCGAGAAGCTCCTGCGGGCGGAGCCCACGGGGAGGGAGTTCCACGAGGGGTTCAACAAGGCACTCGCCAAGCACCCGTCCTTCGCTGCGCGCTACACGGACTGCCGCTTCGCCTTCGGCAAGCGCCTGCACGGGTGGCTGCCCTTCCTCGCCTACGACAAGCCCGCCGCCTTCATCGGCATGTCGGCCCGCCGCGGGATGCCGCGCGACTACTTCGGCGACGACGAGTTCCTCTGCGATGTGCCCCGCACCCCGTCGATGTCGCGGGAACAGCTCGACCGCATGGCGGACGGCATGATCGCGAAGCTGACCTCGTTCATCGAACGGGAGGACGCTCTGGCGGCGCGCATCGCCGAGCGCCGCGCGGAGCTCTGGGAGCAGCTGCAGCGCCAGGCCGTCGAGTTCGCCGATGCGCTGACCTGACGGGCGGCGCAACGACCTCGCCGCCCGTCAGGCGGCGAGGTCGTTGCGCCACATCGACAGCGCGGAGCCGATGGCCATGTGCATGTCGAGGTACTGGTAGGTGCCCAGCCGCCCACCGAAGTGCACCCCTGGCTCCCCCGCCGACAGGTCGCGATAGGCGAGCAGGCGCGCACGGTCGGCCGGCGTGCCGACGGGGTAGTAGGGCTCGTCGTCGCGCTCGGCGAACCGCGAGTACTCCCGCATGACGACCGTGCGATCTGACGGATACCGATCGGCGCGCTCGGGGTGGAAGTGGCGGAACTCGTGGATGCGCGTGTAGGGCACGTCGGCGTCGGCGTAATTCATGACGCTCGTGCCCTGGAAATCGCCCACCGGCAGCACCTCCCGCTCGAAGTCGAGCGTGCGCCAGCCCAGCTCGCCTTCGGCGTAGTCGAAGTAGCGGTCCACCGGCCCGGTGTAGACGATGGGCACCTGCCCCACCGTGTCGCGCCGGTTGAGGGGCTGGGTCTCGTCGAAGAAGTCCGTCTCGAGTCGCACCTCGATGCGCGGGTGGTCGGCCATCCGCTCGAGCCACGCCGTGTAGCCCTCAACGGGAAGACCCTCCCAGGTGTCGTTGAAGTAGCGGTTGTCGTAGGTGTAGCGCACGGGCAGTCGGCTGATCACCTCGGCAGGAAGCTCGCGCGGATCGGTCTGCCACTGCTTGGCGGTGTAGTCGCGGATGAAGGCCTCGTAGAGCGGGCGGCCGATGAGCCCGATCCCGCGCTCCTCGAGACTGCGGGCGGTCCGAGGATCGAACTCGCCCGCCTGCTCCCGCACGAGCGCTCTCGCCTGGTCCGGCGTGCGCGCCGACGAGAAGAACTGGTTGATCGTGCCGAGGTTGATCGGCAGCGGGTAGACGACCCCGCCATGGGTCGTGTAGACCCTGTGCACGTAGTCGGTGAAAGCCGTGAAGCGGTTGACGTACTCCCACACCGTCGGGTTCGAGGTGTGGAACAGGTGCGCGCCGTAGCGGTGGACCTCGATGCCGGTGTCGGGGTCGGCCTCGCTGTAGGCGTTGCCGCCGAGATGATCGCGTCGATCGATGATCACGACGTCGCGCCCGGCATCGGCCGCCCTCTCGGCGATCGTGAGACCGAACAGACCTGAGCCGACCACGAGAAGATCCATGCCGGCGAGTCTGCCCAGAGCGAGTGAACAGGAGGTGTCCAGAACGCGCCGGGTAGAATCGGCCGTTCGGGATCCGCCCGGGTCAACTGAGAGGGAGTCGTGGCACAGACCAGCCTTCGCAGCATCCTTCGGCGCAGCGCACTGCTGCAGCGTTGGCGGTTCCTTCCCTACACGGCGATGTATGCGCTCGCGCGCATGCTCCGCCGGGTGCACGACGACCGCGTGCTCTTCCTCTCGGACTCGCGCGCGGGATTCACCGGCAACTTCGCCTTCCTGCGCGACGAGATCCTGCGCCAGGAGCCGGATGCCGACGTGATCGGGGTGTTCAAGCCGCGTCTGCGCGCCCGGCGTCCGCTCGCCGACATGGTGCGGCTGCCGTGGCTCATGGCCTCGGCGCACACGATCGTGCTCGACGACCTGTATCCGCTGATCTACCCCTCCCGCATCCGCCGCGGCACCAGGCTCGTGCAGGTCTGGCACGCGGCCGGCGCCTTCAAGCGCGTCGGCTACAGCCGTGCCGGCCTCCCAGGCGGGCCCGCCCCCGGCACGATCGCACATCGCAACTACACCGACGCCACCGTGAGCGCCGAGTCGATCCGCGGCGACTACGCAGAGGCCTTCGACATCCCGATCGAACGCGTGCGGGCGCTGGGCGTCGCGCGCACCGACGCGTTCTTCGATGAATCGACCGTCGCCGCGTCGGCGGCAGCCGTGCGCGAGCGCTACGGCATCCCCGACTCGTCGAAGATCGCGCTGTTCGCTCCGACGTTCCGCGGAAACGGGCAGCTCACCGCGACGTTCGACTACGACAGCGTCGACTGGGATGGGCTGGGAGCCGACCTGGGCGACGGGTGGACGGTGCTGGTCAAGATGCACCCGTTCGTGCGGTCGCTGCGCTCCGCGCGCCCCGGCGTCACGAAGGTCGTCGACGTCACCGACGACCGCGAGATCACCGAGCTGATGATGGCCGCCGATGTGCTGGTCACGGACTACTCATCGGCCATCTTCGAGTTCGCCCTCCTGCGGCGGCCGATCGTGTTCTTCTGCCCCGACCTCGAGCAGTACACCGCCGATCGGGACTTCTACTACCCGTTCGCCCAATACCTCACCGGCCCCGTCGTGCGCCGCTCGGACGAGCTGGCGGCCGCGATCGCGGCAGCGACGGTCGACGGTGCGACCGAGCAGTTCCTCGAGCGGTTCATGGGCGCGTGCGACGGGCACTCGAGCGAGCGCATCGTGCGCGACGTGATCCTGCGCCGGCCCGCGCGCCACGCCGACGTCGCCCCGGTCGCCCCCGGCGGCAGCGCCCCCGCGCCCACGCGGGCGAGCTCGCGGATGTGGCTGTGGCTGACCGCCGCCGCCCTCGCCCGGTTCGGGCTGCGGGTCGTCTACGCGCCGCTCAAGCTCCTTCCCGTGCAGCGCAAGGTCGTGATGATCAGCAGGGAGCACCCCACGGTGCCGGCCGACTTCGCCGACATCGCCGACGCGGTGCGCCGGCTCGACCCCACTGTGCGCGTGACGATGCTCGTGAAGATGATGCCGCCGGGCATCATCCCCAAGATCGGCTACGTCTTCCACATGCTGCGCCAGCTCTACCATGTCGCGACCGCGCGGGTGCTGGTGGTCGACACCTACGCGATCGTGGCGAGCGTTCCGACGCACCGCCGCGAGCTCACGGTCGTGCAGATCTGGCACGCGCTGGGCGCGTTCAAGAAGTTCGGCCTCAGCATCCTCGACCAGGACGAGGGGCGCGACGGGCGCCTGGCCGCGGCGATGCGCATGCACGAGGGCTACGACGTCGTGCTCACCAGCGCCGAGGAGTGCCGACCGGCCTATGCCGAGGCCTTCGGTACGGCGATCGAGAAGGTCGTCGTCGCACCGCTCCCCCGCGTCGACCACCTGCGCGACCGGGACGAGGCCGACGCCGTGCGCGACCGCATCCACGCCGCCCACCCGCACCTGCGCGACGCGCGGGTCGCGGTCTTCGCCCCCACCTTCCGCCTAGACGGCACCGTCACGGTCGACCCCGCGGAGCTCTCCCGCGAGCTCGCCGCGATCGGCCTGCACACGGT
Source organism: Microbacterium fluvii (assembly GCF_025515205.1). Lineage (GTDB taxonomy): Bacteria > Actinomycetota > Actinomycetes > Actinomycetales > Microbacteriaceae > Microbacterium > Microbacterium fluvii. The sequence continues at coordinate 526,220 of NZ_JAOPFX010000001.1, read as the reverse complement.
GGTCAAGCTCCACCCGCTGATGTCGGCAGATTTCGGCCCCGACGTCGACCTCGCCCCCGGCTTCTCGACCCAGGACCTGCTCCACGTCGCCGACGTCCTCATCACCGACTACTCCTCGGTGCTCTACGAAGCGGCCGTCGTGGGCGTGCCCAGCTATTTCCTCACTCCCGACCTCGACGACTACCTCGACTCGCGCGACTTCTACCTCGACTACCGGCGCGACCTGCCCGGTCCCATCGTGCGCGACGTCGCCGCGCTCGCGCGTGCGGTCGCCGCAGCCGAGGCGACCGCAGCGGATGCCGCCGCCTTCGCCGCGCGGTGGGTGCAGGTCCCCGCCGATGCCGCCGAGCGCGACGCGTGCGCCATGAGCATCGCGCAGCGCCTCCTGGCCGCGGTCGACAGCGGCGCCGCCGCTTAGGATCGGACGGTGCGCACAACGATAGGCGTCGTGGGGCTCCTCACCAACGAGAACGTCGGCGACTACCTGCTGGTCGAGGCCTCGAAGTACCTGCTGCGGGCGCATGACCCCGACACGGTGCTGGTCGACATCGATGTCGACCCGCAGAACGCGAGTGTGCGCTCTGGCGTGCGGCGGCTGAACTTCCGGGCGGCTGCCGTCATGAAGGCGTTCCAGCGGCCGGTGCTGGCGCTCGTTCGCAACGATCGGTTCGCCTATCACTACAACGCGCTGTACTGGAAGACCAAGCTCGGCTGGTACTTCACGGAGCGCATCAAGGATCTCGATGCGGTCGTGTTCACCGGCGGCGGGTTCATCAAGTACAAGACGCAGGGTCTGAACTACATCGACGAGCTCATCCTGAAGGCCGCCCGCGCGCGCGGCATCCCGGTGATGATGAACGCGGTCGGCGTCGAGGGCTACAGCGAGACCGACATCCGCTGCCAGCGCCTGAAGAAGGTGCTCAACTACGACAACGTGAAGGTCATCACGACGCGCGACGACATCGAGACGCTCGACACCTGCTACGTCACCAAGGCCGACACCGTCACCGAGCGCGTCGGCGATCCGGTGTTCTGGCTGGGCGAGATGGAGATCGTCGACCCCGCTGCGGCGAGGCAGCGCACCGCGGGGCGTCAGCGGATCGGCATCAACCTGATCAATCCGCAGAACTTCTCCGTGTACGGAGGCGACATCTCGCCCGACGCGGTCGTGAACTTCTATCGGAATCTCATCGCGGAGCTGCGGCGGCTGGATGCCGATTTCTTCCTCTTCTCCAACGGCATGAGCGTCGACCAGTCCTTCGGCCGGTCGCTCGTGGAGACCATGAACCTGCGCGACGACCAGCTGCTGCACCGGCCGACGACGTCCGCCCAGTTCGTGAACCTCGTGGCGGGCTTCGACATCATCCTGAGCGCGCGCATGCACGCCGGGATCACCGCCTACGCGATCGATGTGCCGGTGGTGGGGCTCATCTGGGGCGAGAAGCTCGCCTTCCTCACCGAGATCACCGGCCTGCGCGACAGATACTTCGATGAGCACGAACTCGACTTCGTCGAGATCGCACGCCTGCTCGTCAGCAACGACCTGCCAGAACCCGACCTCGGGCGGCGCGCAGAGCTGCGTGAGCGCACCCGGCGTCGGCTCGTCGAGTTCGTCGAGAGCATCCCCCGGAGGAAGCGATGATCGACAAGCTGCTCGAAGGAAAGCTGCTCACGCTGCTCGTGGGCAGCGTCTTCCGCGCCGTCGAGATCTTCGTTCGCGCCATCCACCTGGGCGTCCGCGGGGTGCGACTGGTCGTGCAGGAGAAGCTCACCACCCCGATCGACCGGCGAATCTCGAGAGTCGGCAAGCGGCGGGTCGCCCGCACGGCCACGGTCGACGACGCCTCGATCGTGTTCGTCGAGACCGACGGCGAGTACACGGGCGATGCGAAGTACATCGCCGAGGAGCTGCTCCGTCGCGCACCCGCCCACACGATCACCTGGGTGCTGCGCGCACCGTCGGTGGGGCCCTTCCCCCGCGAGTTCCGCTTCGTCCGAGAGGGCACGGCCGACTGCTTCCGGGCGATCGCCCGCGCGAAGGTCGTCGTGCACGACGGCCGCCGCCTGCACGAGGCCGGGGTCGTCAAGAGCCCCGATCAGCTCTGGCTGCAGGCGTGGCCAGGCGGGAGCGCGCTCGATCCGCAGACCGACGTCGTGCTCACCGGCAGCACATCCGAAGACGACCTGCTCGCCGGCGCCCCCGCACGGCGGCTGCGGCTGGGGCACGCGAGGAACGACCTGCTCGTCGACACGTCGCCCGGGAGGTCGGCCGCGCTGCGCAAGAAGGTGCTCGACCGTCTGCACGTCGCCGAGACGGGGCAGAGGTTCCTGCTGTACGCGCCGGCGCGCAGCGACGACGCCCTCGCCGCGCCGTTGAGCGGCATCGACTTCGCGGCCCTGCGCTCGACTCTCTCCGAGCGCTTCGGCGGAACGTGGGACGTGCTCGTCCGCGCGCCCCACGTCGCCAGGGCCGAGGCCGACATGTGGCTGGCCGGCCTTCCGGCGTACTGCCACAACGCGTCTCGCCACCCCGACCTGCAGGAGCTGCTCGCCGTCGCCGACGCGGGGATGACCGACCGCTCAGGCTGGATGTCCGACTATCTGCTCACCGGCAGGCCGGCCTTCCTGTTCGCGACGCCGCTCGGCGCCGAGCGCGCGGGCGCCGCCGACCTGCCGCTTCCGGTCGCCACCTCGAGCGCGGAGCTGCTGGCCGCCGTCGCGCACTTCGACCGCGAGGCCCACGCCGACGCGATCGGACAGTTCCTGAGCCGACGAGGCAGCGTCGACGACGGCGGCTCGGCCGCGCGCATCGTCGACGAGATCATCCAGTGCGCGGGCCGCCCGGCCGGCGGCGCCCCCGGGTCGCGCGAAAGCGCGTGACATATACTTCTCGAATGCCCGCTGATCCTCCGAGAAGTGTGCGGCGGGCCGCTCAGGCATCACCGGGATCGCAGGCTCTCGACGCCTCCTCCGCCGCTGTGCACCAGGTGCTCGACGTGGTCGAGATCGCCTGGGACCGCATCCATCTGACGATCCGGCTGCGGCTGACCGCAGCCGACGCGGCGGAGCCCGCCGATGTGGCCTTCGCGCTCACCGACGGCATGCGCCGCTTCGACGTGACCTCGTCCGACGAGGGCGACGGCGTCTTCGCACTCCGCATCAACGTCACGACCTTCGCCGACCGTGCGGCGGTCCCCGACGGCACGTGGCGCATCCGGGCGTACGCGCACGGCGCGCCCGGTCCGATCGCCTCGTACGACGGCGGTGCGCTCGAGGAGCTCGACCGGCAGTCGCGGGTCTTCCTCCACGACAAGAACCGCGCAGCGATGACGGTGTCGTTCGGAGTCGACGAGAACAGCGACGACCGGTCGCGACTGGACCTGCTGATCCACACCTATCACCTGCGGCGATCCGCTCCCTCGGCGAAGGGGCGCTCGGTTATGGCGCGGGCGCGACGGATGCTGATCGGCTCGGGCGCCAGGCAGGCGTACGTGCGCACGGTCTACCGCCTCGCCTCGCGTCTGGTCGGCCCGAAGCCCGGCCGGATCCTGTTCGCCTCAGATCAGCAGCCCGCGATGGAGGGGAACCTGCGGCGCGTGCACGAGCGCATGGTCGAGCGCGGGCTCGACACCAGGTTCGACCTGCGCTTCTCGTTCCGCCTTCCCGCCACGACCGGGTGGCTCACGACGACCCGCATCGTGTACCTCATGGCCACGAGCGGCACCATCCTGCTCGACGACTACTTCGGGCTCCTCAACACCATCACCGTCGACCCGCGCACCCGCGTGATCCAGGTGTGGCACGCCGGCAGCGGCTTCAAGTCGGTCGGCTACAGCCGCTTCGGCGCGACCGACTCGCCTGGGCTGCGCCAGCCCCACCGCCAGTACACCTATGCGATCAGCGGCTCCGAGCATCTGCGGTCGGTCTACGCAGAGGCCTTCGGCATCGAGGAGGAGGCCGTCATCCCCACGGGCCTCCCCCGCATCGACTGGTTCCTCGATGAGCAGCGCACGGCCGCGTTCACGGCGGACTTCTTCGCGCAGCATCCGCACCTGCGCGGGAAGCGCATCATCCTGTTCGCGCCGACCTTCCGCGGCAGTTCGTACCACACGGCGTACTACGACTACTCGCTGATCGACTTCGACGCGCTCTACGCGGCGCTTCCCGCCGACACGGTCGTGCTGTTCCGCATGCACCATTTCATCAAGGAGCCCCTCCCGATCCCCGAGGAGTACCGCGACCGGTTCTTCGACTTCACGCGGTTCGACGACGGACTGGGCCTGCTGCACGTCACCGACCTCCTGATCACCGACTACTCGTCGATCATCTACGAGTTCGCCCTTCTGGACCGGCCGATGCTGTTCTTCGCCCCCGACAAGACGATCTACGCGGCGACCCGCGGCTTCCACCGCGACTACGAGCAGACGGCCCCTGGGCGCGTCTGCGAGACTTTCGACGAGGTCGTCGAGGCGATCCGCGCGGGCGACTTCGAGAGGTCCAAGCTCGCCCGCTTCCGCGCCGAGAACTTCGACAGAATCGACACGGGTGCAGCCGATCGCGTGATCGACCGGCTCATCCTCGACAACGACCGCGAGGGCCGGAGCGACCAGGTCGCCGGCGACGGAGGCTGAAACGATGAACATAGCGCTGATCTTCGCCGGGGGAATCGGCTCCCGGATGTCGTCGCAGAACCTTCCCAAGCAGTTCCTCGAGATCCACGGCACCCCCCTGATCGTGCACACGATCCAGCACTTCCAGGAGCACCCCGAGATCGACCGCATCGCGGTGGCGATCCTGCCCGCATGGCGGGAGAGGTTCGAGCAGCTCGTGACCCGCTACGAGCTCACGAAGGTCGCCTGGATCGTCGACGGCGGCGCGACCGGCCAGGAGTCCCGCCACCGCGCGATCCGCGCCGTCTCCGCCGACTGCCCCGGCGACGCGGTGGTGCTCGTGCACGACGGCGTGCGCCCCCTGATCGACGCGCAGCTCATCTCCGACAACATCCGCACGGTGCGCGAGCGCGGCCCCGCGATCACCTGCACCAAGGGCAACGAGACGATCGTCAGCTCATCGGGCGACGAGATCGACGACGTGCTGCCGCGCGACTTCCTCTACACCGCCCAGGCGCCACAGAGCATGCGGCTGAGCACCGCGCTGGAGATCTACGACAGCGCGGTCGCCGACGGCGACGACGACTCCATCGACACCGCGACGCTGCTCAAGCGCTACGGTCACACGCTGTTCCGCGTCGACGGACCGCGCTCGAACATCAAGATCACGACGGCCGAGGACTACTACATCTGCCGCGCGTTCTTCGACCTGCGCGAGCGCAACCAGATCGGCGGCTGAGCGGGCGCGCTCCGTCGGCTACAGCGAGAAGGGGCTCTCCGGGTCTTTCAGCGCCGCCAGCATCCGCTCGACACCGCGTTCGAGGTCGAATGCCGGAGTCCATCCCAGCGCCTCGAGCCTGCCGGAGTCCAGCGACGAGTTCTGCATGAGGCTGTGCGCACCCGCCGGCACGTCGTCGGCGAGGTCGTAGCGCACCTCGACCCCGGCCGCGGCCGCGATCGCCTCGGCGATGTCGCTGATCGTGCAGATCGAGTGCGGGTTCGAGATGTTGTAGGCGCTCGCTCGCTCGCCCGCCACCAGCACGGTGAGGATCGCCGACGCGCAGTCGAGCGAGGTGCAGTACGAGCGCAGCTGAGCGCCTCTGCTCTTGAGCACGACGTCTTCGCCGGCCACGGCCAGGCGGGTGAATTCGGCCGAGGCGCGGTTGTCCGAGGGGCGGATAGACGGACCGTAGATGTGCCCGGGCCGGACGATCACCGAATCGACGCCGTACTCCATGCCGTACGCGACGCACAGCGACTCCCCCGCCCGCTTGGACGACGGGTAGCCGGCGCGCGTGTTCAGGATGTCGAGGAAGCCGTAGTCGTCCTCGGCGAAGGGCTGCATCCCGTCCTTCTGCCCGTAGACCTCACTCGATGAGATGTAGAGCAGTCGACGCGCGGATGTGGCGCGGGCGAGGTCGAACATCACCGACAGGCCGAGGATGTTCGCGAGCATCGTCTCGACCGGCAGCTGCAGGTACATCGCGGGGTTCGCGTTGCTCGCGCCGTGGATGATGTAGTCGACCTGCTCCGCCAGCACGACCTCGTCTCGCGATGTCGCGTCGTAGGGCACGAAGACGAGCTCGTCGTCGGCAGGCGAGAACGCGCGGAACCGCTCGACGGCGTCGTCGCGACTGCGCCCGGCGACGAGGATCGTGATCCCGGCCGCCAGCTCGCGGTTCATGAACAGCAGCAGGTCGATGACCGAGGAGCAGATCATCCCGGTCGCCCCTGTCACCAGGATGCGCGAGTGGAAGAGCCGGCTCGCCTCGGGGATGCTTCCGCACGCCGTGCGGAGGTCGTCCCAGTATTCGCTCGTCATCGCCGCGTCAGACCGCGGCCTTGCGTGCGTCGAGGATGGACTCGAAGATGTACAGATCGTCCATCGTGGTGATCTTCAGGTTCTGCTCGGACCCCGCCGAGAAGTAGACCGTCTCGCCCAGCTCGTGCATGAGCACGCACGACGCCGCCGTGTCGCCGATGCCGCGCACCTTGGCCTCGTCGTGCGCCCACATGAGCTTTCCCAGCGTGTAGGAGTGCGGCGTCTGCGTGCGGAACAGCTGCTCGCGCGGAATCGAGACCGTCGACGAGACGCCGCTGTCGTCGCTGCGGAAGACCGCCTCGACGCACGGGATCGCCGCGACTGCGCTGCCGTTCGCCTTGAACTCGGCGACGCTGTCGGAGATGATCTCCGACGAGACCAGGCACCGGTTGCCGTCGTGGATCATCACGATGTCGTCGTCGCCCGCGCCGTCCTCACGGATCTTGACCAGGCCGTTGTGGATCGACTCCTGGCCGGTCGCCCCGCCGGGCACGATCGCCTGGAGCTTCGTGATGCCGTACTGCTTGGCATAGGCGGTGACCACGTCGATCCACGACGGGAGCGTCACCACGACGATCGCGTCGATCGAGGGGTGGTCCTGGAAGGCCTCGAGCGTGTAGACGATCAGCGGCTTGTTCTTGACGTGCATGAACTGCTTGGGGATGTCCTGCTTCATCCGCGAACCCGTGCCTGCCGCCGTCAGCAGTGCTGTAATCATCGTGTTGCTCCTGGAGGGGTCGAACCGTGGTCAGTGTCGTGCGGCGAGGATGCGCGGAAGATAGTCGTCGACGCTCTCCTTCGCCTTGTCCTTCATGGCGCCGAGCAGTGCGGGGTCGATGCCCTCGGCCTTGGCCTTCTCCATCGCGTCGACGATGAACTCCGCGCGGAAGTCCTTCTGCTTGATGGCGCGCTCGGGGTAGCCGATGATCTCCATCAGCTTCTCGACCTTGTCGTTCCACGAGAGGATGACCGAGGGCACGCCCATCGTGAACGCCGCGATCGACGAGTGCATGCGGCAGGTGATGATGGCCTCGTAGCCGTTGATCGTGTCGACCAGCACCCGGTCGTCCACGGGGCGCTCGACCAGGTAGGAGTCGGGCAGCCCGAGCTTCTTGAGCACCCGCTTGCCGAGCGTGACGTCGCCGGGGAGCCCGTTCGTGAAGAACTCGAACTCGTACCCGCGGTCTCGGAGCACGTTCGCGATGCCGGCGAACAGCGCCGTCCATTCCTTCGCGCCGAAGTCGACGCCGTAGCCCTGCAGCGAGTTGCCGCGGATGAGACCGATGCCGATCTTGGTGCGCTCGACGGTCGTGTCGAGTCCGTACGCCTCCTTCATCCAGAAGGCGGAGTCCGCGAGCAGCTTGACCTCGTGGCCGGGCCCCGCGCACGCCTGCACGGCATCCACGTTGTCCCTGGCAGAGATGTACTTCACGGCGGGCGAGCGGAGCGCGCGCTTGAGGATCGTGCTGCCGAAGTCGCGCTCGTCGAACGCGCCGGCGCGCCCGATGGCGTTGTAGACGACTTCGAGTCCGTGCCGCTCGGCGTATTCGCTGATCAGCAGAAGCGACCAGTGGTACTCGTTGTAGCTGTACTCGAGCAGGCCCGCACCGTCGATCACGATGTAGTCCACGCCCTCGAGCTTCATGTCGAAGTAGCTCGAGAGGCGCTTGCGGTAGTTGCGCCCGTACGTCCACACCGTGTGGCGAGCCCGCGCGATGAGGTTCTGCACCGTCTTGTTCTGCGCCTTGCGGCCCCGCCGCTGCAGGTCGAGGAACAGCTTCTCGGTGCGGCTGCCCTTCTCGCTGTACTGGTAGTAGTTGCGCAGTCGTCGCTCTCGGGCGTCGGGGATCTCGAAGATCTCGTCGTTGCGGCCGAGCAGGTCGACCTCGACGTATTCGATCTCGACTGCGGGGTCGGCCGTGCCTGCCCCGTCGACGATCAGGTGCTCGAGGCTGCGGGCGATGAACATCTCGCCGAGGTTCTCGCTCTTGACGAGCCCGCACATGGCGATCTTCACGGTCCTCTTCCGTTCGTCGTCAGCGCTCACGCGAGCTCGTCCAGCATCTCGTCGTCGTCGGCGACGGGCTCCTCGGCGGCGCCCTGCAGCTCATCCTCGGTGGTGCGCGGCTTCTCGCCGGGGCCGTAGGGGAAGAACGTCACGAAGTCGTGGCGGGGCACGCGCTTGTGCACCGGCAGCCACTCCATGTAGTCGGGTCCGTACAGCTGGCGAAGGTACGTGTCGTAGCCCGCGGGGCACGACAGCGGGTGCCCCTCGAACTCCATGCGCACGACGGGGGCGTATTCGCTCTTGACGACACGCTCCTCGGTCGTGTGCACGTTCGTCATCATCACGCCGACGTAGTCGGAGTCGTCGTAGCCGATCGAGGTCGCCAGTTCGATGACCTTGTCGAACAGCGGGCCGACGCCCTGGGCGCGGTAGACGCGCGTCGCGACGCGGTTGCGCACGATGCGGTACGGGTTCAGGCCGCGGTAGCGGCGCACGTTGCGTGCGTGGCGCACGCGGTCCTTGCGACGCTTGATCTCGGCGTAGTGCTCCACGTTGCCCGCTTCGGTGTCGGGCAGGCCGTCGATCGGGAAGATGTCGAGGAAGATCGGGTAGACCTTTCCGCCGACCCCGCCCTTCGTGCGCTTGGCCACGAGGATCGCCTCGGAGTAGAGCTTCCAGTGGTACGCGAAGTACCGAGGAGACGAGTTCGGGGGCATGAGCTCGAAGTCGCCGATGCGTCCACCGGAGAGCTCCATGAGCTTCTCGCAGTCGGCCCGAGGCATGTTGACGTCGACGTCGTCATCCCACGGGATGAATCCCTTGTGCCTGGCCGCGCCCAGCAGAGTTCCGCCGGACAGGTAGTAGGTGAGCCCGTGCTCTTCGCAGAATCTGTCGAACTCGAGCAGCAGGGCGAGCATGGCCGCCTTGTGGTCGGAGTCGGACGCGAGATCCTTGAGGTCGGTGTAGTCGTAATCCCGCATTTCGGCTGCGTTTCTCCTTAGGCTGCTTTCGCTTCATCCCGCGGTCAGCCGCACGACGGCCGCGGTTCACGGCGCTCTCAACCGCCGCAACATCGTACCCCAGGCGGTTCTGTCCCTTTCTGTACGGCCGCCTCATGCCGCCGGACCGAGTGCCGCGCGTGCGACGTCCGACCGCTGGAGTGCGGCATCCAGCGGGGCGGCGAGTGTGCGCGCGTAGGTCTCGGTGAAGTGGCTGGAGTCGCGCCAGACGATGACGTTGCCCACGACAGCCGCGCACGCGTCGGCGTCGGGGCACACCCAGTTGGTCATGTCGATGATGTCGGCATCCGCCAATCCCTTGACGGCGCGCCGCACGTTCGCATCACTTCCGAAAGCGTCATCCCGCGGTGTCGCGCACGCGGTCAGATGACCGAGGTTGGCCGAGATGCACTCGGGGACGTCGCTGTCCATGTGCGGCGTCTCATTCATCACCAGCGTGGGGATTCCCGCTTTGTTCAGCGCGGCCAGATCGTCGTGGAGGGCTTCGGCATAGGCCTTGCGCGCCTCCTTCTTGGAAAGGCCTTCCTGGTATACGGCTCGCGTGCCCCTGTTCGCCGTGACGACGAGGTCGGGGTGCTCTTCGAGAACCTCGTCGAAGCTGTTTCTCGCCCATTCGTTGCACGCCGTGTACTCGCCGCCCTCGCCGTCCGACTGGCTGACGCGCGAGAAGCCGCACGAGGCCTTCGTGCTGATCCGCAGCCTCCAGCCGTGCTCCTGCGCGAGAGCGATGTAGGGGGGCGCCCAGTTGGCGGCGTGCGAGTCGCCGATCAGCACGACGCTGAGGTCGCTCTGCGGGTCGCCGAAGATGCAGCCGTCGATCTTCGGGATCGACTCGCTGCTGTCGAGATGGCAGTCCAGCGCATAGACGACCGTGTTGTCTTTGCGCGCATCGATCGCCGACGGCGTGAATCCGCCCTCGACGCGGTCGACCGGCTTGCCCGCGTCGGTGAAGGTGGAGAGATCGTCGTTCGAGAAATCGTCGGTCAGCGCCTCCGCACCGATCCTCACTCCCTCCCGCGCCTCATAGACCGGGTTCATGGCCGCCGGGACGGCGTGCACCACGACGGCGCAGAGTGCGGTCACGCTCATCAGACCCGCCCCGGCCAGCAGCGAGCGCCGCGCCGATTTCCTCAGCCAGCCCCAGTCGCGGAACGGGTTCTCGATGAACCGATAGCTCAGCCAGGCGGGGAGCACCGAGAACGCGACGATCAGCAGCCCGTAGCGGGCCTGCAGCACGCCCCCGAGCAGGTAGGTCGCCACGACGACGAGCGGCCAGTGCCACAGGTAGAGCGAGTACGAGATATCGCCGATCCAGCGCATCGGACGCAAAGTGAGCAGGCGCCCGACGCCTGTCTGCGCCCTGCCATTCATGCCCGCCGCGATGATCGCCGCGGCCCCCAGGGTCGGCACGAGGGCCGCGTAGCCGGGGAACGGGGTCGAGCCGGAGAACAGCAGCGTGGCCGCGATGATCGCCGCCAGTCCCGCCCACCCGAGCCAGGTGCCCAGCAGGTGCGGGAGGCGCGCGACCTGCGGCGCGAAGACGGCGAGCGCGGCACCGACGGCGAGTTCCCACAGCCTCGTGGTCGTGACGAAGTACGCCGGCGCCGGGTCGGCGGCCGTGTAGGAGATGGAGTACAGCAGCGAGGGGACGAGGATGATCAGCACGCCGATGCGGGCAGCCGGCAGCGCGCGCGTCCCGTGGTCGCCGACCGCCCCGTCACGCGGCCTGCGTCGGAAGAGCGCGAGCATCAGCACGAGGATGAGCGGCCAGACGATGTAGAACTGCTCTTCCACCGCGAGGGTCCAGAAGTGCTGCAGAGGGCTCGCCGCCACTTCTGCGTTGAGGTAGTCGGTGCCGGCGGCGAAGACCCAGTTCACGACGTAGAAGGCGGAGGCGAGCGCCTCGACGCCGATCGACTCCCAGCGGATCTGCGGGAGGAAGACCACCGTGAGCACGAGGGTCGCGATCAGAACGACGGTCGCGGCGGGCAGGATGCGGCGCGCGCGCTTCGCGTAGAACTCGCTGAGCCGCACGCGACCGGTGCGCTCGGCCTCGCGCAGCAGGATCCCCGTGATCAGGAAGCCCGAGATCACGAAGAAGACGTCGACGCCGACGAACCCGCCCTTGAACAGCGACAGATTCGCGTGGAAGAGCACAACGACGCCCACCGCGACGGCCCGAAGGCCCTGGACATCGGGCCGGAAGCTCGAGCGTTCGATCATCTCCGCCCCGGGCTCCCGACGACCGCGCTGCCGCCGCTCCGCCCTCGAGCGCGTGCGCGACGTCGTCAGGAATCCCGCCGTCATGAGGACGATTCTCGCATCGCCCCGCCCGATCTCTGCCAGCAACGCACGCGCCGTAGGATGGAGGCACGCCAGGACGCTCACATCGCAAGGAACTCTCGATGCCCCCGACCCGCACCGTCGCCGTCATTCTCGCCGGTGGCATCGGCGTACGTGTCGGGCTCGGCATCCCCAAGCAGCTCATCAAGATCGCGGGCAAGGCGATCGTCGAGCACACCCTCGACGTCGTCAACGCGAGCCCCGTCATCGACGAGGTCGTCATCGTGATGAACTCCGGCTCGCTCAGCGAACTCGACAGCCTCAAAGACCCTGAGCGCTTCCCCAAGCTGACCAGGATCATCCCGGGCGGACTCAGCCGCAACGACTCGACGCAGGCAGCGCTGGCCGTGCTCGGCGACGATCCCGCGACCAAGGTCATCCTCCACGACGCGGTGCGGCCGTTCGTGAGCGATCGCATCCTCGAGGACTGCGTCGAGGCGCTCGACGACTACGACGCCGTGGATGTCGCGATCCCCTCGGCCGACACGATCATCGAGATCGATGCGGCCTCGCACATCACGAACATCCCTGATCGCTCCACCCTGCGCCGCGGCCAGACCCCGCAGGCGTTCCGGCTCGGCACGATCCGCGAGGCGTATCGCCTGGCAGAGCAGGACAAGACCTTTCACGCCACCGACGACTGCGGCGTGGTGTTCACCTACCTTCCGCACGTGCCGATCTACGTCGTCGAAGGCTCGGCCGAGAACATGAAGATCACCGAGCCGATCGACGTGCATATCGCCGACAAGCTCTTCCAGCTGCAGTCCGAGAGCCTCTCGGCCGTCGACGAGCTTCCCGATCTGGACGGCAAGGTCGTCGTCGTCTTCGGCGGCAGCTACGGCATCGGCAAGAGCATCGGCGATCTCGCCGCGCGGGCGGGCGCCCAGGTGCACGAGTTCAGCCGCTCCAGCACGGGCACCGATGTGCGCTCCCCCGCGCAGGTGCAGGATGCGCTTGCGAGTGCCCACCGTGCGGCGGGGCGGATCGACCTCGTCGTGATGTCGGCCGGCGTGCTGCAGATGGGACCGCTGACCGAGACCGACGTCGACGACATCGCGGCGAGCATCGAGACGAACTTCGTCGCACCGGTGTTCGTGGCCCGCGCCGCACACGAGTACCTCACCCAGACGGGCGGCCAGCTGCTTCTGTTCACCTCCAGCTCGCACACGCGCGGACGGGCGAACTACGGGATCTACTCGGCGAGCAAGGCCGCCATCGTCAACCTGACGCAGGCCCTCTCCGAGGAATGGGCGCCGGACGGCGTGCGCGTCAACTGCATCAATCCGCAGCGCACGCGCACTCCGATGCGCACGAAGGCCTTCGGCGAGGAGCCGGAAGACAGCCTTCTCGACCCCGATGACGTCGCGTCGGTGAGCCTCCAGGTGCTGGCCAGCGACCTGACCGGTCAGATCGTGACCGTGCAGGTCGAGCAGATGCGCAAGCGCTGAGCCCGCCGCAGTTCACCGCGCGCCCCTCCGCCGACGCACCCGGTCGTGCGCCCTATCGCCCTCGCACCGTCTTCAGCGCGCCCGAGACCCGGTGACGCCAGCGCGCCGCGAGGGGTCGACGCCCTGCCGCGCCCGCGGCGAACCGCGTGCGCACCGGCGGCGCCAGCTCGAGCGTCGCCAGTTCGCGGTCGAAGCGCGTGTTCTCCTGGTCGAGCGTGTGCGCGAGACCGTGCCGGTGCAGGAAGTCGCGATAGACCGCGACATTGCCGGCGTGCGCCGCGGTGAAACCGGCGAAATCCGACTGCTGGTACCACCGCTGCAGATCGACCCGGCGCAGCGCGTGCTTGGGCAGGTGCGGGATGGCGTGGAACCGCGCGAGCTCGAGGGTGCGGGTGTCGTGCGCGATCAGGATCGACGGCACGCCCGCCAGCAGCCCGGCGATCGTGCCGTGGATGCGGGTGCCGACGACCAGATCGCGGTCCCGCAGCGTGTCGATCCACGTCGTGGCGTCGACGAAGAAGCGCATCCGGTCCGACCGGTACAACTCGTGGGCGTCGCTCTCGGGCAGATCGGGGTTGCCCGCGTAGCGCGTGGGCTCTCCCCACAGCATCAGCGCGAGCGCCTCGACCGTCTGCGGCACGACGTAGCTGTCGCGGTAGGCGCCTGTCACCTCGCGCACGAACGGACCGATGTCGCGCAGGTACGGCGAGTAGGTCACGGCGATCGCGGCATCGGAGGCCACGTCGCCGGCCGCCTTCAGCGTGCCGTCGCCGCCGAAGCCGTAGAGCGACGGACATCCGATCACGTCGATGTTCGCGTCGTCGAACCCGAGGTCGGTCAGGAAGTCACGGGTCACCTCACCGCGCACCCCGATCGACGGCGAACGGTCGAGCACCGCGCCGACGAACGCCTTCGCCGCCGTGCGCACCTCGTCGGGCATCGAGTCCACCCCCGCGTCGAGCTTGCGCTGGGCGCCGATGCCGAGCACGGTCACCGGCACGCGCAGTCCGCGCACCACCTCGGTGAGCCGCTCCAGGTGAGCGACGAAGCTCCCTCGGAAGGCGTTGGCCAGCGGAATGACCACGCGATCGAAGCCGTCGCTGATGCGGTCGGCAGCGCCGGCAGCATCCTCTCGCTCCATGGCGTACCCGTCGGCGACGAGGTCGGCGTCGTCGGTGAGGAGCGTGCGCCACGCGCCGGTGTAGAACAGCATGTTGCCGGCGTTGGTGCCGAACACCCCCGTGGGGCTGATCGCGAGCGACCGCTCCGCCGTCATCGGCGTGAGCGGGTTCTTGCCGGCCCTGACGAGAATCCGTTCGGCTGCGTTGCTCATCGGGCCCGAGCCTACCGGCACGCGCCGAACCGCCACGCGCGGCGCGGGCATGCGACGATGGGAGCGATCGCGGCTTCGTGCCCTGGCCAGGAGAGGACGTCGATGGCTCGCCTGCTCGTGACCGGAGGCGCAGGCTTCATCGGGTCGAACCTCGTGCACCACGTGCTGGCGCACACCGATCACCACGTCACGGTGCTCGACAAGCTCACCTACGCCGGCACCCTCGCCTCGCTCCGCGGCCTGCCGGGCGAGCGGTTCGCGTTCGTGCGCGGCGACATCTGCGACGCCGCACTGGTCGACGGCCTGTTCGCCGACGCGGATGCGGTGGTGCACTGCGCCGCCGAGTCGCACAACGACAACTCGCTGCACGACCCTCGGCCGTTCCTGGACACCAACATCGTCGGCACCTACACGCTGCTGGAGGCCGCCCGTCGGCACGGCACCCGGTACCACCACATCTCGACCGACGAGGTGTACGGCGACCTGGAGCTCGACGACCCTGCGCGATTCACCGAGAGCTCCCCCTACAACCCCTCCTCGCCGTACTCGGCGACCAAGGCCGGCAGCGACCTGCTGGTGCGCGCCTGGGTGCGCTCGTTCGGAGTGCGCGCGACGATCTCGAACTGCTCCAACAACTACGGCCCGTACCAGCACGTCGAGAAGTTCATCCCCCGGCAGATCACGAACGTGCTGCGGGGCCTGCGCCCCCAGCTCTACGGCGCGGGGCGCAACGTACGCGACTGGATCCACGCCGACGACCACTGCGCAGCCGTGCTCACGATCCTCGACCGCGGCGAGATCGGCGAGACCTACCTCATCGGCGCCGAGGGCGAACGCAGCAACCGAGAGGTCATCGAGCTCATCCTCACCGTGATGGGGCAGCCCCCCGGCGCCTACGATCACGTCGCCGACCGACCTGGCCACGACCTGCGCTACGCCATCGACGCCACGAAGCTGCGCACCGAGCTCGGCTGGGAACCGCGGTACCGGGACTTCGAGGCGGGCCTGGTCGCCACGATCGACTGGTACCGCGAGCACGAGGAATGGTGGGCGCCCGTCAAAGACGCCGTCGAGGCGCGCTACGCGCGCCGCCGACGCTGAGCCGCTGCCGCGACGTCGGTTCCTCGGGGCTTCAGCGCACCTTCACCGCGGTGCTCTTCGCCGAGGCGGCCGACCATCCGCGCACGTTCTTGGCCTTGACGGTGAACGTGTACTTCGTCCCGCTCTTCAAGCCCGTGACGGTCGCCTTCCGCGCCGACCCGGAGACCGTCACGCTCTTCCCGCCGGGGCTCGCGGTGACCTTGTAGTTCGTGACGGTCGCGCCGCCCGTCGAGGACGGGGCCGTCCAGCTGACCGTGGCCTTCTTCGTTCCGGCGGTGGCCTTGACGCTGCGCGGCGCGCTGGTCACGGTCGAGGGGGTGACGGCGCTCGTCTTGGCGGAGGCGGCCGACGGGCCGGCCGCGTTCTTCGCCTTGACGGTGAAGGTGTAGGCGGTGCCGTTGGTCAGGCCCGTCACCGACGCCGAGCGCGCGGTGCCCGAGACGGTCACCTTCTTGCCGCCGGGGCTCGCCGTGACCTCGTATCCCGAGATCGTCGATCCGCCCGTCGACGACGGCGCGGTCCACGTCACGGTCGCCGTCTTGCTGCCCGACGTGGCTGCGGGGCTGCGCGGTGCCGACGGCGTCGTGATCGGAGTGACCGCGGCCGACGGGGCGGATGCCGGAGAAGACCCGATCGCGTTGGCGGCGGTGACCGTGAAGGTGTAGGTCGTGCCGTTGGCAAGGCCCGACACCGTCGCGCTGCGTGCGGACGCGGCGACGGTCGCCTTCGCACCGCCCGGGCTCGCCGTGACGGTGTACCCGGTGATCGGCGACCCGCCGTCTGCGGTCGGGGCCGTGAACGACACGACGGCCTGGGCGTTGCCGGGGTTCGCGGTGACCCCGGTCGGCGCGCCGGGTGCCGTCGCCGCCGCACCGGGGGTCACGGTGTTCGACGACGCAGAAGCCGGAGAGTCGCCGAATCCGTTCGAGGCGACGACCGTGAAGGAGTAGGCGGTGCCGTTGGTGAGACCGGAGAACTGCGCCGTGTGCTCGGTGCCGTCGACGACCACGGTCTGCCCGCCGGGCGCGGCGGTGACCGTGTACTTGTAGAGGCGACCGTAGATCGCGCCCGTCTTCGCCGGCGTCGTCCACGACACCGTGGCGGCGGCATCCGACGCCGTGGCGGTGACGCTGCGCGGCTCACTCGGCGCATTGCGCTCGATGGTGACGCTGCCTGCCACCGTCTTGACACCCGCGGCGCCGCCGACGGTGAACTGCCCGGCGTCGTCGTAGTCCACCAGGCCCGGCCAGTAGCCGTAGCCGGTGTTCGGGTCTTCATCGACGCTGTTCTGCAGTGAGATGCGGTAGGTCGCCGCCGGCACGTCGACGACCGTGTAGACACCGGCCGCGTCGGTCAGCACGCCCCCGCGGTTGATGCCGCCGTCCACGGGATACAGATCGACGATCACGCCGGCGGCCGCCCGACCGTCGGGGTCGACCGCGGTGCCGCGCACGGCGTAGCCGGTCCCGGCGATCGCGACCGTCCCGGCAGCGGCCCCCGCGGAACCGACGGCGACCTGCCCACCGCCGGCGTAGGCCGCGTTGCGCGACGCGCCGTAGGCGGTCACGGCGTACGAGCCCTGCGGCACGTACGTCTCCCACGTCCGGGTGCCGTCGGCGAGGGCGTAGGTCGCGGAGTAGTAGCCGCTCGCACCGCCCGAGATCGAGATGAAGCCGCTCCCGGCAGCCGGGAAGCCCGTCACGTTCACGACGCCGCTGAGGCGCACGCCGCGCTGGAGTTCGAGGTCGCCGAGCGCGGCGCCCGCCGTGAAGCTGCGCCAGCTCTCCATGTCGCCGCCGCCGCCCGGCGCCAGCTCCCCGTCGACCGTCAGGATCGATCGGACGAACGGCGCCGGGCCTGCGACCTGCAGCTGCGCCGTGTCGACGTCGCGCACCGTGACCGAGAAGCGCCCATCGGCGTCGGTGGTCGCCGAGGCCGCGGGGATGTCGGCGATGTCGCCGCACTGGCACGCGCGCGGCGCCGACACGGTGGCGCCGACCACCGGCGCGTCGGTCGCGTCCACGATGCGACCGGAGAGCACGAAGGGCGCTTCCGCCTGCGCCGGCGCGGACAGACCCGCCACCATCAGTCCGATCGTGGCCACCGCCGCGGCGGCCATACGCATCCAGCGGGCGGGTCGAGGGGAAGGCGTCGTCGTCTGCACCGGGGAGTCCTGTTCTGCTGCACGCGGTCGTCGCGCGAACTTTCGCAGTCTAGGCGACCCTCGAGAAACGCACACGGGCGCGACGCTGTGTGTCGGCGGAGCCGCGGCGCGTGGCTCTCAGCCCTGCTCGAGCACCTCGAGAGCTTCGCCGATGGCCCCGTCGAAGACGACCTCGCCCTTGCGGATGACGATTCCGCGGGTGCACAGCTGCTTGACCTGCCCCTTGCTGTGGCTGACGACCATCATGGTGACGCCGCGCTCGGCGAGCTCCTTGAGCTTCGCGTTGCACTTCGCCCGGAAGGGCGCGTCGCCCACCGCCAGCACCTCGTCGACCAGCAGCACGTCGAGCTCGACGTGGATGGCGACGCTGAAGGCGAGACGCATGAACATGCCCGAGGAGTAGTGCTTGACCTCCTGGTCGATGAAGTCGCCGATCTCGCTGAACGCGAGGATCTCGTCGAAGCGCTCCTTCGTCTCCTTCTCGCTCATCCCGAGGATCGCGGCGTTGAGGAAGACGTTCTCCCGACCCGTGAGGTCGGGGTGGAAGCCGGCTCCCACCTCGATGAGTCCGGCGACGCGACCTCGCGTGAGGATGCGGCCCTCGTCCGGCTCGAGCACGCCCGAGACGAGCTTGAGCGTCGTCGACTTGCCCGACCCGTTCAGGCCCATCACGGCCACCGACTCGCCCTCGCCGATCGAGAACGTCACGTCTTTGAGCGCCTGGAACTGCTGCGAGCGCACGGGCCTGCGGCGGATCACGTTGATGAAGGCGTCTTTGAACGAGCGGCTGCTGCGCTTGTTGAACCACTTCGAGACGTGGTCCACCACGATGCGCGGCTGAGGTTCGGTGGTCTGCTGGGGCATCACAGGTCCTGTGCGAAGGTGCGCTCGGAGCGGCGGAAGACGTACTGGCCGACGATGAGGCTGAAGATCGCGATGGCGACCGCGGCCAGCACGTGCCACATCATGTCGGGCGGCCACCCGTGACGATCGGCGGCCGAGACCGTCGTCTCCCAGAACGCCTGGTGGAAGAACTCCACGGCGACCGTGATGGGGTTGGCCATGTAGAGGTTGAAGATCCACCGCGCGTTCTCGGTGATGTCGTAGACCATGATCCACGTGTAGAGGATCGGCGACGACCACGTCGCGATCGTGCGGATGATCTCGACGACGTTCGAGGCGTCGCGGTAGCGCACGTTGAGCGCGGAGAAGAAGAGCCCGATGCCCAGGATGAAAGCCAGCACGAGCACGAGGCCCGCGAGGATCAGCCCGATGGAGGCGAAGGTCGGCACCCAGCCGAACAGGAACACCGCCACGATCAGCAGCACGGCGAGCTGCGGGAGGAAGTGGATGAACGCTCCGACGATCGCCGCGATCGGGAACAGCTCCCGCGGAAGGTAGATCTTGCGCACCAGCGCCTTGTTGCTCACGATCGACCCGGTCGCCGCCGAGAACGCCTCGTTGAAGAGGTTGACGACCACGATGCCGCTGAACAGGTACAGCGGGAACGACTCCACGCTGCGGTGCATCTGCATGATCTGGCCGACCACGAGGTAATAGACCAGGAACTGCACGGTCGGTCGCACGTACGACCAGAACCAGCCCAGCACGGAGTTGCGGTAGCGCAGCGACGTGGTCTTGCCGATGAGCAGACGCAGCAGGTAGCGGTACCTGAAGACGTCCAGCAGTCCGCGGCCGCGCCCCGGGGTTTCGAACGCGTTCGTGTCGATGGTGGTCACAGAGAAATCCTTGCGGTCGCCGGATTCCCTATCCGCGACGAACCATCCGCCATCCTAACCGAACGGATGCTGGGAGCCCGCCTACTCGAGCGGGCGCCGCCCCCGGTCACTTGAGGTAGGCCGAATGCACCCAGCCGGTGCGGCTGCCGACCTTGACCTTGCGCCACACGCCACTCGACGAGGTGACCGTCACCTTCGTGCCCTTCGTCAGCACGGTGAGGCTCTTGGTGGACGTCGAGGCCCCTGAGCGCAGGTTGACCGAGGCCGTGGTGGTCATGCTCTTTGACGTCGTGGTCGAGGTGGTCGGCTTCGTGGTCGTGAGGTACGCGGAGTGCACCCAGCCGATCTTCGAGCCGATGATGACCTTGCGCCACACACCGCTCGTGCCGATCTTGACGGCCTTGGTGCCCTTGGCGAGCATCTTGTACGACGTCGAGGACGTCGAGGCCTTCGCTCGGAAGTTGACCTTGGCGTTGGTGTAGACCACCGTGGCGGCGGTGATCTGGCTCGTCTTGACCCACAGTGTCGACGACCCGATCTTGACTCTGGTGAAGTCCTTGAACGTGCCGGTGCGCGTCATGACGGTCGTCGAGGTCGCCTTGACGGCACCCTTGGCGCACGAGGTCGACGGGGCCTTTCGTGCCGTGATGGTGCCGGACTTCACGACGTAGGTGCCGCTCGCGCTCTTGAGCCCCGAGGTCGAGACGGTGCACGGGTCGGCAGACGCTGTCGGCGTCGGCGTCGCGGTCGGCGTGGCGCTGGTGGTGGGCTTGGGGGTCGCCGTGGCCGACGCCGTCGGCTTCGGGGTCGCGGTGGCACTGGGAACCGGCTCGACGGCCGCGACGACGGCGAGGTAGTCGCTGTGGGCCCAGTAGCTCTTGCCGGAGTAGGTGATCTGCCACCACACCCCGTAGGTGCCGGTGAGCGTGGCCTTCACGCCCTGCGCGAGCTGGATCTTGCCGGTGTCGCACGAGGTCGACGGCGCCGTGCGCACGTTGAGGCTCGAGGTCGTCACCTGCACGGTGCCGGAGGCCGCGGTGATGCTCGACGCCGACGGCACGGCGCACGGGCTGGAGCTGCCTGCCGGCGCGCTGGTGTCGGTGAGCTTCAGGTACGCGCTCGAGAGCCACACGGTGTCGCCCGCCGAGGTCTTCGCGCGCGTCCAGCCGGAGTACTTGCCCGTGACGGTGACCTTGGCGCCCTTCTTGAGCGTGGTCATGCCGCTCGAGCAGACCAGGGTGGGCGCCGTGCGGGCGTTGAGGGTGTCGCTCGTGACGGTTCCCGTGCCGCTCGATGAGGCGATGTCTGCCGCCAGCGGCTGCTGGCACGCCTTCACCAGCGCGGGCGCGCCTGTCGACGTCGAGGCGGTCGGCTCGAACCACGACACGTAGTAGTTGTAGAAGTTGCGGTTGCCGTAGGCCGAGCAGCTGTCGCCCGTGCCGTAGCCGGCGGCGAGCGCCGCCACGTTCGCGCGGTACGGCGTGTAGATGTAGAGGTTCGCCGTCGCCTGGTTCTGGATGTACACCTTCGAGGTTCCGCACGAGCTCGAGGGGTGCCACTTGATGGTGTTCACCTGCCCCGCGCGGTAGTTGAACGAGGTCGGGTTCTTCGCGTAGATCTGCTGCTGACGCGCCCCCAGATACACCTGGTTGATGAAGCCGGCCGCGGCGGCGTCGCACGGCGCGGTGTCGGGGCAGGACTGCCCCATCGCGGCGCGGTACGCCCACGACGACGGCGCCGTCGAGGTGACCAGGCCCTGCTCCTTCTGGAGCATCACGAGGATCACCTTGGGGCTGATGTTGCAGGCCACGGCCACGGCGGCGATGACCTGCGCCGCCGTCGCGCCCGTCTTCTTCGCGATCGCCTTGCAGTACTTGTCGGCGGCCTTGGCCGGCAGGGTGCCCGTGAAGCTCTTCAGGCACGGCAGCGCCGAGTTGGTCGACTTGCACGTGGTGACCTTGGCGTTGAGGAACTTCTGGATCTGCGACGCCGTCATCGCGTCGCCGTCGAAGAACGCCTCGTCGCTGATGATGTAGCCGCCCTCGAGGATCGAGGCGGGCAGCGACGCCGCCTCGGCCTCGTCGGCGGGGGCGACCAGCGCCAACCCGGCGACGGCGAGCACCATCGCGAGGGCCACGGCCATCCAGTGGCGGACTCTTGCTGAAACGTTGTCTGCGGGGGGACGCATGTGAACAGTGTGGCGGAAGTGACGGGTGATTACCACCGGCAATCGAGATCCCGTCGCGACACGCCGGGCTCACAGCGAACTTCGACGGCGCTCGCAGGTCACAGGTCGGCGTGCAGCTGCCACACTCGCTCGGCCGCTTCGCGCCACGAGAACACGCGACCCCGATCGGCCGACATCACGCCCAGACGGGTGATCGCCTCGGTCGATCCGAGGGCGTCGAGCAGCGCCGCCGCCAGGGCGTCGCGATCGTCGGTGCCGCTGGGATCGTCGCCGCCGGTGAGCACTCCCCCGTCGACGACGATCTCGCGATGCACGGGAGAGTCGACCGCCAGCACGGGCACGCCCAGGGCCAGCGCATCGAGCGCACGCCAGGGGAAGGCATGACGCCGCGAGGGCGCGAGGTAGGCGACGGATGCCGCGTACACCGCGGCCCTGTCGTGCACCGACAGCGGCCCTCGCACGTGCACGCGGCGCTCCGGCACTCCGCCCGAGGCGGCCAGCTCGACGATCGCCGGCTCCTCCCCCTCGCCCGCGTCGATGACGACGACCGGGATGTCGATGCCCGACGCCCCGAGCGCCGCCAAGCCGGTGGCGAGGGCATCCGATGCCGCGACGGTGCCGGCCATCAGCACGAACCCGTCGGGAAGTCCGAGCTCTCGGCGCCTGCCGATCTCGTCGGAGGGCACCCGCAGGTCGGAGCCGGCCGCCCCGCCGATGACGCGGATGCGGCTGCCGAGCTTCGCGAAAGACCCCAGGCGCTGCGCCATGGCGTGGGTGGGGACCACGACGGCGTCGGCGTGCTTGACGGCCCGCTTGAGCATCGACCGATGCCACGCCACGCTCGTGCGCGACAGCTCGTCCGGGGCCTCCCAGGGGCGCAGGTCCCACAGCGTCACGACCGTCTGGTCGTTGTCGTGCACCCTGTCGTGCTTGACGAGGGGGGCCAGGAGCGTCGGCGAGTGGATCATGCCCCCGCCGATCCCGCCCGCGCTGCCGAGCGCGAGGGTGGCGCCGAGCTCTCGGCGCGCGAGCGCCGTGCGGTGCACGGCCGCGAGATCCGACAGGGAGGCCTGCGCGAACACCTCGTCGGGTGCGCTCGGGATGATCCCCTCGACCTCGCACCCGGTCGGAGCGCCGGCGATCAGCCCCGCGGTCAGTTCACGGGTCGCGACTGCCAGGTCGGGGTCGGTGGGAGCGGTCAGCTGGTCCAGCAGCACCCGCAGCGTCGCGGTCACCGGCTACCCCTCCGGCGTCGCAGTGGGCGTGGGCGGGTGGAGCACGCCGTCGAGGTAGGAGTGGATGAAGTCGAAGTCGGGGTCGTCGGGGTCGACGCCGATGCCGCCCGCGCTCTCGTACACCAGCTCGATCGTCGTGACCTTCTGCTCCTTCGCCTTGAGGGCGAGCTCGGACAGATACGGGATCAGATCCTGCGGGATGTCGGTGTTGACGATCTCGGTCCCCGCCGCCGCGATGCTCTGGAACCGCGTGAGCACATTGGCGGGGGTGAACTGCGCGAGGATCGCCTGCTGCAGCTGCCGCTGCCGCTGCATGCGACTCCAGTCGCTGGTGGTGTAGCGGGAGCGGGCGTACCACTGCGCGGTGTCGCCGTCCATGTGCTGCTCGCCGACTTCGATCCAGCCCTTGACGCCCGACAGCGAGCCGTCGGCGTTCTGGTGGATCGCCCCCGTGGGCAGCCGCTCGTCGACCGTGATGTCGACGCCGCCGAGCGCGTCGATGAGGGCGGCGAAGCCGTCCATGTCGATGAAGACGTAGTACGGGATCTCGATGCCGAGCACGCCTTCTGCCGCGTCCTTGGTCGCCTCGATGCCCGGCGTCGAGCCGTTGGCCGCGGCATCCGGGTACATCGCCTCGCCGTCCATGCACTGGCCGACTTCGGTGTTGAGCTGGTTGATCTTGTTGTCCCAGCCGCAGTAGGCGTCGGAATGCCCCTCGTGCCCGTTCGGGTAGAGGTCCTGCATGGGGCCCTCCGAGAACGGCACGTTGCGCATGTCGCGGGGGATGCCGGTGATCGTGACCGCGCCGGTGTCGGCGTTGACCGAGACGACCGAGATGCTGTCGAACAGCATGTGGTCGCGGCCCTTCGCGCTGTCGGCGCCGAGCAGCAGGATGTTGTAGTAGCCGTCGGAGGGCGGCACCGAGGGGCCACTGGCCCCGAAGATCGCGCCGAGGGCGTCGCGCGTGGACCCGGCGACCGTGGAGGCGTAGGCCGCCGTTCCGCCCGAGACGACCATCAGCACGATCGCGGTCACCGCGATGCCGAAGCGGGCGATCCGGCCCGTGCGCACGAGCGTGACGAGCCGCAGCGTGTCGATCGTGAGCACGACCCA
This sequence comes from Microbacterium fluvii, assembly GCF_025515205.1. GTDB lineage: Bacteria > Actinomycetota > Actinomycetes > Actinomycetales > Microbacteriaceae > Microbacterium > Microbacterium fluvii. The sequence continues at coordinate 502,097 of NZ_JAOPFX010000001.1, read as the reverse complement.
GAGGATCGCGTAGCCGATCAGCAGCACCTGGGCAGCCAGCAGCACGAACCAGTTCGTCGCGAACGCCACCAGCGCCTGGCGCCACAGCATCGCCGAGACGACGGCGAGCGCGATGAGCGCCCACATCGCGAGGGTCGCGCCCAGTCCGATCTTCGCGAGTCGGCGGTTTCCGGCGACCGCCTGGGCGCTCCCGGGGAAGAGGAAGTTGAGCACGACCAGCCACCAGCCGCGCCTGGTCATCACCTGCGGCGAGGTGAGATCGGGGTGGCGCAGCGGCCGCTCCTCGACGAGGGGGCGGCGGACCGTTCGGGCGGCCGGCCGCGAGGGGGCCGACACGCTCACGACAGACCCTGCGGCTGGTCGAGAGAGGCCTTGAGGCGCTCGTTCTTCAGCTCGACCTGGGCCTGGAGGTCGCGGGCGTAGTGCTCCAGCCGGTTCGCGACCTGCTCGTCGGAGGTGCCGATGATGCGTGCAGCGAGAAGGCCCGCGTTGCGGGCGCCGTTGATCGAGACGGTGGCGACCGGGATGCCGGCGGGCATCTGCACGATGCTCAGCAGCGAGTCGAGGCCGTCGAGGGTGGCCAGCTGCACCGGCACGCCGATCACGGGCACGGCGGTGAGCGAGGCGAGCATCCCCGGCAGGTGCGCCGCGCCGCCGGCGCCGGCGACGATCGCCTTCAGGCCGCGGGTGCGAGCCTCTCGGCCGTAGCTCATCAGCTTGTCGGGGGTGCGGTGCGCCGAGACGACCTCGACCTCGTGCGCGATGCCGAAGTCACTGAGGATCTGCGAGGCGTCGCTCATGACCCGCCAGTCGGAGTCGGAGCCCATGACCACCCCGACCAGGGGCGCGTCGGAGGAGTGCAGCGGGCGAGTCACCCACCCAGGGTAGGGCGCGACCCTGGCAATCGGCCGGAACGGCGCGCGCCGCTCAGCCGTCGAAATGCGCGGCGGCCGCCCTGGCCTGGTAGGTCACGTCGTCGAGGTCGTCGCCGACCGTGTTGACGTGACCGACCTTGCGTCCTGGCCGCGGCTGCTTGCCGTAGGTGTGGATCTTCGCCTCCGGGTGCTCCGCCATCGCGCCGGCGAAGCGCTCGGACAGCGATCCGCGGGTCGGGCCGCCGAGGATGTTGACCATCACCGACCAGGGCGCCAGGGCGGCGGGGTCGCCGAGCGGCAGATCGAGCACGGCGCGCAGGTGCTGCTCGAACTGGCCGGTCACCGCGCCGTCCTGCGACCAGTGGCCGCTGTTGTGCGGGCGCATCGCGAGCTCGTTGACCAGCAGCCTGTCGTCGGTGGTCTCGAACAGCTCGACCGCGAGCATCCCGGTCACGCCCAGCCCCTCCGCGATGCCGACGCCGATGCGCGCGGCGACCTCGACGAGACGCTCGCTCGCGTGCGGCGCGGGCGCGATCACCTCGGCGCACACGCCGCCGCGCTGCACCGTCTCCACGACGGGATAGGCGCGCACCTCTCCGCTGGGGCGGCGGGCGACCTGCTGGGCGAGTTCGCGGGTGAAGTCCACAAGCTCCTCGACCAGCAGCGCGCCGCCGTTGGCGTCTTCGGCGAGGGCCGTGAACCAGTCGACGGCCTCCTCGGCGCGCGAGACCACCCGCACGCCTTTGCCGTCGTACCCGCCTCGGGGCGTCTTCACGACGGCCCTGCCGCCGTGCGCGTCGAGGAACTCCTGCAGCTGGTCGGTGCCGGTGACGGCCGCCCAGTCGGGCTGCGGGGCGCCGAGCTCTGCGAGCCGCGTGCGCATCGCGATCTTGTCCTGCGCGAACTGCAGCGCGTCGGGGCCGGGGTGCACGGCGACCCCGGCGTCGACGAGGGCGCGCAGCACGGGCTGCGGCACATGCTCGTGGTCGAAGGTGACGACGTCGACATCGTGGGCGAAGGCGAGCACCGCAGCGGCGTCGCGGTAGTCGCCGACGGCGGTCGCCGCGAGGGATGCGGCCATGCCCTCGTCTTCGGCGAGCACCCGAAGCTCCACCCCGAGTTCGACCGCGGGCGCGATCATCATCCTGGCCAGCTGGCCTCCGCCGATCACTCCGACTCGCAGCGACATGCCGCTCCTTCCCACCCTGACATTGTCCCGCACCCGGCGAGCCGCCTCGGCGCCGATCACGCCGGGGCGGGCGGAAGGTTCTGCGCGTCGCGGTGGGCGAGGATCTGATTGACCTCCACCTGGTCGATGAGCACTTCGTGCACGAGCAGCACCTGCGGGATGTCGCGCAGCCTGATCGGCTCGTCGACGCCGTTGGACAGGGTGAGGGTCCCCGAGCGCCACAGCCGCTGCAGCGGGCCGCGGCGCACCTGGATCGTGTAGCCGCGCACGTGCGTCAGCTCGCGCCTGGTCGCCCCGAACAGCCCGCTGCGCTCGATGACGCGGCGCGTCGTGATCGTGTAGGTGTGGGTCCGCCACGCGAGGAAGGGCAGGAGCACGAGCAGCAGGATCACCACGGCGGCGGCGGTCAGCAGCATCCAGTTCTCGAAGGGATCGGGCAGGTTGCCGTAGAAGTAGCCGGTCGCCCCGGCGACCGCGACGAGCACGAACGCCGACCAGAAGAGCCTGCGGGCGTGACCGCGCAGGCGCGCGATGCGCAGCTCGGGAGTGGGCACGCCGAACGCCGGGGTGAGCGGGCGCCCCCCGATCGTCGGCGGCTGGGTCATGGGTCCATTCTGTGCGAGCCCCGCGCCCGAGGCGTGCTGCCGCGCCGACCCTCGCCGCCGTCGCTGCTCAGCGCACGTGCACGACGTCGCCGGCGGACACGGCGACCTCGCCGCCGGTCGCGGGCTCGACGACCAGCCGGCCGTCGGGGTCGATGCGCCGCGCCGCGCCCTCGAGCGTCGAGCCGTCGGGCAGCGCGACGCGCACGTCGCCGCCCACGGTGGCGCAGCGCTCCTGCACCTGCGCGCGCAGTCCCGCCGCCTCGGCGTCGCCTCCGGCCGCGACCAGTCGGTCGAGCGCTGCCGCCAGTGCCTCGAGATAGTCGGCCAGCAGGCGATCCTCATCGACGGTCAGTCCGACCGCGGCGAACGAGGTCGCCGTCGCGACGGGCAGATCGGCCGGCGTCATGGTGGTGTTCACGCCCGCCCCGACCACGACCGCGTCGGGGTGGTGCGGCACGGCCTCGGCGAGGATGCCGCACAGCTTGGCTCCGTCGAGCAGCACATCGTTGGGCCACTTGAGCGCGACGGAGTGCCCTCCGTCGCGCAGCTGCCCTCCGACCGCGTGCGCCATGGCGTCGCCCGCGAGGAGCGGAATCCAGCCGCGTGCATGCGTGGGGAGGTCGGGCACGCGCAGCAGCACCGAGACGGCCAGCGCCGTCCCCGCCGGCGCGGTCCAGCTGCGATCGAGGCGCCCGCGCCCCGCGCGCTGGTCGCGGGTGAGCACGACAGACAGGTGCGGAAGCAGCTCCTGGTCGACCCGAGTGACCAGCTCGACGAGATCGGCGTTGGTCGAGCCCGTCGATTCGACGACCTGCAATCGGGGGCTGACGGCGGCCGCCCTGGGATATCCCTCGCTCATCCCGCCACCCTACGCGCCGCCCGCGGCGGCGGGGCGGGAGGGATGGTGGAACCCGGTCACACAGAACCCGGCGACCCCTTGTGCGAACCCTCCAAGACCTCGCGGGAGGCCGCCGCTAGGGTGGAACCCGTGACCGAACCCGACCTCTCCACCACCGCCGGCAAGATCGCGGACCTCCGGGCGCGGTACCAGGAGGCGGTCGTCGATGCCGAAGCGGTGTCGCACGCCAAGCAGTCCGCCAAGGGCAAGATGACCGCGCGCGAGCGCATCGAGCTGCTGCTCGACCAGGGCAGCTTCGTCGAGCTCGACGAATACGTGCGCCACCGCACGACGGCGTTCGGCATGGACCGAGCGCGCCCCTACGGCGACTCCGTCGTCACCGGCATGGGCACGATCCACGGCCGCACGGTCGCCGTGTACTCGCAGGACTTCACGACCTTCGGCGGCTCCCTCGGCGAAGTCGCCGGCGAGAAGATCATCAAGGTCATGGAACTGGCCCTGCGCAGCGGCATCCCGATCATCGGCATCCTCGACTCGGGTGGCGCGCGCATCCAGGAAGGCGTCGTCGCCCTCGGCAAGTACGGCGAGATCTTCCGCCTCAACACCCGCGCGTCCGGGGTGATCCCGCAGATCTCGATCATCATGGGCCCCGCGGCCGGCGGCGCCGTGTACTCCCCCGCCCTCACCGACTTCGTCATCATGGTCGACAAGACCAGCCAGATGTTCGTCACCGGCCCCGACGTCATCAAGACCGTCACCGGCGAAGACGTCGGCATGGAGGAGCTCGGCGGCGCCCACACCCACAACACCCGCTCCGGCGTCGCGCACTACCTCGCCGACGACGAAGACGACGCGATCGACTACGCCCGCACGCTCGTCGGCTTCCTGCCCGACAACAACCTGGCCGACGCCCCCGCGTACGAGAGCGGCTTCGATTTCGAGACGACGGATGCCGATCGCTCGCTGAACGCGATCATCCCCGACTCGCCCAACCAGCCCTACGACATCCACGAGGTCATCCGCCGGCTCGTCGATGCCGAGGACTTCCTCGAGGTGCAGCCGCTGTTCGCCCCCAACATCGTCATCGGCTTCGGCCGCGTCGAGGGGCGCACCGTCGGCGTCATCGCGAACCAGCCGTCGCAGATGGCCGGAACCCTCAACATCGACGCCGGCGAGAAGGCCAGCCGCTTCGTGCGGTTCTGCGATGCGTTCTCGATCCCGATCGTGACCCTCGTCGACGTGCCCGGCTACCTGCCGGGCACCGACCAGGAGTGGACGGGCGTCATCCGCCGCGGCGCGAAGCTGCTCTACGCCTACGCCGAGGCGACCGTGCCCCTCGTCACGGTGATCCTGCGCAAGGCCTACGGTGGCGCCTACATCGTGATGGGCTCCAAGCAGCTGGGAGCCGACATCAACCTCGCCTGGCCGACGGCCGAGATCGCCGTGATGGGCGGGCAGGGCGCCGTCAACATCCTCTACCGCGGTGAGCTCAAGCGCGCAGAAGAGGCGGGAGAAGACGTCGCGGCGGTGCGCACGAAGCTCGCCAACGAGTACACCTACAACGTGGCCTCGCCGTTCCTGGCGGCCGAGCGCGGCGAACTCGACGGCATCATCGAGCCGGCGCAGACCCGCGTCATGATCGCGAAGTCGCTGCGGGCCCTGCGGGGCAAGCGGGCCGAGCTGCCGCCCAAGAAGCACGGGAACATCCCGCTGTGAGCGCGCAGGAGAGCGGGGCGACCGGCGCCGTGTCGGTGGAGGTGCGCCGCGGGGCCCCGAGCGCAGAAGAGCTCGCGGCCCTCATCGCCGTGGTCAGTGAGGCGTACGCGGGCGAGGTCGACGCGGCGACCGCCGACGACGCCCCGTCGACGTCGGCGTGGATGCAGACCCGGCGCGCGCTGCGCCGGCCCCTTGCGCGGGAGCTCGGCTGGCGCCACGCGCGCTGAGGCTTTGTCCCCCGAAATACCTACAGACACACCTCTTGCCCCCGACGCAGAATTGTTCTGCTGGAACGCTTCTGCGTTCGGCTGGCCTGTCGTCACCCCCAAGGACGACGTTCCAGGTTCGGCCACCGCGGACGGTTTTCGGGTAACCGGTCCGCCAGGCGAGGGGCGGGCGGCTTCGCCGCCCCTCGCCTCTCCTCTTCGCTCCCGTCCCGAACACCCCTCCCCTTATCGGGACGGGAGCGAGAGGTTCGGCGCGCCTCGTCGGCGCCGCATCGGAGTTCAGTCGCGGGGCGGCAGCGCGATCTCGCGCCACAGGTCCACGGCATCCTCGTCGGAGAGCCCCTGACCCGATCCCGATCGCCCCACGACGGTGACGGCGACCGAATCATGCGGCGACGTGCGGATGTAGAGCCGCTCCGAACTGGCGTCGCGCAGCGTCGAGGCCAGCTCCGCCCGGATGAGCCCGAGCGACGCGTCGTCGAGCGCCTCGAGGCCGCCCTCGTCGAGCATCGTGACGTGAGCACCGCGGCGCCGGGCCGCGTCGAGCTCGGCGCGCACCACGTCGTCGAGCAGCCGGCCGCCGCGAAGCTCGTCGCGCAGGCTCCCCTCGGCCAGACGCGCGTCGGCGCGCTCGGCGTCAGTGAGCATCCCGCTCGTGGCGATGGTGCGGGCGAGCACGGGTCCGGCGGTCGCGAGCGCACGCTGCACCTGCACGCGCCGCTCCCGCTGCCGGACGGTCTGCGAGGCCTGCCACGCCGACGCCGCACGCTGCAGCTGGGCGAGGTGCTCGGTGTCGGCGGCGGCACGGTCGGTCGACATCACGAGCAGCTGCGCGAGCGCGACCCACACGACCGATCCCACGAGGCCCAGCGCGAGGGCCGCCGGCGGACCCATCCACACCATCGAGGCGATGCCGAGCGCGGCGATGCCGATCCAGGCGATCCAAGGGCGCCGGCGCACCATCACGATCGTCATGAGCGCCCCGATGCCGCCGAGGTACCAGGTGGCGAACGACTCGGTGCGCGACGCCGCTCCGACGCCCACGGCGACCGCGCTGGGCACGATCACGGCGTCGGCGAGCGCGATGACGCAGGCCCATACCGGCAGCTGGCGCGAGTGCCTGGCCGCATCGTGCGCTCCCGGATCCCACCAGATGCACAGCCAGGTCGAGACGAGGTAGAAGCCGAGGGTCGTGACCACGATCGCCGGGTACGGGATCGGCTCGGTCCACCACAGGCCGCGCGCGGCGAGATAGGCCGTGAAGGCGACGGCGAGGATGACGAGGATGCGGCGGACGCTGATCACTGGGGATCCTCCTGCCACGACAGCACGACGCGTGTGCCCTGCTCGTCCGAGCGGATGCGGGCGGTGCCGCCGACGGCGGCCACGCGCGCGATGATCGAGGCACGGATGCCGAGCCGGTCGTCTGGGACGCTGGCCAGGTCGAAGCCGGTGCCGTCGTCGGCGATCTCGATGCGCACGCGCACGGGATCGCTGTCGCCGCCGACGGCGACCGTCAGGCCGGCTCCGTCAGCGTGCTGCACGGCGTTGGCGACGGCCTGCGCAGAGGCGAGCACCAGGGCGCGAGCGACCCTCCCCGGCACCATCGCGACATTCTCCGCAATGGTCCGCTCGACCGACAGGTCGACGCCGAGCTCGCGCGCCGTGTGCTCGATGTCGGCGGCGATGGCCGCGGCATCCGTCGCCGCATCGCTGCCCTCGTGCAGATCGCGCTCGGTGTTCGCCAGGCGCGTCAGCGCCTCCCTCGCCATGCCCACGGCCAGATCACGCTCACGGGGCGAGTGCGCACGCTCGGCGGCGATGAGCGCCGCCAGCACGCTGTCGTGCATGAGGGCGGCGACCGCGACGCGCTCCTGCTCGCGGGCATCCTCCGCTGCGGCGAGGGCATAGGACTCGACGACCTGCCCGCGGGCGGCATCGACGCCGGCGGCGATCGAGCGGAACATCCAGCCGAGCGCCCACAGCATCCCACCGAGGATCAGAGCGAACGAGACGTCGAGGGCGATGCCCACGAGGTACTTCTGGGCGAATCCGATCTGCACGAGCACGACCACCCCGTAGAGCACGGGAATGCCGATCGTCCAGACCACCTGCAGCGCGAGCGGGAAGGCCAGCACGGTCGAGACGGTCGCGATGTTGACGAGGTACCAGATCCAGGGCTGGGTCGTCGTCGCGGCGGCGGCGGCACCGGCGGTCGCGAACGGCCACAGCAGCAGGGTCAGCACGAACGCCGACGCGAACATCCCTGCCGCGACTCCCACGAGGCGGCCGACGGCGCAGGCGACGAGCATGAGGCCCAGCGGAACGAAGCACAGCAGCACGAGCGGAAGGTGCCAGCCTGGGAGCTCGATGCCCGGCCCGAGCGCCGCCAGGAAGGCCTGCACGCCGAGCACCAGCGACCCGCCGCCGACGGCGAGCGTGATGACCCGCTCGATGCGGCGGCGCGTGAACGAGCCGAGCGTCGTCGGGGCGCCGCCGCCGATGCGCACCTGGCCCCACGCGACGTCGAGCGCGCTGTCGGGGGGCGCGGGCCGCGGCCCGGTGACGGGAGTGCCGATGACGGGGCCCTGACCGGCGTCAGCCGTCACCGGTCGGTCCTGCCTCGTCCGACGGCGACGCGAGGATGCCGTCTTCCATCGCCCGGCGCAGCAGATCGACCTTCGTCGGCGCGGGCCGCCCGACGTCGACGTACTTCATGCGCACCCGCGTGATGTTCTCCTTCGCGGTGGAGTAGGCGATGCCGAGCCGGTCGGCGACGACCTTCAGCGGCAGCCCGGCGGCGTACAGGCGCAGCACCTCGCGCTCGCGCCCCGACAGCTGCGCGTCGGCGAACGCCCGGTCGCCTTCGACAGCGCTGGCCCATTCGACGTTGTTGAGCACCTCGCCGCGCGCCACCGTGCGGATCGCGGCGATGACGTCGTCGATCGGCGACGACTTGCTCACGACCCCGACGGCGCCGGCGGCGAGCGCCTCGCGCACGGAGGCCGGGCGGTCGGCGACGCTGTGGATGATGACGCTCGATCCGTCGCGCACGACGCGGGTGACGTTCTCGGTGACCGTCGTGCCGTCGCCGAGCGTCAGATCGAGCACGACCACGTCGGCGGGCGGCGCCTTGCTGAACGCGCGCCAGTCGAGGTAGGCGTCGACCGAGCTGCCCGAGAAGACGACCTTCTTGGTGCCGGCCCTGGCGCAGGCCGCCTCGAGGCCCAGGCGCACGGATTCGTGGTCGTCGATGAGGGCCACGCGCGTCATTGCTTCAGGCTAGCGCGCGGCCGCCCCACCGGCCCTCAGCCGCGCGCGAGCACCGCGACGGCCTCGAGGTGGTGCGAGGCGGGGAAGAGGTCGAGCGCGTGCACGCGCGTCGGCCGGTAGCCGAGCTCGCCGAAGGTGCCGAGGTCTCGGGCGAGGGCGACCGGGTCGCACGCCACGTAGATGACGGTCGAAGGGGCCAGCGCGGCCACGCCTTCGACGACCTGCCGGCCCGCGCCCGCACGGGGCGGATCCAGCAGCACGACGCCGCGCGAGAGCTGCTCGCGCTGCGCGGCCGACGCCTGGGCGCCCAGCCGCGCGATCCAGCGGTCGACACGGTCGGTCTCGGCGCGCGCGCCGATCCATTCCGCCAGGTTCTCGCCGGCGTGCTCGGTCGCCCGCGCGTCGGATTCGACGGTGGTCACGCGGGTGGCCGAGCCGCCGAGGTCGCCGAGGGCCGCGGCGAACAGGCCCACACCGCCGTAGAGGTCGAGGTGCCACGCGTCGGGGTCGATCGCCGGCCCGTCGGCGCGGGTCTCGCGCAGCATGGCCTTCACCGTCGCCGACAGCGAGTGCGCCGCGAGGCGGTGCACCTGCCAGAAGCCCGTCGCGTCGACGCGGAAGTCGCGACCGTCGACGCGTTCGACGACGACCTCGGATGCCGTCGGCTGCGGCCGCCGCACGCCGCGGCCGCGCCGTGCCTTCCGCGCCTGGTCGGGGTGCGCGATGACGCGCACCCGCCCGTCGGAGGGCTGCACGAGATCGATGCGCCCCGGTTCGCCCCGGCCGAGCGCGAGAGCGGCCGCCTCGACGGCTTCGGTGGCCAGCGGATGATCGTCGACCTCCACGACACGGTGGCTGCGGGCCGCGAACGGACCGACGCGGCCCTCGTCGTCGACGTGCAGCCCCACGCGGGTGCGCCAGCGCGTGCCGTCCGCTGTCTCGTTCGAGACCACGCCGTCGGCGCCGGCCGCCTCGAGGGCGCCCTCGATCGCCACCGGCAGCCGCACCTTGCCGAACCGCTCCAGCGCGTCGACGAGCACCTCGAGTTTGAGCGTGCGCTGGCGCGGCAGCGCGATGTGCCCGAAGTCGGCGCCGCCGGGGCGCGCCTCGGGCGGTGTGTCGATGTCGGCCTGGCGCCACACGTGCGGCACGCGATGGGCCGACGCGTCGAGCACCTCGATCGCCTCGCCGCGCCAGAAGGAGCGCTTGGCGGTGTCGGTGAGCCGCACCCGCACCCGCTCGCCGGGGATCGTGTCGGGCACGAATACGACCCGCCCCTCATGGCGGCCGACGAACACGCCGCCGTGGGCGACGCCGGTGATGTCGAGGTCGATGAGGTCGCCGGCATCCATCCTCCGATGCTCGCACACCTGGGCTGTGGCCCGCCCGTACGCTGAGAGCCATGCGTGTGCTCCTGGCCTCCACCTCACCCGCCCGCCTCATGCTGCTGCGTCAGGCCGGCATCGAACCCGAGACCCGCTCCCCCGACGTCGACGAAGACGCCGTCGTGGCCGCCGTCGAGGCCCACGAGAGCACGCTCGCGCCCGATGCCCACGTGCTGCTGCTGGCGCGCCGCAAGGCCGCCGAGGTCGCCGCACGCCTCGCCGCCGACGATCCCGCCTTCGATGGGCTCGTGATTGGAGGCGACTCGATGTTCGAGATCGACGGGCAGGTGCTCGGCAAGCCCCTCACTCCCGAGGTGGCCACGGCGCGCTGGCACGCGATGCGCGGCCGCACCGGAGTGCTGCACTCCGGGCACAGCGTCTATCGGCTGCGGCCCGGGGCGGATCCTGTCGAGGCCCACGCGGTGGCGGCGGCATCCGTCACCTTCGCCGAGGTGACCGACGACGAGATCGCCGCCTACGTCGCCACCGGAGAGCCGCTGCACGTCGCCGGCGCCTTCACGATCGACAGCCTCGGGGGGCCCTTCATCTCGCACGTGGACGGAGAGCCGTCGACCGTCGTCGGGATGTCGCTCTCGACGCTGCGCCGACTGGTGCGCGAACTCGGCGTGGAGTGGCCGACCCTGTGGAATCGTTCGTAGGGTCCGCGAAACGATTTTCGGCTTTTCTTGTGCAGGGCAGTCAAAAAGGGGTCGCTAGCCGCCAGTAGGCTGGCATCCATGCCCCAGATCGCCAAGGTCCTCATCGCGAACCGCGGCGAGATCGCCGTCCGCATCATCCGCGCCGCGCGCGACGCCGGCAAGGCCTCCGTCGCCGTGTACGCCGACCAGGACCGCGATGCCCTGCACGTGCGCCTGGCGGATGAGGCCTACGCCCTCGACGGCGCGACCAGCGCCGACACCTACCTCTCGATCGAGAAGATCCTCTCGGTCGCACGCCGCTCCGGTGCCGACGCCGTGCACCCCGGCTACGGCTTCCTCGCCGAGAACGCCGACTTCGCCCGCGCCGTCATCGGTGCGGGTCTGGTCTGGATCGGCCCGAGCCCCGAGGCCATCGAGGCCCTGGGCGACAAGGTGACCGCCCGACACGTCGCCGAGAAGGTCGGCGCGCCGCTGGCCCCCGGCACCCCCGGTCCGGTCGCCGGCGCCGACGAGGTCATCGCCTTCGCACAGGAGCACGGTCTGCCCATCGCGATCAAGGCCGCCTACGGCGGCGGAGGGCGCGGACTCAAGGTCGCCCGCGAACTCGACGAGGTCGCCGAGCTCTTCGAGTCGGCGACCCGCGAGGCGATCACGGCGTTCGGCCGCGGCGAGTGCTTCGTCGAGAAGTACCTCGACAAGCCGCGTCACGTCGAGACGCAGTGCCTGGCGGATGCCGCCGGCACCGTCGTCGTTGTCTCCACGCGCGACTGCTCCCTGCAGCGCCGGCACCAGAAGCTCGTCGAAGAGGCCCCCGCGCCCTTCCTCACCCCCGAGCAGACCGAGATCCTCTACACCGCATCGAAGGCGATCCTGCGGGAGGTCGGCTACGTCGGCGCGGGCACGTGCGAGTTCCTCATCGGCGCCGACGGCACCATCTCGTTCCTCGAGGTCAACACGCGCCTGCAGGTCGAGCATCCCGTCTCGGAGGAGGTCACCGGCCTCGACCTCGTGCGCGAGCAGTTCCGCATCGCCGAAGGCGAAGAGCTCGGCTACGGCGACCCCGAGCCGGTGGGCCACTCGATCGAGTTCCGCATCAACGGAGAAGACCCCGGTCGGGGCTTCCTCCCCCAGCCCGGCCCGATCCGCGTGTTCAAGACCTTCGGCGGCCCCGGCCTTCGGCTCGACTCCGGGGTGACCGCCGGCGACGAGGTCTCTGGTGCGTTCGACTCGCTGCTGGCCAAGATCATCGTGACCGGCCGCGATCGCGCCGAGGCGCTCGAGCGCGCGCGCCGCGCGCTCGACGAGTTCGAGGTCGCCGGGCTGCCGACCGTGCTGCCGTTCCACCGCGCCGTCGTGCGCGACCCCGCCTTCACCGCCGAGGACGGCACGTTCGGCGTCTTCACTCGGTGGATCGAGACCGAGTTCGTGAACGACATCCCGCCGTGGGACGGCGAGCTCGGCGACCCGCAGCCGGCCGCCACGCGTCACACCGTCGTCGTCGAGGTCGCCGGCAAGCGCCTCGAGGTGAGCCTTCCCGACCGCATCGTGAGCACGCCGGCTGCGGCGGGCCGCCCCGCCGCGGTGCCGCCCTCGCGGCGCTCGCACGCGACGACCGCCAACGCCGGGGCATCGGGCGACTCGGTCAAGGCCCCCATGCAGGCCACCATCGTCAAGGTCGCCGTCGAAGACGGCCAGCAGGTCGTCAAGGGCGACCTCGTGGTCGTGCTCGAGGCCATGAAGATGGAGCAGCCCATCCAGGCCCACAAAGACGGCGTCGTCGGCGCGATCGACGCGAACCCCGGCACGACGGTGTCGGCCGGCCACCAGCTGCTCACCATCTCGTGACACGGCGCGGCGGCGCACCTATCGTGAGGGCATGCGCCGCCGCATCCTGATCGCCGCCCTCGGCGCCGTCGTCGCACTGTCGGGGTGCGCGCCGCAGCCGAGCGGCGGCGACGTGGCCGGGGGCCGCTGGACCGATGCGACGCTGGCCGACTACGCGGCCGACACGGCCGTCGTGGGCACGATCTCGGGGCGCACGAGCCCCGCGGGCCAGGCGACCGTGGGCATGACGTTCGACCTCGAGACGCTCGTCGACCGCATCGAGATCGCCTGCTTCGGCGGCGGCACCGCGCAGTTCGACGTGCTGGTCTTCGCCGACAACGGCGCCACCTCCGACGTGCTCGACGTCGACTGCACGGGGGTGCCAGGCTCGATCGCCTACGACGGGTTCCTCACCGATGTCACCAGGGTGCGCTTCGCCACGACCCGCCACGACCGCGCGGTGCCCTTCACCGCGGCCGCGTTCGGGCAGGCGTTCGAGCGCGACGAATGGCAGGACTACTTCGAGATCGACGGCGCCGACATCCACGCGCGCTCGCGGATGTCGGGCGGCTTCGGTCCGCCGGGCGCGGTCTACCCGCTGATGTGGCGCGACGGCACGCTCGACCCTGGCCTGCACATCGTACGCGTCGAGTGCGCGGGGCCGGCGAGGGTCTTCGCGACCATCAGCGGCGACACCTCGGTCGAGCCGCACCAGGATCCGATCGCGATCACCTGCGGGAGCCGCACCGAGATCGGCGTCGAGGTCGTCGACCAGCTCTCGATCGACCTCGACAGCGGCGGCGAGCAGGGCGCCTTCGCCGTCGAGATCGACCCGGAGGACTGAGCGGATGCGGTGGCCACCGCATCCGTCTACGCGTCGTGGTCCATGCCCCGATCGACGATGTGCATGGCGCGGGCGGCGTCGGTGATGCTGCCGGTGAGCGACGGGTAGACCGCGAACACGCGCGAGAGCTGATCGACCGTCAGGCGCCGCTCGACGGCGATCGCGATCGGGTAGATGAGCTCCGACGCGCGAGGGGCCACGATGACGCCGCCCATGACGCTTCCAGAGCCCTGCCGCGCGATGATCTTGACGAAGCCGTCGGTAGTGCCCACCATCTTGGCCCGCGGGTTCGACGAGATCGGCAGCTTGTGCACGACGCCGTTGATGACGCCCGCCTCGACGTCGCGCTCCGACAGCCCGACGGTCGCGATCTCGGGAGCGGTGAAGATGTTGCTGGTGATGCGGCGGCGGTCGAGCGGGATCACGGTGTCGCCGAGGGCGTGGAAGATCGCGGTGCGACCCTGCATCGAGGCGACCGAGGCCAGCGGCACGAAGGTCGTGCAGTCGCCGGCGGCATAGATGTTGGGAACCGACGTGCGCGCGACGCGGTTGACCTGGATGTGACCGGATGCCGTCAGCTGCACGCCGGCCTCCTCGAGTCCGATCCCCTGGGTGTTGGGGATCGACCCGACCGCCATGAGGCAGTGGCTGCCCTCGACCGTGCGGCCGTCGGCAAGATGCACCACGACGCCGTCGCCGACCCGCTCGACGCGGTCGGCGCGCGACTTGCCGAGCACCGTCATGCCGCCGCGGGTGAACACGCGCTCGAGCACGGCCGCCGCGTCGCGGTCCTCCCCAGGCAGCACCTGGTCGCGGCTCGAGACGAGGGTGACCTTGGCGCCGAGGTTCATGTAGGCGCCGGCGAACTCCGCGCCGGTGACGCCGGAGCCGACCACGATGAGGTGCTCGGGGAGCGCCTTCATGTCGTAGAGCTGGGTCCAGGTGAGGATGCGCTCGCCGTCGGGCTGGGCCTGCGGCAGCTCGCGCGGCGATGCCCCGACCGAGACGACGAGGGTGTCGGCCTGGATGCGCTCGAAGTCCGTGCCGCCCGCCTCGGTCGACACGACGACCGAGTTGCGGTCCAGCAGACGCCCGTGGCCGTTGACGATGCGCACGCCCGCAGCCACGAGCGCGGCGCGCATGTCGTCGGACTGCTGGCGGGCCAGCGACAGAAGGCGCTTGTTGACGGCGCGCAGGTTGATCGCGATCTCGGGCTTGAGCGGCGCCCCGGAGGCGTCTTTGGCGAACAGCTGCACACCCAGATCGCTCGCCGCGGCGATCGCGACGGCGGCGTCGGCGGTCGCGATGAGCGACTTCGACGGCACGACGTCGGTGATGACGGCGGAGCCCCCGACGCCCGCCCGCTCGACGAGGGTCACCTCGGCGCCCAGCTGCGCCGCGGCCAGCGCCGCCTCGTATCCGCCGGGTCCGCCGCCGATGATGGCGACGCTCTGGGTGCGCTCGAAGCTCACGGACATGTGCTCCATTCTCCCCTGCCGCGAGCACTGGGCCGAACCCTAGAGTGGGGGCATGTCCCACAACCCACTCGACTCCACAGACGCCGACCCGTTCGAGGTCGCCGCGCAGGCCGCCGACGACATCGCCCGCCTCACCGGCGTGGACCGTCACGACATCGCCCTGACGCTCGGCAGCGGCTGGGGCAAGGCGGCCGAGCTCGTCGGCGAGACCACGGCCACGATCCCGGCGACCGAGGTCACCGGCTTCAGCAAGCCGGCCCTCGAAGGCCACGTCGGGACGCTCCGCAGCGTCGTCACCCCTCGGGGCAGGCGGGTGCTCGTCATCGGCGCACGCACGCACTTCTACGAGGGCCACGGACCCCGCCGCGTCGTGCACAGCGTGCGCACGGCCGCGGCGACGGGAGCCCGCACGATGGTGCTCACCAACGGCGCCGGCGGCATCAAGCCGACCTGGAAGCCGGGCACCCCGGTGCTGATCAGCGATCACATCAACCTCACCGGCTCGACGCCGCTCGAGGGCGCCACCTTCGTCGACCTCACCGACCTCTACGCGCTGCGCCTGCGCGACCTCGCCCGCTCGATCGACCCGTCGCTCGATGAGGGCGTGTACTGCCAGTTCACCGGTCCGCAGTACGAGACGCCGGCCGAGGTGCGCATGGCCAAGACCATCGGCGGCCACATCGTCGGCATGTCGACCGCCCTCGAAGCCATCGCCGCGCGCCAGGCCGGAATGGAGGTGCTCGGCTTCTCGCTCATCACGAACATGGCCGCCGGCATCCAGACGACTCCGCTGAGCCATCAGGAGGTCATCGACGCCGGCCGCGAGGCCGAGCCGGTGATCTCGGATCTGCTCGCCAGGGTGATCGGGGCACTCTGATGGACGCCGTGGCCGCAGCATCCGCCTGGCTCGCGCAGGACCCAGACCCGGTCACCCGCGAGGAGCTGCAGGCGGTGCTCGAGGCGGCGCAGGAGGGGGATGCGGCGGCCATCGCCGACCTCGACGACCGCTTCTCGACGCGCCTCGCCTTCGGCACGGCGGGGCTCCGAGGCAGGCTCGGGGCGGGCAGCAACCGCATGAACCGCGTGCTGGTCGCCCAGGCGGCGGCTGGCCTGGCCGCCTACCTCGTCGAGAAGGCCGCGCCCGGCGACGCGCCGACCGTGGTCGTGGGGTACGACGGGCGGCGCAACTCCGACGTGTTCGCGCGCGACTCGGCCGAGATCTTCGCCGGCGCAGGGCTTCGCGCCGTGCTGCTGCCGCGCCTCCTGCCCACGCCCGTGCTGGCCTTCGCGGTGCGCCACCTCGACGCCGCGGCCGGCGTCATGGTGACCGCCAGCCACAATCCGCCCGACGACAACGGCTACAAGGTGTACCTCGGCGGCGCCGATGAAGGCTCGCAGATCGTGCCGCCGGCCGACGCCGAGATCGCCGCGCACATCCAGCGCGTCGCCGACGAGGGCGATGTCGCGCGCCTGGCCCGCTCGGTCGGGTACGAGATCGCGCCGGAGTCGCTGGTCGAGGCCTACGTCGAGGCGACCGCGGCCGTCGCGCCCGCGCCGGAGTCCGCGGCGGACACCACCTGGGTGTACACGGCGATGCACGGCGTGGGCTGGGAGACGTTCGCGCGGATCCTGGATGCCGCCGGCTACCCCCGACCGGTGCCCGTGGCCGCCCAGCTCGAGCCCGACGGGGCGTTTCCGACGGTCGCCTTCCCCAACCCCGAGGAGCCGGGGGCGATGGACCTCGCCTTCGAGGCGGCGCGGGAGGCGGGTGCCGAGTTCATCATCGCGAACGACCCGGATGCCGACCGGCTCGCCGTCGCGATCCCCGACGGCGGGGCCGAGGGCGGCTGGCGCCGCCTCACCGGCAACCAGATCGGCCTGCTGCTGGGCTGGCGGGCGGCGCGGCTGGCCGCGGCGGAGGGCGATGTGTCGGGGCGCAGCCTCGCGTGCTCCCTGGTCTCCTCGCCCGGGCTCGGAGCGGTGGCCGAGCACTTCGGCCTCGACTTCCACACGACGCTGACCGGCTTCAAGTGGATCTCACGCGCCCCCGGGCTCGTGTTCGGCTTCGAGGAGGCCCTCGGCTACCTCGTCAACCCCGACACCGTCCGAGACAAGGACGGCATCTCGGCCGCGATCGCGATGCTGGGGCTGATCGCCGAGGCCCGTGGGCGCGGCGGCTCGGTCGCCGACCTGCTCGCCGAATTCGGCGACACGTTCGGGTGGTTCGCGAGCGACCAGGTCTCGGTGAGGGTGGACGACCTCTCGCAGATCGGCCGCATCATGGCGGCGCTGCGGGCGCAGCATCCGTCGGAGGTCGGCGGCATCGCCGTGGAGCGCGTCGAAGACCTCGCCGAGGCCCCCGAGGGCGAGCCCTCGGGCGATGTGCTGAGGTTCTGGCTCGAGGGCGGGTCTCGGCTGATCGTGCGGCCGAGCGGCACCGAGCCCAAGCTCAAGCTGTATCTCGACGTGCGCGGCGACTCGGCCGACGACGCCGACGCCCGCGCCGCGGCCCTGGCCGCCGGCACGCGCGCCCTGCTCGACGCGCTCTGACCCCGCCCCTCCTCGCGAGACTGCATCTGCCGGACGAGGCTGCGGGTGCGGCCCGCTGTCTCGTCGGCCCGTTGCAGTCTCGAGGGCTGAGGGCTGAGGGCTGAGGGCCGTAGGCTCGGGGCGTGGACTTCTCGACCCCGGTCACCCTGCAGAATGCGTTCGTGCGGCTCGAGCCGCTGGCGGCCGAGCACGAGGCCGAACTCGCCGAGGCCGCCGTCGGGCTCGAGCATGCCTGGTACACCTCGGTGCCGCGCCCCGACGAGGTCGGCGACGAGATCGCGCGCCGGTTCGCCCTGCGCGACACGGGCATGATGAACCCCTTCGCGGTGCGCCGTCTCGACACGGGGCGCGTGGTCGGCATGACCTCGTTCTGCAACATCGACCAGCCCAACCGGCACGTCGAGATCGGCTACACCTGGATCTCGCCGACGGCGCAGGGCACGGCCGTCAACCCGGCGATGAAGCGGATGCTGCTGGGTCACGCCTTCGACGAGTGCGACGCGATCGCCGTGGTGCTGCTGACGCACTTCCACAACCGGCAGTCGCGGGCCGCGATCGAGCGTCTGGGCGCGAAGCAGGACGGCGTGCTGCGCAACCACCGCCTCGGCCCTGGCGACTCTCTGCGCGACACGGTGGTGTACTCGATCCTCCCGCACGAGTGGCCGGCCGTGCGGATGGGCCTGGACGCCCGCCTCGCCCGGCACCAGGCCTCCGCCTGACCCGCCCCGACCGCGCGCCGGGTCAGCCGTCGATGACGGCGACGAGCTCGTCGAGGAACCCGGGGAAGTCCGTCGCGCGGCGGACGATGCGCTGCACGCTCTCGCGCTCGCTGAAGACCTCGACGAACTGCTCGAACACGGTCTGGAACGCCTCGCGGTCGCTCTCGGAGAAGGCGACCATCGCCACGACCTGCACGCGCCCGTCGCCCCACGGGATCGAGGGGTCGGCGATGCCGATCGCGATCGAAGTGCGGGTGGCGGTCATGCCGAGCGCGTGCGGGACGGCGAGGGCATCGGTGAAGGCGGTCGATGAGAGCTGCTCGCGCTGGATCGTGCGCTCGACGTAGTCCTGGTCGATGACGCCCTGCGCCACCAGGAGCGAGCCGAGGCTGCGGATCACCGCCTCTTCGTCGGCGTCGGCGCTGCCGCCGTGCAGGAACGCGTCGGGCGAGAAGTAGCGCTCGAGCTCTGCGCGCAGGCGCGCGAGCCGCCGCGCCCTGCGCACCCGGGAGGCGGCCGCCTGCACGCGTTCGATGTCGCCGTCGGTGAGGAACGGCTGGATACGCACGAACCGATCACCCGGCGACGGCGGATCGATCGTGGTCAGCACGAGGTCGCTGTCGATCGCCGCCCACTCGGGGTCGATCCGGGTGTCGACCCCGACGACCTCGATCGCCTGCCCGAGCGAGCGGTCGACACTCGAGCGCAGCAGCTCGTGCAGCTCGTAGTATCCGGGGCACACGATGGTCGCCGTCAGCAGCCCGTCGGCGCGCCGGCTGCGCTCCAGCCGCCCGCCGACATGCATCGCGATGTAGGCGATCTCGTCGTCGAGCAGCGGGATGCCCAGCCGCTCCTGCAGGCCGCTCGCGATGAACACGGCGACCTCGAAGATCATCGGATACGACGCTTTGAGCGACCGCGTGAGCGGGTTGCGCGACCATGTCTGCTCGCGGGCCCTCGCGCGCAGGTTCTGCACGTGCAGCGCGAAGCGCTCGATGAAGTCCTCGTGCGCGATGTCGACGAGGAACTCCGCCGCCGCCTCGTCGACGACGGCCCGCACGGCCTCTTCGACCTCGGGGTCCAGGCCCGCCGTGCCCCGCGGAGCACCGGTGCCGGGGGCGACGACACGGGTGAGCACGAGCGTCGCGAGGTGCTCGCGGTCGCCGCCGCCCAGCCGCACGCCGAGGTGGCGTTCGGTGAGCTCGCCCAGGATGCCGGCGACCGCGCGGCGGGCGGGATCGCCGTCGACGCGGTCGTCGGGCGGCAGATCTCTGTGCTGGACGACGCGGTCGGCGGCGATCGCGATGTGCATGACGACATCGCCGATGCCCACCTCGTTGACGAAGTAGCCGAGCCCGCCGAGCTCGGCGACCAGGTCGGTCTTGAAGGGACCGAACGCCTGCGCGCCGACCGACTGGGCGCCGAGGGTCCGCCGGAGGGCCGCGAGGTCGAACGAGCCGGCATCCATCTCGTCGTGCGCGAGGCGCGACAGCAGGCGCCGCTGGGCGACCTCGGTGCCGCGCAGCCTGGCGCGGGCGGCGGAGCGCTCGAGGGTCAGCTCGGTGCCGCCGAGCAGTCCCCGTACCCGCGCGAGATCGGCGTCGAGGGTCGCGGGGCTCACGTGCAGGCGATCGGCCGTCTCGAACACGTCGATGCCGTCCGGGGCGGCCAGGAGCGTCCGCACGAGGGTGTGCAGGCGGTCGCGGGGCGTGCCGGCCTCGGACGAGGCGCGCAGGGCGGCAGCCGCATCCGCTCCCGCACGGTAGCCCTGCGGACCCGACTCGACGGCCCCGCCCGACGGCACGCGCGCGTTGACGGCCGTGACATACGAGCGGATGCTGCGCGGAGTCACTCCGAGAGCATCGGCGAGCACGGCCGCCGTCGCCCACTCGGGCTCGCGCAGAAGCAGGCCGAGCAGGCGGTCCTGGCGCGCGCGGGTCACTCGGCCAGTCAACCACGGATGGCTTCCGCCCCCGCGGAAGCACGGATGGTTGCCTCCGCCTGCCACGGTCACAAGAATGGGGCCGAGGAGGCAGGTCGATGAGGATCCTGGTGATCTGCGGTGCAGGCGCGTCCAGCACCTTCGTCGCACAGCGCGTGCGGCACGCCGCGCATGACCGGGGTCTGGACTACACGGCCTTCGCCGGCACCGAGCAGTCGCTTCCGATCGATCTCGACGCCGCCGATGTCGTGCTGGTCGGCCCGCACCTCGCCCACGCGCTCGATCGCATCGAGCGCCACGCCGCGGCACGCGGCACCACCGTCGTGCTGCTGCCCGATGACGTGTTCAACGACATCGACGGCACGCGGACGCTCGCACTCGTCCTCGGCGCGGTCGGAACCTCCGGGGGGACAGTTCCGACCGCGGGCAACGCGACCTGACATGTGACTGGAAAGGACCCCTCATGGCGACTCAATCCCGCACCGTCCGCATCGGATCGGCGCATGGGCTGCACGCGCGCCCCGCGAAGCTGTTCGCCCAGGCGGCGAAGGACTCCGGCATCCCGGTGACGATCGCGAAGGATGCGGGTGCCCCCGTCAACGCCGCGAGCATTCTCGGCGTCATCGCCCTGGGCATCGAGCAGGGCGACTATGTGACGCTCACGGCCGATGGCGAGACGGCAGAGGCGACCCTGGACACCCTCAGCGAACTGCTGTCGACCGACCACGATGCGGAGTGATGATGACCGAGTTGCGAGGAGTGGGAATCGGCCTGGGCGTCGCGCAGGGACCCGTCGCACGCATGGCGGAGCCGCTGCCGGCCCCCAGTGACGCGCCCAGCACGATCGGCGCCGACGAGGAGCTGGCCCGCGTGCACGAGGCGGTCGCCGCCGTCGCGCGCGAGCTCGAGCAGCGCGGAGCGCAGGCGGGCGGCAAGGCCCGCGATGTGCTCGAGGCGCAGGCGATGATGGCAGAAGACCCGTCGCTGGCGATGGAGGTCGACAACCGGGTGAAGCAGGGCAGGACCGGCGAGTGGGCCGTGGCCGACGCCTTCGCGTGGTTCCGCGACCAGCTCACCGCCATGGGCGGCTACCTCGGCGAGCGCGCCGCCGACCTCGACGACGTCGCCCAGCGCGTCATCGCCCACCTGCGGGGTGTGCCCGCCCCCGGCGTGCCCGACCCCGGCCACCCGTTCGTGCTCGTCGCGAAAGACCTCGCCCCCGCCGACACGGCGCTGCTCGACCTCGATCAGGTGCTGGCCCTGGTCACCAGCGACGGCGGGCCCACGTCGCACACCGCGATCCTCGCCCGCGAGAAGTCGATCGTGGCGGTGGTCGGCGCCGCCGCCGCGAAGGACCTCGCCGACGGCGAGACCGTCATCGTCGACGCAGCCAAGGGCGTCGTGACCACGAACCCGACCGCCGACGAGCTGGCGCAGGCGCAGAACCGGGCCGACGCGCGCGCGGCGGCGGCATCGGCCCCGCTGACCCCCGGTGCGCTCAAAGACGGCACGGCCGTGCCGCTGCTGGCCAACCTCGGAAAGCCCGAGGGCGCCGAGGAGGCCGCCGCGCTGGGCGCAGAGGGGGTGGGGCTGTTCCGCACCGAGTTCCTCTTCCTGAGCTCGACCCACGCGCCGACGGTGGCGCAGCAGAAGGAGTCGTACACGAAGCTGCTGGCCGCCTTCCCCGGCAAGAAGGTGGTCGTGCGCGTGCTCGACGCCGGCGCCGACAAGCCGCTGGCCTTCCTCAACGACGCCCACGAAGAGAACCCCGCGCTGGGCCTGCGAGGCATCCGGTCGCTGCGGGCAAGCGAAGACATCCTGCGCGAGCAGCTCACGGCGCTCGCCGAAGCGGATGCTGCGACCGAGGCCGACCTGTGGGTGATGGCGCCGATGGTGGCCACCGTCGAAGAGGCCGAGTACTTCACGGAGCTCGCCCGCGAGTACGGAGTGAAGACGGCGGGCGTCATGGTCGAGGTTCCCGCCGCGGCCCTGCTGGCCGACCGTGTGCTGGCCGTCGCCGACTTCGCCTCGATCGGCACCAACGACCTCACCCAGTACACGATGGCCGCCGACCGACTGCTCGGCTCGGTGTCGAGCTACCAGGACCCGTGGCACCCCGCGGTGCTGCGCCTGATCCAGGCCACCGGCGAGGGCGGCAGGGCCAACGGCAAGCCCGTCGGCATCTGCGGTGAGGCTGCGGCCGACCCGCTGCTGGCGGTCGTGCTGGTGGGTCTCGGCGCCACGAGCCTGTCGATGGCCCCGACCGCGCTCGCCGACGTGCGGGCTTCACTTCTCGAGCACACCCTCGACGATGCGAAGCGCATCGCCGCGGCAGCGCTCGACGCCGCGGATGCGGCATCAGCGCGAGAGGCGGCACGCGATGCCGCCGCCCGCGACACGAACGCGGGCTGAGAACCCGCAGAAGGAGGGACAGCAATGACAACGGCGTCTACACCCACCACGGCGGGAAGGGCTCGGGTCGGCGTTCAGCGCTTCGGCACGTTCCTTTCCGGCATGATCATGCCGAACATCCCCGCGCTGATCGCGTGGGGCATCGTGACGATGTTCTTCATCGAGGTGGGCTTCACTCCGGTGCCCGCGCTGGCGACGATCGTCGGTCCGTTCATCCACTACCTGCTGCCCCTCCTCATCGCCTACACGGGCGGCTCGATCGTCTACGGAGTGCGCGGCGGCGTGGTGGCCTCGATCGGCACGTTCGGTGCGATCGCGGGATCGGATTACCTCGTCGCGCAGTTCAACGAGCAGCTGCTGGCCGCCGACCCGAACGCGTCGACGCTCGGTGAGGTGCACATGTTCATCGGCGCGATGATCATGGCCCCGCTGTGCGCCTACTCGATGAGGTGGCTCGACTCGCTGTGGGAGGGCAAGATCAAGGCGGGCTTCGAGATGCTCGTCAACATGTTCTCGGCCGGCATCTGGGGCTTCGTGATGATGATCGTGGGCTTCTACCCGATCGCCTGGCTGGTCAACAGCATCATGGACATCCTCAGCACCGCCGTGAACTGGCTGGTGTCGATGAACCTGCTGCCGCTGACGAGCATCGTCATCGAGCCGGCGAAGGTGTTCTTCCTCAACAACGCCATCAACCACGGCGTGCTGACCCCGCTCGGCCTCCAGCAGGCCGCCGACGAGGGCTCGTCGATCCTGTTCCTGCTCGAGGCCAACCCCGGCCCCGGTGTCGGCCTGCTGCTCGCCTTCACGTTCTTCGGCATCGGCGCGGCCCGCGCCTCGGCCCCCGGCGCCGCGCTGATCCAGTTCGTGGGCGGGATCCACGAGGTGTACTTCCCGTACGCCCTCATGAAGCCGATGCTGATCCTCGCCCTCATCGCGGGCGGTGCGACCGGCGTCACGACGAACATGCTGTTCGGAGGATCGCTGGCGGCTCCGGCTGCCCCTGGCAGCATCATCGCCGTCACCGGCCAGGCGATCAATCCGGCCGCGGGCGGGGTGCCGAATCTCATGGTGGTGTGGCTGTCGGTGCTGCTGTCGGCGGCGGTCACCTTCTTGGTCTCGGCGGTCATCCTGCGGGCCTCGCGCAAGCGCGACCTCGCCGCGATGGCCTCCACCGACGATGCGTTCGGCGCCGCCATCACACAGACCGAGGCCGCCAAGGGCAAGGGATCCTCGGTGCTGGAGGGCATGCGCGGCGGTGCCGCCACGCAGGCCGGAGGCGAAGCAGGGCCGTCGGTGGCCACGACCCACGAGATCAAGAGCATCGTGTTCGCGTGCGACGCGGGCATGGGCTCGTCGGCCATGGGCGCGAGCGTGCTGCGCAACAAGATCAAGCAGGCCGGTATCGAAGGGGTCACCGTCGTCAACAAGGCGATCGCCAACCTCGACGGCTCGGCCGATCTGGTCATCACGCAGAACCAGCTCACTGAGCGGGCCAGGCAGCGCACGCCCGACGCCGTGCACGTCTCGGTCGACAACTTCATGAACTCGCCGCGCTACGACGAAGTCGTCGATCTCGTGCGCGGCCAGCACGACGGCGGCGCGTAGCCGCATCCGACCGCTCCGGGGCTGGGCGGCGACCGATCCCCCGGCCCCGGAGCGCTTCTCCCCCACCGCAACGAGGAAGGCAGTCCCCATGTCACGCGAGGTTCTCAGCATCGGCCAGGTGCGCATCCACCCCGGCAGCGTCGAGAAGGTGGATGCACTGCGGGAGGCCGCCGACATCCTCGAGGCGGCCGGCGCCGTCACGAGCGGCTACTTCGACGCCATGCAGCAGCGCGAGGCCACGGTGTCGACCTACATGGGCAATGAACTGGCGATCCCGCACGGCACCAACGAGACCAAGAACACGATCCTCGACTCGGCGCTGTCGGTCGTCCGGTACGACGGCGGCGTCGACTGGGACGGCGAACCGGTGACCTTCGTCATCGGCATCGCCGGCAAGGGCGACGAGCACCTCGAGATCCTCTCGCAGATCGCGATCCTGTTCTCCGAGACCGACAACGTCGAGCGTCTGAAGCAGGCGACCTCGCCCGAAGAGCTGTTCAGCCTCATCTCGCAGGCCGGCGTGTCATGAAGGCCGTGCACTTCGGTGCGGGCAACATCGGCCGAGGCTTCGTCGGCCTGCTGCTGCACGAGGGCGGGTACGACCTCGTCTTCTCCGACGTCGCCGCGCCCCTCGTCGACGCCATCAACGCCGTCGACAGCTACACCGTGCACGAAGTGGGTGCGGGCGGCCGCGACCGGGTCGTCACGGGCTTTCGCGCCATCAACAGCCAGACGGATGCCGAGGCCGTCGTCGACGAGATCGCTTCGGCCAATGTGGTCACCACGGCGGTCGGCCCGACGATCCTGAAGATCGTCGCCCCGCACATCCTCGCCGCCCTCGTGCTGCGCGACCCCTCCGCTCCCCCGCTGCAGGTGATGGCATGCGAGAACGCCATCAACGCCACCGACCTGCTCCGAGACGAGATCATGGCCCAGGCCGGCGAGGCGTGGGATGCCCTCAGTGCCAGGGCCGTCTTCGCCAACACGGCGGTCGACCGCATCGTGCCGGCCCAGCCGGAGGGCGGGGGCGTCGATGTGACCGTCGAGCCCTTCTTCGAGTGGGCGATCGAGCGGCCGCCGTTCGGCGACGACCCGCCGACGATCCCCGGCGCGCACTTCGTCGACGATCTGGCGCCCTACATCGAGCGCAAGCTCTTCACCGTCAACACCGGGCACGCGACCACGGCCTACTTCGGGGCCCAGGCCGGCATCGAGCGCATCAGCGACGCCCTCGCCGATGACGCGATCGCCGAGAAGGTGGCCGCCGCCCTCGAAGAGACCTCGGCGCTGCTGGCCGCCAAGCACGGACTCGACCCGGCCGACCTCGCCGCCTACCGCGCGACGATCCTGGAGCGCTTCCGCAACCCCGCCCTTCCCGACACCGTCTGGCGGGTGGGCCGTCAGCCGCTGCGCAAGCTCTCGCGGCACGAGCGGTTCGTGGGACCCGCGGCCGAGGCCGCCGAGCGGGATCTCGGCGTCGACGCGCTCGTCGCCGCGATGGGCGCGGCGCTCGCCTTCGACGACCCCGAGGACCCGCAGTCGGTCGACCTGCAGCGGATGCTGCGCGAGAAGGACGCCGCGACGCTGACCGCCGAGGTGACAGGGCTCGAGTCGCAGCATCCGCTCTTCGCGCGCGTCGAGGCGGCCGTCGCGGCGCGCCAGTCGGCGCTGTGAGGCCCGCCTAGACTCGTCGGCGTGACGAAGAAGACGCGGCCGAGGCGCCGCTGGCTGCGCTGGACGCTCGGGATCATCGGCGGCGTGATCGTCGCCGCGGTCGTCGGCATCGTGATCTGGAGCCAGGTCGGCGTGATGGCCGCCGAGGCAGAGCCGCTCGCGGCCGTGAAGGCCGACGACGCGATCGAGATCACCGACGACGCGGCGGGCATCGTGCTCGCGCCCGCAGACGGCGCCTCCACCGTCGGCCTGGTGTTCATCCCCGGCGCCAAGGTCGACCCGTGGGCGTACGCGTCGAAGCTGTCGGGCCTCGTCGAGGACGCAGGCGTCACGGTGGTCATCACCAGGCCCTGGCTGAACCTCGCGTTCTTCGACCTGCGGCCGCTCGACGCCTTCACGGGGCTCGCCCCCGACATCGACGCGTGGGCGGTGGGCGGCCACTCGCTCGGCGGCGTGCGGGCGTGCATGCTGGCCGGCGACGCCGACGCGCTCGCCCTGTTCGCCTCGTACTGCTCCGCCGACGTCTCGGGCAGCGACCTGCCGACGCTCAGCCTCTCGGGCAGCGAAGACGGGCTGTCGACCCCCGCCAAGATCGACGACGCCCGCCACCTGCTGCCGGCCGACGCGTGGATGGTCGAGATCCCCGGGGCGAGCCACTCGTCGTTCGGCGATTACGGGCTGCAGGCCGGCGACGGCACCCCCACGATCTCCGACGAGGAGATGACCGACCAGATCACCCAGACGGTCGGCTCCTGGATCGGCGAGATCGCCCCACAGACCCCGTGACGGGAGCACGCCCTCGCAGCGACTACCATCGAGAGGTTGCCGACCCGAGGGAGAGTCACGACATGCCGCAGCGCTACGCCGTCATCGGCGCCGGGCCGTCCGGCCTGGCAGCGGCCCGCGCCCTGCAGAAGGCGGGCATCGCGTTCGACGGCTACGAGGCCTCACGCGGCGTCGGCGGGCTGTGGGACATCGAGAACCCCCGCTCGACGATGTACGAGTCGGCCCACCTCATCTCGTCGCGCACGACCACCGAGTTCGCCGAGTTCCCGATGCGCTCCACGGCCGACTACCCGAGCCACCGCGAGCTGATCGGCTACTTCCGCGACTACGCCGACCACTTCGGGCTCACCGCATCCTTCCGCTTCGAGACGAAGGTCACGCGCCTGGAGCGCACCGACGACGGCGGATGGATGCTGCACGCCGCCCCTTCGACAGGCTCAGGGACCGGGGAGCCGGTCTCGGAGCGCTACGACGGGGTGATCCTCGCCAACGGCACCCTCGCCGAGCCCTTCGTGCCCGACTTCCCCGGCGAGTTCACCGGCGAGCTGCTGCACACCTCGGCCTACAAGACCGCGACGCAGCTGAGCGGCAAGCGGGTGCTCATCATCGGCGCCGGCAACTCGGGCTGCGACATCGCCGTCGACGCCGTGCACCACGCCGCCTCCGTCGACATGAGCGTGCGACGGGGCTACTACTTCGTGCCGCGGTACCTCTTCGGCCGGCCGTCCGACACCCTCAATCAGGGTCGTCCGCTGCCGGCGCGGATCAAGCAGTTCGTCGACACGCGGGTGCTGCGGGCCTTCACGGGCGACCCGGTGCGCTTCGGCTTCCCCCGGCCCGACTACCGCATCTACGAGTCGCACCCGATCGTCAACACCCTGATCCTGAATCACCTGGGCCAGGGCGACCTGCGGATCGTGCCGGACATCGACCGGTTCGACGGGCGCACCGTGCACTTCCGTGACGGATCGAGCGCCGAGTACGACACCGTGCTGCTGGCCACCGGCTACACCCTCGACTACCCGTTCGTCGACCGCGCGGAGCTCAACTGGACGGGGGCGGCCCCGCGGCTGTTCCTCAACGTCTTCCCGCCGTCGTTCAACGGGCTCTACGTCATGGGCATGATCGAGGCCTCCGGCATCGGCTGGCAGGGGCGCTACGAGCAGGCCGAGCTGATCGCGGGCTACCTCGCGGCCGTGCGGGACGACCCCGACGCGGCCGCCGCGTTCCGCGCGCGGGTCACCGGCTCCCCGTGGCCCGATCTCACCGGCGGCTACCGGTACCTGGGGCTCGCGCGCATGTCGTACTACGTGAACAAAGACGCCTACCGCCGCGCCGTCAGGGAGGCCGCCTCGAGCCTGGCCGGTGCCGGCGCACGCAGCATCCGCTCCCCCAGGAAGAAGTGACCCCATGAACCCGGACGCCGTCGTCCTCAACTTCACGCCGGGCACGCTCGTGATCCTCAACGTCGTGCTGGGCCTGATCATGCTGGGGATCGCGCTCGACACGTCGCCCGACGACTTCAAGGTCGTGCTGCGCAAGCCCAAGCCGTTCGTCATCGCGATCCTCGCGCAGCTGCTCGTGCTGCCGGCGGTCACCACGGCGCTGACCCTCGTGCTGCCGATCCCGCCGTCGATGGCGCTCGGCATGATCCTCGTGGCGTGCTGCCCGCCCGGCAACATCTCGCAGGTGCTCACGCACCGCTCCGGCGGCAACGTGGCGCTGTCGGTGTCGATGACGGCAGTGGGAAACCTCATCTACATCTTCACGATGCCGTTCGCGATCGCCTTCTGGGGGTCGCTGCGCGACGACACCCGCGCCCTCCTGCAGGCCGTGTCGCTCAACGGCTGGCAGATGCTGCTCGAGATCCTGCTGATCATCGGCCTGCCGTTCTTCGCGGGGCTGCTGATCCGCGCGAAGCTCCCCGCCGTCGCGGCGAAGGTGCAGCCGTTCGTCAAATGGTTCTCTCTGCTGGCGCTGGTCGGCTTCATCGTGGCCGCCCTCGCCGGCAACTGGGCGCACTTCGTGACCGTGTTCGGCATCATCGTGCTGGTCGTGACGATCCACGACGCCGTCGCGCTGGCGATCGGCTACGGCACCGCCGTCGTCGGGGGCCTGGGTACCCGCGAGCGCAAGGCGATGACCTTCGAGGTCGGCATCCGCAATGCGGGGCTGGGCCTCGGCCTCGTCTTCACGTTCTTCGGCGGGCTCGGCGGCATGGCCATCGTCGCCGGCTGGTGGGGCATCTGGGACATCATCGCGGGGCTCATCGTCGCGGGTCTGTGGGCGCGGCACACGCGGCGCCGCACGGGGTCTGCGCGCGGCGACGCGTCGCGGCACGCGACGGTGGGAACCTCGGATGCTGCCGAGGCGGTCTCATGACGCGCGTGCTGCTCACCGGCGGCGCCGGCTTTCTCGGCTCGCACGTCGCCGCGACACTCGTGGCCCACCCCGGGGTCGAGAAGGTCGTGGCGGTCGACGTGAGGGCGCCCGAGCACCCGATCGAGGGCGTCGACTACGACGAGGGCGACGTCACTCGGGCGGCGGGCCTCGCCGACCTGATGCGCCGGCACGAGGCCGACGTCGTCGTGCACCTGGCGGCCATCGTCAGCCCCGGCCGCGACCACGACCTCGAGTACCGCGTCGACGTCGAGGGCTCGCGCAACGTGATCGACGCGTGCCTCGACGCCGGCGTGCGGCGCATCGTGGTGTCGTCGTCGGGCGCGGCGTACGGCTACCACCCCGACAGCCCCGAGTGGCTGCGCGAGAGCGACCCGGTGCGGGGCAACGACGAGTTCCCCTACTCGAAGCACAAGCGCCTGGTCGAGGAGATGCTCGCGGAGGCCAGAGGCGAGCACCCTGAGCTCGAGCAGGTGGTGTTCCGCATCGGCACGATCCTCGGGCCCACCGTGCGCAACCAGATCACGGCGCTGTGGGACGGCCCTCGCATCCTCGCGGTGCGCGGCTCCGACTCGCCGTTCGTGTTCGTGTGGGTCGACGACGTCGCAGCCGCGATGGCGCGGGCCGCCACCGGCGGCCCCGCCGGCATCTACAACGTCGCCGGCGACGGCAGGCTCACGGTCGGCGAGATCGCGGCGCGACTGGGCAAGAAGACGCTCACGGTGCCCGCCGGTGTGCTCGCCGCGGCGCTGCGGGTCGGCCGCGCGCTGCGGCTCACCGTGCACGGACCGGAGCAGGTCGGGTTCCTGCGCTACCGCCCCGTGCTCGACAACGCGAAGCTCAAGAGCGAGTTCGGCTTCACCCCGACGCGCACGTCGGCAGAGGCTTTCGAGGAGTACCTCGCGACCCATCCGGGCGTCGCGCGGCGGTGAGCTGCGGCATCCGTCAGCGGCGGAAGCCCTCCGCGATCAGCTCGATGAGCTCTTCGCGCTCCTCGACCGGCAGGAAGGCGCCCGCGGCGGCGTTGAGCTGGAAGGTCTGCAGGTCGTCGAGGTCGTAGTCGAACGTCTCGGCCAGCAGGGCCAGCTCGCGGGTGAGCGAGGTGGCGCTCATCGTGCGGTTGTCGACGTTGACGGTGACGGCGAAGCCCAGCTGGTAGAGCAGGTCGAACGGGTGGTCGACGAGGGTCGTGCCCCATGCCGCGATCGCGCCGGTCTGCAGGTTCGACGAGGGCGAGAGCTCCAGCGGGATCTCGCGGTCGCGCACCCAGCGGGCCAGGTCGCCGAATTCGACGAACACGTCCTCGCCCTCGCGCGAGACGACCTCGAGGTCTTCCGCGATGCGCACGCCGTGGCCGAGCCGCAGGGCGCGGCCGTCGATGAGGGCGGAGCGGATGCTGTCGAGCCCCGCCGCCTCGCCGGCGTGCACCGTCGCGGGGAAGAACTCGGCGGCGAGGTAGTCGAAGGCCGCGCGGTGACGCGACGGGAGGAACCCGTCTTCTGGCCCGGCGATGTCGAACCCCACGGCGCCGCGGTCGCGCCAGTCGACGGCGAGCTCGGCGATCTCCAGCGACCGGTCGGTGTGGCGCATCGCGGTGATGAGCTGACCCACGCGGATGTCGACGCCGCGGTCGGCGGCCGCGTCCTCGCCCTCCTCGATGCCCTGCTGCACGGCCTCCACGACCTCGTCGAGGCTGAGCCCGCGCGACAGGTGCTGCTCGGGCGCCCAGCGCACCTCGCCGTAGATCACGCCGTCGGCGGCGAGGTCTTCGACGAACTCGCGCGCGACGCGGCGCAGCCCCTCCTCGGTCTGCATGACCGCCGTCGACAGGTCGAAGGTCTTGAGGTACTCGACGAGCGACCCGGAGTCGCTCTTCTCGGCGAACCAGTCGGCGAGGTCGTCGGCGTCGTCGGTGGGCACCTCGAGGTCGATGTCGTCGGCCAGCTCGATGATCGTCTGCGGGCGCAGGCCGCCGTCGAGGTGATCGTGCAGCGACACCTTGGGGAGGCTGCGGATCGAGATCCCCTGCAGAAGGGCGTCGCCGTGCTGGTCGATGGGCATGTGGGTGTCTCCTTCGTGGCGCGACGTGCGAGGCGCCCCTGCGACGCTACTCGATCAGCCTGAACGCCGGGTTACGCCGTGATGCGCTCGCGGACGATCGCGGTGGGCTCCGGCGCTTCGTCGCCGATCTCCCACGCCCCCTCGATCGCCTCGAGGGCACGCGCGAAGCGGGCGGGGTCGTCGGCCGACAGGGTGAACACCGGCTGGCCGGCGGCCACCGTGTCGCCCGGCTTGACGTGCAGGTCGATGCCGGCGGCGTGCACCACCGGATCCTGTGCGCGGGCGCGGCCGGCGCCCAGCCGCCAGGCCGCGACGCCGAAGGGCAGCGCGTCCATGCGGGCGATCACGCCGGCGGCGGATGCCGTGACCACGTGCGTCTCGCGCGGCACCGGCAGCACGGCATCCGGGTCGCCGTCTTGGGCTCTGATCATGCGGCGCCAGACGTCCATCGCGCGGCCGTCGGCCAGCGCCTTCTCGACGTCGGCATCGGGCTGGCCCGCCATCGTGAGCATCTCGCGGGCGAGGGCCACCGTGAGCTCGACGACGTCGGCGGGGCCGCCGCCTGAGAGCACCTCGACCGATTCGCGCACCTCGTTGGCGTTGCCGATCGCGAGGCCAAGCGGCGTGTTCATGTCGGTCAGCAGCGCGGTGGTCTTCACCCCCGAGTCGGTGCCGAGGGCGACCATCGTGCGGGCAAGCTCGCGGGCGCGGTCGATGTCGCGCATGAAGGCGCCCGAGCCGAACTTGACGTCGAGCACGAGCGAGTCGGTGCCCTCGGCGATCTTCTTCGACATGATGCTCGAGGCGATCAGCGGAATGGCCTCGACCGTGCCGGTCACGTCGCGCAGGGCATAGAGCTTCTTGTCGGCGGGGGCAAGGCCCGAGCCCGCCGCGCAGATCACGGCGCCCACGTCGCGCAGCTGGGCGAACAGCTCGTCGTTGCTCAGGGCCGCACGCCAGCCCGGGATCGACTCGAGCTTGTCGAGCGTGCCGCCGGTGTGGCCGAGGCCGCGGCCGGACAGCTGCGGCACGGCGACGCCGAACACGGCCACGAGCGGTGCGAGCGGCAGGGTGATCTTGTCGCCGACGCCGCCGGTGGAGTGCTTGTCGGCGGTGGGCTTGCCGAGCCCGGCGAAGCTCATCCGCTCCCCCGAGGCGATCATCGCGTCGGTCATGACGCGGATCTCGTCGCGCTGCATGCCGTTCAGGAGCACCGCCATCGCGAACGCCGCCATCTGCGGGTCGGTCACGTAGCCGCGCGTGTACGCGTCGACCATCCAGCGCAGCGCGGGCTCGCGCACAGCCCCCCCGTCGCGCTTCGCGCGGATGACGTCGACGGCGTCGAACGGTTCGACTCCGCTCACCGCAGGCGGCTCCACGCCCGTCATCGGGCGGCCTCCTCGAGGTCGCGGGGGCCGAAGGCGTCTGGGAGCACCTCGTCGATCGTGCGGATCCCCGAGACGGTCTCCAGCAGCATCCCCGGCAGCGAGAACTCGTAGAGCAGCTGCCGACAGCGACCGCACGGCATGATGGTCTGCCCGTCGTTGTTGACGCACACGAAGGCCACGAGCTGGCCGCCGCCGGTCATGTGCAGGTCGCCGACGAGGGCGCACTCGGCGCACAGGCCGACGCCGTACGACGCGTTCTCGACGTTGCACCCCGACACGATGCGCCCGTCGGCCACGAGGGCCGCGGCCCCCACCCGGTAGCGCGAGTACGGGGCATACGCCTTCTGCATCGCCTCGGTGGCGACGGCGCGCAGCTCGTCCCAGTCGATGTCGGTCATCGTCACCCCTTGATGTACGGCTTGCCCGATGCGGCGGGACCTCGGATCTGCCCGGCGAAGCCGGCGACGGCGAGGATCGTGACCACGTAGGGCAGCATGAGCATGAACTCGCTGGGGATCGGCGTCTTCAGCACCGTCAGCAGGTTCTGCAGGTTGGTCGCGAACCCGAACAGCAGGGCCGCGAGGGTCGCCCTGATCGGGTCCCACCGGCCGAAGATCACGGCCGCCAGGGCGATGAAGCCGAGGCCCGCCGTCATCTCCTTGCCGAACTGCGGCACCGAGACGAGGGTGAAGTACGCCCCGCCGATGCCGGCGATCGCGCCGGCGAGCGACACGTTCCAGAACCTCGTCGGGTTGACACGGATGCCGACGGTGTCGGCCGCTGTCGGGTGCTCGCCGACGGCGCGCAGCCGCAGGCCCCACTTGGTGCGGTAGAGCGCCCACGCCACGACGGCGACCGTGACGTACATCAGGTAGACGATGAAGGTCTGGTCGAACAGCACCGGCCCGATGATCGGGATGTCGGAGAGGAACGGGATCGGCATCCGCGTGAAGCGCACGGGGCGGTTCAGCAGCTCTTCGTTGGGCACGAGCAGCGCGCCGTAGAGGAAGCCGGTCAGCCCCGTCACGAGCACGTTGAGCACGACACCGACGATCACCTGGTCGACGAGGTACTTGATCGCGAACGCGGCCAGCACGAACGAGACCAGCACGCCGCCGATCATCGCGCCGATGAGGCCCACATAGGGGTTATGCGTGATGCTCGCCAGCAGCGCCGCCGAGAAGGCGCCCAGCAGCAGCTGACCCTCGATCGCGACGTTGACCACGCCCGCCCGCTCGCCGATGACGCCGCCGAGGGCGCCGAAGACGAGCGGCACCGACAGCGAGACGGCACCGAACAGCAGGCTCGAGATCGGCACGAGTCCGCCGGCTGCCGACCACACCAGGAAGGCGAACACCGCCAGCACGCCGAAGGTGATCGAGATCCACAGCGCCGGCTTGCGGTAGGCCCACGCGTCGACGAACGACCAGATCGCGAGCACCGCGAGCAGGGCAACCACGATCCAACTGGTGGTCGCGGTCGGCAGGGCGACGTCGGGGAGGGCGCCGCCGCCGCGGAACGTGCTGACGCCGTCCCGAGGGACGAACAGGAACAGCGCCGCCAGCAGCACGGTGGCAGCCGCCAGCACGATCGGCACCTTGAAGTGGCGCTCGCGCACGGTGGCCAGCTGCACCGTGCCGTCTGCGGCATCCGTCGGGGCGAGAGTGCTCATGCGGTCACCGCCTTGCGCTTCGCGGCCTTGGCTCTCGCCTTCGCGGCCTTCTCAGCATCGGTCTTGGGCAGGAAGAAGATCGTGCGCAGCAGCGGCGGCGCCGCGATGAACAGCACGATCAGCGACTGCACGACCAGCACGATGTCGACCGGGATGCCCTGGGCCTGCATCGAGAACGACCCGGCCTTGAGCATGCCGAACAGGATGCCGGCGGCGAAGGTCCCCCATGCACGGCTGCGGCCGAGCAGGGCCACCGTGATGGCGTCGAAGCCGATGCCGGCGTCGATGGCTGCCGTGAAGCCGGTGGTCACGTTG
Organism: Microbacterium fluvii; assembly: GCF_025515205.1. GTDB lineage: Bacteria > Actinomycetota > Actinomycetes > Actinomycetales > Microbacteriaceae > Microbacterium > Microbacterium fluvii. The sequence goes on along the minus strand of NZ_JAOPFX010000001.1, from coordinate 467,636 downwards.
CCCTGGATCTGGTTCATCGCCGCGAGCCCCGCGAGGCCTCCGGCGAACAGCATCGCGTAGACGTAGATGCGCTGCACGCTGATGCCGGCGGCACGGGCGGCGTGCGGGTTCTCGCCGACGGCGCGCATGCGCAGGCCCAGGCTCGAGCGCTCGATCACCCACCACACGATCACCGTCGCGATGATGACGATCACGAAGCCCCAGTCGAGCCGCGGGAACTCCGGGCCGAGCAGATCGGGGAACTGCGCCGTCTCGGGCGTGGCCGCCGTGATGGGCTGGTTGGTGCCCTCGCGCTGCAGCAGCCCGGGGGTGCGGATCATCCACACCACCAGGTAGTAGGCGATGTAGTTGAGCATGATCGTGAGGATCACCTCGTGGGCGCCGGTGCGGGCTTTGAGGAGCCCCACCAGGCCTCCCCACAGGGCGCCGCCGACGATGCCGGCGGCGAGCGTCAGCGGCAGGTGCAGCCACATCGGCAGGTCGAGGTTGAAGGCGAACAGCCCCGCGAACATCGCGCCGATGAGCATCTGTCCGCGGGCGCCGATGTTGAACAGGCCCACGCGGAACGCGAGTGCGACGCCCAGGCCCGCCGCGATCAGCGGCGCGGCGAAGCCGAGCGCATTGGTCAGCGGCCGGATCTGCGCGGCGAAGTCCGCCGCGGTCGGGTTGAACACGGCACCGCGGAAGAGGGCGATGTAGCCGCCCGAGACCGAGCTCCAGATCGCGACGATCGTGTCGCCGGGGCGGGCGAAGAAGTAGACGGAGGCCGCCTGCACGTCTTCGTCGGTGAGGGCGATCAGGATGCCGCCGACGATCATCGCCAGCACGATCGCGAGGATCGTGGTGACGGCGCTGCCTCGGAGCAGCTCCTTGACGAAGATGCTCGACCGGGGCGGCCCAGGGGGCTCGTTGCCGGTGAGGGGCCCCGCCACGGGCGGCAGCTGCTCGGGGGGCAGCGCCGATTCGCTGCTCTCGGACGACTGCGGGCTCATGCGGCCACCTCCGGGTCGGATGCGCCGGCCATCATCAGGCCGAGCGTCTCGCGCGACGTGTCGCCTGGCACGATCCCGACGACCGTTCCGCGGTACATCACCGCGATGCGGTCGGCGAGGGCGGCGACCTCGTCGAGCTCGGTCGAGACGACGACGACCGGGATGCCGGCATCCCTCGTCTCGATGATGCGCTTGTGGATGAACTCGATCGACCCCACGTCGACGCCGCGGGTCGGCTGGGCGGCCACGAGCAGCTTGAGGTCGCGGCTGAGCTCCCGGGCGATCACGACCTTCTGCTGGTTGCCGCCGGAGAGGGCGCCGGCGGGAGTCTGCGCACCCTGCGTGCGGATGTCGAACTCCTCGATGCGGCCGACCGCGAACTCCTGTAGCGCGTCGCGGCGCAGCGTGCCCGCTCGGACGAACTCCGGATCGGTGGAACGGTCGAGGATGAGGTTCTCGGCGACCGAGAAGCCGGCGACCAGGCCGTCTTCCGTGCGGTCCTCCGGCACGAACCCCACGCCTTCGTCGAGGATCGCGCGGACGCTGCGGCCCACGAGCTCGGTGCCGCCCAGGCTGATCGACCCCTCGACGCGCGGGGCCAGGCCCACGATCGCCTCGACGAGCTCGGTCTGGCCGTTGCCCTGCACACCCGCGACGGCCAGCACCTCACCCGGGCGCACGTCGAAGCTCACGCCGTCGACCACGACGGCGCCGGCCGGGGTGAGCACCCGCAGGTCTCTGACTTCGAGGCCGCCCTCGCCGAGGGTCGGCGCGTCTTTGTGCACGGTCAGTTCGACCGCGCGGCCGACCATGAGCGAAGCGAGCTCGGCGTTGGTCGCGGTCGGCGAGGCCTCCCCCACCACCTTTCCCAGGCGGATGACGGTGATACGGTCGGCGACCTCGCGCACTTCGCGCAGCTTGTGGGTGATGAACACGATCGCGGTGCCCTCGTCTCGGAGCTGCCGCATGATGCCCATGAGCTCGTCGGTCTCCTGCGGCGTGAGCACGGCGGTGGGCTCGTCGAACACGAGCACCTTCGCGTCGCGCGAGAGCGCCTTGATGATCTCGACCCGCTGCTGCACGCCGACGGGCAGATCGCCCACCAGCGCGTCGGGGTCGATGTGGAAGCCGAACCGCGCGGCGACGGCGCGCACGTGCTCTCGCGCCTTCGCGAGGTCGAGCGAGCCGAGGCCCTTGGTGTCCTCGTGGCCGAGCATGACGTTCTCGGCGACGGTGAAGACGGGGATCAGCATGAAGTGCTGGTGCACCATGCCGATGCCGGCGGCCATGGCGTCGCCGGGGCCGCGGAAATGCTGCTCGACCTCGTCGAGGAGCACCTCCCCCTCGTCGGCCTGATAGAGGCCGTACAGCACGTTCATGAGAGTGGATTTGCCCGCGCCGTTCTCACCGAGGAGGGCATGGATCTGCCCGGGTTCGACGGTGAGATCGATGTGATCGTTGGCGACGAGGCTGCCGAATCGCTTGGTGATCCCGCGGAGCTCGAGCTTCATATGTGCACCTTATCCAGTCCGTTCCTCGGCAGAAAGCACGGCGGTCGGCCGGATGACAGGCACCCGACCGACCGCCGTCGCGTCAGCGCATCACGGGGAGTTCGGCGACTCCACGGTGATGTCACCGGAGATGATCTGCTCCTGCAGGGCGGCCAGCTCGTCGAGGAGGCCGTCGGGCAGCTGCGACTCGAAGTCGTGGAAGCTCGAGAGCTTGACGCCCTCGTTCTCCAGCGTGCCGACGTACGGCGTCACGTCGAACTCGCCCGTCGCGGCCGAGACGGTCGCGTCGTGCACGGCGACATCGATCGCCTTCATGATCGAGACCAGCGTGATGTCGGCCACGCTCGAGTCGGCGACGGCGAGGTCGCTGTCGACGCCGAGCATGACGGTCTTGTCACCGCTGTCGGCGATGGCCGCCGCCGCGCTCTGGTAGATCGGGCCGCCGACCGGAAGCAGCACGTCGACGCCCTGGTCGAGCACGCCCTGCGCGGTCTGCTTGGCGGTGTCGTTGGCGTCGAAGCCGCCCGTGAACGAGCCCTTCTGAGTGGTGGTGTCCCAGCCGAAGACGGCGACGTCGGCGCCCTTGTCCTCGTTGTACTTCTCGACACCCAGCTGGAAGCCGTCCATGAACACGGCGACCGACGGGATCTGCATGCCGCCGAAGGTGCCGACCTTGTTCACACCCGACTGCGCCGACCATGCCGCCGACGCGTAGCCGCCGAGGTAGGCCGCCTGCGCGGTGTCGAAGACGAGGGGCTTGATGTTGGGAGCGTCGGTGGTGCCGTCGAAGTCGTTGTCGGCCCAGTCGTCGATGATCGCGTACTCGAGGTCGGGGTTCGCGGTCGCCGACTCGACGGTGGCCGCCGAGAGGTTGAAGCCGACCGAGACGATGAACGTGCAGCCCTGCGCCACGGCCTCTTCCATGTTGGGGCCGTAGTCGTTCTCAGAGGTCGACTCGAGCTCGAGACCCTCGATGCCGAGCTCCTCGAGAGCGGCGTCCAGGCCCTCCTTGGCCGACTGGTTGAACGACTTGTCGTTCCAGCCGCCCGCGTCGGAGATCAGGCAGGGCTTGAAGCCTTCGACGACGTCGGACGTCGCCTCGGCGGACGGGGTGGTCTCCTCCGGTGCGGATGCGCACCCGGCGAGGGCGACGAACATGCCCGCGGCGACAAGGCCGCCCAGCACGCGCTTCTTGGTAGAGATGGTCAACTCGGGCCTCCAGAGATGAACCCGCGGATTTCGCGGGACCTCTTGGAAGTTACCCAATGTGACGGCCCGGTTGCGCCCAGATGCCGGGTTGGGCGGGCAATGGTTACAAAGACGCAATAAGCCCGATACCGCCGCGATTCACCGCCCGCTCAGAGCACCTCGCCGTGGCCCGTGAGCTTGAGCGCGTCGACGACCCCCTTGACCCGCTGCGCGTTCTCGCTGGTGGTCACCAGCAGCGCATCGGGGGTGTCGACCACGACGATGTCCTTGACGCCGATGAGGCTGATGACCCTCGTGGTCTGGCTCACCACGATCCCGCTGGCGGCATCGGAGAGGATGCGCGCGTTCTCGCCGAGGATCGCCAGATCGTTCTTGTGGCCGTGCGAATTGAGCTTGGCGAGGCTCGCGAAATCCCCCACGTCGTCCCAGTCGAAGTGGCCGGGGATCACGGCCAGCCGGCCCTTGGCGGCCGCGGGCTCCGCCACCGAATAGTCGATCGCGATCTTCTCCAGGGTCGGCCAGATGCGGTCGACGGCGGGGCCGCGCAGGTCGCGGTCGTCCCAGGCCTCGGCGAGCTCGACGATGCCCGCGTGCAGCTCCGGACGGTTCGCGGCGATCTCGGCCAGCAGCACGTCGGCCCGCGAGATGAACATGCCGGCGTTCCACAGGTACGAGCGGTCGGCGAAGTAGGCCTTGGCCGTCTCGAGGTCTGGCTTCTCGACGAAGCTCTCCACCAGGGCGGCCTCCGGCGCCCCGTCGACGACGAGCTCGCCGCCCTTGCGGATGTACCCGAAGCCGATCGAGGGCTCGGTGGGCTGGATGCCCACCGTGGTGATGTAGCCCTCGCGGGCGGTGGCCACCGCCTGCCGCACCGCCCAGTCGAAGAGGTGCGGCACCCGGATGACGTGGTCGGCGGCGAACGAGCCGATCACGATGTCGGGCTCGCGGCGCGCGAGCACGGCGGCGGCCAGGCCGATCGCCGCCGTCGAATCGCGCGGCTCGGATTCGAGGAAGACGTTGCGATCGGGGATGCCGGGCAGCTGCGCCTCGACGGCGGCACGGTGCGCCCGCCCGGTGACGACCGAGATGCGCTCCGGACCCGCCAGCGGCTCGAGTCGATCCCACGTGTCTCGCAGCAGCGAATGGCCCGATCCGGTCAGGTCGTGCAGGAACTTCGGGGCGTCGGCGCGCGAGAGCGGCCACAGCCTGCTGCCGATGCCGCCGGCCGGGATGATCGCATGGAAGTCGCTCAGCGGTTCAGCCATGCGCTCCACAGTATCGGCCGCGCACCGGCAAATTACCCGCTTCTTTCCGTGTGCGAAGGTGCCGCCGGAATCGTCGCTGGTTAGGTTCCCCTTCGTCGCCACCCTCTCAGAGGCGGCAATAAGATGGACTCTGAGCGCCCGTGCGACGCTGGGGACGAAGTCCTCCGAGGGGCATCGTTCAGCCCCCGCACCATGTTCGATCCAGGGAGGACGGCCGTGTCTGCTCCAGCACGCCTCACACCATCGGTGTCAGAGACAACTTCACGTGTTCCTCGTGGGACGCTGTACCGCGGCCGCGAAGGAATGTGGTCGTGGGTGCTGCACCGCATCACCGGTGTCGCGATCTTCTTCTTCCTGCTGGTGCACGTGCTCGACACGGCACTCATCCGCGTCTCGCCCGAGGCGTACGACGCGGTCATCGGCACCTACAAGAACCCGATCATGGGCGTCGGCGAGGTCGTGCTGGTCGCAGCCATCGCCTACCACGCGTTCAACGGCCTGCGCATCATCCTGGTCGACTTCTGGTCGAAGGGCGCGAAGTACCAGCGCCAGCTCTGGTGGGGCGTCATCGCCGTCTGGGCCGTGACGATGCTCGGCTTCGCCCCCCGCCACCTCATGAATGTCTTCGCGAACGTCGGAGGAGGCCACTGATGACCGCCATCGCCGACCCCCGTGCCCCCCACTCCGCTCCGCGCCGCAAGGGCCCCAACCTCGAGAAGTGGGGCTGGGTCTACATGCGCGCCTCCGGCGTGCTGCTGGTCGTGCTGATCTTCGGCCACCTGTTCGTGAACCTGCTGACCGGCACCGGCATCCACCAGATCGACTTCGCGTTCGTCGTCGGCAAGTTCGCCACCCCGTTCTGGCAGTGGTGGGACGTGCTGATGCTGTGGCTGGCGTTCATCCACGGCGCCAACGGCATGCGCACGATCGTCAACGACTACGTCACGCACTCCGGCGTGCGCAAGACCCTCGTGTGGGCCATCTGGCTCGCCGCGGGATTCCTCATCATCCTCGGCACCCTCGTGGTCTTCACGTTCGACCCCTGCCTGGGCGTGACCAGCGACAGCTCGCTGTGGGAGATGTGCCAGGGCTGAGCCCGCGCACCACCGAGGCGACAAGAGCAAGAACGAAGGCATACATCCAGTGAGCACGCAGACCGCCGATTCCGTCGTCAAGGACGGCGTCCACTACCACCAGTTCGACATCGTCATCGTGGGCGCCGGTGGCGCCGGAATGCGCGCGGCGATCGAAGCCGGCCCCGGCGCGAAGACCGCCGTCATCACGAAGCTGTATCCGACCCGCTCGCACACCGGCGCGGCGCAGGGCGGCATGGCGGCGGCCCTCGCGAACGTCGAAGAGGACTCGTGGGAGTGGCACACCTTCGACACCGTCAAGGGCGGCGACTACCTCGTCGACCAGGATGCTGCCGAGATCCTCGCGAAGGAGGCCATCGACGCGGTCATCGACCTCGAGAACATGGGCCTTCCCTTCAACCGCACGCCCGAGGGCAAGATCGACCAGCGCCGGTTCGGCGGTCACACCGCCGACCACGGCAAGACGCCCGTCCGGCGCGCGTGCTACGCCGCCGACCGCACCGGTCACATGATCCTGCAGACGCTCTTCCAGAACTGCGTCAAGCTCGGCATCAACTTCTTCAACGAGTTCTACGCGCTCGATCTCATCACCGTGAAGGACGACGAGGGCAAGACCCAGGTCGCCGGCGTCGTCGCGTACGAGCTGGCCACCGGCGAGCTGCACGTCTTCCACTCCAAGGCCGTCATCTTCGCCACCGGCGGCTTCGGCAAGATCTACAAGACGACCTCCAACGCGCACACCCTCACCGGCGACGGCGTGGGGATCGTCTGGCGCAAGGGCCTGCCGCTGGAAGACATCGAGTTCTTCCAGTTCCACCCGACGGGCCTGGCAGGCCTCGGCATCCTGCTCACCGAGGGCGCCCGCGGTGAGGGCGCGATCCTGCGCAACGCCTCGGGCGAGCGCTTCATGGAGCGCTACGCACCCACCATCAAAGACCTCGCCCCGCGCGACATCGTCGCCCGCTGCATGGTCAAAGAGGTGCTCGAGGGCCGCGGCGCCGGCCCCCACAAGGACTACGTCTACCTCGACTGCACGCACCTGGGCGCCGAGGTGCTCGAGACGAAGCTCCCCGACATCACCGAGTTCGCCCGCACGTATCTCGGCGTCGACCCGGTCGTCGAGCCGGTCCCGGTGATGCCGACCGCCCACTACGCGATGGGCGGCATCCCCACCAACAACGCCGGCGAGGTGCTCGCCGACAACACGACCGTCGTGCCGGGCCTCTACGCCGCGGGCGAGTGCGCGTGCGTCTCGGTGCACGGCGCCAACCGCCTCGGCACGAACTCGCTGCTGGACATCAACGTCTTCGGCAAGCGCAGCGGCCGCAACGCCGTCGAGTACGTCCAGACAGCCGACTTCGTGCCGCTGCCGGAGGATCCGGCCGCCGAGGTGCGCGACATGCTCGAGAAGCTGCGCACCAACACGGGCACCGAGCGCGTCGCCGTGCTGCGCAAGAAGCTGCAGGAGGAGATGGACGCCAACGCCCAGGTCTTCCGCACGGAGGAGACCCTGACCAACGTCATGGGCACGATCCACGACCTGCGCCAGCGGTACCAGAACGTGCACGTCGACGACAAGGGCAAGCGGTTCAACACCGACCTGCTCGAGGCGGTCGAACTCGGGTTCCTGCTGGATCTCGCCGAGATCGTCGCCTACGCCGCCCGCAACCGCAAGGAGAGCCGCGGCGGCCACATGCGCGAGGACTACCCCGACCGCGACGACACGCAGTACATGCAGCACACGATGGCCTACCTCACCGGCGACCCCCACTCGCCCGACCCCGAGGACCACATCAAGCTGGACTGGAAGCCGGTCGTGTTCACTAAGAACGACAAGGGCGAGTTGAACTACCCCCCGATGGAGAGGAAGTACTGATGTCGACCGCTGTCGTTGAAAAGGGCACCGTCGAGCAGGACGCCGTCGTCGAGACCGGCGGCGAAGCCCCGATCCAGTCGTACCTCGTCACCTTCATCATCCGCCGCTTCGACCCCGAGGTCGACGAAGAGCCGCGCTGGGTCGACTACGACGTGGAGCTCTACCCCACCGACCGCGTGCTCGATGCGCTGCACAAGATCAAGTGGGAGGTCGACGGCTCGCTGACATTCCGCCGCTCGTGCGCCCACGGTATCTGCGGCTCCGACGCGATGCGCATCAACGGCCGCAACCGGCTCGCGTGCAAGACCCTCATCAAGGATCTCGACATCTCGCAGCCGATCTACGTCGAGGCGATCAAGGGTCTGCCGCTGGAGAAGGACCTCGTCGTCGACATGGATCCGTTCTTCGCCGCCTACCGCGAGGTCAAGCCCTTCCTCATCGCGAACTCGACGCCGGAGCCCGGCAAGGAGCGCATCCAGTCGATCGCCAACCGCGAGATCTTCGACGACACCACCAAGTGCATCCTGTGCGCCGCGTGCACCTCGTCGTGCCCCGTGTTCTGGACCGACGGCCAGTACTTCGGCCCCGCCGCGATCGTCAACGCGCACCGCTTCATCTTCGACTCGCGCGACGACGCGGGCGATGCGCGTCTGGACATCCTCAACGACAAGGAGGGCGTGTGGCGCTGCCGTACGACCTTCAACTGCACCGAGGCGTGCCCCCGTGGCATCGAGGTCACGAAGGCCATCGCCGAGGTCAAGCAGGCGGTGCTGCGCGGTCACGCCTGAGCGACGGCATCCGCGCCCGTCGACTCCACCCGCACTGCCCTGAGTAGTCTGTGAGCGTGACCGACAGGCCGAGCCGCGCGAGCCACGACGTGGCTCAGGATGCCGCCGACGCGGCCGCGCGCGAGGAGGAGTCGCTGCGGCAGCGCTGGGAGGCCACCCAGAGCGAGCTGCGCAAGCGGTTCGATGCGCCGATCTCGCGCGCCACCCGGCTCACCGAGCGCACGCTGGCATGGTTCCCGGTGCGGGTATGGCGGCACTTCCTGCAGCACAACGGGTTCCTCCTCGCCGCCGGGGTGAGCTACCAGGCGCTGTTCGCGATCTTCGCGGTGATCTACGTCGCCTTCGCCATCGCGGGGCTCTGGCTCGGTGGAAGTCCTGAGGCGATCCACGCGCTCATCGGCGTGATCAACGGCTACATCCCCGGGCTCATCAGCGACGACGGCTCGGGGCTTTTCACCACGGCGCAGGTGACCCAGATCGCCACCGAGAGCACCGGTGTGCTCGCCGTCACGGGTCTCATCGCCCTGATCACCGCCATCTGGACGGCGATCGGCTTCGTGACCTTCGCCCGGCGGGCGGTGCGCGACATCTTCGGCATCCCGCCCGACCGGCGCAACTACTTCATCCTCAAGGGCGGCGACTTCGTCGCGGCCTTCGTCTTCGGCTTCGCCCTGCTCGCCGGCTCCGCCGTCAGCTCGGTGGGAACGGTCGCGATCAGCTGGATCTTCGGGCTGCTCGGCTGGGACGAGTCGTCGACCTGGTACCAGTTCGGCGTGCGCGCAGCCTCGATCGCGGTCTCGTTCGCGCTGTTCTCGGCTGCCCTGGCCGCCCTCTTCCGCTTCCTGACCGGCACCACGCTGCACTGGCGCACCATCTGGCCAGGTGCGCTGCTGGGCGGCGGCGCGATCACGGTGCTGCAGATCGGGGCGGGCCTGCTGCTCATCTACACACCGTCGAACCCGCTGCTGGCCACCTTCGCGATCTTCGTGGGGCTCCTGCTGTGGTTCCGCATCATCGGCATCATCCTGCTGGTCGCGGCCGCGTGGATCGCCGTCACGGCGCAGGACGAGAACCTCCCCCTGCTGCACCAGAGCGAGTCCGAGCGGCTCGCCGCCGAGCATGCGGCGCTCCTGACGGCGGCCGAGGTGCGGCTGCGGACGGCCCGCGAGGCCCGCGCGCAGGCGCCGTGGTACCGCGTCCCGATGGCCCGTCGCGCGCTGCGTGAGGCCGAGCAGGAGCTCGACCAGATCAGGGCGGCCGCCCCTCCCGCACCGCACCACGGGTCGCTGTTCGACTGAGCGATGTCGGCGGCCGCCGTTAGGCTGGCGGTCGTGTCTGGATCCGTTCGCATCGCCTCCGTCAACGTCAACGGCATCCGTGCCGCCGCCCGCAAGGGCATGATCGACTGGCTCGAAACGGCCGGCGTCGACATCATGGCGCTGCAAGAGGTGCGTGCCACCGAGGCAGAGCTGCGGGCGGCGCTGCCCGGCTGGCAGATCGTCAACGACGAGGCTCTCGCCAAGGGCCGCGCGGGCGTCGCCGTCGCCAGCCGACTCCCCTCGGTCGAGGTGCGCAAGGTGCTCGGCCCCGAGCCGCTCGACTCGGCCGGCCGCTGGATCGAGGCCGACTTCGACATCGACGGCGAGCGCGTCGTGATCGTCAGCGCCTATGTGCACACCGGCGAGGCCGACACCCCCAAGCAGGACGCGAAGTGGGCGTTCCTCGACGCGATGGAGAAGCGGATGCCACAGCTGCAGGCATCCGCTGCGCTCAGCCTCATCATGGGAGACCTCAACGTGGGTCACCGCGAGCTCGACATCCGCAACTGGAAGGGCAACGTCAAGAAGTCGGGCTTCCTCCCCCGCGAGCGCGCCTACTTCGACCGGTTCCTGGGCGCGGCGGGCGAACCCGTCTCGGGCGTCGACGGCTCGACGGGCACGGGTCTCGGCTGGGTCGATGTGGGCAGGCGCTTCGCCGGCGAGGTCAACGGCCCCTACACGTGGTGGTCGAACCGCGGCAAGGCATTCGACAACGACACCGGCTGGCGCATCGACTACCACCTGGCCACGCCGGAGCTCGCACGGCGGGTCGTCGACTACCGCGTCGTGCGAGCCCCTTCGTGGGACACCCGGTGGAGCGACCACGCCCCCGTCGTGGCCGACTACACCCTGGGCGCCTGACCTAGCGGGCAGCCGCCGGCACTCTGGCCAGCTGCAGCCACGTCTGCACCACCGTGTCGGGGTTCAGCGACATCGAGCCGATGCCCCGCTCGAGCAGCCACGCCGCCAGGTCGGGGTGATCGCTCGGGCCCTGCCCGCAGATGCCGATGTACTTTCCGCGGCGGTTGCACGCCTCGATGGCCATCTCGAGCACCTTGAGCACGGCGGGGTTGCGCTCGTCGAAGGTCGCCGCGACCAGCGACGAGTCGCGGTCGAGGCCCAGCATCAGCTGCGTCATGTCGTTGGAGCCGATCGAGAAGCCGTCGAAGACGTCGAGGAACTCGTCGGCGAGGATCGCGTTCGACGGGATCTCGCACATCATGATGACCTCGAGCCCGTTCTCGCCGCGGCGGAGGCCGTTCTCGGCGAGCAGGTCGACGACCGCCTGCCCCTCGGCCACGGTGCGCACGAACGGCACCATGACCTTGAGGTTCGTGAGCCCCATCTGCTCGCGCACGTAGCGGAAGGCCTCGCACTCCATCTCGAAGCACGCACGGAACTCGGGCGTCACGTACCTCGACGCGCCGCGCCAGCCGAGCATGGGGTTCTCCTCGCGCGGCTCGTAGCGGTCGCCGCCGAGCAGGTTCGCGTACTCGTTGGTCTTGAAGTCGCTCATCCGCACGATCACCGGGTCGGGCGCGAAGGCCGCCGCGATCGTGGAGACCCCCTCCGCCACGCGCTGCACGAAGAACTCGCGCGGCGACGGGTACGCGGCGATGCGCTCGTCGATCTCGGTGCGGAGGTCGACGGGCAGGGTGTCGTGCTCGAGCAGGGCCCTCGGGTGGATGCCGATCTGGCGGTTGATGATGAACTCGAGGCGGGCCAGGCCCACTCCCCTGTTCGGCAGCTTCGAGAACGCGAACGCCTGGTCGGGCGTGCCCACGTTCATCATGATGCGGGTGCCGATCTCGGGCATCTCGTCGAGCCTGGTCTCCTCCTCGGTGAACGCCAGCACCCCGTCGTAGACGAAGCCGTCGTCGCCCTCGGCGCACGAGACGGTGACCTGTGTGCCGTCGACGAGGGTGCGGGTGGCCCCACCGGTGCCGACGACCGCAGGGATGCCGAGCTCTCGCGCGATGATCGCCGCGTGGCAGGTGCGCCCGCCGCGGTTCGTCACGATCGCCGACGCCTTCTTCATGATCGGCTCCCAGTCGGGGTCGGTCATGTCGGCCACCAGCACGTCGCCCGCCTGGAAGCGGTCCATGTGCGCGATCGAGTCGAGCACACGCACGGGGCCGGTGCCGATGCGCTGGCCGATGGCGCGGCCGGTGATCAGCACGTCACCGCGCTCGTGCAGCACGAACCGGCGGATCACGGCGCCGTCGGCGCGCGAGACCACCGTCTCGGGCCGCGCCTGAACGATGAAGATCTCACCGGTCACGCCGTCTTTGGCCCACTCGATGTCCATCGCGCGGCCGTAGTGGCCCTCGATCACGAGCGCCTGGCGCGCGAGCTGCTCGACGTCGGCGTCGGTGATGCTGAAGCGCCGCCGTTCGGCCTCCGGCACGTCGACGAACACCGTCGAGGTCTGCACGCCGACCCCCTCGCCGTAGCGCAGCGCCACCGCCTTCTCGCCCACCTGGCGGGTGAGGATCGCCGGGCGCCCCGCCCGCAGCGCGGGCTTGAAGACGTAGAACTCGTCGGGGTTGACCGCGCCCTGCACGACCGACTCCCCCAGTCCGTACGCGCTCGTGACGAACACGGCGCGGTCGAACCCCGACTCGGTGTCGACGGTGAACATGACACCCGAGGCCCCGATGTCGGAGCGCACCATGCGCTGGACTCCGGCAGACAGCGCCACGTCGTCGTGGTCGAACCCGTTGTGCACGCGGTAGGCGATCGCCCGGTCGTTGTACAGCGACGCGAACACGTGGCGGACGGCATCCATGATGTTCTCGATGCCGCCGATGTTGAGGTAGGTCTCCTGCTGGCCCGCGAACGAGGCGTCGGGGAGGTCTTCGGCGGTGGCGCTCGAGCGCACCGCCCAGGTGACCTGGTCGGGGTCGGCGTCGCGCGCGACGATCGTCGCGAACGCGTCGCGGATGTCGCGCTCGAGGTCGGGCGGGAAGGGCTGCTCTTCGATCCAGGTGCGCACCTGGGCGCCGACCCTGGCGAGCTCGGCGACGTCGTCGATGTCGAGGGCGCCGACGGCGTCGCGGATGCGGTCCATGAGGCCGCCTTCGGCGAGGAACCCCCGATAGGCGTCGGCGGTCGTGGCGAAGCCGTCGGGCACGTGGACGCCGAGGTCGCCCAACTGCGAGACCATCTCGCCCAGCGACGCGTTCTTGCCGCCGACCTGGGGCAGATCGCCCATGCCGATGTCGTGGAACCACAGGATGTTGCTCATCTGGATCACCTTCACTCCTGGCCGCCGCGCAGGCGCATCGTCTGCAGGATGACGGCCGACATCTCCTCGACGCTCTTCGTCGAGGAGTTCACGAACGGGATGCGGAACCGCCAGAACAGGTCTTCTGCCCGGCGGAGTTCGAGGGTGCACTGCGCGAGGCTCGCGTAGTGCGACGACGGGCGGCGCTGGGTGCGCACCTGGCTGAGCCGTGCCGGCGTCGTCGTGATGCCGAAACAGCGTTCGGCGAACGGGGCGATCGCCCGCGGCAGCCCTTCGGCGGGGAAGTCGTCGTCGGTCAGCGGATAGTTGGCCACCAGCAGTCCGTACTGCAGGGCCAGGTACATGCTCGTCGGCGTCTTGCCGCACCGGGAGGGGGCCACGAGGATCAGCTGCGCCGCGTCGAGTGCGCGCGCGGTCTGCCCGTCGTCGTGCTCGATGGCGTATTCCACGGCGCGCATGCGCGCGTGATAGCGCTCGACGTCGCCCATGCCGTGGTACTGCCCCGGGTCTTCGTTCGCCGGCTGCTGCAGCCGGCCCTCGAGCTCGGCGAGGTGGCCGGCCAGGAGGTCGATCACCGCTCCCCTGGAGCCCGCGAGGATCTCGCGCACCGCCGCCCGCTTCACCGTCGTGAACACGAGCGGGTGCCGCCCATCGGCGTAGGCGCGGTCGATCTCAGCGACGGCCGCGTGCGCCGCCGTGACGTCGTCGACGAAGGGGATGGTGCGGTGGGTGAACCCGACCCCGGGGAAGTTCGCCAGCAGTGCGCTGCCGAGGGTCTCCGCCGAGATGCCGGTGCTGTCGGAGACGAAGAAGGCCGCGCGCATCGTGGGCGCCAGAGTCGGCTGTTCGGTTCGCATCGTCGCACCGCTTCCCGGGGTGGGTTCCCCGTCATTCGCACGCTACGTGGGGGCCGGCAGCGCCAGTAGGGTCTTTGGGCCCGTCGTCGCCGCGGGCTGCCGCATCCGCTTCCGTAGACTGGGCAGGTGAACAAACCGCGCCTCTACTCCGGAATGCAGCCCTCGGCCGACTCGCTTCAGATCGGCAACTACATCGGGGCGCTCATGCAGTGGCGCGAGCTGCAGGACTCGTACGAGGCGTTCTTCTCGGTCGTCGACCTCCACGCCCTCACCCAGCCCAACGACCCCGCCGAGCTGCGCGAGAAGACGCGCCGCACCGCCGCGCAGTACATCGCCGCCGGCATCGAGCCGTCGCGGTCGACGCTCTATGTGCAGTCGCACGTGTCGGCCCACGCCGAGCTCGCCTGGGTGCTGTCGACCATCACCGGGTTCGGCGAAGCCGGGCGCATGACGCAGTTCAAAGACAAGTCGGCCCGCTACGGCGCCGACGCGACCAACGTGGGCCTGTTCACCTATCCGGTGCTGATGGCCGCCGACATCCTGCTCTACCAGACCGACATCGTGCCGGTCGGCGACGACCAGAAGCAGCACGTCGAGCTCACCCGCGACCTGGCCGAGCGCTTCAACTCGCGCTACGGCACGACCTTCACGGTGCCGATGCCGGTGATCCAGCAGGAGACCGCGCGCATCTACGACCTGCAGAACCCCACGGCGAAGATGTCGAAGTCGGCCGAGTCGGATGCCGGTGTGCTCTGGATGCTCGACGACCCCGCCGTCTCGGCCAAGAAGGTCATGCGCGCCGTGACCGACTCGGAGGGCTCGGTGCGCTACGACCGCGAGGCCAAGCCCGGCGTCTCGAACCTGCTCGTGATCTATGCGGCCCTGACCGGCCGCCAGATCCCCGCGATCGAGGACGAGTACGCGGGCCGCGGCTACGGCGACTTCAAGAAGGGGCTCGCCGAGGTCGTGGTGAACGAGTTCGGCCCCGTGCGCGAGCGCGCGCTCGAACTGCTGGCCGACCCCGCCGAACTCGACCGGGTGCTGGCCGCGAACGCAGACCGGGCCGCATCCGTCGCCGACGCGACGCTGGCCGACGTCTACGACAAGGTCGGGCTGCTGCGCCGGCGCTGAGCGTCGCGGTCCGCTCGCCGGATCAGGTGATTGGGCCCACCCTCGCTCGCCGGATCAGGTGATTCGGCTGACCCTCGATCGCCAGATCAGGTGATTCGGCTGAGACAGGTCGTTCCGACGCGAAACGACCTGCGTCGGCGAGATCTCCTGATCTCACGACAGGCGGGCGGGCGGGCGGATGCCGCGGGCTACAGTGGCGGGATGCGACCCGTCGTGCTGCGCACCGCGCGCCTCGAGCTGTCGGTGCCGACCGACGCCGACGTCGAGGCGATCTATGCCGCATGCCAGGATGCCGATATCCAGCGCTACACGACGGTGCCCTCGCCCTACGAGCGCCGGCACGCCGAGGAGTTCGTGCCCAAGGTCGCCCGCGAGTGGGATGAGGCGGTGCACCTGACCTGGGCGATGCGCGAGCAGGGCGTGCTGGTCGGGATGATCGGCCTGTACCGCCTGAGCGGCAGCGGCGACGGCGAGATCGGCTACTGGATGGCGGCAGAGGCACGCGGGCGGGGGCTGCTGACCGAAGCGGCGCGCGCCGTCGTCGACTGGGGGTTCTCGCCGGAGGGCGCCGACCTCGTGCGCATCGAATGGCATGCCGTGGCCGGCAACGTCGCCTCGGCCAAGGTCGCCCGTGCGCTGGGCTTCGCCTTCGAGGGCTACCGTCGCCAGGCGCTCGTCAGCCCGACCGGCCGCGACGACGGCTGGGCGGCGGCGCTGCTGCGCGACGACGACCGCACGCCGCAGCCGTGGGCCGTGCTGGGCGACCCGATCGCCGCAGTGGCAGGATGAGCCCATGCCCGAGATGCCCGAGGTGCAGGGACTGGTCGACTTCCTCGGCGAGCGCACCACGGGCCTGACCGTCACCAAGGCCTCGGTCGCGAACATCGCGGCCCTCAAGACCTACGACCCGCCCATCGACGCGCTCGTCGGTGCGACCATCACCGGCGCGGCCCGCCACGGCAAGTTCATCGATCTCTCTACCACCGGCCCGCACCTGATCTTCCACCTCGCCAAGGCCGGCTGGCTGCGCTGGTACGAGCAGCTGCCCTCGACGATCATCCGCCCGGGCAAGACGCCGATCGCCCTGCGGGTCGCCTTCGACGACGGGGCGGGGTTCGACCTCACCGAGGCAGGCACCAAGAAGTCGCTCGCCGTCTACGTCGCCCGCGAGCCCGCCGACGTCCCAGGCATCGCCCGGCTCGGCCCCGATCCGCTCGATCCTGCCTTCACGCGTGACGCGTTCGCGGCGCTGCTGGCCGGCCGCCGCACGCAGATCAAGGGCGTGCTGCGCGACCAGTCGATCATCGCGGGCGTGGGCAACGCCTACTCCGACGAGATCCTGCACGCCGCGCACACGTCGCCCTACACGCTCGCGGCGAGCCTCGACGACGCCGAGATCGACCGGCTCTTCGCCGCCATGACGGCGACGCTGACGGATGCGGTGGCCACCGCATCCGGCAAGCCTCCGGCCGACCTCAAAGACGCCAAGCGCCGCGGAATGCAGGTGCACGGACGCCGCGGCGAGACGTGCCCCGTGTGCGGAGACACCGTGCGCAGCGTGTTCTTCGCCGACAACTCGCTGGAGTACTGCCCCACCTGCCAGACCGGAGGCAAGATCCTCGCCGACCGGCGGCTGTCGCGGCTGCTGAAATAGGCGTTCCGGATACGCCTGTCCGGAACATAGGATCTTCTCAGCTTCATCGCACGCCGACGTCGGCGGAAGGCTGGGGATCCCGCCGCACGACGCCTCACCCGAAAGGCGCCCGTGACCTCTGTCCGCCGCACCCTCCGCACCTTGGTGTGCGGTCTGGTCACCGCTTCCCTCGTGCTGTTCGCAGCCATCGCGCCCGCCGTCGCCGACACCGCTCCGGCGGTCTCCGGCCACATCACGCATGCCGGCGGCGCGATCGCCGCCGGCTCCAAGGTCACCGCTCGCACAGCGACCGATGCCGCGGTCGTCGGCACCTCGACCGTCGCCACCGACGGGTCCTTCTCCTTCGCCGTCCTCGATCCCGGCACATATGACCTGACCTTCACCTCTGGAAACCGCTGGCAGAGCTTCGACACCGCGACGCGCACCCTCGAGGTCGGCACCGAGGCCCAGTCGGTCTCGTGGGACGTCGGCTATGTCACCGTCAGCATCGTGGGTCGACTGACCGACAGCGTCACGGGGAAGCCGATCGCTTCCACATCGATCAACGCGAGCGGTCCGGATCGCAGCCTGCAGGCCAGGACGGATGCCGACGGCGAATTCCGTCTCGACGATCTCCGCGACGGCGGCCAGTACACCCTGACGACGACGACCTATTCTTCGCCTTACGTCGATATCACGGGGACGGATGCGGTGGCCGTTCGCGCGTCTCGGGGTGAGACACGATCCGACCTGATGCTCGACCCGCTGGCGACGATCACCACGTCGATCACGGGTGCCCCCGCCGGCGCGCGCGTCTCACTGGAGCCGGTCGACGGCGGCTATGGGAACTGGGCCTATGTGAACGACGCCGGCAGCGTCACCTCGACCCGCGTCTGGCCTGGCACCTACAAGCTCCGCATGGGCGCAACGCGCAGCTCCGTGGAGAACTGGTACCCCGGCGTGCTCGACGCGGATGCCGCCGAGACCGTGACGATCGGCTACGGCGACGACGTCCGCCTGTCGTGGACCGCGCCGGCACCGGGGAGGATCGTCGGCACCGTCCGCGATGCGACAACGGGCGCCCCGATCCCGGAAGTGAGCATCTCGATCGACTCGGCGCAGATCACCGAGTACTCGGTGGCCACCGACGCGAACGGTCGCTACGAGTTCAGCGGCCTCACGACCGACGAGTACACACTCACGACGCCCGAGTACACCCATCAGCCCACCGAGCAGACGGTCGCCGTCACCCTCGGCGAGGTGACGACGCGCGACTTCACGCTGACCAAGTGGGCGCGCATCGTCGGGACGGTCACTCTTCCCGCCGGCGCGAAGGGATCGGGCTCGTTCACGGTCTACGACCGCGACCTCAACGCGGTGTGGGGAGGCCCTTTCTCGTCGGTGAACGGCTCGTTCCGCACCGACCCGCTCGCGCCGGGCGAGTATCTCGTGAAGTTCAGCGCATCGGGCGCGCGGACGTCCTGGTACGGCGGCGCATTCACGAGCGCAGGCGCGACCCCCGTGACCGTCACGGACGGCGTCGAGACCCGCATCGCACATGAGATGCCCGCGAAGTACTCCGACCCGTGGTCGGCGATCGAGGGGAAGGTGACCGGGCCGCGCGGAGAACCCGTCGAGGGTCTGACGGTGGCCGCCTACGACGCGGACGGCGAGTACATCGCGGAGGCGTTCACCGACGCCTATGGCGACTACAGCTTCCTCGGCCGCGATCTGCCCACCGGCGACTACCGGTTGAGAGTGCAGGAGATGTACTCCACGTCGACGAGGGCGCGATACGACGCGCAGTGGGTCGGCGGCACGTCTTTGCAGACCGCCCGCGTGTTCACCCTCGCCCCGAGCACCACCACCACGATCGACGTGCGGGTGACCAGGACGCTGCCGGCCGATCGAGCCACGATCGTCGGGGTCGTCACCCGGGCGGGCCAGCCCGACCGCGGCGCATTCGTCACGGCCCAGACTCCCGACGGGGTGGATGTGGCGAGCACGTTCGCAGGCCTCGACGGCCGGTTCGTCATCGAGGGCCTTCCCGCCGGCACCTACCGCCTGCGCATCGGCGACGCGCAGCACTGGCAGACCAAGGCGCTCTTCAGCTACGCACCACTGGGCACCCGCGATGCGACGGCGGCGACGCTCTACACGGTCTCGGCCGGAGGTGCCGTCGACGTCACGACGAAGGCGGGAACGGTGCTCGGACGCGACGTCTCGGTCGTGCGCGGCCGAGTCACGTCCGCGCTAACCGGCGAGGGCGTCGCCGGCATGGTGGTGAGCACCCGACAGGGTGCGACGTTCACCACCGACGACCCGAATGCGTCGACCGACGAAGACGGCTATTACGAGATCGAGGTGCCCTCCGGCGGCAAGGTGAAGCTCGCCGTCCTGCCCTCGACGGAATACGACACGTCGACGACGGCATCTCTCTCGCTGCCGGAAGGCCGTGTGACAGTCGAAGACTTCACGGTCGCAGCGATGCCCTACTCGAGCGCTCCCACCCTCCCCAAGACGGCACGCGTCGGCTCCTCCGTGACGGTCTCGACGGGGAAGTGGACTGCCGGCACGGCCTTCACCTACGCGTGGTCCCGCAATGGCGAGCGGATCTCGGGCGCGACGAAGTCGAGTTACACGCCGACTGCTGCCGACCGCGGCAAGCGCCTCTCTGTCACGGTCACCGGCAAGAAGGCCGGATACGCGACACAGAGCCACACGAGCGCCAGCCGGGTCGTCGCCGCCGGCGCTCTCACGACAAAGACGCCCACGATTCTGGGCACCCGCAAAGTCGGCAAGAAGCTCACCGCCGCGCACGGCACGTGGACCAGCGGCACCGCCTTCACCTACCAGTGGTATGCGAACGGGACGGCCATCAAGGGGGCGACCAGGAAGTCGTTCACGCTCACGTGGCGTCAAGGCGGCGACCGCATCTCGGTGAAGGTGACCGGCAAGAAGTCCGGGTATACGACGGCATCTCAGACGAGCGCCCGCACCGGTCGCGTCGCGCGGTGACCGCATCCGCGTGAAGCGGAATGAAACGACGTCGAGGGCGTTGAGTAGACTCAGAGCATCAACGTGCTCCGGGGTCGGTGAGAATCCGAACCGGCGGTGACAGTCCGCGAGCGAAGGCACCCGCATCCATCGGATGCCGCCGACGCCGATCCGGTGGAATTCCGGAACCGACGGTGATGCGACAGCGTGTGCTGTCGCTAGTCCGGATGGGAGGCAGCACGAGCGGCGCCTGGCGCGCCGCCGACGGCATTGCCTCCCGAGCCTCGGTCCACCCGACGGCAGGAAGACGGATGACCGCGAACCACGCAGAGCGCACCGAGCGCCCCGCGATCGCGCGCCCCGAGGCGGAGCGCGCCGCGATGGCACACGCGCTCGAGATCGCGGGCAGAGGCCCGCGCGGGGTGAACCCGCAGGTGGGCGCCGTCATCCTCTCCCCCGACGGCGGCGTGATCGCCGAGGGCTGGCACCGCGGAGCCGGCACGGCGCATGCCGAGGTCGACGCGCTGTCGCACCTGACTCGTGCCCAGACCCGCGGCGCCACCGCCGTCGTGACCCTCGAGCCGTGCAACCATCACGGCCGCACCGGTCCGTGCGCGCAGGCGCTCATCGACGCCGGCGTCGCCCGCGTGGTCTATGCCGTGGGCGACCCGGGCGACGCGTCGTCGGGTGGAGCCGAGCGGCTGCGTGAAGCGGGGGTCGACGTCGAAGCGGGTGTGCTCGCGGCGGATGCCGATGCCCTGCTGCACGACTGGCTCACGGTGCAGCGGCTTGGCCGACCCCATGTGACGGTCAAATGGGCGCAGAGCCTCGACGGTCGCGCCGCCGCGGCCGACGGCACGAGCCGATGGATCACGGGGCCCGCCGCGCGCGCCGACGTGCACCGCCGCCGCGCGCAGGCCGACGCGATCGTCGTCGGCACCGGCACGCTGCTGGCCGACGACCCCGCCCTCACCGCCCGCCGCCCCGACGGCACTCTCTACGAGACACAGCCCGCCCCGGTCGTGCTCGGTGACCGCGCGATCCCCGACGACGCGCTGGTGCTCCGGCATCCGCGAACCGTGCTGCACCGCTCGGGCGCGAACCTCTTCGGCGAGCACGGCGACGACGTGTCGGCGTCGGTGCTGGCCGAGCTCCGCGAGCGCGGAGTGCAGCGGGTGTTCGTCGAGGGCGGCCCGACGATCGCGAGCGCCTTCGTGCGCGCGGGCCTTGCCGACGAGGTGCTCGCCTACATCGCGCCGACCCTCATCGGGTACGGCGCCGACGGCACCGATCGCCCCGCCCTGCGCGGGCTCGGCGTCGAGACGATCGACGCGCAGGTGCGGCTCGAGATCGTCGAGCTCGAACGGCTGGGCGACGACCTGCTCGTCGTCGCGAGGCCGCGCATCGCAGACGAGAAGGAGCACTGAATGTTCACCGGCATCATCGAAGAGATCGGCCGGATCACGGCCGTCGAGCCGTCGGGCGACGGCGTGCGTCTCACGGTGCGCGCTCCCCTCGCGGTGACGGATGCTGCGCACGGCGACTCGATCGCCGTGAGCGGCGTGTGCCTCACCGTCGTCGACCGGAGCGCCGACGGGTTCACCGCCGATGTCATGAAGCAGACGCTCGACATGTCGACGCTCGAGGGGGTCGCCGCCGGGCGCGCCGTCAACATCGAGCGGGCGACCGCCGCGCACGGACGCCTGGGCGGCCACATCGTGCAGGGGCACATCGACGGCACCGGCGAGGTGCTCGAGGTGCGGCCGGGCGCGCAGTGGCGCGTGCTGCGCATCGGCCTGCCCGCATCCCTCGCCGCCCTCGTCGTCGATAAGGGCTCGATCGCCGTCGACGGCACCTCGCTCACGGTCAGCGACGCCTCGCCGGCGGATGCCGCAGAGCACTGGTTCGAGATCTCGCTCATCCCCGAGACCCTCGCCGCGACCACCCTCGGCGCCCTGCAGCCCGGCGACCGCGTCAACCTCGAGACCGACATCCTGGCCCGCCACGTGCAGCGCCTGCTCGCTTTCAGATCCATCCAGAACGAAGGAGGCTCCCGATGAGCCTTGCCACCATCCCCGAAGCCCTCGAAGCGCTCCGCCAGGGCCGCCCCGTCATCGTCGCGGACGATGAGAACCGCGAGAACGAGGGCGACGTGATCCTGTCGGCCCAGCTCGCGACCCCGGAGTGGATCGCCTGGACGGTGCGTCACTCCAGCGGCTTCATCTGCGCCCCGATGCCGGCGGAGTGGGCCGACCGGCTCGACCTCCCGCCGATGGTCGAGGTGAACGAAGACGCCCGCGGCACCGCCTACACCGTGAGCGTCGATGCGGCCGACCGCGTGTCGACCGGCATCAGCGCGGGCGACCGCGCGCACACCCTGAACGTGCTCGCCGACCCCGCCTCGGTGCCGACGAGCGTCATCCGCCCCGGCCACGTGCTGCCCTTGCGGGCCGTCGAGGGCGGCGTGCGCGAGCGTGCAGGGCACACCGAGGCCGCCGTCGAGCTCATGCAGCTCGCGGGCCTCGAGCCGGTCGGCGCCATCGCCGAAGTCGTCGCCGACGACGGGTCGATGATGCGGATGCCCGGGCTCCTCGACCTCGGCGAGCGCGACGGCGTGCTGGTCATCACGATCGAGCAGCTGGCCGCCCATCTCGACGAGCACCACCCGCGCAGCGAGCCGTCGGGCGCGCCCCACAAGCGCCGCGTGAGCCTGCGCGCCGAGGCGAAGGTGCCGACCTCGCACGGCGAGTTCCGCTTCCTCGCGTACAAGGACCGCGTCACCGGCACCGACCACCTCGCGATCGTGTCGGGTGAGCTCACCGCCGACGCCCCGCTCGTGCGGGTGCACTCGGAGTGCCTCACCGGCGAGGCGTTCGACTCGCTCAAGTGCGAGTGCGGGCCGCAGCTCGACGCCGCCCTCGACGCCATCGAGCAGGACGGCGGCGTCGTCATCTACATGCGCGGCCACGAGGGCCGCGGCATCGGCCTGATCAACAAGCTGCGCGCCTACTCGCTGCAGGAGCGCGGGCTCGACACCGTCGACGCCAACCTCGCGCTGGGCCTTCCGGCCGACGCCCGCGACTACGCCGCGGCGGCGGGGATGCTGGCCGACCTCGGCATCGAGAAGGTGCGCCTGCTCACCAACAACACCGACAAGGTCGCCCAGCTGCGCGAGCTCGGCCTCGAGGTCGTCGAGCAGGTGCCGCTGCTGGTGGGCGTCGGCCCGAACAACCACCAGTACCTGCAGACCAAGCGCGACCGCATGGGTCACATCATCGACGACGGCGACCTCGCCGACGCCCTCGACCGGATGAAGGAGAGCCACGCATGAGCGGCAAGGGAGCGCCCATCACGGGCGGGACGGATGCCGCAGGCCTGAGCGTCGTCATCGTCGCAGGTACCTGGCACCCCGTCATCACCGACGGCATGATCGCCGGCGCCGAGCGGGTGCTCGCCGAGTCGGGCGCGGACTGGCGCGTCGTGCGCGTCGCGGGCTCGTTCGAGTTGCCGGTCGTGGCGAAGGCCGCACTGGAGGCCGGAGCCGACGCGGTCGTCGCCCTCGGCGTCATCATCCGCGGGGGAACGCCGCACTTCGAGTTCGTCTCGAACGCCGCCACCGACGGGCTCACCCGGGTCGCGCTCGACACCGGCAAGCCGGTCGGCTTCGGTGTGCTCACCCTCGACGACGAGCAGCAGGGACTCGATCGGGCGGGCCTGCCCGGCTCGAAGGAGGACAAGGGCGCCGAGGCCGCGGACGCGGCCGTGCGCACGGCGCTGGTGCTGCGGGCGCTGCGCGGGCGCGTGAGCTCACCGCGCTGACGTTTCGTCTCGCTGCGCTCGCTCAACGCCCGGGGGTGAACCGGGCGTTGAGCGAGGAGCGCAGCGACGAGACGAAAAGCAGCGTGCCGCCCCGCATCCTTCAGTTATACTGATGGCATGGAGATCCTGCGCCACATCGTCGTCTTCATCCACCTGATCGGCTTCGCCGTGCTCTTCGGCTCGTGGGTGGTCGAGGCGGTCGCCCACCGCATCCGCGTCACGAAGCTGATGACGTGGGGCATGGTGATCGCCGCCGTCGCAGGCCTCGCCCTGGCCGCCCCGTGGGGCATCGAGTACGACCTGAACTACACCAAGCTCGGCGTGAAGTTCGCGGTGCTGCTGGTGATCGGCGCCCTGCTGGGCATCGGCTCGGCGCGCCAGCGCAAGACCGGCAGCCTGCCGCCGGCGATCTTCTGGTCGATCGGCGCACTGACCCTGCTCAACGCGGGCCTCGCCGTCATCTGGCGCTGACCCCGGCGGGCCGGGGCCCGCGCACACAGGCGTAGACTCGAGGTTTGTGCGCCGGCGACTCCGTCTGCGCCCCGGTGCCCTCTTCGGCTGCCCGCTGCATCACCCCCGCTCCGCACGGCCACACCGGCTCGTTCCACAAGGACGTCTCGTTCACTTCGACAGTTATCTGAGACACGCATGTCCACCGCTTCCCCCACCACCGCACCGGCCAATCCCCGCTCGCGCGTCATCACCGCCAGCCTCATCGGCACGACGATCGAGTTCTACGACTTCTACGCGTACGCGACCGCGGCCGTCCTCGTCTTCCCCATCCTCTTCTTCCCGACCGGCGACGACACCACGGCTCTACTCTCGTCGTTCGCCGTCTTCGGCGCCGCGATGATCGCGCGCCCCATCGGCGCCATCATCTTCGGGCACTTCGGCGACCGCTTCGGCCGCAAGGCGACCCTCGTGACCTCCCTCCTGACGATGGGCATCGCGACGTTCCTCATCGGATGCCTCCCCACCTACAACGACATCGGCTGGTGGGCAGCGCTCCTGCTGCTCGTGCTGCGTCTCGCGCAGGGCTTCGCGCTCGGCGGCGAGTGGTCGGGGGCCGCCCTGGTCGCCACCGAGAACGCACCGAAGGGCAAGCGCGCCTGGTACGGCACCTTCCCGCAGTTGGGCGCCCCGATCGGCTTCATCATCGCCAACACGGTGTTCCTCGTGATCAACTTCGCCCTGCCGCACCCCGACGGAACGGCGCAGCGCTCCGAGGAGTTCCTCTCGTGGGGCTGGCGCGTGCCGTTCTGGTTCTCGGCCGTCATGGTGATCGTGGGCCTGTGGGTGCGCCTGCGCCTGGTCGAGTCCGAGACCTTCTCGAAGGCCGAGAAGTCCGGCGCACTGCGCAAGTTCCCCCTGGGTGAGACCGTCCGCAAGCACTGGTGGCAGCTGATCCTCGGCACGTTCATCATGCTGGCGACCTACGTGCTGTTCTACCTGATGACCAACTTCACGCTGTCGTACGGCACCAAGGCGACCCTCGAGGGCGCGCAGGCGGCCGCCGAAGCCGCCGGCACGCCGTTCGACCCCGGCACGTATGTCGCAGGCCTCGGCTTCGGCTACACCGACTTCGTGTTCATGCAGATCATCGGCGTGGTCTTCTTCGGCATCTTCACGCTGCTCTCCGGCCCCATCGCCGATGCGATCGGCCGCCGAAAGCTCCTGATCTGGGTCACGGCGGGCATCGCGGTGTTCGGGCTGCTGTTCAACGTGTTCCTGCTGCCGCAGGCAGATCCGAAGTTCACCGGCGCGCTCGTGCAGGCCTTCCTCATCTTCGGCTTCATGCTGATGGGCGCCACCTTCGGCCCGATGGGCGCGATCCTGCCCGAGCTGTTCCCGACGAACGTCCGCTACACCGGCTCGGCGGTCGCCTACAACGTCTCGTCGATCCTCGGCGCGGCCCTCGCGCCGATCGTCGCGGTCGCCCTGTGGGCGGCGGCGGGAGGCCAGCCCTGGATGGTCGGTGTCTACCTCACCGGGGCGAGCCTGCTCACCCTCGTCGCGCTCCTGCTCTCGAAAGAGACCAAAGACGTCGACTACGACGCCGGCATCGGCCTGGGCGAGACCGGCTCGCTGTAACCCCATTCGAAGCGGATGCTGTCGGCCCCGGTGGCCGGCAGCATCCGCTTTCTCGTGCCGGGCGCGTCACAGTCGGTCATGCGGCGACGCCCGGGCGACACCGCCGCCTAGCCTGGGGGCGCGCCGCGACAGCCGGGGCGCGGGAGGAGCACCGTGGCCACGCCGTCGACCGTCAGCCTGGACTGGTTCCTCCCCCTCACCGGCGACTCGCGCACCGACCTCAGCCAGGGAAGCGCCACCGACAACGACCCGGCCCGCGTCGGCATCGCCGCCCGGCGTCCCGACATCGCCTACCTCGCCCAGATCGCCCGCGCCGCCGAGCAGCTGGACTACGACGCCGTGCTCGTGCCCACCGGCGGAGGCAACGAAGAGGGCTGGACGATCGCGACGGCGCTCACCCAGCACACCCGCCGCCTCGACTACCTCGTCGCGGTACGGCCAGGGCTCGTCTCGCCGACGCTGCAGGCGCAGGTGACCTCGACCTTCCAGAACGTCAGCGACGGGCGCCTGCGCATCAACGTCGTCACGGGCGGAGAAGATGCCGAGCAGCGCCGCTTCGGCGACCACATCGGCCACGACGGACGGTACCGCAGGGCCGCGGAGTACATCGCGATCCTGCGTCGGCTGTGGACGGGCGAGCGCGTCACCCACCGCGGCGAGTTCTACGACCTCGACGACGCCTACATCTCCCCCGTCGCCCGGGTTCCCGAGATCTACCTCGGTGGATCGTCGGATGCGGCCGTCGAGGTCGCCGCGCAGCACGCCGACGTCTTCCTCACCTGGGGCGAGCCGCCCGCGCAGGTCGCCGAGAAGATCGCCCGAGTGGAGGAATGCGCCGCGGAGCGGGGCAGAGCGCTGCGCTACGGCATCCGCTTCCACGTGATCGCGCGGCCGACCGCAGGCGAGGCGTGGGCGATCGCCGACGCGCTCGTGGCCGGCCTCGACCCCGAGCTCGTGGCGCGCAAGCGCGCGCAGTTCGCCGCCTCCGGATCGGTCGGCCAGCGCCGCCAGCACGCGCTCATCGGCGCCGGCACCACCCGCGACGACCTCGAGGTGCACCCCGGCGTCTGGGCGGGCGCGGGGCTCGTGCGCGGCGGCGCCGGCACGGCCCTCGTCGGCAGTTTCGCGGAGGTGGCCGACCTCATCGACCAGTACCGGCGGGTCGGCATCGCCGAGTTCATCCTGTCGGGCTACCCGCACCTCGAAGAGGCCTACTGGTTCGCCGAGGGCGTGCGCCCCGAGCTCGCCCGCCGCGGCCTGCTCTGACCGGCGGGGCTGCTCGCGACGTCCACGCCCGCACACCCGGCCCTCTCGTTCAGTCGTCGTATATAGCGACCGCGTGGCGCTCCCGGTCGCCATCTGTGACGACTGAACATCAGACCCGCTCGTTCAGTCGTCGTAAACGGCGACCGTGACGCGCCGGAGGTCGCCATACGTGACGACTGAAGGTGAGCCTCCGGGCCGCTCAGTCGGACCGACTGGCGGCCGCCGCGGGCTCGTCGAACAGAAGCGGATGCTGCGGCCCCGGCCTCAGCCGAGGAACAGGGCGCGCAGGCGCTTGGTCGTGAACACGAGCCCGACGGCGATCATGACGACGTAATACAGGATGTGCCATCCCATGTCGGGGCTCATGACGCCGGTGGTGAACCCGCGGATGAGCTCGACGCCGTGCCACAGCGGGAAGGCCATGATGACGCCCTGCACCCACTCGGGGTAGACCGTGATCGGATAGAGCGTCGCCGAGAAGAGGAACATCGGCAGCAGCACGATGTTGATCCAGTCCATCTGCTGGAAGGTCTTCATGTAGCTCGTGACGGCCATACCCAGACTCGCGAAGCCGAACGCGATCAGCAGCACCGCCGGGATCGCGAGGATCGCGGTGGGGGCGAGGTTCAGCCCGAGGATCTGCATGATGATCATGAACCCCGTGGCATATGCCAGTCCTCGCAGCAGCGCGTAGAGGATCCCGCCGAGTGCGACGTCGAGCGGACCGAGCGAGGTCGCCAGCATCCCCTCGTAGAGCTTGCCGTAGTTCATCTTGAAGAAGACGTTCCACGTCGAGTCGTAGATCGCGCCGTTCATCGCCGACACGGCCAGCAGCGCCGGCGCGATGAAGGCCGCGTACGAAACCTCGATGCCGCCGGCGGTCTCGACGTCGCCGATCAGCGAGCCCAGGCCCAGCCCCATCGAGGCGAGGTAGAAGACCGGCTCGAAGAAGCCCGAGAGCACGACCGCCCAGCTCGATGAGCGCGCCGCGATGAGGCCGCGCTGCACGACGGCCTGCGGGTTGCCGGCCCACAGCGCCTGCACTCCGCCGCGGCGGGCGGGCGCGTCGATGGCGTCGATGGATGCGGCGGTCACTTCGCGAGCCTCCGGGTGAAGATGCGGCGGGCGAGGATCATGCCGCCGACGGCGAGGACGAGGAGGTAGCCGAGGTGCACGGCGACGAGCCAGGGCTCGACCGGCTTGCCGTAGGTGACGACGCGGCCGAGTTCGGACGCGTGCCACAGCGGCGAGATCCAGCCGATCCACTGCAGCCACACCGGCAGCACCGACAGCGGGTAGAACGTGCCGGAGAACAGGAACATCGGCATGAAGATGAACCGCTGCACGAGGGCGAACTGCCCCGTGTCCTCCTCGAGCGACCCGGCATATGCCATCAGCGGCACGCCGAACGCGAGGCCGCCGAGAAGTCCGATCGGCACCGACAGCCATGCCGTGGCCGGATCGGTGACGCCGGGGTGAAGCCATGCGAAGAAGATCCAGACGAAGAGGTAGTACGCGGCCACGGCGAGCAGCATCCGCGCCCCCGCGCCGATCACGACGCCGTTGGCGATCTGCGGGCTCGACAGCGGCGACGCGTTGAAGCCGTAGAAGTAGCGGCGCCACTTGAAGCCCTGCATGACGGGGTAGGTGAACTCCTCGCTGGCCACGGCGATCGCCGCGGTCGCCAGGAGGGCCGGCGCGACGAAGACGAGATAGGGCACCTGCTGCCCCGCGTCGTCGATCGGCGCGGCGATGAGGGCTGCCAGGCCCACGGCGAGACCGAGGAGGTAGAGGATCGGCTGCCCGAGGGCGCCGACGATGATCGTCCAGCCGTAGGCGCGCATGGCGCGCACGATGTGCTCGGTGACGTACCAGGTGCCGCGCGAGCGCGGCTTGCGGCCCCACTCGAGGGCCTCGGCCTGCAGCTCGTCGAGCGTCGGGTGGGTCGCCGGATCCGGTCCCTGGGCCGGATCCGGTCCCTGAGCCTGTCGAAGGGTCATTCGATCAGCGACCTTCCGGTCAGCCGCAGGAAGACGTCTTCCAGGCTCGAGCGGCGCACGAGGCTCGTCAGCGGCTCGAGGCCCTCCTGCGTGATGCGCTCGAGCACCGCCTCGCCGTCGGCGGTGTAGACGAGGATGCGGTCGGGCAGCACTTCGACGCGATCGCCGAGGCCGCGAAGCCGAGGGGCGACCTCTTCGTTGCGCGACGAGCCGAAGCGCACCTCGAGCACCTCGCGGCTGGAGTGCTCGCGGATGAGCGAAGCTGGGGTGCCCTCGGCCATGATGCGCCCCTCGTCGACGACGATGAGGCGGTCGCACAGCTGCTCGGCCTCATCCATGTAGTGGGTCGTCAGCACGAGCGTCGTGCCGCGCTCCTTGAGGCGGAAGAGGCGGTCCCACAGCACGTGGCGCGCCTGCGGGTCGAGGCCCGTCGTGGGCTCGTCGAGCAGCAGGATCCGAGGGTCGTTGATGAGGCCGCGGGCGATCGTGAGGCGCCGCTTCATGCCCCCAGAGAGCGCGTCGACCTTGCTCTTGGCCTTGTCTTCGAGCTGGGCGAACGCCAGCAGCTCGTCGGCCTTCTGATGGCAGACCTTGCCGGGCAGGCCGAAGTAGCGTCCGTAGATGTAGAGGTTCTCGCGGGCGTTGAGCTCGCCGTCGAGGTTGTCCTGCTGGGGCACGACGCCCAGGCGGGAGCGGATCTCGGGCCCGTAGCGGTCGGGGTCGAGGCCGAGGATCTCGAGGTCGCCGCCGGTGCGCGTCGAGACGGCGCCGATCATCTTCATCGTCGTGGACTTGCCGGCCCCGTTCGGGCCGAGCAGGCCGAACGACTCCCCAGGCGCCACCTCGAAGCTCAAGCCGTCGACGGCGACGAAGTCGGGCTTTCCCTTGACCTTGTAGGCCTTGACGAGGTTCTGCGCGGAGATCACGGGTGCGGGCACTCGCTCAAGGGTAGCGGCAGCATCCGACATTGCCGCCCTGGGCGTGACCAGGCAGACCGCGCACAAGAAGTACGGTCGTAGGTAGGGCTTTCGCCCGCCGCACCCACTCCTGCGAAGGGGATCCCCATGTCCACCACCACACCCGCTCGCCGCGGCCGCCGCCGCACCGCCGACGACGGTCCGCGCGCGAGCCTGAAGCAGCTGATCCCGTTCCTGCTGGAGCACAAGGGCGTGCTCGGCGTCGTCGCGGCACTCAGCGTCGTCGGCGCCGTCACGACCCTGCTGCAGCCGCTGCTGGTGGGCGCGGTCATCGGGCGCGTCGAGGCGCAGGAGGCCCTCGGCATCCTCGTCTGGGCCATCGTGGGCCTCGTCGTGGTGAGCTCGATCGTCTCGGGCTATCAGCACTACCTGCTGCAGCGCACCGGCACAGCGGTCGTCTACTCGTCTCGTCGCAAGCTCATCGGCCGCATCCTGCACCTGCCGATCGGCGAGTTCGACGCCCGCCGCACCGGAGACCTCGTCTCTCGCGTGGGCACCGACACGACGCTGCTGTACGCCGTGCTCACGCAGGGCCTCGCGGATGCCGTGGGCAACGGCCTCATCTTCATCGGGGCGATCGTGGCGATGGCCGTCATCGACCCCGCCCTCCTCGGGCTCATCGTCATCGTGATCGGACTGTCGATCGCGGCGGTCGGAGTGCTCAGCAGCCGCATCCGCAAGGCGACCGCCGCCCAGCAGGAGCGCGTGGGCGAACTGGCCTCTGGGGTCGAGCGCGCCGTCGGGTCGATCCGCACGGTGCGAGCCGCGGGAGCGGGCGAGCGCGAGGAGGCCGCGATCTCTCAACTCGCGAGCCAGGCGTACGACCAGGGCGTGACCGTCGCCAAGGCGTCGGCGCTCGTCGTGCCCATCGCCGGCGTCGCCCTGCAGCTGTCGCTGCTGGTCGTGCTCGGCGTCGGCGGGCTGCGGGTCGCCGCCGGCTCGATCTCGGTCGCGGCCCTGGTGACCTTCGTGATGTTCCTGTTCATGCTCGTGGGTCCGCTCGGGTCGTTCTTCGGCGCGTTCACCTCGGTCAACCAGGCACTGGGCGCCCTCGGGCGCATCCAGCAGATCCTCGATCTGCCCACCGAGACCGACCGCGACGCCGAGATCGCGGCCACCCTTCGACGTGAGGCGACGCCGACGACGGATGCTGCCGACTCCCCCGCGATCGAGTTCCGCGACGTGCGATTCGCCTACCCCGAGGCGGTGGTGGCCGCGCGGCGGTCGGCCGAGGCCGAGGCCCAGCGCACGCTCGCCGACGCGCACGTCGACGCGGGCGAGCGGATCGAGATCCCCGACGCCGACGAGGTGCTGCGCGGCGTCTCGTTCTCGGTGCCGCGCGGAGCGCGGGTGGCACTGGTGGGTCCCTCCGGCGCGGGCAAGTCGACGACGCTCGCCCTCATCGAGCGGTTCTACGACCCGACCGGCGGCGCGATCCTGCTGGGAGGCGCCGACGTGCGCGCCCTCGACCGCGGCGAGCTGCGCGCGCAGCTGGGCTACGTCGAGCAGGATGCCCCGACGCTCGCGGGCACCCTCGCCGAGAACCTCCGGCTCGCCTCGCCCTCCGCATCCGACGCCGATTGCGAGCGCGTGCTGCGCGCCGTCAACCTCGGCGAGGTGCTCGAGCGCAGCGAGCTGGGCCTTCAGGCCCCCGTCGGCGAGTCGGGCGTCATGCTCTCGGGCGGCGAGCGCCAGCGGCTCGCGATCGCGCGGGCTCTGCTGGCCGCTCCCCCGATCCTGCTGCTCGACGAGTCGACCTCATCGCTCGACGGCCTCAACGAGCAGCGGATGCGGGAGGCCATCGACGCAGTCGCCTCCGGCCGCACGCTCGTGGTCATCGCCCACCGCCTGTCGACGGTCGTCGACAGCGACCTCATCGTCGTGCTCGACCACGGCCGCGTCGTCGGCCAGGGCACGCACGCCGAGCTCGTCGAATCGACTCCGCTCTATCGCGACCTGGCCCAGCACCAGCTGCTGGTCTGAGCGGCAGCATCCGCTCGGCGGCGGAGAGCAGCCGCCGCGCGGATCAGGCGCGCTGCAGGCGGTACCGCAGGGCGGCGAGTTCGGCGTAGAGCTGGGCGGGGACGCGGCCCTCGAACGTGGAGTAGAACTCCTCGGTGAGGTCGGCCTCCTGCAGCCACGAGTCGGCGTCGATCGCGAACAGCTCGTCGAGGTCGGCCTGGGGCACCTCGATCCCGTCGAGGTTGAGGTCGGCACTCACCGGGAGGCGGCCGATCGGGGTGTCGACGGCGCCGACCTCGCCCTCGATGCGGCGGATGATCCAGTCGACGACGCGCGAGTTGTCGCCGAAGCCCGGCCACAGGAACCGGCCGTCGGTGCCCTTGCGGAACCAGTTGACCTGGAAGATGCGCGGGGCGCGGTCGAACCGCAGCTTCTGGCCGACGCTGAGCCAGTGGCCGAAGTAGTCGGCCATGTTGTAGCCGCAGAAGGGGAGCATCGCGAACGGGTCGCGACGCAGCTCCCCCACGGTGCCCTCGGCGGCGGCGGTGCGCTCCGACGAGATGTTCGAGCCGATGAACACGCCGTGCGCCCAGTCGGTGGCCTCGACCACGAGCGGCACGTTGGTGGCGCGGCGGCCGCCGAACAGGATCGCGTCGAGCGGCACGCCCTCGGGGGCGTCCCAGTCGTCGGCGATCTGCGGGCATTGTGCGGCACTGACCGTGAAGCGCGAGTTCGGGTGCGCCGCGGGACGCCCCGAATCGGGCGTCCAGGGGTTGCCCTCCCAGTCGGTGAGCTCGGCGGGAGCGGTGTCGGTCAGGCCCTCCCACCACACATCGCCGTCGGGGCGCAGCGCGACGTTGGTGAAGATCGTGTTGCCCCACAGCGTCTCGACGGCGGTGACGTTGGTCGACTCGCCGGTGCCGGGGGCGACGCCGAAGAAGCCGGCCTCGGGGTTGATCGCCCACAGGCGCCCGTCGGCGCCTGGGCGCAGCCACGCGATGTCGTCGCCGAGGGTCTCGACGCGCCAGCCGGGGATCGTCGGGCGGAGCATCGCGAGGTTGGTCTTGCCGCAGGCCGAGGGGAACGCCGCCGCGACGTGGTAGGCCTTGCCCGCGGGCGAGATGACGCGGATGAGCAGCATGTGCTCGGCCAGCCAGCCCTCGTCACGGCCGATGACCGAGGCGATGCGCAGCGCGAAGCACTTCTTGGCGAGTATCGCATTCCCGCCGTAGCCCGAGCCGTAGGAGTAGACCTCGAGCGTGTCGGGGAAGTGCACGATGTACTTGTCGTCGTTGCAGGGCCAGAGGGCATCCTGCTCCCCCGGCTCGAGCGGCGCCCCGACGGTGTGCACGGTCTTGACCCACGGCGCCCCGCCGGCGATCTCCCGAAGCACGTCGGAGCCGACGCGCGTCATGATGCCGATCGAGGTGACGGCGTAAGCGCTGTCGGTGACCTGCACGCCGATGTGCGAGAGCGGTCCGCCGACGGCACCCATCGAGAAGGGCACGACGTACATCGTGCGGCCGCGCATCGACCCTTCGAACAGGTCGTTCAGCTTCGCGCGCATCTGCGTGGGCTCTGCCCAGTTGTTGGTCGGTCCGGCGTCTTCTTCGTTCTCGGAGGCGATGAAGGTGCGCCCCTCGGTGCGAGCGACGTCGCTCGGGTGCGAGCGGGCCAGGTACGAGCCGGGCCGCCACTCCGGGTTGAGCTTGATGAGCTTGCCCTCGTCGACCTGCTCGCGCAGCAGCGCCTCGTTCTCGGCGCGGGAGCCGTCGATCCAGTGGATGCTGTCGGGCTGAGTGAGGGCGGCGATCTCGTCGACCCACGCGAAGAGTGCGGCCGCGCCGTCGCCGTCGAGTTGCGGACGGGCGCCGAACGTCGGCACGTAGCCGTTCGCGCCGAGGGACTCGGGTCGGGTGAAGATCTCCGCGATGGCCATTGCTGCTCCTTCGATGCCGTCAGATTCGGGCTTGGATTCCACTCTGCGCGCGGAGGGTCATCTCTTTCCTCGATTCCAGGTCAAAAGAATGCCGATTCTTTCGATACCATCAAGGAATGCCCGCCACCGCGCTCGAACTGTCCACCCTGGGCCACCGCATCCGTCATCAGCGGATCCAGCACGGGTTCACGCTCGACGAGCTGGGCGCGCTGGTCGGGGTCGCCGGCAGCCAGCTGAGCCTCATCGAGAACGGCAAGCGCGAGCCGAAGCTGTCGCTGCTGCAGGCGATCGCCACCGCCACGGGGGTCGAGGTCGCCGACCTGCTGTCGACCGAGCCGCCCAACCAGCGCGCGGCGCTGGAGATCGAGTTGGAGCGTGCGCAGGCGAGCACCGTGTTCCGCCGCCTCGGGGTGCCCGCCGTCAAAGTCACCAAGGGCATGACCGACGAGACGATCGAGTCGATCCTCGGGCTGCACCGCGAGCTCGAGCGCCGTGAGCGCGAGGCCATCGCGACGCCCGAGGAGGCGCGCCGCGCCAACACCGAGCAGCGTCTGCGCATGCGCGAGGTCAACAACTACCTGCCCGACATCGAGAAGCTCGCCGAGAGGCAGCTCAAGGCCGCCGGGCACCTCTCCGGCGCCCTCAAGCACCGCACCGTGGGCATCATGGCCGAGCAGCTGGGGTTCGAGCTCATCTACGTCAGCGACCTGCCGCACTCCGCACGCTCGGTGACCGACCTCGAGCACGGGCGCATCTACCTGCCGCCGGCGTCGATCCCCGGCGGCCATGGCCTGCGCTCCATGGCGCTGCAGGCGATGGCGCACCGCCTGCTCGGGCACAAGCCGCCCACCGACTATGCCGAGTTCCTCTGGCAGCGCCTCGAGATCAACTACTACGCCGCCTGCTGCCTCATGCCAGAGACGGCGTCGGTGGGCTTTCTCGAGCAGGCCAAGCGCGAGCGCAACCTCGCCGTCGAAGACTTCCGCGACGCGTTCGGGGTGACCCACGAGGCCGCTGCGATGCGCATGTCGAACCTGCTCACCGAGCACCTCGGCATCCCGCTGCACTTCCTGCGGGTCGACGGCAACGGCGCGATCAACCGCGTGTACGAGAACGACGGGCTGCCGCTCCCCGAAGACGTCACGGGGTCGATCGAGGGGCAGGTCGCCTGCCGGTGGTTCCTGGCCCGCTCCGCCTTCGAAGAGCACAACCGCACGACCGAGCACTACCAGTACACCGACACCCCGGCCGGCTCGTTCTGGTGCTCGACGCAGACCGGCACGACCGCCGAGGGCGAGTTCTCGATCACGGTGGGCGTGCCCTTCGACGACGCGAAGTGGTTCCGCGGCCGCGAGACCCAGAAGCGGGCGATCTCGCAGTGCCCCGATGAGTCGTGCTGCCGTCGCCCCGACGAGGATCTCACCGCCCGATGGGAGGGCCGCGCGTGGCCGAGCGCCCGCGTGCACCAGCAGATGTTCTCGCCCCTCCCCCGCGGCGCCTTCCCCGGCGTCGATGCGGGCGAGGTCTACGCCTTCCTCGAGCGGCACGCGGGCCGCTGAGCAGTCACGCCACGACGAAGTCGCGGTAGCGTGCGAGCGCGGCGGCCACCTCGTCGGCGGGCGCCGCATCGGGCGCGAACACTTCGGCGGTCGGATGCTGGGCGTGCCGCCCGACCGCGTGCGAGTGCGCCCAGGTGCCCACGATCAGTCCGTCTGCGACGATCACGGGGTGCACGATGCCGTTCTGGGTCGGCCCCACCGCCGCGGCGAACTCGGGGATGCACGGCAGCGAGCGGTCGGCGTACGACAGGTAGTACTCCTCGAAGGGCGGCAGCGCCACCACGCGAGGCACCGACTGCCGGCGCGGCCGCTCGGCGGCGACCCACAGCGCGTCGCCGACCCGCGTGAGCCGGCCAGACCCGGCCGCCCGTTCCTCGGCGTCGCGGGCGACCCCGAGCGGCAACCCCGACCACCAGGCGAAGTCTCTGGCACCGGCGGGGCCGTGCCCCGTGATGTAGCGCACGAAGAACTCGGCCAGCGGGTCGTCGGGGGTGTGCACGGCACCGCCGTCGGCAGCCACGACGTACTGGTCGCGCGTGGGCGCGCCGTCCCTCGGCACGACGGGCCCGAGCACGACGACCCCGCGGATCGCGAGGGCCGACAGCACGAGATTGCCCCGCATGCCGACGGGATCGACTCCTGCGCCGGCGAGCACGGCGCCGAACTCCGCCCGCGTGAGCCTGTTGCCGCCGCCGAGGGCCGCGCGCACGGCTCGCTCGGCGGTCACCAGATCGTCTTCGGCGAGCCCGACACCCCGGTGCACGACCGCCCACTGCTTCTGCTGGCGCGCGGTCGTCAGCGACAGCATCCATGCGGCGTCGTGCGGAGGCACGATGTGCAGGGTGCCGCGCATCGTCCACGTGCGCACGAGTTCGCCGCGGTCGAACGCCGCGTCGACGTCTCGGAGCGAGAGTCTGCCCCGTGTGCGGGCGGCCAGCGCCCACCGGCCGCCCCAGAACTCCTGCGCCTGCGTGGCGAGGAGGTGCTCGGCGGCGTCGACGACGGTGCGGGCAGGAGCCGTCAGCCGATGCGACCGTAGGCGCTCGGCGAGCACCGCGCCGGCGGCACGATCGCCTCGCCGCGCGCGCGGCGATGCGTGGTCGTCCATCTGCCCATCATGGCGCGCACCGCCGACATCGCGCTCAGCGCTCGAGCCTCACCACGGCGCGCTCGGGCAGCACGATCGGGTGCGTGCCGCTCATCGCCTCGAGCACCCGCACGACCTGCGACGAGTAGCCGAACTCGTTGTCGTACCAGACGTAGAGGATGATCGTGGTTCCGTCGGCGACCGTCGCGAGGCCGTCGACGATGCCCGCGCGATGCGAGCCGACGAAGTCGGTGGAGACCACCTCGGGCGACTCGACGTAGTCGATCTGCTGGCGCAGGCGCGAGTGCAGCGACACGCGGCGCAGGTAGTCGTTGACCTCGGCCTTGTCGGTCGGGCGCTCGACGGTCAGGTGCAGCACCGCCAGCGACACGTCGGGCGTGGGCACGCGGATCGCGCTGCCGGTGAGCTTGCCCTCGAGCTGCGGCAGGGCCTTGGCGACCGCCTTGGCTGCTCCCGTCTCGGTGATGACCATGTTGAGCACCGCCGACCGTCCGCGGCGGTCTCCCTTGTGGAAGTTGTCGATGAGGTTCTGGTCGTTGGTGAATGAATGCACCGTCTCGACGTGACCGCGCACCACGCCATAGGCCTCGTCGATCGCCAGCAGCACCGGCGTGATCGCGTTGGTCGTGCACGAGGCGGCCGACAGGATGCGGTCGGCCGCATCGATCGCGTCGTGGTTGATGCCGTGCACGATGTTCTTGATCGCGCCCTTGCCGGGTGCGGTCAGGAGCACGCGGGCGACGCCGGTCGAGCGCAGGTGCTGCGACAGCCCCTCCTCGTCGCGCCAGCGGCCGGTGTTGTCGACGACGACGGCATCGCGGATGCCGTAGGCGGTGTAGTCGACGGCGGCCGGGTCGTTCGCATAGATGACCTGGATGCGGGTGCCGTTCGCGATGATCTGCTGCTGCTCCTCGTCGACCTCGACCGAGCCGGCGAACGGCCCGTGCACGGAGTCGCGGGCCAGCAGGCTCGCCCGCTTGACGAGGTCGTTCTCGGCGCCCTTGCGCACCACGATCGCGCGCAGGCGCAGACCGTGGCCGCCGCCGGCGTGCGCGATGAGGATGCGGGCGAGGAGGCGCCCGATGCGCCCGAAGCCGTAGAGCACGACGTCGGCGCCGGCGTCTCGGGGCAGCTCCCCCGTGAGCACGGGCTCGAGCTGCGCCGCCAGGTAGTCCTCGAGGTCGCCGCCGTGCGCGCGGTAGCCGTCGGCCAGCCGTGCGACATCGAGCGAGGCGGGACCAGGTGCCACGGCGCGCAGACCCCGCAGCACCTCCAGCGTGTCTTCCAGGGGGATCTCGGCGTGACCGAGCTGCTCGACGCGCTCGTGCGCCTCGAGGATGCCGGTGACCGACAGGTTGATGAGGCGGTGCCCGTGCAGCGAGGTGACGACGCCGCGATCGCGATAGAGGGATCCGATGTAGGGGATCATCCGCTCGGCGAGCTGTTCGCGAGCCACCCAGGCTGCGCGGTCTTCGTCGTAGGTGGGCATGCGTCATCCTCCGCGAGGCGGCGGCGCACGCCGCATCGCTGCGTCGAGTCGGGGGTTCGGCCGGAACCGGCCACGAACATCCTAGGCTGTGCGCATGCAGCGAGATGTCACGAGCCGAGTGATGCTGACCATCGACGAGACTGCCGACCTCGTGTTCGCCATCGCGGTGAGCGCTCAGCATCCGGGCGCCGCCGAGAGCTTCACGGCGACCCTCGACGGCGCGCCGGTGGAGTGGACAGCACTCGCCGATGCGCACGGCGGACGGCTGCACCGCATGACCGTCGCCCCCGGCGAGCTCGTCGTCGAGTACTCGGCCTCGGTCGAGGGCATCGCCGCGCCCCTGCCCGCCGAGGAGTCCGAGCTGCTCGCCTACGGCAGGCCCAGCCGCTACGCCGAGTCCGACACGCTCGCCCCCACCGCCGCGGCGGAGTTCGCCGGCATCACCGACCCGGCAGAGCTTCTGGCGGCCATCTCGTCGTGGGTCGGCACGCGCCTGGCCTACGTCAGCGGCTCGAGCCTTCCCACCGACGGCGCGGTGCGCACGCTGCTGAACCGCCAGGGCGTGTGCCGCGATTACGCGCACCTGTGCGTGGCGTTGCTGCGGGCATCCGGGGTGCCTGCGCGCCTGGTCTCGGTCTATGCCCCCGGGCTCGATCCGATGGACTTCCACGCCGTCGCCGAGGCGTGGGTAGAGGGCGCCTGGCGGGTGGTCGATGCCACGACGCTCGCACCCCGCGACACGCTCGTGCGCATCGCGACGGGCCGCGATGCCGCCGACACCGCGTTCCTCAACGTGCTCTCCGGCCGCGCCGACCTCGTCGAGATGGAGGTCACCGCCGTGGCCGACGTGCTGCCGGACGACGATGTGACCCGTCTCGTGTCGATCCGCTGAGATCCTCGCCGCGGGGCCTGCGGCGTGGCACCCTGGGGGCATGAAGACCTGGATCGTGCGGTTCGCCTCGCTCTACGTGTTCGACGTCGCCGTGCTGCTGGTCGTGGGCTGGCTGCTGCCGAGCGTCTCGGTCGGCTGGGCGGCGCTGTGGGCCGCGCTGCTGCTGACGGCTCTGACCCTGTGGGTCAAGCCGGTCATCTCGCGGTGGTTCTCGTCGAGGGCCGCCAAGAGCGCCCACGAGCGCACGAAGGCGGGCGAGAAGCTCGTGCAGTTCGCGCTCGTGTTCATCGTCGAGCTGATCGTCTGGGTGCTGGTGGTGCTGCTCAGCGGCGTGAACGTGCGCGGCTTCTTCTGGGGCTGGGTGCTCCCCCCGATTGCGCTGCTGATCGCCTGGATCATCTACGACGCGATCGACGACAAGGTCGAGGCGCGCGCGGGTGCGCTCTATGACAGCGCGACCGGCGGCATCCGCGGATCGAAGACGGATGCCGCGGCCACTAGCCCCGCGTCGCCGGCGGCAGCCGAGGGGCGGGCGGAGCTGAACGACGGGCTCACGGCCGAGCAGCGCAGGATGCTGGACGACTTGGGCTGAGCGCGCTCGGACTCGCGCACGATGTTGCACGCCGTGTAACAAACCGACCACGGATGACCTCGGCCGGCCTCCGGCGCGAGAGGATGGGTGTCACGGCGACCGTCGCACAGCACGCGGACGGGCCGCACCCCGACCCGGAGGCATCATGTCGCGCCCTGTCCTGCGTTCTCTGACCCTCGTCGCGGCCACCGCCGCGGCTCTCGTGCTGGCCGGGTGCGCCTCCGGCACCGCGGAGCCGGCGGCATCCGCGTCGTCGTCGTCCGACGAGGTGCCGGCCGACGCGTACATCACCCCGGGCAAGCTCACGATCGCCACCGGCGAGACGGCCTACGAGCCCTACGTGATCGACGACGACCCCGAGTCGGACGAGGGCTTCGAGGCAGCGGTCGCCTACGCGGTGGCCGACGAGCTCGGCTTCGAGCACGACGACGTGGTGTGGGTGCGCACGAGCTTCGAGGCGGCGATCGCGCCGGGGCCGAAGAGCTTCGACTTCAACATCCAGCAGTACACGATCACCGACGAGCGCAAGCAGGCCGTCGACTTCTCGTCGCCCTACTTCGAGGCGAGCCAGGCGGTGGTCGCCATCAAGGGCGGCGCGGCCGACGATGTGACCGACATCGCGGGCCTGAAGGGACTCGTGCTCGGCGCGATGGCGGGCTCGACGAGCGCGACGACGATCGAGCAGGCCATCGCCCCCGACACCGACGCGCAGCTGTACAACTCGAACGAAGACGCCGTCGCCGCCCTCACGGCGAACCAGATCGACGCGATCGTGCTCGACACCCCGACGGCGTACGTCGCGGCCAACTTCTACATCGACGACTCGTTCATGGTCGGCGAGCTCCCCGCCGCGGGCGTGCCCGACCAGTGGGGTCTGCTGCTGGCCAAGGACTCCCCGCTGACGGCATCGGTGACCGCCGCCGTCGACACGCTGCGCGAGAACGGCACGCTGGCCGAGCTCGAGGAGAAGTGGCTCTCGGTGCTGACCGAGGGCGTGCCGCAGCTGCAGTGACCGCACTGGGCTAACGTCGTTCCGTGACCTCGCACTCCCCGAGCGCGCTCGAGCTCGAGCGGCGCGCCTACCGCCGCGAGCGGGAGCGCCGATCGGTGCTCGTTGCGATCGTCTCGACGCTCGCGTTCGCGGCGATCGTGTGGCTCACGCTGTTCACGACTCCCGGCTGGGCGGCGGTGCAGCAGGCGTTCTTCAACCCGCAGATCGCCCTCGAGGCGCTCCCCCGTGTGTGGGAGGGGTTCCTGTTCAACCTGCAGGTGCTCGCCGTCTCGGTCGTCACCGTGGCGATCTCGGCGCTCCTGCTCGCGACGCTGCGGACGCTTCCCGGCCCCGTGTTCTTCCCGGTGCGGGTGCTCACGGCCGCCTACACCGACGTCTTCCGCGGGCTGCCGTTCATCATCGTCGCCTACCTCATCGGCTTCGGGCTCCCAACGATCGCGAACACGCGCATCCCGCCGCTGTGGCTGGGTGTGCTGGCGATCACCCTCACCTATTCCGCCTACGTCTCCGAGGTCATCCGCGCCGGCATCGAGGCCGTGCACCCGTCGCAGCGGCTCGCCGCCCGGGCGCTGGGCCTCGGCTACGTGCAGACCCTCGGCCGCGTCGTGCTGCCGCAGGCGCTGCGCAAGATCACTCCTCCCCTCATGAACGACTTCATCTCGATGCAGAAGGATGTGGGGCTCATCTCGATCCTCGGGGCGATGGATGCCGTGCGCGCGGCGCAGATCGAAGCCTCGCAGAGCTACAACTTCACGCCGTATGTGGTCGCCGGCATCCTCTTCATCCTCCTGGCGATCCCCACGATCCGCCTGACCGACTGGTACACGGCGCGACTGCGCCGCCGCGAGCAGGCGGGATCGATCCTGTGAGCGCGCTGCTGCGGGCGGAGGCCGTCGTCAAGTCCTTCGGCGACCGCGAGGTGCTCCGCGGGGTCGACCTGTCGCTCGACCGGCACGAGGTGGTGGCCCTCATCGGCGCGAGCGGATCGGGGAAGTCGACGCTGCTGCGCTGCCTCAACCTGCTCGAGCCGATCGACGACGGGCAGATCTGGCTCGACGACGACGACATCTCCGACCCCCGCGTCGACGCCAACCGGGTGCGTGCGCGGTTCGGTGCGGTGTTCCAGAGTTACAACCTGTTTCCGCACCTGACGGTGCTCGACAACGTGACGCTCGCCTCGCGGGTCGTGCACCGGATGCCGCGGCGCGAGGCCGAGGAGCGCGCGCGGGATCTGCTGCAGCGCATCGGCCTGGCCGAATTCGCGAAGGCGCACCCCGACCGGCTCTCCGGCGGCCAGCAGCAGCGCGCCGCGATCGTTCGGGCGATCGCCACCGACCCCGAGCTGCTGCTGCTCGACGAGGTCACCTCGGCCCTCGACCCCGAACTCGTCGGCGAAGTGCTCGAGCTCGTGCGGCAGCTCGCCGCCGAGGGCACGACGATCCTCATGGCGACCCACGAGATGGCCTTCGCCCGCGACGTGGCCGACCGCGTCGTGTTCCTCGACGCCGGCACCATCGTCGAGGAGGGACCGCCGGCGCAGCTGTTCGGCGCGCCCCGCGAGGCGCGCACGCGCGAGTTCCTCGCGCGGTTCACCGCCTGAGACGCGGGAGCGGCAGCATCCGCCCCCGCGTCAGGCGATGGAGCGCTCTGCGGCCTCGACGACGTTCGCGACGAGCATCGCGCGGGTCATCGGTCCGACTCCGCCGGGGTTCGGCGAGAGCCAGCCGGCGACCTCCGCGACGGCGGGGTCGACGTCTCCGGCGAGCTTGGCCCTGCCCGACTCGGTCGTGCCGACGCGGGTGACCCCGACATCGAGCACGGCGGCGCCGGGCTTGACCCACTCGGCCTGCACGAGGTGCGGCTGCCCCACGGCGGCCACGACGATGTCGGCGCGGCGCACTTCGGCGGCGAGGTCCGCCGTGCGCGAGTGGGTGAGGGTCACGGTCGCGTCGGTGCCCTTGCGGGTCAGCAGCAGCCCGAGCGGGCGGCCGACCGTGATGCCGCGGCCGATGATCGTCACGTGCTTCCCGGCGATCTCGACGCCGTGCCGCACGAGCAGCTCCACGATGCCGGCCGGCGTGCACGGCAGGGGCGCGTCGATCGCGGCGGCGGGGTCGACCCCGAGCACGAGGCGCCCGAGGTTGGTCGGGTGCAGGCCGTCGGCATCCTTCGCGGGATCGATGAGCTCGAGGATCGCGTTCTCGTCGATGCCCGCCGGCAGCGGCAGCTGCACGATGAACCCGGTCACGGCGGGGTCTTCGTTCAGGCCCCGCACCGCCGAGGCGATCTCTTCCTGCGAGGCGGATGCCGGCAGCTCGACCGAGATGGAGGCCACCCCCACCTCGGCGCAGTCGCGGTGCTTGCCGGTCACGTACGAGCGCGACGCCGGGTCGTCGCCGACCAGGAGTGTGCCCAGCCCCGGCACGACGCCCTGCGCCGCGAGGGCGGCGACGCGCTCCTTCAGCTCCTGCTTGATCGCGGTCGCCGTGGCGACGCCGTCGAGCATGTTCGCGGTCATGGTGTCTCCTGTCGTTGTGCCGGGTGCGGGGCACTGTGCCGTTGCGCGAGACCCACCCTGCCGCCCGAGACCCGGGCTGTGCCGGTGGGTTTCGGTACCGAACGCAGGTCTCGGGCAGCGGATGCTGGGTCTCGGGGCCGAACGTGGGTCTCGGCCCCCTGATCGCTACTGCTGCAGGCCCGGGTAGAGCGGGAACGCCGCCGTCAGGGCAGCGACGCGGGTGCGGAGGGCCTCGACGTCGGCGCCGGGCTGCAGGGCCAGGGCGATCACGTCGGCGACCTCGGTGAACTCGGCGTCGCCGAAGCCGCGGGTGGCGAGAGCCGGGGTGCCGATGCGCAGGCCCGAGGTGACCATCGGGGGCCGGGGGTCGTTGGGCACGGCGTTGCGGTTGACGGTGATGTGGATCTCGTGCAGCAGGTCTTCTGCCTGCTTGCCGTCGATCTCGGCCTCGCGCAGGTCGACGAGCACGAGGTGCACGTCGGTGCCGCCCGAGCGCACGGC
Organism: Microbacterium fluvii; assembly: GCF_025515205.1. GTDB lineage: Bacteria > Actinomycetota > Actinomycetes > Actinomycetales > Microbacteriaceae > Microbacterium > Microbacterium fluvii. The sequence continues at coordinate 423,992 of NZ_JAOPFX010000001.1, read as the reverse complement.
GATGCCGGCATCCTTCACGTCCTGCTGGGAGAGGCGCTCGGCGAGGATCGCGGCGCCTCGGACGACGCGCTCCTGGCGCTCGCGGAACTCGGGGGTCGCGGCGAGCTTGAAGGCGGTGGCCTTGGCGGCGATCACGTGCATGAGCGGGCCGCCCTGCTGACCGGGGAAGACGGCGGAGTTGATCTTCTTGGCGATCTCGGCGTCGTTGGTGAGGATGAAGCCCGATCGGGGGCCGCCGATCGTCTTGTGCACGGTGGAGCTCACGACGTGCGCGTGCGGCACGGGGCTCGGGTGCAGGCCCGCCGCGACGAGACCGGCGAAGTGCGCCATGTCGACCCAGAGCAGCGCCCCGACCTCGTCGGCGATCGCGCGGAACGCGGCGAAGTCGAGCTGACGGGGGTAGGCCGACCAGCCGGCGATGATGACCTTGGGCTGGTGCTCGATCGCCAGGCGCCGCACCTCGTCCATGTCGATGATGCTGGTGGCGGGGTCGACCCCGTAGGCGACGATGTTGTAGAGGCGGCCCGAGAAGTTGATCTTCATGCCGTGCGTGAGGTGGCCGCCCTGGTCGAGCGACAGGCCCAGCAGCGTGTCGCCGGGGCGGGCGATGGCGTGCAGCACGGCGGCGTTCGCCGAAGCCCCCGAGTGCGGCTGCACGTTGGCGAACTCGGCGCCGAACAGCGACTTCGCGCGCGCGATCGCGAGCTCTTCTGCGACGTCGACCTCTTCGCAGCCGCCGTAGTAGCGGCGGCCGGGGTAGCCCTCGGCGTACTTGTTGGTGAGCACCGAGCCCTGCGACTGCAGCACAGAGACGGGCACGAAGTTCTCGGAGGCGATCATCTCGAGATACCCGCGCTGACGCTCGAGCTCGCGCTCGAGCACCTGGGCGATCTCGGGGTCGACCTCGGCGAGCGGGGCGTTGAAGTACTGATCGGTCATGGCGATCTCCTGACGACGGCTTTCGGAAAGGGGTGTCCCGCATCGGCCCAGGCGCGCGGTCGAATGCCGTTGTCGGTCGCTCCCCGGTGGTGGTCCACCTCAACGCCAGTCGCGACACCCCGAGCATAACGGATGCGACCGACACCGCAGGTGCGCGCGACGCGCCCCGCGGCTAGGCTGGCAGCATCCTTTTGTTAGGAATCCTTACTGATCGGATGCCGCGTGCCTGACCTGCCCCTCGTGCCCGCCCCCGCCGCCGTCACCGTCGTCGATGCGGCACCGTTCCGCCTCGACGCGGCCACCGCCGTGACCGGCGATGCCGAGGCCGCCGCCCTGCTGCGCGCGCTTCTGGCCGAGCGCGCGGGTTCACCGCTCCTCCTGGATGCGGCCGGCGGAGTCGCCTCGGCCGTCGATCTGGCTCTCGCCGCCGGCGGCGCGCCCGAGTCGTACCGGCTGACCGCCGACGCGGCGGGCGTGCGCATCGAGGGAGCCGATGCTGCGGGCCTCTTCTACGGCGTGCACACACTCGTGCAGCTGCTGGTCGCCGACGACGAGGGCTGGCTCGTGCCGGCCGTCGAGATCGCCGACGCACCGCGGTTCACCTACCGCGGCGTCATGCTCGACGTCGCACGGCACTTCCACCCCGTCGCGACGGTGAAGGCCTACATCGACCGCGCCGCCGCACTGAAGTTCAACCACCTGCACCTGCACCTGAGCGACGACCAGGGGTGGCGGCTGCGGATCGACAGCCGGCCGCTGCTGACCGAACAGGGATCGCGCACCGCGATCGGCGGCGAGCCCGGCGGCTTCTACACGCACGACGACTACCGGGAGATCGTCGCCCACGCCGCCGCGAACCACATGACCGTCGTTCCCGAGATCGACATGCCTGGGCACACCCACGCCGTGACCCTCGCCTACCCCGAGCTCAGCGAAGAGCCCGTCGTCACCGACGAGATGCGGGAGATCCTGCGCGTGTACGGAGGCGACGAGCCGGTGAACGGCGCGCCGTTCCAGGGTCTCGCCGTGGGCTTCTCGTCGCTGCGCATCCACGACGAGGTGACCTACGCGTTCCTGGCCGACGTGCTCGGCGAGGTGGCCGCCCTCACCCCCGGCCCCTACCTGCACGTCGGCGGCGACGAGGCCCTGGGCACCCCCGCCGACGACTTCGCGCACTTCATGGCCCGCGCCACCGCCATCGTCGAGGGCCTCGGCAAGACGCCGATCACGTGGCACGAGGCCGGCGCCGCCGCGGGGCTCTCGCCCGGCACGGTCGGCCAGTACTGGGGTTTCCGCACGCCGATCGACGGCATGGACGACAAGACCCGTGCCTTCGTCGCGCGCGGTGGGCAGGTCATCCTCTCCCCCGCCGACGCGATCTACCTCGACATGAAGTACGCCGCCGACGCCCCACTCGGCCTGCAATGGGCCGGCATCGTGCCGGCACGCCAGGCGTACGAGTGGGATCCGGCGAGCGTGGTCGACGGCGTCTCCGACGCGGAGATCCTCGGCGTCGAGGCGCCGCTGTGGGCCGAGACCCTGAGCACCCTCGCCGACATCGACGCGATGGCCTTCCCCCGCATCGGCGCGGCGGCCGAGGCCGCGTGGTCGCCGCCCCTCGGGGCTACGTCGCAGCGCACGTGGGAGTCGTTCCGCGAGCGCGTCGGCGGCCTCGCCGCGCTCTGGACCAGCCGCGGCATCGGCTTCACCCGCCTGCCCGAGATCGACTGGCGGGGCTGAGATGAATGGCGTCATCCACTCCGCGCGGCTCGTCGACGCCGGCCGCGTGGTCGACGACGCGTGGGTTCGCTTCGCCGACGGCAGGGTCGTCGCAACCGGCACCGGTGACGGCTGGCGAGCGGATGCTGCGGCATCCGTCGCGGCGACGTCCGGCAGCGAGGCATCGGATGCGGCAGAGGTCGTGGTCGACGCGACCGCGGTCGCCGGCCCCGGTGCCGTGCTGACCCCCGGGTTCATCGACATCCACGGGCACGGCGGGGGTGGGTTCGCCTACGACGACGGGCCGGACGCGATCCGCGCCGCGCGGGCACTGCACCGCGCCCACGGCACGACCCGCGCCGTCGTCTCGCTCGTGACGGCGGCGCTTCCCGACCTCGAGCGGCGCGCCACGATGGTCGCAGACCTCGTCGCGAGCGATCCCGACATCCTCGGGTCGCACCTGGAGGGGCCCTTCCTCGACCTCGCGCGCAAGGGCGCGCACACCCCCGAGCTGCTGCGGGCGCCCGCAACGGACGCCGTGGAAAGGCTGCTGGCGGCGGGGGGCGGCAGCATCCGCCAGATCACGCTCGCCCCAGAGCTCCCCGGAGGGCTCGACGCCGTGCGCCTGGTCGTGGCCGCGGGCGCCACGGCGGCGGTCGGGCACACGTCGGCCGACTACGCGCAGGCCGCCGCGGCGTTCGACGCGGGCGCGACGATCCTCACCCACGCCTTCAACGCCATGCCGGGGCTGCACCACCGCGACCCCGGGCCCGTGGCCGCTGCGGCGGCCGATGCCCGCGTGACGCTCGAGGTGATCGCCGACGGCGTGCACCTGCATCCGGAGGTCGTGCGCATCGCCTTCGCCGCCGCGCCTGGCCGCATCGCGCTGATCACCGACGCGATGGCCGCCGCGGGCCACCCAGACGGCCGGTACGAGCTGGGCGGGCTCGGCGTCGACGTGCGCGACGGGGTCGCGCGGCTCGTCGAAGGCGGCGCGATCGCCGGGTCGACGCTCACCCAGGATGCGGCGCTGCGCCTGACCGTCGCGGCCGGGGTCGCCCTGCCCGACGCCGTCGCAGCCCTCACCTCGACCCCCGCCCGCGCGGTCGGCCGTGGCGACGACCTCGGCTCGCTCGCCCCTGGCCGCTGGGCCGACGCCGTGCTGCTGTCGGCCGACCTCGACGTCCGCGCCGTCTGGACCGCCGGCTCCCGCGACCTCTGACCCCCCTCCCCCTCACCATGTGGCACACCTGGGGGCCTCGGGCGGGAGTGAGCCCGCGAGGTGTGCCACATGGGCAGAAGTAGACTGGAGGCCATGTCCGACCTGCCCCACGTCGCACCCAGCGCGCCCGCGCAGCCCGCGCCCGCACAGCTCGCGCCCGGAACCCGTGCGCCGCTGTCGGCGATCGACATCCTCGCGTTCGTGTGCGAGCTGTTCGCCTTCGGCTCGCTCGCCCTCTGGGGCTTCGTGTCGTGGCCGCTGCCGTGGAACATCGTCGCCGGCATCGGCGCACCCGTGGTCGCGATCCTGGTGTGGGCGCTGTTCGTGTCGCCGCGTGCCGTCCTGGGCGTGCACCCGTTCGTGCGGGCCGTCGTCGAGCTGCTCGTCTACGTGTCGGCGACGATCGCGTGGTGGAGCATGGGCGCCGCCTGGGTGGGGCTCGCCTTCGGCGTCATCGCCGTGACGGTGGGCGTGATCGCCGGACGCCGCCGGTTCGCGTGACCGCGTCCGCCGGCGTCGTCGCGCAGCTGCGCGAGGCCCTCGGCGAGCGCGTCGACACCTCGCCCGAGGCGCTCAACGAGGCCAGGGCCGACAAGTCGGGCCACGCGGCGCCCGAGGCTCCGCTGGCGGTCGTGCGCGCCGCATCCGTCGCCGACGTGCAGCAGACGCTGCGCATCGCCACCGCCACCGCCACCCCCGTCGTCACCCGCGGCGCGGGCACGGGGCTCGCGGGCGCCGCCAACACCGGCGGCGGCGAGATCGCCCTGTCGGTGCGCGGCATGGACCGCATCGTCGAGGTGCGCGCCGACGACCTCATCGCCGTCGTCGAGCCGGGCATCATCAACGCCGACCTCAACGCCGCGCTCGCCCCGCACGGGCTGTGGTGGGCGCCCGACCCGGCGAGCAGGGCCATCTCGACCGTCGGCGGCAACATCGCCACCGGCGCCGGGGGCCTGCTGTGCGCGAAGTACGGCGTCGTGCGCGACGCGGTGCTGGGACTCGACGTCGTGCTGGCCGACGGACGCCTCGTGCGCCTCGGGCACCGCACCGTCAAGGGCGTCGCCGGCTACGACCTCACCTCACTCATGATCGGCTCAGAGGGCACCCTCGGCGTCGTCGTCGGCGCGACCCTCAAGCTCCGCCGCCTCGTGCCGGGCGCCGTCTGCACGCTCGCGGCGACCTTCGCCGACGTGCGGGCCGCCGCGGCGGCATCGGCGGCCGTGACGGCTTCCGGTGTGCAGCCGGCGGTCATGGAGCTGATGGATGCCGCCTCCCTGGCAGCCGTGCACGCCCTGCTCGCACTGCCCGCGCCCGCCGAAGGTGCCGCGCAGCTGACGATCCAGACCGACGGCCCCGCCGCGGCGGCCGAGGCCGATGCCATCGCCGCCGTGCTGAGCGGCGCCGGAGGCGAAGTCGCCGTGACGCACGATGCCGCCGAGGGCGAGCGGCTGCTGGCGATCCGGCGCTCGATGCACCCCGCGATGGAGGCGCTCGGCACGACGCTCATCGAAGACGTCGCGGTGCCGCGCAGCGCGCTGCCGGCGATGTTCGACGAGATCGCCCGCATCGAGCGGGAGTACGGCATCGTGATCCCCACGGTCGCCCACGCCGGCGACGGCAACTTGCACCCGAACTTCGTGTTCGCCCCTTCGACAGGCTCAGGGACCGCGGCCGACTCAGGGGCTTCGGCAGGCTCAGGGACCGCGACAGACTCAGGGACCGCGACAGACCTCGTGCCCGAGCACATCTGGGCCGCGGCCGACGATCTCTTCCGCGCCGCACTGCGCCTGGGCGGCACCCTCACCGGCGAGCACGGGGTGGGCGTGCTCAAGCGCCGGTGGCTGCGCGACGAGCTCGGCGACGACCAGTGGCAGCTGCAGCGCGCCATCAAGCAGGTGTTCGACCCCGTCGGCATCCTCAACCCAGGCAAGGTCTTCGACGCCTGAGCTGGTCGGCGGCGATCCCATCCCGCGACTTGGCACCTCCTGTCGCCTGCCCGGGGCCCCAGGCGGCGACAGCCGCCAAGTTGCGGGAGGTGAAGACGGCCCGCGGTCGCAAGCGGCGGGGGCAGCGGCGATCATCACCCCGCAACTTGGCAGCTTCTGCCGCCTCCCGCCCCTCGCAGACGGCAACAGCTGCCAACTTGCGGGAGGGGAAAGACGGTCAGGCGGCGAGGGTCGCCTGTGAGCGCCACTCGCGCGGCGTGCAGCCGTGCTCGCGGCGGAACGCCCGCGTGAAGGTCGTGAGGTCGCGGAAGCCCGATTCGTAGGCGATCCACTCGATCGTGCGATCGGGCGCGTCGCTCAGCAGCCGCCGGGCACGGCGCAGCCGCTCGGTGCGCAGGAAGGTGGCCGGCGACTGCCCCACCTCTTCGAACACCTGGTAGAGCCGACGACGCGAGACGAAGTGCTCGCGAGCGATCTGGTCCATGTCGATGCCCGAGCGGGTCGCGTGGATGCGGAAGTACTCCTGCACGGCATGCCGCAGGCCTCCCGAGGTCCTGGGCACGCCGCTGCCCTCGCCGAACGACGAGCGGATCATGACGGAGGCGAGGTCGCGCATCGTCTCGGCGGTCGACTCGCGGGCGTCTTCGAGGGTCACGGCGGCATAGGAGAAGAGGTTGCGCGCGGCCGGCGCCCGCCAGCCGTCGGGCAGAGCCAGGCGCCGCATGGCGTCTTCGATCATCTCGACCGGCAGCCCCAGTGAGCGCCGCGAGACCTGCACGATCAGCTGCTGCTGATCTGGGCGCGAGTAGTCGAGGTAGTAGGGGCGGTCGGTCGCGTAGACGGTGACCGATCCCTTCCGCACCGAGGCCGACTGCCCGTCGGCGACGACGGTGCCGCTGGAGGACCGCTGCAGCGACAGATGGATGTCGTCGCTGTTGGCGCGGTCGGCCAGGCGCTCGGTGCGGTCGGCGCTCGTGCCGCACGTGGTCACCATCGACACCGACAGCCGAGGATCGAGGGCGACGTGCTCCATGCGTCCGGTGAACCGCGCCTCGAATCCGGCGCAGCGCAGCGGGACGAAGCACCCGCTCACGACCGTCTCCCAGTCGTCGGCGCTCTCAGCCTCGAGAACATCCACGTTCGCCTCCTACGTGGCTGTCCACGATAGCCGAGCCCTCCCCTGGGCAGAACCGGGGTCGTCGAGCCGTGCACAAAACGCCGATCACACAACGCCGATCCGCCGCCGTGCACAAAACGCCGGTCCCGGTGCACGAAACGCCGGGTCGACCGCACGCGCCGATTGAGAGCGTTGCCTGCAGCGATGAAGCAGACGGGAGACACGATGACGTTCTTCGCACAGGAGACCTGGAACGGCCGCGGATATGTGGGGGGCTGGGTGCACTTCGAGGGCACCGCGACGGTGACCTCGCCCGCCACCGGCGACGCGATCGCCGAGATCGGCATCGGCGGCCCCGCAGACATGATCGACGCGATCGAGCGGGCGGATGCTGTGCAGCACGACTGGGCGGCACGCCCCGCGCAGGAGCGGGCCGCGGTCATGCGCCGCGCCGCCGCCCTCCTGGAGGAGCGCGGCGAGACCCTCGCCGGCTGGCTCGTCGACGAGGCGGGCTCCGCGCAGGGCAAGGCCGCCTTCGAGGTGGGGCTGGTCACGAGCGAACTGCACCAGGCGGCCGCCACCGCGACGATGCCCTACGGGCAGCTGCTGACCTCGTCGCACCCGCGGCTGAGCCTCGCCCGCCGGCGCCCCGTGGGCGTGGTCGGGGTCATCTCGCCCTTCAACTTCCCGGCAATCCTCGCCGCCCGCTCGGTGTTCCCGGCGCTCGCGCTCGGCAACGCCGTCGTGCTCAAGCCCGACCCTCGCACCTCGATCGCCGGCGGACTGTTCCTGGCGGCCCTCCTCGAAGAGGCGGGACTGCCCGAGGGCCTCTTCGCCGTCGTCCCCGGCGGCGTCGAGGTCGCCACGGCGCTCATCGACCACCCGGCCGTGCCCGTTATCTCGTTCACCGGCTCGACGCAGGCGGGCCGCGCCATCGGCGAGCGCGCGGGACGTCAGCTCAAGCGCGCGCACCTCGAGCTCGGCGGCAACAACGCCATGATCGTGATGCCCGACGTCGACGTGGCGGCGGCAGCATCCGCCGGCGCATGGGGATCGTTCCTGCACCAGGGGCAGATCTGCATGACCACGGGCCGACACCTCGTGCACGCCGACATCTACGACGAGTACACGGCGCTGCTGGCCGCGAAGGCCGAGGCGCTCGTCGCGGCCGACCCCGCCACCGGCGCTCCCCTCGGCCCGATCATCGACGCGAAGCAGCGCGACCGCGTGCACGGCATCGTGAGCGAGACGCTCGCAGCGGGCGCGAGCCTGCTGGCCGGCGGCACGTACGACGAGCTGTTCTACCAGCCGACGGTGCTCGGCGACGTGCGCAGCGACCACTCCGCCTTCACGCAGGAGATCTTCGGCCCCGTGGCTCCCGTGCTGCGCTTCGACGACATCGACGAGGCCGTGGACCTCGTCAACGCGAGCGAGTACGGCCTGTCGGTCGCGATCCTCGCCGGCGACGCGTTCCGCGCCCTCGAACTCGGTGACCAGATCTCCACCGGCATCCTGCACATCAACGACCAGACGGTCGACGACGAGGCGCAGGCCCCGTTCGGCGGCACCGGCCACTCCGGTACCGGCGCCCGCTTCGGCGGCCACGAGGCCAACATCGAGGCCTTCACCGACACCCAGTGGGTCACGGTGCAGTCCCGCATTCAACAGTACCCCTTCTGAACCCTGCAACACCCGATGAAAGGACGTGCGACGATGCACTCACGATCGATCCGCAAGACCCGCGCCGCGGCACTCGTGGCCGCCGGAGCGCTGCTGCTCACGGCATGCTCGGGCGGCTCTGAGCCCGAGGAGACCTCGGCGGATGCCGGCGCCGCCGGCTCCGACGCGGTCGCCGCCGCCGAGGAGTTCCTCGTTCCGTGGAACGGCGAGGGCGAGAAGAACCTCCTCATCGACGAGCCGCTGGACGCTCCCGTGAAGGAGGGCGCGCACGTCGTGTACCTCGACGTGGGCACGCCCGTCAGCGCCGTGATGTGGAACAACCTGCAGGCTCCGGCCGAGCTCCTCGGCCTGAAGCTCGAACGCGTGGAGACCGGCCGCGACGCGCAGAGCGTCAACACGGCGATGAACACGGTCGTCGAGCTCGCCCCCGACGGCGTCATCAACATCACCCTCGACCCGATCTTCTTCGAGTCGCAGATCGAGCAGCTCGACGCCCTCGGCATCCCGATCGTGAGCGGCTCGGTCATGAACACCGTCGAGTACGGGCTGCCCGAGGCCTTCAACGGCCCGGAGTGGATGACCACGAACGGGCAGGTGCTGGGTGCCGCGGCGATCGCCCGATCGGGCGGCGCCGAAGACCTCGTCTTCTACAACGTGCCCGAGTTCCCGTTCTCGAAGTACGAACTGGAGGGGGCGCAGTCCAAGGTCGCCGAGCTCTGCCCCGAGTGCGAGCTGCGTGTCGTCGACATCCCGATCGCCGAGCTCGGCTCGACGGCGGCCGACCGCGTCATCAGCGACCTGCAGGCGAACCCGCAGACGGAGTACTTCATCGCCGCCGTCGACGAGGTGCAGATCGGTCTGCCGTCCAAGCTCGAGCTCGCCGGCATCGACGTGCCGGGCATCGGCATGTGGACGGCTCCGCCGAACAACGAGCAGGTCGCCGCGGGAGACCAGGACGCGACGCTGTCGGTCGACCTGAACCTCATGATGTGGACCGTGCTCGACCAGCTGCTGCGCGAGATGGGCGGCCAGGACTACGAGTGGCCCGACGTGGCCACCCGTGCCTCGACCCTGACCCGCGTCACCGAGCAGGCCAACGCGCCGGAAGACCCGGTGGTCGGCTACGTCGCGATCGCCGACTACCAGGACCGCTTCGCGGCCAACTGGCTCGTCGACTGATCCCCCAGCGGTGGGGAGGCGCCCGCCTCGCGCCTCCCCACCCCCTTCCGACAGGAGCACCCCGTGGCTGAGAAACGCCCCCTCCTTCGCGTCGAGGGCCTCGTCAAGGCCTTCCCCGGCCTCACGGCGCTCGACCGCGTCGACCTCGACGTCCACCCCGGCGAGATCGTCTCGGTCGTCGGCCACAACGGGTCGGGCAAGTCGACGCTCGTCAAGATCCTCGCCGGCGTCTACTCGTCCGACGCCGGCACGGTCTCGCTCGACGGCGGCGCCGAGCTGCACTTCATCCACCAGGACCTGGGGCTCATCGCAGACCTCACCGCCGCCGAGAACCTCGCGCTGCGCCGAGGGACGGGACTGTCCGCGGTCGCACCATACGGCGACCGCGACACGAATGCGCGAGCACGCGAGCTCGTCGCGCAGTTCGGCCCCGTCTTCGACGTCGACGTGCCGGTGCGCCGGCTGACTCCCGCGCAGCGCGCCGTCGTCGCGATCAGCCGGGCCCTCGACGGCTGGACGCATCGCGCGAACGTGCTCTTCCTCGATGAGCCCACCGAGTCGCTGCACCGCGGCGAGGTCGAGGTGCTGTTCGAGGCCGTGCGGCGCCTGGCCGCCGCCGGCACCGGCATCGTGTTCGTCTCGCACCGCCTCGACGAGGTGCTGAGCCTCTCCGACCGCATCGTGGTGCTCCGCGACGGCCGAAAGGTCGCCGACGCGCCCGTCGCCGAGGTGGGCGAGTCGCGGCTGATCGAGCTGATCACGGGGGCGGATGCCGCATCCCTCTCCCGCGAACAGCACCGCTCGCACCGCCGCGACGGCGACGCCGCGCTGTCGGTGCGGGGGCTCCGCGGCGGCAGCGTCGCGCACCTCGACCTCGATCTGCAGCCCGGCGAGGTCGTCGGCGTCGCCGGAGTGCTGGGCTCGGGCCGCGAGGCCGTGCCGGCGCTGCTGTACGGGGCGATCCAGGCGGATGCCGACGCGTTCGCCGTCGCGGGAGCGCCCTACCCGCGCCGCTCGCCCGCCGAGAGCCTGCGCCGCGGGCTCGCCTTCGCGCCGGGCGACCGCGCGCACCTGGGCGTCGTGCGCGAGCTGTCGGCCAGAGAGAACCTCACCCTGCCGCAGCTGAAGACCCTCACCGGGCCGCTCGGGCTCATCTCGCGTCGCCGCGAGCGCGCCGAGGTCGACGCGCTCCTCGCCGACTACGACGTGCGGCCCGGCCGGGGGGAGCAGCGCATCTCGCTGTTCAGCGGCGGCAATCAGCAGAAGATCGTGATGGCCCGGTCGCTGCGCGACCGCCCGGCCGTGCTGCTGCTCGACGAACCCACGCAGGGCGTCGACATCGGCGCCAAGGCGACGATCTACGACGCCATCGCCCGCGGTGCCGAGGGCGGCACCGCCGTGCTGGTCAGCTCGTCCGACGCGAAAGAGCTGCTGGCCGTCTGCGACCGCGTCGTCGTCATGCGCGACGGCCGCGCCGCCGCCGTGCTCGCAGGCTCCGACCTCACCGAGCACCGCCTCATCGCCGAAGGCTACGGCCTGCCCGACTCCCCCGCATCCGTCCCCGCCCCCGAGGAGCACCCGTGAGCACCGCCCGTGCCGACATCCTGCGCGCCCTGTCGTTCCGCAACATCAGCGCGATCTACATCTTCATCGTCCTGTTCGTCGTCTTCTCGATCTGGATCCCCGAGAAGTTCCTCCAGCCCGGTGTGTGGCGTTCGCTGCTCGACGCCGAGGCGCTCACCGGCATCGCCGCGATCGCGGCGCTCATCCCCCTGGTGGCGGGCTCCCTGAACCTCGCGATCGGCGCGCAGGTGGGCTTCTCGGCGATCCTGTCGGCGTGGATGCTGGGCAAGGCGGGCCTGCCGATCGCCCTGCAGCTGCCGGCCGTGCTCGTCGCCGGCGCCCTCATCGGGCTCGTCACGGCGCTCGTGATCACCCGCCTGAAGGTCGAGCCGATCATCGCGACCCTCGGCATGAGCTCGATCCTGCTCGCGGGCATGGCGTGGGTCTCTGGGAGCCAGCAGATCCTCGGGCTCGACCCCGCCTACCGCGAGATCGCGACGGCGTCGTTCCTGGGCATCACGGTGCCGGTGTGGACGCTCGCCGGCGTCGCCCTCGTCACCTGGTACGTGCTCGAGCGCACGCCCTCTGGCCGCCGCATGTACGCCGTCGGCTTCAACCCCGACGCCGCGCGCCTGGCGGGAGTGCAGGTCGAGCGCATCCGCATCGGCACCCTTGTCGCAGGTGGCGCCCTCGCCGCCCTCGCCGGAGCCCTGCTCACGAGCCGCCTCAACGCGGGCGACCCGACGGTCGGTCCCAGCTTCCTGCTGCCGGCGCTGACTGCGGTGTTCCTGGGCTCGACGCAGTTCAAGGGCGGCCGGTTCAACGTGCTCGGCACGATCGTGGCGATGTACGTGCTGGCCGTCGGCATCAAGGGCCTGCAGTTGGCGGGGTCGCCGCGGTGGGTCAACGACCTGTTCTACGGGGTGTCGCTGCTGCTGGCCGTCGCTCTGTCACAGTGGGAGAAGACCTCGCGCCGCGGAGCTGCGATCGACCGGGCGCTGCGGGGTCGCAAGGCCCGCGGCGCGGCCGTCGACCCTGCGGCGTCGGCCGCGGGGGCGTCAGCATCCGCTTCGCCATCGTCGGAGCCGTCGCGCTCCACCCCCGCACGGTGACGCCCTCTGCCGCCCGGCGACCGCGGGTCACCCTATAGTGTGACCGGCGTCCGTGCTCGGTCACAGAACCTGCGGATTCGGGAGGCCCCATCCCGCACCGCCCCTTCCGGCGGTCGCACAACCTGCGGGGTCAGCGCCGCCCCAACCGCATCTTCCGCGACCGGCCACACCCTCAGGTCGCACAACCTGCGGGTTCGAGCGGGCAAAGGCGCAGCTTCTGCGACTCGCGCCATCCTCCTGTCACACAACCTGCGGCGTTCCGACCCCCAGACCGCAGGTTCTGCGACCGCAGGCGCCTGAGGCCGAAGGTGCCGCCGGGTCAGCCGGCGGAGGCGGATGCTGGCGCCTCCGGCGCGGCGGCCGGCATACCCCGCAGCCCGAGCACGATCGAGGCCACGCCGACCGAACCGGGGAAGACGAGCGCGAGCAGCACACCCAGCCAGGGGATGCCGCCCGAGGCGGGCAGCACCATCACGAGCACCGTGCCCAGCAGCAGCCAGAGCACGATCCACGCGCCCCACGCGATCAGCGGCATCCACCGCCACCGCCCAGGCACGGCGCGGGCCGTGGCGACCGCGATCACCGCGAGCAGCGTGAGAACCGCGATCACGAGCTGGATCATCGCCTGCGTCACCGCCGCGCCGACACCGGCGCCGTACCCGCCGGGCGACATCCACCACAGCGTGTAGCCCACCTGGCACACCGCCAGCAGCACGAGCGCCACGACGCCGAACGGCCGGCGCCCCACCGCGCTCTCGCCGCGGCGCAGCCCGAACGCGTAGAGCCCGCAGGCCACCGCCAGCACCACCGCCGCGGCGAGATCGATCCACAGCGCAGCGCGGATGTCGGGCTCCTCGTACGACGCGGCCAGCACCGCCGATACGATGCCCAGCGCGGCGACGAGCAGCAGCAGGCCTCCCGCGACGATCCAGGTGGTCACGCGTCGGGTGGAGGTCGCAGCATCCGTCATGCCCGAAGGCTACCGAGCACGCCGCGGAACTCGCCGCTCACGCCCCCGCGAGTTGGCAGCGCCCGTCGCTCGCCCCGCCCCACAAGCGGCAACAGCTGCCAAGTCGCGGGAAAGGCGGGGCTACAGCCCCTGCCAGGCCGGCTTGTTCGCGAGGGCGTAGCGGTAGTAGTCGGCGTGGGCCAGGCGCGCGGCGCCCGGTTCGTCGACGACGACCGTCACGTGCGGATGCAGCTGGATCGCCGACCCCGGGAGCGACGCGCTCACGGGGCCCTCGACGGCTCCCGCCAGCGCCTCGGCCTTGCCCTCGCCGAACGCGAGCAGCACGAGATGGCGGGCGCGCATGATGGTGCCCAGGCCCTGCGTGATGCAGTGCAGCGGCACGTCGTCGATCGAGTCGAAGAAGCGCGCGTTGTCTTCGCGGGTCTGCTGCGTGAGGGTCTTCACGCGGGTGAGCGAGGCGAACGACGAGCCGGGCTCGTTGAAGCCGATGTGGCCGTCGGTGCCGATGCCGAGGATCTGCAGATCGATGCCGCCGGCCGCCGTGATGGCCGCCTCGTAGTCGTCGCCGGCGTGCGCGATGCCCTCGAGCGCCCCGTTCGGAGTGCGGATGAGTGCCGGGTCGAGCCCGAGCGGCTCGACGACCTCGCGCGTGATGACCGAGCGGTAGCTCTCGGGGTGGGCGGGGTCGATGCCGACGTACTCGTCGAGGGCGAAGCCGCGCACGCGCGACACGTCGACGCCGCCGATGCGCTCGCGCAGCGCCGCGTACACCGGCACCGGCGTCGAGCCGGTCGCGAGCCCCAGCACCGCGTCGGGCGTCGCGGTGATCAGCCGCACGATCTCGTCGGCGACGAGCGCGCCTCCTGCCGCCTCGTCGGGGACGATGATGATCTCAGCCATGGGTCAGTGCCTCCTCGGGCTCGATGGCGGCGCCGACCAGCGCGGCGCCGATGGCGGCTGCGGCAGAGCCTGCGGGCAGCAGCTCGACCCGCTCCCCCAGCCGCAGCGAACGCAGGAATCCCGATGCCTCGGCGCTTGCGGCGAGCTCCGCGCGCACGTCGTCGACGAGCCGGTCGCCGAGGGCGGTGAGCCCGCCGCCGAACACGACCGCATCGACGTCGGCGGTCAGCACGAGCACGCGCACGGCCGAGGCGACGCCGTAGGCCAGCCCCTCCCGCAGCGCCCGTGCCTCGGGGTCGCCGGCCTCGGCCGCGTCGAACACGTCGCGCACCGGCAGCGCCGACGCGCGGCTCCAGCGGGCGGCGATGGCGCCGCCGCCGGCGAACGCCTCGATGCAGCCGCGCTGACCGCACCGGCACAGCGGCCCGTGCGGGTCGACCGAGATGTGGCCGACCTCGCCGGCGGTTCCGCGGGCGCCCCGATACAGGCGCCCGTCGGTCACGATCCCCGCTGCGATCCCGGTGCCGAGGTTGAGGTACGCCATCGATCCGCGCGCGCCGTGCAGCGAGTACGCCCCGAGCGCGGCCGCCTTGACGTCGTTCTCGACGCCGACCGGCAGCCCCAGCATCCCGCCGACGGCCTCGGCGAGATCGAGCTTCTCGACCCCGAGGTTCACGGCGTGCACGACTCTGCCCGAGCCCAGCTCCACCTGCCCAGGAATGCCGATGCCGACCGAGCGGATGCGGGGCGCTCCGGCCTCCGCCGACAGCTCGTCGACGGCGCCGACGATGGTCTGCACGACGGCCTCGGGGCCGAACCCGGTGGCGCGCCGCACGCGGGCGACGACCTCTCCCCCGCGATCGACGAGCACGGCGTCGGTCTTGGTGCCGCCGACGTCAAGTCCGACTCTCATCAGCCCTTGACCGCCCCGGAGACGAGTCCGCTGGTCATGCGGTGCTGAACGATCAGGAAGAAGACGATCACGGGAATGGCCATCAGAGTGGATGCCGCCATCACCGTCGACCAGTCGGTCGCCTTCGTGGCCTGAACGAAGGAGCGCAGCCAGATGGGCAGCGTCTGCGCCTCGGGCCTGGTCATGATCACGAGGGCGAAGACGAACTCGTTCCACGCCTGGATGAAGGCGAACACGCCGGTGGCGATGAGGCCGGGCGCGAGCAGCGGGAACGTGATGCGCCAGAACGCGCCGGTGCGGCTGCATCCGTCGATCATGGCCGCCTCTTCGAGCTCTGCCGGCACCCCCGAGACGAACCCGCGGAGGGTCCAGATGGTGAACGGCAGCACGAGGGCGATGTAGACGAAGCTCAGACCGATGATCGTGTTGAGCAGGTGCCAGCCGTCGAGCACGCGGAACATCGAGATGATGAGCGCCTCGGCGGGGATCATCTGGATGGCGAGGATCGCCACGATGAATGTCGTGCGGCTGCGGAACTTGTAGCGCGAGACGGCGATGGAGGCGAAGAACGCGAACATCAGCGCGACGGCGACGGTGATGAGGGTCACGCTCAGCGAGACTCCGAGCGCCGGGAGGAACCCGCCGTTCTGGAACGCCTTGACGTAGTTGCCCACCGTGAACTCGTCCGGCCACAGGTGCGGCGTCTCGGCGGTGATCGCCGAGTTCGGCAGGAACGACGTGTTCAGCATCCAGTAGACGGGGAACACCGAGCACACGAACACGACGAGAGCGGCGATGTTCAGCAGCACCTTGCCGACGCGCTTGCGGGTGCGGCCCGCGCGGCGGGGGCGGGCGGGGGCGGCTGCCGTGGGGCGTGCCGCAGTGAGGGTGCTCATGAGCGGTCCTCCTTGAGCATCGACCGGATGTAGTAGGCCGAGATGAGCAGCATGATGATCACGAGGATCACCGAGATGGCGCCGCCGGCACCGAGGTCGCCGGTGGCCATCGACACGGAGTAGATGTAGACGCCGATCGTGTTGGTGTCGGCCCGGACGCCGCCGATCGTCTGCAGCGCGTAGATCTGGGCGAACACGCGCAGGTCCCAGATGATCTGCAGGATCAGCAGCACCATCAGCACCGAGCGGATGTAGGGCAGCGTGATGAAGCGGAAGCGCTGGAAGGCGCCGGCGCCGTCGATGGATGCCGCCTCGAGCACCTCGTCGGGAACCTGGGTGAGACCGGCGTAGGCCGTGAAGGCCACGAACGGGATGGCGCCCCATGTGATGATGATGGCGGCGACGGTGAAGAAGCTCAGCGGCTCGCTCAGCCAGCTGTGACCTGTCCAGTCGGTGCCGGTCAGCTGAGTGAGCACCCAGTTGACCAGGCCGTACTGCGTGTCGAAGATCCAGCCCCAGACGATGGTCGCGGTCAGAGCCGGCATGGCCCACGCCAGCAGCAGCCCGACCGACACGACGGTGCGCATGACCCCGCCGAGCTTGGTCATCATGAGGGCGATCAGCATGCCGAGCAGCATCGTGGCGCTCACGCACGCGATGCACAGGCCGACGCTGCGGCCGAGCACGGTCCAGAACTCGGCGTCGGTGAGCACGGCGATGTAGTTGTCGAAGCCGACGAACTCGGCGGGGGCTCCGAAGATCTGCGGACGACCGTATTCCTGGAAGGACATCACGATCATCTGGATCAGCGGCCAGCCGATGAAGACGGCCAGCATGATCAGGGAGGGTGCGAGAAGTGCGAGGGGGGTGCCGACTCGCCAGCGGCCGGCGGAGCGGCGGGGGGCGGTCTCAGGGTCGCTCGCCACCGGAGCGGTGAGCGTCGCGTTGGCCATCTCGTGCTCCTTTCGTGGGTGGGATTGCTCGTGGGGTGGACATGGATCGGGGCGCCCCACGATCCCATGGGGCGCCCCGAGGTGTCATCAGCCGTTGAGGATGGACTCGATCTGCGAGTCGGCCTCGGCTGCGAGGGCCGCGACGTCACCGCCGTTGGCGATGTTGACGAAGAGGTCCTGCATGATGCCCTTGGCCTCGACATCGGCCCACTTGGGCGATGCGGGGGTCAGCTTGGCGTTGGCGGCGGCATCCGCGATCACGGTCGCCAGCTCCGGGGTCGCCGCGGCGACCTGGCTGCCCAGCGACTTCAGGGCGGGCACGAGGCCGGCGCCGGCGAGGATCGACTGGTAGTCCTCGCTCAGCATGATCTCCAGCGCGCTCTTGGCGAGCTCGGGGTGAGCCGACTTCGCCGCGATGCCGACGTTCGAGCCGCCGGCGAACACCTGCGCGGCGCCGCCGTCCTTGCCGGGGAGGGCGTAGTAGCCCGTGGAGTCGACGACGGCGGTGTCCTTGCCGTCCTCATCGGCCACGATCGACCAGTAGGCCCAGCTGGGAGCCGACAGGGTCGCCGCCTTCTCGGTGCGGAAGGGCACCCACGACTCGGTCTCGTCGCCGTCCTTGGGGGCCAGCGAGGCGTTGACCATGAGGTCCTGCACCTGGGTCAGGCCCGCGATCGAGGCGTCGCTCGACAGCTGCGCGTCCCACGTGCCGTCGTCGCCGACGACCGCGACCTCGCCGCCGTTCTCCCACACGAAGGGAAGGGCGTTGTACCAGTCCTTGCCGGGGAAGTAGACGCCCGAGACGCCGTCGAGCTCGGTGGCGAGGGTCTTGCCCGCCGCGACGTAGTCGTCGAGCGTCGTGGGAACCTCGATGCCGGCCTCGTCGTACATGTCGGTGTTGTAGAACACGACACGCGCACCCGAGTAGTAGGGGGCCGCGTACAGCGAGCCGTCCCAGGATCCTGCCTCGACGAAGCCGTCGAGCAGGTCATCACCGCCGAGGTCGGCCTTGATGTCGTCCAGGCTCAGGAGAGCACCCGACGAGGTGAAGGCCGCGGCCTGCGTGTTGCCCATCTCGACGATGTCGGGGGTGTCGTTGGACGACAGGCTCGTCGTGAGCTTGTCGACCAGGCCCGTCCACTGCTGCTCTTCGATGACCAGCGTCGAACCGGGGTTCTGCTCAGCGAACGTGTCGACCAGGTACTCGCGCGCCTCCTTCGGCGTGTCGGTGCCGACCAGCCAGACGCGGATCTCGCCGGCCTCGGGCGTGGCCGACTCCTCGGGCGTGCCGCTGCTCGAGCAGCCGGCGAGCACGATGGCGGACGCGCCGAGAAGCGCGAGTGCTCCGAGCTTCTTGTTCATGTGTGTTCCTTCGTCTCTCAGTGGTGTTGGGAGGGACCGGGTGGCCCGCCCAGGGGATGAGGGTCGTCCTGCTGCTACGACACCCCGAGTTGTCCGGACAGGACCATGACGGCCGCTCCGCGCAGGACGATGTCCTGGCCTTGCGTCGTCATCCGAACCCGCACGCCGTCGTGGAACTCGGCGAGCGTGCGCGCTCGGAGCGTCTCGGCGGTGGCCCCCGCGAGGGGTCCGCCGAGAAGTTCTTCTGGGCCGGAGAGCACGATCTCCGACACGTCGAGGGCGCCGACCACGGGCGCCAGGGCGATGCCGAGGCGTTCGCCCGCGTCGCGCAGCACTCCCTCGCGTTCGTCGGCGGATGCTGCCGCCAGCCGGCTCGACAGTGCCGGCACCGCCAGCCACGCCTCGAGGCAGCCGATCTTGCCGCAGACGCACCGGGGACCGCCGTCGGTGCCGACCGTGACGTGGCCGATCTCACCGGCGGCATAGTGCGCGCCGCGCATCGGCTGGCCGCCCGAGAGCAGGCCCGAGCCGACGCCTCGGCCGACCTTGACCAGCAGCACGTCGTCGCCGGCACCGCCGAAGGTGTATTCGGCGAGCACCGCCGCGTTGGCGTCGTTGGCCACCAGTACCGGCAGGCCGAGGGCCGACGAGAGCGCGCCCTCGAGGTCGAAGCCCACCCAGCCGAGGTTGGGGGCGGTGAGGATGACGCCGCGGTCGCCGACGACACCGGGGGTGCCGACGCCGATCCCGAGCACGGGGGCGTGCGCGTCGTCGACGAGCTCACGGGCCAGCGCGATGACGGTGTCGATCACCGACGGCGCGTCGGCGGGCACCGGCACCGATCGACGCGCGACGATGTCGCCGTCGAGGGTGAGGATGGCGCCGTCGAAGGTGTCGGATCCCGACAGGTCGAGGCCGACGATGCGGTGGCCGTCGCGGTCGAGGTCGACCAGGATCGCCGGCTTTCCCGGGCCCGAGACCTCGCGCATGCCGAACTCGGCGACGAACCCGTCGACGATGAGCTCGGCGACGAGGTCGGAGATCGTGACGCGCGTCAGCCCCGTTTCACGGGAGAGATCGGCCCTGCTCATGGCGCCGCCGTGGAAGAGCGTCTGCAGCACGAGCGAGCGGTTGTGCCCGCGTGCGTGCTCGGGGAGCACCTTGCGCCCCTGGCGCAGAGTGCGCCCGAACGACCGGTCGTGTTGCGCCTCCGTCGGAACCATGTTTGTTAGTACACCTTACGAACATACTTTCCGCAACCCCTGAAATCCGTCTGTTCGACGCGGTTACCCGATCGTTATCGGGGCTCGCTTACCATGGGGTGACCACATCAGCGAAACCGGGGGGTGCAGGCGTGACCGATCTGGCCACCAAGCCCGAGTCGGGCGAGACGCCCGGCGGCGACGGCTCCGAGCCCACCTACGCGTGGGCCCCCGCAGAGCCCGAACCCAAGAAGCGCCACCTGGGCTGGTGGATCGGTGTTCCCGCTGCCGTCGCCGTCGTCGGCCTGGTCGCGAGTTCGCTCGTGCTGGTGGCCCCGGGCACCGCGGTCGCCGGTGTGGGTATCGGCGGACTCACCTCCGGGGCAGCCGCCGATGCCATCCAGAGCCGGCTGGCCGACACCACCATCGTGCTCACCGGCGCCGGCGGAGACGCCGAAGTGACCGGAGCCGACCTCGGCGCGAGCGTCGACGCGAAGGCCCTCGCCGACGCGGCCTTCGCCGAGCACCCGATGTGGAACGTCACCGCGTGGAACGCGACGACCGACGCCGACGTGCATGTCGACGCGGAGGCGGCGGCATCCGTGCTGCGCGCCGCGGCCCCCGAGCTCTATACCGACCCGGTCGATGCGACGATCGCCTTCGATGCCGACGCCGGCGAGTACGCCGTGACCCCCGCCGTCGACGGCGAGGGCATCGACGTGAGCGCCCTGCAGCAGGCGCTGCAGGCGGCGTTCGACGCCGGCCGGACGCGGGTGGAGGTCGACCCGACGCAGGCGCCGGTGACGCCGGCGACGACGACCGAGACTGCACAGGCGACGGTCGACCAGCTGAACACGGCGATCTCGAAGGCCGGCTTCTATGTCGGCAAGGAGCGCACCGTCAAGGTCAAGGCCGCCACGGCCGCCTCATGGATCACCGTGACGCCTGCCACCGGCGGCGGCTTCGACATCGCCGTCGACCAGAGTGCGATCCAGAAGGTCGTCGACGGGCTCCCGAAGAAGGTCGATCGCAAGGCCGTCAACGCCGTCACGATCACCGACACCGACGGCAAGGTGCTGCGCACCGACGTCGAGGGCGTCGAGGGCCGCGAGCTGCTGTCGACCGACCACGTGGCCGAGCGCTTCGCCGCGCAGCTGGCCGAGGGCAACGGCGTCTACCGCCTCGAGGTGGCCCAGACGCCCTTCGACACGACCGCCTACGCGCGGCGCCTCGAAGTCGACCTGAGCACGCAGACGGCCTACCTCTTCCAGAACGGCAAGGTGTTCCGCTCCTACGCGATCTCGTCGGGCAAGTCGGGCACCCCGACCGACCAGGGGCACTTCCGCATCTACGCGAAGGTGCGCATCCAGGACATGGGCGGCCCGTCGTTCGGCTACCTCACCGAGAACGTGCCGTGGATCTCGTACTACAACGGCGACGAGGCCTTCCACGGCGCCTACTGGCACAACAACTTCGGCCACCCGATGAGCCACGGCTGCGTCAACATGCCCGTCGATGTGGCGAAGTTCGTGTACGACTGGGCGCCGGTGGGCACCGAGGTGTGGGTGCACGCCTGATCCCGGTCGCGGCCATCGCGCCGCTACGCTGAGACGCGTGCCGCGCTTCGACCTCTCCCCCGCCGAACTCGAGACCTACGCCCCCGACGTCCGCGAGCCCGCGGACTTCGACGACTTCTGGTCGACCACGCTGACCGAGGCCCGCGCGCACGGCGACGACGTGACGGTGGTGGCCGAAGCATCCCCGTTCCGCACCCTCGAGGTCTTCGACGTCACCTTCCCCGGTTTCGCGGGCGATCCCATCAAGGCGTGGCTCACGCTGCCGGTCGGCATCGACGGCCCGCTGCCGGCGGTCGTCGAGTACAACGGCTACGGCGGCGGCCGCGGGCTGCCCGTGGAGCGGCTCGGCTGGGCATCGGCCGGCTACGCGCACCTGTTCATGGACACCCGCGGGCAGGGGTCGATGTGGGGCAGCGGCGGCGACACCCCCGACCCCCACGGCACGGGTCCGTCGTCGACCGGGTTCATGACCCGCGGCATCGAGAGCCCCGCCGACTACTACTACCGGCGCGTGTTCACCGACGCCGTGCGCGCCGTCGATGCCGTGCGGCAGCTGCCGGGCATCGACACGGAGCACATCGCCGTCGTCGGCGGCAGCCAGGGCGGCGGCATCGCGCTGGCCGCCGGCGCGCTGGCCGACGGTGTGACGGCGGTGCTCACCGACGTGCCGTTCCTGTGCCACTTCGAGCGGGCGGTCGGCATGACCGGCGGCGACCCCTACCAGGAGGTCGTGCGCTACCTCTCGGTGCACCGCGGCGCAGAAGACCGCGTGTTCGAGACGCTGTCGTACTTCGACGGCGTCAACATGGCGCGCAGGGCCACCGCCCCCGCGCTGTTCTCGGTGGGCCTGCTCGACCCGATCTGCCCTCCCTCCACCGTGTACGCGGCGTTCAACCACTACGCCGGTGCGACCAAGCAGATCGCCGTCTACCCGCACAACGAGCACGAGGGCGGGCAGTCGCACCAGTGGCTGCGACAGACCGAGTTCGTGACAAGTGTTCACCGACCCGCCGTGCGGGGTGCCTGAAAACCCGGTTACCCTGAGCACATGGGCCAGTTGCGTCTCGAAGAACTCTCGGCGACCACGATCGTCGCGGTGAACACCCTGTCGCTCAAGCCGGGGCAGGAGCGCTTCCTCGCGCTGGAGAGCTACGCGATCGCGGCGACCGTGATCAACCCCGCGACCTCGTGGCAGCGTGTCGTGCTCGACGGCGACGAGGTCGTCGGCTTCGTGAGCGCCGGCTTCGACCCCGACGCTCCGCAGGAGCACTTCCGCTCGGTGCTGTGGCGCATCAACGTCGACGCCGACGACCAGGGGCGGGGTGTCGGCCGCTTCGCCGTCGAGAAGCTCATCGACGAGGCCCGCGAGCGCGGCTTCGACCACGTCGACGTCATCTACGAGGCCGGCGACGACGGCCCCGAGAAGTTCTTCTCCCGCGTGGGCTTCACCCCGGTCGACGAGACCGAGTTCGGCGAGGTCGTCGCCGAGATCCGCCTCTGACCGAGGCGCGCACACGACGAGGGGCGGATGCCGCAGCATCCGCCCCTCGAAAGTGCGACCTCAGATGGCGTCGATGATGCCGTTCAGCGTCGCCGACGGGCGCATGACGCCCTCGACCAGCGCCGTGTCGGGGCGGTAGTAGCCGCCGATCTCGGCGTGCGAGCCCTGCACGGCCAGCAGCTCCTCGACGATCTGCTGCTCGGCCGCCGCGAGCTTCTCGGCGACCGGCGCGAAGGCGGCGGCCAGCTCGGCATCCGCGGTCTGCTGCGCCAGCTCCTGCGCCCAGTACAGGGCGAGGTAGAAGTGCGAGCCGCGGTTGTCGATCGTGCCGAGGGCGCGGCCGGGCGACTTGTCGTTCTCGAGGAACGTGCCGGTGGCGGCGTCGAGCGTGTCGGCGAGCACCTTGGCCTTCGGGTTGCCGGCGAACTCCGAGAGGTGCTCGAGCGACGCGGCGAGGGCGAAGAACTCGCCCAGCGAGTCCCAGCGCAGGTAGTTCTCTTCGACCAGCTGCTGCACGTGCTTGGGCGCCGAGCCGCCCGCACCGGTCTCGAACAGACCACCGCCCGCGAGCAGCGGCACGATCGAGAGCATCTTGGCGCTCGTTCCCACCTCGAGGATGGGGAAGAGGTCCGTGAGGTAGTCGCGCAGCACGTTGCCGGTGACCGAGATGGTGTCCAGGCCATGGCGCATGCGCGCCAGCGTGTAGCGGGTGGCCTCCGCCGGCGACAGGATGCTGAGCTCGACCCCGTGGGTGTCCATGGTCGCGAGCGCCTGGTAGACCTTCGCGATGATCTGCGCGTCGTGCGCGCGGTTGACGTCGAGCCAGAACACGGCGGGGGCGCCGGTGGCGCGGGCGCGGCTGACGGCGAGGCGCACCCAGTCGACGACCGGCAGGTACTTGGTCTGCGTCGCGCGCCAGATGTCGCCGGCGCCGACCTCGTGCTCGATGACGACCTCTCCGCTGCCGTCGACGATCCGCACCGTGCCGGCCGAGGCGATCTCGAAGGTCTTGTCATGGCTGCCGTACTCCTCGGCGGCCTGTGCCATGAGACCCACGTTCGGCACGGTGCCGATCGTGGTCGGGTCGAGCGGGCCGTTGGCCTTCACGTCGTCGATCACCGCCTGGTAGACCCCGGCGTACGACGAGTCGGGGATGACGGCGAGCGTGTCGGCCTCGGAGCCGTCGACGCCCCACAGCTTGCCGCCGTTGCGCACGAGGGCGGGCATGGAGGCGTCGACGATGACGTCGGAGGGCACGTGAAGGTTGGTGATGCCCTTGTCGCTGTTGACGTACGACAGACGCGCGCCCGCGGCGAGGGCCTCGGTGAACGCGGCGGTGATCTCCTCGCCGCCGTCGACGCCGGCGAGGCCGGAGAGGATCGAGCCGAGACCGTTGTTGGGCGTGAGGCCGGCGGCGGCGATCTTGTCGCCGTAGCGGGCGAAGACGTCGGCGAAGTAGGCCTTCACGACGTGGCCGAAGATGATCGGGTCGCTGACCTTCATCATGGTGGCCTTCAGGTGCACCGAGTAGAGCAGGTCGCCCTCTTCGGCCTCCTTCAGCGTCTCGGCGAGGAACGCGTCGAGGGCGGATGCCGA
The DNA here is from genome assembly GCF_025515205.1 of Microbacterium fluvii. Lineage (GTDB taxonomy): Bacteria > Actinomycetota > Actinomycetes > Actinomycetales > Microbacteriaceae > Microbacterium > Microbacterium fluvii. Next base: position 399,645 of record NZ_JAOPFX010000001.1, on the reverse strand, counting down.
CAGGAACGTCGCATCGACGATCTCGCGCGGCAGTACCTTGAGGCCGTCCTTGAGCACCGTGACGGTGCCGTCGGCGGCGACGTGCTGGATCGTCAGCACGTCGTCGTGGGCGGCCACCCACGACTTCTCGTTGCTCTTGAAGTCGTCGTGGCCCATCGTCGCGACGTGGGTCTTCGAGCCGCCTTCGAACGCCTTGTTGCGGTGCGGGTGTTTGCGCGCGTAGTTCTTGACCGACAGCGGCGCGCGGCGGTCGCTGTTGCCCTCGCGCAGCACCGGGTTCACGGCGGAGCCCTTGATGCGGTCGTAGCGAGCCCGCACGTCCTTCTCCTCGATCGAGGAGGCCTCGTCGGGGTAGTCGGGGATGTCGTAGCCCTGCGACTGGAGCTCGGCGATCGCGGCCTTCAGCTGCGGGATGGATGCCGAGATGTTCGGCAGCTTGATGATGTTGGCCTCGGGGAGCGTGGCCAGGCCGCCGAGCTCGGCGAGCGCGTCGCCCACCTGCTGCTCGGGCGTGAGCCGCTGCGGGAACGCCGCGAGGATGCGGCCGGCCAGCGAGATGTCGCGGGTCTCGATGTCGACACCCGCGGTGCGGGTGACCGCCTGGATGATGGGCAGGAACGAGGCGGTGGCCAGTGCCGGGGCTTCGTCGGTGTGCGTATAGATGATGGTGGGCTCGGTCACTCGTCCGTCTCTCTGTTCGCGAGCGGTAATGTCTCGATATCAAGATACCCCGGGGAGCGGCCGCGCCCCGAGACGGGTGCGCGCAGAAGGGGCCACGTGACGTTCTTCGAGTCCGCCGACGACCGCCGAGAGCCGGCCGCGCAGTCGCGGGCCTCGGGGAGGCGCACCGCCCGCGTGCTGTCGGTGGTCAGCATCCTTCTCGCCGTCGTGTTTCTCGGCACCATGCTCGTGGGGGCCCTTCCCGGCGCCGCCCGACTGTGGGTCGCCGACAATGTGCCGGGGAGCCGCTCGCTCGTGCGCATCCCCGAGCCGCAGCCCGAGGCGGTCGCGATCGCCGACGAACTGGCGCTGACCGACGACGGCAGAGCGCTGTTCTACGAGTCCGAGCCCTACATCGCCGATGCCGCCGAGATCGCCCAGGTGTGCTCGGACGGGCAGGAGCTGCCGGGCGACCTCTATCACGCCGGGTGCTACCTGAGCGTGGACCGCATCTACATCCTCCGCGAGGGCGATGCCGCCCTGATGCTCGTGACGGCGGCGCACGAGCTGCTGCACGCCGCCTACGCACGCCTGGGTGACGACGAGCGCGCGCGGGTGGACGCGCTGGTCTCCCTCGAGGTGCAGCGCATCGCCGAAGACGACCCGGTGCACGTGCAGATCGCCGCCTCCGCCGGCGGCGACGAGGCGGCCGAGGCGAACGAGGCGTTCGCCTACCTCGGCTCCCAGGTCGTGCTCGACGGCGGCTTCGCGCCACAGCTCGAAGAGGTCTACGCGCGCTGGTTCACCGACCGCGCCGCGGTCGCCGCATCCGCCCGCTGAGATCAGGTGATTCGGCCGTAACAGGTAGTTCCGGCGCCGAACGACCTGTCTCGGCGAGATCACCTGTTCTCAGGGCTGGGCCTGCAGGTGCAGCACGAACGCCTGGGCGGGCCACAGCGTCGGCAGCTGCAGACCCACGCGCTCGAGCACCGCGCCGGGCAGGGTGATCTCGCCCGCGGTGAACCACTCCGGGGCGATCCAGCCGTAGGCGGCCTCGCCGATCTCTCGGCGCACCCGCACACGGTAGGTGCGGTCGGGCGCGAGCCCCGGGATGCGCAGCCGCTCGGCCCGTGCGTCTTCGAGCGAGGCCACCGTCGCGACGATCACGACCGCCTCGTCGGCGGTGACGTGCGCCGTCGCCCGCCAGGCAGGGTCCCGAAGCTCGGGGTGCCGCACGACGCCCGTGTGCAGCACAGGGCGCAGCTCGGTGTAGAGGGCGGCGAAGCGGGCGATCGCGGCGAGCTCGTCGTCGTCGCACGAGGCGATGTCCCACTCGAAGCCGGCCGAGCCCATGAGGCTCGTCGCCATGCGCAGCGCGAGCGAAGTGCGCCGGCCCGAGCTGTGCGAGTCGGTGGGGCCGACGTGCGCCCCGACGAGCTCAGGGGGCAGCAGCAGCCCCGTCCACCGCTGGATGTCCTGCCGCTCGATCGGGTCGTTCGAGTCGCTGGCCCACACCCGGTCGGTCACGTCGAGGATTCCGAGGTCGGTGCGTGCGCCCCCGCTCGAGCACGACTCGATCTCCAGCCCCGGATGCCGCCGCTTGAGCTCGCGGATCAGCTCGTAGACCGCGAGCATCTGCGCGTGGCCCCCAGGGCGCCCGTCGTGCACGCTGTCGACGAGGTCGCGGTTGTGGTCCCACTTGATGAAGTCGATGCCGAGCGCGTCTACGAGCGCGGAGATCTGGCCGAGCACGTGCGCGAAGGCCCCGGGGTTCGCGAGGTCGAGCACGTACTGCTGCCGCCACGACAGCTCGTCGGGGTGATCGAGGTGCCCAGGGTCGTGCAGCAGCCACTCCGGGTGCGCGCGGGCGAGGTCGGAGTCGAGGCTCACCATCTCGGGCTCGAACCACAGACCGAACTGCATGCCCAGCTCGTGCACGCGGTCGGCGAGCGGCTCGAGCCCCTCCGGCCAGACGGTGCGGTCGACGACCCAGTCGCCGAGGCTCGTCGAGTCGTTGCGGCGGCCGGCGAACCAGCCGTCGTCGAGCACGAACCGCTCGATGCCCACGCCCGCTGCCCGCTCGGCGAGGGCGATCAGGCGCGCGGGGTCGTGGTCGAAATACACGGCCTCCCACGTGTTGAGCACGAGCGGACGCGGGGTGCGCGGATGCTGCGGCCTCGCCCGCATCCATTCGTGCACGCGCCAGGCGAAGCCGTCGAGTCCGCCGTCGCTGTAGACGAACGCGATCCCCGGCGACGAGGTCGACTCTCCCGGCTGCAGCACGAGCTCGCCGGGGCGGAGCATCTCGCCGGCGCCGAGGAGCGTGATGGCGTCGGTGACGCGATCAGTGCGGTAGGTGGCGTCGGACGACCAGGCCGCGTGGGCTCCCCACACCTCGCCCTCGCCCCACCGCGCGGGCCCGCGCGACGCGATGATCGCGACGGGGCTGTCGTGCCCCGGCCGGCCGCGGCGCGACTGCCGCACCGACGATCCTGGGGGGAACGCCAGCGAGACGGGGCGCTTCTCGCGGGTCCACCGGCCGCCGAAGGTCAACAGGGTGTCGACCGTGGAGGGCACCGGCATCGTGGGCTCGAGCCACTCGATCTCGACGGGCTCGTCGGCGTCGGCGGCGAGTTCGAGCCGCTGTCGGGCCCACACGACTCCCCCGGTGTCGATCGCGAGCGTCGCGACCAGGCGCAGCCCCGACGCGGCGTCGGCGGCGGTCACCGAGACCGACGCCGCGGCGACCGTGGGTTCGCCCTCGACGACCCAGCGCGGGTGGTGCAGCACGCCCCGGCGCCGCAGCTGCAGGCCAGGCCTGCCGGTGAACCCGTCGCCCTCCTGCGGCGACAGGCTCACCTGCCACGCCGCATCGAGGGTGCCGGGCGCGCTCTGACGGCTGAGCGCCGCCGAGAGCGCGTCGAGGCCGCCGGGCGTGGTCTCGCCCAGTGCCGGCCCCCAGTGCACCACGCGGGGCAGCCGCCCGTCGCCGTGCTCCAGCACGACGGCGACGCCGTGGGCCTCGAGGTGGATGATGCTCATGCCGGGGTCCTCTCACTGGGGGCGCGCTCGCCCGTGCCGCGCTCGACGATCCAGGTGTCGAGCGCCACCTGCTGCGTGAAGCCGGCCGGGTCGCCCATGCGCTCGATCGCGATCCGCGCGGCGCGGCGGCCGAGCTCGAGCGGGTCGTAGCTGATGACGGTGACTCCGAGCACGTCCGCGGTGTCGAAGTCGTCGAAGCCGATGAGCGCCGTGCGGTCGTCGCCGCGGTCGCGCATCACCCGCAGCGCCGCGACCGTCACCCGGTTGTTGCCGGTGATCAGCGCCGTCGGCGCGTCGTCGGAGTCCATCAGGTCTGTCACCAGGTGGTCGGCGGGCGTCGACAGGTCGTCGAGCAGCCGCTCCCAGCGGTGCGAATCGGTGATGCCGTAGGCGGCGAGCGCGTCGCGGTAGCCGCGCAGGCGCTCTGACTGCGTGTAGACGGATGCCGGGTTGCACACGTACCCGATGCGCCGATGACCGGCGGCCAGCAGCCGCGTCGTGGCGTCGAAGACCCCGCGGTGGTTCTCGAGCACGACGGCGTCGGCCACGAGATTGCGGGCGGGGCGGTCGATCGTGATGACGGGGGTGCCCAGCTGCCGCTCGCCCTCGAGATAGGACTGATCGTCGGCCACCGGGATCAGCAGCAGCGCCCCGATGCGCTGCGCCAGCAGCGCGTCGGCCACCCGCTCCTCGCCCTCGGGGGTGTCGTCGGTGGTGGCGACGACGAGCGCGTAGCCGCTCGCGGCGAGCTCTTTCTCGATGCCGGCGGCGACCTTGTAGTAGAAGGGGTTGCCGAGCTCGCCCATGATGAACCCGATGGTGTTCGTGCCGCCGCCGCGGCGCAGGCTCCTCGCGAGCGTGTTCGGCCGGAACCGCAGCCGCTTGGCCGCCGTGAGTACGCGCTCGACCGTCTCGGGGGCGACCAGGTCGCGGTGCGTGAACACGCGCGAGACCGTCTTCGAGCTCACCCCGGCGAGCCTCGCGACGTCTTCGAGCGTCGCGCGCTGCTGCACTGCCATCTGTCGGCCCCTTCGTCGGAACGGCTCCAACATAGCATCGAACGGCGCAATGTCGACGTAGGACATTGGGTGGGACATTCGGGCGGCGAAGTTCGAATGAGACGCAGCAATATCCCTGATAAATACTGATTTAGATGCAGCCGATTCTGAGCGGACAGACAGAGACAGCGTTGACATTCGGGTCTTGCGGAGCGCCTCTCGAGGTGTCTAACCTGACCTCGCGAAGGACCCGCGACGATGCGACGGACCGCATCGTGCAGTTCAAGGGTGAACCGATAGGAGACATCACATGGCACGCAAGACGCTGGCAGGCCTGGCCCTGCTCACCGTCGCCGGCGTCGCCCTCGCCGGCTGCTCGGGCTCGAGCACCGGCGAAGCGAGCGGCGACGGCAACACGATCGACGGGGAGGTGTCGGGCGACGTCAAGGTCGTCACGTGGCGCACCGACCTCGTCGAAGACGGCACCTTCGACGGGTGGATCGCCGAGTTCAACAAGAAGTACCCCGACGTGAACGTCACGGTGGAGGGCATCACCGACTACGCCGGCGAGATGCTCACCCGCATGAGCACCAACAACTTCGGCGACGTCATCGGCATCCCCGCCATCCAGCCCGATCAGTACGAGCAGTTCCTCGAGCCGCTGGGTCAGACGGCCGACTTCGAAGACACCTACCGCTTCCTCCCGGCCGCCAGCTACGACGGCACGCAGTACGGCATCGCGTGGGGCGGCAACGCCAACGGCATCGTCTACAACAAGAAGGTCTGGGAGGCTGCGGGCCTGTCGACGCTGCCGACGAGCGAGCAGGAGTGGCTCGACGATCTGCAGGCGATCAAGGACAACACCGACGCCATCCCGATGTACACCAACTACAAGGACGGCTGGCCGCTGACCCAGAGCTTCGGCAACCTCGGCGCAATCTCGAACGACCCCGACGCGAACATGACGCTCGCCCACGACGAGGCACCGTGGACCGAGGGCACCGACATGTACGCGATCGACTCGCTGACCTACGACACCGTCGCTGCGGGCCTGACCGAAGACGACCCGCTGACCACCAACTGGGAGCAGTCGAAGGTCGACCTCGGCACCGGCAAGATCGCCACGATGCCGCTGGGCTCGTGGGCCATCTCGCAGATGCAGGCGGCGGCTGAGGACAACGGCGCGTCGGCCGACGACATCGGCTACATGGCGTTCCCGGCCAACGTCGGCGGCACCCAGTATGCCGTCATCGGCGGCGACTACAACCTCGCCGTGAGCAAGTTCTCGAAGTCCAAGGCCGCTGCGTGGGCGTGGATCCAGTGGGTCGTCGCCGACTCGGGCTACACCGAGGACCAGGGCATGATCTCGCCGCTCCTGGACAAGGAGCTGCCGACCAACCTGCAGGACTTCTCCGACGCGGGCGTGCAGCTTCTCGAGATCAACCCGGCGCCGTCGGGCAGCGAGAGCCTGCTGGCCGACACGGCGAACGACTCGCAGGTCGACCTCTACGGCCCGATCTACCGCCAGAAGCTGATCGACATCGCCCGCGGCGCCGCCGACGGCGATAAGGACAGCTACTTCGCCGAGCTCAACTCGGCGTGGGGCGCCTCGGTCCAGAAGCTCGCGGGCTGACCCCCAAGGACGGCGGGAACTCACATGTCGATCACCTCTCAAGGCGGCGCTCCGGCCGGAGCTCCCGCCGTCCTCTCCCCGGCGGTCAGTTCCCGCCGGTTCCGCGGAGCGATCCGCGGAACCGGCGGGGGCCGGCCCCTGGTCCCCCGCGGGCGCCGGCTCGTGCGGGGCCTCACCCCCTGGCTGTTCCTCGCGGCCGCCCTCGTGCTGCTGCTGACCTTCACCTACTGGCCGGCGGCGAACCTCTTCTACTACTCGATCACCGACTGGGACGGCATCGACCGCACCAAGAACATCGTCGGCCTCGAGAACTACATCGAGGTGTTCACCAATCCGAAGATCTTCAGTGTCTTCTTCGTGAGCCTCTACTACTTCGTCGCCTCGTTCGCGCAGATGGCCATCGCCCTGTACTTCGCGACGATCCTCAGCTTCGCGACCCGGTTCTCGAACCTCTTCCGCGGCATCCTCTTCTTCCCCTACCTCATCAACGGCGTCGCGATCGGCTTCGTCTTCCTCTACCTGTTCCAGCCCGGCGGAACCCTCGACACGGTGCTGTCGTGGTTCGGCGTCGCCGACCCGCCGCAGTGGCTGGGAAACCCCGACATCGTCAACTGGTCGCTGGCCGGCACGAGCGTCTGGCGCTACACCGGCATGAACTTCGTGCTCTTCCTCGGGGCGATCCAGTCGATCCCGCACGAGCTCTACGAGGCGGCCGAACTCGACGGCGCGACCCGCTGGCAGCAGTTCTGGGCGATCATCTTCCCCGGCATCCGCCGCGTCATCGGCCTCTCGTTCATCCTCGCGATCGCCGGCAGCCTCTCGGTGTTCGAGATCCCGTTCATCATGACCGGCGGCGCGAACGGCTCGTCGACCTTCGTCATCCAGACGCTGCAGACCGCCTTCAGCTTCCGCCAGGTGGGCCTGGCCTCGGCGATGGCGGTGGTGCTGCTGATCATCGTGCTGATCGTCACGGCGATCCAGCGAAAGCTCTTCCCCGACGAGAAGGTGGACCTGACGTGACGACTACACCGGCCTATACCAAGGGCCTGACGTTCGGCATGCGGATGCGCCAGATGAGCGCGACGACGGCGAAGTACGTGAGCCTGGTCGTCGCGAGCGTCGTGACGCTGCTGCCCCTGTCGGTGCTGCTGTTCGCGAGCCTGAAGACCAAGCAGGAGTACGCCCAGACGGGCCCCTTCGACCTGCCCAGCGACTGGTTCAACTTCGACAACTTCGTCACGGCGTTCACCAGCGGCAAGATGCTCGAGGGCTTCGTCAACACGCTCATCGTGCTGGCCGTCTCGCTCGTGGGCACGATCTTCATCGGCACGATGGCCGCCTACGCGCTCGACCGGTTCGCCTTCCGCGGCAAGAAGGTCGTCATGGCCCTCTTCCTCATCGCGACCCTCATCCCCTCGGTCACGAGCCAGGTGGCGACCTTCCAGTTGATCAACGGTCTGGGTCTCTACGACACCAAGGCGGCACTGATCCTGCTGTTCATGGGCACCGACGTGATCGCGCTGTACCTGTTCATCCAGTTCATGCAATCGATCCCGATCTCGCTCGACGAGGCCGCGATGATCGACGGCGCGAACCGCTGGACGATCTACTGGCGCATCGTGCTGCCGCTGCTGAAGCCGGCCATCGCAACGGTCGTCATCATCAAGGGCATCGCGGTCTACAACGAGTTCTACGCCCCGTTCCTGTACCTGCCGAGCCAGGGCATGATCTCCACGTCGCTGTTCCGGTTCAAGGGACCGTTCGGCGCGCAGTGGGAGGTCATCGCCGCCGGCACGATCCTCGTCATCATCCCCACCCTCATCGCGTTCCTGCTGCTGCAGCGCTGGATCTACAAGGGCCTGACCTCGGGAGCCGTCAAGTGACCCTCACCCGCCGCACCCTGCACGACGGATGGACGCTGCGCGCAGCATCCGGTCCCGCACCCGATGCGATCGCCGTCGCCGTCGTGCCCGCCACCGTGCCCGGCTGCGTGCACACCGATCTGCTCGAGGCGGGCGTCATCGCCGACCCGTACCGCGGCGCGAACGAGGCCGCCCTCGCGTGGATCGGCCTGGTCGACTGGACCTACCGCACGACGTTCGCATGGAGCCCCGACGACGCCGAGCGACACGACCTCGTCTTCGCCGGCGTCGACACCGTCGCCGCGATCAGCCTCAACGGCACCGTGCTCGGCGAGGTCGCCAACCAGCATCGCTCGTACCGCTACGGCGTCGACGACCTGCTGATCGACGGCGAGAACGAGCTGGTCGTCGCGTTCAGCGCGCCCGTGCCCTATGCCAACGCGCAGAGCCTCGAGCTCGGCGCACGCCCGCGGCCCTATCCGCTGCCCTACGAGGCGATCCGCAAGTCCGCGTGCAACTTCGGCTGGGACTGGGGTATCGCGACCTTCACGAGCGGCCTTGTCGGCGCCGTTCGGCTCGAGTCGTGGTCGACGGCGCGCCTGCGCGACGTGCGCGTCGTGGCGACCCCCGACGGCGACGGCGGCTCGGTCGAGGTCACGGCATCCGTCGAGAGGGCGGATGCGGCCGCCGACCTCTCGCTGACGGTGCGGGTCGCGGGGCGCGAGGCCGCCGCATCCGTCGACGGCGACACCGTCACTGTGCGGGTGGAGCTCGACGAGGTCGAGCGCTGGTGGCCGGTCGGGCACGGCGCGCAGCCGCTGTACGACGTCGAGGTCTCGCTGGCGGCCGCGGGCGACGTGGTCGACGAGACCTCCCGCCGCGTCGGGTTCCGCACCGTGCACTGGGACACGACCCCCGACGAGACGGGCGCCCCGTTCACCCTGGTGGTCAACGACCGCCCGGTGTTCGTCAAGGGCGTCAACTGGATCCCCGACGACGCGCTGCCGGTGCGGGTCGACCGGGCCCGGTACGAGAATCGGCTGCGGCAGGCGGTCGAGGGCAACCTCAACCTCATCCGCGTGTGGGGCGGCGGGCTGTACGAGTCCGACGACTTCTACGACGTGTGCGACGAGCTGGGCCTTCTCACCTGGCAGGACTTCCTCTTCGCGTGCGCCGCCTACCCCGAAGAGGAGCCGCTGCGCTCCGAGATCGAGGCCGAGGCCCGCGAGAACGTCGTGCGCCTCGCCTCGCACGCCTCGCTCGTGCTGCTCACCGGCAACAACGAGAACCTGTGGGGCTACGAGGACTGGAACTGGAAGCTGCGCCTCGACGGCGCGACCTGGGGCGCGCACTACTACTACGAGCTGTTCCCGGAGCTCGTCGCCGAGCTCGCCCCGCACGTGACCTACGCCCCCGGCAGCCCCTTCAGTCCCGGCATGGGGTGGGACGGCACGGTTCAGACAGGGCCGCATCCGAACGACGAGGCCCACGGCACGATGCACCTGTGGGAGCAGTGGAACCGCCGTGACTGGCCGACCTACCGCGAGCACCGCCCACGCTTCGTCGCCGAGTTCGGCTGGCAGGGGCCGCCCGCGTGGACGACGCTGACCGACTGGCTCGACGATGATCCGCTGACCCCCGAGTCGCCCGGCATGATCGTGCACCAGAAGGCGATGGAGGGAAACGCCAAGCTCACCGATGGACTGCTGCCGCACTTCCGCATGCCTTCGGCGATGGAGGACTGGCACTGGGCGATGCAGCTCAACCAGGCGATCGCGGTGCGCACGGCGCTCGAGCACTTCCGATCCTGGGCGCCGCACACGATGGGCGCGATCGTCTGGCAGCTCAACGACTGCTGGCCGGTCACCTCGTGGGCCGCGATCGACGGCGACGGCCGGGCCAAGCCGCTCTTCCACGCGCTGCGGGCGGCGTTCGCGCCGCGGGTGGTCACCGTTCAGCCGCGCGATGAGGGCCTGGCCGCCGTGCTCGGCAACGACACCGCCGAGGCGTGGACCGGAACGCTGCGGGTGCGCCGACTGTCGTTCGACGGCGCGGAGCAGGATGCTGCCGAGCTGCCGTTCTCGGTGGAGCCCTGGGGCAGCGCGACCGTCGTGATCCCGGCCGGCGTCGCCGCGGCCGGTGCCGAGGGCGCCGAGCTGCTCGAGGCCGCTGCGGGCCCCGTGCGGGGCTTCTGGTTCTTCGCGGAGCCGCGGGATTCGGCGCTGCCTGCCCAGGCGCTGCGGGTCGAGACCGCTCCCGCCGACGGCGGCACGCTCGTCACGATCACCGCCGACGCGCTCGCCCGCGATGTGGCGCTGCTCGTCGACAAGGTGCACCCCGAGGCGCACGCCGTCGACGGCCTGATCACCCTCCTGGCCGGCGAGAGCGCCGAGGTGCTCGTCACCGGCGCGGGCCTGCTCGACGCGGCGGCGCTGGCCGACCCCCGGGTGCTGCGCAGCGCGAACCAGCTGGTGACCTCGTGAGCGTGCTCGACGGCCCCGTCTGCGGCATGACGTGGGGGTGGACCGGGGTGCGCGGCACCTGGACGGGCCCCGACGCCGACGCGTCGATGCGCGCCATGGCCGATCACGGCGTGAACTGGACGGCGCTGGCCTACGCGGCGCTGCAGCAGACGCCGATCTCGACCGAGATCCCGTTCGACGAGGCGCCGACGGTGACCGACGACGAGATCGTGCACGCCATCCGTGCGGCGCACGATCTCGGGCTGAAGGTGTGCCTGAAACCGGTGGTCAACGTCGCCGACGGCGCATGGCGCGCCCACATCGGGTTCTTCGACCGGGATGTGCCAGGCGAGCCGACGTGGGGCGAGTGGTTCGCCTCGTACACGGCCTTCATCGTGCACGCCGCACGCCTGGCCGAGGCCGAGGGCTGCGAGATGCTCTGCATCGGCTGCGAGATGGTGCGCGCCGACGCGCGCGAGGCCGAGTGGCGGGCCCTCGTCGCCGAGGTGCGCGAGGTCTACTCGGGCCCGATCACCTACAACTGCGACAAGTACCAGGAAGACCGGCTCACCTGGTGGGACGCGGTCGATGTCATCTCGTCGAGCGGCTACTACCCGATCGACGAGTGGGACGAGCAGCTCGACCGCATCGCGCCGGTGGTGGCGGCATCCGGCAAGCCGTTCTTCTTCATGGAGGCCGGCTGCCCGAGCCGCACCGGATCGCCCGCGCGCCCCAACGACTGGGCTCTGCCCGGCGAGCCGTCGGGTGCCGAGCAGCTGCGCTACTACCGCGCCATGTACGAGGCGATCGGGCGGCGCGACTGGGTCGCGGGAACCATGCTCTGGGACTGGCCGGCCAGGCTCTACGCCGAAGCGGACGCCGCCGGCAACGACGACTACTGCCCCTACGGCAAGCCCGCGGGCGCCTACCTGCGAGACACGTACCTCGAACTTCGGGAGAAGGCATCCGCATGAGCACACCCGAGGGCGTCCTCGCCATCGACGCGGGGCAGACCGGCATCAAGACCCGCGTGCGGTGGGCGGGCGGCGAGGTCGACGAGGTCTTCCCCGGCATCCGCACCTCCGAGCCGCTGCTGCCCCAGCTCGCGGCGGTCACCCGCGCGGCCCTCGCGCACACCGGGGCGCCCGTCTCGGTCGTCGCCGCCGGGGTCTCGGGGCTGACCTCCGCCGGCACCGACGCGGCGGCGCTGCAGGAGCTGCTGGCGGGCACCGAGGTGGCCCGCACGATCCTGGCCCACGACTCGACGACGTCGTTCCTGGGCGCCCTCGGCGACAGCCGGGGCGCCGTGGTGGCCGCGGGCACCGGGGTCGTGACCCTCGCCGTCGGTGCCGACGCCGTCGCACGGGTCGACGGCTGGGGCTATCTCATCGGCGATGCAGGCAGCGGCTACTGGATCGGCCGCGAAGCCCTCGACGCCGTCATGCGCGACTACGACGGCCGCGCGCGTCCGACGGCGCTGCGGACGATTGCCGAGCAGCACTGGCCCGACCTCAGCGAGGCCTACATCAGCCTGCAGACCGCCGACGACCGCGTCGCGACGATCGCAGCCTTCGCCCGGCACGTCGCCGAGCTCAGTGCCGTCGACGGTGTCGCCCGTGACATCACGGCCCGCGCCGCCGCGCACCTCGCGCACAGCGTGACGACGGCTCTGCGCCGCGTGCACCGCGACGACGACCCGGTGCTGCGCGTGTGCGCCCTGGGCGGCGTCTTCCGCTCCGGGGCGCTGCGGGCCGCCTTCGCCGAGCGCCTCGCCGCCACCGATCTCGCGATCGACCTCGTCGACGCCGCCGGCGAGGGCCTCGACGGCGCGGTGGCGCTGGCCGACCTGCCGGCGCAGCATCCGCTCGCCGCCGCCGTCGCGGTGGCGGGGTGAGATCAGACGCGCTGCTGTTCGGCGGCGACTACAACCCCGAGCAGTGGACGGAAGACATCTGGCGCGACGACATCGCGCTGATGCGCCGCGCCAAGGTCAACACCGTGACGCTCGGGGTGTTCGCGTGGGCCTTTCTCGAGGTCGACGACGACGTGTGGGAGTGGGGCTGGTTCGACCGCATCGTCGGCATGCTGCACGACGCCGGCATCGGGATCGACCTGGCCACCCCGACCGCCGCTCCCCCGCTGTGGCTGCAGCGCGCGCACCCCGAGATCATCCCGGTCGACCGCACGGGGCACCGGTTCCACCCCGGCGGGCGCCTGGGCTGGTGCGCGAGCCACCCGGTGTGGCACGAGTATTCGACGCGGATCGCGCGGCGGCTCGGCGAGCGGTACGGGCAGCATCCGGCTGTGCGCATGTGGCACGTGTCGAACGAGATCGGCGGGGGCAACCGGCTCTGCTACTGCGACGCGTCGTCGGCGGCGTTCTCGCGCTGGGCGCGGGAGCGCTACGGCACGATCGACGAGCTCAACCGCGCGTGGGGGACGGCGGTGTGGGGGCTGCGCTACCGCTCGTTCGACGACGTGACGGCGCCGCTCGCGAGCGAGTCGGGGCAGAACCCGTCGCTGCTGCTGGCGTTCGACCGGTTCGCGAGCGACGAGCTGGGCGGGCAGTACCGCCGCGAGCGCGCGGCGCTGCAGGCCGCCGGGGTGACGACGCCGATCACGACCAACCTCATGCTCACGGTCGGCGGCTCGGTCGCCGACTACGCCGACTGGCAGAGCGATCTCGACGTCGTCGCGATCGACCACTACACGCGCGCCGCCGACCCGCGCCGAGAGCGCGAGCTGGCCTTCGTCGCCTCGCGGGCGCGCGGGCTCGACCGGTCGAAGCCGTGGCTCGTGATGGAGCACGCCGCGGGAGCGGTCAACTGGCAGCCGCGCAACGCGCCGAAGGCGCCGGGCGAACTCACGCGCCACAGCCTGGCGCACATCGCCCACGGCGCCGACGGTGCTCTCTTCTTCCAGTGGCGCGCGTCGGCGTCGGGGGTCGAGCAGTACCACTCGGGCATGGTGCCGCACGCGGGGGCCGAGACCCGGCAGTTCGCCGAGGTCGCCGATCTGGGATCTTCTCTGGATCGCCTGGCCGAAGTCGCCGGGTCGCTCGTGGCGCCCTCTTCGGCCGCGCTGGTGTGCGACATCCCGTCGGACTGGGCGTGGGAAGAGGGCGAAAAGCCGCTGCACGACCACGCGCTGCCGCGCGCCGCCCGTGCGTGGCACGAAGCACTGTCGGCGCTCGGTCTCGTGCCCGACGTCGTTCCGCCGCGCGCCGACCTGTCGGGGTACCGACTGCTGGTCGTGCCGACGATGTACTCGGTGTCTGAGGCGGATGCGGCTGCTCTGGCCGCGGCGGCATCGGGCGGCGCCGTGGTGGTGATCGAGCATCTGGCGGGCATCGCCGACCCCGAGAACCGCGTGATCACCGGCGGCTACCCCGGGGCGTTCCGCTCGCTCCTGGGGGTGTTCGGCGAGGAGTTCGCGCCGCTCCTCGACGGCGAGTCGGTGCCGCTGTCGTCGGGCGCGGTGGCGCGGGAGTGGACCTCCCGCGTGCGGGCACTGCCGGGCACCGAGGTGGTCGACAGCTACGCCTCCGGAGACCTGGCGGGGCTTCCCGCCGTGACGCGCCGCGCCGTCGGCGCAGGGGCGGCCTGGTACGTGTCGGCCGAGGTCGCCGAAGGGTTCGACGCTCTGGTCGAGCGGGTCGTCGCGGATGCCGGGGTGACAGCATCCGTCCCCGTCGTCGCCGGCGTCGAGGCCGTGCGCCGCGTCGGCGCGGGCGGCCGGTCGTGGCTGTTCCTGATCAACCACTCCGCCGCCGACGCCGTCGTGCCGGCCACCGGTGTCGAGCTGCTCACGAGGGCTGCGGTCTCGGGTTCGGTGACGGTGCCGACCGGGTCGGTGCGGGTGGTGCGCGAGGGTCCCGCGGCCTGACCGCGGGTCGCGAGACCCCTCGCTCCACGCCCGAGACCGCCCGCTGTCACCGAGACCCTGCCGGCCGGGCGGGGTCTCGGTGCGCACGCGCGGTCTCGCGCGCTCAGGGCACCGAGCTCAGACCAGCGACTCGCGCCAGGCGGCGTGCAGCTGCGCGAACTTGCCCGTGCCCGCGATGAGCTCGGCGGGGGTGTCGTCTTCGATGATGCGGCCGTGCTCCATCACGAGCACCCGATCGGCGATCGCGACCGTCGACAGGCGGTGCGCGATGATGATCGCCGTGCGGTCGGCCAGCAGCGTCTGCAGGGCCTCCTGGATCTGCCGCTCGCTCGGGATGTCGAGGGAAGCCGTGGCCTCATCGAGGATGAGCACCGCCGGATCCGCCAGGAACGCCCGGGCGAACGAGATCAACTGGCGCTGCCCGGCCGAGACCCGGCCGCCGCGCTTGTTGACGTCGGTGGCATAGCCGTCGGGGAGCGCCGAGATGAACCCGTGCGCGCCGACCGCGCGGGCGGCCGCCTGGATCTCGTCGAGCGTCGCGTCGGGCTTGCCGAGCGCGATGTTGTCGGCGACGGTGCCGCTGAACAGGTAGGCCTCCTGCGTCACCATGACGATGGCCCTGCGCAGGTCTTTCGGATGCAGCGACCGCAGGTCGACCCCGTCGAGGGTCACCGCGCCCTTGGTCGGGTCGTAGAACCGCGAGACGAGCTTGGCGAGCGTCGACTTGCCGGCGCCCGTCGTGCCGACCAGGGCGATCGTCTGACCCGCCGGGATGTCGAGCGAGAAGTCGGGCAGCACGATGCGATCGGAGCCGTAGCCGAACTCGACGTCGTCGAAGCGGATGTGGCCCTTCGAGGTCCAGAGGTCGACCGGCGCGGCCGGGTCGGGCACGGTCGGCTCCTCTTCCAGCACACCCGACACCTTCTCGAGCGCGGCGTTCGCCGACTGGTAGGAGTTCAGGAACATCGCGATCTCCTCCAGCGGGCTGAAGAAGTTGCGGATGTAGAGCACGGCCGCCAGCAGCACGCCGATCTCGAGGCCCCCGTCGACGACCCGCAGGCCGCCCCACAGCAGCACGACCGCCATCGTGATGTTCGCGAGCAGGATCAGTCCGGGGTCGAGCACGCCGTAGAGCTTGACGAGCTTCAGGTTGACCGAGCGGTATTCGTCGGCGATGTCGCCGAACTCCTCGTCGTTGCGCTTCTCTTTGCGGAACGCCTTGACGGCGCGGATGCCGGTCATCGTCTCGACGAACTGCACGATCAGCCGCGCGCTCACGACCCGAGAGAGGCGGAAGCCCTTCTGCGACTCGAGGTAGAACCACCGCATGAGCAGAGCCAGCGGCACGCCCATGAGCACGAGCACCGCGCCGCTCTGCCAGTCGAGCAGGAACAGCGCGACGAGGGTGAAGATGCCGTAGAGCGAGCCCTGCACGAGCTGGTTGAGGCCGCCGTCGAGCAGTTCCCTGATCGATTCGAGGTCACTGGTCTGGCGCGAGATGATGCGCCCAGAGGTGTAGGTCTCGTGGAACTCGAGGCTCAGGCGCTGCGTGTGACGGAAGATGCGCGTGCGCAGGTTCATCAGCACGGCCTGGGTGAGCCGTGCCGACAGCACCGTGAACCAGCCGATCAGCGCGGCACCGGCGACACCCGTGACGATGTAGACGGCCACGACGCCGAAGGCCGGCATCCAGTCGGCCTGATCGACCGCCGCCGGCAGCGCCGTGTCGATGCCGTAGGCGATGAGGGCGGGGCCGAGCACCCGCAGGCCGGTGGAGGCGACCAGTACGAGCGCCGTGAGGGCGACCAGGCCCTTCATCGGCGAGATGAGCGAGCCGAGCAGCCGCAGCGAGCGGGTGCGGATCGCCTTGCTCTCCTCCTTGGTGTACTCGTGGCGGTCTTCGCCGCGGGTGCCCTGAACGGTCGAGGGGGTCATCGGTTCACCTCCGTTTCGCGGGCCGAGCCGTACGGCTCGTATCGAAGCTCTTTCTGGCGCTGCTCCTCGGCCTCGAGGCTCGAGATGACGTGCCGGTAGTGCGCGCTGTCTCGCAGCAGCTCGTGGTGGGTGCCCACCGCCGTGATGCGGCCGTCTTCGAGCACCGCGACGCGGTCGGCGAGCGCGACCGTCGACGGGCGGTGCGCGATGATGAGCGCTGTCGTCGTGGCCAGCACGCGGCGCAGCGCCGCCTCGACGAGCGCCTCGGTGTCGACGTCGAGCGCCGACAGCGGGTCGTCGAGCACGAGCACGGCGGGGCGCGCGGCGACGGCGCGGGCGAGCGCCAGGCGCTGCCGCTGACCGCCCGACAGGCTCAGTCCCTCTTCGCCGACGGTCGTGTCGACGCCCTCGGGGAGGTCGTGCACGAAGCCGGCCTGCGCGATCTCGAGCGCCTCGGCCAGCACGGCGTCGGCCTCGGGGCTGCGCACGTCGAGGTCGTCGCGTCCGAGCAGGACGTTCTCGCGGACGGATGCCGAGAACAGCGTCGCGTCTTCGAACGCCATCGAGATGTGGCGGCGCAGCTCTTCGAGCCGCAGGTCGCGCACGTCGACGCCGTCGAGTTCGACGGCCCCGTCGGTCACGTCGTACAGGCGCGTCGGCAGGGTCGTCAGGGTGGTCTTGCCCGAGCCGGTCAGGCCCACGAGGGCCATCGTCTCGCCAGGCTCGAGCACGAGGTCGACGCCGTCGAGCAGGTCGCGCTCGGTGGCGGCGGCATCCTGATAGCGGAAATGCACGCCGCGGAACGCGAGCTCGCCTCGAGGCTCGGCGATGGTCGCCGGGTTCTCGGGGTCGACGATGTCGTTCTCTTCGTCGAGCACCTCGAAGATGCGGTCGGTCGCGGTGCGCGCGTCGACGAGGAACGAGAAGAGGAAGCCGAGCGACTCGAGCGGCCAGCGCAGGGCAGTGGCCATCGCGAAGAACGCGAACAGCTCGCCGACGGTGAGCTGGCCGGTGCTGGCCAGCCAGATGCCGATGAGCAGGCACAGGGCGAAGGCGACCATCGGCACGACCTCGAGCCAGAACCACAGCACGCCCACTTCTCGGGCCTTGCCGAGCTCGGTCTGCTTGAGCGATTCGACCTGGCGGGCGAACTTCTGCAGCGCGTGCTTGCCGCGGCCGAACGCCTTGAGCACGCGGATGCCGTGCACGCTCTCTTCGACGGCGGTCGCGAGGTCGCCGGCCTGGTCCTGGCTCTGGCGTGCGAGCACGCCGTAGCGGCGCTCGAAGCGATAGCCGAAGAACCACAGCGGGATCGAGACGACGATGAAGGTGGTGCCCAGCGCCCAGTGCCAGCGGAACAGCAGGAACGCGCCGATGATGATGGTCAGCACGTTGACCACGAGCAGGATCAGGCCGAACGCGAGCCAGCGGCGGATGAGGTTGATGTCCTGCATCATGCGGCTGAGCAGCTGCCCCGACTGCCACTTGTCGTGGAACGACACCGGCAGCCGCTGCAGCCGCTTGTAGAAGGTCATGCGCATGTCGTATTCGACACGGGTCGCCGGCGTCAGCACGAAGGCGCGGCGCAGGTACACGAACAGCGCCTCGAGCACGCCGAGGGCGAGCACACCGACGGACGCCCAGACGATGAGGCCCACGTCGCCGGAGGCCATCGGGCCATCGACGGCGGCCTGCAGCACGAGCGGGATGAGCAGGCTCACCAGGGCCGCGCCGAAGGCGGCGCCCATGCCTGCGATGAGGCGGCCGAAAGCGGGCCGGGCGAAGGGGATGATGCGCGCCAGGGCTCTGGGTGTGGAGAGTCTGAGCGGGGATTGCGTGGTCATGAGCGCCTTGTGGGAGTGGTGGTGCGAAGTCGCGATGGCGACGGAGGGCAGGGCGCGGCGCAGCCGCAGGAACGTGCAGCCCTGTCGGAGAGAACGCGAGAGGAGGCGGGACTATGCCGCGTCAGGAGTCGATATGTCGACTATCCCTCGTGGGTCCGACGTCCCCCGACGGGGAGGATGGCGGCGGGCTTCGTTGAGACGATGACCGGATACATTGCTTCCTCCTGGAATCGGTTGACGGGACCGTCGGTCGCCGGAGCGACGCGACAGCCCTCCAGCTTAAGCCTGTGAGTTGCCTGGGTGCAACCTCGCCGCCATGCCCTCGCCCTTCGCCCTCGCCCTGCGCCCTCGCCCTGCGCCCTCGCCCTGCGCCCTCGCCCTTCGCCCTCGCCCTGCGCCCTCCCCCTCTTCCCAACCATGTGGCACACATGAAGGGCTCGACCACCCTCGAAGTGCCCATGTGGCACACCTGGTGGCGACAGCATCCGCCTCTCTCGGCAACCATGTGGCACACATGAAGGGCTCGGGGCGTGCTGAACCCGCTATGTGTGCCACATGGAAGACCGAGCAAGACGACGTCGCCGCACTGGGGGCAGGAGACGGCGGCGTCGAGCGATCCGGTGATCGTCTTTCCGAGGATGCTGTGGGTGGCGGCGAAGCGGCTCAGGCCGCCGCGGCGGCCGCCTCGGCTTCGCGCTCGAGCAGGCTGCGCTTGACCTCGACGCCCCATGCGAAGCCGCCGAGACTCCCATCGCCGCGCAGTACGCGGTGGCACGGCACGAACAGGGCGGGCGCGTTGCGGGCGCAGATGGATGCCGCTGCCCGCACGGCCCGCGGCTGGCCGAGGGCCGCAGCGAACTCGCTGTAGCTCAGCGGGCGCCCCGGCGCGATGCGCCGCAGCGCCGCCCACCCCGCCTGCTGGAGGGCGGTGCCGGGCTGCGAGACCTCGACGGCGTCGAGGGCGGCGAGGTCGCCCGCGTAGTAGGCGGCGACGGCGGCTGCGGCATCCGTCTCGCCGTCTGCGATGTCGGCGGGGGCGGCCTTGACCCGCGCGAGGATCGCGGCGGGGTCGGCCGTCCAGCCGCTGGCGAGCACCCGCTGCCGGTCGTCGACCAGCAGTGTGAAGGCGCCGTCGGGGGTCGCGACGGTCTGGATGAGGGCGGTCATGAGGGCTCCTTGTGCACGATCGGGTCGGGGAGGTCGATGCGGTTCGCGCGAGCCGCGTGGGCAGGCCGCACCGGCGCGGCGCGCCACAGATGCGCCGTCGCGTACGAGCGCCACGGCGCGGTGCGCGACGCCCACGCCTCGTAGCCGCGCGGATCGGACGGGATGCCGACGGCGGCCGCCCCGGCGCGCACCGCGACGTCGCCCGGCAGGGTGATGTCGGGGTCGCCGAGCACCCGCATCCGCACGTAATCGGCGGTCCACGGGCCGATGCCGGGCATCGCGAGCAGCGCCGCGCGCTGGGCCGCGCCGTCGTCGCCGGAGGTGAGCACGAGCGAGCCGTCGGCGAGGGCGGCCGCCGCTCCCGTGATCGCACGGATGCGTGCGGCGGGCCCCCGCAGCACCTCGTGGCCGCGTTCGGCGATCGCCGCCATCGTGGGGAACAGCACGCTCTCGCAGCCGTCGCCCTCGACCCGCTCGCCGAGCGCGTCGGCGAGGCCGGTGAGCGCCGTGCGGGCCGCGACGACGGTGATCTGCTGGCCGACCATCGCGCGGATGAGCATCTCGTGCGGGTCGGCGGCTCCCGGCACACGCATGCCAGGGGTCTGCGCGACCAGCGGTGCGAGCTCCGGATGCTGCGACAGCGCCGCATCGACGGCCACGGGGTCGGCGTCGAGGTCGAACAGCCGCCGCGCACGGGCGACGAGCACCGGCAGGTCGCGGAGGGCCGTCAGGCGCGCACGCAGCCGCATCCGGTCGCCGTCGGCGCGCAGCTCGAACCACGCGGGACCGGCCGGCAGCCGCAGCGTGCGGACGAACGAGGTCTCGTCGGCGTGCTCGACGCCCGGGAGCGCGCGAGCCGACATCCAGGCGAACAGCCCCGCGGCGTCGAACGGCGGCCGGTAGGGCAGCGCGAGCACGATCTCGCCGAGCGAGCCTCCCGCCGCTGACGCTCCCCCGGTCGCCGAGCCTCCCCCGGTCCCCTGCCCTGTCGAGGGGTCACCCTCGCCGCGCGACCGCACGCCGCCCGCCGGCCGCCGCGCCCGCAGTTCGAGCGGCGTGAGCCCGAACACCTCGCGCACCGTGTCGTTGAACTGGCGGATGCTGGCGAACCCCGCCGAGAAGGCGACATCGGCGGCGGGCAGGTCGGTGCCGACCAGCAGCATCCGCGCCGTGTGCGCGCGGTGGGCGCGGGCCAGGGCCAGCGGCCCCGCGCCGAGCTCGGCCGACAGCATCCGCGTGAGGTGACGGCTCGAATATCCCAGGCGCGCCGCGAGGCCGGGCACGCCCTCGCGCTCGACGACGCCGTCGGCGATGAGCCGCATGGCGCGGGCGGCGGCGTCGCCGCGGAGGTTCCACTCCGGCGAGCCGGGAGCGGCTTCGGGCAGGCACCGCTTGCACGCGCGGTAGCCGGCCTCGTGCGCTGCCGCCGAGGTCGGGTAGAACGTGACGTTCGCGGGCTTCGGTGTGCGTGCGGGACACGACGGGCGGCAGTAGATGCCGGTGGAGCGCACCGCCGTGACGAACTGCCCGTCGAAGCGCGCGTCGCGCGCGTCGATCGCGCGGTAGCGCTCGTCGAAGGTCATGGCTGCGGTGGGCATGTCCCTAGCCTGACACGCCCCGACCCCCTCGGCTCGCGGAAATCGGACACGGCGGTGGCAGCATCCGCTTCGACCAGATCAGGTGATTCGGCCAGCACAGGACGATCCGCGCCCGAACGACCTGCGCTGCCGAGATCACCTGATCTCGGCAGTCGGCCGACCCGACGAGCTCAGTGGAAGAAGTGGCGCTCGCCCGTGAAGTACATCGTCACGCCGGCGGCCTGCGCGGCGTCGATGACCTCCTGGTCGCGCACCGATCCGCCCGGCTGGATGATCGTCGTGATGCCGGCGTCGATGAGCACCTGCGGCCCGTCGGCGAAGGGGAAGAACGCGTCGGATGCTGCGACCGACCCCGCGGCCCGCTCACCCGCACGCTCCACCGCCAGGCGGCACGAGTCGACGCGGTTGACCTGGCCCATGCCGATGCCGACGGTCGCCGAGGCCTTCGCGAGCACGATCGCGTTGGACTTGACGGCGCGGCACGTCTTCCACGCGAACGAGAGGTTCGCCAGCTGGTCGTCGGCGGGGCGCTCGCCCGTGACGAGCTGCCACGAGTCGACGAGCGACTCGATCTCGGCCGGGAACCGGTCGGCATCCTGCAGCAGCAGACCGCCCGACACCAGGCGCACGTCCATGCGCTCCTGCTGCCAGTCGGCGGGGAGCTTGAGCACGCGCAGATTCTTCTTGAGGCGGAACAGCTGCAGCGCCTCGGGCTCGAAGTCGGGCGCCACGATCACCTCGGTGAAGATGTCGCGCAGGTTCTCGGCCATCTTGAGGGTCACGGTGCGGTTGGCGGCGATCACCCCGCCGAAGGCCGACACCGGGTCGCACTCGTGGGCGCGCAGGTGCGCCGAGGCGATCGGGTCGAGCGCCTGCGGGGCGGCGACGGCGATGCCGCAGGGGTTCGCGTGCTTGATGATCGCGACGGCGGGCTTGACCAGGTCGTAGGCCGCGCGCAGGGCCGCGTCGGCGTCGACGTAGTTGTTGTACGACATCTCCTTGCCCTGCAGCTGTGTCGCCTGGGCGATGCCGTGGCCGCCGATGCGCGTGTAGATCGCGGCGCGCTGGTGCGAGTTCTCGCCGTAGCGCAGGGTCTCGAGGCGCTCGGCCTTGATCGTGAGGTGCTGCGGCAGGGTCTCTTCGGAGGCGAGGGTCTCTTCGCTGAACCACTCCGCGACGGCGCGGTCGTAGGCCGCCGTGTGCGCGAAGGCGCGGGCCGCCAGGTCGCGACGCTGCGAGAGAGACGTGCCGCCGGCGTCGATCGAGGCGATGACGGCCGGGTACGACTCGGGCGAGACGACGATCGCGACGTTGGCGAAGTTCTTCGCCGACGCGCGCACCATGGCGGGCCCCCCGATGTCGATCTGCTCGACCACGTCGTCGCCGGCCGCGCCGGAGGCGACGGTCTCGACGAATGGGTAGAGGTTGACGACGACGAGCTCGAAC
Organism: Microbacterium fluvii; assembly: GCF_025515205.1. Lineage (GTDB taxonomy): Bacteria > Actinomycetota > Actinomycetes > Actinomycetales > Microbacteriaceae > Microbacterium > Microbacterium fluvii. The sequence continues at coordinate 377,113 of NZ_JAOPFX010000001.1, read as the reverse complement.
GGCTTGATGCCCAGCTGCTCGAGCTGCCGCTCGTGGTCTTCGAGGCGCCGGTCGGCCAGCAGCCCAGCGTGCACGCCGGGGTGCAGGGTCTTCACGCGCCCGTCGAGCGATTCGGGGAACCCGGTCACGGCGGCCACGTCGGTGACGGCGAAGCCCGCGTCGCGGATGGTCGCGGCGGTCGAGCCGGTCGAGACGATCTCGACCCCGGCGCCGGCGAGCGCCTCGGCGAGTTCGAGCAGGTTCGTCTTGTCGCTCACCGACACCAGCGCACGCCGGATCGGCACGACATCGCGTTCACGGTAGAGGGACGGGTCGTGGCTCGGTCCGGCCATGGAGGTTCTCCTGTGGGTGGGTGTTCAAGACGGGGCGGATGCTGTCGCCGCAAGGTCGAGCTCGCCCGCGGCGATCTGCCGCACGGTCTCGATCAGCAGGCGCCGCTCGACGGGCTTGATGCGCTCGTGGAGGGTGTGCTCGGTGTCGCCGGGGAGCACGGGCACGCGCTCCTGGGCGAGGATCGGCCCGGTGTCGACGCCGCCGTCGACGACGATGACGCTCGCGCCGGTCTCGGTGACGCCGGCGGCGAGCGCGTCGCGCACGCCGTGGGCTCCAGGGAACTCGGGGAGGTAGGCGGGGTGCGTGTTGATCAGCTGCGGCGCCCAGCGCTCGACGAGCTCCGTCGGCAGCAGGCGCATGAGTCCGCTCAGCACGACGAGGTCGGGCTGCCAGACCTCCAGCTGCGCACCGAGCTCGCGGCCCCACTCCTCGCGGGTCGCGTAGTGCGTGAACGGCACCGTGAACGAGGGGATGCCGAACTCCTCGGCGTGGGCGAGCCCATCGGCATCGCGGTCGGCGCCGACGACGACCACGCGCGCGGGGAAGTCGGCGGCTGCTGCCGCATCGAGCAGCGCGCGCAGATTCGACCCCGTGCCCGAGATGAGGACGGCGACCGTGAGCACCGGATCAGTCTAGCCGCGGCCCGCGGGGCCCGAGATCCAGCGTCTCCTCGCCGTCGGGGCCCTCGTCCGTCGGGGGCGCGGCCGCGGGCTCGGCCTCGCCGAGACCGACCGACTCGGCCGTGAGATCGAGGGTCGCGAAGGCGTCGGCATCCGCCCCCGCTCCTCGCTCGAAGCGAGGAGATCCGGCGAGCAGAGGGCCCCCTGCCCCGAAGGCGTCCTCGCTCCGCGAGAACTCCTCGCCCGAGGCGAGGGGATGCTCGAGGTCGGCGTTCGAGCGCGGTGCGAGCAGCACGATGCCCGCGCCCAGCGCCACCTCGAGGCCCACGGCGAGGGCGACGGGGCCGGGCTCAGGGCCGACGACGGCGAGCACGCCGGGGCCGAGCGACCCCGACGCCAGCGCCGCCAGCAGCGCGGCGAAGCCCGCCGCGACGAGTGCGATGAGCGCCGCGGCGCCCGCGCGCAGCGGCCACGGCCCCGGATCGCCGTGAGCGGCGAAATGTCGGCGCGTGCGCAGCCCGCCGAGCACGCCGGCGGCCACCGGCAGGAGCGCGAGCAGCAGCATCCACGAACCGGTCGACTGCGGCACGGCACCCAGCACCGGGAACGGCGGCACGACGCCCAGCTGCGTCGCCGCGGGAGACACCGCGGTGCCCGCGCCGAGCGCGAACCCCGGGCCGGCGACGAACGACAGCCCCCACACGACCAGGGTGGGAAGGTAGGCGAGCTGGGCGAGGGTCATGACGGTCGCCCCTGCGGCGTCGAGGTTGCTCGCCTCGTAGAGCGCCACGGCCTGGTCGGCGTGCAGCACGATCGCCAGCGCCGTCACCACGGCCCCCGACCCGACCAGTCCCATCGCGACGATGCCGATGCCGCGGGCCGTGGCGTAGGGCAGCGTGCCCCAGCCGCCCTCGATCGCCTCGAACCGATCGGCGATGCGGGCGATGAGTCCGCCGCCCTCTTTCCACTCCAGCGCGACGGCGGCGGCCAACGAGGGCAGCGCGAACACGAGCGTCGGCAGCGCGATCGCGTGCCACGGCGTCACCTGAGCCACGGCCGAGCCGCTCGTGAACCACACCGCCCAGGCGATCGCGGCGAACACCACGGCGCCGCTGAGCACCCCCGAGCCCCAGGCGTCGGCGCGCGCCGCACGCCGGCCGGAACGGGCCGCGAAGATCGCGGTGAAGGCCGTGAACGCGAGCGGAGCGAGCGAGAGGGTGAACGATGCCGCATCCGCCGAGATGCCGGTGACGGCCAGATACTCGTCGGGCAGCGTGATCGCGAGCGGCACGAGGTGGCCGAACTGCCAGATCGCGGCGGTGCTCGGCCACAGTGCGGCCCAATCGCCGCCGAACTGCACGACCCAGATGAGGGTCAGGGGAGCCAGGATCGCGACGAGCCCGACGGCCGCCGCGACGAGTGCGTCGAAGGCGGCGAGAATTGCGACGGTCAGGCGGTACATGCGCCATCGACCCTACCGAGTAACCTCGTGCGCGGAGGTGTGCGACATGACCAGCACGAAGACCGAATCCCCCGGCACCCTCGATCGCTTCTTCGAGATCAGCGCCCGCGGATCGAGCATCGGCACCGAGATCCGAGGCGGCCTGGTCACCTTCGTGACGATGGCCTACATCGTCATCCTCAACCCGCTGATCCTGTCGACCGAAGACGTCGCCGGCACCGTGCTGTCGGGCTCTGCCGTCGCCGCATCCACCGCGCTGACCGCCGGCGTCATGACCGTGCTGTTCGGTGTGATCACGAGGCTGCCGTTCGCCTTCGCGGCGGGCCTGGGCATCAATGCGTTCCTGGCGTTCTCGGTGGTCGGCTCGGTCACGTGGCCCGAGGCCATGGCCCTCGTGATCATCAACGGCGTCATCATCGTGCTGCTCGCCGCGACCGGTCTGCGAAAGCTGATCTTCGACGCCGTGCCGGTGCAGCTCAAACTCGCGATCACGGTCGGCATCGGCCTGTTCATCGCCTTCATCGGCTTCGTCAACGCCGGCTTCGTCACCGCCACCGGCAACGCCTCGCCGCCGGTCGACCTCGGCGTCGGCGGCTCGGTCGCGACCCTCCCGACCCTCCTGTTCATCATCACGCTGCTCGCCGGCGGCGTGCTCATCGCGCTGCGGGTCAAGGGCGCGATCCTCATCGCCCTGGTCGGCGGAACGCTCCTGGCGGTGGTCTTCAACGCGATCTGGCCGTTCGGTCTCGACTTCGGCTTCGCCGGCGGCATCGTGGCCCTTCCCGACCTCAGCCTCGTCGGCGCCGTCGACTTCTCGTTCGACCTGCAGCGGGTGACGGTCGTCGCGCTCGTGATGTTCGTCTTCACGCTGCTCTTCTCGAACTTCTTCGACGCGATGGGCACCATGACCGGCCTCGCAGAAGAAGCGGGTCTCGCCGACAAGAAGGGCGATTTCCCGCGCATCAAGTCGGCGCTCGTCGTCGAGGGCGTCGGCGCCATCGTCGGCGGCGGCACCTCATCGTCGTCGGCGACCGTGTTCGTCGAGTCGGGTTCGGGCATCGGCGAGGGCGCCCGCACGGGCCTCGCCTCGGTCGTGACCGGTGCGATGTTCCTGCTGGCGATGTTCTTCACACCGCTCACCTCGCTCGTGCCGGGCGCCGTGGCCGCCGCAGCCCTCGTGCTCGTGGGCGCGATGATGCTCACGCAGATCCAGAAGATCGACTTCACCGACTTCCGCGTGCTGCTGCCGGTGTTCCTCACCGCCACCGTCATGCCGATGACCTACTCGATCGCCAACGGCATCGGCGCGGGCTTCGTCAGCTGGATCGTGCTGCACGCATTCTCGGGCAAGGCCAAGCAGATCCACCCGCTGCTGTGGGTGGTCGGCGCCGGCTTCGTGATCTTCTTCGCCCGCGGGCCCATCGAGGCGATGCTCGGCGTGGCATGAGCTGAGCGGATGCTGCGGCCGCAGCATCCGCATCGTCAGTCTTCGAGCGGCTCCAGCACGAACACGGGGATGAGCCGGTCGGTCTTGGTCTGGTAGGTCGCGTAGTCGGGCCACACCGCGACGGCGCGCGCCCACCACTGGTCGCGCTCGGAGCCGGCGAGCTCGCGGGCCGTGTAGTCGCGCTTGTCTGCGCCGTCCTGCAACTCGACGTGCGGGTGCGCGACGACGTTGTGGTACCACGCGGGGTTGTCTGGGGTGCCGCCCTTCGACGCGACGATCGCGTAGTCGCCGTCGTGCTCGACGCGCATGAGAGCCGTCTTGCGCAGGCCGCCGGTCTTGGCGCCGACCGTGGTCAGCACGATGATCGGCACGCCGCGCAGCAGGTTCGCCTCGGTGCCCCCGGAGGCCTCGTATCTCTCGGCCTGGGTGCGGGCCCATTCGGCGGTGCTGGGCTTGTACTGTCCGGTCAGCGGCATCTGTCCACGATAACGGCCCGGAAGCGACGGAGGGCGGGATGCTGCAGCATCCCGCCCTCCGAAACAACTCCGGTTACAGAGCCTCGATGATCTCGCGCATGAGAGCGGCGGTCTCGCTCGGCGTCTTGCCCACGCGCACGCCGGCGGCCTCGAGGGCCTCCTTCTTGGCCTGCGCCGTACCGGCCGAGCCCGAGACGATGGCGCCGGCGTGGCCCATCGTCTTGCCCTCGGGGGCGGTGAAGCCGGCCACGTAGCCCACGACGGGCTTGGTGACGTGCGCCTTGATGTACTCGGCCGCACGCTCCTCGGCGTCGCCGCCGATCTCGCCGATCATGACGATCGCCTTGGTCTCGGGGTCGGCCTCGAACGCCTCGAGCGCATCGATGTGCGTCGTGCCGATGATCGGGTCGCCGCCGATGCCGATGGCGGTCGAGAAGCCGAGGTCGCGCAGCTCGAACATCATCTGGTAGGTCAGCGTGCCCGACTTCGACACGAGGCCGATCGGGCCCTTGCCGGTGATGTTCGCCGGCGTGATGCCGACGAGCGCCTCGCCCGGCGTGATGATGCCTGGGCAGTTCGGGCCGATGATGCGGGTCTTGTTGCCGCGGCTCTTGGCGTAGGCCCAGGCCTCGGCGGTGTCGCCCACCGGCACGCCCTCGGTGATGACCACCAGCAGCGGGATGTCGGTGTCGATGGCCTCGACCATCGCGTCCTTCGTGAACGCGGGGGGCACGAAAGCGATCGACACGTCGGCGCCGGTGGCCGCGATCGCCTCGGCGACCGAGGCGAAGACGGGGAGCTCCACCGGGTTGCCCGCGGCATCGGTGTGCGAGACGGTCGTGCCGGCCTTGCGCGCGTTCACGCCGCCGACGACGTTGGTGCCCGCCTTGAGCATGAGCGCCGTGTGCTTGGTGCCCTCGCCGCCGGTGATGCCCTGGACGATGACCTTGGAGTCCTTGTTGAGATAGATCGACATTGTTGTCTCAGTCCTTCGAATTCCGGATGCTGCGGCTCAGGCGTTCGCCAGCTCGGCGGCCTTGTCGGCGCCCTCGTCCATGCCTGCGGCGAGGGTGACGAGGGGGTTGTTCGCGGCCGCGAGGATCGCGCGGCCCTCTTCGACCTGGTTGCCGTCGAGGCGCACGACCAGGGGCTTGGTGGCGGTGTCGCCGAGGATCTCGAGGGCCTTGACGATGCCCTCCGCGACCGCGACGCACGACGTGATGCCGCCGAAGACGTTGACGAAGACGCTCTTGACCTGCTCATCGCCGAGGATGACGTCCAGGCCCGCGGCCATGACCGTCGCCGAGGCGCCGCCGCCGATGTCGAGGAAGTTGGCGGGCTTGACGCCACCGTGGTTCTCGCCGGCGTAGGCCACGACGTCGAGGGTCGACATGACCAGACCCGCGCCGTTGCCGATGATGCCGACCTGACCGTCGAGCTTGACGTAGTTCAGGCCGGCAGCCTTGGCCTTGGCCTCGAGCGGGTCGGCCGAGTCCTTGTCTTCGAGCTCTTCGTGCTCGGGGTGGCGCACCTCGGTGGCGTTGTCGTCGAGGGTCACCTTGCCGTCGAGCGCGATGATGTTGCCCGCAGCATCCTGGATGAGCGGGTTGACCTCGACGAGGGTCGCGCCCTCGCCCTTGTAGACGTCGAAGAGCTTGACGAACACGTCGGCGACCTTGGCGGCCGTCTCGTCGTCGAACTTCGCAGCCTTCGCGATCTCGAGCGCCTTGGCGGCGTCGATGCCCTGCAGCGGGTCGACCTCGACGCGGGCGAGCGCGTCGGGGCGCTCGACGGCGAGCTCCTCGATCTCCATGCCGCCTTCGACCGAGCACAGCGACAGGTACGAGCGGTTGGCGCGGTCGAGCAGCACCGAGAAGTAGTACTCCTTCTCGATCTGGGCGCCCTGGGCGACCATGACGCGCTTGACGATGTGGCCCTTGATGTCCAGGCCCAGGATGGACTTGGCGGCCTCGTAGGCCTCATCGGGGGTCTTGGCGACCTTCACGCCGCCGGCCTTGCCGCGGCCGCCGGTCTTGACCTGCGCCTTGACGACGACGACACCGCCGATCTTCTCGGCTGCGGCCCGCACCTCCTCCGGCGTGTCCGCGACGATGCCGGCGAGCACCGGCACCTCGTACTTCTCGAAAAGGTCTCGTGCCTGGTACTCGTAGAGATCCACAGTGCAATCCTTCGGTGGGGCGAATGTGGGTGGTGACGCGAAAAACGTCTTGATGTCGAGATATCTCGACCAATCCCCCAGCCTAATACCCCTGTCTGTGCGCGAATGACCGCGGCCTGTTCGGATGAGCGTGCGCGATGCGGCGCTAGGCTCTGGTCATCATGAGCGAGCTGGCAGCATCCGACCCCCGCACGGCCGTCGCGGCCGCGGCGATCGACCTGTTCGCGCGCCAGGGGTTCGATGCCACGAGCGTCGAGCAGATCGCGCAGGCGGCCGGAATCTCGCGCTCGACCTTCTTCCGTCAGTTCGGCGGGAAGGAAGACGTGGTCTTCGCCGATCATGAGGCGCTGCTCGAGAGCCTCCCGGCAGCTCTCGATGTGCGCCACCCCGACCCGTGGGCCGCGGTGTGCGAGGTGTCGCTCGACGTCTTCCGCCATTTCGCCGCCGACCCCGACCTCGCCCGCCGCCGCTACGCGATCGTGCGCGAGGTGCCGGCGCTCCGAGAGCGCGAGATCGTCATGGTCTTCCGCTACGAGCGCATCTTCGACGACTACCTGCGCCGCGCCCTGCCCGGCATCGACCCGCTCGACGCCGTGGGGTTCGCCGCCCTCGTGACCGCCGTGCACAACCACGTGCTGCGCCAGCTGCTCCGCGGCACCGCGAAGGTGCCGGCGTCGACCCTGCGCGACGCGCTCGACGACGTGCGCCGACGGTTCGGCGTGCTGCCGGCATCCGACGCGGGGGATGACGAGGTCGTCGTGGCGGTCTTCCCGAAGCGGATGCCGTCGGCCGAGGTCGCCCGCAGGCTCGCCGCCGAACTCGGCTGAGGCCGCTCGGTCAGGGCGCGGGCAGCAGGCTCAGCCCGTGCAGCAGGTCGGCGCGCGAGGCCGCCGCGCACACGCGGATCCAGCCCTCCCCCGCCGCGCCGAACGCCGAGCCGGGTGCGACGGCGACGAGCTGCTCCCGCAGGAACCGCTCGGCCCACGCCGCGACGTCGCCACCCGACGCGTGCGACACGTCGATCCACAGATAGAAGGCGCCGTCGGGCTCGCGATAGCGGATGCCGCGCTCATCGAGCAGCGCGGTCGCGGCCTCGAGGTTGCCCCGGTAATGGGTGCGGGCGGCCTCGACCGCCGACTGATCGCCGGCGAGCGCGGCGACGCCGGCGCGCTGGTCTGGCACCGAGACGCACGCGATCATCGCCTCCTGCACGGTGCGCAGCTCGTGGTCGATGCCGCGGGGCGTGATGAGGAAGCCGATGCGGATGCCGGTCATGGCATATGTCTTCGACAGTGAGAACACGCCGAGCACGCGGCCGCCGCCGGCGGCGGTGTCGAGCGCCGTGAGACTCACGTGCGGGCCGCCCCACGTGAGCTGTTCGTACACCTCGTCGCTGATGACCCACAGGTCGTGCCGCTCGGCGAAGGCCAGCAGCTCGCGCGCGAGCGCCTCGTCGACGACGGTGCCGAGCGGGTTGGAGGGCGAGTTGACGATGAGCGCGCGGGTCCGAGGGGTGATCAACTGCTCGAGCCGCTCGATCTCGGGCAGGAACGCGGCCTCAGGGCGCAGCGCATAGGGCACCGGCACGGCGCTGAGCATCCGCGGGCTCATCGAGAACGTCGTGTAGCCGGGGTCGGGCACGAGCACCTCGTCGCCCGGGCCGAGCACGAGCCCGACCGCCTGGTGCAGCGCCTGCGTGCCGCCGACGGTGACCCACACCCGCTCGGGGTCAAGGGCCGCGCCGTGCACGGCGGCGAACCGGTCGGCGAAGGCGTGGCGCAGCGCCGGGATGCCCGCGTTGGCGGTGTAGTTCGTGTCGTCGTCGTCCCACGCCCGCTTCGCGGCCTCGGCGATGTGCGGAGCGATCGGCATGTCGGGTTCGCCGACGGCGAGGAAGGTGACGCCCTCGAGGTTCAGTGCGATCTCGAAGATGCGGCGGATGCCGCTGCCCGGCACGGTCTTCAGGTGAGGGCTCAGCTGCGGCACCCCTTCAGGCTACGCCGCGCGAAGCATCCGCCCTTTCCCCCCGCGAGTTGGCACCTCTTGCCGCTCCGCCCGGCTCCGAGGCGACCGGAGGTGCCAACTTGCGGGAGGGGGTTGGTACTGAGTGCCATGCAGGGCGGGATTGAGTTCCATTACACTGAGGGGGACCCGAAGGAGCAGTCATGCCCGAGTTCACCCCGCGCCCCGGTCAGTCGGTCGAAGGCTACGACGTGCTCGCGCGCCGCGGCACCGACTACTACGCCGCGTTCGCCGACATCCCCGCCGACGACCGCGCCCACTGGCAGCGCGCGCAGTCGTTCATCGACGAGGTGGGCGATCGGATGCAGCAGGCCTGGGACACCGCGGAGTACCCCGTGGAGCTGGCCGCCCGCATGGGCGAGCTCGACCTGTTCGTCGACGGCATCGCGCACCCCTCGCTCACCCCGATGTCGCTGCTGGCGGCGGGCCTGGTGAACATGGAGATCTCCCGCGGTGACGGGTCGCTCGGCACGATCCTCGCGGTGCAGGGCGGCCTCGCGCTGCGCACGCTCGCCCTCTTCGGCAGCCCCCAGCAGCAGGAGCAGTACCTCGTGCTGCTCGCCCGCGGCGAGGTGCTCGGCTCGTTCGCCCTCACCGAGCCCGACCACGGCTCCGACTCGGTGTCGCTCGAGACCGTGGCGCGGCGCGACCCTTCGGCAGGCTCAGCGACCGCGGGGTGGGTCATCGACGGCGCCAAGAAGTGGATCGGCAACGGAGCATCGGGCGGCATCACGTTCGTCTGGGCGCGCATCGACGACGAGGGGGCGCCCGAGCACGGCCATGTACGCTGCTTCCTCGTGCCGCAGGAGACCCCCGGCTACGCGGGCACCGTCATCACCGGCAAGGCGTCGCTGCGCGGCATCCACCAGGCCCACATCGTGCTCGACGGCGTGCGCGTGCCCGCCGATGCCGTGCTGCCGGGGGCCAAGAGCTTCAAGGACGCCTCGACGGTGCTGTACTCGACGCGCTCCGGCGTCGCCTGGTCGGCGCTCGGCCACGCGACGGCCTGCTACGACGCCGCGCTCAGCTACGCGCAGCAGCGTGTGCAGTTCGGAAAGCCGCTCGCGAAGTTCCAGATGGTGCAGGAGCGCCTCACGCACATGCTCGAAGACCTCACCGCGATGCAGCTCTACTGCCGCTGGATGGCCGACCTCGAGACCGCGGGCCGGCTGCGCCCGACGCAGGCGTCGCTCGCGAAGTTCCACAACACCCGCGCCGCGCGCCGCATCGCCTCGACCGCACGCGATCTGCTCGGCGGCAACGGCATTCTGCTCGAGAACGGCGTCATGCAGCACATGGCCGACATCGAGGCGATCCACACCTACGAGGGCACCGAGAGCGTGCAGGCGCTGCTGATCGGGCGCGACATCACCGGAATGAGCGCCTTCGCCTGACGCGTATCAGGACGGCTCCGACCCGCTCTTCATCCGTGACCATCGGAGGTCACGATGTACCACGCCACGTTCGTCAGCGCCCTGCTGACCCCGACCCGCCACGACGAGCCCAACCGTGAGCTCGCCGCGATGCGTGCTCGCTCCGCGCAGTCGACGCCCGCCGCCACGAGCGGACGCGTCGGCCTGTGGGCACGACTCCGCCGCGCGCTCACGCCCGCGCCCGCCGCGCCCGGTCGCCACGTGCGTCGGCACGGGCATCGCCCCGCCGGCGCACACTGACGCACGCGCGGGTGCCGACGCCGATGTCGGAACCCCCTCGTAACGTCAGGGATGTCAACAGAACAGAGTTCCGCCTCTGCATCGCATGAGGCACTCACCTCTCGGGGCCGCCGCTGCGCGGCCCGCAACCTGCTCAGAGACCACCCGGTGCCGTCGTGCACCGCGCGGCAGGAAGACGATCATGAACAACTCGCTGCACACCATCGACTATCTCAACCGCTGGCGCGCCGCCGACCTCGACCGCGAGATCGCGCTGCGACTCTCCCGGGCCGAGCGCCCGCCGCGCCCCATCGAACTGCCCGAGACGACGCCCGCCCGCCGATTCGGCGTGTGGATGCTGCGGCATCAGGTCGCAGCGGCGCCGCGCGCCGCGATGCGCCCTCGTACCCACTGACGCCGCGAGGGGCAGCATCCGCCGCTCTTCCGCCGTCGGGCGAGATCAGGTGATCTCGGAGAAGAGACGGTGCGGATGCGGGGTGCCACCGCATCCGCTCGTGCGAGATCAGGTGATTCGGCCGAGGCAGGTCACATTCTGCCGAATCGACCTGTGTCGGCCGAGTCTCCTGATCCGGGCGACCGCGACGGCCGGCGGATGCTGCCGCGACACCCCGCGCGGGGATTCCGCCTGCGGCGCTCCCCGGCCAGGATGGGGGCATGGCCTACGAGATCCCCGCGCCGATGCTCGCCAAAGCGATGGCCGCCGTGCCGAGCAAGCCCGGGCTGAGCTTCGAGCCCAAGTGGGACGGCTTCCGCGCCCTGGTGTCGTGGGACGGCACCGACGTCGAGATCGGCAGCCGGGGCGCGAAGCCGCTGACCCGGTACTTTCCAGAACTCGTGGCCGCGTTCGCCGAGCTTCTGCCCGAACCCTGCCTGATCGACGGCGAGATCGTCGTCGCGCTCGGCGAGCCGGGTGCGCAGCGGCTCGATTGGCCCGCGCTGTCTCAGCGCATCCACCCGGCGGCATCGCGCGTCGAGCTGCTCTCGCACGAGACGCCGGCGATGTTCATCGCATTCGACCTGCTCGCCCGCGGCGAGCGCGACCTGCAGCCCGAGCCGTTCGAGACGCGGCGCCGAGAGCTCGTCGACCTGCTCGACACCGTGCCGCACCCCGTGCACCTCACCCGCACCACCGGCGACCCCGACCTCGCCCGACGATGGCTCGCCGAGTTCGAGGGCGCCGGCCTCGACGGCGTCGTGGCCAAGCCGCTCGATCAGCCCTATGCGCCGGGCAAGCGCACGATGCTCAAGATCAAGCACGCGCGCACGGCCGATGTCGTCGCCCTCGGCTACCGTGTGCACAAGTCGGGGCAGGGCGTCGGCTCGCTGCTGCTCGGCCTCTTCGACCGAGAAGGAACCCTCCGCAACGTGGGAGGCGTCGCTGCGTTCAGCGACCAGAAGCGCCTCGAGCTCGTCGACGAGCTCGCCCCGCTCGTCGAGCGCGACGACGAGGGCACCGCGATCACGGGCGAGACCGACCGTTCGCGGTTCAGCGGCTCGAAAGACGTGTCGTTCGTGCGGCTGCGCCCCGAGCGGGTGCTCGAGGTGCGCTACGACCAGCTCGAGGGCGCGAGGTTCCGACACACGGTGCAATTCGAGCGCTGGCGGCCCGACCGCGACGCCCGATCGTGCACGTTCGACCAGCTCGAGACCGTGACCGCCTACGATCTGGCAGACGTGCTGGACTGACTGCCAGGATCGATGCATGCCCGACGCATTCGGCGACCCCTCCCCCGAGACCTCCGAGCTGCGCCTCGAACCCGTGCTCTTCATCGCGCGGGTCGACGCCGTGCTGCGGCTGGGCAGGCTCATGCTGGGCGCGGGCGCCTCGTCGGCGCGCGTGCGCGACTCGATGAAGCGCGTCGCCCTCGCCCTGGGCATCGATGACCTGCACACCCGCGTCGGCATGACCGACATCGTGCTCACGGCGCACCGCGGCGCGCTCTATCGCACACGGGTCGCCGAAGTGCGCCCCGGGGTCGACGCCTATCGCATCACCCTGCTGCAGCGGCTCAGTCACGACGTCGAGAACGGAACGACGGCGCACGAGCTGCAGCGCGAGCTCGACGCCATCGAGAGCGCCCGCTCGCCCTACCCGACGCTGCTCAAGGTACTCGCCGCCGCGGCCGCCTGCGCGGCCTTCGCACTGCTGAACAACGGCGGCTGGTTCGAGGCGCTGACGGTCGGCATCGCGGTCGCGGCGGGGCAGGGACTGCGGATGCTGCTGGCACGAGCCCGCACGAACGAGTTCCTCACCGTCTTCCTCGCGGCCGTGACGGCGCTCGTCGTGTTCACGGCCGTCTCGGCCGCGTCCAGGACCCTCGGCGGCGACACCGCCCAAGACGCCGCACTCACCAGCGCCGTGCTGTTTCTCGTGCCCGGCTTCCCGCTCGTGACCGGAGCCCTCGACCTGGCACGGCTCGACCTCAACGCCGGCACGATCAGGGTCGTGTACGCGTGCCTCGTGCTGCTGGCCACCGGCACGGCGGTGTGGGCCGTGGCGGCGACCTTCCACAGCAGCCCCGTGACGATCGTGCCGCCCGAGTTCGAGCAGCCGCTGCTGTCGATCGTGCGCTTCGTCGCCGGCGCGGTCGGCGTGATCGGCTTCGCCCTGCTGTTCTCGACCCCGCTGCGCATCGCCCTGATCGCCGCCGTGATCGGCGCCGTGGTCAATCTCGGCCGCCTCGCCCTCGTCGACGTGGGCCTGGGCGCCCCCATCGCCGCGGCCCTCGCGGGCCTCGCGGTCGGCGTGCTCGCGTTCACGCAGTCGCGGTGGCTCAGCGCCCCGCGGGTGACACTTACGGTGCCGGCCGTACTCATCATGGTGCCGGGGGCGGCGAGTTACCGCGCGATCGTCGCGATGATCGACGGCGACACGGTGCCCGCGATCCAGTACGGCGTCGAGGCGGTCTCGGTCGTGGTCGCCCTCGCGATCGGCCTCACCGTCGCCCGCATCCTGACCGAACGCGAGTGGGGCTCACCGCGCATCTGAGCCGGCGGGCGGCATACGCCCCGCCCGCACCCCCACAAGACCCACCCCGCGCACCGAAACCCCGCCACTCCCACCCGAAACCCACCCCTGCGCGCGAAGCCGCGCTCGCAGCCGAGGGTCTCGCGCGCAGACGCGGGTCTCGCGAAACCGGCACGCCGGCCGCAGCCCGACAGCATCCGCCCCGCCCATGCTCCCCCCGCCCGCACCCCCACAAGACCCACCCCGCGCACCGAAACCCCACCACGCCCACCCGAAACCCACCCCTGCGCGCGAAACCACCCCTGCAGCGGCCGGTCTCAGCGACAGAACGCGGTCTCGCGAAACCGCCACCTCGGCCGCAGCCCGGTACCCACCGCCGCATCGCCGCCCCGCAATCGATCGACGGATGCTGCACCTCACAGCAGGATGATGACCTGCGCGAGCACGATCTTGACCACCATCGCGGCGGGGTAGATGAGGCTGTAGCCCAGGGCGACCCGCGCGTCGTAGTCGGTGCGGGTCTGGGCGAAGCCGAGGATCGCGGGGTTCGTCTGCGCGCCGCCGATGATGCCGGAGGTGCGGGTGCCGCCCAGGCGGAACACGTGCCGGGCCGCGACGTACGTGCCCACGACGCAGACCGTGGTCATGACGAAGCCGACGCCGAGCAGCGTGAAGACCTCGCCCGAGACGATCGCCGAGACGATCTGCGAACCCGCCTTGGTGCCGGCGTACGCGAGAAAGATGAGCAGCCCGAACTCGGCGAGCACCGTCGCCGCGGTCTGGGGCATCGAGATCGAGACGGGGCCGATGCGGCGCACGCGGCCGACGACCAGCCCGATGACGAGGGCCCCCGCGGCGAAGCCGAGCGAGAACGAGCCGCCGCCGGGCAGCGGCACCTGCACGACGCCGATCAGCAGCCCCACGACGATGCCGAGCCCCGTCGCGGCGGGGTTGGTGTCGGTGGTGCCGCGCTCGGAGTCGCCGAGGTAGGCGGTGACGTCGCGCATGGACTTCTTGGGCCCGACGACGCGCAGGCGGTCGCCGATCTGCACGACGATGTCGGGGCTCGCGACCAGCTCGATGTCGCCTCGACGGATGCGGGCGATCGAGGCGCCGTATTTCTGCTTGAGTCCGAGGCTCGAGATCGAGCGGCCGGCCAGGCGGGAGTTCGACAGGATGATGCGGCGGTAGTCGAGCGTCGAGCGCTCCCCGATGACGTCGATCGAGGAGGTGTGGCCGAGCTCCGCCGTGACGGCGTCGACCTCGTCGCGGGGGCCCACGACGTTGACCACGGAGCCCTGCGTCAGCGGCGTCTCGTCGTCGGCGACGTGCGCCGAGGCGCCGCCGTGCTCGCGGATGCGCGAGAACGTCACCTGGTCGCCATGGCGGTGGGCGATCTCTCCCGCGGTGGGCAGCGAGACCGTGTCGATGCGCACCGACTTGTCGACGATCGGCTGCGGGGTGTCGCTGTCGGAGCCGCGTCCGCGCAGGGCCAGCGACACCGCGATCATCGCGGCGACGACGCCGTAGACGTAGGCACTCGCGTAGCCGACGGTGGCCTCCGGGCTGCCGCCCGTCGCCGCCAGGGCCGGGGTGCTCGTGAGGGCGCCGGCGAGCGTTCCGGCGATCGTGACCGGTGCGACGCCCAACGCCGAGCCGAGCGCGAACCCGGCGACGGAGGCGAGCACGACCACCCCGAGCACCGCGAGGATGATCTGCCACGACGTCTTCAGTGCCGTGAAGAACCCCGGTCCGGCGATCACCCCGGTGCAGAACGCGAAGACGATCACCCCGAGGTCGCCGACGGCGACCGGGATCTCCTGGGTGACCCCCTGCGAGACCGACCACGCGTTCAGGCCGATCGCCGCGAACAGCACGCCCGCTGCCCCCAGCGACACCCCCTTCACGTGGAGACGTCCGAGCACCGCGCCGATGCCGACCAGCACGAACAGCAGGATCGTCGGGTACGCGGCGAAGAAGTCGAACACCCTCACTCCTCGACTCTGCGGGCACGACTGGGCTGCACCCGGGGCGGTTCGCCCGGCATCTTGGGGAACTCCGGCGGGAAGGGCAGTTCGCCGAGGCCGTTGTCGAGGTCGCGCTGCCACCACTCCAGCAGCGTGTCGATGCGCCCAGGGGCGTCCTGCAGCTGCGCCCACGGGTCGCCGATCTCGGCGAGCCGATCGGGCACCGTGCGCACCGTGAAGGCAGTGGGGTCGACGCCGGCCGCGAGCTCATCCCACGTGATGGGCGTCGCGACCGTCGCCGTCGGCAGCGCCCGCGGGCTGTAGGCGCCGGCCATCGTACGGTCGCGGTTGGCCTGGTTGAAGTCGACGAAGATGCGCTCGCCGCGCTCCTCCTTCCACCAGTTGGTCGTCACCTTGTCGGGCAGCCGCCGCTCCAGCTCGCGGCCGGCGGCGATCACGGCGTGGCGCACGTCGAGGAACTCGTGGGTCGGCTCGATCGGGCAGAACACATGGATGCCGCGGTTTCCGCTCGTCTTCAGCCACGGCTCCAGCCCGGCTTCGCGCAGAACCGCACGCAGTTCGGGGGCGACGGCGGCAGCATCCGAGAAGTCGGTCCCGGGCTGCGGATCGAGGTCGATGCGCAGTTCGACCGGGTTGTCGGTGTCGGCCGCGAGCGAGGCCCACGGGTGGAACACGACGGTGTTCATCTGCGCGGCCCACACGATGGCCGCCGGCTCGGTGAGCACCAATTGCGGATGCCGCCGCCCGCTGTTGTAGGTGCACATCACCGAATCGACGTAGTCGGGCGTGCCCTTCGGCGGGTTCTTCGAGAAGAACCGCTCGCCGTCGATCGACTCCGGAAAGCGCTCCAGCGACACCGGGCGGTGCCCGTTGGCAGCCAGGAACGGCCCCGAGACCGCGATGAAGTACTCGGCGAGCTCGTGCTTGGTGATGCTCGCCTCGGGCCAGATCACGCGGTTGGGGCTCGACAGCCCCACCTCGCGGTCCCCCTGCGGGCCCGGCACGGTGAGGGTGATGCGCTCCGACGCCATGGGTCCGACCCTAGGGCCACGGCCGCGCCGTCGTCACCCCTCGCCGTCGCTCGGCTCGGTCACCGCCAGCAGCGGCCCGAGGTCGGCGCGCTCGAGCTGGATCCACGGCCCCGCGGGGTCGACCAGCACTCCCGTGATCGTCGCGTCGGTGCGCAGCAGCTCGGCGAGCTTGGCCGCCGGGATCGCCGCCGACTTGTCGCTGCGGCCCGTGCCGGCGACCTCGATGGGGTGCGAGTACACCTCGACGTAGCGCGCGCCGTCGGTCATGCGGGTCTCGGCGATGCCGGTGCGTCCGTCGGGGCCGGTGTTCACGGCGACCCAGATCGGCGCGGTGGTCAGCGCCGCGGCGACCTCGGCGGCGGTCTCGGGCGTGCGCGGGGCGGCGAGGAGCTTCTTGAGGGTCAGCTGCGGGTCGGCCGAGTCGATGATGCGCTGCACGAACTCCCGCGGCAGGATCGCCCGTCGAGGAGCCGAGGCGTGGTCGATGATGAGGCCCTCGTAGGTGCCGCCGAGGGCGTAGCGCAGCACGGTGGTCACGGGCTGTCCCATGGCCGAGGTGTCGGTGTCGCCGTCTGCCGCGACGCTCTCGCTCAGCGCGGCGCCGCTCGAGTAGGCCAGCACATACGGCTTGCCGTCGACGGTCGCGATGCCCAGCGGCAGGTCTTTGCCTTCGGAGACGAGCGTGCGCGCGTCGCCCTTGATACGCAGAAAAAGGTGCCCCTGCAGCAGCGCGCGCCCGACGTGGATGAGGTCTTGCGGCGTGCTCTGCTCGGCGAGCTGGGCGAGGGCATGGCGCAGCAGCACGTTGTCTTTGAGTCCGGGGACGGTCTCGGTGGGCGCGGGCGCCTCGGCCGGCGGGCGCGGCGTGCGCACGGGGATCGTCGGGGCGGCGGCGGCCGGCGCGTCCGACGGATGCTGCGAGCCCAGCCCGCGGAACGCCGTGGTCGAGATGCCCACGGCCGGCACGGCCTCCACCGTCACGTCGGGCACCGTCACGTCGGGGGCGGGGGTCGTGTCGGCCTCCGGCACCTGCTCGGAGGCCGCGGGCGCGGCATCCGGAACGGCGCTGTCATCTCCCCCGCCGACGCCGTCGTCGGGGTGCTGGTCTTTCTTGCGCGAGAACAGTGCCATTCGGCCAGCCTACGTCGCGGGCGTCACTTCACCTTGCCGGTGGCCCTCGAGGTCTTGGCGACCGTGGCGTAGCCCGACTTCTTGCCGGTCACCTTCACCGTGATCGTCTTACCCTTCTGGCTCCTGGTCAGCGTGAAGGTGGACTTCGTCGCCTTCGAGATCGCCTTGCCGCCGGCGTACCACTGGTACGTGAACTTCGTGCCGCTCGTCCACGTGCCCGGCTTCGCGGTCAGCTTCTTGCCGACCTTCGCCGTGCCGCTGATCTTCGGCGTCGCCACCGTCGCGACCTTCGCCGTGGCCTTCGAGGTCTTCGACACCGTCGTGTAACCGGACTTCTTACCGGTCACCTTCACGGTGATCGTCTTCGCCTTCTGCGCCGAAGCGAGCGTGAAGGTCGACTTCGTCGCCCCCGAGATCGCCTTGCCCGACGCGTACCACTGGTACGCGAAGGTCGTGCCGCTCGTCCACGTGCCGGGCTTCGCCGTCACCGTCGAGCCGTACGCCACCGTGCCGCTGATCGTGGGTGTCGCCGACTTCAGCGTGGCGAGCTGGCCGAGCTCACCGCTGATGCCCGAGACGGTGCCGCCGGCGGTCACGACCACGTCATTCGCGGCGGCGATGGTGGCCGCATCCTTCCACCACTCCGCGTCGACGGCGTAGGCGGTCGCCGATGCGTCGAATCCGATGCGATAGGTGCCGGGCGCGAGGCCCGCGATCGCGTAGGCGCCTGCGGTGCCGCTCGTCGTCTCGGCCAGTTCGTCCCACGCCGCCGATTCGGCATCGTAGGCGTACGCCGTGACGGTGACGCCGGCGGCGGGAACCCCACGCACCGAGACGACCCCCGAAACGCGTCCGGCCGCGGCGAGCACGGGGCTCACGGTGGTGTTCGTCTTGCCGGCTTCGACGTTGACGAGGGTCGCCGCACCGCGGGTGAGCGCGGCGTCCCACCACTGGCTCGCGACGGCCGTGTCGGCATACGTCGCGTCGAAGTGCACCTTGTAGTCGCCCGCGACGAGCCCGCCGATGCGATAGGCGCCGTCGACGTCGGTGGCGACCGAGGCGGTGTACTGCCAGATGTCGTCGAGCGGGTCGTAGGAGTAGGCCTCGACGTCCACGCCCGAGACCGGTGTGCCGTCGGCCGTGGTGACGACACCTGAGAAGGCGGCGGCGCGCGTCAGCTGCGCGTCGACGCCGCTGATCACCGAGCCCGAGAAGGCGTCGATCGTGGTCGCCTCGTCCGAGTCGCCGGCGTCGCTCCACCATTCGGCGAGCACGCTGGGCGACTCGTCGGTGGCTTCGAAGCGCACCTTGTATTCGCCAGGACCGAGACCGTCGATGCGGTAGTTGCCTGCCGCATCCGTCGTCGTCTCGCGCTGCCATGACTCGTATCCGGGCATCTGTGGCACCGCCGTCACCCGCACGTCGGCGAGCGGGTCGTCGTTGGCGTCCGACACGCGCCCCTCGATGGCCGCCGATGTGCTGAGGTACGGGCTGATGTCGGCCGTCGTCACGCCCGCCGTCACCGTGATGGGCGTCGCGGCCGCCCGGGCCGGGGCGTCGTCCCACCACTCCGGCACGAGCGTGGGCTCTTCGGCCCACGACTCGAACGAGACCGTGTAGATGCCCGGTTCGAGGCCCGCGAGGTCGTATTCGCCGTCGTCGTCCGTCGTCACCTCGGCGGCCGGCGCGGAGTGCCCCGCGGCGTACGCGGCGACGTGCACATCGGCTGCCGGCTCACCCCCGTCGTCCCAGACGGTGCCGGTGATCGTGCCGGTCGCCACGGCGGATGCGGGAGCCGCAAGCCCCACCAGTGCCGCAACGGTCAGAACTGCTGTCGTCAGCATTCCGAGCACGCGCCCGGATGCTGCGCGTCGATGCGCAGAAGTCATCGAATCCCCCCAAGAATCCGCAGCGAGTTCGTCCCCTCACGAACTCGTCCTTGATGGATATCACACCGGCGACGCCCGTGTCCACGAGAAAAACCACTCCCGGTCGAAACATCGCGCCAGGCGGTGTGTCTCGAACCGGGAGTGGTTTCTCGCGCAGCGCGGGCGGCGGGCCCGCGCTGCGGGCGTTACTTGACCTTGGCGGTCGCGGTGGAGGTCTTGGCGACCGTGGCGTAGCCCGACTTCTTGCCGGTCACCTTCACCGTGATCGTCTTGCCCTTCTGCGACTTCGTCAGCGTGAACGTCGACTTCGTGGCCTTCGAGATCGCCTTGCCGCTCGCGTACCACTGGTAGGTGAATTTGGTGCCGCTCGTCCACGTGCCCGGCTTCGCCGTGAGCTTCTTGCCCACCTTCGCCGTGCCGCTGATCTTGGGCGTCGCCACCGTCGCGACCTTCACCGACGCCTTCGAGGTCTTCGACGCCGTCGTGTAACCGGACTTCGTGCCGGTCACCTTCACGGTGATCGTCTTCGCCTTCTGCGCCGACGTCAGTGTGAACGTCGACTTCGTCGCCTTCGAGATCGCCTTGCCCGACGCGTACCACTGGTAGGCGAGCTTCGTGCCGCTCGTCCAGGTGCCCGGCTTCGCCGTCAGCTTCGACCCGACCGCCACCGTGCCCGAGATCGTCGGCGTCGCCGTCTTCAGCGTCGCCGGAGCGGTCGTCGAGATATCGGCGTCGATGCCCGTGCGGGCCTGGTCGGCAGTGAGGGTGATGCGGGTCGCCGACAGCTGATCGGGCTTGTCGTTCCACCACTCGGTCTTCGGCTCCACCGGTTCGGCTGCGGCTTCGACCGACCTTCCGCCGCCCATGCCCATCTGATCGGTGAACTGCACGGTGTACGTGCCGGGGCGAAGTCCGGGGATCGTGTACTCCCCCTCGCCGCGCAGGGCCACCCAGTATTCGAAGTCCCACGTGCCGTCAGACGAGAGGCGATAGGCGATCGCGCCGCCGTATCCGTCGGCGAGCTGCCCGCCCGTCACCGTGCCCGAGATCGACGCGCCCCGGCCGAACGTCGCGTTGATGCCGGTCTTGTCCTGGTTCGCCGTGAGGGTCACCGCCGTCGCGGCCTGGAAGTCGACCTTGTCGTTCCACCATTCGAGGGCGAACCCGAACTCATCCGGGTAGAACACGAGCTTGTACGACCCGGGAGCGAGACCGGCGATCGAGTAGTTGCCCTCAGCATCCGTGTAGGTCGAACCGGCGTAGCTCTGGTCGCTGGCCGCGAGGGCCGTGATGTATCCCGCCGTCGACGAGCTCCGCTCCGTGCCTTCGGGGTAGCTGAGCACGCCCGAGATCGTGGCGTCTGCCCCCAGCGTCGCGTTGACGCCCGTCTTGGCCTGACCGGCGGTCAGCGTGAGCTTCGACGCGGCGGCGAAAGTGGTCTTGTTGTCCCACCATTCGGATGCTGCGCCCGTGGCGGTCGTCGAGAACTTCACCTTGTACGTGCCGGCGGCAAGACCCGACACCTTGTAGGTGCCGTTGGCTGCCACGGATCCCGACGTCAGGTAGCTGTTGGAGTCCGTCGTCGAGTAGATCTGCACGCTCGTGTCGTAGTCGGAGCGCACAGTGCCGGCCGGGAAGGTGACCTTGCCGGAGACCGACGACGCCTTGGCCAGCGACGCGCTCACGCCGGTCTTGCTGCCACCGGCGGCGAGGGTGATGATCGTCGCGTCTTCCCACGTGACCTTGTTGTCCCAGTACTCGCCGAGCACATCGACGCCGTACGGCGAGAAGTAGACCTTGTACGAGCCCGCGGTGAGCCCCGTGATGCGGTAGGTGCCGTCGGAGTTGACGTAGGCGGACTCGTAGTTTCCTGATCCGCCGGTCGGCGACGCCGAGACGGTCGTGTGTCCCGAGCTCAGCGAGATGCCCGAGGGGAAAGTGACCTTGCCCGAGATGGTCGCCGACTTCGCCAGCGCCGCGTTGATGCCCGCGAGGGCCTGCCCCGTGGTCACGGTGACGGTCGTCGCCGAGTCGAAGTCGGTCTTGTCGTTCCACCACTCGTCGAGGAGCGCACGCTCCCACGACGAGAAGCGCACCTTGTAGTCGCCCGCAGGCAGGCCGTCGACGCGGAAGGTGCCGTCGGCGCCCACGCTCGCGTAGCCCGCGCTGTAGCCGTCGTCGGCGGTGTAGACATCGACCTCGGTGCTGCCCTTGCTCGTATCGAAGCCGTTCGGGAAGGTCACCTTGCCCGAGATCGAGGCACCCTGCGCCAGCGTTGCGTCGATGCCGGTGCGCTGCTCGCCGGAGGCGAGCGTGAGCACGGTGGCCGAGGCCTGATCGGCGGCGTCGTCCCACCACTCGTCGACCACGGGGAGGCCGGAGGCGTCGAACTTGACCTTGTAGTCGCCGGCGGAAAGCCCGGTGGCGAGGTAGTCGCCCTCTTCATCGACCCATCCGCTGGTGACATACTCCCCGCCGGCCGTATAGACGCTGACGTCCGTGTAGCCGCTGGAGGAATCGACGCCGACAGGGAAGGTCACCGTTCCCGATATCGTGGCCGACTTGCTGAGCGTCGCATCGATTCCCGTGCGAGCCTGGCCGGAGGCGAGGGTGATGGTCGTCGCCGAGTCGAAATCGGGCTGGTCGTTCCACCACTCGTCGAAGACGGGCCGGTCCCAGGAAGTGAACTCGACCTTGTAGCTGCCTGGCGCGAGATCGTTCACGACGAAGGTTCCGTCGTTCTCGACCCACGCAGAGCCCGAGGTCTCGAATTCCTCGGTCGCCTTGTAGACATAGACCCAGGTGGATCCCTGGTCTGCGCTGACACCCGCCGGCAACGTCACCGTGCCCGAGAGCGATGCTGTCGCCGCCGCCGCAAGCGTGGTCCGCGAGGTCGAACGGGGTGTGACGACGCCCCCGCTCGGACTGGCCGGCTTGTGCGCGGCGTCGTCCTCGGCGCGCGGTGCCGCAGGAGAGGGATCGGGGTCGGGGTTCGCGGCCGGGTCCGGCACGGGCTGGGGCGCAAGAGGCGCAGCATCCGCAGCGGAGCCGCCCTGCTGTGTGCTCACCGGCAGTGCGCTGCCACCGCTGTCGGCGGCCGATGACGGCGCGGCCACGGCGAAGGTGAGGGCAGAACCCACCAGCGCAGCGACAGCGAGTCGAGCGATCGAGCGCGCCGAACGACGGCGCAGAAGTGCAGACATGCAGATTCCCCTCGACGGCGCCCCCAGGCCCCGCCCCCAGCGCCGGACTCCCACAGTCCGGTCTCTGCCTCATATCTATCAGAGAGCTATGAGGGGAGGCCACTCACGACCGCGAAGATGTCGGGGCGCTACACCTTGCCGGTGGCCTTCGAGGTCTTGGCGACCGTGGCGTAGCCCGACTTCTTGCCGGTCACCTTCACCGTGATCGTCTTGCCCTTCTGGCTCTTGGTCAGCGTGAAGGTGGACTTCGTCGCCTTCGAGATCGCCTTGCCGCCGACGTACCACTGGTACGTGAACTTCGTGCCGCTCGTCCACGTGCCCGGCTTCGCGGTCAGCTTCTTGCCGACCTTCGCCGTGCCGCTGATCTTCGGCGTCGCCACCGTCGCGACCTTCGCCGTGGCCTTCGAAGTCTTCGACACCGTCGTGTAACCGGACTTCTTACCGGTCACCTTCACGGTGATCGTCTTCGCCTTCTGCGCCGAAGCGAGCGTGAAGGTCGACTTCGTCGCCCCCGAGATCGCCTTGCCCGACGCGTACCACTGGTACGTGAAGGTCGTGCCGCTCGTCCACGAACCCGGCTTCGCCGTCAACGTCGACCCGTACGCGATCGTGCCCGAGATCGTCGGCGTCGCCGTCGTGAGCGTCGCGGGCGGCGGCGACGACAGCACTGCATCCACCGCTTCACGCGCCTGCCCCGGCGCGAGGGCGATGACTGTCGCCGAGGAGAAGTCGCGCGCATCACGCCACCACTCGCCGACGGCCGCGAGATTCTGGGGGACGAACTGGAGCTTGTACTCACCCGGGGTCAGCCCGTGGAAGGAGAACCAGCCGTCGCTCCCCCTCACGGAAGTCGATGCGGCAGCCTTTTCCGGTGCACCCACCGCGTAGGCGTATACCCAGACAGTGCCCGAGTTCCCGTCCACGCCGTCCGGAAGCTGCACAGAGCCGCTGATCGATGCCCCCGGGCCCAGCGTCGCGTCGACATCGTTCCTCACCTCTTCGGGAGCGAGGTTGAGAACCGTCGCCGATGCGAGGTCAGGCTGATCCTGCCACCACTCGGTGGCGACCTGCCGTCCGCTCGAGACGAACTTCAGCTTCACCGGGCCCGGAGGCAGGCCGATGATCGTGTACGTCCCGTCCCGCTCGACGAAAGCCGAGCCGAGCAGCCGATCGTCGAGTGTTCTCGCCAGAACCGTTGTGGACCCGACCTCCGGGTCGATCCCCTCCGGGAGTGTCACGGTGCCGGAGATGATCGCGGACCGGGCGGGCGTGACGAGGATGTCGCTTCGTTTCTCGGCCGTTCCGAGTGTGATCGGGGTGGCGTGGCTGTAGTCGTCGCCACCGTCCCACCACTGGTCCAGCACCGGCAGGTCGAACGAGCGAACCTCAAGTCGATACGTCCCCGGCCTCACACCCATGAAACGGAAGCCGCCGTCGGCGCCCACGGTGTATGAGGTGCCCCCGCCATCGACACCACGAAGGATGACATCGGTCGACCCCTGCGCTCGGTCTACCCCGTCGGGAACCGAGACCGTGCCGGAGAGCACCGCAGACTCCTCCAGCACCACGTCGACGCGTGAGCGTGTCTCTCCCGCACGCAGGACGATGCGGGTGGCTGCGTCGGCATCGTCTTCCGCTCCGTTCCACCACTCATCGAGCACGGCTCGATCCGAGGAGCGGAACTCGACCAGATACGTTCCCGCCGCAAGTCCACTGATCGTGTACGACCCGTCGGCCCCGACCGCCGTCTCCGAAAGCGACCAAGTCGGGCTGTGCGAGTAATAGAGCGCCACGAAGGTCTGCCCCTCGGCGGTGCTGACACCGACCGGAAACTCCACACGTCCGGAGATCGAGGCGCTTTCGGGGGCGACGGGTGCAGCCGCCCCGAACACCCATAGCGAACCGAGCAGCGACGCGACGACGAACCGAACGATCACTCGCAGCGACCGCGCACGCGCGAGAACGAGCATCCCA
The DNA here is from genome assembly GCF_025515205.1 of Microbacterium fluvii. Classification (GTDB taxonomy): domain Bacteria; phylum Actinomycetota; class Actinomycetes; order Actinomycetales; family Microbacteriaceae; genus Microbacterium; species Microbacterium fluvii. The sequence goes on along the minus strand of NZ_JAOPFX010000001.1, from coordinate 352,717 downwards.
TCCTCTCTGTCGACCGTCCGGGGGTTCGGCCGACGCCGGGCATCAGTGCCCGGTCCCCTCGCCACATATCTATCAGATTGCTATGCGAGCAGGAAGCGTTGCGCGGGGAGTCGATCTACAGCTTCTCGATCGGGGCGATCTTGATCAGCAGCTTCTTGGCACCTGCCGAGTCGAACCGCACATGGGCGACGCGCTTCGCGCCCTCGCCGGTGACGGCATCCACGCGTCCTTCGCCGAAATCGTCGTGACGGATGCGGTCACCCGGGCCCAAGACCATGTCGCCGTTGTCGCGCACCTTCGCCGGGATGCGATTGGCGAACTGGCTGAGGTCGCCCGCGGGCTTCTCGCGGCGGGGCAACGGCACGAGGTCGTCGCCGTAGCGCCCACCGCCCGAGCCGCCGCTGAACCCGCGGCGCGCGTTCAGCGCGCGCGACTGCGTGCCACCGCGCGAGTTGACATCTCCCGGCGACTGGCGCCAGTGCATGAGGTCCACCGGGATCTCCTGCAGGAAGCGGCTGGGCATCGCCACCGACACCTCGCCGAACTGCGCGCGGGTCATCGCGAGCGAGAGGTAGAGGCGCTTGCGCGCACGCGTGATGCCGACGTAGAAGAGGCGCCGCTCCTCCTGCGGGCCGCCGGGCTCGCCCGCCGAGATGCGGTGCGGAATGAGGTCTTCCTCGACGCCGGTGAGGAAGACGGCGTCGTACTCGAGACCCTTCGCCGTGTGCAGCGTCATGAGCGAGACCGAGCCCGACGCGTCGTCGAGGTCGTCGGCGTCTGCGACCAGCGATACCTCGGTCAAGAAGTCGAGCAGCGTGCCCTCGGGGTTATTGCGGGCGAACTCGCGGGCGACCGCGACGAGCTCGTCGAGGTTCTCGAGCCGCGCCTCATCCTGCGCGTCTTTGCTCGCGCGCAGTGCGTCGCGGTAGCCGCTCTTGTTCAGCAGCACGTTGAGGCCGTCGGCCACCGACGTCGGCGGGGCGACCTCGCCCGAGGCGGGCAGCATGATCTCCGCCGCCTCCACGAGAACGGCGTCGAGGTGCGTGATCGCGGTCTGGATCTTGGGGCCGACCCCGAGCGAGGTGGCATTGGCGAGCGCATCGCGGAAGGTGATCTGCTCGTCGGCGGCGTAGCGGGCGATCGTCTCGATGGTCACGTCGCCGATGCCGCGCCGCGGCCGGTTGATGATGCGACGCATCGCCATCTCGTCGGCGGGATTGGCGACGGCGATCAGGTAGGCGAGGGCGTCTTTGATCTCGGCGCGCTCATAGAACTTGGTGCCGCCCATGATCTTGTAGGGCACGGCGGCGCGGATGAGGATCTCTTCCAGCGCACGCGACTGCGAGTTGGTGCGGTAGAAGATCGCCATCTGCGAATAGTCGAGGCCGCCCCGGCGAAGTGTCTCGACCTCGTCGGCGACGAACTGGGCCTCATCGTGCTGCGAATAGCCGGTGAAGCCGACGATCTTCTCGCCCTCGCCCACGTCGGTCCACAGCTTCTTGTCTTTGCGGTCGAAGTTGTGGCCGATCACGGCGTTGGCGGCGCTCAGGATGTTCTGCGTCGACCGGTAGTTCTGCTCGAGCAGCACCACCTTCGCCCCCGGGAAGTCGCGCTCGAACTCGCTGATGTTGCGGATGTCGGCGCCGCGGAAGGCGTAGATCGACTGGTCGGAGTCGCCCACGACGGTCAGCGACGCCCCCTCGAGCTCGGGCGCCTGGTCGGCCTCGAAGATCATCATGCCGCCGCTGGCATACGGCTCGGATGCTGCGCCCACCACGGGCCGGGTCAGCTCGTGGATCAGCGCGTACTGCGCGTGGTTGGTGTCTTGATACTCGTCGACGAGGATGTGGCGGAACCGCCGCCGGTATACGTCGGCGACGTGCGGGAAGGCCCGGAACAGGAACACCGTCTGCCCGATGAGATCGTCGAAGTCGAAGGCGTTGGCCTTCTGCAGCTCGCGCTGATAGTCGCCGAAGATCTCGACGAACAGGCGCTCGGCGGGGTCGGAGAGGTTCGCCGTGCGGGCGTAGCTCTCGGCATCCGCCAACTCGTTCTTGAGCTTCGAGATCTTGCCCTGCACGGCGGCCGGGGTGAGGCCGTAGGCATCGGCCTCGTGCTGCTTGACCAGGCGCTTGATGAGCGCACGCGAGTCGCCCGAGTCGTAGATCGTGAAGCTCTTGGTGAACCCGAACTGCTCGGCCTCGCGGCGCAGGATCCGCACGCACGCCGAGTGGAACGTCGAGATCCACATGCCGCGCGCACTGTCGCCCACCAGCTGCTCGACGCGCTCGCGCATCTCGCCTGCGGCCTTGTTGGTGAAGGTGATCGCGAGGATCTGGCTGGGCCACGCCTCTCGTCCGCGCAGCAGCGACGCGATGCGGCGCGTCAGCACACTGGTCTTGCCCGACCCGGCTCCGGCGACGATCAGCAGCGCCTGGCCGCGATAGGTCACCGCTTCGCGCTGCTGCGGGTTGAGCCCCTCGAGCAGGTCTTCGTCGGGGCGGGCTCCGGCGGGTGTGGCGCCCACGATGACGGGCTTGATGGGGTCGCTCATGTCTCATCAAGTCTAGGCGCGAGCCCCGACACCCGAGCCTCGGGCCCGGCCGCCGGCGCAGCATCCGCCCGCCCTCGCTTCAGGCGAGGAGATCTCGCGGAGCGAGGGCCGAATCCCCACAATCCGCCCTCGCCCGCCGCAATCTCCTCGCCTCGGGCGAGGGCGAGGGCGAGTCGGATGCCGTGGCCTGCAGCCTCAGAGCAGGCGTCGCTCCGACGCCCACACCGTCAGCTCGTGCCGCGACGACAGCTGGAGCTTGCGCAGCACCGCCGAGACGTGCGTCTCGACGGTCTTGATCGAGATGTAGAGCTCGGCCGCGGCCTCTTTGTAGGCGTAGCCGCGCGCGATGAGGCGCATGACCTCCTGCTCCCGCGCAGACAGTCGGTCGAGCTCGTCGTCGACGGTGGCCGTCTCGCCGACGACGGCGCCGAACGCATCGAGCACGAATCCCGCGAGCCGCGGCGAGAACACGGCATCGCCGCCTGCGACGGTCTGAACCGCCCGGCTCACCTCGGCCGCCGACGATCCCTTCGTGATGTACCCCCGCGCCCCCGCGCGGATCACCCGCACGACGTCTTCGGCCGCGTCCGACACGCTCAGCGCGAGAAAGCGGGTCGCCACCCCGCCGCTGCCGCGGATCACCTCTTCGCCGCCGGTGCCGTCGCCGCCGGGCAGATGCACGTCGAGCAGCACGACGTCGGGCCGCGTGTCGGCGATCACGGCGAGCGCGGCGGGCACGTCCGCCGCCTCGCCGACCACGACGATCGCCGGGTCGAGGTCGCTGCGCAGGCCCGACCGGAAGATCGAATGGTCGTCGACGATCACGACGCGGATGCTGTCAGCCACGGGCATCTCCCGCCGTGAAGCTCAGATGCACCTCGGTGCCGCCCTCGCCGGACTTCACCGTCGCCGACCCGCCGACCCTGCGCATGCGCCCGACGATCGACTGGCGCACACCGAGCCGGTCGTCGGCGACGGCATCCACGTCGAATCCCGCTCCGCGGTCGCGCACATAGACGTCGACGCCGCGCTCGCTGCCCTCGATGTAGACCGAGACCTCGCCGCCGGCGTGACGCGCGGCGTTGAGCATGGCCTCGCGTGCCGCTGCGGCGACCTCGCCGCTCGCGCGCTCGGTCGACAGGCCCGCCGACACGACGTCGATGCGCACGGGGTAGTCGAGTTCGAGCGCGCCGGCGTAGTCGCGCAGGTCGGTGGGCAGATCGCTGTCGGCGGGCGCGTCGCCGTCGTAGAGCCAGGCCCGCAGCTCGCGCTCCTGCGCCCTGGCCAGGCGCGAGACCTCGCTCGATGCCCCTGAGCGATTCTGGATCAGCGCCAGCGTCTGCAGCACCGAGTCGTGCAGGTGGGCGGCCATCTCGGCGCGCTGCTCCTCGCGGATGCGCTTGATCCGCTCTCCGGAGAGGTCGCGCCAGGCACCCGCGAGCGGGGCCAGCACGATCAGCAGGATGCCGGCCAGCGGCAGCAGGCCGAGCACGAGCACGCCGACGCCGACCACCCGCAGCCCCTGGGCGAGCCAGCACACCGTCAGCAGCACGGCCAGCACGCCCGCGGCAGACCACCGCACCGCCGCGGACTGCCGCGGCCCTCGGTTCGGGTCGCCTCGATCGATGAAGGTCGCCCAGCTCGCCGCCGTCACCGACAGCGCGACGATCGCCGCGACGAGCACGACCGTGACGGCCGTCAGGCTGAGCTCGCCGAAGGGCACGTAGCCTTCCACCCACCCCTGCGACGACAGCGCAGACAGCATCGGCATCGCCACGATCGTCAGCACCGCGGCCGTGCCCACCAGCATCCACGCCACGGGCGCTCGGCGGGCGGGCGTCTGCGACCCGGCCTCCCACGGCATCAGCGCCCAGCACCACGCATACAGCAGCACGCCGGCCCCGAGAGCGGGAACGAGCGCGACGAACAGCGCCCGGATCGCCCAGACCGGGGCACCGAGGTGACGGGCGAGCCCCGCCGAGACGCCCGAGACGGCGCATTCCCGCGGGCGCACGAGCGCGGGGCGCGGGGCCGCGGCGATGCGGGGCGGGCGCGGAGGACGCGGCGGGCGCGCGGGGCGCACGGCGGAGACGAGCGGACCGGACGACATGCCGCCATCCAATCACTCCGCGTCGCCGCCGCGAACGCGCGGCCGCGGGAATCAGGGGTCAGTCAGGGGATCCCCCCATGGCAGCGCGGCGGGCCTGTCGAGAGGATCGATCCATGACCACCACCGCCGTGGCCGACCCCGGCCCACCGCCTCTCGCCCCGCCGCGCTCGAACCGCTTCTTCGCGTGGACCTCGGGCATCGGCATCGTGCGCGGCGACGGCTGGATCGGCGGCGTGGCCGCGGGTGTCGCCGCTCGGCTGCGCATCGATCCCCTGATCGTCAGAGGCATCCTGGTCGTCACCGCCCTCTTCGGGCTGCCGGCGCTTCTCGCGTACGCCGTCGCGTGGGCGGTGCTCCCCGACCTCGGCGGGCGCATCCACCTGCAAGACGCCCTGCGCGGACGCTTCTCCGCCGCATCGATCGGCATCGTGCTGTTCGCCGTCGCCGGGCTGCTCCCCGCGCCGCTCGCCGTGGCGCTCGGGCTGCCCACGCTCGCCCTCTTCGCCGATCCCCGCGGCGCGATCGTCTTCGCCTTCTTCGGCGTGCTCGGGCTCGCCGTCATCGCCGGTCTCGTCTTCTTCATCGTGCGTTCCGCACGCCGTGCCCCGGGTGCCCCTGTGCCGGATCTGCGAACGGCTTCCGCAGCATCCGAGGCCCCGGACTCCTCCATCGACGAGTCCGCTTCGGGGGCGGATCCGACGGTGGAGGACGAGGCGATGGATGCTGCCGCCACCGAGCCGGCATCCATCGCCTCCTCAGACTCAGGCGCCGAGCCGTACGACGACGCCGCGCCGATCGACGACTCGGCGCCGATCGACGCGCAGCAGGCGAGCGACGAGCTCGCGGCCTGGCGCGAGCAGCACGCCGCCTGGCGTGCGCAAGACGCGCAGTGGCGACGGGAGCAGCAGGATGCCGCACGCGCGGCCCGCGAGCAGGCGCGCCGCGAGCGCCACGCGCACGGCGCGCAGTTCTCCGCAGAAGCGGCCGAGCGGCGGCGGGTGCGCCGGGCGACGAGCCCTCGCACGAGCGCCGCGTTCGTCGCCGTCGTGCTCGGCGCGGCTGCCGTGCTCGGAGCCGTGACGGCCCTGTCGGTGCCCGCCGCCGACCGGTCGTTCGCCCCGGCGATGGGCCTGTTCTGCGCGACGCTGGTGGTCGGCCTCGGCATGTTCGCTGCCGGCGCCCTGCGCCGCCGGAGCGGATTCCTCGCATTCGTCGCGATCGTGCTCCTCGTGGTCGGAGCAGGCGTCGCCGCCCTCCCGCTCGGCAAGAACCTCGTGCTCGGCGACACCTGGATCTCCAACGCGGCCCCCGAGCGCACCAGCGTCGCGCAGCCGTTCGGCTGGCTCGGCATCACCGTGCTCGACACGGGTGGCGAGGGCGAGCCGATCACCGTGCGCAAAGGCACCGGCACGACCGAGATCCGCATCGAGGCGGGCGTCGAGGTGCATCTGACGGCCACCCTCGGCGATGCCTGGGTGCAGCTCTACCGCGAGCGGGCCGACGGGGCGACGGTCGATGTCGAACGCGTCGAGACCACCCCGACCGCCGACGGTCGGTTCGCTCTCGACGACCGCTTCTCGACGGTCGATGAGCCCACCACGCGGCAGCAGGTCACGCTCGACCAGACATCCGGATCGATCAGCATCTACCTGGTCGAAGCCGCGGAGGAGGACGCATCATGAGCGACATCGAACAGACTCTCGAGCTGAACGCGCAGGCGCCCGATGAGGCGACGGATGCCGCCCCCGACGACGACACCGCCCTGCCCCGGCCGCGCATCCGCTGGGCGGGCATCGTGTGGGGCGCCGTCTTCGCCGCGATCGCGCTGATCGCGCTGCGCACGCTCGGCGACCCCGGCAGTCGCACCGCCGCCATGTCGTGGATCGAGACCCTCGACGCCGGCAGCGCCGTCGCCTACGGGCTGCTCGGCATGGGGGCGCTCGTGCTCGTCACGGGCCTCGTCGGCCTGCTGCGTCACGCCCAGCGGCGGGCTGCCCGGCCCTGACCGGTGCTCCGCAGCATCCGCCCGCCCTCGCTCGAGGCGAGGAGGTTTCGCGAAGCGAGGACCGAATCCCCGCAATCCGCCCTCGCCTGCCGCGATCTCCTCGCCTCGGGCGAGGGCGAGGGCGAGGTCGAAGGGATGCCGCCCGGCATCCGCTCCTGAGAGAATCGCCCCATGCGCACGCTTCTGAACATCATCTGGCTGGTCTTCGCCGGTTTCTGGCTGTTCCTCGGCTATGTGCTGGCGGGGGTGCTGCTGCTCATCCCGATCATCACGATCCCGTGGGCGATCGCGTCGTTCCGCACGGCGAACTACGCGATCTGGCCGTTCGGCCGCCAGATCGTGTCGAAGCCGACGGCGGGCGTGGGCTCGTTCCTCGGCAACGTGATCTGGGTGATCCTCGCCGGCTGGTGGCTCGCCCTCGCCCACATCGCCTCGGGGATCGCGCTGTGCATCACGATCATCGGCATCCCGCTGGCGATCGCCGACTTCAAGATGGTGCCGATCTCGCTCATGCCGCTCGGCAAAGACATCGTCTCGACCCGCGACGGCGCGTTCGACCGCACCCTCTGAGCCCGCGCCCGTCCATCTGTCGGAGCGCTGGGGCGCAGCGACACGAAAGTGACGGATGCTGCCTGCCCAGGTCGCCGCATCCGATACCTGGACCGCAACCGCACCCGAGCACAACACCCGAGCACAACACCCTGGCCCCGCTCAGCCCTGCCCCGACCGTCCATCTGTCGGACCGCTGGGGCGCAGCGACACGAGAGCGGCGGATGCTGCCTGCTCCGGTCGCCGCATCCGACACCTGAACCGCAACCACACCTGTCCGACCCTCAGCCCGCGAACACCACGCCCCGGTAGCCCGACTCGCTCCAGGTGACCAGCCGCTCGAGGTCGGCCAGGCGGATGGGCAGGTCGTGCGCGTCGACCCAGGTCTCACCGGTGGCGCGGTTGATCCAGGGCTCCTGCACGAGCACGAGGTCGCCGGCGGCGGCGTGCGCGACGATCCAGTGCGGGCCGTGCTCGCCGTGCATGGGCTCCTCGTCGATCAGCAGCAGCGCGCGCTCCCCCGCCCCCACGCGGCGGGCGATCTCGTCGACGCCCACCCGGTCGCGCCGCAGCGGCACGCCCAGCTCGCCGGCGCGGCGCACCGACTCGGCCTGCAGCTCGGCGCGGAACGCCCGATCGAACCCGTCGTAGCTCTCCAGCAGCACGGGCCCGTCGTGGTCGAGCGCGACCTCGACGCCCGAGCCGACCCGCTCGGCCAGCGCGACGGCGAGGCCGACCGGCTCGCACGCGGGAAAGTTGCTCGCCCGGCGCCAGAACTCCAGCTCGAGGTCTCGATCCCCCGCCCCACCGAAGCCCGAGACCCCGCCGGCGTCCGCCGCGATGAGCGCGGCCACGGCCCCGCACGTGAACATCGTGGTCTGCGCGTAGTACCCGGGCTCGACGTGGGGCACCTCGATCAGCCACCGCGCGAACCCGCGCACGTCTTCCGTGCCCACCGCGGCCCACGGCTCGCGCATCGGCGCGAACCCGACAGCAGCCGAGGGCAGCGACAGCCCCGGCGCGAGCTCCCACTTGACCACGGCGTCGTCGCGCAGTCGCGCACGCGCGACGACCGCATCGATGACGGATGCTGCGGCCCCCGCATCCGCCGCCCACACGTCGACGATCTTGGTGGCCGCCGTCGCGGGGCGACCGGTCGTGAGTGCGACGCCGACGAGCGTGCCGTCGCCGGCGTGAGCCGCCACGAGCTCGGGCCGATACCCGGTGCGGTCGATGCGCCAGCGCTCGGCGCGCGGCTCCCCCACGGCCTCGATGGCCTGATCCAGGAGCGCGCCGACGGCGGGCTGGGCAGAGACGGTGAGCGGGGCGACCGACACGTCAGTCCTCTCGGGTCGAGGTGTTCTCGCGGGCGGCGGCGGCCACCAGCATGCGGGTGTAGTCGTGGGCGGGGTCGTGCAGCACCTGCGCGCAGGGGCCGGTCTCGACGACGCGCCCCTCCCACAGCACGGCGACCGAGTCGGCGAGCATGCGCACGACGGCGAGGTCGTGCGAGATGAACAGCACCGACAGGCCGAGCTCGTCGCGCAGGCGCCCGATGAGCTCGAGGATCGCCGCCTGCACCGACACATCCAGCGCCGACACCGACTCATCGCAGATGAGCAGCCGCGGGCGCGGCGCCAGCGCCCGGGCGATCGCGACGCGCTGCCGCTGACCGCCCGACAGCTCGGCGGGGCGTTTGGCGGCGAACTCGGCGGGGAGCCCCACCGTCTCGAGCAGCTCGGCGACATCGGATGCCGGCCGCTTCGCCACGGCGAGCGCCTCGCGCAGGATCGCCCCGATCGACATCATCGGGTTCAGCGACGAGTAAGGATCTTGGAACACGATCTGCATCTGCGCCGGCGTGCGCGACGCGCGGCCGGGGGCGAGGGCGGAGCCTGCGAACGTGATCGTTCCGGCATCTTCCTGCTCGAGCCCGGCGATGCAGCGGGCGAGGGTCGACTTGCCCGACCCCGACTCTCCGACGACGCCGACGATCTCGCCCTCGCCGATGCGCAGCGCCACGTCGTCGAGCACCGTGCGCGCGCCGAACTGCTTCACGAGCGACGAGACCTCGACCAGCGCCGGGCCGGTGGGAACATCCCGCACGACCGGCGCAGCACCGGCGGCCAGCACCGGGTCGGCCGCGATCAGCGCACGGGTGTACGGATGCTGCGGCGCAGCCAGCACGTCGGCCGTGCGGCCGCGCTCCACGACCTCGCCGTGGCGCATGACGAGCACGTCGTCGGTGCGGCCGCGGACGAGCCCCAGGTCGTGCGAGATGAGCACGACGCTGAGCTGCCGCCGCTGCTGCAGCGCACGCAGCAGATCGAGGATCTCCGCCTGGTTCGACGCGTCGAGGGCCGTGGTCGGCTCGTCGGCGATGAGCAGCTCGGGGTCGGCGGCCAGGGCCGCCGCGATCGCGACGCGCTGGCGCATGCCGCCGGAGAGTTGATGCGGGTAGGCGCGGGCGACCTCGGGCGGCAGCTTGACCTCGGCCAGGCGCGCGACGGCCGTCTCGAGTCGGGCCGCGCGGCTAAGCCGCGCGCCGGTGGCAGCCTCGACGGTCCAGGCGATCTGGTCGCCGCAGCGGTGCACGGGCGACAGGCTCGTGAAGGGGTCTTGCAGCAGCAGCGCGACCGTGCCGCCGCGAACGGCGCGCCATGCCGACCCGGTCGTGGCCAGCGGCAGCTCCCGCCCCGCCACTGAGGCCGCGCCCTCGGCGCGGAACCCGCGGGGCAGCAGCCCCACGAGCGCCTTGGCGGTGAGGGTCTTGCCGCTGCCCGATTCGCCGATCACGGCGAGGGTGTGGCCGGGCGCGATCTCGGCATCAAGAGCGGCGACCATCTCGCGCTCGGGGCCGATCACCCGAAGCCCCCGGATGCTGACCCCGCTCACGTGAGCCTCCCCGCCTGCGAGAGCCGCTGCCCCGCCCAGTCGCCCACGAGGTTGACCGCCGAGGCGACCAGGATGATGAGCAGGGCCGGCACGACGACGGCCGCCGGATTGTCGAACATGATGGCGCGGTTGTCGGTGAGCTGGCGCCCCCAGTCGGCGGTGCCTGGGGAGACCCCGACGCCCAGGAACGACAGCGACGAGAACGCGACGAGCGCGAAGGCGATGTTGAGCATGACGTTGGTGATCACGAGCACCGAGACGTTGGGCAGGATGTGCCGGAACATCACGCGCCACCGCGAGAGCGACAGCATCCGCGCCGCCTCGATATAGGGGCGCGCGCTCTGCTCGAGCACGCCGGCGCGCACGATGCGGATGTCGCTGGGCGAGAACAGCAGCACGAGCAGCGCCACGGTCACCCAGTAGCCGCCGCCGAACAGCCCAGACACGACGATGGCGGCCAGCAGCACGGGAAGGGCCAGCAGCAGGTCGGTCCAGCGGCTGATGACGGTGTCGAGCCAGCCGCGCTCGTAGCCGGCCAGGGTGCCGAGCACGATGCCGAGGATCATCGATCCGATCGCGACGCAGACCGGCCCGACGAGCGCCGACGACGCTCCGGCGACGGTCATCGCCCAGACGTCGCGGCCGAGTTCGTCGGTGCCGAGCGGATGCCCGTCGGCTCCTGCGGGCAGAAGTGCCGAGAGGATGTCTTGCCGCATGGCGTCGGGGTACAGCATCCCGCCGAACAGCACCGCGAGCACGACGAGCACGAGCAGCCCGAGCGACAGCACCACCGAGACGGGCAGGGCCCGGCGGCGGGGGCGGGTCGCGCGCAGCAGCGTGAGGGCGGCGGTCATGCCGGCACCCCCGTTCGCCGAAGGCGCGGATCGAGCATGAGGTAGGCGAGGTCGGCCAGCAGCGCGATCACGGCGATGACGACGGCGATGAGCAGGGTGAGCGACTGCACGACGGCGATGTCTTTGAACAGCACGGAGTCCTGGAGGAGGGTGCCGAGGCCCGGCAGGGCGTAGGTCGTCTCGGCGAGCACGGTGCCGCCGACGAGGAAGGTGAGCACGAGGCTCGCACCGGTGACGATGGGGATGGCCGCCCCCCGCAGCGCGATGCGCTCGACGGCGCGTTCGCCGATGCCGCGGGCGCGCGCGAAGGTGACGTAGTCGCTCTCGAGCTCGCGGATCATGGCGGTGCGGGTGAGCTTGAGCACGATTGCGCCGAGGCCGAGCGCGAGGGTGACGGCCGGCAGCACGAGGTGCCACAGGGTGTCGAGGCCGCCGTCGCCGGCGCCGTAGACCGGAAAGATGCGCAGGTAGTAGGCGAAGACATACAGCAGCAGGAGGCCCACCGCGAAGGTCGGGGCGCTCAGCCCGATGATCGCGAAGCCGTTGGCGACGCGGTCGACGACGCCGCCCGCCCGCACGGCGCTGCGCACACCCAGCGGCACGGCGACCACGAGCGCGATGGCGAAGGCGAGGCCGCAGAGGGCCAGGGTGAGCCCCATCCGACTGCCGATCGCGACAGTGACCGGCACCTGCAGGCGGATCGACTGGCCGAGGTCGCCGGTGAAGACGCCGCCGAGCCACGAGAGGTACTGCACCGGCAGCGGGTCATCGAGGCGGTACTGCGCCCGCACGGCGGCGATCGCCTCGGGCGAGGCGGGGCGGTTGCCCAGCAGGTTCTTGACGATGTCGCCTGGGGCCAGGTGCATGAGCGAGAAGATCAGCACCGACAGCACGAACAGCACGGCGAGCATGCCGAGCACGCGCACCGCGAGCAGGCGACCCAGGGGTCGCCCGCGCGATGCGCGTGCTCGGAGTGAACCCGACTCGGTCACTCGGCCGCCCGGTACAGCTGGGTCGGCCACGACGAGATGAACGCGAACGAGCTGTAGTCGTTGATGCCCAGGTCGTTGGCGAACGCCGTCGCCGACTGACCCCACCAGAGCGGGATGTTGACAGCATCCTGCGCCTGCAGCGTCTCGACCTGCAGCAGCAGGTCGATGCGGGCCGCCGGGTCGCTCTCGGCACCGGCCTGCGAGAGCAGGTCGACGATCTCGGGGTTGTCGTAGGCGGCGGGGTTGCCGGCGCCGACGACGTAGCTGGGCACCTCGGCGGGGTCGCCGAGCGTCGAGAAGTACCACATGAAGTTCACGCCGTGGTCGCCGGCGGGGTCGAGGCTCGCGAGCCACTCCTCGATCGGCACTTCGCGCACGTTCAGGGTGATGCCGATCTCGGCGAGCTGCTGCGACAGGGCCTGCGCGGCGGTGCCCAGCTGCGGGCCGGTGTTCGGGGTGAGCAGCTCTGCTTCGAATCCATCGGGAACGGTGGATGCTGCCAGTGCCGCCTTCGCGGCGTCGAGGTCGAAGTCCCACTGCGGGATCTCGGCGAGCTTTGCCCGCGCCTCGTCGGCGGAGTAGGCCTTGCCCAGCGACTCGGGCGTCATGATGGCCGTCGCCGCCTCGCCGTGGCCGCGGAGCAGGCTCTCGACGTACGTCTCGCGGTCGACCGAGTGGGCGATCGCCTCGCGCACCTTGGGGTCGTCGAAGGGCGCGACGCTCGTGTTGAAGTAGAGACCCACATAAGAGAGGTCGTTGACGTACTCGACGCGCATGGTGTCGAGGTTCTCCCACTGCGTCGCCTGCGCGAGCGGCACGTTGAAGGCCACGTCGATGTCGCCCGACTGGGCGGCCAGCAGCCGCGTCGACTCGTCTGGCACGAAGTTCACGACGATCTCTTTGACCTTGGGCAGCTCCCCCCACCACGTGTCGACGCGCTCGAGCGTGACGTGCGAGTCGGGTGCGAACTCGGTGACCTGGTAGGGGCCAGAGCCCAGCAGCAGCGACTCGGAGGTGCCCACCGCGCCGTCGTGCTCCTCCCAGAACGCCTGCGATGTGATGAAGGCGGCGCCGCCGGTGCTCATGTTGGCGGCGAAGGCGGCGTCGGGCTCGTTGAGGGTGATCGTCACCTCGGCGTCGCCGGTCTTCTCGACCGTGTCGACGTTGGTGAGGTAGTACGACAGGCCGGGCGAGCTGGTCTCGTCACGGGCCTGCTCGAGGCTGAAGACGACGTCGTCGGCGGTGACCGGCGTGCCGTCTTGGAACTCGGCGTCGTCACGCAGCTCGTAGACGTAGGTGACGTCGTCGGTCTGCTCCCACGACTCCGCGAGACCCGGCTGGAGCTGCCCGTTCGCATCGATCGAGACCAGGCCCTCCTGCGCGATCGAGGCGATGTAGTAGTTGAGGATGCCGGCCTCCTGGCCGACATAGAGGTTCGACAGCGAGCCGGGGAGGGCGACGGTGATGCTGTCGATCTCTTCTCCGGTGTCGGCGCCGACGCTGCCGCTGGGGGCAGGGCCGGCGGGGCTGGCGCAGGCGGCCAGCAGCAGTGCGCTGGTGGCGGCGACGGCTCCGGCCTGGGCGATGCGGGCGGGGGACGGGAACGGCATGGCAGGACTCTCCTCTGCGTCGGGTGTTGCTGCGGGCGGTGCAATGGGTGCTGCGGTGGTGATGCTGTGTGCTGCGGTGGTGCGGGGTGCTGCGGTGGTGCGGGTGGTGGTGCTGGGTGCTGCGGTGCGGAATCGGGTTCGGTGCCCCTCGGCGCGGCGGCGCACGTCGATGAGGGCGTCGATCTCGACGGGGGTGGGTCGGTGGTCGGCGAGCACGCGCAGGGCTGCGGCGACGGCCGGGATCGAGGCCGCCTCGACGAGCACAGTCGCCGTCGTGCGCCGCGTGAAGGCGGGGCTCAGTCCGAGCGCGCGCACCCCTTCGCCCACTCGAACGCCGGCCAGCGCGCTCTCGGCGACGAAGGCGTCGCCGAGGCCGTGCATCGCGAGGGCGACGGCGGCGTCGGGGCGGTCGGTGACGATGTCTCGATCGGATGCGGTGCGCCCGAGCTGCTGTGCGATCGCGTCGGCGACGGCTCCGCGGATCCACGGCCGCTCGACCAGCAGGGCCGGATCGATGCGCGCCTGCGGCGCCTCGGCCGCGGAGGTCGTCAGGGTCACGATCTCTTCGGCGAACAGGAACGTCGAGCGCAGCCCGGAGCGCCGCGGGGTCACGCGGCGGGTGCCGGCGGCGGCGATGTCGGTGCCGATCGCGATGTCGGCCTGACCTCGGCGCACGAGCTCGATCGCCTCGGCGGCGTCGGCGGCCTCGACCACGCTCACCTGGATGCCGTCGAGGTCGACGGCGAGCCGCCCCATGGCGGGCGCCACGACCGTCGCGATGACATCGCCGGGGGCGGCGAACCGCACCGTGCCGGCGCGCCTGCCCAACACCCCGGCCAGCTCCGTGGCCGCCGCAGTGAGGGTCGCGTCGATCCTGGGGGCATGCGCGGCCAGCAGCGAGCCGACCGGGGTGAGTCGCGCCGAGCGCGCCGTGCGCGCCACCAGCACGGCGCCGAGCTTGGACTCGAGGCGCTGCACGTGCTGGGTGATGGTGGGCTGCGTGAAGCCCAGCGCGCGGGCGGCCGCGCTGATGGATCCCTGCTCGTCGATCGCGACGAGGATGCGCAGGGAATGCACGTCGAGCGCACGCGTCAGCGCGTCGATCTCGGCGCTGTCTCGCTCTTCCATAGGCACATGCTATTCATCCCAATGTTTCAATGGTGTATCAATATGGATTGTGACCTCGGATGACGCGAGATGACGGACGGTGCACCCACTCGCGCGGGCGACGGAAGGCTGGAGTGATGAACGATGAACAGCGCGACGCCCTGTGGCGGGCGAGCCGAGACGACACGGCGCTGAGCCCCTACGGCCTCGCCTCGCTCGCCCTGACGCAGTGGCTCGACGAGACGCCCCGCCCGCTCGAGGGTGCACCTGGTCTCTGGCACACCGACGGTGGTGCCGCGACCGGCGAGCTCCCCACGGGCCGCGTCGTGCTCGCGCCCGGTGAGACCCTCACTGTCGGCGACCTGCGTCTGCGCGGCTTCGCGCGTGACGGGGCGGTCGCGGTGCGGGTGCTCGATCCGGAGGCCGCCGCGCGGCGCGGGATCACCAGCATCCGTCGCTTCGACTACGACCCGGCGCTGCACGTCGAGGGGTTCTTCGAGCCCGCTGCCCGAGACGCCGACACCCTCTCGGTCGACGGCCACGCCTCGGCCACGACCTACGACGGCGTCGTGCGGTTCGCCCTCGACGGCGCCGAGCTGCAGCTCACCGTGGAAGAAGACGGCGACGAGCTGTTCGCGGCCTTCGCCGATGCGACCAGCGGTTCAGAGAGCTATCGCTTTCGGTTTCTGCGGCTGCCGCATCCGTCTGCCGACGGACGCGTGACGGTCGACCTCAACCGCGCCCACCTGCCGCCGTGCGCGTTCAGCGACCACTACGTGTGCGTGCTGCCGCCCGCCGGCAACCGCTGGAGCGTGCCGGTGCGCGCCGGCGAGCGCGACGTCGCCTGACGGCCCGCCGGCCCGCTCATCTGTCGGACCGCTGGTGCTGAAGCCGCCCGGAGTGACGGATGCTGCCCCCTCCGCCCCGCCGATCCGCCACCTCGACCCGCGCTACTCCCCCGGCACCTGCGCCCCGCGCCCGCGCACCAGCGCCAGCCCGAGCCCGACGGCCAGCACGACGAACCCGGCCGCCGCGGCGTACCAGGCGGTGGCGCCCGGGATCTCGAGGTACACCGTGATGCCGAGGATGCGCGACAGCCCCCACGGCAGCAGCCCCATGCCGTCGTTCCAGGCGGTCAGGCTCGTCTCGAGGCCCGTCGCCGCGATCACCGAAGCGGGGATCGCGAGCCCCGCGCCGACGCCCGCGAGCACCATGCCCGTCGCCCGGCGCCGGCCGAACTGCGCCACCAGCGCCCACCCCGCCGCGACGAACAGCCACACCGCGAGGGCGAACGCGACCGTGATGTAGGCGGTGCGCAGGGCCGGGTTGGTCCAGAACGCGTACCAATAGCCGCCGGGGCCGGTGAACGACAGGGCGAACAGCAGCAGGATCGACCGCAGCACGATCACCCCGCCCACCGCCGCGATCACGGGCCACGGCGAGCGCCGGCCGATGAGCGCGCGCACCACGAGCAGGAACAGCAGCCAGGCGCCGAGCACGACAACCAGGTGCTCCCACGACAGGAACGACGTCTGGATGCCGCGGGTGCCCACCAGCAGCGCCCCCGGCACCAGCACCATGAGCCAGCGGTCGAGCGGCAGCATGCCGAGCGTCGATTCGCGGGCGCGCCACGGGCGGGTCGAGGCGAGCCACGAGGCGCGCGCCGCCGCCGCCCCGGGCTTGGCGACCAGGCGCGTGCGGGCCGAGAACATGCCGATCACGAGCCACGCGAGGGCGAGCACGAGCATCACCCGGGCCTGCCACGCCATCGCCAGGTCACGGTCCGCGCGCTCGACCCCGAGGAGGGCCGCGGTCAGATTGTAGGCGGGGTGGTCGACATCGCCGGTGTAGGTGGCGAGGTGCTCGTCGGCGAGGGCGACGAAGGTGTCGCGGTCACGCTGCCACTGCGCGTGCGCGGCCTCGCTGCCGGTCTGGTGCCACACGCCCTGGTGCAGGATCATCGCGCGGTAGGCGCCCAGCATCCGCAGAGAGTCGACTTCGTAGTCGAGCGCCCCGATGAACGCCTCGCGCTGGGCGGCGTCGGTCCAGGTCGCGGCGTCGGTGCCGGCGACGAGGTCGCGCATGCGGGAGGCCGCCGCGACCGCGGTCTCGCCCCCGGCGATCGCCTCGTCGACCTGATCGCCCACGATCGTCGAGATGACGTCGAGCACGGCGGAGTCGCCCGTGACGATGTCCCACTCGAAGATCCACATCATCGGCGGCGGCTCGAGCCCGATCGCGAAGACGCGGTTCTCGGCGAACGGGCCGATATACAGGCCCTGCGTGATCGCCTCGCGCGAGTGCGTCATCGCCTCGGCGATCGCGTGCACCGTCGCCGGGTCGTCGCTGAACTGCCGCGCCCACCCCGTCGTGAGCGCCGAGGTGTCGGCATCGGGGTCGCGGGCGAGGGATGCTGCCACCTGCGTGTTCAGTTCGTACAGCTGCCAGAACCCGGTCTTGAGGTAGAGCGTCATCGGGCCGGCGCGCCACGGGCCGCCGTCTTGCGTCCAGGTCCAGATGCCCTCGATGTGCGGATTCTCGGCGAGCAGGGTCTGCAGCGCGTAGCGGTACTCGGCGCCGAGGTCGTTGGGGAAGGCGCCGAAGTTCTCGAACTCGCGGCGGCTCTGGAATTCGATGATGCGGCGCTGGTCGCCGCTCGCCAGCGTGGTGTTGAGCGGCAGCCAGCTGTAGAAGTCGCCGAGCGTGTACTTGGTCGACACGATGAGCGCCGGCGAGTCGATGCCGCCGAGCACCTCGTCGTAGGCGGCGGGGTCGGTGTGCATGTCGCCGACGGCGCCCACCCCCACGCTCCAGGTGCGGAAGATCACCTCGTTGTCGGTCGCCTCGGCCTGCGCCGTGAGGGTCGTGAGCATCGCGCGCACCTGGTCGACCTCGGTGACGGCGAGCTTCGAGTAGTAGTCCCACCCCTCGACGTCGTACACGGCGCCGGCTTCGCCGATGCGGATGAGCACGCCGTCGAGTGTCGGAGCCGCCGCGTACAGTTCATCCAGGCCCGCGGCGTACACCTGCCACAGCTCGGGGTTCGCCGTGTCGAGCGAGCCGAACTCGTCGGTGAGGTGCTGCTCGAGCGGAGTCGTGAGCGTGAGCATGTCGGTGCGCAGATACACCTTCATGCCGAGCTCGTGCGCCCGCTCCCAGAACGGCGTGAACGCCGCGCGCAGCGCGAGCGCCTGGTCGCGATGGTCGTCGCCCTCGGCATAGACGGGACCGCCCGGTGCGTCGTCGAACGTGACGTATTCGACGAAGCCGGGGAACGCGACGGCGTTGTAGCCGATGGCCAACGACCGGCGCAGGAACGTGTCGAAGTCGTCGAAGTCTGCGGCGAGCGCCTGCTCGTCGACATAGGGCGCCTCGGGCAGCAGCGCGTTCGCGAACGCCTTCGACGCGTGCGAATAGTCGTCGCCCGCCGCCCACTCCGCCTCGTCGGGGGTGACGCCCACCGCGCCGAGGTCGACCATCCGCAGCGGCAGCCGCGAGCTCACCTCCTCCCCCAGGTGTTCGTCGACCGCCCGCCCCGCGCGGATCTGCGCCGCCAGGTCATACACGCCGCGCACGGCCGCCGTCTCGGAGGCCCCCTCGATCCGCAGCGTGTCGGCGGCGCCGGCGAGGCGGTAGGTCTCGTCGTCGGTGTCTTCGCTCCACGCGACAGCGAGGGTGGCTGTGCCCTCGGTGGCGCCGGCGTCGGCCAGGGCGTCGCGCAGTTCGTCGAGCGCAGCATCCATCCGTGGCGTGTCTGCGCTCGTCGTGATGTCGGTGATGCTCGGCGGCGGTGTGAACGCGACGGCGGATGCTGTCGCCGCCGGCACATGCGACTGCAGCACGTCGGAGCTCTCGGTGCGAATGCCGAGCGCGTCGGAGACTCCTGCAGCAAGGCCCGCCCCGAGCGCGACGAGCACGATGCCCGTGACGACGGCGAGGATTCCCCGCCGTGTCGCCGTCGTCATGGCATCACGTTACTCTGCGCGCGGGGCGCCGCGCCTTCGGTGCCGCCGGGGTAATCCGCCGTCGCAAAGCGAAATCACAGGTCACGCTTCTGGTGTCTGTCGGCACCCCGGGTTAGCGTGGAGCCGTTCCCCCCAAGGGGCACATCGCGGCGATCCGGGCGGCCCCGGGCCCCGGCTCATATCCGGGTGCGTTGCGGGTTCGACTCCCGCCGTCGCGTCTGGCGATTGACAGAGGACGCGGAGCGACACCCCGGAACACACGATCCTTGATATCCGGGTCAACAGTCGCGAACCTCGGGCTTGGCGCCTAAGCGCCCTATCAGTTGCACCTGACTTGGTCGGGTTCATCCGCGCCCCAGCATCAAGCGAGTAGTGCAGGCGCACATACGGAGCCAGACGCGCCGCGCAAAGAAGAACCTAGCTATGCGACGATCGGCTGCGAGCTGGTGCCTGACGCATACGACAGAATGGACTTTGCGCATCGGTGCGCATTAATTGGATTGCATTGGATCGCCTTGGCCAAGAAGAGCCTTACACCTATGGGTCTCGCGAGAGCGCTTAGTCTCGAGGTCGACGACGTCCTCCTAATGCTCTGGGACGGTGGAATCGATTATCCAACGTCGGCCGATTCTGAGATCCGTGCCGGGGACCGCGGACGCGCCTTCGCGCTGTGCGGGGAAGCTCCCCTCAAGGATCGCCTCCTCGTCGAGTATTGGTCCAGCACTCTTGGCATGTCGCGCGACGAGTTGAGGGTATGGGCGACCTCTCTCGGTGTCACGATCGGCCCCAACGCCAGGAGGCTCCCGAAGGGCGCACTCGCTCGCTTCCAGCGAGCCATGAAGGCTAGTGACGCCTTGCAACAGCAGCGAGGGGAAGCCGCGCAGGAGGCGACAGCCGCTGCTTCGCAGGCAAAGCAGCCGATGTCGTGGCGTGAGATAGGCCACGCACGGGAGGAGCTGCGATACCTAACCGCGGACGAGATTGAGCAGATTCACCACCAGATTGCTCAGGACTTCAAGGACACCCCAGACCCGATTGCGCCTGCTGGCGTCAGGAGCACGGACTTGCTGTCGAGCGCCGCAGCCCGCCCCTCCGCGGGCCTAGGAACTTTTCGAAAGTATCCGACGGTCGAGATGGCGGCTGCTGCCCTCGCCCACTCAGTCATCCATAACCACCCGTTCTACAACGGCAACAAGCGCACCGCACTGGTCTCGATGATGGCGTTCATGGATGAGAACGGACTGGTTCTGACGTCCTCACAAGATGAACTGTTCAAATGGACAGTCCGAGTCGCCGGACATCGGCTTGGCGCGAACAAGTTCAACGGAGACCGGAGCGACATCGAAGTGCAACTCATGGCCCAGTGGCTTCTGCAGCACAGCCGGGGTATCGAAGCTGGCGAGCGGGTGATCACATTCGCGCAGCTGCGCAGAAGACTCACTGCGCTCGATTGCTCCGTCGAGATAACAAGCAATCGAGGCGGCCGGGCAGTGGTCGAGCGAACGGTAACCGTCAATCGCCGTTCATTGCTGGGTACGCGGCCCCGGTCCGAGCGCGCTCGATACAACCTGCCGTACGGCGGCGACGGGAGGCAGGTCGCCCGCAATCGGATTAAGGAGCTGAGACGAGAGTTGCAGCTGTCAGACGATTACGGGATCGACTCCGCGGCCTTCTACGGAACCGACAAACTGCCGATCGACGCATTCATCGCGGAATACCGAAAGACACTTCGCCGACTCGCGCGAGTCTAGGTTCTCGCCGACACCTCCTGTTTTCTATAAGTGCGGTGCTTACGGATTGCTAGGTCGGTTTTCCTGCAGGGCTCCGGTTGCGGAGCATCACCGGTACTGGTTATAGGAGTGGGTCGATCCAGGTAGCGCGGCTTGTGTCGGCGACGCTCCAATCTGACAGATAGGCGACAAGCCGTCGTCGTGGCATGGTTCTCGAACGCCGCCGACAGTTATCTATGGCCCGCGCCTCTGTCTCGTGCCCGGTCTTTGCCGATGGGGGAGAACTGACCGCTCACCCTGCGGGCTGCCTGCCGGTGGCCATTTCCCAAGAAACGGGCCCGCACCACGCTGAGGGGCTGAAGTCTTCTGCCGCATGGCCGGAACGAACGGCTACTCAGGAATGTCGGAGGAGTTTGAGGGCGGCCACGGCTCACTGCACGCAACGTCTTGCGATTACGCCAGGATGGGAGGGTTCGCGGCGTTGCTGCCGCGCTTTCGCTAGCTCTACAGCAGGAGTGCCCGCCCGTGGTGAATCACGTCGCCTTCATCTGGAACATCGCCGAGTCTCTTCGCGGCCCGTTCAAGCCCTCGGAGTACGGGTCGGTCGTTCTCCCGTTCACGGTGCTGCGCCGCCTCGACGCCGTCCTCGCCGACACCAAGCCCGCCGTGCTCGAGGCCGCGAAGGGCATCGAGACGCTCCCCGAGATGCTGCAGGCGATCAAGCTCCAGGAAGCCGCCGGCCACCAGTTCTACAACACGTCCCCGTTCGATTTCGGCAAGCTTGTCGCCGACCCGGCCGACCTCCGTGCGAACCTGTCGTCCTACCTGGCAGGTTTCTCCTCGAATGTGCGAGATATCTTCGAGCGGTTCGAGTTCGACAAGACGCTGAACAAGCTGGCAGAGAAGAACAAGCTGTTCGCGGTGACGGAGAAGTTCGCGCAGGCCGACTTCCACCCCCGCACGGTCTCCAACATCCAGATGGGTCTCGTGTTCGAGGAGCTGATCCGGTTCGCGAACGAGAAGTCGAACGAGACCGCCGGCGACCACTACACCCCGCGCGAAGTCATCAAGCTCATGGTCGAGCTGCTGTTTGCCCTCGACGACGACGCCCTGTCGAAGGCGGGTGTGGTGCGGTCCATCTACGACCCGACCGCCGGCACCGGCGGGATGCTCTCCGTCGCCGACGAGTACCTGCGCACCATGAACCCCGGCATCCAGCTGAGCCTGTACGGGCAGGACTACAACGACGCGTCGTACGCGATCTGCAAAGCCGACATGGTCATCAAGGGCCAGGACGTCGACAACATCGCCCTCGGCGACACCCTCACCGAAGACCACTTCGACGACAAGAAGTTCGACTACGGCCTGTCCAACCCGCCCTTCGGCGTTGACTGGAAAGACCAGCGCACCTACGTCGACGACGAACACACCAAGCTCGGCTTCAACGGCCGCTTCGGCGCCGGCACCCCCGCTGTCAGCGACGGGGCGATGCTGTTCCTGCTGCACCTGGTGTCGAAGATGCGCAAACCTGAAGACGGCGGGTCCCGCATGGCGATCGTCCTCAACGGGTCCCCGTTGTTCTCCGGCGGCGCCGGTGGTGGGGAGTCGAACATCCGCAAGTGGCTGCTCGACAACGACCTCGTCGAGGCGATCATCGGGCTGCCGAAGGACATGTTCTACAACACCGGCATCTCCACCTACATCTGGGTCCTCACCAACCGGAAGGACACCGACCGCAAGGGTCGGGTGCAGCTCATCGACGGCCGCGAGATGTTCACCAAGCTCCGCAAGGGCTTCGGCTCCAAGCGCAACGAGCTCTCCCCCAAAGACATCGAAACCATCGTCGGCCTCTACGCCGGGTTCGAGGACAGTGCGCAGTCGAAGATCTTCCGCAACGAGGACTTCCTCTACCGGACCATCACGGTCGAGCGCCCTCTCAAGCTCAACTGGCAGGCGACGCCCGAACGCATCGACACCGTCTTCGAAGCCAAGGCCATCCAGAAGCTGAATGAGACGGATGCCGCAGCTCTCCGCACCGCCCTCGACAGGCTCGGCACCGACACGGTGTGGAAGAACCGGGCCGAATTCCAGGAGGCGCTGAAGGATGCCGCGAAAGCCGAAGGCCTCATCCTCCCCGCACCGCTGCTCAAGACCGTGACGACCGAGCTCGGCGAGCAGGACGACAGCGCCGACACCTGCACCGACGCCAAGGGGAACCGGGAACCGGATGCCTCGCTACGCGACACCGAGAACGTGCCCTGGGATGAGGACGTCGACGCGTACGTCGCCCGCGAAGTCCTCCCGTACGTGCCCGACGCGTGGGTCGACCACGCCAAGACCAAGGAAGGCGCGGAGATTCCCTTCACCCGCCACTTCTACCAGTACGTCCCTCCTCGCCCGCTCGAGGAGATTGACCGCGACCTCGACGCCGTCATGGACCAACTCCGTGCGATGCTCGTGGCGGTCGAGCGATGACAGTCCATCCCGCAGACCGCTGGGGCAAGACAACCTTCGGGCGTCTCGCGCGCATAGGAAACGGTGCGGATTACAGCAGCGTGGAGGTCGAAGAGGGCGGGTACCCGGTCTACGGATCAGGTGGCGAATTCCGTCGCGCTTCGAGCTATCTGTTCGACGGTGAATCGGTGCTCTTGGGAAGAAAGGGCACGGTGGACCGCCCGCTCTACGTCAATGGCAAGTTCTGGACGGTCGACACGATGTTCTACAGCGTCATCGACCGTTCGAGGCTCCTTCCTCGTTTCGCCTACTACTGGGCGACGACGCTGCCGTTCGGGGCCTGGGCAACTGACACCGCACTCCCGAGCATGACCTCGACCGCGATCAAGGCCGCTGCCATTGCACTTCCTTCCCTGCCCGAGCAACGGGCGATTGCGGACTACCTGGATCGGGAGACGGCGCAGATCGACGCGTTCATCGCGAAGAACGAGGAACTCATCACCCTCCTCACCGAACGCCGCGCCGCAGTAATCGCACGGGTCGTACTCCGTGGCCTTGATGCGGCCGCCGAACTCCGAGCCAGTGGCGTGACCTGGCTTGGTGACGTGCCCTCCCATTGGCGGGTATCGCGATTGTCGCGATGGTTCGAGGTGACGCTCGGGAAGATGCTTGATGAGGCAAAGTTCGCGGGGACTGTCGGCGACGTCTTGCCCTATGTCCGGGCTTCAAACATAAAGGCCGAGGGATTGGATCTCTCGGACGTGAACTCGATGCCGTTCACGCCTTCGGAGCAGGCGAAGTTCAGCCTGCGGACCGGTGACCTCGTGGTTGTCGAAGGGGGATCGATCGGCGTGAACGCGCCGATCGAGGAGGACATGGATGGCTGGGGATTCCAGAAGACCGTCAACCGAGTTCGAGCGATCAGAGGAGACCTCACTCGCTTCCTCGGATACCAACTCGACGTCATCCGTGAGGCGGGGGTGCTCGACATGATCACGAACGTGTCCACGATCCAGCACCTCACTGCCGAAAAGCTCGAACGGATTGTTGTTGCTATGCCACCGGTCGAGGAGCAGGAGGCAATCGTGAGACACATCGCACGCGCGACGTCGGCGATCGATCAGGCGATCTCAACCGCTGCGGTGGGTGTCCGGTTGGCGCGTGAGCGTCGCGCCGCGCTGATCTCTGCTGCGGTGACGGGGAAGATCGATGTGGGGGTGGCTGCATGAGCAGTGTTGCCGGAGCGCATCTGGAGTCGGTGCTGGAGAACGAGATGGCCGAGCATCTCGCCGCGAACGGCTGGGAGTACTCACCGACCGACACCGGCTACAACCGTGAGCTCGCGCTGTTCCCCGACGACGTGCTCGGCTGGCTGGAGGATTCTCAGCCGACTGAGTTCGCGAAGGTCGTGCGCCCCGGCGACACCGACGCGCAGCGCACGGCCGCGGGCGCCAGCATCCTGAATCGCCTGGCGAAGTCGCTGGATCTGGACCCGTTGAAGAACGGTGGCACGATCCGGATCCTGCATGAAGGGTTCTCGATGGTGCCGCTTCATGGCGGTGCGGTGAAGTTCCGGTTGGCGCAGTTCCGGCCGGCGACCACGCAGAACCCGGAAACGCTCGAGGCGTACGCGAAGATGCGGGTGCGGGTGATGCGTCAGGTGCACTACTCGGCGAAGCATCCGAACAAGGCGTTGGATCTGGTGCTGTTCGTGAACGGCATCCCGGTCGCGACGGTCGAGGTGAAGACCGACTTCACGCAGCCGATCGGGAACGCGGTGGACCAGTACCGGTTCGACCGGTCACCGGCGGGTGAGCCGTTGTTCGCGTTCGCGAAGCGGTCGCTCGTGCAC
Source organism: Microbacterium fluvii (assembly GCF_025515205.1). GTDB lineage: Bacteria > Actinomycetota > Actinomycetes > Actinomycetales > Microbacteriaceae > Microbacterium > Microbacterium fluvii. Next base: position 328,040 of record NZ_JAOPFX010000001.1, on the reverse strand, counting down.
TTCGTGGTGTCGAACTCCGAGGTGCGGATGACGACGAAGCTCGCCGGCGCCGCGACCCGGTTCTTGCCGTTCAACAAGGGCGCCGCCGAGGGTGCGGGCAACCCGGTGAACCCGGACGGGTCCGCCTCGTCGTACTTCTGGGAGGAGATCCTGCAGCGCGATACCTGGCTGCAGTTGCTGGGGTCGTTCGTGCACCTGCAGGTCGAGGTCGATGTCGACCCCGACACGGGAAAGAAGACCAAGACGGAGAAGGTGCTGTTCCCGCGATACCACCAGTGGCGGGCCGTCACCCGACTGGTCGAATCTGCTCGGGTGGAAGGGCCGGGGAACCGGTACCTGGTGCAGCACTCGGCGGGATCGGGGAAGACGAACTCGATCTCGTGGCTCGCGCACCGCCTCTCCCAGCTCCACGACGAGGCGAACGCGCGGGTGTTCGACACGGTCGTGGTGGTCACCGACCGGACGGTGCTGGACAAGCAGCTACAGGACGCGATCAGCCAGTTCGAGAAGCAGGCGGGGGTGGTGCAGTCGATCACGAAGGATGCGGGCGAGGCGAAGTCGAAGCAGCTCGCCGCCGCGCTGACCAGTGGCAAGAACATCGTGATCGTGACGATCCAGTCGTTCGAGGCGCTGATCACCGCGATCCAGACCCTGCCCGAGCTGCAGGGGCGCCGGTTCGCGGTGATCGCCGACGAGGCCCACTCGTCGCAGACCGGGTCGACCGCGGGGGCGTTGACGAAGGTGCTGTCCCCGGACGAGCAGGCCGCGGTCGCTGAGGGTGCCCCGATCGATTCGGAAGCGTACCTGCAGTGGGCGATGGAGGTCACCGCCTCAGCCCCGAACATCTCCTACTTCGCCTTCACCGCCACCCCGAAGGCGAAGACCCTGGAACTGTTCGGGCGGGTGCCGGAGGGTGGCGATCTGCCGGAGCCCTTCGACCTGTATTCGATGCAGCAGGCGATCGAGGAGCAGTTCATCCTCGACGTGCTGCAGAACTACACCCCGTACAAGGTGGCCTGGAAGCTGCAGCATCCCGATTCGGAATACGACGGTGCCGGGGAGGTTGACGAGTCGACCGCGGTGAAGGCGCTGGTGCAGTATGTGAGGCTGCATCCGACGAACATCAGCCAGAAGGCGAAGATTGTCGTCGACCACTTCCGCACCTTCGTGCAGCCCCTGCTGGATGGCAAGGCGAAGGCGATGGTCGTTACCGGGTCGCGTGTCGAGGCTGTGCGCTGGAAGAAGTACCTCGACAAGTACATCTCGGATGCGGGCGTGTTGGGTGTGCGGTCGCTGGTTGCGTTCTCCGGCACTGTCGAGGACCCGGATGATGTTGGTGAGGGGCTGACGGAGCGGACTCAGAACCCGGGGGTGCCGTCGGATCTCGCGGAGGCGTTCAAGCCGGCGACGTACAACGTGATGATCGTGGCGGAGAAGTTCCAGACCGGGTTCGACCAGCCCCGCCTGGTCGCGATGTACGTCGACAAGAAGCTCGGCGGCGTGCAGGCAGTGCAGACCCTGTCCCGGCTGAACCGCACCTACCCGGGCAAGGGCAAGACGTTCGTGCTCGACTTCGTCAATGAGCCCCAGGAGGTGCTGGACGCGTTTCTGCCCTACTACCGGAAGGCGATGCTGACCGCGACGACTGACCCGAACCTCATCTACGACCTCGTCGGCAAGCTCGACGGCTCGGGGATCTACGACATGTCCGAGGTGGAGCAGGCGTTCGACGCGGCCTTGGCCGGTGGGGTGAACGCGAACTCGAAGGTGTCGGCAGCCACGGCGCCGGCGGTAGATCGGTTCTCAAAGCGGTGGGTCGCCGCGGTCCTAGATGATGACAAGGCTGAGCAGGACGAGTTGAAGCTGTTCAAGGCGGATGCTGGCCAGTTCGTGAAGTTCTACGACTTCATCTCCCAGGCCCGCAACCTCGAAGACACCGACCTGCCCCGCCGGCACTACTTCTTCCGCCGTATCCTTCCGCAGCTGTCCACCGCGACTTACATCGAACCGGTCGACATCTCGCAGGTGCAGCTCGTCGGGTACAAGATCAACCCCGGCGAAGCGGTCAAGCTCAACCTCGAGCAGGGGCCAGGCTTGGATCCGATCGCCGCAATCGGATCAGGCGCGATCCATGAGAAGTATCGCTCGGCGCTCGAAGAGATCATCCAGAAGCTCAACGAACGCCTCGGCGACAAGCACGGCGTCGGCGTCATCGACCTGCAGATGACCCACATCGTCGGCAAGCTCGCGCTGGATGTGGAGCTCGCGAACCAGGCGGCGGCCAATAGCCCACAACAGTTCGCGGAATCCCCGGCGCTCCCGAAGGCCTTCACAAAGGCTCTACTCGGCGTGAGAGACGAGACCCCTGCGTTCATCGACGCCCTTTTCAACGACAGCGGGCTGTTCGCCGAACTTGGGAAGGCGCTGCCGGCGATGCTCTATGAGTACCTGAGGGACAGAGAAGTCTCACATGGCTGACGGTCGGCGGATTCGCGTGGCCGACTTTGCAAGCAATAATCGCAGCGGGTCGCACGCGACTGCACGAGCAGAGAACACCCGCCATGCCGGCTGAGTCCATCCCGCAGTGGAAGCTCATCGCCGACAAACTTGACGCCCTCGTGAGCGGGCCGACGGACACGCAACGGGCGTTGGCCGAAGCGCTAGGCATCGACCTTCCGTCCCAGGCCCCGGCTCCGGTCGCCGCGGCAATACTGCGATCCAACATGTCAACCGCTTTGCTTGAGACGATGACTCCCGCGAGAGAGATCCCCGAGGTGCTCTCCGAGATAGAGGAGGAGCTCGGTCTCGAACCCACCACTCACCTCATCACTGGAACAAAGGCGGAGGTGTCGGCGTGGTTCGCGGCACGATACATGGTAATGACGGTTCGCGGACTTCGGAGCCTTCAGCCGGAGCCTGGCGATATCGTGACGAGCCCGGGATGGGCAGGTGGGGACCACCGGGTCATAAGTAGCATCCGAAGCGATGGCCGCGTGATTATGCGCCGCCATCCCGCCCGAAGCGCCTGGCCGAACCATCTCAACGTGGTTGCTCGGTTTGGGTCAGAAGGCTACGAAGCTCAGGAGCGCACCGTCGACGCCCGGATCCGCAACGCCACGACCTCGAGATCAACCAACTTCGCGAACTACGCCCGACTATCCGAGTATGAGCTGACGGCGCTGCAGCCTCCTCCGGAGGGGATTCGGGCGCTCGAGGAACTCTTGGAGGCTGGCGAGCACCGGGAGGAGCCTCTTCAGCGTGTGCTGACCCAGTACCCTCAGCTCCTCGCGCGGACAGTGGTCGGTGGGTGGAGAACTTACGTTGTGCCCAAGCCGCGACTCGGCGGGGAGCTGGTTCCGGACTTCCTAATCCTCGGACTCAACAGCGTCGGGCCGCAGTGGGTAACCGTGGAGATTGAGGCCACACGACACAGGATCCTGAACCGGGATGGTTCGCTATCGACGCCGACTCGGCACGCCGTCGGACAGATCAACGACTGGCGCGAGTGGCTCACGACCAACGTCGCGTACGCGCAGACCGAGTTAGGACTCTTCGGTCTCACCAATCGCGCACCAGGGCTTGTAGTTATTGGAAGAGACGATCCGTCGGCGGAGCGGGTGGCTTCGCGAGCGCTCTCCGACGAGAACTCCCGAATTGCCGTCCACTCGTGGGATTGGCTCCTTCGAGCCACCCGGAACGCGGACGGGGCCCCAATTCACGGGACTGACTTCGCCCGCGATAATCTGCCTCAGCTCACGCCGACAATGCCCTTGCTGGGATCTACTGCGCACCCCGTCAGGCACGACGACCTGTTGGAGGAGTTCGATCGCAGGGATGCTTCAGACGAGGCTTCGTGATTCTTCGTCGCCTGACCAACGGTGGTGCTTACGCAGGTCAGAAAGTGGACAGACGCGGAGGGAGGCCTGGTGGTCTGAGAACGGTCGAAATCCAGCTGTATACCAGCCTGAACTCACCCGAGCAGAAAGCTCCCCTCCCCTAACCCTCGCCGCTTGAGAGCTCTTTGATCCAAGCGGGTGTCTCAAGCCCGCGCTTCTCATCCGCCGACACGCGTGCCTGCGCCGCCGCGGCACGTTCCGGCGGAGTGACCTCGCGCCCGCTCTTGGAGTAGAACTTCACTTGGACAGGCATGCCGTCGATGACGAAGTCGACATCATTTGGGCCCGCTGTCTTCAACTGGCCCACAAGAGCCTCACTGCGTCGCTGCCCCGAGGCAGCCAGTTTGGATGTGGCTGCTTTTCCGATCAGTTGAGCAAGTACGGCGGCGTCCACAATCTGCATACCCGGCGCTGCGGTGGATACTGCCTTAGGCGCACTGGCTTTCTTGCCAGCGGTGAGGGCACCCCCGACCATTCGCGGTTTCGGGTGGACACGCGCCTGACCGTCCTGACCAGTCTTTGATTCGACTCTGCCAGCGTCGGACGACTTTCCGGACTTTCGGCTAACCCGCTTGTTTCGCAGAGCTGATTTCACGACCCCTCCACGCTTCCATTCTCAATCATTCTGACGGCTGTTCGCTAGACACGTTGGATTGATCGCCTTCGGAGGCGAACCAGGTCGCGATCGCCGATGCCGCTGCAACGGCTTCGTCCGGCCCAAGCTCGTCGGCAACGACGCCACTCTGCAAGAGCGCTGTCAGGATCTCAGCCCCGTTCCGGCGCTCAGCCGGTGTAGCGCCTGTGCGAAGAAGCCGGAGCGCCACGACCGAAGACGGTTCCCGCTTGGCGTCGAGAGCCTCGCCGCTTGCCGCGGCGACGATGTCCCCCTCGTGTTCTCCAGCCCACTCGCTCCGCGCGAGCGCGGCTAGAAATCGCAAGCCCATTTCCCGAGCAGCCGGATCAGACTCCTTCATGAGGTCGAGAGCCCACTGCGCCCGCGACCACCACTGGGACTTTCTCTCAGATCTGACCCGCTCGGCGCGGTCCTTCTCGGACTGATCACGCTGGGAACGGGCGGTGAGGGTGGCTGCCACGTAGGCGATAACGGCGGCACTAACGGCGGCGATCCCGGCGAAACCGGGCGACCGCAACCAGTCGCCCCACCAGTCGCTGGGGGACCCGGAGACCTTGCCCAGGCCAAACAGCAATCCGCCCGCGATGAGGGCGCCGAGGACACGCGCGATTGCGCTCACACGCACTGAACGTTGTTCGTCCCCCATGGAAGGAGCATATGGCCCATGCAAGCCACCAGGTGTCAGCGGGATGACGCTTCGACGCCACCCGGCCCTCCCGTACAGATCGCGGCGGATGTCACGGACCCGCTTGTGGCTGACGCCAGCCTCCAGCACGAGCAGCGCCGGGGTACTCGGTTCCATAGGGGCAGCGTTTCGGGTAGGAAGACGACGCCTGGCCGCGAACCCAGCGCAAGCCTTTGCAACACCTGGTTCCGCCGACAGCGAAGGGGGCCACACTCGCGATCGATCCCCGGTTAGCTGGCACGCATGAGGCGCGTTCTTCTGCTGGGCGGCACGGGGTGGCTCGGGCGCGAGGTCGCTCGGGCGGCACGCGACAGCGGGGCCGAGGTGACGTGCCTCGCGCGCGGCACTTCGGGCGACGTGCCCCACGGGGTTGAGCTCGTGCGCGGGGATCGGCTCGAGCCCGGCGCATACGACGGCGTGCAAGCGCGTGAGTGGGACGAAGTGGTCGAGTTCGCGTACCAGCCGGGGCTCGTCGAACCCGCCGTCGATGCTCTAGCCAACAGCGCAGCCCACTGGACCCTCGTCTCGACCGTGTCGGTGTACGCCGACAACAGCACGCCGGGCGCAAATGAGGCAGCAGAGCTCGTCGAGCCGCGCGATCTCGTCGACTACCCCGACGCGAAGGTCGCCGCGGAGCGAGCGTCGGCCACCCGCCTCGGCGACCGGTTGCTGATCGCCCGGCCCGGTCTCATCGTCGGCCCCGGCGATCCGAGCGACCGGTTCGGCTACTGGCCCGCGCGGTTCCACCGCGGCGGCGAGGTGCTGATCCCCGCGACGGAGCAGCGCTGCGTGCAGGTCATCGATGTCGCCGACCTCGCGCAGTGGATCACACGGGCGGGCAGCATCCCCCTCACCGGCGTCGTCAACGCGGTCGGCGCCGTGCACACGATGCACGATTTCCTCGACGCCGTCCGCGACGTGACGGGCTTCGACGGCGAGCTGGTCGCCGTCGACGACGACGCACTGCTCGCCCGCGGCGTGAACTACTGGGCGGGCCCGCGCTCGCTGCCGCTCTGGCTGCCGATCGAGGATGCGGGGTTCGCGCAGCGCGACGGATCCGCCTTTCTCGCCACCGGCGGCACCCTCTGCCCGCTCGCCGACACGCTCACCCGCGCCCTCGCCGACGAGATCGCGCGCGGCATCGACCGGCCCCGCCGCGCCGGGCTCACGCCGGCCGAAGAACACGAAGTGCTCGCCGCCGTTCGATAGCAGCCCCGCTACGGTGAGAGCCATGCCTTTCGCGCTGGCGCTGACCGTGATGCTCGCCCTGCTCGCCGTGTTCCAGCTGGCACTGGCCCTGGGCGCGCCGCTCGGCCGGTTCGCGTGGGGCGGCGGCCACCGCGTGCTGCCCGCGCGGCTGCGCATCGGCAGCGCGGTGTCGATCGTGATCTACGCCCTGATCGACCTCATCGCGTGGGACCGCGTCGGCGCCGTCGACGTCTTTCCGGCGCCGTTCTCAGAGGTGGCGATGTGGGTGATCTTCGCCTACTTCGTGATCGGCATCGTGATGAACGCGATCTCGCCGAGCAAGCCGGAGCGCGCCGTGATGGTGCCGGTGTCGGTGGTGCTGTCGGTGCTGTCGCTGCTCATCGCCCTGGGGATGGGCGAGCTGGCGATGGCGGCCTGAGCCGCGTCACGAGAATCAGCCGGACCGCGCGCAGGCGGGTCGTAGACGGCGGATAGGGTGGCGAAGTGACCGCGACTGACCAGGCGAGCCCCACCAGGGCTCCGCGACCGGGCGCCGTCTACTTCATCGGGCGGGCGGTGCTGCGGCCGCTCTTCTGGGTTCTCTACCGACCGCGCATCGTCGGCCGCGAGAACATCCCGGCGCACGGGCCGGTGCTGCTGGCGAGCAACCACCTGTCGGCGCTCGACACGGTGATCATCCCGACCTCCGCGGCACGCCCCGTGCAGTTCCTCATCAAGGCGTCGTTCTTCACGGGCTCCGGCGTGCTCGGCCGCTTCCGACGCTGGTTCTTCACGTCGATCGGCGGTGTGCCGGTGCACCGGGCGACCGGCCGCGACGCCCGGGCGGCGCTCGACGCGGGCAGCAGCATCCTTCGCGCCGGCAGCGTGTTCGCGGTGTTCCCCGAGGGCACCCGCTCACGCGACGGGATGCTGCACGACGGCCATGGCGGAGCAGCGTGGATGGCCCGCGACACGGGCGCGGTGATCGTGCCGGTGGGGCTCATCGGCACCGGCACGACCACGCCGTTGAGCCATCTGCTGGGCAGGCCGCGCCTCGAGGTGCGCTTCGGCGAAGCCCTCGACCTTGCCGACCTCGAGGGCGTTCCCGACGGCAGGGCGCGGCGCGAGATCACCGAGCGGATGATGGCGGCCATCGCGGGCCTGAGCGGTCAGGAGCGCTCCGGCAGCGTCAACGCGACGTCGCGCGGCTGAGCCCGAGCCCGCGCCGCTCAGTTGATGATCTCGGCGTTGCTCTCGTGCAGGGCGGCCAGCCGCGTCGCCCACTCGGCGAGCGCCGCGGGCGTCAGCCGCGTCCAGCCGACGACCTCTTCGACGACCACCAGCGGCTCGCTCGTGCGGAAGGAGCGGGTGGGGTTGCCCGGGAACTTCTTGTCGGTCACGTTCGGGTCGTTCTCGAAGTCGCCGGTCGGCTCGACGCGGTAGACGTGCGGCTCGGCATCCGCGGGCCCCAGCAGCACGGCGAGCTCGGCGGCAAGGCCCGCGCCGTCGCGCAGCGCAGTGAAGTAGACGTGGTTCATGACGACCTCGTCGCGGTAGTTCGACCGGTGCCCGGCGGTGAGCCGGTCGCCGACCTGCAGAACTGCCCGCGTGCCGTGGAAGAAGGGGCCGTCATCCAGTCGCGTCATCGCGCCATTCTCGCACCGCGACCCTCGGTGCCGTCGAGGCTCAGCCCGGTCAGCTCGGCCGACATGCGCCAGACCCGCTCGGCCTCGTCGGCGCTGCGCAGGCGCGAATAGAGCCTCTGCTCGGCCGGGCGTCCGCCGAGGTGCCCCGGTCCGCTCGGCCCGAAGAACCGGCCGCCGGCATCGGCGGTCGTCGCGGCCAGGAGGGCGGGGAGCGCAGCGGTCGCGACGGTGCCGACGAGGATGCCGCGGGCTGACAGCATCCGAATGATCCGGCGCCCCGCCGTCTCGTCGACGCGACCCAGCTCGGGGCGGGCCGCGAGCAGGCTCGTGGGCGCGATGCCGGGGTGCGACAGCGCGCTCGAGATGCCCCAGCCGAGCGCGCGGCTGCGGCGGTCGAGTTCGAGGGCGAACAGGCCCAGCGCGATCTTCGACTGACTGTAGGCGCGCATGCCGTCGTAGCTGCGGGTCCACTCGAGGTCGCTCCAGTTGATCGATCCCTGGTTCGCCGCGATGCTCACCTGCGACACCACGCGGGCGCTCCCCGCCCGCAGCAGCGGCAGCAGGCGCGCGACCAGGGCGACGTGGCCGAGGTGGTTGGTGCCGAACTGCAGCTCGAACCCGTCGGCCGTGGTCTGGCGCTCGGGCGGGGTCATGACGCCCGCGTTGTTGACGAGCAGGTGGATCGGGCGGCCCTCGGCGACGAGCTCGGCACCCAGGGCGGCGACCGACGCCAGCGACGAGAGGTCGAGGTCGCGCAGCTCGACGCGCGCGTCGGCGACTTGCGCGCGGATCCGCGCGACGGCGGCCTCGCCCTTCGTCCGGTTACGCACGGGCAGGATCAGCGTGGCGCCGGCCGCGGCGAGCCGGGTGGCGATGACCAGACCCATCCCGTCGCTGGCGCCGGTGACGACGGCGCGGATGCTGGTGAGGTCGGGCAGGACGATATCGATCGGTGTGCGAGGCATGTCTCCAGCGTCACGGCGTGCCGGAAAGGTATCCAGGGACGCTCGATCCCTGGATGCGGCCGCCGACCGGACGGTAGAAACGAGTCATGGAGATCGATCGGCCGGCCCTCGCCGACTTCCTTCGCCGCCGCCGCGAGCTGCTGCAGCCGGCCGACGTCGGGCTGCCTGCCGGCGCGCGCCGCCGCACCGGCGGACTGCGCCGCGAGGAGGTCGCAGGTCTCAGCCACATGTCGACCGACTACTACACGCGCCTCGAGCAGCAGCGCGGGCCGCAGCCCTCCGAGCAGATGATCGCGGCGATCGCGCAGGGGCTGCACCTGACCCTCGACGAGCGGGATCACCTGTTCCACCTCGCCGGCCATGCGCCGCCGGCGCGCGGCGGAATCGACGACCACGTCTCCCCCGGCCTGCTGCGCATCTTCGACCGGCTGCACGACACCCCGGCCGAGATCGTCACCGAGCTCGGCGAGACGCTGCGGCAGACCGGCCCGTCGGTGGCGCTGACCGGCGACCTCACCCGCTTCCGCGGCCCGCAGCGCAGCATCGGCTACCGATGGTTCACCGATCCGGACACCCGCGCACTCTACGACCCGCGCGACCACGACTATCTCGGCAGGATGTTCGCCTCGGGCCTGCGGCAGTTCGCGGCGGCCCGCGGGCCGCACTCCCGCGCCGCCGCCCTCGCCGAGCAGCTGCGGGGCGAGAACGACGAGTTCCGCCGCGTGTGGGAGCTGCACGAGGTGGGCCTGCGCCCGCGCGAGACGAAGCGCTACGTGCACCCCGAGGTCGGCGCGCTCACCCTCGCCTGCCAGACCCTGCTCGACGAAGACCGCGGGCACCGCCTGCTCGTCTACACGGCGGCTCCGGGGTCGGAGAGCGCCGAGAAGCTGCGACTGCTCAGCGTGCTGGGGGCTCAGGCGCTGTGAGGTCGCGCCCGCGGTCGCCGCGGCTCGCGGCTCACCCGGCGCGACGCTGCGGAGAGTTCTCGCTCCACCCGCGGGCGACGCCCACGATCGTCAGCACGATGAGTCCCACCAGCGACGCCGCACTCGCGATGTAGAGCGGGCGCGCCCAGGGTGAATAGTCGCCTCCGTTGATGCCGAACGCGTCGGCGAGCGCCATGCCGGGGCCGAAGCTCGCGACGAAATAGGCGCCGGCGCCGAACGTGAGCAGCCCCATGTAGAGAAGGCCGGTGAACCACGGATCGGGCCGGCGGAACAGCGTCGTCGCGATCAGCAGGCCGACCGCGAACAGCGGCCCGAGCGCCATCACCCCGACCACGACACCCGGCGCCAGGGTCTCGCTGGCCTGCGCGAGTGCGCTCTCGATCTCTGCGTAGGTGCGCCCCGGCACCGCCGCGAGCGGATTCAGCCACAGGATCTGCACGACCGCCCACGCCGCGAAGGCGAACGTGAGGGCCGTTCCGACCGCGGCGACGACGATCGCGGCGGATCGCCGAGTGAGCTGCCCAGGTGCCATTGGTCGAGTCTGCCATCGCCGCTCCGAATTTTTCTGAACGCGTTCATAAAATGCGATACGGTGGCGACATGAACACTTCACGTCCCGTCGCGGTGCTCGCCGGCGCCAGCGGATTCATCGGCCGCGCCGTGACCGACGCCTTCGCCCACGACGGCTACGACGTGCGTCGCGTCGGCCGCGACGCCGAGGTCACCTGGAGCGACCAGGCAGCCCTCCGGCGCGCGGTCGACGGCGCCGACGTCGTCGTGAACCTCGCCGGCAGGTCGGTCGACTGCCGCTACACCGACCGCAACCGCGCCGAGATCCTCGATTCGCGCGTGCGCACGACGCGCATGCTGCACGATGCGATCGCCGCGGCGCAGCATCCGCCCCGCGTCTGGCTCAACGCGTCGACGGCGACGATCTACCGGCACGCGACCGACCGCCCGCAGACCGAGGCCGACGGCGAGCTCGGAGAGGGCTTCTCGGTCGATGTCGCCACCTCGTGGGAGCATGAGCTGTTCGTCGGCGACCTGCCGGGCACGCGCCGCGTGGCGCTGCGCATCGCGATCGTGATCGGCGACGGACCGGCGACGCGGATGCTGCTGGCCCTCGCCCGATCGGGCCTCGGCGGCACGCACTACGACGGCTGGTGCCCGCCCCACCGCCGCTATCGCGGCATCGGCGAGCACCCCACGGGTCAGGGCCGCGCGCCGTGGCACCGCACCGGCGGAGCCCAGAGGTTCAGCTGGGTGCACATCGACGACGTGGTCGGGGCGATCCGATTCATCCGCGACGACGACAGGCTCGCGGGCCCGATCAATATCGCGTCGCCGCGGCCGAGCGACAACCGCACCCTCATGCAGACGCTCCGCCGGGTCACCGGCGCGCGCGTCGGCCTGCCGGTCACCCGCGGGATGCTCGAGCTCGGCATGTGGGCGCTGCGCACCGAGCCGGAGCTCGTCACCAAGAGCCGGTGGGTGCTGCCACAGGTGCTCACCGAGGCGGGGTACGTGTTCGGCGAGCCCGACCTCGAACGCGCGCTGGTCGACGCGCGCGACGGCAGGAGGCAGCATCCGGCGCCGGTGAGCGAGGTGCGCGCGTGACGCTCGCCCCGCCGGTCGACGACCTCTTCGACGCAGACCGCGTACAGGGCCTGTTCGATCGCATGGCCCGCTCGTACGACCGCATGAATCTCGTGATGTCGTTCGGCTTCTCATCGCGCTGGCGCCGACAGCTGCTGCGCCTGGTCGGCGACGGGCAGCCGCGCTCCGTCGTCGACCTCATGAGCGGCCGCGGCGAGACGTGGGGCGAGATCGTCCGCCGCTTTCCCGAAGCCGAGCTCACGGCGATCGACTTCTCGGCGCAGATGGTCGCGCTCTCGGCGGCGCGCAACCGCGACCTCTTCGGCGAGCGCGTGATCGTGCTGCATGAAGATGCGCTGTCGAGCTCGGTGCCCGACGCCTCGGTCGACGTCGTCGTGAGCGCCTACGGCCTCAAGACCTTCGACGACCGGCAGTCGCGCGTGCTCGCCGACGAGATCGCGCGCATGCTCCGCCCCGGCGGCGTCTTCGCGCTCATCGACGTCACGATGCCGCCGCACCGACTGCTGCGACTGGCGTACACCTCCTATCTGCGCTGGATCGTGCCGCTGGCGGGCATCGTGCTGCTGTCGGATCCCGCGGAGTATCGGATGCTGCACCGCTACCTCGACGCCTACGGCACGGGCGAGCGGTCGGTCGAGGCCTTCTCAGCGCACCCGGCGCTGCGCACGCGGGTGCGCCACCACTTCTTCGGGTGCGCCACGAGCATCTCGGGCACCCGCTGCTGAGCGGCGGGTTGGCACCGGCGGCTCCGCTGCGGCACAGTGGCGGAGTGGATCCCGACCTCACACACCTCGCCGATGCCGTGCGCGCGGCGGCCGAAGCCCGCACCCGACACGGGCAGCTCACGGCGCAGCTCGACGTCGCGATGCGCCTCGCCGACACCCGCGACTCCGAGCTGGCCGATCTGCAGCAGCGGCTGAGCGTCGAGCAGGCCGATGTGCGCAGGCTCGAGGGCTTCTCGCCCACGCGGGTGTGGGCGGCGCTGCGCGGCGACACGCCCGACCGCCTCGCGGTGGAGCGCGCCGAAGCGGATGCCGCGGCCCACGCCGTCGCGGCGGCACAGGCGCGGCTCGATTCGGCCAGGGCCGAGGCCACCCGCATCCGCGCCGAGCGCGATGGGCTCGGCGGGGTCGAGACCGCCTACGCGTCTGCCCTCGCCGACTACGACGCCGCCCTCCGTGCGACCGAGCACGGCCCCGAGCTCGCCCGCATCGCCGACGAGCTCGGCGTGGCCGCGGCCGAGCAGCGTGAAGTCGGTGAGGCGGTCGAGGCGCTGAAGACGGCATCCGCCGCCCTCGGCGTCGCGATGGCCAAGCTCGACAGCGCCGGCGGCTGGTCGACCTACGACACGTTCTTCGGCGGCGGGATGGTCGCCGACCTCATCAAGCACTCGAGGATCAGCGAGACGACCGCCGCCTTCACGACCGTCAACCGCGCGCTCGAACGCCTGTCGGCCGAGCTCGCCGACCTGAGCACGGCCGGGGTGCGCGGGCTCGAGATCTCCGAGACGCTGGCCGTGTTCGACGTGCTGTTCGACAACATCCTCAGCGACTGGATGGTGCGCGACCGCATCGCCCGCGCCCGTGTCGACGCCGACGCCCTGCGCACGCGGCTGGTCGTGCTCTCGGGAGAGCTCGCCGCACGGGCGGATGCAGTGGCGAGCCGCATCCGCGACCTGCTGCAGCGCCGCGAGGCGATCCTCACCACGGCGCGCTGAGCGGCGGATGCTCGCGGCCGCCCTCACCCGTGCCGTGGCCGTGGCTGTGGCTGGGCCCGTGGCTGGGGCCGTGGCTCGCAGCATCCGCTCAGTCGTCACGTATGGCGACCCGAACCCGCGCGAGGCCGCCGTATGTGACGACTGAACGCAAAGGGTGGTTGTTCAGTCGTCGTAAACGGCGACCGCGGCGCGAAAGAGGTCGCCGTATGTGACGACCGAGCGAGCGGATGCCGCCGCCCGGCCCGCAGGCCGCTCCCAGCCGCACGGCCTACGCTGGCCGGCACCCCCGGGGAGGTGCACATGCTCCGACGACTCGCTGCCGCGGCGATCATGTGCGGCGCCCTGGCCCTCTCCGCCTGTGCAGGAGCACCGATGACCGATGATGCCGCGACCACCCGGCCGCCGTTCCGCACGACCACACCCGGCCCGATCAGCCCGAGCCCGACCTCGACCCCGTCGGCAGCACCCACAGAAGTCTCCCCCGCCCGCTGGGCCGCGATCGAGGCCGACCTCGCCGAGCGCGGCGCCACCGGCACGCCTGCCCTCGTCAGCGCCGAGGCCGTGACCTGGCCCAACGGCGCGCTCGGCTGCGCGAAGCCCGGGCAGACCTACACGCAGGCCGAGGTCGCGGGGCTGCAGGTGATCGTCGAGGTCGACGGCACGACCTACGACTATCGCTTCGGCCGCACCGACACCCCCAAGCTCTGCATGTAGAAGACGGCGGCCCGCCGAAGCGGACCGCCGTCTTTCACGCCGGGTTCAGCATCCGCTCATCGTTTGAGGAGCAGCGCCTCGCTCGCACCGGCCTTGTTGTCGACCACGACCACCATGCTGCCGAGGGGCTTCTGCACCTTCAGCTGCGCGGAGTCGTACGACACCGGCACCTTCACGCTGCCCTTGGTGGGCACCGTGACGTAGTCGCCGTTGCTCACCGCGGGGGCGCTCAGGTCGTAGGCAGCCCAGCTCGAGATGGCGTCTTCGCCGCCCTCCGAGCTGTAGGTCTGCGCGCTGTACGAGAACGCACCCGTGAGGCCGAGCTGCTCGGCGAACACCGGCAGCAGGATCGTGCTGCTGTCGGTGGGCGCCTGCGGCCCGAAGCCGGTCGCGCTGAGCTCTCCGGTGGCGACCTCGTAGAGGAACACCTCGCTCGAGCCGTCGTAGTCGCCGGCGCGAACAGCACCCGAGTCGGCCGAGAGGAGGATCCAGTCGGCCTCGCCGTCGCCGTTCACGTCGATCGGCACGTCGTACTCGTTCGCCGCCGCGTTCGACCAGCGCTTGTGGGTGCTGAGGGCGAAGACCACGAGCTCGCCCGAGGGCGTGTCGTAGCTCTGCACACCCGCGGCACGCAGGTCGTACCCGGTGTCGGGCAGGCTCGCCGTCGCGTCCTTCTTGTCGCTCAGACCCCACTGGTAGAAGTCGGCCACACCGGCGAGCGCCTTCGACCGGTTGGTCAGCGTGACGGTCGTGGCGCCCTTCTTGGTGGTCGTCTTCGCGCTCACATCGCTGAGCGAACGCGGGACGACGAGGTAGGGCACCCGCAGCGTCTCGGCCGACGAGGTGAGCACGACGTCGCCCGAGATCTCCGAGAACGAGAACTCGTCTCCGGCGAGCGACCCCGGCACGGCCGAGGCCGCGGCCGAGACCTTGACGAAGATCTTCGCCGAGCCGCCCGCGCGCACCGTGACCTTCTTCGGCCACACCGACACCTTCGCGTCGACGGATGCCGCCGAGGCTTCGGTGCTCGCCGTGTAGGTGACCGACTTCTTGCCCTTGTTGCTCACGGTGACGGTCTTGATGCCGCCGAACGAGCGGTCGGACTCCTGGAAGCCCAGGCTCAGCGCCGACTCGCGCGCCCAGCCGCTGTCGGTGCGGAACGCGTCTCCGGTGGCCGTCGAGGTCGTCGCGACCGCCTGGGCCGCGTCGACCAGGCCGACGCCGCCGAGGGTCAGGCTCTGCCCGTCGACCTTGTCGGGGTCGGCGGTGGAGACGACGGATGCCGCCACGTCAGGCGCCGACCACTTCGGGTGCGCCTGCACCGACAGCGCCGCGACGCCCGCGACGTGCGGGGCTGCCATCGAGGTGCCGGAGTAGATGGCCGCGGCGTTGCCCGTGCCCACCCCCGCCGAGGCGATCGAGACACCGGGAGCTGCGACGTCGGGGCTGATGCCGCTGTCGCCGCTGCGCGGCCCGGACGAGCTGAACGACGCGTACTTGCGGAAGCCTGGGTTGTCGATCTGCGCCGAGGCGAAGGTCGCGGTCGCGCCCGTGACGAACGTGGGGCCGTCGGTCGACGAGACGCCCAGGAAGGGGATCGTCACCTCGTAGGCCTCGCCTGTGTCGGGGTTCGAGGTGATCTGGCCCTCGTAGGGCGGCAGGTCGGTGCTCGTGTTGACCATGAGCGCCGCGGCGGCGCCCGCCTGCTGCGCGTAGATCGCCTTCGCCACCCGCGCACAGGTGCCTCGCACCGAGACGGCGAGCTGACCTTCGCCCGCGGCGACCCCGTTGGCCGTGTAGGCGGCCTCCGAGCAGCCGAGCGACTCGTCTTCTGCCGTGCCCGCGATGTCTTTCAGACGCACGACCTCGAGAGTGCCGAGCCCGTCGAGCGATGCCCCGTTGGCGTTGATCGCCGTGACGGCCTTGCCGTCGACGGTCACCGTGGCGCCGGGGAAGGTCTCGCTGCTGTCGACGGCCGACACGGCGATCACGCCGTCGCCGGTGCCGGGCGAGCCGGTGAGGTACGGGTTGTGGCCCGAGTTGCCCGCCGAGGCGACGACGACCACGCCCGCGCCGACCGCGTTCGAAGCGGCGACGGCGTCGGGGGTGTCACCGCGGCCGAACGAGGAGCCCAGCGACATGTTGATGACGTCCATGCCGTTGTCGACGGCCCAGTCGATGGCCGGAACCACGACGTCGGTCGAGCCCTCGCAGCCGAACACGCGCACGGCATACAGGTCGACCTCGGGGGCGACGCCGGGACCGACGCGGAACGTGTTCGACGAGGTGGTCGAGTCGTAGGCGCCGGTGTAGGTCTCGCCGTCTGCCGTCACGCCGCTGCCGCCGGTGGTGCCGGCCACGTGCGAGCCGTGCCCGTTGCAGTCGAGCGGGTTGGCGTCGGGGTGCGGAGTGAGGGCGGCGCCCTCGCCGCCGGCGTCGTAGTCGTCGCCGACGAGGTCGATGCCGCCCTTGATCCGAGGTGCGTCGGGGCCGAACAGCGCCGGGTCGGCCGGCTGGTCGGAGGTCGCGGCAGCCGCCTCGAACGCCTCCACCGTGCCGGGGCCGCCGAAGTCGGCGTGCGTGTAGTCGATGCCGGTGTCGAGGATCGCGACCTTCACGCCCTCACCGGTGTAGCCGGTGTCTTCCCACACCTGCGGCACGCCGAGGAACGGCACAGAGACGGCGTTGTCGAGCTGATGCGTGCGCACCGGGTGCACGGCGACGACGCCGGGCAGCTCTGCCACGGCGTCGAGGGCGGCGACGGGCACCGAGATCTGCATGCCGTTGTACGCCGACTGCATCTGGGCCTGGATCTTGCCGCCCTTGCCGGTGATCGAGCCGCGGATGCTGTCCTGCTTGCTCTTGAGGTTCTTCTTGACCGTCGACTTCTCGGCCGAGGTCAGATCGCGACCTTTCTCGGCTTCGACGACGGCGACGGGGTCGCCGGTCATCTCGACGATGACGGTGACGCGGCCGTCGGAGCCGACCGACGAGGGCACGAACGACGAGTCGATCACTCCGCTCGACCCGGTCTGTTCGAAACGCGACGATGCGTCGTCGGGGGTGGAGGCGGCCATGGCCGCCGACGAGGGCACGGAGAGGGCGAGAACGCCGACCGCCGCCCAGATGCGCTTTTGCAAGGGGGCACTGCCTTTCTTGGGGAAGGGGACAGACCCTCGGAGACTATGCGGCGGCTGTGCGGGCAGGAAAGATGCGCGAGCGCGTTCTCATCTGCGTCTCATGTTCGCACTCTGCCCGCCGCCGCGGCCCCTCGATGCGAGAAGCGCTCAGGCGATGCGCGTGCCGGGTGGCAGTGTGCGCGCGGGCGTGCGCGTGCGCCCCCACGCCCACCACAGCAGCGCCGCGGCCAGCAGCAGCTGCAGCCCCAGCCCCACGAACCAGCTCGGAACAGTCGAGTCGATGACGTCTTCCGCCGCCGGCCACTGATCGTCCTGGTAGGCGCCGGGGTTGCAGTCGTCCCACGTGGACTCCAGTTCCGGCGCCTTCTGGGCGCTGCGGATGCCGTACTTGATCTGACCGAACAGGTTGTCGGGGTTGCCCCACTGGTCGTAGGTCGTGGGCACGGCGTCGGCGAGGATCACGAAGGGGTTGGGCGTCAGCATCCACCACACGTGATCGAAGCGCGGCACCTCGTAGGTGTCGGTCGTCCATTCACCGCACCGGTCGATGGCGCCGTTCTCGTCGTATTCGGCGTAGCGGTAATGGCTCGTGTACTCGGAGCGGATGGCGGCGCCGCCTAGACCGAAGGCGATGAGGGTGCCGACGACCAGGGCCGCGACGACGAGATAGGTGGAGGCGACCGAGAAGAGCGGCCGGGCGAGCACGCCCGACAGGCCCACGCCGATCGCCGCGACGACGGCGACCTCGACGATCAGCACGAGCAGGCTGATCAGCACGGTCAGCGGCGCGACGCCGCCGCCGAGGGTGGCCACGAGCATGAAGGGCACGCCGAGCAGCACGAACGAGAGCCCGGTCAGCCACACCGCGAGGAACTTGGCGACGATCAGTTCGCCGGTGGTCACGAGCGTCACCTGCACGGGGGCGAGGGTCGCGGCATCCCGCTCGCCGTTGATCGCGTTGCCGCTGAGGGTCGGCGAGACGAGCACGACCAGCAGCAGGATCATGTAGACCACGACGGAGTACACCCCGCCGCCGCCGTAGTCGTAGCCGCTCCACACGAGGAACGACAAGGCCGTGACGATCACGAGGATGAGGGCGAAGACGCCCAGCAGCACGTACCATGCCACGCTGCGCATACGCTGCGTCAGGTCGAGGCGAATGAGAGTGCCGATGCGCGCGGCGTTCATGCGGCTCCTCCGCCGAGGTCGAGAAAGGTGTGTTCCAGCGTGCCCGTCGCGGCGCTGAACTCGACGACCGGCACGTCGGCGGCCACGAGCGCGCGCAGGGTGCGGGCGGCGTCGGCGTCGGACGCGATCGCCAGCAGCAGGTCGCGCCGGTCGATGCCGATCTGGTGCGACTGGATGCCGAGGGCGGCGCCCACGCGTTCGCGCTGCGCGTCGACGGCATCGGTCGTGTCGAGCCGGATGCGCCAGGCCCGGCCGCGGGTCGCCGCGGCGGCGACGCGGTCGCTCGAGACGGTGGCGCCCTGGAAGAGGAAGACGGCTTCGTCGACGACCTCTTCGAGCTCGCTCAGCACGTGGCTCGAGATGAGGATCGTTCGTCCGTCGTCGGCGAGGCGGCGCAGCAGCACGCGCAGGTCGATGCGCGCCTGCGGGTCGAGCCCGGACGCGGGCTCGTCGAGCAGCAGCACCTTCGGGTCGTGCACGAGCGCGCGGGCGAGGCCCAGCCGCTGCTTCTGCCCTCGAGAGAGCACGCGGGCCGGCGCGTCGGCCAGCTCGACGAGGCCCACTTCGGCCAGCAGCGCATTCGCGCGGGCACGGGCGGTGTCCTTCGGCAGATCGTAGAGGCGCCCCGTGACCGCGAGCGTCTCGCGGGCGCTCAGCGCGTTCCAGGCGCCGAGGCTGTCGGGCATCCAGCCGAGCACGGCGCGGGCGGCCTGCGGGTCTTCGACGGGGTCGATGCCGTCGATGCGGATCGATCCGTCGTCGGGCTGCAGCAGCGAAGCGAGCATGAGCAGCAGCGTCGTCTTGCCCGAGCCGTTCGGGCCGACCAGGCCCGTGACCTTGCCGGCCTCGGCCTCGAGGGTGACATCGCGCACCGCCTGCACCGCACCGAATGATCGACGGACGCCGGAGACGACGATGCCGGGTGAGGTCATACGGCCACTCTATGTGTCGGCTATGTCTGATCGGAAGAACTCCACGCCGAGATCGGCATGGTCGACGAAGACGCCGTCGACACCTGAGCTCGCCAGCATCCGCCATTCCGCCTCGTAGTCTCCGAACGCGGCCTTTCCGCCGGGGGTGCGGAACTGCCGCACCAGGAACGTATTCTCTGGCCGGCATGTCCAGGCGAACACGCGCAGGCCGCGGTCGTGGGCGTCGTCGACGACGGCGCTCGGCCCCCGGGCGTGCCCTCGGCGGTCGGGCGCGAGGATCATCTTCTTGTCGACGCTGATGCCCTCGACCGCGCCGGCCAGCTCGTCGAGTCCGCGCGGGCTCGCGGCGAACGCGTAGGTCGCGGCGGCGGCGCCGTGCGCGGCGACGAGATCGGCGGGCCGACCGCTCGCCTCGAGCAGGTAGACGAGCTCTGCGCGGATGCCGCGGCCACTCAGCTCTGCGAGCACCGTCTGCTCGAACGACTCGATCACGAGCGGCAGTGCGCCATCCGCCCAGCCCGCTGCGCGCAGCTCGGCCTCGACGAGGTCGGCCATGCTCCACCCGGCGCCGGCGAAGTGGGTCGCGTGTTTGATCTCGAGCACGACGCCGATCTGCCGACCCTGCACGGTGGAGTCCGCGCGCACGAGGTCGAGCACGTCACGCAGTCGCAGCACGGGCTCCCTATCGTCGAAGGCGGCGCTGTGCGGCCGCAGGGCGGGCAGCCGCTCGCGGCAGCGCAGCGTCGAGAGTTCGTCCCACGTGAAGTCTTCGGTGAACCAGCCGGTCAGCCGCACCCCGTCGACGGTCTTCGTCGTGCGCCGATCGGCGAACTCGGGCCGGTCTGCCACATCGGTCGTGCCCGAGATCTCGTTCTCGTGCCGCACGACGAGCACCCCGTCGCGAGAGACCACGACGTCGGGCTCGACCGCGTCGACTCCGCAGGCGATCGCGAGCTCATACGACGACCGCGAGTGCTCCGGCCGATACCCGGGCGATCCGCGGTGGCCGATCACGAGGGGGCGCGTGCGGGCCATGCGTTTCAGGCTACCCGCGGCCCCCGCATCCGCCCCGCCCGTGGGCACGCTCTGAGGCCTCTCACAGCCGGAACACTGCCGCGCGCGGCGGGGTGCCGTTAGTGTGGATTCACAGCACCGCGCTGTGACCTCTCAACCTCTTTGGAGTGTGTTCGAAGCCATGGCATCGTCCAACCCCGCATTCAACAATCCGGCCTTCCAAGACCAGCGGGCCGTACAGTCCTACCCCGGTGGCGCGAACGCCGCCGGCATCGGGTCTGCTACGCAGTATTCGACGACCGCGCACCAGGGCGTCGATGCGGCCGCCCAGGCTCGCCTCGAGGGCGCGTACGCCGCCCCCGCGGCCGGCTCGGTCGACACGGGCCGCATGACGGTCGAAGACACCGTCTTCAAGACGGTCGGCCTGTTCGCGATCCTGCTGGTGACCGCCGTCGCCGGCTGGATCTGGACGATGGCCCCCGTCACCGCCGCCAACCCCTCGCCCACGATGATGCCGTGGCTCATCGGCGCGATCGGCGGCTTCGTGCTGTCGATGGTCGTGATCTTCGGCTCGCGCAAGAAGATCCGCCCTGGCGCGATCTTCGCCTACGCGGCCTTCGAGGGCCTGTTCGTCGGCGGCATCTCGGCGTTCTTCGAGTTCATCTGGCCCGGCATCGTGCTGCAGGCCACGCTCGCGACCCTCTCGGTCGTCGGCGTCACCCTGGCCCTGTTCGCCAGCGGCAAGGTGCGCGCGTCGAAGAAGGCCACCAAGGTCTTCATGATCGCGATGATCGGCTACCTGGTCTTCTCGCTGATCAACGTGGGCCTCATGCTCTTCAACGTGCCGCTGGCCGGTGGCGCGTTCGGCATGCTCTCGACGGTGCAGATCGCCGGCATCCCGCTGGGCCTGATCATCGGCGTGCTCGTCGTGATCATGGGCGCCTACTCGCTCGTGCTCGACTTCGACTCGATCCAGCAGGGCGTGCGCAACGGCGCTCCCCGCCAGTTCGCGTGGATGGGCGCCTTCGGCATCATGGTCACGGTCGTCTGGCTCTACGTCGAGATCCTGCGCATCATCGCGATCGTCCGCGGGAACAACTGATCCTGCTGTAACAGCTGATCCTGCTGTAACCGAAGGGGCCGCTCATCCGAGCGGCCCCTTCGCCGTCCCTCCCCTCCCGCGAGTTGGCAGCTGTTGCCGCTTCCGGCCGGCCTCAGGCGACCACAGGTGCCAAGTTGCGGGGAGGGGGTGGGCGGATGCTGGGGGTGGAGGGTCAGCGGCGGGCGGGGCGCGCGAGCACATCCGCGACGGCCGAGGCCAGGGCGGCCATCACGTGCTCGGGGTCGAGCGCGCGCGCCGCGACCACGGCCTCGGCGGCCAGCGCCGTGCGCACCCCGTCGTCGAGCAGCACGCGCACGAGCGCCTCGACCAGGGCTGCCTCATCGCCGTCGGGCACCAGCATCCCTCCGCCGTCGGCGAGTGCATCGCGCGGGCCGTAGCGGATGTCGTAGCTGACGACCGGCGTGCCGTGCACGAGCGCCTCGGCGATCGAGAGCCCCTGGCCCTCGTAGGCCGAGGTCGACAGCAGCACCGCGGCCTCGTCGAGCACGCGTCCGGGCTGATCGGTGACCCCGCGCAGCACGACGGATGCCGTCAGCCCCGACTCGTCGATCAGCTGCTGCAGCTGCCCACGGAGCGCGCCATCGCCGTAGATGTCGAGCGTCGCGTCTGGCACGCGCCGGGTGACCTCGGCGAACGCGCGGATCGCGTGATCGATGCGCTTGCCGGGCGCGAGCCGGTTGAGCATGACGACCCGGCCGGCGTCGCGGCGATCGGCCGGCACCACGGCGTCGAGGGCCGGCACGGCGTGCGGCACGACCAGGTGCACGCCCTCGTGCCCGAAGCGCGCGGCGGCCTCGTCGCGCTGCTGCGCCGTCGGCCACAGCACGGCGTCGAAGCGCTCGGCCAGGTCGAACCAGCGCGACCACAGCGCGTTGACCGGCGCATCCGGCGCGTACGGCGGCTCGAGGTGGATCGTGTGGATGGCATGCACGAGCCGCGCATCGGCGTCGTCCCACCCGGCCAGCAGCTCGCCGAGCTGACGCGATTCGCAGATCACGACCACGGGCCGGGCGGGGTCGTCGGCGCGCAGCTCCGCCACGACGTGGTCGAGCCACGCGCGGTACAGCGCGCCGAACCCGTCGACGACGCCGGCGACTCCGCCGCGGGCGTCGAGCACGCCCACCGGCGCGGTCGAGATGTGCCAGTCGGGGTCGCCGACGATCACCGGCAGCGCGACCGCGCCACCGCCGGTCGGCACGCGGCGGTAGGTCAGCGCGGGGTCGAGATCGCCGGGGTGCGCCGCCGCGATCAGCCAGTCGGCGGCGCCGCCGCGGTCGGCGAGCGCCTCATCGAACAGGTTGCGGAACAGCTCGGCGGATGCCGCATCCCCCCGCTCCACGAAGGCGCGCCGGTGCTCGGCGTGCGCGTCGGGGTCGCCGGGGTCGACAGTCAGCAGCAGCGGCCCGCGGCCTCCGGCCACGCCCGCCGCCGCGAGCTGCCGCGCGCGGGCGAGCGTCGCGATCGTGTAGCCGCCGTCGAGCCCGGGGATGAGCCGGCTCGAGAGGATCAGGTACTCCGCGTCGGGGAACTGCGCCATGCCCCCATCCTGCCCCGCGCGACCGCGGTCGCCACATAGTGTGACCGGAGCGCCGACGCGGTCGCACTAAAGGGTGACCGGAGGTGGGCTGCATCCGCTCAGTCGCCACGTATGGCGGCCGCGGCGATCGGCAGGCCACCATTTACGACGACTGAACGTTCGCAGCATCCGCTCAGTCGTCACATATGGCGACCGGGAAGCACTCAGAACTCGCCATATACGACGACTGGGAACGGGTAGTCCGGCTGCATCCGCTCGGTCGTCACGTATGGCGGCCGCAGCGATCGGCAGGCCACCATTTACGACGACTGAACGTTCGCACCATCCGTTCAGTCGTCACATATGGCGACCGGGTGGGGCCGCGAGGCCGCCATTTACGACGACTGAACGGATGCTGCATGCCGCCGCCGAACGGATGCTGCAGGCCGCCCCGCCGAACGGGTGCTGCGGA
Organism: Microbacterium fluvii; assembly: GCF_025515205.1. Lineage (GTDB taxonomy): Bacteria > Actinomycetota > Actinomycetes > Actinomycetales > Microbacteriaceae > Microbacterium > Microbacterium fluvii. Next base: position 304,646 of record NZ_JAOPFX010000001.1, on the reverse strand, counting down.
CTGCAGCCGCAGGCCGACGCCCTCAGGCCGGGTCGATGCGGAACACGGGCACGCCGGGGGCGACGATCAGCAGCTCCGCGTCGGTCGCATCGGCGTCGAGGTGCTCGAAGAACCGGTCGACCTCCCAGGCCCACGCCTTGAGGTAGGCACGCAGGATCGGCGGCTTCTCATGATCGGGCACCTCGACCGCGGTGAACCGCTCGACGCGGCGGCCGACGCGCAGCTCGCCCTCGCCCGAGGCGCGCAGGTTCTTGGTCCACTGCGCGTGCCCCCGAGGCCCCACGAGGTAGCGCGATCCGGCCACGCGGAGCGGGTTGACCGGGGTCGTGCGCCACTGCCCGCTCGAGCGCCCGCGCACGGCGAGCACACGGCTGCCCGCCATGGGCATGCCCATACGCGTGAACCATCCGACGGCCTTGTTGAATGCAGCATCCATCGCCGTCGGCTTGACGAACCGCTCCCCCACACCGCTATTAGTACCACCGCGGGCTCGCCGCCCGCACCGGTTCATTCGCGAGACTGCATCTGCACGACGAGACCGCGGATGCTGACCGAGACCGCGCCCGTCAACCGCGAGACCGCGCACACCGGCCGAGACCGCGATCAGCGGCCCCGGTCTCGGCACGCGATCGCGGTCTCGCGCACAGCGGTCTCATTCCCACTCGATGGTCCCCGGGGGCTTCGACGTGACGTCGAGCACGACCCGGTTGACCTCGCGCACCTCGTTGGTGATGCGGTTCGAGATCTTCGAGAGCACGTCGTAGGGCAGGCGCGTCCAGTCGGCGGTCATCGCGTCTTCCGACGACACCGGGCGCAGCACGATCGGGTGGCCGTAGGTGCGGCCGTCGCCCTGCACGCCCACCGAGCGCACGTCGGCCAGGAGCACCACGGGGCACTGCCAGATCTCGCCGTCCAGGCCCGCCTGAGTCAGCTCGAACCGAGCGATGGCGTCGGCCTCACGCAGGATCTCGAGGCGGTCAGCGGTGACCTCACCCACGATCCGGATGCCGAGGCCGGGCCCCGGAAAGGGCTGGCGGCCGACGATCTCGGCCGGAAGTCCGAGCTCGCGGCCGATCGCGCGCACCTCGTCTTTGAAGAGGGTGCGCAGCGGCTCGACGAGCTCGAACTGCAGGTCTTCCGGCAGGCCGCCGACGTTGTGGTGGCTCTTGATGTTGGCGGTGCCGGTTCCGCCGCCCGACTCGACGACGTCGGGGTAGAGAGTTCCCTGCACGAGGAAGCGGATGGGGTCGCCCTCGGCCGCCGCTTCGGCGATGAGGTCGGCCTGCACCTTCTCGAACGCGCGGATGAACTCACGTCCGATGATCTTGCGCTTCTGCTCGGGGTCGGAAACACCGGCGAGCGCCGAGAGGAACGTCTCTCGGGCGTCGACGGTGATGAGCCGGACGCCGGTCGAGGCCACGTAGTCCTGCTCGACCTGCTCGCGCTCGCCCTTGCGGAGCAGCCCGTGGTCGATGAACACCGCGACGAGCTGGTCGCCGACGGCTTCGTGCACGAGCGCCGTCGAGACGGCGGAGTCGACGCCGCCCGACAGCGCCGAGAGCACGCGGCCGGTGCCGACCTGCTCGCGGATGCGGGCGACCTGCTCGGCGATGACGTTGCCGCTGTTCCAGTCGTTGGCAAGACCTGCGGCCTTGTGCAGGAAGTTCTCGAGCACCTTCTGGCCGTAGTCGGAGTGCTTGACCTCGGGGTGCCACTGCACGCCGTAGAAGCACTTCTCGTAGTTGCCGAAGGCCGCGACCTTGGTCGCGCCGGTCGAGGCGAGCACCTCGAAGCCCTCGGGGGCCTTGGAGACCTGGTCGCCGTGGCTCATCCAGACGTTCTGCTCGGCCGGCTGACCGCCCAGCAGCACTCCGCCGTCGCCGGTGAGGGCAGCATCCGTCGCTCCGTACTCGCGCAGGCCCGTGTTGGCGACCTCGCCGCCGAGGGTCTGGGCCATCACCTGGAAGCCGTAGCAGATGCCCAGGGTCGGCACGCCCAGGTCGAAGACGGCGGGGTCGAGCCGGGGCGCGCCCTCTTCGTACACCGACGAGGGGCCCCCAGACAGCACGAGGGCGACGGGGCCCTTCGCGGCGATCTCGGCGGCGGTCGCGGTGTGCGGCACGATCTCGCTGTACACGCCCGCCTCGCGCACGCGTCGGGCGATCAGCTGCGCGTACTGCGCGCCGAAGTCGACGACCAGCACGGGGCGCTGGGAGGTCTCGGTCTGTTCGGTCACCGGGTGTTCTCCGTCGGGATCTGTTGGGTGAGTGACGAGTGCTCGGCGCGCGAGTGCAGCTCGGCCGCCTCGCGCTCGTCGAGGTAGCGCCGCACGTCGCGCGCGGTTCGGGCCTCGAGGAAGAAGGATGCGAAGGGCACGATGCCGCCGGAGGCCAGCAGCAGGAAGCGCCAGAACGGCCAGCGCATCATCGACCACAGCCGGAAGCAGGCGAAGAGGTACACGACATAGAACCAGCCGTGCACGATGAGGATGCCCAGCGACAGGTTGATGCCGTCGCCGGTCGAGACGAGCCCGTCGGGGCCCTCGACGACGGGAGCGAGCCAGAGGAATCCGCCGGAGCCGCCCAAGAAGACCTCGACCGCGAGCGGCGTGTACTTCAGCACCATCTCCAGGCACAGCAGCAGCAGGCCGACGCCCGTGATGATCGAGCAGATCTGGTAGAACTTCAGCGCTCCGCGGATCGCCGGAAACGTGGCGAGTTTGGGGGCGGGCATGCCTCCAGTCTAAAGGCCCGCGGCGGCGCTCCCGCCCGGCGCGGATGCCTCTTCGAGCTCTTCGAGCTCGCGCTCCCACGCGTCTTTGGCCAGGCGGTACCAGATGTAGAACGCGAGACCCGCGAAGATCGCCCACTCGATCGCATAGAAGATGTTGAGCCAGTTGATGCCCGACCCCTCATCGGGCGCGGGCGAGGCGATGTCGATGAGGCCGCCGTCGGCGGTCTGCGACGCGAGGTAGGGGCGGTAGACGTTGAGCCCCTCGACGTCGTGCCAGCGCGATAGCAGGGCTGCGGGCGACATGCGGGTGAGACTCAGCGGGTCTTCGTCGGCGCGCGGCACCGCGACACCCTCGTCCGAGATGATGCGTCCCGTGATCGTGACGGCGGATGCGGTGGCCTGCGCATTCAACGCATCCACCGCGGCCTGGGCGTCGGCCTCGGTGGCCGCCCACCCGATCGCGACGGCGACCGACGTGGGGCCTTCGGCGCCGGTGTCGGTGTCGGGGTCGACCCGCAGCTGCCCCGTGACCCAATACCCCTCGACGCCGTCGTTGTACCGCGAGGAGATCACGATGAAGTCGCCTTCGACCCACGTGCCGCTGACCTCGACGCGCTGGCCCACGAGCGGCTCGGCGAGGTACTCACCCGGCGCGAGCACGTCGGCGAGCGGCTCGACGCTCTCGGTGGTGCCCGGCGGCAGCGGGTCGGTGTCGATGGCGCTCGAGAGCTGCCACTGCCCGAGCCACGCGAAGATGCCGGCGACGACGAGGCAGACCCCGAGCATCGCGATCCACCACGGCCGCAGCATGACTTCGCGCAGGGTCGGCGGAAAGACCTCGGGGTCGAGGTCTGCGGGGGGCACTGCGGGTTGGGTCATCCGCCGCTGTAGGGGGCGACGACGACCTCGACGCGCTGGAACTCCTTGAGGTCGGAGTATCCGGTGGTGGCCATCGACTTGCGCAGGGCCCCGATGAGGTTCGCGGTGCCGTCGGCGATCGGCGCGGGGCCGTAGAGCACGGCCTCCAGCGTCGTGACCTGGTCGACCTTCACGCGGTTGCCGCGGGGGAGCTTGGCGTGGTGCGCCTCCGGACCCCAGTGGTAGCCGCGGCCCGGCGCGTCGGTGGCCCGTGCCAGCGCGACGCCGAGCATGACAGCATCCGCACCCATCGCGAGCGCCTTGACGATGTCGCCCGACGTTCCCACGCCGCCGTCGGCGATGACGTGCACGTAGCGGCCGCCCGACTCGTCGAGGTAGTCGCGACGGGCGCCGGCGACGTCGGCGACGGCCGTGGCCATCGGAGCGTGGATGCCGAGGGTCGCGCGCGTCGTCGAGGCCGCTCCCCCGCCGAAGCCGACGAGCACGCCCGCCGCCCCCGTGCGCATGAGGTGGAGCGCGGCGGTGTAGGTGGAGGCGCCGCCGACGATGACGGGCACGTCGAGGTCGTAGATGAACTTCTTGAGGTTCAGCGGCTGCTCGACGCTCGAGACGTGCTCGGCCGACACGGTCGTGCCGCGGATGACGAAGAGGTCGACGCCCGCGGCCACGACGGTCTCGTAGAGCTCCTGAGTGCGCTGCGGCGTGAGGGCGCCGGCGACGGTGACGCCCGCCGCGCGGATCTCGGCGAGCCGGTCGCGCACCAGCTCGGGCTTGATGGGCTCGGCGTAGAGCTCCTGCATGCGGCGGGTGGCGTCGGCATCCGCCAGCGACGCGATCTCGGCCAGCAGCGGCTCGGGGTCGTCGTAGCGCGTCCACAGGCCCTCGAGGTCGAGCACGCCGAGGCCGCCGAGCTGGCCGAGCATGATCGCGGTCTGCGGGCTCATGACCGAGTCCATGGGGGCGCCCAGCACCGGGATGTCGAACCCGAACGCGTCGATCGACCACCCCGTCGAGACGTCCTCGGGGTTGCGCGTGCGCCGCGAGGGCACGACCGCGATGTCGTCGAAGGCGTAGGCCCGGCGGGCGCGCTTGGCGCGACCGAGCTCGATCTCCATGCTCACCGTCCCAGCCTACTCGCGGTGCCCTGAGCGCCGAATCGGCGCCGCACCGCCGGCATCTGCGGGGCGCCAGAATGGATGCTGTCACCCCGGCCGAGAGGAGCCCCACCATGTGGCACACATCGCGGCCTCGACCCCGACGGAGGGCCCCAGGTGTGCCACCTGGATCGCCGACGCGGACGTCGAGGCGCATCGTCGTGGTGGGGGGCGGGATCATGGGGATGTCGACGGCCTGGGCGCTCACCCGCCGCGGCGAGCGGCCCATCGTGCTGGAGCGCTTCGCCCGAGGCCACACCCGCGGCGCCTCGCACGGCGAGACCCGCAACTTCAACAACGCCTACGCCGACGCGCACTACCTCGACCTGCTCGCCCGCGCCCGCGAGGGCTGGGACGCCCTCGGCGAGGTCGACGGCGAGCCGCTGCTGCGGCTGCACGGCCTCGTCTCGCACGGCTCGGGCGCCGCCCTCGGCAGCGTCGGCATCGGGCTCGCCGACATCGCGGAGGCGCTCGGCGACCGAGGCATCCCGGCCGAGCTGCTCGACGCCGCCGAGGCGCAGCGGCGCTGGCCCGGCATGCGGTTCGACGACACGGTGCTGTACTCGCCCGACGCGGGTGTCGCACGGGCGGCCGCGGCGCTGCGGGAGCTCGAGCGCCGGGTGGTCGCGGCCGGCGGCGAGGTGCGGTGGGACTCCCCCGTCACCGCCGTCGAGCAGGACGCCGACGGCGTCACCCTGCACACGCCGGCGGGGGCGCTGCGGGCAGACGTCGTGGTCGTGACGGTGGGTGCGTGGTCGGAGGGGGTGCTGGGCGGCATCCGCCTGCCTCCGCTGCGGGTCACCGAAGAGAGCCCCGCGCATTTCGCCCCGCGCGACCCGGCGCTGCCGTGGCCGTCGTTCAACCACTTCGTCGAGCCCGGCACGTGGCCGGCGAACGTCTATGGCATGCCGACGCCCGGCGAGGGGGTCAAGGTGGGCTTCCACTGCGTCGGCGACGAGGTCGACCCCGACGCCCGCCGCTTCACCCCGGTGCGGCAGGCCGAACTCGCCGAGTATGTGCGGGAGTGGTTCCCCGGATTGGATGCCGCCACCGCCGTGCCGATCAGCTGCACCTACACGACCACCCCGACCGAGGCCTTCGTGCTCGACCGGGTCGGGCGGGTCGTGGTGGGGGCGGGGTTCTCGGGTCAGGGGTTCAAGTTCGCGCCGGGGGTCGGTGCGGTGCTGGCCGATCTCGCGCTGGATCCGACGGCGCAGGCCGCTCCGGCGTTCCGGCTGCCCTGACCCCGTTTCGTCTCGTCGCTGCGCTCCTCGCTCAACGCCCGGAACGGCACAGCACCCCTTTTCGTCTCGTCGCTGCGCTCCTCGCGGGGCGCCCGGAACGGCACAGCACCCCGTTTCGTCTCGTCGCTGCGCTCCTCGCGGGGCGCCCGGAACTGGCCCGCCACCCACCGGGCGTTGAGCGAGCGCAGCGAGACGAAACGAACCGTCTCAGCGCTTGTAGTTCGGAGCCTCGACCACGATCTGCACGTCGTGCGGGTGCGACTCCTTGAGTCCTGCCGCCGTGATGCGCACGAACCGGCCCTTGGCCTTGAGCTCGTCGATCGTGCGGGCGCCGACGTAGAACATCGACTGCCTCAGGCCCCCGATGAGCTGGTACGCGACGGCAGAGACGGGTCCTCGATAGGCGACCTGCCCCTCGATGCCCTCGGGGATCAGCTTGTCGTCGCTGGGCACATCGGCCTGAAAATACCGGTCCTTCGAATATGACGTCTTCTTGCCGCGGGTCTGCAGCGCCCCCAGCGACCCCATGCCGCGGTAGAGCTTGAACTGCTTGCCGCCCTGGAACACGATCTCGCCCGGCGACTCGTCGGTGCCGGCCAGGAGCGAGCCGAGCATGACGGTGTCGGCTCCCGCGACGAGGGCCTTGGCGATGTCGCCCGAGTACTGCAGGCCGCCGTCGGCGATGATCGGCACGCCGGCCTCGCGGGCCGCGAGCGACGCCTCGTAGACGGCGGTCACCTGGGGCACGCCGACACCGGCGACGATGCGCGTGGTGCAGATGGAGCCCGGTCCGACGCCCACCTTGACAGCATCCGCCCCGGCATCCACGAGCGCCTGCGCGCCCTCGCGGGTGGCGACGTTGCCGCCGATGACGTCGATGTGGTCGAACGAGCTGTCGGCCTTGATGCGGCGCACCATGTCGATGACGCCCGCCGACTGGCCGTTGGCCGTGTCGACCACGAGCACGTCGACGCCCGCGTCGCGCAGCGCCTCCGCGCGCTGCCACGCGTCGCCGAAGAAGCCGATCGCCGCGCCCACGCGCAGGCGCCCCTGCTCGTCCTTGGTCGCGAGCGGGTACTTCTCGCTCTTGTCGAAGTCCTTGATGGTGATGAGCCCCGCGAGCTTCCCCTCGGGGTCGACCAGCGGCAACTTCTCGACGCGGTGCTTGGCGAAGGTCGCGATGACGTCGTTCGCGCCGATGCCGACGGGGCCGGTGATGAGGCCCTCGCTGGTCATGACGTCGCGCACCTTGGTGCTCTGGCGCTCGAAGCCCGAGACGAAGCGCATGTCGCGGTTGGTGACGATGCCCACGAGCCTGCCGTCGTCGTCGACGACCGGCAGCCCCGAGATGCGGTACTGCGCGCACAGCGCGTCGACCTCGGCGATCGAGGTGTCGGGCGTCGTCGTGATCGGGTCGGTGATCATCCCAGACTCGCTGCGCTTGACCTGGTCGACCATGGCAGCCTGGTCTTCGATCGAGACATTGCGATGAAGGATGCCGAGGCCTCCCTCTCGGGCGATGGCGATCGCGAGGCGGGCCTCGGTCACCGTGTCCATCGCCGCAGACAGCAGCGGAGTGGCGACCGTGATGCGTCGCGTCACCCGCGACGACGTATCGGCCTCGCTCGGGATGACGTCGGTGTGCCCTGGCAGAAGCAGCACGTCGTCGTAGGTGAGTCCGACGAAGCCGAACGGGTCGCTGTTCTCCATGTGTTCTCCTGCATCGTTTCGCGCGTATCGATTCTAAGTCGCCAGATCACGGTTTCATTCCGGTGACCGCTGCGTGCGCGCGTCGGTTGCGGTCAGGAAACACACAGGCAACAATCGCTGGGTACGGTCAGGTGTCGCCGAGGCCACCTCCGGGTTCCGCGGCGCCGACCACCCACTAAGGAGGTGCCAGTGGCGATCACCCGACCATCGCTCGCTGACAGAGTTCCCTCGCGTGCGTTCGCGTCCGTGATCGCCGGGCTGTTCGCCCTCGCGCTGCTGTTCGGCTTCGCCGCTCCGGCATCCGCGGCCAGCGAGGACCCAGAAGACTTTCCCTACGCCATCGCCGGCAATGTGAAGTCGGCCGGCGAGCCGATCGCGGGGGCGACCATCGTCGTCACCGGCGACGACTACACCGGCCAGGCGACCACCGCCGAGAACGGCAGCTGGCGGGTTCCCGTGCCCACCAAGGAGGGCACCTGGACCGTCGAGCTCGTGCAGTCGAGCCTGCCGGCAGGGGTGACCGCCCCCGAGGGCTTCGAGTTCACGCAGGAGGTGGAGTTCGGCGCGACGAGCACCGTCACGCGCAACTTCACCCTCGCGGCGGCAGAACGGCAGACCGCGAGCTTCTGGGACCAGTTCGTCTCACGAGCGGTCAACGGCCTGAACTTCGGCCTCATGCTGGCCCTCGCCGCCATCGGCCTCTCGCTCGTGTTCGGCACGACGGGCCTGTCGAACTTCGCGCACGGCGAGATGGTGACCTTCGGCGCCCTGGCCGCGCTGCTGTTCTCGACGACCCTGCACCTGAACATCTGGATCGCGATCGTCTTGGCGGTGGTGGTCTCGGCCCTGTTCGGGTGGGGAATGGATGCCGGCCTCTGGCGGCCGCTGAGACGCAAGGGGCTCGGCACGGTCCAGCTCATGATCGTCTCGATCGGCCTGTCGCTGGCGCTGCGCTACCTCTACCAGATGTTCATCGGCGGCGGCACGGAGCAGCTGCCTGGGGCGGTCTCGACCGTGATCCCCGGCCTCGGACCGATCCGCCTCACGATCACCGACGTGGTGAGCATGGGCGTCTCGATCCTCGTGATCCTCATCTTCGCCTGGTGGCTCATGCGCACCCGCATCGGCCGCGCCACCCGCGCCGTCAGCGACAACCCGTCGCTGGCAGCGGCGAGCGGCATCGACGTCGACGCGGTCGTGCGGGTCGTGTGGATCGTCGCGGCGGCCCTGGCGGGTCTGTCCGGTGTGCTCTGGGCCTACTTCCGCCCCGGCATCAAGTGGGACATGGGCACCAGCATCCTGCTGCTCATCTTCGCCGCGGTCACCCTCGGCGGGCTCGGAACGGCGTTCGGAGCCCTCGTCGGCTCGATCATCGTGGGTCTTCTGGTCGAGGTCTCGACCCTGTGGATCCCCTCCGACCTCAAGTACGTCGGCGCGCTGGTCGTGCTGATCGTCATCCTCCTGTTCCGTCCGCAGGGCATCCTCGGACGCCGAGAGCGCATCGGATAGGCGAGACATGAACTGGCTGCAGATTCTCAACAACACCCTCGCCCAGATCCTCGCCCCGGCGACCCTGGGCTACGTCCTGGCCGCGATCGGCCTGTCGGTGCACTTCGGCTTCGCGGGCCTGCTCAACATGGGCGTCGCCGGCTTCATGGCCATCGGCGCCTACGGCTTCGCGATCTCGATCCTCACCTTCGGCCTTGCCTGGCCGGTGGCAGCTCTCGTGGGCTTGGTGGCCGCGGTCGCGTTCGCCCTCATCCTCGGCATCCCGACGCTGCGCCTCCGCGGCGACTACCTGGCGATCGTCACGATCGCCGCCGCCGAGGTGCTGCGACTGATCTTCCTCACCTCGAAGGGCCGTGAGATCACCGGCTCGGCCGACGGCCTCTCGGGCTTCCAGGCCGGCTTCCGGGCGAGCAACCCGCTGCCCCCGGGCAAGTGGGGCTTCGGACCGTGGACCTACCAGTCCGACCAGTGGTGGGTCATCATCGTCGGCACGATCACGATCGCGATCGTCATGCTCGTCGTGTGGCTGCTCATGCGCAGCCCGTGGGGCCGCGTGATCCGCGGCATCCGCGAAGACGAGGATGCGGTCCGCTCGCTCGGCAAGAACGTGTTCTCGTTCAAGATGCAGGCCCTCATCGTCGGCGGCGTGATCATCGCGATGGGCGGCATCGTCACCGCGATGGGCACCAACGTCAACCCGAACGTCTACGTCACGTCGCAGACGTTCTATGTGTGGACGGCCCTGCTGCTCGGCGGCGCGGCGACCATCTTCGGCCCGGTGCTGGGCGCCGTGCTGTTCTGGATGGTGCGCGCGTTCCTCTCGAACCTGCTGCCGGCCATGGTCAACGCCGGCTGGCTGCCCTTCCTCACGGTGGAGCAGAGCCAGATGCTCGTGTTCGTGCTGGTGGGCGTCGCGCTGATGCTGCTGGTGATCTTCCGCCCGCAGGGCATCCTCGGTAGCAAGAAGGAGCTGACCTTTGTCCGCTGACGTCGTGCCCCCGACCCCCCGTCCGAAGGCGACCGGTCTGCACAAGGGCGAGATCCGCCCCGGTGTCGAGAAGGTCGACCCGATCATCGTCATCGACGATGTGAAGCGCGTCTTCGGCGGCCTGACGGCCGTCGACGTCGAGCACCTCGAGATCCCGCGGGGCGCCATCACGGCGCTCATCGGACCCAACGGCGCCGGCAAGACGACGCTGTTCAACCTGCTCACCGGCTTCGACAAGCCCAACACGGGGTCGTGGTCGTTCGACGGCACGAACCTGTCGGGCATCCCCGCCTACAAGACGGCCCGCATGGGCCAGGTGCGCACGTTTCAGCTGACCAAGTCGCTGGGCCTTCTCACGGTGCTCGAGAACATGAAGCTCGGCGCGCCCAAGCAGACCGGCGAGAGCATCTGGAGCAGCATCCTGCCGTTCACGTGGAACAAGCAGGAGCGCGAGATCGAAGACAAGGCGCGCGATCTGCTCGCCCGCTTCAAGCTCGACGCCAAGGAGCAGGACTTCGCCGCGTCGCTGTCTGGCGGTCAGCGCAAGCTCCTCGAGATGGCGCGCGCGCTGATGAGCGACCCGACCCTCGTGATGCTCGACGAGCCGATGGCCGGCGTCAACCCGGCCCTGACGCAGTCGCTGCTCGACCACATCCTCGACCTCAAGGACCTCGGCATGACGGTCGTGTTCGTCGAGCACGACATGCACATGGTGCGCCACATCGCCGACTGGGTCGTCGTGATGGCCGAGGGCAAGGTCGTGGCCGAGGGCCCGCCCGACTCGGTGATGCGCGAGCAGGCCGTGATCGACGCGTACCTCGGCGCGCACCAGGACGTCGACCTCGGCGTCGTGACCGGCCGCTACGAGGGCGAGCTGACCGCCGAGGCGGCCGAGCTCGTCGAGACGGCGCAGGAGCTGAACGCGGCCGTCGAGGCCGAGGAGGCGCGTGCCGACTCCGGCGAGGGCGCTGCTTCCGGCGAGGAGGAGACCAAGTGAGCGACACCGTGACGCAGCCTGCGGCTGCAGCATCCGCCTCCGCCGAGAACGTCGTCGTGCTCGACAACGTCGTGGCGGGGTACCTGCCGGGGGTGAACATCCTCAACGGCGCGAACCTCACCGCCGCCAAGGGCGAGCTCATCGGCATCATCGGCCCCAACGGCGCCGGCAAGTCGACGATGCTCAAGGCGATCTTCGGCCAGGTCAAGGTGCGCTCGGGCTCGGTGCTGCTCAACGGCGAAGAGATCACGGGCCTGCGCGCCAACCGGCTCGTCGGCAAGGGCGTCGGCTTCGTGCCGCAGACCAACAACGTGTTCCCCTCGCTGACGATCGCCGAGAACCTGCAGATGGGCGCCTACCAGCGGCCTAAGGTCTTCAACGAGCGCGTCGAGTTCGTGACGTCGATCTTCCCCGATCTCGGCAAGCGCCTGCAGCAGCGGGCGGGGTCGCTGTCGGGCGGCGAGCGGCAGATGGTCGCGATGGGCCGCGCGCTCATGATGGACCCGCACGTGCTGCTGCTCGACGAGCCCTCTGCGGGCCTGTCGCCCTCGCGGCAGGACGAGGCGTTCCTGCGCGTCTCGGAGATCAACAAGGCGGGCGTGACCACGATCATGGTCGAGCAGAACGCGCGCCGCTGCCTGCAGATCTGCGACCGCGGATACGTGCTCGACCAGGGCCGCGACGCCTACACCGGCACCGGTCGCGAGCTGCTGAACGACCCCAAGGTCATCGGCTTGTACCTGGGCACCCTGGGCGCCTGACGCCGGCGGTTTTCGGGGGCGGATGCTGCGGCATCCGCCCCTTCGTCGTTGCTGCCCCGGGGCTTCCCTTCTTCTGGTCTTTCTGTCTTCTGCTTACCTGGTCTTTCTGTCCATGTGGCACACATGAGGACCTCAGGGTAGGTCGAGCCCGCCATGTGGCACACCTGGCGCGAGAGCGCCCTCCCGCCCTGCTCGACCACGTGGCACACATGAGGACCTCAGGGTAGGTCGAGCCCGCCATGTGGCACACCTGGCGCGAGAGCGCCCTCCCGCCTACTCGACCATGTGGCACACATGAGGACCTCAGGGTAGGTCGAGCCCGCCATGTGGCACACCTGGCGGAAGAGAACGGATGCTGCCCCTGCCCGAGTCGGCAGGTCACGACCGCGGGAGACTCCTCCCCTGACTCGGGTCGACCGCGAACTGTCCCCCGATCCGCTTGCGCGGCGCCGAGCGACCCGCGAGCGCGGCATCGTGTGGAGATGCCGGTTCCACCGATCCCCCTCCCCGCTGCGCTGGGCGGTGAGTTCACCTCCGCCGCCGCCCGCGCACTCGGCGTCACGGGTTCTCGGCTCGCAGCGAAGGATCTGGAGCAGCCCTTCCACGGCGTGCGCCGCGTGAAGAAGGAGGAGTCTCCTTCCGAAGATGCGCCCGGCGCCCACGACCGGGCGCTGCGCGAGAGAGTTCTGCGCGACGCGCACACCTACAGGCTGGTGATGGCGCATCATGCGTTCTTCATCGGACGTACGGCGGTCGTCATCCACGGAGCCACCGCGCTCGGTCACGGCGCCGACCTCGAGGTGGGGGTCGTCGATCCCCGCCGCGCCCCGCGCGCTCGCGGCGTGCGGGGCCGAAAGCTTCTCGAGCCCTTCGCCCGTGTCACGAGTGCGCAGTCGCTTCCGGTGCTCGATGCAGCCGCGGCCTGGGCAGCGCTCGGCAGCGACTGCGACGTGCTCGATCTCATCCGCCTCGGCGACGAGCTCGTGCGCATCCCACGTGGCGAGCGGGGTCGACCCGAGCCGGCGCGGCAGATCACGACGATCGCGCAGCTGCGGGAGGCCATCTCGTTGGGAGTCCGCCCAGGAACCGGCCGGCTGCTCACCGCGATCGACCACGTCCGCGTCGGCAGCATGTCTGTTCTCGAGACGGAGTACCGCATCCACTCCTGTGCTGCGGGCATGCCCGAACCCGACCTCGACGTCGAGATCCGCAACGCGGCGGGCGCCCTGCTCGGAATCGCGGATGCTGCGTACCACCAGTGGCGCGTACTGGTCGAGGTCGAAGGCGACCAGCATCGCGTGAGCCGGGAGCAGTGGCAGCGCGACATCGAGAAGCATGCGGCCTTCACCGCGGAAGGCTGGGAGGTGCTGCGCCTCACGGGTGGGCACATCCGGGGCCGCGGCAGGCCGGGAATCACACGCGTCGCAGAGGCCCTGGCGCGCCGTGGTTGGCGTCGCGCCGGCTGACCTCACCCCGCGCGCCGGTCGCCCGAAGCACTCCGCAGCGCAAGCCCCCGCATCCATGTGATCCAGGTGGCACACCTCACGACCTCAGCGTCGCCCGACATCGCCATGTGTGCCACGTGGCGCGCACCGGGCTTCACGCCCCGCATCCACGTGGCACACATGAAGGCCTCGGGCCACCCCGAACCCGCCAGGTGTGCCACATGGAAAGCAGTGAGGCCCACCGGGCTTCACGCCCCCGCATCCACGTGGCACACATGAAGACCTCGAGCCACCCCGACCCCATCAGGTGTGCCACATGGAAAGCAGTGAGGCCCGCCGGGCTTCACGCCCCGGCATCCACGTGGCACACATGAAGACCTCGAGCCACCCCGACCCCATCAGGTGTGCCACATGGAGGAAAGCAGGGCACAACAGGAAGGGGCCCCGGTCCGAAGACCGGGGCCCCTGTGCTGTGTGTCAGGTATCAGCCGACGTTGAGGAACGAGTAGTTGTTGTCGTCCCCGTACTGGAAGACACCGATCGACGCCTCGGTCGGGTCGCCGACCTCGTTGAACGTGATCGGGCCAGAGACACCGTCGTAGTCGGCGACGCCGCCTCCGATGATGATGTCGGCGCACTCGGCGTAGGTGGTGCACTTGGTGCCGTCACCCGTGCCGCCCGAGACCTGCTGCAGGTGCGCAGCGACGTCGGGACCTGCCGAGGAGCCGGCCTCGAGGGCCGCCAGCGCGAGCAGGATCACGGCGTCGAACGACTCCGGAGCGTAGGTGAAGTCCTCGAGCTCCGCGTCGCCCTCGCTCTTGACGAACGCCTGCAGGTCATCGCGGAAGTCCGCGATGGTCGCCGGGTCGACAGCCGGGTAGGTTCCCTTGGCGCCGGCGAGCGTGCCGGCGTCGAACTCGTCACCGAAGTTGGCGAGGTTGCCGTCGACGAAGTACATCTTCTCGGCGGGGAAGTCCGCACCCACGAGCTCGGGGATGATCGTCTTGACCTCTTCGAACGTGATCAGCGCGATCGCGTCGGGGCTGGCCGCGAGAACGTCCTCGACCTGAGCCGAGAAGTTCGTGTCACCCGTGTTGTAGAGCGACGCCGCGACGACCTCTCCACCGGCAGCCTCGAAGGCCTTCTTGGTGAAGCAGGCCAGGCCCGTACCGTACGAGTCGTTGAGGATGATCATGCCGAGCGTCTCGTTGCCGTCGGCGCCGATCAGGTTGCCGAGCACCTCGCCCTGGAGCACGTCCGAGGGGGCGGTGCGCCAGTACAGGCCGTTGTCCTCGTAGCCCGTGAAGGCGGCCGAGGTGTTGGCCGGCGAGAACTGGATCGCGTCGGCGGCGATGACCTGGTCGATGAACTGCAGCGAGGTGCCCGAGGAGGCGGCGCCGATGATGGCGGTCGCGCCCTCACCCAGCAGACGCGGGATCTCGGTCTCGTAGGCCTTGTTGTCGGTGTCGCCCGAGTCGCCCTGGATCAGGTCGATGTTGACGCCCTTGTCCGCCTCGTTGACGACCGAAGCCGCGTACTCGGTGCCCGCGATCTCGGGCGGGCCGAGGAAGGCGAGGTTGCCGGTGACGGGCAGCGCCGTGCCGATCTTGTAGGTGAGGTCTTCGGCGGGGCCCGTCGAGGTCGACTCGTAGGTCGGCGTGTACGACGCGGGCTCGGCCTCGTCGCAGTTGATCGGGAACTCGAAGCCGCTGCCTTCGGCGGCCGTCGTGCCCTCGGGCTCGCTGCTGCCGGAACAACCGGCCAGGACGAGTGCGCTTGCGCCGACCAGGGCGATGCCGCCGAGGACCTTCGCGGTGCGCGAGCGGGTGAGAACGCTCATGTTGCTCCTTGCTATGGGTGGACACGGAAACGGCTCGGGCGCCGCCTCAGTTGTCTCAACCTATCTGCGACCGGGTCTCGCGCATGTTGCCATTCGTTAACGATGTGAAACAAGCACATCTCACTTCGATAACGGTCGGATGCTGCCGCTTCGCACGGTTTTCCGCCCCTCGCCGCGGGAATACCCCTGAGGGGTATCCTTGTTGTACCGCAGACACCCATCCGAGGAGGATTCCCATGACCGTGACCGAGTTCCAGGTGACCGGAATGAGCTGCGGACACTGCGAGCAGGCCGTGCGCACCGAGGTCGGCAAGCTCGCCGGCGTCGACGGCATCGACGTCAGCGCACAGACCGGCCGGCTCGTCGTGACCTCGACCGGCGCCCTCGACGACACCGCGGTGATCGCAGCGGTCGACGAGGCCGGCTACGACGCCGCCCGGGTCTGATGTCCGCCGACACCCGCATCGATCTCGAGATCGGCGGGATGACGTGCGCCTCGTGCGCGGCCCGCATCGAGCGCAGGCTCAACAAGATCGACGGGGTCACCGCATCCGTCAACTACGCCACCGAGAAGGCTCTCGTCACCGCCCCCGCCGGTGTCGACGCGCGGATGCTGATCGCCGAGGTCGAGAAGACCGGCTACACCGCCCAGCTGCCCGAGCCGGAGCCCGCCGCGCACCGCGATGAGCTGCGCACGATGCGCACGCGGCTGATCGCCTCGATCGCGCTCAGCGTGCCCGTCATCGTGCTGGCGATGGTGCCCGCGTGGCAGTTCCCGGCGTGGCAGTGGGTCTCGCTCGCGCTGGCGACGCCGGTGGTGCTGTGGGCGGCGTGGCCGTTCCACCACGCCACGTGGATCAACCTGCGCCACGGCGCCGCCACGATGGACACGCTCATCTCGATCGGCGTCTCGGCCGCCTATCTGTGGTCGCTCGTGGCCCTCTTCTTCGGGCACGCCGGCATGATCGGCATGACGCACGGCTTCGAGTGGACCGTGCAGCCCGGCGACGGCCTGGGCAACGTGTACTTCGAGGTCGCGGCGGGCGTGACGACGTTCGTGCTCGCGGGGCGCTACTTCGAGCTGCGCTCCAAGCGCCGCGCAGGCGCGGCGCTGCGATCGCTGCTCGAGCTCGGTGCGAAAGAGGTCGCCGTGCTGCGCACCCGCACCGTCTCGACCCCCGGATCGCTGCCGCTGACGCAGACCACCGAGGAGCGCGTGCCGATCGGCGCCCTCGAGGTCGGCGACCTCTTCGTCGTGCGACCGGGCGAGAAGATCGCGACCGACGGCATCGTGGCCGAGGGCTCGTCGGCCGTGGACGCGTCGATGATCACGGGCGAGTCGGTGCCGGTCGAGGTCTCCCCCGGCGACGGCGTGGTCGGTGCGACCGTCAACGCCGGCGGCCGCCTCGTCGTGCGCGCGACCCGCGTGGGCGCAGACACCCAGCTCGCGCAGATGGCGCGCATGGTCGAAGACGCGCAGTCGGGCAAGGCTCCCGTGCAGCGCCTCGCCGACCGCATCTCGGCGGTGTTCGTGCCGATCGTGCTCGCGATCGCGCTGCTCACCCTGCTCGGCTGGCTCGTCTCGGGCGCCGACGTCGCGATGGCCTTCACCGCGGCCGTCGCGGTGCTGATCATCGCGTGCCCCTGCGCCCTGGGCCTCGCGACCCCGACCGCGCTGCTGGTGGGCACCGGCCGCGGCGCGCAGCTGGGCATCCTCATCACGGGCCCCGAAGTGCTCGAATCGACCCGCCGCGTCGACACCGTCGTGCTCGACAAGACCGGCACCGTGACCACCGGCCGCATGGAGCTCGTCGACGTCGTGACGGATGCGGGGGCCTCCGCCGCCGACCTGCTGCGCCTGGCCGGAGCCGTCGAAGACGCCTCCGAGCATCCGATCGCCCAGGCCATCGCCCGCGCCGCGCGCGGCGGCGGGGCGGAGGGTGCAGCACTCCCCCCGGTCGACCAGTTCCAGAACCTGCCGGGCCTCGGAGTGTCGGGCACCGTCGAGGGCCACGCGGTGCTCGTCGGCACCGAGCGGCTGCTGGCCGAGTGGGCGCAGCATCCGTCGACCGCGCTGAGCGAAGCCGCCGAGGCCGCGGCGGCCGCCGGCCGCACCGCCGTGTTCGTCGCCGTCGACGGCGAGGTGCGCGGAGTGCTCACGGTCGCCGACGCCGTCAAGCCCACCAGCGCGGAGGCCGTCGCGCGGCTGCGCGACCTGGGTCTGGAGCCCGTGCTCCTCACCGGCGACCACGAGGCCGTCGCCCGCCAGGTGGCACACACGGTGGGGATCGAGCGGGTGATCGCGGGCGTGCTGCCGGCCGACAAGCTCGCCGAGATCCAGCGCCTGCAGGGCGAGGGGCGCACCGTCGCGATGGTCGGCGACGGAGTCAACGACGCCGCCGCCCTCGCGCAGGCCGATCTCGGCATCGCGATGGGCACGGGAACGGATGCCGCCATCCAGGCCTCCGACATCACCCTGGTGCGCGGCGACCTGCGCGCCGCCGCCGACGCCGTGCGGCTGTCGCGGGCGACCCTCGGTACGATCCGGGTCAACCTGTTCTGGGCCTTCGCCTACAACGTCGCGGCGATTCCGCTCGCCGCCCTGGGCCTTCTCAACCCGATGATCGCGGGCGCCGCGATGGCGTTCTCGAGCGTCTTCGTCGTGGGCAACAGCCTGCGGCTGCGCCGCTTCCGCTCTGCAGAGGAGTCACGATGACCGACACCGCCACGCACGCGCACCACGGCTACATCACCGACAAGGACAAGTACCTCAATCGCCTCAAGCGCATCGAGGGTCAGGCCCGCGGCATCCACAAGATGGTCGAAGACGAGAAGTACTGCATCGACATCCTCACCCAGATCAGCGCGCTGACCTCGGCCCTCGAGGCGGTCGCGGTGGGCCTGCTCGACGATCACCTGCGCCACTGCGTGCTCGACGCGGCGCGCGCCGGGGGCGATGAGGCCGAGCTCAAGATCACCGAGGCCACCCAGGCAATCGCCCGCTTCGTGCGCTGAGGGTCTACACGACCTCGGCGACGTCGGATGCGGCCGCCCGCTGCTCCGCCGTGCGTGCGCGCCGCGCGGCCACGAGCGAGTCGGCCGTCAGCAGGATCAGCGCGACCCAGACCAGGCCGAAGCCGATCCAGCGCTCGAGCGGCATGGGCTCACCCAGCACGAACGCTCCGATGAGGAACTGCAGGATCGGCGCGACGAACTGCAGCATGCCCACGAGGCTGAGCGGCGCCCGCCGGGCACCGGCGGCGAACAGCAGCAGCGGCACGGCGGTGACGACCCCGGCCAGGCACAGCAGTGCGGCATGCCCCGCGCCCGCCGTGCCCATCGTGAGTCCGGTCGTCGTGGCGACGATGAGCAGCTGCACGACGGCGACCGGCGTGAGCCACATGGTCTCGAGGGTCAGCCCGCTGACCGCATCCACCGATGGGCCGATCTGCTTCTTGACGAGACCGTAGATCCCGAACGAGAAGGCGAGGGTCAGCGCGATCCACGGGAACGCGCCGTAGCCGACGACGATCACCCCGACGGCGAGCGCGGCGACGCCGATCGCGACCCACTGCGTGATGCGCAGCCGCTCGCGCAGCACGACGACGCCCAGCAGCACCGTGACGATCGGGTTGATGAAGTAGCCGAGGCTCGTCTCGATCACGTGCCCCGTGAGGGTGCCGATGAGGTAGACCTGCCAGTTGACGTAGATGAGGGCTCCGGCCACGGCCGTCCACACGAGCAGCCGAGGCGTGCGCAGGATCTTCATCAGCGCCGGCCAGCCGCGCGTCACCGTGAGCAGCAGCGCGCAGAAGACCACCGACAGCAGCACCCGCCACGCCACGACCTCCCACGGGCCGGTCGGCGCCAGCAGCAGGAAGTACAGCGGCAGAAAGCCCCACAGCAGGTACGCGGTGAAGGCGTAGACCCCGCCGAGGGCTCGTTCACGGGCGGGATCCATCGGCGTCACCTCCCCAGCCTACGGCGGGTCGCATGGCGCCTCGGCCGCGCCGCCTGCCGCTCGTCGCAGGATTCCTGCCAGCAGCCGGGCGAACGGATGCCGTCGCCGCCGGCGCCGCCCCGACACGAAGAAGGGACCGGATGCCGCAGCATCCGGTCCCTGAAAAGCGCGTGTGCGCGTCCGCTCAGCGGACGACGACCGCCAGCACGTCGCGAGCCGACAGCACGAGGAACTCGTCGGCGCCGAACTTGACCTCGGTGCCGCCGTACTTGCTGTAGATCACGCGATCGCCGACGGCGACGTCGAGCGGAACGCGGTTGCCGTTGTCGTCGATGCGACCGGGGCCGACCGCCACGACCTCGCCCTCCTGGGGCTTCTCCTTGGCGGTGTCGGGGATGACCAGACCGCTGGACGTGGTCTGCTCGGCCTCGACCTGCTTGATGACGATGCGGTCCTCGAGCGGCTTGATGGAAACCGACACGGTCTACCTCTTTCTCAAAGCTGATTAGCACCCACACCCTGAGAGTGCTAACGCCAGTCTAGGCAGTTGCTGGCACTCATGCAACGCGAGTGCCAGCCCCGCGTCACAGGGGATAACGGGATTATCCGATTCGCCCGAATGGGCCTCTTCCCAGGCGCTGTCGGCAGGCGTACCATCGGCTTCAATCACCCTCAACCGGATCCTTCGGGGCGGGGTGTCGTGTCCGGGGCACTCGCACAGCGTTGCGCGAACCTGGCGCGAAAGACCGGATTCGGGGGGATCCGGCCTGGGGGAAAGCATGTCTGGGTCGTACTACCTGGCCGTCGACGTGGGGATGACGCGAACGGCTGCCGCGACGGCGCGATTGGCGCCCGATGGATCACTTCAGGTGAACCCTTTCGCCCTGGGGCGCCATACCGACAGCGCTCCGAGCGCGATGTTCGTCGCCGGCGGCGAGCCGCTGTTCGGCGATGCGGCCGAGCGCAGGGGGATCACCGAGCCGGAGCGGCTCATCCGCGAGTTCAAGCGCCGCATCGGCGACGACGTTCCGCTCATCGCCGGCGACCGGCGGCTGCGACCGGAAGAGGTGTTCGCCCTCGTCGTGGCATGGGTGGTCGACACCGTCGCCGAGCGCGAGGGGCGCATTCCCGAGGCGATCGCGGTGACCGTGCCGGTGACCTGGAGCAGCCATCGGCTGAGCCTCGTGCGCGACGTGCTCGCAGGGCACGGCTGGGCGAGCGTCACGCTCGTCACCGAGCCCGAGGCCGCCGCCCGGCACTACGAGGCGACGAGTCCCCTGCAGGCGGGGCACGCGCTGGCGGTCTACGACCTCGGCGGCGGCACGTTCGACGCCGTCGTGCTCTCCAAAGACGCCGCGGGCTCGGTGCAGCCCGCCGGAGCGCCGGTCGGTCTCACCGATGTCGGCGGCGCCGATTTCGACGACGCGGTGCTGCGGCACACGCTGGCCGCGGCATCCGTCCCCCGCTCGGCGCTGACCGCCGACACCGCATCGCGCGTCGCTCTGGCGGCGCTGCGGCGGGAGTGCATCGACGCGAAGGAGTCGCTCTCGTTCGACAGCGAGGTCGCGATCCCGGTGCTGGTGGGCGGCATGAACGCCACCGTGCGGCTCACCCGCGACGAGTTCGAAGGCATGATCGAGCCGCTCATCGAGCGCACCGCCGACGCGCTCGCGCAGGCCCTCGAGACCGCCGAGGTCGAGCCTGCGGCCATCGACGCGATCCTGCTCACCGGCGGATCGTCGCGCATCCCGCGCATCGCGCAGCTGCTGTCCGGCCGGTTCGATCTGCCGATCGCGATCGACGCCGACCCCAAGGCGATCATCTCGCTCGGCGCCCTGCGGGTGCTCGCCGACCTGTCGGGCACGACGACCGTGGCGCCCGCGGCGGCGACGACGGATGCCGCGGCAGCCGCCGCCGAGCACCCCGAGCAGCCAGAGCCGGTCGCCGCAGGCGCCGCGCCGCGCCCTCGGTGGCGTCGGGCGACGGTGCTGGCGGGGGTAGCGGGAGGCTCGCTCGCCCTCGCGATGGGCATCGTGGTGGCGAGCGCCACTCCGGTGGGCTCGAGCCTCGACAGTGAGGGCTCACTGCTGTCGGACGTACTGGCCGCGGGCCTCTCGTCGGGCGCGGCGTTGGCCGCCGAGCTGCCGTCGCTGCACCCCGGCACGGTCGTCACGACCGCCTCCGACACGGAGCCGGACGCCCGCGGCGCGTCGCCGCGGCGAGCGGTCGAGCTTCCTCGCACCGCGGCGCCCACGACCCGCCAGCTCGCCGCGGCGCGCTCCGACGCCGCCGCCGAAGAGCGCGGAGACGACCCGGCCGAGCCGAACTACACGGGCGACGACGACACCTCAAGCGGGTCGGGGGGATCCACCCCGACGCAGCCGGGCACTCCCGTGAGCGAGCCCACGATCCCGGCCACCGTGCCGACGGTCGAACCGACGATCCCCGCAGCCGAACCCACCGTCGACCCGGAGCCGACCACCGATCCCACCCCGACGGTCGACCCGACACCGACGGAAGACCCGACCACCGACCCGACGCCGACCGAAGACCCGACGCCGACCGAAGACCCGACGACCGATCCCACCCCCACCGAAGGCCCGGCCGACGATCCGACCCCCGCCGATCCGCCGCCCAGCGACCCCGAAACGACAGAGCCACCGGCCGCCGACCCCTCCCCCAGCACGGAGCCCAGCGACGAGCCGGCGCCAGACCCGTCCCCCAGTGACGAGTCCGCGCCCTCGGCTGCGCCCGACGAGCCGGCGGCCGGCTGAACGTCATGTCTGTGCCGGCGCCGGCCCGCGCCCCGCACGGGGTGGCCCTGCCGCGCCTGGCGCTCATGCATCTCGAGCGCATCGCCGACGACCCCGACCCCCGCGCCGTCGTCATCGGCAGCGCGGGCTCCGGAAAGACGGCGGCCCTGCGGCTGCTGCGCGGGCTCCTCGAAGAGGCGGGCAGGGCCGTGATGCTCGCCCTCCCCGGGGGCGACGACGTGCAGACGGCTCCCGGCGACGTGCTGCTGGTCGACGATGCCCACCTGTGGCCGCCCGCGGCGCTCGATCGCCTCGCGGCGCGCGTGCGCGACACCCAGGCGGCCACCGTCGTGGCCTGCCGGCCGTGGCCATCGACCCCGGCGCTGCGCGACGTGCTCGCCCTGCTCGAGGGGGCCCACCCTCCCGTCATGCTGGGGCAGCTCTCGGCGACCGACCTGGCCCACGCGGCGGATGCTGTCGCCCCCGCCTGCATCGACGACCTGCTCGCCCGCACCGGGCGCATCACGTGGCTCGCCCGCGAAGCGCTCGCGGCGCACGATGCCGACGCCTGCGCCGGCGGGCTCGACCATGCCCACGTCGACGACGCCCTGCAGGAGCTGATCGCCCACCGGCTCGCATCGCTGCCGGCGCCCGTGCACGACGGCGTCGAACACGCGGCCCTGCGCGACGACGGCGCGGAACCGGCGGTGCTCAGCGACGAGATCGCCGACGCCGGGCACGCGGCCGGTCTGCTGCAGCGCAACGGCCGCCCCGCGCCGGTCGTGGCCGCGGCGATCCGGGCGACCGCGCCCGCCGAGCGGGTGGCCCTCTTCCTCACGTCGCCGACGGGGGCAGCGGGCGCGAGGGGCGCGGAGCCCGCGGCCATCGCGCTCGGCCTCGCCCGCGCGCAGTGGGCGCGTGGCGACCTCGACGGCACGGGATCAGCCCTCGACGCCCCGGCGCTGCGCGCCGACGATGCCGCGCGCGCCGCGGGCGCCGGGCTCGCCGCGAGCCTGTGGGCGGCACGGGGACTCATGCGCGAGGCGCACGCCGCGGCGGGGCCCGAGACCGCGGATGCCGCCATCACGGGGTTCGCCGTCGGCCGTCCGATCGCCGAGCCCTCGACTGCGGCACCCGGGCAGACGACCAGGGAGGTCGCGCTACGCCTGCTGTGCGATGGGCTGCGCTCCCCCGATCTGTCGGGGCTCGCCGACCTCGTGCTGTCGTCGGAGCTCTACACCGCATCGGGGGCAGAGGGCGCGGTGCCCGAGCTTCCCGCGGTGGTCGCGGCGGCGGCGGCCGTGCACGCCGGTGACCTCGCGATCGCGACCGCCGTACTCGACGCGGCGCTCCGAGGCGGGCACGGCGGCGAGTGGGCGCAGCCGAGGCTGCTGCTGTGGCGCGCCTGGGTCGATCTGCAGCGCCAGCTTCCGCACGAGGCCGAGTCCCACCTCGCGGCCGCACTGGGCGGGCACCTTCCGCTGGCTCCCCGCGAGGGTCTGCTGCGCGACGCGCTGCGCATCGGCCTCGCCCGCCGCTACGGCGATGCATCCGATCTGGCCTCGGCGTGGGCGGGCGCTCAAGAGAGCCTGCTGCGGGTGCGGATCGACCTGTTCGGCATCCTGCCGCTGACGGAGTTCGCGGTCGCGGCGGCCCGCGTGGGCGACGTCGACCGCGTGCGCCCGCACCTGAGCGACGCGCTCGCGATCCTCGCGGGTCTCGGCTCGCCGCCGCTGTGGGCGCCGCACCTGCATTGGGCCGGCATTCAGCAGGGCATTCTCGACAACCGCCCCGCCGCGCTGCGCCCGCACGCCCAGGCGCTGCTGGCGGCCGCCGCGCACAGTCCGGTCGCGGCGATCATGGCCCACGCCGGGCGGGTGTGGACCGCCGTGCTCTCCGGCGATGTCGACGCCGAGGCGATCGAGGCGGCGGCGCTCGACCTCGCCGGCATCGGCCTGGCCTGGGATGCCGCGCGGCTCGCCGGCCACGGCGCCGGGCGCACCGATGACCGCCGCGCCATCTCGCGACTGCTCGCCTGCGCGAGGCAGCTGCACCCGCCGCAGCAGATCGCTCCGGCGACGGCCGCGGCCTCGCCCGCCACGACCCTGAGCATGCGCGAACGAGAGGTCGCGGTGCTCGTGGTGCAGGGCATGACCTACGCCGAGATCGGCGAGGCGATCTTCATCTCGCCGCGCACCGCCGAGCACCACATCGCGCGCATCCGCCGCCGCCTGGGCGCGACCTCGCGGTCGGATCTCATCGCGAAGCTGCGTCTCGCGATGGCGGAACCCCCCGCATCCGATGAGCACGAGGGGGCATTCCCCCTCGACCTCGCGCACGAGCGCGGAGTCGCCACCGACGCGGTGGAGGCCACATCGATCTACCGTCGAAATCGAGTACAACCGAGGAGCACAGCATGAGCGTCACACTGGCCACCGTCGCCGACGCCCTGATCGAGTTCATCCTGAGTCTGCTGCGCGACCCAGAGGAGTCGGAGCGGTTCAACGCGACTCCGAGCGCCGTGCTGGCCGAGCGCGGGCTGAGCGGCATCACCGCTCAAGACGTGTGCGCGGTCGCGCCCGTCGTCGCCGAGCGCCCGCAGGTCGTGCTCGCCGAGCATCCGGCGCAGCCGGCCACCCACGTCGCCGCCGACCCCGTCGTGCGCGAGATCCAGACCGTCACGAACAACCTGTCGTGGATCGACGACCGCGACACGATCGTCGACCAGTCGGTCAATCAGAACATCTGGGCCGACGGCGATGTCACCCAGACCTTCGACCAGTCGGCCGTGCTCGCCACCGGCGACGGCGCGATCGCGGCGGGCGACGACGTGTCGCTGTCGCAGACCGAAGACAACTCCACCGACATCACCGCCGGCGGCGACGCCAACGTCGGCAACGAGACGACCACGACCACCGCCGACGGGTCGAACAACACGACCACCGACGAGTCCACGACGACGGATGCCTCGACCGACGCCGTCGTCGACAGCTCGTTCACCGACGAATCGGCCACCGCCACCGCCGACGACTCGTTCGACTCGTCGACGACGACGTACGAAGAGCAGAGCGTCGACGTCGACGCGAACACCGCTTACGACTCGTCCGAGACCACGATCGTCGACGAGACCGGCTCGGATGACGGGCTCTGAGGTGACGCCCGCCGAGGGCGGCGACGTCGTCGCGCGCGAGAGGTCGGTGCCGGCGCTGCCTGCTGCGCCTCCTCCCCCTCCTCCGGCGCCGAAGGCCGCGCCCGAGCGCCCGCCGATGGCCGACAAGGCCGCCGCGCCCGTGCTGGTGAAGCTGCCCCCGCCGTTCACGGTGCGTCTCGCGCAGTTCTGGTGGGTGCTGAGCATCACGGTGGGGATCGCCGCGATCGTCTACCTCTTCATCATCCGGGTGATGCAGCTGCCCGACATCGCCGCCGCCGTCGAGAAGGTCGACGGCAGCCGAGCCGAAGCGACCTACGAGACCACGGCGGACATCGTGTTCTGGTCGGTGTTCGCGGCGCTCGTGGCGGTCGCCCTCACGCAGATCGCGCTGCTGGTCGCCTTCTCGAACCGGCGCCCCAAGGTGCGGTGGTGGCAGCTGTTCACGGTCATGGTGCTCACGGTCGTGCTGCTGCTGGGCCGGGAGCTCGTGATGATGGGAGACCGAGGCAAGCCGCTCGAGCTGCTGCTGCTCAGCCAGCTCGCGCTGTCAGTGCTCGCGCTGCTGTGCAGCGTGCTCCCGCCTGCTCTGCGGTGGTCGGCCCGGCGGCACGACGTGCGGCGCGGGCCCGTCGGCTGAGGGCGAGGCCGCGGCATCCGACGGCGCGGCGACCGCCGGCGCGGCGACCGCCGTGCCGGCGTCGACCGGCGTGCCCTCGCCCGACGCCTCCGCGCCGCCGCGCGCCTCGTCGACGCCCTCGGATCCGAGCAGCTCGGCCGCAGCCCCCTCCGTGCTGCGCACGACGACGCGGGCCACCTCGACCGTCAGCCGGTCGGCCATCGGCGACTGCAGCACCCCGTGCCAGTGCGCGAGCGTGGTCGCGACCCGCTCGCGCACCGCCGGGCGGCCCTCGGCCTCAGCGAGCCCGAGCCTCGTGTGCGCGGCGGTTCCCGAGCCTCCCGCCAGCCGCTCGGCCTCGTCGCACTCCTCGGGGCTCAGCGGCAGCACCGTCGTGCGCGCCAGCGAGATCAGCTCCAGTTCGCGGAACTCGCGCGCGTTGGCCCAGAGCCGCTCGATTCCGCCGCGGAGGGATGCCGCATCCGCCCCCCTGCGTTCGCGCACGAGGGTCTCGAGCCCGCGCAGCACGCCCTGCGTCTTGAAGGCGACCGCGCGGCCGCGGAACTGGTCGCCGACGAAGCGCTCGAGTTCGATCAGCCCGCTCTGCTGCACGAGGCGCTCCGACAGCTCCGACGAGGTGTGCGCGCCCGCCCGCACGAGCGCGGCGCCCAGGCGCACGCCGAAGATGCCGAAGCGCGCCAGCAGCGCCCGGCGCACGTCGAGACTGAGCGTCGTGGCGCCGCCGGGTCGAAGAAAGCGGTCGGCAGACAGCAGGGCGCGATCGCGCACGGCGCGGTCGAGGCCCGCGAGGGAGCGCAGCGCGATGAACTCGCTCTCGCGCAGCGTGCGGGCGGCCTCGGCGAGCAGGCCCGCCACCGGCACGACGCCGAGGGCCAGTGCGCGAAGCTCGCCGTCTCGGCGGTAGCGGTCGGCGATGCGGGCCGCCGAGATGAGCGAGTCGATGCGCCCCGAGCCGATCTCGTCGGCGCGCGAGAGCACCGCGACGGCGTTGACCGTGCGGGCCTGCCCGGCCGCCGTGTCGCGGAACGCCTCGAGAAAGCGCACATCGGTGGCGTGCAGGTGACGCAGCAGATAGATGATCGCATCGGCCTCCGACGGCGACTCGCGTGGAGTGAGAAAGCGGGTCGAGCGCGCCGAGGTCTCGGTCGAGAGCGACCCGATGCCGGGGGTGTCGATGAGCACCGTGCGGCGCAGGTGCTCCGACGGCCACTCCACGTCGACCCAGTCGACGTCGTCGGCGGTGTAGCGGCCGAAGTCGAGCTCGAGCGCGCCGGCACTGCGGCGCACCGGCAGGCGCACGCTGGTGCCGTCGAGCAGCCGCAGCGTGACCTTGGGGGTGCGGGCATAGCGGTACCACGTGACGGTGCGCGTGCACTCGCCGGCGTCGGTGGGGGCGATCTTCTCGCCGATGAGCGCGTTCAGCAGCGTCGATTTGCCGGCCTTCACGATGCCGGCCACCGCGATGCGCAGCGGCTCCTGCAGCCGCCTGTCCATCGCCGCGATCGCCTCGAGCGCCGCGGGGTCGTCGTGGTAGACCCCGCGGGCCTCGTCGAGCAGCGCGGCCACGCTGCTCAGCCCAGTGCGGTTCACCGCCTGCCCGCTCCCGTCGGCTCCGGGGGAGCGAGGGCCTGCACCTCTTGGCGCAGAGCGTCGAGCCGCTGCTGACGGGCCTGCAGCATCCGCACCCGCTCGTCGCGGTCGGCCGAGAACGTCGCCGCCGCCTGCTTGGCCGCCAGCACCGACTCCGACAGCGACCGGTGCAGCTCATCGGCGATGCCGCCGAAGTGGTCGCGGCCCACCCGCTGCACGAGGCGCAGCCGGTCTTTGAGCTGCTTGCCGACCTGGAAGACGACCTCGTCGATGTGCCGCCGCACGATGTTCTTGGCCTCCATCTGGCGGCGGGTCAGCCGAGCCGTCATGTCTTCGCGGAACGCGCGCCTGCCCACGAGCACGCCCACCAGGAGCGACAGCGGATTGATCAGCGAGAGGCCGACGAGGCTCGTCGCAAGGCCCGTCATGAGGATGCCGCCGTACGACCCGCGGACCCCGATGTAGATCTTCTCGACCGTGCCCATCTGGCCGCTGTCGAGCCCGGGGATGCCGTCGACGGGGTCGAGCAGCCCGCTCGTGTCGCCCACGTCGATGGAGGGCAGCGACGACTCCTCGCTCGTGAACTGGTCGGCGACGGCCTCGCACAGCCACTGCGAGCGCTCGTTGGTCCACACGAACGTCTCGGCCACGGCGGCCGAGACCCGCGTGTCGAGCCACTCGGCGATCTGGTCCCAGATCGGGCCCGGGTCCCCCTCGTCGATGGCGGCCTCGGCCTCGCGCTGCACGCCGCGCAGGCGATCGCGCAGGTCGTGCTCGGTGTCGGAGATGAGGTCGGCGATGCCGTCGCTGAGAGCCACCTGCCACCGCGACGAGCGACTGCGGAAGTCGTCGGCCCGCGAACGCGCCTCTTCGAGCTGGGCGATCATGCGGGGCGTGTCTTCCGGATGCAGCAGCGCCGCCAGCTCGGACTGGATCGACATCGACAGCTGGTCGGTGACGCTCACGAGGTCGTGCATGGCGGCCCGCCGGTGCAGCGATTCGGCGCGGCCGAGCACGTCGCGGCGCAGGTGCGCGACGAGCGCGGGAAAGCCCGACTCGGTGTTCAGCTCGCGGTCTTGCGCTTCGGCGGCCAGCAGCCGCAGGTCGCTCGAGACCGCGAAGATCGGGATCTCGCCGACGGCGCCCAGATGCGACCGGTCGAGGCTCTCGATCTGGCGCCACTCCGGGTAGATGTCGGTCTTCGACAGCACCGCGGCGATGTTCGGCGAGATGCGCATCGCGTGCTGGAGGAACTGCACCTCGGGGTCGGTGTACTCCTGCGACGCGTCCGAGACGAGCAGGATCGCGTGGGCCGTCGGCAGGGCGGCCAGCGTGCTCAGCGACCTCGTCGACTCGAGCCCGCCGACGCCGGGCGAGTCGACGAGCCGCAGCCCACCCCGGAGGATCTCGCGCGGCAGCAGCACCTCGGCGCCGAGCAGGTCGCGTTCGTTGTCGGGGTTGCCCTTCTCCGAGACGTACTGCGAGAGCTCTTCGAGGGCGATCGGCACGCGTTCGACCGTGTCGGGGTCTTCGTCGCTGCGCTTGAGCACGACGGCGGACGGGGTGTCGCCGTAGCCGACCGACGTCGGAACGCTCGTGGCGATGTCGTCGTCGATCGGGCAGGCCGGCGCGTTGACGAGCGCGTTGACGAGCTTGCTCTTGCCCTGCTTGAACTGGCCCAGCACCAGCACCCGCACGTGCGGGTCGAGCAGGCGCGCCCTGGTCTGCTCGAGCCGACCGGCGAGGTCTCCCCGGCCGACGGCGGCCGAGAACCCGCGCGCCTTCTCGACGGCGGCCAGCAGCCGCGGATCGATCGGCGCCTCTTCCCCCTGCGCCGCCACCGGCTCAGAAGCACCACCGGAATACGTCATGAGCGCCCCCCTGCGTCGCATGCGTAGGTTCACGCTAGCGCGCGAGGTGGCCGCGCGGAATGGCCGTGGCGGCAGCATCCGCTCGGCTTGTTCTCATGAGCGGATGCTGCCGCCGCGACACACCGCTGGGCCCCGGGCGAACCCGGGGCCCAGCAGGTCGCGGCAGAGCCGCGGGATGCATCAGCGCTTACATGTCGGGCATGTCGGCGGCGGGATCGTCATCGGCGATCACCGCGACATCACTCCCCCAGATGACGTTGGCGTCGACGTCCCAATCGGACTGGCTGATGCTGCTGAGCTCCGAGTTGAACGAGTTGTCGGCGGTGTAGTCGGTCGAGTTGTCGTTGAACGAGTCCGAGATGTCAGCGACCACGGAGCCGTCCGTGTACTGCGAGTTGTCGGTCTCGGTGTTGAACGACCCCAGGTACGACGTGACGGTCGTGGTGTTGCCCATGTTGACGTCGCCGCCGGCCGAGATGTTGGTCGACTCGTCGAGCGAGGTCGTGATGCTCACGCTCCCGCCCGCCGCGAGCGACCCGTCTCCGGAGCCCACCACGGCACTCGCGTACGAGCCGATGTCGGCCGACCCGTCGACGTTGCCGTTGATCGACTGGTCGACGATCGTGGCCCGGTTGTCGATGTCGACCGTGCCGCTGCCGCCGCCCGCTCCGGCGAAGTCGCCGAACCCGGTGTTGTACGAGCGCACGCCCGCGTTGACGGAGTTATCGTCGGTCGAGCCGTCGATCCACGAGTTGTACGAGCCGTTCACCGAGTTGTCGGACGAGTCGTTGCCCGAGTCGTTCATCGAGTTGTCGGTGTGGTCGTCGGTCGAGTTGTCGGAGTTGTCGTTGAACGAGTCGCGGACCTTGAGGTCGACGTCGAGGTCGAAGTCGTTCGAGTCCACGTTGCCCGAGCCGCTGACGTCGACGGCGGCGTTGCCGCTGTCGTTGACCGAGTTGTCGGTGTTGCCGACGTTCTCGAGTCCGACCTGAAGGTTCGCGGTGTTGGTCGTGTTGGTCGTGTTCAGCGAGTCCTTCACCTTGTTGTTGAACGAGTCGTCGAGGTCGTTGTAGTCGAGGACCATGTCTGTTCTCCCGTGTCTCGCGGCGTCAGAAGCTGACGTCGTCGACGATGCCGGCGCCGAAGCTGTCGACGATGGCGTTCACATCGGCGTCGACCGTGACGGTCGAGTCGTAGCTCTCGGAGGTGTCGAACGAGTCGGTCGCCGTGTAGCTCTGCGAGTTGTTGTTCCACGAGTCCGAGATGTCGATGTCCATCGACTCGTCGGTGTCGACCGAGTTGTCGGTGTAGGTGTTGCCCGAGTCGATGTAGGTGGTCACCGTCGTCTCGTTGCCGATGTTGACGTCGCCGCCGCCCGAGATGTTCGTCGAGCCGTCCAGGCTGGTCGTGATCGTGACGTCTCCGCCCGCGGCGATGGCGTCGTCTCCCGAGGCGACGACGGCACCGGCTGCCGACCCGATCCCGGCGAAGTGCCCGTCGACGTTGGCGTTGATCGACTGGTCGACGATCGTGGCCCGGTTGTCGATCATGACGTCGCCGCCCCCGCCGCCCCCGCCGAAGTCGCCGAAGCCCGTCGTGTAGGTGCGCACGCCGGCGTTGAGCGAGTGGTCGTCGATCGAGTTGTCTTCGTACCAGTTGTTCGAGTCGTTCACCGAGTTGTTCGACGAGTCGTTGCCCGAGTCGTTGGTGGAGTTGTCGGTGTGGTCGTCGACCGAGTTGTCGGAGTTGTCGTTGTAGGAGTCGTCGAGGTGCTCGTTCATGACCTCGCTCGTGTCGTGCGAGTCCTGGTTGAACGAGTCGGCGATCCCGACGGCGAGGTTGCCGCTGTCGTTGGTCGAGTTGTCGGTGTTGAGCACGTCGTCCAGATCGACACCGAGATTCGCCGTATTGGTCGTGTTCGTGGTGTTGCCCACGTTGCGCGCCGTGTTGTTGAACGAACCGTCGATGTCGTTGATGTCGAAGGCCATGAGATCCCCCAATCCCGGGTATCACCCCGTTGTGATGTGGTCTCACGCTACGAGCGCGCGTCTTGCCGCACATCGGGGAACACCCCGGGGATCGGAGGGGGCCCGAGGGGGATCGGGTGGGGGTTGAGGGGGTTCGAGGTGGGGGCCGGCCGGGCCGCGCACGTAGGCTGAGCGGGTGGATCTCGCCGAGCTGACCGCACTGCTCACCCCCGAGGGGCTGCAGCTGCTCGACGATGTCGGCGGCATCTCGTCGACCGACGAGGTCGCGCGCGCCGTCACGCGGCTGCGCGCCGAAGGGCACTCCCCCGACCTCGTCTCGGCCGTGGTCGGCCAGGCACGGCTGCGCGAGAAGGCGCGCCCCAAGTTCGGCGGCTTCGCCGAGCGGATGCTGTTCACCCGGGCAGGCCTCGAGCAGTCGACGCGCCTGTCGGTCGCCGCCCGGCATGCCGGCCGCATCCGCGATGCAGGTTTCACCGCGGTCGCCGACCTCGGCTGCGGGATCGGCGGCGACGCGCTCGGCTTCGCGGCGCTCGGCCTGCGTGTGCAGGCGGTCGACGCCGACGAGGTCACGGCCGCGATCGCCGCCTACAACCTGGCGCCCTTCGGCGCCGACGCGACCGTCGCCCACGGCACCGCCGAAGCCTTCGTGGCGGGGCTGGCGGCAGCATCCGCCGCCTCCGCCGCGGCGCTCGCCGACGGTGCCGACCGAGACCCCGCCTCCGCACCGAAACCCTCCCCCGACGCGCCGGTCTCGAGCGAAGCACCGGGTCTCGATGGCCGGAGCCCGGGTCTCGACGCGACCGGGCCCGACGAGGCGAGCCGGCTCGCGCTCTGGCTCGACCCGGCGCGGCGCACCGCCGGGCACAGCGAGACGGCGCGCACGCGGCCCGAGGACTGGTCGCCGTCGCTGGATTGGGTGTTCGAGGTCGCGGCGCGGCATCCGGTCGGGGTCAAGCTCGGGCCGGGGCTGGATCGCGCGCTCATCCCCGACGACGTCGAGGCGCAGTGGGTGAGCGCCGACGGCTCGACGATCGAGCTCGTGCTGTGGTCGGGTGCGCTCGCGCGGCCCGGGGTGCGGCGGGCGGCGCTCGTGATCCGCGGCGAGCGGGCCTGGGAGCTGACCGCGCCCGCCGACGCACCCGATGCGGAGGTGCGGGAGCTCGGCGCCTACCTGCACGAGCCCGACGGCGCGGTGATCCGCGCGCGGCTGATCGGCGAGGTCGCCGGGCACCTGCAGGCCGGCATGCTCGACGAGCACATCGCCTATCTCACGGGCGACGAGCCGCTCACGAGCCCCTTCGCGCAGTCGTTCCGGGTGCGCGAGGTGCTGCCGACGGGGGTCAAGCCGCTCGCCGCCGCGCTGAAGGCGGCGGGCATCGGCACGCTCGAGATCAAGAAGCGCGGAGTCGACATCGACCCCGCCGCGCTGCGCAAACAGCTGAAGCTGCGCGGCCCCGAGTCGGCGACGCTCTTTCTCACCCGCATCGGCTCCCGCCGGGTCGCGGTGCTCGCCGACCGGGTCTGACCCGCGCCCCTGGCCTCTCTCTCGGGCGCGCCCATGTGGCACACCTGCCCGCTTTTCTGACCATGTGGCACACATGAGGCCCACGCACGGCCCCGACCCCGCCATGTGTGCCACATGGTCGAGCGCACGGGGCTCAGCGGGCAGCGCGAGCGGCGGGGCTCAGCCCAGCAGGTTGGTGCGGCTCGCCGCCCACAGCAGCCACCCGGCGCTGTAGAGGATCGAGAGCGTCCCGAGCACGATCGCCCAGATGGCGACGCCGCGCGGCTCGAGCGGGCGGCGCAGCGCGATGATCGCCGAGACGATGCCGGCGATGCCGATCGGAAAGCCCCACCCGACGAACAGCGACACCGCCAGCCCCACGATCGAGAAACCGAGCGCCCACCCGGCCATGCCGCGCCGCGGCGGCGCCGGGTCGGGCATGTACCAGCGCAACTCGGCGTCGGGCGGCAGGTCGAGGGTCGGCCCTGTCGGCTCGGAGATGTCGACCGGCCCCGTGGGCAGGCGCGAGAAGCCGCCGCTGTGCGCGCCGGGCAGCCGTGTCTCGGCGCCGAGCACGATGTCGGGGGATGCCGCGTCGATCACGGGAGCGGATGCTGCCGCCTCCCGCTCGGCCGCAGGCTGCGCGCGCGCTGCCGACCTCGCGGCGCGGTCGGACTCGGCGCCCTCGGACTCGATGCCCTCGGACTCGACGCCCTCGCGGCCGTCGCCGCGGCTCACGCGGCCGCCTCTGCGTCGGGCTCGGCGATCTGGATCTCAGTCACCGGCAGCGTCGAGTCGGCACCGAACTCCAGCGTCGACGGGCGTCGGCCCGACGAGATGAGCTCGGCCGCGAGCGCGGCGATCATCGCGCCGTTGTCGGTGCACAGCGACAGCGGAGGAATGCGCACGGCCACCCCGGCCTGCGCGGCCCGGGCCAGCGCGACCTCGCGCAGACGCCTGTTCGCGATCACCCCGCCGCCCAGCAACAGCCGCGGAACGCCGTAAGCGGCGCACGCGTCGAGCGCCTTGGTGACGAGCACGTCGACGACGGCCTCACGGAACGAGGCGGCCACATCGGCGACCGGCACCTCGAGCCCCTCGGCCTCGCGCTGCTCGACCCACCGCGCGACGGCGGTCTTCAGCCCCGAGAACGAGAAGTCGTAGCGGTGCTTCTGCATGTCGGACGCGCGCGACAGCCCTCGGGGAAAGCGGATGGCCGTCGGATCGCCGTCGGCAGCGGCCTTGTCGATCTGAGGACCACCGGGGTAGGGCAGCCCCAGAATCCGCGCGATCTTGTCGAAGGCCTCTCCCGCGGCATCGTCCATCGTCTCGCCGAGCAGCTCGACGTCGGTGGTGAGGTCGCGCACCAGCAGCAGTGACGTGTGGCCACCGCTCACGAGCAGCGCCACCGTCGGATACTCGACCTCTTCGCCGGTGAGGATGTCGGCGGCGATGTGCCCGACGAGGTGGTTGACGGCGTAGAGCGGCGTGCCCAGCGACACGGCGAGCGCCTTCGCGGCGCCGACGCCCACCATCAGCGCGCCGGCGAGACCGGGGCCGCTGGTGACGGCGACGGCGTCGAGGGCGGAGAGCGGGAGTGGTCCATCGAGGCCGAGCGTAGAACCGGCCTCCGACAGCGCCGCCTCGATCGCGGGCTGCAGCGCCTCGAGGTGCGCACGGGCGGCGACCTCGGGCACGACGCCGCCGTAGCGCGCGTGCTCGTCCATCGAGCTGGCGATCGTGTTGCTGAGCAGGCGCCGGCCCTGCACGATGCCGATGCCGGTCTCGTCGCAGCTGGTCTCGATGCCGAGCACGAGGGGGGCCGCCGAGGTCATGTGCACGCTCCCGCATCCGTCGAAGCCGACAGCGCCGCCTCGGCGCCGCGCGCGGCCGCCCACGCGACCAGGTCGAGCTGCATGATGATCGCGTCGACGTCGTCGGGCTGGTAGTACCGGGGTCTGCGGGCGATCTCGATGAACCCCTCCGAGGCATACAGCGCCTGCGCCACCGGGTTGTCGGCCCGAACCTCGAGGAACAGCTGCCGGGCCCCCCGTTCGCGGGCCGTCGCCAGGAGGGTGCGCAGCAGCATCCGACCCCTCCCGCGCCCGCGGGCCGATTCGGCGATCGCGATCGTCTGGATGTCGGCGTCGGCGGCGCCGGCGACCGCGCGCACGCCGCCGTAGCCGATCAGGCGGCCCGCCTCTTCGTCGACGAGATAGCGGCCGTGGGGCGAGACGAGCTCTTCGCGCATCATCGCGTCAGACCACGCGTCGGTGGGGAAGGAGATGCGCTCAAGGGCCATGATGGCGTCGAGGTCGCCGGGACCGGCATCGCGCAACGTCATGCGACCACCCGCTTGGGCGGGCCGGGCATGGTCACGTCGGGCGAACGCAGATAGAGCGCGTCGGCGGGGCCGACGGTGCGCCCGGCGGCGAGGGCGCGTGCGGCGACGACGCCGATCATCGCGGCAGAGATGCGGTCGGCGTCGCGGCGAAGGATGCCGCGGGCCTGCAGCACGGAGTCGAGTTCGTCGCGCGGCGAGAGTGCAGGCTCGGCGATGCGCACCGGCAGTCCGTCGTCGTCGAGCCCTCGGTAGACGGTGTAGGCGAACTCCCGCCGACGCGCGTCGGTGACGACGGCGAAGGTGTCGTCGGCCTCGTCTTCGAACCCGCCGGTGAGCGCGTCGTGCAGCAGCAGTTCGAGCGCGACCGCGTCGTGGCTGACGACGGGGACGACCGGGATGCCGCGCCCCAGGGCGAACGCGCGGGCTGCGGCGATGCCGACACGAAGCCCCGTGAAGGGACCGGGGCCCATGCCCGCCGCGACATGCGTGAGTTCGACCGGCTCGGGGGCGATCGTGGCCCCGATCGGTCCGCGGGCCGCGTCGGCGATCGCCGACTGCAGCAGCGTGCCGATGACCTCGGCGTGCCCGAGCGGGTTGGCGCTGACGGCCTCGGATCGCACGGCCCCGTCGGCGTCGACGACGGCGACGGTGGTGCCGAGAGACGTGTCGATGCCGAGGATCACCTCTCCAGGGTAGTCGGCGCCCCGCGGCTCGAGCCCCCTGCCCATGTGGCACACATGACGGTGTCAGCAGGCACCGACCTCGTCCGGTGGCACACATGGTGCGTCCCGCCGGGCACGAGAAGGGGGAGGATGCCGCAGCATCCTCCCCCGAGACGAAGCGATCTCAGTCGCGGTCGACGTCGACCTCGACTACGGTGAGGTCGGCGGCCAGCGCGACCTCGGCCTCCGAGCCGCTGCCGAGGTCGACGCTCACGTCGTAGGCGTGCGAGCCGTCGCCCTCAGTCTCGATCGAGGTGACGGTGCCTCCGCCGGCGGCGGCGATCGCGGCGTCGACGATGTCGGCGATGCGGCCCGTCTCGATCACGGGATCGGCATCGGCGTCGCGGTGGTCGGCCCGAACGGTCGTCGAGCCGTCGGCGGCCACGCGCACGTCGATCTCCGACCCGTCGGCGAGCACGACGTCGACCGACCAGCCGTGCGACTCGACCTCCACCGACGAGGCGCCGGTGCCCTCGGCGGCGGCGACGGCGGCAGCGATCGCGGCGGTGAACTGGTCGGCGGTCGACGCGTCGGTGGCGGCCGGCGTGTCATCGGACGCCGTGTCGCCCGACCCGGAGTCGGCGTCGTCGTCAGAGACCGAGTCGTCGGGCGCCGCGGTCGGCGTGGGCACCGTGGTCTCGGCGTCGCTGACGGCGGCGGCCGGGACGGTCTGGAACTGTCCGCCCGACATCGCCGATCCGATGCCGATGCCGATGCCGCCGACCAGCAGCACGCCGACGGCGGCCGCCGAGCCGATCAGCAGGGGGCTCAGCCTGCGGCGCTTCGGCTCGGCGGCCGAAGCGGCGGCGTAAGAAGCGGCGGCGTCAGACGCGGCGGGTGCGGATGCCGTCGCCGCCGGCTCGGGAGCGGGCCCGGCGGGGGCGGCCGCGGCCGCATCCGCGGGGAGCGGCGCGGTGGGCTGGTCGTCGGGAAGAGGGGCGGTGGGGTTCTGGTCGCTGTTCATGATTCCACCCTCCACCGACACCGCTGAACCCGATCTGAACCGACCTGAACGCGCATTCAGCGCTCCTGCGCAGGCAGCTCGATCACGAACCGGGCGCCGCCCCACACCGACGAGTCGATGCGCACCGCGCCGCCGTGCGCCACCGCGATCTCGCGCACGAGCGCGAGGCCGAGGCCCGCACCCCCGGCATCCCGCGAACGCGCCTCGTCGAGCCGCACGAAACGCTCGAACACGCGCTCCCGCTCCCCCAGAGGTACCCCCGAGCCGTCGTCGTCGACCCATATGAGCGCGCGCAGGCCGACCTGCCGCACCCCGATCGCCACCCGTGTCGAGGCGTGCCGCGTCGCGTTGTCGACGAGGTTCGCGACGGCCCTGCCGAGCAGCCGCCGATCGCCGGCGACCTGCACGGGCTCGATCGCACGGGCGTCGACCTCGACACCGCCGCCCGAGCGCACCCGCCGCGCTTCGGCGAGCGCGAGGTCGTCGAGATCGACGACGCCGGCCGCCCGCACGGCGGTCTCGTCGAGGCGCGCGAGCAGCAGCAGGCTCTCGAGGATCTCCTGCATGCGCGCACCCTCGTCGATCACGACGTCGGCGAGCTCGCCCGGCGGCGCCACCTCGGGATGCGCCAGGGCCAGCTCGGCAAACTGCCGCATGGTCGCCAGCGGCGAGCGCAGCTCGTGCGACGCGTCGCCGACGAAGCGCTGCCTGGCGCGATACCCCTGCTCGACGCGGTCGAGCATGCGATTCATGGTGCCGGCGAGCCGGTCGATCTCGTCGCCCGAGCCGTCGGCGGGCACGCGGCGGTCGAGCGCTTCTGCGTCGATCGCCTCGACCTGCCGGCGGATGCGCTCCACCGGCGCCAGCGCCCGCGTCGCCACCGCCCACACGACCACCGCGATCACGGCGACCGCGAGCGGCACGCTCACCGCCAGCAGCGTCGTCGCGGTGGCGACGGCGGCATCGACCTCGGCGAGCGAGGCGCCCAGCAGCAGCATCCCCTCGTCGATCTGCTCCGAGACGACCAGCATCGGCTGCCCGTCGATGACGGTGCGCACCGGATCGTCACCGGGGGGCGTCGGCAGCGCGAGGGCGTTCTCGTCGTTGACGACGGTGGTCGTGCCCGAGTGCCACGAGATCAGCACGTCGTCGTCGCGCTCGGCGATCCACGCCGAGGCGACCAGACCCTCCTGCAGCCCCTCGGCGATGCTCGCCGACTCCGACTCCATGCGGGTCGCGACCCCGGCGGTGAGGCTCTGCGACAGCAGCGCGACGACCGCGACGGCGCCCAGGCCCAGCACGACGGCGACCACGAGCGTCGCCCAGATCGTGATGCGGGTGCGAATGGATGCTGCAGGCCGCAGCATCCGCTCCCCACCGGTGTCAGCCACCGTCGGCCGCCAGCCGGTATCCGGCGCCGCGCACGGTCTGGATCGCGTCGCGACCGAACGGGCGGTCGACCTTGCGGCGGAGGCGCCCGATGTAGACCTCGACGATGTTGGGGTCGCCCTCGAAGTCGTCGGCCCACACGTTGTCGAGCACTTCGAGCTTGGTGACGACCTCGCCGCGGTGGCGTAGCAGGAAGTCGAGCACGGCGACCTCGCGGGCCGTGAGCTCGAGGTCGACGTCGCCTCGCCGCACGGTGTGCGCTGCGGGGTCGAGCCGGAGGTCGCCCGCCTCGAGCACGGCCGGGCGCTCGCGGGCGCCGCGACGCACCAGGGCGCGCAGCCGCGCGACGAGCACGGGATACGAGAAGGGCTTGGTGAGCCAGTCGTCGCCGCCGGTGTCGAGGCCCTCGACCTCGTCCCACTCGCCGTCCTTCGCGGTGAGGAACAGCACCGGCGTCCAGTTCTGCTCGGCCCGGAGGGTCGCGCACACGCGGTAGCCGCTCATGCCGGGCATCATGACGTCGAGCACGATGACGTCGTAGTCCTGCTCGCGGGCGCGCCACAGACCGTCGGTGCCGTTGTGGGCGACATCGACCGTCATGCCCTCGGCTTCGAGCCCTCGGCGCACGCCCTCGGCCAGGCGCACCTCGTCGTCTACGAGCAGCACACGCATGATGCGAGTCTGCCGCTTCGGCGCTGACTGCGCGCTGAACAGGTCAGGGCGTGCGCAGATCTTCGGTCAGGGCGACGGTGGTGACCCCGCCCGATCCGGTGACCTCGACCGTATAGAAGTGGTCGCCGCCCTTCTCGGTGCGGATCGCCGTGACCTCGCCTCCCGAGATCTGCGCGATCGCGGCGGTCATGATGTCGGCGAGCTTCGCCTGGTCGATCACGGGCACACCCGAATCCGCCCGCTTCTCGCCGACCGTCGGGCTCGCCGCCATCGGCACCTGCACGTCGACCTCGTAGCCGTCGGAGCGCTCGACCACCACGAGCCACCCGTCGTCGGCGACCTCGATCGAGGTCGCGCCGAGCGCGTTGACGCCCGTCTCGTCGCCGTCGGTCACAACGCCGACCGCGGCCGTGATCGCCGCGGCCCACTGCGCCGCCGCCTCGGCGATGTCGTCGCTCGGCGCGGGCTGCGTCGGATCGGTGTCGGGGGTCGGCGACTCGGTGGCCGCCGCATCCGGAGTCGTCGCAGCCGGAGACGGGATGCTGCTGCTCGGCGTCGCCGTGGGCGTCGCCTGCGCTCCCGCGCTGCCACCGGTGGCGAACCAGATCGCCACGACGATCGCCGCGACCACCACGACGGCCGCGATGACGATGCCGACGACGGCACCCGTGCTGAGGCGCTTCGGCTCGCCGGCCGGCTGCGGCGCGCTCGGCGTCTGCGTGCTCATGGGTCCCCACCCCCTCGCTCACGGGCCCCACCCCGTTGCCGCCAGCCGACCACGCGAGACCGCCCCCTGTCAACACTCCCCTGCCATGTGGCACACACGCGGGCTTCAGCCCGGGACGCCCAGACCTAGGGCCGCCGCGAGACCGTGACCAGGCGGGGGGTGTCGGCGTCGAGGTCTTCGGCGCCGGTGTATCCGCCGCAGGCCGAGTCAACGCCGCGCCCGTGCCACTGCCGGTCGATCTCGATCTCCCACCAGTGGTCGCGGAGGCCCTCGACCATGTCGCGGCCCCACTCGACGATCACCGCCGAGTTGTCGACGTCGATGTCGAGGTCGTCGAGCTCGGCCGCCGACCCCAGTCGGTAGGCGTCGACGTGCACGAGCGGCGTGCCGCCGACCAGCGACGGATGCGTCCGGGCGATCACGAACGTCGGGCTCTGCACGGGCCCGCGCACGCCGAGACCCTCGCCGATTCCGCGGGTCAGGGTGGTCTTTCCCGCGCCCAGCGCGCCGGTGAGCACGACGAGGTCGCCGGGGCGCAGCATCCGCCCGATGTCGCGTCCGAACTGCTCCATCTCGTCGGGCGACGGGATCTCGCGCTGCCCGAGCACGGCGTCGAGCCCGCTCACGACGACACCTGTCGACGGGCGACGCGGGGCCCGATGCGCGTGACGATCTCGTAGTCGATGGTGCCGGCAGCATCCGCCCACTCGTACGCCGCCGGCTGACCGAGGGTCGGGTCGCCGAACAGCACGGCCTCGTCGCCGATCTGCACGGGCGCGTCGCCGACGTCGACGACGAGCTGGTCCATCGCGATGCGGCCGGCCACGGTGAACCGCCGCCCGCCGATCACGACCGGGCCCCGAGACGACGCCTGCCGCGGCACCCCGTCGGCATAGCCGAGCGGCACGAGCGCGAGGGTGGTCTCGCCGGTCGTGCGGTGCGTGTAGCCGTACGACACGCCCTGCCCGGCCGGCACCCGCCGCACCGCGGCGATCGGAGCGCGCAGCGTCATCGCGGGCTTCAGCCCGAGGTCTGCCGACGTGCGGTCGGCGAACGGCGACAGCCCGT
Source organism: Microbacterium fluvii (assembly GCF_025515205.1). Taxonomy (GTDB): domain Bacteria; phylum Actinomycetota; class Actinomycetes; order Actinomycetales; family Microbacteriaceae; genus Microbacterium; species Microbacterium fluvii. Next base: position 264,045 of record NZ_JAOPFX010000001.1, on the reverse strand, counting down.
AGATGCCGATGCCCAGCCGCACGCAGTTCAGCCGCGCTTCGGGCAGCGCGATCGCCGCGTGCGTGGCGGCGATATGGCGCAGCGGCGGGGCGAGACCGACGGATGCCGCCACTTCCACGCCCTCATCGAATCGCGCGAGAGCGGCCCGGTCGTCTGCCTCCGAGGTGTTGGAGAGGTGGCTGAACAGGCCGATCACCCTGAGCCTGCCGAGTCGCTCGAGCCGCGCCGCCTCGGCGCACGCGAGCCGCCACTCGGCCGGTGCGATGCCGTTGCGGCCGAGCCCGGTCTCGAGCTTGAGGTGCACCCCGACGGGATGACCGGCGGAGGCCGCCGCGGCCGCCGTGAGCTGATCGACGCTCGAGATGCCGAGCTCGATGCCCCGCGCCGCCGCCTCGGCGAAGTCGGCGCCCGGCGCGTGCAGCCAGGCGAGGATGGGCGCGTCGATGCCCGCACGGCGCAGAGCCAGCGCTTCGTCGATGTCGGCCACGCCCAGGCGCGCGGCACCGCCCTCCAGGGCCGCGCGCGCCGCGCGCACCGCGCCGTGCCCGTAGCCGTCGGCCTTGACCACCGCGATGGCCTCGACGCCGGTGAGTGCGCGCAGGTGCCGCACGTTCGCCGCGATGGCCCCGACGTCGATCGTGGCTTCGCGCAGCCCGGTCATGCCCGCTCCCCCGCGCTCGGGCCGGCGCCCTCGGAGTCGGCGACCACGTAGGCAGCGGCGACCCCGGCGTCGTGCGAGAGCGAGAGGTGCAGGGTCGCGATGCCGCGCGCGGCCACGACCTCTGCCGTCGACCCGCTCAGCGAGAACCACGGGCGGCCGCTGGGCTCGGGGGTGATCTCGATCTCGGTCCAGTGCACGCCGTCGGATCCGCCGAGGGCCTTGATCAGGGCCTCTTTCGCGGCGTACCGCGCCGCGAGCGAATGCGGCGGCAGCGTGCGCTCGGCGGGGGCGAAGAGCCGCTCGAGCAGCCGCGGCGTACGCGCGATCGACCGCTCGAACCGGGCGATGTCGACGAGGTCGATGCCGATCCCGACGATCATGTCGCTCCCTCTCCCCGGCGTTCCGGATGCTCCGCGGTGTTCCGGATACTCTGCGGCGTTCCGGCTGCTGCGCGGCGTTCCGGCTGCTGCGCGGCGTTCCGGATACTCTGCGGCGTTCCGGATGCTGCGCCCGCAGCATCCGCCAGCCTACCGTCGCCCCGCTCAGGGTCGTCCGCCGCCCCAAACCCCGCAACTTGGCAGCTTTGGTCGCTGCGCCCGCCCCACAGGCGACAACAGGTGCCAACTTGCGGGAACTGAAGGGAAGAGAGCCGCTACTCGACGGTGACCGACTTGGCGAGGTTGCGGGGCTGGTCGACGTCGAGACCCTTGGCCCCGGCCAGGCCCATCGCGAAGATGTGCAGCGGCACGACCGCCAGCAGCGGCTCGAACAGTGGCCCTGCCAGCGGTATGCGGAGCACCTCGTCGGCGAAGGGCAGCACGGCGGCGTCGCCCTCTTCGGCCACCGCGATCACGCGGGCGCCGCGGGCGCGGATCTCTTGGATGTTCGAGACGACCTTGGCGTGCAGCAGCGCCGAGGCCCGCGGCGACGGCACGATCACGAACACCGGCTGCCCTGGCTCGATCAGGGCGATCGGGCCGTGCTTGAGCTCGCCGGCGGCGAAGCCCTCGGCGTGGATGTACGTGATCTCCTTGAGCTTGAGCGCGCCCTCGAGCGCGATCGGGTAGCCCACGTGGCGGCCGAGGAACAGCACCGAGCGGGTGTCGGCCATCCAGGCGGCGAACTCCTCGATGCGGGCCCGGTCGTTCTCGAGGATCCAGGTGATCTTCGACGGCACGGCCTCGAGTTCGCGCGCGAGCTCTTCGACCGCCGAGGCCGACACGGCCCCGCGCAGGCGCCCGACGTGCAGGGCCAGCAGGTAGAGCGCCGTGATCTGCGCGACGAACGCCTTGGTCGAGGCCACCGCGACCTCGGGGCCGGCGTGCGTATAGACGATCGCGTCGGACTCGCGCGGGATCGTCGCGCCCTGCGTGTTGCAGATCGACAGGGTCTTGGCCCCCGCCTCGCGGGCGAACTTGACGGCCATGAGGGTGTCCATCGTCTCGCCCGACTGCGAGATCGACACGACGAGGGTCGACGGGCCGATCACCGGATCGCGGTAGCGGAACTCGTGGGCGAGCTCGACGTCGACGGGCAGGCGCGTCCACTGCTCGAGGGCGTACTTGCCGACCATGCCCGCGTAGGCGGCGGTGCCGCACGCGATCACGATGATGCGATCGATCCCGCGGAACAGGTCGTCGAGACCGTCGAGCTCGGGAATCGAGACGACGCCGTCGTGGATGCGGCCGCGCAGCGTGTTCGCGACGGCCTCCGGCTCTTCCGACACCTCCTTGGCCATGAACGAGGGCCAGCCGCCCTTGTCGGCGGCAGCGGCATCCCACATCACCTCGAACGGCTCGACCTCGACCGGCGCGCCGTCGAAGTCGGTGACCTGGACGCCGGCGGGGGTGATCGCGACGATCTGGTCCTGCCCGATCGCGAGGGCTTTGCGGGTGTGCTCGACGAAAGCTGCGACGTCGGACCCGAGGAAGTTCTCGCCCTCGCCCAGACCGATCACCAGCGGCGAGTTGCGGCGGGCGCCGACGACGAGGCCGGGGTGGTCCTGATGCATCGCGAGCAGCGTGAAGGCGCCTTCGAGCCGGGCCACGACCGCGCGGAACGCCGCCAGCAGGTCGCCGGTCGCCCGATATTCGCGGCCCAGCAGCACGGCGGCGACCTCGGTGTCGGTCTCACTGCGGAAGGTGAAGCCCTCGGCGAGCAGCTCGGCCTTGATCTCGGCGAAGTTCTCGATGATGCCGTTGTGGATCAGGGCGAGCCGGTCGTCGTCGGCCAGGTGCGGGTGGGCGTTGCCATCGGTGGGTCCGCCGTGGGTGGCCCAGCGGGTGTGGCCGATGCCGGTGGTGCCGTCGGGCATGGGGTGGGCGGCGAGGTCGTCGCGCAGCACGCTGAGCTTGCCGGCGCGCTTGCGCATCTCGAGGTCGCCCTCGCCGTCGATCACGGCGATGCCGGCGGAGTCGTACCCCCGGTACTCCAGTCGGGCAAGACCCGACAGGAGGATGCTCTGACTGTCACGGGGTCCGACGTAGCCGACGATTCCACACATGCCTTCAATGGTAGGCGGCGGGGTATGGCAGATGCCCTGACAAATGCAGACGGATGCGGTGGCCACCGCATCCGCTCGGCGCCGGCCGGTCTCCGAAGCTGCGGCCCGCCCGTCCAGCCGGTCGCACAACCTGCGGGCAGCACCCGCTCAAGGCCGCACCTACTGCGACCGGCCGGCAACCGGAGCCCCACCCCGCAGCCGCGTCAGAGCTTGCGCAGCAGCACCCTCTCGACCGCGTGGTTCGCGGACTTCTCGAGCACGAGGGTCGCGCGGTGGCGCGTGGGCTGCACGTTCTCGAGCAGGTTGGGGAGGTTGATGTCGTTCCAGAAGCCGAGCGCCATCTTCACGGCCTCGTCGTCGGTGATGTCGGCGAACACCTTGAAGAACGAGTTGGGGTTCGAGAAGGCCGCGCGGCGCAGCGCGAGAAAGCGGTCGACGAACCACTGCGCGACGTGGTCGGGGTTCGCATCCACATAGATCGAGAAGTCGATCAGGTCGCTCACGGCGACCTCGTTGGGCGAGGGCGGCGGATGCAGCACATTCAGCCCCTCGACGATCACGACGTCGGGGCGGCGCACCGTGATCTGCGCGTCGGGCACGATGTCGTAGCGCATGTGCGAGTAATACGGCGCCCGCACCTCGGGGGCTCCGCTCTTGACCTCGGAGAGGAACTGCACGAGCGCGCGGCGGTCGTACGACTCGGGGAAGCCCTTGCGGTCCATGAGCCCGCGGCGCTCGAGCTCGGCGTTCGGATAGAGAAAGCCGTCGGTCGTCACGAGCTCGACGCGCGGGGTGCCGGGCCAGCGCGAGACGAGCTCGCGCAGCAGACGCGCGATGGTCGACTTGCCGACGGCGACCGAGCCGGCCACGGCGATGACGAACGGCGTCGTGGTGTCGGCCTCGCCCAGGAACGAGGCCTCCTCGGCGCCGAAGCGCTTGGTGTTCGAGGCATACAGGCTCAGCAGCTGGCTGAGCGGCAGGTATACGTCGCGCACCTCGTCGATGTCGAGGCGGTCGCCCAGGCCCCGCAGCTCGACGATCTCGGTCTCGCTCAGCGGCTGCGTCGAGCCGGCGGCCAGGCGCGCCCACTCGCCGCGAGAGATCTCTCGGTACAGCGCCGGGTCGAGCGCGTTCTCGTCTGCGGACATCGCGCTCTAGCGTAGGGCCTCCGCCCGCGCCGCGGCGCGCCACCCGACTACGCTGGGCCCGTGCGCCTGGGAGTCCTCGACATCGGCTCGAACACCGTCCACCTGCTCGTCGCCGACATGCGGCCGGGCGGTCGCCCGCTCGCGCAGTCGAGCAGCCGCAGCATCCTGCGGCTCATGCGCTACCTCGAGCCCGACGGGTCGATCAGCGAAGAGGGCGTGCGGGCCCTCGAAGACGCCGTGCGCGAAGCGCGCGCCGTCGTCGAGCGCGAGCACGTCGACGAGCTGCTGGCCACCGCGACCAGCGCCGTGCGCGAGGCGACCAACGGCGCCGAGGTGATCGCGCGCATCGAGGCCGCCCTCGGCCAAGAGCTGCAGGTGCTCGGCGGCGAGAGCGAGGCGCGCTTCACGTTCCTCGCCGTGCGCCGGTGGTTCGGCTGGTCGGCCGGCCAGATCCTGCTCTTCGACATCGGCGGCGGGTCGCTCGAGATCGCGGCCGGCGCCGATGAGCTGCCGGCGGCGGCGGCATCCGTTCCGCTGGGCGCGGGGCGCATGACGCTCGCCTACCTGCCAGAAGACCCGCCGGGCGAAGAGGCCGTCGAGCTCCTTCGTGCGCACGCCCGCGAGACCCTCGCCCCGGTCGCCGACGCGTTCCGCTCGCAGCCGCGCCCCGACCACGTCGCGGGGTCGAGCAAGGCGATCCGCTCGCTCGCGAAGCTCGTCGGCTACAACGCCCGCGGCTGGGCCGACTCCGAGCGGATGCTGCTGCCCCGCGCCGCCCTCGGCTCGTGGATTCCGCGGCTCGCCCGCATCCCGGCCTCCGCCCGCCAGGAGCTGCCGGGCATCACGCCCGACCGCACGTTCCAGATCGTGGCGGCGGCCGTCGTGCTGCACACCGCGATGGAGGCGATGGAGGTCGAAGAGCTCGAGGTGAGCCCGTGGGCGCTGCGCGAGGGCGTGCTGCTGCGCTACATCGAGTCGCTGGCCTGGGAGTCGGCCCCGCAGGTCTGACCCCGTCGGCCCCGGGGCCCTGTCGGCTCCGCGGGCCTGAGCCCCGCAAGCTCCTGACCCCACCCGACCGCGAACCCCTACAGCGCGAGCCGCTCCCGCACCACGTCGGCCAGCCGCTCGGCGACCTCCGAAGCCACCGAAACGGTCTCGGCCTCGACCATCACGCGCACGAGCGGCTCGGTGCCCGAAGGGCGCAGCAGCACGCGGCCGCTGTCGCCGAGTGACGCGGTCGCCGCGGCCACCGCATCCTGCACCTCGGTGTCCGAATCCACGCGCGAGCGATCCACGTCGGGCACGTTCACGAGCACCTGCGGGTACACCGTCATGACCGACGCGAGCTCGGCCAGCGACTTGCGCTGCCGCGCCATCTCGGCCACCAGGTGCAGGCCCGTCAGCACCCCGTCGCCGGTGGTGGCGTAGCGCGACATGATGACGTGCCCCGACTGCTCGCCGCCGAGCGAGTAGCCGCCGTCGTTCATCGCCTCGAGCACATACCGGTCGCCGACCGCCGTCTGCACCATCTTCACACCGGCCGCCGACATCGCCCGGCGAAGGCCGAGGTTGCTCATGACGGTCGCCACGAGGGTGTCGTCGACGAGCTGCCCGCGGGCCTTCATCGCGAGGGCCAGGATCGCCATGATCTGGTCGCCGTCGACCACCGCACCAGACGCATCCACCGCGAGGCAGCGGTCGGCATCGCCGTCGTGCGCGATGCCCACGTCGGCGCCGACGGCCACGACGGTGGCCTGCAGCACGTCGAGGTGCGTCGAGCCGACGCCGTCGTTGATGTTGAGGCCGTCGGGGTCATTGCCGATCACCGTGACCTTAGCGCCCGCGTCGGTGAAGACGTCGGGCGAGACTCCGGATGCGGCGCCGTTCGCGCAGTCGAGAACCACATGCAGTCCGTCGAGGCGGTGCGGCAGCGACTTGAGCAGGTGCACGACGTAGCGGTCTTCCGCATCCGCGAATCGTCGGATGCGGCCGACACCCGCGCCGGTCGGCTGCAGCTTGGGGCCGTCCATCGCCGCTTCGATGCGCTGCTCGACCACGTCGGGGAGCTTGACGCCACCGCGGGCGAAGATCTTGATGCCGTTGTCGGCGGCGGGGTTGTGCGAGGCCGAGATCATCACGCCGAAGTCGGCGTCGACGTCGGCGACCAGGAACGCGGCCGCGGGGGTCGGAATCGTTCCCGCGTCGAGCACGTCGACGCCGGAGGAGGCCAGGCCCGCCTCGACGGCTGCCGAGAGGAAGTGGCCAGAGATGCGCGGGTCGCGGGCGACGACGGCGGTGAGCCGTCGGCCGGCGGCGCGTCGCGCCTCTGCGGTACGACCCTGGCCCAGGACGACGGCGGTCGCCTGGGCCAGGGTGAGTGCGAGATCGGCGGTGAGGGGGCCGTTGGCCAGCCCCCTCACCCCGTCCGTGCCAAAGAGCGGCATCGAGACGTGGAGCCGATCAGCGCTTCGAGTACTGAGGAGCCTTGCGGGCCTTCTTGAGACCGGCCTTCTTGCGCTCCTTGATGCGCGCGTCGCGCGAGAGGAAGCCGGCCTTCTTGAGGGCCGGGCGGTTGTTCTCGACGTCGATCTCGTTGAGCGCACGGGCGATGCCCAGGCGCAGCGCGCCGGCCTGACCCGAGGGGCCACCACCCTGGATGCGCGCGATCACGTCGTAGCCGCCGGCGAGGCCGAGCAGCGTGAACGGGTCGTTGATCAGCTGCTGGTGCAGCTTGTTGGGGAAGTAGTCCTCGAGGGTGCGGCCGTTGACCGTGATCGTGCCCGAGCCGGGGATGAGGCGCACGCGAGCGATGGCCTCCTTGCGGCGGCCGACGGCCGAGCCGGGAACCGAGAGCACGGGGCGCTCAGCGGCGACGGCGGTCTCGGCGACCGGGGTCTCGGTGGAGTAGTTCTGGGGAGCGGTTTCTTCGATGTTCGCCATCAGTGTGTCCTTGTTCTGAAGGGGGCGCTTACTGGGCGACCTGGTCGAGGGTGTACGTCTTGGGCTGCTGAGCGGCGTGCGGGTGCTCGGCACCGGCGTAGACCTTCAGCTTCGACAGCTGCTGGCGGCCCAGGCTGTTCTTGGGGAGCATGCCGCGAACGGCCTTCTCGACGGCGCGAGCCGGGTTCTTCTCGAGCAGCTCGGAGTAGGTGACCGACTTGAGGCCGCCCGGGTAGCCCGAGTGGCGGTAGGCCTTCTTCTTCTCGAGCTTCTGGCCCGTCAGCGCGACCTTGTCGGCGTTGACGATGACCACGAAGTCACCGGAGTCGATGTGGTTCGCGAAGGTGGGCTTGTGCTTGCCGCGGAGCAGAGCCGCGGTGTGCGAGGCGAGGCGGCCCAGAACGACGTCGGTCGCGTCGATGATGAGCCACTCGCGCTGGGCTTCGCCAGCCTTGGGGGTGTAGGTGCGCGTCACAGTAGTGCTGCTTTCTTGATTCGAACGGAGAGGTTCGTGAATCCCACTCCGGGGTGGTTCGGCTTCTCGAAGAGAGACGAACACGCCAGTGGAGGGCTCACGTTCGCGGTGGGCTGCCAGCAGTGACAACGCACCAAAGAGATAGCTTACGCGATCTCGGATGCTGCCGCCAATCGTCCCCGGTCGCGTTGCGCACGTTTCGTCTCGCTTCGCTCGCTCAACGCCCGGCCCCCCCGGGCGTTGAGCGAGGGCGCGCTGCGCCCGAGACGAAACGTCTCGACCTCACCACACGAGAAGGCCGACGCCGATCGCGTTGAAGACCACGTGCGCCACGAGGGCGCCGCCCAGCCGCCCGGTCGCCGCGACCAGCACACCGCAGCCCAGCCCCGTGCCGATCGTCGCGACCAACAGCGCGACCGACAGCGACCCCGCGGCCACCCAGTGCAGCCCCACGAACGCGACCACCCCGACGAGCACCGCGATCGCCTGCCCGCGCGCTCCCCCGACCGCATCGCCCACCGCGCGCTGCGCGAACCCGCGGAAGAAGAACTCCTCGACCACCGGCGACACCGCCGCCGCGCTCACCAGAGCCAGCACGATCGTCGCATCGCCCCCGAACCCGCCGATCGCGCCCGTCGTCGGCGCCGTGAGCTCGACGGCGGCCCGCACCACGAGCGCCACGCCGAATCCGGCGAGCGCGTCGGCCCAGCGCCACGACGCCAGCCCGAGCGCAGTGGCGAACGCCCCGCCCCCGACGATCACTCCGACCACCACGGTCGCCATGAGCGGCACCGCCGTGACGGCGAGGTCGACGATCACTCCGGGCAGCCCGACGAACGACGAGAGCGCGCCGATCAGCAGCGCCGTGACCACCAGCCCGCCGGCCGCGACAGCCAGCGCCGCGCGCGGCCGCTCATACAGCCGGTCGGTCATGCGCTGCGCCGCCCGAAGCCTCAGCCCCGCGAGCGCACCCGCGCCCGTGCGCCTTCTCGGCGACCGAGGCCGACCGACACCGCGATCGCACCAAGGCCCAGGGCGCCGACGCCGAGCCAGATGGCGGCCGAGGGCACCGAGCCGCCGGTCGCAGGCAGCGCGTCGCCGGTGGCCCGCACCACGCTGATGGGAATCTCTACGTGCGCGGTGGAGGCAGCATCCGGCCCCCACGTGATGGTGATCGGGTACACGCGCTCGGCGGGCCCCGTGAAGACGATGGATGCGGTGTCTCCCGCGATCGTGCGCTCTGCCGTGTCGATGCCGGTGTTCGAGGCGACCACCAGCGAAGCGAGGCTGTCGGTGCCGATGCCGGGGCCGTCTGTGGCGAAGGTGACGATGGTGCCGTCGAGCGAGTCGTCGTCCCACACGCACGTGATGGTCGAGGCGCTGCCGATCTCGATCGTCTGCGGCTCTGCGGTGCACTCCGCCTGAGCGACCGGGTAGGTCTCTGCCGTGCGCACGGATGCGTCGGATGCTGCGAACGCCGCCGGTGCTGCTGCCGCGCCGACGAGCGTCAGCGCGGCAGCGGCGACCACGGCCGAGATGGCCTTGTTCATGTCTTCCCCAAGTTCCCCAATAACCGACAGGAGCATCTTGCGATGTCGGATCCCCAGCCGGCACGGCTCATCCTAGAGCCGAACACCCCGTCACAGCCAAAAAGCGCGCCGGTCGGCTGCGACGTTTCGTCTCGGTCGCTGCGCTCCCTCGCTCAACGCCCGGCCCTTGTGTCGGGCGAGCGAAGCGAGACGTCTCCCTCCCGGGCGTTGAGCGAGCGAAGCGAGACGAAACGCCCCAACCCCCGCACACCCCCGCCCCGGGCGTTGAGCGAGCGAAGCGAGACGAAACGCCCCAGCCCACCTCAACCCCTCCCGGGCGTTGAGCGAGCGAAGCGAGACGAAACGAACCCTCAGCCGGCGATCGTGCCGACGACCCCGAGCAGCACGTACACCGAGTTGTAGACGATGTGCACCAGCACGGCGCCCCAGATGCGGCCGGTCAGCAGCACGAGCAGCGAGCAGGTGATGCCCACCGCTCCCAGGGCGACGACGGCGTCGACGCCGAGCACCGAGCCGATCGAGTGCGTTACGACGAACAGCGCCGTCGACACGAGCGCGGCGGCAAGGCCGGCGGTGAGCTTGCCGAACGGGCGGCGCAGCGCCGTGTAGACCGACACGAGCACCACCACCCGGAAGAAGAACTCCTCGATCGTCGGCGCGATCACGGCGGCGGGCAGCGCCTCGCTCCACCACCACGACGAGGGCAGCGCACCGTCGATCGTCACGTACGACGGAAACGCCGCGCCCCCGGCCACGATGCCCTCGACCCAGCCCTGGAACAGGCGCAGCCCCGCGCCGATCACCAGGCCGTAGAGCAGGTCGAGCGGGCGCAGCCGGAGCAGCCCGATCGGGCGCGAACGCGAGAACCCGACGACGATCGGCACGAGCATGCCCGCCCAGAGGGCCAGCGTCGAGGCGAGCGGAGCCCAGGGCTTCGCGGGCCAGACGGTGATGATCGCGAAGCCCGCGATCACCCCGGCGCCCAGGCCGAACAGCGCCCACGCGAGCAGCATCTCGCGCCACGGGCGCACGGTGCGGCCGCCGAGGCGCCAGTCGGTGCGCCGGTGGCGCCGGCGGCGGGAGGAGTGCGACCCTTCGACAGGCTCAGGGACCGACCCAGGCTCGGGGGCCGAGGGCCCCGAAGAACGCGCGACAAGCACGGCATCGGTAGGCTGATCGGGCACGGCCCCAGGTTACCCGGCCTGCTGCAGCACCCGAGCGCCACCACGTCACCTACCCGAGGTCAGCTGTGTTCGAGATCATCACCGTCTGCACCGGCAACATCTGCCGTTCCCCTTTGGCCGAGCTCGTCTTGCGCGCGCGGCTGCGCGAGCTGGGCGCCGAGGTCACCAGCGCCGGCACCCGCGGCCTCGACTCCGTCGGCATGACCCCCGAGGCGCAAGACCTCGCCCTCGCGCGCGGAGTGTCGAACGACGAGGCCCAGGCGCACCGTTCGCGCTACCTCACCGAGCAGCATCTGCACAGCCCCGACCTCATCATCGCCCTCACCCGCGAGCACCGCCGGGCGATCGCCGAGCTCGCCCCCGCGCGGCTGCGCTCCACCTTCACGGCGCGCGAGTTCGCCCGGCTGGCCGCCGACGTGTCCGACGACGAGATCGCAGCGGCGGCGGATGCTGCCGGCACCGACCCGAAAGACCGCGTGCGCGCGGCGGCGGCGCTGCTGGCTGGTCGCCGCGGTCTCGTGCTGCCGCCGGCCGACGCGGCCGACGACGACGTGATCGACCCCTACGGCCGGTCGTGGAACACCTATCGACTCTCGGCGTCGCAGCTCGACCCGGCGATCGACGAGATCGTGCGTGTGGTTCGGGCCGCGGTGATCCCCCGCGCGGCGGCGGCAGCGGCACCCGAGTCGGCCGATGCCGCTGTGGCAGACTGATCCCCGCCCCCACCCCCTCGCCGAAAGACGCCATGGAGCTCAGCGACTACATCCGCATTCTGCGCAAGAACTGGCTGATCATTCTCGTGTGCACCCTGTTGGGGCTGGGCGCTGCGGCCGGCTATTCGCTGACGCGCACGCCGATCTACGAGTCGTCGAGCACCGTGTTCGTCTCGACGCAGACCAGCGGATCGGTCGCCGAACTGCAGCAGGGCTCGACCTTCACGCAGGCGCGCATCAACACCTATGTGGGGCTGGTGACGACGCCGATCGTCATGAACCCGGTCATCGCCGACCTGGGGCTCGGCATCACGGCATCTGAACTGGCGCAGGACGTCACGGCATCCGCCGCCTTGAACACCACCCTCATCACGATCACCGTCGAGAACGCCGACCCGGTGCTGGCCGCCGACATCGCCAACGCGCTGGCGGCGAGCCTCACCACCGCCGTCGACTCGATCGAGCCGGCCGGCGAGAACGGCCGGAGCCCGGTCAAGCTGTCGCGGGTGAAAGACGCGCAGCCGGCGCTCGAACCCTCGAGCCCCAACGTGCCGCTCAACCTCGCGCTCGGCACCCTCGTGGGCCTCGCGCTCGGCATCGGCATCGCGGTGCTGCGCACGGTGCTCGACACGCGCGTGCGCACGGGGCGCGACGTCGAGCAGGTGACGAAGGCGCCGATCATCGGTGCGATCGCGTTCGACCCGAAGGCCAAGGAGCGCCCGCTCATCGTGCACGCCGACCCGCTCAGCCCTCGGGCCGAGTCGTTCCGGGCGCTGCGCACCAACCTGCAGTTCCTCGATATGGGCGGCCGCTCGAGCTTCGTGATCACGAGCTCGGTGCCCAGCGAAGGCAAGTCGACCACGACCATCAACCTCGCGATCGCCCTGGCTGACGCCGGCAAGCGCGTGGCGCTGCTCGACACCGATCTGCGCAAGCCCAAGGTGGCCGAATACCTCGGCATCGAGGGCGGCGCGGGTCTGACCGACGTGCTCATCGGGCGCGCCCGCGTGGGCGATGTCATGCTGCCGTGGGGCGGTCGCAGCCTCTATGTGCTGCCCGCGGGCAAGATTCCGCCGAACCCGAGCGAGCTGCTCGGCTCGAAGCAGATGGAGACGCTGCTCGACGTGCTCGAGCGCGACTTCGACGTGCTGCTGTGCGATGCCCCGCCGCTTCTTCCCGTGACGGATGCTGCCATCCTCGCCCGCCGCACCAGCGGCGCGATCGTGGCGGTTTCGGCCGGCCGCACCACCCGCCACCAGCTGCAGGGCGCCATCGACGCGCTCGACACGGTCGACGCGAAGGTCGCCGGCATCGCGCTGACGATGGTGCCGACCCGAGGGCCCGATTCGTACTACACCGCCTACGGCTATGGCGGCGGGTACGGCGGCTACGGCTACATCCAGAAAGAGACCGCCGACAAGGCGGCCAAGGGCCGCAAGCGCAAGGCGCCCGTCGCGACTCCCCCGTCGTCGACGAGCCCGACGCTCGAGCAGCTCGGTTTCCGCTCCACCCGCCCCACCGCGGAGTAACCTCAGCCTCACCCCTTCGCTCGGCCCGGTCCCCGAGCTCGTCGAGGAGTCGCACCACCCCACGGATGGTCCCTGAGCTTGTCGAAGGGTCGCCCACCACACACCGAAAGGTCGTCGAGAGTGTCGAGGGGTCGCCAGGTCATCGCCGTGATCGCTGTCGTGCTGCTCGTCGCCGTGGTCGCGGCCCTGTGCGTGCTGGCCCTGCGCCACGGCGCCGGCGACGACCCCGCCTCGGTCCCGGCCGCCACACCCCCGGTCGTTGAGCGAGGGAGCGAAGCGACCGAGACGAAACGCCCCGAGCCGACCGCTACGCCGTCCGCGACACCCTCAGCCGCAGCGACCGAGACGAAACGCAGCTCCCCCGCCGAAGAGCGCTTCCTCTCCCTCAACACCACCACCGCCTGGCGCGCGACCGCCGGCTCGTGCACCACCGGCGAGGCCCCGACCGTCGAGCGTTCGACCGACGGCGGCCAGACGTGGGTCGACGTCACCCCCACCTACAAGGGCATCGGTCAGGTGCGCGGCCTCGAGGCCTTCGCGCAGACCGAGGCGGAGCTCGTGGCCGACATGGGCGACGAGTGCGAGACGCAGCTGCTGCGCACCTTCACGCAGGGCAAGTACTGGGACTCGTACCCCGAGATCCTCCCCTACTGGACCTACCGCGACGCAGCGGATGCCGTCGCCACCGGCGACGGCACGGTCGATGCTCCGTGCGCCGAAGCCCGCAGCGTCCGCGCGTCGGCCGGCACGGTCGCCCTCGTCTGCGACGCGACCGCCTACACCCTGGCCGACGGCGACTGGCAGCCCCTCGACCTCGCCGACGCGCTGGCCGTCGCGATCTCCGACGGTGTGCTCGTGGCCCACCTCGACGACGCGTGCCCCGGCGGCATCGCCGTGTCACGTTTCGCGGATGCTGACTCTTCAGATCTGCTCGGCTGCGCCGCCGCCGACTCTCGCGCTCCCCTTGCGCTTGCCTCCTCCGGCACCTCGATCTTCGTGTGGTCGGGCCCCTCCCTCCTCCCCGTCGAGTAGCCCACCTCTGCTTCCGGTCGTTGAGCGAGGGCGCGAAGCGCCCGAGACGAAACGCCCCAACCCGCCCATAACCCGGGCCCCCTCCCATCCCCCGCTAAGATGAACCGTCCCCCCGACGCTGCTGACGACGACACATGGCTGTTACATCGGCCTGTTACCGTCGCGCCCGAGGGAACCGCAAGATCTACGCAATTCCGAACCCCCGGAGCACCAGGTGACGTCGAACAACACAGTCGACGCGACGATGACGACGCATGATTCAGCCCCCTCGGGCGAGGTCGTCGAGCCGAGCCGACTGGCACCGACGACCTCGCCCACGCTGCTTGCTCCCAAGCCCGATCGCTGGCGCGAGCGCTACACGCGCCGCCTCTGGATCAGCGACCTGCTCGTGCTCATCTGGATCGTCTTCGGCACCCAGATCGCCTGGTTCGGCTTCGGCAACGCCCAGATCACGATGCGGGACGACACCCGGTTCACCGACGTCTCCTATTGGATCTTCTCCACCGGGCTGGTGGTGACCTGGATGTGGGCGCTAGGACTCGTCGACTCACGCGATCACCGCGTCTTCGGCACGGGCACTACTGAGTATGTCCGCATTGTTCGTGCCAGCTACATACTCTTCGGTGGAATTGCCATCGTTGCATTCGTGATCCGAGCGGACATCGCACGGGGCTTCCTGCTTATCAGCCTTCCTGCCGGGGTACTGGTGCTCGTCTTCGAACGTTGGCTCTGGAGGCAGTGGCTACATGCACAGAGGTCGGCTGGCGGCTACTCGGCAAGAGTTCTACTGGTCGGCTCCCGGGACTCTGTAAGCCAGATCGCCCGAGAACTCCAGCGGCACTCCAGCGCTGGCTACAAGGTTGTCGGTGCATGTGTCCCGTCGGGCGCGGTTGCGGACGTAATCGACGGAACCGATATCCCGATCATGGGCAATGTCAACGCGGTTGAGAGAGCAATCGCCGCAACTCGCGCCGATACGGTTGCCGTCACGAGCACTGACGACCTCCCCCCCTACAAGGTCAAGCAGATCTCCTGGAACCTCGAATCCGGGCGTCAGCATTTGGTCCTTGCCCCCAGCATCGTCGATATCGCGGGCCCGCGAATCCACATGCGTCCCGTCAACGGCCTGCCGCTCATCCACGTGGAAACTCCTCGCTTCACGCGAGGCCAGGCTTTCACCAAGCGCACGGTGGACATCGCAGGATCTCTCATCTTGATCATCTTGAGTTCTCCGCTGCTGCTTGGCGTAGCGCTTGCCGTCAAGCTCTCGAGCAACGGCCCTCTTCTCTACCGGCAGGAAAGAATCGGCCGAAATGGAGTCCCCTTCGGCATGCTGAAGTTCCGCTCGATGAGGGTCGGGGCGGACCAAGAGCTGAGCGCTCTCCTCGAAGCGCAAGGAACGAGCGAAACCCCGCTCTTCAAGATCAAGGACGACCCGCGCATCACTCCTGTCGGACGCTTTATCCGCCGTTACTCGCTTGACGAGTTGCCACAGTTCTTCAACGTCCTGGGGGGTTCAATGAGCTTGGTGGGTCCACGCCCGCAGATCGCGGCTGAGGTTGCGCTGTATTCGGAGACGGCAAAGCGTCGCCTGCTCGCGCGGCCTGGTATCACCGGTCTCTGGCAGGTCAGCGGACGCTCGTCAGTCGAGTGGGAAGATGCCGTGAAGCTCGACCTGTACTACGTAGAGAACTGGTCGCTCGTAGGAGACATCGCGATCCTGTTCAAGACACTCCGAGCAGTCGTCTCTCCAGGCAGTACAGCCCACTGACCTAGGACAACTGTCCGCGCGACCATGTTTGGTTATGCGGCGCCCTCGCGTGAGTACTCCTCGAGCAGATTTCCTCTCAGCGCCTGCACCATCCCGACTGCCTTGGGTACGTTCATGAGCGTGGGCCCCACAGGTCTCGTGCGAATGATCGCGCCCACCGCGAGTACAGGCGCTGCGATAGCCCTGCAGACTGCAATCGCGAGCACTTTGACCGGGTGCGCCCCCTTCCGCAGCTGCATGCGAGTGCTGACATTGCCCAGTCGCACCCCGCGTCGCCATAGCCATCGGGCGGTCCCGCGCTCGGGAGTCACCTCCTCAGTCACGACCGCCTCAGCGACCCAGGTCAGAACCGCACCGCGCTCCGCGGCACGAAAGAAAAAGTCCGTGTCACTCCCCCCGGTCGCGGAGTACCCCTCGCTGAACGTCAGGTCTGGATTCGCGCGCAGAAAGTTACCCTCGATCCGCACGTTGTTCGTCGCGGGCCAGCGCACCGCCGTGCCGGACTCAGCATTTGGGCGGGCGAAGAAGTCGAGCTTTCGCACCCACTTAGGCAACGAGTCTGGGTAAACAGGCTCAACCGGCCCAAACGTCGCGTGGCTGCGGTGGCTCGTCGCACTGGACTTGTGCGACTCGAGCCACCCCTCGCATGCCTTTTCGTCGTCGTCGATGAAAACCAGTGCAACGAAGGAGTGTTGCCTGAAGAAGGCGAGCGCGCTGTTCCTTGCCGCCGCGATTCCTGGCGTCGGCTGCGCAATGTAGTGCACGTTTCCCTCGTGGTGAAGTTGACCAAAGTACGCGCGCGCCGATAGTTCGGGATCGTTGTCAACGATGAGAACTTCGTCGCCGTCGGCGAGTTGCGAGTAAACCGAACTCACACAGTCGGATAGCGACGGCCGCTTGTAGGTGACGATCGCGATCAGGTCAGGCATGCATCAACCTCGTCTCAGGATCCGCTTGATCAGCGCGGTGGGGAGCAGACCAGCAAGCCCCACGAGCAATGCGGGCAGACTGGGCATCCGACGCCCGGCGAAAAGTGCGCCAAGAACCGATCTAACGCCCGTCGCGGACCGGGCACTCGCCGCGTAGCGGAGACTCTGGCTCGCCAGAAAGTCTGCCACAATGCGCCGATCGGCAAAGGCAGCGAGAGTCTCCTCCGCCCACTCCAGTGATGATCGCCAGTCGGGCGACCGGCTGATCGACCCAGGGCTGCCGACCCGAATCCGTACCAGCACTCTCGGGCTTTGAACGACCACCACATCCGGACGGGCGTCAGCGCGCACGAGCCAATCCCAGTCTTGGTGACGAGGTATTTTCCTCCAGGGGACTTCGAGGCAGAGGGCCCTCGGAACGAGGAGCGTGGACGTGAAGAGTGACGGCCGACGTCTTGTCGGAGGTCGCCGCCGAAACAAATAGCCCGCGACGGAGTTGCGAGGATCCATGAGCCGCCGAGGTATCGAGTGACTAGCGTCAATCGCGCCTGCCATCTCGTGGCTTACCCGGCACGCAACAACGGTGACCTTGCCGGCCGTATTCTCGGCAAGGCGCATCTGCTCTTCAAGCTTCTGTGGTTCCCAGAGATCATCGTCGTCGAGAAACGCTATCCAATCACTTCGCGCCGCGAGGACACCGGATTGCCTCGCCGACAAGCCGTCCGTGGAGCGGATCACCGCGACGTCCACGCTCAAGCCTTCGAGGAGAGCCGACAACTCAGCCGTCGAAAAAGAAGGGTCGTCGAGAACAACAATCACCTTTCCGACATTCGAGGAGGGCCGCTGAGCAGACACCGATCTGACCGCCGCGACAAGTTCGTCTGGGCGCGTACCCATTGTCGGGATCACTACATCGACGGCTGTCAAGTGGATTACCTGCCCTCTGAAGTGCGTAGCGCGCCATTGAAAAGCAGTAGCCCTGCCACGCTCGCAACGGAATAGCTGACGAGACTCGCCCACGCAGCGCCCTCGGCCCCGTAGCCCCAAGTCAGCAAGACGCTCAAGGTCAGGACCGTACAGCCGGCGCCAACAGCTGCGGTCAGGAGCAGCCGACCGCGCGCTCCGACCGCAGCCAGGAGGCCATGCCCGACATCCAGGAACATCAATGCCACCGAGCCGAATGCCAGAACTCTGAGCAGCGACGCCGCTGACTCGTATCCAGGCCCGAGCAGGAGAGTCACGAGGTAGGGCGCTGTAATCACGGCGATCAGAGCACCCACCATCCCAAAAACCAGGAGGATGAGGAGTTCGCGCCCAACCGCCTTACGGGGGTCTTCACCAAAGAGGGCGGCTTGTGCACGCGACTTGAAGGCGCCTGAGATCGACAGGACAGCCATACTCAGGCTCGCGGCTGCGGCGTAGATGCCGAGTTCTGAGCTGGTTGACAGCGCGTCGAGCATCAGTACATCGGAACGCAAGGTGACGGTGGTGAGTAGCGTAAACACCAGCATCGGACTTCCGCGCCGAAGGGAGTCCGTCAGTTCCCGCATTGAGGGCCGCTCGGATTTCAGCCCACGTCGCCATCGCCAAGCACTCCACCCGATCGTAGCCACGGCGCCGATTGCGAGCGCGAACTGGATGCTCCCAATGGCGCTCGCGACGGTCAAAGCGCCAACTGCAAAGAGACCCGCGATCAGCCCGGCCCGGAGCACAGCGGCGAGGCCGTTGGCCGCCGCATTTAGCCGGAGCTTGTGGCGCGATACGGCGAGGCCCCGCCAAATCTGGGACTGATTAATGACGGGGACGAAGCACAACGCAACGAGCGCTACCAAGGGATCGACTCCCAGTGCCATAGCGACCGGCAACGCCACACCGGCTGCCAAGACGCCGCCCGTCATTGCGACCCGCGAGGCGACCGAAAGGTTCGCGGTCCCGGTCCTTAGATCTGCGAGAAATACCTCTGCCTGTCCGAGCGCGCCGAACGCGGCAGCGAAGGATGCAATCGACTGGATAACACCGAGCTCGCCCCGATCCGTGACGCCAAGTCCCTGCGCCAGGAGGGGAGAAGTGACGAAGATCGCAAGCGGAGCGAGCAGGAATAGGGAAAGCTCTATCAGCCGATGTCGCATATGTCTATGCGCCCCGCGCGAGCTCGACCCAGTCGGACAAGACGAGGCCTCGATCGCGCGTAGTGTCAGTGAACCAAGGCGATGGAGCAACGACAACGCTCGCCTCCGAGAGGAACGCTGCCCACCAAGAGAATGTGCTATTCGAAAGCACAATGTCGGATGCACGGCTGAGAACAGCGAAGTCCTCGAAGTGATCGGCGGCCGCGGATACGCGCACATCACGGCCGACGATCGTGCGCCCGAACTGCTCAGACCATTCACGATCATCGGTAACCAGCACGACGGGGTATTCGGGGTTGCAGAGCATCAATCCCTCGCGGTAATACTCAGGCGAGCATGACCCAAAGGTCGCGGCGTACTTCTCATTTGCGACGTAGTCCCCGCGACGCACATGCACGGCCGCATACAGTGGTTCGTCCGCGAGATGATCCGTGGTGGGCAACACAATTCGATCCCGCAGAGCCGTTCGATGGGGAATCACTTCGGCGACGTCCTGGAAGAGGCCCGACAGCCGCACACTCTTCCCGCGCGATAGGACGGCTCTAGCCTCACGGTACGTGCGAGCGGTCGACCATCCGACCGCGTACGTGAGGCGTCGGAGCCGCTTCAGCACACCCACAGCCTTTGACGGGAGGTGAGAGTGCACGGCTTCCCAGGCGCTCGCCTCTCTTGCCGACGGCCGACGGAGCCTCTGTTCACGTACGAGCTTCTGCACTTGCGCGCCACGCCCATCTGGGCGATCAACCAGGCGAGTATCCAGCCGGAGGTCCGCCCCGAACTCGTCCGCGAGGACTCTCCCCGCAGCCCACTGGAAGAGTTGATTGGCAAGACCACCGGTGAGCTCCACGAACACGGTTTGCCCTTTTCGCGGTGGTCTCATTCGCTCCCAATCGATTCATGTCCACAGCGATGGTACTGGAGCGCGGGACGCTGTCCGGGCTTGGCGCCTGCGCCTGAAGGCTTGACTCGCGCCTTCGATTGCCCACGGCGAGGGACGTTTATTAGCTCGAAACACACCTCCTCTAGGATCGACGGGGCGTCTCGGGGCCTCCGTACAGATGGGAAATGACTTGACAAAGCGCGCACTGATCACAGGCATCACCGGCCAGGACGGCTCGTACCTGGCAGAGCTGCTGCTCGGCAAGGGCTACGAGGTGCACGGCCTCATCCGCCGCGCCTCTACGTTCAACACCTCGCGCATCGACCACCTGTACGTCGACCCGCACGACCCCGAGGCGAAGCTCTTCCTGCACTACGGCGACCTGAGTGATGGCGCGAGGCTTGTCACACTGCTCGCCGAGATCAACCCCGATGAGGTCTACAACCTCGCCGCGCAGTCGCACGTGCGGGTCTCGTTCGACGAACCCGAGCACACCGCCGACACCACCGGCACCGGGACCATCCGCCTGCTCGAAGCAGTGCGGATGTCGGGCATCGAGACGCGGTTCTACCAGGCGTCGTCGTCGGAGCTGTACGGCGCGACCCCGCCCCCGCAGTCAGAGACCACCCCGTTTTACCCGCGCTCGCCCTACGCGGCGGCCAAGCTCTACAGCTTCTGGATCACCAAGAACTACCGCGAGGCCTACGGGCTGTTCGCCACCAACGGCATCCTGTTCAACCACGAATCGCCCCGCCGCGGCGAGACCTTCGTCACCCGCAAGATCACCCGCGCCGTCGCCCGCATCAGGGCCGGCGTGCAGAAGGATCTTTACCTCGGCAACCTCGACTCCATTCGCGACTGGGGCTACGCCGCCGAGTACGTCGAGGGCATGTGGCGGATGCTGCAGGCAGACGAACCCGACGACTTCGTGCTCGCAACGGGGGTTGGTTACACGATCAAGGACTTCCTCGAGGCCTCGTTCGGCCACGTCGGACTCGAGTGGCAGGAGTTCGTCAAGTTCGACGAGCGCTACCTGCGCCCGACCGAGGTGGACGCCCTCATCGGCGACTCCACGAAGGCACAGGAGACTCTGGGCTGGACTCCCACCATCGACGGCGCCGCGCTCGCGACACTCATGGTCGACGCAGACATCGAGGCTCTCGAGCAGGGGCCGGGCTGGATCGACTCGGTGAAGCTGCCGGCGTGGTCGGTGGCATGACTGCTTCGGACGGACTCGATTACACCCCCGCCGAGCTCGACCGGGATGCCACCTTCTATGTAGCCGGCCACCGCGGACTCGTCGGCTCTGCGATCGTCCGCAAGCTCGAAGCCGAGGGCTTCACGAACGTCGTCGGCAAGACCTCCGCCGAGCTCGACCTTAAGAATCGCGAGGCGGTTTTCGATTACCTCGGCGAGGTCAAGCCCCGTTACGTCGTGCTCGCCGCGGCGAAAGTCGGCGGCATCCTCGCCAACAGCACCTACCCGGTCGACTTTCTGAGTGACAACATCCGCATCCAAACGAACGTGCTCGACGCTGCGCTCGCGAACGATGTGGAACGAGTCGCGTTTCTCGGCTCGTCGTGCATCTATCCCAAGCTCGCCGACCAGCCCATTCGAGAAGACTCACTTCTGACCGGGCATCTCGAACCCACGAACGACGCGTATGCGATCGCCAAGATCGCCGGCATCCTCCAGACTCAGGCTGTGCGCCGCCAATACGGCCTGCCGTGGATCTCGGCGATGCCGACGAACCTCTACGGCCCGAACGACAACTTCTCACCCACGGGTTCACACGTACTGCCGGCGCTCATTCGTCGGTATGACGAGGCGTCAACTTCCGGCGCGGGCTCAGTCACGAACTGGGGCACCGGAACCCCCAGGCGCGAGTTCTTGCACTCGGACGACATGGCTGATGCGGTGCTGCACCTCATGGAGCACTACGACGGCCCCGAGCAGGTCAACGTCGGCACGGGATCGGATGTGACGATCCGCGAGATCGCCGAGACCATCGCCAGCGTCACAGGGTTCGGGGGCGAGACCGAGTGGGACACCACGAAGCCCGATGGAACGCCCCAGAAGCTGCTGGATGTGTCGAAGCTTGCTGAGGCGGGGTGGACTGCGAAGATCTCGCTCGAAGAGGGACTTCAACGCACGGTCGCCTGGTACCGCGACAATGTCGAGGCGCTGCGCCAGTAGGGCGCGCCCGTTCCCACCAACGCGAGGGCGGTCAGCGTGGAGGGCAACCAGATCCTCTAGGGTGATGGGGAGGCTGGCTCCCGATGACGTGCCCCGCTAGCAATTAACCATCCCTTCTCCCGGAGGCACCAGTGCGTCTTTCTGTCATCGGCTGCGGCTACCTCGGAGCCGTGCACGCGGCCGCTATGGCGTCGATCGGCCATGACGTCGTCGGCATCGACGTCGACCAGCGGAAGATCGAGGCGCTTTCGAAGGGCGAAGCGCCGTTCTTCGAGCCCGGGCTGCAAGAAATCCTCGCGGCCGGCATCGCGTCCGGCCGGCTGCAGTTCACGACCGACATGGCTGAGGCGCACGGGGCGAAGGTGCACTTCGTTGGCGTCGGAACTCCGCAGCAGAAGGACGGCTACGCGGCAGACCTCACCTATGTGAACGCGGCGGTCGATGGCCTGCTGCCGTTCCTCTCCGACGGTGACATCGTCGCCGGCAAGTCGACGGTTCCCGTCGGCACTGCCGCGGCGCTCGCGGAGCGAGTCACGCCGACCGGCGCAACGCTCGTGTGGAACCCCGAGTTCTTGCGCGAAGGCTTCGCCGTCAAAGACACGATCGATCCCGACCGCCTGGTCGCAGGAGTGCCCGCCGGTGCTGAGGGCGAGCAGGCGGCCGAGGTGCTGCGGGAGGTGTACCACCCGGCGATCGCGAAAGGCACGCCGTTCATCGTCACCGACCTCGCTACGGCGGAGCTCGTGAAGGTCGCCGCGAACGCGTTCTTGGCCACCAAGATCTCGTTCATCAACGCGATGGCCGAGATCGCCGAGGTCACCGGAGCCGACGTCACGACCCTCGCCGACGCGATCGGCCACGACGCCCGCATCGGCCGCCGATTCCTCGGCGCCGGCATCGGGTTCGGCGGCGGTTGCCTGCCTAAAGACATCCGAGCGTTCTCGGCCCGGGCCGAAGAGCTCGGCCGAGGAGAGTCGGTCGCGTTCCTGCGCGAAGTCGACAACATCAACCTGCGCCGCCGCGACCGCGCTGTTGACCTCGTCGTTGAGGGCCTGGGTGGTTCGGTGTTCAAGAAGAACGTCACCGTGCTCGGTGCCGCGTTCAAGCCGCACTCCGACGACATCCGCGACTCCCCCGCGCTCGACGTGGCCGTGCGTCTGCACGGCCTCGGCGCCTGGGTGACCATCACCGACCCCGAGGCGCTCGGCAACGCCGAGAGGCTGCATCCGCAGTTGAACTACGTCGCCGACCGCGACGAGGCCCTGCGCGGCGCGGATGCCGTGATCGTCGTCACCGAGTGGGACGAGTATCGCCGCGAGCTCTCGCCCGAACACGCTGCATCGCTCGCGACCGGCCGCGTAATCGTCGACGGCCGCAACTGCCTCGACGCCTCCGCCTGGCGCGCCGCCGGGTGGGAATACCTCGGAATGGGTCGACCGTAGTCGCCTACCTATTCAGCACGGCCTGCCCGGGATCTCATCTTGCCGACGCGCACGCGCCATAGGAAGCTCGCGTAAGTTCGACCTGCTCTCAATTGGTCACTCGATGTTCGGCTGCGGCCCGCTAACACGCACCGCGGCCGCAGCTGCGACCGCGAGCATGAACAGCGGCAACAGGCGCATCGACTGTTCGGCGGCGTTGTGCATCACGAACGTCGCGAAGACCGCGATCGGCCATCCTGCGATCAGCGTCCGTGTGTGACTGATAGCCCGAAGGCTGCGGGCCAGGATGAGCAGAAGGGTCCACGCGAGCACGATGATTCCGACGAGACCGAGCTCCGTTAGGACTTGGATGAAGCCGTTGTGCGCGTGATCCCGGACCCATCCGTAGAGCCCCTCTTGGATCGCTGCCAGCGTCGAGTCGGACGAGAACGATCCCCATCCGACCCCCAGCCAGGGTCGGGTCTGCCAGGCCAGCACCGCCGCTTCCCAGATGTCGGTCCGGCCGGTCAGCGTGGTGTCACGGCCCAGGAGCCCCAGGGTTCCGGTGTAGATCGCCCAGCTCGATAGCGCGATGACGATGACCGGCACGAGGAGTAGCGCCACTGTCGCAGCGCGGACCGTTCCGGACATCTTGAGCCAGCCTGCGAGGCAGATCCGAAGCACCACAACCACCGCGAGGATCAGGTCTGCCGTCGCCGAATCGGTCTGCACCAGCGTGATCAGGAACACCGCCCACAGGAGCGTGAACTCCCACTTGTCGCGCGTCCGTGGCCATCTCAGAAACAGAGTCGACACGGCGCCAAAGATCACGACGATCGCCAGCGAGTTCTTGGAGATGAAGATGCCCTGGAGCGTCCCAGAGTAAGCAGGGCCGGAGTGGATGGCGATGTGCGGGGCAACCTGTGCCAGCACGAGGGATAGCAGAGCGATCGCGCCGGCAGTCCGAGACGTGATCTGCAGGATCCGGTTGAGATTTAGCGCAGCCCCGACAGCGATTCCGCTCGACGCGACGATCGCGAACTGGAGGGCCCCTGTGAGCGCCGAGCTAGGGTGCTCCGACCACAGACTGGAGAACGCGGCCAAGACGACCAGACCGATGAACGGCCCCATCAGGGGGTGTGTCCGCGGCCAGGAGAGCAAGGAGAGCGCAAGCAAGGCTCCCATGATCATCATCGACTGATTGCCGGTGAGGAACTGGGGGAACTGCAACACGAAGAGCGCTGCCACCACGATCGCCGAGTGCGTCCCGATTTGGAAGGAAGTGGGGGCGACTCGCGGATCCCGCACACGCAAGTACGGGCTCGCGAGGACAGTCATTGGCAAATGGTATCGCAGAGGGTTTCCTCGGGATCCGGCCTGCCTCCTGTGTTCGATAAAGAGTGGCGGCAGACGCGGTGACCCATTCCGAGAGGGACGTCGGCGCGCGTAATCCGGCAATCTGCCAGCGCGGCGTACTCGTCAGGCTGAACGACTAGCTGAGCGACCCGTCGATCACCGAGCCGATCCCGATGCACGTGGGCGCGCACACCGTCCGTAGGTCTCCCGCAGGCAGTGCCGCGTTTGTTGCGACTCTGTGCCAGTGCAGTCGCGAGGCCTCCCTCAGTCGTCACTAACCCGCGACAACACGGGCGGTTCGGTGTTCAAGAAGAACGTCACCGTGCTCGGTGCCGCGTTCAAGCCGCACTCCGACGACATCCGCGACTCCCCCGCGCTCGACGTGGCCGTGCGTCTGCACGGCCTCGGCGCCTGGGTGACCATCACCGACCCCGAGGCGCTCGGCAACGCCGAGAGGCTGCATCCGCAGTTGAACTACGTCGCCGACCGCGACGAGGCCCTGCGCGGCGCGGATGCCGTGATCGTCGTCACCGAGTGGGACGAGTATCGCCGCGAGCTCTCGCCCGAACACGCTGCATCGCTCGCGACCGGCCGTGTGATCGTCGACGGGCGCAACTGCCTCGACGCCGCTGCTCGGTGTGCCGCCGGCTGGGAGTACCTCGGGATGGGGCGGCCGTAGGTCGAACGGCGACGCCAGTTTCAGTCGTACCCGCTGTCACTCACCAAGTTGCGCGAGTCGTCGACTCTTCCACTGGGTGAGCAACCTCTCCACCCAGCCTGACCACGGTGCTTGCTCGTAGCGAGCGAACAGTGCGCGCGAGGCCGCTGCGACGGTCGCGCCGGCGAGCGCAGCAACACCGATGACGTAGAGCGATACCTCTAGCGCATACCCGCTTCCGTCCTTCGCGCCCGGCGTCAGGTTCGCTTGATCAAGAAAGCGTCCGAACCGCGTTGCCAGCCAGATCGCCGTCATGGCCGCCGCCAACGTGACGATGACGTAGAAGATCCGCTTCCACCATGGCCTCACGCGATGCTTGCGCACGATCTGGCGGGCGACGCTCTCGTAGGCCTCTCGGGTGCTCGGCAGATTCCGCTCGACGAGCGGAGCTAGCGTCTTCAAGGCATTCACTTGCTGCTCGAGACGCTTCGATCCCGAGAACGACTGCACCCACGCCACACCCAACGTGCCTGCCAATGCCAACGCACTCGTGATCAGCGCCACAGCGACCGCATCGCTCATGCCAGTGATGCTAGCGGCAGGCGCCGCCGACGGCCCCGACCGGTCAGCGCAAGAAAGACTGGGGGGGGGATCCCTGTGGGGCGACATCAGCGCGCTAGGGGAGGAAGCTCAGTTCCGCGACCGGAGTCTCGAGCGCCGAGCCCGCGCCCCCGACGACAGCGAGGTCGTCGCGCGGCTCAGCATGGGCCGCGTTGCGCCCCGCGATACGGCCCGACACCATCGCCCAGCCGATGTGCAGGCCGTGGTTGAGCAGCTGCAGCCCACCCTGGCCCGTCGATCCTGCCGCGAACAGCCCGGGGATCACGTCGCCCTCCGGAGTCGTCACCCGCAGCGTCGTGTCGACCGCCAGACCGCCGTCGGCCAGCGTGATGTAGGCGCCCATCGGGCCCAAGGCGTAGTACGGCCCCTCGCCGATGCCGCTGCCGAACCGGGTGCGACCGAAGTCGGGATCGGTCCCTGCCTCGGTGGCGGCGCGGAAGCGCCGGACGGTGTCGGCGAGGGCCGCCGCATCCATTCCGCACTTCTGCGCGAGCGCTTCGAGCGTGTCTGCCTTGTGGAACATGTCGGGGCGGTAGCGGGCATAGTCCTGCACGTACGCGTAGGCGACGCCCGGGAACGTCGACACCGGGTTGGGCCAGGCCGAGAAGCGCTGCGCGAGAGCCTCGTCGAACACCATGAAGCCCTGCCCGCTGCCGGCGGCAACGCCTCGGGCGAGCAGCTTGTCGGAGTCTTCGTTGGCCACCCTCCTGCCCGTCTCGTCGACGAGAATCGCGCCCGCGGCGTACATCGTGTTGTTGGGGCCGACCCAGCTCGTGAGCGCGCCGCGCAGCACGACGCCGAGGAGCTTCTTGGGCAGTCGCTCCGCGAAGAACCGCACGACGCGCGAGACGGCGGGATGCGACGGCAGCAGCTTGATCGGATCGGGGAATCTGCCCGGCGCGAACCGCAGCCCCTCATAGAGCCGGTCCATCTGCAGCATGACTCCGCCGACATCGCTGGCCAGACGGAAGCCGTCGCCGGTGTTGTTCGGATTCACGGGGGCGACCCGCGCAGCATCCTCTCCCACATAGGCCGCCTTGAGATCTGCCGCCGCCGAGTAGTCTCCTGTCGCCAGCACGACGGCTCGGCGACCGAAATACTCGACACCCGCCGCACGGGCACCCACGATCTCACCCTGCGCGTTCTGCAGCAGTCGCTCCACTCGCGCGTCGGTGATGATGCGCACTCCCCGCTTGCGAGCCTCCCGGGTGAGCGCACCGACGTAGGCGGAGGAGTTCGGCAGCACGTTGTGCATGCGGGGCTTCTCGTACGGGGGCTCCGGCGTCGGGCCGAGGAACTGCACCCCGATGCTCGACAGCCACTCGAGCGTCGGACCCGCGTTCTCGGCGAGCACGCGGCGCAGCGCGACGTTCTCGCGCTGTTCGTCGGGGCCGTTGGCGGTCACCATGTCATCGATGAACATCTCGATCGAGTCGTTCACGCCTGCCCGGTACTGGTAGGCCGTGTTCGAGGCGGTGAAGCTTCCCACCGACATGCCGGTGCTTCCGCCCACCTTGGCGCACTTCTCGAGCACCGTCACGGTCGCACCCGAGGTCGCAGCAGAGATCGCCGCGGAGAGCCCGGCGCCACCTCCCCCGATCACGAGGACGTCGGTCGTTCGGTTCATCGCAATGCTCCTTCCAGGTGCAGCGCTCGGGCTGCCGCGCTGCGGCCGGCCCATGTGCCGGTGATGTAGGCGGGGGCAAGGCCGCCGGCGTATCCCACGTTCGAGAGCCCACCGATGTCGGCGCCCGCCGCGAAGAGACCCGCAATGGGCAGGCCGTCGTGATCGAGGGCCTCACCTGCGGGAGAGATCGGTATGCCCCCGAAGGTGAAGGTGATCGACGGCTGCACCATGAGCGCGTGGAAGGGAGCCGTCTGCGGTGCACGAGAGGTCGGCGACACCGTCACTCCTCCTGCGGCCGACGCACGTCGCTCCACTGCACTGCGGTAGGCGTCGACGGATGCCGAGAGCCGCCCGCCGTCGATGCCCCACTCGGCCACGGCGTCGATCAGCTCCTCGAGAGTGGATGCCGTGGCCCAGAGTCCCCCCGCGGCTTTCGCGATCTCGAAACGGTCGGTCGCCCCCAGTCCCGGGAAGGGCTCTTCGCACGCCTCCCTCCTGCGCACGAAGTCGTCGAAGATCAGCACGCCGCGGGCCTCGGGCTGCGCGACGACAGCTTGATTGAGGATCTCGTCGCCAAGGGTCTCGTCGACGAAACGATCGCCGTGGAGGTTCACGAACAGGGTCGAGCCCGAGTAGTACTGCGAATAGGGCAGATAGTGCTCCGGTTCGAACTCGGCGAGCGGCCACGGCAGCAGGTGGCCGTAGAACGACGCCATCGCCGCCGAGCCGCCCGTGCCGGCAGAGCGCCCGAGGCGCAGACCATCGCCGACGCTGCCGGGGTTCGAGCGTCTCACGAGTCGATCGGAGTGCGCTCCGACATAGCGTGCGAGGAGCTCGCGGTCGCGGCCGAACCCGCCGGTGGCCAGCACGACGCTCGCGGCATTCAGCTCGAGAGGCCCGTCGGGCTGATCGACGACAACACCGCTGACGCGACGCTCATCGCGGAGCAGCTCTCGCACAGGGGCGCCGGCGAGAACGAGGCCGCCGAGTCGTGCGACCTCTTCTCTGCTCCACGCGAGGATGCCGCGGATGTCGCACGAGTACCCGATGCCGAACGTCATGATGTCGGTCGTGGGCTCGTCGGCGACCCGGAGGCCCGTCTGCCGCAGTTCATCGATCGCGCGCGGGAAGTCGTCGACCAGCTTGCGTCCGAGCGCCTTGTCGCCGAGCGGGATACGCCGCTCGTACGCGTCGAAGTCGGGAGCCGTCCACAGCATCCCCGCCGACAGTGCAGCCGAACCGCCGAACGTCTCCGATTTCTCGACGAGCGCCACACGGGCTCCGGCACGGGCCGCCGCGACGGCCGCCGCCGAACCGGCGATACCCGATCCCACGACCACGACGTCGAACCCCACCTCGCTCACGCGATGGCCCCCAGCGTCTCGCGGGCCGCGCGCGCGGCGGCGTCTTGGGCGACCCTCAGCCCGAAGACGGCGCCCTTGCCGAGCGATGTGCCGGTCATATAGGCAGCACCGTGGAAGCCACCGGTCACCTCGCCGATCGCATAGAGGCCTTCGATGATGCCACCGTCGACGTCGATCACTTCGGAGCGGGGTGACACGCGCACGCCGCAATATGTCGTCGTCATGAGCGACTTCGCCGGGTACGCGTAAAAGGGCGCCTGATCGATGGGCAGGAGGCTGCCCACGCCGTTGCACAGGCTCTCACGCCCGACCTCGTCGGCGCTGCCCGCGGCAATCGCCGCGTTGTAGTGCTCCACGGTGCGCGACAGCTGCTCTGCGTCGACTCCGACGAGGGCGGCGAGCTCGTCGAGCGTGGCGGCCTCATGCAGGTGCCCACGGTCGGCGATCGCCTCCATGTCTTTGAGCGGGATGCCCGGGTGCGACTTCGCCCTGACCTTCGCGTCGAAGATCTGGATGCCCAGGCCCTCCGGCTCGTCGAGCACCGCCCGGCCGAGCGTCTTGTACGACTGCGACTCGTCGGTGAACCTCCTGCCGTTCAGGTTCACGATGATGGCGCCCATGTAGTAGGCGGTGAGCAGCTCGTGCACCTCTCCCGTCTCGGGGTGCGACCCGTACGTGCCGCTCACTGTCGACATGTCGGCCATGTCGGCTCCGAGCCGCCAGGCCATCCGCAGTCCGTCGCCGGTATTGCCGGCGCCGCCGAAGGGGATCGCGTTGAGCTGCTCGGGCGCGAAGGTGCGCAGCAGATCGGTGCCGCGACTGAACCCGCCCGTCGCGAGCACCACCCCGTGGCGCGCGCACACCTCGACGTCGGAGCCGGCAGCATCCAGCGTCGCTCCCACCACGCGGCCCGCATCGTCGGTGAGCAGACGCGTGGCGCGGTGCTCGCTCAGCGTGATGCCGCCGGCCGCCGCGAACTGCTCGTGAAGCGAGGCCATCACGTCCCGGATCGCGCTGTTGTGGCTTCGTCGCGCCGACTGCCCCGAGCTGATCTCGATCTCGCGGAAGACGACGCCGTGCTGCTTGAGCCAGCGATACGTCTCGTGCTGGTCGTCGAGATACGCCTGCAGCAGTGCGGGGTCATTGCGGTGCTGGCCCACCTCCTGCATGTCACGCATGAACAGCTCGGCCGAGTCGCGCTCGCCTTCCTGCCGCTGCTCATCGGTGCCACTGAAGGCGAACCAGCCGCCGCTCATCACCGTCGACCCGCCGAGCGTCGCCATCTTCTCGGCGAGCACCACGCGCAGGCCCGACTCCGCGGCGCTCAGCGCAGCGGTCTGCCCCGCGATCCCGCTGCCGATGACGAGAAGGTCGCACTCGTGTGTCAGCTTCATCGGTCGACCCCTCACTTGCCGAGGTCTCGCAGCGGAACCCGGTAGGTCTCGCGAGCGGTCAGGATCGCGATCGACGAGATGACGCACGCCGCGGTCGTGAAGGCCGCGGCGGGCCACCACGCTCCTGCGTTGGCAGACGACACCGCCTGGATGATCGTCGGCGAGAAGCCGGTCAGCACGAGGCCGAGCTGCAGGCCGACGGCCATGCCGCTCACGCGGAATCGCACGTTGAACATCTCGCTGAAGAACACCGGATACACGGCGTTCGTGGCGGCGAACGCGATCGTGATGCACAGGAAGACGCCGAGATAGATCATCGGCACGTTGGCCGAGCCCACGGCCCAGAAGAACTCCCACACGGCGAGCGCGCCGAACAGATTGCCGCCGATCAGCACAGGCTTGCGGCCGATCTTGTCGCTCAGCAGCGCGAACAGCGGTTGAGTCACCATCGCCGTGGCGTAGCCGAACACCACCGCCCAGAGCATGGTGGTCGAGGGGATGCCGACGACCGCGGTCGCGTAAGAGAGGCCGTAGACGGGCACGACGGAGCTGATCACGATGAGGAAGGCGGCGAAGATCACCCGCACGACGTCACCGGGCTGGTGGCGCAGAACCTCGCCCAGCGGGACCTTCGCGATCGCGCCCTGCTCCTTCTGCTCGACGAAGGCTTCGGGGTCGGTGAGGCTGCGGCGAATGATCACGCCGACGACGACGATGACCGCGCTGGCCCAGAACGGCACGCGCCAGCCCCACGAGTAGATCGCGTCTTCGGGCAGCGCCGCGACACCGATGAAGGCGAGCGTCGCGAGAATGTACCCGGCCCAGATTCCCGTGACCATCCACGAGGTGTAGAGGCCGCGGCGCCCCTCCGGCGCGTGCTCGAGCGTGAGCGAGGTCGCACCCGATGCCTCACCGCCGACCGAGAGCCCCTGGAAGAGCCGCAACGCGATCAGCATGATCGGCGCCCACACCCCGACCGAGTCGTACGAAGGCAGGCATCCGATGAGGAACGTCGCGATGCCCATCACGAGCAGAGTCAGGATCATGATGTTGCGTCGGCCGTGGCGGTCGCCGAAGTGGCCGGCGAGGAACCCGCCGAGCGGCCGCGCGAGATACGCGACGCCGTAGGTGCCCAGCGACAGCAGAAGGCCGGTGGCCCCGGCATCCGGGAAGAAGACCCTGGTGAACACGAGCGCGGATGCCGACGCATAGATGTACATGTCGTAGTACTCGAGCGCCGATCCGACGAACCCCGCGACCGACGCCCGCTTTCCCTGGTCGCCCCTGCCGCGGCGCTCACGTGCCGGGCCCGCGGCCGTGCGAGCCGGCTCAGTGACTGTCTTCGTTGACATTTCTGCTTCCTTTCGTGTGCGGCGCCCTCAGCAGGTGAGAGCGCCTCCGTTGATGTCGAGGCTCGCGCCGTTGATGTACGAGGCCTTGCTGCTGATGAGGAACTCGATCGCGTCAGCGATCTCATCGGGCCGAGCGAATCTCCCCATCGGAATCTGATCGGTCATCTGCTGCGTCTCGGCCGACGGCATTCCGCCGGTCATCTGCGTGGCGACGAACCCGGGCGCCACGCCGTTGACGCGGATCGACCACGACGAGAGCTCACGCGCGAGCGAGCCGGTGAGGTTCTGCAGCGCGCCCTTCGAGGCGGCGTAGGCGACCGAGGAGGGCAGGAAGGGTGGGAAGAGCGCTCCCGGCAGGCCGCCGGTGCCCCACTTCGACGTGATCGAGAGGATGTTCACGATGCTCGCCGAGCCATCGGTGGGCATGTGCCGAAACGCTTCCTGCACCAGCAGCAAGGGGGCCTTCACGTTGACGGCGAGCGTGAGATCCCACTCCTCCGGCGACACCTCGTAGAAAGGGCGCTTCTTGCCGTTTTCTTTGGGAGAGATGCCCACCGCGTTGACCAGCACCGACAGCAGGCCGATCTCGCGGGCGGCCGCAACGGCGGCCCGGTTCGCCTCTGCCGTCGTGAGATCGCCCGCGACGGCGCGGTGCTGGCGACCGTCGCCCGCGGCGAGGCCCGAGGCGACAGCCTGCGCCGCCTCCGCGCTCGCATCTGCCACGACGACCGCGTAGCCCGCCGCAGCGAGCCGCCCGCTCACGATGCTGCCGATGCCACCGCCTCCGCCGGTCACGATCGCGCTCCGTGTGGTGTGTTCGCTCGTCATCATTGCCCCTTGTGCTCGTGTGTTCTGCGGTCAGTAGTCGGCGCGTCCGCCGGTGAGGTCGAAGACGAATCCCGTCGTGAACGACGAGTCGGCCGAAGCGATGTAGGAGACCAGAGCCGCGACCTCCTCAACGGTGCCGAATCGCCCCATCGGGATGAGGCTCTTCTGAACCTCCTGACGCTCGGCGGTCATCCCGGAGATCAGCGGAGTCTCGATGGATGCCGGCGCGATCGCGTTGATCGTGACCCCGCTGCGCGCGTACTCCTTGCCCGTCGCCTTCACCAGGCCGATCACGCCCGCCTTCGACGCAGAGTAAGCAGCCATCTGAGGGTTGCCCTCTTTGCCCGCGACCGAGGCGACGTGCACGATCCGGCCATACCCCGTCGGCAGCAGGAGCTGAAGCGCCGCCCGCGTCACGGCGAACGCCCCTCCGAGGTTGAGCGCCACGATCCGATCGAACGTCTCCTGGCTCACCTCGGCGGTCGGCTCGACGGGACCGAGGACTCCCGCGCAGTTGACGACAGCATCCACTCCTCCGAGCTTCGCCGCGGCATCACGAAGCGCCTCGGCGACGCCGACCGCATCGGTGACGTCGATGGGCGCCGTGTGCGCGGCGGCGAAGTCGTGCGGCCACCGCGCGGACGGCAGGTCGAGCCCGGCAACGGCGATGCCGTCGGCGGCGAGCCGCTCGACGATCGCAGCGCCCATCCCGCTGGATGCGCCGACGACGATCGCCGTGCGGGTACGTGCGGTGGCGGATGGATGCGTCGGCATGTGGGACTCCCCGTAGCAGCGTCGATTCGGTGGACAGCAGGTCGTCGACGACCCGCAATGCGAGAGATGCTACGCACAGCCTTGCGCTGAGAGCAACCAACGATATGGTCTTTTGCATGGAGCGCAATGAAGCACCACGAATCGAGTCGGTTCACCGGGCCCTCGTGCTGGTGAAGCTGCTGTCGGACACGGAATCGATCAGCGTCACCGAAGCGGCCGCGGCTCTCTCGGTGAACGCATCGACCGCGCAACGACTGCTGGCGACCCTCGTACTCGACGGCTTCGCCGTGCAGCAGACCGACCGGAGATATGCGGTCGGCCCCGCGATGACGTCGGTCGGCCCGCCGCGCCAGGCGAGCAATCTGGTGCGGTCGGCGATGGAGGAGCTTCTCGCACGGACGGGCGAGACCGTGCATCTGGCCTATCTGGCCGGCACCCGCATCCAGCACACCGACGGCATCGAAGCGACGGCGCACGCGCTGAGGTTCACTCTGCGCGTCGGCGTGTGGCTGCCGGCGCATCTCACCGCGGGAGGCAAGGCACTGCTTGCCGACCTCACCGATGACGAAGTGGATGCGCGCTACAGCATGGCCCTCGCCGGCCCGAGGGCGAGCCGGCTCAACGTCGACATGGCACAGCTGCACGATCAACTCGACGAAGTGCGCGAGACCCGCGTCGCGTGGAACCTCGAAGAGAGCGAGCCCGGGCTCGCCGCCGTGGCGATCTCGATCAGTCAGGAGGGCGGGCAGCATGCAGCGCTGAGCGTCGCGCTTCCGATCGCACGCTTCAGCAAGGAGCGCGGCGAGCAGTGGTCTGCCGACCTCATCGACATCGCCGACCGACTGCGGGCACTCTCGGCAAAGTAGAGCAACGCCAGACTCAGCCCGCCGCGCGCTGGGGGCACGGCGTCAGCGCACCGCCAGCGTCGGGGTGACCGGCGAGGTGAGCACGGCGTCGCTCACCGAACCGAGGAAGAGGCGGGCGAGCGTGCCGCGGCCGTGGGTGCCGACCACGAGCAGCGCCGCGTTCTCGGCGGCGTGGGCGAGCATCGTGGCGGGGTCGCCCTCGATGATGCGCTCATCGATCTCGAGCTCGGGGTGGGCCGCGCGCACGGGCGCGAGCGCCTCGGCGACCAGGGCGGTGGTGGGCTGTTGCAGGTCGATCGGCGTGGCGTCGATGTATCCGAAGCCGCCGAGGCCCGCCGTGTCGTCGACGATCACCGGCATCCACGCGCCGACCGCGATCAGTGGCTCGCCTCGGCGCTCGGCCTCGGATGCGGCGAAGGCGAGGGCGCGCTCGGTGACCTCGGAGCCGTCGATGCCGACCACCACACCGGCGCGGCCGGCGAGGTCGACGTCGGGCACGACCGCCACCGTCACGTGTGCCGACGAGACGATGTGTCGACCGTGGTCGCCCCAGTGCCGGCCCGGCTCGGCGTCGCCGATCACGAGGAGGTCGGCGTGCTTCGACGCCTCGACGAGCTCGGCGACCGGGTTTCCGTGCAGGGCGAGCACGTCGCACTCCACCCCAGCGAACTCGGCCTCGACGCGCTGACGCTCAGCCTCGATCACGATGAACGCGGGTGAGATCTCGGCGGGGTCGGGTGCCTCGGGCGCCACCGACACGAGCACGAGTCGCGCGCCGAGGTCGACCGCGCGCTGCGCGGCCCAGTCGACGGCGCGGCGGCTGGCGTCAGCATCCGTCACTCCTACGAAGATGTCGCCCACAGGGCACCTCCCGAAACGTCGGTGTTGCGGCGAGCGTAGCAAGGCCGAGCGGATCGACGGGTGACGGCCGACCGGCCCACTGCTATGGTGCACGCATGCTCAACCCGAAGCATTCCCTGCTGCGTCGCGCCCTGCCGCTGATGCTGGCCTCGCTGCTCGTTCTGGCCGGGGCCGCCGCGCCCGCTACGGCGGTGACGCAGCCCGCGGTCGGCCCCGTCGTCACCGCACTGAAGACCGACGTCAAGGTCGGCGACTTCACCTACGACCTCGACACCGTAGAGCTGACCGCGACGGTCACCGGGTGGAGCGGCAACCGCAAGACCACGATCACGATCCCCGCGACGATCAAGGCCGGCACCAAGACCTACAAGGTGACCGAGATCGGCTACGGAGCCTTCGCGGGGCCGGTGACCTACGTGCTGCCCGATCGATCGCCGGTGCCGGCGACGAAGGCGGTGATCCCCTACGGCGTGAAGTGGATCAACAGCTACGCGTTCTACGGAAACCGCATCTCGTCGTTCTCGATCCCCGGATCGGTCGAGTGGATCGGCACCCGTGCGCTCGACCAGGACGAGTTCGAGCACTCGGGCTGGCTGCGCAAGGTCACCTTCCGCGGCGATGCCCCCTCGATGTCGGAGCTGGGCGACTACATCTGCTCGCCCGGCGGCTGCGGCTACAACGGACGAGCACCCCTCGGCATCGGCAACGGCCTGATCGTGTACTACAAGTCCGGGGCCAAGGGCTTCACCACCCCCATCTGGGCGGGCTACCTCACCGCACTCGAGGGGTCGAAGGCCGTGCCGACCGGGTATGGCACGCGCGTTCTCGACATGCAGGTCGAGGTGAGCGCATCGCCCGTGAGCGGCGCGAAGCTGACGGCAAGCCTGCGGGCCTGGGCGGTCGGCGGCAAGCTCTCGCCGAAGCCCACGAAGCTCTCGTACCAGTGGCACATCCGTCAAGACGACGGCACGTGGAAGAAGATCGGCAGCGGAAAGACGGCCACGATCCCAGAGGGCAGCGGCGGCAAGATCCTGCGTGTGCTCACGATCGCGAAGGGTCCAGGCACCCGCGAGGCGGTGCTGCAGCTGGGCGGCGTCTACACGGTGCTGAAGACCTTCACCACCAAGCCGAAGCCCACCGTCACTCTGCCCGACGGCGTGACGAAGGCGAAGGTGGGCACCAAGCTCACCGCCACCGGCGCGAGCGCCAAGAGCTGGGCGCCCGACGCCGACTCGGTGAGCTATCGCTGGTACCGCAACGGCAAGGCGATCACGACGAAGGGCGGCTCGCGCAGCTATGTCGTGACCTCCGCCGACCTGGGCAAGAAGCTCACCGTACGGGTGGTCGCCACCAAGGCCGACTACGCGAAGTCCGCCCGCACGTCGGTGGCGTTCACGGTGCCGAAGAAGTAGCGGTGGCGCCGCCGGTGCGGCGCAGCCACTCGTCGAACGTCTCGACGCCGAGCTCGGCACCGGGCCCGGGCAGCAGCGAGCCGTCGCGCTGGGCCTTGCCGAGCGGACCGGGCAGCGCGATGCTCGGGATCCATACGCGGATGCTGCGCGCCCGTGCCCACCGTCGCACCATGTCGACGAGCGACTGCTCGCGGGGGCCGGCGAGCTCGAGGTACCCGTTGCGGGCCGGTGCCTCGGCGAGGTCGACGAGGCGTGCCGCGACCTCGCGGGCGGCGATGGGCTGGGTGCGCATCTTCGGAACGACGTGCAGCGGGCCGACCTTCGCGCTGGCATAGATCTGCGCCGCGAACTCGTGGAACTGTGTGGCGCGCAGGATCGTCCACGGCACCTGCTGCCCCTCGATCGCGAGCTCTTGAGCGCGCTTGCCTGCGTAATAGCCGTGCGGGGCGCGGTCGACCCCCACGATCGCGAGGGCGACGTGGCGGTCGATGCCCGCCGCCCGCTCGGCCTCGAGCAGGGTGCGCGTCGTCGCCTCGAAGAAGCCGGTCGCCTGCTGCTCGTTGAGCGTGCCGATGTTGGTGACGTCGATCACGGCGTCGGCGCCTCGCAGCGCTCCGGCGAGGCCCGCGCCCGTGGTCAGGTCGACGCCGGCGCTCCTGGCGATGGCGGAGATCTCGTGGCCGCGCGCTTCGGCCTCTGCGACGACGAGTCTTCCCATGAGCCCTGTTGCCCCGGCCACGGCGATTCTCATGGGGATCAGTCTGGCCCGGGGCGGGTCACCGGCGCGAGAGCATCGAGGTCACGCGCAGCCTGCCCGAGTGGATCCAGACATCGGAGTACTCGACGGGCTTGTCGTTGGAGAGATAGGTGACCTGCTCGAGATACTGCACGGGGCCTCCCGGTGCGATCTGCAGCAGCTCGGCCACGTCGCCCTGCGCGGCTTCCGCGCTGAAGGTGCGTCGCGCCGACGAGATGCGCAGGCTGTATCTGCCCTCGAGCGTGCCGAACAGGCTGGCCGTCGCGAAGTCGACCGTCTCGATGCCGGGCGCGAAGTCGGTGCGCACATAGTTGAACAGCAGCACGACCGGCCCGCTCTCGGTGCTGCGCAGACGCACGAGCTTGAGCACCATTCCGCCGGCCGGCACCTCGAGGAGCGCAGCGACTGGCCGCGGCGGGTCGATGAGCGTGCACTCGATGACGCGTGTGGTCGTGACGACGCCCTGGTTGGCGAAGTCTTCGGAGAGAGTGCTGAGCTTCTGCGCGATGGCCGGCTCGATCGTCGTGGACGTCACGAAGGTGCCGCGGCCGCGCACCTGGCGCAGCAGCCCCTCCTCGATGAGCGTCGTCATCGCCCGGCGCAGCGTTCCCCGGCTGACGCCGAGCTCGGCGGCGAGCTCGGGCTCGCTCTTGAGCCGGTAGTGCGACGGCCACTCACCCGACGCGATCTTCGCCCGGAACCCGTCGGAGATCTGCGCATGGATCGCCACCGGCAGCTCCCGATGGATATCGGCAGCACCGCTCACATCCGTCGCGTCCACGCGACCTCCTCATCTTCTACATCTTGGCTACCACCGTCCTGCGCCTTGAGGCGACAGGACGGCGGTACGCCACGGCCGATCCCCCCGGATCAGTAGCTGACGGTGTCGTCGTCGCCGGTGTCGCTGATGATCGACAGCCCCGCGCTCGTGCCCAGCAGAACGGCGCCGGCGCGCAGCAGTTCGAGACCCTGAGCGTACGACTTGATCGAGCCCGACGCCTTGACGAGCACTCCGTCGCGGGCCCGCTCGACGAGATAGCGGATGCTGGCGGGGTTCGCCGTCTCGATCTGGCCGCTCGACGCGTTCTTGAGGTAGGCGGCGCCGGCGTCCATCGCGAGCTCGATCGCCGCATCCTTCTCCGCGTCGGTCAGCAGGGGCAGCTCGAGCATGACCTTCACCGGGATGCCGCTCGCGCGCACCACGCCCGCGATGTCTTCGCGGAACTCGTCGTACATGCCGCTCTTGAGCCAGCCCACCTGCACGCCGATGTCGAGCTGGGTGGCGCCCTGCTTGGCGATCTGCTCGGCCTCGGCCGCCTTGCCGGCGCTCGTGGTCACCCCGACGGTCGGAAAGTCGAGTGCCGACGCCACGCCGACACCGGTGCCGGCGAGCTCAGCCGCGACGAGCGGCACCCACGATGCGGGAACCATGGCCGCGTTGAAGCCGTGCTCGACCGTCTCACGGGCGTGCGCGATCATCTCGTCGCGGGTCGAACCCACCTCGATCTTGGTGTGCTGGATGTAGGGCGCCATCTGCGACGGCGTGAGGGTCAGCTGGTCGGATGCTGTCGTTTCGGTCACGGGAGTGTCTTCCTGTTCTCTCTTGAGGTCTCAGAGCTTGGATGCGTAGTAGTCGGGTGCGATGACGCCATCGCCGCCGAACCACTTGGGCACGTCGACGCCGCAGAACAGGCCCACGTTGCCCCAGGGCTCGAAGGCGCCGGTGCGCACGATGACTTTGGCCTGGCGGGCGAGCATGCCCAGCACGTCGGCGTGGGTGCGCAGCGTGAACTCCGCATCGGCGAAGCGGCCCTGGAGCCACTCATCGAGGCGCGGATTGTTGGTCGGCACGTCTTCGGCGCGCACGACGCCCTCGACGACGATCTCGTCGGCGATGAGGTCGATCACGGTGCGCAGATCGGGCAGGTTCTCGGCGATCGCGAGGTCGATGCGGTGGGCGGTGGGCGGAATCGGAAAGCCCGCGTCGACGACCATGATGAGGTCGGTGTGACCGAGCGTGGCGAGCGCGCCGCTGAGCTGGGCGTTCAGGATGCCGTTGCGCTTCATATCGGTTCTCCTTGGGTCAGGCCGCGCTGGCGGCGGCGTCGGTGGCGAGCGCCATGATGGATTCCTCGGTGGCCTCGCTCGCGTCGAGCACCCCCGCCACGCGCCCCTGGCACATGACGACGATGCGGTCGGTGACGGTGAGCAGCTCGGGCAGATCGGACGACGAGCAGACGATGCCCACGCCCCGAGCGGCAAGCTGGAACATCTCCTCGTAGATCTCGACCTTCGCGCCGACGTCGACGCCGCGGGTCGGCTCGTCGAGCATGAGCACCTGAGGGTCCACGGCCAGCCAGCGGGCGAGCAGGGCTTTCTGCTGGTTTCCGCCGGAGAGGTTGGTGATGGGCTGCGCGATCGTCGCGGTCTTGACCCGCATCCGCTTCGACAGCTCTTCGGCGTTGGCGTCGAGTCGGCGGCGGTTGATGAGGCCGGCCGTCGCGTAGCGACGCGTCGTAAGGGCGCCGATGTTCTCGCCCACCGACATCGTGGTGAGGATGCCCTGGGCACGGCGCTCTCCGGGCAGAAGCCCCAGCCGTCGACCGACGCTGACGATCGGCGAGCGGTCGGCGTACTCGGTGCCGCCGACGAACACGCGCCCGCCGCGGGAGGGGCCGGCGCCGAAGATGTTCGCCAGCAGTTCGACCCGACCCGAGTCGGGCAGCCCCGCGATGCCGACGATCTCACCAGGCCGCACCTCGAGCGTGACGTCGCTGTGCCGCACACCCGTCAGCCCCTCCAGGGCCAGCACGGGTGCCGCATCCTGCGCC
Organism: Microbacterium fluvii; assembly: GCF_025515205.1. Classification (GTDB taxonomy): domain Bacteria; phylum Actinomycetota; class Actinomycetes; order Actinomycetales; family Microbacteriaceae; genus Microbacterium; species Microbacterium fluvii. The sequence continues at coordinate 224,283 of NZ_JAOPFX010000001.1, read as the reverse complement.
GTCGAGTTGGCGGCGCGGCCCGCGAAGTGACCCAGCTCGCGCCCGACCATCGCGGCGACGGCCGCGTCGGGAGTCATCTCTTCCCTGCGTGCGGAAGCGACATGGCGGCCGTCGCGCAGGATCTCGAGGCGGTCGCACAGGGCGAATACCTCGGGCATGCGGTGCGAGACGTAGACCATGGTGGTGCCGGCATCCTTCAGTCGCGCCATGAGCGCGAACAGGCGATCCGCCTCTGCGGGAGTGAGCATCGCCGTCGGCTCATCGAGGATGAGCACCTTGCAGTCGCGGGCCACGGCCCGCGCCACGACGACGAGCTGCTGCACGGCGAGATCGAGCCCGCGCACGCCGGCCGTGGGGTCGATCTCGAGCCCGAGCTGGTTCAGCAGCTCCGCGGCGCGCGCGTTCATGCGGCGCTTGGCGGGGAACAGGCGCGAGCCGGGTTCGATGCCGACGAGGATGTTCTCGGCGACGGTGCGGTCGGGCAGCAGCGAGAGCTCCTGCGGAACGATCGCGACCGAGTGCTTCGTGAGCACGGTGTTCGGGTCGTAGGAGGCGATCTCTTCGCCGAACACCGAGATGCTCCCGCCGCTCGGCGGCTGCAGGCCGGCGAGGATCTTCAGCAGGGTCGACTTGCCTGCACCGTTCTCGCCGAGCAGGGCCGTCACCTCCCCCGCGGTGATGTCGAAGCTCACATCATCGAGCGCCTTGACCGGGCCGAAGCTCCGGCTGATGCCCGTGATGCGAACCGCGATCTCGGGATCTGCCGTGCCGTCGAGCGGCGGGAGCTGAGACATCAGTCCTCCACCGTCGCGTCGGCGAGGTTCGCCTTGGTGATGAACTGGGCACCGGTGTCGACGTTGTCGATGGGCGTGCCGTCGATGAGGAAGTCGGCCAGCACCTTGACCGCCTGGTAGCCCTGCTCGGTCGGGTTCTGGCTGATGGTGAACGCCATCACGCCGTCATCGATGTAGTCGGCGGTCGACGAGAGCAGGTCGAAGCCGACCATCGTGACCTTGCCGGCGTTGCCCGACTGGTCGACCCACTTCGCGCCGGCGGTGGTCGAGCAGCAGTCCAGACCCGCGATCGCGACGACGTCGGACTGGCCGGCCATCGTCGACTCGACGGTGTTGTAGGCGGCGCTCGGCTCGTTGCCGACGTTCACCGGGCCGACGATCTCAAGACCACTGCCCTCGAGGCCCGCCTCGAACCCGCTGAAGCGGTCGTGCGACCAGCCGGCGCCGGTGTCGAGCGAGAAGACGACGACCTTGCCGGTCGCACCTTCGCCCAGCACCGAGACGAGCTCTTCGGCCTGCGACTGGCCAGAACCGGTGAGGTCCTGACCCACGAACGCCATCTGGTCGGAGTCGGGGTTGTCAGTGTTGAACGAGATGATCGGGATGCCGGCCTCGTAGGCCTGCGCAATGACCGGCTTCAGAGCGTCGCTCGATGCCGACGAGACGGCCAGGCCGTCGACCGCCTGCTGCTGGATGAGCGTCTGCAGCTCGGAGACCTGCTTGGCGGCGTCGCCGCCGGTCGGGCCGATCAGCTGCACGTCGACGCCGAGTTCTTCTCCGGCCTTCTCCATGCCCGCCTTGATGGGCGTGGCGAAGGCGAGCGACGGGTCGTGGTAGCTGAGCTTGATGCGCAGCGTCTCACCGTCGTCGATGCGCTTCTGGATGTAGTCGGCGAGCTGGAAGCCGCCGTCGCTCTCGGTCGCGCTGCCGCTGGTGATGGCACCGCAGCCAGAGAGCGCGAGCGCTCCTGCGACGGCGAGGGCTGCCCACGCCATGAGGCGGCGGGAACGGGTACGTACAGACATCGGTCCTCCCTTGGTCCGAATGAGGTGGTGTGGTGTTTCTGGGCGTGTTCGTCCATCCGACGCGCCTCGTGGGCACGCCGGTGGATCGCGGCGAGAGGTCAGGCTTTCGTCTTGCGGCGCCTCTGCCAGGTATCGGCGGCGACGGCCGCGACGATGACGAGTCCGGTGATCACGGTCTGCCAGAACGACGAGATTCCGTTGATGTTGAGGATGTTCTGCAGTAGACCGATGAAGGCGACGCCGATGATGGTGCCCCACATCGTGCCCGAGCCGCCGAACAGGGCGGCGCCGCCGATGATGACGGCCGAGATCACGGTGAGTTCGAGCCCCGTTCCGGTCACACCCTGCACGTACGACAGGAACGAGAGACCGAGCACGCCCGCGACCGCCGCCGTGAAGCCCGACAGCACGAATGCCGACGCCTTGACCGCCTTCACGTTGATGCCGACAAGACGTGCGGCCTCCTGGTTGCCGCCGACCGCGTAGGTGTTGAACCCGAGCCGCGAACGAGACAGCAGCACGATGCCGATGGCCGCGATGAAGATGAAGATCAGCAGCTGCATCGGAATGACGCCGAACAGCCGCCCCTGGCCGAGAAGGTTGAACTCGGCGACGCCGGGCTGGTCGGAGCTGAGCGAGATCGGAGCGCCGTCCGAGATGAGCAGCGCGACGCCGCGGAACACGCTCAGGCTGCCGAGCGTCACGATGAAGCTGGGGACTCCGAGAAGAACCACCGCGAGGCCGTTGAGCAGACCGGCGAACGTGCCGGCCGCAAGACCGATCAGCGCAGCCACGGGCCACGCGACGCCGCCGGCGATGGCCATGCCGGTGCAGATCGCCGCCAGTGCGTAGATCGATCCGACCGAGAGGTCGATCTCGCCGTTGATGATCACGAAGGTGGCACCGATCGCCATGATGCCGATCTGCGAGATCTGCTGACCGACCGAGAGCAGGTTGCCCGCCTGGAGGAAGCTCGGCGACAGCACCGCGCCAAGCAGGAAGAGCAGCACCAGCGCGGCGAGCACGCCGAGCTCACGCACGTGGAGGAACTTTCGGGGATTGAACGTGGCGCGGGGTGCGCCCACGACCGTTGCGGTCATTGGGTGGCTCCGATTTCGTCGTCGAGGTCGGTTCGGGTGGGAAGTGCGGGGATGACCCCGGCTGTGGTCACGGTGTGGGCGCCGGCGCGAGCAGCGGTCTCTGCCGCGTCGGCGAGACTCGCGCCTTCGGCGAGCCGGACGGCGAGGGCAGCCGTGAAGGAGTCGCCCGCCCCGGTCGTGTCGACCACGTTCTCGACTCGCACCGGCGCAACCGTCGTGAGGGTGCCGTCGTCGAAGAGCAGCGCCCCCGCGCCGCCTCGAGTGAGCACGACGCTGCCGGCAGTGCGGCCTGCCAGCAGACGCACGAGGTCTTCGTCGTCGTGGCCGTGGTCGGGGTCGAGCCCCAGCAGCACGGGTGCCTCCGACTGGTTCGGCGTGATCACGTCGATCAGGGGCCATGCCTCGTCGGGGAGCGGCTGCGCGGGCGCGGGGTTCAAGAGGGTGCGAGTGCCGGTCTCCCGCCCGAGGCGAAGCGCCGCCACCACCGCGGGGAGCGGAATCTCCATCGACACGACGAGCACGTCTGCAGCCGCGATCGCATCGCGGAAGGTGGCGACGGCCTGCGCGTCCAGGGTGTCGAGCGCCCCGGGGGCGATCGCGATGCGGTTCTCGCCCGACGGCTCGACCAGGATGAAGCCGACCATCGTGGCGGCCTCGGTCGACACGACCACGTGGCTCGAGCCCACCTTCTCCTGCGCCCAGAGCTCGAAGGCCGCCCGGCCGTAATCGTCGTCGCCGACCGCGGTGAGGAGGTTCACCTCGGCGCCCAGGCGTGCGGCGCCGATCGCCTGGTTCGAGCCCTTGCCTCCCGGGCCCGAGTCGAACTGCGCGCCCGAAAGCGTCTCGCCTGCCTCCGGCATCCGTGCGACCCGCATGGTGAGGCCGACTCCGTAACTGCCGACAACTGCAATCTTCATTGATTCGATCCGTACAACTTTGTATGTGGACAACTATGTACAAATGATCATGGCGAGAGCGCGCCGTCGTGTCAAGCGATCGCTTCGAAGTCGTCGGAATCGAGCTGCGCGTCGACGGGATGAGCCGGCACTTCTCCTCCCTAGGCGGAGGGACTGGGCGACTTGTCCCCATATCATACTTTCGTTCTCCGAGTGTCGGGGGTGGTACCTACTATCGAATGTATGACCACTCCTCTCGCTGATATCGCGGCCCTCGCGCTGCGTGCCGACGCGCTGTCGGCGGGCGGGTGCGCGGGGATGGATGCGGCGACGTTGATGCAGTTGACCGATCTGCTGGGTCAGATCCGCCGCAAGACCGACGCGGCGCAGGCCCCGGTCGCGGCGGAGCTGGCGCGGCAGTCGCGGCCGGAGTTGGGGTCGGACTCGTTGGCGAAGAAGCAGGGGTTCCGCAACGCGACCACCCTGATCGCCGCGACCACCGGCACCACGATCGGGGATGCGGTGCGGATCGTGCAGGTCGGCGAAGGCACCGCCCCCAGGATGCAGCTGTCGGGGGTTGCCGGGCCGGCGAAGCACCCGCAGGTCGCCGAGGCGCTCGCGGCCGGGCGGATCGGGGCACCGGCTGCGGCGGCGATCATCTCGCTGCTGGATCGGGTCGCGATCCGGGCAGGGGCTGCGGCGATCGCGCAGGCCGAGCAGACCCTGGTCGAGCAGGCGCCCGGGCTCACGTTGAACGATCTGAACCGGGTGCTGCTGCGCGCCGAAGCGTGGCTCGACCCCGACGGCGTCGCACCCCGCGAAGAACAACTCCGCGCCGACCGGTACCTGCACCTGCACGAGGACCGCACCGGGATGCTGGTTTTCAGCGGGAAGGCCGACCCCGAACACGCCGCCCCCATCAAGGCCGTCATCGAAGCTCTCGTCGGAGCCGAGCTGAGGGCCGCCCGCGACCACGAACAGGCGGGCGGCGCAGCCGGGCTGGGCGCCGGGGTCGGGCTGGGCGCCGGGGAGCCGGATGCGGTGCGGCGCAGCATCCCGCAGATGCAACTCGACGCCCTCGCCCAGGTGTGCGCGCATCTGCTGGACTGCGACGACAAGAACCTCCCCACCGGCGGCGCCACCGTCGTCGTACGACTCACCCTCGACGACCTGCAGAACGGCACCGGCAGCGCCACCATCGACGGGCTGTCCGCTCCGATCTCGGTGTCCACCGCCCGCCGGATGGCCGCCGCCGGCGGGATCATCCCCTGCGTGCTCGGCGGTGACAGCGAGATCCTGGATTGGGGACGCCGCAAGAGACTGTTCACCCGCACCCAACGCCTCGCCCTCGCCGAACGCGACGGCGGCTGCGCCAAATGCGGAGCCCCCCTCACCCACACCCACGCCCACCACATCAACTGGTGGACCAGAGACCACGGCAACACCAACCTCAACGAAGGCGTCCTGCTCTGCGACAGCTGCCACCACCAGATCCACGACTCCGGGTGGGAGATCCGCATCACAGGCACCGGCATCGACGCCGAAGTCTGGTTCACCCCACCGGTCTGGATCGACCCACAACAGACCCCGCGACTCGGCGGCCGAAAACGCTACAGCTTCGCAGCCTGAACGCACCGCGCTCAGGCTGCGAGGGGTGTCTGCCCGGCCATCGGCACTCCCCGGTCGCCCGGTCTACCGTGATCACCGTCACGCGGCACCGCCACGCTCCCACCCGCCCCTCTCCCACCCGCCCCTCTCCCAGCCGCCCCGCTCCCACCCGCCCCGCTCCCACCCGCCCCGTAGGATCACGGCATGAGCCCTCTGCCGTGGCGACGTCGACCCGCGCCCACGATCAAGTCGCGCGTGCTGGTGCTCGAGCTCGACAGCGTGCAGCAGGCGGCGCGCTTCGACAAGGCCCCGTCGGTCGAGGCGGCGGTGCACGAACTCACCGGCATCGTGCGCACGGCTCTGCTGCTGGCAGACCGCATCACCGTGACCGACTCGATGCTGTTCGACGGCGTCTACTTCGCCCACATGCCGCCCGACGCACTCGCGCAGGCGCTCGGGGTGCACTCGTCGGCGCTGCCGATCGAGGTCGTGACTTCGCACGAGTCGCTGGCCGCATCCCTCGCCGCCAAGCGCGACAATCCCGCCTTCGACTGGCAGCTCACCCCGCGCGTCACCGACGCGCACGCCGCACGCCACTGGGACGCCTGGCTCGCGCTCGAGGGACGAGTGCCGACCACGCAATACCGGCCGCTCCCGGCATTCTCGGCTCCCGACGCCGAGTGGGTCGCCGCGCTCACCCCGGCCGCCGCCGCACTGCTCGACTCGCTGCGCGGCGAGCAGCGCCGAAGCGTCGCGACCGCGGCCGTCGCCGAGGCGGCGCAGCAGCATCCGCTCGATCGGCACATCGCTCGCGTGGCCGCATGGTGGTCGACCGTCTACAACATCGCCATCGCGCAGGCGCTCGACGCCGACTGGCTGCGCTTCGACGCGGTCGACGACCACGACGACGGGCTCGAGCGCGAAGCGGCCAGGGGCCGCCGCCGACTGTCGGTGTCGCCGACCCTCGTCGAGACCGCGACGGATGCCGCCGCTCCCCTGTTCGGCATGATCCGCTCGAACACGGCACCCCATCGCCGCCGACTGCGCACGGGCGCTTCGTGGTGGCGGATGCGCGCGCTCACCTACGCGGTCACGCAGACCGGGCAGAGCCCGAAGCTGTGGCGAGCGCTCGTCGACGCGGTCATGCGCCTCGCGATCGCCGGCATCGCGATCGCCCTCATCGTGCCCGGCTTCGCCGACGGGCTCGAGGCGCTGGGCTTCGCGTGGGCGATCTTCGCCGTCTCTGCTGTCGCCACCATCCCCTACTCGGCGATCGGATTGCTGTTTCAGACGCTGCGGCGCGAGAAGGTGCCGCTGCTGTCGATCCAGGTGCAGGAGGATTCATGACCGCGACCCCGACCCCCGGCCCCGGCGCGCCCGACAGCGAACTCGTCTACTCCTCCGGCGGCGAGGTGCCGCTCGAACTGTGGCGCGGCCCGGTCACCCTGCCGAGCGGCCTCAGCTACACGGGGCATGCGCTGCGGGTGCGGGCGCAGCATCCGGGCGTGGTCATCTACGCCCGGCACGCGGGCCAGGTGCTGCTCGTGCGCTCGTGGCGCCCCGCGGTCGGGCGCGAGCTGTGGGAGCTGCCGCGCGGCTTCGGCACCTCGGCGGACGCTGCCGCCGAGGCCCGCCGGGAGCTCCGAGAAGAGACCGGACTCACCGCCTCGGCCGCCCGCGTCGCCGGCAGCTACGTGACCGACTCGACCCTTCTGCCCGGCGAGGTGCGGGTCGTCGTGTGCGACGTCGACGACCTGACCGCGGGCGACACCGACGGCGAAGTGCTCGAGGCCCGCTGGGTGCCGGCCGTCGAGCTTTCGCGCATGGTCGCCGCCGGCGAGCTCGCCGACGCGCACTCGCTCGCCGCCGTCGCGGTGGTCGGGTCCGAGGGTCTCACCCGGTGAAGCTGCCGATGAAGTCGTCGATGCAGAGGTACTGACCCGACACGCACCGGCCGTCGAGTTGGTCCTGCACGGCCTGGTCGAGGGCGTTGCGGCTGAACTTCGACAGCGTCCACCCCAGCGGCGGCGACACGGTCGGCACGGTGTTCGGCGACATCACGACGATGCGAGGGCCGATATCCGAATCGGCCGGCACCTCTTCGAGCTGATCGGCGATGCGCTGCAGCCACGCCGCCTCGCGATTCTGCTGCGCGCGCGCATCGAGTCCCGTCAGCGGCACCACCGCTTCGGCCGCCGCCTGCTTGACCTCGGGGCTGAGCTCGAAGCCCAGGTCGTTCTTCAAGAAGAGCACGTACGGCACCACGTCGGGCCCGGGGCCGGCGTTGTGCTCGACGATGAGGTCGCTCAGCTCGGGCAGCAGGTCGGCGAGGCTCGCGAGCCCGGTGTCTTCGCTGTATCCCCCGTCGACCAGCTGCGCCGTGCGGCCTTCGTCGCAGCCCGCATCGTCGGGCACCGGCATGCGTCCGCCCGGGGTCACATACGGAAAGCGCGCCGACAGCAGGGCGACGGTCGACCAGTTGAGCCGCTCGCTGCAGCCCGGCCACATGTCGTCGAAGGCCACCGTGTAGGCGGCCCCGGTGTCTTGCCGGCCGCAGTCGGTCTCAGCGAGCTGGCCCGCGCCCGGTGCCGTCGCCGGCGCATCGACGTCGAGCTGCACGACCGTCACGCGGCAGCCCGACACCGCATCGGCCGAGTTGATCAAGAGGAACGGATGCTGCGCGCCTTCGTCATCGTCGGGGGTGCGCGTGTAGGCAGAAGCCAGCGGCGACTCGACGGTGCCCGTGACCGTGGCGTTCTCCCACCCCGTCTCGAGCAATCCCGCTCGGTCGGTCCATCTCTCATCGATGGTCGGCACGCGCACACCGGTATAGCCGGCCACAAGGTCGCCGGCCAACAGCCCGGTGACCACGCGTGCGAGCGGATCGGGGCTGATGAGATCGTCGGTCTGTTCCAGTGGGCTCTCGCTCACCTGATCCATCACGAGCCCCACGCTGCCGCCGCTGATGCCGCTGGCCGCGAACAGCGCGTTGCTCAGGCAGCCGGCCCTGGCGCCGGTCGTCCATTCGCCGTCGACCTGCCCGCCGGTGACGGCGCGGAAGGCGTCGAGCGAGGCGACCGTCCAATAGGCGGCGCGGCCTCCGCCGCCCGCCGCGGCCACGAGCACGAGAGGCGTGATCTCTGTCTGCGTCGCGCCGCTGGTCACCGTGCACGTCTGGGCCGACTCCTGCCACTGCGTGAACCGCTCCTCCAGAGCAGCGGTGAACCGCGCATCGGCGGAGTCGGTCGAGCCGACGACGTCGGATGCCGGCGTGGCGGTCTCTGCCACCCGCACCGCATGCACTCGTGCGTCGGTGAGGAACAGCGAGGTGATCACCCCGCAGGCCAGGGTCAGCACGAGCACGGGAGTGGCCTTGAGTCCGAACGCGCGGAAGATCGGCATCGGCTTGTGCCGCTGCAGCGACAGGATCACCCCGCCCAGCAGACACAGCCAGCCGGTCAGCAGCAGCACCGTCGCCGCCACCGGCCCCGCGCTCGCGAACAGCTCGGGCTCGAGCGTCGCGAACCCGACGATGCCGATGCCCACGGCGACCGCCGCCACGTCGGTGATGAGGCTCACCAGCGGGTGCGGTGCACTCGGCATCCGCGGATCGAAGAAGGCGCGCCAGCCTTCGCGCGCCGTCGCGGTGAGCACGAACCGGTCGAACGCCCACACCAGCCCCACCGCGACCGGAGGCCCCAGTATCGTCAGGCCGACGCCCAGCGCCAGCAGAGTCTGAGCAGGAATCGCGTTGGGGTCGTCGTCGACCACCCCGATCGCGTAGGCGAGCACCGGCGAGGTGAACGAGCGGATGAGCCCCCACGGCACGAGCACGAGCGTGAACACCCAGATCGCGTCACCGGTCAGCCAGATCGTGCGTGCCGCCGAGGCGCCTCCCGCGTAGCGAGGCGCCTCCTGCTCCGCCAGGATGCCCGGCCCTGGGCGGTGCATGCTCACCCACACCATCACCAGCGAGAGCACGAGCACGACGAGCGACGTCGAGCCGAGCAGGATGATCGGCCCGAAGTCGGTGACCGGCCCTCCCACCTGCACCGCCAGCCAGATCACGAGCCACAGTGCCAGACCGACGAAGAGCCACGCGAACACCGAGGCGACGCGATGCTTCGACCACCACACCGCCGCGCGATCTGCGGCCATCGCGACGACGAAGGTCACGAAGAGCATGAGCGGCAGCATCCACACCGCACTCTCGCGCCCGCCGGCGGCGACCGCCGCGACGATCACGAGGCACAGCGCGCCGAAGGGAAGAGCGACCCACCAGGCCGGCGACGCTTCGGGCAGCCCGTCCCACCGCTCGCGGCGCGCGATCTCGGAGCGGCGCCTGCCCAGCAGCCAGAACGAGAAGGCCGCGACGAAGACGGCGAAACCGGCCCACAGCAGCGGCGCGTACGCGATGCCGTTCGTACCGGCCCACTCCCTCTGCACATCGGGAAGCTGATCGAAGATGCCCGAGCGCGACACGAGGGTCAGCATGCCGAGCACGATCACGAACACGAGTGCCAGCGCGTGCACGCGCACCGCCGCGACCGCCCGGCGCAGCCGCAGCCAGATCGCGCGTCTTGCCGCGGACGCAGCCATTGCCGCTGCCACGATGAACACGACCGCGCCCCACTTGACGTAGGCGGCCACGGCGACGGTCCCCGTCACGAAAGGGTCGACGGGCGAGCCGGCCGCGAGGAGGATCGCGCCGCTCTCGAACAGCTCCGCGAGGGCGAGGAGCGCGACGCCCACTCCCGCCGCGGACGATCGCCACACGAGCATCACCAGCAGCGGCACGTAGGTGACCAGGAACAGCGTGTCGAGCGCGACGTAGATGTGGATGAGCGTCGCGATCTGTGCGCCGACGCCCTCACCGGCGCCCGCCGCGGCCGCCCACGTCTGCCAGACGTCCTGGCTCGTCCATGCCGCGAACCCCGTCGCATCGGCGAGAGTCGCCGCCTGCCCCGCCCGATCGCCCGCGCCGGTCACGACGAAGGAGCCGAGCAGGCGATCGACCTCGAGCATCGCGATGAGCGCGGCGACCCCGATGGTCAGCAGCAGCGGGATCGTGAGACGCTGCAGATAGGTCGCGCGCGGCGGATCGACCGGCCCGCTCCAGGGCGGGTCAGCGAGCATCTGGACCATGGATCCCCCGATCCCACAGCCGAACAGGCGGCGTCGCCTGGGTTCAGAGATAGCAGGTCTGCGGCGTCGCCGCGAGGGGTGTCGCGCTCAGCGGCGAGCGCGCAGCCGCTCGACCAGCACCACCGCGCCGAGGCCGATCGCAGCCCCGGTGACGTTCGCGATGATGTCGAGCACGCTCGGAGTGCGCTGCACCAGCAGCAGCGCCTGACCCGTCTCGATCACGAGCGTCGTCGCCAGGGCGATCGGCATCACGAGCCCGCGACGATGGGGAGCGGCGAGCGTGAGCAGCACCCCGAACGGCACGAACAGCACGATGTTCGCCGTGAACTCGAGCGCCGGATAACTCAGCCCGGGAATCGCCCGCAGAATCGCGTGCACGAGGCCCGCAGCGTCACGATCGACCGGAACCGGCCAGAACGCGATGAGAGCGAGGGCCGTGAGGTAGGCCACGAGCACCCATGCCGCCGTGCGGGCGGAGGATGCCGCATCCGCCGTCTGCAGAGGTGCATCGTCGAGCGCATCGGCGATCGCCACGGCGCGCGCGTCGTGCGGATCAGACATGCCGCCTCCTCTGCTCGGGCGCCGCCACAGTGCCGCGCAGATTGGTCCGAGTATAGAGGTGCGGGGGGCGGGGGGCGTCGGTCAATGGCACAGGGCGCTGCAGGCGCGCTGCAGGAACGAGAGCACCTTCTGGGCGGTCGTGACGTTGTCGGCGTAGCGTGCGACCGTGATGACCCCTTCTTCCAGGGTGGGGATCTTCGTCGCTCCGGCTTCGATGCGAGCCGCCGACCAGTCCTTGACGCACACGGGTGAACTGCCCACCACTGCGAAGGCCGCGAAGAACGCGTCGGAGCCGCTCTCGACGCCCGCGATCGCCTCGGCGCTCGTGCCGGCGGCGAATCCGCAGCTGAGCACCGCGCGGCGGGCGGCGCTGCCGGCGCCGAGCACCGTGGTCACCGCGGACTGCTCGAGCGTCTCGAGCTTGTCGACCACGACCTCCTGCGCGAGCCAGGCCGCCGTGAGGTCGGAGTCGATGAACCACCGGATGGAGCGCGTGCCGTCGGCAGTGTCGGCGCCGAACACCGTCGACTCGCCCGGCGCCATGAAGTAGTACCGAATGCCCGGCATGAACTGCTGCACGCCCTCTCGGAAAATGCTCGACTCGTCCGTGTCGCCATAGAGCTCGGCCGCAGCGCTCAGGTCGGCGGTCTGGAAGTTCCACACCACGCCGGACTCATTCGAGAGCCATGCGGAGGTGGGGTCGTCGGGGTCGACGCACACTCTCAGGTCGTCGAGGTACTCGGCCTCCGGACCCGATCCCGCGAGGTTCGACTGCGAAGGCCATTCGGCAGGGCATCCGGCATCGGGGCCCGAGCCCCCTCCTCCGCCACCGCCGTCATCGCTGCACGCCGCGCACAGCGCCGCGACGACGACCATCCCCAGCAGTGCGCGCACTGCCCGCCGAGCGTCGAACACCATGTCGGCGCCTCCCCCCAGAAGCCCGATGCTGGCTGAGAGGATACTCCGCGGCTCAGAAGCTCGCGATGCCCCGCACGCGATGTGAAGCGAGCCGCTCCACTAGACTCACGAGCATGACCTCTCGCCGCGACCCGGCGCATAGGAGCCTCCCGCTTCTGGCCCAACTGGGTAACACGGTCGTACGCGAACTCAAAGACGTCATGTCCAGTACAGGTCTGCATCCTCGCCAGTCGGCGATCCTCTCCTACCTCGACGAGTCGGAGCACGGCGCAAGTCAGCAGACGCTCAGCGATCTGATCGCCGTTCACCGCAGCGCGATGGTGCTCCTGATCGATGACCTCGAATCGAAGGGCTACGTGCGGCGAGCGCGCAACGGAGCGGACCGTCGAGCATACGACGTCGTGATCACCGCCGAGGGACGGGCCGCGCTCCATGCGATCGAGCCCCTGACCCAGGCGTACGAGGACGAGCTTCTCGGGGCACTCTCCACAGACGAACGAGAGCACCTGCTCGGACTGCTCATCCGGGTTGCCGAGTCGCGTTCCATCGGAGTGACGCAGAAGAGCTGACTCAGAGCTTCGCGGGGAGCGCGACCTCCTTCAGCCAGAGCGGGTCCGTGACCAGATCGGCGCAGGTCTCCGCCGCCGCCCACTGCCGGCTCGAGAGCAGCCTGCGATGGAAAGGAACGAGGGTTGAAGGTCCTTCGATATGCAGCTCGTCCAGGGCTCGCAGCATGCGTCGCGTGGCCTGCTCTCGGTCTTCGCCCCACACGATGAGCTTCGCGATGAGCGAGTCGTAGCGGGGACTGACGACGCTTCCCGGCTCGACCCCGCTGTCCACGCGCACTCCCTCGCCCTCGGGCACGTCGAAAGTCATGACGGTCCCCGGCGAAGGCAAGAAGCCGCGCGATGCGTCCTCTGCGTTGATGCGGCACTCGATGGCGTGACCACGGGCGACGATGTCTGCTTGGGTGAACCCCAGCGGCTCTCCTGCGGCGACGCGGATCTGGTCGGCCACGAGGTCTCGTCCGGTGATCATCTCGGTGACGGGATGCTCTACCTGGATTCGGGTGTTCATCTCGAGAAAGTAGAAGTCCTCGCCTGCCAGGAGGCCTTCGACCGTACCCAGCGACCGATAGCCGACCGCCGTGGCGGCATCCACGGCGACACGGCAGATGCGTTCGCGAAGCTCGGCGTCGACCGTGGGGGCGGGTGCCTCCTCGACGAGCTTCTGCTGCCGCCGCTGCACCGAGCAGTCCCGGTCCAGCAGGTGCACGGTCGTCCCGTGCGCGTCGGCGAGGATCTGCACCTCAACGTGGCGAGCGTCTTCGACGAGCCTCTCGATGTACACCGCGTCGTCGCCGAAGTAACGCAGTGCTTCGGCCGAGGCCCGCTCCCACGATCTATCGAGCTCAGACTCGTCGCGCACGATGCGAAACCCCTTGCCGCCTCCGCCGTTGCTGGCCTTCAACACCAGCGGAAAGCCGACGGCGCTCGCGACGGCATGAAGGTGCGCGGTGTCGCGGATCGCCTCGGTGCTCCCCGGTACGACGGGCACACCGGCTGCGCGCATCGTTCGGCGCGCCTGCGTCTTCGAGCCCATCCGACGGATCACGTCCGCCGGCGGCCCGATGAACACCAGACCGGCTTCTGCGCAGGCCTCGGCGAACTCCGCCGACTCCGCCAAGAAGCCATATCCGGGATGGACCGCCTCTGCTCCGCTGCTCGTGGCCGCTGCCACGAGCGCGTCGGGACTCAGATAGGTCTCATTCAGCACCGAACCACCCAGTGCGACAGCACGATCCACCGCACGGACGTGCACGGCGTCCGCGTCATCGGCGCCGTAGACACCGATCGACTCGATGCCCAGCGCGCGAAGTGTGCGCGCGATCCGCACCACGATCTCGCCGCGATTGGCGATGAGAACTCTCGAGAACACGATCGTCAGTCCCTGTCGATCACGGCGAGCAGATCCCGTGCGTTCACCGTCGTGCCAGCCGAGACGAGCACCTGCGCGACAACACCGTCAGCCTCCGCGACGATCGGGATCTCCATCTTCATCGACTCGAGCACGATCACCTCGTCGCCTGCGCTCACGCGGTCGCCCACCCCGTGCTCGACGGACAGGACGACGGCCGTCATGTCTGATCTCAGTTCCATTTTCAGGCTCCGCTCTCTCATGGGCGCATCCCGCGCCGACGCACGCCGGCTTCGAGCACGCCGTACGCGTCGAGTACCCAGTCGCACAAGAAGCCGCGCGTCTCGCGCGGGTCGATCACATCGTTGATGCCGAACTTCTCGGCGGTCTTTTGAGGAGAGCCCATGGCGGCGAAGTGCGCCTCGAGTTCGCCTCGGCGTGCGGCCGGGTCGTCGGCGGCCTCGATCTCGCGGCGGAACAAAGCATCGACTCCGCCCTCGATCGGCATCGATCCCCAGCGGGCGGACGGCCATGCGATGCGTGTGTTCAGGCGGCGCCAGGGTCCGTATGTGGCGCCTCCGAGTCCGAAGAGCCGGCGCAGCACGACACTGCACCACGGCACCGACGACTGCTCGACGGCCGCGAGCGCACGAAGCCCTTTGCGAGCTGTGCCTCGACGCTCATGCTCCACACCGATCACTGTGCCCGGCTGGTCGACGAGATTCACGATCGGCAGGTGGAACGTGTCGCACAGGTCCACGTGTCGCGCGAACTTCTCGGCGGCGAGGTCGTCCATGCCTCCCCCGAAGAACCGCCCGTCGTTTGCGAAGAAGCCCACCGCATACCCGTCGAGCCTCGCAAAGCCCGTGACCAGCGACCGGCCCCAGCCGGGACCGATCTCGAACACGCTCGACTCGTCGAAGATCGAGGCGATGACGGCGCGAGCGTCGTAGACACGACGCGGGTTGCGAGGGATGGCATCCACCAGGCTCTCGTCGGCCCGATCGACGGGATCATGGCAGTCGATCCGCTCCGGCAGACGATAGGCGTTCTGTGGGAGGTACGACAAGAAGCGCCGCGCCTGTTCCATCGCTTCGTCTTCGGTGTCGGCGACATTGTCGACGACACCGCTGTACTCGGCATGGACCTGAGCACCGCCGAGCTCCTCCGCAGTGACGGTCTGGCCCATCCCGGCTGCGACGATGGGCGGCCCCGCCGCGAACACCTGGCCGATTCCCCGAACCTGCACGCTGAAGTGGCTCGCTGCGACACGCCATACCCCCATGCCCGGTGCCGGACCGCTGGCGATCGCAACGACAGGGATCTCCGAGAGGATGTCGAGCCAATCCCAGAGCGGGTTCGACGGGATCTTGGTGTAGCCGGTCTCCTGGATCATGCGAAGGCTCGCCCCGGCCTGATCGACGAACCTCACGATCGGCAACCGCATCGTCTTCGCGTACGTCTCGATATACGTGCGCTTCTCGCCCGCCGCCTGCTCGGGAGTGCCCGCACGAACCGTGAAATCGTCACTTTCCACCACCACGCGACGCCCGCCCACGCGCCCCGTACCCACCACGATGTTCGAGGGGAGGAAGCCGTCATCGCCGTCCGTGCCGGTGAGCACCCCCACCTCGCGGAACGTGCCGGAGTCGACCATGCGAGCGATCCGCTCTCGGGCATCCAGCTTGCCCTTTCCGTGCTGTCGCGCAAGGGCGTCGGGACCGCCCATGCCCAGCGCGCGTCTGCGACGCCGGTGGAGCTCGTCGACCTCGGGGCGCCAGCCGGGTGATGCGCTCATGGCTGGTACTCGCGACGCAGGGCGACCTTATCGACCTTGCCCAGCGCGTTGCGCGGGAGGTCGTCGACGAAGCGGAACTCGGCGGGAACCTTGTAGCCGGCCAAGACCGACCGCACGTGGCCCCGCAGCTGCTCACGCGTCTCGTGGCTGTCGTTGAAACGCGGATCGGCGATCACGTACGCGATCGCACGCTCTTCGAAGACGTCGTCCGGCACACCGATCACCGCCGCCTCGAGCATGTCAGGGTGGCCTTCGATGACGTCTTCCACCTCCTTCGGGTAGACGTTCTCCCCTCCGGAGATGATCATGTCCTTCTTGCGGCCGACGATGTAGAGATATCCGTCTTCGAGGCGACCGAGATCCCCCATGCGCAGGTAGCCATCGTCGTCCAGAGCTTGAGCGGTCAGCTCAGGCCGACCGAAGTATTCGCGCATGACGTAAGGGGACCGCACGACGACTTCTCCGACTGCGCCGTCGGACACCTCTCGCCCGTCGTCGCCGACGATTCGCAGGTCGACGCCCGGCGCGACTCGACCGACCGATCGCAGATGAGCGAGGAAATCGTCGCCGTGGATCGCCGTGACCAGTCCGGACTCGGTGGATCCGTAGAAGTGCACGAGTTCGGCGTTCGGGTACTGGTCGAGAATCCTCTGGAAGCTGCTCACCGAGGCGCCGTTGCCACCTACCGAGCACGCCTTCACATGCGACACGTCCACACCGTCGAGCGCGCCCGACTCCGCCACTATCGCGTATTGGGCGGGGACTCCCGAGACATAGTCGACGCCTCCGCCGACGAACTCGGCGTGTTGGCGAGGGTTGAACTTGTAGATGGTGGTCATGCCGCCCTGAAGCAGGGTCTGCAACGGGCCGATGATCCCGCCGATGTGGAACTGGGGCGATCCCCGCAGCACGTGGGCTTGCTCGGGATGCGGGATGAGATCGATGACGACCTTGGACTCCGTGACGCGCTGGCGCTGCGAGTGCACCACGCCCTTGGATTGACCCGTCGTGCCACTCGTGAAGATGATCTCGTGGGGGAGATCGGGATCGATGTCGGGCAGGTCGCCCTCGCGAGAGAACAACTCCCGCCAGGGCACCCACTCCGCGATGGGCTCTTCGCTGTCGAGCACGATGCGGTGCGTGACGTTCAGGTCGTCGAGGGTCGGCTCGAAGGAGGAGATGCGATCCGCGGTGGTCAAGACGCAGTCTGCCGCAAGCGTCTCCATCTGACTGCGCAGCTCGGACTCCGCCAGCCAGAAGTTGAGCGGACTGATCATGAGGCCTGCCCGCGCCGTCGCAAAGAACGTCGGCAGGTATTTGGCCGTGTTCGGACTGAGCCACGCACACCTCGCCCCCTGCGCCATTCCGAGACCCCGCAGGCCCCTCGCGAGCGCTTCGGCGGCGTGCTCCAGTTCGGGGTAGGTGTACGACGATGTCGCATCTCTCAGGGCCACCCGCGTTCCATAGCGTCGTGACCCGTGTGCGAGCACTTCGCGGTAGGACTCCATCGTCACTGTCTCCGTCTCCATTCGTCCGTCAGAGTTTTTCGGTCACCACATCGGCCAGTGGGTGAGCGGCCGTTCCCGATCGTCCAGAACCTCTCGATCGGCATGACGATCGAGGTCGGAGATCAGAACCTCGCGCGTCTCGCTCGGGTCGATCACCTCGTCGATGCGCATGCGACGCGCAGGCCCCCATGCGTCGAACTCCGCCTCGACCCCGGCAGAGGCTGCATCCAGAAGCCCGGCGCGCTCGGCGCCGCTCAAGCCCGAGAGGTCGCTGCCGTGGAGTACCTGGGCGCCGGCCTTGCGCTCCATGAAACCGATCTGGGCACTCGACCACGCGTAGAGCCCGTCAACGATCTCGGGGGCGCCACCGAGGGCGAGGTAGGCCAGCCCGAACCCCTTTCGCACGACGACGGTGAACTTGGGCATCGTCGAGAGGGCCAGCGCCTGCTGCAGCTTGATGACCTTCGAAAGGAGCCGTTCGTGCTCCACGGCGGATCCCACCATGAATCCGGGCACGTCCTGGAGGAACACGAGCGGGACGTTGAAGGCCTCGCACATGCAGATGAAGCGCGTGATCTTGTCGCAGGCATCGTGGTCGAGAGCCCCCGCCTGCTGCATCGGCTGGCTGGCGATGACACCCACGGAGTGTCCGCCCAGCCGCGCGAGTGCCGTGATCACCGAGGAGCCGAAGTCTCGCTTCAGCTCGAAGATGCGACCCTCGTCGACCACTCGCTGCAGCAGCACGCGCATGTCGTAGGCACGCTGCGCACGGGCCGGGACGATCGACACGAGCTCTCGATCCACCAGCGGCGGGCTCGAGGCGACACGCGGGGGGAGTTCCGCACTGTGCTGCGGAAGATAGGAGAGGAACTCTCCAACGGCCGACAGTCCGGTCGACTCATCTGCCACGACGACATCGACCTGTCCCGTGCGCCGTGCGTGGACCTCGCTGCCGCCCAGCGCCTCTCCGGTGATCTTCTCGCCGGTCGCGACCTCGATCAGACGGGGCGAAGTCACGGCAATGCATGACCCTTCGACCTGGACGACGAGGTCGGACTGCGCGGCCGCGAACGACGACCCCCCGAACGAATCTCCCGCGATCACCGAGATCATCGGTATGGCGCGACCCCGCATCGACGGTGCCGTGTCGATCGCGAACTCCGCCGCATCCTCCGCACCGAGTGTGTCGGGAATGCGGGCGCCCGCGCTCTCTCCGAAGAGCACGAGGGGTATGCGTGCACGCAGTGCCTGCTGCATGATGCGCGCCTTCTTGCGCCCGCCCATAGATCCGGAGGCGCCGCGTTTGACCGTGACATCATCCGCGGCGATCGCCACGGGGCGGCCGCTCACCGTGCCGAAGCCGACGATCTTGCCGTCCGCGGGCGTGCGATCCCAGTCGCCGCGGATGCGAGAGACGACGAACGTACCCCACTCACGGAAAGAGTCCTCGTCGAGCAGAGCATCGATCGCCTCCCGTGCGGTGAGACGACCGCGCGCCCGCAGCGCGTCGATGCGTTCGCTGCCGCCCATGTCTTCGCGGATGCGGCGGCGACGCTCTTCGATTCCGCGGCTGTCTCGCTCGCTCACCTGGCGATTCCTCCGGCCGGCGCGCCAGCGCGCTCCGCCTGGACCGGGTTCACACCGCCGAGCAGCGCCAGGGCCGTCGCCTTGGCCGAATCCATGTCGAAGTGCTTGCGCATGACGAGTCGCTGCGCATAGAGGCCACCGCCGGCGTGAATCGTGGTGACGTTGAGCCAACCGCCGAAACCGTCGGCGGTCATGTTCTTGATCAGGTGGAACAGTCGCGCGCGATAGATGCCGGATATGCCATCGACGCCAGACATGTACTTGTCGAGATGCTCCGCGACATCGGGGTGGTCGAAATCCAACGGCGACGGCGCGGTCATCGTCGATCCTCCGGCGATGTCGACCAGCCGTGCGACGACCGCCGCCCAACCCTCGCCGGCGAGCACCTTCGCCGCGTTCGTGTTCAGCTCGTCCGGAATCAGGATGCCGTCCGAGTCCTCGCGCGACTTCACCAGCGCAGCATCGAATGTCGCCCTGAGCAGGGTCGCGTGCAGCACGAGGTCGTTGACCTTGTCGCGGATATGGGGGATGCGCTCCGTTCCGTTCGCTTCGGCGATCAGCTGTGCCAGACCGACGGCCTGCTCGGCACGCCGCACCTGGCCGCCGGTGGCCGAGAGCCGCTCCCACAGCCCCAGACTGTGAGCGAACGCAGCGGAACTTGCGACATGGCCATCGAGGAAGATGCGCTCGTTGGGAACGAAGACATCGTCGAAGACGATGAGAGCTTCGGGCAGGACGCGATCCCAGCTCAGTGGGAACTCACGCGGATCAGCGTCGCCCGGCTGATCCGGCATCGTCGAGACGATCTTGACGCCCGGTGTATTCACCGCAACGCCGCAGGCGACGGCATACTCCTCCTCACCCGGCTTCATCCGCTTCGTGGGCATCACCATGAGCTCGTGCGCGATCGCGGCGCCGCTGATATGCAGCTTCGCACCGCGGATGACGACTCCGTCGTCACGCCGCTCCACGACGTGGAGGTATTGATCGGGATCCGTCTGAGCACCAGCCGACCTCGACCGGTCTCCCTTCGAGTCGGTGATGCACTGCACCATTCGTACGTCGCGGCGTCGGCAGTCCTCGACATACGCCCGCACGCGCGCGGCACCCTCCGGGAAGTCCTGCTCGATGCGGCCCGCCGCCGTCAGTAGTGCCATGAGGGACTGATAAGTGACGTGCAGCATCAGATCTTCGCCGTGCAGTTGGGCGAGGCGTTCGCGGAACTCCTCGGCCGACCGGGGGGCGGCTAGCAGCGGGTTGGTCGCGCCCGGCGCGGGATCGTAGCCGCGGTCGTAGGTCCGCGCGATCCTGTCGATGGTCGCGGCGACAGGAGCGTAGCGCGCCATGTTCTCGATGCGCTCGCCGCGGATGTACACGCTGCGCCCGTCATCCAGCGATGCGCGGTATCCCTCGCCATTCAACATGTGCTTATCCTAACTGTTCTAATTCTTAACTATAGCAGAAGTCACGCATCTGGCCTGAGCGTCTCCGGCCATCGACGGAACACGATTCGCTGGATGAGATCGAATGCAAGATTGATGAGATATCCGAGTGCGCCGATGAAGACCAGCAGACCCCACACCGCGTCGGCGCGGAAGAAGTGCTGCATCTCCTGCAGGAGTCGCCCAAGCCCCTGACCACTGCCGAGGATGTCGGTGAACAGCGTGACGATCAGGGTCATCGATACCGCAATGCGCAGGCCCGACATGACGTATGGGGCGAGGGAGGGGATCGTCACCTTGAGCAATCGCGCGTCCGGACTCAATGCAAGCGTGCGCGCTGTGTCGCGGCGCACCTGCGGGATGGACCGCACTCCGACCACGGTGTTCAGCAGGATCGGCCACATCACCGCGATGACGACGATGACGATCGATGACCCGAGCCCCGATCCGACGATCAGCCCGATGGCGGGAACAATCGCGGGAGGTGGCATGGAGCGGATGAAGTCGATCAGTGGACTCAGCGCTCGGTCGACGATCGGCACCGAGCCGATCACTATTCCGGCGAGCACTCCGAGAAGAAGTGCCAGCAGGAGTCCGATCGTGAATGTCGTGGCGGTCACCGCGAGCGCGCGCATGAGCGAGCCGTCCTCGTAGAGCACCACCAGCGCGTCCCACCACGACGATGGCGGGGGGAACGAGAACGACTCCGGATCACCCACGAGCTGCCAGACCACGAGGGGGATGATCAGCAGAAGCAGACCCCGGACTGCCTTGACCGGGGCAAGCACGACATCGCGCCCGCGACGCGCACGACGGCGCTTGGCGACGGCGATGATGGTTTCGGTGGATGCGGTCATGAGCGGCCCGCCTTCCGCAGTGCGCCGGTGCTGAGATTGCCGCCCGGCACGCCGTAGCGCACCATCGCGACCAGGGCGACGTTCAGCAGGTAGCCGATGATGCCGCTGATGATGACCCATGCCCACACCTGCCCCGGCTGCAGAGCGCTCTGCGCGTGCAGAAGGGCCCCGCCGAGGCCGGCGGGGTTGACGATGACCTCAGCGACGACCACCACCACCAAGGCATGAACCACTGCCAGCCTGGCGCCCACCAGGATCGAGGGCAGCGAGGCGGGCAGAAGGATCTTGCCGTAGAAGTCGGGGCGCGAGAACCGGAGGCTGCGTGCGACCTCGGTGAGCCGGGGGTGGACGTTGCGCACGCCGGAGGCCGTACTCAGCAGCACCGGCCAGATCGACGAGAAGGTGGCGATATAGAACTCGGCCTCCCCCGTGGGACCCCAGATCATCAACGCGACGGGCATGAGGGCAACGATCGGCAGTGTGCGCAGGACATTGAATGAGGCCATCGTGTAGGTGCGGAAGCCCCGGAAGAGCCCGACGGCCGCACCGAGGACGACGCCGATGACGATGGCGACGGCGGCCGAGGCGGCGGTGACGCCGAGTGTGTGCGATATCGCCGGCACGAGCTGCCCGCGGGCGAGGATCTCGAGGAATCCCTGCCACACCTCGGTGGGCGACGGCAGGTATTCGAAGTCGATCAGGCCGCTCTCGACCGAGAGCTGCCACACCAGCAGAATCGCGAGCGCCACGGCCAGCGCTGGCACGTTGATGCGACGAAGCAGCGGAACGCTCACGGCGCCGTCTCGTGCAGTTCATCGCTGAGACGATGGCGAGCCGCGAGGAACGCGGGAAGCTCTCGCGTGGCGAGCTGCACTCTCGGGCGCGGGAGATCCACGGCCAGCTCCAGCGTGATGGTTCCCGGGGCGCCAGCGATCACGAAGACCCGGTCCGAGAGGTAGACCGCCTCTTCCATATCGTGCGTGATCAGTACGATCGACGAGCCGGTCGCAGCCTGCAGTTCGAGCAGTTGATCCTGCAAGGATGCCTTCGTGAACGCATCCAGGGCCCCGAAGGGCTCATCCATGAGCAGCACTTGAGGCCGCATCGCGAGGGCACGGGCGATCTGGACACGCTGCTGCATTCCCCCCGACAGGCGCCACGGGTACTCGCCCCGCCGCGCGGTAAGGCCGACCATCTCGATCGCCTGCGCGGCGCGCTGCCTCACCTCGGAACGAGGCATCCGTCTCTCGAGGCCCAGTTCCACATTGCGCTCGACGGTCCGCCAGGGAAGAAGCGCATTGCCGTAGTCCTGGAAGATCGTCACCGCTTCGGCCGGCGGCGCGGTGAGCGGTCGGCCCTTGACGAGCGCCTCCCCCCTCGTGGGACGGAGGAGCCCTCCGAGTACCCGAAGAAGGGTGGTCTTGCCGGTACCGGAGCGGCCGACGATCGCGACGATCTCGCCCGGCCGCACGGAAAGTGAGACATCGCGGAGGATCGGCAGTGTGCCCGACGCGACCTCGAGGTCGACATCGACGGCGCGCAGGTCGTACATCATCGCGGGCTCGGCGGTCGCGGGCGCTGGATCGCTGAACTGGTCCGGCAGAGTCATTCCGGATCTCCCTTTCGTGAGCGAGCCGGCCGCCTGCAGGGGCAGGCGGCCGGCGGCGGGTCAGAACTTCGCGAACAGCTCGTCGAGCTCGGGAAGGTCTTGGAGCATGTCGAGCTGGTCGTAGACGACGAACATGGGCTCGAGGTCGGCGGGAGCCAGGTCGATCTTGTAGCTCTGCATGGGGTTGGACATAATGAGCTGCTCGGGCAGGCCGAGCACATCGACGACCACCTGCTTGGCCTCGTCTTCGTTGTCGGCGACCCACTGCGCCGCCTCCTCCAGCGCAGCCTTGAAGCGGCTGAGCGTCTCAGGGTTCTTCTCTGCGAAGTCCCCTGGCGCCGCCGTCACACTGGCGACGAGTTCGTCGACACCCGTGGCCTGCAGAGTCGGGTCGCCAAGCAGAGTGAACCCCTTTGAGTTCATGAGGAAGCTGTAGGGAATGACAGTCCAGACGGCATCCACTTGCCCGGCGGCAAGCTGATCCGCCTGAGTGTCCCATGGGACGACGGGTGTCTCGATCGATGCAGGATCGGCGCCCTCCTTCTCCGCGAGGAAGAGCGCGGTCGTCGTGGCGAACCCGGTGAGCGAAGGGACCCCGAAGACCTTGCCGCCTAGATCTCCCCACGTGCTGATCGATGCGTCACCGACGTAAACGGGGAACGCCGGCAGCTCAGTCGTGGAGTTGCCCATCCCGGTCACGAACGCGATGTCCAACCCTTGGTCAGCCGCCTCGAAGACGGCCTGCGTCGAGGTCTGCAGTACGTCGTACTGCTTGCCCAGCCCCTGCATCGCGGTCGGGCCCGGGGTCACGATCGTCCCGGTGAAGTCGAGACCGTGATCGGCGAAGATGCCGTTCTTCTCGGCGATGATGATCGGCAGCGTCGACGGACCCTGGCTGTACCCGACGCGAATCGGCAGCACCTCGTCGGCGCCGACCTCATCGCTCGGTGGCGCGGCCTCCGAAGAGCTGCACCCCACGAGCGCGGTGACCGCCAGCGCGAGCGCGGCGACACCTCCCGCGGCACGAACGCGCTTGAAAGAGATCATGAGGACTCCGTTCCATCCCGCGCTCCAGCGAGGGATCTCGACACCGTTGTCGTCAGCGTGAGTACACCAACCTATAACTGTTATACCGCTAAATGGTCCGATGTCTATACAGTTGTTTTTATCAACAGATTGACTCAGGTGCGACGATGCCGACTTCACCGCTGAACCCTTCACAGACGACGTGGATCACTCACACGCTGGCACAGACACCGCACCATTCCCGTCAGCGCGTCGGCAGAGTCGAGATCGCCCTGCGCACGTGGGGCGATCCGGATCTCCCGAAGATCGTCCTGATCCACGGCATGGCCGCCCACAGCGGATGGTGGGACTCCGTCGCACCCGCGTTGAGCGTCGACCATGAAGTGATCGCGATCGACCTTTCAGGGCACGGAGACAGCGGTCGGCACTCCTCGTACTCGATCCAGACATGGGCGAACGAGGCAATGTCCATAGCAACAGCAGACAGACGACCAGCGATTCTGATCGGCCACAGCCTGGGCGGGCTCGTCGCCCTCACCGCCGCACGCTCGCACGGCGCCCGCCTGCGCGGCTGCATCGTGGTCGACTCCCCTCTTCACCCGCTCCCACGCGATCGCACTCGGCGCCTGCAGGCGCGCGCATCCTCTCCGCTCGTCACTATGGCAACGTCCAGCGAGGCCGTCACGCGGTTCCGACCCATGCCAGACGAAGGCGGACTCATCCCGACGCTGGTCGAGCGAGTCGCGTCCCAATCGATCCGCTCGACGGGGGCGGGATATCAGTGGAAGGTCGACCCCCGAGTGTTCTCCGCAGAACGCGCGACGGAGCCCCTAGGACCCGCGCCGTGTCCCATCCGTCTCGTCCGCGGCGAGCATGGAATGCTCTCCGCGGAGCAGGCCGACGCGGCGATCGAGCTGTTCGCCCAGACCGAGCGTGCGACCCTCATCCCCGGCGCCGGCCATCACATCATGCTGAGTCATCCCCGCCTCCTCTCCGACGCTCTCTCGGCCTGGGTTCGCGAGCTGCCCCTTTCGCAGTGGACGTGAAGTCGTTATTGTTACTTTTATCAACAGTTACGGTTCTTTACGAAAGGCTCGAGCGTGACCACAGCGCACATCACTTCGTCTTCTGGTCCGTCGACGCTTGCCGACGCCCTCGTCGGCCGCCGATCACTCGCGACCGATGCCGGACTCGTCGCCGGCGGTGCGGGCGTGGTGGCCTTGTTCGCACAGATCAGCGTGCCGTTGTGGCCAGTGCCTGTGACGGGACAGACCCTGGCGGTGCTGCTCGTCGGGGCGGCGCTGGGCGCCCGTCGTGGCGCGCTCGCTCTGCTCACCTACGCAGTCGCGGGACTCGCCGGCCTGCCGGTGTTCGCATCGTTCACGGGAGGGCCCGCTGCGATCTTCAAACCCAGTTTCGGATTCATCGTGGGCTTCGTCTTCGCGGCGGCCCTCGTGGGCTGGCTCTCGGAACGCAAGTGGGACCGTCATCCGGGCCTCGCCTTCCTCGGCTTCCTCGGGGCGAGCATCGTGCCGTTCGTGTTCGGCCTGCCCTATATGGCGTTCGTCCTCGCGCATCTGGGGATGGCTCACGACCTGGACACCATCGTCGCGGCCGGTGTCACACCTTTCCTCCTCGGCGGAGCCATCAAGTGGCTGATCGCGGCAGCCTCTCTCCCGCTGATCTGGCGCGCGTCGGGTCGCGCGTGACCGGTGGTCTTCGGCTGGGGTACAAGGCCTCGGCCGAGCAGTTCACTCCGACCGAACTCCTCAAGTTCACCGTGCTCGCCGAAGATGTGGGGTTCGACTCCGTATTCATCTCCGACCATCTGCAACCGTGGCGGCACGAAGGCGGCCACGCACCTGCCGCATTGCCGTGGCTCGGCGCAGCAGCAGCCCGAACCCAACACGTCACGCTGGGCACGTCGGTCCTCACCCCCACTTTCCGGTATCACCCCGGCGTGATCGCACAGGCGTTCGCGACGCTCGGATCCATGTTCCCCGGGCGCATCATCTTGGGAACGGGAACCGGCGAAGCACTCAACGAAGTGACTCTCGGCCTGGAATGGCCGGCACCGCCCGAACGCTTCCAGCGTCTGAAGGAGTCGCTCCAGCTCATCGACGCCCTCTGGAGTGGTGAACGGGTCACCTTCGACGGAGCGTTCTATTCGACGAAGAACGCGACGATCTTCGATCTGCCCGCGAAACGCGTGCCGATCTACATCGGTGCCTCCGGGCCCGCCGCGACAAGGCTCGCGGGGCGGATTGCCGACGGTTTCATCACGACATCGGGCAAGGCCCGGGAACTCTATACCGACACCCTTCTGCCGGCGTTGGCGACCGGCCTCGGCAGCGCAGGACGGCGACCGCAAGACGTCGACACCCTCATCGAAGTGAAGGTCTCTTTCGCCGCCGATCGGATCGCGGCGATGCAGAAGACGCGATTCTGGGCCGCCCTGGCGCTGAGCCCGGAAGAGAAAACGGGACTCGACGACCCTCGCGAGATGCAGCGACGTGCGGACGCGCTTCCGATCGAACGAGCCGCCTCGCGGTTCATCGTCTCGACCGATGTGGACGAGCATGTCGAGGCGATCCTCACCTACGCACGCATGGGGTTCCGTCATCTGGTCTTCCATGACCCGGGGCAGGATCAAGAGACCTTCCTTCGCTTCTACGGCGCGGAGATTCTGCCTCGGCTGCGCACCGCCGGGCACTGACGCTCAGAAGCTCGCGATGCCCCGCACGCGATGACCGACGGCGATCGCCTCGCCCGAGATCGCCGCCGCCCGCGGCGACACGAGAAAGGCGACGAGATCGGCGATCTGGTCGGGGCTCGAGTCGCCCGCCCCGGCCGGCTTCACCGTCGAGGTCGGCTCGTCGCGCACGTGACCGGGATTGACGGTGTTGACGGTGATGCCGGTGCCGGCATGCGCGTCGGCGAGGTTCTTGGCGGCGATGTTGAGCGCCGCATTGCGGATCGACCCCGTGATGCTGCCGGTGAAATAGGCGTTCTGCCCGCTGATGCCCACGATGCGCCCGTAGCCGCGGTCGCGCATCGCGGGCAGCGCCGCACTCGCGATGCGCAGAAAGCTCATCGCCTTGCCGTCGACGGCCGCGAGCACCTGCTCGGGATCGGAGCTCAGCGCCGGGTCGAGCGTGCCGAGGCTCGGCGCCGCCGTCACGACGACCCCGTCGATGCGACCGTGCTCGGCGAGCACCGCAGCGATGCCGGCGGCGACGGATGCCGCATCCGTTCCGTCGATCGTCAGATCGGCGTCGCCGCTGCGCGAGGCGCCGACCACGATCGCACCCTCGTCGGCGAGACGCCCCGCGATCGCCGAGCCGATGTAACCGGTGGCGCCGACGACGAGCACGACGCGGGAGTCGAGTTGCAGATCCATGCGCCCACGCTATCCCGCGACTTGACACCTGTTGCCGCTCGCTGGGGGCCCGCAGCGGCAACAGGTGCCAAGTCGCGGGGATGTGGAGGGGTGTGAGGGATGGGGAGGGGGCGCGGGGCTATCGGACGATCGCGGTGACCGTCGCCAGCCGCGTGAGCACCTCTTGGCTGATCGAGCCGAGCAGGAACCGCAGGAACGCACCGTGCCCGCGCGAGCCCATCACCGTGAGGCGCGCATCGCCGGCGATCTCGTTGATCACCTGCGACGGATAGCCGCGCTCGACCCGGTGCACGACCTCGAGGTCGGGGTACTGGGTCGCGAGCCCGGCCAGGGCGACGGCCTGCGTCTCTTCGGTGGAGGTCTGCATGTTGGCCAGATACTCGGCCGGATACACGAGCCCCGAATGCCGCGGCGCCTCCAGGGGCGTCCACACGCTCACCGCGATCAGCGGCTCGCCGAGGCGATCGGCCTCGGCGGCGGCGAACGCCACGGCGGCCGCCGACACCGGCGATCCGTCGACGCCCACGACCACTCCTCGGCGCGCGCCGAGGTCGACATCGGGCACGACGACCACGGGGCATTCCGCTCCCGCGGCGATGCGGATGCCGTGGGCACCGCGCGCCGGGCCGTCGCCCGGGCCGCGATAGTCGCTGCCGATCACCAGCAGCGCCGCGTTCTTGGAGGCCTCCAGCAGCGTGCGCACGGGGTCGCCCACCTCGACGCGGGCGGTCACCGCCACACCGCTGTCGGCGTGCCGCGCCGCCTCGGCTTCGAGGGCGTGCTGCGTGCTGCCGGTCACCTGCTCGACGAAGCGCGCTTCGCCCACGCTGCCGACGGCGCCGCCCACGACGCCGATCAACTCCACACGCTGACCGCGCTCGCGCGCTCGCTCGACGGCCCAGTCTGCGGCTCTGCGGGCCGCCGGCGCCGAGGTCATTCCGACGATGATGGTGTTCTCGCTCATGGCCGTTCCCTTCTTCGGGCGTCACTTCCACGCTACTCGCGAAGGGCTCTGCGCGGGCGGGCTGAGAGCCGGGAAATATCGGCGAGGGCCAGGGATTCGGCGAGTTATCCACATGTTCGCATCTGCTACTGCGAACCTCGGAGGCGTGTCGTAGATTAGAAACTATGAACGATAGTTTCACTCGCATCTCAGAGCTCGCGTGCGAAGCGCGCGAGCTGATGGGGTCGGCCCCCGTCGAGGGCATCGCCTCGGCGACGCTGATGCGGCTGAACGACATCGTCGGGCGCCTGCGCCGTCACCTCGACGCCGCCCACGCACCGCTGGCCGCAGAGCTCGCCCGCCAGTCCCGCCCCGAGCTGGGGGCCGACAGCCTGGCGCGCAAGCAGGGGTTCCGCAATGCCAAGAAGCTCATCGCAGCCACCACCGGCACGACCCTCGGCGAAGCCACCCGCATCGTGCAGGTGGGCGAGGCCACGGCGCCGCGCCGCCAGCTCTCCGGGGTCGACGCACCGGCACGGCACCCGCACGTCGCGGCGGCGCTCGATGCCGGGGCGATCGGCTCGCCCGCCGCATCGGCGATCATCACGATGCTCGACCGGGTGGCGCTGCGGGCAGGGGCCGACGCCGTCGCGGAGGCCGAGCGCCTGCTGGTCGAGAAGGCTCCGGGGCCCTCGCTCGAAGACCTCCAGCGCATCCTCCAGCGCGCAGAGGCGTGGCTCGACCCCGACGGGGTGGCGCCGAGCGAAGACGAGCTGCGCGCCGACCGCTACCTCCACATGCACGAAGACCGCTTCGGCGCCCTCATCCTCAAGGCCAAGTTCGACCCCGAGCGCGGTGCGCCCATCAAGGTCGCCCTCGAGGCTTTCGTCGCGGCGGAGCTGCGCGCGGCCCGCGACCGTGAGGCGAACACCGGTGCGGCCTTCGGGCTCGGCTCACCGGCATCCGCACCCGGCGAGACCGCGGGAGCAGCCGCCGACCGCCGCACGATCCCGCAGATGCAGGCCGACGCCCTCGCGATCATGTGCGAGCACGTGCTCGGGTGCGAGCACAGAGACCTGCCCATCGGCGGCGCCACCGTCGTGGTGCGCATGAACCTCGAAGACCTCGAGGCCGGCACCGGCCACGCCACGATCGACGGCCTGGCAGCCCCCGTCTCGATCGCCACGGCCCGACGCATGGCCGCCGACGCGCAGATCATCCCGTGCGTACTCGGCGGCGAGAGCGAGATCCTCGACTGGGGCCGCGCCAAGCGCCTGTTCACCCGCGCGCAGAAGCTGGCGCTGGCCGAGAGAGACGGCGGATGCGCGCGGTGCGGCGCTCCGATCAGCCACACCAAGGTGCACCACATCCACTGGTGGCGGCGAGACGGCGGGCGCACCGACCTCGGCAACGGGGTGCTGCTCTGCGACGGCTGCCACCACGACGTGCACGACAACGGGTGGGAGATCCGCATCGAGGGGGTCGGGGTCTCGGCCTGGGTCTGGTTCATCCCCCCGCCGTGGGTCGACCCCGACCGCACGCCGCAACTGGGCGGGCGAAGACGGTTCGACTGGGTGACGTGAGAGTGCACCCGCCCACACCGCCACTACCGTGGAGCCGTGCCCGACAGCATCCTGCAGCTCGCCGAGGCCGACGCGCTCGCGTCGGCGTGGGTGCAGCACCTCGCCGATGAGCGCGGAATCCGGATGCTGCTGATCAAAGGCGCCTCGCTCAGCCACCACGGCCTGCGCGACCCGCGCACCTCGGCCGACGTCGACGCCCTCATCGAACCCGGCCGATTCGACGAGCTGTGCGACGCGATTCTTGCGGAAGGCTGGCGCAAGCGCCCCGACATCTTGATCAGTCGCCTCACGACGCTGCACTCGCGCACCTTCCTGCGCGACGGGTGGCCGTGCGACCTCGACGTGCACAGCTTCTTCCCCGGGTTCCTCGCCGACCCGGCCGACGTGTTCGACGCGCTCTGGGTCGCGCGCGAGCGGCTCGACTTCGCGCATCGCACGTGCGACATCCCTGGCAGGGCCGCCAGCATCCTGATCCTCGCCCTGCACTCGCTGCGCGGCACCCGCGTGCAGCGCCGCCACGTCGACGAGCTCGAGCACCTCGTCCGACTCCCGCTGAGCGCCGAGGAGATCGCCGAGATCGGCGCGCTGGCCCGTGTCACCGGCTGCGTCGCGACGCTCGAATCGGTGCTGCCTCGCCTCGGCGTGCACGTCGAGCCGACCGAGGCCGAACTCGCCTCGACCGACCTGCACGAATGGCGCGAACGCGTCGACTCCGGATGGGCCGGCGCCTACATGTGGACCGTCGCTCTGCGCCGCTCGCCGTGGCGCGAACGCCCCCGCATTCTGTGGACCGCGTTCTGGCCCTCCGACCGCGATCTGCTGCTGTCGAGACCCGAAGTGCAGGACCGCCCCGCCCACAAGCTTCTTGCGCGAATCTTGCGCTGGGGTCGGGGCGTGAAATCGCTCCCCAGAACGGCCCGCGCGATCTGGCACAATCGGTCTCACTGAGGGCCCGGCTTGGGGCTGGCCCTCCTTTCCTGAGGGACATCATGGCCGAACCCGCACCCGCCCGCACGGCGGTCGTCATCGACGACGATCCCGACGTGCGCCACCTGCTCGTCGACATCCTCACGAGCGCCGGCTTCACGGTGGTCGATGTCGACAACGGGCTCGACGGCGTAGCCGCCGTCGAAGAGCACGACCCGGTGCTCACCACGATCGACGTCAACATGCCCGGCATCGACGGCTATGAGGCGACCCGCCGCATCCGCGAACTCAGCGACACCTACATCGTCATCATCACCGCCCTCACCGACGAGGCCGACGCCGTGCTGGGCTTCGGCGTCGGCGCCGACGATGTCGTCGTCAAGCCCTTCCGCGCACGCGAGCTGCGGGCACGCCTCGTGGCCATGCTGCGCCGCCCCCGCTTCCCGCGCGCCACGCCCAGCGGCTCGATCCCCATCATCGCCACGGCGCCCGCGGCGGCCGTCGAGGCGGCATCCGATCCCGATGTGCTCGCCCACAACGGCCTCACCCTCGACCGCGCCACGCGAGCCGTGGTCGTCGACCAGCGCGACGTCGTGCTCACCCGCACCGAGTTCGAGCTGCTCGCCACGATCCTCGAGTCGGGGCGCCGTGTGCGCAGCAAGGCCGACCTCGTGCTCACTCTGCACGACGAGACCTACCTCGACCCGGCCAGGGTCAGCGACGCCGACGAGCGCGCGATCGAGGCCCACATGACGAACCTGCGCCGCAAGCTCGGCGAGACGGCGGCGCAGCCGCGCTTCATCGAGACCGTGCGCGGCGTCGGCTACCGCACCGTCGCCTCCCCCGCCGCCACCGCAGCCGGCTGACCGCCTCTCAGCAGCCGCGAGTCAGCCGCCGCGGCCTGGATAGACTGACCGGATGGGGGTCGGCACGGGTACGCAGGCGACACCCGCCGACACCCGCCGCTGGGGCGACGGACGCAGCCGCTCGATCTGGCAGTGGCAGCTGATCCTCGCCGTCAGCGTCGTCGCACTCGTCGTGTCGGTGGCGCTGCTGGTGCCGTCGGTGCTGCAGCTGCCCCAGTTCATCGCCGGGGCCGTCGCGATCGTCGCGATCACGTGCGCCGTGCTGGCCACCCCGTGGCACCGGGCGAGCAAGCGCACCGTGGTGTTCGTGCCGCTGCTCGACATCGTCGCGATCGGCATGCTCGCCAGCGGCACCGAGGGCCGCATGTCGAGCCTGTGGGTCTTTCCCATCGCCTGGATCGCGACCTACTACTCCCTGCCGTGGCTGATCGGCGGCCTCTCGGTCGTCGCGGCGGTGCTCGTGGTCGACACCCTCGCGGCCGGCCTCACCCCGATCTACATGCTGCGCATGATCGTGGTGCTGCTGTGCCTCGGCTTCCTGGGCGTCACGATCCACATCGGCGCCCGCCGCACGCGCGCCTTCAGCGGACTGCTGCGCCGCCAGTTCACCCAGCTCAGCCGCGCCTTCCGCCGCGTCGAGCTGCAAGACCAGCGCTCGATGATCCTGTTCAACTCGCTCGACACGGGTCTTGCCCGCGTCGACCGCCGAGGCAGCATCCGTGGCGCCAACGACGCCTATCGACGGCTCTACTCGATCGACGACGTCGCGCAGCCGCATCCGACCGGCGCCGTAGAGTACGGCGCCTACCGAGGCTCCGCCCTGCCTGCGGGCGAGACCACGATGGCCCGCGCCGTGCGCGGCGAGGTGTTCGAGACGCGGGTGTGGCTTTTCGACACCGACGGCCACTGGCACGCACTCGACGTCGCCACCAGGGCCGTCGCCGCCGGACTCGGCGAGGGTGAGACGACGCTGCTCACCGTGCGCGACGTCACCGCCGCCCTCGACGCCGAGCGCGACCGCAAGACGATGACCAGCATCGTCTCGCACGAGCTGCGCAACCCGCTCACGGCCATCGTCGGCCACGTCGACCTGCTGCTCGACCGCGACGATCTGCCGGCCGACGTCGTCGACAAGCTCACCGTCGTCGAGAACGCGGGGCAGCGGATGCAGCAGCTCATCGCCTCGGCGCTCGAGACCGACAAGCAGGTGGCCCCGGTCGACGAGGCCGTCGACTTCCGACGCGTGATCACGGCGTCGGTCGATGCCTTCCTGCCCGCCGCGGAGGCCGCCCAGGTGACGCTCGAGGCGGACCTCGGCCGCGACCTCCTCGTGGGCGGCGACGCCTTCCGGCTGCGCCAGGTTGTCGACAACCTCGTCGGCAACGCCGTGAAGTACACCCCGCGCGGCGGACACGTCTCGGTCGACGCGCAGCACGTCGGCGACAAGGTGCGCATCCTCATCGACGACAGCGGCATCGGCATCTCACGCGACGACCTGCCGCACGTGTTCGACCGCTACTTCCGCGCCAAGACCGCCCGCGACAGCGGGATCTCGGGCACGGGCCTGGGCATGGCGATCGCCCGCGAGATCGTCGAGCAGCACGGCGGCCGCCTCGAGATCGACAGCACGCTCGGGCAGGGCACCACCGCGACGGTGCTGCTGCCCGCCCGCTCCGAAGGGACCCCCACCGCATGATCAACACCGGTCTCGGCGTCATGCTCGTCATGCTCACCACCTTCGCGACGGCGGTCTACATCGGTCTCGGGTTCCTCCCTCGTCCGTCGCGGGCCGCGGCGATGTGGGCGATCGCGTTCGCGGTCGCGATGGTCTCGTCGTACGTGTGGGTGGCGGCGGATGCTGCCGGCAACGTCACCCTGCGCGCGATCGCCTCGGGGATCGAACTGGGCGCCGTGGCCTTCGTGTGGTCGGGCCTTCGGGCGCGGCGCGATGCGCCCCCGCTCTGGCAGATCGCCGTCGCGTTCACGGTCGTGGTGTCGACGGCGCTGGGGCTGACGGCC
Organism: Microbacterium fluvii; assembly: GCF_025515205.1. GTDB lineage: Bacteria > Actinomycetota > Actinomycetes > Actinomycetales > Microbacteriaceae > Microbacterium > Microbacterium fluvii. The sequence goes on along the minus strand of NZ_JAOPFX010000001.1, from coordinate 190,754 downwards.
GACACGGAGCTGTTCTCGGCCGTGTTCCGGGTGATCTTCATGTCGGCCGCCGTCTTCGCCGCGCTCGCGATCGCCGAGCTCGTGCGCCTCGGACCCCACCTGCGCGACGAGGCCCTGCCGCTGGCGCTCTCGTCGGCCGCGTTCATGATCTTCGGCGTCATCAGCGTTCTCGACGGCATCATCCAGCTGTCGAACAGCGGCACGGTGGCCGCAGACGGCGACGCCCTCGAGATGGTGCGCGAACTCAACGTCATGGGGTCGCTCGTGTACCTCATGGCGGCGCTGATCTCGCTGCTGCTGCTCACCCGCGCAGAGCCGGGCGATCAGGCGCCGGTGGCGGCTGCATCCCGCTTCCGCTCCGTCGCCGAAGACCGGCTGCGCCGCGCCGGCGAGGCCCACGACCGCTGGTGGTCGGTGCTCGACATCCGCCTCGACGACCCCGCCGACCTGCGCGAGGCTTCCAGCACGGCCGCCTTCCTGCGGGTCACCGAGAGCTTCGCCGCCGACGTGCGCGCGATCATGCCGCCCGACGCCGACATCGAAGCCCGGGGAACGGCCGCCTTCGTCGTGCTGCTGCCGCGCCCCGAAGGCGCCGTGCGGCAGCTGCTGTCGCAGCTGCTCGAGCGCGTCGCCACGCCCACCGAAGACCAGCCGATCGCCGTGCGGCTGTCGGCGAGCATCGGCTGGGCCGGCGTCGACGCCCACGGCTACACCCTCGACACCCTGCTCGCCGCCGCGCGCACGGCCGGCGACCGCGCCGAGATCGCCGGCGGAGACCGCTGGGAGCGCGCCCTCGTCGAGGCCTGACGCCGCGACACGTCACGCAATTCTCGTGCGATTGCGCCGCAAGTTAACCGCAATCCCCGCAAGCATCGAAAACCCGCTCGTAGCCTCGCACTAGGCGATGACAGACCTACCCGCCGAGGGACCCGAACCCTCTGGGAGAGCGACACCCGAAGTCCTCTGGTCGATCGGCGCCTGACCGGAAGCGAGCTGGGGAGCCGCAACGTCAGGGGCGAGCTGGGGGGCTCGGCTCGCCCTGCCTTGGGGAATATTGGGGACGTCGATGCAGAAGGCACGCTCAGCGCGCCTGGAGCCGTTGTCTGAGGGCACGAAGCCGGCCCTCAGCCGACGCCAGCTCATCCAGGCGGGCGTGTGGGCAGCACCCGTGCTGGTGCTCGCGACCGCCGCCCCCGCCGCCGCCGCGTCCCAAGCGCCCACGGCGCCCAGCATCCCGTGGGAGTTCGCCTCGAGCACGGTCTCGTGGCTGTACGGCAGCAACCAGTACCCCGCCGGCGTGACCTCCACCGCATCGGTGCGCGTGTCGGCCGCCGCCCAGGCGTCTCTGGGGGGCATCACCCTCAACGCCGTCTACCAGACGTCGCAGATCGGCTCCACGCCGCCCAACCCGACGTCGCTGTCGGGTACCGGGTGGTCGTTCGTGTCGAAGTCGGTCGGCGCCTCGACGGTCACCTACTCGTTCCTCTACGCCCCGACCGTCGCCGTCGGCGCGACCACGAACACGCTGAGCTATCAGCTCGTCGTCGGCTCGTCGATGGTGAGCCAGCCGATCGTCGAGGTCACGAACGTGGCGAACGCCGCCGACGCGACACCGACCACGATCAGTCAGCGCGCCGTCACGCAGGCGACGGCCTCGGGCATCTCGTTCTGGTACTTCAACGAAGGCACCACGGGCGGATCGAACCGTCAGAGCACCTACCTCAACATGCAGATGCAGGTGGGCGTCAACTACAGCCAGCTCTGGCCGGTCACCCAGATGCCCGTCACCTTCATCGCCGAGGCCTCGTTCCCGGCCGCGTACGTGGCCGATGCCGCGCCCACCATCTCGTCGAACAACAACTGGAAGTACGTCGATCGGCGCGTCGAGGGCTCGAACATCATCTTCCGGTTCGCGTTCGTCAAGGCCGACCGCACGACGCCGCGGCCGCTGCAGGCGACGAACGCGAACGGCGTGGCGCAGGTCGCCGATCGCGTGACCGACACCGACGTCGTCCACTTCCGCGTGAACCTCACCTCGGCAGCCAGCGGCAAGCAGATCATCGCCACCTACACGGCGACGCCGATCGAGCCCTACCCCGCCGACGGCAAGTCGATCACGGCGACCAAGACCTTCAACTGAGGTTCACGCCGACCCGGCGAGGCCCTCGGTCGCAAGCTGTGAGATGAAGGCCGCGACGTCGGCGGCGACCGCGCCCGGGTCGACCCCGACGGCATCGGCCGCCGCACCCGTGAGCTCGTCGAGGGTGCCGCCGGCGGCGAGCGCGCGCCAGATGAGCGCGGCCGAACCCTCGAGCACGCACGGCTGAAGTTCGGGATCGTCGAGGCCGAGCACGACGATGCGGTATCCGTCGTCCGTCCAGGCGACCTCGTCGCCGATGCGCCAGCGCGGCTCGCGCAACTCGAGCACACCCTCGCCGACGAGTTCGTCGACCGTCGCGATCACGAGCGCCTCGGCGTCGGCATCGTCGGGTGCGCCGTGAGCGGCCACGGCCGCGGCCACCAGTTCAGCCGTCGACGCCCCGCCCGCCGCCCGCCACAGGGCGGGGGCGATGCCCGCCAGCATCCGCACGGTGCCGTCGCCGTCCTCATCGACGTGCAGCAGCGCGAGCCGGTCGGGGTCGTCGAGGGCGAGCGCGTCGCGGGTCGGGGTGCGGAAGTAGGCGGAGCCCGCGGATGCTGTGGCCGCGGCGAGCGGGTTCTCGTCGAGGGGGCGCGCGACAGACGTCGAGCCCGGAACGGCGACCCGCTCGAGCACCCCGACGAGCGACTCGGCCTCGCGGTACGTGACCCGCTGCACACCCCCGACGGCCGCGGCGAGCGCCGCCATCGTCTGCAGCGGCGCGGGCAGGTCGGGCAGATAGCTCGACTGCTCCACCAGCTCTTCGAGGGCATCGCCGAAGTCCACCGGTTCGATCTGCGGCTCCTCGGGCCCGTCGTCGCGCCGATCCAGCAGCACGACGGCGGCCAGCCGCAGCTCGACCTCCGGCAGCGGCAGCAGCCCCAGCGACGACGGCGACCGCTGCGCCTTCGGCGCCCCCTGGCTCTCGATGATCGACAGCGGCTTGCGATACGGCCGCACGACGCCGTCCGGCTCGATCGCCACCGTCTCGTCGGAGACGTAGCCGTACGCACGGCCCAGCACGCGCGCGGCCGTCGTCTTGCCGCGGCCGGAGGGGCCGACGAGGGCGACCACGCGGCCGTCGGGCAGGGCGAGGCCGGCGGCATGCAGCATCCACGGTCCGCCGCGGCGTGCCCCGATCGCGGCCAGCGTCACCCGCTGCGACAGCGCGTCGAGCGTGCCGGCCAGATCGTCGGATGCCGCAACCTCCAGCACCGCGTCGTCGCCGTCGTCTGCGGCCGCGGCATCGGCCCACGCGTCGCCGATCGCCTCGCGCTCGGACAAGCTCAAGGAACCCTCAAGCCGCACGACGGCGCCCAGCGCCGAGATCCGCTGAGTCCAAGGCACAGCAGGTAGTGTACGGAGTACTTGGGGAGGCACGGTGGAACTGCGGGATTACCTGCGCATCCTGCGCGCGCACTGGCTGGGCATCGTTCTGCTCACGGTGCTGGGCGCGGCGATCGCCTACGGCTGGAGCGCGCTGCAGCCGCGGGTGTACACGGCGACCTCGTCGGGCTACGTCGCCAGCACGACCACCGGCGCCGACACCGGCTCGTCGCTCGTGGCAGACCAGCTCGCCCGCGCCAAGGTCACCTCCTATGTCGACATCGGCTCGTGGCGCTCGGTCGCCGAATACGCCATCGACGACCTCGGCCTGGACACCACTCCCGAGGCGCTGGTCACCCGCGTCGACGTGTCGAATCCGCTCGACACCGTGATCATCCAGGTCGACGCCTCGGCGGGGTCGCCCGAAGAGGCCCGCGACCTCGCCGAATCGTGGACCCGCGGCATGCTCGCCCAGATCGACGACATCGAGGGCGACGGCTCGCCGGGCTCTGCCGCCATCACGCTCATCCCCGGCGACTCCGCCCGTCTGCCCTCGAGCCCGTCGTCGCCGAATACGCGACTCGATGTCGCCCTCGGCGCCCTCATCGGTCTGGCGCTCGGCGTGGGCTACGCGGTGATCCGCCATGTGCTCGACCGCCGCGTGCGCAATCCGCGCGACATCGAGCGCGAGACCGGCGCCGCCGTGGTGGGCACCCTGCCGCTCGAGAAGGATCTCGTCGCCCAGCGCGGCGTGCTCGCCTTCGAGGGCGCTGGGCGCACCCAGAACTCCACCGCGATGACCGAGGCGATGCGGGAGCTGCGCACCAACCTGCAGTTCATGGACGTCGACCGTCCGCCGCGCATCATCGTGGTCTCCAGCCCTCTCCCCGGCGACGGCAAGTCGACCACCTCGGCCAACATCGCCCTCAGCCTCGCCGCGGCCGGCCAGAAGGTCGTGCTCGTCGACGCCGATCTCCGCCGCCCCGTCATCGCGAACCTCTTCGATCTGCCCGAGGGCGCGGGCCTCACCGACGTGCTCGCCGGCCGGGCGAAGGTCGTCGATGTCGCGCACTCGCCCGACGCGACGGGCAACCTGCGCGTGCTGCCGGCGGGCCGGCTCCCCCCGAACCCGAGCGAGGTGCTCGGCTCGCAGCGCATGCGCGAGCTGCTGGCCGGCCTCGCCCGCGAGGCGACCGTCATCGTCGACTCGCCCCCCACGATCCCCGTGACCGACGCGGCCGTGCTCTCGACCGCGGCCGACGGCATGCTGCTGGTGGTCTCGGCCGGTCGCACGACCTACGAGATCATGCAGAAGGCGCTGGGCAACATCGACCGCGTCGGCGGCCGCGTGCTGGGCGTCGTGCTCAACAAGGTGCCTCGGCGCGGCGCGGGAGCCGCCTATTACGGCTACCAGTACCGCGGCTACTACACCTCCGAGTGGCAGCCGATGACCAGACGCCAGTGGCGCAAGCGCATGCAGCAGGAGGAGGCGGCCGCAGCCGCCTCGGCCGAGGGACCGCGGCGGTCGCCCAGCAAGACGCCCGTAGGGTAGTCGGGTGAGCGAACCCGTCCTGCCGCGGCCCGCACGCATCGCAGGGATCGTCTTCGCGAGCGCGCTCGGCGTCGTCGTGCTGCTGAGCCTCGCCGCCCTCGCCTGGGTCGGCGCCCGCGGCGCCGCCGCCTACTCCCACCTGCGGGCCGCCGAATCGACCGTCACCGAGGCCGTCGACAACCTCAGCGACCCCACGCAGGCCTCCGCGCTCATCTCCGAGCTGTCGGCCGACACGTCGGCCGCACGCTCGCTCACCTCCGACCCGGTCTGGAGGCTGCTCGAGCAGACCCCGTGGCTGGGTGCCCAGCTCACGGCGGTGTCGACGGTGGCCGCCGCCGCCGACGACGTCGCCGGCACCGCGCTCACGCCGCTCGCAGAGGTCGCCGCCGAGTTCTCGCTCGACGCCTTCCGCCCCACCGACGGGCGCATCGACACGACGGTGTTCAGCTCGATCGCCGAGCCCGCCCGCACCGGTGCCGACGGCGTCGCCGCGGCCGCGGCATCCGTCGCCCGCCTCGACGGATCGGTGCTGCTCGGCCCCGTGCGCGACGCCGTCGACCAGGTCTCGCAGCTGCTGCAGACCTCGGCGACGGCGACCGACGCCCTGGCGCGCGCCACCGAGCTGCTGCCCGCGATGCTCGGCGCCGACGGACCTCGGGACTACCTGATCGTCTTCCAGAACAACGCGGAGTGGCGGTCGCTGGGCGGCATCGTCGGTGCCATGAGCGTCGTGCACACCGACGAGGGCAAAATGACGATGGCGGCGCAGGGCTCGTCGAGCGACTTCGACAAGTTCTCGGATGCCGTCATCGAGCTGCCCGCAGACGTCGAGCGCATCTACGGCACGCGGCCGGCCCAGTGGATCCAGAACGTCACGCAGGTGCCCGACTTCACCCTGTCGGGCGAGCTGGCCCGCGAGATGTGGCTGCGCGAGACCGGCGACGAGGTCGACGGCGTGCTCGCGATGGACCCGGTCGCGCTGTCGTATCTGCTCGAGGCGACCGGCCCGGTGACCCTGCCCACCGGCGACACCCTCACCTCCGACAACGCTGTGCAGCTGCTGCTCAACGACGTCTACAAGCGCTACGAGAACCCCTCCGACCAAGACGCCTTCTTCGCGCTGGCCGCCGCGTCGGTCTTCGACGCCCTCGCCGGCGGAGACGCCGACCCCGCGACCCTGGTCTCGGCGCTCGGTCGCGCCGGCGACGAACGCCGACTGCTCATCTGGAGCGCCGTCGACCGCGACCAGTCCGTGCTCGAGGGCACGACGCTCGCCGGCGGGCTGCCCACGACCACGAAGCAGACCGCCCGCATCGGCGTGTACCTCAACGACGGCACCGGCTCGAAGATGGACTACTACGTCACCCCCGAGACGTCGCTGCAGTGGGAGTCGTGCGCCGTCGACGCACGCGGCAGGGCCACGGGCATGACGACCCTCACGCTGACACTGACCAACACGGCCCCCGACGATGCCGCGACCTCGCTCCCCGACTACGTCACCGGCGGCGGCGGCTTCGGCGTTCCCCCTGGCACCGCTCGCACCGTCGCCTACGTCTATCTGCCGACGGGGTACGACCTCATGTCGGCGACGCTGAGCAACGACGACGGCTTCGGCGGCGGCTTCCACGACGACCGGCAGGTGCTCTCGTTCGAGGTCGACCTGAAGCCCGGCGAGTCCACCACCGCCGAGGTCACGGTGCGCTCTCCCGAGCCGGCCGCCCCGACGGTGATCGCCGAGCTCACTCCGACCATCGACGCCGATCTGCCCACCTCGTACGCCGCCACCTGCAACACGCCGTAGAATTCTCTGCAGGCGCGCCTTCGGGCCGTCGGGGGAGGGGATCTGCATGAAGCGCCGGTTCTGGCACGCACCACTGGCCATGGCCGTCGTCGGCATCGCGGCGTTCGCCGCCCCCACCGCGGCGAGCGCATCGACCCTCTATCCGCCCTCCGACGCCTGCTCGGTCTCACCCTCCACGATGACGGCGGGCTCCACCGTGACCTTCGAGTGCGGCGACGGCACCTTCGGCGCGGCAGAGACCGTCACGATCACCGTGACCGGAGAGAACGGTGCGGGAGTCGAGTTCGGCTTCGTCAAGTTCGCCGTCTCGACCGGCAGCACCACCCGCACCTCCACCGCGACCGGTGCGCTCGAGGGCGTGACGATCACGCTGCCCGCCGATGCCAGCGGCGTCTACAACTTCGCGGCCATCTCGCCGACCTCCGCGGGCGGTGCCGCGAGCACCACCGTGACGGCGGCCGACGGATCGCTGCCGGTCACCGGCGCCGACAGCGCCCGCCTGATCGGACTGTGGGTCGGCGGCGGAGTGCTGCTGCTGGCCGGTGCCGTGATCGTCGCCGTCACCGTCGCGCGGCGCCGCCGCGAGCGCGACTGACCGCACTCCTGGCCGGTAGAGTCCGGGTGTGCCCTCCGCCCCCGCCTCCCCCTCGTCGCCTGCACGCACGCGCCGACGACGGATGCCGAGGGCCCTCGTCATCGCGATGATCGTCGTCGCAGCGCTCGTGGTCGTCGGCGCCGTCGTCGCCGCCTCGATCGGCGTCTCGAGCGCCCTGCGCAGCCTCGGCGCGCAGCCGCCGGCCGTCGGCACGCGCATCGTCGTGCCCGCCGAGGCACCGGCGGCCACGGCATCCGAAGACGCCTCCGCGACCGCCGACGAACGCGCGGCCGCCGCCTACCTCGCCGCCCAGCCCACCGCGTTCTGGCTCACTCCAGAGAAGGAGCCGATCGGCGAGGTCGGCGCGCGGGTGGCGCACCTGGCCTCACAGGCGCGCGAGCAGGACGCGACCCTCGCCATCGTCGTCTACGGCCTGCCGGGGCGCGACTGCGGCAACCACTCCGCCGGCGGACTCGACGAGGCCGACTACGCCACGTGGACCGCCGAGATCGGCCAGGCCCTGCAGGTCGCCCGCGACGTGCGCCAGATCGTGATCCTCGAGCCCGACAGCCTCGCCCTCTCCGACGAATGCGGCAACCTCGCCGACCGCTCCCGGCAGCTCGGCGGGGCCATCGACGCGCTGGCCGGCACCGATACCTGGATCTATCTCGACGGCGGCCACTCCACGTGGCACACGGCGGCGAAGATGGCCGAGATCATCCGCGCCACCGGCCTCTACGACCGCGTGCGCGGCTTCTCCACGAACGTGTCGAACTACAACGCCGCCTCCGCCGAGTTCGACTACGCGCACGCACTGGCCTCCGCCCTCGGCGGCGGCCACGCGATCATCGACACGTCGCGCAGCGGCGCCGGCACGAACGGCGAATGGTGCAACCCCGAAGGCCGCCTCGTGGGCGAGCCCGGCGGCACCTTCGGCGACGAGGTCGTCGACACCAACCTGTGGATCAAGCCGCCCGGCGAGAGCGACGGCGAGTGCAACGGCGGCCCCGCCGCCGGTGTCTGGTGGCCGCAGGCCGCCGTGGAGCTCACCCGCGAGGTGCGATGACGACGGATGCCGTCGCTTCCGCGGCGCCGAGCGTCAGCGGCCCTCAGCCCTGGACGGGCTGTGTAGCATGGGCACCGATATACCGCCCCCAGCCTCGGAGTACCCCCGCATGAACGACGTCACCGCCCTCAGAACAGCGGTGATCGTCGAAGACGACCCCGACATCCGGCACCTCCTGGTCGAAGTGCTCGAGGCGATGGGCTTCTCGACGGTCTCGGTGGGCAACGGCATCGACGGCGTGCGCGCCGTGCTGCAGTACCAGCCGCTGATCACGACGCTCGACGTCAACATGCCGGGGATCGACGGATTCGAGGCCGCCCGCCGCATCCGCGCGCAGAGCGACACCTACATCATCATGCTCACGGGGCTCGAAGAAGAGGCCGACGTCGTGCTGGGCCTGGGCGCCGGTGCCGACGAGTACCTCAACAAGCCGTTCCGCCCTCGGGAGCTGCGGGCGCGCATCGACGCGCTGCTGCGCCGGCCGCGGCTGGGCGGCTCCGCCGCCCCCGTGTCGGCTCCCAGGCAGGACCAGGTGGGACCCTCGTTCCCCGCCGCACGGCCGGCCACCTCCGCCATCCCGACGCTGCGGCCGGGTGAGCAGCCGGCCGCCCCCGCCGCCGAGCCCGCGCCCATCGAGTTCATCGCGACGCCGGTGCAGCCCGTGGTCGTGCCCGCATCGCCCGCACCCGGCGGCGATCTCGTGCCGGCGGCATCCGCGACGCCCGCACTGGGCCCGCACACCCTCACCCACCGCGACCTGCGGCTCGACCCCGAGAGCCGGGTCGTGCTCGCCGGGCACGAAGAGCTCGAGCTCACCCGCACCGAGTTCGACCTGCTCGCCACCCTCATGGAGTCGAAGCGCCGCGTGCGCAGCAAGGCCGATCTGACCCTCGTGCTCCGCGGCGAGTCGTACGTGACGAGCTACTTCGTCGGCGACGCCGACAAGCGCGCCATCGAGGCGCACATGACCAACCTCCGCCGCAAGATCGGCGACAACCCGGTCAACCCGCGCTACATCGAGACGGTGCGCGGCGTCGGCTACCGCCTCACGAGCGAGTACGTGTCGGGCGCGTAGGCCGGCACCAACAGAAACAGGGGCCTCGGCCGTCCCCCAAGAACCGGCCGAGACCCCCTCCGACGTCTCCCCCCGACGTCAGACCTTGTAGCCCTGCTGGCGGCGCAGCAGCTTGAACAGCATCATCACGGTCTGCAGCACCGTGACGATCCCCACGATCGGCCAGCCGATCCACAGGATCGTGGACTGCACCATGGGCCCGAGCATCGACCAGATCACCGCGACGGCGATGCCGACGACGCCCAGCAGGATGAAGGGCATCCAGTGCCCGGAGCCGCCGCCGCGCTCGGCCTTGGCCTGCATGGCCCAGTTGTCGACCTTCTTGCGCGAGAGGAATCGGGTCCACGAGCGCACGAAGTGGCTGAGCCGGATCCACATGAACACCTCGGCCGGCACGATCAGCGCCGCGAACAGCACGTCGCGGGTCGTGCGGCTGTGCAGCGTGAAGGCGATGCGCACGTTGAGCAGGATCGCGACGAGCGGCGGAATGAGCCACCACGCCGAGAACACGAACGCGTTGATCGAGAGGGACCCGGCGAGCAGGATCAGGAACGCGACGCGCACGAACAGGTTCGTGAGCATGCCGAGGTTCTCGAACCAGCGGATGCGCAGGTTCGGGTGGAAGGGCTGACCCTTCGTGTCGCCGCGCTGCCCCGGCCACATCAGCTCGATGGCGCCGTAGGTCCACTTGACCTGCTGGGCGTCGTAGCCTCGGAGCGTCGTCATGCCGCCGACGTCGGCGCGGGCGAAGGGGCTGATCTTGGTGAGGTAGCCGGCGCTCTTGATCTGCAGCGACAGCAGCGAGTCTTCGACCTCGCTGTCTTTCACCCACGGCGTCGACTGGTGATTGGCCGTCATGACGTCGCGCAGGGCGGTCGTCGAGAAGATCGAGAACTGACCGCCCAGCACCGCCATGTTGCGGCCGCGGAGCAGGTTCTGCAGGTTGAAGGCCGCGAACTGGGTGCGCTGGCCGGCGATGAGGAACTTGGCGATGCCGCCCTTGATGGGGCGGTCGTCGATCGAGTAGATCGCCGAGATGCCGCCGATGCGCGAGTCGCTGACCGCTTCGGTCTCGAGGTATTCGACGGCCCGAGGGTCGGCGATCGTGTCGCCGTCGACACCGAGCAGGTAGTCGTAGCCCTCGACCAGCGCATAGCCGTAGTTGAGCGCGCCGACCTTCTTGTCGGGGTTCTTGCCGATGTCGTGCACGAACACCTCGGTGAACTGCTCGCCGAGCTCGGTGGTGATCTCGTGCGGTCCGCTGAAGTCGCTGGCGATCTTCACGGTCGCGTCGGAGGTGTTGTTGACGACGACGTGGATGACGTCGGGCACACGCGTCTGGTCGAGCAGCGACTGGATGACCGCCGCGATCGACTCCTCCTCGTTGTAGGCGGGGATGACGCAGCCGATCGTCGAGCGGTGCCCCGTCGTGTTCTCCAGCACCGACGAGAAGTCGTCGGCGAAGCCGTGGACGTCGGCAGCTGTCTGCTCGACGGGCTCGGAGGGCGTGTTCGACACGGTGGAGTTCCTGACGTTCGGGGGGGGGTGCGGGGTGTTCCGCTGCCTCAATCCTGGCGGCTCGACCTCCGGTTTGCGCCGATGTATCGCCAACGGATCCTCAAGGAATCCTCAAGACCCGGTGATCGCTCGGGTCAGCCCTGGGCGATCGCGATCGTCAGGGTGTCGGTCGCGGTCTGCTTCGCGTACTCCTTCGACTTCGGCGCCGTCTGCACCAGGAAGTCGTAGGTGAACTGCACCGTCACGAAGGTCGCCTCCGCCGGCACCGCGCCCACGTTGAAGGTCTGCGAATAGCTGTAGGGGTCGAGCACGAGGTAACCGGGAGTCACGGTGGCGGCATCCGTCTGCGGGTCGAGAGCGGCGAAGGTCTCGTCGGCGTTGCCTGGGACGGCCACCATCGTCGCCTTCTGCAGATACACCTTCTGACCGTCGTCGGGGGTGATCTCGGTCACCAGCGACAGGCTGATCGGCTTGACCGCGTTGGCCGTCCAACGGTCCATCGACAGCTCCGACCAGTAGTTCACGGTCGCGGTCACGGCCCCGGCCGTGAGCTCTCGCTCCGTGCTGCCCGACGACAGGTCGTTCGAGACCGGAGGCGCGACGCTCACCGAGGTCGTGGGCGTCGGCGACGCCGACGACTCCCCCTGCCACGGTGCGGGACCGCAGCCGGAAAGCGCGAGGACTGCCAGCGCCGCAGCGCCCGCGGATGCTGCCATGCGAACCCGTCGGTGTGCCATCTGCCTCTCCTGCCGATCGTCCGTCAGTCTATGCGGAGCGCCCGCCTGGACGGGTCCGTAACGATTCGAAGTGTTTACAGAACCGAAACCCGCAAGATTTGCATGAGAACGTGCTCATCCTGAATACTGGCTGAACGCAGGTCTCCCCGACGACGGTTCTCTGAACTCTCGCGCGCGTGGGCGGCCGATACGGCAGACGGACGGAACGCACCCATGAAGAAGACGATCAAGGCAACCGCCGCGGCAGCACTGCTGGCCGTGGCCATCTTCGCCGCACCGGCCGCAGCCAACGCCTACATCCCGTCGGGCGACATCACCGGCCCGGCGACCATCGCTCCCGGTGGCAGCGGGACGTTCTCGTTCGCAGGCTTCGACCCGAGCGAGACGGTGAGCTTCACGCTGACCGGCGAGAACGGCGCGGGCGCCACGCTCGCCTTCGTCAAGTTCGCCGTCTCGAGCGCCTCGACCACCAAGACCGCAGGCTCCGACGGCGCCGCTTCGGTCGCCGTGACGCTGCCGTCGAACGCTTCTGGCGACTACACGCTGACCGGCACCGGCGCCACCAGCGGCATCGTGGGCTCCACGGTTCTCTCGGTCGCCGCAGACGGCACCGCGACGACCGATGACCTCGCCGGCACCGGCTCCGACAGCACGGCGCTTCTCGGCCTCTGGGTCGGCGGCGGCGCCCTCGTGCTCGCCGGCGCCTCGATCGCCGTCGCCGCCACGGTGCGTCGTCAGCGCCAGAGCACCTCGGCCTGACACAGACACTTCACGAAGAGGGTCCCCGAGCTTCGGCTCGGGGACCCTCTTCGTTCGCCTGGCGCCATGTCGTGCGCCTAGCGGACAAGGCGGATCGAGCGCGATATTTCTGACGCAATTCCCGCGCAAATACCGCAATTTCCGCCGCCGACGCGGTGTAATACTCATGCGACGGGGGGATCGTCGCAGACGAGCAGGCGCCGGCCGCATCTGATTTTCAGGGGGCGCGGTCGGCACCGGCCGTCGACGTCAGAGCTTCGCGCTCACGTCACTCGGGCGTTCGACGCCGCGGCCTCTCAGGCGACGTCGGCGGCAGCATCCGTCGCCTGCGCCTGCGGCGTCGGCGAGGCCGTCACGAGGATCGGCAGATGATCGCTGCGCCCCTGCGGCAGCGTCTTGATGCGGTCGATCGAGAAGCCCACCGAAGTGGCGAAGTCGTAGTGCCCGCGGAAGAAGCGGTAGCGCGTGTAGGTGCGGGCATCGCTGAGGGTCAGCTCGTAGCCGTGCTCGCGCACCCGCTCGCCGAGCTTCTCTTTGAAGACGGGGTAGTTGTAGTCGCCCACCATGAGCGCAGGAAGTCCCTCGCCGAGGGTCGCGAGCTCGTCGAGGGCCGCGCGGATCTGGTGTCGCCGCAGCGAGTTCAGCGCCGTGAGCGGCGCGGCGTGGAACGACGCGACGATCACGTCGTGTCCCTCGTCGATGTCGTGCAGCCGCACCCCCAGCAGCCGTTCCTCTGCGGGCTTGAGCACGCGGTCGTGCAGCGACTTCTTCAGCGCCAGCGAACGCACCTCGACGGGGCGGAACTGGTTCTCGCGGTAATAGACCGCAAGGCCCAAGCGGTTGCGCTGCGTCGCCTCGGCCAGGTGCAGGCCGCCGATGCGCTCCGGGATCTCGGAGGTGTCGTACTCCTGCAGACACAGCACGTCGGCGGCGTGCGTCTCGACCAGCTCGGCGAGCTCGCTGGCGGCCCGATGCTTGCGCAGGTTGTACGAGATGACCTTCATCGCTCCCACCCTATTGCGCGTCGCGGGGGGTGCGCAGGCCGTGCCGCCGGTTCTGAGCGAATCCATCAGCGCACCGGTTGCTCTCGGGGTTCAGTCGTCGTCGACGTCGCCGTCGCGCCGCGCGCGCGTCTGCTCTGCGCGGGTCGCGAGCAGCTCGTCTGTGGGGTAGCCGACCTCGGTGAGGGTGAGCCCCCGTGCGGCGAGCACCTTGACCTCGGGCACGCGCTCGAGCCCATCGCGGATCTCGGCGAGATCGTCGACGGCCAGCCTGTCCTCCCCCACCGCGACGCAGCCGCCCACGAGCGCCCGCACCATGCTGTGGCAGAACGCGTCGGCCTTCACGTGCGCCACCAGCACTCCGGCCTCGTCGCGGCGCCAGTCGAACTCGAGCAGCGTGCGGATGGTCGTCGCCTCGGGCCGCGGCTTGCAGTAGGCGGCGAAATCGTGCAGTCCGATGAGCGATCGGGCAGCGGCATCCATCGCCTGCGCATCGAGGTCGGCGCGCACGAAGGTCGTGCGGTGACGCTCGAGCGGGTCGTAGCCGGCCGCGCGGTCGGCGAGGCGGTATTCATAGCGGCGCCACACGGCGGAGAACCGCGCATCGAACCCCTCGGGGGCGATGCTCGAGCGGATCACCGCCAGGTCGGAGTAGGCGCCGAGGGCACCCGTCAGCCGACGGGCGAGCGCCTCGATGGGGTCGCGCGTGTCGCCGTATCGCCCCGAACGCAGCTGCAGCCGCTGCTGCTGCGCCTCGTCGAGGTCGAGGTGCGCCACCTGGCCTCTGGCGTGCACGCCGGCGTCGGTGCGGCCGGCCACGACCACCCGCGGGTCGCCGCCCAGCACGCGGGCGAGGGCCCCCTCGAGCGTGCCCTGCACGGTGCGCAGCTGCGGCTGCCGAGCCCACCCGCGGAAGTTCGTGCCGTCGTAGGCGAGGTCGAGGCGAAGGCGCACGGCTTCCAGCGTAGCGATCGCCGCCACCCGTCGACGCACGCAGAACGAGCCCGCATCGGCACCGGACTCCGGTGGCCTGCCATGCGGGCTCGTCACATCTGCGGGAAGATCCGGGGGCTGTGGCCCTTCGGCGTCTTCCGTTGACACCACATTACGGCCCGCATCGGCGCCGACACGGGGCACGCCGCCGTGAATATTCGCGGCGGCGGATGCTGTCGCTACAGGTGCCGCACGAGCGCGCGACTGCGCTCGGTGGCCACGAACCCGAGGCCCTCGTAGAGCGCGTTCGCCCCGGTGGGGCTGGCCGTGTCGACGTCGAGAACGGCCTTCTCGAGCCCCGCGGCGGCGATCGCCCGCAGCCCCGCCGCGATGACGCGCGGCGCGAGGCCGCGGCCGCGGTGGTCGCGGACGACCCCGATGAGATCGATGTACGCGTTCGAGGCGCCGAGCGTGGCCCAGTCGTCTTCGTTGACCGACGAGAGGCAGAAGGCGACCACCCGATCCCCGTCGAGCGCGAGGCGCGACAGGTCGGGGCGGAAGAACGGGCCGCCCACGAACTGCGCCCACCGCTCGGGGTCGGTCGGCAGGCTCCCCCAATGGTCGCGGAACGCGTCGTTGCGGGCGGCGCGCACGGCCTCGGCCCGCTCGGCGGTGAACGGCACGATCGCGATGCCCTCGGCATCCGTCGTCTCGGGCACCGCGGTCGCGCTGTCGCGCACCATCGAGCTGAACCAGCGCTCCGTGAGAAGGCCCAGGCGCTCCGCCAGGTGCACGAGCCCGTCGTTGCCCTCGTCGGCGTAGACGTCGACCTCGCCGGGGAGGCTCACGCCGCTGGAGGCCAGCTGCTGACGCGCCCGCGCATACTGCCACCCGATGAGCGCCGAGCCGATGCCTCGGCGCCGGTGCGCGGGGTGCACGGCGCCCATCAGGTAGGCCTTGACGGTGGTCGTGCGGTCGGGGTGGTTGAGCACGACCCCGGCCGCCAGCGCCGCGCCGTCATGGCCGAACGCGATCATCGTGTCGCGGGCGATGTCGACGTGGCTGAGCTCGAGGGTCTCTTCGATCTCTTCTCGGGGACTCGTGTAGGTCGGGTGATCGACCGGCGCCGCCGCGGCGAACACCGTGTGGATCGCGTCGACGTCGGCCATCGTCGCCGCGCGCCACTGCGCCACATCGGGGTGCGCGCGCGGCACGGCGTCGGGGGTCGGCCCCAGGCGCTCGGCGAGCGTGGGGATGCTGTCGCTGCTCACCCCGCCACCCTACGCCCGCCCTGCAACGCCGCGAGGCCCGCACCCCGAAGGGTGCGGGCCTCGCTGGTGCAAGGTGTCCGACTTACGCGGACTTCTCCTCGGAGGCCGCAGCCTCTTCTGGAGCCTCGACGGCCTCTTCGGCCGCAGCCTCGGCAGCGGCGCCCTCCTCGGGCGACTCGGCGCCGGCCTCGGCGGCCTCCTCGACGGGAGCCTCCTCGACAGCGCTCTCGTCGGCCTGGGCGGCCTCGGCGGCAGGAGCAGCAGCATCCTTCTTCGCCGCGGTCTTCTTGGCCGACGCCTTCTTGGCGACCGGCTCGAGCACGAGCTCGATCTGGGCCATGGGGGCGTTGTCGCCCTTGCGGTTGCCGATCTTCGTGATGCGGGTGTAGCCGCCCTCACGCTCGGCGACCAGCGGCGCGATCTCGGTGAACAGGACGTGCACGACTTCCTTGTCACCGATGACCGACAGCACCCGGCGACGGGCGTGCAGGTCGCCGCGCTTGGCGAAGGTGATCAGGCGCTCGGCGAGCGGACGCAGGCGCTTGGCCTTGGTCTCGGTCGTCTTGATCGAGCGGTGGGTGAACAGCGCTGCGGCGAGGTTCGCAAGCAGCAGACGCTCGTGTGCGGGGCCGCCTCCGAGGCGGGGACCCTTCGTGGGCTTGGGCATTCTCAGTTACTCCAGTGTGAAAAAGGGTCAGACGGTCTCGTCGTCGTATCCGCCGTAGAAGTGCGCGCCGTCGAACCCGGGGACCGAGTCCTTCAGCGACAGGCCGAGCGAGATGAGCTTGTCGCGCACCTCGTCGACCGACTTCTGGCCGAAGTTGCGGATGTTCATGAGCTGCGTCTCCGAGAGGGCGACGAGCTCCGACACCGTGTTGATGCCCTCGCGCTTGAGGCAGTTGTACGAACGCACCGACAGATCGAGGTCCTCGATCGGCATCGACAGCTCGTTGGAGAGCACGGTCTCCACCGGCGCCGGGCCGATCTCGATGCCCTCGGCCTCGACGTTGAGCTCGCGCGCCAGACCGAACAGCTCGGTCAGGGTGCGGCCGGCCGAGGCGACGGCGTCGCGGGGGTCGATCGCGGGCTTGGTCTCGACGTCCAGCACGAGCTTGTCGAAGTCGGTGCGCTCACCGGCACGGGTGGCCTCGACGCGGTAGCTCACCTTGAGCACCGGCGAGTAGATCGAGTCGATCGGGATGACCCCGGCCTCGGCGTACTCGTTGCGGTTCTGGGTGGCCGAGACGTAGCCGCGGCCACGCTCGATCGTGAGCTCGAGCTCGAACTTGGCCGTGTCGTTGAGCGTCGCGATGACCAGCTCGGGGTTGTGCACCTCGACACCGGCGGGAGCCGAGATGTCGGCGGCGGTGACCTCACCGGCGCCGGTCTTGCGCAGGTACGCCGTGATGGGCTCGTCGCGCTCGCTCGAGACGACGAGCTGCTTGATGTTGAGGATGATCTCGGTGACATCCTCCTTCACGCCCGGGATGGTGCTGAACTCGTGCAGCACTCCGTCGATGCGGATGCTGGTGACGGCAGCCCCGGGGATCGACGAGAGCAGGCTGCGACGCAGCGCGTTGCCGATCGTGTAACCGAAGCCGGGTTCCAGCGGCTCGATGACGAAGCGGCTGCGGAACTCCCCGACCTTCTCCTCGGTCAGAGTGGGACGCTGTGCAATGAGCACTATGTGTTCCTTTCGATCACGTGCCCGCTATATGACACGTGCGGTGGGTGTGATGTTGAGTTGTCGAAGACGCGGATGCGGGGGCCGCCGCCGACGGCGGGGCCCCTGCATCCGAAAATCAGACCCGGCGACGCTTCGGCGGGCGGCAGCCGTTGTGCGCCTGCGGGGTGACGTCCTGGATCGAACCCACCTCGAGGCCGGCGGCCTGGAGCGAGCGGATCGCGGTCTCGCGGCCCGAACCCGGACCCTTCACGAAGACGTCGACCTTCTTGACGCCGTGCTCCTGCGCCTGGCGGGCGGCGGACTCGGCCGCCATGCCTGCAGCGTAGGGAGTCGACTTGCGCGAGCCCTTGAAGCCCACGCCACCCGACGACGCCCAGCTGATGACGGCGCCCGAGGGGTCGGTGATCGAGACGATGGTGTTGTTGAACGTCGACTTGATGTGGGCCTGGCCCAGCGCGATGTTCTTCTTCTCCTTGCGGCGCGGCTTGCGCGCGGCGGTCTTGGCCTGTGCCATGAGTATGTTCTCCTAAACCCTGGCGGCGCCTTAGCGCGCCTTCTTCTTGCCGGCGACGGTGCGCTTCGGGCCCTTGCGGGTACGGGCGTTGGTCTTCGTGCGCTGACCGCGCACCGGCAGGCCGCGGCGGTGGCGCAGGCCCTCGTACGAGCCGATCTCGACCTTGCGGCGGATATCGGCGGCCACCTCGCGGCGCAGGTCACCCTCCACCTTGTAGTTGGCCTCGATGTAGTCGCGCAGGGCGACGAGCTGGTCGTCGGTGAGGTCCTTGACGCGGATGTTCTCGTCGATCTCCGTCGCGGTGAGGATCTCGTTCGAGCGGGTACGGCCAACGCCGTAGATGTAGGTGAGTGCGATCACCACGCGCTTGTCGCGCGGGATGTCGACGCCGGCAAGACGTGCCATGCGGTCTCCTGGAGTGAATCGGAGGTGTGGAGCAGAATCGGTGCCCGGGCCTCCGACCCGGGGTGTCCCCCCTCGCGGGGTTCTGACGCTGCAGTTGTGGTGTGTTCAGTTATGCGGATGCGGATGCCGCAGCATCCGAAGTGCGCTGTGTCGTGGGTTTCGACTCGGGCCTTCGGCCCTCGCTCAACCTTGAGACGATGACGCATCAACGCGGCTGCGCCGCATTGATCCGTCCCGTCTCAACCCTGGCGCTGCTTGTGTCGAGGGTTCGACTTGCAGATGACCATGACGCGACCGTGGCGACGGATGACCTTGCAGTGGTCGCAGATGGGCTTGACGGAGGGGTTGACCTTCATGTTTCTTTCCTGTTCGCTGTCCTCGCCGGGCGCGCGCGAGCGCGGGGCGTTACTTCTCGATCGGACTCGAGGGGTTAGCGGTAGCGGTAGACGATGCGGCCACGCGTGAGGTCGTAGGGGCTCAGCTCCACGACGACACGGTCTTCGGGGATGATGCGGATGTAGTTCTGCCGCATCTTGCCCGAGATCGTGGCGAGCACCTTGTGGCCGTTGGTCAGCTCGACGCGGAACATCGCGTTGGGCAGCGCCTCGGACACCGTGCCTTCGATTTCGATGACACCGTCTTTTTTCGCCATAGACTCGCTAACACTTCTGCAGACCCGATCGGTCTGCGGTGGATGGATTGCTCGGTGCGTCGACACGCCGACAAGGGCGCAAGGCACCAAAGATCAATCATACGTGATAGGCAGGCACCCGGCAAACCACCGATCGGAGTCAGCCGCCCGCGCGTCCGTCCCGTCTGCGTGCCGTGGCCGCCAGAATGCCGGCGCCCGCCGCGGCGAGCCCCGCCGTGGCGATGCCCCACGGCATCCCGCCGCCGGTTCCGGCGAGCGTCGCCCGCGCCCGGAGCGTGTTGGTCACGGTGACGACGACGGGATTGTCGTCGTCGCCGATCATGACGGCGTCCGAGACGACGGCATCCGCCCACGTGCCCCCCGGCGGATCGGCGGGCGCGTCCTCGGTGACACTGCACACCGATGTCTCGGGGATCCGCTCGACGTGCGTCGTCGTCGTACTCGCCGCCCACGCACCCGTGCTCACCTCGCCGCGGTAGGTGCAGGTCCACGTGCCCGAGAAGCGGTCGGTGAACGACACCCCGTCGGGGTCTGTGACGACGGGCCGGATGACGAGGTAGCCGAGCACCTGCAGCGCGTGGTTGTGGACGACGATCGGCAGCGGGTCGTCGACCGCGGACGGCGGGATGATCCCCGACGCGGGCATGCCCGAGATCAGCGGCTCCGCCCAGTCCCAGCCGGCCGGCGGCAACGGGAGGCTCTCCTGCACGCCGCACTCGGCGCCCACCGGCACGGCGATCGGCGCGGAGACCTCACCGGCGGCGAGGTGCAGGGTGCCGGCCTCCCCGGAATCGCAGGACCACAAGACCGTGAACGTGCCGTCGAAGCCAGAGCCGGCGTCGACGAGATCCTTCTCGACGGTGAAGGAGGCGACGGCCGCCGCGCGCGCCGCGGGCGCCGGTGTCGGAGTCGGAGTCGGCGTCCGGGTCGGCGTCGGAGTCGGAGTCGGAGTCGGAGTCGGAGTGAGGGTCGCGGTCGCGGTCGGGGTGGGAGTCGCAGATGCCACCGCGGCCGCCGCGCCCGCGGGGCAGAGCGCGATCACGGCGCAGCCCGCGGCCACGAGAAGCCCTGTGAGCACCGGGCGTCGGCTCATGGCGTCATGATAGCCGTGGCCGGGCCCCGCGACGCGGGGCCCGCCGGAGCGACTACTGCAGCGCGTCGACCAGGTCGGCCTGGGGGTCGCCCGTGAGCGTGACGAACTCGTCGTTCAGCAGCACGGTCGGGGTGCCGATTCCGGAGGCACCTGGCTGCACCGGGGTCTGGTCGGTCATCGTGGCGACGAAGTCGGCGTAGGTCTGGTCGGCGACGCAGTCGTCGATGCCGGTGACCCCGGCCTGGGCGGCGATGTCGAGGATCTGCGCATCGGTCAGGCCCTCGGTCGACTCCTCAGGCTGGTTGGCGAACATGGCCTGCAGGAACGCCAGCGACGACTCGGGCTGCGCCTCGGCCACGCAGTACGCGGCATTGGCGGAGCGCGTGGAGAACTCGGTGCCCATCGAGGCGCGGTCGAGGATCGAGATCGGGTGGATGTTGAGGGTGATCGAGCCGTCGTTGACGAGGCCCTCGATCGTCTCGCCGTAGAGCTCCTCGAACTGACCGCAGATCGGGCACATGAAGTCGATGTAGGTGTCGAGCACGTTCGACCCGTCGCCGACGGCGATCGCGCCGGTCTCCTGGTTGATGCCCGCGCTGTCGGGGACCTCTCCGGGCGCGGACGACTGGTTGTTCATCCAGATCACCAGGCCCGCGACCAGCACGAGCACCACCACCACCGCGAGGCTGATCCAGATCGCGAACCAGTTCGTCTTGCGCGCAGCCGTTGCCATTTTCGTCCTCACACCATCGGCCGGGGTGTCACGCCGAACGGCGCGAGCCCCTCGGCGCCGCCGTCTTTCGCGGTCAGCACCCAGATTCCATCATCATGCACGGCCACGCTGTGCTCCCAGTGGGAGCCGGCGGTGCCGTCGACCGTCGAAACGGTCCAGCCGTCGTCTTCGACGAAAGTCTCGTCCGAGCCGATCACGACCATCGGCTCGATCGCGAGCGCGAGCCCCGGACGGATCGCCGGCCCGGGGTCTGCGACCCGGTAGTTGAACACGGAGGGCGACTCGTGCATCTTTCGCCCGATGCCGTGGCCGACGTACTCGCGCAGGATGCCGTAGGGCGCACCCTCGGGCTCGTTCGCCTCGATGTAGCCCTGGATCGCCGCGCCCACCTCGTTGAGGGTGCGCGCCGAGGCGAGCGAGGCGATGCCCGCCCACATGGATCCTCGGGTGACCTCCGACAGCCGTTCGCGCTCGGCGACGAGCTCGGGTCGCGACGGATCGGGCACCACGACGGTGATCGCCGAGTCGCCGTTCCAGCCGCGGTACTCCGCGCCGGCGTCGATCGAGACGATGTCGCCGGGCTCCAGCATCCGATCCGACGGGATGCCGTGCACGACCTGCTCGTTCACCGACGCGCAGACGGTGTGCCGGTACCCGCGCACCATCTGGAAGTTCGACAGCGCCCCTCGACCACGGATGAGAGCGGATGCTGCCGCGTCGAGCTCGAGAGTCGTCACCCCTGGCGCCACCAGAGCCCGCACCTCATCGAGGGCGGCGGCGGTGATCAGACCGGGCTCGACCATCGCCCGCAGCTGGGCAGGGGTCTTGTAGAGCGAGCGCCGCAGCACGGGCTAGACCGCGGGGGTGCGCAGCAGCCCGCGTGCCGTGAGGGCGGCGACGATGCGCTCGGTGATCTCGTCGAGCGAGCCGACGCCGTCGATCTCGTCGACGATGCCGCGCGCGCGGTAGACGTCGAGGATCGGCGCGGTCTCGCGCTCGTAGATCGCGAGGCGGTTCTCGATGACGTCTTCGGTGTCGTCGGTGCGGCCCTGCTCGAAGGCGCGGCGGGTGAGCCGGTTGATCGACTCGGCCCGAGGCACCGACAGCTCGATGACGGCGTCGAGCTGCTCGCCGCGGCCACTGAGGAACGCGTCGAGGTCGGCGACCTGCCCGAGGTTGCGGGGGTAGCCGTCGAGCAGGAACCCGCCCGCGGCGTCATCCTGCGACAGGCGGTCGCGCACGACCTCGCTGGTGACCTCGTCGGGCACCAGGTCGCCCGCCTCGATGATCGCCTTGACCTTCTCGCCGAGCTCGGTGCCGCCCGAGATCGCGGCGCGGAACATGTCGCCCGTCGAGATGGCGGGGATGCCGCCCACCTCGGCGATGCGCACGCCCTGCGTGCCCTTGCCCGAGCCCTGCGGGCCGACGATGAGAAGACGTGCGGTCATCAGCGGAGAAGCCCTTCGTAGTGGCGCTGCTGCAGCTGCGCGTCGATCTGCTTGACCGTCTCGAGGCCGACGCCGACGATGATCAGGATCGAAGCGCCGCCGAACGGGAAGTTCTGGTTGGCACCGACCGTGGCCAGGGCGATGAGCGGCAGCAGGGCGATCAGACCGAGGTACAGCGAGCCAGGCAGGGTGATGCGCGTCAGCACGTAGTCGAGGTACTCGGCGGTGGGCCGGCCGGCACGGATGCCGGGGATGAACCCGCCGTACTTCTTCATGTTGTCGGCGACCTCGACGGGGTTGAAGGTGATCGCGACGTAGAAGTAGGTGAACCCGACGATGAGCAGGAAGTACACCAGCATGTACAGCGGGCTGTCGCCTGTGGTGAAGTACTGCGCGATCCACGCGACCCAGCCGGCGGCCTCTTCGCCCGCCTGCGGCTGGTTGAACTGCGCGATCAGCACGGGGATGTACAGCAGCGACGAAGCGAAGATCACCGGCACGACGCCGGCCATGTTGACCTTGATCGGGATGTAGGTGTTGGTGCCGCCGTAGGTGCGGCGGCCGACCATGCGCTTGGCGTACTGCACGGGCACGCGCCGCTGCGACTGCTCGACGAAGACGACCAGCGCCATCACGACGATGCCGACCGCGAGCACCAGCAGGAAGATCTCGAAGCCCTTGGCCTGCCAGATCGCCCACATCGACGAGGGGAAGGAGGCGGCGATCGAGGTGAAGATCAGCAGCGACATGCCGTTGCCGATGCCGCGCTCGGTGACGAGCTCGGCGAACCACATGATCAGCCCGGTGCCGGCGGTCATCGTGATGATCATGAGCAGCTGCGCCCACCACACGCTGTTGGTGAGCAGCTCCTCGCACTCGGCGATGCCGGTGGTGCCGAAGAGGGCTCCGCTGCGGGCGACCGTGACCAGCGTCGTCGACTGCAGCAGTGCCAGCGCGATCGTCAGGTAGCGGGTGTACTGCGTCAGTCGCGCCTGGCCCGCCTGACCCTCCTTGTAGAGGGTCTCGAAGTGCGGGATCACCACGCGCAGCAGCTGCACGATGATCGTCGCCGTGATGTACGGCATGACGCCGAGGGCGAAGATCGACAGCTGCAGCAGGGCACCGCCGGAGAAGAGGTTGACGAGCGAGAGCAGACCCTCGGTGCCTGAGCTCTGGCGCAGACACGACTGCACGTTCGGGAAGTCCACGAACGGGGCGGGGATGTGCGCGCCGAAGCGATAGATGGCGATGATGCCGAGGGTGAATGCGATCTTCCGTCGCAGATCGGGTGTACGGAAGACCCGCGCGATTGCGCTGAACAAGAGGATGCCTCCAGAGGGGATGCCGGCAGCGCGAGGGCGTGCCGACCTCCAGGGTAGCCCAGTGGGGGCCGGAGCGATGCTCCGGCCCCCACTGACGCCTTTACTTGACGGAACCGCCTGCGGCGACGATCTTCTGCTCAGCCGAGCCGGAGACCTTGTCCACCGAAACGTCGAGCTTGACCGCGATGTCGCCGCCTCCGAGAACCTTGACCTTCTCGTTCTTGCGCACGGCACCCTTGGCGACCAGGTCGCTCACGGTGACGGCGCCGCCCGAGGGGTAGAGCTCGGCGAGCTTGTCCAGGTTCACGACCTGGTACTCGACGCGGAACGGGTTCTTGAACCCGCGCAGCTTCGGGGTGCGCATGTGCAGCGGCATCTGGCCGCCCTCGAAGCCGACCTTGACCTGGTAGCGGGCCTTGGTGCCCTTGGTGCCACGGCCAGCGGTCTTGCCCTTGGAGCCCTCACCGCGACCCACGCGGGTCTTGGCGGTGTTGGAACCGGGAACCGGGCGAAGGTGGTGCACCTTGAGCACACCGGGGCGCGAGGCCTCGGCATCCTTCTTCGGGGCGGCCTTCTTCGCGGCCGGCTTCTTCTCGGCAGCGGGCTTCTTCTCAGCAGCCGGCTTGGCAGCGGCCTTGGCCGGAGCCTTCGCCGGAGCCTTCTTGGCAGCCGTCTTCTTCTCGACGACCTCTTCGGTCGCCTTCTCAGCCTTCTCGGCCATCAGTCGATCTCCTCAACCTTCACGAGGTGGGCGACGGTACGCACGTAGCCGCGCGTCTGGGCGTCGTCGGGGCGCACGACCGAGTCGCCGATCCGCTTCAGGCCCAGCGAACGCAGCGTGTCGCGCTGGTTCTGCTTCTCACTCACCTTGGACTTGACCTGGGTCACCTTCAGACGGGCGGCCATCAGGCACCTACCTTCTGCTGACGCGCAGCCTCGGCCGCAGCGGCCTCGGCGCGAACGAGACGGGCGGGGGCGACCTGGTCGAACTCGAGACCGCGGCGCGCGGCGACCGCACGGGGCTCCTCGAGCTGCTTCAGGGCCTCCACCGTCGCGTGGACGATGTTGATGGTGTTCGACGAGCCGAGCGACTTCGACAGCACGTCGTGGATGCCGGCGCACTCGAGCACGGCACGCACCGGACCACCGGCGATGACACCGGTACCGGCGGCGGCCGGACGAAGCAGCACGACACCGGCCGCGGCCTCACCCTGCACGGGGTGCGGGATGGTGGAGCCGACGCGCGGCACGCGGAAGAAGTTGCGCTTGGCCTCTTCGACACCCTTCGAGATCGCCAGCGGCACCTCGCGGGCCTTGCCGTAGCCGACGCCCACGACACCGTTGCCGTCGCCGACGACGACGAGCGCGGTGAAGCTGAAGCGGCGGCCGCCCTTGACGACCTTCGACACGCGGTTGATCGTCACGACGCGCTCGAGGAACTGGCTCTCCGAACGGTCGCGCGAGTTGCGGTCGCGGTTGGGGTTGCGCTCGCGGCCACCGCGGCGCGGCTCGCGCTCACGCTCGGCGGGCGCCTCGGCGGCGGTCTGACCCTCGGGAGCAGTCTGCTCGGTGGTCACTTCGTTCTCCTTGATTTCACTCACAGGTTCAGGCCTCCCTCACGAGCGCCGTCGGCGATCGCCGCGACCCGTCCCGCGTAGCGGTTGCCGCCGCGGTCGAACACGACCTCGGAGACCCCGGCGGCCTTCGCACGCTCGGCGACGAGCTCGCCGACCTTGCGGGCCTTGGCGGTCTTGTCACCGTCGAACGCACGCAGGTCGTTCTCGAGCGTCGAGGCGGATGCCACGGTGTGGCCCTTGCTGTCGTCGACGACCTGGACGAACACGTGACGTGCCGAACGGGTCACGACAAGGCGCGGACGCACCTCGGTGCCGACGACCTTCTTGCGAAGGCGGGCGTGACGACGCGCGCGGGCGTCGGACTTCGACTTCACAGCCATGGTTACTTACCAGCCTTTCCGGCCTTGCGACGCACGACCTCGCCGGCGTAACGCACACCCTTGCCCTTGTACGGCTCGGGCTTACGGATCTTGCGGATGTTCGCAGCCGCCTCGCCGACGGCCTGCTTGTCGATGCCGCTCACGGTGACCTTGTTGTTGCCCTCGACCGTGAAGGTGATCCCGGCGGGCGGGTCGACCAGCACCGGGTGCGAGAAGCCGAGGGCGAACTCGATCGAGCTGCCCTTCTGCGCGACGCGGTAACCCGTGCCGACGACCTCGAGGCCCTTGGTGTACCCCTGGGTGACACCGATGATGTTGTTGTTGATGAGCGTGCGGGTCAGGCCGTGCAGCGAACGCGACTCGCGCTCGTCGTCGGGGCGGGTGACCAGCACCTGGCCCTCTTCGACCTTGACCTCGATGGGGCTGGCGACGGCGAGGGTGAGCTCGCCCTTCGGGCCCTTGACGGCGACGTTCTGGCCGGCGACCTCGATGGTCACGTCGGCGGGGATGTCGATGGGAAGACGTCCGATTCGCGACATGTCAGATCACCACACGTAGGCGAGGACTTCCCCACCCACGCCCTTCTGCTCGGCCTGACGGTCGGTGAGAAGACCGGAGGAGGTGGACAGGATCGCGACGCCGAGGCCACCGAGGACCTTGGGCAGCTCGGTCGACTTCGCGTAGACGCGCAGGCCGGGCTTCGACACGCGCTTGATGCCCGCGATCGAACGCTCGCGGTTGGGGCCGTACTTCAGCGTCAGGGTGAGCGTCTGACCGACGCGGGCGTCGGAGACGACCCACTCGGCGATGTAGCCCTCCTGCTTGAGGATGTCGGCGATATGCGTCTTGAGCTTGGAGCTCGGCAGCGACACGGAGTCGTGGTGGGCCGAGTTCGCGTTGCGCAGACGGGTCAGCATGTCTGCGACCGGGTCTGTCATCGTCATGGGTGTTCTTCTCTTTCTGTCATGAGGTATCGGCAGCCGTTACACGACTGACGACCTTCCATGGATGCTCGGCCCTCCGGTGTGCCGGAGGACCGAGCGTGGTTGGTGTTACTGCTGGGCGTCCTCGGTGCGGAACGGGAAGCCGAGCGCGCGCAGCAGGGCGCGACCCTCGTCGTCCGTCTTCGCCGACGTCACCACGGTGATGTCGAAGCCGCGCACGCGGTCGATCTTGTCCTGGTCGATCTCGTGGAACACCGACTGCTCCTGGAGGCCGAAGGTGTAGTTGCCGTGACCGTCGAACTGGTTGGCCGACAGACCGCGGAAGTCGCGGATGCGCGGCAGCGCCAGGTTGACGAGGCGGTCGACGAACTCCCACGCGCGGTCGCCACGCAGCGTGACGTGCGCGCCGATGGCCTGACCCTCGCGCAGCTTGAACTGCGCGATGGACTTGCGGGCCTTCGTGACGACCGGCTTCTGACCGGTGATCTTGACGAGGTCTTCCACCGCGCCGTCGATCACCTTGCTGTCACGAGCCGCCTCACCGACACCGGTGTTGACGACGACCTTGACCAGGCCAGGGATCTGCATGACGTTCTCGTAGCCGAACTGCTCCTGCAGTGCCGACTTGATCTCGCCGTTGTACTTCTGCTTCAGGCGGGGCTGGATCTTGCCAGCCGCCGCGGCAGTGGTGGTGCTCATGTTCAGAGGTCCTTGCCGCTCTTCTTCGCGTAGCGCACACGGACGGTGCGCTTGACGCCGTCCTTGGTCTGCTCCTCGACGCGGTGGCCGACACGGGTCGGCTTCTTGGTCGAGGGGTCGACGAGTGCGACGTTCGAGATGTGGATCGGGGCTTCCATCGTTTCGATGCCGCCCGTCTTGGTGCCGCGCTGGGACTGGCCCACGCGGTTGTGCTTGGTGACGTAGTTCACGCCCTCGACGATGACGCGGTTCTGCTCGACAAGGATCTCGAGGACCTTGCCCTGCTTGCCGCGGTCGCCGCCGCGCTCGGGCTTGGCGCCCGAGATGACCTGAACCAGGTCGCCCTTCTTGATCTTCGCCATGATCAGATGACCTCCGGGGCGAGCGAGACGATCTTCATGAACTTCTTGTCGCGAAGCTCACGGCCGACCGGGCCGAAGATGCGGGTGCCGCGGGGCTCCCCGTCGTTCTTCAGGATCACGGCGGCGTTCTCGTCGAACTTGATGTACGAGCCGTCGGGACGACGGGTCTGCTTGACGGTGCGCACGATGACGGCCTTGACGACGTCACCCTTCTTGACGTTGCCACCGGGGATCGCGTCCTTGACGGTCGCGACGATGACATCGCCCAGGCCCGCGTAGCGACGGTTGGAACCGCCGAGCACACGGATCGTGAGCAGCTCCTTGGCGCCGGTGTTGTCGGCGACCTTGAGGCGAGACTCGGTCTGGATCACTTTGCCTTCTCCAGGATCTCGACCAGGCGCCAGCGCTTTGTGGCGCTGAGCGGACGGGTCTCGTTGATGAGGACGAGGTCGCCGATGCCGGCGGTGTTGGCCTCATCGTGGGCCTTCACCTTCGAGGTGCGACGGATGACCTTGCCGTAGAGCGGGTGCTTCACGCGGTCTTCGACCTCGACGACGATGGTCTTGTCCATCTTGTCGCTGACGACGTAGCCACGGCGGGCCTTGCGGTAACCGCGGGCCTCGGCGTCGCGCACGTCGTGCTCGGCGTGCTCGTGGCCCTCGGCCTCGACGGCCTCGGCCTTCCTCTTGGTCTCAGCCATCACTCGGCCTCTTCCTTCACGGCCTCGGCGGCATCCGCCTTCTTGGCCTTGGTCTTCTTCGCCTTCGCCGGGACCTCGACAGCGGCGGGCGTGGCACGGATGCCGAGCTCGCGCTCACGGATCACGGTGTAGAGCCGCGCGATGTCGCGCTTGACCGCACGGATGCGGCCGTGGCTCTCGAGCTGGCCGGTGGCCGACTGGAAGCGCAGGTTGAACAGCTCTTCCTTGGCCTTGCGCAGCTCCTCGACGAGGCGCTGGTCTTCGAACGTATCGAGCTCGCTCGGAGCGAGCGTCTTGGTGCCGACAGCCATTACGCGTCGCCCTCCTCGCGCTTGATGATGCGTGCCTTCAGGGGCAGCTTGTGGATGGCACGGGTCAGGGCCTCACGAGCGAGTTCCTCGTTGACGCCGGCGACCTCGAAGAGGACGCGACCCGGCTTGACGTTTGCGACCCACCACTCGGGCGAGCCCTTACCCGAACCCATGCGGGTCTCGGCCGGCTTCTTGGTGAGCGGACGGTCGGGGTAGATGTTGATCCACACCTTTCCGCCGCGCTTGATGTGACGGGTCATCGCGATACGAGCGGACTCGATCTGACGGTTCGTCACGTAGGCCGGGGTCAGCGCCTGGATGCCGAACTCGCCGAAGGAGACCTTCGTGCCGCCGGTCGCCTGGCCCGAACGGCCGGGGTGGTGCTGCTTGCGGTACTTGACCTTACGGGGGATAAGCATTATGCCGATGCTCCTTCTGCGACGGGCGCCTCGTTGCGGGGGCCACGACGACGGTCGCCACGGTCGTCACGACCGCGGGGTGCCTTCGGCGCGTTCGCCTGCTCGCGGGCGAGCTCCTTGTTGGTCAGGTCGCCCTTGTAGATCCAGACCTTCACGCCGATGCGGCCGAAGGTGGTCTTGGCCTCGTAGAAGCCGTAGTCGATGTTCGCGCGCAGCGTGTGCAGCGGCACACGACCCTCGCGGTAGAACTCCGAACGGCTCATCTCGGCGCCGCCGAGGCGGCCGGAGACCTGGATGCGGACGCCCTTGGCGCCGGCGCGCTGCGCGCCCTGCAGACCCTTGCGCATCGCGCGACGGAACGCCACACGAGCAGACAGCTGCTCGGCGATGCCCTGCGCGACCAGCTGAGCGTCGGCCTCGGGGTTCTTGACCTCGAGGATGTTCAGCTGGATCTGCTTGCCGGTGAGCTTCTCGAGGTCGGCGCGGATGCGCTCGGCCTCGGCGCCGCGGCGGCCGATCACGATGCCGGGACGGGCGGTGTGGATGTCGACGCGGACGCGGTCACGCGTGCGCTCGATCTCGATGTTGCTCACGCCGGCGCGGTCGAGCTGCGTCTGCAGAAGCTTGCGGATCTTGATGTCCTCGGCGACGTAGTCGGCGTAGCGCTGCCCGGGCTTGGTCGAGTCCGAGAACCAACGCGACACGTGGTCCGTGGTGATGCCGAGGCGGAAGCCGTACGGGTTGACCTTCTGTCCCATTACTTGCTCGCCTTCTTGGTCTTGACGGGGGCGGCCTCGGCTGCCTCCGGGGTCGACAGCACGACCGTGATGTGGCTCGTGCGCTTCTTGATCTGGAAGGCGCGACCCTGTGCACGGGGCTGGAAACGCTTGAGCGTCGTGCCCTCGTCGACGTACGCGTTCTTCACGTACAGGTCGGCCTCGTCGAGGTACTCGCCGTCCTTGTCGGCGGTGACGCGAGCGTTCGCGATCGCCGAGTGGACGAGCTTGTAGATCGGCTCGCTGGCCGACTGCTGCGCGAACTTCAGGATCGCGAGCGCCTCTTCGGCCTGCTTGCCCTTGATGAGCGCAACGACACGACGAGCCTTCTGAGGGGTCACGCGGATGTGTCGCACGCGGGCGATGGACTCCACCATTTCTCTCTCCTCTTGCGTCGCCGCCTCAGCGGCGACGGCCCTTCTTGTCGTCCTTCACGTGGCCGCGGAAGGTGCGGGTGGGCGCGAACTCGCCCAACTTGTGGCCGACCATGGTCTCGGTCACGAACACGGGGATGTGCTTGCGACCGTCGTGCACGGCGATGGTGTGACCCAGCATGGCCGGGATGATCATCGAACGGCGCGACCAGGTCTTGATGACGTTCTTGGTGCCGGCTTCGTTCTGGACGACGACCTTGCGGAGCAGGTGCTCGTCGACGAAGGGGCCCTTCTTAAGGCTGCGAGGCATCTTCCTCTACTCCTACTTGCGCTTCTTGCCGGCGTTGCGACGACGGACGATGTACTTGTCGCTTTCCTTGTTGGCGTGCCGGGTGCGACCCTCGGCCTGGCCCCAAGGAGTGACGGGGTGACGACCACCGGACGTCTTGCCCTCACCACCACCGTGCGGGTGGTCGACGGGGTTCATCGCGACACCGCGGACGGTCGGGCGCACGCCCTTCCAGCGCTTGCGGCCGGCCTTGCCCCAGTTGATGTTCGACTGCTCGGCGTTGCCGACCTCGCCGATGGTCGCGCGGCAGCGCGCATCGACGTTGCGGATCTCGCCCGAGGGCAGACGCAGCTGCGCGTAGGGGCCGTCCTTGGCGACGAGGCGCACCGAGGTGCCCGCCGAGCGTGCCAGCTTCGCGCCGCCGCCGGGGCGGAGCTCGATCGCGTGGATCACGGTACCGGTGGGGATGTTCTTCAGCGGCAGGTTGTTGCCCGGCTTGATGTCGGCCGATGCGCCCGACTCGACGATGTCGCCCTGAGCCAGCTTGTTCGGCGCGAGGATGTAGCGCTTCTCGCCGTCGAAGTAGTGCAGCAGCGCGATGCGCGCGGTGCGGTTGGGGTCGTACTCGATGTGGGCGACCTTGGCGTTCACGCCGTCCTTGTCATTGCGACGGAAGTCGATGACGCGGTACTGGCGCTTGTGGCCACCGCCGATGTGGCGGGTCGTGATGCGGCCCTGGTTGTTGCGACCGCCGGTCTTCGCCAGGGGGCGAAGCAGCGACTTCTCGGGCGTCGATCGGGTGATCTCGGCGAAGTCGGCCACCGACGAACCGCGACGACCGGGGGTCGTGGGCTTGTACTTGCGAATAGCCATAGTTCTTGTCCTCTATCCCGACCGTCAGCCGACTGCCGTGAAGATGTCGATGGTGCCCGACTTCAGGGTCACGATGGCGCGCTTGGTGTCCTTGCGCTTGCCGGTGCCGAAGCGGGTGCGACGGGCCTTGCCGACGCGGTTGATCGTGTTGACCGCTGCGACCTTGACGCCGAAGATCTTCTCGATGGCGAGCTTGATCTCGGTCTTGGTGGCGCGGGGGTCGACGAGGAAGGTGTACTTGCCCTCGTCGATCAGGCCGTAGCTCTTCTCGGAGACGACCGGCTTCAGGATGATGTCGCGCGGGTCCTTGTTGACGGCGGTCATGCCGAGACCTCCTCGGTGGTGGCGGTCTTCGCAGCGACGAACGCGTCGAAGGCGGCCTTGGTGAAGACGATGTCGTCCGAGACGAGCACGTCGTAGGCGTTGAGCTGGCCGAAGGGCAGCACGTGCACGTACGCGAGGTTGCGCACGCTCTTGACGGTGAGCTCGTCGTCGCGGTCGATGACCACCAGGACGTTCTTGGTCGCGTTCAGGTCGTTCAGCACGGATGCTGCGGCCTTGGTCGACGGAGCGCCCTCGATGCCGAAGCTGTCGACGACGTGCAGGCGGTCGCCCCGAGCGCGGTCGCTGAGCGCGCCCAGGAGGGCGGCGGCGATCATCTTCTTGGGGGTGCGCTGCGAGTAGTCGCGCGGCTTCGGGCCGTGGACGATGCCACCGCCGGTCATGTGCGGCGCGCGGATCGAGCCCTGACGGGCGTTACCCGTGCCCTTCTGCTTGAAGGGCTTGCGGCCGGCGCCCGAGACCTCACCGCGACGCTTGGTCGAGTGGGTGCCCTGGCGAGCCGCCGCGAGCTGCGCGACGACGACCTGGTGGATCAGGGGGATGTTGGTCTTGACGTCGAACAGCGCGGCGGGCAGGTCGACCGAGCCGGCCTTCTTGCCGCCCACACCGTGGACGTCGAGCGCGAGAGTCTGGTCAGCCATTGGGATCAGGCACCCTTCACTGCGTTGCGGACGTAGACGATGCGGCCGCGCGCACCGGGGACGGCGCCCTTGACGAGCAGCAGACCCTTCTCGGCGTCGACGGCGTGCACCGTGAGGTTGAGGACGGTGACGCGCTCGCCACCCATGCGACCGGCCATGCGCATGCCCTTGAACACGCGGCTCGGGGTCGACGAGGCGCCGATCGAGCCGGGCTTGCGGTGGTTGCGGTGCGCACCGTGCGAAGCGGAGACGCCCTTGAAGTTGTGGCGCTTCATGACACCCGCGGTGCCCTTGCCCTTGCTGGTGCCGACGACGTCGACCAGCTGGCCGGCCTCGAAGGTGGCGTCGACGGTGAGCTCCTGACCGAGTGAGTAGTCAGCAGCATCCGCGGTGCGCACCTCGGTGAGGTGACGGCGGGGGGTGACGCCCGCGGCCTCGAAGTGGGCCGTGAGGGGCTGGTTCACCTTGCGGGGGTCGATCTGGCCATAGCCGATCTGCACGGCGTTGTAGCCGTCCTTCTCCGGCGTGCGCACCTGGGTGACAACGTTCGGAGCGATCTCGATGACGGTGACGGGAACGAGCTTGCCGTTCTCGTTCCAGACCTGGGTCATGCCGAGCTTGGTGCCCAGCAGACCCTTGGAAACCTTGGAGTTGATGTCAGTCATGGCGAGCCTCAGAGCTTGATCTCGATGTTGACATCGGCCGGGAGGTCGAGACGCATCAGCGAGTCGACGGCCTTGGGCGTCGGGTCGATGATGTCGATGAGGCGCTTGTGGGTGCGCATCTCGAAGTGCTCGCGGCTGTCCTTGTACTTGTGGGGCGACCGGATGACGCAGACCACGTTCTTCTCGGTCGGGAGGGGCACGGGGCCCACCACGGTCGCGCCGGCACGGGTCACCGTGTCGACGATCTTGCGCGCCGACGAGTCGAGACCGGCGTGGTCGTACGACTTCAGGCGAATGCGGATCTTCTGTCCCGCCATTGCTCACTCTCTTTTCCGCGTCGTACCTCTCGGGCATTGGACGCATTGGGCGCTTGCGCGCCTGGCACTTCTCTCCCCGCCTTCGCGAGGGATGCTGCACCACTGTTCTCGTGTCAAACCGGCGCCTCGCGGCATCCGGCTCCAGCACCACCGCGCGCACGCGCGCACGACCACCGGGGTGGAAGGTGTTGGACGTTGTCGTTCTGCTGCCCGCGGCCTAGGTCCTCGCGCGTGAGCGCCGCCTATGCACTGCCCTGGCAGTGATCCGCTGCCCGACGCGCTCGCGCGCAGAAGGGCCACGGAATGTGGAACCTCACTAGTCTACGTGCAGCCCGGGCGTGTCGCAAACTCGGGCGTGTCGCGCACAGCATCCGCACAGGCGAGGGTCCTCCCCCACATCGCCTGCGCTGGAGAGGTGTGCGCACGGTGCTTGTGGAGGAGGACCGGGCGGGGTGCGGCGCCGGCCGCCTGCTCCCCCCGCCGGCGGTAGGGGACGAGAGCTTGGGGCCTCTCGTCCCTCGCCGCGGCTAGCGGTCCACCGACGTTCGCGGCGCGTGCGCACCGCGACGGTCGGTGGCGCCGTGGGCGCGACGACGGAGACTCCGGCCGTCGCGCCCACGGGCGATCGTCGAACGGGACGAGAGCGGCAGTGTCATCGCGCGCGTGCCGATGCGGCTGTCGAGCCGCTGGGCTCCGCGCTGCGGGCGACGCACCCCCATGCGTCGCAGACCGTGCATTTCCGAACCAGACTGCACCTGTGCCATCCCTCGTCGTATTCGACTGAAGGGTCCCCCCTGGGCTCCCCCAAGACAACGCCCTGCGCGGTACTGCTGCCTCCCCAGGCTCCGCTTTCGGGTATTGCTCATGTGCAACCTATGACAGCGGAGCCCGCGCGGTCAAGCATCACATGCGCACAGATGCGAAAAGCCCCCCGGAACCAGGTTCCGGGGGGCTTTCCGAGCAGTCAGCGAGTGACTTACTTGAGGATCTTCGTGACCGTGCCGGCGCCGACGGTGCGGCCACCCTCACGGATCGCGTAGCCGAGGCCCTCTTCCATGGCGATGGGCTGGATCAGCTCGACCGTCATGTCGGTGGTGTCGCCGGGCATGACCATCTCGGTGCCCTCGGGCAGCGTGATGACGCCGGTGACGTCGGTGGTGCGGAAGTAGAACTGCGGGCGGTAGTTCGTGAAGAACGGGTTGTGACGGCCGCCCTCCTCCTTGGACAGGATGTACGCCGTGCCCTCGAAGTTGGTGTGCGGGGTCACGGAGCCGGGCTTGACGACGACCTGGCCGCGCTCGACGTCGTCACGCTTGGTGCCACGAAGGAGCAGACCACAGTTCTCGCCGGCCCACGCCTCGTCGAGCTGCTTGTGGAACATCTCGATACCGGTGACGGTCGTCTTCTGCGTCGGGCGCAGACCCACGATCTCGACCTCGGAGTTGATGGCCAGCGTGCCACGCTCGGCGCGGCCCGTGACGACGGTGCCACGACCGGTGATCGTGAAGACGTCCTCGATGGGCATGAGGAAGGGCTTGTCCTTGTCACGCACCGGGTCGGGGATCGACTCGTCGACGGCGTCCATGAGCTCGACGATCTTCTCGACCCACTCGGCGTCGCCCTCGAGAGCCTTCAGGCCCGAGACGCGCACGACGGGGGCGTTGTCACCGTCGAAGTCCTGCGACGAGAGCAGCTCGCGCACCTCGAGCTCGACGAGCTCCAGGATCTCCTCGTCGTCGACCATGTCGCTCTTGTTGAGCGCCACCAGCAGGTAGGGCACGCCGACCTGCTTGGCCAGCAGCACGTGCTCGCGCGTCTGGGCCATCGGGCCGTCGGTGGCGGCGACCACGAGGATCGCGCCGTCCATCTGAGCGGCACCGGTGATCATGTTCTTGATGTAGTCGGCGTGACCGGGGGCGTCCACGTGCGCGTAGTGACGCTTGGGGGTCTCGTACTCGACGTGCGAGATGTTGATCGTGATGCCGCGCTGGCGCTCCTCGGGAGCGGAGTCGATCGACGCGAAGTCGCGCTGCACGTTGGTGGCCGACGGGTACTTGTCGGCGAGCACCTTCGAGATCGCTGCGGTGAGCGTGGTCTTGCCGTGGTCGACGTGTCCGATCGTTCCGATGTTCACGTGCGGCTTGGTGCGCTCGAACTTGGCCTTGGCCACTGGGTCCTCCTCAGGACGTTCGTGTAGAAGCTCCGGGCACTGGTTTGCGACCGGCTCTCTACGGGGATGTTTCTAGTTTAGGTGTATGAAGTTGTGTTTTTCTCGGGATGCCGGCAGCACCGGCATCCCGAGAGAAAGGCTTACTCGCCCTTGTTCTTCTGGACGATCTCGTCTGCGACGTTGCGGGGAACCTCGGAGTACGAGTCGAACTCCATCGAGTAGACCGCACGGCCCGAGGTCTTCGAGCGCAGGTCGCCGATGTAGCCGAACATCTCGGACAGCGGCACGAGGGCACGCACGACCTTGACGCCGGCGGCGTCCTCCATCGACTGGATCTGGCCACGACGCGAGTTCAGGTCGCCGATGACGTCGCCCATGTACTCCTCGGGCGTACGCACCTCGACGGCCATGAGCGGCTCGAGGAGCACCGGGTTCGCCTTGCGGACGGCCTCCTTGAAGCCCATCGAGCCGGCGATCTTGAACGCCATCTCCGAGGAGTCGACGTCGTGCGATGCACCGTCGAGCAGGATCGCCTTGACGCCCACCATGGGGTAGCCCGCGAGCACGCCCACGGTCATGGCGTCCTGGAAGCCCTGGTTGGTCGGCTCGATGTACTCGCGCGGGATGCGGCCACCGGTGACCTTGTTCTCGAACTCGTACGACTTGTCGGCCGTGACCTCGAGGGGCTCGAGCGCGAACTGGATCTTCGCGAACTGACCGGAGCCACCGGTCTGCTTCTTGTGCGTGTAGTCGTGACGCTCGACGGACTTCTTGATCGTCTCGCGGTAGGCCACCTGGGGCTTGCCGACGTTCGCCTCGACGCGGAACTCGCGCTTCATGCGGTCGACGAGGATGTCCAGGTGCAGCTCGCCCATGCCCTTGATGACCGTCTGGCCGGTCTCGGGGTTGAGCTCGGTGCGGAAGGTAGGGTCCTCTTCGGCGAGCTTCTGGATCGCAAGACCCAGCTTCTCCTGGTCGGCCTTCGTCTTCGGCTCGATGGCGACCTCGATGACGGGCTCGGGGAACGTCATCGACTCGAGGACGACGGGCGCGGCCGGGTCGGCCAGGGTGTCACCGGTGGTGGTGTCCTTCAGGCCGATGACGGCGTAGATGTTGCCCGCGGTGACCGAGTCGACCGGGTTCTCCTTGTTGGCGTGCATCTGGAAGATCTTTCCGATGCGCTCCTTCTTGCCCTTGGTCGAGTTGATGACCTGCGCGCCCGAGTCGAGGTGACCCGAGTAGACGCGGATGTAGGTCAGGCGACCGAAGAACGGGTGCACGGCGACCTTGAACGCGAGGGCCGCGAACGGGTCGTTGGCGTCGGGGTGGCGCTCGATGACGATCTCTTCGTCCTTGGGGTCGTGGGCCTCGATGGCCGGCACGTCCAGGGGCGAGGGGAGGTAGTCGACGACGGCGTCCAGCATCGGCTGCACACCGCGGTTCTTGAACGCCGAGCCGCAGAGCACGGGGTAGATCTCGCCGCCGACGGTGAGCTTGCGGATCGCGCCCTTGATCTCGGCGACCGTGAGCTCCTCGCCGCCGAAGTACTTCTCGAGCAGCGCCTCGTCGGTCTCGGCGACCGTCTCGAGGAGCTTCTCGCGGTACTCCGCCGCGCGGTCGGCCAGGTCTGCCGGGATCTCCTGGATCTCGTACTTGGCGCCCATGGTCACGTCGCCCTTGGCGTCGCCGGGCCACACGAGCGCGCGCATCTCGACGAGGTCGATGACCCCGACGAAGTCGCTCTCGGCGCCGATCGGCAGCTGCAGCACGAGGGGCTTGGCCTTGAGGCGGTTGACGATCGTGTCGACCGTGAAGTAGAAGTCGGCGCCCAGCTTGTCCATCTTGTTGACGAAGCAGATGCGGGGGACGTCGTACTTGTCGGCCTGACGCCACACGGTCTCGGACTGGGGCTCGACGCCCTCCTTGCCGTCGAAGACGGCGACCGCGCCGTCGAGGACGCGCAGGGAGCGCTCGACCTCGACGGTGAAGTCGACGTGGCCGGGCGTGTCGATGATGTTGATCTGGTGCTTGTCCCAGAAGCAGGTCACGGCGGCGGAGGTGATGGTGATGCCACGCTCCTGCTCCTGCTCCATCCAGTCGGTGGTCGCAGCGCCGTCGTGGGTCTCGCCGATCTTGTGGTTGACGCCCGTGTAGAACAGGATGCGCTCGGTCGTCGTCGTCTTGCCGGCATCGATGTGCGCCATGATGCCGATGTTGCGGACCTTCTTGAGGTCGGTGAGCACTTCTTGTGCCACGGGGTGTCTTCCTTACGTATGGAGAGGGATGTCGCGGGGTGCCGGCCGGGAGGTTCGCCCCCGGCCGGCGACCGGAGCGCTGATTACCAGCGGTAGTGCGCGAAGGCGCGGTTCGACTCGGCCATCTTGTGGGTGTCTTCGCGGCGCTTGACCGCGGCACCGAGGCCGTTCGAGGCGTCGAGGATCTCGTTCTGCAGACGCTCGGTCATCGTCTTCTCACGACGACCCTTCGCGTAGCTGACGAGCCAGCGCAGCGCGAGGGTGTTCGCGCGGTGCGGCTTGACCTCGACGGGCACCTGGTAGGTCGAGCCGCCGACGCGACGGCTCTTGACCTCGAGGGTGGGGCGCACGTTGTCGAGCGCCTTCTTGAGGGTGGCGACGGCATCCTGGCCGTTCTTGGACTCGACGCCCTGGAGGGCGCCGTACACGATCGACTCGGCGAGCGACTTCTTGCCGTCGACGAGGATCTTGTTGACCAGCTGGCTGACGATCGGTGCGCCGTAGACCGGGTCGTTGACGACCGGGCGCTTGGGGGCGGGTCCCTTACGAGGCATCTAACTCAACCCTTCTTCGCGCCGTAGCGGCTGCGAGCCTGCTTACGGTTCTTGACGGCCTGGGTGTCCAGGGCACCGCGGACGATCTTGTAGCGCACACCGGGAAGGTCCTTCACACGGCCGCCGCGCACCAGCACGAGCGAGTGCTCCTGCAGGTTGTGACCCTCGCCGGGGATGTAGGCGGTGACCTCGGTGCCGTTGCGGAGCTTGACACGGGCGACCTTGCGCATCGCCGAGTTCGGCTTCTTGGGCGTGGTCGTGTACACGCGGGTGCAGACACCCGCCTGCTGCGGGTTCGCCTTCAGGGCGGGCGCCTTGGTCTTGGTGACCTTGGGCGAGCGACCCTTGCGAACCAACTGCTGAATGGTTGGCACGTTCTCTCCTTGTAGTGCTGCACGGTGACAGCGTTCGTGGTTTCACCACAGATCCACCGGCGCGGCTGTGCCGTGCTTTCGTGGTGGATATGCCGTGGGGGCGGCCTGTTCGCAGGCGCGTTCCCGAAAATGCGGCGCTCGCACACCTGGGCGCATGCCGAGGCACGACTCAGGGCGCGCGAATGCGCACACCCGATCAATGATACGCGCGCGGGGCGTGCAGGGTCAAACGCGCTCAGTCGGCGGTCGCGTCGGAGCCCGGCCGCACGCGGATGCTGCGCAGCAGCGCCTCGAGATCGGGCTCGAGCGCGGCGACCGCGCCGAGGTCGGCGTCGATCTGCTCGAGCATCAGCGCTCCCCCGCCGCCGGTGCCGATCAGCCGCACGACGGCGATCGGACTCTCCCCCACCTCCAGCAGCAGAACGACCCGCAGCGCGACGTCGAACCCGGTCTCTTCGAGCACCGTGACCGTCTGCACGAGACCGCCGATGCCGACGCGCGAGATCTCGACGAGCTCCTCCGCCGCGAAGGCGTCGGTCTCGAGGGCATACAGGTGCACGAGGCGGTCGGGGGCTCCCGCCTCCGGCCGTCGCCAGAACCGCTCGATCGCCTCGGGCAGGGGCGGCGCCACCAGCGCGTGGTGCAGCGCCGTGTCTTCGAGCGCCTGCTGCACCTCGGGGGGCGCCCCGAGCCCCTGCAGCAGATCGTGCGCGATGTCGGCGGCCCAGCGCTCGGGGCTCTCGTAGTCGTTCCAGGGGAAGGACAGCGGCACCGGCATCCAGAGGCGGTGATCCAGCTCGATCGAGTATTCGATGCTCATCGCCAGCGGAAGGTCTCCATGATGAGGTCGCTCTGCTCTACGAGCAGGGCCACCAGGGTGGGATCGGCGTCGTCGAGGTGAGGGATCGACGACAGGAACACGAGCCCTCGCCGCTCGCCTTCGCCGGGAAGGGCCACGGCGTAGCCGACCTGGCGCGTGCGCACCTCGCCGGTCTCGCCTTCGCCCTGCCCGTCGGTGATCCAGCGCAGGAAGACGCCCACCGGGGTCTCGATCTGCTCGACCGGCACACGCGCCATGGTGCGCACCGACGCGGCGAAGTCGGTGCCGACCGGTGCGACGTGCTGCCTGACGGCGATCGAGGCGGGAAGCGCCTGCGCGGCCTCGGAGCCTTCGGCGAGATAGACGGCGCTCACCTTGGCCGAGCGCAGCCGGCGCCACTGCGCCTCGACGAGCGTGCGCGCCTGCACGTCGAGGTCGGGGCGGCCGAGCTCCTTCATGCGCGCCGCCAGCTGCGCCGTCAGCGCACGGCGTCCCTCGTCGTCGACGAGATAGCGGCGCCACCCCGTCGGCAGCATGAGGTGGAAGCCCGTCGGCGCGGCCTGCGCCGGCTCGCCGCTCACAGGTACCCCGGCGGGAGCTCGCCCGCGCGGGCCAGCCGGTCGTAGCGGGGCGCCGTCGTGAACGCCGCGATCGCCAGGGCGAGCACGCACACGGCCGAGATCGCCGAGGCGATCCAGTAGCCCTGCTCGCGGAAGGCGCGCCAGATGTCGTCGTCGACGACGGCCGAGAACAGCAGAGGTGTGAAGACGGATGCGGCGACCACGCCCCACGCTCCGGAGAGGCGCCGGGCGTCGAGCACGCGCACCGTCAGCAGCAGCGGGAGGTACAGCGCCGCACCGACGGCGGCGAGGGCGATCAGCATCCACGCCGGCACGACGAACAGCGGGAAGTCGAGAGCCGCGCCCCATATCGGACCACGGGATGCGACGACCTGACCGCCCGTGAGCAGCAGGGAGCCGACGAGGTAGACGACCAGCAGTCCCGCGATGACCAGGTGCACCGCGGCCGCGGCCCGCCACAGCGGCGCGCGCCAGGCGGGGCCCGCGGCGGGACGAGCGGTCACAGCGTGACGTCCTTCAGCCCGGGGATGTCGGGCAGCACGTCGATGAGACCCCCGAAGTCGGTCGCGG
Organism: Microbacterium fluvii; assembly: GCF_025515205.1. Classification (GTDB taxonomy): domain Bacteria; phylum Actinomycetota; class Actinomycetes; order Actinomycetales; family Microbacteriaceae; genus Microbacterium; species Microbacterium fluvii. The sequence continues at coordinate 150,133 of NZ_JAOPFX010000001.1, read as the reverse complement.
TCGAGCCGAGCCAGACGGTGCGGAAGATGTTCTGCGCGGCCGTGCCCGGCATCGCCTTGGTCGTGGTGGCCACGAACTCGGCGACGGCGGGATTGGCCGCCCACTTGGACTGCGTCATCGTGCGCAGGAAGTTCTCGACCTGCACGAGGTCGGACGAGCCGAGCGAGATCGAGCGCGCCGGGTTGACGAACATGCTCGGCGAGCGCAGCGCGAGGCGCGAGGTGAGCGGAGCGAACAGCGACCGCACGGGGGTGAACCACGACGTCGGGCGCAGAAGGCTCAGCCGGGGAAGGCCGGAGCGGATGGCACCGGTGACGACGCTGCGGCCGCCGCTGACGACGTTCGAGAGGATCGGCGCGCCGCGCGAGAGCAGCTTGCCGACGCCGAAGGGGATGAGCGCGACCAGGCTCCAGGCCACGTCGCTGAGCGTCGCCCTGCCGTAGGCGAACTTCAACAGCGTCAGGCCGATCGAGACGACCGTGAGGGCGAGGATCGCCAGGCCCAGCAGTCCCACCAGGGGCGCGCCGATGATGAGGGCGACGACGCTGAGCACGACCAGTACGACGCTGATCACGAACAGCGCATCGTCGACGAACTCCCAGAAGCCGTCGTTGTTGCCCGCCGTGTCCATCGCCTTCTGGATGCCGCCCACGGCGTCGTCGTAGGCCTCTTCCCATGCCTCGAACACCTGGTCGAACTCGGTCCACATCGCGTCGCGATGGGTCTTGGCCGTGCCCACGCGCGCCGTCGCATCCGAGACCGCGTCGGCGGCCGCTGCCGTCTCGGCGGGGGTGGGGTCGTCTTCCCACGGCCACTGGTGATCCAGCGACGACTTCGCCGAGACGGCGTCGTCCTTCGCGTCGAGGGCGCTCTGGTAGTCGCGCTCCGCGGCCTCGACCGAGGCGAGGTTGCGGCTCAGCCAGGTCTGGGCGGTGTCGAGGGCGTCGGCGTAGGTGCGCAGCTCTCGACCGGTGTCGACGTAGCGCGTCGCGGCCTTCTTGAGGTCTCCTGCCGTCTCGCCGGCGAGCTCGGCGAGTTTGTCGGTGCCCTTGCTCTTGCACGCGTCGGAGTCGGCGATCGCCGTGAGGTCGTCGGCGGTGGAATCCATGGTCGTGCCGAGCTTGACCCAGTCGTCTCCGCGCTGCCAGATCGAGCCTGGCGTGCCCTCCAGCCAGCGCAGCTCGTGGTTGCCCTCTGGGGAGCGCATCAGCCCACCCTCCGCGCGGTCGTGGTGCTGGTGCTGCACCCGCTGTCGAGATCGGACGCCGTGGAGGTGTCCCACTCCGTCCAGCCGTCGACGATCGATGTCAGCTGGTCGAGGATCCCCTGCAGGTTCTCGGTGAGCTTGCCGCGCTTGCCGTCCCACGACGACTCGAAGTCGCCCACTTTGCCTCGGAGCTCTCCGCGGTCGTCCGGCCGGCCGACGGCCTCCTCGAGATCGTCGTTGATCTTCCCCGCCGACTCGAACTCGGCGATGGACGCCTTCAGGCCCGCCTGCGTCGTCCGGAGCCGCTCGAGGTCGAGCATGATGTCCATGTCGTCTCCTCGCGTGACGGGGTGACGGCGGCCATGCGGCCGCCGTCACCCTCGATCGTGCGTCAGTTGCCCGCGAGCGCCTGGTCGGTGTCCTTGATCGCCTGCATCATCTTGCGCAGCGATTCACCCATGTCGGAGATGCCCTCGATGGCCTTCTCGAGTCCCGTGGTGAGTTCGTTGTAGCCCTCGCCGAACTTGCCCGACGCGTGCTGGGTCTTGAAGTCGTCGCCCAGCAGCCGGTCGACGTCGCTCTTGAGTCGCCGCAGCACATCGCCGATCTCTTCCCGACCGGAGTCGAGCTTTCCGGCCATGGCCTCCATCTCGCCATAGGACGCCTTGAAATCCGCCATCGATCATTCCTTTCGGTCTGCGTGCCGGCTGCCCACCGGCCCACTCAGGCTAACCCGAGCCCCTGCGCCGTTTCACGCCGGGATCGGATAATTCATTTCTCCCCCGGCAGGTTCGCCACCTGCACGGCCACGACGCGGCCGTTCTCGACGAACAGCCCTCGGCCAGGGGGGAACTCGTGCCGCTGCACCTTGGGGAAGGGCAGCTTGAACAGCGAGTCCCCGTCGTACGAGTCCGGCCGCAGTGCGATGCCGTGGCGGCCCGCCTTGAGCTCGCCGATGAGGCCGTAGCCGCTTCCCAGCTGCGCCACGTCGCCGTCGGCCACGAGGAAGTGGTCGCCGCGATTGACGGCCTGGAAGAGCTCTTTGAGCGGCCGCTCGGCGTCGGTGTCGCCGAAGTCGGCGATGTTCTCGACGACGATCGCGATGCGCCCGGCGGCAGGCTCGGCGGCGACGAGGTCGCGCAGCTCCTTCGCGAGGGCGCGCACGTCGTCGATCGCCGTGGCACTGCCCCGCCACGTGCGCCAGTCGCGCAGGGCCGCGCGGCGGCCGCCGATGTGGAACAGCTGCACCGTCGGGTCGAAGCGCTCCAGCGCCGTCACGACGGCGCGCACCGCCGTCGTCTTGCCGCTTGCCGGCGGGCCCGCCACGACGAAGGTGCCGATCGGCTCGAAGCCGATCGGGCCGAGCGTGTCTTCGCCGATGCCGAGCACCGGCAGGTCGTCGGCGCGGTCGGGCAGGGCGGAGGGAGCCAGCTGCACCGGCAGGGAGCCGATCTCGCCGGCGTCGACGGCTCCCGCGGCGCGCAGCTCGGCGGCGAACCGCTCGGTGGCCGCGTTCTGCTCGGCGACGTTGGTGGTCCCGCCGATGACGGCGACCTGCGTCTCGAGCCCGTCGACGATGGCCCGCCCGGGGGCGCTGCGCTCGTTGAGCACGTCTTTGGGGACGCCCAGGATCGAATACGCGCCCTCATCGGCCATCCGCAGCACGATGCGCTTGGTCACGTTGGCGCTGACCGCCGTCGGCACCGCTCCGTAGCGGTCGGCGGTGGCCACGACGTGCACGCCCAGCGGGCGCCCCTCGCCCAGCATCCGCATGAAGACGGCGTAGTACGCGGCGCGCGCCGACGTGGTCTCCCAGTCCTGCTTGAACACCCCGAACCCGTCGATGAGCACGACGATGCGCGCCTCGCTCGCATCGCCGGTGATCTCGCGGTACTCGCTGAGGCTCGACGCATTGACCGCCGAGTAGCGGCGAGCGCGGTCGTCGAGCACGCCGCGCAGGGTGCGCAGCAGCCGCTGCACGCGCTCGACGTCGTCTCCGGTCACGACCGAGCCGACGTGCGGGAGCGACTCGAGCGAACGCAGGGCACCGGTGCCGAAGTCGATCGCGTACACGGCCGTGCGGCCGAGGTCGGGCCTGGCACCCGCCGCGATCGCGACGGTGCGCAGCGCCACGCTCTTGCCCGCACCGCTCGTGCCGTAGACGAGCATGTGGCCGTCGAGGTCGGGCTCGAAGAAGACCGGGGCCTGCAGCTGACGCTCGGGGATGTCGGCGAGCCCCAGCGGAATGCGCGCATCGCCGCCGTCGAGCGGAAGAGAGCGCAGGTCGATCGTGGCGGCGAGGTCGTCGAGCCAGGGGCGTCGGGGCACGGGGATGCCGGCGTCGTCGGCGGCGCGCACGAGCGTCGCCACAAGCCGCTTCTGATCGTTCGGGCCGAGGTCCTCCTCGTGCACGTCGGCCGCCTCGTCGGCGGGGGCCTCCCATTGCACGAGCGTGCCGAAGCGCAGCTCGGCCACCCGCACCTGCGCGCGGTCGGGCTCGTCGCTGGTCCATCCGCCCGCGTAGCCCGACTGGAACGGCACGAGCCGGCCGGGCCCCGTCTTGGCGACGCCTCGACCGGGGAGCGACGGGTCGAAGCCCGCCGCGAGCGGCTCGCCGACGACGTCGGTGGAGTCGGACTCGTCGGCCATGCGCAGGGCGACCCGCAGGTTGGTGTTGGCGCGCAGGTTGTCTTTGATGACGCCGGCGGGCCGCTGGGTCGCCATGATCAGGTGGATGCCCAGCGACCGGCCGCGCTGGGCGATGTCGACGACGCCGTCGACGAACTCGGGCACTTCGCCCGCCAGCGCCGCGAACTCGTCGATGACCAGCACGAGCGCGGGCGGGGTCTCGGGGTCCTGGCGCTTCTCGAGCTCGAGCAGGTCTTTCGCCTTCTTGCGGTTGAACAGGTGCTCGCGGTGGTGCAGCTCCGCGCGCAGGCTCGTCAGGGCGCGGCGCACGAGATGCGGACTCAGGTCGGTGACCAGCCCCACGCAGTGCGGCAGGTCGACGCAGTCGGCGAACGCCGAGCCGCCCTTGTAGTCGACGAACAGGAACGTCACCCGGTCGGGGCTGTACTCCGCGGCCATGCCGAGCACCCACGCCTGCAGGAACTCGCTCTTGCCCGACCCCGTCGTGCCGCCGACGAGCGCGTGCGGGCCCTGCGTGCGCAGATCGAGCGACATCGCGTCGGGGCTGCCCTGACCGACGAACGCCTTGAGCGTGCCCGCGCGCTTGAGGCGGGGCTTGGGCCCCGGCGTGCGGTCGATGATCGAGCCCGTCTCGCGCCAGCGCTCGGCAGCGGCATCCGCGTCGTCGGCGAGATCGGTGCCGATCAGCCGCAGCAGCGACACCGAACCAGGCAGGTCGGACGAGTCGGCGTCGACCGAGCTGGAGTCGACGACGGGCGCCATGCGCGTCGCGAACAGCTCGGCGAAGGCGCGCGAGACGCCTTCCACCGCGACGCCCTCGGCGCGCTCACCCGCGCGCACCCACCCGACGACGGCGTCGTCGAGGCCGCCGGTGACATCGAGGAAGGTGCGGCAGGCGGCCGGGAGCGACTCGACCGTCGGCGCCACGAACACCGTGTAGACGCCCGCATCCGGTCCGCGCTCGATGATCTGCGTGAGCCGGGCTCGGTCGACGGGCGCGTCGCCGGTGACGAACAGCACGAGCGAGACGTCGTCGGCGGGCCCCGATCGCTCCGCGCGCCCCGCGCCCACCTGCTTGCCGAGTTCCATCGCGGTGTCTGAGGGATCGAGCGGGCCGCGGCGCGTGGAGGTCGACGACAGGCGCGCGAGGATGATCTCCTCGAGCGCGTTCACCAGGATCGTGCCCGCCGACGGGCTGTCGGCGAGAGCCACCCCACCGAGGGGCGAGCGCGCGCTCGTCGTGTGCGGAAGCCACTTCATCCACTCCAGCTCCCCCGTCCAGCCGGGGTCGATGATCGCGGCGGTGACCAGCTCGTTGGGCGCGTGCAGGCCGAACAGCTGCACGGCCAGGCCGCGCACGGCGTCGGCGGCGAGGTCCTTGGGCCCCGCGATGCCGATCGCGCCGGCCGAGGGCAGCAGCTCGACCAGCGGCACGCCCTCGATGCGCGAGAACCGCTCGCGCAGCGCGTTCACGCGGTGCGCGTAGGCGGCGATGCCGCGCTGGTCGTTGGGCTCGGCGATCGAGCTGCGGCTCGCGGCGGAGCCGACGCCGAGCCGCAGGCCCAGGAAGTTCCAGTGCTCGGGGCGCCGCGTCCACAGGAGCGGCCCGAGCGACATGGCCTGCTCGTACACCGTCGCCGTCGCGGGGGCCTCGGCCCGGCGACGCTCGCGCTCGACGACCTCGCCGGCCAGCAGGCGGTCTTCGAGCTCGTCGATCTGCGTCTCGAAGGTCTCGATCTCGAGCTGGAGCTTCTTGCCCTGCTGCGTGCGCTGCCCGATGAAGTTGCCGAGCATCATCAGCGGCGCCATCGCGACGATGAGGAGCGCCGTGGGCCGCTGCGTGATGCCGAACATGGCGAGGCCGAGCAGCACCGGGGCCATGATCATCGGCCACGGGAAGATGCGGGGGTCGGCCTCGGTGGGGATGAGCGGATGCCGGTGCTCGGTGCCCGGATAGCGCACCTCGACCCTGGGCGACCGGTTGAACAGCAGCGACCCGCCGCGCTCGAGCACACGCGAGTCGTCGCCCGTGGCCCCCGCGACCATCGCGAACGACACCTCGGTGGCGCCGATGGTGATGAGCTGCCCAGGGCGCACCCGCACCCGCGAGACGAGTCCGCCGTCGACGAGCAGGCCGTTGGCACTGTTGAGATCGACCAGTTCGATGCCGTTGTCGACCTCGACGCGCGCGTGGCGCTTCGAGACGAGGGCGTCGTCGATCAGCACGGCGGCCGGTTCGGTGCGGCCGATCACCGACGCGCCCCGTGGGAGCGCGACGCTGCGCCCCGCCTGCGGGCCGGAGTGGATGTGCATGAGGGCGGCAGGCGCCGACGCGCCGGTGGGAGAGGAAGCCGCCGCCACGACGGCCACCTCGAACCCCGAGCCGATCGTGGCCTCGGCCACGAGCGCCCCCGGCTCGAGCTGCATCGACTGGCCGGTGGGCGTGGTCACCACGAGCGTCGGCACGGTGCCGTCGGCGAACCGGGCGCCGTCGGCGAGGGCGCGCGCGACGTCTTCGACGACGACGGTGGCGTCGGCGGTCACGACGACGTCGACGACGGACTCGGCGCTGCGGCGCAGACCCAGCTTGAGCTTCACGGGCGGTCACTCCTCGGAGTCGGGGCGAACGAGCGGCCGCCGACCTGCACGGTCCACCCGGTCGGCACCCGCGTGCGGTCGCCGGCGACGGCCTCGACCTGCTCGCCCGACGGCGAGACGAGCTGCGTGCCGTTGCGGGAGCCGCGGTCGACGATCCAGAGCCCCTCGTCGTCTTCGCCGAAGGCGAGGTGGGTCTTGGAGATCAGCCGCTCGGGATCGGCGAGCGGCACGAGCATCGCCTCTGGATCGTCGGGCTCGGCGGCCGGGTCGCGCCCGATGAGTCCGAAGACGGGCACGCGCACCTCGCTGCCGTCGTCGAGCAGCAGTCGCCCCTTCGCCCGGCGACGGCGGGCGGGGGCGGCCGGGGGCACGAGCACGGTGTCGGTGGCGGGCGGCTCGATGAGAGGGGGCGCGGCTGCCGGCTCGGGCGCGGGGGCCGGTGCAGGCACGACGGCCGGCTCGGGCGCGGGTGCCGGCTCGGGCGCGGGTGCCGGAGGCGACACGGGGGCCGAGGGCGTCGGCGTGGGCGCGGCGGCCACCTCCGCTCCGGGGAGCGCGTCGATGGGCGGGGGCGAGGCCAGCGCGGCCGCGAGCGCCCACTGCGCCCCTGCGTCGGAGCCCACGACTCCCGCGCGAGAGCGCACGGCCGGCGCGCGCAGCACGGCATCGCCGTCGGCTCCCGTGGCCATCGAGGCGAGCTGCTCGTCGATGCCGTCGGAGCGCTCCACGAGCGCACGGCGCGCGCGGCGCAGCGCGGTGGCGTCGAAGGGGTCGATGCCCGCGCGGGTGTCGATCAGCCAGCATCCCGCCGTGCGGTCGAGGATGCTGCGGCCCCGACGCTGCGGATCCCACAGCCCGGAGCACAGCAGCACGGCGGGTCCGACGAGCGGCACGATGCAGCCGGCGGCCAGCACGCACGCCCGCAGCACGATGCGCCAGAACCCCGGGCGGCGGTAGGTCGCGGCATCGATCGACCGCAGCCGCAGCGAGGCCTTGCCGATCGTGACGCCCCGCAGCCCGTGCGTGATCAGCTGCACGACCGCCAGCACCACGGCCGCGGCGCCGCCGGCGATCACGAGCACGGCGGCGATGGTCGACCAGCCGTCCTGCGCCGCCATCACGGCGCCGACCACGACAGGACTCAGCAGCACCAGCATGAGGGCGGCGTCGATCGCGAAGGCGAGCGAGCGCAGCCCGGGCGAGGCGGCGACGAGCCCCAGGCTCCTGGCCTCGTCGGCCGCGGCGGTCGGCGTGGTCATCGCGCTCCTCAGTTCATCGTCAGCAGCACCGCGAGGGCACCGGCGGCCAGCACCGCGACCACGGCGACGAGCACCACGACCACGACGGCCCGGCGCCGTGCACGGGTGCGCGCGGCGCGCTCCACACTCTCATGATCGGCCTGCGCAGGCGACCGCGAGGGCTGCGCCGGAGCGCGCGGCGCGACGACGGGCGCCTCGCGCGGCGGAGGGGCGGGGGTGCGGAAGATCGCCTGCTCCGGCACGCGCACGTCACGTCGCGCCTCGACGAGGTCGACGGCGGGGGGTGCGACCGGGGTCGAAGGGGTCGGCGCGCCGGTCGTGCGCAGCAGCGTCTCTTCGAGCGCCTCGGTGGCGCCGAACGGCTCCTGGTCGGCCGGCGCCTCCGGCGCAGTCGAGGCGAGGTCGGCGGCCGGGGGCGCGGGCGTGGCCGCACGGGTCGACGGCGCCGTGCGGCGGACCGTCTCGGTGTCTTCGCTCGGCGGCGCCGGGGCGCCCGCCGGCGCGATGCGCACCCCTTCGCGCAGCAGCGTCAGTTCGAAGTCGCCGTCGGGGTGCGGCTCGTCGGCCGGCGGTTCGGGCGCGGGGCCGCGCTGCGCGCGGCGCAGCGCCGTCGCGTCGAGGTCGTCGGCGCCGTGCGGCGCCGCATCCGCCCGACGACGCGAGAGCACGGTGTCGTCGTCGGGCTCTCCCTGCTCGGGTGTCATGCCTCGCTCTTGACGAGCTTGATCTCGGCGTCGCCGAGCAGGAACTTCTCGCCCGCCTCGGTCTCGACCCCGGGAGGAGCCTCGACGTCGGTGCCCATGAAGGTCGCGAACAGCACGCCGTTGGTCGAGTCGAGGTCGGTGACGAACCACTTCTCGGAGCGCAGCACGAGACGTGCGTGGGTCTTGGACACCGTCTCGTCTTCGATCTCGATGAGCTGCGCCTGCGGATGCTGCCGGTCGCGCTGCGGCCGGCGGCCGAGGATCACGACGTCGGAGGTGATCGCGACGGCGGGGCCCGTCGGCGGCACGAGCGACCATCCTGAGCGCCGGCGGCGCGCCACGACGGTCTGCTCGTCGAGCTCGTCGGGGATCTCGGGGCGGGTGTGCTGGGCCGACACCGACGTCGTGGCGGACCGCGGCGTGCCCGCCACCGGAGCCTCGGCGATCGCCGAGACCGACCCCGACGACTCGTCGAACGCCTCGTCCATCGCGCGGGCACCGCCCCGCAGCGGCCCCGGCACCCAGGGCTCCTCGCCCTCGGGCGCATCCTCCTGCGCCGGGGGCTCCGGCACCCGGGTGACGGGCGGAACGACCTCGGGCAGCGGCGCGGGCACCGCCGTGGAGCGGCGCAGGATCGGCACGGCGGCGATCGGGTCTGGCGCCTCGTCCGGCACCTCCGTCACATCGGAGGTGGCACCCGCTCCGCCCAGATCGAACCCTCCCCATCGGGGCGCGGCGGCCTCGGCGACCGGCGCGGCGTCGGCGGGCGGCGACGCCGGTGCGGGCGACGCCTGGGCAGGCGCGGCCTGCTCGGGCGCCGCCTGCGCGGGCGCCGCCTGGGCGGGCGCGCGCACCGCCGGCGCCGGCAGCGGGTCGTCGATGCCGTCGTCTTCGTGTGCCGGCTCCGCCGCGGCGACGGGGGGAGCGGCCTCGGGCCGGGGCGCCCACTGGTCGGCCGCGGAGGCCTGGGCCGCCGGCGGTGCCGCCTGGGGGTCGGAGGGGTCGCTGCGGCGGGGGCCGGCCGGTGCCGCCTCGTCGTCGATGCCGACCCACGTCGCCGAGCCGAAGCCGAGCACCGATGCCCACACCGGGAACAGCAGCGCCGCCAGCACCGTCATGCCGGCGCGGTAGCCGAAGCACAGGTTGATGCGGTGGGCCGCGGCGATCGAGACGATCCACAGCACGAGGGGGCCGGCGACCGGGATGAGCGTCAGCAGCACGAGCCAGCCCGAGTATCCGCCGAGCTGGAGCACGACGAAGACGTTGAGAAACGGCACCCACGCCTTGTACTGCTGCTCGCCGGTCTTCTTGAAGACGGCCGCCAGGGCGATCGCCGTCCACACGTAGACGACCAGGCCCAGAGCGAGCGAACTCAGCCACACGGCGACGAGCGGGGTGGCGTCGATGGTGTTGTTCATGTGGTGCGCGCGGTCTGTGCAGACCGTCGCTTCCCCCTCTCCGAGAGGCGCGTGCTCGCGACCGGCGGCGCGAGGTGACGAATGAATGATCTCAACGATACGGCCGCGCGCAGGCGCCGCCAGAAGCCGTTCTGCCCGGCCAGCATCCGCCGCTCGGCGTCGACGAGCTCCCAGTACCGCACGGCCTCGGCCTCGTCGACGGCGTCGTGCGAGAAGACCGCGCGGTCGGCGGCGACGGCCAGCGCACCGCCCGCAGGAGTGTCGAAGGCGGCGGCGAGTTCGCCGCGGGTCGCGGCGCGCGGCGCCTCCCGGCGGGCGTCGATGGCGGCATCCACGTATTCGTCCCAGCCGCCGGCGAGTCGCGCTGCGGGCGACCCGTCGCGGCGGCGCCGACCGCGGCGGGCGGCCTTGGCCACGATCACGACCAGGAACGGACCGAAGGCGAGTGCGAGCAGCAGCAGCACGATGCCGGCGACCCTCAGGATCGGCCACAGCCACGCGAGGTTCCAGCCGTCGGCGGCATCGTCGTCGGCGGCGGAGGCGGTGTCGTCCTGCAGCGGCTCCGGCGGAACGACCTCTTCGACCGCGTCGGGGATCACGTCGGTGACGTTCTCGGGGTCGCGCTGCTCGGTGCGCTCCAGGCTCGGCGACTGCGCGAACTGCGGCGTCACATCGATCGGCACCCAGGTGCCGTCGGTGCCGCGCACCTCGGTCCACACCGCGGCGTCCTGCGCACGGCACTCGCCCGCGTCGCAGGTCGGCAGCGACGGGTCGGACGAGCTCAGCCTGGCACCCAGCACGACCCGAGCGGGAAAGCCGAGTCGGCCCGCGATCAGGGCGACGGCGACGGCGAACTGCTCGTCGTCGCCGACGGCGGCGACGTAGTTGCCGGTGTCGACAGCGCGCGAATCGGCCTCGCGCTCGAGCAGCCGGGTGAACATCGCGTCGATGCGCGCGAGCGAATGACCGGACGCGCTCGGCTGGAAGGTGTAGCCGGGCAGGTCGGCGGCCCACGCGGGGGTCGTCTCGCCCTCGGTCAGCGCGTGGCTGAGATAGCCGCGCTCTCGGAGCAGATCGACCAGGCCCGCCAGCGCCGCGCCGCCGCTGCCGCTGCGGTGGGCGTCGACCCAGGCGATGAGGCTGTCGGGCGCCGAGACGGCATCGGAGACGCCGCCGGGGGCCGACAGCGCCCGCAGATCCTGCGTCGCGGGAACGACGGCGCTCACCTCGAACCGATCGCCGGTCTGCAGCCCGCCGCCGGCCGTCTGCACGCCTGCGGCGGCCGCGGCGCTGTAGTAGAAGCCGTCGGCGAGGGCGCTGCTGCGCCCCCCGGAGAAGGCGACCGATTCGAGCTGCCCCGCCGTCGGCATCCAGACGCCGTCCAGACCCTCGATCGAGACGGTGAGGTCGATCGGCTCGCCCTCCCCCGCGTCGAGGGTCGAGGGCACGCGCACGAAGCGCGCCTGGTCGACGGCCGCGCTGCCGCCAGAGCGGTAGGTCTGACCGTCGTAGCTGTCGAGCGTCGCGATGCGCACGCGGTCGGGCAGGGCGCCCTGGGCGCTGACGGTGAACAGCACCTCGTCGGCCCGGTCGTCGGCGAACAGCGCCCGGTACGACGCGAGCGGGCTGACTTCGGCCGACAGATCGACATCGGGTCCGATCGACGAGCGCAGCACCTCGCGGTCGGCGCCGCTGGCCGCGTAGGGCACGACGGCGACGGCGACGACCAGGGCGACGGCGATCATGCCTGCGGCCAGCATCCCCCGTCTTCTGTCGGTCGGCGACGCCCGCCGCGAGATGCGCACCCCGCTCGAGATCGCGGCCCGCTGCAGGGCGCGCACCCGCTCGTCGCGGCTGCGCCAGGCCAGCCACAGCAGGCTCGACAGCAGGGCGGTCGCGCCGATCGCCGTCTCGAGCGGCGCGTGCAGCACGACGGGGCCGAGCGTGAGAGGCTCGCTGACCGACGTGCGGCCGAAGAAGAGCCCGAAGGCGACCATCGCGAGCGCCGTCGGCGCCGCCGCGACGGCGACCCGGTCGTCTCGCCACGACAGCAGCAGAGCGGCGCACGTTCCGACTAGGAACACCACGAGTGCGGGAACCAGCAGGTTGCGATAGGTGCCGACCGGCAGATCGACCGTCAGGAGGTCCTTCCACCCCACGACCAGGCCCGCACCGAGGTCACCGAGGCCCCGCACCACCTCCAGCGGGCCGCCGCCCAGCCGAGAGGGCACCGCCAGCGGCACGCCGGTGACCGCGATCGCGCCGGCGACACCCACCACCACGGCCCATCCCGGCCAGCGCCGCCGGTGGGCCACCGCGGCGATGACCGCGGCGGCGGCGGCCGAGGCGACCACCAGCAGCGCGAACCAGCCCGTGCGGTAGATCGGCCAGGCGGCGGCCGCTGCCACCGCGACGGTCACGGCCGCGTACAGCGACCCCGCGACGATGCGCGGCACGACGACGATCCGCGTGCGATCGGCACGGGCCACGGGGAGGGTCCTGCTCATGAGGTCGCCCCCCTCAGCAGCAGCCCGGAGAGGTCTTCGATGACGCCGACGGTGAGCACGCTCAGCCCCGCGACCGCCTGCATCCGCGGATGCGCACGCTCGTCGCAGATCACCCCGACCACCGCGGTGTCGGCGGGGAAGGCGAGGGCCGCCTGTCGCAGCCGACCGACCGGAACGGTGGACCCCACGACGACGAAGGCGATCGAGAGCCGCTCGTTCGCCTCGGCCGCGAGGCGGCAGATCTCTTCGACGCGCATCGTCGACTCGTACTGCTGAACGGCGCTGAACCCGTCGAGCATCGTGCGCGGCGACGCCGACGCGACGTGCTGGATCGCCCGCAGTCGGCCGCGCACCACCCGTGGGATCTCGGACCCCGTGACGATGTCGATGTCGCGGGCGTCGCGCACGGCACGAAGGCCCAACGAGGCCGCGCAGCTGACGGCGAGTTCGAACTCGTCGGCGTCGGCGTACTCGGCCTCGGCCGCCGCGAGCACGATCGCCATGCGCGAGCGCCGGGACTCCTCGTACTGGCGCACCATCAGCTGCCCCGTCTTGGCCGTCGACTTCCAGTGGACCTGCCGGCGGGAGTCGCCCGGAGCGTATTCGCGGATCGCGTGGAACGACATGTCGGCATCGACCAGGCGCCGGGTGGGGGCGCCCTCGAGGTCGCGGATGAGTCCGGCGCTGGTGGAGGGCACGGCGACCGTGCGGGGGTGCACATAGAGCTCATGCACGTCGTCGAACGCGTGCTCACGGCGCAGCAGCCCGATCGGGTCGGTGCGCACCGTCGTGGCCGGTCCCACCGTCACGATGCCGCGGCGCAGGCTCGGGATCTCGAGAGGCTGCGCGATGGTGTGCCCTGGGCGCAGCAGCGGCACCCCGAACTCCACGAGCCCCGCACCCACCGGGATGTCGATGCGACCGGGGAGCGCGACCCGTTCCCCGTCGTTGCGCACGACGATCTCGCCGGCGACCCCCTCGCCGGCGACGATGCGCTCGTGGGTCAGCGTGAGGTCGACGTCGTAGGCGCGCGAGCCGAACAGGAAGGGCACGGCCATCACCAGCAGCAGCACCGAGACGGCGCCGGCGACCATCCACTCCACCCAGCCGAAGGCGATGCCCAGCACGAGGCCCGCCGTCGCCGCGAGCGCCACGAGAGCGCCGGCCGGTCGCACGGTGTCGGCCGCCCACTGCGCCGCCGCGCGCACCGCGCCGCCGAACGCGCGGCTGGCCGCTGTCCCCCACACGACGGCGCGCACGAACCGCCGCCCGCGCGCGGAGGTGACCTGCGTGCGGGTCGTGGTGCCGCCGGCGCCCGTGCCGGCGGTGCCGGTCGAGGCGGTCGTGCGGGTGAGGCGGGAGTCGAGCTGGGTCATCCGGCCTCGCGTCTGCTCGGGGGCGCGACATCCAGCAGCACCTGGCCGACGACCGCTTCGGGCGCGACCCCGTCGAACTCGGCCTCTGGATGCAGGATCAGCCGGTGCGAGAGCACCGCGACGGCGAGCGCCTTCACATCGTCCGGCGTCGCATAGGTGCGCCCCTGCGAGGCCGCGCGGGTGCGGCTGGCGCGGGTGAGGGCGAGGGCGCCGCGGATGCTGACCCCCAGGCGCACCTCGTCGGCCGAGCGCGTCGCATCCACGAGGCGGGCGATGTAGTCGAGCACGAGCGCGTCGACGTAGACGCCTGCGGCGAGGTCGGCCATGCCCGCGAGCGCCTGCGGCGTGATGATCGGCGCGAGGTCGTCGGTGGCGGTGGCGGCGCCGTCGAGGATGCGCACGGTCGCGGCGTGGTCGGGGTAGCCGAGCGAGGTGCGCATCATGAACCGGTCGAGCTGCGCTTCGGGCAGCCGATAGGTGCCGGCCTGCTCGACCGGGTTCTGCGTCGCCAGCACGAGGAAGGGGTCGCCGACCTGGCGGCTGACGCCGTCGATCGTGACGCGCCCCTCCTCCATCACCTCGAGGAGGGCCGACTGCGTCTTGGGGCTCGCGCGGTTGATCTCGTCGGCGAGCACGATGTTGGCGAAGATCGGGCCGGAGTGGAACTCGAAGGCGCCCGTCTTCTGGTCGTAGACGGTGATGCCGGTGATGTCGCCGGGCAGCAGATCGGGGGTGAACTGGATGCGCGTGTTCGTTCCCTGCACCGACTGCGCGAGCGCGCGGGCGAGCGAGGTCTTGCCGGTGCCCGGCACGTCTTCGAGCAGCACGTGGCCGTCGCTGAGCATCGAGGTCAGCACGAGGTCGACGACATGACGCTTGCCCAGGATCGCCCGCTCGACGTTGTCGGCGATCTGGCCGAACGTCTGGGCGAACCAGGTCGCCTGTTCCTGCGTGATGGTCATGCGGATCGTCCTTCTGGTCGGGGGGATCAGGGGGTCGGGGTGGGGGTGGGGTCGGGGAGGTTCGGGTCGCACGTGCCGCTGAACGCGGTGTCGGCCCCCGACGCCGCCGCCAGCCCCCACCCGCCGTCGGAGGTGACGGTGGCGCGGATGCCGGATACGCTCACGGCTCCCACCGGCGCGATGGCGGGATCGGCGGCCGCCAGCACCGCACCGTCGACATCACGGTATTGGGCGCGGGAGTAATCGAACGCGAACGAGAAGGTGCCGGACCGCGACGACCCCGTCGAGGCGACGGCTTCGCCTCCGACACAGCGGCTGACCTGCCACGTCGCGGCCAGCTGGTAGGGCGCGCTGCCGGCGGCGGCCGTCACGACGGCGTCGTCGGTGCGCCAGCCCGAGAAGAAGTCGTGCACGTAGCGCACCGTGATGCCGGGGGCGTCGTCGAAGATGCTCGACGGCCATCCGCCGAACTCGGCGTGGTTGTTGTTCGGCGGCTGCTCGGTCGAGGTCGGCTCATCGCGGATGACCCACTGGGCGCGTCCGGAGGCGACGTCGGGTCTGCTGTCGACCACGAACGTGTAGCCGCGGGGGGCGCGCGTGCTCTGCGTGGCGCGCACCGATGCCGTCGTCTCGGTGCGCCCGAACACGGTGCTGTCGATCACCGACTCGACGCAGGCGCGGAAGACGTACTCCTCGCCGCTTTGCACCGAGAAGGTCGCGGTGGCCGAGGACGAGCTCGCGACGCACACGCGGTCGTCGCGCACGATCCCGTAGCGCAGTCGCGAGCCGTCGCCGTTGACCGAGGCGCTCACCGTGGCGCTGATCGTCGAGGTGCCGTCGTCGTTCGCCTGCGACGAGAGCGAGAGCCGCACATCCTGCGGTGCACCCACGCCGTTGCCCCACACGACGGCCGTCTCGCCGGAGGCGGTGCCGCCCAGCCCCGGCGGGGTGTCGAAGCGCGAGAGCGGAGTGACGGTGATGCGCGTCGAGGAGTTGCTGCCGACCCGGAACGAGGGCACGTCGACGCGGGTCTGCCCGCGGCCGACGCTGACCTTCAGCGTCTCGCCGGCGGGGCTGGAGATCTCCAGGGTGCCCGTCTGGGCCGCATCCACTCCGTCGATCACGAGCGCGACCACTCCACCGGCGCCGTCCGACGACACGACGGGGCTCGCGGTGACCCGCTCCGGGCGCTTGGGCGGGTCGTAGGCCCACGCGGTCGTGCGCACGGACGCCCGCGACTCGCCCACGGAGTTCACCGCGAACGCCTCGAACTCGCGCTCCTGCCCGTTCTCGGACTCGATCGAGGGGCACACGCCGTCTGCCGTGCAGCGCGCCACCACGTCGCCGGCCTCGCGGATGATGAAGCCCGACAGCGCGGGGTAGGCCTGCGACGCCTGGCCGGGCGAGACGCGCAGCGTGAGCGACCCGTCGGCGTAGGCCGACTGCGCCACCGAGGCGGGCGCCTTCGGGTAGCCCTGCAGGTCGAGCAGCAGCCTGCCGTTGCGCTCGGCATTGGTGCTGCGGCCCTGCGCGTCGCGCACCGAGAAGGTCGCCGAGCACGTCGCCCCCGGGGCGTCGTCCGTCCACGACGCGGTGACGCTCGTGGGCGAGGCCACGGCGAAGCTCACCCCGACGCACGCCCCCGCCGGCTGCACCGCGACGACCTCCAGCGGGGTGCCTGGGAGCGGATTGACCTCGCCCGAAGCGCCCACGACCGAGATGGTGCACGAGCCGCCGTCGGACTGCGAGCAGGTCTTGGTGACCGAGCCTCCCCGAGGCAGGGTCGATGGAGCGGCACCCACCCGCAGGATCAGGCGCACCGGAGCGACGCCCTCGTGGCTCGTCACCGACACCATGGCGACGTCTTCTGCGCCAGGAGTCGCATCGTCGGCACCCGTGACGGTGAGCGTCGAGCCGGACTGCTCGATGCGGAAGGCGGAGCCTGCGTAGTCGACCGCGTAGTCGATGTCGCCCCAGTCCTCGCGGCCGAGCTGCCACGTCGTCATGGTGCGCAGATCGAATCCGGCCGACTCGCCCGGACCGATCGTGAGCGAGGCGGGGCGCAGCTCGGGCTGCGGATCGAGGGCGGTCACCGCGATCGGCACCGAGACGTAGGTCCAGTCCTCCTGCCCGGCGATGCGCACCGGCACCTGACAGGCGTCGGTCCAGGGCGCGCCCTGGCCCGCGTCGTAGCGGATCGAGGTGCGCGACTCGAGGGTGCAAACGCCCTCTTCGCGGGCGCCCGAGGCGCGCACCGCGTCGCCGACCTCGATCACGGCGTCGCGCGGACCGGCGATGAGCTTCGTGACGTCGAACGTGGTCGAGGCCAGCTCGTCGACCGCGACCGCAGGGGTGCCGGAGCGCAGCGACAGCGTCACGTCGTCATCGCCCGGGATGCGCAGGAAGGCGTAGGTCGTCACCTCGCCCGACGCGCCCTCCCCCGTGACGGCGAACGGCACGATGCGGCTGCGGGCGGGCAGGGCGCCCCGAAGCGACGCACCGTCGACGACCACGCCGTCCTGATCGCCCCACAGCGAGAGCGTGAGGTCGGAGACCTCGCCGCCCGACCAGGCCACCTTGCCGGCGAGCACGTCGACGCCGCGGGGGAAGTCGTCTCGGGTCTCGGCGGTGAGCACCGTGTCGGAGACCACCGGATAGTCGGGCACGCTCTCCCGGACCGCCTTGACCACGATGAGCCCTCGCCCCGTATTGCCCGAATCGGACTCGACGTCGTAGAGGAACGACATCGTCGTCGGCTCGGTGCCGGCGGCGATGACGACCGTCGAGTCGTCGGAGGAGAGGATGCGGGCGGCGAGCCGCTCGTATTCGGGATTGGGTTCGCCGTCCTCGAGCGTCGAGGGGAGGTCGGGGCGCACGCCCGTGAGCGTGAGGGCGCCCATCGTGGGGTCGACGTCGTTGGCGACCGGGCTCACCCGCACCTTGCCCTCTTCGCCGACCTGCACCTGCACGTAGTCGGTGAAGGTCACCGGGCTCGGGTTGGCGTCGCTGTCGAGCACGCCCACCCGCACCGAGCCGGTTCCGGTACGACCGAAGGCGTCGACCACCTCGTAGCGGAACGAGACCTGACCGCTCTGGCCGGGGACGCTCGTGTAGACGATCGACGCGCCGTCGGCCGAGATCGACGCGATGCCGGCCTCCGGCTGCTCCGGAATGCGCAGCAGGCTCACGACGTCGCCGTCGGGGTCCATGCCGAAGCCGTCGAAGTCGACGACCGTCGACGCGCCGCTGAGCACGCGGCCCTCCAGCCGCTCCGGTACCGGCGGCCGGTTCTCGTCGTCGGAGAGCACGGTGATGCGCACCGTCGCGGTGTCGGCCAGCGTCGGGGTGCCCGTCGTGTACACCGTGTAGTCGACGGTGTACTGGCCGGGCTCGCTCGGGGCGAGGTAGCGCACGACGTCGCCCGACGCGAAGGCGAGGGCCTCGTCGGTCGACGAGGTGACCAGCGTCGGGTTGATCGCGGGCCTTCCTCCGGAGGGCGCGATGTCGTTGTCGAGCACCGGGATGTCGATCTGGGATCCCGCGCGCACCACGACGGTGTCGTCGACGGCGATCGGCGAGAGCTCCGGCGCCTCCGGCAGCAGGAACACCGTCGCCTCGCCCTGCACCTGCGAGCCCGCGTCGGAGGTGCCGTCGCTGACGAGGTAGTCGACCGTGCCGAGCAGGCCCGCAGCGCCCGTCGCGGTCGTGCCCGAGACGCGCAGGTCGCTCTGGCCCACGGCATCCACCGAGAGGGTCGCGCCGGTGGCGGCATACGAGGTGACGTCGCTCAGCAGCAGCACCCGGCGGGTGGGGTTGGAGACGGCCGCGAACACGTCGAGGGTCGCGTCCTCCTGCGGGCGCACGAACGCCACCACGGGAGAGGTCGCCAACTGCGCCGCCGCGTCGGCGGGAAGCAGCGTGATCCGCGCGGTTCCGGTCTGCTCGTCGGTGTCGCTGCGCACCGTGAACGAGACCCGGTAGGTGCCGGGCTCCTCGGCGCTGAAGTCGAACGACGTCGTGCCCCCGACGACGGTGGCGGTGGCCGTGGCGTCGTCGAGCACACGCGCGGTGTCGAGGGTGAGGGCGCCGGCGGTGCCGGTGATGTGCGGTGCGACGTCGACGGTGAGCCCCGCGTCGATGGAGTCGACAACGGCGAACGACTGCACGCTCAGCGCAGGGTCGGGGCTCACCCGGACCGTGAGCGACTTGGTGGAGGTCTCGCCCCGCGTGTCGGAGACGGTGACCTCGAGCTCGATGAGCTGCTCTCCGCCGTCGCCGTCGTCGCTGTGCTGATAGACGACCTCGCCGGTGGGTGTGGCGGCGACGTTGCCGATGCCCGACGGGTTGTCGACCGACAGCAGCAGCAGCGGGTCGCCCTCGGGGTCGACCCACCCCGGGAGCACCGGGACGGTGACGGTGCCGCCGCGCGCGACCTCCGGCTGCGGCCACTCGAGAAGGCAGTCGTCGACCCCGCACCACTTCGGCGCCGTGTCGGCCGACTCCGGGGCGACCGTCAGGGTGACGGTCGCGGCGTCGGAGAGAAGCCCCGCGTCGGTCGTGCCGTCGGTGACGACGTACTCGAAGCTCGCCGATCCGGTGGCCCCTGGGTCGACGTGCACCGCGAGCCGCTGCCCGTCGTCGGTGAGCGAGACCGTGCCGAAGCCGGGGTCCAGGCCCGTGACCGATTCCGGGTCGATGCTGAGCACGTCGAGGTTCGGGTCGTGATCGTTCATGAGCACTGGGAGGGTCACGAGGCTCCCCGCGCGCACCCCGAACGCGTCGTCGACGGCGATCGGGGGCTTCGGATCGATCTGCACCTCGAGCTGCTCTTCGCTCGGCTGGGTGTCGGGATTGGTGGCGTCGTCGAGCGACCAGTCCTGGCTCGAGGCCACGAGGGCGCCGTCCGGCACCGTCCACACCCAGCCGCTGCGGGTCTCGTTGAGGATGATGGCGTCGGCGCTGGCCACGAACGCGGGCCGGCGCTCGTCGCCGAGCTCGAGGCCGCCGTAGTCGAGTTCGACCGGTGTCGCGTCCTCGCTCCACAGCGTGCCGCCTCCACCGCCCTGCGGCAGCCACGCGGCGTAGGTGCGACCGTCGAAGACGACGGGCTTCGCGGGAACGCCGAGCACGGCGCCGCCCGTGCCGCCGACGAACACGGTCTCGATCTCCGATCCGTCCGCCGCGATGCGCACGAGCGAGGTCTCGTCGGCGATGTAGACCTCGTCGCCCTCCGGATCGGGCTCGCCCGCGACGACCGTGCCCGTCGTCGCGGCCGTGCCGGCGGCATCCGCCCCCCGCACCCAGACCTCGCCGTCTTCGGCGTCGACGACCACCCAGTCGTCGCCCGCCGCCGTGATCACCGGAGTGGTCAGCTCGGCGCCCTCCAGCGCATCGCGCCCGCGCACCTCGGAGGCGGCGATGTCGTAGCGCAGCACGGCGCCGTCGGCGCTCGAGTAGGCGAACAGCATGCCGCGGGAGTCGACGGCGATGGCATCGGCGGTGTACTGCGGGGCGTCTTCGTCATCAGACGCGAACGGGTCGACCTGCGGCGTGCTCGCGGCCGACAGCCTGCCCGCGTACACCGTGCCGGTGTCGGTGCGGTAGGCCACGAAGTCGCCGCTCGTGACGACGTCGACGGTTCCGGCCGGTGTCGACGGCGAGGCCTTGAGGGCCTCGTCGTCGAGGTCGGCGGGCAGTGCCTGATCGATCGGGGTGACCTTGCTGTAGCTGTCGGAGAACAGGAACGCCCCGTCGCCGGTCTGCACGACGCCCGACGGATTGCTCACCGATCGCACCGTGTCGAGCTCGCCGATCGCGGTGTTCACCCGCGCGTAGCGGCGGCCGTCGCCCGACTGCACCGCCCACACCGCGGTGTCGCGCTCGGGGGTCTCCTGCGCGTCGAGCCCCGGCCACACGACGCTCACGCCGACGATGAGCGCCGCCGAGGCGACGGCAGACCCCAGCGCGACGAGCGTGCGACGGCGCACTACAGCACCCCGGTCGCCAGCAGGACGACGACGCACACGACAGCGAGCACGACCACCGCTGCGGCGGCGGCCAGCACCCATCCGAGCGCTCGGCGGCCGACGCGGTCGGGGCCGGTGAAGTCGGTGTCTTCGTCGCGGGCGAGGCCGGCGACGCCGCTGTCGTGGGTCTTGCGCCGCGACTCGCGCTCGACGCGGCTGCGCACGGTGCCGCGCATCGTGCGGTCGTCGAAGTCGACGGCGGCGGAGGCCGGGGCCCAGTCGTCCTCCGGCACCTCGAGCGGCGTCGGCGTGATGCCGAGCTCGCGCTGCACTTCGCGCAGCGCATCGGCGAACTCGCGGGCGCTGGGGTAGCGGCGGGCGGGGTCGCGACTCATGGCCTTGGCCAGCACGGCCTGCAGCGAGCCCGGCACGTCGGTGCGCGCGATCTCGGTGTAGGCGGCCCTCGCGATGCGGCGGCGCAGCTGGTCTTTGCCGTTCTGGCCGCGCTCGCGCTTCTCGAACGGGCTGTGCCCCGCCAGCAGCGAGTACACCGTCGCGCCCAGGCTCCACACCTCGCTGGCCACGGTCCCCGGCGACTCCTCTGCCACCACTTCGGGGGCGCTCCATGGGATCGACATCGCCAGCACCTCGTCGGAGCCGGCCTGAACAAGCGACGACGAGATGCCGAAGTCGGCCAGCACCGGCGCCCCGAAGGTCGTGATGAGGATGTTGCTGGGCTTGACGTCGCGGTGGGCGAGCCCTGCGCGGTGGGCCGACTCGAGCGCTCCGGCCATCTTCACCCCGATCGAGAGCACCTCCGCGACGGGGAGGCGCTCGAGACGGTAGCGCTGGGCGAGCGAGCCGGGGCAGTACTCCATGACGATGTAGGGGCGACCCTCGGCCGAGATGCCCGCCTGATAGACCGTGACGATCGAGGGGTGCGCCGACAGGTGCGCGAGCACGTCGGCCTCGGCGTTGAACATGCGCCGCAGCTCGGGGTCGCGCACATCGCTCGGCAGCACCTTGACGGCGACGTTGCGCCGCGGCATGTCCTGCTCGTAGAGGAAGACATCGGCGAAGCCGCCGGAGCCGAGCGGTCGGATGTAGGTGAGTCCGGGCAGGATCGGGGGCGCAGACGGCAAGCGAGCAGCCACCCGACACCTCCGGTCATCGTCTCGTGCGGCGGCGCTCCCCAGAGCCGACGTACAGCCCGGCCATGCTAACAAAACCCGCGGCGGATGCGGGCGCGTGTCACGGTCCGGTGGGCTCGTTCGGGTCGAACGGCGCGTCGAGCGAGCGGGTGAGCTCGTCGAGCATCGCGGCGATCTGCGGCTCGACGTACTCCGCGATGGCGGCCTGGATGCGGAGGCGATGATGCAGCAGGATGCTGCACACCTCGCGCCCGATCATGTTCGCGTAGTCGTCGGCCAGGCCCACCTCCTGCCGCAGCGCCGCCTTGGCCTCGGCGCTCAGCGGCGGCAGGGCGGGCACGTCGGCGTCGGCCTCTTCGGCCATGCCCGCCACCGTGAACAGGAACGGTGCGCCGGGGAGGGGCTCAGGGTCGAGCGGCATCCCCTCGAACTCCGGGGCGAGCCCCTCGCTCGGGCGGTAGCTGCGCGCGCGGTTGCGCGCCGCCTGCTGGTCGAGCTCGGCCTGCAGCATCGGCAGGTTGACCGCCGTGTACTCGGCGACGCCGTGGTCGATGATCGTCTTGATGCGCGTCGAGAGGCCGTGCTGCACGCCGTGCGGGATGTCGGCTCCGAGGCCCGCCGCCGACAGCACGGGCGAGCCGAGGCAGCGTCGACAGGGGGCGACCCTGCCGCGGTGCGTCGCGGGCTCCCAGCGCGGCAGCCAGCGCAGCCAGGCATCGACAGCCTGGCTGACCTGGGTCTCGAGCGACCGCTCCACGCCTCCACGGTAGCCGCCGCATCCGCTCGATGCCCGCTTTTCCCGCGCAGCGGCGCGGCTCAGCCGTCGTCCGAGCGTCGCTCCCACGGCCATCGGGGGCGGGACGACCGGGTGCGGCGGAGGGCGACGCCGGCCCAGGCCGCGATGAAGGCGGCACCGAGGAGCACCGCGCCGAACCAGGTCGTCGCGATGCGTCCGACGGCAGCCGTGGCGGCGGCAGGATCGGCCCCGACCGCGAGGGCGGTGATCCACAGGCCTCCGAGGTGGGCCAGCGCCGCGGCGAGGGCGACCGCGAGTGCCGACCCGTACGAGGGCTGCGGCCGGCGCACGGCGAGCCAGAGCCCGACGGCGAACACCGCCACCGCGACGCCGACGGCGACGATCCCCGGAGTCTGGCCGAGGCCAGGCGCGACGATGACGTCTTCGTCGAGGGCCAGCGAGACCAGCCCGAGACCGGCGATCACGAGGGCGCCGAACCCGATCGTCGCGAACGCCACCGTGACGCCGGGGCGCACCGGCCCACCGGGCGCCGACGCGGTGCCGCTCATGTCACTGCTGGACGAGCTGCGGCCCCGCCTCGAGGGTGCGCTCGTACTCGCGACGCGCCTCGACGTTCAGCTCGGTGACGCGCTTGCCGCGCGCGGCGACCCACGCGCCGAACCAGATCGTCAGCTCGCGGCCGATCACCAGCGCCGCGATCGCGAGCGGCGCGAGCAGCTGGCTGTCGATGAGCGCGGCGCCCTCGCTCGCGGTGAGCGTCCAGAACGGCGCCTGGAAGAGCTGGCCGAGCAGGTGCCCGCCGTAGCTGGCGAAGCCGACGAGCAGTCCGAAGATCACCCACGAGCCCCACCGGCCGCGGTTGATGATCGCACCGAGCAGCCAGAACGCGATGTAGAAGACGATGACGGGCACCCAGAACGCCGCGGTGGCGAGGATGCCGGTGATCTGGCTCACGACGTTGGCGTCGGTCACGGTGCCGTCGATCGCGCCGAAGCCGAGCGCGGCGGCGAGGTAGAGCACGCCGAACGCGAGCGCGGCGAGCAGGCCGATCGCGCCGGCGGCGGCGCGGTTGCCTCGGGCGCGCGGCGCCTCGGGGGCCTGCACGAAGATCGGCTGCGGGGTCACGACGGCGGCGGGCGCGGCGTAGACCGGCGCCTCGGCGAACGGCTCGCTCGCGGTGACGACGGGCTCGACGGGGGCGGCCTCGTAGGCGCTCGTGGTGTCGTACGCGCTCGTGGTGTCGTAGGCCGTGGTCGCGGCGGCGGCGTCGGTGGCCGGTTCGATGGCGGGCTCCACGCTGAGCGACTGCGCGTCGGCGGAGTCCCACGGGTCGGGCTCGGTCACGGCGGGCTCGGCGACCGCGGGAGCGGCGTCGGCGGGCGCAGCGTCGGCGGGCACGGCCTCGACGGTCTCCCCCTCGGCGGTCGTCGCCGGCGCGGCAGGCTCGTCGCCCTCGACCGCGTCGCGGCCGGCGGCCTCGGCATCCGCGAGGCCCTCGTGGGCGCGTCCGACGACGTCGTCCACGTCGGCGTTCTCTTCCACGGGCTCACCGTACGACGATGTGGGGTCACTCATCGGATGCACTCCTCACGCAGGGCTGGTCCCTGCCCTAGCGAGAGTAACCCGAGTGTCGGCGCGAACCCGGAAGCCTCGCCGCGCGGTGTCGGCTCGCGCCGCGCGGCGGCCGTTATCGTGGCGGCATGCCCCGCGTTCACCTCCTCTCCGCGCCGCACGCGGCCGCTGCGGCGCTCGCCCTGACCGCGCTGATGCTGACCGGCTGCGCCGCCGACGCGACGCCCCAGGGCGAAGGGAGCGCGCCCGGCCCGACGACACCGGCTGCGAGCGCCTCGGCGACGCCCGTCGCGACCGCCACGCCGACTCCCGACCCGTCCAGCACATCGGGCGCGCTGCCCACCGACTGCCGGGCGATCCTCGGCGACGACGTGCTCGACCAGCTCGAGGGAGTGCCGCTGAACGACCCCGCCTTCTCGCCGACCGGCGTGCAGCCCGACGGCACCCTCATCTGCGTGTGGGGCGATCCGACCGCCGACACCACCGGGATGACCACGACGATCAGCCGCGTCTACCGAGGCGATGCCCTCGACCTGCTCAACGGCCTCGCCGACGACGGCTACACCTGCTACCAGCCCGATGAGGGCACGCGGTGCGAGAAGACGTGGAAGAACGACACCTATCCGGTCACCGACGGGCGGACGCTCTATTGGCGCGACGACACCCTCGTCGACACGCAGTACTCGAACATGATGATCGACGGCTACACGGCCTCGATCGCCGCACACCTGTTCGGGTGAGCGGGCGGGGTCACCCGCCCCAGATGAACCGGGTGAGGCGGTCGGAGTAGTCCTCGGGCTGCCAGCCGGTCTGCACGCTCGACAGCCACAGCCCGCCGCGCATGACGTCGTCCTCCCTGACCGCTCCGCGCGATCGGGTGCACGCCAGCTGGTCGGTCGTCGTGGCGCAGTCGAACCCCGCGGCGGCCAGTGTCGCCTGCGCGACCGTCGCCGCGTCGCCGTCGACCTGGGCCAGGGTGCTGGTGATCGTTCCGGCAGGGCCCGTCCACGTGCAGGTGCGCTCGACCACCGGGGCGAGGGCGTCGGCGAGGCCCTCCGCGGCCGTCGTGGGCGCGGCCGTCGTCTGGGCCAGCAGCGACTGCGGCGTCCACACCAGCTCGGTCCACAGATCGCTCGGGTACAGGTCACGGCAGTCGATGCCGCCGCCGGGTTCGATGCCGCCGGAGGAGACGTCGGCCGGCGTCTGCGCGGCCCGATCGGTGGCGGCGCGCAGCGAGTCCCCGACCCATGCGACGGTCACCGGCACCATGGGCGCCGCCAGCCACAGCAGCGCCCCCACGACGCCTGCGCAGAGCAGGCCCGCGGGCAGCGCGATCCAGGTGCTGCGTCCGCCGATGCGCGCCACGGTACCTCCTCCCCACGTCGTCCGGTCCTCCCTCCACGCTAAGCGCGAGCGGCGGCGCACGGCGCAGCGACGCGGCGTGAGTCCGGGAACGGCGAAGGGCCCCGGCGAACCGGGGCCCTTCGTGTGAGCGGATGCGGGCAGCATCCGCGTCGGGATGACTCAGTTATACGAGGTGAAGTCGTCCGTCGAGAAGCTGTCGAAGTCGACGTAGCTCAGGTCGGCGTCGGAGTACGCGCCGTCCGAGGCGAAGATGCGGTTGGGGTACCGCTCGCTCTTGGCCTCTTCCGTCGCCTCGACCGTGACGTTGCGGTACTTCGCAAGTCCGGTTCCGGCGGGGATGAGCTTTCCGATGATGACGTTCTCCTTGAGGCCGACGAGCGGGTCGCTCTTGCCCTCCATGGCCGCCTGCGTGAGCACGCGGGTCGTCTCCTGGAAGGAGGCGGCCGACAGCCACGACTCGGTCGCGAGCGACGCCTTCGTGATACCCATCAGCTCGGGGCGGCCCGACGCGGGGCGCTTGCCCTCTGCCACGGCCTCCCGGTTGATGTTCTGGTACTTCTTGAAGTCGACCAGCTCACCTGGGAGCAGCGTCGTCTCGCCGTGGTCGACCACGGTGACCTTGCGCAGCATCTGGCGGACGATGACCTCGATGTGCTTGTCGTGGATCGGCACACCCTGCGAGCGGTAGACGCCCTGCACGCCGCCGACGAGGTACTTCTGCACCTCGCGGGCACCCATGACGCGCATGACCTCCTTGGGGTCGAGCGTGCCGACCTGCAGGGGCTGGCCCACCGTGACGTGCTGGCCGTCCTCGACCAGCAGCGTCGCGCGCTTGAGCACGGGGTAGACGTGCGGCTCGTCGCCGTTGTCGGGCGTGAGGATGACCTTCTTGGCCTTGTCGGTCTCGTCGATCGTGATGCGACCGTCGCTCTCGGCGATCGGCGACGCGCCCTTGGGGGTACGCGCCTCGAAGAGCTCCTGCACGCGGGGAAGACCCTGCGTGATGTCGTCGGCGGATGCCGAACCACCGGTGTGGAAGGTGCGCATCGTCAGCTGCGTGCCGGGCTCACCGATCGACTGGGCCGCGATGATGCCGACGGCCTCGCCGATGTCGACGATCTTGCCGGTCGCGAGCGAACGGCCGTAGCACTGCGCGCAGACGCCGACGGCGGAGTCGCAGGTGAGCACCGAGCGCACCTTGATCGACTCGACTCCGGCCTCGACCAGGCGGTTGATGAGCACGTCGCCCACGTCGGAGCCCGCCGCGGCGAGCACCTCGCCCTTGGCGTCGACCACGTCGGCGGCCAGCGTGCGTGCGAACACCGAGTTCTCGACGTTGGCGTCCTTGACGAGCGTGCCGGTGGAGTCCACCGCCGCGATCGTGAAGTCCAGGCCCTTGGTCGTGCCGCAGTCCTCTTCGCGGATGATGACATCCTGCGAGACGTCGACGAGACGCCGCGTGAGGTAGCCCGAGTCGGCGGTACGCAGGGCCGTGTCGGCCAGACCCTTTCGGGCACCGTGCGTCGCGATGAAGTACTCCGCCACCGACAGCCCCTCGCGGTACGAGGAGATGATCGGGCGCGGGATGATCTCGCCCTTGGGGTTGTTCACGAGGCCGCGCATACCGGCGATGTTGCGGATCTGCAGCCAGTTACCACGGGCGCCGGAGGACACCATGCGGTTGATGGTGTTGTCCGCGGGGAAGTTCGCCTTCATCGCGGCCTGCACCTCGTCGGTGGCCTCGGTCCAGATCTTGATGAGCTCCTGACGACGCTCGGCGTCGGTGATGAGGCCCTTCTCGAACTGCGAGACGACCTTGGCGGCCTGCTTCTCGTAGCCCGCGACGATCTCGCCCTTGTTCGGCGGCGTGAGGATGTCGCTGAGGGCGACGGTCACACCCGAACGGGTGGCCCAGTAGAAGCCGGCGTCCTTGATGCGGTCCAGCGACGCGGCGACCTCGGTCTTGGGGTACTCCTCGGCCAGCTTGTTGACGATCTGCGACAGCTTGCCCTTGTCGGCCTGCTCGCGCACGAACGGGTAGCCCTTGGGGAGCGTGTCGTTGAAGATCGCCTGGCCGAGCGAGGCGTCGACGAGGCCGTGGCGCTCGTAGCCCTCGGGGGCTTCGCCCTCGAGGAACGTGAGGCCGGGGACGCGGATGCGCACCTTGGCCTGCAGGTCGAGGGTGCCCTCGTCCTTGGCCAGGATCGCCTCGCCCACCGAGCCGAACACACGACCCTCACCGGCTGCGCCCTCCTTGACCGTGGTCAGGTGGTGCAGGCCGATGATCATGTCCTGCGAGGGCAGGGTGACCGGGCGGCCGTCGGACGGCTTCAGGATGTTGTTCGAGGCGAGCATCAGGATGCGGGCCTCGGCCTGGGCCTCCACCGACAGCGGCAGGTGCACGGCCATCTGGTCGCCGTCGAAGTCGGCGTTGAACGCCGCGCACACGAGCGGGTGCAGCTGGATGGCCTTGCCCTCCACGAGCTGCGGCTCGAACGC
The DNA here is from genome assembly GCF_025515205.1 of Microbacterium fluvii. GTDB lineage: Bacteria > Actinomycetota > Actinomycetes > Actinomycetales > Microbacteriaceae > Microbacterium > Microbacterium fluvii. The sequence continues at coordinate 122,143 of NZ_JAOPFX010000001.1, read as the reverse complement.
CTGGATGCCGAGGCGGTGCAGCGTGGGCGCGCGGTTGAGCAGCACGGGGCGCTCGCGGATGATCTCCTCGAGCACGTCCCACACCTCGGGGCGGGTGCGCTCGACGGCGCGCTTGGCGGCCTTGATGTTCTGCGAGTGACCGAGGTCGATCAGGCGCTTGATCACGAACGGCTTGAACAGCTCCAGGGCCATCTGCTTGGGAAGGCCGCACTGGTGGAGCTTGAGCTGCGGGCCGACGATGATGACCGAACGGCCCGAGTAGTCGACGCGCTTTCCGAGCAGGTTCTGGCGGAAGCGTCCCTGCTTGCCCTTGAGCATGTCGCTCAGGGACTTGAGGGCGCGGTTGCCGGTGCCGGTGACGGGACGACCGCGGCGGCCGTTGTCGAACAGCGCGTCGACGGCCTCCTGCAGCATCCGCTTCTCGTTGTTGACGATGATCTCGGGGGCACCGAGGTCGATCAGGCGACGGAGGCGGTTGTTGCGGTTGATGACGCGGCGGTACAGGTCGTTGAGGTCGCTCGTGGCGAAGCGGCCACCGTCGAGCTGCACCATGGGGCGCAGCTCCGGCGGGATCACCGGCACGACGTCGAGCACCATGGATGCCGGGCTCATGCCCGTCGACAGGAACGAGTTGACGACCTTGAGGCGCTTGATCGCGCGGATCTTGCGCTGACCCTTGCCCTCGGAGATCTGCAGGTGCAGGCTGTCGGCCTCGGCGGCCAGGTCGAACGCCTCCAGGCGGCGCTTGATCGACTCGGCGCCCATGTGGGCCTCGAAGTACTGACCGAAGCGGTCCTGCAGCTCGTGGAAGATCTCGTCCTCGCCCTTGAGCTGGCCGACCTCGAGGGTGCGGAAGTCCTCCCACACCTTCTCCAGACGCACGATCTGGTCGTCGGAGCTCTTGCGGATCGACGCCATCTCCTTCTCGGCGGCGTCCTTGGCCTTCTTCTTCTGGTCGGCCTTGGCGCCTTCCTCTTCGAGGGCGGCGAGCTCCTCCTCGAGCTTCTGGAGGCGGGCGGCGATGCGCGAGTCGCGGCGGTCGCCGAGCGTCTTCAGCTCGAGGCGGATGTTGTTCTCCTGCACGGCGAGGTCGCGGTGACGAGCATCCTCGTCGACCGAGATGACCATGTAGGCGGCGAAGTAGATGACCTTCTCGAGGTCCTTCGGGGCCATGTCCAGCAGGTACCCGAGGCGCGAGGGCACGCCCTTGAAGTACCAGATGTGGGTCACGGGCGCGGCGAGCTCGATGTGGCCCATCCGCTCGCGGCGGACGGAGCTCTTGGTGACCTCCACGCCGCAGCGCTCGCAGACGATGCCCTTGAAGCGGACGCGCTTGTACTTGCCGCAGGCGCACTCCCAGTCGCGGGAGGGTCCGAAGATCTGCTCTCCGAAGAGGCCGTCCTTCTCGGGCTTGAGCGTGCGGTAGTTGATGGTCTCGGGCTTCTTGACCTCACCGTACGACCAGCGACGGATGTCGTCGGCGGTGGCCAGGCCGATGCGAAGCTCATCGAAAGTTGTTGCGTCGAGCACTAGTTCTCCTGTGTCGGAATTCTTGAATCAGCTGGCCGGGATCAGATCTCGTCGATCGACGAGGACTCGAAGCGGCTGGAGATGTTGATGCCGAGCTCCTCGGCAGCACGGAAGGCCTCGTCGTCGGTGTCGCGGAGGTTGACCGCCGTGCCGTCGGCCGAGAGCACCTCGACGTTCAGGCAGAGCGACTGCATCTCCTTCATGAGCACCTTGAACGACTCCGGGATGCCGGGCTCCTGGATGTTCTCGCCCTTGACGATCGCCTCGTACACCTTGACGCGGCCGAGGATGTCGTCGGACTTGATCGTCAGCAGCTCCTGCAGCGCGTAGGCGGCACCGTAGGCCTCGAGGGCCCACACCTCCATCTCGCCGAACCGCTGGCCGCCGAACTGGGCCTTACCGCCCAGGGGCTGCTGCGTGATCATCGAGTAGGGGCCCGTCGAGCGCGCGTGGATCTTGTCGTCGACGAGGTGGTGCAGCTTCAGGATGTACATGTAGCCGACCGAGATGGGCGCCGGGAACGGCTCGCCGGAGCGGCCGTCGAACAGCAGCGTCTTTCCGGTGGAGTCGATCAGGCGCTCGCCGTCGCGCGTGAGGTTCGTCGAGTCGAGCAGACCCGCGATCTCCTCCTCGTGCGCACCGTCGAACACCGGCGTGGCGACCTTCGTGCCCGGCGCGGCCTCGCGGGCCGACTCGGGCAGCTGGACTGCCCACTCCGGGTTGCCCTCGACCTTCCAGCCCTGCTTGGCGATCCAGCCGAGGTGGAGCTCCAGCACCTGGCCGAAGTTCATTCGACCGGGGATGCCGAGCGGGTTGAGGATCACGTCGACCGGCGTGCCGTCGGCGAGGAAGGGCATGTCTTCGATCGGGAGGATCTTGGCGATGACACCCTTGTTGCCGTGGCGGCCGGCGAGCTTGTCGCCCTCGGTGATCTTGCGCTTCTGGGCGATGTAGACCACGACGCGGCGGTTGACGCCAGAGCCGAGCTCGTCGTCGCCGTCTTCGGCGTTGAACTCCTTGACCGCGATGATCGTGCCCTGCTCGCCGTGCGGGACCTTCAGCGACGTGTCGCGGACCTCGCGGCTCTTCTCGTTGAAGATGGCGCGCAGCAGCCGCTCCTCGGCCGACAGCTCGGTCTCGCCCTTGGGCGTGACCTTGCCGACGAGGATGTCGCCGGGGCGCACCTCGGCGCCGATGCGGATGATGCCGCGCTCGTCGAGGTCCTTCAGCAGGTCGGGAGCGACGTTGGGGAGGTCACGGGTGATCTCCTCCTTGCCGAGCTTCGTGTCGCGGGCGTCGACCTCGTACTCCTCGATGTGGATCGAGGAGAGCGTGTCGTCCTTGACCAGGTTCTGGCTGAGGATGATCGCGTCTTCGAAGTTGTGGCCCTCCCACGTCATGAACGCGACGAGGAGGTTCTTGCCGAGCGCGAGCTCGCCGTTCTCGGTCGCGGGGCCGTCGGCGATGACCTCGCCGGCCTCGATGCGCTCGCCGGCCGAGACCACGACGCGCTGGTTGTACGACGTGCCCTGGTTGGAGCGGTCGAACTTGCGCAGGTAGTAGTCCTGCGTGCCGCCCTCGTCGAGCTGGATCGTCACGACGTCGGCCGAGACCTCGGCGACGACACCGGCCTTGTCGGCGGTGATGACGTCACCGGCGTCGATGGCCGCGAAGCCCTCCATGCCGGTGCCGACCACGGGCGACTCGCTGCGCAGCAGCGGCACGGCCTGACGCTGCATGTTCGCGCCCATGAGCGCGCGGTTCGCGTCGTCGTGCTCGAGGAAGGGGATGAGCGAGGTTGCGACCGACACCATCTGGCGGGGCGAGACGTCCATGTAGCCGATCTCGTCGGCGTGGAACAGGTCGACCTCGCCACCCTGGCCGCGGCGGGCCAGCACGCGCTCGTTCGCGAACGTGCCGTCGGCCTTCAGCTCGGCGCCGGCCTGGGCGACGATGTAATCGCTCTCTTCGCTCGCCGTGAGGTAGTCGATCTGGTCGGTGACCTTGCGGCCCTCGACGCGACGGTACGGCGTCTCGATGAAGCCGAACGCGTTGATGCGCGCGAACGAGGCCAGCGAGCCGATCAGACCGATGTTCGGGCCTTCGGGGGTCTCGATGGGGCACATGCGGCCGTAGTGCGAGGGGTGCACGTCGCGCACCTCGACGCCTGCGCGCTCACGCGACAGACCGCCGGGGCCCAGCGCCGACAGGCGGCGCTTGTGGGTGAGGCCCGCGAGCGGGTTGTTCTGGTCCATGAACTGCGACAGCTGCGACGTGCCGAAGAACTCCTTGATCGCGGCCACGACGGGGCGCACGTTGATCAGGGTCTGCGGCGTGATCGCCTCGATGTCCTGCGTCGTCATGCGCTCGCGCACGACGCGCTCCATGCGCGACAGGCCCGTGCGCACCTGGTTCTGGATGAGCTCGCCGACCGCGCGGATGCGGCGGTTGCCGAAGTTGTCGATGTCGTCGACGTCCAGACGGATCTCGGCCGCAGCCCCGCCGCGCACGCCGTCGAAGGTCGTGTCGCCGCGGTGCAGGCGCACGAGGTACTTGATCGTGGCGACGATGTCGTCGACCGTGAGCACCGAGTCGCTGAGGGCCGAGTCGAGGCCGAGCTTCTGGTTGATCTTGTAGCGACCGACCTTGGCCAGGTCGTAGCGCTTCGGGTTGAAGTAGAAGTTGTCCAGCAGCGCGCGTGCGGCCTCGGCGGCCACCTGCTCGCCCGGACGGAGCTTGCGGTAGATGTCGCGGAGGGCGTCTTCCTTCGTGAGGATCGTGTCCTTCGACAGCGTCTCTTCGATGGAGTCGAAGCCGGCGAACTCGTCGAGGATCGCCTCGGTGGTAAGACCCAGGGCCTTCAGGAACACCGTGACCGACTGCTTGCGCTTGCGGTCGATGCGCACGCCGACCTGGTCGCGCTTGTCGATCTCGAACTCGAGCCACGCACCGCGGCTCGGGATGATGCGCGCCGAGACGATGTCCTTGTCGCTGGTCTTGTCGGGCGTCTTGTCGAAGTAGACGCCGGGCGAGCGCACGAGCTGCGAGACGACGACGCGCTCGGTGCCGTTGATGATGAACGTGCCCTTGTCGGTCTGCAGCGGGAAGTCGCCCATGAAGACGGTCTGGGTCTTGATCTCACCGGTCTGGTGGTTCATGAACTCGGCCTCGACGTACAGAGGGGCGGCGTAGGTCTTGCCGCGCTCCTTGCACTCTTCGATCGAGTACTTCTCGGGCTCGAGGTAGGGGTTGGTGAAGCTCAGCTGCATCGTCTCGCTGAGGTCTTCGATCGGCGAGATCTCCTCGAAGATCTCCTCCAGGCCGCTGACCTGGGGCACGTCGGTGCGGCCCTCGGCCTGCGCCTGTGCGACACGGGCCTTCCAGGCGTCGTTTCCGACGAGCCAGTCGAACGACTCCGTCTGCAGCGCCAGCAGGTCGGGGACCGTCAGCGTGTCGGAGATCTTGGCGAACGAGAGGCGGGAAGCTCCGCGTCCGTTCTTGGGGGTGGTGGTGGATGCGTTGCGCGCAGCAGCCAAGGGGATTACCTCCGTGGGCCCGTAGGGCTCGTTTCCTTGTCGTCAGGGTGGAGTGCTCTCGTCCCCGAAGTCCGGATGCCGCACCCGCTCGCGAAAGCGGGGGCACGCAGACCAGCCGACCACCATATGAAGGCAGGGGGAATCCAAGAGCGCAACTACCAACTATACGTGTCGCGACGCGCCTTGTCCAGCGGATCCTTGACGAGTTTCTGCGGCTGCGGTATAACCGCGCACATGGCCGGGGGTTTCGAACCCGTGATCCGCACGCCTGATCAGCGGATCCGGGTCTTCGTCAGTTCCACCCTGCGCGAGCTCGCCGACGAGCGTCGCGCCGTGCGGCGCGCGATCGAGGCGATGCATCTCGCGCCCGTCATGTTCGAACTGGGCGCGAGGCCGCATCCGCCGCGCGAGCTCTACCGGTCGTACCTCGATCAGAGCGATGTGTTCGTGGGCATCTACTGGGAGAGCTACGGCTGGATCGCCCCCGACGAGCAGATCTCGGGCCTGGAAGACGAGTACGTGCTCGCGCCGCGCGAGATGCCCAAGCTCATCTACATCAAGGCCAGCGATCGCCGGGAGGAGCGCCTCGCGGCCCTGATCGACCGCATCCGCTCCGACGACACGGCGGCCTATCTGCCCTTCGACGACGCCGACGAGCTGCAGGGCCGCATCGCCGACGACCTGGCGGTGCTGCTGGCCGAGCGGTTCGAGCAGTCGCGCCAGCCGGAGCCCGTCGAGGGTGCAGCTGCCTCGCTGGTCTCGCGGGTGCCGGTGCCCTACACCACCACGATCGGTCGCGAGCAGGACATCGCCAGGGTGCGGCAGCTGCTGGCCGGCGGCGACCACCGCGTCGTGAGCCTCATCGGCCCCGGCGGCATCGGCAAGAGCCGCCTGGGCATCGAGGTCGCCTACGCGACCGAGGATCTCTTCCCCGACGGCATCTACTTCGTCGCGCTCGAGGGCGTGCTCGAGCCCGGACTGCTGCTGCCGACCATCGCCTACAGCCTCGGCATCCGCGACAACGGCGAGGCCGCGCTCGAAGAGCGCATCTCGCGCGCGCTCGCCGGCCGCCGCGTGCTGCTGGTGCTCGACAACTTCGAGCAGATCGTGGATGCCGCCCCCGTGCTCGTGCGGCTGTACACCGTGGCGCCCGATGCGGCGTTCCTCGTGACGAGCCGGGTCGTGCTGCGCATCCGCGGCGAGCAGGTGTACGACGTCGCCGCGCTCACGACGCCGGCCGGAACCGGCCGGGTGCCGGCGGCCCGGTCGTCGGCGGTCGCACTGTTCGTCGACCGCGCAGAGGCCGCCAAGCCCGGGTTCTGCCTGACCGACGAGAACGCCGACGACATCGTCGACATCTGCCGGCGGCTGGAGGGGCTGCCCCTTGCCATCGAGCTGGCCGCCGCCAAGGTGCGGCTGCTGGGCACCCGCGGCATCGCCCAGCGCCTCGAGAAGAGCCTGCCGCTGTTGACGGCGGCGGTGCGCGACCTGCCCGAGCGGCACCGCACGATGCGCGCGACGATCGAGTGGAGCCTGAGCCTGCTGGTGCCCGAGCACCGCGCGCTGCTGGAAGACCTCGGGGTGTTCGCCCGGCGCTTCACCCTCGACGCCGTCGAGGCGATCGGGGCGGGCCGGGTGTGGGACGGCACGGCGATCGACGGCATCGCCGCACTGGTGGACGGGTCGCTCGTCAAGCAGGAGGAGATCGGCGGCCGCCCCGTGCTGTCGCTGCTGGCCATCGTGCGCGAGTACGCCGTCGGGCGCCTGAAAGACGGCGGCGACGCCGACCGCATGCGCGCCGCGCACGCCGACCACTACCGCGCCCTCGTGACGCGGCTCGCCCCCGCCCTGCGCGGCGAGGGGCAGGCGGAGGCCGTCGAGCAGCTCGGCCTCGAGCTGACCAACCTGCGCGCCGCGGCGCGCCACCTCGTCTTCACCGACCGCCTCGACGATGCGGGCGACTTCGCCTGGAGCATGCTCATCTACTGGTGGATCGCCGGCTTCTTCGCCGAAGTGCGGGTGTGGATGCTGGAGCTGCTCGAGAAGGAGAGCCCGATCTCGCAGCACACGAGAGCCGTCGCCTGGTTCTTCACCCTCTGGGGCGAGCTCTGGCAGCATCCGTCGCAGCAGGTGATCGCCGGCCTCGGCGAGTGCGTTCGGCTCTTCCGCGAGAGCGGGGACGACGACGCGGCCGCCATGACGCAGGCCGCGCGGGCGACGGCGCGGGTGCAGTTCCCCGACGGCGACGCCGACCTCGCCTTCGAGGAGCTCACCGAGGCCACGGCGAAGCTGCACGAGATCGGCAACGGCTGGGCCGAGGCCATCACCGAGGTGTCGCTGGGGCGGCTGGCGTGGCTACAGGGGCGCACCGACGAGGCGATGGAGCACTTCGACCACGCCGCGGGGGTCGCCGAGGCGGGGCAGGACCTGTTCACGCAGTCGGTCGCCGGCAACCAGCGCGCACGGCTGCAGCTGATGCGCGGCGAGACCGATGCGGCGGCGGCGGGGTTCGCCCGCACGCTCGTGCTGTCGGTGCGGCTGCACCACGACGAGGGCGTGGCCTACGGGTTGGAGGGCCTGTGCGCCGTCGCCGCCGCGCGCGGCGAGGCGTGGCGGGCGGGCGCCCTGTCGACGGCGGCCGGATCGATCAGGCACCGCATCGGATTCTTCGACGTCGAGGCCTTCACGGTGCACACGCCGCACCTGAAGGCCGTGCGCGAGAGCGATCCGTCGGCGCTGGCCGCCGGCGAGGCGGCGGGCGCCGAGCTGTCGGTCGCCGAGGCGATCGCGGTGGCCCTGCCCGACCAGGCCCGCGCCGGGCTCGGCGACGCGCTCGCGCACTGGTGATCCGCCCCTCTCCCTCCCGCGACTTGGCACCTGCGGTCGCTGCGGCTGCCGGCCAGGCGGCAACAGGTGCCAAGTTGCGGGGAGGGACGGGCGTCAGGGGCGGGCGTGGCGGAAGCGGATGCGGGTGCCAGGCCGCGCCTGAGCGAGCAGGTCGAGGGCAGCCTCGGTCGCCACGGCGATGACGGGGTAGCCGCCGGTGACCGGCCCGTCGGCCAGCAGCACCGTCGGGCGCCCCGTCGGCGGCACCTGGAAGGCGCCCGGCACCATGCCCTCGCTGGGCAGCTCCCCCTGGCGGATGCGGTCGAGCACCGGTCCGTCGAGGCGCACGCCGACGCGGTCGGCGTCGTTCGTGACCGTCCAGACCTCCTCGAACAGGCGGCGATGGGCCTCGGGCGAGAACCAGTCGGCACGCGGCCCCGGCAGCAAGTCGAGCTCGACCTCGTCGTCGTGCGGCGCACCCCAGGGGGTGATGTCGAAAGGCGGGATCGGGGCGGTCGCCTCGGAGGCGACCGCGAGCACGTCGCCGGCCCGCAGCGGCGCGGGGCCGAGCCCGGCGAGCAGATCGGTGGCCCGCGACGCCAGCACCTGGTCGGCCGCCACGCCGCCGCGCACCGCGAGGTAGGCCCGCGCCCCGTGCCCGAACCAGTCGAGGTGCAGCGCCGTGCCGGCGGGCCAGGGGTGCGCCAGGTAGGGATCGACCTCGCGGCCGTCGAGCACGATCGGCCCCCACGCCCCGGCGACCGCGACCCACAGGTCGCGTCGCGCGACCGCGCGCAGCCCGCCCATCGTCACCTCGACCGCTGCGGCTGCCTCGGGGTTTCCCACCAGCCGGTTCGCGGTGCGCAGCGCTCCGCGGTCCAGAGCACCCGAGCGGGCGACACCGAGCGAGGCCGCCCCTGCGCGCCCGAGGTCTTGCACGGTGGCCAGCAGCCCCGGCTCCACGACCTCGAACGCCGCCGGGCCGTGCGCATCCGCATCCGCCGGCGCCGCCCCCGCTTCGCCGCGAGACTGCATCCGGCTGCCGAGACCGCCGGTGCTGACCGCGGTCTCGTCCGGCAGCTGCCGTCTCGCGGAAGGGACGGCAGGCTCGGCCGGCACGGGCGCCGCAGCGGCGGCGACGGAGGCCGGCGCTCGGGCGACGGCGAAGCGCACACGGGCGCCGGGGCGCAGCAGCGCGGGCGACGCGGCGCGGGGGTCGAAGAGCGCGGCGCCGGTCGTGCCGATGAGGCGCCAGCCGCCCGGGGTCTCGCGGGGGTAGGCGCCGCTGAACCGACCGGCGAGGCCCACGGCACCGGCCGGCACGCGGGTGCGCGGGCTGTCGAGGCGCGGCACGTCGAACGGCCAGTCGTCGCTCACGAGGTACCCGAACCCGGGGGCGAAGCCCGTGAAAGCGACCGTCCACGCGGCGGCGAGGTGCGCACGCACGAGCGCCTCGACCGAGACGCCCAGCAGCGCCGCGGTCTCGGCGAGGTCGGCGCCGTCGTAGACGACAGGCAGCTCGACCTCGTCGGTCTCGGCGGATGCGCGGGCCACGGCATCCGCCGCGGCCGCACGCTGCACCCACGCGCGCGCCGCCGGCAGAGCGAGCACGTGCGGATCGACCCGCACCAGCACCGTGCGCGCCGCCGGCACGAGGTCGACGACGCCCTCGGGGGCGGATGCCGCCAGCTGGGCGCGCAGACGCAGCACGGCCTCGAGCGCATCGACCTCGACGAGCAGCGCCGACTCCCCCATCGGGTGCAGGATCACCGGGCGATCCGCGTTCACCACGGCGCGGCCACCCCGACGCCGGCCGCCTCGAGGGCTGCGCGCACGGCACGGGCCATCAGCACGGCGGCGGGGGTGTCGCCGTGCAGGCACAGCGAGACGGCATCGGCGGTGACCACCGACCCGTCGACGGCCATCACGTCGCCCGTGAGCGCGAGGCGCACGGCGCGGGCGGCGACCTCGTCGGGGTCGTGCAGCAGGTCGCCCGGCGCGCCCCGAGGCACGAGCCGGCCGTCAGCGAGGTATCCGCGGTCGAGGAACGCCTCGCGCACGAAGGGGAGCCCGGCTGCGGCGCTCTCGCGCACGATCGGGCCGTCGAGGCCGAGCACCGGCACGGCCCTGCCGAGGGAGTCGGACAGTGCGACGACGGCCGCGACGACGGCCCGGGCGGCCGCGGCGTCGGCCGAGACCGCGTGGTAGAGCGCGCCGTGCGGCTTGACGTAGCGCACGTCGGCACCCGCCGCCGCGAGCGCGTCGAGCTGACCGGAGACCTGGGTGCGCAGCAGCTCGGGGTCGACGGCGAGCGCGCGGCGGCCGAAACCCGGGCGGTCGAGGTAGGAGGGGTGGGCGCCGACGGCGACACCCGAGCGCGCGGCGACGCCGACGGCCTCGGCCATCGACACGGCATCGCCGGCATGGCCGCCGCAGGCGATCGAGGCGCTCGAGATCACCGCGAACATCGCCGCGTCGTCGGCGGTGGGCACCCCGTCGACCGTCTCACCGAGGTCGGCGTTGAGGTCGATCGTGGCCATGGCACCACGGTAGCCCGCGCCGAGGGCGTTACGACTGGGTTACGCCTGCGCCGCCCCGCTCGCCGCCGCGAGCCGAGGGCGGCAGGATGGTCGCATGTCCGCAGCATCCGCCCCCGTTCCCGGTGCCCCGCTCCTGCAGGTGCGCGACGTCGCCGTCGAGTTCCGCACGATGGACGGGCCCGTGAAGGCCGTCGAGAGCGTCGACCTCGACCTCGCCGCCGGCGAGACGCTCGCGATCGTGGGCGAGTCGGGCTCGGGCAAGTCGACGACGGCGATGGCCGTGATCGGACTGCTGCCAGGCAACGGCCGGGTCACGCAGGGCAGCATCCTGCTCGAGGGCCGCAACCTCGTCGGCGCCCCCGAGTCGGTCATGCGGACCGTCCGCGGCCGCACGATCGGCCTCGTGCCGCAGGATCCGATGTCGAACCTCAACCCGGTCACCAAGATCGGCACGCAGGTCGCCGAGGCCCTGCTCGCCCACGGCCTGGCCACCAAGAAGGACGTCGACCGCAAGGTCGTCGAGACCCTCGCCGCGGCAGGCCTCCCCGACGCCGAGAAGCGCGCCACGCAGTACCCGCACGAGTTCTCGGGCGGCATGCGCCAGCGCGCCCTCATCGCGATCGGCCTGGCCTGCAACCCGAAGCTGCTCATCGCCGACGAGCCCACGAGCGCCCTCGACGTGACGGTGCAGAAGACGATCCTCGACCAGCTCGACCGCATGACGGGCGAGCTCGGCACCGCCGTCATGCTCATCACCCACGACCTCGGGCTCGCCGCCGAGCGCGCGCAGCGGGTCGTCGTGATGAATCGAGGCCGCATCGTCGAGCAGGGCCCCGCCCGCCAGATCCTCGAAGACCCGCAGCACCCGTACACGCAGGCGCTCGTCAAGGCGGCTCCGTCGGTGGCCGCCGTGCGGCTGCGGCCCGAGGTGTTCCGCGCACAGCCCGCGGCCGAGGTCGTCGAGCCCGCCCCGGTCGACGTCGAGGCGGCGGATGCGGCGGCCCCCGCATCCGCCCCCGACAACATCATCGAGGTCGAGGGCCTCACCAAGGTGTTCCCGGTGCGCGGGCAGAAGGAGGACTTCGTCGCCGTCGACGACGTGTCGTTCGTCGTGCCCCGCGGCGAGACCGTCGCGATCGTGGGCGAATCGGGGTCGGGAAAGACCACGACCGCGCGGATGATCCTGAAGATCTACGACCCCACGAGCGGGTCGATCTCGTACGAGGGCACCGATGTGGCGGGGCTCAAGGGCAAGCCGCTGCGCGAGTTCCGCCAGAAGGTGCAGCCGATCTTCCAAGACCCGTACTCGTCGCTGAACCCGATGTTCTCGATCGAGCGGATCATCTCGGAGCCCCTCGAGTTCTACCGGCGCGGCTCGTCGAAGGAGCGCACGGCGCGCGTGCGGCAGCTGCTCGACGACGTCGCCCTGCCGCAGTCGATGCTGCGCCGGTACCCGTCGGAGCTCTCGGGCGGACAGCGCCAGCGCGTGGCCATCGCGAGGGCCCTCGCTCTCTCGCCCGAGCTCATCGTGTGCGACGAGCCGGTGTCGGCGCTCGACGTGCTCGTGCAGGATCAGATCCTGCACCTGCTCGGCGACCTGCAGCGCGAGTACGGGCTGAGCTACCTGTTCATCTCGCACGACCTCGCCGTCGTGCGGCTCATCTCGGACTGGGTCTGCGTGATGCAGAACGGGCAGATGGTCGAGGCCGCCTCGAGCGAGGAGATCTTCACCAACCCGCGGCACCCCTACACGCGCAAGCTCCTCGCCTCGATCCCCGGCAACGAGCTCGACATCGCCGTCTGAGCCCGCGGGCCCTGCGCCTGTCGCGCCCGGTGCGAGATCAGGAGATCTCGCCGGCACAGGACGATCGGATGCTGAACGACCTGTCCCAGCCGAATCACCTGATCTCGGCGGCGGGGGCGGCGACCGAGGCCGGACTCAGCGCGCGCGGGTGCGCGGATCCATGGCCTCGCGCAGCGACTCGCCCAGCAGCGTGAAGCCCAGCGCCGTGACGGTGATGCAGATGCCGGGCAGGAACGCGACCCACGGGTTGACCGCGAGCTCGAGCTGCGCGTAGGCGAGCATGCGCCCCCACTCCGCCGTCTGCGGCACGCCGCCGCCGAGGCCGAGGTAGGCGAGCCCCGCCGCCTCGATGACGGCGGTCGCAAGCGTCAGGGTCGCCTGCACGATGACGGGGCCGACGGCGTTGGGCAGCACGTGGGTCATCGTGATGCGCCCGCGGCCGAGGCCCAGGGTGCCGGCAGAGAGCACATAGTCGCTCGAGCGCTGCTGGAGCATGGATGCCCGCAGCAGCCGCGCGAAGATCGGCACCTGCGCCGCCCCGATCGCGATCATGATCGCCACGGGGGTCTGCCCCATGATCGCCGCGATCGACACCGCCAGCAGCAGCGACGGCACCGACAGCAGGATGTCGACGAACCGCATGATGAGGGTGTCGACCCAGCCGCCGAAGGTCGCGGCCAGAAGCCCCAGGGCCATGCCGCCGGCGAGCCCGAGGAAGGTCGAGACGACGCCCATCACGAGCGAGGCGCGGGCACCCCAGATGAGCTTTGAGAGCATGTCGCCGCCGAAGCGGTCGAGGCCGAGCGGGAACCCGGGGATCTCGCCGGGGCCGGGGATGTGCGAGGGGGTGATGTACTTCTGCCCCGGCAGCTCCTCGCCGCCGTACGGCGCCAGCCACGGGGCGAACACGGCGACCAGCACGAAGATGACGATGATGACGGCGCCCACCCAGGCGCTCGGGTTCTGCCGCAGCCGGCGGAACACGTCGCGCCAGTAGCCGCCGCCCTGGGTCTTGGCCTCCATGAGGCCGCGGTCGACGACGGCGGTGTCGTCGACCGGCCCGCCCGAAGGGGCGGGAGGAAGCATGGCGGAACTCATTGGACCCTCACTCTCGGGTCGATGAAGCTGTACGACACGTCGACGATCAGGTTGATCAGGGCGTAGAGCACGGCGATGAAGAGGATGAAGCCTTGCAGCACCGGGAAGTCCCTGGTGAAGATCGCCCGCTGCAGGAACGAGCCGATGCCGGGGTAGGCGAAGACCGACTCGGTGAGGATGGCGCCGGCCAGCAGCAGACCGACCTGCAGGCCGATCGTGGTGGTCACCGGCAGCAGCGCGTTGCGCATGATGAACCGGCCGCGGATCGTCGAGCGCGAGACGCCCTTGGCCATGCCGGTGCGCACGTAGTCGGAGTTCTGCACCTCGAGCACGGAGGCCCGCGTGATGCGCGTGATGATGGCGAGCGGGATGCTGGCCAGCGCCAGCCCGGGCAGGATCAGGTGCAGGAAGGCATCCCACGCGGCATCCCACTCCCCCGTGAGGATGCCGTCGAGCACATACAGATTGGTGTAGTGGGTCGCATCCAGCCGAGGATCCTGCCTGCCGTCGGAGGGCAGCCACCCCAGCTGCACGGCGAAGAGCCACTTGAGCATGAACGCGAGGAAGAAGACCGGGATCGTGATGCCGATGAGGCTCGCGAACACGGCGAAGTGGTCGACGGCCTTGCCGCGGCGGCGCGCGGCCCAGTAGCCGAGTGCGACGCCCACGGCGACGGCGACGGTGATCGCGAAGATCGTGAGCTCGAGGGTCGCGGGGAAGCGCCGCGCGAACTCCTCGGTGACGGGGCGCTGCGTCTGCAGCGAGACGCCGAAGTCCCCCTGCAAGAGGCGCCCGAGCCACGTGAAGTACTGGATGATCAGGGGTTCGTTGAAGCCGTACAGCTCGTTGATCTCGGCGACCCGCTCGGGGGTCGCGCGCTCACCGAGGAGGGCCACGGCGGGGCCGCCGGGGAGGGCCCTGACCCAGAAGAAGAGCAGGACGGTCAGCCCCAGCAGGGTCGGGATGAGCAGCAGGAGTCTCCTGCCGATGGTGCGCAGCACGTGAAGGGCTCCAGGGTGCAGACGAAGGCGACGAAGGACGGATCGGATGCGGCGACCCGCCCGCCCCCGACGATACGGGGGCGGGCGGGCGCAGCATCCGTGTGCGTCTTACTCGCTCAGCTCGATCATGTTGAACACCTCGTCCTGCACCGGGCTGGCCGGGTAGGACGTGACGCGCGGGTCGAACGCGAGGGTCGGAACCGGGTGGGCCAGCGGCACGCCGGGCAGGAACTGCATGATCTGCTCGTTGATGTCGATGTAGGCCGCTTCCTGCTCCTCTTCGGTGGCGAGGCCGCGGGCCTCGCTCAGCGCGTCGAACAGCTCCGGGTTGTCGAAGCCCCACTCGTTGGTCTGAAGGCCGAAGAACGTGCCCACGAAGTTGTCGGGGTCGTTGTAGTCTCCGGTCCAGCCCAGCAGGTGGATGCCGTGGTCGGAGCCGCCCTGGATCAGGTCGAGATACTCGACCCACTCGTTGGTCACGGGCGTCAGCTTGATCCCGACCGCCTCGAGCTGGCTCGAGAGGTTCGTGAAGATCTGCTCCGGGTTGGGCATGTACGGGCGGGAGATGTTCACCGGGTAGTTGAAGGTGATCTCCAGCGGGTTCGACTCGTCGTAGCCTGCCTCGGCGAGCAGCTCCTCGGCCTTGGCGGGGTCGTAGTCGTAGGTCGTGACCGACTCGTTCCAGCCGATGACCGCGGGCGGCATGAACTGCGTCGCCGCCTCTGTGCCCTCGGGAAGCACCTGCGAGATCAGGGCGTCCTTGTCGATCGCGTACGCGATCGCCTGGCGCACCTTGATGTCGTCGAGTCCCTCGGCGGCCTGGTTGATGCCCAGGTAGAGCACGTTGAACGGCTCACGGTTCACGAGCGAGAAGCCCGCGTCGTCAAGCGCCTGCAGGTCGGCGGGGGCGACGAGGTCGTAGCCGTCGATGCTGCCGGCCTCGAGGGCCTGGCGCCGAGCGGTGGTGTCGGCGATCACCTTGAAGATGACCTCCTGCACCTGGCCCTGCTCGCCCCAGTAGTCGGCGTTGGCCTTGAGCACGACCTGCTCACCGGGCGAGATCGAGTCGAAGACGAACGGCCCCGTGCCGGTGGGGTGGCCCTGGCCGTACTCGCTCTGCACGGGCGCCTCTTCGGTGCCGCCGACCTCGTCTGCGCCGTACTTCTCCAGCGCCGTGGGGCTCTGGATCGAGAACGACGGCAGCGACAGCGCCGGGATGAATCCGGCGAAGGGCTGCTTCAGCGTGATGGTCGCCTGGGTGTCGCTGTCGGCTGTGCAGCTGTCGTAGATCGAGTCGTCGCCGAACCCGCGCATGATGACGCCCCAGTAATAGGCCATGCTCTGCGACGCCGCGACGCCGGTGAAGGCGTTCTGCCGGTCGAAGTTGTAGCAGACCGCTTCGGCGTTGAAGTCGGTGCCGTCGTGGAAGGTCACGCCCTCTTCCAGGGTGAAGACGTAGGTCGTGTCGTCGGGCTGCTCCCAGCTCTTGGCGAGCAGCGGCGCCGGGTCTGCGGTGCCGGGCACGGTGCCGACGAGGCCCTCGAAGATCTGGCGGGCGACGCGGAACGTCTCGCCGTCGCTGGCGAACGCGGGGTCGAGGCTGGCCGGGTCTCCCGACGAGGCGAACACGAACGTGCTGTCGACATCGCTGTCGGCGGTCGTGTCGGTGTCATTGCCGCGCTCGCTGGCGCAGGCGGTGAGGGCGATCGCGCTGACGGCGAGCGCCGCGACGCCTGCGAGCAGGCGCCTCCTCGGACTTTGGAGCATGCTGTGCACCTTCCATGAGTTGGGGATGATGTCATGACGCTACCCGCGGCCGGGGGTGCCGACCATTACGCCTGTGTCTCGATCGTGTTTCGATGCACTCGCTAACGTGGAGGGGTGGGCAGGACCAGGCGCGACGACGACGCGGCGCCGCAGGCGCGGCTCGGTGGCGGCTCGGTCGCCCGCGTCGTGCCCAGTGACTACACGACCGGCTTCGAGCTCGTGGTCGACGGCACCCCGCAGTCCCACGTCGATCTCGACGACCCCACGCACCTGCACTTCGAGTACGTCGCCCGCATGGGAGCGGTGATCGACCAGCTGCGGATGCCGCGGCAGCCGCTCACGGCGGTGCACCTCGGAGCGGGGGCGCTGACGATCCCGCGCTACATCGAGGCGACCAGGCCCGGCTCGCGCCAGCAGGTGATCGAGCTCGAACAGGGCCTGTGGGACCTCGTGCGCGAGAACCTGCCGCTGCCCCGCGGCGCGGCGATCAGGGTGCGGATCGGAGACGCCCGCGCGGGGCTCGCGCGCCTGCCCGCCTCGCTGGTCGGCCAGGTCGACCTGCTCGTGTCGGACGTCTACTCGGGGGCCCAGACGCCCGCGCACCTGACGACGATCGAGTTCTATCGCGAGGCGGCGCGGATGCTGGCACCAGAGGGGGTGCTGCTGGTCAACGTCGCCGACGGAGCCGGCCTCGCCTTCGCGCGCCGGCAGGTGGCGACCGTGCAGCGCGTGCTGGAGCACGTCATCGTGCTCGCCGAGGTGCAGACGCTCAAGGGCAGGCGGTTCGGCAATCTCGTTGTCGCGGCATCGGCCTCCCCCCTGCCGACGCAGTGGCTGCCCCGCCTGATGGCGGCAGGACCCCACCCCGCGAAGGTGGCAGAAGGGGCCGAGGTCGTCGAGTTCGCGCGGGGGTCGTCGGTGGCCACCGATGCCGACGCCGGGCCGTCGCCCAAGCCCGCGGCATCCCTCTTCGAGCGCTGACTTCCGACCCGTTTACGGTCACGACGCGCCGCGAGGTCGCGACCCGCGCACGGCGCGTCGCGACCGTAAACGGACGGGGGCGGCGTGCCGGACGGGGGTGAGGGCGAGGGCGGGTGACACTGGAACACAGCCGCCGCGGAAGGAGTCGACAGTGAGCTACATCCACGGGTATGACCCCGACACCCTCCGCGAACAGGTGGTGGCGCACGAGTGCCTGGAGCGCCTGGACGAGATCGGCGAGAAGCGGAGCCTGCCGGCCCTGCTGGAGCGGGTCTGGCTGCTGAAGGTGCTCGACCGCCCCGACGACGCCCTCGTGCTGGCGGAGGAGTCGGTGCGCGTGGCCCGCATGGCCGGCACCCGCAAAGACCTGCTGCGCGCCCGCATCCTGCACGCCTCGGTGCTGCAGGTGCGCCGCGCGTTCGCCGCCGCCGACCAGGAGCTGACGACCTGCGCACACGAGGCCGAGGGCCAGGGGTGGAGCGCGATCGCGGCGTTCGCCTACCAGCACCGCGGCAAGGTGCACTACGACGCGCACGACTTCGATGCCGCCCGCGCCGACTTCAAGCGGGCGCTGTTCCTGCGGCAGGAGGCCGGGGCCGACGACGCGCAGCTGCAGACGACTCTGGCCGCCATCGACGCCGCCGACCGCCGCCGGGCTCGCGTCGCGAGCTAGTGTCGTAGGTTTGTTCTAATCTCACGGGCATGTCCGATCTGCAACGTGTGCGCCACTGGGCCGAGGCGCTGATCACGGCCCACCTCGATGCGAGCTGGACCTTCGGGTTCGACAACGCCAAGCGACGAGCGGGGCTGTGCGACTACTCACGCAAGCGCATCAGCGTGTCGCGCTACCTCGCCGCCCGCTACGACGACGAGACCAACCACCAGACGCTGCTGCACGAGGTCGCCCACGCCCTCGCGGGCTCGGCGGCGGGGCACGGCTCGCGGTGGAAGGCGATCGCACGCGATCTCGGCTACGTCGGCGGCACGACCCACCAGGGCGAGACGGCCACCGAGCTCGCGCCGTGGGTCGGGGTGTGCCCGGCCGGTCACGTCGCCTACCGCCACCGCCGCCCGACCAGGCAGACCTCGTGCGCGACGTGCGCGCCGGCCTACAGCGAGCGGTTCCTCTTCCACTGGGCGCGACGCGAGATCACGCCGGCGACCAGACTCGCCGCGATGACCCCTCGCGACGCCCCGTAGGCGACGAACGGTCCGCCCGCCCATCGGGCGTTGAGCGGGCGAAGCGAGACGAAACGCTCAGAACGCGACGAAGAGGCCGCCGCGCAGCACCGGCACGACCGCCGAGGAATCGACGGATGTCGCCGCCAGCACGTCGTCGCGGAGGCCCCGCTCGACGAGCTCCTGCCCTGACCCCGAGGCGGTGAGCAGGTGCCGGGTCGCCGTCCGCAGGGCGCGGAAGCCCTCGCCCGCGACGGCCGCCTCGGGCGACGTGTGGTCGATGCCCAGCGACCCGAGCGCGTCGACGACGGCGCCGGCGCCGAGCTGGTCCTCGACAGCTACGCGCAGCGGGCCGGCCGCGGCGGCGAGCTCGCCGGCGGCGACGACCGCGATCGAGGTGCGCGCCGCGCGGCGATGCTGCTCGGCCATGACGGCGTGCGCGACCGCGGTCGCGTTGACGAGGCTCCCGAGCAGCACGGTGGCCCCCGCCGCAGCCGCCGCATCGGCGACGGCGGCGCCGTTGAGGGATGCGGTGCGCAGCGCGTCGTCGAACGCGACGGATTCCGCCTCTTCCAGACGGCCGGTCACGGTCGTCGAGAACCGCAGCACGTCGACGACCACGACGGTCTCGGCCGGCGCGAGGCGCGCGAGCCCCGCCACACCCCACTCCAGCCGCACCTGATAGCGGGACTGGTCGAACGGCGCGCTCTCGGGCATCCGTCCAGCCTATGCGGGTGCGACACTGGGGCATGCGGATCATGCTGAAGCTCGTCATCGACTGCGACGCCGACGCCGCCTGGCGGGCGCTGCACTCCCCGCGCGCGATCGCCGAACTCTACGGTCCGCTGCTCGAACTCGCCCCGCTCGAGGCGGGCGGCATGCCCCCCTCGCTCGCACCCGGCGCCGACGTTCCGGTGCAGTTGACCGTCGGCCCGGTGCCGCTCGGGCGGCAGCTCATCCACGTGAGCGACCGGTTCGTGGAGTCTGCCGAGGGCCCCGTGCGGATCCTCCGCGACAGCGGGATGCCGCTGACCGGCGCCCTGTCGGCCCTCGACGTGTGGGATCACCAGATGGCGGTCTCCCCGGCATCCGAGGCGACCACCCTCTGGCGCGAGCGCCTCGTCATCGGCGGCGCCGCGGCCCCCGCGCTGTGGCCCGTGCTGTGGGGCATCTGGCAGTGGCGGGCCGGCCGCATCCGCGCCCTCGCCCCGACCTGGGCGCACGACCCGGCGCCCGCCGACGGCCGCGACCCGACCGCCGACTGACCGCTACTCGACCAGCGCCTCGACCGGGGCGACGCGGGTCGCGAGCCGCGTCGGCACGACGGCGGCCACGAGCGTGAGCACGGCTGTCGCGACGACGACCACGAGCACCGGCACGAGCGGCACGGCCGGCGGCACGAAGGTCGGCGACAGCCAGGCCGGCGGCATCGGCACCGAGCCGAGCACCGACTGCGCGGCGATCCACCCGTAGCCGATGCCGAGCACGAGCCCGAACACGAGCGCCGTGACGGTCAGGTGCACGGCCTCCAGCAGCACCATGCGACGCACCTGCGCGGCGCTCAGGCCCAGCGCCCGCAGCATCCCGAGCTCACGGCGGCGCTGCACGACGCCGATCGTGAGGAGGTTCACGAGCCCGACGGCGGCGATGACGGCGCTGACGGCCACGAGGGTCATCATGACCGCCGAGAACGAGTCCATCATCTGCGCGAACGCGGCGTCGAGCTGCCCGCCGGCCGAGACGGCCGCCATCGCCTTGACCGATTCGGTGGCCACCGCGAACATCGTCACGAGCGCGACGCCCATCACGACGCCGATCGCCATGCGGCTCGAGCGCTCGGGGTAGCGGAGGGCGTTCTGCGCGGCCATGCGCGCCGGCACCGAGCGGCCGAACAGCCGCGCGGTCAGCCGCAGCAGCGGCGGCATGACGGCAGCGGCCGACATCGTCAGCGCCGTGAACGAGAACAGCCCGCCGAAGAAGGCGACGACGACCCCCAGCGGGGTGATCATGCCGATCGCGACGCCGCCGGCCAACAGGGCGAGCCCGAGAACCCCGAGCACGATCGCGGCGGCGTGGCGGCCGCGGCGGCCGGAGACCTCGTCGGCACTGAGCTCGACCGTGCCGCCGAGAGCCTGCAGCGGGGTGACCGCGAGCACGCGGCGCGAGCCCGCCCAGGCGGCGGTCCAGGTGGTGAGGGCGACGGCGATGGCCGGCAGCAGCAGCTCGGGCCGCGCGACGGCGTACTCGGCCGTCGTGCCGGTGAGCCGGTCGGCGACGGCGACGAGCGCGTAGGCGCCCGCCGTGCCGACGGCCAGCCCCGCGAACGCGCCGATGAGTCCGACCACGAGGCCCTGACCGGCGACCTCCTGTCGCTGCGCGCGGGCGGAGGCGCCGATGAGCCGCAGCAGGGCGATGCGGCGCGTGCGGCCCGCGACGATCGTGGCGAAGGTGTTCGCCGTGACGATCGCCCCGACATAGACCGCGACGCCGAGCAGCAGCATCCCGAGGATCATCACGATCGCCGCGAGCGTGTCGGACGTGCCGTAGTCGGGCACCGCCTGCAGCATCGCCCCGATGTACCCGGTCATCGTGATGAGCACGACGCCGAAGGCGGTCGAGATCGCCGAGACCAGGATGCTGGCGCCCATGCCGCGCTCACGCAGCCAGGCGAGCGAGGGCGCGGCCGCCCGCGGCCGGGCAGTGGGGAGCGCGACGGTGGTCACGAGGCCACCGCCTCGGCGGGAGCGACGGGCTCGGCGGCGAGCATGTAGGCCGAGATCTGCTCGGCGCTCTGGCGGGGCTTGTCGGCGACGATGCGGCCGTCGCCGAGGAAGATCACGCGGTCGGCGTGCGCGGCAGCGACGGGATCGTGGGTGACCATCGCGATCGACTGCCCGTGCTCGGCGCTCGCCGTTCGCAGCAGGGCGAGCACCTCGCGGCCGCTGCGGGAGTCGAGGTTGCCGGTGGGCTCGTCGGCGAAGACGAGGTCGGGGGCGGTGGCCAGAGCCCGGGCGATCGCGACGCGCTGCTGCTGGCCGCCGCTGAGCTCGTGCGGGCGGTGCCGCAGGCGCCCCGCGAGCCCGAGGGTCTCGACGAGCCCGTCGATGCGGGCGCGCTCGAGCGCCGTGGGCCGGCGCCCGTCGAGGTCGAACGGCAGCAGGATGTTGCCGATCGCGTCGAGGGTGGGCACGAGGTTGAACGACTGGAACACGAATCCGACGCGTCGGCGGCGCAGGATCGTGAGCTCGAGGTCGGAGAGCCCGGTGATCTCGGTGTCGGCGAGCCAGGCGCGGCCCGCGGTGGGGGCGTCGAGCCCCGCCATGATGTGCATGAGGGTGGACTTGCCCGACCCCGACGGGCCCATGATCGCGGTGAACTCGCCGCGGCGGATGCCGACGGTCACACCGTCGAGTGCGCGCACGGCGCCCGAGCCCGTGCCGTAGGTCTTGGTCAGCTGCTGCACCCGGGCGGCGAGCCCGAGCTCTGTGGTTGAGATCTCCATGCCACCGAAGCTACGGACGACCGGCGCCCCGCCGCGTCGGCCGGGCGGAGCATCCGCCTACATCCCAAGGATGACGTTTCAGGCCAGGCCGTGCTCGAAGGCGAAGACCACCAGCTGCACGCGGTCGCGCAGGGCGAGCTTGGCGAGGATGCGGCTGATGTGGGTCTTGACGGTGGCTTCGGAGAGGAACTCGCGCGCCGCGATCTCGGCGTTCGAGAGCCCTCGGGCGGCGAGGGCGAAGATCTCGCGCTCGCGCTCGGTGAGCCCGTCGAAGGCCGGCGGCACGGGCCGCGGCGCGGCGTCGGCGAAGTGTGCGAACAGGTCGCGCGTCGCGGATGCGGCGATGACCGCCGCGCCGGAGTGCACCGTGCGGATGGCCGCGAGCAGGAACTCGGGGTCGGCGTCTTTGAGCAGGAACCCGCTCGCGCCCTGGCGGATGGCGCGCGCGGCGGCCTCGTCGAGGTCGAACGTCGTGAGCATGACGACGCGCGGCGGATCGGCGTCGCGCAGCAGCTCGGCGGTCGCGGCCAGGCCGTCCATGATCGGCATGCGGATGTCCATGAGCACGACGTCGGGGCGCGTCTCGCGCACGATGCGCAGTGCCTCGGCGCCATCGCCGGCCTCGGCGACCACCTCGAGGTCGGGCTGCGAGTCGACGAGCATGCGGATGCCCGCACGGAACAGCGCCTGGTCGTCGACCAGCGCGACGCGGATGACGGATGCCGTCACGACGCGCTCCCCATCGGCCCACTCCCGATCGGGACGGCGACCCGCACGACGAATGCGTCGCCCTCCGCGCCGGCGTCGATCGTGCCGCCCACGAGCTGCGCGCGCTCGCGCATGCCGATGAGGCCGTGCCCGCCGCGGGGCTCTGGCGACCCGGGGGCGATGCCGTTGCGCACCGACAGGTCGACGGCATCCGCCCGCCAGGCGAGCACCACCTCGACCGTTCCGCCGTCGCCGTGCCGGAGGGCATTGGTGAGGGCCTCCTGCAGAATGCGGTAGACCGCCAGCTGCACGGCGGCGGGCGGCTCCGCGGCCGGGGCCGGATCCACATCGACCCGCAGGTCGACGCCGGCGGCGCGCACCTGGGCATAGAGCTGCTCGAGGTCGGCGAGGGTCGGCTGCGGACCGTCGCCCTGCGTGTGCCGCAGCTGCGCGAGCAGCAGCCGCACGTCGGCGAGGGCGGCACGCGCCGTCGACGAGATCGTGCCGAGGGCGGCGCCGGCGACCTCGGGATCGGCGGCCGCGGCATAGCGCGCGCCGTCGGCCTGTGCGATCACGACGGCGAGGGAGTGCGCAACGATGTCGTGCATGTCGCGGGCGATGCGCACGCGCTCGGCCTCGGCCTGTGCCTCCGCCTCCGCCTTCACCTGCGCGGCGCGGGTCGCCCTCGCGGCGAGCCCCGTGCGCACGAGCGCGCCGACGGTCCACGCGAGACCCAGGCCGAACAGCGCCGCCACGAGCACCGCCACGGCGGTCGTGACCATCGACCCGCTCACCCCGCCCGCGGCCGCAGCCGGCACGAAGATGTACGCCGTGATGACCGCCGCCCCCACGACAGCCGAGACGAGGCCGGCCCAGAACACCCGCCGCGAGCCGTAGGCCGCGGTCGCGTAGAGCACGCCGAAGATCGCGAGGTCGACGAAACTCGGCGGGCGCGCAAAGGCCATCTGCACGGACGCTGCGGCCCAGGCGACAGTCAGCGACAGACCGGGCGCCAACCGCCGCAGCGCCAGCGCCCCCGCGAACAGCACGCACACGAGGGCCGTCGACAGAGCGTTGAAGTCCGTCGCCCTGCCCGCCTCCAGCTCGATCGGCATCGCGATGAGCCCGAACAGCGCCGCCGCCGTGACGTCGATGACGCGCTGGGTGGGGGTGAGGGCGCGCAGCACGGCATCGACGCTACGCGAGACCGGCGCCGGCGGCATCCGTCTCGCGATGTATCCGAAGGGCGCGCGCTCAGCGGGCGGGTGCGCGGGATGCCGCGGCGAGCTCGCGCGCGACGTCCGACGCATCGGCGGCCACGAGGCCGCTCGTGACCCGCACGTGCGGAGCGGCCTCGCCCACGACGAAGGGGGAACCGGCCGCCACGGCGATGCCCGACGCCGCCAGGTGCACGATCGCGGCGCGCTCATCGACGACCGGCAGCCACAGGTTCAGGCCGTCGGGGTGCGCCGCCGCGATCCCCTCGCGGCGCAGCCCAGCCACGAGTGCTTCTTCGCGGTCGCGGTAGATCAGTCGCGCCGCGCGCACGGCGGAGAGGGCGCCCGGGTCGGTGAGCATGTCCAGCAGCACGGTCTGCAGCAGCCGCGACGTCCACCCCGGGCCCAGCATCCGTCGCGCGATGATGCGCTCGACGACGCGCGCGGGTCCGCCCAGGGCCGCGATGCGCAGATCGGGGCCGTGCGACTTCGAGAAGCTGCGCACGTGCACGACCTGCTCGGGCAGCCAGCGGCCGAGGGTCACGTCGGGCGCCATCGAGATGAGCCCGGAGTGGTCGTCTTCGATGACCAGGGCCCGATCGCCGTCGCGCGCGGCGCGGATCACGGCCGCCAGCCGCCGGGCGCGCTCGCTCGACATCGACGCGCCCGTCGGGTTCTGCGCCCGCGGCTGCAGCAGCACGGCCGAGGGCCTGCCGGTGAGGGCGTGGGCGAGGGATGCCGGCACCACCCCCTCGTCGTCGACCTCGAGGGGCAGCGGCTCGGCGCCGAGCGCATCGAGCAGATCGAAGAAGTAGGGGAAGCCGGGGGATTCGACGGCGACCCGGTCGCCGAAGCGCACGACCTGCTCGAGGGTGCGCGAGATGCCGTCGAGGGCGCCGTCGACCACCGTGAGCGCCTCGGGGTGCGAGGGCCACGAGCGCTGCAGCACCGCGAAGAGCTCGGGCAGCACGGGGAGGTCGTGGTATCTGCCGGTGTCGGCGCGCAGCGACACGCGCGCGAACGCGCTCTCGAGGGAGGGCAGCAGGGCCGGGTCGGGGGTGCCCAGCGACAGGTCGAGCCGCCACTCCGCCGCCGTCGGCGCCAGCCCGCGGACGCGCCGGGTGAGCCAATCGCGCTGCACGCCTCGGACGAACGTGCCCGCCCGCCCCCGAGAGACGATCATGCCGGTGCGGGCCAGTGCCTGCCACGCCGCGCTCACCGTCGCGGGGCTCACGCCGAGCTCGGCGGCGAGGTCGCGCACGGTCGGCAGCCGGTCGCCGGGGGCGAGCACGCCCTCGGCCCCGAGCCGCGCGATGACGCTCGCGATGCCCTGCGGAGAGCGGTCAGGAAAATCGGCTGCGTTCACATCCACCCTTTCGCGCCGCGACCTGAGCATTTACGCTCGCGACACAGGACGAAACCGCTGAGAAATGTTCAACCCGAAAGATAACAGAACGAGGTCGACCCACCGACGCACCCGATAGCCGCCGGCGGATCGGCCCTTCCCTGAGGAGGCGACGATGACGACGGTGCGCGCAGCGATCACGCAGACCACCTGGACGGGCGACAAGGCGTCCATGCTCGACAAGCACGAAGGCTTCGCGCGGGATGCCGCCGCGCGGGGCGCACAGGTGGTGTGCTTCCAGGAGCTGTTCTACGGTCCCTACTTCGGCATCACGCAGGACAAGAAGTACTACCGGTACGCAGAGCCGGCAGACGGCCCGATCGTGCAGCGCTTCGCCTCGATCGCCAAGGAGCTCGGCACCGTCATGGTGCTGCCGATCTACGAAGAGGCCCAGACCGGGGTGTACTACAACACCTCCGTGCTCGTCGACGCCGACGGCACGATCCTCGGCCAGTACCGCAAGAACCACATCCCGCACGTCGAGAAGTTCTGGGAGAAGTTCTACTTCCGACCGGGAAACCAGGGCTACCCCGTCTTCGACACGGCCGTCGGCAAGGTCGGCATGTACATCTGCTACGACCGGCACTTCCCCGAGGGGTGGCGCGAGCTGGGCCTGAACGGGGCGCACATGGTGTTCAACCCCAACGCCACCAAGCCCGGCCTGTCGAACCGGCTGTGGGAGGTCGAGGGCCCCTGCGCCGCCGTCGCCAACGGCTACTTCGTGCTGCAGCCCAACCGCGTCGGCCGCGAGGACAACGAATACGGCGACGAGGCGGTCACCTTCTACGGCTCGAGCCAGGTGATCGACCCTCGGGGCAACTTCGTCGGGGCGATCGGCTCCGGCGAGCACGAGGAGGTGCTGATCCGCGACCTCGACATGGACATGGTGCAGCAGATGCGCGACGACTGGCAGTTCTACCGCGACCGCCGGCCCGACACCTACGGCGACATCACGGCACCCTGACCCTCTGGAGCGAGAACAATGAGCACCACTCTCATCACCGGCGGCACGGTCGTGTCGGCCACGGGGCGCGGCGAGGCCGACGTCCTCATCGACGGCGAGACCATCGTCGCGGTGCTGCAGCCCGGCTCGGAACTGCTGGGCACCGACCTGACGGCATCCGTCGACACCGTCATCGACGCCACCGGCAAGTACGTCATCCCCGGCGGCATCGACGCCCACACGCACATGCAGCTGCCCTTCGGCGGCACGTTCGCCAGCGACACGTTCGAGACCGGCACCAGGGCGGCGGCGTGGGGCGGCACGACGAGCATCATCGACTTCGCCGTGCAGCGCACCGGCGAGCGCGTGCAGGACGGCCTGGCGCACTGGCACGAGCTGGCCGCGGGCAACTGCGCCGTCGACTACGGCTTCCACCAGATCATCGGCGGCGTCGACGACGATTCGCTCGCGGCGATGCGGGGCCTGGTCGACGAGGGCATCTCGAGCTTCAAGCTCTTCATGGCCTACCCCGGCGTCTTCTACTCCGACGACGCGCAGATCCTCAAGGCCATGCAGGTCTCGGCGGAGACCGGGATGCTGACGATGATGCACGCCGAGAACGGCCCGGCCATCGACGTGCTCGCCGAACAGCTCGTGGCACAGGGCAAGACCGACCCCTACTGGCACGGCGTCGCCCGCGCGTGGCAGCTCGAGGAGGAGGCGACGCACCGCGCCATCATGCTCGCCGACGTCACCGGGGCGCCGCTGTACGTCGTGCACGTGTCGGCCAAGCAGGCCGTCGCGCAGCTCGCCTGGGCCCGCGACAACGGCAAGAACGTGTTCGGCGAGACCTGCCCGCAGTACCTCTACCTCTCGCTCGAAGAGCAGCTGGGCGCCTCGAGCGACGAGTGGGGCACGTTCGAGGGCGCGAAGTGGGTGTGCTCGACGCCGCTGCGCTCACACGAGGAAGGCCACCAGCACCACATGTGGCAGGCCCTTCGCACCAACGACATCCAGATGGTCTCCACCGACCACTGCCCGTTCTGCATGAAGGGCCAGAAAGACCTCGGTCTCGGCGACTTCCGCGCGATCCCCAACGGCATCGGGTCGGTCGAGCACCGCATGGATCTCATGTACCAGGGCGTCGTGACCGGCAAGATCACCCTCGAGCGCTGGGTCGAGCTCACGAGCACCACCCCCGCGCGCATGTTCGGGCTCTACGGCCGCAAGGGCGTCATCCAGCCGGGTGCCGACGGCGACATCGTCGTCTACGACCCCAACGGGCACACCTCGATCGGGTTCGGCGAGGGCAGGACCCACCACATGAACATGGACCACTCCGCGTGGGAGGGCTACGAGATCGACGGACACGTCGACACCGTGATCTCGCGAGGCAAGGTGCTCGTCGACGGCGGCCAGTACCTCGGATCGAAGGGCGACGGGCGCTTCCTCAAGCGCGGCCTGTCGCAGTACCTGGTGTAGCCCGTGGATTTCGGCGTCGTCCTTCAGACCAATCCGCCCGCCGCCCGCGTCGTGCAGCTCTCGCAGCTGGCCGAGGCGCACGGCTTCAGCCACGTGTGGACCTTCGACTCGCACCTGCTGTGGGAGGAGCCCTACGTCATCCACTCGGCGATCCTCGCCGCGACCAACCGAGTCGTCGTGGGGCCGTTCGTCACCAACCCCGCCACGCGCGACTGGACCGTGACGGCGAGCGTGTTCGCGACCCTCAACGAGATGTACGGCAACCGCACGATCTGCGGCATCGGCCGCGGCGACTCGGCGGTGCGGGTCACCAACGGCAGGCCCACGACGATGGCCGAGCTGCGCGAGTCGATCCACGTCATCCGCGAGCTCGGCAACTCGCGCCCCGTCGAATACAAGGGCGCGACGCTGCAGTTCCCGTGGAGCCGCGGCTCCGAGCTCGACGTGTGGGTCGCCGCCTACGGCCCGATGGCCCTGAAGCTCACCGGCGAGGTCGGCGACGGGTTCATCCTGCAGCTGGCCGACGTCGACATCGCCGCCTGGATGATCAAGACGGTGAAGGATGCGGCTGCCGCCGCCGGACGCGACCCCGAGTCGCTGAAGTTCTGCGTGGCCGCCCCCATGTACATCGGCACCGACTGGGAGCACATGCGCGACCAGTGCCGGTGGTTCGGCGGCATGGTGGGCAACCACGTCGCCGACATCGTGTCGAAGTACGGCCACCACGGCGAAGTCCCAGAGGCCCTCACCGACTACATCGCCGGGCGCACGGGCTACGACTACAACACGCACGGCAAGAGCGACAACGACCACGTCGACTTCGTGCCGGACGAGATCGTGGATCGCTTCTGCATCCTGGGCTCCGCCAAGCACCACATCGAGAAGCTCGAGCAGCTGCGCGAGCTCGGCGTGACGCAGTTCGCCGGCTACCTGCAGCACGACAACAAGGAAGAGACGATGCGGGTCTACGGCGAGACCGTGATCCCGGCCCTGCAGACCCACGTGACGGCCAAGCGATGACCGCGGGCCCCACCACGACCCGGCCCGTGGCCGCGCGGCGGGTGCGGCCCCGCCGCAGGCCGTGGGTCGCGGCCGCATGGGGGGCGCTCGGCATCTTCGCGGTGGTCGCGCTGTGGGAGCTCTACAAGTTCGCAGGTCCCGCGCAGGGCGTCGTCGTGGGCGGGGTCGAGGGCGAGGCGGGCTCGGGCGTCATCATCCTGCCTCGGACCAACGACCGCGCCATGCCGCACGTGTGGGACATGGTCGCGCGCCTGTTCGACCCGACCAGCGGCGGCGACACCCCGCCGCTGTGGGTCACCGTCGTGGGAGCGGGCCTGGTGACCCTCGGCATCGCCGCTGCCGGCTGGATCATCGGCGTCGTCGTCGGCTTCGTGCTCGGCGCCGTCATGCAGCGCTGGCGCCTGGCCGAATGGGGGCTCCTCCCCTGGATCGTGCTCAGCCAGATCGTGCCGCTCATCGCCTTCGCCCCCGTGGTCAACGCGATCGGCAACCAGATCGACCGCGAGGGGTTCCCCTGGCCGCAGTGGCTGTCGGTGGCCCTCATCGCGTCGTACCTCGCGTTCTTCCCTGTCGCGGTCGGCGTGCTCCGCGGCCTCGATTCCCCCGATCGCATCCACCTCGACCTCATGCGCACCTACGCGTCGGGGTACTGGGCGACCCTCTTCCGGCTGCGGCTTCCCGCCGCCGTGCCGCACCTGCTGCCGGCGCTGCGCCTGGCCGCCGCCAACGCGGTGGTCGGGGCCATCGTCGCGGAGGTCTCGATCGGCATGCGCGGCGGCATCGGGAGGATGCTGATCCAGCTGGCAGGGCAGGCCTCCAGCGATCCGGCGGCACCGTGGGGCCCGACGTTCGGCACCATCGCGCTCGGGCTGGTGGCGGCCGCATCCGTCGCCGTGCTCGGCATCGGACTTCACAGATACCGCAGAGGCGAGGAAACAGCATGACCCTGGACCAGAGCGAAGCGCAGCCTTCGACGACCACGACCGCACCCGCGGTGCGCGTCGCCGGCGCGGGCAAGATCTTCTCGACCCGTGAGGGCGAGGTGGTCGCCCTCACCGGGGTGGAGCTCGAGGTCGCTGCGGGCGAGTTCGTCTCGCTCATCGGCCCCTCCGGCTGCGGCAAGTCGACCCTGCTGCGGCTCATCGCCGACCTCGACCAAGCCTCCTCGGGCACCGTCGAGCTGTTCGGCAAGCACGCACGCCGCGCCCGGCTCGACCAGGACTACGGCATCGCCTTCCAGCAGGCGGGGCTCCTCCCCTGGCGCACCGTCGCCGACAACATCGGCCTGCCGCTGCAGCTGCACGGCACCGGCAAGGCCGAGCGCGCCGCCCGCGTGCGCGAACTCGTCGAGCTGGTGGGCCTGACCGAGTTCACCGACCGCTACCCCGACCAGCTCTCCGGCGGCATGCAGCAGCGCGTCGCGATCGCCCGCGCCCTCGCGTCGCAGCCGAAGCTGCTGCTCATGGACGAGCCGTTCGGCGCCCTCGACGAGATGACCCGCGAGTACCTGCAGTCCGAGCTCGCCCGCATCGCCGCCGAGACGGGTGCCGCCGTCGTGTTCGTGACCCACTCCATTCCCGAGGCGGTGTTCCTCTCCGACCGCGTCGTCGTCATGAGCCCTCGGCCAGGACGCATCACCGACGTGCTCCCGATCGGGCTCGGCGGTCCCCGCGACGAGGCGCTGCGCGAGTCTCCGGAGTACTTCGAGCGGGTCACGGCGGTGCGCGAGGCGCTGCACGGCGCCCCCGTCGAAAGGGCGAACGAGCGGTGAGCGCCCTGACGGCCGACGCGCGCCCGCTGCCCGGCTGGCTGCGCTGGGCCGCGCCTGCGGTGGTCGGCGTCGTGGGACTCGTGCTCTGGTACGTGTGGGTCGAGGTGCTGCAGACCGCTCCGCGCATGGTGCCGAGCCCCGTCGCCATCGCGCAGGAGCTCGTGCTCCGATGGCCGATCATCGCCGAAGACATGGGCATCACCGCGACCAACGCGTTCATCGGTCTCGTCGCCGGCAGTGTGCTCGGCATCCTGCTGGCGGGCCTGGCGGCATCGATGCGCTTCGTCGACGGGATGCTGGCGCCCCTCGTCGCCGCCGTCGCCGTGGTGCCGATCGTCGCGCTCACCCCGATCCTCAACACGATGTTCGGCGCATCGAGCCAGTTCGGCCGGCAGGCCGTGGCGGCGATCGCGGCGTTCGTGCCGGTGTTCGTCAATGTGCTGCGGGGGCTGCGGCAGACGCGCCCCGTGCACCGCGATGTGCTGCGGGCGTCGGCCGCCTCGGGTGCGCAGACCTTCCGCTTCCTGACTCTTCCCACCGCCGTGCCGTACCTGCTCACGGGCCTGCGGCTGGCGGCATCCCTCGCCGTCATCTCGGCGCTGGTCGCCGAGTACTTCGGCGGTCCTGCCGACGGGGTCGGCACCGCGATCGCCACCTATGCCAAGTCGGGCCGCGCCGCCCTCGCGTGGGCGTATGTCGCCGGCGGCATCGGCATCGGACTCGCATTCTTCCTCGTCACGGCGCTCGCCGAGCGCCTCGCCACGAGAAGGCGGCCGACCTGACCCGAGGTCGACCGTGACACCCTGCACCACCACCGCACCACCAGAAAGGAACACAGCATGAGACACAGCATCCGTCGCGGCCTCGCCGCCGCGTCCGTCGTCACGATCGCGTCCCTCGCGCTCGCGGCGTGCTCCGGCTCGTCCGAGCCCGCCTCGTCCGGATCGGCCGATGCCGATTTCGAGCCGCTCACCTCGATCAAGCTCCAGCTGCAGTGGCTGCCCCAGGCGCAGTTCGCGGGGTACTACATCGCGCAGGAGAAGGGCTACTTCGAGGAGGAGGGCTTCGACGACGTCGAGATCATCCCCTCGGGCGGCGACATCGTCCCGCAGGACGCCCTGGTCGCCGGCGACGCCGACTTCGCGATCGCGTGGGTTCCCAAGGTGCTCGGCACCCTCGAGGCCTCCGGCGTCGAACTGACCGACATCGCGCAGGTCTTCCAGAAGTCGGGCACCCTGCAGGTGTCGTGGGCCGGTGACGGCATCACCTCGGTCGCCGACTTCGAGGGCAAGAAGATCGGCTCGTGGGGCTTCGGCAACGAGTGGGAGATCTTCGCGGCGATGGCAGCCGAGGGCCTCGACTCGACCAGCGTCTCGATCACGACGCAGGACTTCTCGATGAACGCGCTGCTGGACGGCGACGTCGACGCCGCCCAGGCGATGACCTACAACGAGTGGGCGCAGATCCTCGAGGTGACCAACCCCGAGACCGGCGAGCTCTACCAGCCCGAGGACTTCGACGTCGTCTCGTACGAAGACACCGAGGGCGCCATGCTCCAGGATGCGATCTGGGCCGACACCGAGCGGCTCGACAGCGACCCGGCCTACGCCGACGCCGCCGTGCGCTTCCTCAAGGCGATCACGAAGGGCTGGCTGTACGCCAGGGACAACCCCGAGGATGCGGCATCCATCGTCTTCGACATCGCCTCGAACGCGGAGCTGGCCTACCCGGTCGGCCCCACGCACCAGCTGTGGCAGATGAACGAGGTCAACAAGCTCATCTGGACAGGCGCCGACTTCGGCGTGGTCGACGACGCGGCGTGGGACAAGACGGTCGCCGGCGCCCTGTCGGCGAAGAACCAGGACGGCCTGAACCTCATCACGGCCGAGCCCGCCGACTCTGCCTACTCGAACGAGTACATCGAGAAGGCGCTGTCGGAGCTCGCCGACGAGGGCGTCGAGGTGGCGGGCGAGTACACGCCCATCGACGTGACCCTCACCGAGGGCGGTCAGTAACCGCAACGGCACTGCGGAGGGGCTCGGGCGCATGCGCCCGGGCCCCTCGGTCGTTCACGCGGGGAGGAGCGGGCGGTGCTCGTAGAAGGTCTGCAGCACGATCGTCGTGCGGGTGTTGACGGATGCGGCCTGCCGGATGTCGCGGATGAGCTCCTCGAGCCGCCGAGGCGAGGCCACCCGCACGAACAGCATGTAGGCGGCATCTCCCGCGATCGAATGGCACGCCTCGATCTCGGCGAGGTGCTCGAGCAGCTCGGGGGCGTTGTCGGGCTGGGCGGGGTCGAGCGGGGTGATCTCGACGAAGGCCGCGAGGGGCTTGCCGACCGACTCCGGGTCGATCACGGCCCGGTAGCCCGAGATGACGCCGCGCGCCTCGAGCCGCTTGAGCCTGGCCTGCACCGCCGAGACCGACAGCCCGACCCGCTCCGACAGGTGCGCGAGGGTGGCCTGGCCGTCCTCGGCGATGGCGGTGACGAGAGCGTGATCGACAGCATCCTCCATACATGGAAGAATATCTGCAGAACACTTGCTCGACAGGAATTATTCCTGTCGTGTCGTCTGATCGGAGGCACACATGACCGCAACCCGCCTGTCCCCGGCCGTCGTGGCAGACGCCGCCGTCGTCGAGACCTCGCCCGCGTGGCTCGCCCTGAAAGACGCCGCGACGACACTGCAGTCACTGCAGGCGCAAGACGGCTCGGTGCCCGAAGCGGACGACCACGCCGAGGCCCGCTCGTGCGTCCAGGCGATCGTCGAGTCGATCCGCGCGCTCGCGCCCGCCTTCCCGCACGACGCCGAGTACCTTGCCGCGAGCATGCACGACTTCGAGCGCTGGGTCGACGGCGGGTTCGCGGTGCCCGACTTCCTCGAGTCGCTCGTCGCGTTCCAGCCGCAGCAGCATCGCGTCGACGGGATGCGGCACCTCGTGGTCTTCCCGATGTACACGCAGAACGGCTCGCGCGACCGCCACGTCGAGGCCCTCATCGTCGAGGTGATCTGGCCCGAGTTCATCGCGCAGCTCGAGACGGAGTACACCAACAAGCTCTTCGTCTCGCTGCGGCTCATCGACTTCACGCCCGGCTACGACACCAACAGCGCCGTGCTGTTCCCCGAGACCGTCGCGATGCGCGAGATCCCGACCTTCACGTGGGGCGCGATCTTCCAGGACCGGGAGGCCGCGCGCTACCGGCGCGTCGTGCGCGCGGCATCCGAGATCACGAAGCTCGACCTGCCTGCCGACGCAGCGCGGATGCTGGACGACCAGCAGCTGGCCGAAGAGACGTTCGTGATGTGGGACCTCATCCACGACCGCACCCACATGCGCGGCGACCTGCCGTTCGACCCGTTCATGATCAAGCAGCGGATGCCGTACTTCCTCTACTCGCTCGAAGAGCTGCGGTGCGACCTCACCGCCTTCCGCGAGTGCGTCGGGATCACGCAGCGCCTGCGCGCGCGGCGCGACGGCGGCGAGACCCTCGAGCCGTCCGAGCAGGCGATGCTCGACCACGCCGTGCTCGTGCAGTACGCAGTGATCTTCGACCGCATCTTCCGCTTCGCGATCACCGGGTCGCGCGTGCGCAACTACGACGGCCTCGGCGGGCAGCTGCTGTTCGCATGGCTGCACCAGCGCGGCGTTCTGCACTGGACCGACACGGCCCTCGCTTTCGACTGGGAGGCGGTCCCTGCCGCCGTCGTCGCCCTCAGCGACGCGATCGACGAGCTGTACTGGCGCTCGATCGATCGCCCGAAGACGGCGCACTGGCTCGCCGCCTACGACCTCGTGCGCTCGACGCTCACGCCGCACCCGGCGTCGCAGTGGGCGCGGGGCCTGTCCGACGAGGTGCTCGCGGGCGCACCCAAGGGCTTCACCGACGCCGTGCTCGACGAC
This sequence comes from Microbacterium fluvii, assembly GCF_025515205.1. Taxonomy (GTDB): domain Bacteria; phylum Actinomycetota; class Actinomycetes; order Actinomycetales; family Microbacteriaceae; genus Microbacterium; species Microbacterium fluvii. The sequence goes on along the minus strand of NZ_JAOPFX010000001.1, from coordinate 87,930 downwards.
GAGTTCCCGCTGTCGATGTTCTTCGAGGCGCTCGACAAGAAGATGAAGCCCGTCATCGAGTCGACCGTGGGGATCACGGGGCGCGACTGACGCGCGACGCCCTCAGCGGCGGTGGTCGGGGGCGTCGAGGTCGGTCGCGCCTGAGCGCGCGTGCGCCTCGGGCGCGGGCACCTCGGCGGCCTCGACCGACGCCGGCGCCTCGGCGTACTCGGCCGACAGCGTGCGGTACGCCTTGGTCGTGAAGGCGAGCAGGGCCAGCACCACCATCACGAGTCCCGCGAAGAAGAACACGAGTGCGATGCCGCGCGCATCTCCCTCGCCGACGAGCCACCCCCACTGCTGCTGTCCGGCGTCCGATTCCATGTACGGAATGATCCAGAACTGCGCGAGCGGTGCGATGACGAACGCCGTGACGGGCGCCGCGGCCGCCTCGAACGCCTGCGCGAACCCGAAGACGCGCCCCTGCGTCTCGTAGGGCACGACACGCTGGATCACCGTCTGCTCGGCCGCCTCGATCACGGGGATGAGGCACATGTACACCCAGATGCCGAGGGCGTACAGCCACCACCACTCGCGGATCGTGAACAGGCTCCCGAGCAGCCCCATGCCGATCGCGAACACCAGCATCGTGCGGATCGGGTTGCGCCCGAGCCCGAACTTCGCGATCAGCCCGCCGCCGATGATGAACCCGGTCGCCGTCACCCCGAGCACGACACCCCACCACTCCACCGGGAATAGGGTCAGGCCGTAGGGGTCCATCAGCGCCATGTAGACGCCGCCGATGAGGTTGTTCAGGGTCGAGAAGAGGATCAGCGCGAACAGCCCGGAGACGGCGGCGACGGCGCGGATGCTGCCCCGCAGGTCGATCAACGGCACGCGCTGCCCGGCCGCGGCCGGCTGGTCTTCGGGGATTCGGATCGTCAGGAGGTGCACGAGGGCGACCGCCGTGAGCACGACGGCGATCACGAGGGTCCACCCCATGCCGAGAAGGCCGACGGCGAGCCCGCTGAACACGCTCGTGATCATGAAGGCGACGCCCTGCACGGTGCCCACGAGCCCGTTGGCGTTGGCATGGCGCTCGGTGGGCACCAGCAGCGTCACGGTCGTCGACAGCGCGATGCTGCGCAGGTTCTCGACGACGGCGCCCAGCAGCAGCACGGCCGAGAAGATCCAGAACCACGGCTCGCCGAGGTTCGACATCGTGCTCTCGCCGAGCGCGAAGAAGAGCCCGCCGCTGATGATGAAGGCCGCCAGCGTCACGAACGCGGAGGCGACCATGACCGGATGCTTGCGGTGCCGGTCGACGATCGTGCCGAACAGCATGCCGAACACGGCGATCAGCAGCATGTAGACGCCGCCGATGACGCCGGTGGCCAGCACCGACTTCGTCTCGAGGTAGGCCCAGAAGGTGAGGGCGAACCACAGGAAGCTCGTAGTGATGTTGGCCGCGGCGGTGTTCACGAGCACGTGCAGGAACACGCGCATGCCGTCGGGCGGCACCTGGCGGGGCGGGGCCTGCGCGGCGGAAGCGGTCTCGTCGGCCATGGCATCGAGGCTACGGACCGCCTCCGACATCGGCTAGCCCCCGGCGCGACGAAGGGCGGGGCCACACGTGCGGCCCCGCCCTCCGATACGCGCTATCGCGACTTCGGGACGTACTTCTTCGCCGAGGTCTTGGCGACGGTCGTGTAGCCGGTCAGGTGTCCGGTGACTTTGACCGAGACGCGGTGGCCGCGGTCGGCCGAGACCACCTTGTACGACGACTTCGACGCGCCCTTGATGGCCTTGCCGTCTCGGAGCCACTGGTAGGTGAACGACGTGCCGCTGGTCCACGTGCCCGTCTTCGCCTTGAGCGTCTTGCCCGCCTTCGCGGTGCCGCTGATCGTCGGGGTCTTGGTGCTCAGCGTGCCCTTGGCCACGGTCTTCGCCGACGACGTCTTCGCGACCGTCTCGTAGCCCGCGAGCGATCCGGTCACCTTCACCGAGACGCGCGTGCCGGCATCGGCGCGCACGAGCTTGTACGACGAGCCCGTCGCCTTGCTGATCGCCTTGCCGTCTCGCAGCCACTGATAGGTGAGCTTCGCGCCCTTCGTCCAGGTGCCGGCCGACGCCTTGACCGTAGAGCCGACCTTCACCGTGCCGCTGATGGCGGGTGTCGCCGCGGTCAGCGCGGCCTTGACGACGGTGACCACGCGGGTCTCGGTCGCCTGGTTGCCGCGGGCGTCGCTGACCGCGTAGGTCAGCGTGTGGGCTCCGAGCACCGAGGTGTCGACGGAGCCGGAGATCGTGACGGATGCCGTGAGGTCGCCGTCGACGTTGTCGATCGCCGAGACCCCTGCACGCGCATCGAAGGCCGAGCCGTAGCTCACCGACGCGGAGGCCGGCACGGTCAGCTCGGGTGCGGCATCCCGCTTCAGCGTCACTTCGTCGACGACGCTGTTCACGGGCTTCTCGTCGCCGGAGGCCTGGCTGCGGAGGGTCCGCAGCGTGATGGCGTCGCCGGTGACCTCGACCACCGAGTAGTTGCGCACCTTCTCCTGGTTGATCACCGAGGCGAACCAGGCGTCGGGGGCAGTCGTGTTGTAGTACTTCGAGCCGCTCGCCGAGTTAGCGGTGAGATAGAGCACCTCGCCGTCCTTCGCCTCGACGGTCGCCTGGCCGGACAGCTCCTGCGCATCGGCGAGCTCGCCGTCCTCGATGAGGTAGCTGCGCGTGTAGTTGTGGTCGTGGCCCATCAGCACGACGTCGAAGCCGAGCGTCGAGATCTCGGTCGGCAGGTTCGCGCGGCGGTCGACGATGTCGCTGTCGGCCGTGTGCGAGGCCACCGAGTAGATCGAGTGGTGGAAGGCGAGCACCTTCCAGCTGGCCTCGTCGCCGTGCTCCGCCACCACGTCCTCGAGGAACGCGTTGTGCGAGGCGTAGTCGCGGCTGTTCGAGTTGATGTTGACGAACAGCACATCCTTGTAGATGAACCAGTAGTCGCCACCCGAGGCGGTCGCCGACGACGCGGCACCCGCGGTGAGGTCTTCGTTCGGCACGTTGAAGTGCTGCTCGTAGGCCTTCGATCCGACGTCGTGGTTACCGTTGGTGGCGACGACCGGGATGCTGCGCACCTGGTCGGGGGCGAGGAAGGTCGCGTACTGCGCCTCGTTCGACGCGTTCTCGACCTGGTCTCCTGCCGAGAACAGCAGCTCGGCGTCGGGGTAGGTCTCGGTCGCGACGTTCACGGTGTCGACCCAGCCGGCCTCGTCGTTCGCGAGGTTCCCGGAGGCGCCGACCTGGGGGTCGCCGAAGAAGAGGAATGAGAAGTCGCCCGAGAAGCTCTGCGTGCGGAAGGTGGAGACCGGCGACCAGCCGTTCTCATCGCTGCCGACGCGGTACGCGTACTCGGTGTTCTCGGCGAGGCCGCTCAGCGTCGTGTCGCGGAAGAACTCGCCGCTCGTGGTCGCGCCACCGGCCGTGGTCGCGAACGTGGTCGCCGAGGCGGGGAACGCGTCGCCGACGACCTCGGAGGTCTTCGCGAGCTGGGCCACCTGTGCCACGTCCTGGTCGGAGTACCACGTGAGGTTGCGCTCGGCCTCGGTGGCGCCCACGCCCAGCACGATGTCGGAGATGGTGACAGGCAGGTCTTTGTGCACGGGGGCGAGCGAAGCGAGGTTCAGATAGATGTCGCTCGACGACGCGCGATCCTGGTAGAGCGCGACGGCGATCGTGTTCTCGCCAGGCTCGAGCACATCGGCGGGGATGCTGAAGGTGCTCGTGGCGGGGTCGCCCGCGCTGTTGCCGGCGTAGGTGACGTTCTGGTTGGTCGCCTCGTCGACGCGGCTGTCGACGAAGCCGGCGACCTTCTGCCCGTTGACGTAGACGCGCACCGCGTCGTCGTAGGTGATCGAGCCTTGCAGGGCCGAGATCTCATCGAGCTCGGCGGCGGTGATCGTGACGTCGGTGCGGAAGTGATAGGTCGGCACGGTCGGCTGCGAGGTGCCGTTGAGGTAGTGGCGCAGCACGGTGGTCACCGGGAAGGCGGAGCCGAGGTTCGGGGTGGCGGAGTTGTTCTTCGCGCCGAACGCGCCGGCGGCCTCCTTCCACGCCGAGTCGTCGAAGGCCTCGGTCGTCCACGACAGCGTGCCGTCGCCGGACGGGTCGGAGCCGTCGTCGGAGTACGCCCACACGGTCGCGCCGCCGAGGTAGCTCTCCGGCAGCGCGACGGCGGCCGATGCCGGCAGCGCCGTGGCGGCGAGGGTGCCGGCCGTCAGCGCGAAGAGCGCCACGCCGGCGACGGTGCGGCGGCCGGGGCGCACGCGGGAAGCGCGCTCGACCGGCGGGAGTTCAGTGTTTCTCAATGCCTCTGCCTATCTGGGTGTCAGTCGGGGGAACGATGCGACGGGCGCACCGCGGATCAGGCTGGCCGGGCGCGGTGACGGGGTGCCCCCCGCAGGGTGAACACGAGAAGAAGCCTCGGTTTCGGCGCGGTCTTCGCTCACTCGCCGAGGTCGAGCACGATCCCGGTGACCCCGTCGCGCACGCTCGCGATGCCGGCGGCGAGCGCGTCCAGGCCGCGCCGCTCGGTGATCGCGGCGGCCTCGATGGCGCCGTCGGCCGACGCCGCGGCACCGCGGGAGGTCGCCCCCGGCCAGATCACCGCCGTGACGTTCGCGGTGGGCTCGGCGACCTGCGCGCCCACGATGAGGAACTGCTGATCGAGTCGCTGCGCGGTCTCCAGCGAGAACACGTCGACGACGCCCTCGCCCAGGCCGATCACGAGGTCCGGCTCGGTCTCGACCGCCTGGGCGAGCGCGTCGCCCACCTCGCCGTCGTCGGCCGCAGAGAAGACCTCCACCTCGGCACCCGCACGCGCGGCGAATGCTCCGAGGGCCGCCGCCAGCCGATCGGCGCCGGCAGTTGCGGTCGGCACCACCGCCGCGATGCGGTAGCCAGGAAGCTCCTCGGCGTGCTCCGGCGCCCGCGCCGCGATGGTGCGACCCGGCTCGGGCACGACGGCGTAGGCATCGGCATCCGCAGCGCTCGTCGAGACGGCGGATGCTGCGCCCACCGGCTCCGCGGCGGCGCAGCCGCTCAGCCCGAGCATGAGGGCGCCCGCCGCGGCCGCGGCGGCGAGCGACGGCATCCGCTTCTCGATCACCGGCTCAGCGAACACGCGCTCGCTGACGCCGGGGTTGCCGCCGCGTGGCGCCGGGGTGAACGGCCGCGCGGCGATCTGCAGACGGGGATTTAGGCTGGATGATCGTGACCACCCTGCATGACCGCGCCGTGCGCGGGTTCGCCTCCGACAACTACTCCGGCGTGCACCCCGAGGTGCTCGCCGCGATCGCAGACGCCAACGAGGGGCACCAGATCGCCTACGGCGAAGACGCCTACACGGCCCGCCTGCAGGAGGTGTTCGCCCACCACTTCGGCGAGGGCGTCGAGGCGTTCCCGGTGTTCAACGGCACCGGCGCCAACGTCACGGGGCTGCAGTCGATGCTCCCCCGCTGGGGCGCGGTGATCGCCGCGAAGACCGCGCACATCAACGTCGACGAGGGCGGGGCGCCCGAGCGAGTCGCCGGCATCAAGCTGCTCACCGTTCCCACCGACGACGGCAAGCTCACCCCCGAGCTCATCGACCAGGAGGCGTGGGGCTGGGGCGACGAGCACCGCGCGCAGCCGCTGGTCGTCTCGATCACGCAGTCCACCGAGCTCGGCACTCTCTACACGCCCGACGAGATCCGCGCGATCGCCGACCACATCCACCCGCTGGGCATGCGCCTGCACATGGACGGCGCACGCATCTCCAACGCCGCCGCGGCCCTCGACCTGCCGCTGCGCGCCTTCACCCGCGACGTGGGCGTCGACGTGCTGAGCTTCGGGGGCACCAAGAACGGGGCGATGCTCGGTGAAGCCGTCGTCGTGCTCGAGCCCGCGGCGTCCGATGGGCTCCTGTTCCTGCGCAAGCTCAACATGCAGCTGTCGAGCAAGATGCGCTTCGTCTCGGCGCAGTTGATCGCGCTGCTGGAGGGCGACCTGTATCTGCGCAACGCGCGTCACTCCAACGCGATGGCCCAGCGCCTGCGCCAGGGCGTCGAGACGGGCATCGCCGACGGCACGATCACCGGTGTCGCCTTCACCCAGCCCACCCAGTCCAACGGCGTGTTCGCGACCCTGCCTGAGGGTGTGGCCGACGAGCTGCGCAAGAGCTTCCGCTTCTACGATTGGGACGCGGCCCGCAGCGAGGTGCGCTGGATGTGCTCGTTCGACACATCCGAGGCCGACGTCGACGCGTTCGTCGCGGAGCTGTCGAACCTCACGTCTCGCTGAGGCGGGTACCGGGGCCGGCGACTCCCCCCAAGAGCCGCCGACCCCTCTCGGACGGGCGATGAACCCCCCGGAACGGCCGTCCTCGGGAACGATCTCCGCCGCGCCCCAGCGAATTCACCCTCGCGGCGGCCCGATCGCGACTGCGCGTCGTGACCGGATTGTCGTTCCATTGACCAGGAGCGGCGGCCCCGCGGCCTGATACATCGGATTCAGAATCCGTCTCCGTGGCATTGGAAGGGCGCGCGGATGCCGGTGACCGCGGCCGCCTCGGCGAGCGCGACGGCCGGGGCGCGCCCCACCGCGAGCCCCGCGTGCATCGCGCCGAGCAGCTCGGTCGCATCGTCGTCGGCGACCACGACGGGGGCGGCCACGACGCAGCGCGCTCCCGCGTGCAGCCACGCACGCGTCATGCCCACCGCCTCCTCCCCCCACCGCACGGCGGAGCGGCCCACCTCGCAGGCCGACAGGATCACGGTGGGGGGAACGGCCGGCATCCTGTCGATGTCGTAGCCGAACAGCACTCCGTCGGCCAGTTCCAGGCCCGAGAACAGCGGGTTGTCGACCGCGTGACGCCCGTGGGCCGCGACGTGCAGCACGTCGACGCGGCCGCCCAGTGCCGTCACGGCATCGACGGTCGCCTCACCCTCGGCGAGCATCGACGCCGACGACCAGACGGATGCCGCCGCCTGCGCCTCCTCCTGAGCCCTGGCCACCCGCGGCCCCACGGCGAAGCCCGCCGTCGCCGCGGCGCGGACCTCGCCGCGCCCGTGCGCCCACCGCGACACCGAGCCGGCGAGGGTGAACGGGCGACCGGCGAGCCCCGGCAGCATGCCCCACGGCAGCCCCGCGAGCACACCGGGGGTGGTCAGCACGAGCCGGTGCGCGTCGACTGCGGCGAGCGCACCGCTCAGCAGCGCCGTGGAGAGGTCGGCGAGCCGCGCGTCGAGCGAACGCCGCACGACGGCGGCCATCGGCCCCGTGCGCACGGCAGCCGACACGTCGAGGTCGGAGCGCAGGCCCGACAGCGTCGTGCGCACCGCCGACCATTCCGGCAGGTCCACGAGCCGCGCGTCGGAGGACGTCACGACGAGGCAGCTGAGTCCCGCCGTGCTGTAGACGTAGGCGAGCACCGCCGTGTCGGCGTCGAGTCCCGCCTGCAGCGCGACCAGGTCGATGCGGTCTTCCAGGCCCGCGGCTCCGGTGGCGACCCACTGACGGTGCCGCAGCCGATCGCTGAGCTCCGCGGCCCGGGGGTCGGCGAGCCAGTCCCGGCCGGCGAGGTCGGCGCGCAGCATCCGCAGCTCGGCGAGGTCGGCCGCCAGCTCCGGGTCGGGCGGAGGGCGAAGCGGGACGACCTGATTGCTCAGGTGCCTGGCGCGCTCCGACCACTCGAACACCTGGTCGGCGCGGCGTGCGGCGACGGCGGCATCGAGCCCCGACAGCAGCAGCGCGTTGCCATGCATCGCGAGGGAGGTCTGCATGTCGAGGCTTCCGAACGAGGCCCGCCAGCGGGCGAGCTCGTCGAGGCCCGCTGCGGCGTGCTTGCGTGCCTGCGCCCTGCGCCCCGCGTTGCCGGCGCGGGTGGCGCGCACCTCGTGGGCGAGCAGCCGCACCTCCAGCGATGCCGACGCCGGCACCACGGGCAGGCGATGGGTCGCATCGCCGCGGCGCGCGAGCCACAGCTCGTGGTCGAGGCGCAGCGCCATCGCGTCGCTGCGCATGCCCCCACGGCGGAGCAGCTCGGCGACGCGGGCGACCTCCGTCGCGCGCACCCGGGTGCGTGCCCCCTCGACGATGCGACCGCTGCGGTCCATCGCGCCCGCCGCGAATGCGGCACGCAGTGCCACGGCCTCGGCGCGCGCCTGCCACAGCTCGTTGCCCAGGCGCCCGAACCCCCGCGCGGCGTCGCGCGCGACGTCGGCCGCGCGCTGCGCGTCGTGGCGCAGCAGGGAGCGGGCGAGATGGAACTCCGCCTCCGCGCGCGCCTGCGGGATGCGCTTGTCGGCGAACACCGCGGCCGCACCCTCGAGCAGCCGCTCCGCCTCGGTGACCAGCCCCGCGTCGCGCAGCACCTCGGCCATGTCCATGTCGCCGATCGCCGCGTTCTCGACGGAGACGACCGCCACGACGGTGCGGGCGGCGGCCATCTCGCGCATCGCGCGCACGAGGTCGCCGCCGAGCAGGGCGGCGTAGCCGAGGTTGTGCTGAGCCTCGGCGCGGTCGGCCGCGCTGTCGGCGGCGTCATAGGTCGCGTAGGCCTGCTCGAGATCGGCGATGGCCGCCGTGAGCTCGCCCCGCTGCATGAGCAGGATCGATCGGTTCATCCGGAGGTTGGCCCCGGCGATCGAGGTGCCGTCGAGCCCGCCGATGGCCAGGGCGAACCACTCCTGCGCCTCGTCGAGCCGGCCCAGGTTCCACAGCAGGCTCGCGAGCTGCCCCGCCACGATCGCCGCGGTCTCCGCGCCGATCCCCGGTGCGTCCAGGGCCTCCCGCACCATGCGCTCGCCCTCGGCGAGCCGACCCAGCTGACCGAGGGCGTAGGCGAGCGTTCCGGCGATGCGCGCGGCGAGATCGGGGTCGGAGGTCGCCGCCGCGGCGCGCTCGAGCAGCGGCACCGCCTCGGCGTAGCGGCGCTGATTGGTCAGACGCACGCCACGCTGATGCAGATCCGCTGCCGAGGGGGTCACCCCTCCAATATGGCGCCTCAGGGCCCGGCGTGCGCGCTCCGGGGCTCGCACGGCGTCGAGGTCGGGCCTCAGTCGGCCGCGCCGAGCTTCACCTCCGGACCCGAGAGCACGGCGTCGACGGCGGCCGCTGCATCCTTCACGGCATCCGCGACCGGCTCGGCCTGAAGCGGCCGCGTGTGCAGCCGCGCCGCGACGCGGCCGGCGACCAGGGGAGCCGCGAACGACGTGCCGCTCCACACGGCGAAGCCGCCGCGGTAGTCCTCCGGGCCGATCGTGAGACGCTGCCGGTCGTACTCGTCGTCGCGCGCCGACGCCTGGATGCCGCCGGTGAAGGCGGGCAGGATGCTGACCACCGACGCCCCCCGCGCGTACCGGCGCACCCACGGGCCGACGTTGGAGAACAGCGCCGTCGTGCCGTTGGGGTTGAGCGCCCCCACCGACAGGTGCTTCGCGTAGTCGTCGTCGGGGAGCCCGTTGTCGGAGCCCGGCCAGCGCCACAGCGACGCGGGGAAGGTGGGCCGGTCGATGGCGTCGTTGCCCGCCGAGACCACGACGACCGTGCCGAGGGCCCGCAGTTGCGTCAGCAGGTCGTAGAGGTCATGGGTGTAGAGGCCGTCTTCCGGGGTCTCGTGGTAGTACCCGAGCGACATGTTCAGCACGTCGATCGCCTGACCGCCGTGCACACCGTCGCGATGACGCTGCACCAGCACGACGAGGTCGCGCAGCACCTGCAGCAGGTTCGTCTCCTCCACGACCCCCAGCGCATCGGCGACGCGGATGGCGAGGATGTCGGCCTCGGGTGCTGCCTGCCGGATGATGCCGGCGATGAAGGTGCCGTGACCGGCGACGGGGTCGAGCTCACCGTCGAGCGGGCCGTACAGGTCGGGGTAGTACTCCGGATTGGCGTCGTCGTGCAGCCCCACCGGGCGCCCGTCGAGCGTGACCTCGCGGTTGACCACCCCGTCGAGCCACCAGTGGTCGCCGGCGCCGGTGTCGAGCACCGCCACGACGGCTCGGCGACGGGTGCCGTCGGTCAGTCGCGTGCGCGGCAGGTCGGGGCCGATCCAGCTCACCGGCTGCCTGCCGCCCGAGCCGGAGTCGCCGTATTCGCTCACCGGGTTCGTCTTGGCATAGGGGTTGGTCTTCGCGTACGGGTTCGTCTTCGCGTAGGGGTTGGTGCGGGCATAGGGATTGGTCTTGGCGAACGGGTTGATCCCGATCGGGTCGACGGTGAGCACGTGGTCGAGACCGATGCGGTCGGCGCCGGCATCCTTCAGCAGCCGCGCCCGCGCCTCACGGTCGCCCTTGCTGAGGTCGTTGCCCTTCTCGTCGAACAGCACGTCGCGGCGGATCTGCTGCAGCACCCGCCACGCGTCGGGCATGCCGGGCGAGACGGCGCCGGTGCGGTCGTCGTGGGGCGTCGCCTCCAGCCGCACGCGCACGACGACGGGAGTGCCGGGCACCTCGGATCGGGGCACCTCGTCGCCGTCGAGCGGCGTGCCGTCGAGCAGCTCGCGCTTCGCGCTCCATCCGAACTGCTCGGCCGCCTTCACGACGGTGTCGAACCCGCCCCCGAGCAGCTTGCCGTCCGGCCCACCCGAGACGAGCAGCCGACTGGGCACGTACACGGTCGGAAAGACCTCGAGGCCGTCGATCGGCTCGGCCGCCGGGTCGAGGAGCACGCCCTCGGGGATCGTGCCCTTGGCCCGGTCGCGCCACGACCAGCCCTTCGGCAGGGGTCCGCCCGCACGCACGTCGTCGTCCGCCATCATGGCTCCTCACTCGTGTCGGCGCCGCGGCGCCTGTTTCAGAAGCGGATGCTGCCGCTCACAGTTCGAATCGGGGGGTGGTCAGCTCGGCGTCCTGCTCGGCCGCCAGCACGACCCGCAGGCGTGCGACCCCCACCGGCACCTCGTCGAAGGCGAACCGCCCCGACTCGGGAGCCGTGGTCTGCGAGCCGCCGTCCTGGATGAGCTCGATCTCGGCCGCCGATCCGTCGACCCAGCCGTCGAGGCGTCGTCCGCCGGACTCGGTCGGGGTCACGTGCACGAGCACGCTGGTCTTGCCGTCGCTGAACTGCAGCGTGAGCATGTCGGCGTCGCCGCGCACGGCGCTCTCCGAGGCCGATTCCACCAGCGCCAGCAGTGCGTACTCGCGGGTGAGGTCTGCCGTGGCCACCGACGCGATCATCCGATCGACGAGGTCGGCGGGCACGGGGTCCACCGTCTCCCATGTGCGCCGCAGGGCGCGGAAGAGGGCCGCATCCGTATTCGGGGTGTCAGAGGTCATGGTCGTCTCCCGTCCATCCGTCCGCCTGCAGCGCCGCGCGCAGCTTGCCGAGGCAGCGCTGCCTCGTGGGGCCGATCGAGCCGATCGGCATCGCCAGGTCGTGTGCGATGCGCGCATAGTCGGGGCGCTCCTCGAACGCCACGATGCGCAGCAGTCGCCGGCAGCGCTCGTCGAGCCCGCCCACGGCGGTCCACAGGCGCCGGTCGCGGTCGGCGACATGCGCCCGCGCCTCGGCGGACTCCTCCACGGGCAGGTGCGGCTCGAGGTCGACGATCTCGGTGGGGCGCACTCGCTGATGCGCCTTGCCGACCCGCCACGCCTCGCGGCGCGCGCAGGTCGTGAGCCAGCCGGCCACCGCCCGCTCGTCGGCGATCGATTCGTGGTGGGTGACCAACGCCATCCAGGTGGCCTGCACGACGTCTTCTGCCAGCATCCGCTCGACGCCGTAGGCGCGCACGACGTGCCACAACACGGGCGTCATGGTGCGCACGAGCTCGTCCATCGCGAGGGTGTCGCCGGCCCGCCAGCGCGCGAAGGACGCGGCGGCGCGCTGCCAGATGGTCTCGGGCACGCCGTCTTGCCCCTCGCCGTCCGGGTCGTTCCGGAGGTGCGAGGGGTCGAGTTCGGTCATAGCGCCCATTCTGGCCACATCGACAGGAGCACGGCGACCCCGTCGGTGATACATGACGGGCCGAGAATTCCGTTATCCGGTTGGCCGGGGCGCCGGTGTGACGGGGTGAGCCGCCTCGACCGGCTGCGGTCGGGGCCTGCTCGACCGTCCCCGGTCGCACCCGGCTCGACCGACCCGGGTCCCACTCGGCTCGACCGACCCGGTCGCACTATAGGGTGACCGGGACGTCGCAAGGTCGCGGATGCTGCGACCGGGCACGCTCGCAGGTCTCACAACCTGCGGCTGAGGCAGCCACATCCCGCACCTTCTGCGACGCGGTCACGGCGCCGGTCTCACAACCTGCGGCTGAGGCAGCCGCATCCGACACCTTCTGCGACCGGCCATCGGTGCCGCTGCAGACTCGGCGGCTCCTTCGCGGTCGACTCCGCGGTCGACGCCCGAGCCACACCGGGTGCCCGCCCGACCCCGGTCGCACTATAGGGCGACTGGGCACGCGTCGGGCGACGGATGCTGCGACCTCGCGCGGCGGCCGGTCGCACTAGTTGCGACTCCGGCGGCCGCAACCCGCAGCTTCTGCGACACGACACCGCCCCCGGTCGCACAAGATGCGGCTCCGGGCGGCCGCAACCCGCACCTTCTGCGACTGCGGCCCGTGGGCCGTTACTCCGACTCCGACTCCGACTCCGACTCCGGCTCGACCTCAGCCTCAGCCTCAGCCTCGACCTCGGCAGCATCCGCCGCCTCGCCGGGCAGCGGCGCCTCGGGGCGGATGAGCTCCTTGACCTCGGCCATGAAGCTCGTCAGCTGGTGCTGCTGCCAGCGCAGCTGGCGGGTGCGGTCTTCGGCATCGCGCAGCACCGACTGCGAGTTGTTCGTCACGGTGTCGATGATCTTCTGGGCCTTCGCGCGGGCGCGATCGAGGATCTCGTTCGCGCGCAGCGTCGCGTCGGCCTCGATCTGCTGCGCCTGGGCGCGCATGAGCTTGTCGAAGTCCTCGGCCTTGGCCGACACGCGCTGAGCGTGCTCGAGCGACGCGGCCACCTGCTCGTTGGCGTCCTGGGTGATGCGCTCGGCGTGGGCGACGGCCTGGTTGTGCAGCATGAGGAACTCCTGCTGCGCGTCGTCCTGCCGGCGGGTCAGCGACTCCTCGAACTCGAGGGTGCGCACCCGCAGTTCCCGAACCGCCTCCTCGGCGTCGGCCCGGTCCTGCGCGGTCTCGCGCGCGACGAGCGAGCGCAGTGCGGCGGCGCCCTTCTCGGCCTCGGTGCGGATGGCCGCGGCCTCCTGGTCGGCCTGCGCGACCTTCTCGGCGGCGTGCGCGGCCTCGCGCTCGAGCTGCGCCTCGTGCGCGGTCAGCTCGGTGTCGATGCGCAACCGCACCTGGGCGGCGTCGTGCTGGGCCTGCGAGCGCACGGCCTCCGCTTCGGCCTGCAGCTCTTTGCGGCGGTTCTGGATCTCTTCGCGCGAGGCCTCCAGAAGCCGGTCGGCCTGCACGCTCGCGTTCTTGATGAGCTGGCTGGCCTGGTCTTCTGCCACCCGCAGGATCTCTTCGAACTTCTGCCGGTTCTCGCTCTCGCCGCCGGCGCCCATGAGCTCTTCGGTGAGCGCGTCGATCTTCTGCTCGGCCGCGGCCGCGCGCGCATCGGCGGCCGTCAGCTCGTCGCGCAGCCGCTGCAGCTCATCACGCCCCTCGGCCGACTCTGCTTCGGCATCGGCGCCGCGCGAGTGCGCGTCTTCGAGCTCTCGGCGCAGGGTCACGACGTCGTCGGCGGAGCGGCGCCAGCGGTCTTCGAGGGCCGCGACCTCGTCGGCTGCGGCGCGCTGGCGCTGCTGCAGCTGCGCGAACGCCGCGTCGACCTCGTCTTTGTCATAGCCGCGGAAGGCCGTCGTGAACCCGGTCTCGACGGCGGCCGACGCCGGCGCGACGGCGCCGATCAGCTCATCGAACGGCGAACGGCTCTCGTCGTCGGAGGGGCGGGTCGAAGTCTGCTGGTCGGACATGGGCGCTCCGGGAATGCGAGAGGGTGGGCGCGCCGATACGGCGCCGGGGGGTGCCTCCATTATCCGCCGCACCGACGGGTTCGCCTACCACGATTTCAGGGCATTCATAGCCCACTCCGCGCAAGGCGGCAGCATCCGCCCAGGCGGACGCGTTCAGCGCGCCGTCGGCCGGCCGAGAAGCAGGCTCGACACGCTCGGCCGCCAGTGCCGCGCGACGTACTCGACCGCCTCATCGACTCCGAGCGAGCGCGTCGAGTTGCCGATGCGCACCCACAGGTCGGTCGAGCTGCCGTCTTTGGCCTGGCTGAGGAAGACCGGCTTGGAGGCCCGCGGGCACACCACGGCGCACACCGTGACGCCGTTCGCCGCCTCGCCGAACTGCAGATGCGGCAGCCCCGCGGCGTTGCGGCCGAGCAGATTCGAGAAGAGGTCGCGCAGCCACAGCTCGAAGCGGTCGACGTCGGGCACCCGCAGCGTGGCGAGGTCGCGGTCGAGTCCCACCGCTTCGCCGGCGTCGTTCGCGCCGATGATGAGCGTTCCGCCGCCGGTGTTGAGGAATGCGGCGACGGTCTTGGCGATCGCCAGCTCCATGCGGGCGTCCTTCTTGTCCTCCCGCACGTTCCAGCGGGCCGTCTCTTTGAACTCGACGCGATCCGACTCCCCCGCCGCGAGCACCTTAGCCACGTCGACGTCGCCGGCGCCGCGGTGCAGCGCCGTCGCGATGCCCGCGACGAGGAACGACAGCGCGAGGCTGCAGCCGAACGCGAGCAGGAACGTGGGCAGCATCCACACCCGCACGTCGGGGATGAGCAGGGCCGCGAGCAGGATCCCGATGCTCAGCCCGACCGCGGAGATAATCGTGAGCGCCGTCAGGCCGATCCGCAGGCGCGCGCCGAACATCCCGAGCATGATCCGGGCGATCAGGAATGAGACCAGCAGGGCGATCGGCAGCGCGATCGCGAACTCGATCATCACCTCGTTGCGCATACCGACCCTCAGCGCAGCGCGCCGACGCTGGCCAGCGCCAGCCGCACGAGCGTGCCGCGGCCGCCCTCCATCTCGGAGGCGAGGGCGTCGGATGCCGCCTCCTCCGGTGTCATCCAGGTCACCTCCAGCGCATCCTGGCGCGGCTCGCAGGTGCCGGTCACCGGCACGACGAACGCGAGCGACACGGCGTGCTGGCGGTCGTCGTGGAAGGCGCTGAGGCCGGGGATGGGAAAGTATTCGGCGACGGTGAACGGCGTCGGCTGGGCCGGCAGCAGCGGGAAGGCCATCGGCCCGAGGTCGTTCTCGAGGTGGCGGAAGAGGGCGTCGCGCACCGTCTCGCCGTAGCGCACGCGGCCGGAGACGATCGTGCGGGCGATCTCGCCCACGGGGGTGGCGCGCAGCAGGATCCCGACCTCGGTGACCTGCCCGACGCCGTCGGTGCGCACCGGCACGGCCTCGACGTAGAGCATCGGGAGGCGCCGACGTGCTTCGGCGAGCTCGATGTCGGTGAGCCAGCCGGGGTTGGCCGCGTTGCCGGGCGCCGGCGAGCCGAAGCTGCCGTCGCCGACGGGATGGCCGCTGCGCCCGAACGACGCGCCGATGCCGCCGAGGGGATCGCGAGGGGTGCCCTCGTCGTCGCTCTCGTTGGGATCGGGGTCAGGGGTGCGCACCGGCATGTCTCCTGTATACCCCAGGGGCGCCGGAAGCCGTGATCAGGCGCCGAGGGCGGCGGGCACCGACGCCAGCAGCGCGCGGGTGTAGTCGTGCTGCGGGGCGGCGAGCAGCCGCGCGGTGCGACCGCGTTCGACGATCTCTCCGCGGCGCATGACGATCGCCTCCTCGCACACCTGACGAACGACTGCCAGATCGTGGCTGATGAACAGCAGCGTGAGACCCCGCTCGGCCCGGATGCGCGAGACGAGCTCGAGCACCTGCGCCTGCACCGACACGTCGAGGGCGCTGGTGGCCTCGTCCATCACGAGCACGTCGGGCTCGACCGCCAGCGCACGGGCGATCGCCACGCGCTGGCGCTGCCCTCCCGAAAGGGTGCGCGGGCGCCGCCCGGCGAGAGCCGGATCGAGCCCCACGGCCGCCAGCAGCTCGTCGACGCGGGTCGCCGCATCCGCCGCCCCGTCGTGCAGCCGCAGGGCGTCGGCGACTGCGCGGCCGACCGGGATGCGGGGATCGAGCGAGAGGTAGGGGTCTTGGAAGACCATCTGCACGCTGCGGGCGTGCGCGAGGCGCGCCGCGCGGCCCCGCGGAGCCGCGGTGCGTTCGCGCCCGGCGATGCGGATCTCACCGGCGTCGGGCTGCTCGAGCCCCACGATCATGCGCGCGAGCGTCGACTTGCCCGACCCCGACTCCCCCACGATCGCGAGGGCGCCACCGGCGGGCACGTCGAGGTCGGCGTCGCGCACGGCGACGACCGGCTGCTTGCCCCGGGGCGTGTAGGTCTTGGCGAGGCCGCGCACCTCGAGCATCGGCTCGGGCCCGGCAGGCGCGTCGGGGCTGGCGCCGGCGAGCGTGGGCGTCGCCGCGATCAGCCGTCTCGCATAGTCGGAGCGGGGGCTGCGCAGCACCTCGCGGGCGGGCCCCTCCTCTTCGACGACCCCGGCGCGCAGCACGACGAGGCGATCGCAGAGGGATGCCGCCAGGTTCAGGTCGTGCGTGACGAACAGCATGCCCATGCCGCGCTCGTCGCGCAGACGCTTCAACAGCGCGATGATCTCGGCCTGGGTCGTCACGTCGAGCGCCGTGGTCGGCTCATCGCACACCAGCAGCGCCGGGTCGGTCGTGAGGGCGCCGGCGATCATGACGCGCTGGAGCATGCCGCCCGACAGCTCGTGCGGGTACTGCCGCAGGTGCTCCTGCGGGCGGGGCAGCTGCACGGCGGCGAGAAGCTCCAGGGCCTTGTCGCGCGCCCTCGGGGCGCCCCACCCCTCGTTCAGCCGCAGCGCCTCGGTGAGGTGGTCGCCGATCGTGCGCATCGGGTTGATTCCGGCGCGGGGATCTTGGAAGACCATCGCCGCCCGATGCCGGCGCACGTCGGTCAGGGTGCGAGAGCCCGCACCCAGCACGTCGGCGCCCTCCACCCGCACGGCGCCGGTCGTCGCTGCGGCTGCGGGCAGCAGCCCCAGCACGGCGCGCGAGGTGAGCGACTTCCCCGAGCCCGACTCGCCGACCAGGCCCACGGTCTGGCCGCGTTCGACGGTGAGCGAGACGTCGTGCAGCAGCATCCTGCCGTCCGGCAGTGAGAGCCCCAGGCGGTCGATCTCGAGCAGGCTCACGATGCTCCTCCCACGCGGCGAGAGAGCTCTTCGCCGACGATGTTGACGGCCACCACGACGATCACGACGGCCACGGCGGGGGCGAGCGCCGGCAGGAAGTACCCGCCGGCGACGCCCGACTGGGCCTCGTTGATCATCGCGCCCCAGTCGGGCGTGGGCGGCTGCACGCCGAGGCCCAGGAACGACAGGGCCGCGAGCTCGGCCAGCACGTAGCCGAAGTTGAGCGTCGACTGCGCGCCGACGACGGGGGTGACGTTGGGCAGCACGCGGCGCAGCGCGATCCAGGCCCCGGCGAAGCCCTGCACGCGATACGCCGCGACATAGGGCCGATGGCGCTCGGCGATCACGAGCGTGCGGGTCAGTCGCGCGACGAACGGGATGTAGGCGATGCTCATCGCGACCACCGGCGCCGTGAGCCCCTTGCCGAACAGCGCGACCGCCATGATCGCGATCAGAAGCGACGGGAAGGCGAAGATCACGTCGAACAGCCGCGCGAGCACCGCATCGAGCCAGCCGCCCCGCCAGCCGGCGAGAAGTCCCAGCAGGGCGCCCAGCACCGTCGAGAGCACGACCACCAGCAGGGGACCGAGCAGGGCCGTCCGGGCGCCGTAGAGGATGCGGCTGAGCGTGTCGCGGCCGAGTGCGTCGGTGCCGAGCCAGTGGGCGGTGCTCGCACCGGCGTGCACCGCGCCGAAGTCGACCGCCTCGGGGTCGTAGGGCGCGAGGAACGGGGCGAAGACGGCGGCGAGCGCGAAGGCGGCGAGCACGATGAGGCTCACGGTCACGGCGAGGTCGCCTCGCGCCGCGCGCGGAGTGCGCAGCACGCGCACCGACAGAGTGGGAGAGACCATCATCGGGCACCCGCTCCCGCCGCCGTGCGCGGATCGACCCACGGCTCGAGCAGATCGATCACGGCGTTCACGACGACGAACGCCGTCACTACCAGCAGCACGATGGCCTGCACGACGGGAAAGTCGAGCCGGTCGACCGACTGCACCAGCAGCGACCCGATCCCGGCCAGCCCGAAGGCCGACTCGACGATCGAGCTCGCCACGATGAGACCGGCCACCAGCACACCGCTCACGGTGAGGATCGGCCGCAGGGCGTTGCGCAGCACGTGCCGGCGCACCACGACCGCGCGGGTGAGCCCGCGGCTCGTGGCGACCTCGACGTGCTCGCGGTCGAGCTGCTCGACCATCGCCGAGCGGGTCACCTTGGCCACCAGCACCGTGAAGACGATCGCGAGGGCCGTGGCCGGCAGCACGAGGTGCCACACCGTGTCGACGAAGCCCTCCCCCGACCCGAACGAGGGGAACCACCCCAGCTGCACCGAGAACACCGAGATGAGCACGATCGACCCGACGAACGACGGGATCGCGCCGAGGATCGTCAGCACGATCAGCACGAGCCGGTCGGGCAGCCGCCCGCGGCTCAGCGCCGCGATCGTGCCGCCCGCGAGGCCCGCGATCGCGATCATGATCCCGGCCAGCACGACCAGGCCCAGTGTCACCGGCAGCCGCTCGCCGATGACCGCCGTCACGTCCTGCCGGTACTGCAGCGACCGGCCGAAGTCGCCGTGCAGCATGCCGGAGACCCAGGCGAGGTACTGCTGCCACGGCGGCAGGTCGAGCCCGTACTGGGCGGTCACCTCGGCGACCGCCTCGGGACTCGGCTTGCGGCCGCGCAGCAGGAAGCTCACCGGGTCGCCGGGCACGAGGAACCGCGAGAAGAACACCAGGAGCGAGGCGAGGAAGAGGGTGAGCAGGAGCCCACCCAGCTTCCCCGCGACGCGACGGACGGCGATCATGACGGATGCGGGCCGCTCAGCTCGCGCCGAGGGTGGCCGCCCACGGATAGTAGAGGAACGCGATCGACGGGGACAGACCCGTGATGCGTTCGCCCAGGAACACCGACATCGGCGTCGTGTACAGCGGGAGCCACGGCAGCTGCTCGTTCGCGATCTGCTGGGCCTTCGCCGTCTCGACGCTGCGCTGGGCGGGGTCGTCGATCGCGATGGCCCCGTTGACGGTGTCGTCGAACTCCTGGTCGCTCCAGCCGCCGTAGTTGCTGAACTCGCCCGTGCGCAGCACGCTGTACATCTCGAGCGGGTCGGGGCTGGAGAGGTACCAGCTCGTGAAGAAGAGGTCGACGCCCTCGCGCGCACTCGGGTCGGAGAACAGCGCCGTGTAGGCGCCAGGGGTGACCGACTCGATGTTCGCGGTGAGGCCGATCGACTCGGCGGCTGCGGCGGCGGCCTGCGAGACGACCGAGAACTCGTTCGAGATCGGCGCGGTCATGATCGTGATCTCCTGGCCTTCGACGCCGGCCTCGGCGACGAGCGCCTTGGCCGCATCGAGGTCGTGCTCGTAGGCGGTCACGTCCTCGAAGGCCGTCGTGACCGCCGCGGGGTCGGCGTCGACCCAGACCGAGTCGGTGGTCAGCACGTCGGTGACCTCGCCGACGCCGCCGGCTGCGGCATCGAGGATGCCCTCGCGGTCCATCGCCATCAGCAGCGCCTGCCGCACGCGCACGTCGCCCAGGGGCCCCTCGAGGTCGCTGACCACGAGGCTGCCGACGGCGCTCGTGAGCCCGAAGTACACGTCACCCACGTCGGACGACTGCAGCTGCGCGAACGCCGAGGAGGGCAGCATCCACGATCCGTCGACCTCGCCCGAGGCCAACGCGTTGACGCGCGCCGTGGGGTCGGTCATGAAGTCGAACTCGACCTCGGCTGCGTGCGGCGTGAGATCGGCGTCCCAGTAGTCGTCGTAACGGGCCAGGGTGATCGACTCGCCCGACTTCCACTCCTCGAGGCTGAAGGGTCCGGTGCAGTTGACGCCGCCGGTGGAGTTGCCGTAGTCGGCGCCCTTCTCGGCGAGGGTCGCGGCCGACTCGACGACGCCGGCCGAGCTGCCCATCGCGAGGTTGAACTGCGAGCCCGGCACCGACAGGGTCACGGTGACCTCGCGGTCGCCGGTCTGCTCGATCGAGGTGACGTTCTGGTACACCGAGTACCAGAACGAGCCCACCGCGGGATCGAGGTGGCGGTTCATCGACGCGACGACGTCGGCGGCCGTGAGCGGCGTGCCGTCGTGGAAGGTGACGCCGTCGCGGATCGTGTAGACCCACGTGTTCGCGTCGGGATGGTCGTACGACTCGGCCAGCCCAGGCGACAGCGTGTAGTCGGGATTCAGGCGCAGCAGCGACTCGCAGACGTTCGCGAGGATCTGGTTGTCGGCGTAGTCGAACGCATAGGCGTAGTCGAGCGAGTAGGGCTCGGCATAGGTCGCCCACGAGATCGTGTCGATGTCGCCGGACGGCGCCGCCGTGGTGTCGGTGAGCTCCCACTCGACCGCCGATGTCTGCGGGGAGGGGGAGGATGCCGAGCACGCGCTCACGGCGAGCGCAGCGGCGGCGAGGCCGGCGACGACGGCGACGGCGCGGGGGAGGTGATGCCTCATGACGGTTCCTTCACGGTGACGGACGACAGGCGGTAGACGGGTGCGCCTTCGATCCAGGTGGACAGGACGGTGGTGCGGTGGAGCTGCTCCGCCGGTGCGGCGAAGGGGTCGGGTGAGAGCACGACGAGGTTCGCGAGGTAGCCCTCGCGGATGCTGCCGGTGTCGTGTTCGCGGCCGTTCACGTAGGCGGTGCCCGAGGTGTAGGCGGTCATCGCCGTGACGAGGTCGATCTGCTGTGCGGCACCGCCGAGCGGCTCGGCGTCGCTGCCGGGGAAGGTGCGGTTGACGGCCACGTGGATCGCCTGCATGGGGTCGGCGCTCGAGACCGGCCAGTCGCTGCCGGCGGCCAGGCGGGTGCCGGCGCGCACGAGGTCGCCGAACGGATAGTGGCGCGACTCCGCCCCGTCAGGCAGGAACGGCAGGGTGAGCTCGTCGAGCTGCGGCTCGTGGGTGGCCCACAGCGCCTGCAGGTTCGCCACGGCATCGTGCTCGGCGAAGCGGTCGACGTCGCTCTCGGCGATCATCTGCAGGTGCGCGAGGTGGTGGCGCGCGCCGCCGGGACCGTTGGCCCCGCGCGCGGCGGCGACGGCGTCGAGCGCCTCGCGCACCGCGCGGTCGCCGAGGGCGTGGAAGTGCGCCTGGATGCCGGCCGCATCGAGCGCCGTCACCGCCTCGCGCAGCAGCTCGGGGTCGATGAACGACAGCCCGCTGTTGTCGGTCGGGTGGCCGTGGTGGTCGTGATAGGGCGAGAGCATCGCGGCCGTGCCGTTCTCTGCCACCCCGTCGACCATGAGCTTGGCGGCGCCCAGGCTCACCCTGCGCGGGTCGACGAGCTCGGCGATGCGGTCGCGTTCGGCGACGATCGCCTCGACCTGCTCGATGCCGCCGTCGCGGCGCCACCACTGCGCGCCGACCACGTGCACCTTGAGGGTGCCGTCGGCCGCGGCGCGGAGATACGCGGGCACGGGATCGGGGATGCCCGCGCCCGAGGCGCGCACGGCGGCGTCCTGCCACCCCGTGATCCCGAGCGGGATGAGCTCCGCCTGGGCTGCGAGCAGGCCCCGGTAGGCCAGTTCGTCGTCGAAGGCGGGGCGCGCGGCGGCGAACAGGTCGCCCGCTCCCTCATGGAAGGTGCCGGCCGGCGCGCCGTCGGGCTCGCGCTCGATGCGGCCGTCGACGGGATCGGAGGTGTCGCGGTCGATGCCGGCGAGGCGGATGGCGGCGGTGTTGGCCCACGTGCTGTGGTGGTCGCGACTCATCAGCAGCACGGGGCGGTCGGGCACGACCGCATCCAGCGCCTGCCGCGTGGGAGCGCCGCCGGCGAAGTGGTCCATCGACCAGCCGCCGCCGAGGATCCACTCCACGTCGGGGTGGCTCAGCGCATAGGCGGCGACGCGGGCGATGGACTCGGCCGCGTCGGCGGAGTCAGCGAGGTTGCACTGCAGCAGCTCGGTGCCGCCGGCGACGGGGTGCACGTGCGCATCCTGGAAGCCGGGTGACAGCAGCGCGCCGGATAGGTCGACGACCTCGGTGGCGGGGCCGATCAGTGCGGCCGTCTCGTCGGCGCGGACGAGCGCGGCGATGCGGTCGCCGACCACCGCGACGGCGAAGCCGTCGAGGGGTTCACCAGCTCCGGTGAAGATCGCCCCTCCCGTGAACAGGACGTCTGCTGTCGGCATCGTCGCCTCCTTCTCGTGCTGCGCTCGTCTGCGCGGTGCGGTGGGAGGGAGACTATGCGCATGACAACGTCTTTGTCAACGCTGTTGACAGGATCGAGGACTCCGGCCGCTAAGCTGGCGGTCGACCGTGCAGGTGGCACGGAGAGGGAGGCCGGCGATGGCGACTCGAAAGGCGACACCCGCGCGCCACCGCCTCGACCGCGAGACGATCCTCGACGCCGCCCGCACCCTCGCGGGCACCCCAGGTGTCTCGACGATCTCGTTCCGCGACCTCGGCGCCGAGCTGGGCGTCGACCCGACCGCCGTGTACCGGCACTTCCGCAACAAGGAAGAGCTGATGGCCGCGCTTCTCGACGATCTCGCCGACCGCGCGATGCAGCATGTGACGGCCGACCCCGCGGCCTGGCGCGATCGACTGCGAGAGCTGGCGACGGGAACGCTGACCGAGTTCGAGCGGTACCCGGCGATCGGCGTCGAGGCGATCGTGCTCACCACCGGCGGACCGGCCGAGCACCGCGCCATCGAGTTCATGCTCGACGCATTCACGCGCGCCGGCCTCACCGGCGACGAGCTCGTGCGCCACTACGCCGTGCTGGCCGCGCACGTGCTCTCGACGGCGGCGAACATCGCCCGTGTACGCGCACAGCGGGCCGACGCCGACCACACTCAGACGACTTGGCTCGACGGGCCGGTGCTGGTCGACCCGCGCGAGTTCCCCCTCATCGCCGCGAACAGCGTGCCGCTGGCGGAGCTGCGCGACGTGGAGATGTTCCAGGCCGGCGTCGAGATGATCCTCGACTCGGCGCAGCGCGCGGGATCTGCGGGCTGACGCCTCCATCGCCGGATGCCGCCCGCGTCGGAGGCTCCTGCCAGGATGGCGGCATGGTGCTGCCAGAGATCCCGCCGCTCGACTCGGCCGCCGTTCGGTGGTCGGAGCCGCTCACCGCCCGCCCCGACGCTCCCCTGCTCGTGCTGCTGCACGGCTACGGCACCGACGAGTCCGATCTGTTCGGGCTCGCCCCGCATCTGCCCGCGGAGTTCACCGTCGCCGCCGTGCGCGCACCGCTGACGCCGCCCTTCCCCATGCCTGGACACTCCTGGTACGCGATAGAGAACCTCGACGCGCACGACCCGGACACGGTGACCGCCGCCGCATCCCGCTTCATCGAATGGATCGATGCGACGGATGCCGCAGACCGCCCGATCGGTCTGCTCGGCTTCTCGCAGGGCTCGGTCGTCGCGGTGCAGGCGCTGCGGCTGCGGCCGGAGCGCTTCGCGTTCGTCGTGAACCTCGCCGGGTACGCCGCCCCCGGTGAGCTCGAAGGCGACGCGGTGCTGCGGGAGCTGCGACCGCCGGTCTTCTGGGGACGAGGATCGCACGATCAGGTGATCCCGGCACCCCTGGTCGCCCACACGACCGAGTGGCTGCCGCAGCACTCCACCCTCAGCGGCCGGGTCTATCCGCAGCTGGCGCACAGCGTCTCTCAGGACGAGCTCGACGACGTCGTGGCCTTCCTGCGCCTGCGGCTGAAGGCCGACGGCTGAGCGGCTGGCCCGCTCCCATGGTCTTCGGGTACAGTCGGGAGTCCTTGTTCCGAGTGTGAGGAATCGAATCGGTGGAGATCTTCGCGTCCGCGCTGTGACCCGCGCCGACCGTCGACCGACGCGTCCGCGCCCCCATCCGCGCTGACCCGTCGACTCCCCGCCTCCCTGTTCAGGGCCTTCGCGGCATCCCGGTGTCAGTGCATCCACGACACCGAAGGATCACCATGCCCGCCCACACCCTCACCCCCTCTGTCGTGCTCGACGGCGTCACGTTCGCGTGGCCAGACGGCACACCCGCCCTCTCCGCCGT
The DNA here is from genome assembly GCF_025515205.1 of Microbacterium fluvii. Taxonomy (GTDB): domain Bacteria; phylum Actinomycetota; class Actinomycetes; order Actinomycetales; family Microbacteriaceae; genus Microbacterium; species Microbacterium fluvii. Next base: position 63,737 of record NZ_JAOPFX010000001.1, on the reverse strand, counting down.
CTCCGGTGCGTTCGGCACCGGCCGCACCGGACTGGTCGGCCGCAACGGCACCGGCAAGTCGACGCTGCTGCGCCTGATCGCGGGAGAGCTCACTCCGACCTCCGGTCACATCTGCGTCCCCGGCGACGTCGCTCGACTGCCGCAGACCCTCACACTCGGTGTCGAACGGCCCGTCGTCGACCTGCTCGGCGTGGGCCCGGCGCTGCGCGCGCTGCGCGCGATCGAGTCGGGCGATCCCGACCCCGCCCATTTCGATGCCGTCGGCGACGACTGGGACGTCGAGGCGCGCGCGATCGCGGCGCTGGCCGACGCGGGGCTGCCCGCAGACGCGCTCGATCGCACCGTGGGCGAGCTCTCCGGCGGCGAGGCCGTCTTGACCGCGATCGCCGGCATCCGCCTGCGACGCGCACCGGTGACGCTGCTCGACGAGCCCACCAACAACCTCGACCGCGACGCGCGGGCACGGCTGTACGCCATGGTGCGCGCCTGGCCGGGAGCCCTGGTCGTCGTCAGTCACGACGTCGCCCTGCTCGAGCTCATGGACGAGACCGCCGAGCTGTACGCGAATGAGCTGTCGGTGTTCGGCGGGCCGTACTCGGCATGGCGCGCATGGCTCGAAACCGAGCAGGCCGCGGCCCGCCAGGCCGAGCGCGCGGCTGCCCAGGTGGTCAGGCGCGAGAAGCGCGAGCGCATCGAGACCGAGACCAAGCTCGCGCGGCGCGCCGCCGTGGGCCGCAAGGCGCAGATCGAGAAGCGCGTGCCCGGCATCATCGCCGGCGCCCGCAAGCGCGCGGCCCAGGTGTCGGCCGGCAGGCTCCGCGGCGAGATGGGCGAACGCGAGTCGGCGGCCCGCGCCGCCCACGACGCGGCCGAGCGCCGCGTGCGCGACGACGAGAGCGTGCTGATCGACCTGCCCGACCCCGCCGTGGCAGCGGGCCGGCGCATCGCGACGCTCGGCGACGGCGAGCGGTCGTGGGTGATCCAAGGGCCGGAGCGCGTCGCTCTGGTTGGGCCGAACGGCGTCGGCAAGACCACGCTGCTCGAGCGGCTGGTCGCCGGCGCGGTCGGCCCCGTGCGCGCGCACACCGACCGCATCGGCTATCTGTCGCAGCGCGTCGACGGGCTCGACGACGCCCGTTCGGTGCTCGAGAACGTGCGCACCCCCGGAGCGGACGACGTCGCGCTGCGCAACCGTCTCGCGCGCTTCCTCGTGCGCGGTGACACGGTGCTGCGGCCGGTGGCGGCGCTGTCGGGCGGCGAGCGGTTCCGCGTCGCGCTGGCGCGGCTGCTGCTGGCCGACCCGCCGCCGCAGCTGCTCGTGCTCGACGAGCCGACGAACAACCTCGACCTCGACACGGTCGACCAGCTCGTCGACGCCCTGTCGGCCTATCGCGGCGCCGTGCTCGTGGTCAGCCATGACGACGCGTTCCTGGCCAGGCTCGGCCTGCACCTGACACTCGAGCTCGACCGGGAAGGAGGCCTCATCGAGCGGGAATGAGGCGGGCGCCGGTGCCCCGGGGTCTCACGCCCCGGGGTCGTCGCCGCGGGTCCAGGCGATCGCGATGAGCCGGCGCAGCACGTCGAGATCGATGTCGTCGAGCGTGCGCACGTACACGCAGCCCGGGCCCTCGGTGTACCGGCCGAGCTCGGGCAGCAGCGCCGCGCCCTCCGGGAGGTCTTTGAGGCCGTACAGCGACAGCTGCGCCTTGCGAGGAGAGAACGCCGTCTTGGGCCACTCGCCTCGGCGACGCGGATCCGACGGCGACACGTACACATAACTGCCGTAGCCGACCATCGTCGGCCCCCACATCACCGGGTCGGCGCCGGTGACCTCGGCGAACAGCCGCGCGAGGGCGAGCCCGTCGTCGCGTCGCCTGGCGGGGGTCGCCGCCTCGAGGAAGGCCTGCACATCTGCATCGGTCGGCTGGGTCTTGATCGCGGCCATGCCCCATTGTCGCCCCGATCGGCCGGATCCGCCCGGATGTCGCACATCCCGGCGAAGATGGAGGGGATGGGCGATGTGCTCGAACGATTCGGTCCTGCCACGCAGGACTGGTTCCGTGGCGCCTTCGCCCAGCCCACCACGGCGCAGGCGGGCGCCTGGGACGCGATCTCGGCCGGAAAGCACGCCCTCGTGGTCGCCCCGACCGGCTCGGGCAAGACCCTCTCGGCGTTCCTCTGGGCGATCGACCGGCTCTTCCACGACAAGGCGGATGCGGCTGCCTCAGCCGGCGCGCCGACCAAGGTGCTCTACATCTCGCCGTTGAAGGCTCTCGGCGTCGACGTCGAGCGCAACCTCCGGTCTCCGCTCGTGGGCATCGGGCAGTCGGCCAGGCGCCTGGGCGTGCGCGTGCCCGAGATCTCGGTAGGGGTGCGCTCGGGCGACACGACCTCCAGCGATCGACGCAAGCTCCTCACCCATCCGCCCGACATCCTCATCACGACCCCCGAGTCGCTGTATCTCATGCTCACGAGCCAGGCGGGCCAGACGCTGCGGGGCGTGCACACCGTCATCATCGACGAGGTGCACGCGGTGGCGGCCACCAAGCGCGGAGCGCACCTCGCGGTGAGCCTCGAGCGACTCGACGCCCTGCGGCGGGCGGCCGACCCCGATGCGAAGCCGGCGCAGCGCATCGGCCTGTCGGCGACGGTGCGGCCGATCGACGAGGTCGCGCGGTTCCTCGGCGGTGCGGAGCCGGTCGAGATCGTCGCTCCGCGGGCGACCAAGGCGTTCGACCTCCGGGTGGTCGTGCCGGTCGACGACATGCTCAACCCGCCTCCGCCGCCGGGAGCGGACGACACCTCGACAGGCTCGGGGACCGAGGGCGGCATCGACGAGGACTGGTTCGGAGACGGCGGCCCCCGCGCGCGGCCTGAAGCCACAGAGATGACCGGCTCGGTCTGGCCGCACGTCGAAGAGGCGATCGTCGACCGCATCCTGCTGCACCGCTCGACGATCGTGTTCGTCAACTCGCGCCGCCTCGGCGAGCGCCTCACCGCGCGGCTCAACGAGATCTACACCGAGCGGCTCGGGCTCGAGCTGCCGGAGCCGGCGATCCCGGCCGGGATGATGGCACAGTCCGGCGCGACGGCGGGCGCCGACCCCGTGCTCGCGAAGGCCCACCACGGCTCGGTGTCGAAGGAGCAGCGCGCCCAGGTCGAAGAAGAGCTCAAGAGCGGGGCCCTGCGCTGCGTCGTGGCCACCTCGAGCCTCGAGCTCGGCATCGACATGGGCGCCGTCGACCTCGTGATCCAGGTCGAGGCCCCGCCGTCGGCCGCGAGCGGCCTGCAGCGGATCGGCCGCGCCGGACACCAGGTCGGCGAGGTCAGCCGCGCGGCCCTGTTCCCCAAGCACCGCAGCGACGTGCTGCACACCGCGATCGTCACGGAGCGGATGCTGGCGGGGAGGATCGAGGCGATCGCGGTGCCGCAGAATCCGCTCGACATCCTCGCGCAGCAGACCGTCGCCGCATCCGCCCTGGGCCCGATCGATGTGGAGGGCTGGTTCGAGACGGTGAAGCGCTCGGCGCCGTTTCGCACCCTGCCGCGCTCGGCCTACGAGGCGACGCTCGATCTGCTGGCCGGCCGCTTCCCCTCCGACGAGTTCGCCGAGCTGCGCCCGCGCCTCGTGTGGGATCGCGATCACGGCACCCTGACCGGTCGCCCCGGCTCCCAGCGCATCGCGGTCACCAGCGGCGGCACGATCCCCGATCGTGGCCTTTTCGGCGTGTTCGTCGCGGGCGAGACGCAGAACGCGCGCGTCGGCGAGCTCGATGAGGAGATGGTCTACGAATCGCGCGTGAACGACGTGTTCACCCTCGGCACGACCAGTTGGCGCATCGTCGAGATCACCCACGATCGCGTCAACGTCGTGCCCGCGTTCGGGCAGCCCGGCAAGGTGCCGTTCTGGCACGGCGACGGCCTCGGCCGGCCCGCCGAGCTCGGCGAGGCGCTCGGGAAGTTCTCGCGGGAGCTCGCCGCCGCCGAGCCCGACAAGGCCGCCGACCGCCTCACCGAGGCAGGCCTCGACGGCTATGCGCAGGCGAACCTGCTCGCCTACCTCGCCGAGCAGCGCGAGGCCACCGGCACCCTTCCGACCGACCGCACGCTCACCGTCGAACGCGGTCGCGACGAGGTCGGCGACTGGCGCATCATTCTGCATTCCCCCTACGGCATGAAGGTGCACGGGCCGTGGGCGCTGGCGGTGAGCGCGCGCATCCGCGAGCGCCTGGGCGTCGACGGCTCGGCCGTCGCCAGCGACGACGGCATCATCGCCCGCGTCCCCGACGCGACCGCCGAGCCGCCAGGGGCCGAGCTGTTCGTCTTCGACCCCGACGAGCTCGACGACATCGTCACCTCGGAGGTCGGCGGGTCGGCGCTGTTCGCCTCGCGCTTCCGAGAGTGCGCCGCGCGGGCCCTGCTCATGCCCCGCATGAATCCGCAGAAGCGCACCCCGCTGTGGCAGCAGCGGCAGCGTTCGGCGCAGCTGCTCGAGGTCGCCCGCCGCTACCCGACGTTCCCGATCATCCTCGAGACCCTGCGCGAAGTGCTGCAGGACGTCTACGACGTGCCCGCCCTGCTGCGCATCGCGAAGGCGATCGGCGAGCGCCGCATCCGCCTCGTCGAGACGGAGCCCTCCCAGCCGAGTCCCTACGCCCGCGATCTGCTGTTCGGATATGTCGGCGCGTTCATGTACGAGGGCGACTCGCCACTGGCCGAGCGCCGCGCCGCCGCGCTGGCCGTCGACCCCGCGCTGCTGAGCGAGCTGCTCGGCAAGGTCGAGATGCGGGAGCTGCTCGACCCCGAGGTGATCGCGCAGTTCGAGCGCGAGGCCCAGCGTCTCGACCCCGAGCGCCGCGCGCGCGGCGTCGAGGGCGTCGCCGATCTGCTGCGGATGCTGGGCCCCCTCGACGCCGAGGAGGTCGCAGCCCGGCTCGAGCCGACAGCCGACGCCTCGACGGGCTCGGCGGACGGCGCAGCGGTGGCCACGGCATCCGCCCTGCTGCACGAGCTGGTCGACGCCCGCCGCGCCATCGCGGTGTCGATCGCCGGCTCTGCGCGCTTCGCCGCGATCGAAGACGCCGGGCGCCTGCGCGACGCCCTCGGCGCAGCCCTGCCTGTGGGCATCCCGACGGCGTTCCTCGAGCCGCTCGCCGATCCGCTGGGCGATCTCGTCGCCCGCCACGCGCGCACCCACGGCCCGTTCACGACGGATGCCGTCGCCACCCGCTTCGGCATCGGCACGGCCGTCGCGCGGCTCACGCTGCAGCGGCTCGAGGCGCAGGGGCGGCTGTCGAGCGGGTTCTTCCTGCCCGACCCTTCGACAGGCTCAGGGACCGCGACAGGCTCAGGGCCCGCGAGCGCCACCGCCGGCGACGAGCCGGAGTGGTGCGACACCGAGGTGCTGCGGCGGCTGCGCATGCGCTCGCTCGCGGCGATCCGCGGCAGCGTCGAACCGGTCTCTCAGGAGGCGTACGCGCGGTTCCTGCCGACCTGGCAGCACCTCACCCGTCCCCTCGATGGACTCGACGGCGTCGCGGCCGTCATCGAGCAGCTGGCCGGCGTGCCGGTTCCGGCGAGTGCGTGGGAGTCGCTGATCCTGCCGAGCCGCGTGCGCGACTACGCGCCCGGGATGCTCGACGAGCTCACCGCGACCGGCGAGGTCATCTGGTCGGGGCACGGCACGCTGCCGGGCCGAGACGGCTGGATCGCCCTGCATCCGGCAGACGCCGCGCCCCTCACCCTGCAGCCACCAGACGACGAGGTCGCCCCCGGCTCGCTCGAAGCGCAGCTGCTCGCCGCCCTCGCCGGCGGCGGCGCCTATTTCGCCGCGCAGCTGCAGCAGCTCACCGGCGCCGAGAACGAGCAGTCGGTCATCGAGGCGCTGTGGAGCCTCACGTGGGCGGGGCGCATCACCAACGACACCTTCGCGCCGGTGCGGATGCTGCTGGGCGGCGGCTCCCAGGCGCACCGCGCCGCGCGCAAGACGCCGCGGGCGCGGATGTACCGTGGCGCTTCTCTGCCTCGCCCCGCCGCTGCCCCTCGGCCGCCCGCGCTCGGCGGGCGCTGGTCGCTGCTGCCCGCCCCCGAGGGCGACCCTGCGCTGCGGGCCACGGCATCGGCGAGTCTGCTGCTCGACCGCTACGGCGTCGTCACGCGCGGCTCGGTGCAGTCCGAGGGTGTGCCCGGCGGGTTCGCGCAGGTGTACCGGGTGCTCGCCGGCTTCGAGCAGGCCGGCCACTGCCGCCGCGGCTACGTCATCGAGAAGCTCGGGGCCGCGCAGTTCGCGGCGTCTGCCACCGTCGACCGCCTGCGCGAGTTCGCGGGCCTTGCCGACCCGCCGCCGCTGCGGGCGGTGACCCTCGCAGCGACCGACCCCGCCAATCCCTACGGCGCGGCGCTGGCATGGCCTCCGCTCGAGGGCGTCACGCACCGCCCCGGCCGAAAGGCCGGCGGGCTCGTCGTGCTCGTCGACGGCGCCCTCACGCTCTACCTCGAGCGCGGCGGCAAGTCGGCGCTCGCCTTCACCGACGCCGACGAGCGCCTCGCCGCCGCCACCCGCAGCCTCGCCGAGACGGCGCACGCACGGCGCCTGGAGACCCTCACGATCGAGCAGGTCAACGGCGAGTTCGTGTTCGGCACGGCGGTGGGGCGGGCCCTGCGCGACGCGGGCTTCGTCGAGTCGACGCGCGGCCTCACACTGCGCAAGGCCACGGCGGGCGACGCGGTGCGGAGCGCGGCCCGTGCCTGAGGGCGACACCGTCTGGCGCACGGCGCGCCGCCTCGACGCGCTCGTGGGCGAAGAGGTCACCCGGTTCGACCTGCGGGTGCCCCGCGCGGCGACGGCCGACCTCACCGGCGAGCGCGTCGTCGACAGCGCCGCGCACGGCAAGCACCTGCTCCTGCGCATCGGCGATCTCACGCTGCACTCGCACCTGAAGATGGAGGGCTCGTGGCGCGTCTTCTCCCCCGGTGAGCGCTGGCGCAAGCCCGCGCACACGGCCCGCGCCGTCGTCGGCACCGCCGCGCACGAAGCGGTCGGCTTCGACCTCGCCGAGGTGCGCCTCGTGCCCACCTCCGACGAGCACAGTCTCGTCGGCCACCTCGGCCCCGACCCGCTCGCCGGCGACTGGGATCCGGCGCGCGCCGCCGCGAACCTGCAGGCCGACGATCGCGCGATCCACGTGGCGCTGCAGGATCAGCGCAACGTCGCGGGGTTCGGCAACGAGTACGCGAACGAGATCCTCTTCGTGCGCGGCATCCTTCCGACGACCCCCGCGTCGCAGACGGATGCCGCGGCCACGATCGACCTCGGCGCCCGCATGATCCGAGCGAACCGCGACCGCCGTGACCGCACCTTCACCGGTGACGCCCGCCCCGGCCGCACGACGTGGGTCTACCGCCGCGAGCATCGGCCGTGCCGGCGGTGCGGCACCCTCATCGTCGGTGGCGCGCTCGGCGCCGACCCCACGAGGGAGCGCATCGTGTTCTGGTGCCCGACCTGCCAGCGCTGAGCGCGCGGCGACTTCTCACCCCACTCGGGCGATGCCCTGCGCCGGTCGGCGGTGCCACTCTCACGTCAGCCCGCCCGCACGTGAGAGAGCCCGTCGATGCCCAGAATCTCCCCCGCCGCCCGCGTCGCCGCCGCGCTCGCGGGTCTGGCGCTGACCGCCGCCCTCACCGCCTGCACCGGTGGGGTCATCGACCGCATCACCGCGACGCCGACCGCGACGATGCCCACCCCCACCCGCACCGCGGTGATGCCCACGCCCACCCGCACGGTGCCGACCCCGACGCCGACCCGCACGAAGCCCTCGCTGCCGACCCGCACGCCCACCCCGACCGACTCGGCGACGACCGAGCCGACCACAGAACCGACCACAGAACCGACCGTCGAACCCACCACAGAGCCGACCGTGGAGCCGACGACGGAGCCCACGGTCACGCCGACGAGCACGCCGACCGCGACCCCCAGCGCGACCCCGACCCCCACCCCGACCGAGGCGGCCGCATCGTCCGAGACCGGCACCCCCGGCTGGGTGCCCTGGGTGATCGGCATCGGGGCGGCCGGCATCGTCGCCGGCGTGATCTACCTCGTCGCGCGCAGGCCCCGGCGAGGCGCACCGCCTGCGGGGTGACGCCGCGGCATCCGCTCAGTGCCCGATGTAGCGCCCCGGGCGATGGTTGAGGGCGAGGATGAGGCTCAGCACGACCGCGCCGACGGCGCTGAGGATGACGTTGGGCCACGGCACGACCAGCAGGCCCGCGACGATGATGAGCACGTCGAAGGCCATCTGCGTCCAGCCGGCGCGGATGCCGGCGCGCTCCTGCAGCACGAGGGCGATCACGTTGACCCCGCCCAGGCTCGCGCGGTGTCGGAAGAGGATGAGCAGCCCGACGCCGGCCAGCACGTTGCCGCCCAGCGTGCCGTAGACCGGGTCGATGGCGGCGATCTGGAAGAACGCGTGGTGCACGACCGAGAAGCCCGAGACGAGCGCGATCGAGACGGCCGAGCGGATCGTGAAGTCCCACCCCTTCTGCCAGATCGCGAGGGCCGCGAACGGCAGATTGACGATCGCGAAGACGAGCCAGAACGGCAGATCGGTCGCGTAGTCGACGATGAGGGCGAGGCCCGCCGTGCCGCCGGTGACCGAGGCGCTGGCCTGCAGCAGCATCAGCCCCAGCGAGGCCAGGAACGTGCCGGTGAGGATGCCGAGCACGTCTTCGAGCAGACTGTGCGGCGCCGCCTGCCCCTCGAACACGAGGGTGGGGCCGGTGGGGGCTGCCTCGTCGGGCTCGGGGGCGTCGGTCACGACGTGCAAGGGTACCCGAACCCATTGGGAATGAATGCGGGCGGTCGGTGGTTGTTGATGTACTCAGCGAAGTCTGCGCTGTGGGAGGAATCCGTGGGGAAGAACTACATCGACATCGAGAACGACCGGGGCGAGACGCTGCGTTACCGCAAGCATGTCAACGGCCGTGGCCTGATCGCGCACGGCGCGAAGGTGCACCCGACCGCCGTGGTCGAGACGGGTGCCTATGTCGAACCGGGCGTGAAGATCGCCGCCGACGCGCACATCGGGCGCGGCGTGTGGGTCGAAGTGGGCGCAGAGATCGGACCAGGCGCCGAGATCGCTCCGCACGCGCACATCGGCGCCCGCGCCGCGATCGGACCGCATGCCAAGATCGGCATCCGCGCGCACGTCGGCAACGACGCGACCGTCACGACGGGCTCGCTCATCGGCGACGACGAGACCATCCCCGACGGCGACCGGGTCGCCACCGACCGCCGAGGGCTGCGTCTGGCCGCCTGACCCTCGGGTGTCCGAGGCGGCCGCTAGCCTCGCAGGGTGCGCAGCAGACGTCGGGGCCGTGGCGCGATCGCGGTGCTCGCGGTCGCGGTGGTCGCCATCGGCGTCGGCTGGGCCTCCTTCCAGCTGACGGCGCCGGCCGGCGAAGCGGATGCCGTGGCCACGGCATCCGATCTGCCCGCCCGCCCCGACGATGCCGTTGCGCTGACGGTGGCCTCGGTGTGGGACGGCGACACGCTGCGCGCGGTCGCGCAGGAATCGAGCGATCTGGTCGGCACCGACGAGATCAAGATCCGTCTCATCGGCATCGACACCCCGGAGCGCTCGCCCGACGAGGAGTGCGGGGCGATGTCGGCGCGTGACGACCTGCTGGCCCTCGCGCCGGTCGGCTCGACCATCTGGGCCGCACCCGACGCCGATCCGCTCGACCGCTACGACCGGTGGCTCTTCTACCTCTGGACCGACGACGGCCGCTTCATCAACTACGAGTTGACCGCCTCCGGGGCCGCCGAGCCGATGTCGATCGAGCCCAACACGACCTACGAGGCGCTGTTCGAAGCGGGCACCGCTCAGGCGCGCGCCGACGGGGTCGGACGGTGGGGAGCGTGCGGCTGAGCAGGCCTCAGGCGAACAGGAACAGCACGAAGCCGATCAGCGGCAGAGTGCCCTGGGTGAGCGCCGCGCGCAGGTACTTGCCGCCCGAGGTCAGCAGCACGAGCGACGCCGCGACCATCGAGCCGAGCGAGAACAGCACGAGGGTGCGCCCCGCGACCGCCGCGACCGTGGAGGGCTCGCCGGCCCAGAACAGGGCGATGCCCACGATCGCGCCGATGGCGAGGAACAGGTTGTAGAAGCCCTGGTTGTAGGCCATGCCCTTGGTCGTGTCGGCATCGGCCTGGCTCGTGAGGCCGAAGCGCTTCCAGACGCGGGGCTGGGTCCACTGCACCGACTCCATGACGAAGATGTACACGTGCAGCAGAGCGGCCAACGCCGCGAAGACCGTTCCGATGATCGCCACCATGATTCGAACGTAGCGCCCCGGTTAGGCTTGCGGCATGGTCGGTGGCGGCGGTTCCCGCAAGCGGCGCCCCGCGGCGGGCGCGAAGGCCGCGGCATCCGCTCGGTCGGCCTCTGCCGCGCGCCGCTCGGGCGCAGGCAGCCCCAAGAGTGCCACGAAGCGCGCGCAGAAGCCCGAACCGCAGCCCGCGCCGCTCACCGGGACGTTCGTGCTCGGCGTCGTACCGGGGGCGACCCCCGGCAAGTGGATCGACGCGTGGCAGCAGCGCCACCCCGAGGCGCCACTCGAGCTGCGCCCGTTCTCGGTCGCCGACCAGCTCGCGCAGCTGCGCTCGGGCGAGATCGACGCCGCGATCGTGCGGCTGCCCCTCGACCGCGAGGGACTGCACGTCATCCCGCTCTACGACGAGGTGCCGGTCGCGGTGGTCTCGGTCGACTCGCACCTGACCGCGGCCGACGAGCTCACCCTCGACGACCTCGCCGGCGAGATCGTCATCGTGCCGCGCGACGACGTGCTGGCCGCGGTGATCCCCGGTGCCGTCGCCCCCGCGTTCACGCCGCCCGTCGACACCGCCGAGGCCATCGCCACGGTCGCCGCCGGCGTGGGAGTGATCGTCGTGCCCATGTCGCTCGCGCGCCTGCACCGCCGCAAAGACGTGGACTACCGGCCGCTGCGCGGCGCCCCCACCTCGCGCGTGGCCCTCGCCTGGCCGGCCGAGGCCACGACGCCGGCGGTCGAGGCGTTCGTCGGCATCGTCCGCGGCCGCACGGCCAACTCCTCCCGCTCCTGATCGCCTCCCCGGCGCCCCACCTCCCCTTCCGCAAGTTGGCACCTGTTGCCGGCTTCGACCCCTCGCAGGCGGCAACAGCTGCCAAGTTGCGGAAGGGGAGGGGCCGCCTAGAATCGCGCCATGACCTTGCTCTATGTCTGCGTGCGCCCGCAGCAGGGCGCGGCGGCCGCCGAGTACGAGTCGTTCCGTGCGGCCGCGCGCCTCGACGAGAGCGGCCTGCACCGGCTCGACCTCGTGCGCGAGGCCCTGCCCGACGACGTCTTCGACCGCTACTCGGGCTTCGTCGTCGGCGGCAGCCCCTTCAACGCGACCGACCCCGAGTCGACCAAGACCGACCCGCAGCGACGGCTCGAGGCGGCGCTCGAGCGCATCGCCGCCGCGGCGGCCTCCGCCGACGGGCCGGCGGCCCTGTTCACCTGCTACGGCATCGGTGTCGTGGGGCGGATGCTGGGCGCCGAGGTCAGCCGTGCCTTCCCGGAAGACACCGGGCCCACCACGATCGAACTCACCGCCGAAGGCAGGGCCGATCCCGTCTTCGGCGGCCTCGCCGACCGCTTCAGCGCCCTCACGGCGCACAAGGAGGGCAGCGCCCACGTGCCGCCGGGCGGCGTGCTGCTCGCGACGAACGACGCGTGCCCCGTGCAGGCCTACCGCGTCGGCGACCGCCTCTATGCGACCCAGTTCCACCCCGAGCCGACCGCGAAGGCGTTCACCGAGCGCATGGCGATCTATCGCAACGACGGCTACTTCGAGTCGTCGGCCTACGACGCCATCTCGGCGCGCGTGCTGGCCGCATCCATCACCGAACCCGTTCGGCTGCTGCGGGCCTTCGCCCACCGCTTCGCCGCGGGCTGATCCGCTCGGTCAGTCGGTCAATCGGTGTTCGAGCGCAGCAGCTTGAGCAGCCGGATCACCAGGGTCGGCACGAGCACGACCGCCGCGACGACGGCCGCCGTGATGCCCACCGACGTGCTCGCAGGCTCGCCGCTCAGGCGCTCGACCGCCACCCACGACAGCCCCCACGCGATCGCGAGGGCGGGTGCCAGGCGCCACCCGCTGGTCCAGCCGAGCGCCACCCCGATCAGACCCACGGCGGCGAGAACGAGACAGCCGATCAGCTCGGCCGAGCCCCCGGGGTCGATGAGAGTCGCGAGCCACGCCGTGATGTTGGCGACGGTGGCCAGAGTCACCCACCCGAGATGCAGCCCCGTGACCCCGTCGATGAGCAGGGCGTCGACGAAGCCGTCCGAGCGGGAGCGCGTCGCGACGGCGATGCGAAAGAGCACGCACAGCACGATGAGCAGCCCGATGATGCCCAGCACGGTCAGCGCCAGGGTCGTCTCCTGCGCCAGCACGAGCCAGGCGCCGTTGAACAGGCACGACGCGGCCACCCACCAGCCGACCGCGCGGTGGCGCACGCTCTCGCGCTGCGAGGGCAGCGCCTGCCAGAGCGCATAGGCGATGAGCCCCAGATAGATCACGGTCCAGATCGCGAAGGCGGGGCGGCCGGGGGCGAGCACGGTCGCGTCGGCGTCGAGCGCTCCCTGCTGCAGGTCCTGCACCCGCACGCCGCCGAACAGGCCCGTGCCGATCATGGCCAGCACGATCATCGCGATGGTGGCGAGCACGACCGCGGCCTGCCGAACGGCATCCGACGCCCTCATGCCGTCACTTTAGGTCGGTCCGCCCCTCGCTGTCGCCGGGTTGACAGCGCCGCGGCGACCGCTTATGCGCCGGCGGGAGGCTCGAGCAGCAGTCCCACCCGCTCGTCGAGATATGCCGCCAGCGGCACATATCCGCCGCCGGCGCTCCAGCGCACCGACGGCACGCCGTCGATCAGGCGCAGCGGGTCGGATGCCGCAGCGTCCTCGCCGCCGGGCAGCTCCAGCATCCGCCACCCGATGTGCACCGTCTGCCCCTCGGCGAACCCGCCCCGCCGGGCGGCCGCCGCCACTTCGGCGCGGCGGCGCTGGGACTCGGCGGCGAATCCTCGGCGCACGTCTTCGTGCGCCCGCACGATCTCGCCGGTGGCCAGCACCGCGTCGTCGGTGAGCAGGAGCACCCCCAGGTGCCAGGCGGTGCCGCAGGGCACGATGCGCTCGGCGCGGGGGATCCCGAGAATGCGGCGGGGTGCGACGACCTCTCCGAGCGACTCGCGCGGCGCAGCGGCGAGTCGGCGCCGGGCGGCGGCGAGCAGTTTGGCGAACGCGGTCACCCGCACAGGCTAATCGACCGGCCGTTCCGGGTTATCCTCGCCCCATGGGGACGATCTACTACGGGGGCACCGCCACGCCGATCCACATCGAAGACCGGGCGCTCGCGCACCTCAAAGTGGTCATCGCCACCAAACTCCGCCGCAACGAGAGCTTCACGGTGTCGTGGCGTCACCCCGACGACGAGCCCCGCGGGCGCAGCACGATCTGGATGCACCCGTCGATCCCGCTGCGGTTCGTCTTCGACGATCCCGAGCCCACCGAGCTGAGCCGCGAGTGGATCGAAGACCTTGCCAACTCGGCCAACTCGTCGGGCGGCATCATGCTGGTGCCCGAGCACATCGTCACGGGCCCCATCCCGATCGTCGACCCGAACCCCGCGGCGGTGGAGATCTCGCGGATGGCCGTCGATGAGATGTCGGTCGAGCACCTCGCCGTCGAGGGCGAGCAGGACGACCCGCGGTAGGCGGATCAGCCGTCGATGAGCGGCGCCGCGTCTTCTGGGGGCTCGGGCGTGATCGTCAGGCCGTTGGGTCCGCTCGCCGCCTGCATGAGGTCTTCGACCCAGGCGCGGTTGATGCGCGGCTGACGGCTGCCGAAGAAGTGGAACTGGATCGGCACGCCGGGGTGCATCCAGAAGCTGCGGCGCCCGCTGCCGTCTCCCATCTCGACGTCGAACATGAACGACTCGGCGCGGCGCAGCTTGTTCATCACGACGATGCGCAGGTGAGCCAGCGTGCGATCGTCGATGTCGACGGAGTTCGACATGGTGTCGTAGATGAATCTCCCCATGTCGCCGAGCCTAGTGCGATGACGAGGGCGCGAACGCCGTGCGGAAGATGACCCTGGCGCGTCGGGCGACGTCGGGTCGCTCACTCTCGTCGCTGCGGGCGAGCTCGCCGCCCAGCATCCCGACCGCCAGCATGACGTCTTCTGGCTCGACGTGCGCGCCGACGTTGCCCGCCGCGTGCTCGCGCTCGAGCAGGGTCTCGACGACGGCGCGGAACCGCTCGCCGAGCCGGAAGACCGCGGGGTCGTGCCGATGCGCGCCGATGAGGTCGATGAGCGCCGTGGAGGTGACGGCCTGCCCGACGATGGCGTCGAAGAGGTCTTCCAGCGTGCGATCGGCGGGAGCGACGTAGGCCTCGAGTTCGCCCACGTTGTCTTCGAACACGGCGGCTGCCAGCGCGGTCGGATCGGGGAAGTGCCGATAGAGGCTGCCCTGGCCCACGCCCGCCCGCTTGGCGATCGCACTGAAGGGAGTGCTCAAGCCGTCGCGCGCGTACAGCTCGCGCGCCGCGGCGATGAGCGCCCGCCGGTTCTCGGGGCCGGCGGCCGGCCCGCGATTGGTCTTCGCCGGCGCTTCCTCTGGGGGCGACATGGACGTAGCCTATTACCGGACATAGATGTCCGGTTCAGAGATTGGAACATCATGGGCAACAAGACCCTCTCCGGCGACTCCTCGATCGCCGACTGGCTCGCCGACCCGGCGGGCAATGCCATCCTCACCGAGATGCTCGCCGCGGGCGGGCAGACTCCCGAGGTCTTCAAGCCCGTGCGGCGCCTGGCGATCAAGCGACTCGTCAAGCTGAGCAAGGGCGCGTTCACGCAGCAGATGCTCGACGACATGGTCGGCCGCGTGCAGTCGGGCCTCGTGCCGACCGCTGTCGCCACCACCCCCGTCGCCGACAGCGAGGAGCAGGCCGAAGCCCCCGCCGCCGTCGAACTGCGCGAGTGGACCGAGCGCCTCGACCAGGGCCGGTTCACCGGGCAGACCGTCATCGTCACGGGCGCGGGTTCGGGCATCGGCCGCGCCACCGCGTCGCGCGTCGCGCGAGAGGGCGGCCGCGTCATCGCGGTGGACGTCAGCCAGGAGCGCCTCGACGAGTTCGTCGCCGAGCACGCCGGTGCCGACATCGTGCCCCTCACCGCCGACATCACCGACGACGCGGGCGTCGCCCGCATCGTGGAGGCGGCCGGCGGCACGATCGACGCCCTCGCCAACATCGCCGGCATCATGGACGACATGACGCCCGTGGGCGACATGTCCGACGCCGTGTGGGAGCGCGTGATCCGCATCAACGTGACCGGCACCATGAAGCTCATGCGCGCCGTGATCCCCACGATGCTCGCTCAGGGCGGCGGCTCGATCGTCAACACCGCCAGCGAGGCGGCCCTGCGCGGCTCGGCCGCCGGCGCCGCCTACACGGCATCGAAGCACGCGGTCGTGGGCCTGACGAAGTCGACGGCGTTCATGTACGGCCCGAGCGGCATCCGCTGCAACGCCGTGGCGCCCGGACCCACCATCACCAACATCGAGGCCAGCTTCGCCTCGCCGCTGGGCGCCGAGCGCGTGCAGCTGGCGATGACGATCCTGCCCGACGCCGCCGAGGCCGAGGCGCTGGCGGCATCCATCACCTTCCTGCTGAGCGACGACGGCGTGAACATCAACGGTGTCACCCTCGCCTCCGACGGAGGCTGGTCGGCCGCGTAATCCCCCCTGGGTGGCGGCGCCCCGGCGGCTTCGGCCTCCGGGGCGCCGCTGCGTTCAGCATCCGCCCCGCCCTCGCCCGAGGCGAGGAAGTCTCGCGAAGCGAGTATCGCATCGCCGATTCCAGCCCTCGCCTGCCGCATTCTCCTCGCCCGAGGCGAGGAGGCGGGCGGATGCTGCAGCGCCGGGCCCGCGCGGTGGTTACCCTGGCTGGGGCACTTCTCAGAGAGCAGGACATGGTCGATCGATACACCGTCGCCACCGACGGCGCATGCAAGGGCAACCCGGGGCCGACCGGCTGGGCGTGGGTCGGAGAAGACGGGCACTGGGCGGCCGGATCGCTGGTCGAGGGCACCAACAACATCGGCGAGCTGCTCGCGCTGCTCTACGCGATCCGCGATCACGGCGACGTGACGCACCTGCACGTGCAGGCCGACTCGAAGTACGCGATCGACACCTACGAGAAGTGGATGGACGGCCACCGCCGCCGCGGCTGGAAGACGGCGGCCAAGGCGCCCGTGAAGAACCAGGACATCCTCGAGCAGCTGATCGACGTGCGCGACGCACGGCGGGCGGCGGGGCTTCCCGACGTCGAGCTCGAGCACGTGCGGGGCCACCGCGGCCACCGCCTCAACGAGTGGGCCGACGAGCGCGCGGTGCGCGCCGCAGCCCATGCCGCCGCCGGCAAGGCCAGCGCGTGGTCGTCGCTGGGCGCTCAGGACAAGATCGACGTCTCGGTGGATCCCGTCAAGAAGCGGTGATGGGAAGGGTCTCGATACGCGCGCTGCGCGCGTCAAAACGGCCAGATGAGCGGCGTCACGAGTACTGCGACGGCCAAGAACACGAGCGCGAGAGGCACCCCCAGCCGCCAGTAGTCGCCGAAGCGGTATCCGCCCGGCTGCATCACCATCGTGTTGGCCGGTGTGGCGATCGGCGTCAAGAACGCCGCCGCGCCCGCGACACACAGCGCCATCATGAACGGCTGCACGCTCACGTGCATCGAGCCGGCCAGGGAGACGGCGATCGGCGCCACGATGAGCACGGTGGCGACATTCGAGATGAACTGACCGAACACCAGGGTGACGAGGCACAGCACCAGCAGCGCCAAGTGCGGAGAGGACCGACCCACGGAGGTGCGCACGAGGTCGGCGACGACGTCGGCGGCACCGGTGGTCGAGAATGCCGTGGCCAGCGGCAGCATTCCTGCGATGAGGATCACGGTGGTCCACGAGATGGCGCGGTAGGTCTGCGGCACCGTGAGCACGCGCGTGATCACGAGCGCTCCTGCGGCCAGCAGCGCGGCGACCGCGGGCGGCACGACGCCCGTCGCGAGCATCACGATCATCGCCGCGAGGATCACCAGCGCGCGCTTGGCTCCGCGCCCCAGCGGCACGCCCCGCTGCAGCGCCTGGGGCGGTGTCGTCGCGATGACGTCGGGCGATTGCACGTAGCGGTCCAGCGCCGCCCACGGCCCCTGAACGAGAATCGCGTCTCCTGCCTGGAGTGTGAGCGATCCGTCGGAGTCGGCGTCGGTCGCATCGGCGCCACCGCGGTGCAGGGCGAGGATCACCAGCCGTTCGTCTTTCGTGGCCATGCCGGGGGCGACGGTGCGGCCGATGTAGTGGGAGTTCGGCGCGATGAGCACCTCTACGACGCCCTCGCGCACGCTGAACATCGCCGTGGTCGACAGGTCGACCTCGTATCTCTGACGGATGCCGGCGGCAGCGGCCTGCGGATCGGCGGCGACCGTCAGCGCCTCCGGCGTGCGGTCGGGAAGCAGCCGTGGCCCGAGGACCGCGACGATGAGCAGGGTCAGCGCCACCAGCGGCACACCCACCAGGGCGAACTCGAAGAAGCCGAATGCACGACCGCCGCTGGCGGCGGCGAACTCCGACACCACCGGATTCACAGGGCTTCCGGCAAGCGTGAGAAGCGACCCCGCACTGGCGGCGAAGGCCAGTGGGATCAGCAGCTTGGAGGGAACAAGGCCCGCACGGATCGCGACGACCACCACGACCGGCAGCAGGGCCGCCACGGCGCCGTTGATGCTGATGAAGCCCGCGAGCAGTGCCACGATCGCGCCCACGATCGCGATGAGCCGGCGAGGGCGCGTGCCGGCACGCCCGACGACGGTCTGGCCTATCCAGGCGGTGACTCCCGTGGCATCGAGCGACTCGCTGACCACGAACAGTGCCGCGATGAAGACCACGGTCGGGTCGCCGAAGCCGGCGAGCGCTTCATTGAGGGTGAGAACCCCGGTGGCCCAGAGCGCAAGCGCGACGCCCATCGCCACGATCACGAGGGGCACTTTGGTGCTCAAGAACGCGAGCACGGCGAGGCCGAGGATGAGGAAAGTCCAGGTCACCGGGTCCACCCCGCCCACGCTAGCGACTAACGCGCCGCGCGCCACGGGTGAGAGCGAATCTCACCCGTGGCGCACGAGTCGAACCGCTTCGGATCAGGTGGTCAGCGGGTGCTCGGCCCGCGACACGCCCGCCCGCAGCCGGCGGCCGGGGATGTCGATCGCGGTGAGCGTGAGGCCGACGAGGGCCCACACGATCAGCAGCGTCCAGGCGCCCGAGACGTCGGCATCCGGAAAGTACGACAGGTTGCGGATGAGGGTCGCAGCCGCTCCAGGCGGCAGGTGCTGGCCGATCGCGCCCCACGGCGCCGCGATGAACTCCACGGGCAGCGTCGCCGCCGAGATGGGGTTGGCGACGAGCATCGTGAACGCCGCACCCACGCCGACGCCTGCCGGCCCGATGAGGCCGGCCAGGCCCGTGATCGTTCCCGAGATCGCGCCGATCGACACCGCGATCGCCGCGGCATTGAGCCACCAGTC
The DNA here is from genome assembly GCF_025515205.1 of Microbacterium fluvii. Classification (GTDB taxonomy): domain Bacteria; phylum Actinomycetota; class Actinomycetes; order Actinomycetales; family Microbacteriaceae; genus Microbacterium; species Microbacterium fluvii. The sequence goes on along the minus strand of NZ_JAOPFX010000001.1, from coordinate 45,072 downwards.
GCCCTGCAGCGCACCGAACGCGCCCTGCAGGACGCCCGCCAGCACGATGCCCGCGGCCGCCGCGTACACGACCACTCCCACGGCGCGACGTCCGCCGCCGCCCTTGACGAGCAGCGTCAGGCCGATGCCGCCGATCATGCCGCCCATGACGAGCGGGAACATCGCGGCGGTGAGGCCCGCGCCCCGCGGGTCGGCGTCGGCGAACGGGGCCAGATCGGTCACCTCGACCGTGATCGTGGGGATCTCGATCGCGGCGGTGTCGCCGGTCGAGGGCGCCTCGGGCGTCTGCCCCGACAGTGCCGCCTGCACGGCGGCCTGGATCGCGGCCTTGACGCTCTCTGCGGCCTTCTCCTGCGCCGTGGCGATGTTCGCCTCGACAGCGCTGAGGATCTGCGCGTCGATCTGGGTCTGCAGCGTCGCGGCGATGCCGTCGAGCATCTGGGCCACCGAGGAGTTCGCCGCCGTCGCCTTGAGCACCTCGGGCGCGTCAGTCTGCTCGGCGCCGAGCACGATGGCGCCGTAGGCCTGCCGCTCGTCGATGGCGGTGACGGCGGCGTCGCGGTCGTCGTAGCGGATGAGTTCGATGGCGCCGTCGGCCTTCTCGTCGATGGCGTCGGTCACCTGATCGACCTGCTCGTCGGTGCCGACGATGCCGACGGGAAGATCGTGGGCGGATGCCGTGACCGCCGGCCACGCGAAGGCCAGCAGGATCACGCCCACCACGAGCGAGAGCGCGGCGGCGATGAGGGGCACGCGCGCCCACGAGGTGCGGACGGTGGCCTCTGGGTCGAGGACCGGGGGTTGAGTGCTCATGGCACTGCCTTTCAAAACAAAACGAATGATCGTTCTTTATAATGAGACCGGCGGATACAGTTGTCAAACAGGAGGGCGCCGATGCCGAAGATCAGCGATGCCAAGCGCGAGGCGCGGCGCGCCGAGATCGTCGACGCCGCACTGGGCTGCTTCAAGCGGTCGGGCTACCAGCGCACCTCGATGGCCGACATCATCGCCGAGTCGGGCCTGTCGGCCGGCGCCATCTACGGCTACTTCCCGAGCAAGTCGGACCTCGTGCTCACCGTCGCCGCCCGCATCCTCGATGCACGGCGGGCCGAGCTCGCCCTCGCCGAGACCGAGCGCACACTCTCGCCTGCCGGCATCGCGCAGCTGCTCGTGCAGGGCGTGCGCAGCGAGGCACCGCTGCCCGTGCTCATCCAGGTGTGGGGAGAGGCGACTGTCGATCCCGAGCTGCGCACCCTGCTGCAGCACACCCTCGGCGACATGCGCGGCACCATCGCAGACGCTCTCCAGCGGTGGGCCGTGGCGCATCCCGACCAGGTGCCGGACGATCCGGCGCGGTGGGCGCACGCGACTGCTCCCGTGACGATGAGCCTCATCCCCGGGTTCGTGCTGCAGAGCGCACTGTTCGACGAGTTCGACGGCGACGCGTTCCTCGCGGCCCTCCCCGGCCTCCTCCCTCACGCCGAGTGAGGGTCGTTCACGGCTCAGATCTCGACGCCTGCCCGGCGGCCCCCAGCCGCCGGGCGACAGCCGGAACCAGCCATGCGGCGCCGAGCGCGAGCAGCACGCCGACGATCGTGAGTACGACGCGCTCGACGAGCCAGTGCCCGATCGTCTGCGGCTCGTCACCGATCAGCAGTGCGAGCACGAGTGCGGTCGAGAAGAACGGAAAGATGTACGAGCGACTCCCGGAGACACCCGCAGCGGCCCCGAGCAGCGCGATCAGCACGACCGAGAGCCCCGCCGGAGGCAGTGCGAGCACAGCGATCAGCGCAGCGGCCAGCGCGCCGGCGATCACCGACATCGATCGTCCCCACGCACGCGCATCCAGTTGCGCGCGGTCGGGGCGGCTCACCAGCAGGGCTGCCGCACAGGCCCACCCGGGGTGATCGACTCCGAGCGCGTATCCCAGTGCCGCGCCGACCGCCGCGGCCAGCCCGATCTGCACGCCGTAGACGATGAGGAATGACCGCGGCGCTGTGGCGTGCGACGGGCGAGCGGATGCCGCCCCCTCCGGCCACGCGAGCGAGACCAGCCATCCGTAGACCGTACCCGCCAGCAGCAGTGCGGCCGCGGCCAGCCCTTTGGCCCACGACCCCTCCGAGAGCCCCGCCCCGTAGAGAGGGAGTCCCAGTGTCAGCACGAGCGGGGCGAGCCGGCGTGTGGGATCGGCTGCCAGAGTCGCCACGAAGACGCAGAGCACGAAGACCGTGACGACGGCGACCACCGGCCATGGCGAGACGGCGGCACCGAGGAAGAGCGAGATCGCGGCCGTCGCCCCCACCACCATCACCAGTGCACGCTCCTGCCGGGTGCTCCGAAGCCCGAGCGCGGCGGCAGGCAGCACGCCGACGGCCAGCGGAAGGGCGAGCGACGGATCGAGCAAGCCGAGCACCGCCGCGGGGAGCGCGAGCACCGCACCGTGCGCGGCGTTGCGCCACGACCAGGCGACGGCGGGCGAATCGGTCACCCGCCCACTATCCACGACGGCGGCAGGGCAGCGGTAGTGGCGCGTGTCGGCGGCCCGTGCTTGTCTGACTGCATGACCACGACGACATCGGCCGACGGCACCGAGATCTTCTTCGACACGACCGGCGACGGGCCGGCGATCGTCATCGTCAACGGCGCGATGTCGACTGCTGCCGATGCCGCCGAACTCGCCGCCGCGCTGGCCGACGCCTGCTTCCGGGTGGTCACGTGGGATCGCCGGGCCCGCGGCGCGAGCGGCGATGCCAGAGACTCCGCCCCCGAGCGCGAGGCCGAAGACCTCGCCGCCGTCATCGCGGCGGCGGGCGGGGTCGAGGGCGTGCTCGGCCACTCGTCCGGCGCCGTGCTCGCGCTGTTCGCCGCATCGCTCGGGGTACCCACGGGTGCCCTGTTCCTCTCCGAGCCGCCGTTCCACTTCGGAGTGGACGAGCCGGCCGACGACCTCGCCGACCGACTGCAGCGCCTCGTCGACGAGGGTCTGCTCCAAGACGCCGTCGCGACCTTCCAGCTCGAGGGCGTGGGCCTCCCGCCCGAGATGGTCGAGGGCATGCGCGCGTCCGGAATGACGGCGTCCCTCGCACTGCTCGCGCAGTCCACCGTCTACGACGCGCGGCTGACCAGGCAGGTCTCGACCCCGACCGAACGGATGCTGGGAGTGCCGGATCCGATCACGATCCTGCGCGGGCAGCAGACCTTCCCCATGCTGATCTCCGCCGCAGACCGGCTCCACGCGGCACTGCCGGAGGCAGAGCTGGTGATCGTGCCGGAGTCGGTCATGCACCGCGCCGACCCGGCCGCCACGGCGAAGGTGATCGCCGACCGCCTGAGCTGACGTCAGTCGTCGCGGCGCACGAGCTCGAGACCGGCACCGGCGAACTGCCGCAGAGTCGCGTCGGGCAGGAACGCCCTGGTCAGCCCCGCGCCGATGCGCGGGAGGTCGGTCTCGTCGCGGAAGAGCAGGTACATCGTCTCGTAGCGGGGGTGGAACTTCTCTTTGAAGCGGTGCAGCGACTGGAACCCGTAGACCGGCTCGAGCATGTCAGCCAGCCGCTCGCTCAGATCCGCGATGACGCCGGCGCCCTCTGGATACTCGTGGGCCAGGGGCGCACCCGACAGCGACATGATCTCGGCGCCCTCATCGCGGAAGTGCGTGGCCGACATGCCGATGAGGTACTCCATCACCGGGCCGAACCCACCCTCGCGGCGGCGCATCAGGTCGAGGGTCCACCCGCGCACAGCCCCCTCGCCGTAGACCGGCAGCCACGAGAGGAACCCGTCGACGTCGCCCCGCGGCGAGATCGCGAGCGCGAGCCGCACCTCGGGGTCTTCGGCCTGCGCGAGCGTGCCGAGCGTGAATCCCATCTCGGGCAGGCTCTTGTCGCCGACCCACATCGCCGAGATGGCCTCGAGTTGGGCTTGGACGCCCCACGGCTCGTCGCGCAGGCGCGTCATGCGGAAGGTCATCTCCTCGCGCCCTGCGCGGTTGAGCGAGGTGCGCACCGAGTTCCAGTTCTTGCCGGTGAAGGCGAGCCCCGGCAGATCGACGATCGTGTCGTCGGCGACGACGATGCTGCGCCACCCCTCGGGCACTGCCTGCCGCGTCGGCTCGCCGACGCTGAAGAAGCACGGGGTGAGTCCGGCGCGCTGGCTGAGGTCGATGAACTCCGCGATCGACTGCGCACGACCGACTTCGGGCCCGAGCGGGTCGGCCAGCGCGAGAGCCACCCCCGCCCGCCGCTGATAGGCGATGATCCCGGTCGACGTGCGGGCGTAGGCATTGGGCTCCCACGTCGTCATCCACGAGATGGTGCCGCCTCCGGACGCGCGCAGCAGCGCCCGCGCCTCGTCGACGTCGGGTGCCGGCAGCAGGCCGAGCGCGCCACGGCGCCGCCAGCGGAACGCGGCACGCACCCGCACGAGATAGATGAGCACGAGCAGGGCGAGCACGCCGCCCGCGAGGTCGAGCGACACCTCGGCGTCGAACAGCCCTCGCACCCCGAGCGCGGAGCCCAACACGACCAGCACGCCCAGCAGAGCCGCCAGAAGCACGTTGAACGACAGCAGCACCACCGCCACGATCCACGCCCACCGGCGCGCCCGACGCAGTCCGTCGGAGATCAGCACGACGACGATCACGTCGAACACCGTGGTCCACACCGACCCCGACAGGGGCTCGGAGGTGCCGAACGGGCCGTCGGTGGGCACGAGCGCGAAGATCACCTCGATGGCTGCGAAGCTCAGCATCGCGAGGAACGCGATGAGGCGCTGTTCTCGCACGGTCGTCTTCGACAGGTGCAGCGAGCGGTCGACGCCGAGAACGAGCAGTGCCGCGAACACGTGCTCGAGGTCGGCGACGGTTCCGAGGAACAGCAGCCCGACGATGGCCGTTGCCAGCAGCACCAGCCACGCCCGCACACGCCACGGCGTGACGAACAGCCCCGCGGCGGCCGCCATGCACGCGAATGCTCCTGCACTCGGGCCGACGTCGAGCGTCGCGGCCTGCTCCTGCGCCCACGCCCACTTCTCAACAAAGGCGAGGAGCCACACCGTCAACGCCGTCGCGAAGACGGCGAAGAGGTGGCCGATCCAGAAGTAGGCGAGCGCCACCTTCCAGCCGCGCATGTGCTCGAGAAAGGCCATTCCGCACAGTGCCAGGATGGTCGGCAGGTACACCCAGGGCTGAACGACGAAGAAGGCACCCGTGATCGGCGTCCACCACCGGCCCGCCTCCAGCGCGGGCAGGCCGTAGGCCACCCGATCGAACCACGCGCTGTCTTCGAAGGGCGTCCACAGCCCCTGCCAGATCACCCCGGCGGCCAGGATCGCCAGAACCAGCCCGAGCGTCACCGGGAATCGCGCGAGCACCGTACCGATGCGTCGGCGCGCCGACGTCCTCGCTGCGACCTCGGTCATGCGTTCACCCTGGCACATCCGCCTCCGCCGGGCGATCAGCCGTGCTCCTTGTTGGTGCACGTCACCTGTGCCGCCGTCTGACCGGCGATGCTGCCCGGCAGCTCGACGGCCGCCTCCGTGGGGGTGGGGGTGGGGCTGAGTGTCCCGCCCGGCGTCGCCGTGGCGGTCGGAGTCGCACTGGCCGTGGGCTTCGGGGTGGGGGTCGCCTCGCCGATCACGGTGACGCCGTTGCCCTGACTCGACTCGCCGGTGAGCTCGATCGCCTTGTTCGCGCGCAGCGCGTCGAACAGCACGTCTGCCGCCGAGGTCACCGGCAGCACGTGGCTGCCGTCGGCCGCATAGGTGGTGGGGTACTGCACGAAGACGATCTCGTCGTAGGGCACGCTCCTCACGGCCATCGCGATCTGCACCATGCGAGTCGGATCGGCGAGGTTCTTGTCGAGGATCAGCTGGTGATCATTGACCTGCTGCAACGCGGTGGATGCCAGCGAGAACAGCTTCGACGGGTCGGAGAGGGTCCCCTCGCTCTGCAGCTTGCGCACGAGAGAGCTCATGAACTGCTGCTGGTTCGAGATGCGTCCGAGGTCGGAGCCGTCGCCGATGCCGTGGCGGATGCGCAGGAACTGCAGCGCCTCCTCGCCCTCGAGCGTGTGCGTGCCCTCGGTCAGGTTCAGCCCGGTGTGCCGGTCGGAGATGTCTTCAGACACACACACCTCGACGCCGCCGATCGCGTCGGACATCTCGATGACCCCGGTCCAGCGCACGGCGGCGGCGAACTGCACGTCGATGCCGGTGAGCGCCTCGACCGTCATCACGGTGCACGGCAGCCCGCCGTACATGTAGCTGGCGTTCATCATCTGCGAGCTCATCGCGGCATACGATCCGGTGCCGTCGGCACGGGGGCACGAGGGGATCGGCACGAGCATGTCTCGAGGGAACGAGACGACCGTCACGCGGTGCGGGTTGTCGCCGATGTGCACGAGCATCGTCACGTCGTTGCGTTCGCCGCCGGGGTCGTGCGCGCACCGGGGGAACTGGGCGATGTCCTGTCCCTCGCACGAGTCGGTGCCGACCACGAGCACGTTCGCGCCGCCCTCGATCTCGCCGATCGACGGCGGCAGCGGGGCAGCATCCGCGTCCTGCTCGATCTCGACGGCGTTCACCGTGATCGTTCGCAGCGATTCCCAGACGGCGAACCCTGCGACGCTTCCGATCGACACCACCAGCACCGCCACCGTGACGGCCGCGATGATCCCCAGTCGGGCGAGCGGATGCGGCGAGGTGAGCTGTCCGTGGCGAGCGACGGCGTGCCGTCGCTTCGGGTGGTGCGCGCTCACGACGCGCTATCGCAGACAGGGCACATGCGGCTCGCGTCACGGGGTCACGATATTGAACGACGGGTCGCCCTGCACGGTCACCGACAGCAGACGCCCCAGAACCTCGGTGTCGCCTGTCAGCTCCAAGCCGTCGCTCTGGGTGTCGCCGCCGAGCAGTGCGATGAGCCGCGGCTTGGTCAGCGTGAGCGTCGCCTGAGCGGTGCCCGAATCGGCAGCCTTCTCGACGTAGACCAGCACGCCGTTGCGCAGCGTCACGCGGAACGACCGGCCCAGGTCGCTGAGCACGACATCGAAGGCGAGGTCGAGATCCCACGCCTTCGGCCCGTCGATCGAGATGGCGATGGCATCGAACACCTGCTCGGGGCTGAGCTGCGCGACGATCTCCGGGGCGTTCGTGGTGGTCGGAGTGCCGAAGTTCTCGCCGCGGAGCTCGGTCGCCCCGGAGAGGAAGAAGTTGCGCCACGTGCCGTTCTCGGCCCCGTAGGCCAGCTGCTCCAGGGTGTCGGCATAGAGCGAACGCGCGGCCTCGTGCGTCTGGTCGGCGAACACAGCGTGGTCGAGCAGCGTCGCCGCCCAGCGGAAGTCGCCCCCCTCATAGGCGATCCGCGCGAGCTCGACGACCCGATCGATGCCGCCGATCGCGGCGACGTAGCGCTCGGCGAGCGGCTGGGGCGGGTGCGGCCAGAGGCGGGCGGGATTGCCGTCGAACCAGCCCATGTAGCGCTGGTAGATCGCCTTGACGTTGTGGCTGACCGAGCCGTAGTAGCCGTGGGTGTTCCAGGCGTTCACGAGCGCCGGCGGCAGCTCGATGACCTCGGCGATCTCGGTTCCGGTCAGGCCCTGGTTGAGCATCCGAAGGGTCTGGTCGTGCAGGTAGGCGTAGAGGTCGCGCTGCTGTCCGATGAACTCGCGGATCTCGTCGGCGCCCCATGTGGGCCAGTGGTGCGAGGCGAAGACGACGTCGGTGCGGTCGCCGAACGTCTCGATCGCCTCGGTGAGGTAGCGCGACCACACGTGCGGGTCGCGCACGACCGCGCCTCGGAGCGTCAGCAGGTTGTGCAGGGTATGGGTCGCGTTCTCCGCCATGCACAGCGCGCGGTACTTGGGAAAGTAGAAGTGCATCTCGGCGGGGGCCTCGGTGCCCGGCGCCATCTGGAACTCGATCTCGAGGCCGTCGATCACGTGCGTCTCACCCGTCTCGTGCACATCGAGGGTGGGAACGAGGATGCCGGCGCTTCCGGTCGAGGTCGACTGGCCGAGGCCGGCCCCGACCGCACCCCGAGGCCCGCGCTCGAGGGCGGCGCCGTACATGTAGCCGGCTCGGCGACCCATCGCGACACCGGCGTAGACGTTCTCGGCGACGGCGTGACCGACCATGTCGGCGGGGCCGATGATCTGCACGGCCCCCGACGCGACCTCCTCCGCCGTCGTGACGCCGAAGACGCCGCCGAAGTGGTCGATGTGCGAGTGCGTGTAGATCACCGCCGTCACGGGGCGGTCTCCGCGGTGCTCGCGGTAGAGCGCGAGGGCGGCGGCGGCGGTCTCTTTCGAGATGAGCGGATCGATGACGATGACCCCGGAGTCGCCCTCGATGAAGCTGACGTTGGAGAGGTCGAACCCACGCACCTGGTAGACGCCCTCGACGACCTCGTACAGCCCGTGCTTGGCAACGAGCGTGGCCTGGCGCCAGAGGCTCGGGTTGACGGTGTCTGGAGCATCGCCCGCGATGAAGTCGAACTCCTCGGTGTCCCACACGACGCTGCCGTCGGGGGCGGTGATGGCGCCGCCCGCGATCGTGCCGAGGTAGCCGCGGTCGGCCTGTGCGAAGTCGCGGGTGTCGTCGAACGGCAGCGTCTCGCGCAGCGTGCGCTGCTGAGCGATGATGGCCTCGGTCGCGGCGTTCTGCTGCATGGGTGTCTCCCTCTTGGGGGGTGATCAGGGCGCTGTGCCCCACCGGCCATGCAAACACGTCCGGCGACCGACCTCAAGCATCCGGCGACACCTGCCCCGCTGCTTCGTCGGGCGCCGTGCGCAGCCGTTCGGCCAGTTCCCACGCGCGCTCGACGGCGCCGGTGAGCGAGGCTTCCGATGGCAGCACCCGGTCGGCGCCGATCCGCTCGAGCGCTCCCGTGCGGCGCAGCACGGCGAGCTGGCGCTCAGGCACGCCGCACACGACGATGTGGATGCCGCGGGAGCGCAGCACCGCGACCTCCTTCTCGAGCGCCTTGAGGAAGGTGGCCGACGGCACCTGCGCCGAGCCGCGCAGCGACAGCACGACGGCGGCATCCGTCGCCTGCGCACTGTCCGGCCACTCCTCCTGCAGCCGGTTCACCTCCGAGAAGAACCCCGCACCCCAGTAGTGCAGCACCGTCGTCCTCCCGGAGGGCAGCTCTGAGGGCGGGTCGGCGACCGTCCACCCCCCGGCCACGTCGCGCGTGAACTCGGTCAGCCGAGCCGTGCGCCCCACGCTGATCGCCGTGAGGATGATCGACAGCCCCGCCCCGAGGAAGATCGCCTGCTGCAGCGGCAGCATCGTGGTGGCCACGAAGGTCGCGATCATGGCGACGGCCGAGAACACCGAGGTCTGCAGCACCAGCCCGATGTCGCGGGCTCGGCCGACGATGATCTCGCCGCCGACGACGAGCATGAGGCCGCCGATCACCGCCATCGGGATCTGCCCCGCGACAGGCCCCACCACGAGCACGATGACCGCCAGCCACACCCCCGCGAAGATGCCCGACCACCGCGTCTGGGCACCGGCGCTCGTGGCCACGCCGGTGCGCGAGAGCGAGCCGCCGGTCGGCAGGGCGCCGAAGAAGCCTCCGGCGATGTTGGCGACGCCCTGGGCGGAGAAGTCCTTCGAGGTGTCGGAGCGGGTGCCGTCGGGGTTGGGGACGGCCGCACCGATGCCGGCGGCCTGCGCGAGCGCCACCAGCGCGATCGCGACCGCGCCGGTGATCAGCGCGGGGAACGCCCCCAGGTCGGGCAGAGTGAACGGCGGCAGCGAGCGCGGCACCGCCGCGATGTCGGCGACGAGTTCCACCCCGGTGTGCAGCAGCCCGACCACCACCGACACGATCACGAGAGCGCCCAGCAGCGCATAGCTGCGCAGCGGTCGGACCAGTCGGATGAGGAACCACACGGCCACTGTCGCGAACGAGACCAGCAGGGCCACCGCATCCCATTCGCCGATGTGGGCGAACGCGTCCACGAACTTCAGGACCGTGTTGTGGGCGTCGGGGTCGTAGCCGGTGACGTCGCCGATGACCCCCGCGAGGATCTGCACGGCGATGCCGGTGGTGAAACCCGCCATGACGGCGGTCGACACGTACGACATCACCGATCCGAGCTTCAGCAGTCCGAGGATCAGCATGACGACGCCCACGAGCACCGTCAGGGTGGCCAGCGCCCCCACGTCACCCGCGTCGAGCCCGGCGTCGGCGAGCACGCTCTGCGCCGACAGCGCGATGGCGCTCGTGAGGGTCGTCACCATGAGCACCGTGCGGGCGAAGACCGAACCCACGATCGTGGGCACGACCCCCGACCACAGCCCCAGCGGCGCGGCGAACCCGCCGATGCTCGCGTAGGCCATGCCCTCGGGGATCGAGAACAGACCGGTGACCAGGCCCGAGATGACGTCTTTGCCGGTCGGCCTTCCGAATTTCGTCGCGCGCTGGGAGTCACCCACGGTCCGCTCCGCTTCGTGCGACGGAGGGTCCGTCGCTCTCACGGGTACGACGTTAGGGCAGGACGTCGGCACCCGGCCAGAGCGAGACGGCCGGCGACGGGTCCCACGCCCGCCGCCGGCCGCGGCTCACTCGTAGCGCAGCGACTCCACGGGGTCGGCCTTCGCCGCCCGCCACGCGGGCAGCGTCCCCGCCAGGAACGCGATGACCATCACGACGCCGATGATCGTCGCGATCGATGCCGGGTCGAACGCGATGAGGCTCAGCCCGTTGAGGTCTGCGAGCAGCCCCGCCGACAGCACTCCGCTGATCGCGGTGCCGGCGATCATCGCGACGCCGGCGCCGATCGCGCTGCCGAGGAACCCGAGGAAGACGGCCTCCAGGCTGAACAGCGAGAAGACGCGGCCGGAGCCCATGCCCATCGCCTTCATGAGGCCGATCTCGCGGGTGCGCTCCTGCACGCTCATCAGCAGCGTGTTGACGATGCCGAAGCTCGCGGCCAGCAGCGCGATGACGGCGAAGCCGTTGAGCACCAGCACGATGCCGTCGATGACGCTCGTGATCGTGCCGAGCTGGTCGGCGACGGTCGTGCCGGTGAAGCCCTCGTCGGCCAGCGCGTCTTTCAGCGCGTCGATCTCGGCATCCGTCGCGTCGGGGTCGAACCACACGGTCGCCGACGCGAACCGGTCGGCCTGGTCGGCGGGCAGCCCCGTGCTCTGCGCCTCGAACAGCGCGTCGCTCAGCGAATCTCCGAGCAGGATGCTGGAGCCCAGCGGAGACGCGAGACTCTCTTCCGTCACGCCCACGACGGTGGCCTCGAGCACGTGCTGCTCGCGGTTCGCGTCGGTGATGGCGATCGAGATGGTGGAGCCCACGGCATCTTCGGCGGAGTCGAATCCGAGCGGCTCGACGTAACTGTCGGGGAGCCCCACCTCGTACTCCGCGCTGTCGGGGTCGGGCGCGACGCCCGCCGTCAGCAGCGTCGTCTGCCCCGGCACGAGGCTTCCCACCGACGCGACGAACTTCGTGCCGTCGCCGTAGACGATGTAGTCGGGGCTGATGGTGCGGCTCGCCTGCACATCGAGCACCCCATCGATCCCCTCGATCGTGTCGATGTCGTCGGGGGTGAGCGAGATGACGGTCTGCCCCGGGATGCCGGTCGAGACGGCATCCGGGTCGTATTCGACGGGTCCGGAGTCGCCGGGCGAGGTGACGCCCGAATCCTGCACCTTGGTCACCGTCATGGCGTCGGAGGCGCCGACCCCGCTGACCGTGTCGTCGATGTAGGCGTTGATGCCCGTGCCGAGGCCGCCGGTCAGCGTGAGGGTGAACGCCCCCACGAAGATCGCGAGGATCGTGAGGATCGAGCGCGTCTTGGAGCGGAAGGTGTTGGCCGCCGCGGTCGTGATGAGGTCGCCGGTGTTCATGCCGCCACCTCCGCGGGGACGATGAGCCCGTCTTTGATGTGGATGCGGCGGTCGCAGCGGGCGGCCAGGTCTTCGTCGTGGGTGACGACGATGAGGGTGATGCCGTGCTCGCGGTTGAGGTCGAAGAGGATGTCTTCGACCACGGCGCCGGTGGCCGAATCGAGGTTGCCCGTGGGCTCGTCGGCGAAGATGACGCGAGGGTTGTTGACCAGGGCCCGCGCGATGACGGTGCGCTGCTTCTGCCCGCCCGACAGGTCGGTCGCCTTGTTCTTCGCCTTGTCGGCCAGGCCCAGCTGCTCGAGGGCGGCCATGCCTCGGCGGCGGCGCTCGCGGCGGCCGACGCCGGCGATCTTCATCGGCAGGATCACGTTGTCGAGCACGGTCGCGCTCGGAGTGAGGAAGAACTGCTGGAAGACGAAGCCGAACGTCTTGTTGCGGGTGCGGTTGAGCGAGCGGCCGCGGAGGCGCCGGGGGTCGGCGCCCGAGAGCACGATGGTGCCGGTCGACGGCTCGTCGAGCAGGGCGAGCAGGTGCATGAGGGTCGATTTGCCCGAACCGCTCTTGCCGACGATCGCGAGGCTCTCGCCCTCGCGGATGTCAAGGCTCACTCCGCGGAGCGCGTCGAAGCGGTTCTGGCCGCGGCCATAGGTCTTGGTGATGTCGGTGATCGACAGCAGGGTGTCGGGGAGGGCTGAAGTCATGCTTCCAGCCTTGTCGGCGGTGCCCTCGCGCGCGTCCCCCCGCTGGTGACACCTGGCGTACCCTCGCCGGGGTATCTCAGCTGCCGGGGGTCAGCAGCCCGCTCTCGTAGGCGAGGATCACCAGCTGCGCCCGGTCGTGCGCGGCAAGCTTGGTCATGATGCGCTTGAGGTGGGTCTTGGCTGTGTGCGGCGAGATGAACAGGTCGGCCGCGATCTCGTCGTTCGAGCGGCCGCGGGCGACCAGCAGCAGCACCTCGCGCTCGCGCTCGGTGAGCTCGGCGAGCTCCTCTGGAACCGCTGCGGAAGACGGATGCGGCAGCACGTACTTCGTGATGAGGCTGCGGGTCGCCGCAGGTGAGAGCAGAGCGTCGCCCGCGTGCACGGAGTGCACCGCCCGCACGATCTCGTCGGGTTCGGCGCCCTTGCCGATGAAGCCGCTCGCGCCCGCCCGCAGCGCCGCGACGAGGTACTCGTCTTCTTCGAAGGTCGTAAGGATGAGCACTCGCGTCTCTTCCAGAGCGGGGTCGGCGCAGATCTCGGCCGTCGCGGCGATGCCGTCGAGCCGCGGCATGCGGATGTCCATCAGCACGACGTCGGGGCGCAGCATCCGCGCCTGATCCACCGCCTCGCGGCCGTCGACCGCCTCGCCGACGACGTCGATGTCGGGGTCGGCGTCGAGCAGATCGCGCACGGCGGCGCGGATGAGCGCCTGGTCGTCGACGACGAGCACGGTGGTCATCGCGGCTCCTCGGGGTAGGGGATCTCGGCGGCGAGGCGGAACCCGCCCGGCACGAGCCCGGTCTCGACCACACCGCGCACCGAGGCGACCCGCTCGCGCAGCCCAACCAGGCCGTAGCCGCCTCGAGCTTCGCCCGATTCTGCGGATGCCGCGGCCACGGGGTTCGTGACGACGACCTGCAGGTCGTGCGCGCCCGCGTGCACGAGCACGTGGGCGCGGCCGTCGGCGCCGTGCTTGAGGGCGTTCGTCAGCCCCTCCTGCACGACCCGGTACGCGACGCGCGAGACCGACGGCGGTGCCGCCGCGAGGTCGCCCTCCACGCGCAGCGCCACCTCGAGGCCCGTCTCGGCGAAGGCCGCCGTGAGCGCGTCGAGCTCGGCGAGCGTCGGCTGCGGCGCGGGGCCGGACGCCGTGTCGTCGCCTGCCCGCAGCACCGCCATGAGGTCGCCGATCTCGCCCAGCACGGCGCGGGAGGCGGTGCGGATGGTGGCCAGCGACTCACGGGTCTTCTCGGGCCGCGCGTCGAGGGAGGCCGAGGCCACGCCGGCGTTGAGACTGATGACCGAGATCTGGTGCGCGACCGCGTCGTGCAGGTCGCGCGCGATGCGCAGGCGCTCTTCGCTCACGCGGCGGTGCGCCTCGGCATCCTTCGTCTCCTCCGCGCGCCGAGCGCGGTCGATCACCGCCTGCAGGTACTCGCGGCGCGAGCGGGTGGCATCGCCTGCCGCAGCGGCGAAGGCGATGGCGAGCGCGACCTGCACGGTGCGCGGATCGAAGCCGCCGCGCAGCGACACCAGCACGCTCACACCGATCACGACCGCCTCGACCACGGCGATCGCGATGAGTCCGGTGCGGCGCGGCACCCGGTTCGCGGCGCCGAACGCCGCGACGGCGAGGGCGAGCCCCGCACCGAGCGAGACGACCCCCAGCAGCATGAGAGCCGCGTACACCCCGACGCACGCGGCGAGCACGGGGATCGGCCATCGCCGGCGCAGCACGACGAGCCCCGCCGGCAGCAGCACGAGGATCCACGTGAGCGGCGTCGTCGCACGGAAGTCGTCGTCGGGAAAGGGGGCGAACGCGATCGCGACGATCAGCAGCACCGCGATCAGATCGCCCACCCATGCCGGCGGCGACGGATGCAGCCGCGGGAGTGCGGTGTCGAGGTCGCCGGTCATGCCCCCAGTCTGTCGCGTGGCCGTGCGGGGCGCGTCACCCTGGCGTGGTATCCCACCCGGCGCTCAGCCGGCGAGCTGGTCGCGCCGTCGGCTGAGGTACGCGCGCTCGGCCGCGTTGCCCGCCAGCGCGATGGCGCGGTCGTACGCCGTGCGCGCGTCGCCGTCGCGCCCCGCCCGCCGGAGCAGCTCGGCGCGGGCGGCGTGGAAGGCGTGGTACCCGTCAAGGGCCGAGGCGACCCGCTCGACCTCGGCGAGCGCCACGTCGGGGCCGTCGAGCTCGGCCACCGCCACGGCACGGTTCAGCCGCACGATCGGCGAGGGGTCGACGGCGATCAGGCGGTCGTAGAGCGCGACGATCTGGCCCCAGTCGGTGTCGGCGGCAGAGGCGGGATAGGTGTGCACCGCGTTGATCGCGGCGAGCAGCTGGAAGCGCCCCGGCGGCTCGGCGCCGGCGGCGACCGCGGCGATCCGCTCGCGCACGAGGGCATGGCCCTCGGCGATCTGCGGGCGGTTCCACGCGGCACGGTCCTGTTCGTCGAGGATCACGAGCTCTCCCGCCCCGGTCACCCGCGCTTCGCGCCGAGCGTCGGCGAGCAGCATGAGGGCCAGAAGCCCCGTCACCTCCCCCTCGTCAGGAAGCAGCCCGTGCAGCAGGCGCCCCAGCCGGATCGCCTCGTCGGCCAGGTCGGCGCGCACCGGCTCGTCGCCCGTCGTCGCGAGATACCCCTCGTTGAAGACGAGAAGGATCACCGCGAGCACTCCGGCCAGCCGCTCTCGCAGGTCGGATGCCGACGGCATCCGATAGGAGATGCGCTCCGCCGCGATCTTCGCCTTCGCGCGGGTGATGCGCCGCGCCATCGTCGCCTGCGGCACGAGAAACGCGTGGGCGATCTGGACGACGGTGAGTCCGCCGACCAGCCGCAGTGTCAGAGCGACGCGCGCCTCGATCGACAGCACGGGATGGCAGCAGATGAACACGAGCCGCAGCCGGTCGTCGTCGACCGCGCCGATCGGCTCCGGCGGAGTGTCGTCGTGCAGCATGCGGGCCGCCTGGTGCTTGTCGTCGCGCTGCGATTCGCGTCGCAGCCGGTCGATCGCCTTGCGGGTCGCGGTGGTGGTGAGCCAGCCGCCGGGGTTGGGCGGCACGCCCTCGCCCGGCCAGCGCTCCAGCGCCGTGACGAAGGCGTCGGATGCGGCATCCTCTGCCAGGGAGAGATCGCCGAACCGCCGCGCAAGCACGGCGACCAGCCGCGCCCACTCCTCGCGGTGGGCGCGGGCGATCGCCTGATCGACGGGAGTGGGCGTTACGACTCCACCACCGCATCGACGGCGTGGTGCTCGACGATCTCGTCCATGCCGTCCGGGAACCGGTGCACCTCTTGCGGCCAGTCGAGAGAGACGGCCATGCGGCCCGCCCAGTAGCGCGCCGCCTCGTCGTCGGCGGCCTCGATGACCGTGAACCCGCCGAGATGCTCCTTCGTCTCGGCGAAGGGACCGTCGGTGAACACCGGCTCGCCGCCGTCGCACACGACGCTGAAGATCGCGGTCGAGGCGTCGATGCCGCCCTCGGCGAAGAGGAAGACGCCGGCCTCCGTCATCTCGTCGAGCAGGGCGTTCGAGGCCGCGCTCTTGGTCAGCAGCTGCTCGGTGGTCTGCGGCGGCACCCACTCGTCGTTGAATGCGATCAGGTATTTCGGCACTGTCGTCTCCTTCTCATCGGGACGAGAGCCGTCTCGCGGCTCTCGGTCGCGACGGCCCCGGTGGCCGCCTATGAGATCCACGAACGGCCACGCTCGGATACGACACTAGGGCCGAGAAGAGTCCGCCGACCAGCGTCGCCGTCACGCGTCGGGAGCGGCCTCGTCTTCCTCAGGCTCGAACGTCGACGGCTCACCGGTGTGCCCCGCCGCCACCCCGTCGGGCTCGTTGGGGATGGTGCCGTCCTTGCCGAGCCCGCCGGGCTTGGTCGTGCCCTCTTCGTCGTGTTGCGGGGTCTGTGCGTTGCGATCGTCTTCGGTGTTCATCTCGACTCCTTCGTCGTCGCGACGCTAACCCCGGCACGGCCGCGGCGGCACGGGGGTTGACAGGGCGCCGTCACAGGTGCTTGCCGCCGGTGACCGGCAGCACGGCGCCCGAGACGTAGGTGGCGGCATCCGACGCGAGATAGACGTACGCGCCGGCCAGCTCGGCGGGCTGACCCGCGCGGCCCAGCGGGGTGTCCTGTCCGAAGGTCGCGAGCCGGTCGGCATCCCACCCGGTCGCAGGGATCAGCGGCGTCCAGATCGGACCGGGGGCGACGGCGTTGACGCGGATCCCCCGCGGCCCCACGTCTTCGGCGAGCGCGCGGACGAAGGCGACCTGCGCGGCCTTGGTCATGGCGTAGTCGATGAGCGAGGGCGAGGGATGGAACGCCTGGATCGACGACGTGACGATGACGGATGCTCCCGCCTGCAGTCGCGGCAGTGCCGCACGTGCGGTGAACACCATGCTGTACAGATTCGTGCGGAAGACCCGGTCGAGCTCTTCGGTCTCGAGCGTTTCGACGCCGTCGCGGTCTTTCTGATAGGCCGCGTTCAGCACGACGATCTCGAGCCCCCCGAGTGCATCGATCGCGCGGTCGACGATGTCGGTCGCGAAGGACTCCTCGCGCAGGTCACCCGCGATCGAGACTCCGCGGCGGCCGGCTTCTGCCACCAGGGCCAGCGTGGCATCCGCGTCGTCCTGCTCCTCGGGCAGGTGCACGATCGCAACGTCCGCACCCTCGCGCGCGAACGCGATCGCAACGGCTCGCCCGATGCCGGAGTCTCCCCCGGTGATCAGGGCACGGCGGCCGATCAGCCGCTCGCTGCCGCGGTAGGACTCCTCGCCGTGGTCGGGCTCCGGGATCATCGCGTCGATGAGGCCCGGCTGCTCCTGCTCCTGATCGGGAAAGCCGCCGTCGTGGTGGACCGTGCGCGGGTCGGTCATGGCATTCTCCCCCTCGCCGGTCAGGCGCCGATCTTCTTCGCCGCCCGCGAGGCGGCCTTCTCGATCTTCTTGTAGGTCTTGTCACGCACCTTCTTGACGCCAGGGTCGTCCCACAGGTTCCGCGCGGCGCGACTGATCTCCCTGTATCTCGAGCGTCCCGCCTTGGCGCCGGCCACATAGGCGGCGCCGACGAGCGCGATCACGAGCATCCATCTCACAGAAGCAGGCATGTCGTTCCTCCTCGTTCCGACGCTAGACAGCGCGCTGGCCGAGATCGCGGGGGTTGACGCCGCGAGCTGAATGCGCAAGCGGGCCGACCGGCGATCGGTCTAGCAGAGGGGGTGGACCGAATCAATCCCACGGGCGGCATCGACCGGGAGTCCTATCGTCGGTCACGAGACGGAGGCGAGATGGGGCGCACGGAGACGGGAACCGAGCCCGCACCGTTGTCGCTGCATCCGCTTCACCGTTCGCCGGGCGCCGACGTCTCTGCGCTCATCGAATCCAGCGGCAGGGTGATCGGGTTCGGCACCCACATCGCCGCGACTCTGGACTGGGCGGTGGAGATCGGTCGGCACGCGCCGCTGCCTGGCCGCGGCGCGACGTCGCGAGCCTGGGAGACTCTCGCGACGACGGCGATGCTCGATGTCGGGGCCGCCCGCATTCTCGAGCCTGGACGCCCTTTCGATCCTGGCGCAGGCGGCCGAGACCGCCGACGGCGCCCCCGCCTTCGAAGCTCTGGGCGCGGGCCCCGACTCGACATGGGGGGTGTTCGCGGCCGAGGCGCCCGACCTGCGTCTGACCGCGGACCGCGACGCCGACGGCTCGTGGACACTCAGCGGCACGAAGCCGTGGTGCTCATTGGCCGAACAGCTCAGTCATGCCCTGGTGACCGCGTGGACAGGGCCCGGCACCCGGCGCCTGTTCGCGGTGGCACTGCGGTCGCCGGGCGTCACGGCGCACAGGGGCCCGTGGGTGTCTCGAGGGCTCTCGCAGATCGTGAGCGCCGCCGTGGACTTCCAGGGCGTTCCCGCCGAGCCGGTCGGCGACGATGAGTGGTACCTGCGCCGCCCCGGCTTCGCGTGGGGCGGCATCGGCGTCGCCGCCGTGTGGTGGGGCGCAGCGATGCCGCTGCGCGACGCCCTCGCGCGTGCCGCCGAGCGCGAGGAGGCGGATCAGCTCGCTCTGGCCGGACTGGGAGAGGCGGATGCCGCCCTCTGGGCCGCCCGGGCGGTGCTGGCCGAGGCTGCGGACGCCGCCGATGCCGGCACCGAGGCGGATGCCGCCAAGGTGCTGGCCGAGCGATGCCGTGCGGTCGTTGCCGAAGCAGTCGAGCACGTGCTCATCATCGCCGACCATGCTCTCGGACCCGCTCCGCTGACCTCCGACGAACATCACGCCCGCCGGGTCGCCGACCTTCGCATCTACCTCCGTCAGCACCATGCTCAGCGCGATGCCGCGCGACTGGGCCGGCTCCTGGTGCGGCCGTGAGTGTCGCGTTCGACCACAGAGATCCGGGAACCGCGGAGGCGGAGTGGCTCGCCGCCGCACCGTGGAAGGCCGCACCGGAGTTGGTCATCGCCGGGGAGCGGCTGATCGTGCTCGCCGCGCACCCCGACGATGAGACCCTCGGGGCGGGCGGGCTGGTCGCTGTGGCGTGCGCCGCAGGAACCGACGTGACCGTCGTGATCGCAACCGACGGCGAGGGGTCACACCCCGCGACCGCGCCTGCGGAGGTGGCCAGGATGCGGCGCCTGGAGTCGACGCAGGCGCTGGCCGATCTCGCGCCGACAGCGGGCCTGCGGTTTCTCGGGATGCCCGACGGGGGCCTGCGCGAGCACGTCGACGCCGTCTCGACGGCGGTCGAGCGCGAGCTCGGGCCGTCACCGGAGGGTGTGCTGCTGGTCGCGCCGTGGTGGGGCGACGGGCATCGTGACCACCGGATTCTCGGAGAGATCGCCCTGCGCCTGCAGCGACCGGGCGTGCGAGTCGTCGGCTACCCGATCTGGCTGTGGCACTGGGGCCGGCCCGATGCCGTCGACACCGCCCACTGGCGTTCGCTGACTCTCCCCGATTGGGCGAGGGCCGCGAAGAAGCGAGCCGTCGGCCGGCATCAATCCCAGACCCTGCCCGCGACCTCGCATCCTGGCGACGCCGCCATACTGCACGAGTCGATGGCCGCGCACTTCTCCCGCGACGTCGAGGTGTTCATCGCGTCCGATCGGGCTGCCGATCAATCGGTCGCGGTCGCGGACTTCGAACGGCGCTACGCTCGCCGCGACGACCCATGGGGCTACGAAACGCGATGGTATGAACAGCGCAAACGCGATCTGCTGCTCGCGACCCTGCCCCGGCGTAGGTTCGCACATGCGCTGGAGCTCGGCTGTGCGACGGGTCTGCTGACCGCCCAGCTCGCGAAGCGCGCGGATCGCGTCGTGGCCGTCGACGCCGTCGCCTCCGCTCTCGCGCACGCCTCTGCCCGGGTGGCCGGCACCGCCGTCGTGTTCGAGCAGAGGGTCCTGCCGGCCGACTGGCCCTCTGGGCGTTTCGACCTGATCGTGCTGTCCGAGCTCGGGTACTACTGGGCGGTGGACGACCTGATCCGAGCGAGGGAGCTGATCGCAGCGTCGTTGACCGATGACGGTGTCGTGGTCGCCTGCCACTGGCGTCATCCGATCTCCGACGCGCCGCTCACGGGCGATCAGGTGCATGCGCTGCTGGCGCGCAGTGCGCAATGGGAGCGGGCCGTGCACCACATCGAAGCGGACCTCGTCCTCGACGTGTTCACCCGCCCCGGCGCACAGAGCATAGCCGCAGCGGAGGGTCTGGCATGAGTGCACGTATCGATGCGGTCGCGGTGGTCGTGCCCGCCCATGACGAAGAGCAGCTGCTGCCCGCCTGCCTACGGGCCCTGGAGTCGGCGGTGCGCAACGCGCGACGCCTCATGCCGAAGGTGATCGTCTGCGTCGTGCTCGACGCATGTCGCGACGCCTCGCCGCAGATCGCACGGACGCATGGGGTCGAGGTCGTCACCGTCGATGCGCGCTGCGTCGGCGCGGCGCGGGCGGCAGGGGTGGAGCGCGCGCTGTCGATGCTGGCACCGCTGCCGACCGCGCACATCTGGACGGCGCACACCGATGCCGACTCGGTCGTGCCGCCGCACTGGCTGACGCACCAGATCGAACTGGCCCGCGGGGGCGCTGGTGCGATGATCGGCACCGTGCGACCGGACTTCGACGATCTCACGGAAGCCCAGCGCACCGCCTGGCTGGCCACGCACGTCCCGGGTGAGGCCAACGGTCACGTCCATGGCGCGAACCTCGGTGTTCGCGCCGACGTGCTGCTCGGAGCCGGCGGCTTCGCGGCCACCCCGCTGCACGAGGATGTGCTGCTCGTCGAGGCGATCCGCTCGGGCGGCGCGCGCATGGTCGCGTCGGATGCTGCGTGGGTGCTCACCAGTGGCCGTCCTTTCGGCCGCGCCCCAGGCGGATACGCCCGATATCTTCGTGAGGATCTCGTGGCGGCGGCCGGCGACATCTCGGCAGGCTACGAACGAGAGGAAGTCCGCTGACCTCATGGGCGAGAACGCGATCACCCTTCGACCCATCCGTGTCGACGATGCAGGACAGGTGCTGACCGTGCAGCGGGCTGCGTTCGTCAGCGAAGCGCTGCTCTACGGCGACGCGGACATGGGGCCGCTCACCCAGACCCTCGCCGAGCTCGAGCACGAGCTCCACGGCAACCTCGGCTGCATCGCCGAGCGCGCCGGGCGCATCGTCGGGGCGGCGCGGGCGGTCGCCTCCGGAACTCTGCTGCTGGTCGGTCGCATCGCGATCGCGCCCGACCAGCAGGGCGACGGGCTCGGGCCCCGGCTGCTCGATGTCGTCGAGCAGCGCGGCCGCGAGCATGGATGCACAGAGGCCGAGCTGTTCACGGGGTCGCTGAGCACGCAGAACCTCGAGCTGTATCTGCGACTGGGCTATCGCGAGACAGAGCGAGTGCCGCAGTCGGAAGGCATCGAGCAGGTGTTCCTGCGCAAGCCGCTCACGGCGACGGCGTAGCCGTGCGGTCCGCGCCGGCGCGTGTCAAGGGCCTCGCTGCGGGCCGCCCGCGGCGTACCCTCAGTCGCGTGCGGTCGACGACACGGGTCAGCTCGAGGCTGGTGGCAGCCGTCGCGGTGGCGGCGCTCGCTCTGCTGACCGCCGGGTGCGGCATCAGCATCCCCACCGATCCCGACGGCACACTCGGTCGCATCGCCACCAGCGGAGAGCTTCGTGTGGGAGCGACACCGGCGGGACGGGCGCTGGTCATCGACGAACAGAACGTGACCGGCCCGCTGGCCGACGCGATCGAAGGGTTCGCGCGCGCGAACGGCGCTCACGTGGACTGGGTGGTGGCCAGCGAAGAGACCATCGTCGACGACCTCGAGCACGGCGAACTCGACCTCGGGGTCGGCGGGATCACCGAAGACACGCCGTGGGGCGACCGGGTGTCGGTGTCACGGGGATACACCGGCATCGACGGCAGCGACGGTCGCGCGCTGGTCGTGCTGATGCCGCTCGGCGAGAACGCCCTGCAGACAGCGCTCGAGACCTACCTCGACGAAGAGGTGGGGCCGTGAAATCGGTCGGGCGCGTCGACCTGCCCGACCAGCAGCAGCAGGCACTGCGCAGCGCCATCCGCTGGGAGTGGTTCACCATCGGCTACACCTGCGTCACGATCGCAGTGATCGCTCTGGTCGTCGGCGGCTCCCAGGCGATGAAGACCGCGTGGATCGAAGACATGCTGTCGCTCATTCCGCAGATCGCGTTCCTGGTCGCCCTGCTGTTCATCCGTCGACGACCGACGCAGGCCTTTCCTTTCGGTCTGCACCGGGTGATGGGCGTGGGACATCTGGTCGCCGGCGTCGCCCTGCTCGCGGTCGGAGGCAATCTCGCCGTGGAGTCCATCGCCGGGCTCGTGCGCGCGGAGCACCCCGCGATCGGCACGGTGCAGCTGTTCGGGCAGACGGTGTGGCTGGGCTGGCTGATGATCGCGGTCATGACGGTGATCGTCGTCGGGCCGTTCTTCTATGGCCACGCCAAGGCGAAGCTCGCGCCCCAGCTGCACAACAAGGTGCTCTATGCCGACGCCGACATGGCGAAGGCCGACTGGACCACCACGGTCGCGTCGATCGTCGGGGTGCTCGGGATCGGCATCGGCTGGTGGTGGCTCGACGGAGCCGCAGCGCTGTTCATCTCGCTCGGCATCGTCTGGGATGGGTACCGCAACACGCGCGCAGCGGTGCGTGACCTCATCGATCAGCGCGCGCAGACGGTCGACGATGCGGGCCCGCATCCGCTCGTCGCGCGCATCGTCGACGAACTCGAGCGACAGCCCTGGGTGCGGGACGCGGGTGTGCGCATGCGAGACATGGGGCAGGTGTTCCACGTCGAGGCCTTCGTCGTGCCGCACCGGGATCGCGTGTCGACGGCGAAGCTCAGCGCGGCCGCCCGTGCCATCGCCGATCTCGACTGGAAGATGCAGGACGTGTCGATCATTCCCGTCGAGGCGATCCCCGACGAGGCGATGCGCGCCTGAACCTCATCCACCTGCTCCCGGCGACACCGTCGTCAGGCGGCTCACCAGATGATGCCTCCGCCGAGTGAGATGCCGCCCCACGTGAGGGCGATGAAGATCGCTGCGAACACGACCGGGGCGATGCCGGTGCCGCCGCGCGCGAGCCCCTTCAGAAGTCCGATCACCGCGAACACCGCGGCGATGATCGAGAGGCCGCCGCCGACGATCAGCCCGATGAACAGCGGGATGGGCATGAGCACGAGCCCCGCCAGCCCCAGCCAGAAGGCGGCCCAGGCGGTCGGGTTCGAGCGGCGTGCGGGGGCATACGACATGCATCGATGCTCTCAGATGTCAGCCGGGTATCGCCTGGGCGGCGCTCTCGGGTGCCTGATAGCAGGAAGGGTTAGTCTTCGAGAGCCGGATCGGGATGTCGCACCAGTCCTCATCGGCGATCAGGAGGGATGACGCCGTGCCGCACAGCCCTTACGAATCCAAACCGTGGCTCGCCTCGTACGCCGACGGTGTGCCAGCGCAGATCGACAAGCCGACCCAGACGCTCTCGCAGATGATCGCGGCCAGTGTCGTCACACATGCCAAACGGCCCGCGCTGGAGTTCTTCGGCGCCGTCACGACCTATCGCGAGCTCGGCGAGCAGATCGAGCGCGCCGCCGAGGGGCTCAGACGACTCGGCGTGACGAAGGGCGATCGCGTCGCGCTCGTGCTGCCCAACTGTCCCCAGCACGTGGTCGCGTTCTATGCGGCGCTGCGCCTGGGCGCGATCGTCATCGAGCACAACCCGCTCTACACCGGCCGCGAACTCAGGCATCAGTTCGAAGACCACGGCGCGCGGGTCGCGATCGTGTGGGACAAGGTGGTCGACACGATCGCCGGCTTCCCCGCAGACGTCGGGATCGAGCACATCGTGAGCGTCGACATCACGCAGGCGCTGCCGCTGCTCAAGCGCCTGGCGCTGCGGCTTCCCGTAGCGAAGGCCCGGCAGTCCCGCAGCCGACTGACGGGCACTCCGCGCACCGCGCCCGCGCAGACGTGGAAGAAGCTGCTCGATCACCGCCGCGTCTCCCGCCGCGTCGCCGGCCCCGCCCTGGACGACATCGCGCTGCTGCAGTACACGAGCGGAACGACAGGGTCGCCGAAGGCCGCGATCCTCACGCACTCCGCGCTGCGCGCGAACGCGATGCAGGGCCGCGCGTGGGTGCCCGGTCTCAAGGACGGCGCAGAGGTCTTCTACGGCGTGCTCCCGCTCTTCCACGCCTACGGCTTGACGTTGTGCCTCACCTTCGCGATGAGCATCGGGGCGAAGCTCGTGCTGTTCCCCACCTTCGACGTCGGCCTCGTCGTCGCGGCCGCCAAGACCAGCCCTCCGACGTTCCTGCCCGCGGTCCCCCCGATCTACGATCGACTGGCCGCCGCGGCGGAGCGCGGCGACGTCGACCTCTCGACCGTGCGCTTCGCGATCTCGGGCGCGATGAGCCTGCCCGCAGAGACCGTCGAACGTTGGGAGTCGGTCACCGGCGGTCTGCTCGTCGAGGGGTACGGGATGACCGAGACCTCGCCGGTCGCCCTCGGCAATCCGATGGGCACCACCCGCCGCGCCGGCACGGTGGGAGTGCCGTTCCCGAGCACCGAGATCCGCGTGGTCGACCCGGACGACCCCACCGTCGACCTCGAACTGGGCGAGCCGGGCGAGCTGCTCATCCGCGGACCTCAGCTCTTCCGCGGCTACTGGAGTCGACCCGACGAGACCGCCGCCGCGCTGGTGGAGGGAGGCTGGCTGCGCACGGGCGACATCGCCACCGTCTCCGCCGATGGATTCGTCACGATCGTCGATCGGATCAAGGAGCTCATCATCACGGGCGGCTTCAACGTCGCCCCGAGTGAGGTCGAGCACGTGCTCGAGACGCATCCCGACGTCATGGAGGCGGCCGTCGTCGGAGCGCGCAAGGGCGACGGCAGCGAAGAGGTCGTCGCGGCCGTCGTGCTGCGCGCCGGCGCGACGCTCGATGTCGAGGCGCTCCGCGATCACTGCCGCTCGCGGCTCACGGCCTACAAGGTGCCGCGGCGCGTCGTCGCCGTCGACGACCTGCCCCGCTCTCTGATCGGCAAGGTGCTCCGCCGCGAGGTCGCCGCGCAGATCGCCGAACGCGAGGCGGCGGCCGCTCCCCCGCGCCCGAGACGGCGGTGACGGCGCCGCGGGAGGTGTGAAACCCGAACAACGCTTGCTCTTCAATACCGAGTGGCATATGGTTTCGTCAGCGTCCATGGCGGATGCTGAGAGGACCACTCGACGAAGATGTCACCCCTTGAGAGCCCCCTCGCCGCGCCCGCGGCGCACGCGGCCCCCGCATCCTCCCCTCGCCGCACCGCAGCCCTGCTCTGGTGGGCGCTCGGTCTGCTCGCAGCGCTGCTGATGATGGCCGTCGCCGTTCGCCTCAGCCCGTCGGCGCCGTTCACCCAGGGCGTCGACGACTGGTGGCGCGGCATCAACGGCGCGACGCCCGACAGCGGTACGTACACCTGGGTGCTGCCGATGTTCTTCCAGTTCATCGGCGAGCTCGGCCAGCTGGTGATCGCCTTCGGCATTCCGATCGCCCTGCTGATCGTCGGACGCTGGCGGTCGGCGCTCTTCTTCTTCGTCGCGACCTTCGGCGCGATCGCCGTCGTCACCCAGATCCTCAAGCGCCTCGTCGACCGCCCCCGGCCGGCCGCCGATGAGGCGCTCGGCCTCTATGGCCCGCTGTTCTCGGTCGACCACGGCTCATTCCCGTCTGGACACGCCGTCGCCGTGGGCTCGCTCGTCATCGGCGTCGCGGCGCTCATCCCCGCCGTGCGCCGCACGGCGCGCGCCGCGTGGTGGATCATCGGGGGGCTGCTCATGGTCGGCATCGTCTGGCAGCGCACCCTGATCAACGCCCATTGGCTGAGCGACACGATCTTCGGGCTGGTGTGCGGCACCGGGTTCGCCCTGTTGATGTGGTGGGCGTTCGAGCCCCTCATCCGCAAAGATGACGGCCGCCCGGTGTGGTTTCTGCACCGCGGCAAGACGAAGGCCGCGCTCACCGCCGCGTGAGCTCGGCCGCGGCGTTCGGGACGATGAGCCTCACCGCTCCAGCAGGAAGAAGCGGAAGGCGCTGAATCCGTCGATCGGCAGGATGCTGACGCCTGAGAAACCCGCGTCGCGTGCGTAGCCTTCGAGGGTCGCGCGTCGCATGACCGTTCCTGTCGCGACGGAGTCGGGCGTCGACATCGAGTCGGGCAGACAGATCAGCAGGCTGTAGGCGTACATCACCCGCTCGACCTCGTCGCCGGGCGGTGAGAACGTCTCGGCGACCGCTTCGTCCATGATCACGACGACCCCGTCGTCTCGCACCGCGCGTCGGATCGACGAGAGCACGGCGACCGGATCGGGCAGGTCGTGCAGTGCTTCGAACACGAATGCGGCGTCGTAGCGATCCTCACCCTCGTCGGCGAGCTGCTCTCCTCGGAGCTCGGAGAAGGTCACATTCTCGAGATCTGCGGCATGCTCCCGGGCGGCCTCGATGGCGGGGGCATCGATGTCGTAGCCGTCGATGAGCGCATCCGGATACGCCCGGGCGAGCGCGATCGTCGACCACCCGTGCCCGCACGCGACGTCGGCGATGCCGGCATCCGATCGAGAGAGCACTTCGTGCACCTGCGGGACGGATGCGAGTGCTTCCGCGAGCATCCTCTCGAACCATGGGCGGTTGATGTCACCCTGGCTGTCTCGCATGCCGGCGCCGAACGCCGCCCAGGGAACACCCCCACCTGCGCGATAGGCGTCCATGAGGTCGGGCAGGCGCAGTGCGACCGTCGCGAACATGCGGGCCAATGGCGCGGCGTATCCGAGCGA
This sequence comes from Microbacterium fluvii, assembly GCF_025515205.1. Classification (GTDB taxonomy): domain Bacteria; phylum Actinomycetota; class Actinomycetes; order Actinomycetales; family Microbacteriaceae; genus Microbacterium; species Microbacterium fluvii. Next base: position 18,171 of record NZ_JAOPFX010000001.1, on the reverse strand, counting down.
CGTGCGGTCGGTGAGCACCTCTGCCTGCGCAGGCGGCAGATGGAAGGTCACCTCGTCGCTCCTGCTGTCGGCGGCAAGGATGCCGGCGGTCGCCTGCTGCTCGAGCCACTCGCGCGCATACCGTCGATCGATCCCGGCTCGCGCCGCGAGTTCGGATGCCGTGGCCGGCGCATCCCGGAGTGCGGCATAGAGCCCGAGAGCGGAGCCGATGTGGATCGACAGCGTCTCCATGCCGCCGAGGAACCTGTCGAACACCCACCCCGCGAAGTCGTCGACCGCCCGCTCGTCGGCCTCCCCGCCGTCGCGATCCACCGCGTCGTCCATCGCCCACCCCCATCGGCATGACGGCATCAACGAGCGACATGCTAGAACTCGCGCTCGCCGCCCACCAGGCCCGGAGACTCCGGGTAGACGTGGCGCAGCATCCGGGCGTGATCGCGCCACCCGAACTCCGGTCGCTCCTACGTAATGATCTGGAGTTCCTCCGGGGCCGGGAACGGCAACCGGAAGTGCTCATGCACCGCGCCGACGGCGGACGCGATCCCGAACTCATCGGCGACGACGCTGATGCCCTCGCTGCTGACTTCCGCAATGCGCACGCTGCGCTCGGTGCCGTCCGGCAGTCGCAGCGTGTACCGGTCGGCGAGATAGCCGATCCCGCGCTCTTCGAGCAGCACTTCGGCCGCGAGCCAGTCCACAGATGTCGGCCCGATCGTGCGGCCCAGCAGATCGACTGCCTGGAATCCTTCGCCGTCGGGAACGATCCAGCCCACTCCCTCGCCGTCGGGGCGGCGGTGTGGATACCAGTCGGCAGGCACAGGCACGGCCACAGCGTAGCCGCTGGTCTCGCTCGCGACAGCATGGTGGCGACGTGACCTCAGTCCTCTTCGAGGACCTCGTCCACACGGCCAGTACCGGTCAAAGGCGGTTAGTTCACGGATTGCTGTACTGTTGCGCTATGGTGACCGCGACCATGTCACACACTGCAGCGTTGGCCCGGCTGGGGCATGCGCTGTCGGATACGACCCGCACCGGGGTGCTGCTCGCGTTGCGCGTCGGGCCCGCGTACCCGTCGGATCTTGCGGAGTCCCTGGGGGTGTCGAGGCAGGTGATGTCCAATCAGCTTGCCTGTCTTCGGGGGTGCGGTTTGGTCGAAGCCGTACCGGAGGGGCGTCGCGCCTCGTATCGTCTCGCCGATCCGCACCTGGCCCCGGCGCTCGGCGAGCTGCTGCAGGTGGTGTTGTCGGTGGAGCCGGATTGCTGCACGGGTGAGGGGTGCACCTGCGCATGAGCACAACGACTCTCGCTGCTGATCGTCGTCACGTGCTGGAACGGCGTATCCGGTGGATCGTCGCAGGGACGATCGGATACAACCTTGTCGAGGCGGGCGTCGCGTTGACCGCGGGGACGCTCGCGTCGTCCGGTGCGCTGATCGCGTTCGGTCTGGATTCGATGATCGAGGTGCTGTCTGCCGCCGCCGTCGCCTGGCAGTTCACCCGCCGCGACCCGGAGCGGTGGGAGAAGGGCACGCTGCGGGTGATCGCGGTGGCCTTCTTCGCACTCGCCGGGTACGTGATCGCCACCTCACTGTTCGCCTTGTCCGGCGGCGTCGAGCCGAGGCACAGCACGCTGGGCATCGTGATCACCGCGGTCAGCGTCGTGGTGATGCCGTTCCTCTCCTTCGCGGAGCGGCGCGCGGGCCGGGAGCTCGGCTCGGCGACCGCGGTCGCCGATTCGAAGCAGACCTTGATCTGCACCTACCTGTCCTCAGCGGTTCTCGCAGGTCTGGTCCTCAACTCGCTTCTCGGCTGGTGGTGGGCCGACGCCATCGCCGGACTCGTGATCGCCGGGTTCGCCATCCGCGAGGGCCTCGAGGCATGGCGCGGCGACGCCTGCGCGACGTCGGTCGGCATGATCCTCGAGAACGACGACCACTGAGTGTCCCGGGCGAGGTCGCGGCGACGGAACTCGGCGAAGCCGACGGACGGAGATCGCCGGGGCCGACGAGATCGACCATCGCGCCTACCCCCGCTGGGGTACGACAAGTGCACCCCTCGGGGGGACGCGGCTACCGGCCCTCGACGGCGAAGGTGGCACAGTGACCTCCCTCACCGCCACCGCGCCCGTCGAGCAGGCGCCCTCCATCGACCGACGCACTGTTCTTCTGGTCTTCGCCGGCCTCCTGATGGCGATGCTGCTGGGCTCGCTCGATCAGACGATCTTCTCGACCGCGCTGCCGACCATCGTCGGCGAACTGGACGGCGTCGAGCACATGCTGTGGGTGACGACCGCATACATGGTCGCCGCGACCATCGTGATGCCGATCTACGGCAAGCTCGGCGACCTGGTCGGCCGCAAGTGGCTGTTCATCGGCGGGCTCGGCGTCTTCGTGATCGGCTCGGTCGTGGGCGGCATGGCGCAGGACATGACGTGGCTCATCATCGGCCGCGCCATCCAGGGCATCGGCGGCGGCGGCCTCATGATCCTGTCGCAGGCGATCATCGCCGACGTCGTCCCGGTGCGGGAGCGCTCGAAGTACATGGGCATCATGGGCGCGGTGTTCGGCCTCTCGGCCGTCATCGGGCCGCTGCTGGGCGGATGGTTCACCGAGGGCATCGGGTGGCGGTGGGCCTTCTGGATCAACATCCCGCTCGGCCTCATCGCGATCATCTTCGCCGCCGTCTTCCTGCGCCTGCCCCGACGGCGAGTCGCATTCCGGTACGACATCAGGGGCACACTCACGATGGCGGTCGCGGTGACCTCGATCATCCTGGTCACCTCCTGGGGCGGCAACACCTACGAGTGGTATTCGCCTCAGATCGTGTGGCTCATCGTCACGGCGGTCGCCGCATCCGCCGCTTTCGTGCTGGCGGAGCACACAGCATCCGATCCGCTGATCCCGCTGAAGCTGTTCAAGAGCCGCAACTTCGTGCTCGCCACCGTCGCCGGGCTGTTCATCGGCATCGCGATGTTCGGCACGCTCGCCTACCTGCCGACGTACCTGCAGATGGTCACCGGGGTGAACGCGACGGTCTCGGGCTATCTGATGCTGCCCATGATCGCGGGCCTCATGATCACCACCATCACCACCGGCGCCCTCGCCTCGCGCACAGGCCGGTACAAGTGGATGCCGCTGGCGAGCATGGTGGTCATCGGCATCGCCCTGACGCTGATGTCGACGCTCACCGTCGAGACGTCGCTGTGGGCGCTGCTGAGCTACATGTTCACGCTCGGCGCCGGCATCGGACTCGGGATGCAGATCCTCGTACTCGTCGTGCAGAACTCGTTCCCCGACAGCGAGGTCGGCACCGCCACGGCCTCGAACAACTTCTTCCGCGAGATCGGCGCCTCGATCGGCGGCGCACTCGTCGGCGCGCTGTTCACCAGTCGCCTCACCGATCTGCTCACTGATCGGCTGTCGAGCCTCGGAGGCACCGGCGCCGCGGGCGACCTCAACGCGCTCACCCCGGGCGTCGTGAACGACCTGCCCGACGCGATCCGCGACCTCATCGTCGGCGCGTACAACGACGCGCTGACCCCGGTCTTCCTGGTGCTCGTTCCGATGGTCGCGGCCGGGTTCGTGCTGCTGCTGTTCATCAAAGAGGTGCCGTTCCGCGCGACCCGCGAGGATGCGGTTGCGGCGACCGGCGGTGACGCTGCGGCGAGCATCTCGGCACCGGCGAGCGGTCACGCGCCCTGAAGGGCAACTCGCCCCCGACAATGTCACTCAACCGCTCGAAGAGTGACATTGTGCGCCTTCCCACCGAGACGCCGGCCGCACTGTCGCCGTGCCCAGGTGGACCGATGACGTCAGCTCGCACCAGAGGTGGGACGGGGTGGCTGCAGGTCGATGGCCAGGATGTTCTCGCCCCACATCACCCGACCGGTATCGACGAAGCCGTAGCCGAGATAGAAGCCGCGCGGAGAGCCTGGGCCGTCTGAGCAACTCGTGGAGAGCACCTCGGCACCCGGGCGCGACCTCACGTACTCGATGACAGCATCGAGCGTCGCCGTGCCATATCCCCTACGCTGCGCCGACTCATCGATGAGCAGCTTCCACAGGAAGTACGGCCCGACCATGTCTTCCGGAATGGGATCGGGGATGTTGTCGCTGATCATCACGAAACCGACGACTTCGTCGGTGTCTGCATCCCGAACAGACCACCCGTGCGGCATTCCCTGCGGTTCGCTGTCAGCCTCCTCGAAGATGGACTCGATCGAGTTGAGGTACCTCTCCTGGCCAGGACCGAGACGCAGATGGAGGACCGTCGCACGGTCCGCCGAGGTGACGACATCCCGCAGCACCACGCGCGCAGTCCGCTTCTGGGGCATGACTGAAGTATCGCGCACCCGGATTCGCTGCGGACTGCTCGCGTTGCTCAAGCTGGCTTCGGGGCGTAAGGCCACGAGCAGGCTCGGGCGCATCTCTCAGCGGCTGCAGCCGACCAGCCCGCTCCGTGGCGGCGGATGGTGCACCCGCCGAGAACCGGGCTTCGTCGCCCTATCGCACGAAGTGTCCACCCTGGGTCGCCAAGTCGAATCAATTGCTTTCGTCGATGTCGGATTCGCTCTGACCTCGCAGGCGACGGATCAGGAGCGCCGCGGTCAGCACGGCGAGACTCGCGGTGAGGACCAGGATGACGCAGTTCACGCCGAAGGTGAACCACGTCGGGAGCTCCATCTCCCAGCCGGGGAGGTCGACGAATCCCGGCGTCCAGTCGCTTCGGTGTGCGACTGTCGTAATCGCTGTAGACGTGAACAACACGACCGCCGCCACTGAGAACACGAACCAGAACAGCTCAAACCGCAGCGAGGTCTTCGAGCTCATCCACCAATTGTGCGACATGTCCCTCGCGGCGCCGCGCACGCTTGATCGCCGCATCTCGGCGTATGCCACGACTGTCTCCGATCACTCCGTCCTCGCTGGCGGCGAAGGCGACACGCCCTTTTGGCGGGGACGGTGAGAGCATGGCGGCGCGGCTGAACCATGCCGCACTCTTCTGATGAGCCTCTGGAGGCAGCGAGTCGATGACTGAATACCCGTGGGCTGACGACGGACTGGTGGCGTGCATTTCGGTCACTGTCATGCCTTCAGCGGATGCCGCTATTCACGCTCTTCTGCCGGGTGCGCAGGAGATGGCGAGCTTCGAAGCCGCACAGGAGGCCTCGTGGGCGGATGATGGCCTGGTCAGCCACACGATCACGATTCAGACCGACCACCATGTGATCGTCTGGGAAGACAACGGGTATCTCGGGGCGAGCGAAGAGCAGTTCCGTCGGCTCTGTGAGCCTGGTCCGGCTGGTTCTGTCTTCGTCAACGTCAATGCGGTATCGCGCCTCCTTCTGGGCGAGGACGGACAGATCACACGAGAGTTCGACCCGCTCTTCCGCAGAGAGACGGACGAAGGCGAAGGCGACCCGCTTCCCGCGGAGGCAGCCTTGGACTGGAGCATGGGTCGACACATCTCGTCATCGCTCCTTCTGATCGCCAGCTACACCGGCCTCAGCGAACCGTTCGACCCCGACTGGTTTGAGTCACCTCGAGCTCGGCACTGGCTCTTGCGCTACTAGGTACGGATCGCGACCCGGCGCGCTGGGGCAGATGGCGTGCGCACTGGAGAGCGGGCGATTGCGGGTCCTTCAGCGGGCTGATGGCGCGGTCTGTTGTTCGGCGGTGCGTATTGCCGCAGCGATGTCGTGGTGGCCGACGCGTTCCGCGAGTTCAGAGGCGAGCTTGTGTCTGCTTGTGGGGTCGGTGTCCTTGCCGGTGCGCAGGTGCGGGTTCGCTCCGTGTGCCAGGAGGAAGCTGACGGCGGCGGGGTCGGTGTCAGCTTCGGCGGCATACATCAGGGCCGTGTAACCGTCTTCGTCCTGGGCGTCGATGGCGGCGCCGTGTTCGAGGAGCAGTGCAAGGGCATCGATGTTGGGTCCGCTAGCTGCTTGGTGGATCGCAAGCATTCCGTGGTCCGTTTCACGTCCGAAAGGGTCCGCTCCGTGATCGATGAGGTAGCGAAGCACGACGCCCTCTCCGCTGCGGAGCGCTCCGAACAGCGGTGTCTCGCCTGCCACGTCCAAGAGGTCCACGGTGGCGCCGGCGGTGATCAGCGCGGCGCACACGTCGAGGTGGGATCGGCTGGCCGCCAGGTGTAATGCGGACGCGCCGTCGGCTGTCGTGGTGTCGACGACGTCACCGTCCTGCAGCAACGACCGAACCTCGTCCAGGTCCCCGCGGGCTGCGGCCGCGATCAGGGGCGGTTCGAAGTCGAGCCACTTGTCGGACAAGGGGTGCTCAGTCAAGGGTTCACGGTCCGGGCCTTGCAGCGCTTCGAACTCACCCGCAGTTGCCGGTCGGATCTCAACGGTGAGCCCGGTGAACGTGACGGTGAACTGCCCGGTGGGCCAGACCCAGCCGCGGTGGACGAAGTTGCCCTCATCAGTGACATCGACCTCGTCGTACAGAATCTCCGCCTCGTCAGAAAGCAGATGCAGCGCGGCGAGGTCACCCGTGACAGGGTCGAGGATCTCCGCACCGCTGTACGCGAGTCGAACACGTCGATACGTGCCACCGTCGTCGTTGGTGATCACATCGATAACAAGTGACGAGCCGACGTGATCGACCGACTCCACGCGCGCGTCATGAAGCTCGACGTCGTACGCCAAGGTACGCACACCCACCGGAAGCACCGGTTCGATGGTCGCGAGATGGGCTCGATACCGGGCATACGGGTCATCGTCGTCACCGTCACCCCAAAGCAGCGCCGCGGTGAACCACTTCATCTCCACACGCGACATCATACGAACGCGGCGGATGCCGGCTGATCGATACCGGACCCTCGCGAGAGTCCGACAATGAGCGTTGACAGGTCTCCACGGGCGACTCCATCCGGCAAGCCCCATTGCGCACTGCTCACGGGACCCACCGGACGGTCTCATGCTCATCACCGGAACGCACACCGGCCTCGTCGGCGTCAAGATCGTCATCGACGAGATCGGCCGAACATCTGACGACCCAAGTTGGATCGAGTACGCACTCGTCGACATCGAACTCAGCACGATCGAGATGGAAGCGATACCGCTCGGTGGTCTCGGCGGATGCATAGCATTCACACTTCCTCGCGCCGGCCGGTACACCGTGCGAGTTCAGGGACGGAACCGCCCAGGTCACAACGAGCCCGAGTGGGACGAAGTCGACCCGGATCTGCAGGAGCGTTACATCCTGACGCTGACGTCGGTGGAGTAGGACCGGGTCAGGCTGCGCCCTCGAGCGCGTACCCCTGGTCGAGGTAGCTCGTTCGGAGCAGTTCGAGACAGGCAAGACCGTGACGAGCCACGCTTGGCGCCCCGCGGACCGCAGCACGGTCGGCGTGCGGGCGCCGCGAGTGGGTTAGTTTGGCTCGGTGAGTGATTCGGCTGAGCGAGGGAGCGCGCGCCTCGCCGACGCTGTCGCGAGCCAAGTCAAGCAGTCGTTTCCCGCGGTGAGCGTAGAACTGACCCCGGAGCGCGAGGGGCAGTACTGCACACTCGTCGATTTCGTCCCACCGAACCCCGACGGTGCAATCATTACTCTGTACGCGAACTTTGACTGGTCGTTCACGCTGGAGTGCGGTCGCTTCATCTTCTTCGAGGATGAGCCGATGCTCGACGACGATGAGGTCGCGCACGTCCGGCTGATTGTGGGCCAAATTGAATCTCTCGCGCGCGGCGGTTTCAGGCGATCGCGTTTCGATCGCCTCATCGACTTTGGCCGAGATCGCGTCGCCCCCTGGGACGCATGACGGTGGGTGCGCGGATCCTTCCGCGAATCAGGCGGCCGGTGTTCTCGTGGTCAGTGTTGGGGGCTGGCGCCGTATCGTGAGAGGTAGGAACCTTCGGGCTCGTTGGAACGGCGGCGGATCCAGAAGACCGGCTCCACGGTCGGCAGGTGGGGGATTGTGTTTGGCCCTAGCTCCGGTCCTGCGACGATCTCGCCGCCGAACTGCGTGAACGCGGCGACGATCGCAGACCATGTACCGCCGGGGCTTGCACGCTCGAGGTCGACGAGGACGACACGTTCACGCAGCGTCCCCTCGACGCGTACGAGTGCCCGGGCGGGCGACAGCGAGACGCAATCTTCGTAGTCGTAGTAGTCGTCGTCGTCGACAGCCTCGGGTTCCGGTCTTGAGGTGGCCGCGTCAACGTTGCCGGTGAAAAAAGCGTGAATCGATGTGGGATCATCTTCGCTTGCGATGGGTGAGTCCCAGATGAGTAACGGCCCTTCGGCTGATCCCACGAAAGCGAACTTCCCGACGATGTGCTCGCGGTGCAATGGCAGGGGATGTTGGTCCGCCCGTTCGGGACTCTCGACGCGCACCCAGAACTTCTCGGTCCGCGTCCTTGCGGTCGAACCGAGAGTTCGGATGGTCGTACCGGAAATCGCACCGCGCAGCTCGTCTTCCCACTCGTCTGTCTTCGTCGCGAACGGGGTGGTGAGAATCGTCTCTCGTTCCTGTTCAGTGGGTTCCCGGAAGGCCCTTCGTCCGGTGATGTCGGTATCGAGCACCGCGACGCTTCCGTCGTGGGAGTGAAGCACCCACTGTTCGTCCGCGACTTCGGCGGCGTGAGCCTGCATTCCAGGTAGTGCCCACTCAAGATCCGCGAGGCTGGGCGTCATCCCCTTCTGTCCGCGCAGAGCAATCATCGATGCGTTCGTGAGGGTGAGGAAGGGTGAGTAGTCGAGGGACCGGACCCGAGGATCCCAACACACAGCATCAAGATCCGGGAGTGTCCGGAGGAACTCTACGGACTCCGCATCTGTGCGGCTCCCGCTGATGCTCGGACCTACGGCGAGTCGACGCAATGAGGGGATACCGCCTAGCGGCGAGTAATCCAGGACCCTCCGCCCGTTCTCCACATCGAGGACCTTCAACTGCGACAACCGCGCCAGCGGGCGCAAGTCGGTGACCGCGCTCGCTCCACCGAGAACAAGTTCCTCAAGGTCCGCCATTTGACCAATTGGCGCCAGATCGGTATACGGACCCCACTTGAGCTCCAAACGGCGAAGCTGAGACTGCCCCGCCAGCGCCTGCATCAGGCGATCCGATACCCGCCCCCACAGGGTCAAGTCCTCAATGGACGTCGGTCCGCTCAACAGATCAACCCACTCACCGAGGATCGCCATTTGCGTAGCCCGATTCACCAGTCCAGACGCAGCCGGCCAGGGATTCAGAAGAACACTGGACTCACCTGCGTACTCGTACGCGCGACCGATCACCCGAGGCTGAACACGATCACCCACATAGCGGATGCTACTCGGCGCCGACCTACGACCGGCCGTCCGGCAGGCCATGCGCCCAAGTTGTCCGCCAAAGCTCACACCGCGTGACGCGCGATCACCGGTCCTGAAGCAAGCGGAACACGACGCTGGCTAACCTGGGTTCGACTGACCATCGGGCGCGCTCGCCATAGGATCGCCGCATGCCCGATCGGATCATGTTCGTCCAGCTCAAGACCGGATACGACACCGACGCCGGCCCGTCCTGGATCAGCTTGGTTCGGTTCACCAAGACCTGGCGCACGGCCCACTTTCATGGACGCGCTCTCCGACGTATTACGGGCACCGCGTACTCGAACTTCGATGCAAACTTCTACGACGTCGAGACCCAAGAGCGCTACTGGATCTCGGGGCCGAAGCGGGATCAGACGGACGCCCGTTATCGCCATCACACGCCGATAGTCGACGATGACGCACGGACGCCATATGAGGCGTTTCTGGCAGGTGCACCGCTGCCAGGCCGTGAGCGCGGGTAAGTTGCACGGTCGATCCTTCGCTCGCATGCGGGTGGGGGGCTTGCGGTCTCTTCCGCGAAATCCACCTCGTGACGCAGCACCGCGAGAGGTCCTCTTGCGGAATGATGCTGTCGTGAACTCTGATCCGCTCGCGTCCCTGGTGACACGGTATTGGGAGGCCGAATCCGCATCTCGCAGCCCACGTCGAGACGAGCGAGTGAGGGTGATGTCGTGGGGCGGGGATCTGTACCGCATCGACGAAGAGGTCGAAGCGGTGATGCGCCAACCCGAGTGGGCTGATCAATTCTTGCTCGCGGCACTGAATCACCCCGAACGTCCGGAAGACGACTGGGTCGTCGCGTGGCTGGGCAGCACGCTCGAAGATGCCATCCGAGGTGGGGACACACAACTCCTCGAGCGGCTCGTGCAGCAGGGAATGAATGTCGACCTCGCCGAGCGGATCCGTCTGTTCATCGACTGACACGAACACCGTCCCTCCGGTTCGCGAGCCGTCTGCAGCCCAACCGATCGGCCGCGCTAACCTTGCCCCATGCTCTGGGAGGCGATCTTCGGCGTCGCAGCAGAAGGCGCGATTCAGGGCGCCGCGGAGGGCATTCGGGACGCGTCCAACACCCGTCGCCATCGACTGCGTAGCGCGCTCCGCGTGACGGCCGGCGACCTTCCCGGTTTCTACAAGCAGGACTGGCGGTACGGCGACATCGAGGTGTCTGTCGGCCAACTGCGAATCGACGAACTGCGCCTTGGCGTCTCCGAACTGTCCGCGGATCCGGTCAGGCGAACGCGACTATTCGAGAGCGCCCCACTTGCGGGCGACATATATACGCTCAGGTCCGGAAGCGCGACGCTTGAGTGGCTACTCGGACCAGGAGCCGACGAGCACGCACGAACATGGCTGAACGGCGACCCGAACACGCAGACATGACACGCACGATCACCGACCCGCAAACGTCGCCGAGCAGTTCTTCCTCGCCCTGAAGCCGGTCGACGACTGACGCATGATTAGGGGCTATCGAGTCCGAGCATGCGAAGGAGTTGCGTCGGTGCGGAGTCGGGCGACCACGGAAGCCCGAGCTCGTCCACGAGCAGCCATGAGTGGCTGCTCCCGAGGACACCGAAGATGGCCGAGGCGACCTCGTCAGGAATCCGATCCGGGGTCACGGCTTCTGTCGAGAACTCGCCGAGGGGCGCGCCGACAACGGCAATCCACCGATCTCTCGCGACTGGGAACACATCGACAACGAGTTCCATATCCGACATCTTTGCGGACGAATCCGGGAACCGTGATTCGCTAGCCAGTCCCGATGCGCGCTGCCGACTTGGCTGCCTACATGCTGTCTCGTTGGCTACCCGTAGGATTCACCCATGGCCCGACTTCCGATCATGGAAATGGTGTTCCTGGTCGCCTTCTGGCTTGTCTGCGCACTCCTTGCTTGCTTCACGGCTTACGGACTATGGAGTTGGGTATCCGGCGCACCGTTCGACGTTGGACGTGTCGTCGCCAGCGCGGTAGCGACGGGTGGCATCGCCGCTTTCGCGAACATTCAACGAAACCGAAAACGATCCGACGGCGCCGACGAATCGGACGATGGCTGACCTCTGATGAGTTGCTACCGCGCATAGTCTGACGCCGCGCGGTAGCCGGTCCTTCAACGAACAGCGCGGTGACACAGCGAGGTGGACTCGAGGTCCATCCACAGCGGCCCGGGCACAGTCGACGACCGGCATCGTCGCGGGCTACCGGTGACCGGCACCCGATCGTTCGCATGACCGGCTCGATGAATTGCACGATGGTGGCTACTCACGCGACACCCTCGACTGAGCACTTCACCGGCCCGGATCCCCGTTCCCGGTCGGCGCGGACGCGGCGCCGGCGACGCCCACCGCACCACGCCGAGGAGATGGACGAGGGCGCCGCCGGGGGGCGATTGCGCCTTCCCTGCGGTGGGACATGTTCCCATCGCAGGGCCCGCGCGAACTCGCATGTAATGCCGAACTCTGCGGATTTCCGCGGGTCTCAGTTGCCCGGACGCCGCGCCGACTTTGCGCATTTCTTTCGCACGAGCACGTCGGCAAATGGAAAAACCCCTGAGAAACAGGGGTTTTTCTGGCGGTGACGGTGGGATTTGAACCCACGGTAGGGGGTTACCCTACACAACTTTTCGAGAGTTGCACCTTCGGCCGCTCGGACACGTCACCGCCGAATAGCTTACGTCACGTCGGCGGATGCCGCGAATCGGGGCCGCAGCCCCGCTCTCACGAGCGCGGCGTGATGTGCGGAATGGGCCGCGGGCGCTCGCTGCGCGTCACCGACTCGGAGTGCCGCACCTTCACCCCCGGTGCTTGCAGCGGCATCTGCGTTCCGGTGACGGGAGTGGCGGCATCCGGATCCGTCGGGATGATCGGGCACCCGTCCGTCGCGAATCGCTCGTCCATGGTGTGCTCCTTTCCTCCGCTCCCCTGGGGTCCACCCAAGCCCCGCACCCTCGCCGGCGGCAGGGCCGAAGGTCCCACGGCGGCGCGGGACCTTCGGCCCTGCCCACCGCATCCGCCCTCCCCTAACGTCCGAATCAGAGACCGGCACCGCGCCGCACGAACGTCGAGGAGGACACCATGGTGCACATCGTTGTCGGATACGACGGCAGCCCCGCCGCAGACTCCGCCCTGGCCTGGGTCGCCGACCGCGCGACCCGCGGGCGCACGAGCGTCGAGGTCGTCACGGTGACCAACATGCTGCTGAGCGACTACACCCACACCGAAGAGACCCTCGAGAAGGGCACCCGGGAGTTGAGGCAGCTTGCTCCGGAGGTCGACGTCGAATCGCACTGGACCGACGGCTCGATGCCCGACACGCTCATCCGCGAGGCCGAGCGCGCCGACCTGCTCGTGGTCGGCATCACCAACACCCGCCCCATGCACACGGCGCTGCGCGGCTGGATCCCCACGCGCACGGCGGCGCGCGCGACGGTGCCGACGGTGCTCGTGCCCGAAGGCTGGGTGCCCAACGGCCAGGCGGTCATGGTCGGCGTCGACGTCGACGAGTCGGCGGATGCGGCGATCAGGCTGGCCGCCCACGAGGCGAGCTGGGCCGACGTGCCGCTGCGGCTCGTGCACGCCTGGCAGATGCCGGCACCCGCCATCGACGGCGCCGTCGCGCTGGTGTCGTCGCCGTTGGAGGTCAAGAACGTGCACCGGCGCATCCTCGATGACGCGGGGCGGCTCGTCACAGCGGAGTTCCCCGAACTGGGCGTCGAAGAGGTGCTCGTCAACGACCACCCGGCCGCGGCCCTGCGAGCACGCGCCGACCGCGCGTCGATGATCGTGCTCGGCACGCATCACCGCGGCCTGTGGGTGGGCACCATGCTCGGCTCGGTCGCGCAGGAGATCCTGTTCAAGGTGCACTGCCCGGTCTGCATCGTGCCGGGCGAGAAGAGCTGACACAGACACCCTCCTCAGGGGTGCGGAGGGAACGCGGGGCCGGTCCGCCATCGGCGGATCGGCCCTCGCTACACTTCCCCCGGGAGGCTCAGATGGATGCTGCCGGCACCGCCGCCGCCGGGGATCGACTCCGCGATCTGCTGCGCGCCAGCACCAGCGTCGTCGAGCATCTCGAGCTCGACGAGGTCTTGACGGCGATCGTGGATGCTGCCCGCTCCCTCACCGGCGCACAGTACGGAGCACTCGGCGTGCTCGGCCCCGACGGGCTGCTCGAGCGGTTCATCCACCGCGGCATCCCGGCAGACGCCGCCCGCGCGATCGGCGACCCTCCGCACGGGCGCGGTGTGCTGGGCGCGGTGATCGCGGCCGAGCATCCGATCCGCCTCCCCCACGTGAGCGACGACCCGCGCTCGGTGGGCTTCCCGCCCCACCACCCGCCGATGCACCCCTTCCTGGGGGTTCCGATCCGCGTGCGCGACGCCGTCTACGGCGACCTCTACCTCGCCGACGCGCAGGGCGAGTTCACCGCCGACGACGAAGACCTCGTGGTCGCGCTCGCCGCGACGGCCGGCATCGCCATCGAGAACGCCCGCCTCTACGAGCGCACCCGCACCCGCGAAGCCTGGACGACGGCTCTGGCCGACGTGCTCGGGGCGCTGCTCGACGCCACCGGCGATGACGCCCTCGACGTCGTCGTCGAACGGGTGGCCCCCGTGCTCGGCGCACGCCTGGTGACCCTCGCCGTGCCGGTGCGCGGCGGCACGCACCTCGTCGTCACGGCCGCGCACGGCCAGGCCGCCGACACCGTGCGGGGCCGGGTCTCGTCGGCGACCGGCACGCTCGCGGGCCGCGCCCTGAGCTCGCGGCGCGCGGCCCGCGTCGAGGCGCTGCCGGCGGCATCCCTCTCCGACGCCCCGCAGGGGCCGACCGTCGCACTGCCGCTGTTCGCCGGCGACGAGGCGCTCGGGGTGCTCACGATCTCGCGCGCTCCCGGCGCCCCCACCTTCGGCGACATCGACCTCGAGATGGCGTTCGTGTTCGCCGGCGAGGCGGGCCTGGCGATCGAGGTCGCCCGCGGCCGCGACGACCGCCGCCGCCTCGAGTTCGCCCGCAGCCGCGCGCACATCGCCCGCGACCTGCACGACCACGTCATCCAGCGCCTCTACGGCGCGGGGCTCGCCCTGCAGGCTTTCGCCGCCGAGGCGCCCGCGACCGGCCTCGACGAGCAGATCGACGCGCTCGACGACACGATCCGCGAGATCCGCACCGTGATCCTCGCGCTCGGGGCCGAAGGCGCCCCGTCTGCCGACGGCGCGCGCGAGCGGCTCGTCACGGCGCTCGCCGAGGCCAGCGGCGACGTCGGGCTGCACCCGACCATCCGCTTCGCGGGGGCGATCGACACGCTCGTCTCGCGCGAGGTCGCCGACGACGTCGCCGCTCTGCTGCGCCGTGCGGTGGCGGATGCGGCGGCCACCGCCGCCCCGACGCTCGACGTCTCGCTGACCGCCGCCGCCGGCTCGGTGACGCTCGAGGTGCATCTGCCGGGGATCGGCGACGGCCTCGCCGCGGTGGCCGGCGAGCGCGCCGCCGCCCGCGGCGGATCGGCCGCGGTCGCCGGCACCACCCTCACCTGGACGGTGCCGCTGGTCGAAGGCGGCACCGCGTGACCCGCGTCTTCGTCGTCGACGAGCACGAGATCGTGCGGCGGGGGCTCGTGCAGCTGATCGGCTCGGCCGCAGGGCTCGAGGTGGTGGGCGAGGCGGCCACCACCCGCGAGGCGCTGCGCCGCATCGAGGCCACCTCTCCCGACGTCGCGGTGCTCGACGTGCGTCTGCCCGACGGCAGCGGCATCGACCTGTGCCGCACGGTGCGGTCCCGGCGCCCCGAGATCGCGTGCCTCATGCTCACCGCCTACGACGACGACGCGGCCCTGCGCTCGGCGGCGCTGGCGGGGGCGAGCGGATACGTGCTCAAAGACATCCGTGGCGCATCGCTCATCGACGCGATCCGGCAGACGGCCGCGGGCGGCACGGTGCAGTCGGCCGACCTGCTGCGGCGGGCCGCGGCATCCCTCGCCCCCGCCCCGCACGACGACGAGGGCGTCGCACTCACCTACCGCGAGCGGCAGGTGCTCGACCTCATCGCCGACGGGCTGACCAACCGCGAGATCGGCGCGCACCTCGGCCTTGCCGAGAAGACCGTGAAGAACTACGTGAGCGGGCTGCTGGCCAAACTCGGCATGTCGCACCGCACGCAGGCCGCCGTCTACGGCGCCGAACACCGCCACGGCTGACGGATGCGGCCTGCCGCCGCCGCGGAAGAGAATGCCCCCAGAAATACCTCTGGTTGCCGCATCCGTCCACTGACAGACTGAGCACATGAGCGTGATCGAGAACTCGAAACTCACCGTCGTCGGAGCCGGCGCGGTTGGATCCAGTGTCGCCTATGCCGCCCTCATCCGCGGGTCGGCCCGCCACGTGGCCCTCTACGACATCGCGGCCGAGAAGACCGAGGCCGAGGTGCTCGACCTCTCGCACGGCGCGATGTTCACGGGGTCGAGCGACATCATCGGCGGTGCCGACATCTCGGTGGCCGAGGGGTCGCACGTCGTGGTGATCACCGCCGGCGCCAAGCAGAAGCCCGGGCAGACCCGCACGGAGCTCGCCGGAGTCAACGCCAACATCCTCAAGTCGATGATGCCGCAGCTGCTCGAGGTGGCTCCCGAGGCCGTCTTCGTCATCGTCACCAACCCGTGCGACGTGCTCACCGTGCTCGCGCAGGAGACGACCGGGCTTCCGGTCAACCGCATCTTCGCGTCGGGCACCGTGCTCGACACGTCGCGCCTGCGGTGGAAGCTCGCGCAGCGCGCGGGCGTGTCGATCGCGAGCGTGCACGCCTACATCGTCGGCGAGCACGGCGATACCGAGTTTCCCCAGTGGTCGAAGGCGACGATCGGCCAGGTGCCGATCCTCGAGTGGCAGCCGCTCGACGGGCAGGCTCCGTTCACGGTCGATGAGCTCGACCAGATCGCCGTCGACGTGCGCGACGCGGCCTACAAGGTGATCCAGGGCAAGGGCGCCACCAACTACGCGATCGGCCTGTCGAGCGCACGCATCGTCGAGGCGATCCTCGACGACGAGCACGCCGTCATGCCGGTCTCGACGGTGCTCGACGACTTCCACGGAGTCTCGGGCGTCGCCCTGTCGGTGCCGTCGGTGGTGTCGGCGGCCGGTGCCGAGCCGATCCGCCAGACGCAGTTCTCGCCGAGCGAGCTGGGCCTGTTCCGCCGCTCGGCCGACGCGCTGCGTGCCGTCGCCGACGACCTGCGCGACTGACGCCCCGGGCCTCGCGGCGATGTCGCGGGCCACGATTACGCTGAGGGAATGGCCCGACGCCCCACCCCGACCGCGCCGTACCGCTGCACCGAGTGCGGCTGGACGACGATCAAGTGGGTGGGCCGCTGCGGCGAGTGCCAGCAGTGGGGCACGGTGGTCGAAGCATCCGAGCAGACCGGCATCCTGCGCGCCATGACTCCCGTCGCGCCGTCGGCCGAGAGGGCCGCGCGACGCATCACCGAGGTCGACACTGCGGATGCACCCCGACGCACGAGCGGAGTCGGAGAGTTCGACCGGGTGCTCGGCGGCGGCATCGTGCCGGGGGCGGCGATCCTGCTCAGCGGCGAGCCCGGCGTCGGCAAGTCGACGCTGCTGCTCGAGGTCGCCGCGCAGTCGGCGCGGGCGGGGCGCCGCGTGCTCTACGCGAGCGCCGAGGAGTCGACCGCGCAGGTGCGGCTGCGCGCCGAGCGCACCGGAGCGCTGCACGACGAGCTGTACCTCGCGGCAGAGACCGACCTCGCGACGATCCTCGGGCACGTCGACGAGGTGCAGCCCGACCTCATTATCGTGGACTCGGTGCAGACGGTCTCGTCGGCGCTCTCAGACGGTGTGGCCGGGCATCCGAGCCAGGTGCGCGAGGTCGCCTCGACGCTCATCCGCGTCGCGAAAGACCGCGATCTGCCCGTCATCATCGTCGGCCACGTCACGAAAGACGGCACGATCGCCGGCCCTCGCGTGCTCGAGCACCTCGTCGACGTCGTCTGCCACTTCGAGGGCGACCGGCAGACGTCGCTGCGGTTCCTCCGCGCGCTCAAGAACCGCTTCGGACCCACCGACGAGAGCGGATGCTTCGACATGACCGGCGCCGGCATCGCCGAGGTGCCCGATCCCAGCGCCCTGTTCCTCGGTCACGGCAAGCCGGTCGCCGGCACGTGCGTCACGATCGCCCTCGAGGGACGCCGCGCCCTGCCGGTCGAGGTGCAGGCGCTCACGATCCCCGGCAACGGCGGCAACCCCCGGCGCATCGTCAACGGCGTCGACGGATCGCGTGTCGCGATGGTGCTGGCCGTGCTCGAGAAGCGCCTGAATCTGCAGCTGAGCACCCGCGACGTCTACGTCTCGACGGTCGGCGGCGTGCGGCTGACGGAGCCGGCGGCCGACCTCGCGATCGCGATCGCGGTGGCGAGCTCGATGGACAATCATGCGCTCGCGCGCGGCGTCGCCGTCATCGGAGAGCTGAGCCTTGCAGGCGAGGTGCGGCCGGTGACCCAGCAGGCGCAGCGCCGCAGCGAGGCCGCGCGCCTGGGCTACCGCACGGTGATCGACTCGTCGGTGGGCAGCATCCGCGACGCCCGAAACGCGCTCACGCTGCACGCGCGGGGAGCCGCCGAGCCCGACGAGGCGCCCACCTTCTGAGGCTGCTCGGGCTTCGGCTTGCTCGGCCCGTTCCCCCACTCTCGCGGCTCGCGACGCGCGGCTCGCGGCGCTCAGATCAGGTGATTCGGCCTACGCAGGACGATCGGATGGGCGGTCTCAAGGGGTCAGTGCAACACCCTGATGTGAGGGGTGTCGATGCTGTTGGTGTTGAGGTCGGTGAAGCGGGGGTTTTGGCGGG